>NZ_JAPEOB010000002.1 GCF_026341775.1 Streptomyces sp. NBC_00654 | reverse complement strand
CGGCGGGCGGCGTGTAGCCGAACCCGCTCGCCTCGAAGATGCCGCGCACCTCGGCGTCGAGGTCGGGGTCGCGCCCGGTCGTCTCGTCGATCTCGCCCCGGATCCGGCGCATCGTGGCGTCGGCGTCGGCGATCGCGTCCTCGCCGGTCGGCACCGGGGCGGGTGCCGTCGGCTCGGGGTCGTCCCAATCGGCGGTTGGGTCGCTGTAGCCCTCGCGTACCGGCCGCTCGGCGGGCGGGTCGGCGACAGCGGTCGCGGCGGGTGCGGCGCTGCCGTTGAACAGGTGGTCGGTGTTCTCCCACCTGCGGGCGTACGGCTCGCCCGCGGCGAGGCGGGACAGCTCGTCGAGTTCGGGCCGGTACTCGGCGGTCGCGACGACGATCTTCGCGATCTCGCTCGGCGTCATGCGGTACACGACCAGGGCGCGGGCGGGGTCGTCGAGAACCTTGATCGCGCCGGTACCTGCGACGGGCATGTCTTCCGGCGAGATCTTGTCGCCCCACCCGAACAGGTACGCGACCTCTCGCTCGTCCGACTTCATGGCGATCTTGAGGCCGGACTGCACGACGAGCTGCGGCTCTTCGAGCACATCCTGTGTCGCCCGCAGCGCCGAGGCGATGACGTTGCACGCGACAGCGCGCGCGAGTTCGACGACCTGCAGCAGCACGTCGCCGGCCTTGCGCAAGATCGGGTGCTTGCGAGCCTTCGCCGAGTACAGCTCGGCGACCTCGTCGGCGTTCGCGACGATGCCGGGCACGGCGGCCGACACCGGGATCTTGTCGTCGTCCGCCTCGATCTGCAGGTCGGCGTATCCCGGCTTCCTGGCCTTAGCGATGCGCAGCAGCGCCTCGGCCATGGCGAGCACCTTCTCGGGGGTGTCCGCGACCCAGTCGATCGGCGAGCGGCCGGGCCGTCCGGCTTTCGCCCACGCGCGCAGCCACGGCAGCGCGAGCGAGCCGCCGTTGAGGTCGATCACCCACACGAGGACGTCGACCATGCGGAGTTGCCCGGCGATCGCCACGTTCATCAGGTTCGACTTGCCCGACCCCTTGCGGCCGGTGAAGATCGCCGTCAACTGCCGGATGCACGGCGCGGCCTCGCTGCCGTCCTTGTGAATGCCGAGCTGCAGCCCGTCGTTCAGCGAGCGGGGCGAGTAGTCGTCGGGGTACATGGTCGGGCCGGCCGCGACCTGATTCGCGGTCTCGATGTTCGCGAGGAACGAGCCGCGGTCGGCCCCCTCGGTGATCTCGACCGAGCAGCCGTTCGGCAGCCGAGCGTCGCCGGCCAATCCGTCTTGGTGCCGCTGAATGTCGCGCCACGTATACCCGCCCTCGGGCAACCGCCCTTCGAGGGTCATGCCGCCGCTCGGCCACATCTCGACGCCCACGACGAGCACGCCCTCGATCCCGCTCACGCGCGAGAACCGCGCCGACCACTGCTCGGCGAGCGCCCGGTACCCGCGCATGATCCCGCTGTGCGCGGCCGCCGTGTCCTCGGCCGCGGCCGCCGCCTCGGCCCGCCGCCGCGCAGCCCGGTTGCCCGCCATGGCGGCGCCGAGCCCGACCGCGCCCGCCGCGAGGGTGGCAACGCAATTGACGGTCCACGGACCGGCGTTCAGCGCCCACGAGCACCATGCCCCCGCGCCGACCCATGCGGCCGCGCGGAGTACGAGACTGCCGCGCCCGGCGCCGGACTGCCGGCCCGCGATGTGCGAGCCGACGAGCCCGGCGCCTGCGACGCCGACACCCCACCAGGGGGACGCGCCGGCCGCGTTCGCCGCGTATGAGGCGGCGAGCGCGGAACCGGCGGCGCTGAGCGGGGCAGTGAACGGACCGTGCCCCGACTCCCAATCGATCTGCACTGTCTGCCCTTTCACAGAGAGGTGTCGGCGTTCGCGCGCACGTCCCACTCGCGCTCGCCCTTGCGCTGGTTCTGCAGGCGCTCGATGTCGACGTGATGCAGCTTCTGAAACGCGCCGGGCAGCTCGCGGGCGAGTTCGCTCGCCTTCATCTGCAGGCGGTAAATGCCCTGCATGATCTCGATGATCCGGGGGTCGAGCGGCTGCTCTTCGTGGGCGCGTGCGGTCGAGATCTTCATCGCGTTCGCGATGTGTTCGAGGGCGTCGGGCAGCTTCCCGAAGTCGCGGCCGACCTGCATCATGCCGTCGGGCGAGTAGGTCGTCGCGATGCGTTCGAGTTCCATCGCAGGTGCAAGGAAGTGGTGTCCGCCGGACATGGCGTGTCCTCCGTGAGTCGAGCGGGAACCGCCGGCGAATGCCGGGCGGCGTACGAATGTGGCGACGGGCGGCGGCGACGAGGCGACCGTCGGGCCCGTCATGGCCGGACCGCCGGCCGTACGGCGAGTTGCCCGACGCTGTCGGCGGCGCTGCCAGACGGCGCGCAGCGTGGCGAGGCCGGCGCGCACGCTGCGGTTCCACACGAACGAGGCGGCGCCCGCAATCCCGGAAAGGGCGCCGTCCCACAGCGCGCCCGCGGCACGGCCGATGCGGCGAGCAGCAGCTCGTCGTGCCGTCGCGGTGTTGCGCCACAGTGCGCGGGCGGGGGCGGCCGCCCACCGACCGGCGCGACCTATACCTCGGGCAGTGCGCGCGATGCCGCGCCCCGTGGCACGGATGCCGCGCCCCGTGTTGACCATGCCGCGACGGGCTGCGCTCGCGGCGGGGCGCACCCGCCCGAGCAGGCTGCGCGAGCGGGGCGTGCGCGTCCTGGTCGACGAGGTCGAGGGCGACGTCGAGGGCGAGGTGCCGCCCCGCTTGGGGCGCTTGTGCTTGCCCCCGCTCGTGGGCGTGGGCAGCCGGGGCGACTTGAGCCGCCCCGCGCCCCGACCGCCGAGTGAGCCGAGGGCGCCGAGGGCGCCCCGCCGGGTCCGCCCCGGTGTCCGGGGCGCCGCCCCGCCCTGCGCCCCGGCGGCCGCCCCGCGGGATCCGCCCCGACGGGGCGCCCCGCCCCGCCCCGAGGTGCCGCCCCGCCCTGCGCCCCCGGACGCCCCGCCCCGAGTACGCCCTCGGTTCGAGGTGCCCGCCCCGCCCCGAGTGCGCCCTGCGACGGCGGTCGTACGACGGCGGACGGAACGGCGGCGCTGCAGGGCGCCCCCGGCCGCGAGGGCGACGACGGTCGCGGCCGCGCCCGCCAGTCCAGCCGGGCCGGCTGCCTGATACGCGGCGGTCGCCACCATGGCCGAGGTGTTGCTGACGCCGATCACGAGCGGCTCGACCGGCACGCCGCGGCTGCGGGTGGCGCGCGGTGCGGGCTCGGTTGCAGCCTCGGCAGCCGGCTCGGGCGTGGGTACGGGCGGCGGCGCTGCGGCCGCCTCGACGGGCGGTTCGGGCGCGGCCGCGGCGGGCGCGGGCGGTGCTGCGGTGTCTGACACCGGGGTTGCTCCTTCACTGCGACTGCGGTCGTTGTGATCGAGGGGTGGGTGCGAGGGGGGTGTATCGGCCGGTCAGAGGGGGGCGGGGTCGAACTGTGACTGCAGTCGCGGTCACAGTCAGACCGTCATGTGCCGGTGAGCGCCCGCACGTTGGGCGAGCCGAGTTCGAGCAGCTTCGGGTCGTCCGCCTCGACCTCGTCGCGCAGCTTCTGCGCGTGGCGGCGGGACTTGTACGGGTAGCCGAGCGCGTGCTCGGACTGCAGCAGCTTGACGATCACGCCCTCGCCGGGCCGGCCGTTCAGCTCGGCGTACAGCGCCTTGATCTTCTTCTTCACCTCGGCTCGGGTCGGCGGCCGCTGCTCGTCGCGGGGCGCCTCGGTCTCGTCCTCGTCGGCGGGGCGCTCCGGGGCGCCCTCGTCGTGCGGGGCGGAATCCTCGGGGGCGCCCTCGCTGTCGGGGGCGCCGCCCTGCGGGGCGCCCTGGTCGTCGGGGGCGGGGCGTTCGGGGGCGCCCTCGTTCTGCGGGGTGGACTCGGCCGGGGCGCCCTCGGGTTCCGGGGCGGGGCGCTGCGGGGCGCCCTGCGCCGGGGCGGCCGGGGGCGGGGGCGGCAGCTCGGGGGCGCCCTGCGGGGCGGGGGCGATCGCCGGGGCGCCCTCCCGTTCCGGGTCGTCGAACGGGGCGGCCTCATCCCATGCCGGGTCGTACCCGCCGGCGTAGTCGATCGCCGGGGCGGGGGCGGCCGGGGCGGGCTCGGCGACGAGGGCGCCCTCGACCGGGGTGAGGGGGCGCCCGTACCGGGTGAGCCGCAGCGCGAGCACTTCCTCGAACGGCGCCTTGCTGCGCCACCTGCGCCCGTACCGGTGCCGCAGCCGAGCCCGCTCGGTCAGCCGCTCCTGTTCGAGGGCGATCACCTGCTCGTACGACCGCAGTTCCCACAGCTTCATGCGCCGCCACAGACGGAACGTCGAGATCGGGTCGAGCAGCCACCGCGACAGGCGTACCGACTCCATGTGCTTCGCGGCGCTGATGTCCGCGGCGATGCCGATCGCGTGCCGCGCCGCCTCGACGACGACCACGAACAGAATCGGGATCACGGCATGCATGCCGACGCCGATCGGGTCGGGCCACGCGGCCGCCCCGTTGAACGCGATCGTCGCGACGGTCAGCAGCCACGCGGTTTGACGCAGCAGCCCGAGCGGCATACGCAGCCATGTGAGCAGCAGATCGAGCGCGAGCAGCACGAGAATCCCGGCGTCGAGCCCGATCGGGAAGAGCAGCGCGAACGAGCCGAAGTGCTTCGCTTCCGCGAGGGTGCGAACCGCGGCGTACGAGCCGATGAACCCGATCAGGGCGATCACGGCAGCGCCGAGCGCTACGCCAGCGATGAGCTTGCGCTGCAGGGCGGTGAGCTGCGGTCGGTCACGCTCGGGTTCGGTGCGGCGCTCGCCGTTACTATCAGCCACGGATCGGCCCTCTGCTCGACAGTTGGGGGCACGGTCCGCCCCGACCACATGGCGTTCGCGGCGCCGGCCGGGGCATTCCGTTGTGCGGGTTCGACCGTAGGTGAACCTGCTTTACAGTGTCAACAAGGTTAGGGCAGGATGAGCGCCATGCCAGAGCGGGAAGAGCCGCCGACACACGGTGCGGGCGAGGGAGAACCGAGGTTGGGGAACATGTCCCAGGTTGCTGCCGAACTCGGTGTGTCGCGGCAGTACGTGCACACGTGGCGCCGTACACACGAGGACTTCCCAGCGCCCCGCCGTCGGCCCGGCAGCACCCGTGACGAGTGGGATCTCGACGAGGTGCGTCGCTACTGGGATGCGCGAGACCTACGGCCCGGCGAGCGCACCGACCTACACGCCGACGACGAGCAGTGACCCGGACCCCGCCCGATGTGGCGGGGTCTCGTCGTACCCGGACGGGGCACCTCGCGCTGCGAGCGGCGGCAGCCGGCCGGACCATGACCGTATGGACGCGCAGCGCCCCGTGATCGTGAACCCGCCCTCGCCGACCGGCGGCCGCCGCGTGCGGGTCGACGGCGAGATTCTCGGGCTCGCGCACAGCCTCGTCGACGTCGCCGAGTTCCTGCGCCGAGCCGGCCTCGAACTCGAACCGAGCGAGGTCGCCGAGTCCGGCCTGATCGAATGGCGAGGCGGCGGCCCCCAATCGTGGGGAACCGCCGCCGACGGGTGAGTGCTACGCGGCCGCGCGATCCCGAGCTGCTGCTCGCTGTCGAGCCCGGTCGTCGGCCCGCTTCCGGCGCCGAGCCGCCCCGTCGAGTTCCCGCTGCAGGGTGGCGAGCTGCGCGGGCGTCGACCACGTACGGCGGCCGCCGTCGAGCCCGACCGGCGCCGAGCAGTCCGGACCGGCACACGTCACCGCGTCGTTCTCGCCGCCGCCCGCGTGCATCGTGAGCGCGCTGCCGCAGTACGGGCACGGCCGATCCATTGTCACGGCGTACCGGTCGATAGTGCCGCCGATCGTCCGCTCGATCCGGCGCGCAGCCTCGCGGGCGACGAGCCCGATCGCTGCCCGGTGATGGTCGCGCAGCGGCATGCACGGCCCCTCGTCGCCGCGCAGCCGGCCGAGCAGCCACTCGGCCGCCCGTACCGCGCTGCGGTCGCCCATGGTGAAGTGCCACCGGGCAGGGTCGGCCTCGTCGCGTGCGGCGAGCATGGCGAGGGCGAGCCCGACCGGGTCGCCGGGGATCGGCCGGCGCAGCGCCTTGACCGTGTCGCGCTGAATCTCGGCGGCGACCTGATCGGCGATCGAGCACAGAGCGACCTCGACCGCGCGGCACGCGTCGACGACGTGCAGCCGCAACGGCACCGGGCGCTCGCCGAGCTGTCCGGGGTGCCGGTCGGGGCGCGGCAGGTGACTGCGCCCCTCGCCGACGTACTCGCAGTGCAGGCACTCGTACCGCGGCCGGCCGTGCTCGTCGGTCTTGGTGACGAGGTGCTGCGCGTGCTGCAGCAGTAGGGCGGTCTCGTCGCGGTCGTGCTCGTCGAGGGTGCGCAGGTACTCGGCCTTGCCCATGGCGGGCGGCCACGAGTCCGAGGTCTGCGAGGTGTCGATCAGGGCGCGCAAGTGGGTCCAGTGGTCGACGACGACCTGCAGGTCGTCGAGGGCGGTACGGGGGCGGGCGGTGTGCTGCATGGTGAGCGCTCCTGTGGTGCGTGGGGCGTAGGCTGATCACACCGCGAAGGGGAACGGGGCGCCCGGTGCTTGCCGGCTTGGGGCGCCCCTTCGTCGTGTCAGACCGTTCGGCGCCGCTTGTCGCGAGCCCGCCGACGGGCAGCTCGCAGTTCGCCGCGCGCGAGCACGCCGTGCCGCTCGTTCGGCTGCGAGGGCGGCAGATGGTCGACCGGGCTGTACTCGACCCGCCCCTGCGCGTCCCACACATAGTTCCGGTACCGGTGCATCCCGCGGTGCCCGCGCCGGTAGGCGCAGCGCCAATGCCGGTATCCGCCGCCCGCCTCGTCCGTGCGCGGGCAGTGATTGCAGTAGCCGCGCGCGACGGCGAGCAGATCCTGCAGGCGGTCGTGCCACACCTTCCGGTAGATGCGCAGCCTCATGACGCGCCCCTCTCTCCCTGCTCTTCGGCACTGGCCTCGGCGGGCGGCATGAACCGCGCGATCTGCCGCATTGCTCGCGCCTCGACGAGATCCCACGCCCGCGCGGCGTCGGCGAGGATCCGGCGGCGCAGCGACATGACCTCGTGGTGGGCGTTGACCGCCTCGGGCAGCGAGGTCGCCTCGGGCAAGTCGAGGCGGCGCTCGATCCGGCCGACGGCGGCACGGTCGAGGATCGCGTCGAGCCCGGCGAACTGCGGTGCGTCGAAGTGCGGGTGCTGGTGTCGCCATGCCCGGATCTCGTCGAGCGCGGCGGTCAAGTGGTCGGCCGCCGGGGCGGTAGTGGTGTTGTCCACGGGGTTCCTCACAGTCTGTGGATGGCGGGCGGGACTACAGGGGCGGGAGGTCGACGACGCTGCGGCCGATCGCGTCCGGCTTGCGCCGCCGGGTCACGGGAGTGCAGTAGCCGGCGAGCGGGTTTTTCTCGTACAGCCAGTCGAGGGCGGCCGCGAGGTCGTCGTCGGAGAGGTCGGCGAGCTGCTCGACGTCGGCCTCGTCGAGGTCGTCGAACTCGTCGGGCTCGAACTCGTCGCTCATGCCGCCTCTCCTGTACCGGTGTTGAGCCATGGGGCGAGGGCGCCGAGCACGACGTCGATGCGGGCCTCGGTCCGGTCGGCGATGCACCTGCACTGAGAGGTGCGCTCGCACTTCGGGCACGGAACGGGACGGCGTAGGGCGTGTTCGAGGACGCGTCGAACGACGAGCGGGGCGGCGCCCACCTTATCGCCCACGCCCATGGGCATGGGCAGTACCTGCTCGTCGTCCTGGTCGACGAGCACGATCTCGGTCGCGCCCTGATGTCCGTGGATGAACTCGACCGACACGCGCCCCCGGTCCCAGAACACGGCCGAGGGGTGCTCGCCGCGCCACCGGACGTTCGCGGTTCCGTCCGGCCACAGCACGCCGTCGGCGACCGACCCGTCGCCGCTCACTCCGCTCACGTCGTGATGACGGCGCAGGGTGAACCGCAGCGGCACGAGCTGCTGATCGGGGCGTACGACGCGGCGCCCGGTGAGTTCGAGGGTGGCCTCGTCGAGCAGTGCCCGCGCGGCCTCGTCGTCGACGACGCGACGGGCGAACGCGAGCAGCGCCTCGACGGCGGTCATTGGCTTCTCGGTCATGCTGCTGTCTCCCTGGTCTGTCGGTAGCGGTTGTTCACGCCGTAGCCGTTCGAGTGATCGATCTCGGCGACAGCGGCGCCGAGTTCTGCCCAGTGGCGCGCGGCGTCGGGGTCCGGCTTGCGGCGCTGCTGCTCGCGGGCGCGGCCGCGGCGGGGTCGGGGTCGGGCGCCGCCGAACGTGCCGTCGGGCACGGTCTCGGCGAGCTGCTTGTCGACGGACACCTTCACGAGGACACCTCGCATTCCTGGGGTGCGGTGCGCGCAGCCTCGCGGGCAGCCCGTACCGCCTCGCGAGCCTGCAGGTACGTGTCGTTCGGACGACCGGCGGCCGCCGGCTCGGATCCGGTGAGCAGCGCCCGCAGCTCTACCGGATCGGCGCCGCCGCGGCGTACGCCCTCGCGTTCGGCCCGCAGCGCCGCCCGGTAGCCGGGGATGTTGTCGGGGTCGAGGTGCGGGTGCGAGGTCGGCTCGAAGGTGCCGACGTGCCGGTCGAGCCGGCGGCGAGCCTCGGTGCGCCACCGGGCGGCGATGTCTTTCGGCATGACCGCCCACGCCGACTCGGCGTAGTGGTCGCCGACCGCCCGGCCGGCGAAGTCGAGGGGGACGTCGCGCAGGATCGCCGCCCACATCGTGAGCTGCGCAGCCTGCTCGGTCTCGTTCACCTTCACGACTCGGTCGTCGACGAGGGAGATCTGCGAGAGCAGTTCGAGGGTCTCGTCAAGGGTCACGACGCGGTACCTCCGTTCAGGCGCTCGCGCAGCCGGTCGAGCCCGGCGCGCTGCTGCTGTGACTTGGTCATGGGCTGCTGCGCGAAGGGGACGACGACGCCGCCCGGCCCCTGCGCCGCCTCGGTGCGCTCGTTCTCGGCCCACTGCTGCCAGCGGCCGCCGAACCCGGCGGCGCGCACCTGGTCGTCGAGCATGCGCTGCCGGAACTTGCGGGTGACGGCGTCGATCTGCTGCCCGGTGAGCTGCTCGCGGCCGCTGTCGGCGCGGGCGAGCTGCGCGGCGCGCACGTCGTCGTCGCTCGGCTGCCAGTCGGCGGCGATCTGAGAGAGAGCCGCCCGGCCGCGCATACCGCCTGCAGGTGCCTCTCTACCTTCACCCCCCTCGTGGGAGGGGAGGGGAGGGGAGGGGTTCGCGTGCGCACGAGTCCCCGAGCTGTCCCCAGGGGACGCACCGCCGCGACCTGCGTAGTCGTCATATTCCGGCGTACGGTCCGTCGACGAATCGTCGTCGAATCGTCCGCGGTTCTCGTTCAGACCGTCGGCGAATCCGCCACGGTTCGGCAGCGGATCTTGCACGGCGCGCTGCCGCCGCTTCTTCTCTGCAGCCCGCTCGCGCTTGCTCTCTACCTCGGCGCGCGACGGGTTGTACGGGGCGAGGTAGTCGTGAATGAAAAAGTCGCCGGGCGCCGGCTGCGCGCACTTCGGGTGCCTGCACGAGTGCCCGCGTTCGTGCCACAGCCCGGCAGCGACCAACTTCGCGATCTGCGGCTTCGAGCCGTACATCTTCGCGATGACGCCGGGCACGATGCCGTCGGTCAGGTGCTGTGCGGCGTAGGCGCCGCAGCGCAGCCACAACCCGAGCGCCGCGTTCCCGGCGGCGATCATCTTCGGGTGGCTGTGGGCGTTGTCGTCAACGACGAACCATGGCATCGGGGTTCTCCTATCCGAGGGTGAGCTGTCCCTCGGGAACCGAGGTCGTACGGGGGCGGCGCCCGCCTCGCCCGCGCCCGTGGGCGTGGGCGCCAGTGCCGGGGGGCGCCGTGCACTGATGGTCGATCACGTGCGGGCGGGTGCACTCCGCCTTGCGTCGGTGGCAGTCGGCCCACTGCAGGTCGGGTCCGCCCGCCGAGGTGCGTACACACCAGTCGAGCCGGTTCGGCTCGCGCAGCAACGCGGCCGCCGCGGCGGTCAGTTCGTCGGCGTCGGCGGTCACAGCGAGCGCCGCACGGTTGCCGACGAGCTGCCGCAGTACGGTGCGGCCGCAGCGGCAGCGCTCACGACGAGCGCCGCCACTGCTGCTCGGGGGGCGGGGCATCAGAACTGCTCGGCTCGGTTTCCGCCTCGCTGCGCACGCTTGCGTTCCTCGTGCACCTCGAACTCGACCTCGGTCGGCTGCTCGGCGAGCAGCGCGGCGACGGTCGCCTCGACGTCCTGCGAGCCGGGCCCGATCTCGTCGAGCGTGCCGTTCATCTTGCGCTGCCGGTACATGGCGCGCTGCACCTCGCGCAGCAGCCGTATCGTGTCGCCCTCGGTGGCGACCTCGGCGAGCTTGACCCTGAGCTTTACCTGCGGGTCTTTGTCCTCGTCGGCCGCGTGCCCGGTGTACGTCGTACTCGCGAACTCGACGACCGCGACGATCCTCGATCCGGGCGCCTCGAACAGCCCGCGGCGCAGGATCGCGGGAATCGCCTGCTGCAGCATCGCGCCGGCACTGTCGAGCTTGACCTCGACCTCGGCATCTTCGTTCAGCCTCGGCATGGGTGAGTCACTTCCTTCGCTTCTTCTTCATGGACCGCTCAAGAGCGGCGTACTGGCGTGCGCCTTCTTCTCTGACCTCGGGGATCGGGCACTCGTCGCGGCGGTGCCGGCCGTAGCGGACGGCGAGCAACTCGACCTCGGCGTATCCGACGGCGTCCTCGGCGTGCCCGCACGGGCACGTGAAGTCGCCCGAGGCGAGGCTCTTCGCCTTGTTGCTGTCGAGGCGGACCCGCAGCCCGTAGCCGGGGTGCGGGTTGCCGATGGTCGGCCCGAGCCCCTTCACGGCTGCTCGCCGCCGAGGGCGTCGACCGCCTCGTCGTCGAGCAACCCGCAGTCGCGCCAGTGCTCGACGAGGTCGCCCTGATCAGGGACCGGCGGAACCGGCCGCGACATCGCCGCGGTGATCTCGTCGGACGTCCGGCGGCGCGGCTTCACAGCCGTGCCGGGGATGGTGGGGGCGCCGGCCGCGGCGCAGCGGCGCCTCATACCGCGACCTCGACGCGTAGCTCGCTGCCGTCCCGATCGACTACCGGGCCGGCCGCGGCCTCGAACACGACCTCGGCGAGCAGTGGCGGTATCGCGTTCCCGACCTGCCTGAACTGCGAGGTGCGGGTTCCGTGGAACGGGTGCCCGGCCGGGAACGTCTGGAGAGTCGCCGCTTCCGCCAACGAAAGGTTGCGCTCCTCGATGCCGTCGCCCACCCATTTGCAACTGATCGCCGACCCGGTGATGGTGAAAGCGGGTGCGCTGATCGCGCGTTCGTACCGCTCGACGGGCTGATCGGGGCGCGACTTCCAGACTTGACCGGAGCGGAGTTTCCAGGAACGGGCCCGGCCAGTAAGGGCGTTACTCGGGCCGTCGGCCGGGAACTCGTTCCCGCCCGCCGCCCGCCCCCGCTCGTCCTTCGGCCGGTCACCGCGGGTGTTCACCACCACGCCGGGCGGCAGCCCGAGCGCCTCGGCCATCGACACCCACGGCGTCCCCCACAACCAATCGCCGCGTGCCGGGTCGTAGTGCGTCGGCTCGGGCCACACGACCTCGCGGATCCGCGAGGCGGCGAGAACCGCCCGGCGACGGGTCTGCGGCACGCCGTAGTCGGCAGCGTTCAGCACGCGCGCCGACGCCGAGTACCCCCAGCGGGTGAGCACCTCGACGTACTGCTGCCACAGCGGCAGCACGTCGGGCACCTGTTCCATCACGATCCACTCGGGGCGCAGGTCGTGATGCCACCGCATCGGCTCGGCCGCCAGGATCGACAGCTTGTCGGCGCACTCGGCCCGCAGCGCGGCGCGGGTGTCCCGGCCGTGCGCGAGGTCGTCAATCGCCTGCGCGACGACCGGCTGATCGACCTTTCCGAGCCCCTTCCCGGCGCGCGAGTACGGCGTGCACACCGGTGAGTCGACCTTGCCCGTGATCCGGTCGCGGAACGGGGCGGTCGGGTAGGCGGTCACGTCACACCGGATCGTCGGGTGGCCGGCCGCGGCACGCGTGGCGCACGCGTCGCGGTCGGTCTCCATACCGACGTGCCGCGCGCCGCGCCGCTTGAGTGCGACGGCCCAACCGCCGGGCCCCCCGAATCCCTCGACGATCATGCGGCCGCCCCCATCACGTAGCGCTGCACGTACGCGTCGGGCCAATCCGCCTTGCCGAGGGCGTCGCGCTGCGCCTGCGGCATCGAGAACCGCGGCAGCCCGCACCAGTCGTAGCCGGCCGCGCGCAGCCACCATGCGTCGGCCTGGTCGGCGCCCTCGTCGTTCTCGAACTGCGCGCCGTCGGCGAGGAACGCGGCCGCGGTCATGTCCCGTTTCGAGGCGGCGCCGTTGTCGGCGGCGTACTTCTTCAACGTCGCCGGGGCCACGTACGCCCACGGCACGTCGGCGTCGAGCAGCAGCGCTTGCACGACGCCGTGCAGGGCGGCGATCGGCTTGAGCGACCTCGGGTGCATGCGGGTCGGCAGATCCTCAATCACGGCGAGGTGCGGCCGGTGCTCGGCGATCTCGGCGATCAGGGC
The DNA here is from genome assembly GCF_026341775.1 of Streptomyces sp. NBC_00654. Lineage (NCBI taxonomy): Bacteria > Bacillati > Actinomycetota > Actinomycetes > Kitasatosporales > Streptomycetaceae > Streptomyces > Streptomyces sp. NBC_00654. The sequence continues at coordinate 2,722,723 of NZ_JAPEOB010000002.1, read as the reverse complement.
CCCCCGGATGTGCAGCAGCCGGCGCGGTCCGTCCTTCTGCCGGGTCCGGATCCGGAACGTCGAGCCGTCGGGCCTGCACACGCCGGTCGAGGTGATTGAGAGGTCGAGCCCGAACACGCGGAACTCGTCGGGGCTGCCGGTGCGGCGGTCGGCGAGCAGCGGCTCGTCGCCCACGGCGATCAGTCCGGGGATCGAGTGCGTCATGCCGCACCGCCCGAGCGCGGACTGATCGGGCCGTACAGGGCGCGCAGCACGCCGAGCGGCTGCACCTCGCCGTCGTCCTCGGCCCGCAGCAGCGGCTCGCCGAGCCGGTCAGTGCTGCCGTGCCACTTCCACTCGCGGTCGAACTCGTCGCCCCACAACAGCGACAGGTCCCACGAGTCCCCGCGGGGGTCGCGGTACACGCCGCGGTCGCGGTCGAGGCGGCCGCCGCGCGGGTCGGCCGGCCGGTCCTCGCGCGGCCGGTCGTGCTGCTCGGGCGCCGGGGTGCAGGGGAACGGGCCGTGTTCGGCGTCGAGCCGGTCGGCGATCCCGCGCAGCAGCTCGGCGGCGAGCGACTTGCACACGCCCGGCGTGCGCACGGTGTACGAGCCGTCGCGCTGCACCGCGACCACGATCACGGCGCTGCCGTTGCGGTCGACGTCGAATCCGATGATGTTCCGGTCGGTCATGCGGGTGCCCCTTCGGTGCTCGGCTCGACCCACGGGCGCAGCGGCCACGCGCGGTCGACGACCGCGTTCGGGTCTGTCTTCCGGAAGTGCTTTTCGAGCCCGGCCGCCTGCTCGGCCGCCCACTCGATCTGTGCGGCGTGCAGCTCGGCGAGCGAGAGATCGCGGAACGCGTAGAACCGCGGCCGCCGGATCGCTTGGATCCGCTCGGGCAAGTCACGCCACCGCGTGTGTGCGATCTCCGCGATCGAGCGGGCGATCTGTGCGGCGGCGAGTGCGTCGAACGAGCAGCCGTGCGCCGCCTCGTCGTCCCACGGCACGCCGTAGACCTGCGCGAGCGTGACGAGCTGCCGCGCCCCTTGCTGCTCGCTCGGGCGCTTGCGGAACTGGTCGGCGTGCTGGTCGAGCACGCGAGTGTCGATCACGTGCAGCGGGGTGCCGTCGAGCCGGTCGTGCAGGGTCGGCAGTTCGTACCGGCGGCACTCGCGGTCGAGCAGCGTCAAGTCGTACGACACGTTGTGCCCGACGATCGCCGAGCCGGCGAGCAGCACCTGCCCGGCGAGTTCCGCGGCGATCTCGCGTACGACGTCGCGCGCCGGGTCACCCTTCGCTCGCGCATGCTCGGTCGTGATCTTGTGTACCTCGGTCGCCTCGGCGGGGATCTCGACACCGGGGTCGGCGAGCCATTCGCCGGCCTCGGCCTCGATGCCGCCGCCGCGCGAGAGCACAGCGCCGGTCACGATCCGGTCGTTCTCGACGTCGACGCCCGTCGTCTCCAGATCGAACGCGGACCATCGGCCGAAGTGCCACGTCATCGGCGTGCCCCCGATCCGGGCTGCGCCGCCGCCGGCCATGAGGTCGCGGGCTGCGCGGTCGGCGGTTCGGTTGCGTCCTGGTCGCCCTCGCCGAGCACCTCGACGTCGTACACGCCGTCGTCGTCCGGCCCGAGTTCGTCGCCCTCGCCGCCGTCGTCCTGGTCGCCGACCTCGCCCGTCGTCGGGTCGATCCCCTTGTCGATGTCCTCGGCGATCCGCATGAGGTCGCGCGACAGCTCGTCGGACCCGTCGCGGGCGACGTGCCCGGCGCGGTTCGCCCGGTGCCACACCTCGCGCACCTCGGCGGACGTACGGCACGCGCGGGCGTCGGCGAGGTAGTCGGGCAGCTCGGCGGGCGCGGCCTCGATCGCGGGCCGATTGAGGCTTGCCGGATCGAGGGCGGCCGCCGTGCTGATCGGACCGGTAAGGGCGTGCCGCAGCTTCGGCAGCGACGGCACGATCATGATCACTTGGAACTGCTTTGTCTTGCCCTTGCGCAGTGCCTTGCGCTGCTCGATCCACATGCGGACGGGCATCATGCCCTTGCCGCCCGTCGCCTGCAGCACGGTGTCGAGCCCGCCGGCGAGCGCGTCGGCCGCGTAATACGACTTCGTCTCGATCCGCCACACGCCGAGGTCGGGAAGATCGGGCAGGAACACGCCGACGCGGGACGTCGGGCGGCACACCTCGTCGGCGGGGCGCTCGTGCCAGTCCTCGCCGTACCGCGCGAGGCAGATGCACGGGTCGCCCGACAGGCGCTCGGTCACGCCGTCGCAGCGCCGCGCGCAGCCGCCGCCCGTCCACATCTCGTTTGACTGGTCGAGCGGGTCGCCGGCGGGCAGGATCGCCCGCAGCTCGGTCGCCTCGGTGATGACCCGCCACTGCGCGACGGGCTGCCCCTGCGGGGTCCACTGCTCGACCCGGCCGCCGTACAGCTCGGCCGCGGCCGCGACGTACTCGCGCGAGTGCGACGTGAGGATGAACGTCTTGGACTTGACCGGGATCGGCCGCCCGTTCGGCTTCGGGTTGGGCCGGCTGTAGCCGGTGCGGATGCGGCCGAGTTCGGCCGCCTGCCGCTTCATGGTCATGATGCGCGATCCCATGGTCACGCTGCCTTTCGATCGGATGCGCCCGGCGCCCACGGCGGGTCGACCGCCGGATACGAGGTCGGGGCGTCATGCAGGTAGCGGGAGGTTTCGAGAGCGCCGAGGAACGCCCGGAACTGACGCCGGCCGGACGGCACTTCGATGAGCCGACGACTGCGCGTCCGCAGGTTCAGGAGCGCCGTACGGTGCACCCGCGGCGCCGGCTCGCTGCTGTCGTCCGGCAGCAGCCACTCGGGGGCGTGCCGCAGGCCGGCGAGCTGCAGCGGCTGATCGTCGTAGACCGTGCTCGCCGGCTTCTTCGCGCTCGTCTTGTAGTCGATGAGCCACAACTGCCGCCGCCGATACCGGCCGGTCGGCAGCCACACCCACAGATCGCCGGTCCCGGCGTACCCGCGCTTGCGGTTCATGACAGTCATCTCGACCGCCAACACGTCGCGCTCGAAGTCGACGCGCCACAGCCGGAACCACGCGGCGAGCTGCACCGCGTACGGCTCGACCTCGGGGTCGTACGGGTAGGGCGTGTTCAGCACGAGCGACACGGCCCGCAGGTGCACCCGCGTGCCGAGGTCGCGAGCCTTGTCGGTGTACTCCCGTGACACCGCCACGAGTTCGCGTCGCAGCGCGGTCGGCTCGGTCCGTGCTCGCCGGGCGGTCGCGATCGGGTCGGCGATGACGGCGTCGGCGGTAAGGCCGGCTGCCCACGGCACGAGCGCCGGTTTCGCGATGCTCGACAGCGCGTTCGTGACGCTGATCAGGTCCGGCCCCCCGGCGGGGTCCTGGTAGTACCGACCCCGGTCGGTCGCGACGGCCCACTTCGGGTCGGTCACCGCAGCTCACCCACCCACAGGTGCGCGTCGCCGTGCCCGTTCTTGACGCCCGCGGAGAACGCGCCGATGCGGGCGCGGTACCGGGCTCGGATGAACGACGACTCGGGCAGCGCCGACGGGCGCGGGCACTGGCACGGCAGCACGGTCGGGAACTCGCACGGGCGCGGGTGCCGTTGCTCGTGAGTGGACTCGCCCTGTTGCGGCGATCCGCCGCGGGTGTCCTTCTCACTCGGCTCGACGCTGATCTGCCAAACGGCGCCGCCGGTGTAGCCGATGGGCGAGTCGTCGTCGGGGTGCGCCCAGAACTGCCGATCGACGTCGCCGTCTTCAGTCCGCCAGTCCCAATACCGGCCGTGCGCGTCCACCTCGGCGACGTCGTCGCAGGCGGCGCGGGCGGCCTCGCGGGTCAGGTGCAAGGTCAGCGGGGCGCTGTCGTAGTCGGCGACGTACAGCGGCGAGATCGCGCGCTCGGCGTCGTACTGCGCGAGCAGCCGCTCGACGACGTGCTGCGGGTCGCGGCTGTCGGCGTAGTACACGCGCAGCGCGTGCTCGATCACGGTCCGGGCGCTCACGACTGTTCACCCGCCCCGCGGTCGTCATTGAGCAGCGCGACGAGGTACTCGGCGAGCACGCGGTCGCCGACCTCGACGACCGGTCCGGGGCAGCACGAGTACACGCTCGCGTCGACCCGCTCGTGCTCCGGGTCGGGGCACACGGGCGCGATGCACCGCGGCTCGGTCCGGCCGGTGTCGTCGTCGGCGGCGAGGCGCCACTCGGGCAGTCCGTCGAGGTCGTACTCGCGCAGGCACTCGGCGGCCGCACGGCGGGCGTTGGGGAGCGGGATCACGCGCGCTCACCCGCCTCGGCGAGCTGCGGAATGCCCCGCTCGGTACGGAACTCGGCGATCGCCTCGCCGCAGCACACGGGCTCGCCCTCGACGCTGCGCTCGTCCTGATTCGTCGAGTCGTCGGCCGCCTCGTCTGCGGTGAGCACCTCCCACCGCAACCGGCAGTACGAGCACGTGTGCGTCTCGCTGCAGGTGACGGTCACCTCGTCGACCTGCGGGCGCTGCCGCAGCTCGGCGGCGATCTCGTCGCAGCGTCGCCGGTAGTCGCCCTCGACGTCGCGGCTCACGAGGCTGTCACTCATGGACAGGGCGCCGAACCCGAGGCTGCCGAGGCGGCGCGGCAGAACCGCGACCGTGATCGGCCCGCTCGCGGCGACGAACTCGGCGAGTTCGTCGAGGCCGGTGAGCCCGAGGTCGGCGGGGCGGCGAGGCTTGAGAGTGACCATCACTCGCCACTCGTCGCGATACGTCAGCTTCACGCGGCCGCGCCCCTCTCGGTGCGCTGAGCGGCGGCCGCCCGGCGGTCGGCGAGGGACTGCAACTGCCCGGCGAGGCTGAGCGTCAGCAGCCGCTCGGCGAGGCGCCCGCACTGCCGGCCGTAGACCGGCAGTTTCGTGCGCACCTCGGCGACGAGGTCGTCGACGAGCCCCTCGAACGGCAGATCTTGCGGCCGCTCGATCAGGTGCGGGTCACGCGCCTGCATGTCGACGAGCCCGTCGAACCGGTCGAGGAACCGGTCGGTGAGCAGCGCCTCGACGACGTCGGTCACGATGCCCTGCACGAACGGCTCGACGTCGAGCGTTACGCCGGTCGGAATCGGCTCGGTCGTGATGCGGTACGGCCCGTCAACGGGCCTGTTGGTGTTGGTCATCGGGAACCCCCGGCAGAAGAAGCGAGCAGCAGAGCGATCGCGACGAGCGCGATGATCACGGCGCTGATGACGTTGTCGATCACGGCCGGACCGCCATCCGGCGACCGAGGTCGGCGAGCTGCTCGCCGTACAGCGCGGGCACGCCGACGCCGACGAGGCGGGCACGGACACCGCCGTACGTGCAGCGGACGGTCATCGACACCCCGGTCGAGTCGGCTCGCGAATCGCCGACGCCGAGGGCGTGCATCCACTGCTTCCAGTCGGCGAGTGACCTCGGGTGAACGACGAACCGCACTTCGCCGCCGACCGAGGACACGTCGGGCGTGCCCGGCATGCCGTCGATCTGCGCGCGGGCGGTGTCGGCGATCCGCTTCGCCTTGCCGCACTCGGCGAGGGCGGCGACGGCGGCCGGGCTCGGCGCGGGCCGGTTCTTACCGGGCGTCGAGAACGGGTCGGTCGACCGGGTGAGCAGTCCCAACTCGTCGAGCTGCTGCGCCGCTTCGAGGGCGGGGTCGCCCGTCGTGCCGTGCACGACGGCGGCCGCGATCGCGCGGGCTGCCCGTTCGATGTTCGTGTTCGTCATGCCGACGCCGCCCCTCGGAACTCGGCCGGCACGAACTCGTCGTGCACGAGGGGGACGTGTACGAGGATCCGAACGGTCGAGCCGTCGGCGCGCTGCGGTGTCTCGGTGCGCAGCGTCCACAGCGACGCCCCGTCGAGGGCGGGCGCGCGGTTCACGTCGCCGCCGAGGGCGTACGTCCACTGTGCGAACTGCTCGCCGTCGGCGACGACGACGTGTACGCCGTCCTCGCGAACGAGCGGCGGCCGCACGGTCGGCAACATCAGGTAGTCGATCGCCGCCTCGACCGCGACGAGCTGCGGGTCGATCTTCGGCGCTTTCGCGGAACGGAGCGGGATAGGCTGTGCGCTCAAGGCACTCGCCTCGCTTTCTGCAGTAGTTGAGTGGGGCGCGAGCCGACAGGGGTCGTTCCGGATGCCGGTCCGGGTCGGCCCCGACTTGCGTCCGGGGTGATGTCAGGCGGCGGCCGAGCCGGGGCGGTACTGCGCGAGCTGCTGCCGCGCCTCGGCCCGCTTCTTCTCCTTCGCGGCCTCGCTCTTCGCGCGGCGGGCGGCCGCCGACTTGAGGGCGAGCGCGCTGTAATGCGCCTTGCGCAGCGACTCGGCGACCTGCGTGATCTCTGCCTCGGTCGCGTCGGGGTGCTGCTCGCGCGCCATGGCGAGGAACCGCGTGTGGTGCGACGCCCTACGGGCGGCGGCGGTACGGGCCGACCGGTTCGGCGTGTTCGCCCAACTCATGTGGGCCGCGAACCTCATCTGCTGCGAACGCTCGCTCGTGTTCACTTCGAGCCCCTTCCTTCGGATGACCGCCCACGCCCATGGGCGTGGGCAGTGGGTCGTAAAAAAGAGCGTCTCGGCGTACGTCGAGCACCTCGCATATGCGGTCGGCAACGTCCTCCGTGACCGAAGGTCGTTCACCGGACAGCAGCGCGCCGATCTTGCTCTTCGAGACGCCGACGGCGTCGGCGAGCTTCCGGATATCCAGTGAGCTGCCGCCCGGCGCCCATGTCATCAGTCCGCGCAGCACGTACCTGTCGGTCAGATGCAGTCGCCGGGCATGAGCCATGGATGAGCCTCCGCTTTGCTGCCCACGATCGTGGACAACGCCAGTACAGCACATCGTTCGAGCGGTGTCCACGATCGTGGGCAGCTTATGCGGGGGTTAAGAATCAGCCGGGAATCCCCCCCGGCCCCCATAGCTGCCCCTGATCGTGGACAATGTCTGCCAAGTGAAAAAGGTTGTACGCCCTGACCTGCGAATTCGCATATTCGCCCGGTTTTGGGCGTGGACTTGTGAGCCTTGAGAGGCGGAGGGATGCCACAGCAGCGGGACGCGCTCACGGAACTCGTGAAGGCGCATGTCGGCCGAGACCGACGCATGTCGACACGCGAGTTCTCCGCTGTCGCTGTGGACCCGGATACCGGATGGTCGCCGAGCAAGAGCCTTACGGCGAAGATCATCGGTGATCAGGGGTACGACATCACGCCGCAGCTCGTCGGCGCCGTCGCGATCGGCCTCGGCCTCGACCGCGAGATCGTCGCGGCGGCGGCGCACCTGCAGGTGATCGGGTACACCGACGCCGAGCTGTCGGCCGGCGCACCCGCGCGGCTGATTCGCGCCATCGGCGCAGAGGGCGAATCGACCGATAAGGCGCAGGCTGTAGCAGATCGGTGGGACGCCGAAAAGTAAGCGCTCACCCGAACGGGTGACGCTGCCGGGAACTGCGTTTAGCTTGCATATATCTGGTGACGAGGTCACCCACTGTTGCGTGTGATACGCCCTGTGTTTACGGCTCGCCTCGTCGTAGAGTGATCAGACCTCGCGCGTGTCGAACGCCGGTTCGATTTGTGGTGCTCGTAAATCGGACGGCGGGAACAGGGGGTCACGTGACAGATGTGCGGGTTGAGCAGGTCGAACTCGACCGCGGTACGCCAGTGGTGTACCGCGACTTCGGCGGGTACGTCCGGCTCGCTCATGATCCCCAGCAGATCGACGAGGCTGCGGCGCTCGCACTCCTGTGCCTCCGTATGCCACAGCTCGTCGGGAACCTCGAAGTGCAGCGAGGCTAACCCCCCACCCTGCACAAGTACGCCCCGGTAGCCGGCTCTCGTCGACGAGCCGGGCACCGGGGCGCAGTCGTTTTTCAGCCGAGGCGGTCGGCCGGGCTGAGACGAGCGTGAGCGGAGCGGGCGCGCTCGGCGCCGGCCGACGACGCGTATCGGGACAGCATCTGCCGGGAACTCCACCCTGTGATGCGCATGAGGTCGTCCTCGTTCCCGCCGTTCACCTTCCACAAGTGTGCGAACGTGTGCCGGAATTGGTGGGGGTGGATCGGGTCGATCTCCGCCTCGGCGCACCGCCGCTTGAGCATGGTCCCCACGCCCCAGATGGTGAAGCGGTGCATCTTCTGCCCGCGGTCGCCCCACCACAGCCACATGTCCTCTTCGAGCGCCTTGCCCTTGTGCTTCGCCGCCGCCCGCAGGTACCGGTCGAGGGCGGTCGCCGCGGTCCGGCCGAACGGCACTGAACGCCATTTGTCCTTCTTCCCGAGGACGCGCAGCACCATGAGGTCGAGGTCGAGGTCGACGACCTTGCGGTCGGTGAGTTCCGACAGCCGCACGCCCGTGTCGAGGAACAGCAGCAGGATCGCCGTGTCTCGACGGTCGGCGTACGTCTTGCCCTTGCACGCCCGGAACAGCTTCACGAGGTCGGCCTCGGGGATGACGGGCACCTCGTTCTCGGTGACCGTCGGCGGTTTCATCGTCCGCATGGGGGTGCGGTCGATCTCTTCCTCGTCCGTGAGCCAGTTGAAGAAGGTTTTCAGCGCCCGGAAGTGCTGGTGTGCGTTCGCCGGCGACGTACGCGCGATCGTGGCGGCGATGTACGCCTGCACATGCTCGCGGTGCACCTCGTCGAGTTCGGACGGCGCGGGCCGTCCGGGTGTTCCTTCCTCGTCGGCGACCGGCCGATACCCGGCGTCCTGGTCGAGCAGGAACCGCGCGAACGAGTTCACGGCGTTCGCGTAGATACGAATGGTGTTGTCACTCTTGTTCTCTGACTTGAGGGCGCGCAGCCAAGAGGCAGCCATGGGCCCGATGTTGTACCGCTCATCTGCCATGAGAACACCATGTGCCCACGATCGTGGACAGTCAAGGCGCTTGGCCCGAAAGCGATGTGCATAGGTCGGGAAAAAGAAATGACCAGCGTTTCCGCTGGTCAGAAGGCGTTTGCGCCCCCGGCAGGACTCGAACCTGCGGCCAAGCGCTTAGAAGGCGCCTGCTCTATCCACTGAGCTACGGGGGCCGGGCGGTGGCCTCGACGGCCCGGAGTCCTTGATCGATCGGTTCCGTGGCCTTGCCGGGACAAGGATAGGGCTCCGATCCCCTCGACCCGGTTGCTTCACCTGCGTGGCACGATGTGGAGGTTCGGTGAAGCGAACCGATAATCGCAGGTAGGTGCGATTCATGCACCGCTTTTGGCGCCTGACGCCACGGGTGTTGTGCAGTCGTTATGCCTGCGCCCCACTCGTCCCCTCTGTCCGGAGGGTGGAACCGCCGCGCAGAGGTGTCGATACGCTTCAAAAAGGCTTCAAAATTGGGCATTCTTCGCATGTGGCGACCATGGACGCACGGCCTCAGCTCATCGACGCACTTTCCGCCCTGCGCGACCGTGTCGCCGCCGTGCGTCTTCCACTCCCGCTTCCCGGGACGGCACGCGCCCGGCAGACCCGGCTGGAACTGCTCGCGCAGCTCGACGACTACCTGGTGCCACGGCTGAAGGACCCCGAGGCGCCGCTGCTCGCGGTCATCGGGGGATCCACCGGGGCCGGCAAGTCGACGCTCGTCAACTCGCTCGTGGGATGCCGGGTCAGCGAGGCCGGGGTGCTGCGGCCCACCACGCGGACGCCGGTGCTCATCTGCCATCCGGACGACCACCACTGGTTCGCCGGGGTACGGGTGCTCCCGCAGCTGACCCGGATCTGGCTGCCGCCGGGCCAGGCCCCGGACCCGGACGGGCTCGACGACCTCGCGGCGGGCGGCGACGAGGAGGGGACCGTCCTGCGGGTGGAGACCGCGGCCAGCCTGCCGCGCGGACTCGCGCTGCTCGACGCCCCCGACATCGACTCCCTCGTCGTACGCAACCGGGTCCTCGCCGCCGAACTCATCTGCGCCGCCGACGTATGGGTGATGGTGACCACCGCGTCGCGGTACGCCGACGCCGTGCCCTGGCATCTGCTGCGTACCGCCAAGGAGTACGACGCCTCCCTCGTCACCGTCCTGGACCGGGTGCCGCACCAGGTGAGCGTCGAGGTCTCCCGGCAGTACGCGGCCCTGCTCACCCGGGCGGGCCTGGGGGAGGTGCCGCGCTTCACCATCCCCGAACTGCCCGAGTCCGCGGGCGGCGGCAGCGGACTCCTGCCCACCACCGCCGTGGCCCCGCTGCGCGCCTGGCTCACCCACCGCGCCCAGGACCCGGCCGCCCGGCAGCAGGCCGTGGGGCGTACGGCGTCCGGGGTCATCGAGTCACTGAACGTACGGGTCCCCGGGCTGGCCGGGGCCGTCGCCGCCCAGCACGCGGCGGCGGTGCGGCTGACCGGGGTGGTCGAGGAGGCCTACCGGAAGGAGGAGTCCCGGATCCGCCGGCGGCTCCAGAGCGGTGCCGTGCTGGCCGGGGACGCGCGGACCCGGTGGCGCGGCTTCCCGCTGTACAGCTCGGCCGGGGAACTCCTGGAAGCGCTGGTGGACAGCCTGGCCGCACTCCTGCGGTGCGCCGTGGCCGCCGCCGACGAGCAGATCCGTACGACCTGGCGGCGCGAACCGGCCGCCGGGCTCTTCCACTTCGAGACCGCCGGCCGGGAGGCCGGGGGATGGGGCCCCGCCGAGGACATCGAGGGCCGGATCTCCATGGCCGTACGGCGCTGGCGGCGCGTGCTCGAAGAACTGGCGGAGGAGGAGGTACGGCTGCTGGAACGTAACGCCGCACCCGACCCCGAGACGGTGGCCGCACTGCTGACGGCCGCCCTCCTCGGTGGGCGCCGGGCCCGCACCGCGGGGGAGCAGCTCGCCGAACGCATCGGCGCGCAGGGCGCGCTGCGGCTGCGGGACAGGGGCGGGGCGCTGCTCACCCGCTATCTCGACCAGGTGCTGAACGGTGAACGCGACCGGCGGCTCGCCCCGCTCGACGCGCTCGACGTAGCTCCCGAACCACAGGCCGAACTGATCGCCGCGCTTTCCCTACTGCAGAAGGAGAGGTGGCAGCGATGACTGCCGTCACGGGGCAGGGCCAGGGGCAGGACCGGAAGCGGGACCCGGCGCGGGACCAGGAGCGGGACGGGAAGCGCGAACCGGGGGGTGAGCCGGTACCGGACCAGGGGCGGCAGGACGCGGGCGGGGGACCGCGGAGCGCGGACGGGCGCTGGGACGACGGGCTCATCGCCCGGCGCGCGGCGGCCGTCGTCCCCGTGGACGCCGGGCCCGGGAGCGCGCCGGACGACGATGTCCGGCCCCAGGCCGAGGCGTATGTGACGCCGGGCGGCCCGCTGCCCACCCGGCTCGACGCCCTGCGCGAACTGGTCGGACTCTCCAGGGCCCGCCTCGACCGGGCCACCCTCGCCGAGGCGGGGCGGGTGCTGGACGAGGCCGCCGCCCGTCAGCGGCTCTCCTCCCGGCACACCGTCGTCGCCATCGCCGGAGCCACCGGCAGCGGGAAGTCGACCCTGTTCAACGCGCTCGCGGGCGCCCAGATCTCCGACACCGGGCTGCGCCGGCCGACGACCGCCTCGCCGATCGCGTGCAGCTGGACCGACGGCGCCGCCGGGCTGCTGGACCGGCTCGCGATTCCCGGGCGGCTGCGGCGCAGGCCGCAGCAGGGGTGCCTGGAGGCCGACGAGGCGCTCCAGGGGCTCGTCCTGGTGGATCTGCCCGACCACGACTCGGCGGCGGCCGGCCACCGCGAGCAGGTGGACCGGGTGCTGGCGCTGGTCGACGCGGTGATCTGGGTCGTCGACCCGGAGAAGTACGCCGACGCGGCCCTGCACGAGCGCTATCTGCGCCCGCTGGCCGGGCACGCGGAGGTCACCTTCGTCGTCCTCAACCAGATCGACCGGCTGCCCGGCGAGTCCGCCGACCTGGTCCTCGACGATCTGCGGCGGCTGCTGGACGAGGACGGCATGGCCCTGGGGGAGCACGGCGAACCCGGTGCCACCGTCATGTCCCTGTCCGCGCTCACCGGTGACGGCGTGGGCGAACTGCGCGAGATGCTCGGCCGGTTCGTCCAGGAGCGCACCGCCGCCGCGCGCAGGCTCTCCGCCGATGTGGACGCCGCCGCGGCGCGGCTGAGGCCGCTGTACGTGGCGGAGGGGCGCCCGGGGCTCGGCGAGCGGGCCCGGGAGGAGTTCGCCGACCGGCTCGCGGAGGCCGTCGGGGCGTCCGCCGCCGGACAGGCCGCGGAACGCGAGTGGCGCAGGAACGCCGGGCGGGCGTGCGGGACACCGTGGCTGCGGCTCTGGCGCTGGTACGAATCGGCCCGGCAGCCGGGCAGCCTGGACCGGATGGCGCAGGTGTTGGCGCCGCCGGAGGAGGAGCTGACCGCCAGGCAGCGGGTCGAGCAGGCGGTACGGACCGTGGCGGACGAGGCCGCCGCGGGGCTGCCCGACCCCTGGGCGCAGGCCGTGCGCGAGGCGGCGGTGAGCGGGGCGCGGGGGCTCCCGGAGGCGCTGGACGGGCTGGCGGTGAAGGCGGGCGCGGGCGGCACGGCCGCCTCGCCGGGCCGGACGGGGGCGCGGCGGACCGGGAGCCGGGCTCCGGTCCGCCGCTGGGCGTGCGCGGGGGACGGCCGCCGCGCCCGAGGTGGTGGCCCGCCGCGGTGCTGGCCCAGGCGTCGATGACCCTGCTCCAGATCTTCGGCGGACTGTGGCTGCTCGGCCAGATCGTCGGTTTCCTGGAACCGGGCCTGGTCGTCCCGGCGCTGATCATGCTGGCCGGAGTCATCGGGGGGCCGCTGGTGGAGTGGTCCTGCGCGGCGGCCGCCCGGGGACCGGCGCGGCGGTACGGGCAGGAGGCGGAGCGCCGGCTGCGGGAGGCCGCGGCGGGCTGCGGGCGGGCCCGGGTGCTGGACCCCGTGGCGGCGGAGCTGGTGCGCTACCGCGAGGTGCGGGAGCGCTACGTGGCGGTGACGGAGTTTTCCACAACCGGCCGGTAGTCCACAGGCTCCGGCACGGGTCCCGGCTTCCGTCCACCATGAAGTCAGCACGCGGAACGGCGTGATGACAGGGCAGACGGGGGACGGACATGAACGAGACCTTGGTGACCGTGGTGGGAAACGCCGCCACGGGCGTGGAGTTCCGGGAGACGGCCACCGGCCCGATGGCGCGGTTCCGGTTCGCCGCGACACCGCGCCGCTGGGACCGGGAGAAGCAGCAGTGGGCGGACGGGCACACCAGCTTCTACACGGTCTGGGCATGGCGGGCGCTCGCGTCGAATCTGGCCGGATCGGTATCGGTCGGCGAACCCCTGCTCGTACACGGCCGGTTGAAGGTGCGTGAGGAGGAGCGGGGCGGTCAGCGCCGCACCTTCGTGGACATCGAGGCCGTGGCGGTGGGGCATGACCTGGGCCGGGGGACCGCCGCGTTCCGCCGAGCGGTGCGGGCGGAGCCCACTCCGACGGCTCGTCCGGCACCCGGCGAGGGCGGCGCGGAGGGGAGCGCGGCCCCCTCGCCGGAGATCCGGGAACAGGCCGCCGAATTGGCTTCGGTGTCCTGAAACAGCAGGTGAGCGGGGTGACGGCGGCGATAACGATTCCGATTCGGAATGGTTGTCGGAGGCTGGGACGGGGGACTGTGCATGGTCCCGTTCCTTAGGATTCCCCAGTACTCACGGGGCACTTGAGTCTGCTGGCGGGGCATTCCCCACATGCGCACCCTGCGCGAGGTCCCGCCCGGAGGGGAATTCTGTGTTTTCTGCGTCTTCAGCGTCCACCTTGCCGTCCGATCCGACCGCCGTGCACCGCGGTCACGGCAGAGCGGGGCGGAGGGGGAGAGCGCATCGCCGTGGGTTCGCACGACTGGGCGCTGCGGCGCTGGTCTCCGGCCTCCTCGCGGCCGGCACCCTGGCCGGCGCGGGCGCGGCGGCGGCCGAGGTGGTACCCCAGCACCAGGGCGGCGCGAGCGCGACCCTGGACGGGCTGAAGACCTTCGACAGCGCCGTGCTCCATGTGGAGGGCCGGGACGGTCAGCCGGACCGGACGCAGCAGCTGCCCGCCGGGCTCTTCGAGATGACCGTCGACGGCGGCGGCAAGCTCAAGACGTACTGCATCGACGTGCACAACCCCACGCAGGACCAGGCGAAGTATCTGGAGACACCCTGGGCCCAGACCTCGCTGGGCGCCAACAAGAACGCCGGCAAGATCCGCTGGATCCTTCAGCACTCCTACCCGCAGGTCGACGACCTCGCGGCCCTCGCCGAGGAGGCCGGCACCGGTCCGCTCACCGAGCGGACCGCGGCGGCGGGCACCCAGGTCGCCATCTGGCGCTACTCGGACGACGCCGATGTCAACGCCTCCGACAAGCAGGCCGAGAAGCTCGCCGACTGGCTGGAGAGCCACGCCAGGAACGTCGCCGAGCCCAAGGCGTCCCTGACGCTGGACCCCGCCGCGGTCTCCGGCCGGGCCGGGCAGCGGCTCGGGCCGGTCGTGGTCCGCACCGACGCGGACCAGGTCTCCGTGGCGCCCTCCGCCGACGCCGCGGCCAGCGGCATCAAGGTCACCGACGAGGCGGGCAAGCCCGTCACCGCGGCGGCCGACGGTGCCCGGCTGTACTTCGCCATACCGAAGGACGCCGCCGACGGTTCCGCCTCGCTGACCGTCCAGACCACCACCTCCGTGCCGGTGGGCCGGGCCTTCGCCGGGTTGACCCGGAGCCAGACCCAGATCCTGGCCGGGTCCAGCGAGTCCACGGTCTCCGCGCGGGCCACCGCCACCTGGGCCGAGACGGGCGCGCTGCCCGCCCTCACCGCGAAGAAGAACTGCGCCAAGGGCGGCGTGGACATCACCGCGGCCAACCCGGGCGACGAGCCGTTCACCTTCGAGCTGGCCGGCTTCGAGCACACCATCGCCCCCGGAGCTGCCAGGACGGTCACCATCCCGGTCGCCGAGGACCAGGCGTACGACTTCACCATCACCGGCCCCGGCGGGTTCGCCAAGAACTTCAAGGGCACCCTGGACTGCGCCACCAGCGGCAGCACCAAGGACACCGAGGGCGGCATCGACGTCCAGAGCGCCAAGCAGCCCGTCCCCGCCTCGACCGGCACCAGCTCGGCCGGGATCGAGGGCGACCTCGCCGCGACCGGCGGCTCCAGCGCCACCCCGATGATCGCGGGCATCGCCATCGTCCTGGTGGTCGTCGGCGGCGGCGCGATCCTCCTCCTGCGCAGGAAGAAGACGCACACCGACGGTGAGTAGGGATGCGCGCACCGTGCGGGTGCGCTGATCAACGGCCCCGGTACGCCACCCGCGTACCGGGGCCGCCGTGTACCGGGGACCGGACGGGTTTCCTTTGGGGGATGGACGTCAGGCAAGATGGGGTGTATCTGCCCACACCTCTATTGCTGCCGGACGGTTTCTCTTGGCTGAGTTCATCTACACCATGCGCAAGACGCGCAAGGCGCACGGCGACAAGGTGATCCTTGATGACGTCACCTTGAACTTCCTGCCCGGCGCGAAGATCGGTGTCGTGGGGCCCAACGGCGCCGGCAAGTCCACGGTGCTGAAGATCATGGCGGGCCTGGAGCAGCCGTCCAACGGTGACGCGTTCCTGTCGCCCGGGTTCAGCGTCGGCATCCTCATGCAGGAGCCGAAGCTGGACGAGGAGAAGACGGTCCTGGAGAACGTCCAGGACGGCGCCGCCGAGATCATGGGCAAGCTCACCCGCTTCAACGAGGTCGCCGAGCTCATGGCGACGGACTACTCCGACGCGCTGATGGAGGAGATGGGCAAGCTCCAGGAGGACCTGGACCACGCCAACGCGTGGGACCTGGACGCCCAGCTGGAGCAGGCCATGGACGCCCTGGGCTGCCCGCCCGGCGACTGGCCGGTCACCAACCTCTCCGGTGGCGAGAAGCGCCGCGTGGCGCTCTGCAAGCTCCTCATCGAGGCCCCGGACCTGCTCCTCCTCGACGAGCCCACCAACCACCTCGACGCCGAGTCGGTGAACTGGCTGGAGCAGCACCTCTCGAAGTACGCGGGCTGCGTCATCGCCGTGACCCACGACCGGTACTTCCTGAACAACGTCGCCGAGTGGATCCTCGAACTCGACCGCGGCCGCGCCATCGCCTACGAGGGCAACTACTCCACGTACCTGGAGAAGAAGCAGGCGCGCCTCAAGGTCGAGGGCCGCAAGGACGAGAAGCGCCAGAAGCGGCTCAAGGAAGAGCTGGAGTGGGTCCGCTCCAACGCCAAGGGCCGGCAGACCAAGTCCAAGGCACGTCTCGCCCGTTACGAGGAGATGGCGGCCGAGGCGGACAAGATGCGGAAGCTGGACTTCGAGGAGATCCAGATTCCGCCGGGCCCGCGGCTCGGTTCCATCGTCGTCGAGGTCGAGAACCTCTCCAAGGCCTTCGGCGACAAGGTCCTCATCGACGACCTGTCGTTCACGCTGCCACGCAACGGCATCGTCGGCGTCATCGGTCCGAACGGTGCGGGCAAGACCACGCTGTTCAAGATGATCCAGGGCCTGGAGACGCCGGACACCGGCTCCATCAAGGTCGGCGACACGGTCAAGATCTCCTACGTCGACCAGTCCCGCGCCAACATCGACCCGAAGAAGACCCTCTGGGCCGTCGTCTCGGACGAGCTGGACTACATCAACGTCGGCCAGGTCGAGATGCCCTCGCGCGCCTACGTCTCCGCGTTCGGCTTCAAGGGCCCGGACCAGCAGAAGCCCGCGGGTGTCCTGTCCGGTGGTGAGCGCAACCGCCTCAACCTGGCGCTGACGCTCAAGGAGGGCGGCAACCTGCTGCTCCTCGACGAGCCCACCAACGACCTGGACGTCGAGACCCTGTCCTCCCTGGAGAACGCCCTCCTGGAGTTCCCGGGCGCCGCGGTGGTCATCTCCCACGACCGCTGGTTCCTCGACCGCGTCGCCACGCACATCCTGGCGTACGAGGGCGACTCCAAGTGGTACTGGTTCGAGGGCAACTTCGAGTCGTACGAGAAGAACAAGATCGAACGCCTCGGTGCGGACGCGGCCCGCCCGCACCGCGCCACGTACAAGAAGCTCACGCGAGGCTGATCGTCTTGGCTCGTCATATCTACAGCTGCCCCCTGCGCTGGTCGGACATGGACGCCTTCGGCCATGTGAACAACGTGGTCTTCCTCCGCTACCTGGAGGAGGCGCGCATCGACTTCATGTTCCGGCTGGCGCCGGGGGACGGCTCGCCGTCCTTCGCGGGCGGGTCCGTGGTGGCCCGGCACGAGATCGACTACGTACGGCCGCTGGTGCACCGGCACTCGCCGGTGACCGTCGAGTCGTGGGTCACGAAGATCGGCGCCGCGTCGCTGACGATCTCGTACGAGATCAAGGACCCCGAGCAGGTCTACGTGCGCGCGTCGACCGTTGTCGTGCCGTACGACCTGGCCGCGGAGCGGCCCCGGCGGATCTCCGCCGAGGAGAAGCTCTTCCTCCAGGAGTACCTGGCAGAGGAGCCCGCAGCAGCATGACGGTGCCCGTGCGGTCGCTGCGGTTCGCCGACCCGAGTCAGGCGGCGGATCTCGCCGCCTTCCTCGGCCGGCTGCTCCACTACGACCGGGCCGCCGCGGTCCGGTTGCAGGCGGGCGGCGGCGACGCACTGGCGGTGTTCGGCCGGCCGCCGTCGTTCGAGGTCCTCGCGATCCGGACGGCGCGGCTCGCCCGGCCCGAGACGCTCGACATCACGGTGTCGGCCGGAGAACTCCTCGAATCGCTCGACGTCGGGGAGCCGGCCGGCACCGCTGCCGGGACCGGTTCGGCGACCGGCCCCGGTCCCGGCGCGGGCGGCCTGCCCGAGGCCGTGACCGGGCCGCCCTGGACCGGAGTCCTGCCACCGCGCGGCCCCTGGCGGGAGCTGCCCGGCCTGCCGGGTCCGCTCGCCCTGCGCGCCGCGCTCACCGTCGCGGTCGCGGAGTTCCGCAGCCGCGACGAGGCGCTGCCCGAGGGGCGCCGCAACCGGGCCGAACGCGACCGCATCGGCCGGGAGATCTGGTCCCGGCCGGTCGGCGGCACGGAGCTTCCGCTGCGCGCCGTCCACGCCGCCCAGTCCCTCGGCTTCCTCCGGGCCGCCCGGGACTTCCCCGTATCGCTGCTCACCTCGGGGACCTGGCTCCGGCTGCGCACCCCGTACGGTTCCACCGCCCTGCGCCGCGAGGCGAGCGGCGGACTCGGCACCTTCGACCTCACCGTCGGCCCACGCTGACACCGCCGCCCGCGGAGCACGTGATGTCGTGTGCGGGCAGCGTGCCGTCGCGCAGGTAGTCGTTGACGGCCCGGTCGGCACAGGGGACCGGGCGCAGCCCGTCGACGCCACGGCCGTAGACCCCGTGCGAGCGGATGTCCGCCGTCACCAGCCGTGAGCCGGTCAGCCTGCGGTGCAGGGCCAACGCCCCCGCGTACGGGACGTTGTTGTCGCGCAGCGCCTGGAGCATCAGCACCGGTACGCCGTTGCCGATCCTCGTCCCGGGCTCGGCCGGCTCGGTCTCCCAGAAGGCGCAGGGAGCGATCATCCCGTTCACGAACGGTCCGAAGACGGGCTGCCGGTCCCGGCTGCGCTGGGAGTTGCGCCAGTAGGCCGCCGGGTCCCCGGGCCAGCCGCCGGACGGCCAGCCGCCGTCCCCGCACATGAACAGCGCCCCGCCCAGCATGCTGTCCGCCAGGTCCGGCGAGGCGAGCAGCTCCAGCATCGCGGCCAGTTCCGGACCGGGTTCGACCGGCTTTCCGGCGGCCGCGTCCACCAGGTCCCGTACCGTACCGGCGAGCCCCGCGTCGTACTCCTCGTGCTGGATCAGCTGCCGGAGGACGAGCCGCAGGGCCGGCGCGTCGACGCGGGTTCCGGCGATGGCCACCGGGCGGCGCTCCGCTCCGTCCACGAGCCGCTCCACCCGGGCCCGCACCTCGGCGGCCGTGCGGCCCAGCGCGTAGGTGCCGTGGTGCCGGGCGGTCCAGCCCGCCCAGGCGTCCAGGGCCTCCTCCAGCGGCTTCCCGGCCGACCGGAACAGCTCGTACTGGGTGGCCGCCGGATCGGTGCTGGAGTCCAGGACCATCCGGTCGGCCCGCCGCGGGAACAACTGGGTGTAGACGGCGCCCAGATCGGCGCCGTACGAGATGCCGTAGTACGAGAGCCGGCGCTCGCCCAGCGCCGCCCGGATCGCGTCCATGTCACGGGCGACATTGCGCGAGGAGGCGTGCGGGAGCAGCGCGGCGTTGTCCCCGTGCCGGCCGCAGCGGCGCGCGGTGTCACGGGCGGCGGCGACCGACTTCTCGAAGTCCTCGCGGGCGGAGGTGACAGGGCCCGGCGGCACGGCCGGTGCCGCCGGGGCGCAGCCGATCGGGGTGGAGTCGCCGAGGAACCGCGGATCGAAGCCGATCAGGTCGTAGCGGTCCGCCACGTCCCCCAGCGCCGGGCGCAGCCGCAGGGTGCTGTCGAGTCCGGTGCCGCCCGGTCCGCCGGGGTTGGAGAGCAGGATGCCGCGCCGCCGGGAGGGGTCCGCGGCCTTGACGCGGGAGACCGCGATCCGGATCGTACGGCCGCCGGGATCCCGGTGGTCCAGGGGCACGGTGACCTCGGCGCACTGCCCGCCCGCCGCGTTCAGCTCCTCGTACCGCTCCGGGCAGGGGGCCCAGCGGAGGCGCTGCCCGGGGGACGCGGCGGACGTCGGGGCGACGGGGCCCGGAGGCACCGCCCCCGCGGGCACCGCGCCCGCGAGCAGACCGGCCAGTCCCAGGCCGACGACGGACAAGGAGGTGACGCGCATGATGCTCCTCGGAACAGGGGGATGACCTGTCCGACGCTACGAGCGCGCGCGGGCGGTCACCATCGGGCCACCCCCTCGAACCTCCCTGGTGCCAGCCCTACTTGCCCGCGCGTGCCGGTCCCGCGTGGTCCCGTCCCGCGTGGTCCCGTCCCGTACGTGTCCGCCTCGCCGGCCTACTTGACCGGGCCCTCCGGGGCGTCCGGCCACACGCCGATGTGGTCCTGCTCCAGCTCCAGCATCACCCGGTGCTCCATGCCCAGCGCCTCGGTGTAGTCGGCGGGCAGCTGGAGGCGGCCCGCGCGGTCGAGCATCGCGTACTCCCGGGCCACCTGGGACTCCTGGCCCGTCGCCGCGTCGACCTCCGTGCGGCGCAGCACCTCGGAGGACGTACGGCCGTCCCGGATCGCGACCGTACGGCGCACCTCGCTCGCCACCGCCTGGTCGTGCGTGACGATCACGATGGATGTGCCGAGCTCCTCGTTGGCGCGGCGGAACGCGGCGAAGACCTGCTCGCCGGTGGCCGAGTCCAGTTCGCCGGTCGGCTCGTCGGCGAGCAGCACCGAGGGGCTGTTGGCCAGGGCCACCGCGATGGCCACCCGCTGCTGCTGCCCGCCGGACAGCTGCTGCGGCCGCCGGTCACGGCAGTCCTCGATGTCGAGCATCCGGAGCAACGACTCGGCACGGGCGGCCCGTTCGCGGTTGCGGCCGCCGCCGCGCAGCTGCATCGGCAGCGTGATGTTCTGGACCGCGGTGAGGTACGGCAGCAGATTGCGGGCGGTCTGCTGCCAGACGAACCCGACCACGTCACGGCGGTAGCGGAGCCGTTCCTTCGGTCCCATCGACAGCAGATCGCAGCCCGCGACCTTCGCCGATCCGGCCGTCGGCACGTCCAGGCCCGCCAGGATGTTCATCAGCGTGGACTTGCCGCTGCCGGACGCGCCGACCAGGGCCATCAACTCGCCCTCGGTGACCAGCAGATCGAGGCCCTGGAGGGCCTGCACCTCCACCCCGTCCGTGGTGAAGATACGTACCAGGCGGTCGCACGCGATCAGCGCGTCATGCCCGTACGAGGGGCGGTCCCGGCGTGTCGCCGCCCGCTGTTCGAGTTCCGCCAGAGTGGTCTCGGTGGACGACGTCATCGGGTGTCTCCTGCCCTGAGTTCGGTGATCGATCCGCGGCGGCTCGCCCACCAGGCCTGGACGCCCGCCACGGAGGCGGCGAGAACGACCACCCCGAGCGCCGGGAGCACCAGCGACCAGGGATCGGCACGCAGCGAAACGGTGAGCGGGGCGGCTCCGGCGGTGCCGGACATCGCCAGCGAGGCCAGGTCCACCCCGGGGGCCAGCAGGGTGATGGTCGCCCAGCCGACGAGCAGACCGCCGACGGCGGCCAGCAGCGCCTGCGGCATGGCCTCGAACGCGAGGAGCCGCCTGCCCTGCCGGGTGGTGAGCCCCATGGTGCGCAGCCGTGCCAGCAGCGTGGTGCGCTCCGGCGCGGTCTGGAGCAGCGACAGCAGCACGGCGAGCAGCGCGTAGCCGGCGCCCGCCGCGATGGCCGCCGTGTAGATCCGCCCGGCGCCCTCCTGCATCGGGCTGTCGACGAACGCCTCGCGCTCCACGGACCGCAGCCGGACGACGAGGTCCTTGCCCGCGTCCCGGGTCGCCGCGCGCAGCTCCTCGGCGTCCGGCTGTGAGCCCGTGACGAACAGTGCCGTGGTCTGCCGCGAGGTGAGCGAAGCGCTGTTGACGATCATGAAGTCGGTGTTGGGCACCGCCGAGGTGAGCGGCTGGACACCCACGACCTTCACCTTGAAGTCCCCGGCGAGCGCGTCGACGGCGTGCGTGCCCTTCCCCAGCCGTTCGGCCACCGACGGCGAGGCGATCACGGGGAGCACCCGGTCGCGTGAGGGATCCGTGCCCTCGGGGACCGGCGCCGCCGAGCCGGTGGCCTTCAGCCGGTGCGCGGGGAAGGACTTCAGGCCCGTGGACCGTGCCAGCCGTGCGTACGACTGGGGATCGACGCCCAGCAGGGCGGCGGTCTTCGTCTGACCGCCGTCGCCCGGGGCGGCCGGCAGCACGACGCCGAACTCGACCTGGACGGCCGCCACATCATCGACACCGTCCACCCTGCGCACCCGCTCGGCGAGGCCGTCCGGCAGCGGAAGAGGCCCGTCCGGACCGCTGATCCGCGCGTCCGCCCCGACCGCCGCCAGCGCCGCGTCGTCACGGGCGTCCCCGATCCCCGCCAGCACCGAGCCGCCGAACGCCGCCGTGGTCAGCGCGATCAGCAGCGCCAGCAACGGCAGTGTGCCGCTGGAGGAGGCGCGCCCGGCGCGGGCCAGCGACAGGAAACCGATGGCACCGCGCAGCCGGGCGACGGGGCGCGAGGCCAGCCGCAGGGGCAGCGGATAGAGCCGTACGAGGACGAGGGCCGCGATCAGCCCGACGAGTACGGGTGCCGAGCTGACCAGCAGGTCGGTGCCGCCGCCCGCGCCCGTGCCCCGGCGGCGCAGCGCGGCGACCGCGCCGATCGCCAGGACCAGCAGGGTCAGTTCGGCGATGGTGCGCCGCTGGGAGGGCCGGGCGTTCATCATGTCGTCCCGGGCGCCGTGCAGTTGCGGCCGGACGTGCTGCAACGTCGTACGGAGCGGCAGCGCGACACAGACCAGTGCGGCGGTGACTGCCGCGGCGGTCACCGCGGGCCACAGCCGGGCCTGCCCGACGGTCAGTACGGCGAGCAGCAGCCCGAGCGCCGCCGCGGGCAGCACGGTCACCGCGGTCTCCGTGAACAGGCGCCGGCCGATGCCCCGCAGGGAGCCGCCGCGCGAGCGCATCAGGGCCAGTTCGCTGTGGCGGCGTCCGCCGATCAGGGCGCCCGTCATCAGCAGGACGACGGCGGCGACCGCCCCGATCCCGACCCCGGCGACCGTCACGACGGGACCGATCGCGGACCGCATCTGCGCATGGCTGAGGACGATGTCGTCCAGCGAGGTGGTGAGCGCCGCGGTGGGGCCCACGGTCTCCCGCACGTTCAGCAGCTCCGGTCCGCTCTCCAGCGAGGCGACGGCGGACCGGAGCCCGGCCACGTCGAGCCCGGTGAGCCGCGAGGTGTCCGGAGCGATGCGCCAGTACACCTCGGGCTTGTTCATCGTGGCGAGCAGGGCGGGCGCGGCGTCCTGCGGCAGCAGCAGCGCGGCCGTCCAGAAGAACAGCGGCTCCCCCCCGCCACGCGGCGTCGGGGGCGTCGGGGTCAGCACCGGTGCCTTGAACAGCGGCTCGACGGACCAGTAGCTCTCGGCGGGCCGCAGGGGGGTGATGATGCCCGTGACGCGTACGGTCAGCGGTTCACCGGTGCGGGTGGGCACCGCGATCGTGGAGCCGACCTTGATCTTCAGGGCGGACGCCGTCTCGGCGGTGACCGCGGCCTCCACCTCCCGGCTGTCCACGCTGACATCGTCCCGGACCTTCGGCCACTGTCCGGAGCGCAGCCTGCTGTGCTTGTCGAGCGCCGACGGGGTGGCGAAGGTGAGCTTCGGGTCGAGCCCGTTGGGCCGGTCCAGCCACCGCTCGGTCGCGGCGGCGGGGTTCGTGGTGTGCACCCCGTAGGAGGACCTCGGGAGGTCGGGCCGTACCGGCTCCGGCAGCATCTGCTTCAGCGCCGTGTCGACCTCGGCCAGCCCGGCGCCCCGCACCGCGGCGTCCTGCGTGTCCGGGCTCAGATCGGGATCGGGGAGCGGCGAGGTCACTTCCAGGATGCTGCGCGCCGGTGAGGCCGAGACGATGTCGTGCCGCAGCCCCCGCGTCTCGTACGCCTCCACCGAACGCGGGAACGCGGCGGCGAGGAACGAGGTCAGCAGCACCAGCCCCGCGAGCGCCGCCGCGGCGCCCGGAGCGGTACGCAGCCGGGTACGGATCCAGGGGGCGCAGGCCGCGCCCCGTGCGACGGCCCCGGTCCTGTCCGTGCCCCCCGGGGCTCCGGGGGTCTGGTTCTGGTCGGCACTCATGTCAGTTGTCCCCCTGGTGGCGCAGCGATACCGCCGGGTCGGCGCGGCGCAGCGCGATCGCCGCTACGGTCAGCAACGGCAGCGCGGCGACCCCGGCCAGCAGTGTGGCGACCTGGCCGGCCGGCAGCTGCACCAGGACCTCGGGCACCGGCTGGGCCGCCTGCCTGGTCAGCACGATGAGTGGCACGACTGCCCTGGTCAGTGCGGCTCCGAGGGCCAGCCCGACCAGCAGCGCGATCGTGATCAGCACGCCCTGTTCGGCGGCGATCATCCGGGCCAGCCGGCGGCGCGGTGCCCCCAGGGCCCGCAGCACCGCGAACTCCGCGGACCGTTCACGCTGCGAGCCCGCCGCGCTGACCGCGAAGCCGACCGCCGCCAGCGCGGCGGCCACCACGGTCACGGCGAGGAGCGCGGACTGCGGCCCCGCCCCCAGCGGGTCGTTGACCAGGTCCTGGGCGGTCTCGTCGCGCACCTGGACCTGGGCCGGGTCGGTGTCGGGCAGCTCGCGCAGTGCGGCGGCCACCTTCGAGGAGTCACCGGGGTCCGTGCTCATCCACCACTCGGTGGGGGAGATGGTGGCACCCGCCCGTTCGGCGAGCAGTGCGGTGACGGACCGGAGGTCGAGCAGCATGCCGCCGCCGTCCTTGGCCCGGGACGCGGAGTCCCCGGATTCCGTCAGGGCGTCGGCGTCGGCGCCGGTCGTGGGCAGCTGGCGTACGGACTTCACGAGCGCCACCCGCACCACGTTCCCGGCCAGGTTGAGGTCGACCTCATCGCCCAGCTTCGCGCCCGCGGCCTTCAGATACGCGTCCGTCACGACCGCCTTGAGCGGTGCCGCCTTCGGGCGGACGGTGGCGATCCGCAGGCTGCTGGTCGCGGGGATGTACTCCGACGGTCCGTCCGCGGAGATCCCGGTGTTGTAGTCGAAGGCCGGGGCGTCCCCGGACGTCTTCGCCTCGGCCGGAACCGGACCGGGCCGCTCCTCGCCGAGTTCGTTGATCGTCGTGACGGCCTGCCAGCGCAGTCCGTCCTGCGCGCGCAGCGGCCGTTGCCCGCCATCGGCGGTCGTGGCGGCCGGCCCGCTCACGGTGAACCGGCGCTGCCGGGTGCGGTCCCCGGCCGGCTGGTCGTCGATCTCGAAGCCGGTCACGGCCAGTTCGGCCGTGGCGGCCACGGGGAGCGAGAGGGTGTGCGGCTTGCCGTCGATGGGTATCTGCCCGGCGAGTATCCGGTGCGGAAGGCCGTAGCGGTCCTCCAGCAGCACGGTGACCGTCGGCCCCGGCTCCGGCGGCCCCGCGGCCCGCTTCTTCGCGGCCCGGCCGTCGATCCGTACGTCGAACGTCAGCCGCTCGCTGCCCTTGGGCAGCAACAGCCCGGTACGGACGGTCTTCGCTGGGGCGATCGCGTCGAACAGCTGCCGCGGCTTCCCGTCGGCGAGGTCGGCGCGGATCAGCATGCCCTCGTCGGCGTGCCCGGTGTCCAGGGCGATGACCTGGCCCATGCGCTGGCCGGAAAGCTCCACCTCGGTGCGGTAGGCGGGTGCCGCCTCCCGCACGCCGGGAAGTTCCAGGTAGGTGGCGGCCTTCGCCGGATCGCCGCTGAGCCCGCCCACCATGCGGACCGAGGCGCCGGAGCGGAAGTCCGCCTGGTCGCCCTGCGAGCGGTTCCACGAGGCGCTCTGACCGATGGCCAGCATGCCCATCGCGACCGAGAGGACGAGCAGCAGCACCGGTCCGGCACCGCGCAGCGGCCGACGGCTGAACTGCCAGCCGGCCAGCGCGGCGGGCAGCCCGCGGCCGCTCGCCGCGCGGCGCTCCGCGAGCTTCGCGGCCGGGGGCAGCAGGCGCAGGGTCAGTACGGTGCCCGCGAGCAGCGCCAGCGCGGGGGCGGCCACCAGCAGCGGATCGATGCCGAGGTCCCCCTCCCGGTCACCGCTGAGCGCCCCGCCGCCGGAACCGCCGGTCTGGCGGTCCAGCTGCCAGTACGCCACCGCGGCGATCAGCAGCAGTCCGAGGTCGGCACCCGCGCGCACCGGGCCGGGGAGGGCGGCGGCGCGCGTTCTGCGGCCACCGCCGCCCGCACTGGCGGCCAGCGCGGGCGCCACCACGGCCAGTGCGCAGGCCAGCGCGACGGCGGCGGCGACCAGCCACACCGTGCCGGTGGTCGCCTCCCCGAACCGCAGCCCGATCCGCGAGAGTTCGCTGCGCTCCGCGAGCAGCCGGGTCAGCGGCCCCGCGAGCAGCGGGGCGATGACGGCGGCGGGCACCGCGAGCATCAGGGCCTCGATCGCCGCGAACGATGTGATCCGGCCACGCGAACCGCCGCGGGCCCGCAGCAGTTCGGTCTCGCCGCCGCGTTCGCTGCTCAGCAGCCGGGCCACCAGCAGCAGGGCGTACGCGGCGAGCAGTACGAGCTGCACCGCGACGATCATCAGCGTCGAGCGGGCGACGAGGAGCGCCCGGTCGGTCTGGTCGAGAACGGTGGGGAGCCCGATCCGCGCGGTGGCGCTGTTCTTGAACACCGGGGTGGCCAGCAGGGCCTTCGGCCCGTTCGTGGACGCCTCGCGCAGCGCGTCCATGGAGTCGGTGGTCACCGTCCGGAAGTCGGCCGTGGCCAGCCAGGACGTGTCGCCGGTGCTGAGCCGGCCGGAGCCGAGCAGAGCGGGATCGGTGAGCAGCGGGCCGTAGGTGGTGAAGACGACCTTGCGGACCCCGCGCCCGTTGAGCGAGTCCAGCTGCCAGTACGCGTCGGACTGGTCGGACACCTCGTACAGGCCGGTGATCAGCACCTGCTGCCGGGTTTCGCTCAGCCGGTCGGTGAGGGTGAGCCGGGAGCCCGGCTTCAGCTTCAGGATCTCGGCAGCGACACCGGGCAGGGCCACCTGTACGGGGCCCTCGCCCTTCGTGGCCACCGGCAGCCGGCCCGCGGTGAGCCGGACCCGGCTGCGGTCGAGCGCGGCGAAGTGGGTGAGGTCGGGTTCACCGCGCCGGGCGGCCGGGGCCTGGAGGTCGCGCGGCAGCGCGTACGGCCCCGAGCTCTCCAGCTTCCGTACGGTCACGGGCAGCCCGCCGAAGGTCTCGCGGGCCGCCTTGCGGGCGGCCTGCTCCGCCTGCTCGCGCTCCTGCCGGTTCTGCTGGTCCACCTGGGCGGAGACGACCAGGGAGGCGGAGGCGGCGGAGCGGTTGGTGAGCGTGTGACGCAGCGCGGCATCGCCCACGGAACCGGAGAACGCGGTGAGCGCCGCCAGCACCGATGTGGTCAGCAGCACCGCCAGGAGCGCGGCGGCGAGAAGGAGCCGGTGCGCCCTCACCCGCAGAAAGACGAAACCCGTCACCTGACCCCCCAGAACCCCTGAACCCGCACGCCCCCCGACGTCCAGGTGATGCTTTCAGAGGGCACAGGGTTATGGAAACCGCTTGCGGGGTCACCTTGATCCGATCGTGACCGTTATCCGGGGATGGAGTCCTGCATTCCGGATATCAGTCCGCAGTATTGATCATCGAGGCGGCGGCGTAGGTGAGGTATTTCCACAGCTGCTGCTCGTGTTCGGGCGCCAGGCCGAGCTCGTCGAGCGCGACCCGCATATGGCCCAGCCAGGCGTCATGAGCGGCCCGGTCGACCCGGAACGGCACGTGCCGCATCCGCAGCCGGGGGTGCCCGCGCTGTTCGCCGTAGGTCCGGGGGCCGCCCCAGTACTGGATCAGGAACAGCGTGAACCGCTCCTCGGCCGGGCCCAGATCCTCCTCCGGGTACATCGGCCGCAGCAGCTCGTCGTCCGCGACCCCCTCGTAGAAGCGGTGGACCAGGCGCCGGAAGGTCTCCTCGCCGCCGACCTGCTCGTAGAAGGTCTGCTCCTGAAGCGTGCCGTGCGGAATCTCTGTCACCCGTCCATGGTCGCAGACGCACCGGCCGAGGACCCGGGTCCTAGGACCCTTGCCCGTACACCCGCCCGTACACCCGCCCGGCCGCCCCCGACCGCAACACCCGCCGCGGAGTCCGTCGCGGTACTCGCCCCCGGAGCGCCGCCGCAGGACAGTGGGGGCATGGGCGCACACCACGAACAGTTCGCGGCCGACGTCGAGGCGGCGCGGTGGTCCCTGGCGCGGGCGGTCGCGGCGGCCGGAGCGCTCGGGGACCCCGCCTGGCGGGCCGCCTTCGAGGACGTACCGCGCCATCTGTTCGTGCCGTACTTCTACATCAGCGGGTCCCGGGGGTACGAACGGCTCTGGGGCGAGGACCCCGATCCCGCGCGGCGCGGACGCTGGCTGCGCGGGGTGTACGCGGACGCCCCGCTGGCCACCCGGATCCGGGACGGCGAACTCATCTCGTCGAGCAGCCAGCCCTCCCTGATGGCCCGGATGCTCGACGAACTGGACGTACGGGACGGGCACACGGTCCTGGAGATCGGCGCGGGCACCGGATACAACGCGGCGCTGCTCGCCCACCGGCTCGGCGACCGGGCCGTGACCACCGTCGACCTGGACCCCGAGATCACGGAGTCGGCCCGCCGCCACCTGGCCGCGGCCGGCTACCGCCCGGCGGTGATCACGGGCGACGGGGCGCGCGGCTGCCCGGCACGGGCCCCGTACGACCGGATCATCGCCACCTGCACCCTGCCGTCCGTACCGCACGCCTGGCTGGCCCAGTGCCGGCCGGGCGGACGGATCCTGGCCCCGTTCGCGACCGGGCTGATCTCCCTGCGCGTACGGGAGACGGCGCACGGCCGGTACGCGGAGGGCCGGTTCCTGCACACCCCGGCGTACTTCGTGCACCTGCGCGGTGCGCTGCCCCCGCCCGCCCGGAGCCGGCCCCTCGGCGGACTGCCGAGGGACGTGTTCGACGAGGAACTCTTCCACTTCCTGCTGACCCTGACCGAGGGCAGTCTCGATCCGCACGAAGCACTCTCCCTCTGGCGGCGCGAGCGGCGCCCCCGGAGGGAGAGGTACGGCATCACGGTCGGGCCGGACGGGCAGTGGGCCTGGCTGGACGACCCGGAGGGGCCGTACGCCTGGCCGCTCGCCGAGGTGGACCCCTGATCCGGACCGGTCCGGATCAGTCCCGGCGGACCGTGATCGTCGTCCAGGCACCGACGTGCACCTGGTCACCGTCCTGGAGCGGGACGGGGACATAGGGCTGGATCGGGTCCTCGGCACCGTTGAGCGTGGTGCCGTTGGTGGAGTTCTGGTCGACCACGGCCCAGCTCCCGTCGGGCTGCTGCACCAGCACCGCGTGCTGGTGCGAGACGCCCGGGTCCTCCGGCGGCACCGAGAGGTCGACGTCGGGCGACTCCCCGGTGCTGTGCCGGCGGCGCCCGATGGTGATCTGGTTGCCGGTGAGCGCGAGGCGCTGCTCCGGGGAGTACGCGGGCAGATTGAGCCCGGTCGCCTCGGGGCCGCTGCGCTGCATCATCGCCAGGAAGTACTCACGGTCCGGGGCGATGACGGCCGTCCAGGTGGTGGCGCCGTGAGCGGCGGGCGGCTGGTGCTGCCCCTGCTCGTGTCCCTGCCCCGGGAACTGCGGTGCTCCCTGCGGCCCCTGGGACGTCTGGGGCGTCTGCGGAACCTGCGGCTGGTATCCCTGCGGCAGCTGCGGGACGGGCGGCTGAGGTGCCTGGGGCGCCTGTGGTGCCTGTGCCTGCGGTGCCTGTGCCTGAGAGGGAGGTGACAGCATCCAGTCGTCCCCGCCGGTCTGCGGGGCCTGCGGCTGCGCGGGCGGTGCCGACTGCTGCTGGTGCGGCGGGAACGGCGAAGGCGCCGACTGCTGCTGGAACGACGGCGGGGCGGGCTGCTGCTGGAACGACGGAGGGGGCGGCGCACTCTGCTGGAACGACGGCGGAGGCCCCTGCTGGAACGACGGCGGAGGCGGCGGCCCACCCTGCCCACCGGGACAGGGCTGCCCACCGGGACCGAGCTGCCCACCGGGGCCGGGCTGCCCACCGGGGCCGCCCAGCCCGGGACCGGGCTGCTCCGACGCGAGCGGTTCGGCCGGGCGGTTCACCTGCGAGGGGCGCGAGCCCTGGTACTCGAACGGATCACGCGGCTGCTGCGGCGGTGCCGACTGCTGCTGCGGAGGCTGTGGGGGCGACGCCTGCTGCGGCGGCTGCTGGGCCTGGAAGCCGGGCGGCAGGTTGAGCCCCGGCACCGGGCTGCCGCTCTGAGCGCCGTGCGGCGGGGCGATCGGGGTGTACGAGGTCGCCGTGTTGGTGAGGAAGTTCCAGCGGCACTCCTCGCAGAACGGCGCCATCGCCTCACGCGGGGTGCGGCACTGCGGGCACAGCTCGGCGTGCACGGTCGGCTGCGAGCCAGGGCCGGGGCCCTGTGGGAAGCCGTATCCGGGCGCGGGCGGCGGGGGAGGCGGCGGCGGTACCGCGCCGGCGGGCGCACCCGCTCCGGCCATGCGGTGTCCGCAGACCTCGCACCAGTCCTCGGAACCCGACTGGTGTCCGTTCGGGCAGGTCGGCATGTCGGCGCTTCCCCCTCTCCTCGTCCGGCCCGCAGGCCGTCATGCTCATTCGGTCGCGGTGTGTTGCGCTCTCGTTACTTCTTGACGCGAACGGTCTTGGTGGAGCGCGTTTCGAGGGTCATCTCGTCCGCCTCCGCGACCTTCGCCTTCAGTCGCACAGTACCGGTCGCCGCGTCGACGACGTCGACCACCTTCGAAAGCAGTTTCGCGGTGTCCTCGTTCCCGGAGGCCGACGCGAGCTGCACCGCGCGGCCCAGTTTCGCGGTCGCGCCGTCGAAGTCGCCCGACTTGCGTGCGTCGAGCCCCTGCTGGATGACTTGTGCCAGTTCCGCCTGTCCCGTGTAGTGCGCGACCTGCGGATTGATCGACGTGGACGCGGCCATGTCGTCCGTCCACACCGCCCGTACGAGTCCCTGCGACAGGGCCTGCGGGGCGCCGCCGGAGGGGTCCGGAAGGATCAGCGAGACGCGGGCCGCCAGCATCTCCTGTCCGATTCCGGCCTGGGGGACCCGGACACACACGTGGTAGTCGCGGGACTCGTCGCCCCAGGAACCGGTGGGGTAGTCCCCGGCGCGGGGCCCCGCCCCGGTGCGCCTGCCGGTCAGATCGGCGACGGTGGGCGCCACCTGCTTCACGAACCTGATCTCGGCTCCGACGGGCGTCCAGAGCCGCAGCGCCACGTCCGCGACCTCCTTGCCCATCGCGTTCTCCATCATCTGTGTGAAGTCCGCGGCCAGGCCCGCCGGGTCGGCGACGATGTCGGCCGTTCCCAGGAGCGCGGAGGCGATGGAGGTGACCTCCTTCACCTCCCAGTCGGTGCCGACCCCGCGGGCGTCACAGGTGAAGCGGCCCGCACAGGATTCGAGGGCGGCCCGCAGGTCCTGCGGGGACTCGTGCTCGTTGCGGCCGTCGGTCAGCAGGATGCCGTGCCGGATGTCCACATCGGCGGCGGCGAGCAGCCGGTCGGTGAGCCGCAGCCAGGTGCCGATCGCGGTGCCGCCGCCCGCGCTGAGCCGGCGCAGCGCGTCCTTCGCCTGCGCCCTGGTCCGCGCGTCGGCGGTGGCGAGCCGCCCGTTGCCGGGATAGATGTCCTTGGCCACATGCGTACCGGCGACCACCGAGAACCGGGTGCCCTCGCGCAGGGTGTCGATGGCCGCGGCCGTCGCGTCACGGGCGTTGCGCATCTTCGTCGGCGGGTAGTCCATCGACCCGGAGCAGTCGACCATGATCACCACGGCGGCGTCCGCCTGCCCGGGAAGGCGCGTGGGCGAGGCCGACGCACCGCTCAGCGGTATGCCGCCGGTGGTGCCGCCGCCGGTCGAGGTGACCGTGACGATCGCGTTGACCTCGCGGCCGCCGTCGGGCAGGAACTCGTTCTGGTACACCTCGACCGAGAACTGCGGCACGTTCGACTTGGAGAAGTTGGCCATCTGATCGGCTCCTAGAGGCGGGAATCAGCCGGAGGACTGGGATGCGGCCGGAGGACCGGTGAAGCAGGAACCGGGGCTCACGCGGTGCTGTGGGCCGATCCTGCCCTCTGCGCGGGTACGGCGAACGGCAGCAGCGCCACTGTTACGTTGTCGTGGCCCCCGCCGTCGAGCGCGTGCCCCACCAGTACCCGGGCACCGTGCAGCGGCCGTGCGTACGCGTCCGGAGGTACGGCCGCGGCCATCTCCGCGGCGGACTCCGCGTAGTTCCAGAGCCCGTCCGTGCACACCACCACCAGACCCGGCCGGTCCGGCTTGAACGAGGCGGTGTGCGGCTCCAGTTCGTAGCTGTCGGCGCCGAGCCAGCCCGTGATGGCGTGGGCGCGCTCGTCCGCGTACGCCTCCGCCTCGTTCATCAGGCCGGCCGCCACCATCTGCGCGGCCCACGAGTCGTCCTCGGTGAGCCGGGCGGGCGGGTTGGTGCGGTCGTCCGGGACCCAGTAGACCCGGCTGTCACCGACCCAGCCGATCACCAGCAGACCGCCCGCCATGATCGCGCCGACCAGCGTGCAGGCCGGGGCGTTCTGATGCCGGTGGGCCTCGTGCTCCGGCACCCGGCCCGGCTCCTGGGCCAGCGCGTTGACCGCCTCCGACGCGGCGATGATCGCGTCGTGCATGGCCTGCTGGGGATGCGTACCGCGCGGCAGCGACTCCAGCAGTGCCTCGTTGGCGCAGCTCGCGGCGGCGGCCGAGGCCTCGTCGGGGCGGCTCGCGGAGGAGACGCCGTCGCAGACGATCGCGACGACGGCCGGTGAGCCGTCCGGCAGGGCGGTCGAGGACACCGCGAAGGAGTCCTCGTTGCGGTGGTGGCGCAGACCCCGGTCGCTGACCGCGGCCACCGAGCCCAGTTCCTGTTCCATGTGGTCACGCTCGCGGGGCTGCGCGTGGCCGCAGTTCTCGCAGTAGCCGTCGGTGTCCACCCGGCCCGAACGGCAGGCCACGCAGAGCTTGGTGCCCGCCGCCGGGGTGGTGGTGTGCTCCGCCGTACGGGGGTCTGGCGCCGCCAGCGCGAAGTCGCCCGAGTCGTCCGGGGGGACTGCGCCTGCCGGGCCGCCCGGGGCGTCATGGCGCACCGGGGCCGGGCCGGGGTCCGGGTCCGTGGTGGGCAGCGGCTTGCCGCCCGAGTCCGTACCGGGCAGGTCGGCCGCACGGTGCAGGGGAGCGGGCAGATCGGAGCTGTCGACCTCGGACGCCGCGGGCCAGTCCACCGCACCGGCACCCGGAGCGGCACCGGCACCCGCGTCCGGACCGGCGCCCGGGGCACCGGCCGCGGGCGCGCCCGTCACCGGCACGGCGATGGGCACCGTCGGCCGGTCGCCCGGCGGTGGGGGTACGGCCGACAGGTCGTACCCGCACGCACCGCAGAACAGGTCGCCCGACTCCAGCGGCTCCTCGCAGCCGGGGCACCTCGACAAGGAGGTCTGCTGGTGGATCTGTGACATCTTCACACCCACGTCCGGGGGCGGAAACGGTTGGCCCGCTCCACCAGTTCGATCCTCTCGTCGCCCCGCTGGGCGAGCCGGGCGAGCATCCGGTACGAGCGCTCCAGCCCGAACCGCAGTCCCCGCTCGTCCAGTTCGGTGCCGAGCAGTCTGTGTGTGCCCGGGGCACCGGCGGACGGACCGACCGGGGACGCACCGGGACTACCGGAGAGTACCCAGTCCAGTGCCTTGCCCAGTACCTCGGTCGACAACTGCTCGCGGCGCACCGGGTCCAGTCCGAAGCCGGCCAGCGCCGACACCTGGATCGCGGCGGCCGTCAGGTCCGTCAGCAGGGGTTCCCCGGGGGCACGTTCACGCAGCCGGGCCCGCACGGCGGCGACCCGTGCCGCCGTGTAGTGGATCGACGCCTCCGGCACCGACTCCAGGGTGCGCACCGACCCGGCCCGGTCCCCGGCGGCGATCTGCACCCGGGCCAGGCCGAAGGCGGCGCTGACGAAACTCGGGTCCGTCGCCCACACCAGGCGGTAGTACTCGGCGGCGTTGTCCAGCTGGCCCAGCACCTCCGCGCAGATGCCCAGCGCCAGCTTGGGCGCGGGCTCCCCGGGAAAGGCGTCGTAGACCGCGTCGAAGGACAGCGCGGCGTTCTCGTTGTCCCCGGTCACCAGCGAGGTGATGCCCCGGTACCAGACGACCCGCCAGTCGTCCGGGTGCTGCCCCTCCAGAGCGCTCAGCGTCTGCGCGGCGGAGTCCGGTTCACCCATCTCCAGCCGGGCCCGCAGCTCCCGCAGCCGGGTCTCCAGCGAGGCGGCGGGCACGGAGTGGAGCGCGGCGATCAGTTCGGCGGGCGCGGACGCCATCAGCCCGGCGAGGAAACCGGCGTTCGGGTCGGCGGTGTCGACCCGGGGCACCGGCAGCGCGAGCGAGGTGCCCCGCGCGTCGAGCCCGGGGAGCCGGACGCCCTGACCGGCGCCGGCCGCTCCCGGTGGCCGGGCCGGGCCGGCCACCGCCGTCCGGGGTGCCGGAACGGCGGCCTGGACCGGTGTGTACGGGGGCGCCTGAACGCCACCCGCGCCGTACCCGGGACCGCCGGAGCCGCCCTGCACATGGGTGAGCGGCGCCGACAGCGGCGCCGACAGCGGGGCGCCGCCCGCGGCGTGGTACCCGGGCGCCGGCGGCAGCCCCGTGGCCGGGCCGCCCGCCGGAGGCGCGCCCGCCACCGCTGTCGCGGCCGTACCCGGGGCCGGGGGCGGCGCGGCACCGGAGCCCGCGCGGCGCTTGCGCCGGCCCGGCCGCGCGCCGCCCACCGGATCGGCCCGGACGCCCAGCCGGGACACGTCTCCCGTCAGCTCGAAGAACAACTCCGTGTCCGTCACCCGGAGTTCCGTACCGAAGAGCGTCGACAGCGCCGGCCGCGGCCGTCCCGTCTGGAGTGCCACGACCTCCCGCAGCACCCCCGTCAGCTGCTCGGCCATCTCCGTCGCCGAGGCGAAGCGCCGCGCCGGATCCGGGTCGGTGGCCCGTACCAGCAGCCGGTAGAACGACTCGTACGTCCGGAACACCTCGATGTTGTCCGGGTCCGGCAGCGAGTCCACGAAGACGTTCGTGTACCCCTGGAAGTCGAAGGTGAGCACCGCGAGCGTCCGCGCGACCGTGTACAGGTCGGAGGCGACCGACGGGCCGACCTCCGCGACCTCGGGCGCCTGGTAGCCCACGGTGCCGTAGATGGCCGACTCCTCGTCGTCCATCCGGCGCACCGCGCCCATGTCGATCAGCTTGAGCTGGTCCTCGGTCTGGATCGCGTTGTCGACCTTGAAGTCGCAGTACAGCAGATTGCGGCTGTGCAGATGGCCGAGTGCCTCCAGGGCCTCGATCCCGTACGCGCACGCCTGCTCGACCGGCAGCGGGTCCCGCTTCCCGGCCGGGGTGCGGCGCTCGTTCGCGATCTCCTTGAGCGCCTTGCCGCCGACGTACTCCATCACTATGTAGCCGTCGAGCGACCCGGTCCGCTGATCGAGGTGCTCGACGAAGTTGTAGATGCGGACGATGTTGGAGTGCTCGATCTCCGCGAGGAAGCGGCGCTCCGAGATGGCCGCGGCCATCGCGTCCTGGTCACCCGTGTCCAGCAGGCCCTTGAGGACCACCCAGCGGTCGGAGACGGCACGGTCCACCGCGAGGTAGACCCAGCCGAGCCCGCCGTGCGCCAGACAGCCCGCGACCTCGTACTGGCCGTGCACGATGTCCCCGCCGCTCAGCTTCGGCACGAAGGAATAGGGGTGGCCGCACTTCGTGCAGAACCCCTCGGTGCGGCCCGGCCGCTCGCCGCGCGCCCGGCCCACCGGCGCCCCGCAGTCGGACCGGGAGCAGAACCGCTTGCGCTCGGGGACCTCGGGATTCTCCATCACGGCGGTACGCGGGTCGGGGCGCGGCACGTCCGGGACCTGCACCAGGCCCGCGCCCAGCCTGCCCCGGCCGGAGGAGCCGGACGCGGTCCCCGAGGAACGCACCGACACCGAACGGGAGGTGGAGGCACCGGACAGCGAGCGCGACAGCCGTCCGGAGACGGAGCGCCGCGAGGTCGAGGACCGTGAGGAGGCCCGTGACGAGGCGCGCGAGGCCGACCGCTGGGAACCGCTGCTGCCCCGGCCGCTCGCCCGGCCGCCGCCCGCGATGCCCGTGGCCGGCGAGGAGACCATGCCGTTCGGTGAGACGACCGGCGCCAGCCCGCAGGTGTCGCAGTACAGCTCACCGCCGCCCATGTCCTCGTAACTGCCCTCGCACGCGGGGCGCTGGCACTGCGTACTCATCGTGTATCCCCCTGTTCGCCCCGACGGTCCTCCGGTGAGGACGGCCGCTGCGGTGTCAGCAGTTCCGCGGCCGTCCGCTGGTAGCGCAGCACCGCCTGCCCGGCGACCCGCAGATCGCACGGGGCGCTCCACAGCATCCGGCGCGCGGCGTCGTACCGCTCGATCAGGAGCGGGTCCTCCGCGAGCCCGTGCCGGGCCACCTTCGCCTTGTACGCGTCGAGCCGGCCGCGCAGCTCCGCGCGGACCGCGAGCGGCGCGGTGACGGACGTCAGCGACTCCCGGGCCCGCAGCAACTCGTCCTCGGCCTCCCGCTCCAGCGACTCCAGGAGCGGCGAGAGCCGGTGCCACAGGGCATGCCTGCGGTAGTCGGACGCGGCCGCCAGCCGCTCCTGAAGAGCCGTCGGCGGGCCGCTCACCGCGGGCACCTCGGACGCGGCGATCTTCGCCAGCACCTCGCCGCGCGCCGCGCGGGCCTCGGCCAGCGTGCGGTCCGCCCGCGAGAGCACGTCCCGCAGCTGGACCAGGCGCTGTTCGGCGTCCTGCCGGACCGCGAGCACCGCCTCGATCTCCCGGCGTACGTCCTCCAGGGCGCGGGCCGCCCGGTCGTACCGGGTGGTGTCCGGGCGCCCGCCGCCGGGCGCCGCGCTGCCGGGGCCCGACAGCCAGAACGCCAGCGGGTCCGAGATCACCTGCACCCGCAGCGTGGTCAGCTCCCGGGTGATCTCCTCCAGGTCGTCGCCCGCCGGATGCTCACCGGGACGTACCCCCACCGAGTGGGCCAGTGAGCGGGTCCGGTGGAGTTCGGCGGCGAGCAGGTCTATCCGGGCGGGCAGCGCGGACCATACGGAGTCCGAGGCGACGACCATGTCCAGCGAGCGGGCGTACAGCTCGTTCATCCGGCCCACCAGCTCCTCCAGCGTGAACCGCTCGGAGAGCCGGGCCGGACCGGTGATCGAAGGAGCGGACAGCGCCGCGGTGTTCGCCACCGTGACGCCCTCCCCGCGCAGCAGTCCGGTCAGGGCGACCAGGTCGTCCCGGTTCGGGTAGCGCCTGCGGGCCCGGACCTCGCGGGCCTGGGCCAGCGCGCCGGCGTACGCGTCGAAGTACCCCCACAGCAGGGTGATCGCCTGATCGGTCGTGGCCCAGCGGTCACGGGTGACCCCGGTCAGCTCGGCGCCCTCCAGGAGCCGGCGGCCGGCATGGTCCTGGAGGGCGAGGAGCGAGGTCTCGATGGCCTCGTGCTCCGCGCCGAGCCGGGCCAGCGCACGGTCCGCCTCCTCCCGGTCCATGACCGGGCCGGGGGGCTTCCCCGCGAAGCTGGGGAAGGATCCCGCCACGCCCATCGATCACCTCTCAGCTCTCCCCGCCGGGCCCATGGGCCCGGAACGGGATCAGTTGCTCCGGTACTTGGGCGCCGGCGGCGCCTTGATCCCGGGCAGCCCGGTCTCCAGCCAGTCGCGGTACGAACGCATCCAGGGGCTGTCGTTCCCGCCCGCGCGGTAGTCGACCAGCACCTGGTTGACGCGGGCCACCAGATCGTCCGCGCCCTTCTTCGCCGCCACGCCGTAGTACTCGGTGGTGAACGGCTTGTCGCCCTTGAGGGCCACCGCCGGGTCCTGCGCCGCCTGGCCCGCCGCCAGGGCGTTGTCCGTGACGATCGCGTCGACCTCGCCGAGCTGGAGACGGACCAGACAGTCCAGCTGGTTGGGCACGGTCAGCTGGTCCTTGTCCCGCCCGGTGCCGTCGGCGTCGTCCTTGAACACCGCGCCGAAGGACTGCTTCTCCAGCGCCTCGTACGCGGTGGAGCCCTCGGCGGTGCAGACGCGCTTCCCCTTCAGCGAGGAGTCGTACCCCGTGATCGTCGAGTCCTTCGGGGCCAGGACCTGCTGCCCGGTCTGGAAGTAGGCCGTGGAGAAGGACACCTGCTCCAGCCGCTTGCAGTTGATCGTCATCGTCCGCACGACCACGTCGACCCGTTCCTGCTCCAGGGCCGTGATGCGCTGGTTGGTGGGAATGGCCCGGAAGATCACCGCGTCGCGGTCGCCCAGGATGTCCTGCGCGATGGCCCGCACCAGATCGATGTCGAAGCCTTCGAGCGAGCCGGTCTCCGGATTGCCCGGGTTGCGGTAACCCCACTGGAAGCTGTTCTGGTCGACACCGGCGATCAGCTTGCCGCGCTCGCGGATCTTCTCGATGTTCGGCCCGCTCTCCCTGGACGCGGGCAGGCTCGCCTCCGGTTCGGTGCACGCCTCCGCCCGCGCGGGCACCGCCGATGTCCGCCCCGTGCCCGCCGGGTCCGTGCCGAACGGTCCCGTACGGCCGTGGGACAGCGGCAGCAGGGTGAGCGAGGCCGTGACGGCACAGGCGACCGCCATGCCCGTCACCCCGCCCCAGCCGCGCAGTCCGCCACGCGCGGCCCAGTCCTTCGCCCCGGTCATCGCTGCCCCTCTCACCGGTACTCCGAGAGCCTGCGGTTGACGCCCACGACGACGGCCGCCGCGCCCAGCACCGCCAGCGCGGCGGCCCCGACCGGCAGCCCGCCCAGCGCGCCGCGCCCGTCCGTCGCCGACCGGGTGAACTCGCCCTGCTCATGGGCGAGCGCCTTCTCCAGCGCCGTGTCCACCTGGTGGAACGACTCGCCCGTGGTGTCCTCCGGGCCGATGATCTGCTTCAGCGCACCGTCGTAGTCGCCGTTGTCGTCGGTCGCGCGGGCCTCGCGGTGACGGGCCTGCCACTCGGTCACACTGGTGATGGCCTGCGCCACCGGCTCTCTCCCCTGGGGGTTGTCGGCGAGCTTCCCGGCCTTCTCCAACTGCGTGCCGAGCGCCTTCATGCCTGTGGTGTAGTCGGTCTCGTACTTGTCCGCGGTGCCGTCCTCGGTCAGTACGGCACCACGGGCGACCAGGGTGAGGTTCTCATTGGCGCGCGCCTTCAGGGAGCTGATCCGCGCGTTGTTGAGGACATCGAGTGACTCCTGCCCGTGAACCATCGCGGCACGCAGCTCGGTCCGTGCCACCGTGTGCCCCACCGCCGTCCACAGCAGCAGCACGGTCGCGGCGGCCGTGGCCGCCAGCAGGCCGTGGTTGAAGACCCGGTTGGTACGACGGTAGTTGCGCCGCTGGAGCCACACCAGCGCGGCCAGCACCACGACCCCGGCCACCAGGGAGAGATACGGGAACTGCCGGGCGTCGGCGGAGTCACGGCCGAGCCGCCCCGTCTCCGCCACGTACAGCCGCTCGGCGGCCGGCAGCAGTTCGTCGCTCATCTTCTGGTTCGCGTACCGGAGATAGGCCCCGCCCAGCGGCAGGCCCTGCCGGTTGTTGGCGCGGGCCCGCTCGATCAGACCGGTGTACACCGGCAGCGTTTCGTTCAGCGTGGCGATCTCGTGCCGGGACCTGGTCGTGGCGTCCGTGCCCGCCGCGGCCTTCACCAGCAGCCGCGAGGCGTCCCTGATGTCCCGCTCGTACTGCTCGTGCACGTTCCTCGGCTCCTGGGCCCCCGCCAGGAACCCGCTCGCCGCCATCGTGTCCGCGTCGGCGAGCGAGCGGTAGATGGCCGCCGCGTCCGCGCTCAGCGGCTGACTGCGGCTGACCACGTCGTCGGCGGCGGAGGCCCGGCCCGAGATCTCCATGGCCGTCACCGCCCCGAACGTCACGACCAGCAGCGCCAGTACGGCTCCGATGATCTGCAGCCGGCCGGGTTCGGTCGTCGCCGCGGCCCGCAGCCGCTCCGTCTGCCCGGTCCAGGCACCACGGCGCCGCGCGGGTACGGAAGGCTGAGCAGGCGCGAAAGGCTGAGCGGGCACGGAAGGCTGAGCGGGCACGGACGGCTGAGCCGGTGCCCGCTCCGCCCGCGAGCCCCCCATCGGCGGGTGTGTCACTCGACCTCCCCCTCGGTCACTGACGGTGGCCCGGCCCCCCGGCCGGTCGGGGAACTGGTACCCGGCCAGAAGTATGGCCGCAGGGAACGGAGTCCACATGACGAACGCCTGGATCCTGCATCGGTCCCCGCATTCGATCAGGGCGAGCGCAGCCGATCAAGACGATCACCGTAACAAGCCCCGAACATCCCCGCGAGCGACGCGGAGCGTCCCCGCGCGCACCGATCTCCCCACCAGGAACACGTCCCTGACCACTGATCGGTTCCCTCGGAGCAGTGGGGGCGTCCCCCGGCGCGAACGCTGGGAGACGCCCCCACGGAGTGCTCAGTGTGTCAGGTGTACTGGGCGCGCAGCCTCCGGTGCACCTCGGGCGCCGCACCCACATGGTCGAGACCCAGCAGCGCGGCCCCCAGGACCGGCGGCTGCGACACCACCCGGACCACCGCCTTCGGGGCGCGGGCCGCGAGGAGCCGGGCGATCCCGTCGTCCAGCTGGGGGTGGCGTGCGGCCAGCACACTGCCGCCCAGGACGACCGGCGCCTCCTCGTCCAGCAGACCGAGACGGCCCAGCGCGACCGAGGCCATCGCGACCACCTCCTCCGCCAGCCGGTTCACCACGGAGCCCGCCACCGGGTCACCGGCCGCGCTCGTGGCGAACAGCACCGGGGTGAGCTCATGGCGCCGCTCGTACGGGACCCGCCCCCGGTGCAGCGCCTCGATCAGCGCGTACATCGTGTCGAGCCCGAAGTGGCCGGGCAGTGTACGGACCAGCTCCGTGGGCTCACCGCGGCCGTCCTCGGCCCGCGCGGCGAACCACATGGCCTCCTCGGCGATCCCCGCGCCGCCGCCCCAGTCACCGGAGATCCGGCCTATCGCGGGGAAGCGGGCGGTGCGTCCGTCCGGCACCATGCCGACACAGTTGATCCCGGCACCGCAGACGACGGCCACGCCCCTGGGCTCGTCCACCCCGGCCCGCAGTATCGCGAAGGTGTCGTTGCGCACCTCCACGGTGCCGGCCCAGCCGCGGGCGAGCAGAGCCTCGGTCAGCTCCGCCTCCTCGACCGGCAGATCGGCGTTGGCCAGGCACGCGGAGACATGCCCGATGTTCCCGACACTCCCGCCGGCCGCCGCGACCGCCCGGTCCAGAATCCCGGACAGCACGTCGAGCGCGGCGGACACCCCGACGGCGGGCGGCTGGAAGCCACCGCCGCGGGCCGTGCCCAGCACGCTCCCGTCCTCGCCGATCAGTGCCACATCGGTCTTGCTGTTTCCCGCGTCGATGGCGACGACCGAGACATTCACGCCCACGCGAGGTGCTCCCGGTTGTGGGCGATCAGCCGGTCGGTGAGGCCCTCGGCGTACTCGTACTGCCCGACCAGCGGGTGCGAGAGCAGCGCCTTGAAGACCCGGTCCCGGCCGCCGCGCAGCGCCGCCTCCAGGGCGAGGTCCTCGTACGCCGTGACGTTGGCGATGAGACCGGCGTACAGCGGGTCCAGCGACGGGACGGCCAGCGGGGTGGCGCCGGTGCCGTCGATCCGGGCCTGCACCTCGATCACCGCGTCGTCCGCGAGGAACGGCAGTGTCCCGTTGTTGTACGTGTTGACGACCTGCACCGCGGAACCGGTGCCGCCGAGCAGCGAGGCCGCCAGGTCCACGGCCGCCTCCGAGTAGAAGGCGCCGCCGCGCTTGCCGAGCAGCGTGGGCTTCTCGTCGAGCGCCGGGTCCCCGTACATCTCCAGGAGTTCCTTCTCCATCGCCGCGACCTCGGCGGCCCGGGACGGCTTGGTGCCGAGCTCCCGGACGACCTCGTCGTGCGAGTAGAAGTACCGCAGGTAGTACGAGGGGACGACGCCGAGCCGGTCCACGATCGCGCGCGGCATCCGCAGGTCGTCCGCGATGGTGTCGCCGTGCTCCGCGAGCAGCTTCGGCAGGACGTTCTCGCCCTCGGAGCCGCCCAGGCGCACCCCGAGCTCCCAGGTCAGGTGGTTCAGCCCGACGTGGTCCAGGTGGACCTCGCCCGGGGTGACGTCGAGCAGCCGGGCGAACTTGCGCTGGAAGCCGATGGCCACGTTGCACAGGCCGACGGCCTTGTGGCCGGCCTGGAGGAGCGCCCGGGTGACGATGCCGACCGGGTTGGTGAAGTCGATGATCCAGGCGTTCGGGTTGGAGCGGCGGACCCGCTCGGCGATGTCGAGGACGACCGGCACCGTGCGCAGCGCCTTGGCGAGGCCGCCGGCCCCGGTGGTCTCCTGGCCGACGCAGCCGCACTCCAGCGGCCAGGTCTCGTCCTTGTTGCGCGCGGCCTGTCCGCCGACGCGCAGCTGGAGCAGGACCGCGTCGGCGTCGGCGACGCCCGCGTCCAGGTCGGAGGTCGTGGTGATCTTCCCCGGGTGGCCCTGCTTGGCGAAGATCCGCCGGGCGAGTCCGCCGATCAGTTCCAGCCGGTCGGCCGCCGGGTCGATGAGCACGAGCTCCTCGACCGGCAGGGTGTCGCGCAGCCGTGCGAAGCCGTCGATCAGTTCGGGGGTGTAGGTGGACCCGCCACCAACTACTGCGAGCTTCATGGTCAGCCCTTTACTCCGGTCAGTGTGACGCCTTCGACGAATGCCTTCTGGGCGAAGAAGAAGACGGCGATCACAGGGGCCATGACCAGTACGGTCGCGGCCATGGTCAGATTCCAGTCGGTGTGGTGCGCGCCCTTGAAGGACTCCAGGCCGTAACTGAGCGTCCAGGCGGCCGGGTTCTCCGAGGCGTAGATCTGCGGGCCGAAGTAGTCGTTCCAGGCGGCGAAGAACTGGAACAGCGCGATCGCCGCGATGCCGGGCTTGGCCATCGGCAGAACGACCCTGATCAGCGTGCGGAATTCGCCGCAGCCGTCGACCTTGGCCGCATCGAGGTACTCGTTGGGGATGGTCAGGAGGAACTGCCGCAGCAGGAAGATGGAGAACGCGTCGCCGAAGGCCATCGGGATGATCAGCGGCCAGAGCGTGCCGGACAGGTCCAGCTGCTTCGCCCAGAACAGGTACATCGGGATGATGACGACCTGCGGCGGCAGCATCATCATCGAGATGACGAGCATCAGCGACAGCTTGCGGCCGCGGAAGCGGAACTTGGCGAGCGCGTACGCCACGGGTACGGACGACACCACCGTCAGCACGGTGCCGACCCCCGCGTACAGCAGGGTGTTGCGCCACCAGGTCAGGAAGCCCGGGGTGTTGAAGACCCGCTTGTAGTTGTCCCACTCCCAGGTGTTCGGGGTGAGGTCGCGGGTCAGCGCCTGCTGGTCGCTCATCAGCGAGGTCAGCACGACGAAGACGAACGGCAGCACGAAGAAGAGCGCGGCGGCGATGCCCAGCGAGTGCACGGCGATCCAGTGCAGCAGCGCCTTGCGGCGTGCCACCCGCTCGGCGGGCGTCGGCTCGTCGGCCACCGGGGCCGCGGGCTTGTCGAGGAGTTGGGTCATGACTCAGTCACCGGCCTGGAGAAGGTTGTTGCGGCCCCGCATCAGCAGCGCGGTGAAGGTCATGGCCAGGGCGAACAGGACGAGGGCCACGACACAGGCGGAGCCGTAGTCGAAGCGCTGGAAGCCGAGGTTGTAGACGAGCTGCGGAAGCGTCAGTGTCGACTTGTCGGGATAGCCCGGCTCGAAGGACTGGCCGGAGCCGCCGATGATGCCGGAGGCGACCTTCCCGGCGACCAGGGGCTGTGTGTAGTACTGCATGGCCTGGATCACTCCGGTGACCACGGCGAACATCACGATCGGCGAGATGTTCGGCAGTGTCACGAAGCGGAACTTCTGCCAGGGCGAGGCACCGTCGAGCTCGGCGGCCTCGTACTGCTCGGTCGGCACGTCGAGCAGGGCGGCCATGAAGATGACCATCAGATCGCCGATGCCCCAGACCGCGAGCATGGTGAGCGCCGGCTTGGACCAGGAGGCGTCGTTGAACCACCCGGGCGTCGGCAGCCCCAGGTCCCCGAGGATCGAGTTGACCGGCCCCGTCCCCGGGTTGAGCAGGAAGACGAAGGCCAGCGTCGCGGCGACCGGCGGTGCGAGGTAGGGCAGGTAGAACAGGGTGCGGAAGACTCCCGTGCCCGTCTTG
This sequence comes from Streptomyces sp. NBC_00654, assembly GCF_026341775.1. Classification (NCBI taxonomy): domain Bacteria; kingdom Bacillati; phylum Actinomycetota; class Actinomycetes; order Kitasatosporales; family Streptomycetaceae; genus Streptomyces; species Streptomyces sp. NBC_00654. The sequence goes on along the minus strand of NZ_JAPEOB010000002.1, from coordinate 2,678,834 downwards.
ATCTTGGTGATCAGCAGGCCGACGCCGAGGCCGAAGACGACCCGGCAGGTGACCATGACGAGCACCAGCCAGAGCGTGTTGCGCAGCGACGGCCAGAACATGGGGTAGTCCTCGAAGACATACGTCCAGTTCGTGAGGCCGTTGAAGACCGGCGCGCCGAAACCGTCGTACTCCATGAAGGAGAAGTAGACGGTCGAGACCATCGGGTACGCGAAGAAGACGGTGAACCCGATCAGCCACGGCGACATGAAGGCCGCTGTCCGAAGGGCCGACCTGCGGCGCTTGGCGCGGAGCGTGTGCGTCGTCATCGTGCTGTTACTTGGCCTTGGCGATGTCGGTGTCGATCTGCTCGGCGGTCTTCTCCAGACCGGCCGTCAGATCCTTCACCGAGCCCTTCTCGTACTGGTAGCCGAAGTCCTGGATGGTCTGCTGGTACGTCGAGCCGTTGATGGCCCCGTCCGGGGTGTTGGACCCGGGGTGCTGGGCGATGTCCAGGAAGGTCTTGAAGCGCGGGTCGAACTTCAGGTCGGGGGAGTTCAGCGCGGCGAAGGTGGAGGGCACGTTGCGGATGCCGTTGGCGAAGTCGACGACGGCCTTCGTGTCGCTGGTCATGAACTCGACCAGCTCCCAGGCCGCGTTCTGCTTCTTGCTGGCCGGGGCGATGCCCATGATCGTGCCGGAGAGGAAGCCCTTGCCGTAGCTGTCGGCCTCGTCGTCGGCGACGGGCATCGGCGCGACACCGATCTCGAACGGCACCTTGGCGTCCAAGGCCATGCCCAGACGCCACTCGCCGTCCAGCTGCATGGCGACCTGGCCGGTGTGGAACGGGTGCTTGGAGCCCCACTCGTCACCGAAAGTGCCGCGGTACTTCTCCAGCTTCTGGTAGCCGCCGAGGTCGGCGACCAGCTTCTTCTGGTACGTGAACATCTCCGCGAACGCCGGGTCCTTGGCGACGTTGGACGTGCCGTTCTCGTCGAAGTACTTGTGGTCCCACGAGGACATGTAGTGGTCGGCGACCGTCTCGTAACCGTGGAAGTTCGGCATGAAGCCGAGCTGCTGGTAGCTGTCGCCCTTCTCGACGGTCAGCTTCTTCGCGACGCTCGCCAGCTCCGACATCGTCTGCGGCGGCGCGGTGATCCCGGCCTTCTCGAAGGCGTCCTTGTTGTAGTACAGCCCGTACGCGTCGGCGAGCAGCGGCAGGGCGCAGCGCTTGCCCTCGAACTGCGTGTAGTCCAGCAGGACCTTCGGGAAGGTCTTCTCCAGGTCGAGCTTCGACTTCTCGATGAAGGGCTTCAGATCGGCGAAGGCGCCGGACGAGCAGAACTTGCCGACATTGGCCGTGGTGAAGGACGACACCACGTCGGGCCCCTTCGAACCGCCCGCGCGCAGCGACTGGTTGAGCTTGTCGTCATTGATGTTGCCGACGACGTTGACCTTGATGTTCGGGTGGGCCTTCTCGAACCGGTCGACGTTGTCCTGGACCGCCTTGACCTCGGCGGGCGCGCTCCAGCCGTGCCAGAAGTTGATCGTGGTCTTCGCGTTCGGGTCGTCGTTCGCGGCGGACCCGGACTGGCCGGTACACGCGGAGGCGAGAACCGAGATCGCCGCGACGGCGACAGCGGTGGTGGTCAGACGGCTGGTGCGCATGACGGAACTCCCAGGGACAGGGAAAGGGGCAGGGGATGGAAGCGGGGGACAAGCGGTACGACGGGTGAGGCGGTGTGCGGGACTCAGCGAGAGGTGTCGAACACTTCGTCGCGGGTGTCGGCGAGGGCCCTTTCCAGGGCACCGCGCAGGACCGGATGCCGGTCGATCTCGCCGAGGACGAGACGGGGCCGGGACGCCGCGAGCTCGGCGAGCTCGGACTGGATCAGGGACCGCAGGAGCTCACCGCCCGAGGAGACCAGCTCACCGGAGAGCACGATCAGCCCGGGGTCGAGGACGGCGGTGACGGAGGCGAGACCGGTGGCGAGCCGCTGGGCGTACTGGCGCAGCAGCTCCGTCAGCGGCCCGTCCTGCTCGTACGCGGCGACGGCCCGCACGAGCAGGGCCGCGGCGACCTCGGAGTAGGGCTGCTGCGGGGTGTCGATGCCGAGCGACCTCGCGAGCCGGGGCAGCGCCTGGGCGCCCGCCAGCTCCTGGAAGCCACCGCTGTTGGCCTTGACGACCTGGCGTACGAGCGGAGTGCCCGGCACCGGCAGGAAACCGACCTCACCCGCACCGCCGGTGAAGCCGCGGTGCAGCCGGCCGTTGATGACCAGGGCGGCGCCGAGGCCCTCCTGGTTCCACAGCAGGACGAAGTCCTCGTCGCCGCGGGCCGCGCCGAGCCGCTGCTCGGCCACGGCCACCAGATTCACATCGTTCTCGTACTCCACCGGCATCGGCAGGAACGCGGCCAGCTCGTCCAGCAGGGTGGTGGAGTGCCAGCCGGGCAGGTGCGAGGCGTAGCGCAGCCGTCCGGTCCCGGGGTCGAAGGCCCCCGGCGTCCCGATGACGACCCGGTGCACATCGGCGCGGGTCAGCCCGGCGTCCTTGACCGCGCCGTCCAGCGCGTCGGCGACCTGCCGCACCACGCCGACGGCGCGCCGGCCGGGGGTGCGCAGCTCGAACTCGCCGACGGTCTCACCGGTCACATCGGCGACCGCGGCGACGATCCGCTGGGTGCTCACATCGAGCCCGGCCACATGGGCGGCCCGCGCGTTCACCGTGTACAGCTGCGCGTTGGGCCCGGGGCGCCCCTCGCTGGTGCCGGTGGCCACGACCAGTCCGGCCGCCTCCAGCCGCGCCAGCAGCTGGGAGGCGGTGGGCTTGGACAGACCGGTCAGCTTCCCGATCTTCGTCCGGGAGAGCGGGCCGTGCTCCAGCAGCAGGTCGAGGGCGGCCCGGTCGTTCATCGCGCGCAGGACGCGTGGCGTACCCGGTGTGGTCCCCGCCATGATCGATGCACCCGCCCTCTGTTAGGAAACTTTCCTATTCGGTGAGAGGACGGTATGGCGCAGGTCACCGCACCGTCAATGGTTCACACCCCTGTGGCAACCAAAGCGTTACCTGAAGGGTGGCCGTACCCGCCCTACGCCGGAGGGGCGCCCCGCGAACAGTCGCGGAGCGCCCCTCACCGTTCACCCGGACGGGTGCTACTTCGTGATGTTCGGCGGTGTGATCGGTGTCGCGGCCATCGACTGCGGCGAGGTGGAGGAGGCGTACGCCGACGGGGCGGCCATTCCGGCCGTCGGGTCCGGGGCCGGAGCGCCGTCCGCCTGGACGGGCAGGGTCCCGACCATCCGGATGCCGGCCTCGTCCAGGGACCGCTTGATCCGCCAGCGCAGCTCGCGCTCCACGCCCAGCGCCTTGCCCGGCATCGTCTTCGCGGTGACCCGGACCGTCATGGAGTCCAGCAGGACGGCGTCCAGCCCCAGCACCTCCACCGGGCCCCACAGCCGCTCCGACCAGGGGTCCTCCTTCGCCATGGTCCCGGCGGCGGCGGTGATCGCCGCGCGGACCTCCTCCAGGTCCTCGGTGGGACGCACCGTCACATCCACACCGGCCGTGGACCAGCCCTGGCTGAGGTTGCCGATCCGCTTGACCTCGCCGTTGCGGACGTACCAGATCTCGCCGTTGTCGCCGCGCAGCTTGGTGACCCGCAGACCCACCTCGATGACCTCACCGGAGGCGACGCCCGCGTCGATGGTGTCCCCGACGCCGTACTGGTCCTCCAGGATCATGAAGACCCCGGAGAGGAAGTCGGTGACGAGATTGCGGGCGCCGAAGCCCAGCGCCACCCCGGCCACACCGGCCGAGGCCAGCAGCGGCGCCAGATTGATCTGGAACGCGCCGAGGATCATCAGGGCGGCCGTGCCCAGGATCAGGAACGAGGTCACCGAGCGCAGCACCGAGCCGATCGCCTCGGAGCGCTGGCGTCTGCGCTCGGCGTTGACCAGCAGGCCGCCCAGCGCGGTGCCCTCCACCGCCTGGGCGCTGCGGTTCATCCGTTCTATGAGGTTGGTCAGGGCACGGCGGATCACATAGCGCAGCACGATCGCGATGGCCGCGATGAGCACGATGCGCAGACCGGTGTTCAGCCAGGTGGACCAGTTCTCCTCGACCCAGCCCGCGGCGTTGCCGGCCTGCTCGGCGGCTTCGTCCAGCGAGCCGCCCGGCCCGGGTGACGGAGCTGCGGCCAAGAGGGCTGACAGGGACACGGTGAGGACCTCCAAGGGGTACGACGGCTGAGAGCCTGGTCAACCACACTAACGAAGCCGGTGCGGCGGATCGTTGCCGTGTTCGCGGGAGAGAGACACGTCTCACCCGCGCATACCCGTTCTGTGGCCGATCGCACAATGCCGCTCCCCACTCCGGTGAAGCCGCTGTTCCGGTGGGCCGCGGCGGTGCGTCCGGGCGGGTGGTGAGGAAAATCCTCCCGGCCCGTTACCCGTACGTGGTGGCGCTCCGACCAGGCCGGAGGAGAGACTGAGACCGGATCGTCCCGGCGCGAGCCACGCGCCGCCGGCGTACAAGGAGGCATCCACCGTGCCGCACGTCCTGGTTCTCAACGCGTCGTACGAGCCGCTCGGCGTCGTACCGCTCCGCCGCGCGCTCGTCCTCGTGCTCGAAAACAAGGCGATCTGCCTGGAGGAGTCCGGCTCCCTCCTGCGCAGCGCGACCCGTGCCGTACCCGCGCCCAGCGTCGTCCGCCTCAAGCGGTTCGTACGGGTCCCCTACCGGGGGCCCGTACCGCTGACACGCCGGGCGCTGTTCGCCAGGGACGGCGGACGCTGTATGTACTGCGGCGCCGCCGCGACCAGCGTCGACCATGTCATTCCGCGCAGCCGGGGCGGACAGCACGCCTGGGACAACGTGGTGGCGGCCTGCCGCCGCTGCAACCACGTCAAGGCGGACCGGCATCTGCCCGAGCTCGGCTGGCGGCTGCGCCATGAGCCCGCCCCGCCGACCGGCCTGGCCTGGCGGATCATCGGGACCGGACACCGGGACCCGCGCTGGCTGCCGTATCTGCAACCGTTCGGCGCGGACGACGCGATGGCCCGGATCGACGGCGTTTCCGCCTGAGACCCGGGCCTTCGCCGTGCTGGACGCGCTCGGTACGGGGCGCGCCTCAGGGGCTGTCCGGAGCGACGGCGTACGCCTCCACCGACCAGAGCGAGTAGCCGTACTCGGTGGCCCGGCCGTCGCCCTGCACCCTGATGAACCGGGTGTCCTTGGCGTCCATCCGGACCGACTCGCGCCCGCCCCTGCCCTCCCGCACGGTGGCCGCCGTACGCCAGCTGCGGCCGTCCGCGGAGACCTGTATGCGGTAGCGGGAGGCGTGCGCGTCCTGCCAGCGCAGCACGACCTGGCCCAGCCGTACGGGCTCCGCCAGCTCGGTCTGCCACCAGGCGCCGTCCTCGACCGGTGAGGACCACCGGGTGGCGGGGTCCCCGTCGGAGGCCGCCGAGGCGGGGAAGTCCGGGGTCTCGTCGCCGGACGAGGACGCCGTGGCCGTACGGGCCAGATCGGGCCCCGCCGTCCGCGGGTAGGCCCGCACCGTCAGGGTGCTCTCCTCGCCGCCGAAGGTGAACGGCACCGCGTACTCGCCGGCCGGGGTGTCCGCCGGGACCGTGATGTCCACGGGGACCTCGGTCCGGGAGCCGCGCGGCACCGTCGTCCGCTTCGGGACCCGCACCTCGATGCCCTTGGGGGCCTTCGCGGTGAGCGCGCCGTGCACCTCCTCGGGCCGCTGTCCGGCCAGCCGGGCCGCCACGCGCTGCGGGCCGCCGCCGATCTCCGCGTCCGTCTCGCCGCGTGCGAGTTCGAGCTTGGCCGCCGGTTCGTCACCGAACCACGGGATCAGGTTCCGCACCTTCAGGGCGTCCGGGTCCACGCGCGGGGCGGCGGGCAGGGCCGGGCTCATGAAGGCCGGGGGAGCGTTCCGGGCGGCCCGGGGCACGGTGACGCGCACCGCGTCCGCCCGCAGCCCCTTCGCCGCCGTCTGGGTCCAGCCGGCCGCCGAGAGCCTGCCCAGGGGGCGCCAGCCCTCGCCCGGTACATGGGCCTCCAGGACGGCGTCGGTGAATCCGCCGCCCGGCTCCGTCATCGTGGTCACGGCCTCGACGGGACGGGCCCGGTTCAGCCGGACGGTGTAGCTGTGCGCGTCCCTGGTGACCGTCCCGGCCGTGCGGTCGGCACCGTTCCAGCCGTCGGCGGCCTTGCGGGCCCGGTCCAGGAAGGGGCCCAGCACACCCTTGCCGACGGTCGCGCCGCTCGCCGCGATCCTCTCGCGCAGGGGCTCCAGGGCGAGCTGCGCCCGCCAGGCGGCCGCCCCGTCCCCGCGCGCCTGCGCCTGGAGCAGATCGACGGCCAGTTCGCCCGCCTCGCCGTACCGGGCCAGCTGCTCGGTCCACGGCCGCACTTCCTCGTCCAGCCGTCCGTCCGCCGGGGCCTTCAGCCGCTCGGGGGCCTCCCGCATCACGGAGAAGGCCGCCCGCAGCTCGCGCGCCGCCTCGTCGCGCACCGTCACGTCCGCCGCACGGGACTTCCAGAACGCGGCGAGCAGCGGCCGGAGATAGGCGGACTCGTCGCCGCCGAGCACGGAGGCCGCGCTGTTGCCCGCGAGGGCCCGCAGCGCGTCCCGGGTCCGGGCGTCCCCGCCCGCCAGGTCGTCGATCGCCGCATGCCACGACTCCTGCGGCCGGTACCCCTTCGGGTTCCAGGCGAAGTCGGCGGCGGTGAACAGCGGGATGCGGGAGGCGGACGCCTGCTCCATCGCGTTGGCGAGCAGCGCGGCCGAACCGCTCGCCACCGCCGGTTCCCGGCCGGTGTACGGGCCCAGGAAGATCCGGTCCTGCGCGTAGTCGTTGACCGGGTAGTTGTCCATGGTGACCAGCGGGTGCCGGAACGCGGCACGGGCCCCGGCCAGTTCCCGCCCGGTGATGGTCCTCGGCACGACCCCGACGCCGGTCCACGCCACCTGCACCCGGTCGTCCAGCTCTGCGGCGAGCGCCGTGCGGTAGTCGGTGGCGCCGTCCTGGTAGAACTCCGTCGGCAGCACCGACAGCGGAGCCGAGCCCGGGTGACGGTCCGCCAGGTGCTGGGCCAGCGCGCCGGCCACCCGGGCCTGCGCCCTGGCCGCCGCCCGGGGGCCGCTGCCGAAGGTCTCCGCGTCCTGGTCGCAGTGCCACTCGCTGTAGCTGACGTCCTGGAACTGCAGCTGGAAGACCCGTACGCCCAGCGCCCACATGGCGTCGGCCTTCCGGGCCAGTGCCCTGATGTCACTGTCCGACGACATGCACATCGCCTGGCCGGGGGAGACCGCCCAGCCGAGCGTCACATGCTCGGCGCGGGCCTTCTGGGCCAGCGCCCTGAACTCGGCGCGCCCCTCGGCCGGGTACGGGTCGCGCCAGCGGGCCAGCCGGTAGGGGTCGTCGCCCGCCGCGTACAGGTAGCGGTTCTGCTTCGTCCGCCCCATGAACCCGATCTGCGCGAGCCGCTCCTCACGTGTCCACGGCTGTCCGTAGAAGCCCTCGGCCATGCCGCGTACGGCGGTGCCCGGCCAGTCGCGCACCACGACCCCGGCCACCGATCCGTCCCGCACCAGCTGACGCAGCGTCTGGACACCGTGGAAGAGGCCGTCCTCGCCGATGCCGTCCAGCGCGACGGTGGAGCGCCCCGCGACCTGGCCGACGGCGATCCGGTAGCCGCCCGGGGGCAGGTCGGCGCGCTCCGGCGCGCGCAGGGACCGCAGCGCGTCCAGGGCGCCCGCGCCGCCGATCCGGAAGACCGGGCCACGGCCGGGCAGGGCCTCGTGCAGGGTCCGTACCCCTGCCTGGCGCAGCACGCCGCGCAGCGCGTCCACGGCGTACGGATCGGCGTCCGCGCCCACGACGACGGTGGCCTCGGTGCCGAGCGGCACGGCCTGCCCGGCGGGCTTGATGCTCTGCGGCCGGGGCCAGACGGACGGCAGCCGCGCGCTGTCGGCGCGGTCGGGCGAGGTGGCGGCCCGCTGACCGGGTACGACGGGGGCGGCCGTCGCGGCCGGGGCGACGGCGCCGAGGAGTCCGCCGATCACGGCGACGGCGACAGCCGTCGCGTGCCTTCTGCGCCCGAACTGCACGTCGCTCTCCCCTCGTCCCACCGGTGGGCTCCGAGCCCACCACCCGGGACCGAGGGTGTCAATGTGCGTGGCTGTTCTGTCGGATATGACCGGAGTGTTGACGGGTGCGGTTCCTGATGACCTGTAGGCCTGGCTCCGACCGGCCGAAAACGCCGCATAGTCGCCGTACGGGGGAACGGAATGTGACCTACGGCACGTCGGGCTCGTTGTCATAACGCCTACGTCTCGTCCACGTCTGCTCCCGCTGGGGCTGGGTAGGCCTGCTGTGTCCTGTTCTCCACGGCCAGGAGGCCACCATGCCCGCCGCCGCGCAGCTTCTGCTCTCCGCCCTCTCCAAACAGGTCCCCGGACACGTCCCCGGACAGGTGGCCGGCCCGCCCGGCTCCGCTCCGCTCACCAGTGAACCGCCCCTGGCGGAGGTGGCTCCGCTGATCAGCGGGCCGCCGCTCGCCGATGTCCCCCGGCCGATCGGTGAATCCTCGTTCGCCGACGCCGCACCCCTGACCAGCGAGCCCCCGCTCGCCGACGCCACCCCGCTCACGAGCGAGCCACCGCTCGCCGCCGTCGCCCCTCTGACCAGCGAGCCGACCGCACCCGGCACCGCAGGGGGCATGGAGTTCCCTGGAGTCTGAATGGGCTTGTCCCGGCTCGCCGCACTGCACGGCGTCGCCACCTCCTGCTCCCCGTCCCCGGATGTCACGGTGTCCGTCCCCGACGGCACGGTCACGGCCGTGCTCGCCGCGCTGGGCGTGGACGCCGGCACCCCCGAGGACGTACGGAGATCGCTGACGGCGGCCGAATCGGCGGCGGCCTCCCGGCTGCTCCCGCCGACGGTGGTGATCTGGTCCGGCGAACCGCTGCCGCCCGCCCTCACCGAGCTGCCGCCCGGAACGATGCTGACCGTCGACCCGGAGCCCGAGCCCGGCCGGGACGACGGCCCCGCGCCGCGGCCCCTGCTGATGCGGGTGTCACGGGGGGCGGTCCGGGCCACGGACCGCCCGGACCGCCCGCCCGCCGCGGACGGGGCGGAAGCCCCACCCGTCGCGGACCGCCCGCCCGGACCGCCCGCCCCGGACCGGGCCGAGGGGCTGCCCGCGCCCTCCTGGTGGACCGACCCGCCGCTCGGCGTCCACCGCCTCACCGTCCACACGGCCGGCCTCGCCCGGGCCACCACCACGCTCGTCGTCGCCCCGCCCCGCGCCCCGCAGCCGCCCGCCCGCACCCATGGCTTCCTGGTCCAGCTCTACTCCCTGCTCTCCGCGCGCTCCTGGGGCATGGGCGACCTCGGCGACCTCGCCGACCTCGCCGCCTGGTCCGGGCGGACCCTCGGCACCGGCTTCGTCCAGGTCAACCCGCTCCACGCGGCCGTACCGGGCAGACCCTCCGACCCGTCCCCCTACCGCCCCTCCTCGCGCCGCTTCCCCGACCCCGTCCATCTGCGCGTCGAGTCGATCCCCGAATACGGGCTCGTCCAGGGCCGGACCACCCTGGACGACCTCCGCCAGGACGCCGCCTCCCTGCGCGAGGCCGTGCTGAACAAGGGCGCGCTGATCGACCGGGACGCCGTCCGTGAGCTCAAGCGGCAGGCCCTGGAGCTCATCCACGAGGTGCCGCTGACCCCCGGCCGGCGGGCCGCCTACTGCGACTTCCTGGCCGAGCACGGACAGGCCCTGGAGGACCACGCCCTGTGGTGCGCCCTCGCCGAGGTGCACGGCCCCGACTGGCACACCTGGCCCGCCGCGCTGCGCGACCCCCGCTCGCGGGAGACCGCCCACGCCCGCACCGGGCTGCTGGACCGGGTCGACTTCCACAGCAGGCTCGCCTGGCTGACCGCCACTCAGCTCGCCGACGCCCAGCGCGCCGCCGAGGACGCCGGGATGGGCATCGGGATCGTCCACGACCTGGCCGTCGGGGTGCACCCCCGGGGCGCCGACGCCTGGGCCCAGCAGGACGTCTTCGCCCGCGGGATGTCCGTCGGCGCGCCCCCCGACGCCTTCACCGCGCACGGCCAGGACTGGGGGCTGCCCCCGTGGCGCCCCGACGTCCTCGCCGCCACCGGATACGCCGCCTACCGCGGCCTGCTGCGCGGGCTGCTCCGCCACGCGGGCGCCCTGCGCATCGACCATGTGATGGGCCTCTTCCGGCTCTGGTGGGTCCCCGAGGGCCGCCCGCCCACCGAGGGCACCTATGTCGCCCAGGACGCCGAGGCGATGCTCGCCGTCCTCGTCCTGGAGGCGCACCGGGCCGGGACCGTCGTCGTGGGGGAGGACCTGGGCACCGTCGAACCCGGCGTGCGCGAGGCACTCGCCCGGCGGGGCGTGCTCGGCACCTCCGTGCTCTGGTTCGAGCGCGACTGGAACGGCACGGGCCGGCCGCTCCCGCCGGAGAGCTGGCGCCGGGACTGCCTGGCCACGGCCACCACCCACGACCTGCCGTCCACCGCGGCCCGGCTGACCGGCGACCATGTGACACTGCGCCACCGGCTCGGCCTGCTCACCCGTCCCCTGGAGCAGGAGCTGACCGAGGACGCCACCGGCACCGCCGAGTGGCTGGCACACCTCGCCCGGCTCCGGCTGCTCCCCGAGGGCGAGGGGCAGGAGGAGGCCGCCGTCCGGGCCGTCCACCGCTTCCTGCTGAGCACCCCGGCCCGCATGGTCGGCGTCTGGCTGCCCGACACGGTCGGCGACCGCCGTCCGCAGAATCTCCCCGGCACCTGGGACCAGTACCCCAACTGGCGGCTGCCCGTGGCCGATGCCGAAGGACACCCCGTCACCCTGGAGGAGCTGGCCCACTCGGCCCGACTGCACGGCCTGATGGACGTTCTGAGGCCCCGAAAGGGTCATACGGCACCCCCGGGCGCGCGTCGCTCCTAGGCGTTCGCTACGTTTGCACCGTGGACAAGAAGAACGCTATGCGCGCCGGCGCCGTCGCGGCCGGTACGACGCTGATGATGCTGCTCATGTCGTCCCCGGCGCTCGCGCTCACCCGCGATGACGGCGACGACCCGGGCCCCGGCCTGAGCGCGATGGAGACCATCGGCCTCTATGTCGTGGCGCCCATCGCCCTGTTCGTGGTGATCACGGGCCTGGTCATGGTGCTGGACAGGTCCAAGAAGCAGGCCTGAGCACTGCCGCAATCCCTGACGGGTGCGCCGCCGGTACGAGCTACCGAGCGGCGCTTCCGTGTGTCCGGGCACCGGGGCCGGCGGGCGTACCCGCCCGGTAGGTTGCGCCCATGACCCAGTGGGACGTCAAGAAGCTCCGCATCCTGCGCACCCTGCGCGACCGGGGCACGGTGACCGCGACCGCCGAGGCACTGCTGATGACCCCGTCCGCGGTCTCCCAGCAGCTCAGCAATCTGGCCGGACAGCTCGGTGTGCCGCTCCTGGAGGCCCGGGGGCGACGGGTCCGCCTCACCGACGCCGCCCACCTCGTCCTCCGCCACGCCGAGGCGGTCTTCGCCGAACTGGAGCGCGCCGACGCCGCACTGGCCGGCTATCTGCGCGGCGAGGCGGGCGAGGTCAGGGTCGGCGCGTTCTCCACCGCCGTACCCGCCCTCGTCGTACCGGCCGTCCGGCTCCTGCGCGCCGAGGACCGCCCGGCGCCGGACGTACGGGTCCGGGAGGCCGAGGCGGCGCAGGCGTACGAGCTGCTCACCTCCGGCGACGTGGACCTGGCCCTCTCCCTCGCCGCGCACGCCCCGACGGAGCGCGATCCCCGGTTCACCCTGCTGCCCCTGCTGGCCGACCCCCTGGACGTGGCCCTCCCGGCGGACCACCGGCTGGCCCGCGCTCCCGCCCTCCGGCTGGCGGACCTGGCCGGTGACCCATGGATCTTCGGCGGCTCGGGCCCCTGGTCGCAGATCACGACGGCGGCGTGCGAGGCCGCCGGGTTCGTGCCCGAGCAGGCGCACAGCGCCGCGGGCTGGACGGCGATCCTCTCCCTGGTCGAGGCGGGCATGGGCATCGCCCTGATTCCCCGGATGGCCTCGCGGGAGCGCCGGGAGGGCGTGGTGCTGCGGGTCCTGGAGGCGGACCGGCCCCGGCGGCATGTGGTGGCGGCGGTCCGGCAGGGGGCGGAACAGGGCCCGGCCGTGGCGCGGGTGCTGGAGGCCCTCGTCACAGCCGCCCGATCGTTCAGCTGAGCTGAACACGATGTGCGAAAACTTTCGATGGACCTGATGGATTCGGCGTAGGACAGTCGGCCCATGACCTTCGACGCGAGCGGGACCACATTCCAGGACACCGACCCCCATGCCCGTGACGCGGCTCCCTACGGCGGTGGCGACCCGTACGCCGACTACCGCACGGCCGGCGACCTCTCCTTCACCGACCTCGTCGACCTCGCCGACCGCCGCCTCGGCGCGGGCGTGATCGCCGCCAACGACGAGTTCTTCGCCGAGCGCGAGAACCTCCTGGTCCGCGAGCCGGCCGTCTTCGACCCCGAGCGATTCGGGCACAAGGGCAAGATCATGGACGGCTGGGAGACCCGCCGCCGGCGCGGTGCCGACGCGGCCCACCCCTTCCCCGCCCCCGGGGAGCACGACTGGGCCATCGTCCGGCTCGGCGCCCCCGGCATCATCCGCGGCATCGTCGTGGACACCGCCCACTTCCGCGGCAACTACCCCCAGCGCGTATCGGTCCAGGCCACCGCGGTCGAGGGCGCGCCCGGCCCCGCCGAGCTGCTGGGCGACGACGTGAAGTGGGACGAGATCGTCCCGCCGGCCCCCGTACGCGGCCACGCCGCCAACGCCTTCGAGATCACCGGCGGCCGCCGCTACACCCATATCCGCCTCTGCCAGCACCCCGACGGAGGCATCGCCCGCCTCCGGGTGCACGGCGAGGTGATCCCCGACCCGGCCTGGCTCGCCGCACTCGGCACCGTCGACCTGATCTCGGTCCTGAACGGCGGTACGTACGAGGACGCCTCCGACCGCTTCTACTCCTCGCCCACCCAGATCATCCTGCCCGGCACCTCCCGCAAGATGGACGACGGCTGGGAGAACCGCCGTCGCCGGGTCCGCGACTCGAACGACTGGGTCCGCTTCCGGCTGCCCGCCCAGGGCGCGGTCCGCGCGGTCGAGATCGACACCGCCTGCCTCAAGGGCAACGCGGCCGGCTGGATCGCCCTCCAGGGCCGCAACGGGGAGACGGGCGAATGGTTCGAGATCATCCCCCGCACCGCGCTCCAGCCGGACACCCCGCACCGCTTCGTGCCGCGCGCCCGGGCCGTGGTCACCCATGTCCGCCTCGACACCTTCCCCGACGGCGGAGTGGCCCGGATGCGTCTGCACGGCACGTTCACGGAGACGGGTGCGGCCGAACTGGCCCGCCGCTACGAGGAGTCGGGCGCCTGAGGGGCTACGGGGAGCCGGGCGTCCGAGGGCTTTCGGAGGACGGACTAGTCTGCCGTCGGTCCCGTTACTTCGCTCCCGTGGGGATGGCAGATGGCAGAGCTCGTACTGTGCACCGGGCTGGATCCGGACGATCCGGATTCCGTGACGCTCGTGGTGACCGCGGCCGAGGGGAGGACCCCGGGCGAGGACGCCGTCGCCCGGCTCGGTATGTACGGATACGAAGGCGACGGCTGCCTCCACTTCGTGCAGACGGACGGCTGGGCCGAGCGCCGGCTGGACGGTGAGCTGCTGACCGTGGACATCGTCGCGTACCCCGCCGTACTGAAGGGGCTGGAGGCCGACGCGGACCGGTTCCCCGAACGGGCGGCGGCCGATCCGGAGGCGCTGCGGCTGCTGCGGGTGAGCGCCCGGGTCAGTCCCGCCACCTACGCACGGGCCACGGACATCACCGCCGTACTGACGGCATCCGCCGGGACGCCGGCCGAGGAGGTCGTGGCGGAGGCCCGGTCGGGCGAGAGCCGGCCGCTGATCCTGGCACCGCGGCCCGAGTAGCCCGGGAACGGCCCGGATCACCGGGAAAGCGGCCCGAGCGGCCCGAGCGGCCCGAAACCGAAGGGGCGCCCCCCTCAGGGAGGCGCCCCTCACGTGTGCGGCGGTGCGGCGATTACGCGGTCGCCGCCTCCGCGTCCGCGGCCTGGGCCTTCAGCGCGCGCTCCACGCCCGACCGGGACTCCGACATCAGCCGGCGCAGGGCCGCGCTCGGCTCCGCCGAGGCCAGCCAGGCATCGGTGGCGTCCAGGGTGGCCTGCGAGACCTGGAGGGCCGGGTAGAGGCCCACCGCGATCTGCTGGGCCATCTCGTGGCTGCGCGAGTCCCAGACGTCCTTCACCGAGGCGAAGAACTTCTCCGTGTACGGCGCCAGCAGCTCGCGCTGGTCGGTCTGGACGAAGCCGCCGATCACCGCCTCCTGGAGGGAGTTCGGAAGCCGGTCGGACTCGACGACCGAGGCCCACGCCGCGGCCTTCGCCTCCGCCGAGGGCTGCGCGGCACGGGCGGTCGCGGCGTGGCGCTCGCCCGCCGCCGTCCGGTCGCGCTCGTACTCGGCGGCGATCTCCTCCTCGTCCAGCAGGCCGGTCGCGGCCAGCCGCTGCACGAACGCCCAGCGCAGCTCGGTGTCGATCGCCAGCCCCTCGATGGTCTCCGAGCCGTTCAGCAGGGCCTGGAGCAGGTCCAGCTGCTGCGGGTTGCGGGCGGTCGCCGCGAAGGCGCGGGCCCACGCCAGCTGGTGGTCGCTGCCCGGCCGCGCGGCCCGCAGGTGGGCCAGCGTGGCGTCCGTCCACTGGATCAGGACGGCCTCACGGGACTCCGGCGCCGCGTACAGGTCCAGAGCCATCTTCACCTGCCGGTGCAGCGACTGGACGACGCCGATGTCCGACTCCTTGCCGATGCCGGACAGGACGAGGGAGAGGTAGTCCCGCGTCGCCAGCTCGCCGTCCCGGGTCATGTCCCAGGCGGAGGCCCAGCACAGGGCGCGCGGCAGCGACTCGGTGAAGTCGCCGAGGTGCGCGGTGACGACCCGCAGCGACTCCTCGTCGAGCCGGACCTTCGCGTACGAGAGGTCGTCGTCGTTGAGCAGGACGACGGCCGGGCGGGCCGTGTCCGCCGGGAACGGGACGGCGGTGCGCTCGCCGTCGACGTCCAGCTCGATCCGCTTCGTCCGGACCAGCCTGCCGTCCGCGTCGAGGTCGTAGCAGCCGATCGCGATGCGGTGCGGGCGCAGCGTCGGCTCGCCCTTCGCGCCGGCGGGCAGGGCGGGAGCCTCCTGGAGGACCGCGAAGGACGTGACGTGACCGTTCTCGTCCGTCTCGATCTCCGGGCGCAGGATGTTGATCCCCGCCGTCTCCAGCCAGGCCTTCGACCAGGTCTTCAGGTCACGGCCGGAGGTCTCCTCCAGCGCGCCCAGCAGGTCCGACAGGCGCGTGTTGCCGAAGGCGTGCGCCTTGAAGTAGGCCTGCACGCCCTTGAAGAACTCGTCCATGCCGACGTACGCCACGAGCTGCTTCAGGACCGAGGCGCCCTTCGCGTACGTGATCCCGTCGAAGTTGACGAGGACGTCGTCGAGGTCGTTGATCTCCGCCATGATCGGGTGCGTGGAGGGCAGCTGGTCCTGCCGGTACGCCCAGGTCTTCATGGAGTTGGCGAACGTGGTCCAGGAGTGCGGCCACTTCGAGCCCTCGGCGTACGCCTGGCAGGCGATCGAGGTGTACGTGGCGAACGACTCGTTCAGCCACAGGTCGTTCCACCACTCCATGGTGACGAGGTCGCCGAACCACATGTGGGCCAGCTCGTGCAGGATGGTCTCGGCCCGCACCTCGTACGCGGCGTCCGTCACCTTCGAGCGGAACACGTACTGGTCGCGGATCGTGACCGCGCCCGCGTTCTCCATCGCGCCCGCGTTGAACTCCGGGACGAAGAGCTGGTCGTACTTGGCGAAGGGGTACGCGTAGTCGAACTTCTCCTGGAACCAGTCGAAGCCCTGCCGCGTGACGGCGAAGATCTCGTCCGCGTCGAGGTACTCGGCGAGCGAGGGACGGCAGTAGATGCCGAGCGGGACGGACTGGCCGTCCTTCTCGTAGCTGCTGTGCACCGAGTGGTACGGGCCGGCGATCAGGGCCGTGATGTACGTCGAGATGCGCGGCGTCGGGTCGAAGGACCAGACGTTGTCCTTCGGCTCGGGCGTCGCCGAGTTCGAGATGACGGTCCAGCCCTCCGGCGCCTTCACGGTGAACCGGAAGGTCGCCTTCAGGTCGGGCTGCTCGAAGCTCGCGAACACGCGGCGCGCGTCGGGCACCTCGAACTGCGTGTACAGGTAAGCCTGCTCGTCGACCGGGTCGACGAAGCGGTGCAGACCCTCACCGGTGTTGGTGTACGCGCAGTCCGCTACGACCTTCAGCTCGTTGGCGCCCGCCAGCAGGTGCGGCAGCGCGATCCGTGAGTCCCGGAAGACGGCGGCGACGTCGAGCGACTTCCCGTTCAGCTCGACGTCGTGCACCGCCGGGGCGACCAGGTCGATGAAGGACTCGGCACCGGATTCGGCGGAGTCGAAGCGCACGGTGGTGACGGACCTGTAGGTACCGCCCTCCTGCGCTCCGGAGAGGTCGAGATCGATCTCGTACGCGTCCACGGTCAGCAGGCGCGCCCGCTCCTGTGCCTCTTCGCGGGTCAGATTCGTGCCAGGCACGCGGTCATCTCCTTGGTATGCGACGTTTCCGGCCATCCTTCCACGCGGCACGCACCCCGCGCGATGTCCGTTTTCCGCCGGACATGGACGGCGGCCCGCACGGCCCCCCGAACCATGCGCGGCTCCGTATGCCGATGCGCCTGAGCACGCCGATGGGCCTGAGCACGCAGATGAGCCTGAGCACGCCGATGGGCGGCCACCGGAACCCGGTGACCGCCCATCGGCGTGCGGGACGTGAGGCGCGAAGGATCAGCCCTGGAGCTCGGCCGCCACCAGCTCCGCGATCTGCACGGCGTTCAGCGCCGCGCCCTTGCGGAGGTTGTCGTTGGAGACGAACAGCGCGAGGCCGTGCTCGACGGTCTCGTCGACCCGGACGCGGCCCACGTACGAGGCGTCCTTGCCGGCCGCCTGGAGCGGGGTCGGGATCTCCGAGAGCTCGACGCCCTCCGCGTCCTTCAGCAGCTCGTAGGCGCGCTCGACGCTGATCGGACGGGCGAAACGGGCGTTGATCTGGAGCGAGTGCCCGGAGAAGACCGGGACCCGGACGCAGGTGCCGGACACCTTGAGGCCCGGGATCTCCAGGATCTTGCGGGACTCGTTGCGGAGCTTCTGCTCCTCGTCCGTCTCGTACGAGCCGTCGTCGACGATCGAACCGGCCAGCGGCAGCACATTGAAGGCGATCGGGCGCTTGTAGACACCCGGCTCGGGGAAGTCCACGGCCTCGCCGTCATGGGCGAGCCGGTCGGACTCGGCGACGACCTTGGACACCTGGCCGTGCAGCTCGGCGACCCCGGCGACACCGGAGCCGGACACCGCCTGGTAGGTGGCGACCGTCAGCGCTTCGAGGCCGGCCTCGGTGTGCAGCGGGCGCAGCACGGGCATCGCGGCCATCGTGGTGCAGTTCGGGTTGGCGATGATCCCCTTGGGCCGGATGAGCGCCGCGTGCGGGTTGACCTCGGAGACGACCAGCGGGACCTCGGGGTCCATCCGCCAGGCGGACGAGTTGTCGATCACGACGGCGCCCTGGGCGGCGACCTTCCCGGCCAGCGCCTTCGAGGTCGCGCCACCGGCGGAGAAGAGCACGATGTCCAGGCCCGTGTAGTCGGCCGTGGAGGCGTCCTCGACGGTGATGTCCGTGCCCTGCCACTCGATCGTGGAACCGGCCGAGCGCGCGGAGGCGAACAGCCGCAGCTCGGCGACCGGGAACTTCCGCTCGGCCAGGATCCTGCGCATGACTGTGCCGACCTGACCGGTGGCGCCGACGATTCCGACCTTCACAGGAGCTCCTCTGTACGTTTGTGCGGCCCGCTTGCCGCTCCATGATGCGTATGTCCCTGCCCGCCTTGTCCAATCCATTGTCCGGCCTGCGGAATCCTGGGACACGGACCGGACATTCTGTGGCGTTCCGGCCCCGGAGGGGGAACATCTCCGGGGCCCCGGGACCGGGCGGCGTACGACGTACAGCGGGGCGGGAGCTCCCGGGAGAGCGCCCGCCCCGCTGGTTGTTCCATGGATCACACGCGTTACGGCGCGACCTTCTCGATCACGACGCTGCCGGTGCCCGCCGCGGTTCCGCGGGGGTTCACCAGCCGGACCTCACCGAAGAACTGCCGGCCCTCGGGAGCCGCTCCGGCGACCAGGACCTCGGCGCCGACCTGGGCCGAGGCGCCGTTGGCCAGGTTCACGGCCTTCGACTCGTCGACCTTGAGCGTGCCGAGCGACGGCGAGTAGAACACGTCGCGGTAGTCGTACTCGGTGGTCCCGGCCGGGACCGAGTAGCCGTCGATGACGACGGTGTACGTACCGGCGGCGGGCTTGACCAGGCTGACGGCCTCCTCGGAGCCCGCGGTGGTCGACTTGCCGACCTCCGCGCTGCCCTTGAAGACGTACAGGTCCAGGTCGGCGTTGGCGTCCGAGGTGCCGCCGATGGCGACGTCCAGCTTCTCGACGCCCTCACCGATGGTGACCGTGGTCTCGTAGGTCTCACCCGTGGAGATCGACGGACGCTCGACGTTGGCCGAACCCAGCGAACCGCCCTTGAGCTTGCCCTCCAGGGCGGCGGCGTTGTTGGTGACCGTCCAGTCCACCGCGGCCGGGCTGCCGATCTTCGCCTCGGCGATGGTCTGCACGGCCGGGTCGAAGGACGCGCCGAGCAGGCTGACATCCAGCTTGTACGGGTTGTCCAGCAGCGGCGACGTACGACGCGACTCGACCTCGATCTCCCAGACGCCGGGCTGCGGGTCCTTGTAGGACCGCACGTCCGGGCGGCAGGTGTTGGCCGGGTTCTCGTAGTTCGGGTAGCAGTAGATCGTGGCGCTGTCCTCCATCGCGACCCCGTACGGGTGCAGGGAGATGAACCGCGTCTGGCTGCCCGAACGCAGGGCGCTGAGGGCGACCTCAAGGGTCTTGGCGCCCTCCGGCACGTTCAGGAAGTACGACGTGGAGCTGTTGCGCTGCACCGAGCCGGACGCCTTGAACGCGTAACCCGGCTTCTTGAGGTCGGTGGCCACGACGACGGTGGTGAGGATCTGGTGGTCCACACCGACGGTCTTCTTGTCGTCCACCGTGAGGATCGCGCTGTGCACGCCGGCCGAGCCGGGCTTCGCCTGGACCTTGACGGTCACCGGCTTGCCGAGCGGCAGCGAGACGGTGCTCGGGCCGGTCAGCTTGAAGGTGCCGTCGTTGTTCTTCCACTTCAGCTTGTGCTTGACGTTGCGGTCCGGACCCGTGGTGCGGGTGACGGTGACGTCGTACGACTTCTTCTGGCCGGCCTTGAGGCCGCCCTCACGGTCGTACAGGCCCGTGCCGAAGCCCGGGTCCTTCAGCGCGAAGTCGATCGCGGTGTCGACCGGGGCCTTCACCGAGTACTCGTGCGCGGTGGCGCCCTTGCCGATGGCCTTCCAGGCACCGACGATGTCGATGAGACCGGCACCCTGGGCGTGCGCGGGCACTCCCTTGATGTGGGTGGCGGTGCTCGTCAGCGCGGTGCGCAGATCGGCCGGCGGCAGCTCGATGTTCTGCTGCTTCGCGGCGGACAGCAGCAGCGCGGTGGCACCGGCGACCTGCGGCGAGGACATCGAGGTGCCCTGGAGCATGGAGTAACCGGCCGGCAGGCTGTAACCCGCCTCCTTGACCGGTCCGCCCGGCAGCCAGGTCTGGGTGGTGTTGATGGAGGAGCCCGGCCCCGTGATGACCGGCGCGAAGCCGCCGTCCTCACGCGGACCGCGCGAGGAGAAGGGCAGCATGTCGTACTTCTTGGTGACGTTCGAGCCGTAGTTGGCGGCCCACGTCTCCTTGGAGATGGACGCGCCCACCGAGATGACGTGGTCGGCGAGACCGGGGTCACCGATGGTGTTGACACCCGGACCGTCGTTGCCGGCCGAGATGACCAGCTGGACGCCGTAGATGTCGATGAGCCGCTTGTAGAGCTCGGCACGGGCGTTGTTGCCGTCGTTCAGCGGCGGCAGGCCGCCGATCGACATGTTGACGACATCGACACCGCGGTTCACGACGAGGTCGATCATGCCCTCGGTGAGCGCGATGTTGGTGCAGCCGCCGGTCCAGGTGCAGGCGCGCGAGGAGACGATCTTGGCGCCGGGCGCCGCACCGTTCATCTTGCCGCCGAACAGGCCGTTGGCCGCGGTGATGCCCGCGACGTGCGTGCCGTGCGCGCCCTCGATGACACCGATGCTGACGAAGTCGGCCTTGGCGCCCGCGGCGTTGTAGACGACGTTCTTGCGGGTCTCGACGACGAACGGGATGCGCTCGACGACGTCGGTGCGCGGGTCGTCCTTGCCGAAGTAGGAGACCTGGTGCTTGTCCTTGTACGGCTTCAGGACGGTGTCGTTGGAGAAGTCCGCGTCGCTGTTCAGGTCGACGCGGGTGGTGCCGGTGACCGGGTCGTACAGCACGCCCCACGTGTCGGTGGTGTCACCGTCACGGTTGAGGTCGCCCGCCATCTCGCCGCCGAGCGTGGCGGACTCCTTGAACAGGCTGAACCGGTACGAGCCCGCGGGCGCCGAGTACGTCTTGCCCTGGGCGGTGAACGTCGGGCCGGAGACCGACTCGGTCATCCGCAGCCAGGTGCCGTCCTCGTCGTCGACCGGGTCGGTCGCGGTCACCCAGTCGACGATCTTGCGCTCGCCGGTGGTGGTCTTCTGGAGGGCCGGGTGACCGAGGTCGACGCCGGAGTCCAGGACACCGATGGTGATCCCGCGGCCGTCGGCCTTCGGGTGCTGCGCGACGAAGTCGACCGCGCCCGTCTCGAAGGACGGGTTGTACGGGTTCTTCGCCGGAGTCTTCTTGCCGGGGGCCGGGTAACTGCCCGTGGCCTTCGCCTTCTTCGCCCCGGCGGCCCGGTCGCCCGAGGGCGTCGGGTCGTCCAGCTTGATCTCCTGCTTGAGATCGATGCCGAGGACGGACGACAGCTTCGACGCCGCCTTGATCGTCGACTCGGCCGAGGCGGTCGGTACGGTCGCGCGGACATAGCCGAGCTTGTCGTACGTCTGCCCCAGCACGGACCCCTTGACGGCGTCCAGCTGCTTGGTGACCTGCTCGGTCGCACCCGGAGTGGTGGCGACCATCATCGTGACGTTCTTCTCGCCCTTGGCCTCGGCCTTGGACAGCACGTCGGCGTCGGCCTTGCCGAGCTTGTCGGTCTTGCCGCTCGTGGCGGACGGCTTGACGGCGGGGGCCGGGTCGTCGGCGGCGAAGACCGGGGCGGCACCGGAGGCGGCCAGTGCGGCCACCAGACCGGCAGCGGCCGCGATACGGGCGGCGCGTCTCGCCCCGGGTATGGAGCTGGGGGATTCCTTGGTCATCAGCATCCCTGGTATCTGAAAGAGAGAGTCCGGAATTCGGTACCGGATGACCGCTCACCCTTTCGTAAATGACAGGGGTTTGTGGAGAGTTGACGGAGACGAGAATTGGACATGGCAGAGATCCGCCAACGCGGCTGATGCGTCACGGGGGATGAATGGGGTGAAAGTCGACTCCCTGGAGCCCTGGGGCCCTGGGGCCCCGGAGCCCCGGAGCCCGCCCGCGCGGCCGGCGGCTCCCGGCGCGGAGGGATCACCATGTGCGCGGCCCGGGTTCGGCGCGGAGGGGACCATCACGTACGCGGCCGGGGTTCAGCGCGGAAGGATCATCACGTACGCGGCCGGCTCGCGGTCGGCCGCCGCCTTCAGCGCCGTACGCACCACCGTCGCCTGCTGCTCCATCGCCTCGCGCAGCTTCTTCGGGGTGACATGGACGACGGTGATCCCGAGCCCCTCCAGATGCTCCCGCCCCGTGGGGTACGCGGACCACCACGCGTCGTGCTCCTTCCGGTCCTCGGCGTCCGGCGCACCGTGCCGGGGCGCGCGGGTGTCCAGCACCACCGCGACGGCCTGGTCGGGCCAGTAGGCGTCGACCCCGCCCAGCCCCGGGCCGCCCGGCATCCGCAGCTCCACGTTCCACAGCGGGTCCGGCAGCGCCTGGTCTCGCACCATCGCGTACAGCCTCCGCTCCGCCACCGCCCGTCCCTCGGCCAGCAGCGAGTCCACGGCATCGACCACCGTCGCCCGGCTCAGCAGCTTCGCCGCGCTCAGCTCCCGTACGACCGCGGCGGGCTCGCTGTGCCCGCCCCGGACCGCTTCGGTCAGCAGCCGGCGCACGGCCGCCGCGTCCGTCAGCTCCGCCACCGCGTCGGCGAGCGCCCGCTCCACCGGCGCGACCGGCACCCCGGCGACATGCCCGGGGCCGGGCAGCCCGGCGGACCGCAGCACCTGGACGAACCGGGTCGAGCGCAGCCGCCGGGTGCGGGGCACGAGCACATCGATCCGGCGCAGTGACATCAGTGACGGGGCGGACTCGAAGCCGTACAGCGTGAGCGCCGCGAGCCCCGTGACCATCGCCGCCCCGTACCCGGACCCCGCTTGCGCGGCCGCGGCCTGCGGGGAAGCCGCCCGTCGTCCTGGGGCCGGCGTACGCCCTGCGTAGAGGAGGGCGCCGTGCAGCCGGTCCGCACCGGTGGGCGGCTCCCGGTGCAGCAGATAGACCCCCGGCAGTAACTGCTGCCAGGGGCCGCTCGGCAGACACTGCGAGGCGGCCTGTGTGGCGGACACCCCGCGCGCCCGCAACTGGGCGGTGGACAGCACGCGTTGGCGGACCTCGCGGAGGTGGTTCAGGGGGCAGGAGGAGAGCGGGGTGTTCTGGGTCATGTCCCGGGGTTTCCCGCTCGACACGGGAGCGCTAACCCCTGTTACACACCCGTCGACAATTCAGGACAACGCTGTCCTAAAGGACGGATGTTCGACGGCCGAAAAGAGCCGTGACACAGCGGATTGTGCCGGGGCGCCACGAGCGGATGTGCGAGCGTCGAACGAGCGCCCCTCGCGCACCCCTTTACACAAATCCTTCGCGCAATCCCCTCATGCGGGCTGCTCATGCCGACGCGCCCGTGCCGCCCGCTCGTGCAAGCCGCCTGCGCAACCGCCTGCGCAACCGCCCGTGCCGGCCGCCCGTGCCGGCCGCCCGTGCCGGCCGCCCGCGCAGCCTCGCGGGCAGAGACGCGCTCGCGCGGAACCCCCTGTGCATGAGGGGGTGTTGCGCGAGCGCGTCTCTGTCCCGTGCGGCTCAGGCCTTCTTGTCGCACTCCTGGGCGCGCAGCGCACGCGCCAGGTCGTCGCGGGCCTCCAGCACCAGACGGCGCAGCGCCGGTGCCGCGTCAGGGCGTGCGGCCAGCCACGCGTCCGTCGCCGAGAGTGTGGCCGGGTCGTCCTGGAGCCCCGGGAAGAGCCCCTTGACCACGTCCATGCCGATCTGGATGGAACGCTCGGTCCACACCCGCTCGATCGCCTCGAAGTACGCGGCGGAGTACGGCGCCAGCAGTTCGCGCTGCGAGGGCTGCACGAAGCCCGCGATCGTCGCCTCGACCAGCGCGTTGGACAGCTTGTCCGACTCCACGACCGCCGCCCACGCCTGCGCCTTCACCGCGGCCGAGGGCCGCGAGGCCAGAGCGCGCACCTGGTGCCGCTTGCCGGAGGCCGTGTCGTCGCGGGCCAGTTCGGCGTCGATGACCGACTCGTCGGCCACTCCGTGGGAGGCCAGCGGGGACAGGAACGCCCAGCGCAGCTCCTGGTCGACGTCCAGCCCCTCGATCCGGGCGGTGCCGTCGAGCAGCCCGCCCAGCAGCTGGAAGTCCGCCTCCGAGGTGGCGGTCGCCGCGAAGAACCGGGCCCAGGTCAGCTGGTGCTGGCTGCCCGGCTCGGCGAGCCGCAGCTCGTGCAGGGCGCCCTCGGCGAGTGCCGTGCCGCCCTCCTCGCGCCAGGCGGGAGCGGCGTAGTGCACCAGCGCAGACTGCGTCCACGCGTGCAGCATCTGGAGCACGCCGATGTCCGACTCCCGGCCGGAGAACGCCAGCACCAGGTGGACGAAGTCGCGGGCGGGCATCAGCCCGTCGCGCGTCAGGTTCCACAGGGCCGACCAGCACAGCGCCCGCGCGAGCGGGTCGGTGATGTCGCCGAGGTGCTCACGCAGGGTGGCGAGGGAGTCCTCGTCGAAACGCACCTTGCAGTACGTCAGGTCGTCGTCGTTGACCAGGATCAGCTCGGGCCGCTCGGCCCCGGCCAGTTCCCCGACCACCGTGCGCGGCCCGGCGACGTCCACCTCGGCGCGGGCGTAGCGCACCAGGTCGCCGTCCGGGTTGCGCCGGTACAGGCCCACCGCGACGCGGTGCGGGCGCAGCTCCGGGTGCGACTCCGCGGCCTCCTGGACCACGGCCAGCTCGGTGATCCGCCCGGCCTCGTCGTACGTGGCGACGGGGGTGAGCACATTGACACCCGCCGTCTGGAGCCAGGAGCGCGACCAGGCGCTCATGTCGCGGCCGGACGTCTCGGCCAGCACCGAGAGCAGGTCGCCCAGCTGGGTGTTGCCGTACGCGTGCTGCTTGAAGTAGCGCCGGGCGCCTTCCAGGAACGCGTCCCGGCCGACGTACGCCACCAGCTGCTTCAGGACGGAGGCGCCCTTGGCGTACGTGATGCCGTCGAAGTTCAGCTTGGCGTCCTCCAGGTCACGGATGTCGGCCGTGATCGGGTGGGTGGAGGGCAGCTGGTCGGCGCGGTAGGCCCAGGCCTTGCGGTTGTTGGCGAAGGTGATCCAGCCGTTGGTGAAGCGGGTCGCCTCCACCATGGAGAAGGACCCCATGAAGTCGGCGAAGGACTCCTTCAGCCACAGGTCGTCCCACCACTGCATGGTGACCAGGTCGCCGAACCACATGTGCGCCATCTCGTGCAGGATGACGTTGGCCCGGCGCTCGTAGGACGCCGAGGTGACCTTGCCGCGGTAGATGTACTCCTCGCGGAAGGTGACACAGCCCGGGTTCTCCATGGCGCCGAGGTTGTACTCGGGCACGAAGGCCTGGTCGTACTTCCCGAACGGGTACGGGTAGTCGAAGTGGTCGTGGAAGAAGTCCAGCCCCTGCTTGGTGACGAGGAAGATGTCGTCGGTGTCGAAGTGGCGGGCCAGCCCCTTGCGGCACATCGCCCCGAGCGGGATCTCCAGCTTGGAGCCGTCCTCGAAGGTACGGGTGTAGTGGTCGGTCTCGTAGTGGTACGGACCGGCGACGACGGTCGTGATGTACGTGGAGATCGGCTTCGTCTCGGCGAAGGTCCACACCTCGCCCTCGTGGGACTCCTCGGCCCCGTTGCTCCACACCCGCCAGCCCTCCGGCGCCGTCACCCGGAAGCGGTACGGAGCCTTCAGGTCGGGCTGTTCGAAGTTGGCGAAGACCCGCCGGGCGTCGGCCGGCTCGTACTGCGTGTAGAGGTAGACCTCGCCGTCCTCCGGGTCGACGAACCGGTGCATGCCCTCGCCGGTCCGGCTGTACGCGCACTGCGCGTCGACCACCAGGACGTTCTCGCCCTCGACGAGGGAGTCCAGCGCCACCCGGGTCCCGTCGAAGACGGCCGCCGGGTCCAGGGCCGTACCGTTCAGCGTCACCGCGTTGACGCTCGGCGCCACCAGGTCGGCGAAGGACGGGGTCCCGGCGCGGGCCGCGCGGAACCGGATGGTGGTCAGCGAGCGGAAGGTCCGCGGGCCGGTGCCGCCGGCCTCCCCGTCGCCCTCGTCGGGCTCACCGAGGGCGGAACGCAGGTCGAGCGCGACCTCGTATCCATCGACGGTCAGCAGCTCGGCCCGCTCATGGGCCTCGTCGCGGGACAGGTTTTCACCAGGCACGGGCACTCCTTCGTGACGCGCGTTTTGTGTCGTGTTCGAACGCCTTTGATCCTCGCATGCGGCCCGGAGCGCCGGTATCCGGGAATGGGTGAACCGCCCTGCGGTGTTCTGCCGCACAGGTGGGAACCGCCCTCTTGAGGAGAGACATGTCTGACAACAGCACGGTGAACGGCAGAACTCCGGCCGACTTCTGGTTCGATCCGCTCTGCCCCTGGGCGTGGATGACCTCGCGCTGGATGCTGGAGGTGGAGAAGGTCCGCGACGTCGAGGTCCGCTGGCACGTGATGAGCCTGGCCGTCCTGAACGAGGACAAGATCGACGAGCTGCCCGAGGAGTACCGCGACCTCCTGGCGAACCAGGCCTGGGCGCCGGTCCGCGTCGTCATCGCCGCCCAGCAGAAGCACGGCGACGCGGTCGTCGGCCCCCTCTACACAGCGCTCGGCACCCGTATCCACAACAACGGCGAGGGCCCGACCCGCGAGGCGATCGCCGGCGCCCTCAAGGACGTCGGCCTGCCCGCGGACCTCGTGGAGTACGCCGACTCCGACGCGTACGACACCGAGCTGCGCGCCTCCCACAAGGAGGGCATCGACAAGGTCGGCCAGGAGGTCGGCACCCCGGTGATCGCCGTCCCCGGCGCGGACGGCGAGCAGATCGCCTTCTTCGGTCCCGTCGTCACCCCGGCCCCGAAGGGCGAGGAGGCGGCGAAGCTGTGGGACGGCACGCTGCTGGTCGCGTCGATCCCGGGCTTCTACGAGATCAAGCGCACCCGGACACAGGACCCGATCTTCGACTGAGTCCGTCTCGCGGTCCGTTTCGCGGTCCGTGTCCGAGGGCGGGCGTTGCGGGGTTCCGGCCGGAGCCCCCGCACCACCCCGGGGCCGGCGGCGGCTGCGGGGGATAGCCCCACCAGGAACGGGCAGCTAGCGGGATCGCTCCGGGCAGCCGTGTCCGGAAATGCTGGGGGCCCGGCGACAACGCCGGGTTTCCCCACGTTTCCCCAGGAGTTGGCACGTGCGCGAGCAGGCGAGGCAGAAGTTCCGTTCTTCCGGGCGGCGGCAGCGGGGTGGCCGGCGCGGAGCCGTGTCCGCCGCGGCGGCGGTGGTCGTGGGCGTGATGACGGTGGGGGTCCTCGCGCCACCGGCGGCGTTCGCCGCCTCCCGGCCGGACGCCCCCGGGCCGGACGCCGTCCAGCAGGACCTGAACGCGCTGGTGAACACCCATGGCATGCCCGCCGCGCTGGCGAGCGTCACGGACCGCGCGGGCCACCACCGGACCTACACGGCCGGGGTGGGCGACCTGGCCACCGGGGCGGCGGTGCCCAGGGACGGTCAGGTGCGGGTCGGCAGCAACACCAAGACGTTCACGGCCGCGGTCGTGCTGCAACTGGTCGCCGAGGGGAGGATCCGCCTCGGCGACCGGGTCGAGACCTATCTGCCCGGCCTCGTACGCGGGGACGGGATCGACGGACGCCGCATCACCGTCCGACAGCTCCTCCAGCACACCAGCGGACTGCCCAACTACACCGACTACGACATCCAGCCCCGGTACTACGACCCCCGGGAGCTCGTCGGTATCGCCCTCCAGCACAAGGCCGAATTCGCCCCCGGGAAGAGCTGGAAGTACAGCAACACGAACTACGTGCTGGCCGGCCTGATCATCCAGAAGGTCACCGGCCGCCCCCTCGCCGAGGAGTTGGACCGGCGCATCATCAAGCCCCTCGGGCTGCGCCACACCTACTTCCCCGCCCCCGGCGACGTGACCATCCGGGAACCCCACCCCAAGGGTTACTACCCGCTCTCGGAGGGCGCGCCGCTGACCGACTTCACGGAGACGGACCCCTCCTGGGGCTGGGCGGCAGGCCAGCTGATCTCCACCAACTCCGATCTCAACCGGTTCTTCTCCGCGCTCCTGGACGGACGCCTCCTCCCGAAGGCCCAGCTCGCCCAGATGCGTACCAACACCCGCCCCGCCGAAACCACCTTCGGCGCCGGCGCCCGCTACGGACTGGGACTCATGAGCAAACCCCTGTCGTGCGGCGGTGTCTACTGGGGCCACGGCGGCAGCTTCCCGGGATACGAGACCCGGGGCGGCGTGACCCGCGAGGGCCGCGCCGTGAATATCGCGGTGACCACCCAGCCGACCGCCGAGGCGGACAAGGCGCTGGAGAAGGCCGTGGACACGGCACTGTGCGGCTGACCGCCGAGTAGACCGTCGGTCAAGGAAGCGTTGGCGGGCCCGGCCGCCCTCCCGGATCCGGGAGGGCGGCCGGGCCAGGAGGACATCGCGGTCCGCGAGCTGATGGCGCGCAGGACCGAGGGGTACGCCCGTCACCGCGGACACCGCTTCCGGGTTTCCCATCGTGCGCCGCATGGGGCCGTCGTCCTCCGGTCCGCCGGAGCGGACGTAATTCGGTGGAGCCGGTCCCGCGGCCGTTGCTACGGTGCTCGTACCTCCGCCGCGGTACCGACCGCAGGCGACCTCTGGGCGCACGGCGCCCTGGAAAGCAGTTGATGTATGCCCCGGCCAGTAATTCCGAGCTTCCCTCGCCGCGCCTTCCGCGCCGGGGCGACCGGGTCTGACCGCATGCCACTGTTCACGGCTTCCTGCTGACCGACTGACGCAGTACGCCGTACGCCGTCCGGCCCCGTTTTCCGCGCCCCGTCCTTTCGCGCCCGCGCTCCGTGCCCCGCACTTCGCGCCGGGTGCTTCTGAGGGTTGCTCGGTACTTCCCTGCTGCTTTGTTCCTCACCTTCGGCAAGGAGTAATCCGGGTGTCCAACGACAACCCCCAGAACCGTTCAGCCATGTCCTTCATCGACACCTTCACCTGTGTGCGCTGCGGACTGACCGTCGCCGCGCACGCGCCCGGCGGGGACCGGCGCAACCACTGCCCCAGCTGCCTGCACTCGAAGCACCTCATCGACCACGTCGAGGGCGGGCCGTCCGACTGCGAGGGGCGGATGACCCCCATCTCCATCGCGGTGCTGCGCACCGGTGACTGGATGGTCGTCCACCGCTGCACCCGCTGTGACGAACTGACCTCGAACCCGGTCTGCGGGGACGACAACCAGCTGATCCTCATGCGGATGGCCGTACGGCCGCTGGCCCAGCCACCGTTCCCGCTCGAAGCGTTCGGTGACCTGTGAACCGGGACCGAAGGCTCCGTGGGAGCGGAACGGGAGGCGACCGTGCCACGGCGTAGACCACGGCAGTCCGGGCGACAGCACCGCCCCCAGCGGCCCAAGGACGTGCTCCACGGACCGGCGGGGGTACGTGGTGACGCGTTCCGGTGCGTCGGCTGCCGGCTCGATGTGCCACTGGCGGCGCCGGGTACGGCACACCGCAACCACTGCCCGTCCTGCCTGGCCAGCCTGCACGTCGACCGGCGGACACCGGGCGACCGGGCGGCCGGTTGCGGCGGACGCATGGAGGCGCTGAGCCTGTCGGTGCGGCAGGACGGGGAGTGGACGCTGATCCACCACTGCCTTACCTGTGGGGAGTTGAGCGCGAACCGCATCGCGGGCGACGACAACGCGCTGGCTCTGATGCGGCTGGCGCTGCGGCCGTTGGCGGACGCCCGTATCCCCGTACGGGCGCTGTTCGCGCTGTGACACGGCGGGGCGCCCGGAACTCTCCGGGCGCCCCTGGGCCGGTGGGCCCGCAGCGCCCACCGAGTGTTCGCCCGATGCATGGGTCCACGGCGGGACCTGGCCCTGGCCCCGGTCTCGCCCCGCCCATGGCGTCGCCGCGCGCCTGTTCTGATCCGCGCGGATAATGGGACTGTCTCCCGAGGGGGCAAGCGGGCAAGGCGTCGTCCATGACGGCCTACTGGAAGAGGCGCCGCGCTGCCTGCGCGGTTGTTGCGTTGACGCTCGCCCTTGTCAGGAACGTCGGCACCGTGCCCCTCCAGCTCTGGAGCGACAACGGCAGCGTGATCGGTGCGCCCGCGCATCCCGCGACCCCGGCGGGTTGGGCCGCCGAAACCGCCGCCCGGCAGATCCTGCTCGGGCTGCCTCAGGGAAGGGTGGTCGTCCTGCCCGGAGAACAGGCGGTGCTGTACCAGCCACCACCCGGGTACACCGTGGATGTGGTCCCCCTCGAACTTACCCAGGAGGCCGTTTTCGCGGCGCAGTACGCCGGCTTGGCCCGGGATCTCGCCGAGCGCGACGGAGTCCAAATCGTTCCGCTCCCGCTGTACAACCGCTTGGGCAACGCCATCAACAAGTGCGCGAAAGCCGCAGCCGGTACGTGGAACGAACTGGGGCAGGAGGGGGGCGTGAACTCGCTGGCGGACATCTTCGACCAGGCGAAGGGCCTCCCCTCGTGCAAGACCGCCTACAGCATGCTCGACCCCAGCTCCACAAGCGCCGACAAGCCCTCGCTCCAGGAGAAATGGCGCAAGCAGGTCACCCGCTTCAACGTCAAGTGGAACACCCAGCTGGCGTACGACATCATCACGCGCTACGCCAGCAACCTGGGAAAGCTCTTCAGATGACATCCGCGTCCGGAGGAACGAGCCTCCTCCGCACGGTGACCAGAGAACCCGACTCGTCCTCTACGACCGCCTTGGGACTGTGCGGTTCGGATGGCCGCGACGGCCCGGGGCGGCGGCAGCTTCTAGGATCTGCGGCATGGCAACAAGACTCGTGCAGATCAATATGAAGGCCCATGACGACTCCGCGCTCGGCCGGTTCTGGGCGGAGGTACTCGGTTGGGGTCTCGACAGCGAGGGACCCGGCGTGACCAACCTCGAACCCGTGGGTTTCGCCTACCCCGACCCCGTGGCCGTCTGCATCGACATCGTCGCCCGCCCGGAAGCCAAAACGGTGAAGAACCGGGTGCACCTTGATCTGGCCACCACCTCCACCGCCCAACAGACGGAGTTGGTTGAGCGCTTGAAGGGTCTCGGCGCGAGACTCGCCGACGTGGGGCAGGGCGACGTCCCCTGGACGGTCATGGCCGACCCGGAGGGCAACGAGTTCTGCGTCCTGGAGCCCCGTCCGATCTACCAGGACACCGGGCCGATCGCCGCGGTGGTGGTCGACTGCGCCGACCCACGAGCCATGGCCCGGTTCTGGGGCCAGGCGATGGACTGGACGCCGCACGAGGTCACCGACGACCACGCGACCATGCGCTCCGCCCAAGGCGTCGGCCCCTACCTGGAGTTCCTCCGCACCCCCGACACCAAGAGCGGGTGGAACCGCGTCCACCTCGACGTCCGCCCCTACCCCGGTGACGACCTGGCAGCAGAAGAAGCCCGACTGCGCGCCCTGGGCGCCACCGATCCCGGGATCGACCAGTCCACCATCTCCTGGACGATTCTGGCCGACCCGGAAGGCAACGAGTTCTGCCTCCTCACGCCTCGCTGACCTTGAGTGGCTCCGGCCGGTTTCGGACAGCGGCGAAGACCGCGTGGCGTCAGCGCGTGCAGCCGGAGACTGGGATGGTGCCCCCGGTGATCCAGTGCACGTCATCCGCCCGGTGCGGCCGACCTGGCGGCCTGCTCGATCTTCGCGCAGTAGGCCGCACGGGCTTCCTCGTCGATCCGCTGCTCGTGTTCGGGGCGCACCCCGGTCCGGCCGTCGAGGCCCTCGCGCAGGATATCGGCGTGCCCGGCATGCCGGTTGGACTCGCCGAGGACATGGACCATGATGGCGAACAGGTTCGTCTCGGCATGGGGCTCCGGCCACCACGGCACGTGGCCGGGGGCGTCGAGGGGAAGCTCGTTGATCGTCGCGTCCGAGTGTTCCCACGTGCGCCGGTAGAACTCGATGATCTGATCGCGGGTCTCGTCCTCGGCCGCCCACAGATCGCTGCCGTTGGAGTCCTGCCACCGGGGCAGCGGTTCCGGGGAAGGGCGGTCGAAGACCTCGCCGAAGTACCCGGCCTCGACGGTGGCCACGTGTTTGACCAGGCCGAGGAGGTTGGTCCCGGTCGCTGTCAAAGGCCGGCGAGCGTCGTATTCGGACAAGCCGTCGAGTTTCCAGAGCAGCGCGTTGCGGTCCCGCCGCAGTCTCCCGTGCAGGTTCTCTTTCGCGAATTCATCGATCATGCGGCATGAGCCTGCCACGGGCTGCTCGTGGTCTCAAGATCCCGGCCTGGCCATGGCCGCCGCCCTGACCTGCACGCGTTGGAACAGCCTTGTGTCGCGTGGAGCAGGACGTGCGCTACTGCGCTGCTCAGTGGTCGGCTGCCGCGGCCCCGCCCAACGGCTCCGGGCCGCGACGGCCACACCCGGTCCGTCAGCGGCGCACCTGCAAGCACTCGTCGCCTATTTCAGCGTTGAGGCGCCCGTGGAACTCGAACGCGTGCTCCTCGGTCAGGACAACCTCGGCGCGGGTGTCGCCCTTGATGACCGTGAGACCGTGGTTGTAGATACCGGCGAGAGTCTGTGCGACCTCCAGATTTCCCTCGACAAGGACTTCGCTGCCCGAGGTGCCGAAGTTTTTCGCGCGCACATCACCGCGTAACAGGAGAAACGGTCTGAAATCCATCTCCCAGTTGGTTATCCAGTCAGTGACGGTGAGGTCGCCGTCGACGACGAGACCGCTGAAGGACGCCGAGTTGGTCGCCGTCAGTCCGGACCAGGTGTCGAGATAGGAGAAATCGAGTGACAGGTTCTCCAGAGTGACGTCGCCCGAGACGACGACGACCTCCGCGTCGTCGTCCGCTCTGCCGAGGCCGAACAGCGACCGCAGCCGGAATCGCTCATCGGCCTCTCGCAACGTGACCACCGTGATCTCCATGTCAGGCTCTCCCCTTCGTACCCTTGTGCTGTGACCGGGATGGTCCACCGTGATCGGAAGGCGGCTCGCGGGACGAGCGCACGCGCAACGGCTGGTATTACTGGGGCATGCAGGAAGAGACGGCACGCTCCGCGATCGACACGTTCATCTCCGCGTTCAACGCCTCGGACGACAGCTATGTGACTGGCCTGCTCTCCCAGGCCCTGACCTCGGACGTGGTCTTCTGGGGGCCGTTGGGTCGCAGCGAAGGAATCGCGGCGGTCGAGCGGTTCGTGCTGGACATCCGGCGCCACCCGGCGGGGACCGGCACGATGGTGCGCTGCTCAGCGGTGGACATGCCTAACGAGTGGGCCCGGTACCAGTGGGTCTTCACCACGCCGGATGGAGGCCCCCGCCTGGCGGGAACGGACGTCGTCCATCTGCGGCGGAGCCTCATCGACCAGGTCATCGTCTTTGCGGGGGAGATCGAGCCGTCCGCCTCCTGAGTCGTCCTTCTGTCGCTGTCCTTCTCGTGAACTTGTCCCCTTCGGCACTCCGGGGCTGCGGTTCGCGGTCGGTCAGGCTGCGGCGTTGAGGGGGCGTCCGCCCCAGCGGATGCCCTTCTCGCTGCGGATGCGGGCGCGTTCCTTGCGTTGGGCGGCGAGTACGTCGGGGTGGCGGGCGTTGGCGTTGCGCCAGCGCAGGTAGCGGTGCGGTGCCTGGGTTTGCGTGGGGTGGCCGCGGTGGTGGGAGTTGGCCAGGGTGAACTGCCGCAGCGGGCCGAAGTGGGCCTCGATCGGGTTGGCCCAGGATGCGTAGGCCGGGGTGAAGCGCAGCTCGACCTTGTTCTTCTTCGCCCAGCGGCGGTTGTCGGCGCCGGTGTGGGCGGAGAGGTTGTCCAGGATGATGTAGATCGGGGCGCCGTCGGGTCGGGCGGCGCGGATCGGCTTCAGCGCGGCCAGGGTGTTGGCGGTGCCCTTGCGGCGGCGGCTGACGCCCCACAGGCGGTCGTCGCCCACGGAGTAGCGGCCGTGGAAGTAGGTGACGCCGTGGGTGCGGTGGTAGGTCGCCGGAAGGCGGTCGGGGTTGCCCTGCTTCGCCCAGCAGGAGCCTGCGGTGGGCCGGATCCCCAGCGGCCCGAACTCGTCGAAGGCGAAGCCCCGGTCCGGGAAGCGTTCCAGCACCTGCTCGATCCGGTCGACCTTGGCGTCGCGATGAGGGTCGGGTGACTCCTTCCATGTCTTGGTGCGCTGGAAGGTGATGCCGCGGCGCCGGCTCGCGGAGCGTGCCAGTGGGATGCGGATGCGGCGCCCGGCCATCGCCGGGCGCCCCGTTGTCCGGGGGTGCCGCTCACGCGCCGGGCGCCGCGGCCTCCAGTTCGTCGAGGGTGCCGGACATGACGGTGCGGATGTGCTGGGTGAGGTGTTCGGTGGGCCAGTCCCACCAGGCGACCGCCAGCAGGCGCGCGACGTCCCTCTCCTCGTACCGGGTCCGGATCAGCTTCGCAGGGTTCCCGCCGACGATTCCGTAGTCCGGTACGTCCGAGACGACGACCGCCCGCGAGCCGATGATCGAGCCGTGCCCGATGCGGACACCGGGCATCACCGTGGCCCCGTATCCGAACCAGACGTCGTTGCCCACTACGGTGTCGCCCCGTCCGGGCAGGCCGGTCAGCAGGTCCATGTGCTCGGACCAGGCGCTGTCCATGGAGGGGAAGGGGAAGGTGGACGGGCCGTCCATACGGTGGTTGGCGCCGTTCATGATGAAGCGCACCCCCGTGCCCAGGGCACAGAACTTCCCGATGACGAGCCGCTCGGGCCCGTAGTGGTACAGCACATTGCGGGTCTCGAACTCCGTGGCGTGCTCGGGGTCGTCGTAGTACGAGTACTCCCCGACCTCGATCAGTGGAGAGGTCACCAGCGGCTTCAGCCGCACCACCCGTGGCTGACCGGGCATCGGGTGGAGGACGGTGGGATCGGCGGGCGCGGGGCTCATACGTGTCGCTTTCGGGTCGTACGTCGGCGGATCGGGGGAGGCGGGGACGGGAGGCAGAAGGGCGGAACGCACAGGGACGGACCGCACAGGGACCGTGCCGGCGGCACTACCCCCCCATCGTTTCAGCCCGGTGATCGTCGCGGCACGGATTTTCTCTCCGTCCGCGAACGGCCCCAGGCAGGCTGAACTCAAGTGAACCGTTTGACCGGTGGGGGGATACTGCGCGGATGAGCGCCGAAGCCCCCAGGACGGAAGCCCCCAGGACCGAAGCCCCCAGAACACGGCAGGAAAGGGCCCTTCGCCATGTCGGGCAGCTCTCGTCGGGCCCTCCTCTCGACCCGGCGCTCCGGGTGACCCTCAATTTCCACCCGGACCGTTCGATACGGGGCAGGCCGATCCTGGGCGCTCTGGCCGAGGACGGGACCTACCGCTCGCAGTTCGTCACGGGCACGAGCAACGGGGGCCTGACCGCCCACCCCGGTGGGGACCGATGGCGCTGGGAGAGCCGGATCTTCGACGGAGCGTACGACGACGCGCCCGCACATGACCGGCCCGTGTACGGAGCCCTGAACTTCCGGCACACGTCGTACGGCGCGGCACCGCGGTTCGGCTCGGCGCACTTCCGGCTGACCGTTGGGACAGCGGCGCGGACCACGTTCTGCTACCCGGACAGCCTTCTCGAACCTTCCGACTTCGGCGTCGCGGGCCGCATGCGGCTCATCGAACTGGCCCGGACCGGCGGTCGGGACGCCCTCGACGACTACATCGAGGCACAGATACACGGCCCGGTCCGGCTGGACCGTGATGTGGAGGCGCTGGTCCTGGACCCCTGCTACCGGGGTACGGCCGTCGAAGCCGCAGCGCGGCGTCTTGCCTGCCCCGTGGAGTGGCACCCCGGGTTTCGGCTCACGGTCGAGGAACTCCGCCGCCATCCCGGTTACCGAGGCCGGCCGTACGTCGATCTGGGCACGCGCCTCGCGGTCGACGGCGCACTGGATCCGCGCATCGTCGGGGACGCCGCCCGCCTCGGCCACTACGACCCGCAAGCGGTCAAGAAGGTGTGGCACTGCCTCGCGCGCTTCGGGGCGCCGCCGGAGTCGCATCCCGGCGCACGGGATGCCGGACAGCGGTCGGTGGGGTGAAGGCGACGGTCGAAGCCCGGCGCGTTCCCGTCGAGGACGTTCCCATCGAGGGCTTTCACGGCGAGGGTGCGGTCGGCCGACGGGGACCGCGGGGCGGGCCGATCTCCCGGTGTGCCGCGCCGTCCGGGAATTCTTCTGCCGCCCGGATCGTCTCACAGGTATGTCACAGCACCAGAACGACGCTTCCGTACGCCCCATCACCGACGCCGATGTCCCGACCGCGGTCGACTCCCTCACCTGGGCCTTTGCCGACTACCCCTATACGCGGTACGTGATCGCCGCGGACGACCACGAGGGCCGGATCCGGCAGTTCCAGGAGCTGTGCCTGACGCGCATCGGGATGCCGTACGGCCGCGTCTGGGTCGCCGAAGAGGGCCGCGCTGTCGCTGTCTGGGCCACTCCCGACCAGGACCCCTCGCCCGCCTTCGCCGAGATCGGCCCACTGATCGGTGAGCTCGCCGGTGACCGGGCGGCCGCCTTCGAGGCCGCGGAACAGATCGTCGCTCCCCATCGGCCCCAGGAGCCGGTGTGGTTCCTCAACACGGTGGCGGTGGCTCCGGAAGCCCAGGGACGGGGTCTCGGCAGCGCGGTGCTGGCTCCCGGCATCGAGGCGGCCGAGCGCGCCGGGCACCCGGCCTTCCTGGAGACCTCCAGTGAGCGGAACGTGGCCTTCTACGAGCGCCTCGGCTTCAAGGTCACCGCCGATGTCCAGCTTCCCGACAACGGCCTCCGCACCTGGTGCATGCGCCGGGATCCCCGCTGAGGGCGTGACCCGCGGACCAGCCGCTCGACATCCCCGTCCGCCACTCGTGCGCCTGCCACTCGTAGGTCTCTCACCCGTGCGCCTCCCACTCGTGTGTCCGCCACTCGTAGGTCCCCACCGCCGGGCCGGGAGGACACGGTGTGGCCTCGTCTAGTAGGTTCGGGTGAGTTCCCTATGGGAACTCACCCGTTACGGAGCAGGGAGAGCGCATGACGCAGGCACGGTGGACCGCGGTCGACAATTACTTCAACGGCTTGCTGGTGGGGCCCGACGAGGCTCTGGACGCCGCCGTCGAGGCGAGTGGGGCGGCGGGGCTGCCGGAGATCCAGGTCGCCCCCAATCAGGGCAAGCTGCTCAACATGATGGCCCGGCTCCAGGGGGCGCGGACCATCCTGGAGATCGGCACCCTCGGCGGCTACAGCACCATCTGGCTGGCGCGGGCGCTCCCGGAGGGCGGCAGGCTCGTGACGCTGGAGGCGGACCCGGCGTACGCCGAGGTCGCCCGCGCCAATATCGCGCGGGCCGGGCTCGCCGATGTCGTCGAGGTCCGGGTCGGGCCGGCGCTGGAGACGCTTCCCGTGCTGGCCGCCGAGGGGTACGGGCCGTTCGACGTCGTGTTCATCGACGCCGACAAGCCCAGCAACCCCGACTACCTCGCCTGGTCCGTCGAGCTGACCCGGCCGGGCAGCCTGATCATCGCCGACAACGTCGTACGCGACGGTGAGGTCGTCGACGCCGAAAGCACCGACCCGAAGGTGCAGGGAGTGCGCCGGTTCACCGAACTCGTCGCCGCCGACCCGACCCTGAGCGCCACCGCGCTCCAGACCGTGGGGGACAAGGGGTACGACGGCCTGATGGCCGTGCTCGTCACCGAGGCCGGGTAGCCGGGGCGGGGAGGGGGGAAGGGGGCTCGCGGCGACCGGTCGGCCGGGACACCCCGCATGGCCAGGACGCTGTCCAGCGTGGCGCTGCCCGCCGGGAAGCGCTCGGTGTCCTCGAAGAACGACGACCGTACCGAACGGGCCCGCCCGGCCGTGACCCGCCAGGCGGAGGTGTTCATCTCCAGTACGTCGAGACGGCGGCCGGTGGCGTTGGGCGAAAGGCCCCTGGCACCCGCGCGGAAGAAGTCCGATGCCTGTTCCAGGTCCGTGAACAGCTCGCTGCCCCGCAGCTCGTCCGCGGTCTCCACCGCGGCGTCCACCCGTACGGCACCGTCCCGGGTCGCGAACGCCACCCGTACCTCGTCGGCGGCCTCGCGCACCGTGAAGTCCGCGTGCCCGTGCTCGCCGGGGAAGATCCGGCCGCCCGCGAGGACGTTGAGCCGGGAGGCGCTGACGCGGCGCGGGATGTAGACGCCCGTTTCGGCCCCGTCCGGGCCGTCCCACTCCACGGAGATCCGGTGCGCCGCGTTCTCGCTGCGCAGTCCGAGCGGGGCCGGACTCCAGCCGGGGCGTACGCCGCCGACGTGCAGGAGGCAGATCCCGGCCACCGCCCGGCCGCGCACGAGCTGGGGGCGCAGGGGGGCGGGCAGCAGGCCCGCCGCGATGCCCGGGTCCACCCGGTAGTTCACGAGCAGGCGGCGTTCGATGACGCTGGAGAGCCGGGGGTGGGCAGAGAAGAGCCCCCGCGAGTCATGTCCTCGCGGGGGCTCCTCGTCCATCCGCCTGCCCGGGTGAAGGTTGAGAAGACGATCACGAGGCAGGACGTCCGCGCTGGATCAGGGGGCGAGCAGGAGCACGTTCACGCGCTCCTTGGCGGCGGCGTACCGCTTCGCCACGTCCTGCCAGTTGACGACGCGCCACATCGCCTCGATGAAGTCCACCTTCTGGTTCTTGTACTGAAGGTAGAAGGCGTGCTCCCAGGCGTCGAAGACCAGGACCGGGACCGAGCCCTGGCCGACGTTGCCCTGGTGGTCGTAGACCTGCTCGACGATCAGCTTGCCGCTGACGGGCTCGTACGCGAGAACGCCCCAGCCGGAACCCTGCGTGGTGGCGGCGGCCTTCGTCAGCTGGGACTTGAAACCGGCGTAGGAGCCGAACGACTCGGTGATCGCGTCGGCCAGATCGCCGACGCCGTCCGCCGCGAGGGGCTCGCCGCCGCCGTCGCCGGTCATGTTGTGCCAGTAGATCGAGTGCAGGATGTGACCGGAAAGGTGGAACGCGAGGTTCTTCTGGAGGCCGTTGATGGCGCCCCAGGCCTCCTTGTCGCGGGCCTCTTCCAACTGCTCCAGGGTGTCGTTGGCGCCCTTGACGTACGCGGCGTGGTGCTTGTCGTGGTGCAGCTCGATGATCTGCGGATTGATGACCGGTTCGAGCGCCGCGTAATCGTAGGGGAGCTCCGGGAGCGTGTACGTGGCCATGATGCGAACCCTCCGACTGCTGGAAATGCCGTCCAGTTGTTATTGCAACCTATGTGCAAGAGCAGGCTAACAGCAGGAGGGTTCGCGCGTGATCAGTCCTTCGGCCTAGGACTCAGGAGGTGGCGGGAACTATGCCCACAGGTCTTCCCGCGCTGCCGCCGCGATGTCCGGGAAGTCCGTCACCACCGCGTCCACGCCCCGCGCGAAGTGGAAGGCGTACTCGGCGAACGCGTCACCGAAGTCGTTCGGCGCGGTGCCCCGGCGGTACTGCGCGGGAAGGTACTGGTTCTCGGCGCGGAAGGTGTACGCACCGACCTTCAGACCCGCCGCGTGCGCGTCGGCCAGCAGCGTGAGCGGCGGCACCAGCGAGGACTTGTCCGGGCCGATCCAGTCCGCGTACGAGGCGATCTCCCGCAGCCCGGCCGGGGTCATCATCTCCTTGTACGTGATCCCGTGGCCGTACGGGCCGCCGCCGGTGCCGAGCGCCTGCCAGAGCGGCAGACCGAGCCGGGCTCCGGCGATCCGGTGCAGGCTGGACGGTTCGAAGGACTGGACGACGCACTCCCGGGGGGTGAGGCGGTTGCGGCGGATCACCCGGACCAGCTCCGGCTCCAGCGGCAGGCCGATCGAGCGGAAGTACGTGGGGTGCTTCGTCTCGGGGAAGACCGCGATCCTGCGGCCGTACTCCTTCGACAGCGCACGCGCCAGATCGATGACCTCCTGGAAGGTCATGATCTGCTGGCGGCCGTCGAAGACCGTGTTGCGGTTGCGGATCAGCGGAAGCCGCTCCACCGCCCGCAGCGTCCTGAGTTCGGCGAGGGTGAAGTCCTCGGTGAACCAGCCGGTGACGGCCTTCCCGTCGACCGTCTTCGTCGTGCGGCGGCCGGCGAACTCCGGGTGCCCGGCGACATCCGTCGTCCCGGATATCTCGTTCTCGTGGCGCACGATCAGGACGTGGTCCTTGGTCGGTACGAGGTCCGGCTCGATCCAGTCGGCCCCGCACCGCACACCGAAGGTGTACGCGGCAGCCGTGTGTTCGGGGCGCCAGCCCGCCGCGCCCCGGTGGCCGACGACCACCGGGCCCCGGGGCCGGTGCGGGCCGCGGTCCGTGGCGTCGGCGGTGGCGGCGGTGGCGGGCGCTGTCGCCGCCGCGGTCACCGCGGCGGTGGCCAGAAGGATCGAACGGCGGCCGGGGACAGGGGACATGGGAACTCCTCAGGTGGGCGGAAGGACCACCAAAGCGATGGGGGGTTACGGCCGGGCGGACTGGGGCTTGCCGGTTCATGTACGGCCGTGGGGAGGGGGGTCGGAGCTCCGCGGGCGTGGGGCGCGGTGTCCGCGCGGGGGTCAGCCGGTACGGGTACGGGTACGGGCGCCGGGACCTCCGTCGGCGCGTGCGTGGGTCCGGGCCTCGGCGAGCCGCGCCAGATGGTCCTCGTACGCTTTCGCGTAGAACGCCGCCCGCCGGGCGTCCGGCGTCACCACCGAGGCCGGCGCCGTCCACGACGCCGTGTCCAGCTCCACCCCGAAGCGTGCTCCCGCCGCCAGCACCGCGCCCCGGGCACCCACCTCGCCCTCCACGATCCGCACGGGCCGGCCCAGCACATCGGCGAACAGCCGCGTCCAGGCGGGCGAGCGGGTGCCGCCGCCGCACAGGGCGAGGGTGCCGGTCAGCCCCGCCGCCTCCAGGCAGTGCCGGGCGGCGAAGGCGATGCCCTCGCAGACGGCACGGATCAGATCGGCCGGGGTCGACTCCAGGGTGACACCGGTGAGTTCGGCCCGCAGCCGGGGCTCGACGAACGGCGCGCGTTCGCCGGACGGCGCGAAATAGGGCAGCACCCGGACGCCGTGAGCCCCGGGCGGTGTCGTCTCCAGCAGGGCGTCGACCTGATGGAGGCGTACGCCGGTGGTGTGCAGCACCCAGTCCAGGGCCGCCGTGCCGACCATCGCGGGCATGGCGCGCAGCCAGTGGCCCGGACGGTCGGTGGAGATGTGCAGCCCGGCCGGTTCGCCGGTCAGATCGAGACGGTCGGTGGCGACCAGCGCGGCCAGGCAGGTGCCGACGATCAGCAGACCGTCGCCGGGCCGGGTGACACCCGCGCCGAGCGCGGCGGCCGGCAGGTCGTACGGACCGTTGGACACCCGTACCCCGCTGGGCAGCAGGGCGGTCGCCACCGGGTCGCTCACCGGCGGCAGCAGCCCGGCCCGGTGGGAGAGGCCGAGCGCGGCCAGCACCTCGGGGGAGTACGCCCGGGTCACCGGGTCCAGGAACGGCATCGAGGCGTCGGAGACATCGGTCGCCCGGACCCCCGTCAGCCGCTGGAACACCATGTCCTTGCAGTACAGGGCGGTGGCCGCCGCGTCCAGGGAGGCGGGTTCGCAGCGGTCCAGCCAGGCCAGCACCGGGCCGGGGCAGCCCGGGAACATCGCGCTGCCGGTGCGCCGGTAGACCTCCTCGAAGGCGCCCGACACCAGCCAGTCGTCGACCAGTTCATGGGCGCGGCCGTCCATCCAGGAGATGGCCCTGCGCACCGGGCGGCCCGCCGCGTCCACCAGCCAGACCCCGTCGCCCTGCCCGGTGAGGCCGGTGAACGCCACCCCGTCCGGGCCCAGCGCGTCCAGGACCTCGACGACCGCCCCGTACACCTCGTCCATGTCCTGCTCGACGTGGCCGTCATGGATGTCCAGCCCCACGGGGCGGGACTCGACGGCCAGTGTGCGGCCGCGCTCGTCGAAGGCGGCGGCCTTCACCAGCGAGGTGCCGACATCGATCCCGACGTACCTGGTCCCGACGTACCTGGTCCCGACGTACTGGGTCCCGGTGTACCTGGTCACGGCGCACGACCTCCGGTCAGAGGAGTTTCGGGGAAGCCGCGTCAGCGGTGTTCCGGAGGAACCGCTTCGGCGGAGTTCTTCGGGCGAGGGCTCACAGGGCGTTGGCCGGGGGCTCGCCCCGTACGTAGCGGGCGACCTCCGCCGCCGCGATCCGGGCCGCCTTCTCCGCGACGGCACGGCTGGCGCCCGCCACATGCGGGGTCATCAGCAGGCGCGGGGTCCGGAACAGCCGTGAGCACGTGGGCGGGGGCTCCTGCTCGTACGTGTCGAGGGCCGCGGCCGCCAACTGCCCCGAATCCAGCGCGTCGCACAGCGCGCCCGTGTCCAGCAGCCCGCCCCGGGCCGCGTTCACCAGGACCGCGCCCCGGGGCAGCAGCGCCAGTTCGCGGGCGCCGATCAGATGCCGGGTCTCCGGGGTCAGCCGGGCGTGCAGCGTCAGGACCCGGGAGCGGGCGAGCATCGCGTCCAGCGACGTGGCGCGCATGCCGTGGACGTCGCCGCGCACATAGGGGTCGTACACCTCGACCTCGGCACCGAACGCGCCGAGCGCCCTCGCCACCCGGCTGCCGACCGCCCCGTAGCCGATCAGGCCGACCGGGGTGTCCTCCAGTTCGAGGCCGGCGCTCTCGTACAGGAAGTGCGTGGCGTCCCAGCGGCCCTGGGTGCGCAGGGTGTCGTGGGCCTCGGGGATGCGCCGCAGGGCCGCCAGCAGCAGCCCGACCGTGAACTCGGCGGTCGCCGCCGCGTTGCGCCCGGGGGCGAAGCAGACGCGTACACCCCGGTCCCGGGCCGCCTGCGCGTTGACGTTGACCGGGCCGCCCCGGCAGACGACGACGAGCCGCAGCGCGGGGGAGGCGGCCAGCACCCGCTCGGTGAACGGGGCCATCTGGGTCACACAGACCTCGACCCCTTCCAGGGCGCCGATCAGGGCGTCCTCGGCATCGCTGGCCTCGTCGACCTCGCCGACCCTGCCGAAGGGCTCCAGGGGCCAGGGAAGGGTGAGTTCGGTGATGTCCGCGTCCGCGGCCGCCGTCCGGCGCAGGGCCTCGGTGATCAGCGAACTGCGGACGAAATGGTCACCGGCTGCCAGAATCCTGATCGCGGGGTGGTTCATCGGAGGGCGTCTCCTGTCTCGGCGTCGAAGACATGGATGTGCTGCGGGTCGGCGGTGATCCGGACGGTGTCGTCGCGGTCGAGCCGTATCCCGGGCCCGGTCAGTACGACGACGGGACCGGCCACCCCCTCCAGGGCGAGGGTGGCGATGCCCGATTCCAGAAGGGGTTCATGGGCGGAGACCCTGGCCGGTGTGCCCGTACCGCCCAGGGTGAGGTCCTCGGGGCGGATGCCCAGGACGACCGCGCGCCCCGGGGCCGCCCGCCCGTGCGGCACGGGGAAGCGCACGGAGTCCGAGAGCCGGACGCCCCCGCCGTCCATGACCCCCGGGAGCAGATTGACCGCCGGTTCCCCGACGAAGTCGGCGACGAACACATTGGCCGGGGCGTCGTAGATCTCCTCGGGGGTGCCGAGCTGCTGGATCTCCCCGTCCCGCATCACCGCGATCCGGTCGGCGAGCGACAGTGCCTCCTCCTGGTCGTGCGTGACCAGGATCGCGGTGTGCCCGGAGTCCCGCTGGATGCGCTTCAACTCCCGTCGGGTGGAATCCCGTTCGGCCGCGTCCAGATGGGACAGCGGCTCGTCGAGCAGCAGTACGTCGGGCTCCCGGATCAGGGCGCGGGCCAGCGCCACCCGCTGCTTCTGCCCGCTGGAGAGTCCGGCCGGGCGGGCGCCGAGCAGGTCGGTGATCCCGAGGCGGCCGGCCATGGCCGCGACCCGGCCGCGGATCTCGGCCCGGCCGTACCGCCGCCGCGCCGACAGCCCGAAACCCAGGTTCTCCGCGACCGTCAACGGCGGGTACAGCGCGTAGTTCTCGAAGGCGACCCCGATGTTGCGCCGCTGCGCCGGGAGCCCCACGACGGAGGAGCCGCCGATGAGGATGTCGCCGCCGGTGACGGACTCCAGACCGGCGATCATCCGCAGCGTCGTGGACTTGCCGCACCCGGACGGGCCCAGCAGGCCCAGCAGTTCCCCGGA
Organism: Streptomyces sp. NBC_00654; assembly: GCF_026341775.1. Taxonomy (NCBI): domain Bacteria; kingdom Bacillati; phylum Actinomycetota; class Actinomycetes; order Kitasatosporales; family Streptomycetaceae; genus Streptomyces; species Streptomyces sp. NBC_00654. The sequence goes on along the minus strand of NZ_JAPEOB010000002.1, from coordinate 2,635,006 downwards.
CCGCAGCTCGATGTCGATGGCCCGTACCGCCTCGACGGCTGCCCGGCCCCGCCCGGTGTACGTCTTGCGCAGGGCACGCAGGGCCAGTTCAGTCACCGTTCATCGCCGCCTCCCGGTGCCGTGCCGATGCGGTGCCCGCGCTGCCTGCCGTGCCGACCGTGCCGCCCGGTGCGGTGCCGGCACCCGTGCTCGCGGCGGTCCCGGGGCCCGTCGCGCAGACCTCGTAGGGGACCTTGTGCTCGTCGAGGTCGCGCAGCGCCTCGGCGGACGCCCCGTCGTCCACCAGCACCAGATCGAACCGGGACAGCGGGGCGAGCCGGTGCAGCGCCACCCGCCCCAGCTTGGAGTGGTCGAGCAGCAGGACGTTACGGGCGGCCGAGTCGAGCATCGCCCGCTTCACGGAGACGATGTGCTGCTCCTGGTGGTAGGCGAAGCCGCCGGACACCGCGGAGGTGGAGGTGAAGCAGACATCGACCTGGAGGGACTGCACGGCTTCCACGCAGGAGACCCCGAGGAAGGAGGAGTGCAGGGGGTCGTAGTCGCCGCCCAGCCCCATCAGATGGATGCCCCGCTCCTGCGACAACAGCGTTATCGCTTCGAGGAAGTTGGTGACGACGGTCAGCGGGGTGATGGTCCGCAGCCGCCGCGCGATCTCCAGGGTGGAGGTCGAGTCGTCGAGCATCACCGCCATGCCCGGCTCGATGAGCCCCACCGCGCGTTCGGCGACGGCGGCCTTCTCGGCGCGCATCGTCTTCAGCCGGTAGGCGACGTTCGACTCGAAGACGCCGGACGGCTGGGCCGTCACGCCGCCGCGGAACTTGCGCACGATGCCCTGCCGTTCCAGCTCGTCGAGGTCGCGGTGGATGGTCATCAGACTGACGTCGAACCGCTCCGCCAGCTCGGCCGCGCTGACCTCGCCCTCGGCGAGGACGTACTCGGCGATGGACGCCTGACGGGGGGCGGGGCCGCGCTGCTGAAGACTGCTCATGGGCTGATCCTTCGTCCTGGTCTGTCCGGCCGGTCGGCCTCGAACAGCAGCAGTCTCGCCCGCTCCGCCCGCAGCCGCACGGGATCATCGGGACGCAGGCCCGCCGCCTCGGCGCGCGGCACGACGAGCGACAGCTGCTGTCCGCCGGCACTGACGGTGACCTCGGCCGCCCGGCCCAGCACCTCGGTGATGTAGACGGAGCCGGTGAACGCGATGACGGAGCTGTCTTCACGGCCGCTTCCGTGCCCGCCGGAACGCGCACCGGAGTCCCCTGGGCCGTGACCGTCGCCCAGCCCGATGTCCCTCGGCCGCAGACCCAGTTGGACCTCCGTTCCCGGCGGGGCGGGAACCGGCAGCGGCAGCTCGAAGGACCCGTCCGCCGCCCGGAACCGCCCCTCGGCCGCCACCGTGCCCGGCAGCAGATTGATCCGGGGCCGGCCGAAGGCGCGGGCGACGAACGTGTCGTGGGGCCGGTGCCACAGCTCCTCGCGCGTGCCGCTCTGCACCAGACGGCCGTCCCTGATCACCCCGATCCGGTCGCCGAGCGCCAGCGCCTCCACCGAGTCATGGGTGACGTACAGCGTGGTCGTGTTGCGCACCGCGCCGATCGCCCGCAGCTCGGCCCGCATCGCCTGGCGCAGCTTGGCGTCCAGGTGCGACAGCGGCTCGTCGAGGAGGAAGGCCCGCGCCGGGCGGACCAGCACCCGGCCGAGCGCCACGCGCTGCCGCTGTCCGTTGGACAGGGCCCCCACCGGCCGGTCCAGCAGGGCGCTGATCCCGAGGAGTTCGGCGGTCTCCCCGATCCGGGCCCGCACCCGGTCCGCGGGGAGGCGGTGGCGGGGCGACCGGAGCGGGGAGGCCAGATTGTCGTACGCCGTGCGGTGCGGGTAGAGCGCGTACGACTCGAAGCACATGGCCACGCCCCGGTCGTACGGCTCGACGCCCGCCATGTCCGCCCCGCCCAGCTCCACCGACCCGGACCGCGGCTCCACCAGGCCCGCGACGGTCTTCAGCGTGGTCGTCTTGCCCGCGCCCGAGGGGCCGAGCAGACAGTAGAACTCGCCCTCGGCCACCTCCAGGTCCAGCCCGTCCAGCGCGACGCTCCTGCCGTAGGACAGATGGACGGAGCGCAGGGCGATGGCGGCCGGGGCGGTCATGACTTCACCGCCCCGAAGGACAGGCCCCGCACCAGATACCGCTGGATGGTCAGTGCCAGCAGCAGCGGCGGGACCACCGAGACCAGGGCGGCGGCGGCCGTGAGGTTGTACTTGGGGCGGTCGCCGCCGAGGAAGGACAGCGCGCCTACTGTCACCGTCTGGGCGTTCGACGAGGTCAGGATGAGCGGGAAGACGAAGTTGTTCCACGCGAAGATGAACGCCAGCAGGGAGACGGCCGCGATGCCCGGTTTCACGAGCGGCAGCGCGACCTTGAAGAACGCCTGTTTACGGGTGTAGCCGTCCAGCAGCGCCGCCTGCTCCAGCTCGGGCGACAGATCGGAGAAGTACGAGCGCATGATCCAGACGATCAGCGGCAGCGTCACCAGCTGGAGGACCCACACCATACCGACGTAGGTGTCGAAGAGGCCGAGCTGCTGATAGAGCACGAACAGCGGGATGATCACGGTCAGTTCGGGGGCGAAGCGGAACGAGAGCAGGGTGAACATCAGGTTCTCCGAGCCGCGGAACCGCCAGCGGGCGGCGGCGTACGCGGCGGGCAGTCCGATCACCAGGGACAGGGCCACCGCCCCCACCGAGACGACCAGGCTGTTGACGAAGAAGCGCAGGAACGGCACCCCCTGGTCGTCCCCGGCACCGAGCACCGTGCGGTAGGAGTCGAGGGTCGGGGTGAACGAGAAGTACGTACTGAACAGCTCGTCGGCCGGCTTCAGCGACAGGATCACCATCCAGGCGACCGGGAACAGCGCGAAGACGAAGTAGAGGATCAGCGCCCCGTCCGCGGCGACCGCCGACAGCCTCCGCCCGCCGCTCCCGCCGTTCCCGCCGTTCCTGCCGTTCCCGCCGGACGGCCTCCGCCGGCCGCTCCCGCCGTTCCTGCCGGACGGCCTCCGCCGGCCGCTCCCGCCGTTCCCGCCGGACAGCCTCCGCGCTCCTGAGCCGGACGGCTTCCCCGCTCCCGCGTCGGTCCGCGGCTCGCGCTTCACTTCGGCACCTCCGCCGCACGGCTCTGAATCCGCCCCAGATAGCGCACCAGCACCATCGTCACCAGGTAGACCACCGCCCAGAGCACGATCATGTAGCTGATGCCGAACGAATAGCGCTGGAAGCGGATCGCCTCCAGATACGCCCGGATCTGGAGCACCACCGTCGAGTCGCCGGGGCCGCCCTCGGTCAGCGCGTAGATGATGTCGAAGACCTTCAGGGAGTCCATGAACCGGAAGATCACCGCGACCAGGACGTACGGCCAGAGCATCGGCAGCGTGAGCCGGCGGAAGGTGAACCACCAGCCCGCCCCGTCCACCGCGGCGGCCTCGAACGGCGACGCGGGCAGTGAGCGCAGCCCGGCCAGGGCGAGGATCGCGACGAACGGCGTGTACACCCACACATCGACGGCGATCGACGAGAGCAGCGCCCCGGTCGGGGTGTCCGTCCACTGGACCCCGCCCAGCCCGATGGGCTCCAGCAGATGGTTGACCACCCCGACCGAGGGCTGGAGCATCAGCTTCCACATGATCGCGGCGATCACCGGCGCGATCATCAGCGGCAGGATCAGGATCTTCTCCAGCACCCGCCCGACGGCGCTCGCCCGGTGCAGCAGCAGCGCCACCGACACCCCGAGCACCGTCTCCACGGCGGCCGCGCCCACCGCGTACAGCACGGTGACCCGGGCGGAGTCCCAGAACGAGGACTGGGTGAAGATCCGCCGGTAGTTCTCGAACCCCACCAGGTCCGGCTGCGGTTTGCTCGCCGCGAAGTCGAACAGCGTGTAGTAGAGGCCCAGTCCGAACGGATAGAGGATGCCGCCGGTCAGCAGCAGCGCCGGAACGATCAGGAGATACGGCCGCAGCGAGCGGCGCCACGCGGGCACCGGCCGGGCTGCTGCCGCCTCCTCGCGAGGGCCGGCCGCGGGCTCCGGGGGCGCCGATGGCATCGTCAGGGGCACCGGTCAGCCGATCTTCGAGGCCAGATCGCCCGCGAGACCGTTCAGCACGGACGAGGCGTTCTTCCCGCCGTAGATCTCCTGGAGCGCCGATGCCCAGCTCGTCGTCGCGTCGAAGAACTGCTCCTGCGGGGTGAACTGGATCTTCGTCTGGCCGACGACCGCCTCGAACGTGTCGATGAATCCAGGGATCGCCCCCATCTTGTTCCGGTACGCTGCGGCCTCGCTCACCGAGGTGCGCACCGGGTCGATGTGGTTGCCCTGGACCGCGGCCCTCAGCAGATGCTCCTTGCCGGTCGCCCACTGGAGGAACAGCCAGGCCGCCGACTTGTTGCGGCTCCTGGCGTTCATGCCCAGCGACCAGATCCACATGTTCGTCGCGAGCGAGCCGCCCGGCCCCTTCGGACCGGGGTGGAAGGCGATCTTCCCGGAGGCGGGCGAGGCCCCCTTCACCGCCTGGAAGTACGCGGCGGTGTCCGCGTCGAAGAGCATCGCCGCCTTCTTCGCACCGAGGTCGCTGGAGCACTGGTACCAGGTGTACGAGGTCCAGGACGGCGGGCCGCCCTTCCTGACCATCTCCGCCCAGTCCCGGGTGAAGGCGACCGCCTCCGGGGAGTTCATCGCGGGCTTCACCTCGTCGCCCTCGACGGTGAAGTCCTTGAGCCCGTTGCGCGCGTACATCGTCATGAAGCCGGGGTGGATCGTCGCCCAGCTCCGCGAACCGCGCACCGCGACCCCGTACATCCCCTCGAAGCCGGCCCCGGGCGCCTTGCGGGTGATCGTCCCGGCCAGCTCGCGCAGTTCGTCGAAGGACTCGGCGGGCCTCACCCCGAGCTTCTTGAACACCTCGGTGTTGTACGCGACGACGTTCGTCTCCCAGCCCCAGGGCAGCGCGTACTGCCCGCCCCGGCCGAGCGGGGCGCCCGCCTTCAGCGACCACTGGCCGGCCTGGAGCAGATTCGGGAAGAAGTCCGCCTGGTCCCATTCGGCCCCGGTCGCCGAGGAGTTGCGCATCCACGGTCCGAGGTCCTCCAGCCAGCCCGGCGGGCCGTACTGCCACACCATGTACGCGCCCAGCATGAACACGTCGTACGAGGCGCGCCCGCTGGACAGGTCGACGGTGAGCTTGTCGAAGTAGTTGTCCTCGGGGAAGACGTCGTACTCGACCTTGATGCCGGTCTTCTCGGTGAACGCCTTCAGATCGGCGATCAGGGCATCGGTGTACGGGTGTTTGTTGAGCAGTGCCTTGACGGTCCTGCCCTCGGCCCTCTTCCAGTCGAAGGAGCCGGTGATGTCATCGGCGGCGGAACCGTCGCCGCCGGTGGCGCCCCCGCCGCCGAAGCCCGTCCCGCAGGCGCTCAGCAGCGGAGCCGCGGACAACGCCGCCGCCGCGCCGAGAGCGACCAAGCGGCGCCGGTCGTGCCCGATCCTGTCCATCCGTTCCATCCGTGACCTCCACGGTCCGGCCGGAGATGCTGTTCACACGTTTCGTCGACTGGTTAACAGAGCTTGGAACACCACAAGTTGCGCGTCAATCCCTCGCGCAAGTGAAATTCTCAGTGCACAGTGAGAAGTTCACAGAGGGAGCCGATATGTGGATGGGCATCGATCTCGGCACACAGAGCGTCCGCGCGGTCATCGCCTCGGACAGCGGGAAGATCCTCGGCAGCGGATCCGCCCCGCTCACCGGCGTACGCGACGGGGTACGCCACGAACAGCTGCCGGACCACTGGTGGACGGCGGTGTGCGCGGCGGCCCGTCAGGCCCTGCGCGACTGCCCCGCCCCCCGCGCGCTCGCCGTCTGCTCCACCTCCGGCACCGTGCTGCTCACCGACCGCACCGGCCGGCCGCTCACCCCCGCGCTGATGTACGACGACGGGCGCGCGGGAGCCGAGGCGGTACGGGCCCGGACACCACCGGCCTGGGCCCTGCCCAAGGTGATGTGGCTGCTGGCGGAGTACGGGGGGAGGGACGACGGCGCCCGTGTGACCCACCAGGCCGACTTCGTGGTGGCGCGGCTCGCCGGGCATCCGCTGGCCACCGACTCCAGCCACGCGCTGAAGACCGGCTACGCCCTGGAGCGGGAGGACTGGCCGCACGGCAGACTCGCCGGACTGGGGCTGCCCGAGGGGCTGTTCCCGCCGGTGGTGCGGCCGGGGCGGCGGATCGGCACGGTGGGCGCCGCGGCGGCCGCGGAGACCGGGATCGCGGTCGGGACGCCCGTGATCGCCGGGATGACGGACGGATGCGCGGCACAGATCGCCTCGGGGGCGCTCACCATCGGCTCCTGGAACGCGGTGCTCGGCACCACCCTGGTCCTCAAGGGGGTCACCCGGGAGCCGGTCACCGATCCGACCGGGGCCCTCTACAACCACCGGGCCCCCGACGGGAACTGGCTGCCCGGCGGGGCGTCCGGGGCCGGCGGCGGAGCGCTGACCGCCGCGTTCCCGGGGGCCGACCCGGCCCGGCTGGACGAGGCGGCCGCGGCCGGGGGGCCGGGGGACGTGGTGGCGTACCCGCTGGCCGCGCACGGCGAACGCTTCCCGTTCCTCGCCCCCGGCGCCCACGGCTTCCTGCTCGGCGAACCCGCGTCGGACGCCGAGCACTGGGCGGCCCTCCTGACGGGCGTCGGCCTCGTCGAACGCCTCTGCCTCGACTACCTCGACCTGCTCGGCGCCCCCGTCCGCGGCCCGCTCACCTTCACCGGCGGCGCGGTCCGCAGCGACCACTGGAACCGGCTTCGCACCGACATCCTCGGCCGCACCGTCCGCATTCCGCACCACACCGAGCCCGCCCTCGGCATGGCCGTCCTCGCCGCGTACGGGGCAGGGGCGGCCGGCACCGTGCACGAGGCCGCGGGCCGGATGGTGCGGCTGCGCCGGACCCTGCACCCGGACCCGGCGCGTACGGCCCGTCAGCTGGGGCCGTACCTCAGGCTGGTGGACGAACTGGAACGGCGCGGCTGGCTCCCGGCCGCCCTCGCCGCACACGCCCGCACCCGAACGGAGCACCCATGACCGCGAGCCCGCCCGCCACCACCCTGCTGCTCGCCCGCCACGGGCAGACCGTCTGGCACGCGGAGAACCGCTACGCCGGAGTCAGCGACATCGCCCTCACCGACGAGGGGCGCCGCCAGGCCGGGCAGCTGGGCCGGTGGGCGGCCCGGAACCCGGTCGACGCCGTCTGGACCTCCACCGTCTCGCGCGCCATGAAGACCGCCGAGCCGGCCTGCCGGGCGCTCGGCCTCGTGCCGCTGCGCGAACACGCCCTGCGCGAGTGCGACTTCGGGACGGTGGAGGGGCGGACGCTCGCCGAGTTCGCCGCCGAGGACCCCGCGCGCGCGGAGGCCTTCCGGGCCGACCCGGTGGCACATCCGTTCCCGGGCGCCGAGGACCCCCGGGCGGCGGCGGCCCGGGGGACGGCCGCCCTGCGCCGTATCGCGGAGGGCGGCCGGGGAGGCCGGATCCTGGTCGTCGCGCACAACACCCTGCTGCGCCTGGTCCTGTGCGAGCTGCTGGGCATCCCCCTGGGCGCGTACCGCAGGGTCTTCCCGCGACTGCGCAACGCGGCGGTGAGCGAGATCAGGCTGGCGGGCGAGGGCGGCGCCGGCGCGTCGCTGCTCTCCCTGAACGTGCCGTGCGACGACTGAGACCGACCGGCGGGCGGGGGAGAGGGAACGGGGAGTGAGGGAAGGAACGGAGGGCGGGGCGGGAACGGAGGGCGGGGGCAGGAACGGGGCGGGGCCGCGCGGCGGTTATCGGGCGGTGTCCGCCGCGGCCCGCCGCTGGCGCAGCAGCCCCACGACGATCAGTACGACGGTCAGCGCACCCGTGGCCAGCAGCTGATCGCGGGTGTCCGGCTGCCGCAGCATCAGCAGGAAGATCCCGGCCATCGCGGCCAGCGCGACGATCGTCCCCACGGGGAACAGCCACATCCGTACCACCAGCTTCTGGGGCTCCTCCCGCTCCAGCCGGGTGCGCAGGATCAGCTGTGAGACGGCGATGAAGATCCACACCACCAGGATCACCGCGCCGATCATGTTGAGCAGCCACGGGAATACGTCGTCCGGCCGCCAGTAGCTGAGCAGCACGCACAGGAAACCGAAGACGGAGGAGACGAGCACGGCGGTGCGCGGCACCCCGGAGGAGATCCGGCCGAGCCGCTTCGGACCCTGGCCGCGTGCGACGAGGGAGCAGGCCATGCGCGAAGCGCCGTAGATGTTGGCGTTCATCGCGGAGAGCAGGGCGACCAGGATGACCACGTTCATGATCTCCGCGGCGCCGCTGATGCCGAGGTGGTCCAGCGCGGCGTAGAACGGGCCGACCTCGACGACCTTCGGGTCGTCCCACGGCACGAGGGTGACAATGACCGCCATGGAGCCGACGTAGAACACCGCGATGCGCCACATCGCCGTCCGCACGGCCTTCGCGACGCCCTGCACCGGGTTCTCGGACTCGGCGGCCGCGATGGTGACGGTCTCCAGACCGCCGTAGGCGAAGACGGAGGCGAGCAGCCCGATGATGAAGCCGTTGGAGCCGTTGGGCAGGAAGCCGCCGTCGCCCGTGAGGTTGGAGGTGCCGGGCGCGTCCGTGCCGGGCAGCACCCCGAGGATCGCCAGTACGCCGAGGACCAGGAAGAGCGTGATCGCGACGACCTTCAGCGCGGCGAACCAGAACTCGAACTCGCCGAACTTCTTCACGGCGGCCAGGTTCGTCCCGAGGAACATCACCATGAACAGCGCGACCCAGGCCCATTCCGGGGTGCCGGGCAGCCAGCCGGTGACGATCTTCGCGGCGCCGATGCCCTCCAGCCCCACGGCCACGCACAGGAGCACCCAGAAGGCCCACCCGGCGGTGAAGCCCGCCCAGGGGCCGATCGCGCGTTCCGCGTGGACGGAGAAGGAGCCGGAGGCCGGATTGGCGGCCGACATCTCGCCGAGCATGCGCATCACGAACATCACCAGCAGCCCGGAGATCCCGTAGGCGATGACGATCGACGGCCCGGCGGCGGCGATACCCGCGCCCGAGCCGACGAACAGCCCGGCCCCGATGACCCCGCCCAGGGCGATCATCGAGAGGTGGCGCTGCTTGAGGCCATGGGTGAGCGCGGAGTCGGCCGGTACGGTGCCGGTGGCTGCGGAGTCAGCGGTGGGGGGAGACGCGGAGGTCCGAGGCATGGACGGGCTCAGTTCGGTAGGTGAGACGTGGACGAGCCCACAGTCTGAGCACGGCCGCCGCTCACAGGGAACCGCTGTCCGCTGTACGGTCACGAGGCTCACACAAGGTGCGCACGCGCCTACTTCCGAGTAACTTCCGGGCTCTCCGGCCGGACCCTGTACTCCCGCACCACGGACACCAGCAGCACCAGAGCCGTCGCCCCGCCCGACCACAGCACCTGCGGGCGGGTGGAGCTGTCCGTCAGCATCAGCAGCAGTACGCCGAACAGCCCGAGCAGCGTCAGCCAGGTCAGATACGGGAAGCACCACATCCGCAGCGTCAGCGCCGCCGGCGCCTCGCGCTCGATCCGGGCGCGCAGCCGCAGCTGCGAGGCGGCGATCATGGCCCAGACGAACAGCAGCACCGCGCCGACCGAGTTGAGCATGTAGAGGAAGACCGTGTCCGGCCACAGCAGATTGAGCAGGACGGACACGAAGCCGAAGGCGACGGACGCCAGCACCGCGCGCCGCGGCACACCACCGCCCGTACCTCCACCGCCCGTGCCTCCACCGCCCGTACTTTTACCACCCGTACTTTTACCGCTTGCCGTATTGCCGCCGCCCGACACCTTGAGCAGCCCGCGCTGCGCCTCGCCGCGCTCGGCCAGCGAGAAGATCATCCGCGAGGACCCGTACAGATTGGCGTTCAGCGCGGAGAGGAGCGCCACGAACACCACGATGTTCATGATCTGCGCCGCCGACGGCACCCCGATCGCGTCGAGCACCTTCACATACGGGCTGAGCCCGGCCCGCTGCGCGGTCCACGGCAGCACGGTCACGATCACCAGCATCGAGCCGACGTAGAAGAAGAGGATGCGCACCACCGCGCTGCGCACCGCGCGCCCGACCGCCCGCGCCGGATCGTCCGTCTCGGCCGCCGCGATGGTCACGACCTCCAGACCGCCGAAGGCGAAGACCACGGTCAGCACGCCGGAGACCACCCCGTCCCAGCCGTGCGGCAGGAAGCCGCCCTGCCCGGTGAGGTTGGTCATCCCGACCGGATCGGTGTCCGGGAGCAGCCCGAAGACCGCCAGCAGGCCCAGCACCAGGAACAGCACGATGGCGCCGACCTTGAGGGCGGCGAACCAGAACTCGAACTCGCCGAAGTTCTTCACGGCGGTCAGGTTGGCCACGGTGAACACCACCATGAACACCAGCACCCAGGCCCACGGTTCCACGCCCGGCACCCAGCCGTGGGCGATCTGCGCGGCGGCCGTCGCCTCCACGGCGAGGACCACCACCAGCAGGAACCAGTAGAGCCACCCGGCACTGAAACCGGCCCAGCGGCCGAGCGCCCGTTCCGCGTGCACGGAGAACGAACCGGACGCGGGCATGGCGGCCGACATCTCGCCGAGCATCCGCATCACCAGCATCGCGAGCGCCCCCGCGATGAGGTACGAGACGACGATGGCCGGGCCCGCCACCGCGATCCCGGCGCCGGAACCGACGAACAGCCCGGCCCCGATCACCCCGCCCAGGCCGAGCATCGTCAGATGCCGCTGCTTCAGACCGTGGGAGAGCGGCTCGGCGGGTACGGGGGAGTGCGTGGGGGGAGGCACTTCGCGCATGGGTGCGGGTCACTCTCGGATCGGTCAGACCGACCCGGTCGGTCTTATGGGGAACCTACAGTCTCACGCCGCACGACCCCGCCCGGCGAAAGGAGCCCGCTCCGCCCCTGCCTCAGTGACGAGTCTCACGCCGACGGATGATTGTGTGCCGGTCTTTGTGCGATTCCCACCACGCGCTCGCACGCCGCTTTGTGGGCGGCTGACGGTGATCGAGCGTTAACCGGTGGGCTAACGTCAACTGCAGTCTGTCTCCACCCTGCTGTTCCACCCCGGCTGTGCCACCCCGGCGTTCCCACGCCGGTGTTCCCGCCCCGGTGTCCTCAGCACGCGTGCACCCACCGTGCTCGCGTCCACCCGGCCTGCACCCACTGCCTGCCCTCACCCGCGGAGTCCCGATGAGCACTGCTGTCGCCCCCGTCCGTTCCGGAGCGGTCCTCGCCGACCTGCTGCCCGCAGCCCGGCACCGCTACGCCGTCGACACGGCCCTGGTCGTGGGCGGCGCCGCCCTCACCGGCATCGCGGCCCAGATCGCCGTCCCGGTCCCCGGCTCCCCGGTCCCCGTCACCGGCCAGACCTTCGCGGCGCTCCTCATCGGCACCGCTCTCGGCGCCCGCCGCGGCTTCCTCTCGCTCGCCCTGTACGCGCTCGTCGGCATGGCCGGCATGCCGTGGTTCTCCGAGGGCACCTCCGGTCCGGGCGGCGCCTCGTTCGGCTATGTGCTCGGCATGCTGCTCGCCGCCACCGTGGTCGGCGGCCTCGCCCGGCGGGGCGGCGACCGCTCCGTGCTGCGCACGGCAGGCACGATGGCGGTCGGCTCGCTGATCATCTACGCGGTCGGCGTGCCGTACCTCGCGCTCTCCACCGGGATGTCGATGAGCGCCGCCGTCGCGGCGGGCCTGGTGCCGTTCCTGATCGGCGACGCCCTCAAGGCGGCGCTGGCCATGGGCGCGCTGCCCGCGTCCTGGAAGCTCATCGGGCGTCGCGGCTGACGCCCCGGGCCGCTTCGGCGGCCCCCGCGGGAGGCTCGCCGGTCGTACGGGGAAACCCGGCCGGCGAGCCTTTCGTGTGTCCGGGAGCCGTCCGTCGCCCGTCGGCGGTCACCGCGGCGGTCACCGGGTCCTTCACCACGTGGTCACGCGGCGAAGGACCCGGTGACCGCCGTCAGCCGTCGGATCACCTGTCGGCCGGCGCCTTCGCGGCCCTGTGCCCGCGCCGGTCCCGTACCAGCGAGATCGCCACCACCAGCGCCGCGACCAGCAGGGAGAGCAGCACCTGCTCGCGTCCGGTGTCGTCGGTCAGCATGTAGACGAGGACGAAGGAGATCATCGCGATCGTCGCCCAGGTCAGATACGGGAACAGCCACATCCGTACGACGAGCTTCTCCGGGGACTCGCGCAGGATGATCCCGCGCATCCGCAGCTGGGTGAAGCAGATGACCAGCCAGACGAACAGGGCGACGGCGCCCGAGGAGTTCAGCAGGAACTGGAAGACGCTGTCGGGCCACTGGTAGTTGAAGAACACCGCCACGAAGCCGAACACCACGGAGGACAGGATCGCCGTCTGCGGCACCCCGCGCTTGTTCACCCGGGCGAAGGCCTTCGGCGCGTCCCTCCGGCCGCCGAGGGAGAACGCCATCCGGGAGGCGGTGTAGAGGCCGGAGTTCAGACAGGACAGCACGGCCGTCAGCACGATGACGTCCATGACCTGGCCGGCGTGCGGGATGCCGATGGAGTTGAGGGCGGCGACGTACGAACCCTCCTCGACGATCGACGGGTCGTTCCACGGCAGCAGGGTCAGCACGACGAGGATCGAGCCGAGGTAGAAGACCGCGATCCGCCAGATCACGCTGTTGGTCGCCTTGGACACGGCCCTCTGCGGGTCCTCGGACTCACCGGCCGCCAGGGTCACGATCTCGCTGCCCATGAACGAGAAGACGACCATCAGCACACCGGTGAGGACGGCGCCGGGCCCCTCGGGGAAGAACCCTCCGCTGTCGGTGAGATGCGCGAGGCCCGACCCCGGGTTGTCCGACCCCGGCAGCAGGCCGAAGACGGCGAGCAGACCGACGACCACGAAGGCGCCGATCGCCACGACCTTGATCCCGGCGAACCAGAACTCGAACTCGCCGTACGAACCGACCGAGACCAGGTTCGTCGCGGTGAGCACGAGCATCACGATCAGTGCCCAGGCCCACTGCGGCACACCGGGGATCCAGCTCTCCAGGATCTTGGCACCGGCCGTCGCCTCGACGGCGAGCACCACGACCCAGAAGAACCAGTACAGCCAGCCGATCGAGAAGCCGGCCCAGCGGCCCAGCGCCTGGTCGGCATAGGCGGAGAACGAGCCGGAGCTCGGCCGGGCGACGGCCATCTCGCCCAGCATCCGCATCACGAAGACGACCATCAGGCCGACCAGCGCGTACGAGAGGAGGATGGCCGGACCCGCGGCGGCGATGCCCGCGCCGGAGCCCACGAACAGGCCCGCGCCGATCACCCCGCCGATCGCGATCATCGAGAGATGGCGGTTCTTCAGACCGGCCTGGAGCCCGTCGGGGGATTCCGGCTTCTCCGGCTCACCGGGCTTCTGGCCCGACTTCGCCGTCGTCGTCTGCGACGTCATGGAACGGATCCTTACGTTTGCGGTCACGCGGGTCGGCTCCCGCTCCGCACGGTGTGCGGAGGCGAGGCCACGCATTCAAGCCCGGGACCTGCCCAAAGCGGAACCCCTGATTCCGGATCGTTGACCGGATCGTTGCCCGTGTGTTCCTGCCCACACCGGCGACCTGGAGGGGTCCCGACCCCGCTGACGGTTACCCCGCGATGTTCGTGCCACACTTCGGACCATGCGCGTGTACCTCGGATCGGACCATGCCGGTTACGAACTCAAGAACCACCTCGTCGAATGGCTCAAGGCACACGGCCACGAGGCCGTCGACTGCGGGCCCCACATCTATGACGCCCAGGACGACTACCCGCCGTTCTGCCTGCGTGCCGCCGAGAAGACGGCCGCGGACCCGGACAGCCTGGGCATCGTGATCGGCGGCTCCGGCAACGGCGAGCAGATCGCCGCCAACAAGGTCAAGGGCGTCCGTGCCGCACTGGCCTGGAGCGAGCAGACCGCCGCGCTCGGCCGTGAGCACAACAACGCCAATGTCGTCGCCATCGGCGGCCGGATGCACACGGTGGAGGAGTCGACCAAGTTCGTCGAGATCTTCCTCAGCACCCCGTACTCGAACGAGGAGCGTCACACGCGCCGCATCGAGATGCTGTCGGCGTACGAGAGCACGGGCGAACTCCCCCCGATCCCGGCCCACCACCCGCAGCAGGGCTGACCAGGCCCGCGCCGCCCCACCACGTCACCGTGCCGCCGGGTCCGCCCGGCGGCACGGTCGTTCCACGACCACCGACGACACGACCGTCGACGACACGACCGTCGACGACACGACCGTCGACGACACGACCACCGACGAGACACGACCGTCGACGTCACGCCACCGACGTCACGCACCGCACAGCACCGAACCGCACCGCATCGCACAGGGAGCCGACCGTGCCCGAGGGACACACGATCCACCGTCTCGCCGCGGACCACCGGGACAGATTCGCCGGGCGGCCGGTGCGGGTGAGCAGCCCGCAGGGCAAGTTCTCCGACAGCGCCGCGCTGCTGGACGGGCACGCGCTGGACGCGGTGGACGCCCATGGCAAGCACCTCTTCCTCGGCTTCGGGGACACCGGCTGGGTCCACATCCACCTCGGGCTGTTCGGCAAGCTCGGCTTCGGTACGGCCCCGGCCCCGCCGCCCACCGACACCGTGCGGCTGCGCCTGGTCAACGAGGACCACCACGCCGATCTGCGCGGGCCCACCACCTGCGCCCTGATCACCGAGCCCGAGAAGCGCGCGATACACGACCGCCTCGGCCCGGACCCGCTGCGCACCGACGAGGACGGCGAGCGGGCCTGGCAGCGGATCTCCCGCAGCCGGATCACCGTCGCGGCCCTCCTGATGGACCAGAAGGTCGTCGCGGGCGTCGGCAATGTGTACCGCGCCGAGGTCCTGTTCCGGCACGGCATCGACCCGTACCGCCCCGGCAGGGACCTCACCCGCGAGGAGTGGGACGCGATCTGGGCCGACCTCGCGATGCTGATGCGGGAGGGCGTACGGAACAACCGGATCGACACGGTCCGCCCCGAGCACCTGCCCGAGGCGATGGGCCGCGCGCCCCGGGTGGACGACCACGGCGGTGAGGTCTACGTGTACCGCCGCACGCACCAGCCCTGCCACATCTGCCACACCGAGATCCGCACGGCCCCGCTGGCGGCCCGCAACCTCTTCTGGTGCCCGGTCTGCCAGCCGGCCGACTGAGGCGGTACGGAACCACCGCAAGCCGCCGGCCCCGTACCGCCCGGACGAGAGCCCGCCCGGACGAGAGCCCGCCCGGACGAGCCGCCCGACGGCTCGGAACCGACGGCTCAGAACCCGTGCGGCAGCCACGGCTCCACGTCCCAGGAGAACGCCGCCCCGGCCTCCGCCAGCGCCCCCGGCCGCAGCTCCCGCACCCGCCCGGCCGCCGCCAGCGAGGCCAGCGACACCCCGCCCAGATAGGCCGACCCCAACTCCCGTACCGAGAGCTCCAGGTCGGCCCCGTCCTCCGTCCGCCGGCACGTGGCCCCGCCCTCGCTGTCCGCGGTGAGGCGCCAACGCCCCGCGTTCCAGGGGCAGAACGCGTCCTCGACCTCCAGCACCACGTCCACCGGCGTCCGGTAGGTCCGCGCCTCCAGGGCCGCGCCCACCTCCACCAGCCGGACGTACAGCCCGTCCAGCACGTGTACGTCGCAGCGCCGGACATCGTCGACGAGGTGCAGGAGCGCGTCGTCCGCGGGCCGGTTGTGGCACTCGACCCTCGTCATCAGGTCGATGTCGAAGAGGAACTGCCACAGCGAGGCGTACGAGGCGGGGTCGAGCGCCCCCAGATCCCGCAGCGTCACCGTGCCGCGGGGCCCGGTCGCGCCCCAGTCGGGCTTGGTGCGGAAGGTGGCGTACCCGACGACCTCGCCGTCCCGCTCCGCCAGTACGCACTGCAACGGCGAGGCGCCCGACCGCTCCCGCTCGGGGTCGACCACCGCCGTACGGTCCCAGTTCGGCCTGCGCACGGGAGTCCCCGGGCGCCCCGGCGCCAGCCGCGCGTACACCGCCTCGCAGGCGGCCAGGGCCTCCACCGGATCCGCGTACCGCAGCCGGACCCCGTCCGAACCGGCCGGCCGGGCGAGCCGCACGTGGGAGGTCTCGATGTCCAGACGCATCTCCCGGGCGGCGGCCCCGTAGCCGAAGCGCCCGTAGATCGCGGGTTCCGAAGCCGTCAGCACGGCCAGCGGCTCACCCCAGGAACGGACGTCGTCGAGCTGGCGCCGCATCATCCCGGTGAGCGCTCCGCGTCTGCGGTGCGTCGCGGCGACGCTCACCATCGTGACCCCGGCGGCCGGGACGGCCGCCCCGCCCGGAACGGTCAGCCGGAAGCTGTACGCCCCCGTCGTCCCCACACAGTCGGCGCCGTCCCACAGCCCGAGGAACCGCTCGTACTCGGCGAGGGAGAGCCAGAGTTCCCGGGACTCCGGCGCGGAGGGCACGGCGCCGAAGCCACGCTCCAGACAGCTGAACCAGCCGTCCCATTCGGAAGGTCGCAGTACCCGGAGTTCTGTTGTCATATGCCATCCCTACCAGGGGCGCGACGGGTGGGCGACCCGATTTCGAACGCATTGTCACCGGGGTCCCCCTGCACCGGAGGCGGCCGGGTGGATAAAGTCCCCGCAATGGCCCGTCGCGGAGAAGTGGACGCGTACCTGGCCCGGTGGCGGAAGTCCGCGCACCGGGCCCGCGTCGCGCTGCGCAAATCCGGGGTCGACTACTTCCGGGGCGACGGCTCCGACTGGATCGCCCTCGCCGGCCTGCTGCTGACGATTCCGGCGATCACCTGCGCCACGGTGCTGAACCCCGTGTGGTTCGCCCCCGCCGCGCTCGTCCTGCCGATCGTCGCGGGCGGACTGCTGCTGCGGCCCGCCAGCCTGCTGGGCCTGTACGCCACGGCGGCCGCCGCCCTGATCGTGGAGGCCCTCACGCTCGGCCCGTACGAGGACGGCCCGTCCCGGGTCACCCCGGGCACCGTCCTGGTGGTCGCGGCGTGCGGGTTCTTCGGGCTGGTCCTCGCGCAGTTCCGGGCCCGGGTCGGGGTGCCGTGGCGGCGCGGCGGCACGATGCTCTTCGACCTGCGCGAACGCATCCGGGTCCAGAGCGCCCTGCCCCGGCTGCCGCAGGGCTGGCACCGCGAGATGGCGCTGCGCCCGGCGGGCGGCCAGTCCTTCTCCGGTGACTTCGTCGTCGCGGCGCGCACCAACGGCGGCCGCACCCTGGAGGCCGTACTCACCGATGTCTCCGGCAAGGGCATGGACGCGGGCTCCCGGGCCCTGCTGCTGTCCGGCGCCTTCGGCGGGCTCCTCGGCTCGCTGCCGCCGCACGCCTTCCTCCCCGCGGCCAACGGCTATCTGCTGCGCCAGGACTGGGACGAGGGGTTCGCGACCTCGATCCATCTGGTGCTGGATCTGGAGTCCGGCGACTACGAGATCCTCTCGGCCGGCCATCCGCCCGCCCTCCAGCTGCACGCGGGCAGCGGCCACTGGGAGGAGAAGGCCGCCGAGGGGCCCCTGCTCGGGGTGTACGACGGGGCGGAGTTCGACGCGGTGAAGGGCTCGCTGGCCCCCGGAGACGTACTGATGCTGTTCACCGACGGGCTGGTGGAGGCGTCCGACCGGGACATCGCCGAGGGCATCGACCGGCTGACCGGTGAGGCAGACCGCTATGTCACCACCGGCTTCGAGGGTGCCGCCTGGCATCTGATCGAGGCCTGCGCGAAGGACGTCAACGACGACCGCGCGCTGCTCCTGCTGTCCCGCCGCGCCTGATCCCCGCGCCGCAGGCCCGTGCGGGCCTGTCCGTGAACCGTACGCAAAACCGGGTATACCGCACGGGCGTCAACGCGGGGCGCCCCGTCACCGGAAGGTGCGCAATTGGGGCGCCCCACACGTTCGTCTCAGGCGGTGACCGGAACCTTGCCCGGATTCGGACCCCCGTTCCCGTCATTGCCGCCGCCTCCGGCGCCGTCCGCGTCTCCGCCGCCGCCCCGGCTCCCGGTCCGCCCGCCGGGCAGAATCCGGGCCAGCCAGTGCGAGCGTCCGGCGGCGAGCGGGGCGAGGACGGCGAGGACGAGCACATAGCCCGCGATGAACGGGGAGAGCCGTTCGTCCAGACCGGCGCCCGCCGCCATCGTGGCCAGGATCAGGGCGAACTCGCCCCGGGCCAGCAGCGTGGTGGAGATGTTCGCCGTGGCCTGCGCACCGAAGGAGTACACCTTGGCGGCGGCGAGCCCCGCGAACACGTTCATCGCCACGGTCACCGCGACAGCCGCGAGCACCGGCCACACCACGCTCGGCAGGTCGCCCGGGTTGATGGAGAGTCCGAAGGCGAAGAAGAAGATCGCCCCGAAGGCGTCCCGCAGCGGATGGACCAGCTTGAGGATGCGGCCGCCCGAGGTCGTGCTGCCGAGCATCAGGCCGACCATGAACGCGCCGATGGCGTCGGCCACACCGAACCACTCGGAGACCCCGGCGACGAAGACCGCGGCACCGAGGAAGGAGATGACGAGGAGTTCGTCGTCCTTGGTGTTGATCAGCTTGGAGACGACCTTGGTGCCGAAGCGGGCGGCCAGGGCGAGGAGCAGCAGGAAGCCGAAGGCCTTGCCGCCGTCGACGACCGCGGCCGAGAGGCTGTCCGCACCGGACAGGATCGGCTGGAGCGCCGCCAGGTACAGGGCGAGGAAGACATCCTCGACGACGATGATGCCGAGGATCGGCCTGGTCTCCGGATTGCCGACGCGTCCCAGGTCGACGAGGACCTTGGTGACGATGGCGGAGGACGAGATGCCGAGCACCCCGGCGAGGACCAGCGCCTCGGAGGTGCCCCAGCCCAGCGCGAATCCGAAGCCGAGTCCCGCGCCCACGTTCAGGGCGAGATAGGCGCCGCCGGCGAGCGCCATCTTGCGCCCGCCCGCTTTGAGGTCGTCGAGGTGGAACTCAAGTCCCAGATAGAAGAGCAGCAGCACGAGGCCGAGTGCGGAGAGCATCTCCAGCTCGTGCGGGTCGGCGACGAGAACGATGCCGGGGGTGTGCGGGCCGAGCAGAATCCCGGCCAGGATGAACAGGGGAATCGTCGGCAGGCCGATGCGGCCGCCGACACGGGCGAGGACGGCGGCGGCCAGGAAGGCGCCGCCCATGGCTATGAGCGTGTCTGCGTGTCCGATGAGCTTGGTCCTTCGTTAGGTCAAGGGCGCGTCAAGAATGCGTCAGTAATTAGTTTACCGAACGATTGACGTCGCAACTATGCCCCGTCGTATCCGCCGGGGGTGGGGCAATCCCCACCCCCGGTCCACCGGCAGCCGCCATGGCCGGTGACACCCCGTGATCCGTACGTTCGAGGTATCGATTCGGACATGGCTACGGAAGGACACACACCATGGGGCTGCGACGCACGAAGCGCATCGCGCAGGGCTCACGGGAGGCCGGGAGCTCGCGGGACGCGCGGAGCTCGCAGGCCGCACGAGGCCCGCAGGACGACCGTGGGGCGTACGGGGAGCGCGGGGAGTACGGGGAGTACGGGGAGCGCGGGGCGTACGGGGAGCACGCCCGTTCCGACGCGGCCGTCGAACTGCGCGGCGTCCGGCGGCAGTACGGGCGGGGCTCGGGCACCGTCCACGCCCTGCGCGGCATCGACCTCACGCTCCCGCGCGGCAGCTTCACCGCCGTGATGGGCCCCTCCGGCTCCGGGAAGTCGACCTTCCTCCAGTGCGCGGCCGGACTCGACCGCCCCACCGAGGGATCCGTACGCCTCGGCGGCACCGAGATCACCGGCATGAGCGAGAACAAGCTCACCGAACTGCGCCGCAGCCGCCTCGGCTTCGTCTTCCAGGCCTTCAACCTGCTGCCGTCCCTGACGGTCGAACAGAACATCGTGCTGCCCATGCGCCTCGACGGACGGCGCACCGGTTCCGCCGCGGCCCGCCGCAGCGCCGCCGACATGCTCACCCGCGTCGGCCTCGGCGACAAGGGCAACCGCCGCCCCGGCCAGCTCTCCGGCGGCCAGCAGCAGCGCGTCGCCATCGCCCGCGCCCTGGTCACCCGGCCCGACGTGGTCTTCGCCGACGAGCCGACCGGCGCCCTCGACACCACCACCGCCGCCGAGATCCTCGCCCTGCTCCGGCACGCCGTGGACAGCCTCGGCGCGACCGTCGTCATGGTCACCCACGACCCGGCGGCCGCCGCCTGGGCCGACCGCGTGCTCTTCCTCGCCGACGGAGAGATCGCGGACAGCCTGCCGCACGCCACCGCCGAGCGGATCGCGGCCCGGATGACCGCCCTCACGGCCCCCGCCCACGCGCACGCACACGCCGGAGCGGCGGCCTGATGTTCACCCCGCACCTCCCGAACGGCCTGGCCCGCGCGGCCGTCCGCTTCCGGCCTTCCTCGTTCGCCGGGACCTTCGTCGCGCTCCTGATGGCCGCCGCGATCGTCTCCGCGTGCGGCATCCTGCTCCAGACCGGCCTCACCGCCTCGGTCCCCGCCGACCGCTACGCCAAGGCCCCCGTCCTCGTCGCCGCCGACCAGCAGGCCCGCATGACGTCCGGCAGCGGCGAGGAGGCCTACGAGGCGACCGCAGCGCTCCCGGACACCGCACGACTGCCCGCGTCCCTCGTGAAGAAGGCCGCGGCGGCCCCCGGAGCGGCCGCCGCGATCGGCGACCTCACCTTCCCGGTGCACCAGGACCGCACCCCCCTCACCGCCCACGGCTGGGGGTCCACCGCGTTCACCGGTACGGAACTGGTCACCGGCGACGCGCCGGAGAGCGGCGAGGCCGTCATCGGCACCGGCATCGAGGGCCGGGTCGGCGACACCGTCACCCTGGACACCCCGGCCGGCGCACGCGAGTTCCGCGTCTCGGGCACCACCGGCACCGCCGCCACCCTCTGGTTCGCCGACCGGCAGGCCGGCGCCCTCTCCGGCCACCCCGGCACGGTCGACGCCATCGCCGTACTCGCCGCCCCCGGCACCACCCCCGACGCCCTCGCCGACGAGGTCGGCCGGGCCGTCGGCGGCGCGCACTCCGCGAAGGTCCACACCGGCGACGACCGGGGCGGCGTCGAGGACCCCGGCCTCGCGGGCGCCGAGGAACTGCTCGTCGGACTCGGCGGCTCCTTCGGCGGCGTCGCCACCATGGTCGCCGTCTTCACCGCCGCCGGTACGGTCGCCCTCTCCGTCGGTCAGCGCAGCCGCGAATTCGCCCTGCTGCGCGCCATCGGAGCCACCCCGCGTCAGCTGCGCCGCACGATCGCCACCGAATCCCTCCTCGTCGCCCCGCTCGCCGGAGCCCTCGGCACCCTGCCCGGAATCGCCCTGGCGAACTGGTGGTTCGGCCGGCTGAAGGACAAGGGCGCCATCCCCGACGCCGTACGGCTCGACATCGGCCCACTGCCCCTGGGCATCGCCGTCGCCGCCACGGTGCTCACCGCGCTGCTCGCCGGCTACCTCGCCGCCCGCCGCCCGGCGAAGATCAAGCCGGGCCTGGCCCTGGCCCGGAGCGCCGTGGAGGGCGCCCCGTTCGGCTGGATCCGTACGCCCCTGGGCATCCTCTCCCTCATCGGCGGGGGCGTCCTCGCGGGTGTCGCCGCCTCCCGGACCGGCGCCGACGCCGCCAACGCCGCGCTCGGCGTCGTCATGCTCTTCATGCTGGCCGTAGCCCTGCTCGGCCCGCTGATCGCCCGGGTCTGCGCGGGCGTCCTCGGCCTCCCGCTGCGCGCCGCGGGTGCCTCCGGGGAACTGGCCGCCGCCAACTCCCGTGCGAACGCCCGCCGGCTGGCCTCCGCGATCACCCCGATCGTGCTCGCCATGGCCTTCTCCTCGACCCTCGTCTTCATGCACACCAGCGAGAACCGGGCCGTCGAGCACCAGCAGCGCGACGGCATCACCGCCGACCACATCGTCTCCGCCCCGGCGGGACTCGCCTCCGACGCCACCGGGCGAGCCGCCGCGACCCCCGGAGTCTCCACCGCGGTCGGCCTGCTCCGCACCTCCGTCGTGGTGCCCAGCGGAAGCGGTGGCGACCGATGGCTGGCCACCGCGTCCGTCCAGGGAGTCATCGGCTCGCCCGCCGACCTGGCCGAGGTCCAGGACCTCGACATCCGTACGGGGACGCTCGCCGCCCTCCGCCCCGGCACGGTCGCCATCGACACCACCCTGGCGGACTCCGCGAACGTCGCCACCGGCGACCGGCTCGCACTGCGCCTCCCGGACGGTACGAAGGCGTCCCCGAAGGTCGTCGCCGTCTACGGCCGGGGCCTGGGCATCTCGCTCGTCACCCTGCCCGCGGCCGACCTCGGGGGCCATGTCACCTCGCCGTACGCCTCCGACGTCCTGGTCCGCGCCACCCCGGAGGCGGCGGACGCGCTCACCGCGCTGGGCACCGTCACCGACCACTCCGGCTACGCCGCCGCGCAGAACCAGCAGCGGGAGCTGAACGCCTGGGCCAACACCACCATGGCCGCCGTCCTCGGCGGATTCGCCGCGATCGCGGCCGTCAACACCCTGGTCATGACGGTCCTCGCCCGCCGCCGCGAGCTCACCGTGCTCCGCCTCGTCGGCTCCACCCGGCGCCAGGTCATGGACATGATCCGCTGGGAGGCCCTGCTGGTCACCGGCGCCGGGATCGTCCTCGGTACGGGCATCGCCCTGGCCACACTCGTCCCGATGATGAAGGGCCTGACGGGCGAGGCACCGTACATCCCGCCGATGCTGTACGGCTCGTTCGCCGCGGCGACCGTGCTCCTGGGGCTCGGGGCCTCCACCATCCCGGCCCGCGCGGCCCTGCGCTGAGACGCTGCCGGGCCGTACAGTCGGGGCCGTGCCCACCCCACAGCTGACCCTGGCCGAGATCGAGGCGATCGCCCGCACGGCCCACGCGACCCAGCGGGACAAGGCGGGGCGCCCGTACACCGAACACCTCGCGGCGGTCGCCGAGGGGGTACGGATCCGGGGCGGCAGCGACGAACAGATCGCCGCGGCCTGGCTGCACGACGCGATCGAGGACGACGCGCTCTCCGCGGGCTGGCTGGCCGGGGCGGCACTGCCGCAACCGGTCAAGGACATGGTCCTCGCCGTCACCAAACGGACCGGCGAGGACCTGTCCGCGTACACCGGACGGATCCTCGCCACCCCGGGCGCCCTGCTCGTCAAGGAGGCGGATCTGGCCCACAACGCCGACCCGGCCCGCCTCGCGGTCCTGGAACCGGCGACCCGTACCCGGCTGACAGCGAAATATGCGCAGGTACGCGGCCTGTTGGGTCTCACCGGGCCGGAATCGCCCGCCGACCGTCAGGATCAAGCCAACCCGGCGACGCACTGACGGAAGCGCCACCGCCGCACCCGCACGCCGTACCCGCAACCCGTACCCGCAACCGCGTGGGCCCGGCCGGAAACCCGGCCGGGCCCACGTGATCGCGCGACGACCGGCGCCTCAGCGCCCGGCGGCGTCCCGGCGGAACGCCCAGTCCATGTCCGGCTCCGTCGCGAAACGCAGCGCGCGCCGTACCGGCGGAGTGCACAGGAGCGTCACAGCGGCGGCGGCGACGAGGGAGACGACGACCAGCCCGGCCGGCCCGGCGAGCCACTCCTGCCGGTCGAACAGCCCCGCGTACCCGGCACCCTTGATCAGGAAGCCGTGCAGCAGATAGCCGCAGATGGTGCCGGCGCCCAGCACCGTGAACCACATGCGGCGGCGCGGCACCCAGGCCAGGAACCCGGCGGTCAGCACCAGCGCGCACCCGAACATCGCCAGGGACATCACCGCCCCCGACCACCACGGAGCGCCCAGCTCCTGCGCGCTGCTGCTGCGGTAGAACCAGCCGAGCTGCATACGCGGGGCGGCCCAGTAGGCGAAGAGCAGGGCCCCCGCGAACAGCGGCAGGGACAGCAGCCGCACCTCGCGGCGGCGGATCGTCTCGAAGTGCTCGGGCTTCATGACCAGACCGAGCACGAAGAACGGCAGGAACTGCAGAACCCTCTGGAGATCGAGGTCGTCGCCGATGTCCGGCGACACCGAGGCGAGCACGGCGATCGTCAGCGCGACGGGCAGCGGGTGCCGCAGCGCGCGCCAGATCGGCGTGGTGATCCGCCAGACGAAGAGGGCGACCAGGAACCAGGTCAGGAACAGCGGATCGAGCAGGCTGACCGCTTCGTCGGCCGAGCCGCCCGCGTACCGCTTGAACAGCGCGTACGCGGTCTCGAACAGCACGTACGGAACGGCGACCCCGGTGACCAGGCGTTTCACCTTGGCGGGGGTCATGTCGAAGGAGCGGGAGAAGTAGCCGGAGATGAGGATGAAGGCCGGCATGTGGAACGTGTAGACGACGAGGTAGAGCGCCCGGGTGGCACGGCTGTCGTCCATCACCGGTTCCCAGGCGTGCGCCACGGCGACCAGCACGATGGCCAGATACTTCACATTGTCGAAGTAGGGGTCACGTTTCTTCGAGGGTGCGGCGGACGACGCCGACGTGGACGAGGGGGTGACCGAGGGCGTGACCGGAACCGCTGTGGGGGAGGTCCGGACGGCTGTCATGGTCTGTTCGTGTCGGGGCTCCGACTCCCGGGTCGCTGGGGGGAGCGGGGCCCTCTTGAATGCGCTCGGAGCTTGGAACATCTAAGGCACCTTAGACCCGTTGATTGGCGTTCGTAAAACGACCACGAGATATCACGTGTTCCCGCCCATTCGAAAGTGAAACTACCAAAAACCGACCGTTATGACACGACTGATCCCGCTTAAATAGGGCATATCGCCGGGCAGTTGAGGTCAGTGAATTACGTCGCACTTGGCGTCGGCAAAAGCCTGTGAACGAAGTGTGGGGATACGGAAACGATCACTGTGATTCATATTCGGCCCCGTGTCCCCGGTGGTGGATTCACAGTTCGCCCACAGCGCCCGTACAGATTTCGGTGAATCCCCGGCGGTACCGCCCGTGCCGGGATCCGGAACCGGTCCCCGGATCCGCCCCGGATCCGCCCCGGACCCCGCCGAGTTCACCCGGTCCGGCTCCGAGGATGGCGGGATCCGGTCAGGTCGGTTCATCAGGCGGCAGCAACCACAGGGGAGTTGGTGGCACGATGGACGCGACGGGGCGCGCTCTGGTGCACGCTTCCGGGCCGGCAAGGCGGACCGACCGAGGGTGTGATCAGACGTGGCTATTTCACTGTCTATGGTGCTGCTGTTCGCGGTCATCCTGGTGGTGCTGATCCGTGGAGGATCGATCAAGGCCGGGCCCGCGATCGTGGCAGTGCTGTTCGGCTTCTTCCTGGCGTCGACCGGCATGGCGCCGTCGATCAACAGGTTCATGAACTCGATAGCGGACACCATCAACCAGATCAGCTTCTGACCGCGCGCCCCCGCCCGGCATCCCCGGGCGGGCGTGGCGCGTGATCCGCGGCACGCGAGCGCATGCATGCAAAAGGCCCGGTCCGACGAGGTTGTCGTCGGACCGGGCCCAGGCATGGAGCGGGCGACGGGAATCGAACCCGCGTAGCTAGTTTGGAAGACTAGGGCTCTACCATTGAGCTACGCCCGCAAGCGCCGCACCGGAGGTCGTTGCGACCTCGGCACGAAGAGCATCGTAGCGGGTCCGTGACCCGCTCCGCACACCCGTTGTCCTCCGGCTGTTGTTCCGGCCCCGCGAGGGCCGGGTCCGGGCCGGGTGCCCGGTCGCCGGGGAAAGCGGCGGATGCACCGCCCTTCTGCATGTACCCTACGTGTCGCACCGACGGGGTGTGGCGCAGCTTGGTAGCGCGTCCGCTTTGGGAGCGGAAGGTCGTCGGTTCGAATCCGGCCACCCCGACCACCGGCAAGATCGCATTGTGGGAGTCATCCCCCTTGCCGTTACTATGCAAAATGCGTGCCCGTGTGTCTGATGTACCGGGCTCGGTCCGCGAAGCCGCCTCTCGGCGGCCCAGCAGAACCCCAAGAAGTCAGCCACCAAGGAGACCGAACCGTGAAGAGCGCCGTGGAGACCCTGAACCCGACCCGGGTTCGGCTCAGCATTGAGGTGCCCTTCGAGGAGCTCAAGGACAGCCTCGACGCGGCGTACAAGAAGATCAACCAGCAGGTCACGGTGAAGGGCTTCCGCAAGGGCAAGATCCCGGCCCGGGTCATCGACCAGCGGTTCGGCCGTGGTGCGGTGCTGGAGGAGGCCGTCAACGACGCCCTCCCGAAGTTCTACACCGAGGCCGTCAACGAGGGTGAGCTGAACGTCCTCGGCCAGCCCGAGGTCGACATCACCGAGCTGAAGGACGGCGAGCTGCTGGCCTTCACCGCCGAGGTTGACGTACGCCCCGAGATCGAGATCCCGGACTACTCCGGCATCGAGGTCACCGTGGACGCCCTCGAAGTCACCGATGAGGACGTCGAGAAGGCCGTGGAGCAGCTCCGCGAGCGCTTCGCCTCCACCAACCCGGTCGAGCGCGCCGCCGCCGAGGGCGACGTCGTGACGATCGACCTGGAGGCCAAGGTCGACGGAGAGGTCCTGGAGGACGGCGTGGCCGCCGGTGTCTCGTACACCATCGGTTCCGGCGAGCTCCTCGACGGCATCGACGAGGCCGTGACCGGCCTGGAGGCCGGTGGCGAGGCCACCTTCACCTCCGAGCTGAAGGGCGGCTCCGCCGAGGGCAAGGAAGCGGAGGTCACCGTCAAGGTCACCGCCGTCGCCGCCCGTGAGCTTCCCGAGCTGGACGACGACTTCGCCCAGATGGCGAGCGAGTTCGACACGCTCGACGAGCTCAAGGCGGACAGCCGCAAGCGCCTGGAGAACACCAAGCAGTACGACCAGGCCACCCAGGCCCAGGAGCGCGTCCTGGACGAGCTGCTGAAGCTCGCCGAGGTCCCGATCCCCGAGAAGCTCCTCGCGGACGAGGTCCAGACCCGCAAGCACAACCTGGAGCACCACCAGCTCGGCCAGATGGGTCTCGACCTGGAGAAGTACCTGGAGATCCAGGGCAAGACGCTCGAAGAGTTCGAGGCCGAGACCGCCGAGCAGGCGATCAAGGGCATCAAGACCCAGTTCATCCTGGACGAGCTCGTCAACAAGGAGAAGCTGAACGTCAACCAGGAGGAGCTCACCGAGCACCTCATGCGGCGTGCGGCCTCCTCCGGCATGAGCCCCGACCAGTTCGCCCAGGCCGTCGTCGAGGGCGGCCAGGTGCCGATGCTCGTCGGCGAGGTCGCCCGCGGCAAGGCGCTCGCCGTGGTCGTCGAGGCCGCCAAGGTCACCGACACCAACGGTGAGATCGTCGACCTCGAGGACGAGGAGGCCGAGGAGAGCACCGAGGCCGCCGCCGAGGAGAGCACCGAGGCCGCCGCCGAGGAGAGCACCGAGGCCGCCGCCGAGGCGCAGTCCGCGGAGAAGACCGAGGCCTGAGTCCCGCGCTGATCGGCACCGGCCGATCGGCACGGAACGGTTCGTACGACGGGCCCCGGACGCGATGCGTCCGGGGCCCGTCGCCGTACCGGGTCCGAGGGCCGCCGTCGTATCGCCGTGCGACCACCGGAACCCTTGTGCCCACTGCGGAGCTTGCGCTCCCAGCGAACAGTTGGGGAAGCGGGATGGCGTTGTCCTACCTGCGCGTTAGGGTCCATGAATAGGAAGGGTGGGGGAGTCCCCGCCCACCCGGTACGAAGACGCTGAGACGGCCGGAGCCGTCAGAGACGAGCAGGTGGATACGTGACGAATCTGATGCCCTACGCCGCCGGAGAGCCGTCCCTCGGTGGAGGCCTCGGTGACCAGGTCTACAGCCGACTGCTCGGCGAGCGCATCATCTTCCTCGGTCAGCAGGTCGACGATGACATCGCCAACAAGATCACCGCACAGCTTCTCCTCCTTGCCGCCGACCCGGACAAGGACATCTACCTCTACATCAACAGCCCCGGCGGCTCGGTGACGGCAGGCATGGCGGTCTACGACACCATGCAGTACATCCCGAACGACGTGGTCACGATCGGTATGGGCATGGCGGCCTCGATGGGCCAGTTCCTGCTCACCGGCGGCTCCACGGGCAAGCGCTTCGCGCTCCCGAACACCGACATCCTCATGCACCAGGGTTCGGCCGGCATCGGCGGTACCGCCTCGGACATCAAGATCCAGGCCGAGTACCTGCTCCGCACGAAGAAGCGGATGGCGGAGATCACCGCCCACCACTCCGGCCAGACCGTGGAGACGATCATCCGCGACGGCGACCGCGACCGCTGGTACACCGCGGAGGAGGCCAAGGAGTACGGCCTCATCGACGAGATCATCACGTTCGCGTCGGGCATCCCGGGCGGCGGCGGCACCGGTGCCTGATCCGGTCTCCACCGGACCGGCAGCACCCACCGCGCACCTCTCGTACGCCGAGACCCCCAGCCCACAGAACGCCACCAGGATGGTGAACACCCACATGAACAACTTCCCCGGCGCCTCCGCGAGCGGCCTCTACACCGGCCCGCAGGTGGACAACCGTTACGTCGTCCCGCGCTTCGTGGAGCGCACCTCGCAGGGTGTGCGTGAGTACGACCCGTACGCGAAGCTCTTCGAGGAGCGCGTGATCTTCCTCGGCGTCCAGATCGACGACGCCTCGGCCAACGACGTCATGGCGCAGCTGCTGTGCCTGGAGTCGATGGACCCGGACCGCGACATCTCGATCTACATCAACAGCCCCGGCGGCTCGTTCACCGCGCTCACCGCGATCTACGACACGATGCAGTTCGTGAAGCCGGACATCCAGACGGTCTGCATGGGCCAGGCGGCCTCCGCCGCCGCCGTCCTGCTCGCCGCGGGCACGCCGGGCAAGCGCATGGCGCTCCCGCACGCCCGGGTGCTCATCCACCAGCCGTCCTCGCAGACCGGCCGCGAGCAGCTCTCCGACCTGGAGATCGCCGCCAACGAGATCCTGCGGATGCGTACGCAGCTGGAGGAGATGCTGGCCAAGCACTCCACCACCCCGCTGGAGAAGATCAGCGAGGACATCGAGCGCGACAAGATCCTGACCGCCGAGGACGCCCTCGCGTACGGTCTGGTGGACCAGATCGTCTCCACCCGTAAGACCACGGCCGGCGCAGCCGTCTGACGTCGGTCTTTCCCCTTGGCACAGTCCGATCGCACGGCCCGGACCGTGTGAACCGTGCCAAGGGGGGCCCGAACGGGGGGCCAGGCAAGGTACCGTCGGATAGAGGCACCAGGAGTCGCTGAACCAGGCGTCTCCCAGGCGAAGGGGAAGCACCTCGTGGCACGCATCGGTGATGGCGGCGACCTGCTCAAGTGCTCGTTCTGCGGAAAGAGCCAGAAGCAGGTGAAGAAGCTCATCGCGGGACCCGGTGTGTACATCTGCGACGAGTGCATCGATCTCTGCAACGAGATCATTGAGGAGGAGCTCGCCGAGACCTCCGAGGTGCGTTGGGAAGAGCTTCCCAAGCCTCGGGAGATCTACGAGTTCCTCGAGGGGTACGTCGTCGGGCAGGAGCCCGCGAAGAAGGCCCTCTCGGTCGCGGTGTACAACCACTACAAACGGGTCCAGGCCGGGGAGAACGGCGGCGGCGCGAATCGCGAGGACGCGATCGAGCTCGCCAAGTCCAACATCCTGCTGCTGGGCCCCACCGGCTCCGGCAAGACACTCCTCGCGCAGACGCTGGCCCGCATGCTCAACGTCCCGTTCGCCATCGCCGACGCGACGGCGCTGACGGAGGCCGGCTATGTCGGCGAGGACGTCGAGAACATCCTGCTCAAGCTGATCCAGGCGGCCGACTACGACGTCAAGAAGGCCGAGACCGGGATCATCTACATCGACGAGATCGACAAGGTCGCCCGCAAGAGCGAGAACCCGTCGATCACCCGCGACGTCTCGGGCGAGGGCGTCCAGCAGGCCCTGTTGAAGATCCTGGAGGGCACCACCGCCTCC
The DNA here is from genome assembly GCF_026341775.1 of Streptomyces sp. NBC_00654. Lineage (NCBI taxonomy): Bacteria > Bacillati > Actinomycetota > Actinomycetes > Kitasatosporales > Streptomycetaceae > Streptomyces > Streptomyces sp. NBC_00654. The sequence continues at coordinate 2,605,054 of NZ_JAPEOB010000002.1, read as the reverse complement.
GTGCCGCCGCAGGGCGGACGCAAGCACCCGCACCAGGAGTTCATCCAGATCGACACGACGAACGTGCTGTTCATCGTGGGCGGCGCCTTCTCCGGTCTGGAGAAGATCATCGAGTCGCGGGCCGGCGCCAAGGGCATCGGCTTCGGCGCGACGATCCGTTCCAAGCTGGAGATCCAGGCGAGCGACCAGTTCCAGGAGGTCATGCCGGAGGACCTGGTGAAGTTCGGGATGATCCCCGAGTTCATCGGCCGCCTCCCGGTGCTGACCTCGGTGCACAACCTGGACCGCGAAGCACTGCTCCAGATCCTGGTCGAGCCGCGCAACGCCCTGGTGAAGCAGTACCAAAGGCTGTTCGAACTCGACGGTGTGGAGCTGGACTTCGAGCGCGAGGCCCTGGAGGCCATCGCCGACCAGGCGATCCTGCGCCAGACGGGCGCGCGCGGTCTGCGCGCCATCATGGAGGAAGTCCTCCAGTCCGTGATGTACGAGGTCCCGTCCCGCAAGGACGTCGCCCGCGTCGTCATCACCCCGGACGTCGTCCGCAACAACGTGAACCCCACGCTGGTCCCGCGCGAGCCGCGCACGATCGGCAAGAACGACGGCGGCGGCCGCCACGAGAAGTCCGCGTAGCGGCAGAGCAGTACGACGTACGCCGAAGGGGCGCCCGGCCGGTCAACCGGCGGGCGCCCCTTCGCTGTTGCTCGGACCAGGTATATGGGCGTCAGATCTTGGTGCGCGAGGCGTTGTAGAGCTTGGCGGCGAGAGCGGCCGTCTCCTCCTGCGCCACGCCCTTGCCCGTCAGGGCGCCGCCGACGTCGATCGCGACGACGATGCCCACGGTGCTGTAGTCGGACCAGACACAGACCGGCGTGATCATCTCCTTCGGCCCGCCCGCCGCGGTGCCGTCGGCCTTGTCGTTGACCATCTTGAGGTCCTGGCACTTCATCAGCGCGCCCTCGAAACCGGCCGGCTTGACGTTCTTGGCACTGCCGACCAGGGAGACCTTCTGGCCGCCGCTGCTCCTGGACATGTCCTTCTCGGCGTTGTTGAACGCGTTGTCGACGACCTTCGCCGGGTCGGTGACCTCACCCCAGAAGCCCGTGAGCATGAGCATCTTCATGGTGAGCGGGTTCTCCTCGGAGCCGCTCTTGTACGTGGCGCCCGCCTGATTGGCGTTCTTGATGCCCATGGCCTCGGCCTTGGCCTTGTCCGACCCGGTGACGGGGCCGGAGGGCGCCGACTCCGAGCTGTCCTTCTTGTAGTCGTCCACCGCGGCCGCGGGCGTCAGCTTGTAGCCCTTGGTGGAGTCCGCCACATCGCTGTTGCTGGAACCGCCTGAGGTGAGGAAGTACACCCCGCCCGCGATGACCGCCAGTGCCACCACGGCCACGCCGATGACCAGGCCGGTCTTCTTCTTCGGCTGGGCCGGGGGGAACGGGGGCTGGCCGCCGTAGGCCTGCTGGCCGCCGTAGGGGGGCGCGGGGGGCTGCTGGCCGTACGGGCCCGGCTGCTGGCCCTGCGGGTAGCCGTAGCCCTGCGGGGGCTGCTGCGGGGGAACGCCCTGGGGGGCCTGCTGCGGGTAGCCGTAGCCGGGCTGGTCCTGCGGGGGACCCGGCGGCGGGCCCTGGGGCGGCTGGCCGCCGTACGGTCCGGGCTGCTGTCCGTACGGTCCGGGCTGGCCCTGACCGTAGGGTCCGGGCTGGCCCTGCGGCGGCTGCCCGCCGTACGGGCCCGGCTGGTTGTAGCTCATTGCGCTGTCCCCTCCAGAATGCTTATGCGTTCCGAACATCCTGGCGGAAGCGGCACTGGCATGGGGCATCGCGGATCACACCGTTACTGAACAATCCCGTTTCAGTGCAGGACTGTGACGGCCCTAAACTGTCCCCCGTGACCGAGAACACTCAGCAGCAGCCAGCCAGCAACCCCGAACTGCCGACCCAGTACGCGCCGGCCGATGTAGAGGGGAAGCTGTATGAGCGCTGGGTAGAACGCGGGTACTTCGAAGCGGACGAACACAGCGACAAGCCGCCCTTCAGCATCGTCATCCCGCCGCCGAACGTCACCGGAAGCCTCCACCTCGGGCATGCCTTCGAGCACACCCTGATCGACGCCCTCGTCCGCCGCAAGCGCATGCAGGGCTTCGAGGCGCTGTACCAGCCCGGCATGGACCACGCCGGGATCGCCACCCAGAACGTCGTCGAGCGGGAGCTCGGCAAGGAGGGCAAGTCCCGCCACGACCTGGGTCGCGAGGCCTTCGTCGAGCGCGTCTGGAAGTGGAAGAAGGAGTCGGGCGGCCAGATCGCGGGGCAGATGCGCCGCCTGGGCGAGGGCGTCGCCTGGTCCCGTGAGCGCTTCACCATGGACGAGGGCCTGTCCACCGCCGTCCAGACCATCTTCAAGCGGATGTACGACGACGGCCTGATCTACCGCGCCGAGCGCATCATCAACTGGTGCCCCCGCTGTCTGACCGCGATCTCGGACATCGAGGTCGAGTACCAGGACGACGACGGCGAGCTCGTCTCCATGACGTACGGTGAGGGCGAGGAGACCATCGTCGTCGCCACGACCCGCGCCGAGACGATGCTCGGTGACACCGCTGTCGCCGTCCACCCCGACGACGAGCGCTACCGGCACCTCGTCGGCAAGCGGATCAAGCTGCCGCTCACCGACCGCACGATCCCGGTCGTCGCCGACCACCACGTCGATCCGGAGTTCGGCACCGGCGCCGTCAAGGTGACCCCCGCGCACGACCCGAACGACTTCGAGATCGGCAAGCGCCACGACCTGCCGTTCCTCACGGTCATGGACGAGCGCGCCGTCATCACCGTTCCCGGCCCCTTCGAGGGCCTGGACCGTCTGGAGGCCCGCTCCGCCATCGTCGCCGCGCTGCGCGCCGAGGGCCGGATCGTCGCCGAGAAGCGGCCCTACGTCCACTCGGTCGGCCACTGCTCGCGCTGCAAGACCACCATCGAGCCGCGCCTGTCCCTCCAGTGGTGGGTCAAGGTCGCGCCGCTCGCCAAGGCGGCCGGTGACGCCGTCCGCGACGGCAAGGTCAAGATCCACCCGCAGGAGATGGAGAAGCGGTACTTCGACTGGGTCGACAACCTCCACGACTGGACGATCTCGCGCCAGCTCTGGTGGGGCCACCGCATCCCCGTCTGGTACGGCCCGAACGGTGAGGTCGTCTGCGTCGGACCGGACGAGGCAGCGCCCACGGGCGAGGGCTGGACCCAGGACAGCGATGTCCTGGACACCTGGTTCTCCTCCGGCCTGTGGCCGTTCTCCACGCTCGGCTGGCCGGAACGGACCGACAGTCTCGCGAAGTTCTACCCGAACTCCGTCCTGGTCACCGGCTACGACATCCTCTTCTTCTGGGTCGCCCGGATGATGATGTTCGGCCTGTACGTCAATGACGGCGTCCCGCCGTTCGAGACCATCGTCCTGCACGGCATGGTCCGCGACGAGCACGGCAAGAAGATGTCGAAGTCCTTCGGCAACGTGGTCAATCCGCTGGACTGGATGGACAAGTACGGCTCCGACGCCCTGCGCTTCACGCTGGCGCGCGGCGCCAACCCGGGCACCGACGTCCCGATCGGTGAGGAGTGGGTCCAGGGTTCGGCCAAGTTCGCCAACAAGATCTGGAACGCCACCCGCTTCGCGCTGATGAACGGCGCCACGATCGAGGGCGAGCTGCCGCCCGCCGACGAGTTGTCGGTGACCGACCGCTGGATCCTGTCCCGGCTGAACAAGACCGTGGCCGAGGTCGACGCGTTCTACGACGACTACCAGTTCGCCAAGCTCAGCGAGGTGCTGCGGCACTTCGCGTGGGACGAGGTCTTCGACTGGTACGTCGAGCTGTCCAAGACCACGTTCTTCGCGGGCGGCCGGCCGGCCGAGGTCTCCGGCCGGGTCCTCGGTGAGGTCCTCGATGTGATGCTGCGGCTGCTGCACCCCATCGTCCCGTTCGTCACCGAGACGCTCTGGACCGCGCTCACGGCCCGGGAGTCCGTGGTCATCGCCGACTGGCCGGCCGACTCCGGCTTCCGGGACGACGCGGCCGAGCGGGAGATCGAGCTGGTCCAGCAGGTCGTCACCGAGGTCCGCCGGTTCCGCTCGGACCAGGGCCTCCAGCCCGGCCAGAAGGTCCCGGCCGAGCTGACCCTGACCGGCACGGCGCTCGCCCCGCACGAGGCGGCCATCCGCCAGCTGCTGCGGCTCCAGCCCGCCGGGGACGGCTTCCATGCCACGGCGACGCTGCCCGTCGCGGGGGCCACGGTCGCCCTCGACCTCTCCGGCACGATCGACATCCCGGCCGAGCGCAAGCGCCTCACGAAGGACCTGGAGGCCGCGGGCAAGGAGAAGGCCCAGGCCAACGGGAAGCTCGGCAACGAGGCGTTCCTGGCCAAGGCCCCGGACAACGTGGTCGACAAGATCCGCGGCCGGCTGGCCAAGGCCGAGGCCGACATCGAGCGGATCACCGCCCAGCTGGCGAGCCTGCCGCAGGGATGATGACCTGAGGGCGAAGCCCCCGCACCCCCGACCGACCGGGATTGCGGGGGCTTCGTCGTACCCGGGCACGGCTCAGGACTCCCGCCGCTCGGGACCCCTGCCGCTCAGGACCCTCGCCGTTCAGGACTCCCGCGCGGCCGGACGAGGCCGGTGGGGCCGCCGGCGGAGGTCAGGACGGCCGATCCGCCCGTCGCTCCCGCGCCGACGTCGCCGGGCGCTGCGCGCGTTGTCCGTGCCCATCCGTAGACTGGTCCCGTGAGTGAGCCCCGCCCTTCAGACCGGCACGACGCGTCAGAGTCCGACGACACCTTCGCGGAGATCGTCGACGAAGCGACCCAGCGCGACCCCGACCTGGCGGTGATCGAGGCCGGGAGCCGCACCCTGCGCACCCAGTCCGGACCGCCCCAGGGCGATACCGTCCCCACCCGCCCGGCCGATCCCGAGACCGACAGGGCGCTGCACGCCGTGGAGCAGGAGCTCGCCGGCCGCTGGGGCGAGACCAAGCTCGAACCTTCGGTGACGCGGATCGCGGCCCTGATGGACGTGCTCGGCGAGCCGCAGCGCGCGTACCCCTCCATCCACATCACCGGCACCAACGGCAAGACCAGCACGGCCCGCATGATCGAGGCCCTGCTCAACGCCTTCGAGCTGCGCACCGGCCGCTACACCTCGCCGCACGTCCAGTCGATCACCGAGCGGATCAGCCTGGACGGCGCCCCGATCGAGGCCACACGCTTCATCGAGACGTACGAGGACATCAAGCCGTACGTCGAGATGGTCGACGCCCAGCAGCCCTACCGGCTGTCGTTCTTCGAGGTGCTGACCGGTATGGCGTACGCGGCCTTCGCCGACGCGCCGGTCGATGTCGCGGTCGTCGAGGTCGGCATGGGCGGCACCTGGGACGCGACGAACGTGATCGACGCCTCCGTCGCCGTCGTCACCCCGATCTCGCTGGACCACACCGACCGGCTCGGTTCCACACCCGCCGAGATCGCGGGGGAGAAGTCCGGGGTCATCAAGCAGGGTGCCACCGTCATCCTGGCGCAGCAGCCGGTCGACGCGGCGCAGGTGATGCTGAAGAAGGCCGTCGAGGTGGACGCCACCGTCGCCCGCGAGGGCATGGAGTTCGGCGTCGCCTCCCGGGAGATCGCGGTCGGCGGCCAGCTGCTGACGCTGCGCGGTCTCGGCGGTGAGTACGACCAGATCTTCCTCCCGCTGTACGGGGCCCACCAGGCGCACAACGCGGCGGTGGCGCTCGCCGCGGTCGAGGCGTTCTTCGGCATCGGCGCCGAACAGGCCCGGACGCTCGACATCGACGCGATCCGCAAGGCCTTTGCCTCGGTGCTGTCGCCGGGCCGCCTCGAAGTGGTCCGCTCCAGCCCGACCGTCGTCCTGGACGCCGCGCACAACCCGGCGGGTGCCCGTGCGGCGTCGGAGGGGATCTCCGAGGCGTTCAGCTTCTCCCGGCTGATCGGTGTGGTCGGGGCGAGCGGCGACAAGGATGTGCGGGGGCTGCTCGAAGCGTTCGAGCCGATCTTCGCCGAGGTCGTGATCACCCAGAACTCCAGCGCCCGTTCGATGGACGCGGACGAGCTGGCCGGTATCGCCGTCGAGGTCTTCGGCAACGACCGGGTCCAGGTCGAGCCGCGGCTGGACGACGCGCTGGAGGCGGCGATCACGCTCGCCGAGGAGCACGAGGAGTACGCGGGCGCCGGGGTCCTGGTGACCGGATCCGTGATCACGGTCGGCGAGGCCCGGCTGCTGCTGGGAAGGGGCTGAGGGTGCGTACGCTCTGCGCGTCGACGCTGATCGGCGAGTTCTTCGTGATCGGCTTCGCCGGTCTCGTCGCGATGAAGTCCGACGACCTGACGGCGGCCACGGTCTGGACGGTCTGCGGCATCGGCATGCTGCTGTCCGTGCTGCTGTGCGGGATGATCACCCGCCCCGGCGGTGTGCAGCTTGGCTGGGTGCTCCAGGTCGCTCTGGTGCTCAGCGGTTTCGTGGTCCCGATGATGTTCATCCTCGGCCTGGTCTTCGGCGGTCTGTGGTGGGCCTCGGTGCACTACGGCCGCAAGATCGACGAGGCGAAGGCCCGCTGGGCGGCTCAGGAGGCCACCGAGGCCCCGGCCTGACGCCGGGCCCTGGCCCCCGCCGCTTCCGGGCCCCTGGCCCGCCGCTCCGGGCCGGAGGATGACGCTGCGTAAACCCGGGCGCCGGCCCGTTCCCGTACCCCTGTAATCTCGCCTCACCGCACCCGTATGCCTGCAAGGAGCCGCACATGACTCAGCGCACCCTCGTCCTTCTCAAGCCGGACGCCGTCAGGCGTGGGCTGATCGGCGAGATCGTCGGCCGTATCGAGCGCAAGGCCGGCTGGCAGATCACCGCGCTGGAGCTGCGTACGCTGGACCAGGAGACGCTGGAGCAGCACTACGGCGAGCACAAGGGCCGCCCGTTCTACGAGCCGCTCGTCGAGTTCATGGCCTCCGGGCCCGTCGTCGCCCTGGTGGCCGAGGGCGAGCGGGTCATCGAGGGTGTCCGTGCCCTGGCCGGCCCCACCGACCCGATCGCCGCCGCGCCCGGCTCGATCCGCGGTGACTTCGGCACGATCACCCGGGAGAACCTCATCCACGCCTCGGACTCCGAGGAGTCCGCGGAGCGAGAACTCAAGCTGTTCTTTCCGGGACTTTCCTGACTTCGGATCGGCCAATCAGCGCTCATGACCTGGGGCGACCGAAGTAATTCGGTCGCCCTTCGGCATAGGGTTCGGGATCGCGGGAACGCATCCCACCGACGTAACGTCACCATGGGTGGAACGCGAACCCGTTCCGCTCACCATGGCGAAGGACCCTCGCGCTGTGTCCGTGCATACGGCACTACGATGGAAGCCTCCACGCCCGCAGCGCCAACCCTCGCCTACCGAAAAAGCCATCTCCGCTTCTTGGGAAGGCCCGACGCATCCTCATGGGGAACAAGGGGAACTCAATGTCGTTCATCGGCCGTGACATGGCTATCGACCTCGGGACTGCCAACACGCTGGTGTACGTCAGGGGGCGCGGCATCGTTCTGAACGAGCCGTCCGTCGTGGCCATCAACACCAACACCGGCGGAATTCTCGCGGTCGGCTCCGAGGCCAAGAAGATGATCGGCCGTACGCCGGGCAACATCGTTGCCGTGCGGCCTCTGAAGGACGGCGTGATCGCCGACTTCGAGATCACGGAGCGGATGCTCCGCTACTTCATCCTCAAGATCCACAAGCGCCGCTATCTGGCCCGCCCGCGGGTCGTCGTCTGTGTGCCCTCCGGTATCACCGGGGTCGAGCGACGCGCCGTCATCGAGGCATCGACGCAGGCCGGCGCGCGCCAGGTGCACATCATCGAGGAGCCCATGGCAGCGGCCATCGGCTCCGGTCTGCCGGTCCACGAGGCCACCGGGAACATGGTCGTCGACATCGGTGGCGGCACCACCGAGGTCGCCGTGATCTCGCTCGGCGGAATCGTCACTGCCCAGTCGATCCGGGTCGCCGGTGACGAGCTGGACAACGCGATCATCCAGCACATCAAGAAGGAGTACTCGCTCCTCCTCGGTGAGCGGACCGCCGAACAGATCAAGATCACGATCGGTTCCGCGTACGACATGGACAAGGACGAGCACACCGAGATCCGCGGCCGCGACCTGGTCTCGGGGCTGCCCAAGACCGTCGTGGTCTCGGCCGCCGAGGTCCGCAAGGCCATCGAGGAGCCGGTCAACGCGATCGTCGACGCCGTGAAGACGACGCTCGACAAGTGCCCGCCGGAGCTCTCCGGCGATGTCATGGACCGCGGTATCGTCCTCACCGGCGGCGGCGCGCTCCTGCGCGGACTCGACGAGCGGCTGCGCCGCGAGACGGGCATGCCGATCCACATCGCCGAGGACCCGCTGGACTCGGTGGCGCTCGGATCGGGCAAGTGCGTCGAGGAGTTCGAGGCGCTCCAGCAGGTGCTGGACGCCCAGCCCCGACGGTAGAAACTCCACGATCCGACGTGCGGACGCTGCGGCTCCGTACGTCGGATCGTTGATATACAGGCACGAACATTCCGACGAGGAAGGCACGGCCGCCGCACGTGAGGGACACACGAGAGAGCCGGCTGCTCCTGGTGCTGCTGATCGCCATCGCATTCGCTTTGATCACGGTGGATATCCGCGGCGGCGAGGAGTCACCGGTGGACGGCGCCCGGCAGGCCGCCGCAACGGTCTTCGGACCGGTCGAGAACGGCGTGGCGGCAGCGGTCGACCCGGTGGGCAACGCCATCGGTGCCGTACGGGACTCCGGCGACCGGCACGACCGGATCGCGGCGCTGGAGCGGGAGAACGCCGCCCTGAAGGCGAGGCTCGGCAGCGACGACCGCAACAACAGCCGGGTCCGCCAGCTCGACGCCATGATGAAGAACGCGGGCGCGGGCCAGTACGGCATCAAGGGCGCCGAGGTCATCGCCATAGGAGCGGCCCAGGGCTTCTCCTGGACGATCACCATCGACGCCGGGAGCAATGACGGCATCAAGCGCGACATGACGGTGCTCAACGGCCAGGGGCTGGTCGGCCGCGTCACCACCGTCGGCCCGGACACCGCGACCGTACTGCTGGCCAGCGACCCCGACTTCACCGTCGGCACCCGGATGGAGAGGACCGACGAGCTCGGCTTCGCCACCGGCCAGGGCTCCCGGCCGCTGTCGGTCCAGTTCCTCAACGGCAAGGCGAAGGTGAAGAAGGGCGACCGGCTGGTCACCTTCGGCTCCAGCAAGGACAAGCCCTTCGTACCCGGCGTCCCGGTCGGCGAGGTCGTCCGGGTCGACCCGTCCGGCGGCGATCTGACCCGGACCGTCTATGTGAAGCCGTACGTCGGGTTCACCAAGCTCGACATCGTCGGCATCGTGGTCCAGGCACCGCGCGAGGACCCCCGCGACATGGTGCTGCCGAAGAAACCCGAAAAGCCGAAGCCCACCCCCACGGTCACCGTCACCCTCCAGCCGAACGGCGATCTTGTCGACGGCGGCGGAAAGGTCGTCGGCAACATCCACGAGAAGCCCGGCACGAAACCCACGGGGAACACCACGGGCGAACAGGCCGGGAACACCGGGAACAGCACGCGGAATCCCGCCGGGAATTCCACCGCCAACGCCGACAACGCGGCGGATTCCGGCAATGCGGCAAACGACCAGGAGCAGGGCTGATTCCCATGCGATTCAACCGGACTCTGCTCTCGGTCACCCTGGTCGTGGTCGCCCTCGTCATCCAGGTCTCCGTACTCGCGCGCCTCCAGCTCCCCGGCGCCGTCCCCGACCTGCTGCTGCTCACCGTCCTCGGACTCGCCTTCGTGTACGGGCACGTCAGCGGCGCCCTCATCGGCTTCGGCGCGGGACTCCTCGCCGACCTGGCACCGCCCGCCGACCACGCCGCGGGGCGCTACGCCCTGGTGCTGTGCGTCATCGGCTACCTCGCGGGACTGGCCCGGCCCACGAACGGGCAGCTCAAGTCGGCGCTCGCCCCGATGGCCGTCGTGGTCGCCGCGGCCATCGGCTCGACACTGCTGTACGCGGGTGTCGGCGCCCTGGTCGGCGACACGGCCGCCCGCCATGTGGGGCTGGGCAGCCTGCTGTTCACCGCCGCGGTCTACGACCTGCTGCTGGCACCGTTCACCGTGCCGCTGATCATGGCCCTCGCCAGACGTACCGAGAACGACCCGCTCACCGAGTCCTCCGGCGGCGGCGATGTCGCCGCGGGGTGGCTCACCTCGGGCACCGGGCTGCGGATCGGCAGCCAGCGCGGCGGACTGCGCGTCAAGGCCGCCCGCAACCGTGCCGCACGCGCAGGAAGGATCAAGGGGGTCAAGCGACTGTGACGCCGTACTTCCCGGGGCGGGAGCCCCGTACCACCGGCCGGACCACCGCCGGGGGTGACCGGTGAGCAACATCCCCGAGACCGGCCGGACCCAGCGGGTCCAGATCCGGCTCATCGTCATTCAGGTCCTCGTCTTCTCCCTGCTGTTCACCCTCGGCGGCCGCCTCTGGTACCTCCAGATCCGCAACGGCCAGGAATACACCGACGAAGCGAAGAACAACCACGTCCAGCAGGTCGTCCAGCCCGCCGTCCGCGGCTCCATCCTCGACGCCCGCGGCGTACCGCTCGCCGACAACGAGACCCGGCTCGTCGTCTCCGCCAGCCGCACCGAGCTGATGAAGATGGAGGACAAGGGCAACAGCGTCCTCACCCGGCTCGCCGAAGTGCTGGACATGAAGCCCAAGGACGTCCTCGACAAGGTCCGGCTCTGCGACGCGAAGACCCCGCAGCCCTGCTGGAACGGCTCGCCCTACCAGCCGATCCCCGTCACCGACGAGGCCACCACCCAGCAGGCCCTCCAGATCCGCGAACGCGCCGAGGACTTCCCCGGCATCACCGCCGAGCCCACCGCCGTACGCCGCTACGCCGCACCCGGCAAGGCCAACACCGCCCAGGTCCTCGGCTACCTCTCCCCGGTCACGGACGACGAGATCACCAAGGCGCAGAACACCGACTCGCCGTACCTGCGCTCCGACCAGGTCGGCCGCTCCGGGCTGGAGCGCACCTACGACAAGGCGCTGCGCGGCAAGGCGGGCGTCACCCGCTACGAGGTCGACAACCTCGGCCGGGTCATCGGCCAGGCGGCGAACGACAAGGCGGAGCCCGGCGCGAGCGTCGTCACCTCCATCGACGCCCGGGTCCAGGCGGTCGCCGAGTACGAGCTGAACCAGGCCATGGAGACGGCCCGCAAGGAGCTCGACCGCAACACCGGGGTGAACTACAAGGCGGACTCCGGAGCCGTCGTCGTCATGGAGGCCAAGACCGGCCGCATCGTGTCCATGGCCTCCCTGCCGAACTACGACCCGAACTCCTGGGTCGGCGGCATCTCCGGCAAGGACTACGCCAAGCTCACCAGCAAGAAGTCCAACTTCCCGCTGCTGAACCGGGCCATCCAGGGGCAGGCGGCCCCCGGCTCCATCTTCAAGGTGATCTCCTCCACCGCCGCCGTCAACGCGGGATACGACTTCGACGGCAACTACCCCTGCCCCAGCTCGTACTCCATCGGCGGCCAGACCTTCAAGAACTTCGAGTCCCAGGGCTACGGCAGCATCTCCCTCGGCCGCGCCCTGGAGGTCTCCTGCGACACCGTCTACTACGGTCTCGCGCACAAGGAGTGGCAGAAGGACGGCGGCACTCTGCCGAAGAAGAACGCCAACGACTGGTTCTACCGGACGGCCCACGAGTTCGGCCTCGGCAAGGAGACCGGCATCGACCTCCCCAACGAGGTCAGCGGCCGTGTCCCCGACCGCAAGTGGAAGCAGGACTTCTTCAAGGCGAACAAGGACGCCTGGTGCAAGCAGGGCAAGAAGGGCGGGACGTACGTCGAGCAGATCGCGTACGAGAACTGCCTCGAAGGCAACAAGATGCGCGCCGGTGACTCCGTCAACTACTCCATCGGCCAGGGCGACACCCTCGTCACCCCGATCCAGATGGCGACCATCTACGCCGCCATCTCCAACGGCGGCACCCTGTACGACCCGACCGTCGGCAAGGCGATCGTCAGCGGCGACGGCAGGACCGTGCAGAAGATCAAGCCCACGTCGCACGGCAAGCTCCCCTTCACCGGAGACACGCGCGACAAAATAGACGAAGCCCTCGCGGGTGTCGCGACCCGGGGCTCGGCCGCCTGGCGCTTCGGCGGCTGGCCCCAGGACAAGATCCCGATGCACGCCAAGACCGGCACCGCCGAGGTCTACGGCAAGCAGACGACCTCCTGGTTCGCCACGTACACCAAGGACTACTCGATCGTCATGACGATCTCCCAGGGCGGCACCGGCTCCGGTGCCTCCGGGCCCGCCGTGCGCAACATCTACAACGCCCTCTACGGCCTCGACACCGCGGGCAAGCAGGACCTGAAGAAGGCACTGCTGCCCAAGCCCCAGAAGGCCCTGCCGAAGATCCAGCCCGACGGCTCGATCGACGCCCCGAGGATCAAGCCGTACGACCCGAACTCGCAGAAGCCTCCCCTCGAAGAGGGACAGCAGGCACTCGCCGGAGCACCGGGAAGGCGGGACTGATGGCCGGCGGCTTCTCCGTCTCCCGGTACGCCCCCGAACGCGGTTCCTGGGCCAAGCTCACCGCCCGGGACTCCGTCGTGCGCCGGCTCGACTGGCCGCTGCTCGGCTCGGCGCTCGCGCTCTCCTTCATCGGCTCGCTGCTCGTCTGGTCCGCCACCCGCAACCGCGACACGCTCACCCACGGCGACCCGTACTACTTCTTCTTCCGGCACGCCCTGAACACCGGCATCGGCGTCGCCCTGATGATCGGCACGATCTGGCTCGGCCACCGCACCCTGCGCGGGGCGGTCCCGATCCTGTACGGCCTCTCGGTGCTCCTGGTCATGGCCGTGCTCACCCCGCTGGGCGCCACGGTCAACGGCGCCCACGCGTGGATCATCGTCGGCGGCGGCTTCTCCCTCCAGCCCTCCGAGTTCACCAAGATCACCATCATCCTGGGCATGGCGATGCTGCTCGCCGCCCGGGTCGACGCGGGCGACCAGCTGCACCCGGACCACCGGACGGTCGCCAAGGCGCTCGGCCTGGCCGTCATCCCGATGGCCGTCGTCATGCTGATGCCGGACCTCGGCTCGGTGATGGTCATGGCCGTCATCGTGCTCGGTGTGCTGCTGGCCTCCGGAGCCTCCAACCGCTGGGTCTTCGGACTGCTCGGAGCGGGCACCGCGGGCGCGGTCTCCATCTGGCAGCTCGGGCTGCTCGACGACTACCAGATCGCGCGCTTCGCGGCCTTCGCCAACCCGGCGCTGGACCCGGCGGGCGTCGGCTACAACACCAACCAGGCCCGCATCGCGATCGGCTCCGGCGGCCTCACCGGCACCGGGCTGTTCGAGGGCACCCAGACCACCGGCCAGTTCGTCCCCGAGCAGCAGACCGACTTCGTCTTCACCGTCGCCGGTGAGGAACTGGGCTTCCTCGGCGCCGGACTGATCCTCGTCCTGCTCGGCGTCGTCCTGTGGCGCGCCTGCCGGATCGCCCGCGAGACCACCGAGCTGTACGGCACGATCGTCGCCGCGGGCATCATCGCCTGGTTCGCCTTCCAGGCCTTCGAGAACATCGGGATGACCCTCGGCATCATGCCGGTGGCGGGTCTGCCGCTGCCGTTCGTGTCCTACGGAGGGTCCTCGATGTTCGCCGTCTGGGTGGCGATCGGGCTGTTGCAGTCGATCAGGGTGCAGCGGCCGATAACGGCCTGAGACGTGCGGACACCACGCCCCGCCCTCGTCGCGGACAACGCGTCCAAAGGCTGTCCTGCCTCTAGATTCGGTACATGGCGGACTCGAAGCGTGAGATCGAGCGGAAGTACGAAGCGGCTCCCGGAACCCGGCTGCCCGACCTGACCCGCGCGGCCGGGGTCCTCGAAGTCGCCCACCGAGGCGTCCATGAGCTCGACGCCGTCTACTACGACACCGAGGACCTCCGGCTCGCCGCGGCCTCCCTCACCCTGCGGCGCCGGACCGGCGGCGACGACGAGGGCTGGCACCTGAAGTTCCCCGTCGCCACCGGCATCCGTGACGAGATCCGCGCCCCGCTCGCCGACACCCTGCCCGCCGGGCTCGCCGCACTGCTCCGCTCCCGGGTCCGGCACACCGCACTCGTCCCCGTCGTACGGCTGCGCTCCGCCCGTGACGTCCACCATCTGCTCGCCGCCGACGGCACCCTCCTCGCCGAGCTCAGCATCGACCGGGTCCGCGCCGAACGGCTCACCGAGGACGGCGGCGGCGCCACCGCGGAGTGGACCGAGCTGGAGGTGGAACTGGCCGACGACGGCGACCCCGCCTTCCTGGACGTGGTCGAACGCAGGCTGCGCGAGGCCGGGGTACACCCCTCGGCCTCCGCCTCCAAGCTGGCCAGAGCCCTCGCCGAGACCGCCCCGGCGACGACGCGCCGAGGGAGCGGGAACGGGAGCGGGAGCGGAACCGGGGACGGGCGGGGCAGCGGCCGGAAGGCACGGGCCACCGCGGGCGACCACGTCCTCGCCTACGTACGCGAACAGATCGAGGCGATCATCTCCCTCGACCCCGCCGTGCGGCGCGACCTGCCCGACTCCCTGCACCGGATGCGCGTCGCCACCCGGCGGCTGCGCAGCGCCTTCGCGACGTACCGCAAGGTGCTGGACCGCGCGGTCACCGATCCGGTGCGCGAGGAGCTGAAGTGGCTCGCCGCCGAGCTCGGCGTCGAGCGCGACCGGGAAGTCCTCGACGAACGGCTGCGCACCGCGCTCGCCGAACTGCCCCGCACCCTGTGCCTCGGCCCCGTCCGCGGCCGGCTGCGGATCTGGTCGGCGGCCCGCCGCGCCGGCTCCCGCCGCCGCACCGTCGCCCTGCTCGACGGGCAGCGCTACCTCACCCTCCTGGACTCCCTGGACGCGCTCCGCGCGGACCCGCCACTGCTGCCCGGCGCGGCCAGCAAGCCTGCCAAGGCCCTGCCCCGCGCGGTGCTGAAGGACCATGACCGCCTCGCCGCCCGCATCGGCCACGCCCTCGCGCTCCCGCCCGGCCACGAACGCGACCTGGCGCTGCACGGGGCCCGCAAGGCGGCCAAACGCGCCCGGTACGCGGGCGAGGCGGCCAGGCCCGCGCTGGGCAGGCCCGCCAAGCGGTTCGCCCGCAGGACCAAGGCCGTACAGACCCTCCTCGGCGACCACCAGGACAGCGTCGTCGCCCGCGCGGCGCTGCGCGACCTCGCGGTCCAGGCACACGCGGCGGGGGAGTCCGCCTTCACCTGGGGACTGCTGTACGGCAGGGAGGAGGCGCGGGCGGCGGCCGGTGAGAGAGAGCTGCCGGAGGTCTGGCGGAAGGCGTCCGGGCCGGAAGTGCGGGCGGATCTGAAGGGCTGAGCAGCGGGGTACGCTGGATGGTCACCCCTGCCAGCTCACGAAGGTTCGCGAGATGTCTGCCGAGTCGGTCTTCCCACAGCTCGAAGCTCTGCTCCCGCATGTGCAGAAGCCCATCCAGTACGTCGGCGGTGAGCTGAACTCCACCGTCAAGGATTGGGACAGCTGCGACGTCCGTTGGGCCCTCATGTACCCCGACGCCTACGAGGTCGGACTGCCCAACCAGGGCGTCATGATCCTTTACGAGGTACTCAACGAGCGCGAGGGCGTCCTCGCCGAGCGCACCTACAGCGTCTGGCCCGACCTCGAAGCGCTGATGCGCGAACACCGGGTCCCGCAGTTCACCGTGGACAGCCACCGTCCCGTCGGCGCCTTCGACGTCTTCGGGCTCAGCTTCTCCACCGAGCTGGGCTACACCAACATGCTCACCGCCCTCGACCTCGCGGGCATCCCGCTGGAGGCCGCGGACCGTACGGTCGACGACCCGATCGTCCTCGCGGGCGGCCACGCCGCGTTCAACCCCGAGCCGATCGCGGAGTTCATCGACTGCGCGGTCATCGGCGACGGCGAGCAGGCGGTCCTGGAGATCACCGAGATCGTCCGGGCCTGGAAGGCCGAAGGCCGTCCCGGTGGCCGTGACGAGGTGCTGTTCCGGCTGTCCAGGACGGGCGGCGTCTACGTCCCGCGCTTCTACGACGTCGAGTACCTCCCCGACGGCCGCATCGGCCGTGTCGTGCCCAACCGGTCCGGCGTGCCGTGGCGCGTGTCCAAGCACACCGTCATGGACCTCGACGAGTGGCCCTACCCGAAGCAGCCGCTGGTCCCGCTCGCGGAGACCGTCCACGAGCGGATGTCCGTCGAGATCTTCCGCGGCTGCACCCGCGGCTGCCGTTTCTGCCAGGCCGGCATGATCACGCGCCCCGTGCGGGAGCGAAGCATCACCGGCATCGGCGAGATGGTCGAGAAGGGCCTCAAGGCCACCGGCTTCGAAGAGGTCGGCCTGCTGTCCCTCTCCTCCGCGGACCACACCGAGATCGGTGAGATCGCCAAGGGCCTCGCCGACCGGTACACCGAGGACAAGATCGGCCTCTCGCTGCCCTCCACCCGCGTCGACGCGTTCAACGTGGACCTGGCCAACGAGCTGACCCGCAACGGCCGCCGCTCCGGGCTCACCTTCGCCCCCGAGGGCGGCTCCGAGCGCATGCGCAAGGTCATCAACAAGATGGTCTCGGAGGAGGACCTGATCCGTACGGTCTCCACCGCGTACGGCAACGGCTGGCGCCAGGTGAAGCTGTACTTCATGTGCGGCCTGCCCACCGAGACCGACGAGGACGTCCTCCAGATCGGTGACATGGCGGTCAAGGTGATCGCCAAGGGCCGCGAGGTCTCCGGCCAGAACGACATCCGCTGCACCGTCTCCATCGGCGGTTTCGTGCCCAAGCCGCACACCCCCTTCCAGTGGGCCCCGCAGCTCAGCGCCGAGGAGACCGACGCCCGGCTGACGAAGCTCCGCGACAAGATCCGCGGCGACAAGAAGTACGGCCGCTCCATCGGCTTCCGCTACCACGACGGCAAGCCCGGCATCGTCGAGGGCCTGCTCTCGCGCGGTGACCGCCGGGTGGGCTCCGTCATCCGCGCCGTCTACGAGGCCGGCGGCCGCTTCGACGGCTGGCGCGAGCACTTCAGCTACGACCTCTGGATGGCCAGCGCCGAGAAGACGCTGCCCGGGTTCGGCGTGGACGTCGACTGGTACACCACCCGGGAGCGTACGTACGAGGAGGTCCTGCCCTGGGACCACCTCGACTCCGGCCTCGACAAGGACTGGCTCTGGGAGGACTGGCAGGACTCGCTCGACGAGACCGAGGTCGAGGACTGCCGCTGGACCCCGTGCTTCGACTGCGGCGTCTGCCCGCAGATGGACACCAGCATCCAGATCGGCCCGACGGGCAAGAAGTTGCTCCCACTCACCGTGAAGAAGTAGCCGTGACCAGCGGTGATGCCGGCCGTCCGGGGGCTCCCGCCCGGCAGGCGCGCGAGAGGATGCCCGCCATGACCGGGCTGGGACCCGACGCCTGGCCGCCCGCCCCGATCAGGACGGAGAGGCTCGTGCTCCGCGAGTCCGAGGCCCGCGACCGTGCGGCGTTCGTCGAACTCTTCGCCTCGCCGGAGGTGGGTACCCACATCGGTGGTCACCGGCCGCGCGGCGAACTGGAACGCGCGGTGCCCGAGGTCCCCGGCCGGCGCCCCGGCCTCTTCGTGGTGGAGCTCGACGGAGCGATGATCGGCATGACCACGCTCGACCGGCGCGACGCGGAGCGCCCGGGGCACGTCCGCCCGGACGGCGGTGAGGCCGAGCTGGGCTACCTGTTCCTGCCGCGGGCGTGGGGCCGCGGGTACGCCGCCGAGGCGTGCTCGGCGGCACTGGACTGGTTCGCCGACGCGCTTCCCGGCGAGCCGGTGGTGCTCTGTACGCAGACCGCCAACGACCGCGCGATGCGTCTCGCGGCGAAGCTGGGGTTCACCGAGCTGGAGCGGTTCGAGGAGTACGGCGCCGAGCAGTGGTTCGGTGTGCGGTCGCCGGTGACACCGACCGGTCACTCCGCCCCTGCTCCCGCCGGGTGACAGCTCGGTGACGATGGCCCGGTCCGGGAAACTCCGGACCGGGCCGTCGCGTCATTCACGGCATGGAACACGGCAAGCACCAGGCACCACAGGCGTACGAGCCCGGTGAAGGCTGCCTGACCACCCTGATCAGGATTCCGGTACGGATCGTGGTCCTGGTGATCGTGCTGCCCGTACGCATGGTCCGGGACGCGCTCGCCGTCGCCTGGCGTGCCGCCGAACGGGTACTGCTGCGCCCGCTGGGCCGGGCCCTGGGCCTGCTGTTCGACACGCTCGTCGCGGTCCCGTCGGCCTGGCTGTACCGCACCGTCCTCACCCCGCTCGGCCATGGCCTGCTGTGGCTGGCCACCGCACTGTTCATCCGGCCCTGGATCGGCCTGTGGCGGTACGTGGTGGTGCCGGTGGTGCGGTACGGACTGGTCGTACCGCTGGCGTGGCTGTACGGGACGGTCCTCACTCCGGTCGGACACGGCGTCTCCTGGCTGCTCGTCATGGTGGGACGCGGCATCGCGGCCGCCGCGCGGGGCCTGGCGGCAGCCCTCGTACGGCTGGTCCTGACGCTGCTGGTCGCCCCCGTCTCCTGGCTGTACCGGCGGGTGCTCGCCCCGGTCGGCCGGGAGATCGGCGCCGCGATCGAGGTCGCCTGGCGGGTCGCCGGATACCTCTCCCGGGCCATCGGCCGGGCCCTGGCCTGGCTGGCCCGGCATCTGGTCGGCGCCCCGGTGGCCTGGGCCTACCGCTCGGTGTGCACCCCGGTCGGGCATTTTGTGCGCGACGCGGTCTGGGCCCCCGCCAAATGGGCCGCTGTGGAGGCCGGGCGGGCCGCCCGCGACGCCCTGCGAGCGGCCCGCGAGAGCGTACGGCAGGCCCGCCGGGACGCCTGGCGGGCGCTGGTCGGGGGAGGAGCGGACCCCCGGGCCGGGGAACGGGGCACGGTTGCTGCGCGTACGCTGGGCAGTGCGCAACAGACAGCGACTGTCCCCAGCGCGGCGCAGGCACCCGAGATCTCCCCGCTTGGAGCGGAAACCCTCAAGCGGGGGTGAGCCGGGGCGGGCGCCCCGGGGTCACCCGTATTTCGTGGGCGGCGCTCCACCGAGCCCGCCCCGCACCGAGGAGAAGAACCACTGGGCAAGCGACAGCCCGAAGGCCCGCCGCCCGCACCGGCAGTGCAGCGCATCCGCCTGCGCTACACCAAGCGCGGCCGCCTCCGGTTCACCAGCCACCGAGACTTCCAGCGGGCCTTCGAGCGGGCACTGCGCCGCTCCGAGGTGCCGATGGCGTACTCGGCCGGCTTCACCCCGCACCCCAAGGTGTCGTACGCCAATGCCGCCCCCACCGGCACGGGCAGCGAGGCCGAGTTCCTGGAGATCGCCCTCACCGAGGCGCGTGACCCCGATGTGCTGCGCGCACTGCTCGACGAGTCGCTGCCGGACGGGCTCGACATCACCGACGCGGTGGAGGCCCGTACCTCGGGTCTCGCCGACAGACTGACCGCGTCCGTCTGGGAGATGCGCCTCGACGGAGTGACGCCCGAGGACGCCCGCAAGGCCGTTTCCGCCTTCAACGACGCCGGGACCGTCGAGGTCCAGCGCCGGGCGAAGAACGGGATGCGGACCTTTGACGCCCGTGCGGCCGTCGCCGACCTGCAGGCTCTTGATCCACAGCCTGATAGGCCCGGGGACAAGCCCTGTGCGATACTGCGGCTGGTTGTTCGGCACGTGACACCTGCCGTGCGACCCGACGACGTCCTGTCCGGTCTCCGAGCTGTGGCCGACCTCGCGCCGCCGGTTGCCGCAGCGGTGACCAGGCTGGAGCAGGGGCTCTTCGACGAGGAGTCCGGCACGGTGACCGACCCGCTCGCGCCTGACCGCGAGGCAGCCCCGACCGCTCAACCAGCGGTCGCCCAGGCAGCCGTCGCGACGGCGCCGGAAGGTACAGGATCCGCGTAAGGCGGTCGTTGTAGCGCAGCCCTTGGACTCGGGAGCCACCTGGGTCGGGCCGCGCACTGACCAGAAGACTTTCGCCAGGCCGTGCGTACAACGCGTACGGAACCGGCGAGCCAGACATCAGCTCCCGTGCGGCGCCCGCGCCCCGGACGGCGGTACCGCGTATCAGCGGACCGTGCCGGACCGGAATCAGGCGCGGCGCCCGGGAGCGTGACGGGAGAACCGCCCGCATGAGTGAGCCGAACGAACCCGGTACGACCGGGAACACCGAAGACAACACCCCCGGGGACAAGCTGCCGCCGCGCCGCAGGCGCCGCGCGGCCTCCCGCCCCGCGGGCCCGCCCACCGCGGGCGTACCGGGCACCGAGGACAGCACGCCGGCCGTCGAGGCCGAGGTCTCCGCGAGCACGGACGCCGCGCCGGACGAGGCCGAGGCCCCCGCACCGCGCGCCCGTCGCCGTGCGACCCGTAAGGCGACGGCTCCGGCCGGTGCGCCGCAGGCCGCGGAAGCCGCTGTTGTGGCCGAGCCGGTGGTCGCCGAGGCGCCCGTCGCCGAGGTCGCTGAGGTCGTCGAGGAGGCCGAGGCTCCGGCGCCGCGTGCCCGTCGCCGTGCGACCCGTAAGGCGACGGCTCCGGCCGGTGCGCCGCAGAGCGCCGAGGCCGTGGAGATCGTGGAGCCCGCGGTGGCCGCCGAGGTCGTCGAGGAGCCGCCGGCTCCCCGCGCCCGTCGCCGTGCGACCCGTAAGGCCACCGCTCCGGCGGGTGCCCCGCAGTCCGCGGAAGCCGCTGTCGTGGCCGAGCCGGTGGTCGCCGAGGCGCCCGTCGCCGAGGTCGTCGAGGAGGCCGAGGCTCCGGCGCCGCGTGCCCGTCGCCGTGCCACGCGCAAGGCCACCGCTCCGGCCGGTGCGCCGCAGAGCGCCGAGGCCGTGGAGAGCGCCGTCGAGATCGTCGAGCCCGTGACCGCGCCTGTCGTCGAGGAGGCCGAGGCTCCCGCGCCGCGTGCCCGCCGCCGTGCGACCCGTAAGGCCACCGCTCCCGCCGGTGCCCCGCAGCCCACCGAGGCCACCGCCGAGGAACTGGCCGCCGAGACCGGCGAGAGCCTCCCCGAGGCCGTCGCCGAGGAGCTGGCCGCCGAGACCGCCGAGGTCGAGGAAGCCGCACCGCGCGGCCGTCAGCGCCGTCGCGCCACCGCCGCCGCGGGTCGGCCGGAGTTCACCGGCAAGACCGAGGAGCCCACCCGCAAGGGCCGCCGTGCCGCGCGCCCCGCCGTGGCCGTCTTCCAGGCGCCGGTCTTCGCCGAGCCGATGTTCCAGACCCCCGAGACCGCGGCCGCCGCCGCTGCCGCCGCCGGTCCGGTCACCCCGTACGACGAGATCGACGAGGCCGAGGAGGAGCTGACCGCCGAGGCCGAGACCGCCCAGCCGGCCGCGCCCGCCGAGGCCGAAGCCCCCGAGGCCGCGCCGCAGGGCGGCTCGCGCCGCCGTCGCCGCCGTCGCGGTGAGGCCGCCGAGCCCGAGCAGACCGCCGCTCCCGCCGCCCCGGTGGAGGAGCCCGTCGAGCAGCCCGCGCACGAGCAGGACGAGCCCGAGACCGGTGCGGACGCCGAGCACGAGGGCGAGGGGGACGACACCGACGAGTACGGGGACCGGCCCTCGCGCCGTCGCCGTCGTGGTGGCCGCCGCCGTCGCCGCGGTGAGACCAACGACGCGGACGACGCCGAGCAGCACACCGACGAGGCACCCGCCGACCGCTCCGACCGCTCCGACCGCTCCGAGCGTTCCGAGCGTTCCGCCGAGGACGAGCACCAGGGGCAGGACGCCGACGAGGCGGAGGACGAGGAGGACAACGACTCCTCGGCCGCCGGTTCGAGCAGCAGCCGTCGCCGCCGTCGCCGCCGCCGTCGCAGCGGTGACGCCTCCGCCGAGGCCGACAACGGTCAGGACGACCCGGAGCGTACGGTCGTCAAGGTCCGGGAGCCCCGCAAGAAGGAAGAGCGCGAGCCCGGCACCGGCTTCGACGAGGTCCAGTCCATCAAGGGCTCGACCCGTATGGAGGCGAAGAAGCAGCGCCGCCGCGAAGGCCGTGAGCAGGGCCGCCGCCGCGTCCCGATCATCACCGAGGCGGAGTTCCTGGCCCGCCGCGAGGCCGTCGAGCGGGTGATGGTCGTCCGCCAGAGCGGCGAGCGCACCCAGATCGGCGTCCTCGAGGACAACGTGCTCGTCGAGCACTACGTCAACAAGGAGCAGGCCACCAGCTACGTCGGCAACGTCTACCTGGGCAAGGTGCAGAACGTTCTGCCGTCCATGGAGGCCGCCTTCGTCGACATCGGCAAGGGCCGCAACGCCGTCCTGTACGCCGGTGAGGTCAACTTCGAGGCGCTCGGCATGGCACACGGGCCGCGCCGGATCGAGACGGCTCTCAAGTCCGGCCAGTCGGTCCTCGTCCAGGTGACGAAGGACCCGATCGGCCACAAGGGCGCCCGCCTGACCAGCCAGGTCTCGCTGCCCGGCCGCTACCTGGTGTACGTGCCCGAGGGCTCGATGACCGGGATCAGCCGCAAGCTGCCCGACACCGAGCGGTCCCGGCTGAAGACCATCCTCAAGAAGATCGTTCCCGAGGACGCGGGCGTCATCGTGCGCACCGCCGCCGAGGGCGCGAGCGAGGACGAGCTGCGCCGTGATGTCGAGCGGCTCCAGCAGCAGTGGGAGGAGATCCAGAAGAAGTCGAAGAACAGCGGCAGCTCCAACGCGCCGACGCTGCTCTACGGCGAGCCGGACATGACCGTCCGGGTCGTCCGCGACATCTTCAACGAGGACTTCTCGAAGGTCATCGTGAGCGGCGACGACGCGTGGGAGACCATCCACGGCTATGTCTCGCACGTCGCGCCGGACCTGACGGAGCGCCTGTCGCGCTGGACCTCCGAGGTCGACGTCTTCGCGACGTACCGGATCGACGAGCAGCTGATGAAGGCGCTGGACCGCAAGGTCTACCTGCCCAGCGGCGGCTCGCTGGTGATCGACAAGACCGAGGCCATGGTCGTCGTCGACGTCAACACCGGAAAGTTCACCGGTCAGGGCGGCAACCTTGAGGAGACCGTCACCAAGAACAACCTGGAGGCGGCCGAGGAGATCGTGCGTCAGCTGCGGCTGCGCGACCTCGGCGGTATCGTCGTCGTCGACTTCATCGACATGGTGCTGGAGTCCAACCGGGATCTGGTGCTGCGGCGACTGCTGGAGTGCCTGGGCCGCGACCGTACGAAGCACCAGGTCGCCGAGGTCACTTCGCTGGGCCTGGTCCAGATGACCCGCAAGCGGGTGGGCCAGGGTCTGCTGGAGTCCTTCTCCGAGACCTGCGTCCACTGCAACGGGCGCGGTGTGATCGTGCACATGGAGCAGCCGACGTCCGCCGGTGGCGGCGGTGGCAAGCGTTCCAAGAAGCGCGGCCGCGGCGGCGCGGGCCAGGAGCACGAGCACGAGCAGTACGCCGAGCACCACGAGCACGGCGCCGAGCACGCGGACGAGACCGAGGCCGAGCTGGCCGCGGAGGTCGCCGCCCCGGTGGCGCTGCCCGAGCCGGAGTTCGTCGCGGACGAGGAGCTGTACAGCAGCCCGGCCGAGGCGGAGGCCGCCGCCACGCGTGGACGCGGCCGTCGCCGTGCGACCCGCAAGGTGTCGGCCCCGGCCGGAGCGCCGAAGGCCGCCGCTCCGGCGCCGGTCGCGGAGACCGCCCCGGTCGCGGAGGCCGCTCCGGCGGAGAGCGCCCCGGTGAGCGAGGCGCAGGCCGGGCCCGAGCCGGTCGTCGAGACCCCGGTGGCCGCTGCGGCCCCCGAGGCCGAGGCGGCACCGCAGGGCCGGACGCGTCGCCGTGCGATCCGGAAGGCGTCCGCCCCGGCGGGTTCGCCGAAGCAGGCCGAGGCGGCGGAGCCGGTCCGGCCGGCCGAGCCCACCGCGGAGCCGGTCGCCGCCGAGGACCCGGTCGTCGAGGCGCCCGCGCCCGAGGTCACCGAGGCCCCGGCCGCCCCGCCGCGTGCCCGGCGCCGGGTGACCCGTAAGGTCACCGCTCCGGCGGGCTCGCCCGCGGGTGCCGAGGAGCAGGCGGTCGTGGTCGTGACCGGTACCCCCGCGTCCGGGGCACCCGCCGCCGAGGCACCTGCCGCCGACGCACCGGCTGCGGAGGCCCAGGCCGCCGAGGCGCCGGCGAAGAAGACGGCACGCAAGACCGCCAAGAAGGCGCCGGCCAAGAAGGCCGCCGCCACGAAGACGGCTGCGAAGACCGCCGCGAAGAAGACGGCCGCCAAGAAGACCACCGCGAAGAAGACGACGGCGAAGAAGGCCACGAAGAAGACGGTCGCCGCAGAGCAGTCGTCGCCTTCCGTGACCGCTTCGGCGCCGTCAGCGGAGGGCACGGAGTCCGGCAGTTGATGATTCCGTAACCGACAGTTCAACTCACGTGTCCCGCCCCGAAGCCTTCGGGGCGGGACACGTGCTTTGTTTCAGAACTGATGCAAGCACGGGTTAACGGGCCCGAAATCGCCTGAGAAATCCCTGATAATGTGACGGCGGTTGCTGGCCTGTAGCGGTTCTGAACAGAAACTACAATCGGTGACCGGCCCGGTGGCGGACAGACCGGACCCAGAATCCTCGGCAGGGCGTCGGCATTGTGCCGGTGGGGTTAGGCGCGGCCTCGTGAGACGTCCCGCACCCCAGACCTCTGCCTGTTAAGAGCTCTTGCGGTGTTCAAGGAGGACGTCCATGACGAGCATCAACGAGCAGCCGATTCCTGCTGCCCGCCCGGTCATCGGGGAAGACGAGATCGAGGCCGCGGTACGCGTACTGCGCAGCGGCCGCGTGGTGCAGGGGCCCGAGGTCGCGGCCTTCGAGGAAGGCTTCTCGGACCTGGTCGACGGCCGGCACTGTGTCGCCGTCAACTCGGGCACCTCGGCACTTCACCTGCTGCTGCTCGCCCTGGGCATCGGTCCGGGCGACGAGGTGATCGTCCCCTCCTTCTCCTTCGCCGCGTCCGCGAACGCGGTCCGCCTGGTCGGCGCCGACGTCGTCTTCGCCGACATCGAGCCCGGCAGCTTCGGCCTCGACCCGGCCGCGGTCGAGGCCGCGATCACCCCGCGCACCGCCGCGATCATGCCCGTGCACCTCTACGGTCACCCGGCGGCGATGGACAGGCTCATGCCCATCGCGGACAAGCACAAGCTCGCCGTGGTCGAGGACGCCTGCCAGGCACACGCCGCGGCGCTGAACGGGACCCCCGTCGGCGCGTTCGGCGCGGGCGGCACCTTCAGCTTCTACCCCACCAAGAACATGCACTCGCTGGAGGGAGGCATGGTCACCACCGCCGACGCGGAGACCGCCCGCACCCTGCGCCTGCTGCGCAACCAGGGCATGGAGCAGCGGTACGCCAACGAGATCGTCGGCGCCAACATGCGTATGACGGACGTGTCCGCCGCCGTCGGCCGGGTGCAGCTGACCAAGCTGGACGCCTGGACCGAGCAGCGCCGTGCCAACGCGGCGTACCTCGACGCGCACATCACCGCGCCGTGCGTCGTGACGCCGCCGGTCGCCGAGGGCGCCCGTCACGTCTACCACCAGTACACGATCCGGGTGCGGGGCGACCGGGACGCCGCGATGGCGAAGCTCACCGAGGCGGGCGTCGGCAACGCGGTCTACTACCCGACGCCGATCCACCGGCTCAAGCCCTACTGGGAGCCGGACCAGAAGGCCGGCCGCACCTGGGATCTGCCGGAGACCGAGCGGGCCGCCGCCGAGGTCGTCTCGCTGCCGGTGCACCCCTCGCTCACCGAGGGCGACCTGGCGCGCATCGCCGCCGCCGTGAACGCGCTGGGGGAGAACCTGTGAGCGCCGTACTGAAGGCCGGCCTCATCGGGCTCGGCTCCATGGGCCGCCACCACGCCCGGGTGCTCGCCGGCCTGGAGGGTGTGGACCTGGTCGGCGTCGTCGACCCGATGGGCGACAAGAACGGCTGGGCGCAGGGCGCCCCCGTCCTGTCGACCGTCGAGGAACTCATCGCCCTGGGCATCGACTACGCCGTCGTGGCCTGCCCCACCGGGCTGCACGAGGAAGTCGGCCTGCAGCTCGCCGACGCCGGTGTCTGCGCGCTGATCGAGAAGCCGCTCGCGGACACCGTGGAGGGCGCCCGCCGGCTCGTCGAGGCCTTCGAGGCGCGCGGCCTGGTGGCCGGTGTCGGCCACATCGAACGCTGCAACCCGGCCCTGCGCTCGCTGCGCAGCCGTCTGGAGGCCGGCGAACTCGGTGATGTGTACCAGGTCGTCACCCGGCGTCAGGGTCCCTTCCCGCACCGGATCGCCGACGTCGGCGTCGTCAAGGACCTCGCGACCCACGACATCGACCTGACGGGCTGGGTGACCGGTCAGACGTACAACTCGATCGCGGCCCACACCGTGTCGAAGTCCGGCCGCCCGCACGAGGACATGGTCTCCGCCGTGGGCCAGCTCTCGGACGGCACGATGGTCAACCACCTGGTCAACTGGCTGAGCCCGCTCAAGGAGCGGTTCACCTCGGTCACCGGTGAGCGCGGCTGCTTCATCGCCGACACCCTCACCGCCGACCTCACGTTCCACTCGAACGCGTCGGTGACCACCGAGTGGGAGGCGCTGCGCGCGTTCCGCGGGGTCTCCGAGGGCGACATGATCCGCTACGCCATCCCGAAGCGCGAGCCGCTGCTCGTCGAGCACGAGCTGTTCCGGGACGCCGTGCAGGGGAAGTCGTCCGACATCTGCACCCTGCGCCAGGGGCTCCGTACCGTGGAGGTGGCCGCCGCCGTGCTCGAATCGGCGTCGACCGGACTCGCGGTGTCGCTGAAGGACCTGGACGCGCCGTTCGAGGGTGTGGCCAGTTGACCGAACCGGCTGTCACCGTCGTCGTAGCCGTTTACAACACCATGCCGTATCTCACCGAGTGTCTGAATTCGCTCGTGGGACAGAGCATCGGACGGGAGCGGCTCGAAGTGATCGCGGTGGACGACGGGTCCACCGACGACAGCGGTAACGAACTGGACCGTTTCGCGGCGCTTTATCCGGATACGGTCAAGGTTATTCACCAGGAGAATTCCGGCGGGCCGGCCGCTCCCAGTAATCGGGCCCTGGACATCGCCACCGGGCGTTATGTCTACTTCATCGGTTCCGACGACTACCTCGGTGAAGAGGCGCTGGAACGGATGGTGGCCTGCGCCGACAAGCACGACTCCGATGTGGTCGTCGGCAAGATGGTCGGGACGAACGGCCGTTATGTCCACCAGAAGCTGTACACCGGGAACAATCCGGATATCAGCCTCTACACCTCGGCTCTTCCGTTCACGCTGGCCAACACCAAGCTCTTCCGCCGTGAACTGGTGGAGAAGCACGGCCTGCGGTTCCCGGAGGACCTGCCGGTCGGCAGTGACCAGCCGTTCACGATCGAGGCGTGCGTCCGGGCCCGCAGGATCTCGGTGCTCTCCGACTACACGTACTACTACGCGGTCAAGCGCGGTGACGCGAGCAACATCACCTACCGGGCCGACCATCTGGCCCGGCTCCGGTGCACCGCGAAGATCATGAAGCACACGGCCGGTCTCATCGAGCCGGGCCCGCAGCGCGACGCCGTGTTCAAGCGGCACTTCGACTGGGAGCTGTCCAAGCTCCTGCAGAAGGACTTCCCCGCCCTCGACACCGGCACCAAGCGCCTGGTGTGCGAGGGCTTGGCCGCCTTGTTGGACGAGTACTACACCGACGGCCTGCGCGACGGTACGGGGGTGACGCGACGGGTGCGCTTCGGTCTCGCCCGGCGCGGTGCCGTCGAGGAGCTCAGCCGCGCCATCGCGGACGAGACCGAGCACGGGGCCCCGCCGTTCTTCCTGGAGGGCGGGCGGGCCTTCGCCGCCTACCCTGGCTTCCGGGACGACGCGGTCGGCCTGGAGGACCGCTTCTACGAGGTGCTCGGCGAGGCGGTACCGGGCAGGCTCTCGAAGAGCACGGAGCTGGAGTCGGCCGCGTGGGAGCAGGACGGGGCGGAGCTGTCCCTCGCCCTGAGGCTGCGGCTCGGGATCATCGGTGACACGTCCTCGGCCGTGGTCGCCCTGGCGCAGGGCGCGATGCCCAAGAGCGCGGACAAGCCGGGAGCGCTGCGGATGCCCAAGGACGCCCGGTGCCCCGAGGCGGTCGGAGAGTTCGTCAGGGAGCCCGCGGGCGAGGGCCGGGGCACCCTGCTGAGCGCCCGCATCCCGATCCAGCCCGTCAAGGCGAAGCGGGGTGTGCGGGTCTACGCCGATGTGGCGGGCTCGACGTACGAGATCCCCGTGCGCACCGACGGACTGCCGATGCCACTGGCGCGGCGGTGGGGGCGGGCCGTCCCCTATCGCGTCGCCGCGAATCCGAACACCAAGGGCCGGCTCGTGATCACGACGGCCCCGCTGTGGGAGACCAGGCCCGGGATGCTGGCGCGGCTGCGCCGCAAGCTGTCCGGCCGGAAGAGGAAGTAAACCCGATGAACATCTGTGTAGTCGCGCTCGGCAAGATCGGACTTCCGCTCGCCGTGCAGTTCGCAGCCAAGGGCCACACGGTCATCGGCGCGGACGTCAACGAGAAGGTCGTCGAGCTGGTCAACGCGGCCACCGAGCCGTTCCCCGGCGAGCACGACCTGGACGTCATGCTCAAGGAGACGGTGGGCGCCGGTCTGCTCTCCGCGACGACGGACACCACGGCCGCGGTCGCCGCGTCCGACGCCGTCGTGGTCGTCGTCCCGCTCTTCGTGGACGCCGAGGGCACCCCGGACTTCGGCTGGATGGACGCCGCCACCAAGGCGATCGCCGCCGGGCTGAAGCCGGGCACCCTGGTGAGCTACGAGACCACGCTGCCGGTCGGCACCACCCGTACCCGCTGGGCGCCGATGCTGGCCGAGGGCTCCGGACTCACCCCGGGCGAGGACTTCCACCTGGTCTTCTCCCCGGAGCGGGTGCTGACCGGCCGGGTCTTCGCCGACCTGCGCCGCTACCCCAAGCTCGTCGGCGGCATCGACGAGGCGTCCGCCCGGCACGGTGTCGAGTTCTACGAGGCCGTGCTCGACTTCGACGAGCGCGAGGACCTGCCGCGGCCCAACGGCGTGTGGGACCTCGGTACGGCGGAGGCCTCCGAGCTCGCCAAGCTCGCCGAGACCACCTACCGCGACGTCAACATCGGTCTGGCCAACCAGTTCGCCCGGTTCGCCGACCGGAGCGGCATCGACGTCAAGAAGGTCATCGAGGCCTGCAACAGCCAGCCCTACAGTCACATCCACCAGCCCGGAATCGCCGTCGGCGGCCACTGCATCCCGATCTACCCGCGGATGTACCTGTGGAACGACCCGGAGGCGACCGTCGTGCGCTCGGCCCGTGAGGCCAACGCCGCGATGCCCGAGTACGCCGTGGACCTGCTGGCCGCCGCCTACGGCGACCTGGACGGCGTCGGCGTGCTGGTGCTGGGCGCCGCCTACCGCGGCGGGGTCAAGGAGACCGCGTTCTCCGGTGTCTTCGGAGTCGTCGAGGCGCTGAAGGCGCGCGGCGCGGTGCCGTTCGTCTCGGACCCGATGTACACCCCCCAGGAGCTGACCGCGCACGGTCTCGTCCCGCACGAGGGCCAGACCGTCACCGCGGCCGTCCTCCAGGCCGACCACGCCGAGTACCGCGAGCTGGCCGCCGCCGACCTGCCGGACGTCCGCGTCCTGGTCGACGGGCGGCGGACGACGGACCCGGCCCGCTGGGAAGGTGTTCGCCGCGTTGTTATCGGAGGTTGACCTAATATGTCCGGGATAGCTCAGTTTGTCGTGTAAGGATTGAAGCATGTCAACATCTGTCGCCCGCCCCAAACTTGCCGTCATCGTCGCCAACGGCATCACTGGGGACTCCCGGGTGCAGAAGACGGCGCTCGCCGCTGCTCGCGCCGGCTGGGACGTCACTCTCATCGGCCGCAGCCTTTCCAAGCACACCGAGCGCTCCTGGTTCGGACCGGTCAAGGTCGTACGTGTACCGGTCGCCGCCCATATGAAGCGACGGGTGGCGGCCCGCGCCGTCCAGGGCGGCGCCCGCGCGCATCTGACGCAGTTCGGCATCAAGGACCGTGCGGGACTGGAGCAGTTGCGTGCCGCGCACGGCACCTGGGTGCGTGAACAGACCGCCAGGATCGGGTGGTTGAGCCAGTCCACGGCCCTCGGCGGACCGGCTGCCGTCGGGCTCAAGGCCGTGGTGCGGGCCCGCCGCGGCGCGCACAAGCTGCGGCTGAAGGCCTACAAGTGGGAGCAGCGGCGCAAGCCCGAGCAGCAGCCCACCGGCGACTGGCGCAAGGACTGGCCGGCCCTGCTCGACCTGGACCTGGCATTCGGCCCCGTCATCGAGAAGCTCGCGCCGGACGTCATCCACGCCAACGACATCACCGCCATCAACCTGGGTGCCATGGCTGCCGCCCGGCTGCGGGCGAGCGGCCGCAAGTGCGCCTGGCTGTACGACGCGCACGAGTACGTCGCGGGCGTCGAGTGGCCCCAGCCGCTGATGACCACCGCCTTCCCCGCCGTGGAGAAGGAGTTCATCGGCAAGGCCGACGCCGTGGTGACGGTCTCCCCGGAGATCGCCGAGGTCATCCAGCAGGACTACGCACTGGCGAAGACGCCCCTCGTGGTCCGCAACACCCCGATCCGCGAGACCATCGGCGGCGCCGCCGGGCGCGTGTCGGTCCGGCAGGCCTGCGGCCTCGACGACAGCGTCCCGCTGCTCGTGTACTCCGGCTGGATCTCCTCCGAACGCGGGCTCGGCACCGCGGTGGAGGGTCTGGCCGGGCTGCCCGGCTACCACCTCGCGGTCGTCGCGGGCAAGCGCAGCCCGGAGCTGGTCAGACTGCTGGAACTCGCCGAGGAGACCGGCGTACGGGACCGCATCCATGTGGTTCCCTACGTGGCCCAGCACGAGGTGGCGGACTACCTCTCCACCGCGGACCTCGGTCTGATCTGTTCCCAGCGGACGATCAACTACGAGCTGTCCCTGCCGACCAAGACGGCCGAGTACCTGCACGCGGGGCTGCCGATCATCGCCAGCGATGTGAAGACCCTCAGCGCGTTCGTACGGGAGCACGGCGTCGGCGAGGTGTTCGTCTCCGGCGACGCCGCCTCGTTCGTCGAGGCCGTCACCCGTGGCATCGCCGGTGTCGCGGAGATGAAGGAGCACATCACCGAGCCCATCCTCACCGAGCTCTCCTGGGAGCATCAGTGCGAGGGCCTGATGGCGCTCTACAGCGAGATCTCGGGCCTCACCCCGCCCGCGCCCGCGGCGGGCTTCTCCTGGGGAGCCGTCGAGCGCGCCGTCACCGACACCGAGGAGGACGAGGAGCCGCGCGAGGAGCTGGAGCGGGGCTGGACGCCGCTCGGCAAGACCCCGGTCAAGCTCGGTCTGGGCCCGGCCAACTACGCCGGGCAGCTCGCCGCCTTCGCGCAGGCAGTCACCCGTGAGCGCTCCGACGTCTCGGCGGAAGTGGTCAAGCACCGCACCGCGCAGACGCACGAGTACCCGGCCGACGTCTATGTCGACGGCAAGTCCCTCAAGAACCTCGATGTGCAGCTCGAACAGGTGCAGCGGATCGTGCCGCGCTACACGCACCTCATCGCCGACGCCTTCCGCCCCGTCTTCGGCGGACTGAACGGCGACAGCATCGAGGGCGACCTGCCCGCGCTCCTCAACGGCGGGCTGAAGGTCGCGCTGCTCGCCCACGGCAGTGAGGTGCGCGACCCCGCACAGCACCGGAAGCGCAACCCGTACTCCCTCTTCCTCGACGCCCCCGAGGGCTACGAGGACAAGCTGGCGGCGATCGCGGAGCGGAACCGGCGTATCGCGCGGGAGAGCGGGCTGCCGGTCTTCGTCACCACGCCCGACCTGCTGCTGGACCTGCCGATGGCCACCTGGGCGCCGCTCGTCGTGGACGTCGAGGCATGGGCCTGCGACCGGCCGGTGATGCAGCGCGAACGCCCTGTCGTCCTGCACGCCCCCTCGGCGCGCTGGACCAAGGGCACCGACCGGGTGCTGCCGGTGCTCCAGGACCTCCACGACCGGGGCCTGATCGATTTCCGGCTGGCCGAGAAGGTCTCCTGGGCCACGGTCCGGGAGATGGTGATGGAGGCGGACATCATCGTCGACCAGTTCGCCATCGGTACGTACGGGACGTTCGCCTGCGAGGGCATGGCCGCCGGCAAGCCGGTGGTCGCCCACCTCGACAAGGAGTCGATCGCGGCGTGCGGAGTGACCCCGCCGATCGTCAACGCCACCCCGGAGACGCTGGACTCGGTCATGGAGGCGCTGCTCGCCGACCGTGAGGGCACGGCCCGGATCGGCGCCGAGTCGGCCGCGTTCGCACGGGAGTACCACGACGGCACCGCCACGGCCCGCGCCCTGGACGGTTTCCTGAGGCGCTGACCGGCACCGCGAGGACGCCCGTCTTCGCGCGAGGACATGACAGAAGGGGCTCCCCGGCCGCAGTCGGCCGGGGAGCCCCTTCTCGTACGCCGGTTGGCCTCGGTCAGCCGCGCAGCGCCTCCTCCATCAGCTCCACGACCCGTACGGCCGCGGTGCCCTCGCCGTAGGGCGTACCGCGCTCGGTCTCCGGGGCCGGGCGGGTCGCCAGCGCCGCGAACTCGTCCGCGGGCAGCTCGTGCGGGTCCGGGACGAGGACGTTCCAGCCGCCCTCCAGGGTCTCCACCCACTCCGTCTCCGGGCGGACCGTGGTGCACGCCCGGCCGAGCAGGAACGCCTCCTTCTGGAGACCGCCCGAGTCGGTGACCACACCGGCCGAGGCCACCACGGCGGCGACCAGACCGGCGTACGGCAGCGGGCGGCCGACGTGCAGGTTGCCCTGCTCCAGCTTGATGCCGTGCTCCTCGGCGCGCGCCACCAGACGCGGGTGCGCGAGCAGCGCCACCGGCACCGGAAGCGCGGCCAGCGAGGCAAGGATCGCCGACAGCCGCTCCGGGTCGTCGGTGTTGTCCGGCCGGTGGAGCGTGGCGAGCAGGAACGGCGCTGCCGGGTCGATGCCCTCGGGCAGGGCCGGTGCGGGGTGCTCCCCGGCGGCCACCGCGTCACGGATGCGCAGGCAGATGTCGACCATCACGTCACCCGCGAGCCGGGAACGCCCGGCCAGGCCCTCGTTGGCCAGGTGGCGCATGGCCTCCTCGGTGGGGGCGAGCAGCAGGTCGGCGCAGTGGTCGGTGAGGACCCGGTTGTGCTCCTCGGGCATCCGGCGGTTGAACGAGCGCAGGCCCGCTTCGAGGTGGGCGACCGGCAGGTGCATCTTCACCGCGGACAGCGCGCCGGCGACGGTGGAGTTGGTGTCCCCGTAGACCAGGACCCAGTCCGGCCGCTCGTCCTCCAGTACCTTGTCCATGGCGGCGAGCACCGCTCCGGTCTGCACCCCGTGGCTTCCGGAGCCCACGCCCAGGTGGACGTCCGGGGCGGGGATGCCGAGCCCGTCGAAGAACACATCGGACAGATCGGCGTCGTAGTGCTGGCCGGTGTGCACGATGACATGCTGATGGGACGTGCCGGCGAAGGCCGCGGCGATGGGGGCGAGTTTCACGAGCTGGGGCCGGGCCCCGACGACGCTGAGGACCTTCACGTTGTTCTTCTCCTTGGAGGCTGCCGGGCCCGTTGCGGGCCGGGTCCGATGGTACGTGGAGCCTTGCGGGGCACGGTCACCGCAGGGTCCCGGGGGGCCGGTATGCTCGCTGGCTGCGGTATGTCTGCGGCGGGGAGAAGGCCGTGACGGCGGCTATCAGGAAAGGCGCGTACATGGAGCCCGAAAGCACCACGCGGCACAAGCCCCGGGGTCGAGTGGTCATGCTCGTCGACAACGGGGTCAGGGGTGACTCCCGGGTACAGAAGGCGGCCCGGTCCGCGGCGGACGCCGGCTGGGACGTCGTGCTGTTCGGAGTCTCGCCGGACAGCGAGAAGCACTCCTGGAAGGTCGGCAGCGCCGAGGTGCGGCTGATCCCCAAGCCCACCCCGCTCAACCCGCGCCGGCACGACATGCGCCGCCCGTTCCCCCGCCGCCCGCTCGCCTACCGCTCGCCCCAGGTGGCGCGCTACCGGGTGCAGGCCGCCAAGGCGTGGCGCTCGGACCTGAGCTTCCGGCAGGCGGCCGAGAAGGCGGCCAGGGCAGGTCACCCGGGCCGCAGCGCGGGCGGCTCCAAGGCCCGTCTGCTGGTGCCGCGCGTGAGCGCCAAGATCTACAGCAAGTGGGTCGCGCTGCGCGCCCGCGAGACGACGAACCTGCAGAAGCGCCGGTCCATGCTGGACGCCTCCCTGGACCGGACCACGACCGCCGTGTGGCAGACGCTGATGAAGCAGCGCTCCTGGCGCCGTCTGATGCCGAACCTGTGGGACTTCGAGCTGGCCTTCGCCAAGCACATCGACGCGCTGAAGCCCGACCTGATCCACGCCCACGACTTCAAGATGCTCGGCGTCGGCGCCCGCGCCGCCGTGCGCGCCCGCGCGGCCGGCCGGCCCGTGAAGCTGGTCTGGGACGCCCATGAGTACGTCCCCGGCCTGCCCCCGCGGCACGGCCGCTGGCTGCCCGGCCATGTGGCGTGGGAGAAGGAGCACGCCGTGTTCGCCGACGCGGTGATCACGGTCTCCCCGGCCCTGGCGGAGCTGCTCAAGGAGGGCCACGGCCTGTCCGTACTGCCGACGGTCGTGCTGAACGCCCCGGTGCTCTCCCCGGGCGCGGACGAGGTCGCCGGAGCCGACCCCGTACCGGACCTGCGGGAGCTGTGCGGCGTCGGCGCGGACACCCCGCTCCTCGCGTACGTCGGTGGCATCAACCCGGTCCGCGGGGTCGAGACGATCATCGAGGGCCTCACCCGCATGCCGGACGTGCATGTCGCGATGGTCTCCGTGCCGCCGGGCAAGCCGTACGCGGCGACCGCCACGATCCGCAAGCTCGTCGACGAGCTGGGGGTCGGCGACCGGGTGCACTTCCTGCCGTTCGTCCCGCACTGGCAGGTCGCCGAGTTCGTGGCCCCGGCCGACGCGGCCGTCAGCCCGCTCCATCACCTGGCCAACCACGAGCTGGCGCTGAGCAACAAGTTCTTCGAGTACTCGCAGGCCAGGCTCCCGCAGATCGTCAGCGACATCCGCACGATGTCCGAGATGGTCGAGTCGACGGGCCAGGGCGAGGTCTTCCGCGCCCAGGACACCGAGGACTACGTCCGGGCGGTGAAGGCCGTGCTGGCCGACCCCGAGCGCTACCGGGCCGCCTACGACAAGCCGGGGCTGCTGGAGAAGTGGACCTGGGAGGCGCAGGCCGAGGTCCTCGACGGCATCTACAGCCGTCTGCTGCCGGACCGCCCCAAGGTGCCCGCGGCGGCCTCGGAGACCCGGACGGACGCCCACGCGTGAGCCCCTGCTCCGGCTGACCCGACACGAGAAGGGCCCCGCACCGGAAAACCGGTGCGGGGCCCTTCCTCACGCAGTCCGCACGGGGTCACAGCTTTGTACGCAGCCAGCGGACCGAGGGCCGCTCCACGCAGCGGTGCACCAGCCAGGACAGCACCAGCAGAACCAGCACGGTGACGGCCAGCGTGGGCCATGCGCCCAGGTGCCCGTGGAGGGTACGGATCAGGGCCCAGCCCAGCTCCTCGTGGAGCAGGTACAGCGGGTACACCAGCGCCCCCGCCGTGGCCAGCCAGCGCCACCGCACCCCGTCGAGCCGGTGCAGCGCCACCGCGAGCACCAGGAGATAGGAGACCGTCACCACGGCCAGGGCCACATACGGGCTGCGGTCGAACCCCAGGTCGTCCCGCAGCCGGTCCCCGTGTTCCACGAGGTCGCTCTGCATGGTCAGCCAGCTCATGCCGAGGAGCAGCCACAGCTTAAGGCCGGGCCCGAAGCGGTACATCAGGTACATGGTGATCCCGGCGACGAACAGCGAGGTGTTCAGCGCGGGGGCCAGCGTGGTGAGGAGCGGTACGGCGGGGCCCTGCTGGAGCAGCACGGACAGGATCAGCCACGACCAGCAGAAGATGTACACGCGCTGGAAGTCGATCTCCTTGATCAGCACGACCAGGAAGACCAGGTAGAAGCAGAGCTCCAGCCAGAGCGTCCAGTAGGCACCGACCATGTGCTGTGCCTTCAGGGGCACCTGGAACATCGTCAGGTTCGTCAGGGCGTCGCTGAAGCTGGGGGACTCGCGGACCGGGTCCGGCAGCAGCCGGTACAGCGCGAGGGCGACGACCACCGAGAACCAGTAGGCGGGAAAGAGCCGCAGGAACCGGGCGCGGACGAACTGCCCCGGGGTCCGGCCCCAGGCCGACAGACAGATCACGAAGCCGCTGATGATGAAGAAGAGCTGGACGCCGTAGGAGCCGTACTTGGCGAAGGGGAAGAGCCAGGGGAACAGCTCGCGGGGGCTCTCGCCCCAGTTGACCGCGGTCGCCTTGTCGATCCCCGCGAAGTGGAAGGCGAGAACGGCCAGCGCCGCCACGACCCGCAGCGCGTCGAGCGCGTAGAGCCGTGGCGCCGGGGTCCTGGGGGTGCCGCCGCCGTCACCGGAGGCGGCACCGGGGGCCGGAATCTCCGGTCGCGCCTTGTCCGGCGGGTGAGCATCGGTCTTGGCAGACAGAGAAGGAGAGTTCACTGCCTCATCCTCGGCCGAACGTGTCGCTTTCTAGGTGGAACACGTCGGATCGAGATCGAAAGGCGACCCGCCTCGCACCGGTTACGCGGCTCGCTCGCCGAGAACCCCGTCCTTCTCCTCGTACACCGCACCGCTCTGCGGGCACTCCCAGACGCCCGGCTCGCCGACGCGCTCCACCAGGCGCACCCCGCTGCGGCCCACCCAGCCGATCTGCCGCGCCGGTACGCCCACCACCAGGGCGAAGTCCGCCACGTCCTTGGTGACCACCGCGCCGGCCGCCACCATCGCCCAGCGCCCGATCCGCACCGGAGCCACGCAGACGGAGCGCGCGCCGAGCGACGCGCCCTCGGCCACCTTCACACCGACGGCCTCCCAGTCGCCGCCGCGCTTCTGGTTGCCCTCGGGGTCGACGGAGCGCGGGTTGTGGTCGTTGGTGAGGACGACGGCGGGGCCGACGAAGACGCCGTCGCCGAGCTCGGCGGGCTCGTACACCAGGGCGTAGTTCTGGAGCTTGACGTTGTCGCCGATCCGCACGCCGGTGCCGACGTAGGCGCCCCGGCCGATGACGCAGCCCTTGCCGAGGCGGGCCCGCTCACGGATCTGGGCGAGCTCCCAGACGCTGCTGCCGTCGCCGATCTCGGCGGTCTCGTCGACCTGGGCGGTGGGCTGGACCCTGTAGTTCACGCGCGTGTGCCTTCCGGAGAGCTGGTGTGCTGGGAGAGCTTACGATCCCGGGCCCCGGCGGCCGTGGGCGAGGGCGCCCTCGCCCGGCGTACGGAGCCGCTGCCGACCCGGTCCCCGGCGGCCGGGGCCCGGTTTGACCCCCCGAACCCCGCCCCGTAACCTTGACCCTCGGTGTGTTTCCGTACGCACCTACCCCTGAGCACATCCCTTCCGGACCCGGTCGGCGTTCGCGCCTTCCGTACGGGAGAGGCCGCTCATCCTTCCGGATCGTCCCGGGCCCCGGCCCGTGCGAGCGGCTGGCATCAGGGGATCCGTTCCGAGCGAAAGAGAGATCCGCGTGTACGCCATCGTGCGCAGCGGTGGTCGCCAGCACAAGGTTGCTGTCGGCGACATCGTTGAGGTTGACAAGATTCCCACCGCCCAGGTCGGCGACACCGTAGAGCTCTCTACGCTGCTCGTGGTCGACGGCGACGCCGTCACCAGCGACCCGTGGGTCCTGGCCGGGATCAAGGTCCAGGCCGAGATCGTGGACCACCACAAGGGCGCGAAGATCGACATCCTTCGCTACAAGAACAAGACCGGCTACCGCCGTCGCCAGGGTCACCGCCAGCAGTACACGGCGATCAAGGTCACCGGTATCCCCGCGGCTGCGAAGTAAGGGACTGAGGAGACATGGCACATAAGAAGGGCGCATCCTCCACTCGGAACGGGCGCGATTCCAATGCTCAGCGGCTCGGCGTGAAGCGCTTCGGCGGTCAGGCCGTCAACGCCGGTGAGATCCTGGTCCGCCAGCGTGGCACCCACTTCCACCCGGGCACGGGTGTCGGCCGGGGCGGCGACGACACGCTGTTCGCGCTGACCGCCGGTGCGGTGGAGTTCGGTACGCACCGTGGCCGCAAGGTCGTGAACATCGTTCCGCTCGCCGCCTGATCCATTTCGGCGCACGCGGAGCGACACACAGCACCTTCCGAGGGCGGATCTCAGCTTTCCCGGCAAACGGGGAAGCGGGTCCGCCCTCGGCGTGTTACGACAGAGACAATTCCGTATTTTTCCGCTGTACCTGGAGGCACCAACCATGACCACCTTCGTGGACCGCGTCGAGCTGCATGCCGCCGCGGGTAACGGAGGCCACGGCTGCGCCTCCGTCCACCGTGAGAAGTTCAAGCCGCTCGGCGGCCCCGACGGGGGCAACGGCGGGCGCGGCGGCGATGTGATCCTCGTCGTCGAGCAGGCCGTGACCACGCTGCTGGACTACCACCACAGCCCCCACCGCAAGGCCACCAACGGCCAGCCCGGTGCGGGCGACAACCGTTCCGGCAAGGACGGCCAGGACCTGGTCCTGCCCGTGCCCGACGGCACCGTCGTCCTCGACAAGGCGGGCAATGTGCTCGCCGACCTGGTCGGCCAGGGCACCACCTTCGTCGCCGGCCAGGGCGGCCGCGGCGGCCTCGGCAACGCGGCGCTCGCCTCCGCCCGCCGCAAGGCGCCCGGCTTCGCGCTGCTCGGTGAGCCGGGCGAGGACCGGGACATCGTCCTGGAGCTCAAGACCGTCGCCGACGTCGCACTCGTCGGCTACCCGAGCGCCGGCAAGTCCTCGCTGATCTCCGTGCTCTCCGCGGCGAAGCCGAAGATCGCGGACTACCCGTTCACCACCCTCGTGCCAAACCTCGGAGTGGTGACCGCCGGCGGGACCGTCTACACCATCGCGGACGTCCCCGGCCTCATCCCCGGAGCCAGCCAGGGCAAGGGGCTGGGCCTGGAGTTCCTGCGCCACGTCGAGCGCTGCTCGGTGCTGGTGCACGTGCTGGACACCGCCACGCTGGAGTCGGACCGCGACCCCGTCTCCGACCTCGACATCATCGAGGAGGAGCTGCGGCAGTACGGCGGTCTCGACGACCGGCCGCGCGTCATCGTCCTGAACAAGGTCGACATCCCCGACGGCCAGGACCTCGCCGACATGATCCGCCCGGAGCTGGAGGACCGCGGTTACCGCGTCTTCGAGGTCTCGGCCATCGCGCACAAGGGCCTCAAGGAGCTCTCGTACGCGCTCGCGGGCATCATCGCCGAGGCGCGCGCCGCCAAGCCGAAGGAAGAGGCGACCCGGGTCGTCATCCGCCCGAAGGCCGTCGACGACGCGGGCTTCACCGTGGCCGTGGACGACGAGGGCATCTACCGCGTGCGCGGCGAGAAGCCCGAGCGCTGGGTGCGGCAGACCGACTTCAACAACGACGAGGCCGTCGGCTACCTCGCGGACCGGCTCAACCGCCTCGGTGTCGAGGACGCCCTGATGAAGGCGGGCGCCCGGGCCGGCGACGGCGTCGCCATCGGCCCCGAGGAGAACGCGGTCGTCTTCGACTGGGAGCCGACCGTGACGGCCGGCGCCGAGATGCTGGGCCGCCGGGGCGAGGACCACCGCCTGGAGGAGCCGCGCCCCGCCGCGCAGCGCCGCCGGGACCGCACCGCCGAGCGGGACGACGCCCAGAAGGAATACGACGAGTTCGACCCCTTCTAAAGGAGAGGACGGCCCGCGTCCGCGTTCCGGGCGGGCCCGCCGCGCGTGACGCGTGCCGGGCCCGCCGGTCCGGCCGCCGCCGGACCCGCGCGGCTGCCCGCCCGGGGACGTACCGCACCGGAAAAATGCCTGGTGACGGCCGTTGCCCGTGCGGTAGATGTGCGGATTGCGCAACACCTCTGTGGATTCGGTCACCCCGCGTACCGGTCCGGCGGAACCCAATCTCCCTGGCCAGGCAGTGAACTGCGGGTTTCCGCACGGCATGCGGCGACCGACGTCCGCCTTGCGAGACGGTCACGGAGAGTGCGACCATCACACTGTTCCCCCGTCATAGCAAGGTAGGTCGTCTGTGTCTGTGCCGCATGAAGCCAAGCCCCGGACCACAGCAGTCGTGCTCGCCGGTGGTACCGGTCAGCGCGTGGGACTGTCGATCCCCAAGCAGC
The DNA here is from genome assembly GCF_026341775.1 of Streptomyces sp. NBC_00654. NCBI lineage: Bacteria > Bacillati > Actinomycetota > Actinomycetes > Kitasatosporales > Streptomycetaceae > Streptomyces > Streptomyces sp. NBC_00654. Next base: position 2,564,725 of record NZ_JAPEOB010000002.1, on the reverse strand, counting down.
TGCTGAAGATCGCCGGCAAGGCAGTCATCGAGCACACGCTGACCATCTTCGAGAACGCCGACAGCATCGACGATGTGATCGTGCTGATGGCGCCCGGGTTCGTGCCCGACGTCGAGAAGATCGTCGCCAAGGCCGGACTGACCAAGGTCACCCGGATCATCGAGGGCGGCACCACCCGCAACGAGACCACCGAGCGCGCCATCGCGGCCCTCGGCGAGGGCCTTGCCGAGGGCGAGGACCGCAATGTCCTCTTCCACGACGCGGTCCGGCCACTGCTGTCACAGCGCGTCATCAAGGACTGTGTCGACGCGCTCGACCGCTACCAGGCCGTCGATGTCGCCATCCCCTCCGCCGACACGATCATCGTGACGCGTACCCACGGCGAGGACGGGGAGTTCATCACCGACGTCCCCGACCGGTCCCGGCTGCGCCGCGGGCAGACCCCGCAGGCCTTCAAGCTCTCGACGATCCGCAAGGCGTACCGGATCGCGGCGGGCGACCCCAACTTCCAGGCCACCGACGACTGTTCGGTGGTCCTCAAGTACCTCCCCGACGTACCGATCTACGTGGTCGCGGGCGACGAGTACAACATGAAGGTGACCCAGCCGGTCGACGTCTTCATCACCGACAAGCTCTTCCAGCTGGCCTCCACCGCCGCCCCGCGCCAGGCCGACGAGGCCGCCTACCGGGAGCTGCTCTCCGGCAAGACCCTGGTCGTCTTCGGCGGCTCGTACGGCATCGGCGCCGACATCGCCACGCTGGCCGAGCAGTACGGCGCGAAGGTCTACGCGCTGGGCCGCTCCACCACCGGTACGCACGTCGAGAACCCGGAACACGTCGATGACGCGCTCTCCAAGGCGTACGCCGAGACCGGCCGCGTCGACTACGTCATCAACACCGCGGGCGTGCTGCGCATCGGCAAGCTGGCCGAGACCGACAACACCACGATCCAGGAAGCGCTGAACGTCAACTACCTGGCGCCCGTCCAGATCGCCCGCGCCTCGTACAAGTATCTGGCGGAGACCCAGGGCCAGTTGCTGCTCTACACCTCCAGCAGCTACACCCGGGGCCGCGCCGAGTACAGCCTCTACTCCTCCACCAAGGCCGCCATGGTGAACCTCACCCAGGCGCTGGCCGACGAGTGGGCGGGCGAGGGCATCCGCGTCAACTGCGTCAATCCGGAACGGACCGCGACGCCGATGCGCACCAAGGCGTTCGGCCAGGAGCCCGCGGGCTCGCTGCTCTCCTCGGAGGCGGTGGCGCGCACCTCGCTGGACGTCCTCCTGTCCGAGCTGACCGGCCATGTCATCGACGTACGGCAGCAGGACCCGACGCGCGGTGCCGCCGAATCCTCCGGGTTCGAGCAGGCGCTGGCCTCGGTGCTTGATCGTCAAGAAGATGTGTAATAATTCTTGACAATTGTGATTTTTCGGGCCTCTGTGATCGCTTTGTGCGACCGCAGAGGCCCGAGTGCGTGAAGCCGCACCTTCACATTTCCCTCTATACGTGAATTAACCGGCACCCCCCTGGAGCAGGTTCTTCGTGATCTCGACAGCCATTCGCCTGGCCCGTGTGGGCAGCAGGTCGGAACTGGCGGCAGCATTGTTGATGGGGCTGGGATATCCCTGCGTCATGGTCGCCGCCCTTCTCCCCAACATCTGGTTCTTCGCGGCGGCCACCGCTGTCACGTACGTCACGGACTGGTACCTGCATCAGCGGGGGAGCTATCTGGTCAACCGGCTCGGCAAGGTGCGGGCCGGACTGCCCATCCGCTTCCTGCTCCGCCAGCTGATGCTCATCCTGCTGCTGGCCCGGCTGGACCTCGCGGAGGAGCCGCTGTTCTACACGGCGGTCGCCTGCTTCCTGGTCTTCTACGGACTCCAGGCCCCGCACGGCGCCCTGACGACACTGATCAAGCTGCGCCGCACCATGCCGGTCGTCACCCGCAATGTGGACCTGCACGCCGTCCGCATCCCCGACGCGCCGCCGAACACGCTGCTGCACCGTTCCGCCGAGAAGATGCTCCACCTGGACATCCCGGCCATGGCGGGCATACTGATCGCCGCCGAGACCGGCAGGGACATCGTCGGCTACGTCGGCGCCGGCATCACCCTGGTGCTGGCCGTCCTGTACAACGCGGTGCTCGTCCCGTACCTGCGCCGCGGCCGGCTGGTCCCGTCGGCCGCCGCCGTGCTCAAGGCCGTCGACACCTGGATGCGCGAGTACCAGCCCAGCGTCGTGCTCTACTTCTCCGGCTCGAACGAGTCGGCGTACCAGGGCAACATGTGGCTCGACACGATGGCGCAGGTCGAGGGACGCCCGCTGATCATCATGCGTGAGCGCAGCCTGGTGCCGCAGCTGGCCGAGACCGGCGTACCGGTGATCTGCATGCCCGCGGGCACCCACCTGATGAACCTGGACCTCTCCACCGTCCGGGTCTGCCTCTACCCCGCCAATGTCGGCAAGAACATCCACATGCTGCGGGTCCCGACCATGAAGCACGTCTTCATCGGGCACGGCGACAGCGACAAGCTGGCCAGCGTCAACCCGTACTCCAAGGTGTACGACGAGGTGTGGACCGCGGGCCGGGCCGGACGTGACCGGTACGCCCTGGCCGACGTGGGTATCCGCGACGAGGACATCGTCGAGGTCGGCCGCCCGCAGCTGGCGCCGATCAAGAGCTGGACCGGTACGACGAAGAACCCCGTCCCGACCGTGCTGTACGCCCCCACCTGGGAGGGCTGGGACGACAACCCGGGCAACACCTCTCTGCTGCTGGCCGGCGAGAACATCGTGCGGCGGCTGGTGGCCGCCGACCGGCCGGTCCGGATCATCTACAAGCCGCACCCCTTCACGGGCATCCGCAGCGCCAGGGCCAAGGCCGTCGACGCGCGGATCAAGGCCATGCTGGAGAAGGCCGCCGCCCAGCGCGCCGCCGAACCCCGCTGGGCGAAGGAGGCGGCCTCGGCCGCCGCCGGGCAGAGCGCGGCCAAGGCCGAGCTGACGCGGATCGAGGCCCGTCTCGCCGCGCTGACGGCGACCGGCCGCTCCGGCGGCGACGACGCCGAGGAGTCGCGGGTCTCGCTCGCCGACCCCGCCCGTGAGGCCGAGACGGCCGCCCTGCGGGCCGAGTGGAACGACGCCTACTGGCGTTCCTTCGGCTGGTGGGAGCACCGGACGGTGTCCGGCGCGCAGCCGAAGCTGTACGACTGCTTCAACGAGTCCGACGCGATGGTGTCGGACATCTCCAGCGTGGTCTCCGACTTCATCGCGAGCGGCAAGCCGTACGCGGTCACCGACTCCGCCGAGCTCGGTGCCGAGGAGTTCAAGCGGCAGAACACCGCCGTCCGGGCCGCCGTGATCCTCTCCAACGGTGCCGAGGAGATCGGCGAACTGCTGGCAGCGGTCACCGACCCGGCGGCGGACTCGCTGGCCGGAGCCCGCCGCGAGCTGAAGAGCTACCTCCTGGGTCCGGACGAGCCGACCTCCATGGAGCAGTTCAACGCCGCTGTGCGTGCCCTCGCCGCCAAGGCCGAGGCGCGCAACGCGGGCGTCGCGCAGCGCCTCGGTGAGCAGAGTGCGGCACTGCCCGACCGGGAGGCGGCCTCCAGCGGCGCCGGGACCGGCGAGGCGGAGGTTCTGGCCGAGGCCGGGACCACGGCGGACGCGGACGCGGTGGCCGGCCGCTGAGCGAGGCCTTCCCCGGCCCGCGGGCCAACCCCTGTTGAACAGCCGGCCAACGCCTGACCAACACCTGGCCAAACTGTCCGTGTCGGCCGAAAACGACGCAACCCCGGCAACGGCCCGTGCATCTCTCCCCCTGGAGGGATGCACGGGCCGTTCGGCATATTCATGCACATCAGGTGCGAGAGTCGGACAATTTTGCCTATATCGTGATCAAATCAACAGGTGCACATGGCCGAAATGCCGAACAGGACCAGCGAGCCCGATGTCAGCGTGATCATCGGTGCCTATGAAGCGATGCCCTACCTGATCCGCTGTCTGGAGTCCGTCGAAGCGCAGACGCTCGGCGCCGGGCGCATGGAGATCGTCGCCGTCGACGACGGTTCCACGGACGGTACGGGGGAGTATCTGGAGGAGTTCGCGGCCCGGACGGACATCCCCATGCGGGTGGTCCGGCAGCCGAACTCCGGCGGGCCCAGCGGGCCCCGTAACGTCGGCCTGGGGCTGGCCCGCGGCCGGTACGTCTTCTTCCTCGACGCCGACGACTACTTCGGCGAGGAGGCCCTGGAGCGCATGGTCGCGATGGGCGACCGGGCCGGTACGGACGTGGTCCTCGGCAAGGTCGTCGGCGTCAACCGGGGCGCGGCCAAGTCGATGTGGAAGGAGACCGTCGAGCACGCCGACCTGTACTCCTCCAACATCAAGTTCACCCTGAGCGCCCAGAAGCTGTTCCGGCGTGAGCTCCTCACCCGGCTCGGCATGACCTTCGACGAGGAGCTGAAGACCGGCGAGGACGCCCTCTTCACCATGGAGGCGTACCTGCGGGGCAGCGGTGTCTCGGTCGTCGCCGACTACACCTGCTACTACCTGGTGGGCCGTGACGACGGCAAGCACGTGACCAAGAGCGGCACCTACGTCCTGCGCTTCGACTCGGCCAGGGCGCTCATGAGACTCATCGCCGCCCATGTGCCCGCCGGGCCCCGGCGCGACGCCCTGATGGTCCGCCCGTTCGTCATCACACTGCTGCCGCAGTTCGGCCCGAAGATGCTGAAGCAGTCGGACGCGGTCCACCGGAAGAAGATGGCGCTCGCGGCCCCGCTGATGAAGGCCTACTGGACCCCCGGTCTGGCGCGCCGCCTCAAGGCCCAGGAGCGGCTCCGGCTGGTCTGCGTGGCGACCGGAAGGCTGGACCTGCTGCTCGACGTCCTGCGCTTCCTGCGGGCCAAGGAGGAGCCGGAACTCGTGCGCAGGACGGGCCCGGCCCGGCTGTACCTGGCGTATCCGCACTTCGGGGACGGTTCCGGACTGCCCGACGAGGCCTACGAGGTGACCGTGACCGAATGGGTCGGCGGCAGACGGATCGAGGCGCCGGAGCGGCGGCCCTCCGTGTCCTTCGCCCGGCGGGTGGTCCGCAAGGCCCGCAGGACGGTGCTGGCGGCACTGCGCGCACCACGGGCGCACCGCGCCTGACACCCGGCGCCCGGGGGGCCGTTCGGGCCCGGAACAGGCCCGGAACAGGCCCCGGAACGGACCTCGGGGCAGGGCCGGGGCGGCCCCCGGAACGGCCCCCGGAAATGACCCCGGGGCAGGGCCGGGACGGACCCGGGGGCGGGTCGATCCTGTGACTGGTGTCACGTCATACTGTGGGGCAACCATGAGACCGTTGTAGGCGTCTCATTTACGCCCCGTATTCCAGGGGTTCATCTCTGCACGTCCCCCCGGAAAGGCCCTCCCGCCGTGGCGTCCCTCGAAGCGATTCCCGAAGAGCTCAGCCGGCTCATGAAGTACTTCCCGGAGACCCCGGTCGAGGAGCGCCCCGCATTCCACAGCGCCGCCAAGGACTTCCTGGCACAGGCCGCCCCCAAGCTGGTCCGGAAGTTCTCGCCGATGGCCCGGGTCAAGTGGCACCTGGCGGCCAGCGGGCGCGGTGACGAGCTCGTGGGCCTGCTGCACTACGAGCGGGAGAACCCCGGCGCCTTCTCGGTACGGGGCCTGCGCCGGGCCCGCATCGAACTGCCCGGTGTGGAGAACTCCTCGCTGCCCGCCACGGTGCGCAACTTCAACCGCAGCGAGCTCCCCGTCCGCGGCAAGCTGCTGGACCTGGCCTGGAAGGACGGCAAGCTGGTCGTCCACGGGTACGCCTACATCCCCAACGTCCCCTCCGCGACGGGCAGGCGCTCGCTCCGCGTGGCCGTCCTGCGCCGCCAGGGCAGCCGCAGCACCCTGCCGCTGCGCGTGCGCACCGTCCTGGAACCCAAGGCCACCGCCGAGGCCAAGGGCGCCCTGCACAACTACGACTGGTCGGGCTTCGAGATCGGCATCGACCCGTCCCGCCTGCGCACCCGCGGCCAGTGGCAGCCGGGCACCTGGCGCCTGGGCATCGGCATCCCGCGCCCCGGCGGCATGTCCGTCGGCAGCGTGACCAAGAACAACGCGGGCGCCGCCGGACACAGCCAGGTCCATGTGCTCGACGACGGCGTACGGCTCGTCGCGGGCTTCGACCGCAACCGGCTCAAGCTCACGGTGGACGTCGTGCCCGCCGAGGTCGAGGCCCAGGAGGCGGACGCCGACACCCTCACCGTGACCCTGCGCTCCCGCGCCACGGGCAAGAAGCCCACCGCGCTGCGCATCGACCACGAGGCCACCGGATATGTGACCGACCTCCCGCTGGAGAAGGGCGCCACCGGTACCGACGGCTGGCTCCGCCACACCGCCCGGCTGTCCTTCGCGGACCTCCCGGTGGACGGGGTCACCCCCGGCCGCGCCAGGAAGTACCGCGCGCTGATCGTGTTCGCGGACGGCACCACGCGCCGCGCCACCATCGGCCGCAAGCCGGCCACCGGTGTCCACCCGCTGCCCGACGGCCTCGAATTCGCCGTCGTCACCGACGGCGCGGGCAACTTCACCCCGCAGCTGCGGTGCGTCCAGCCCGTCGTCGACGGCGTCGAGTGGTCGAGCGGCGGCGAACTGGTGCTGTCCGGCACCTACACCGGCCCCGCCGGGGCGATGAAGCTGATCCTGCGTCACACCGGCCGCAACGAGGACCGGCCGCTGGCGGCCGAGTTCGCGGACGGCCGCTTCACCGCCCGCGTCACACCGGACACCATGCCCGCGTACGAGGGCACGCTGCCCCTGCGCGCCGGGCGCTGGCTGCCCTTCCTGCGGGCCCGCACCGAGTGGGACCACACCCGCGACATCCCCGTCACGATCCGCCCCGACCTGGTCGGCACCCTGCCGCTGACGCATAGCGGCGCGCACCGCACGTACACCGTGGAGCGGCTCGACTTCGACCGGATCTTCGTGGAGTCCGGCGCGGTCCTCGCCCCCGAACTCCGCGGCGCCTACCGGCAGCGGCTGATGCGCGATGTGTACACCCCCGAGCAGCGCGAGCTGCCGCTGCGCGAGGCCGTGCTCTACAACAGCTTCGGCGGCAAGCAGTTCTCCGACTCGCCCCGCGCCGTCTACGAGGAGCTGGTGCGCCGGGGGACCGAGGTCGAGCACATCGCGATGGTCCACGACCAGCAGGTCGTCCTGCCGCCCGGCGTACGCGGCGTGGAGTGGGGCAGCAAGGAGTGGTACGAGGCGCTGGCGCGCAGCCGTTACGTCGTCACCAACGGCGGCATCCGCGAGTGGTTCGTCCGCCGCGAGGGCCAGGTCGTCGTCCAGACCTGGCACGGCACCCCGCTCAAGCGCATCGGCGCCGACCTGCTCGGCACCCCGAAGGCCAACCTGGCCTACATCGCGAGCCTGCCGCAGCGCTCCCGCCAGTACAGCCTGTTCATCACGCCCAACTCCTTCACCACCCCGATCATGACCAACTCCTTCCGGCTGGAGTGCGAGGTCCTGGAGGCGGGCTACCCGCGCAACGACGTCTTCCACGCCCCGGACCGGGTCAAGCGCGCGGCGGCGGTACGGGAGAAGCTCGGCATCCCCGCCGGCAAGAAGGTCGTCCTGTACGCCCCCACCTGGCGCGACGACCAACGCTACGGCGGACGCCGCTTCAAGCTGGACAACCAGATCGACGTCGACGCGGCCCGGCGGGAGCTCGGCGAGGACCATGTGCTGCTGTACCGCAAGCACCACAAGGTCCTCGACAGCATCCCCGGCGCCGGACAGGGCTTCGTCTGGGACGTCACGTACTACCCGGACATCGCCGACCTCTACCTGATCGCCGATGTGCTGATCACGGACTACTCCTCGGTGCTGTTCGACTTCGCCCACTCCGGGCGGCCGATGCTGTTCTTCACGTACGACCTGGAGCACTACCGCGACACCCTGCGCGGCTTCTACTTCGACTTCACCTCGCGCGCCCCGGGCCCGCTGATCAAGACCTCCGAGGACCTGGTCTCCGCGATCCGGAACATCGACGCCGTGACGGAGGAGTACAAGGAGAAGTACGCGCAGTTCCGTGTCGACTTCTGCGAGCCCTCCGACGGCCGGGCCGCGGCCCGGGTCGTCGACCGCATGCTGAGCGTCAACGACGGCTGACCCGGCTCGGACCGGCCGGTTCGCGCCGCCGGCCCCTGCCCCCGCGCCGCCCGTCCCTGTCCACCGGACGGAACGGGCGGCGCGGGGGGCCACCCCTCGCGTACTGTGCTGTGCCGGGGGCGGCCCCGGCACAGCGTCACGGCGGCCGCGGCCGGTCCGAGGATCCACCGGGCGAGCCAGAGCGAGGAAGCACGTGACAGCTGCAAGGCCGGGAGTGGCCGAAGCCCACCGGATCGTCGTCAAGGTCGGATCCTCCTCGCTCACCACGGCGGCCGGAGGACTGGACGCCGACCGGGTCGACGCACTCGTCGACGTACTGGCCAAGGTCAGGAGCGGCGGCGAACGGGAGATCGTCCTCGTCTCCAGCGGTGCCATCGCCGCCGGACTCGCCCCCCTCGGACTGGTCCGCAGGCCCAAGGACCTGGCCCGCCAGCAGGCCGCCGCGAGCGTGGGGCAGGGACTGCTCGTCGCCCGGTACACCGCCTCGTTCGCCCGCTACGGCGTACGCGTCGGCCAGGTGCTCCTCACCTCCGACGACACCAGCCGCCGTGCCCACTACCGCAACGCCTACCGCACCCTCGACCAGCTCCTGGACATGGGCGCCCTCCCCGTCGTCAACGAGAACGACACGGTGGCCACCGACGAGATCCGCTTCGGCGACAACGACCGGCTCGCCGCGCTCGTCGCCCATCTCGTCCACGCCGACCTGCTGGTCCTCCTCTCCGACGTGGACGGCCTGTACGACGGCGACCCCAGCACCCCGGGCACCTCCCGGATCGCCGAGGTCGGCGGCCCCGAGGACCTGGTGGGCGTCACGATCGGCAGCGCCGGAAAGGCGGGCGTCGGCACCGGCGGCATGGTGACCAAGGTCGAGGCCGCCCGGATCGCCACCGCCGCCGGCGTCCCGGTCGTCCTCACCTCCGCCAGCCGGGCCGCCGACGCCCTGGCGGGCCGCGACACCGGTACGTACTTCCACCCCACCGGGCGCCGCTCCGCCGACCGGCTGCTCTGGCTGGCCCACGCCTCGACCCCGCGGGGTGCGCTGACCCTCGACGACGGGGCCGTACGGGCCGTCGTCGAGCGCCGCACCTCGCTGCTGCCCGCCGGAATCTCCGCCGTGGAGGGCGAGTTCACCGCCGGTGACCCGGTGGAGCTGCGCGACCTGAGCGGCCGGCCCGTCGCCCGCGGCCTCGTCAATTTCGATGCCAAGGAAATCCCCCAACTGCTCGGACGCTCCACCCGGGATCTGGCCAGGGAACTGGGCCCCGCCTACGAACGCGAGGTCGTACACAGGGACGATCTGGTCGTTCTCGAACCCCGGCTCGCCCCCTGAAACGGCTGAAAGTCCAGCCTCGGGGCAGAGACCTTCACCAAAACCGCCCCAAGCCAGGCCTCGGACTGGTCAACTTTGTAGCGGGGACACCAGGGGTACAGCACGGCAACACATTCACAGGAGGCCGCCGGTGAGACGAGCGCGCCCGGGGGCGCCGCCCCGCGGAACGGGCAGCCGAGCCCTGACCAGCGTCGGAGCGGGGGCCGACTTCGACAGGAGCGTGGCCGCCGACCGCACCGCCGAGCAGGTACCGGTGACGGTGAAGGAGGAGCACACCCAGTCGAAGCTGTGGCACATCACGCTCTCCGTCTCGGGCACGGAGACGCCGCTGAAGGAGGTCAGACGTGGCCTGGAACAGCTGGCGCACGACCATCCCTTCCTGCTGACCAGCCGCTACGCCAACGACCACGCGGAGATCCGCTACTGGGAAGAGGCCCGCGATCTGCACGACGCGGCGGCGGTGGCCCTGCGGCTGTGGGGCGAGCACCGCTCCAGCGCCAAGCTGCCGCCCTGGGAGATCGTCGGGCTGGAAGTGATCGACCGGGAGACGTACCACCAGCGCATCGCCGAGGGCTACGGGCCGCCGCCCGCGGCCCCGGTCGGGGTGCACCCGTACTGACCGGACCACCCCTCGGGGCGGTTGTCTCGCATCACGGGATACGTGACGGATGCCCGCAGTGGGCGCACTACTCTGCGGGCATGACCACGCTTTCGCCGTACGACAACATGTCCCCGGTCGCGCAGGCCGCCTACCGGGCACGCGCCGCGGCCGCCGACATCGCGCCACTTCCGCGCTCCGCCAAGGACGACGCGCTGCTGGCGATCGCGGACGCGCTGGAGGTGCGCACGGGTGAGATCGTCGAGGCCAACGCCGAGGATGTCGCCCGTGCCCGCGAGGCCGGGACGAGCGAGGGAATCATCGACCGGCTCACCCTCACGCCCGAGCGGATCCGTGCCATCGCCGCCGACGTACGGGACGTGGTGGCGCTGCCCGACCCCGTGGGCGAGGTGGTGCGCGGTTCGACCCTGCCCAATGGCATCGACCTGCGCCAGGTCCGGGTGCCGCTCGGCGTGGTCGGGATCATCTACGAGGCCCGGCCCAATGTGACGGTGGACGCGGCGGCCCTGTGCCTGAAGTCCGGCAACGCGGTGCTGCTGCGCGGTTCGTCGTCCGCGTACGCCTCCAACACCGCGCTCGTACGGGTGCTGCGCGACGCGGTCGGCGGCTCGGGCCTCCCGGCCGACGCGGTGCAGCTGGTGCCGGGGGAGAGCCGCGACTCGGTACGCGAACTGATGCGGGCCCGCGGCCTGGTCGACGTCCTCATCCCGCGCGGGGGCGCCTCGCTGATCCGCACGGTCGTCGAGGAGTCCACGGTCCCGGTCATCGAGACCGGCACCGGCAACTGCCACGTCTACGTCGACGCCTCGACGGACCTGGACATGGCCGTCGACATCCTGGTCAACTCCAAGGCGCAGCGCCCCAGCGTCTGCAACTCGGCCGAGACACTGCTGGTCCACCAGGACATCGCCGCCGAGTTCCTGCCGCTCGCCCTGGACGCGCTGGCCGGGGCGGGAGTGACCGTGCACGCGGACGAGCGGGTGCTCGCCCACGCGGAGGGCTCCAAGGCAACGGTGGTGGCGGCGACGGCGGAGGACTGGGAGACCGAGTACCTCTCGTACGACATCGCGGCAGCGGTCGTGGATTCGCTGGACGCGGCCGTGGCGCACATCAGGCTCTGGTCCTCGGGTCACACCGAGGCGATCGTGACCACCTCGCAGGCCGCGGCCCGCCGCTTCACCCAACTGGTCGACTCGACGACGGTCGCGGTGAACGCGTCCACGCGCTTCACGGACGGCGGACAGTTCGGATTCGGTGCCGAGATCGGGATCTCCACGCAGAAGCTGCATGCCCGCGGCCCGATGGGGCTGCCGGAGCTGACATCGACGAAGTACATCGTCACGGGCGACGGCCACATCAGGTAGCCGCCCGGAGGCCGCAGAGGCCCCGGCGGCTCCCGGAGGCCCCAGAAGCCCGGGAGCTCGCGGGCCCCGGGGGCTTCGCGGGTCCTGGGCCCCGGGGCCCCAGGGCGTCAGGGCTCGTGCGGACGCGTCACCCGGGCGGGCGCACGAGCGGCATTCCGCCGGGCCCCGTGATTCTGCGGGCGTCCGGTGGGGCGGACGGGGTGGACGGGGCGGGTGAGTTTGCGGTGATCCCTGCCCAAACCGCCCCACCGGGGCTACGCTGAAGCTGTGCCGGACGACGTGGGGGGCAAGCCGTTCCCGGACGGCTGGGAGCCCGACGACGACCGCGGGGGCGCGGACGAGGACTTCGCCGCCGTGGTGTTCGACGAGGACTTCGTACGGGCCGCACCGGTCCATGAACCCACCGCGGTCGAGAGACTGCTCGCCGCCGCACAGGCACGTGCCGAGGCCGAAGCGGCCCGCTCACGCCGCGGCGTCGGCCCCATGGACGACGACCTCTACGACGACTACGGCCGGGACGGCGCGTACGGCCGCGGGAGGGCGTACGAGGACCCGCTGGACCCCGACTACGGCGACTCGGCCGACAGGGGCCCCTACGGGCGCCACGGAGGCTCCCTGCGCCCGTACCGGGGCGCCGCACGCTGGCACCGCCCGGTGGCCTGGCTGCTCGCCCTGGTCATGGGCATCGGCATGGTCGCGCTGGCCTTCACCGCCGTCTACCGCGGCTCCTCGCCCGGCCGGGGCGAACCGCTCCCGCCGCCGGTGACCAGCGGCGTGGACAAGCCCGGTGCCGCCGAACCGGGGTCCGGGAGGCCCGGTGCCGCTCCCTCCGCCTCGGCCGACTCCTCCCGTCCGGCGGTCTCCGCGGTACCGCGCACCCCCTGAACCGGCTCCCGCGGGGCCTTCACGCGTCGGCTCACCCGTTCGCCCCACCGTCTCCCGGCCAGTTGCCCCCCGCCTCCGCGTTTACGTCCGGGCCGATCGACCTACCCTGAAGATATGGCCCCTCTTCCGAGGGGGCTTCTCACTGCCGTACGCCTCCAGGCCGAAGCAGACCGTTGCACACCGATCTCGGCCGGTGGTGTGGAGATCGGGAGAAGTCATGACAGGCCGCGGAGATCCACCGGAAGGCCCGCCCGAGAATCCCGCGGGCGGCGAGGACGAGTACCGCTCCCTCGTCTTCGACGAATCGTTCGTCCGCGCTGCCCGGCTGCAGGAGTTCTCCGCCCAGGAACGGATGGGCGAGCACGCCCGCGCGGTCCGCTCCCTCCCTCCCGGACACCCTTCCCGCCCTTCCCGGAGCGGCTCCAGGGCCGCCATAGCCCTCGTCGTGCTCATCGCCCTGGCCTTCTCCCTGGCCGTCTACATCGGGTTCCGCCATCCGTACCCCCAGCCCGCCGCCCGGCGCGCCGAAACCCTGCGGTCCACCGTGGTCCCCCTCGCGCCCCGGGGCACCGTGCCGGGCGGCACCCCCGAACGCCTCTACGCGACAAGCCCCGCCGCGGAATACCCGACGGGTGCCGAGGGCATCAACTTCCCCGCGGTGCGGCGGACGCAGAACTTCTCGGACAGCCAGGTGACGGCTGCCCTGGCCACGGCCAAGGACTACCTGGTGGAGTCCTCGCTCAACCCCGACGTCCTGGGCGGTCACGCCCTGCGCCCCGTCGAGCAGCTGCTCGACCCCGACCAGACGGCCCAGTTCGAGCGGAGCATGAAGGCCCCCGCCGACGACGGACAGCACGCCGCGACCGGCTGGCTGGTGCGCTTCGACCCGGCGGACGCGGAGCTGGCGGACCCGCAGGTCCGGGTCCGGGGCACCCTCTCCTACGCCGAGGCGGAAGGCGGCACCCTGGAAGTCGTCTCGGACCACACCTTCACGTACACCCTGCGCTCCGCCGCCGGGGGATCCCACGAGACGGGCGACGCCTCCCTGTTCACCGTGCGGCGCGAGCTGCACTTCCGGTTCGACCGGGAGGACCTGCGGCTGCACCGGACGGAGCTGCGCGAGGCCTATGTGCAGGCCGGGCCGCAGTCCTGCTCGGCGGACACCGCGGGGGCGCTGCGTCCGCTGCTCGCCGGGGAACGGACGGACGACCGCGGACCGGCGGGTACCGACCCGTACACCTCGGGCCGGCCCACGGGGGCGCTGTGCGGGACGCTGGCGATCAGCTCCCCGCCGTCGCCGGCCCCTCCTCAGGGTCCTGAGGGCGGCCGGACCCCTCGGACCCCTTAGCGGGACCGCCGCCGCTGCCTCCGCCGGTGAACTTGTCGCGCAGCTTGCCGCCCAGGTCTCCCGCACCACCGGCGATGTCGCCGACGAGCTTCATCAGCGGGTCCTTGCTGGTGCGCACCGTTTCGGCGTAGTGCGAGGCGGACTCCCTGAACGAGTCCGTCACCGAGGTGTCCTTGTCCTCGTCGCGCCGCGGGTAGTGGCCGTCCATGATCCGCTGGTAGTCGCGGGTCTCCGACCACTTCTTCAGTTCGGCGGCCCGCACCGTGGTGAACGGGTGCGTCCGGGGCAGCACATTGAGGATCTTGAGCACGGAGTCGCGCAGGTCGCCGCCCTTCTCGTACTCGTCGGCCTGTGCGAGGAAGGCATCCACGTTCATCTCGTGCAGGTGATTGCCACCGGCGATCTTCATCAGACCCCGCATCGAGGCCTTGAGGTCCTGACCGACCAGCAGCCCGGCCCGGTCCGCGGACAGCTCGGACTTGCGGAACCACTCGCGCAGCGCCGTCACGATCGCCATGATCGCGACATTGCCGAGCGGAATCCAGGCCACCTTCAGCGCCAGGTTGGTGAGGAAGAGCAATATCGTGCGGTACACCGCGTGCCCCGAGAGGGCGTGGCCCACCTCGTGGCCCACCACCGCCCGCATCTCCTCCTCGTCGAGCAGCTCCACCAGACCCGTCGTCACCACGATGATCGGCTCGTCGAGCCCGATACACATGGCATTGGGCTGAGGGTCCTGGTTGACGTACATCGGCGGGACCTTCTCCAGGTCCAGGATGTAACAGGCGTCCCTCAGCATGTCGTTGAGGTGGGTGAACTGCGCGTCGCTCACCCGGACGGAGTCGGACAGGAAGAGGAGTCGCAGACTGCGCTCCGGAAGCAGCCCGCTCAGGGCCTTGAACACGGTGTCGAAACCGCTCAGCTTGCGCAGGGCGACCAGCGCCGAACGGTCCGCCGGGTGTTCGTACGCCCGGGAGGAGATTCCCGGGAATCGCGTGCGCTGCCTGCTCGGCACGTTCTCGTGACTGCTGTCGGTCATGGATGGCCCCCTGTTCGTACGAGACGTTGCCCGTCCCCCTGACAAATCCCAGCGTATGTGCTGGCGCTACGGTGTGCGGGGGGCTGTGGATAACTTTGAGGAGCGCCCGAAATGCCGCACACCGTCGCACTGCTCGCCGCCGCATCCGAGGAGCAGGGGCCGGGCAACACCCTTCGGATCGTGCTGCTCGTCTCGATCGTCGGAGCGGCCCTGCTCGCCTGGTTCCTGCTGCGCGGATACCGCAACGACGACAACAACGACTGAGTCGGCGTGAGCGTGCCCGGGGCGCCCGCATACGATGTGCCCGACGTCTTCCTTCCGACTCCCGATCGATAGGTCCTGCTGAAGATGAGCCTCACGAGCACCGCACACCAGCTGGTCACTCTCGCCTCCGAGGGGGGCGAGGGCGGCAACCACGAAAGCCTCAACCCCTACCTGACCGGTGGTGGCGCCCTCTTCGCGCTGCTGTTCCTGCTGTGGGTCACCACCCGCTTCAACCGCGACCGCTGAGGCGGGGGCGTACAACCGTGCCAGTAGGCTCTGCACGCATGGGAGAGCAGGAAGTGCCTACCGGCCGCGTCAAGCGCCGACTCGGCGTGATGGGCGGGACGTTTGACCCGATTCATCATGGACACCTGGTGGCGGCCAGCGAAGTGGCCGCCCAGTTCCATCTCGACGAGGTCATCTTCGTCCCCACCGGGCAGCCGTGGCAGAAGAGCCACAAGCAGGTCTCCCCGGCCGAGGACCGCTATCTGATGACGGTCATCGCCACGGCGTCCAACCCGCAGTTCTCGGTCAGCCGCAGTGACATCGACCGTGGCGGACCGACATACACGATCGATACGCTGCGGGACCTGCGCGAGGTCCATGGCGACGCGGACCTCTTCTTCATCACCGGCGCCGACGCGTTGTCCCAGATCCTCACCTGGCGGGACGCGGAGGAGCTGTTCTCGCTCTCCCACTTCATCGGTGTGACCCGGCCGGGTCACGTGCTCACGGATGACGGACTGCCCAAGGGAGGAGTCTCCCTCGTGGAGGTTCCGGCACTGGCGATCTCGTCCACCGACTGCCGCGGGAGGGTCGCGCAGGGGGATCCGGTCTGGTACTTGGTGCCGGACGGTGTGGTCCGCTACATCGACAAGCGCCAGCTGTACCGCGGCGAATGAGCCACGGAGAGGGGCACCGGTGAACGACCGACAGAACCCGTACGACCCGTACTACCAGCAGCCGCAGATCGTCGGCTACGACGAGTACGGGCAGCCGGTGTACCAGCAGCAGGGGCAGCAGCAGTACGACCCCTACGCCCCTCAGCAGGGCCAGGAATTCCAGCAGGGCCAGGTTCCGGACCAGGGGTACGGCTACGACCCGTACGGCCGGCCCCAACAGGCGCAGCAGCAGCCGCAGCAACCGGAACACCCTCAGTACCCGCACCAGCCGCAGCACGCCCAGCACGCCCAGCAGTACGACCCCTACGCGGAGCAGCCCCAGCAGGGACAGGCCGCCGACCAGGGGTACGGCTACGGGAACTACACCGACTACGGGTACAGCACCGCCCAGCAGCCCGTCGCGGTCGACACCGCCGAACAGTGGAACATCCCGCATCAGGGAGCCGCCCCGCCCCAGGCGCAGGCCTCGGCTCCCGCTGCCGCTCCCGTTTCCGCGCCCGCCCGGCCGGCCGAGGAACCCGCCGAGGATCCGGCACCGGAACCGGAGCCCGTGCTGCCGGAGCAGAGGCGTCCCGCCGCCGACTACCGCACCGAGCAGTTCTCGTTCATCGAGGAGCCCGACGAGGACTCCGAAGACGTCATCGACTGGCTGAAGTTCACCGAGAGCCGCAGCGAACGGCGCGAGGAAGCACGGCGCAAGGGCCGCAACCGGATGGTCGCGCTGATCGTGGTCGTCGCCCTCGTGCTCGTCGGCGGGGTCGGCTACCTCTGGTCCGCGGACAAGCTGCCCGGCCTCTCCGGCTCGGAAGGGAAGAACGGCACCACCGCCGGCCCGCAGCAGCGGGACGTCATCGTGGTCCATCTGCACGACACCAAGAAGGGCGGCACCTCCACGGCGCTGCTCGTCGACAACACCACCACGAAGCAGGGCACCACCGTCCTGCTCCCCAACTCGCTCGCCGTCGCCTCCGACGACGGCGCCACGACCACCACGCTGGGCAAGTCCGTCGAGGACGACGGCAGCACCGGCACCCGTGAGTCGATAGACAGCCTCCTGGGCACCAGGATCAGCGGTACGTGGCGGCTGGACACCCCGTACCTGGAAAACCTCGTCGAGCTGGTCGGCAACATCGAGATCGACACCGACACCGATGTGCCCGATGCCAAGAAGGGCGCCTCGCCCCTCGTGAACAAGGGCGAAGCCCAGACGCTGAGCGGTCCGATGGCCGTCGCGTACGCCACCTACCGGGGTGAGGGCGAGCCCGAGGCGAAGCAGCTGATGCGGTTCGGCGCGGTCGTACGGGGTGTGCTGCGCAAGCTCTCCGAGGACCCGAAGGCCGCGACGGTCACCGTGGAGACGCTGGCGCAGATCCTCGACCCGTCACTGCCCGAGCAGGACCTGGGCGCCTCCCTGGCCAAACTGGCGGGGCATGCCAAGGTCGGGGACTACAAGACGGAGCTCCTGCCGGTCCACGACGACGGCACCCTCTCCGACGAGGCCACGGAAAGCGTGGTCAAGGACATCCTGGGCGGCGCGGTCAAGGCCCCGGAAGAGGGCGCGCCGGTCCGGGTCGGTGTCCGGAACGCCACCGGAAACGCGGCCGCCGGCGACAGGGCCCGGGTTCAGCTGGTCAACGGTGGTTACGCCTATGTCGACGGGGGGAAGGCCGACGCCGAGGCGTCGTCCGAGGTGCTGTACCGGACCGCCGAGGACAAGGCGAAGGCGGCGGAGGTCGCCAAGACCCTGGGGCTGTCCGAGGAGGACGTGAAGCAGGGCAAACCCGCCGCGAACGCGGACGTGACGGTCGTGCTCGGCCAGGACTACAAGATCAAGTAGGAGGGCGGGGAGGGCCGGACGGCCCGGAGGCCGGCGCCCCGCGCCGGCCTTTGAAGAGCGCGGCGGCAGATCGCAGTAGGGGCTGTCGGCGGTCCGTGAGACCCTAGAGGTTGATCTGACCGCCGACGAAAGCCTGCATGTGACCGCCACGGACCGCTCCATCGAGCTCATCAACGCCGCCGCTCAGGCGGCCGCCGACCGGCTCGCGCACGACATCATCGCCTACGACGTCAGCGATGTGCTGTCCATCACCGATGCCTTTCTGCTGGCCTCGGCCCCGAACGACCGCCAGGTCAAGTCGATCGTCGACGAGATCGAGGAGCGGCTGCAGAAGGAGCTCGGCGCCAAGCCGGTGCGCCGTGAGGGCGACCGCGACGCCCGCTGGATCCTTCTCGACTATGTCGACATCGTGATCCACGTTCAGCACAGCGAGGAGCGTGTCTTCTACGCGCTCGAACGCCTGTGGAAGGACTGCCCCGAGATCGCGCTCCCCGAGGACGCCGTCAAGACCCGGGGCAAGGCCGAGGAGCACGCCCAGCTCAACGGCGGCACGGAAGGTGACCGGAGCTGAACGGCAGCAGCAGCGGCAGGGGCCGCAGGATCGTCCTCTGGCGACACGGCCAGACGGCGTGGAACCTGGAGCGCCGTTTCCAGGGCTCCACGGACATCGAACTCACCGAGACCGGCGTCGGGCAGGCCCGTCGGGCCGCCCGGCTGCTCGCCTCGCTGAAGCCGGACGCGATCGTCGCCTCGGACCTGCGGCGGGCGGCGGCCACGGCCGCTGAGCTCGCCGCCGTCACCGGCCTCCCGGTCGCCCACGACTCCGCGCTGCGCGAGACGTACGCGGGTGCCTGGCAGGGCCTGACGCACGAGGAGATCGTCGGACAGTACGGCGAGCAGTACGCGGCCTGGAAGCGCGGCGAGCCCGTGCGCAGGGGCGGCGGCGAGCTGGAGACCGAGGTCGCCGACCGGGCCGCCCCGGTCGTCCTGGAACACGCCGAGAAGCTGCCCGACGGGGGCACGCTGGTCGTGGCCAGCCACGGCGGCACGATCAGGACCACCATCGGCCGGCTGCTGGGCCTGGAAGCGCACCACTGGGAAGGGCTCGGCGGGCTCACCAACTGCTGCTGGTCCGTGCTGGGCGAGGGTGCGCGCGGCTGGCGCCTGCTGGAACACAACGCCGGCACGCTGCCCGAGCCGGTGCTCGGCGACGACGACTAGGCGGTGCCCGCAGGCCGTCCCGGGGCGGCACCGGCCGGATTTCACTTTCTGGCTGGTCACACGCTAAAGTTCTTCTTGTTCGCAGCGCGGAAACGCAGGGAAACACAGCGGACAGCGGGGCTATAGCTCAGTTGGTAGAGCGCCTGCATGGCATGCAGGAGGTCAGGAGTTCAATTCTCCTTAGCTCCACAATCAAGATCCCGTCCCTTTCAGGGGCGGGATCTTTTGCGTGTGTCCGGCGCTGCCCGTATGCCGTCGGTACCCCGGCTGCTCCCGCCCGTACCGCGACCGCTCCTACCCGCACTCCGACTGTTCCCGCCCGCCCTTCGTTCGCTCTCCGTCCGTTCGCGGGCTGACCCTCTTGCGGGGTCATGGCAGAATCGGAGCGCCGGAGGGGGCGATGGACCGATCGGGAGGGAGCGCGATGCCTGCGAGTCGCGAACAGGTCCCCGACCTGCCCGTTGTTCCCGCCCCGCCCGCCGGCTCCGTAACTCCCGAAGACCGATCCCGTCCCGGCTGCCCGTCCCCCGGTTCGTCCCACGTGGCCCAAGCGCTGGGTGGCGACGGCGGGGTCTCATACGTGTGTACGGCCTGCGGCCACAGCTGGAGCTGACTGATGGGTGCACACAGGCGTAAGTGCGACTGGTGCGGCAGCGGTACGCCCATCGTCAGGGACATGGACCCGGTGAATCCGGAGTACCAGTACTGGTGCGAGGAGTGCGCGCGGGCGCTGATCATAAAAGGCGACCCCATCGAGACCTACCGCGAGCTGGAAGGGGAGCCGATCTACGGGCGGCTCCTGGAGGAGCACTGCACCCTCAAGCGCTTCTACTCCTTCGCGACGGCCTGAACCTCCATGGCGGCCTGAGTGAAATTCGGGCATAACGGTTCAGATGGGAAACGATTTGGTGGAGGACCGGGGGGACCGTGTAATGTTCTCGATGTCGCCAAGGGAAACCGGGCGGCGGACAACAAGGGGCTATAGCTCAGTTGGTAGAGCGCCTGCATGGCATGCAGGAGGTCAGGAGTTCAATTCTCCTTAGCTCCACAGTAGGGAAGCGGGTCATCCGGATCGGGTGGCCCGCTTCTCGTTGTCGTCCCGCGCACGCCGAAGGCATCTGCGGTGACCCCGGCGGAGCCGTCCACGGGCCGGTCGCTCCCGGCGCGGCTCCGGGCCCGTGCGGTACCCTGACGCCATGCGTGCCGTACGCCTTCTGCTTAGTGAGCCGCGCTGATCAGTCCCGACCGGTGAGAATGCCTGGTCGGAATCGGCGCGGCGTCCCCTCCTGTGCGAGGGGATTTTTCGTTTCCGTAGACGCGTGTCCGTAGACGTGGACGCCGGCAGATGACGATCGATGGAGCTTTGAGGATCATGAGCGAGACGAATTCCGCAGCCGAGACGGCCGCGCCGCACCGCTACACGGCGGCGATGGCCGCCGACATCGAGGCACGCTGGCAGGACTTCTGGGACGCCGAGGGGACGTACGAGGCGCCGAACCCGACCGGCGACCTGGCGGACAACCCGGAGCTGGCCGCCAAGCCGAAGAAGTTCATCATGGACATGTTCCCGTACCCCTCGGGCGCGGGTCTGCATGTCGGCCACCCCCTGGGCTACATCGCCACCGACGTCTACGCCCGTCACCAGCGGATGACCGGCCACAACGTCCTGCACACCCTGGGCTTCGACGCCTTCGGGCTGCCGGCGGAGCAGTACGCCGTGCAGACCGGCACGCACCCGCGGGTCTCCACCGAGGCCAACATGGAGAACATGAAGGCCCAGCTGCGCCGGCTGGGCCTGGGCCACGACAAGCGCCGCTCGTTCGCGACGATCGAGGCCGAGTACTACAAGTGGACCCAGTGGATCTTCCTGCAGATCTTCAATTCCTGGTATGACACGGAGGCTGACCGGGCGCGGCCGATCGCGGAGCTGGTGGCGCAGTTCGAGAGCGGGGTGCGTGCGACGCCTGATGGGCGTGCGTGGGATGCGCTGGGCGCGGCTGAGCGTGCGGAGGTCCTGAGCGGGTACCGGCTGGCATATGCGTCGGACGCGCCGGTGAACTGGTCGCCGGGCCTGGGCACCGTACTGGCGAATGAGGAAGTGACGGCGGACGGGCGTTCCGAGCGCGGGAATTTCCCGGTGTTCAAGGCGAAGCTGCGTCAGTGGAACATGCGGATCACGGCGTATGCGGACCGGCTGCTGGATGATCTGGACGGGCTGGACTGGCCCGAGGCGATCAAGCTGCAGCAGCGGAACTGGATCGGGCGTTCCGAGGGTGCGCGGGTGGACTTCCCGGTCGACGGTGCGGGCAGTATCACCGTGTTCACGACGCGGCAGGACACGCTGTTCGGTGCGACGTACATGGTGCTGGCCCCGGAGCACGATCTGGTCGGGCGGATCGTTCCGGCCGCGTGGCCGGAGGGTACGCCGCCGGTGTGGACGGGTGGGTACGGGAGTCCGGCGGAGGCGGTGACGGCGTACCGGAAGCAGGCGGCGGCGAAGTCGGAGGTCGAGCGGCAGGCGGAGGCCAGGGACAAGACGGGTGTGTTCACCGGTGCGTACGCGACGAACCCGGTCAGTGGTGAGGAGGTGCCCGTCTTCATCGCGGACTATGTGCTGATGGGTTACGGCACCGGCGCGATCATGGCTGTCCCGGCGCACGATGCCCGGGACTTCGCGTTCGCGCGTGCTTTCGAACTGCCGATGCGGTGTGTCGTGGAGCCGTCGGACGGCCGGGGTACGGATCCGTCGGTGTGGGAGGACGCGTTCGGTTCGTCCGACGCGAAGCTGGTGAACTCCTCGAACGAGGAGGTCTCGCTGGACGGGTTGGGTGTCGTCGAGGCGAAGGCGCGGATCACCGGCTGGCTGGCGGAGCGCGGTGTCGGTGAGGGGACGGTCAATTTCCGGCTGCGGGACTGGCTGTTCAGCCGTCAGCGGTACTGGGGTGAGCCGTTCCCGATCGTGTACGACGAGGAGGGTGTGGCGCATGCGCTGCCGGAGTCGATGCTGCCGCTGGAGCTGCCGGAGGTGGAGGACTACTCGCCGCGGACCTTCGACCCGCAGGACGCGGACTCCAGGCCGGAGCCGCCGCTGTCGCGGAACGCGGACTGGGTGAACGTCACTCTGGATCTGGGTGACGGGAGGGGGCCGCGGAAGTACCGGCGTGAGACGAACACGATGCCGAACTGGGCGGGTTCCTGCTGGTACGAGCTGCGGTATCTGGATCCGTTCAACGACCGGCGGCTGGTCGACCCGGCGATCGAGGAGTACTGGATGGGGCCGGGCGAGGGCCGGCCCGGTGGCGGTGTGGATCTGTACATCGGTGGTGCCGAGCATGCGGTGCTGCACCTGCTGTACGCCCGTTTCTGGTCCAAGGTGCTGCACGATCTGGGGCACATCTCCTCCAGCGAGCCGTTCCACAAGCTGTACAACCAGGGGATGATCCAGGCGTTCGTCTACCGTGACAGCCGTGGTATCGCGGTTCCGGCCGCGGAGGTGGAGGAGCGCGACGGGGCGTTCTACTACGGGGGCGAGAAGGTCGGCCGGGTCCTGGGCAAGATGGGCAAGTCCCTGAAGAACGCGGTCACTCCGGATGAGATCTGTGCGGAGTACGGGGCGGACACGCTGCGTCTGTACGAGATGGCGATGGGTCCGTTGGACGTGTCGCGGCCCTGGGACACGCGTGCGGTGGTGGGGCAGTACCGGCTGTTGCAGCGGCTGTGGCGCAATGTTGTCGACGAGGAGACCGGTGAGGTCACGGTCGTGGACACGGAACCGGGTGTGGAGACGCTGCGTGCGCTGCACAAGGCGATCGACGGGGTCGGCCAGGACATGGCCCAGATGCGTTTCAACACGGCCATCGCGAAGGTGACCGAGCTGAACAATCATCTGACGAAGGCGGGGGGTCCGCTGTCGCGGTCGGTGGCGGAGCGGCTGGTGCTGCTGGTGGCGCCGCTGGCGCCGCATGTGGCGGAGGAGCTGTGGCGGCGTCTGGGGCATACGGGGTCGGTGGTGCACGAGGGGTTCCCGGTGGCGGACCCGGCGTATGTCGTGGACGAGACCGTGACGTGTGTCGTGCAGGTCAAGGGCAAGGTCAGGGCTCGTCTGGAGGTGTCCCCGGCGATCGCGGACGCGGAGCTGGAGGCGCTGGCGCTGGCGGATCCGGCGGTTGTCGCCGCGCTGGGCGGGGCCGGGATCCGCAAGGTCATCGTCCGCGCACCCAAGCTGGTCAACATCGTCCCCGCGTGATGACCGCGTCGCGCGGTTCGTGATGACCGCGCCGCATGGTTCGTGAGGGGCTCGGTGCACGGTCAGGGCATTCCCCTACGGGCAGGTTGGGGGTTCCGAAGGAACCCCTGGCCTGCCCGTTCCGTTTACGGTGGAGGGGGGCACCGGTACCGGCAGCCGCATCGACCTACCGAGGGGCGTTCATGGAAGCCGTGATCACGATCGTGGCGCTTCTTTTCGTCGCGTTCGTCGCGCTGGGCGTATACGCCGGTGTCAAGGCGATCGGCGCGGCCAAGCGTGGCGTGGACCGCACGATCACACAGGCGCGCCGCACGGTGGAGGACACCACCCTGCGGGCCAAGAGCTTCGGACAGGTGGGCGTCGCGGGCACACTCGCACAGCTGCGGCTCGATCTGCGCACGTCCATGCGGGCGACGCAGGACGCGCTGCAGGCGGGCCTGGCCGAGGACGCCTCGCTCTCGGAGTCGCTGGGACTGTTCCAGCGGCTCAGCGTGCACGGACGCGAGCTCGACGACGAGCTGAAGCGGCTGGAGCGCGAGCCGGACCGGGCCACGGTCGCCGCGCTGCTGCCGAAGCTGAAGGAACGCACGGAGCGGATCACGCACTCGGCGGACTCGTTGCGGTGGGCGGCGCGCGACCGCGCACAGCGGTTCAGCGAGGACGATCTGGACGCGCTGAACGCGCAGATCGACGTCGAGGCCGGAGCACTGCGGCACTGGACGGTGGAGGACCCGCAGACGCAGCACGCACAGCCCTCGCAGTCCTCCGGGCCCTCGCAGTCCTCCGGGCCCTCGCAGTCCTCCGGGACGGGCAAGGGCGCGGCCACGGGCGCGGGAGCAGGGCCCGGGAATGGCAGTACGGCCGAGGAGACCTGGCCGGGCCCGGCACACGCGGAGGGACCACAGGCGATCACAGCGCCGGACCCACGACTGCAGACGGGCTACCCCTGGCAGAAGTCGGCCAGGCCGGAGACGACCAACTGACGCGTCCGCAACGCCCGGCACGGCAGGCGGGGCCCGCGATGTCCTCGGCGGGCTGGAGTGGCAGGATGCGTTCCGGGGCGGCCCGGAACGATCAGCGGGCCGGGGCCGGGCTGCCGCGCCCCCGCCCCGGAAGGTAACCTCCGGCTCATGTCCCGCCATGTCGCGATCGTCACCGATTCAACGGCCCATCTGCCGCACCAGACGATGGAACGGCACGGCATCACCTCAGTGCCCCTGACCGTCGTCCTGGGGGATCAGGCGCTGGAGGAGGGCACCGAGATCTCGGCCCGCTCGCTGGCCCTGGCGTTGCAGAAACGGCACTCCGTGACGACGTCGCGGCCCAGCCCCGAGGTCTTCGCCGCGGCGTACCGGGCCGCGGCAGAGGCCGGGGCGACCGCGATCGTGTCCCTGCATCTGTCGGCCGAGCTTTCGGGTACGTACGACGCCGCGCTGCTCGCTGCCAAGCACGCCCCCGTGCCGGTACGCGTGGTGGACACCGGAATGGTCGCGATGGCCCTGGGATTCTGTGCCCTGGCGGCGGCGGAGACGGCGGATGCGGGCGGCAGCCTGGACGAGGCGGTCGCGGCGGCGGAGAAACGGGCCGAGGGAACCTCCGCGTATTTCTATGTCGACACGCTCGACTATCTGCGCCGCGGCGGCCGCATCGGAGCCGCACAGGCGCTGCTGGGCTCCGCGCTCGCGGTGAAGCCGATCCTCCAGCTGGACGGCGGCCGGATCGAACTGCTGGAGAAGGTGCGGACGGCGTCCAAGGCCATCGCACGCCTGGAGGAGATCGTCGCCGAGCGGGCCGGAGTGGGCTCGGTGGACATCGCCGTGCACCATCTGTCCGCGCCGGACCGCGCCGAGGCGCTGGCCGAGCGGCTGCGCGAGCGGATTCCGGGACTGATCGATCTTCACGTCAGCGAGGTGGGCGCGGTGATCGGGGCACATACAGGGCCGGGGCTGCTGGGCGTGGTGATCTCGCCGCGCTGAGGCCGCTGGGCCGGCGACTTCCGCCGAACCGGGGCCGCTGGAGGGGGAGCGGGAGCGGGAGGCGGCGCGGGAGGCAGATACACCCGGAGGAGTGGCGAGGTTATCCACAACTGGGCAGTTATCCACGGGAATCGGGGCTGCTCGGCGGGTTCGGCCGGATGTGTCTAACGTCGTGAGGCATGGCCCTTCGATCACCTCAAGCGCCCACCGTTTCCCCGCCGACTTCCGCATCTTCACCGACTTCCGCATCCCCGCCGACTTCTGTCTCCGCAATCGATCCCGGTCCTGCTCCTGGTCCCGGTCCTGCCGATGGTCCTGCTCCTGATTCCTTACGTCCTCCCGGGTTTGCTTCCGGTCCCGCCTCCGGTTCCGGTCGCGCGCGGCATGGTCCCGGCAGGGGGCCCAGTGGCGCGGCGGGCAGAGGACCCGGTGCCCGTCATGGCCGACGGCGGTCTTCGCGCGGACAAGCCGCAGCCGTTGCCGCCGCCTCGCGCCGTCGGGCGGATGCGCTGCTGATCAGCGCCTACGACGGCGCGCGCGGGCGGCCTGCGGCGGCGGACCCGGTGACGGAGACCTCGGCGCGGCCCGGACCGGAGGCGGGTCCGCGGACGCGGACAGGGGCACGGCCGTTACGGGGTTCGGCGCCTCCGGACCGCCCCGGTGCCGCCTCACCCCTCGCGCCACCCCCCGCCGGACAGGGCACGTGCCTGTCACGGCGGATGGGGGCGGTGCTCGCACTCCGCGACAGGCTGCCGCTCTGGCTGCGGCTTCGATGTGGACTGGAGCCGAAGACGTTCGCCGCGCTCGCCGTAGTGCTGGTCGGAGCCGCAGTTCTCGCCTCGGTGCACTTCTGGTCCGTCCGCCCGCAGCCCGTGCGTGCTCCCGAGCTGATGAAGGGAGGCGAAGCGGTATCGGCGGCCGTGCGGGAGCCATCGAGCTCCGACGCCGCCGCACCGCCCATGGGGACGGGCCGGGGACAGCCGGCCGCAGCCGATGCCGGTGGGCGGATCGTCGTCGATGTGAGCGGCAAAGTGCGGTGGCCGGGTGTCCGGAGCCTGCCGGCGGGTTCGCGGGTCACCGACGCGTTGAAGGCCGCCGGGGGCGTGCGCGAGGGCACGGATGTCACCGGCATCAACAGGGCGAGGGTTCTCATGGACGGCGAGCAGGTGGTGGTGGGCCCGGTCGCTTTTCAGCCCGGCTCCGGGACACCGGGCGGCGGTGGGGGTACGCCTGCCGGGCCGCCGGGGGCGACAGCGCCGGTGAGCCTGAACACGGCGAGCGCGGAGCAGCTCGAAACCCTGCCCGGGGTCGGCCCCGTCCTCGCGCAGCACATTGTCGACTACCGCACCGAGCACGGCGGTTACCGCTCCGTCGACGAACTCCGTGAGGTCAAGGGGATCGGCGACCGCCGGTTCGCGGACCTTGAGCCTCTGGTCCGGCGATGAGCGGTCGCGAGGCGGTGCCCGGGGCGGAGCCCGAGGTGCCCCCCGGGGCGGGCGTAGGCATCCACAGGGCGTCGGGGCGACGGCTGGGCATCCCGGACCCTCGGCAGGAAGGGGCGGCCGATCTGCGGCTCGTTCCGCCCGCGCTGGCGGTCTGGGCCGCTGCGGCGCTCGGCCTCGGAGCGCCGGGGCGATGGGCGGCGGGAGCGGCCGCGGTCTGCGGCGGCGTGGCTCTGGTGCTCCTGGCCATGTCGCGCCGGCCGGCTTCGGCGGGCCGGCGCGCGTCAGGTGACCGGCAGGCCTCGGGTGACCCGTCGGCGCCGGGGGACCAGCGGGGTTCGGTGGACCGGCCGGGACGGACGGGAGCCGCCGCCGCGGGAGCCGTCCTGCTGTGCGCGGCTGCGGGGGCGGCGGTCGCCGGGTTGCACGGGGCGGATGTGCGGCGGGGGCCCGTTCCCGCTCTGGCGCTGTCGCACGGGCGGGTGGACGCGGAGGTGACCATCACCTCCGATCCCCGGCAGGCCCGGCCGCAGGTCCGCGGTGACCGCAGCACCCCTGTGACACTGCTGCTCGACGCCGAGGTCATCCGGGTCACCGCTGCGGACGGTGCCGTCACCCGGGGCCGCACGCCGGTCCTCGTCATGGTCTCGCCCGGCGACGCCGTGACGCCCTGGCGGCGGCTGCTGCCGTCCACCCGGCTTCGCCTCACCGGCCGCCTCGCGCCGCCGTTGCACGAGGGGGAACGCATCGCCGCCGTACTACGGGTGGAGGGGGAGACGCCACCCCGCATCACCGGGGACCCGTCGCCTCTCCAGCGCACGGCGGGGACTCTGCGCGCCGGGCTGCGCAACGCGGCGGACGGGCTCGACGCCGACGCGCGGGCGCTGCTCCCGGGCCTCGTGGTCGGCGATACCTCCAGGGTCACGCCCGATCTGCACGAGGCGTTCAAGACCACCGACCTCACCCACCTGCTGTCCGTGTCCGGAGCCAACCTGTCGATTCTTCTCTTCTTGCTCATCGGGCCACCCGGGACCGCTCTGCGTGCCGAACGACGCGGCCTGGCACCCCGGTTGGGACTCTCTTTGCGGTCGACCGCGCTCATCGGCGGTGCCCTGACGCTCGCGTTCATCGTTGTCTGCCGCCCCGAACCGAGCGTCCTCCGCGCGGCGGCATGCGGCATGATCACCTTGCTCGCCATCGGAACGGGGCGGCGCAGATCGCTGATTCCCGCCCTGGCGGCGGCTGTTCTGCTTCTGCTGCTGTACGACCCATGGCTGGCGCGCAGTTACGGATTCCTGCTGTCCGTGCTGGCCACGGGCGCGCTGCTCACGCTCGCGCCCCGGTGGAGCGCGGCCCTGCGACGGCGACGGGTTCCGCCCCGGCTCGCCGAGGTGCTGGCCGCTGCCGCTGCCGCCCAGGCGGTGTGCGCGCCCGTGGTCGTGGTGCTCGCCTCGCGGGTCAGCCTGGTGGCGATCCCCTGCAATCTGCTCGCCGAGTTCGCCGTGGCGCCCGCGACGGTTCTCGGGTTCGCCGCGCTGGCGGTGGCCCCGGTGGCCATACCGGTGGCCGAGGTGCTGGCCAGGGTCGCGGGGTGGCCGGTCGGATGGATCGCGTCCGTGGCCCGGACCGGGGCGGGCCTGCCCGGAGCGGAGGCCGAGTGGCCCGGAGGATGGGCCGGTGCCGCGTTGCTCGCCGGGGTCACGGGCCTGGCCGTACTGTCCGCCCGGCGCCTGGCCCGCCATCCGTGGGTCTGCGCCTCCGCCGCGCTGCTTCTGGTCCTCGCGCTGCTGCGACCGGTGCCGCTGACCCGGATCCTGACCGGCTGGCCACCGCCCGACTGGGCGTTCGCGCTCTGTGACGTCGGGCAGGGCGATGCCATGGTGCTTGCCGCCGGGGAGGGCTCGGGGGTGGTCGTCGACACCGGACCCGATCCCCGGCCGGTGGACCGGTGCCTCAGAGATCTGGGGATCACCAGGGTGCCGCTGCTCGTGCTCACTCACTTTCACGCCGACCATGTCCGGGGGCTGCCGGGTGCGTTGCGCGGCCGGACCGTGGGCGCGATCCAGACGACGAGCCTCGACAAGCCACCGGAACAGGCCGCGTTTGTCCGGAGGACGGCGGCCTTGGCGGGAGTTCCGCTGGTGCGGGCCGTTCCGGGGGAGCGCCGCCGCGTGGGACCGCTCGACTGGCGCGTCCTCTGGCCGGACGGCGGCCCGGCCGGAGCGGTGCCGGCGGAGGCGGTGACGGGCGGTGCGGTGTCCAGAGGCGCGGTGTCAAGAGATGCGGTGTCAAGAGGCGTGGTGCCAGGAGGTTCGTTGCTTGGAGCTGCGGGGGTGCGCGCTGTGACGGAGGAGCCGAACGACTCCAGCGTGACTCTGTACGTCCGGGTGGCGGGAGGGCCGACGCTGCTGCTCCTCGGAGATCTCGAACCTCCGGCCCAGCAGGGGCTGTTGCGTACGTATCCGGCGTTTCCTCGGGTGGATGTCCTCAAGGTGGCGCACCACGGCTCCGCGTTCCAGGACACCGCGCTGATGCGCAGCGCACGGCCGGGGCTGGCTCTCATCTCCTGCGGCGCGGACAACCCGTACGGCCATCCGTCGGCCCGTACGGTCGACGCGCTCAGGGCCGGGGGAGCGAGGGTGCTGCGTACCGACAGGGACGGCGCCATCGCCGTGACGGGGGCGGGGAGGGAACTGCGGGCGGTGGGCCGCTCATGATGTAGCGAGTGGGGGGCACCGGCGAAAGGGGGCACTCGGTAGCGGAACAGTCAATTGGGACCTTCAGTGATTCCTCCGCACAACCCGCTCCGAGAGCTCCGTTTGCCTCGAACGTCGCATCAGTGGTCGAATGCATGCTCGTCGGCGGGCCGCTGCTCCGACAACGACGTCCTGCCGTCAGGGGCCCCGAAGTGTGAACCGTCACTGGGGTGCGTGAGAGATGTTCGGCCGTTGGCTGGGAAACAGAAGTCGGACGGGTGCCGCGCGCGGCGGAGCCCTCGCAGGGCTGGTGGTGCCCCGGGCCGCGGGCGTGCTCAGCTGTCGGGTGCTGGACCCCGTCAACGAGCCGGTGCGGCAGGCCGAGTACGTCGTGACCGACAGTGCGGGGCGCAAGGTCGTCGCCGGTGAGACCGACCCGTTCGGCACGGTCCTGGCCACTGTTCCGGCGGGCGATTACCGGCTGGCGGTCACGGCCGAGGGGTTCACGCCGTTCCACGGGGCGGCGGTTGTCTCCGAGGACGGGCACGCGAGCCTCGGTGATGTGACGCTCCAGGTGGCGCAGCCCCCGCAGCTGCCCGACCCCGGTGAGTGGGAGGTCGAGCCCAGCCACTCCCAGATCGGCTTCACGGCGCGTCATATCGGCATGGCCCGTATCCACGGCAGGTTCAACAACTTCGCCGGTGCGGTACGGATCGCCGACCGCATGGAGGACTCCGCCATGCATGTGGTCATCGATGCCGCGTCGATCGACACCAACGTCCAGATGCGCGACGACCATCTGCGCTCCAGTGACTTCCTCGATGTCGGGCGCTTCCCGACCCTGGAGTTCTACAGCGACCGCTTCGTTCACCGGGGCGGCAGCCGCTGGGGGGTCACGGGTGCGCTCACGCTGCACGGCGTCAGCCGCACGGTGACGCTGGACACCCAGTACCTCGGTGTGGGCAACGGGCTGGAGGGGGAGGTTCGCGCCGCCTGCCGCGCCACCACCGAACTGCACCGTGAGGACTTCACCCTCACCTGGCAGACGATGCTCGCCCGCGGGATCGCCGCGGTCGGCTCCAGCATCTCCATCGACATGGACATCCAGATCGTCCCCAAGGCTTGAACTGGCATATGCCAAACGGGAACCATGGTTACCAAACTCGCAGTTGGTAACTATGGTTGTCGCCATGACGGCATCGGAGATCACCGAAGCGGAACAGGCAGCCCTCGACACCGCCCTCCTGGACGCGCTCAACCCGCTCGCCTCGGCCATGCGAGCCCGAGCCACCGGGCTGCCCGAGGAGCGGATGTGGGACGCGGACCCCATCGACGTGACCCTGTCGGTTCTCGCCACCTGGAAGGTGGTGGACGCCGAGGTCAAGCGGCTGACGGCGATGGCGGCGAGGACCGCCGGCTCCTACGGCGCGAGCTATGAGCAGATGGGCGCCGCCTGGGGCATCACCCGGCAGGGTGCCCGCAAGAAGTGGCCCGATGCCATCGACAGGCCGGTGGCCGCGCGGGCGAGCACCCTCGAACTCTGCGGCGGCACCGCGGAATTGGTGCCGGACCCGGTGTCCGGCGGCTGGCGGTGGACCGGGCGGGGCGCCGACGGAACGCGCGGTGAGACCGACGACACCACGTGCCATGCCACGAAGGAGGAAGCCGCCGCCCACGCGGGCGCGTTCCTCGGCGAGCACGCGGCCGAGCGGCCCGGGACGGACACGCCCTAAGGGGCCTCCAGCCACCCCTCGTACTCCGCGGCGAACGCGTCGAGCGAGGCGGAGTCCAGCCGCCCGGCCGGGTCCTCCACGACCACCAGCCACTGGGCGTCCTCGGCGTCGTCCTCGCCGGCCAGCGCGTCCCGTACGAGCTGCGGCTCCTCACTCACCCCGAAACGGTCGGCGAGCTCTCCGGCCACTTCCTCCGCGGCATCGCGGTCGGGCAGCACCAGCACATGTCTCACATCGCTCACCTGCCCATTCTCCGGTACGGGGAGGAGTGCGCGGGACCCCGGCGGACCCGTGCTGTCGGTGGGGCGTGGGATGCTGGAACGCGATGGCCACCAGGAAGAATTCTGCCGACGATCCGCTCGCCCCCGTCACGCTCGCCGTGGGCCAGGAGGACCTCCTCCTGGACCGTGCGGTGCAGCAGGTGGTGGCGGCGGCCCGTGCCGCCGACGCCGATACGGACGTCCGCGACCTCAGCTCCGACCAGTTGCAGCCCGGCACGCTCGCCGAGCTGACCAGCCCCTCGCTCTTCGCCGAGCGCAAGGTGGTGATCGTGCGCAACGCGCACGACCTCTCCGCCGACACCGTCAAGGACGTCAAGGCGTATGTGAACGCGCCGGTCGAGGAGATCACCCTCGTCCTGCTGCACGCCGGAGGTGCCAAGGGCAAGGGCCTCCTGGACGCCGCGCGGAAGGCCGGGGCGCGTGAGGTGGCCTGCCCGAAGACGACCAAGGCGGCCGAGCGGCTCTCCTTCGTGAGGTCCGAGTTCCGGGCGCTGGGGCGTTCCGCGACCCCCGAGGCCTGCCAGGCCCTGGTCGACTCCATCGGCAGCGATCTGCGGGAGCTGGCCAGTGCGGCGTCCCAGCTGGTCGCCGATGTCGAGGGCACGATCGACGAAGCGGTCGTCGGGCGCTACTACACGGGCCGCGCCGAGGCGTCCTCGTTCACCGTCGCCGACCGGGCGGTCGAGGGCCGGGCCGCGGAGGCGCTGGAGGCGCTGCGCTGGTCGCTGTCGACCGGGGTCGCGCCGGTCCTGATCACCAGTGCGCTGGCCCAGGGAGTGCGGGCGATCGGCAAGCTGTCCTCGGCCAGGGGCGGCCGGCCCGCCGACCTCGCCCGTGAGCTGGGCATGCCGCCGTGGAAGATCGACCGGGTGCGTCAGCAGATGCGTGGCTGGACGCCGGACGGGGTCGCCGTGGCCCTGCGGGCCGTCGCGGCGGCCGACGCGGGGGTCAAGGGCGGCGGGGACGATCCGGAGTACGCCCTGGAGAAGGCCGTCGTAGCGATCGCACGGGCGGCGCGCTCAGGGCGTTAGCCGCCCCTCCCGGCCGTCCGTCGGCAGCAGCACCAGGAGCAGGAGCCGGAGCGGCAGCCACAGCAGCGACCACGCGAAAGGCGGCGCGACCACGCGAAAGGTGGCGCGACCACGCGAAAGGTGGCGCGACCACGAGGAAGGCAGCGCGACCACGCGAAAGCCCCGGTCGCCGTCCTGGGGAGGACGGGCGACCGGGGCTTCCGGTTCACGCTGTGGTGCGCCGCACCCGCGTGGCGAACGCAGGTTCGGTGTGCGGCGCGGGGTGCCGGTCAGGAGCGGGAGAGAGGGCCCGCTGGATCCGTACCGGCGTTCACATCAGAAAGCTCAGGCCTGGAGAGCGGCAACCTTGGAGGCCAGCGCCGACTTCTTGTTGGCGGCGGCGTTCTTGTGGATGACACCCTTCGAGACAGCCTTGTCGAGCTGACGGGAGGCGTCGCGGACGGCCGTGGTGGCCTTCTCGACGTCACCGGCAGCGGCGGCCTCACGGGCCTTGCGGATCGCGGTCTTGAGCGACGACTTGACGGCCTTGTTGCGCAGGCGCGCCTTCTCGTTGGTCTTGTTCCGCTTGATCTGGGACTTGATGTTCGCCACGAAAGAGCCTTTTCAGGTTCGTTGGATCTTCGATGTGCGCCACGCCGCTCGCGAGAGCCACGAGGCACAGCTGTCAACGGTACCAGTCACCCTCCGACCGGCCCAAACCGGTCCCTGCCCCGCAACCATGGGACGATGGAAGCTACGTATTGATCCGACCGACCCGACATCGACCCGAGACACGGCGTTCGGCGTCTCAAGAATCAGGACCCTGCGTGCCCGCGACTCCTATCCACGTGCCCGAGCCGAGCCGTACCGACCCGGCGCTGATCCGCAACTTCTGCATCATCGCGCACATCGACCACGGCAAGTCGACCCTTGCCGACCGGATGCTTCAGCTGACGGGCGTGGTCGACCAGCGGCAGATGCGCGCTCAGTACCTCGACCGGATGGACATCGAGCGCGAGCGCGGAATCACCATCAAGTCCCAGGCGGTCCGTCTGCCCTGGGCGCCGACCACCGCGGAGGGCAAGGGCAGCACCCATGTCCTCAACATGATCGACACCCCGGGCCACGTGGACTTCACCTACGAGGTCTCCCGTTCGCTCGCCGCCTGCGAGGGCACCGTCCTGCTGGTCGACGCGGCGCAGGGCATCGAGGCCCAGACGCTCGCCAACCTCTATCTGGCGATGGAGAACGACCTCACCATCGTTCCGGTGCTCAACAAGATCGACCTGCCCGCCGCGCAGCCCGAGAAGTTCTCCGAGGAGCTGGCGAACCTCATCGGCTGCCAGCCGGAGGACGTCCTCAAGGTCTCGGCGAAGACCGGCGTCGGCGTGGACGCCCTGCTCGACCGCGTGGTCCGGGACGTCCCCGCCCCGGTCGGCAAGGCCGACGCCCCCGCCCGCGCGATGATCTTCGACTCGGTCTACGACTCGTACCGCGGTGTCGTGACCTACGTCCGTGTCGTCGACGGCCAGCTCAACAAGCGCGAGCGCATCCGGATGATGTCCACGGGCGCCACCCACGAGCTGCTGGAGATCGGTGTCTCCTCCCCGGAGATGACCCCGGCCGACGGCATCGGCGTGGGTGAGGTGGGCTACATCATCACCGGTGTGAAGGACGTCCGGCAGTCCAAGGTCGGTGACACGATCACCTCCCTCAGCAACGGTGCGACCGAGGCGCTCGGCGGCTACAAGGACCCCAAGCCGATGGTGTTCTCGGGGCTGTACCCGCTGGACGGCTCGGACTACCCGGACCTGCGCGAGGCGCTGGACAAGCTCCAGCTCAACGACGCCGCCCTGGTGTACGAGCCGGAGACCTCCGCGGCGCTCGGCTTCGGCTTCCGCGTCGGCTTCCTCGGCCTGCTCCACCTCGACGTGGTCCGTGAGCGGCTGGAGCGCGAGTTCGGTCTCGACCTCATCGCCACCGCCCCGAACGTGGTCTACCGCGTCGAGATGGAGGACGGCACCGAGCACATCGTCACCAACCCGAGCGAGTTCCCCGAGGGCAAGATCGACAAGGTGCACGAGCCCGTCGTGCGCGCCACGGTCCTGGCCCCCAGCGAGTTCATCGGCGCGATCATGGAGCTCTGCCAGAACCGGCGCGGCACCCTGCTCGGCATGGACTACCTGTCCGAGGACCGGGTCGAGATCCGCTACACCCTGCCGCTCGCCGAGATCGTCTTCGACTTCTTCGACCAGCTGAAGTCCAAGACCCGCGGTTACGCCTCGCTCGACTACGAGCCCACCGGCGAGCAGTCGGCCCAGCTCGTCAAGGTCGACATCCTGCTGCACGGCGACAAGGTCGACGCGTTCTCCGCGGTCACGCACAAGGACAAGGCGTACGCGTACGGCGTGCGGCTCGTCGCCAAGCTGCAGAAGCTCATCCCGCGGCAGAACTTCGAGGTGCCGATCCAGGCGGCCATCGGCTCCCGGGTCATCGCCCGTGAGACCGTCCGCGCCATCCGCAAGGACGTCCTCGCCAAGTGTTACGGCGGTGACATCTCCCGTAAGCGGAAGCTGCTGGAGAAGCAGAAGGAGGGCAAGAAGCGGATGAAGATGGTCGGCAATGTGGAGGTCCCGCAGGACGCCTTCATCTCCGTGCTCTCGACGGACGAGTCGGCCGGCGAGGCCAAGGGCAAGAAGTAGCCCGCTCGTTCGTACCGATGAGTAGCCCAACGGGCCCCTGTGCCGCAGAACCCTGCGGCACAGGGGCCCGTTCGTTATGAAGCGGCGGCCCATTGCCTCTTACGCGGCGGTCCCGTGCGCCTTACCCTGATCACGACTCGTTGGTTACTCGCCAGTTAAGCAAGCGTGTCCGGACGGGACCCCTGAGCCGGACGGGACCCCCAGCCGGTACGCCGGTGCGGACGGCGCACGGCAGAACCAGCAGCACGCGCAGGACGAGAAGCAGGAACCGCAGCCAGAAGAAGAATCAGCAGAAGCAGCCGCATACCAAGAAGCCGGTCGAAGCAATGCCGCAGGCCCGGAGGACGCGTCGTGAGCGACACACAGACCTTGATCGATAACCGACCGCCCTCGGTGGCGACTCTCTTCATCGACCGCGTGGCGGCCACCCCGGACGGGGAGGCGTACCGCTACCCGGTGCCCGCGGCCTCGGGCGGGGGGCGCGACGAGTGGAAGTCGCTGAGCTGGAAGCAGGCCGCCGAGCGGGTCTACGCGATCGCCGCCGGGCTGATCGCGCTCGGGGTGCAGCCGGAGCAGCGCATCGCGCTCGCCTCCTCCACCCGGGTGGAGTGGATCCTCATCGACCTCGGCGTGATGTGCGCGGGCGGCGCGACCACCACGGTCTACCCCTCCACCAACACCGAGGAGTCCGCCTTCATCCTGGCGGACTCCGAGAGCCGGGTCCTGATCGCGGAGGACGCCGCGCAGCTGGCGAAGGCCCGTGAGGCCCGCGCCGATCTGCCCGGCCTCGGCCACGTCGTGGTCATCGACCCGGCGGGCGTCGAGCCCGCCGAGGACGACCCGGAGGGCTGGATCCTCACCCTCGCCGAGCTGGAGGCCCGGGGTGCCGAGCACCTGGCGAAGCACCCGGACGCGATCACCGAGCGGGTCTCCGCCATCACGGCCGACCAGCTGGCCACCCTGATCTACACCTCGGGCACCACGGGCCGTCCCAAGGGCGTACGGCTCCCGCACGACAACTGGTCGTACATGGCCAAGGCCACCGTGGCGACCGGTCTCATCACCGCGGACGACGTGCAGTACCTCTGGCTGCCCCTCGCGCACGTCTTCGGCAAGGTGCTCACCTCCGGCCAGATCGAGGTCGGTCATGTGACCGCGATCGACGGCCGGATCGACAAGATCATCGAGAATCTGCCGGTCGTCCAGCCGACCTACATGGCCGCCGTCCCCCGGATCTTCGAGAAGGTCTACAACGGGGTCGCCTCCAAGGCGCGGGCCGGTGGCGGAGCCAAGTACAAGATCTTCCTGTGGGCGGCAGGCGTCGCCCGGGAGTACGCGAAGGTCTCCCAGGACAACTTCCGGCGCACCGGCAAGGCGTCCGTCCCCTTCGCGCTCGGCGCCAAGCACAAGGTCGCCGACGCGCTTGTCTTCGCCAAGATCCGTGATGCCTTCGGCGGCAGGCTGCGCGCCTGTATCTCCGGTTCCGCGGCGCTCGCCCCCGACATCGGCTACTTCTTCGCCGGGGCGGGGGTTCACATCCTGGAGGGCTACGGTCTGACCGAGACCAGCGCAGCCTCCTTCTGCAACCCGGGCGAGGCCTACCGCACCGGCACCGTCGGCAAGCCGCTTCCCGGCACCGAGGTACGGATCGCGGACGACGGCGAGGTCCTGCTGCGCGGTCCCGGCGTCATGCAGGGCTACCACCAGCAGCCCGAGAAGACCGCCGAGGTCCTGGAATCGGACGGCTGGCTGCACACCGGCGACATCGGTGAGCTGTCCGTGGACGGCTATCTCCGGATCACCGACCGCAAGAAGGACCTCATCAAGACGTCCGGCGGCAAGTACGTCGCCCCGGCGGAGGTCGAGGGCCAGTTCAAGGCGGTGTGCCCGTTCGTCTCCAACATCCTGGTGCACGGCGCGGACCGTAACTTCTGTTCCGCGCTCATCGCCCTCGACGGGCCCACCATCCTCGGCTGGGCCGCCGAGAACGGCATGGAGGGCAAGTCGTACGCCGACGTGGTGGCGGCACCCGCGACGGTCGAGCTCATCGAGGGCTATGTGAAGCGCCTCAACGAGGGCCTCCAGCGCTGGCAGACCATCAAGAAGTTCCGACTGCTGCCGCGCGACCTCGATGTCGAGCACGGCGAACTGACCCCCAGCCTCAAGCTGAAGCGGCCGGTCGTCGAGCGCGAGTACAAGCCGCTCATCGAGGAGATGTACGCGGGCTCGCGCGAAGCGTGACGCCCGCGCCGCACGGCGCCGGGTGGCCGTGCGGCGGTACGCGTGTGGCGGGGGATGGCGACGGTGCGGGCGGGAACGGCAGAGTGTGTACGGGTCTGCCGCCCGTCCGGTCCGCCGCGTTCCTCTTTGTGTCGCATTACGTTCGCACGTGCTCGATTTTCTGCCCACTTCGGTAACTCGGTGCTTATGTACGCGCTCGGTCTGTCACGCTGTCGTTGTTGTCGGCGGCGTTTCGTCAGACCGGTAGGAGCCGCACCGTGGGGCCCATTCCCTTGCAGCGGGACATCGTTCACCGTCCCGGCACCGCCGGTGCCGGCCATTTCGACGACCCGCGCCTGGTCAGTTGCACGAGCCTGCCCGGAATACCTCTCGCCCCGTCCGCGGCGCGCAGGTTCGTGCGCGCCGCGCTCGCTGAGTGGACCGGGACCGGGGTGCCCGCCGCCGCGGGCTTCACCGACCGGCTGGAAGACGACGCGGTGACCGTCGCCAACGAGCTGGTCACCAACGCCGTCGTGCACGCGGGCACGACCGTCGACCTGGTCCTGCGCCTGGAGGAGGCGGACGACGAGGAGCCCGCGGCCCTGCTCCTGGAGGTCACCGACCACCACCCGGCCCGCGCGGTGAGCGGGGAGCCTTCCGGGGCCGCCGCCGGCCCGTCGCCCACCGAGCGGCCGGACCCCGCCGAGTACGGCCGCGGACTGCAGCTCGTCGCCACGCTCGCCGAAGCCTGGGGCATCACCTACCGCACCGGCCGCAAGACCGTCTGGGCCCGCCTTCCCGTCGACGGCTGGACCGCCCCGCCCTTCCCGTCCGAGGAGGACACCCTGCCGCGCGGTCTGCGGGCGGCCGAGATCCTCGCCCCCGACGTCGGGCGCGCCGAACGCGACGACGCGGGCTGGGACAGCCGGGGCGCGCTCTCCTTCCTCGCCGAGGCGTCCGACCTGCTGGCGGGCCAGCTCGACGAGGACCTCGTGGCGGCCATAGCGGGTCAGCTGCTGGTGCCCAGGCTCGCCGACTGGTGCGCCATCTGGCTGGAGAGCGAGGGCGCGGGGCCCGCCGCGGCACCCCGGCTCGCCCGCGTCTGGCACAGCGACGAGACCGGCACCGAGCCCTTGCGGACGGTGCTGGAGAAGGAGCCCCTCCGGCTGCCGGGCAGCGCCGGTTCCGGACCCGTGTCCGTGCCGTGGCCCACCGGCGGCGGCGCCTTCGAGGGGGAGCCGGCCACGGAGCCCGGCGCCCGTGACGGGGCCGCCCTCGCCTTCCGGATCACCACGGGCGGCCGCTCGCTGGGCGCCGTACTCGTCGGCCGGGAAGGCGTCGCCCGGGTGCCCGACGAGGTGGCCGCGCTGATCGAGGACTTCGTACGCCGCCTCGGCCTCGCCGTCGGTGCCGCCCGCGCCTACACCCGCCAGGCCACCATCAGCCGCATCCTCCAGCGCGGCCTGCTGCCCAGCAAGGTCGCCGAGATCCCCGGAGTCACCAGCGCACTGGTCTACGAGCCGAGCGACGACGGTGTGGTCGGGGGTGACTTCTACGACATCTTCCCGTGCCCCGGGGACCGCTGGTGCTTCGTCCTCGGCGATGTCCAGGGGAGCGGCCCCGAGGCCGCGGTCGTCACCGGGCTCGCCCGCCCGTGGCTGCGGCTCCTGTCCCGGGAGGGCTTCGGTGTCGGCGAGGTCCTGGACCGGCTCAACCGGCTGCTCCTCGACGACGCCATGGAGGCCGCCGAGGCCGCGGCCCTGATGGTCGCGGCGGCCGGCGGGCAGCAGCTCCAGGACAGCTCCCAGTCCCGGTTCCTCTCCCTGCTGTACGGGGAGATCGTCCCGCTCCCGGACGGCGGGGTGCGCTGCACCGTGGCCAGCGCGGGCCACCCGCTGCCCCTGCTGCTGCGCCCCGACGGCTCCGTGCGCCCCGCCGCCGATCCCCAGGTGCTGCTCGGCGTCGTCGAGGACGTGGCGTACGAGAGCCAGAGCTTCGACCTGGCGCCCGGTGACGCGCTGCTCTGCGTCACCGACGGGGTGACCGAGCGGCGCTCGGGGCGGCTCCTGTTCGACGACGGGGACGGGCTCGCCCGGGTGCTGTCCGGCTGCGCGGGGCTGCCCGCGGAGGCCATCGCGGACCGGATCAAACGGGCCGTCCACGAGTTCGCCGAGCTGCCGCCGGACGACGACGTGGCCCTGATGGTGCTCCGGGCCGACTGAGGACGGCCCGGGCGCCACCCGGCCTGCCCGCCGGCCCCCGGCCCGAACCCCCGGCCCGAACCCCCGACCGCGCCCGCCGGCCCCGCACCGGACGGCGGCCGCTCGGGGCGTCCGGTCGGGGCGGCCGCTCGGGGCAGCCGGTCGGGGTCGGTCCGGCGGCGAGTGACAATGGACGGTATGCCTTCCGTACTGCCCGATGGTGAGCCCGTGCCCGACGACGGGGCGCTGCCCCGCCACGCCCTGGAAGGCGCCGCCGGCCGCCCGCTCGGCTTCTACCTGCATGTGCCCTACTGCGCCACCCGCTGCGGCTACTGCGATTTCAACACCTACACCGCCACCGAGCTGCGCGGCTCCGGCGGAGCCCTGGCCTCCCGCGACAACTACGCCACGCACCTGATCGAGGAGGTCCGCCAGGCCCGCAAGGTCCTGGGCGACGACCCCCGGCCGGTGCGGACCGTCTTCGTCGGCGGCGGCACCCCCACGTTGCTGCCCGCCGCCGATCTCGTACGGATGCTGGCGGCGATCCGTGACGAGTTCGGGCTCGCGGACGACGCCGAGATCACCACCGAGGCCAACCCGGAGTCCGTCGGCCCGGCCTACCTGGCCGAGCTGCGGGAGGGCGGCTTCAACCGGGTCTCCTTCGGCATGCAGAGTGCCCGGCAGCACGTCCTGAAGATCCTGGACCGTACGCACACCCCCGGGCGCCCCGAGGCCTGTGTGGCCGAGGCCAGGGCGGCGGGCTTCGACCATGTCAATCTCGATCTGATCTACGGCACCCCCGGCGAGTCCGACGACGACTGGCGGGCCTCCCTGGACGCGGCCATCGGCGCGGGCCCCGACCATGTGTCGGCCTATGCCCTGATCGTCGAGGAGGGCACCCAGCTCGCCCGGCGCATCCGGCGCGGCGAGATCCCGATGACCGACGACGACGCGCACGCCGACCGGTACCTGATCGCGGACGAGGCGATGGCCGCCGCGGGCTTCTCCTGGTACGAGGTGTCCAACTGGGCCCGGACGCCCGAAGGCCGCTGCCTGCACAACGAGCTGTACTGGCGCGGCGCCGACTGGTGGGGCGCCGGGCCGGGCGCGCACAGCCACGTGGGCGGCGTGCGCTGGTGGAACGTGAAGCACCCGGGGGCGTACGCACAGGCCCTGGCCGAGGGCCGCTCACCCGGGGCCGGGCGCGAGATCCTCGCCGACGAGGACCGCCGGGTCGAGCGGATCCTGCTGGAACTGCGGCTGCGCGAGGGCTGCCCGCTGTCGCTGCTGAGGCCGGACGGCCTCGCGGCCTCGCGCCGGGCGCTCTCGGACGGGCTGCTGGAGACCGGCCCGTACGAGGAGGGGCGCGCGGTCCTCACCCTGCGCGGGCGGCTGCTCGCCGACGCGGTGGTGCGGGACCTGGTGGACTGAGGCCCCCCACGCCCCACGCTCCCCCGGAAGCCGCCCCTACGGCTTGCAGTCCTGCGCCGTCAGGGCCTTCGGCATACCCGCCGCCTTGCCGCACAGCACGGTCCGCACGGCGTCCGGCCCGGGGCGGACCACCTTGATGATGTTGAGGCCGTGCATGTTCTCGGAGACGGAGGCCTTGTCCCTGCTGAAGGTGATCGTCCCGGTGGGCATGTTGTTGAGTTCGACCGTGTGCAGCGTGGCCCAGGTCTCCGCGGCGCTCCTGCGGGTGTCACCGCGGGCGGCGGCGTTGTACAGGGCGGCCGTCGCACTGTAGGCCATGATGGTCTGCCCGCTGGCGAACAGCTCGTCGTCGTGCGCGGGCGTGCCCGCCGGCAGCGCCTTCAGTTCCTTGTCGGGGTGCAGGGCGCCGAGCGACCTGCGGGCATCGCCGTAGAACCCGGGGTTGCCGCCCTTGTCCAGCGGGGCCAGCGAGCTGTGGTAGAGCGTGACGTTCCTGGCGATTGCCGTGCTGTCCTCGAAGGTGCCCTTCGTCAGGTCGTCGCCCGTGAACACCGTCATGGGTTTGCCGGAGCAGCCCGTGGTCTCCGAGAGGCCCTTCATCAGGTTCGGGACGTCCTCGACGCGTCCGGCGAAGTACAGGGCGTCCGGTACCGGTTTCTGCTCGCACAGACTGGTCACCGGGCCGTTGAGGCCGGCGCCGTCGGAGATCTTGTACGTGACGTCGTCGCCGACGTCGAAGCCGGCCTTCTTGAGCATCTTCCGGCCGGCATCGCGCTGTTCGGCCGTGTACCTGTCCTTGTCGCCGTTGCGCAGGGCCCGGGACAGGACGAGTGCGTGCGGGGTGAGCTTCTTCTTCCTGAGCCTGTCGGCGATCTGCCGGGCGACCAGGCCCAGCGCGTACGCCTGTTCCTCGTCGGTCGCGGCGAGCCCGAAGTAGTTCGGGTGGGTGAGGGGCAGATCGCTGCTCGAATTGGTGGTGTCGACCAGCGCGAGCCCGGCGGTCCTGAGTATCTCGGTGGCGGTGTCGCTCTCCTGGGTGTTGCGGCCGAAGCCGACCACGCCCACGACGCTCGGGTCCCGCTCGGCCACCTCGACGATCTTCTTCACCGCGGTCATCTGGCGGAGCATGTCCTGGCCGCCGTTGGCCGTGAGGACCCGCAGTTTGACGGGCCCCCGTACCGTCTTGTTCACGGCGTGCTGGAGGAGATAGACGCCGGTGAGCTCCTCAAGTCCCTTGCGGGTGAGGCTCTCGTCGCCGTTCCTCGCGGTGAGCGGACCCGCGTAGACGGCGGTCACGAAGTTCTCACCCGGCCCGATGTCGGCGTTCTCCTCGCGGATCGCCCGCTCGATCCGCTCGAAGGTGATGCCCTTGCCCACCCCGCTCAGCCCCAGGCCGTTGCCCCGGGCGAAGAGCACCTCGGGGGACGTGGCCACCCCGACGCACTCCCTGTCGTCCCCGGATCCGCTCCAGATCGCATCCGTGTTGCGGTCGGTCAGCGGTCCGTGGCAGTACTCGTTCTGCCAGTGCACGCTCCACAGGAAGGTCCCCAGCAGACTGCCCACGAGGACGAACACCACCGCCGTCCGCGACATCAGCCACCATGCCCAGGTCCGGCCGACCCGGCAGGTGACGAGTTCCGCGTGCGCGTGCTCATGGGTCAGCTTGGCCGTGGACAGCGGCAGCCGGAGCACCCAGGCGAGCGTCGCGGCGGCGACGGGGGACTGGCCCAGGCTCAGTGTGTCGACCCAGCGGTCGTAACGGGCCCGTGCCGCCGCGGAACCCGCGGCGCTGTTCGCCGGGGGCTGCTCCGGCGGCAGCGGCGGTGTGTGCCGCATGATCTGGGCGGCCGGCAGGGAGGCCAGCAGAAGCAGCGGGTCCACCTCGCTGCGCCGTGAACGTACGTTGTTGATCGCGTTGATCAGCAGGATGCCGCCGTTGTCATGGGTGGCCCTGGGCAGGAACACCACCGGCGGGACCGTGCGCTTGCTGCGCCGCCAGTCCAGCGTGTGCGGCCGGTAGTTGTGCAGCAGGTCCTCCAGCAGCGCCTGGACCCGCAGCTCCAGATGGAACTGGCGCGCGTGCTCGACGCCCGGGTGATGGTCGTCCTGGTGCGCGTCGGCCACCCGCTCGGCGACCGCCGCCGCCCGTGCCCGGATCACCCGCCAGGAGCCGCTGGGCGAGAGGCGCGACCAGCCGTCCGACGGGTGCCCCGTACTGGACGCGGCCAGCGAGGACGTGGTCGCGAACCACCGGCTGGCCCGGCGCAGCCACAGCAGCGGCGGGGCGGCGTTGCTCAGCAGCCGTACGACCGCCAGACCGAGCAGCGAGGCGGCCGCCACCACGGCGGTCAGCAGCCAGCTGATCTCGCCGAGCACCCCGGTGAGCGCCGCGATGAAGGCGGCGCCCGCGAACGTCTCCGGCCGGACCGAGGTCCGCAGGGAGTACCACGGGTCGTTGCTCCGCGGCCGGCCGGTCCGCCAGCGCAGCTGGCCCAGCTGCTCCAGAATCCTCTCCTCGCGCCCGCGCGCCGAGCCGCCGCCGGGCTGGGAGATGACCGTCGCGGTGGCCTGCTCGATGGCGCCGAGGAGGCGTGAGCGGGGGAAGGAGAAGGGCTTGTACTGCGAGTTCTTCCGGGTCTCCCACGGTTCCTCGGTCAGTGTGCGCACCATGTCGAGCGCGGCCTCGTACGCCTTCGAGGAGTCGCCGTCGAGCAGCCGCACGGGGACCCTGCGCAGCGCGTTGGCCTCGTGGATCTGGCGCACGATCTGCTCGACCCGGTCGTCGGTCTCGGGCCCGACATCGGCGTCGGCCGCCTGGGCGACCACCAGCGGCATCACCGGCCGGTTGACCTTGTACTGGTCGATGAGGTGCTGCATCAGGTGGAAGACGGCGGAGGCCGCCTCGTTCTCCGCACTGCCCTGCCAGACCTCGCGCGTCATAGCCCCCGTGCCTCCCCGTCGCCCGCCGTGCCCCTCTTCTCTCCTCAATAGCCGACGGTACTCATGCGCCGCAGGTGTTCACCGGGATCGGTATCGGATCCTCGTCAACAACCTCGGCGCATCAGGCCGGAAGGGTGACGAAATCGATCAATTCCTCTACGCGGCCCAGGAGTTGTGGCTCAAGATCCCGATAGGAGTGCACCTTGGAGAGGATGTGCTGCCAGGCCGCACCGGTGTTCTCCGGCCAGCCCAGAGACCGGCACACCCCCGTCTTCCAGTCCTGTCCGCGCGGCACCACCGGCCAGCCGGAGATTCCCACCGAGGAAGGCTTCACCGCCTCCCAGACGTCGATGTACGGGTGGCCCACCACCAGCACATCGGCGTCCGACACCTGACCGGCGATCCGGGACTCCTTGGAGCCCGGCACCAGATGGTCCACCAGCACCCCCAGCCGGGCATCAGGACCCGGCGAGAACGCGCGCACGATCGCCGGGAGGTCGTCGACGCCCTCCAGATACTCGACCACCACGCCCTCGATCCGGAGGTCGTCGCCCCACACCCGCTCGACCAGCTCCGCGTCGTGCCGGCCCTCCACATAGATCCGCCCGGCGCGCGCCACCCGCGCCCGCGCCCCCGGCACCGCCACCGAGCCGGAGGCCGTACGCGCGGGCCGGACGGGACCGGCCGCCGACGGGCGTACGAGCGTGACCACCCGGCCCTCCAGCAGGAAGCCGCGCGGCTCCATCGGGAACACCCGGTGCTTGCCGAAGCGGTCCTCCAGGGTGACCGTGGGGCCCTGGGCCGTCTTCTCGCAGCGGATCACGGCACCGCAGAAACCGGTGGAGACCTCCTCCACGACCAGATCGGGCTCGGCGGGGACCTCCGGGGCGGGGGCGGACTTCTTCCACGGCGGGGTCAGGTCCGGCTGGTAGCTGCGCATGGCACGACGATAAGGCCGGCCGGGCCCGC
Source organism: Streptomyces sp. NBC_00654 (assembly GCF_026341775.1). Classification (NCBI taxonomy): domain Bacteria; kingdom Bacillati; phylum Actinomycetota; class Actinomycetes; order Kitasatosporales; family Streptomycetaceae; genus Streptomyces; species Streptomyces sp. NBC_00654. The sequence continues at coordinate 2,519,894 of NZ_JAPEOB010000002.1, read as the reverse complement.
CCCGGGGGTCCCTCACGACACGCCGAAGCGCTCCGCCAGCCGGTCCCGCTGCGCCCGTACGAACGCCGCGTCCACCACCGCCCCGTGCCCCGGTACGTACAGCGCGTCCTCGCCGCCGAGCGCCAGCAGCCTGTCCAGCGCGGCGGGCCAGCGGGAGGTGACCGCGTCCCGGCCCGCCTGCGGTTCGCCGGACTCCTCGACCAGATCACCGCAGAGCACCACGGCCCGCTCCCCGCCCGCGCCCGGCACCAGCGCCGCCAGATCGTGGCCGGTGTGTCCCGGTCCGGCGTCGGCCAGCAGGACCTGCCGCCCGCCGCCGAGGTCGAGCGTCCACTCCCCGCACACCTCGTGGCGCGGGGCCACCAGGACGTCCACCGCCTGCGCGGCCTCCTCCTCGGGCACTCCGTGGCGTACGGCGGAGGCGCACAGCTCCTCCGCCCCGCGCGCCAGGAGAGCGGCGAGGCCGGCCGATCCGTACACCTCGGCCCCGGCGAACACCGCGGTGCCCAGCACATGATCGAAATGGGGGTGGCTCAGTGCGACATGTGTCACTCTCCGCCCGAGCAACCCCTCCGCCTGGTTCCGCAGCTCCACCCCCTCGCGCAGCGTCGACCCGGTGTCGTAGAGCAGCGCGCCGTCCGCTCCGGCCACCAGCGCGACCGTCGCATCCCACCCCGGGAGCCGCCGCCGGCCCACTCCGTGGCCCAACCGCTCCCAGCCGAACTCTTCCCAAGAGACGTCCATACGGCGACGCTATCGGCAACGACCTGCGCGGTCCCGGGGTAGCGTGGCCGGTCGCCCTTGCCTGGGGGGCACCCCGCCCCCGTACACTGGCCGGGGGGATTGCTGGCACTCGAACGCACAGAGTGCCAGGCAGACACCGGAGACGACAGCTGGAGGTGTGCGCGATGCTCAGCGAACGCAGACTCGAAGTGCTGCGCGCCATCGTCCAGGACTATGTCGGCACCGAGGAGCCCGTCGGCTCCAAGGCGCTCACGGAACGGCACAAGCTGGGGGTCTCCCCGGCCACCGTCCGCAACGACATGGCGGTGCTGGAGGACGAGGGCTTCATCGCCCAGCCGCACACCAGTGCGGGGCGCATCCCGACGGACAAGGGCTACCGGCTCTTCGTCGACCGGCTCGCGGGCGTCAAGCCGCTCTCCTCGCCGGAGCGCCGGGCCATCCAGAATTTCCTCGACGGCGCGGTCGACCTCGACGATGTCGTGGGCCGGACCGTACGGCTGCTCGCGCAGCTGACCCGGCAGGTCGCCGTGGTGCAGTACCCCTCGCTGACCCGTTCGACGGTGCGGCACGTGGAGCTGCTCGCGCTGGCCCCCGCCCGGCTGATGCTGGTGCTGATCACCGACACCGGCCGGGTCGAACAGCGTATGATCGACTGCCCTGCGCCGTTCGGCGAGACCTCTCTCGCCGATCTGCGGGCCCGGCTCAACAGCCGGGTCGTCGGACGCCGTTTCACGGACGTCCCGCAGCTGGTGCAGGAGCTGCCGGAATCCTTCGACAGTGAGGACCGGGCCACCGTCTCCACGGTGCTCTCCGTCCTTCTCGAAACACTGGTCGAGGAGACGGAGGAGCGGCTGATGATCGGTGGCACCTCCAACCTCACCCGCTTCGGGCACGACTTCCCTGTGATGATCCGGCCGGTGCTGGAAGCACTGGAGGAACAGGTGGTCCTGCTGAAGCTGCTCGGTGAGGCAACGGACTCGGGCATGACCGTACGTATCGGGCACGAGAACGCCCACGAGGGCCTCAACTCCACGTCCGTCGTCGCGGTCGGCTACGGTTCGGGCGACGAGGCAGTCGCCAAACTCGGCGTGGTCGGACCGACCCGCATGGACTACCCCGGAACGATGGGAGCGGTACGCGCAGTGGCACGTTACGTCGGACAGATCCTGGCGGAGTCGTAAGTGGCCACGGACTACTACGCCGTACTCGGCGTGCGCCGCGACGCATCTCAGGACGAGATCAAGAAGGCATTCCGGCGGCTCGCCCGCGAGCTGCACCCGGATGTCAACCCGGACCCGAAGACCCAGGAGCGGTTCAAGGAGATCAACGCCGCCTACGAGGTGTTGTCGGACCCGCAGAAGAAGCAGGTCTACGACCTCGGCGGCGACCCGCTGTCCGCCTCCGGCGGCGCGGGTGGCGCGGGCGGTTTCGGAGCCGGTGGCTTCGGCAACTTCTCCGACATCATGGACGCGTTCTTCGGCACGGCCTCGCAGCGCGGCCCCCGTTCGCGCACCCGGCGCGGCCAGGACGCGATGATCCGGCTGGAGATCGACCTCTCCGAGGCGGCCTTCGGCACCACCAAGGACATCCAGGTCGACACGGCGGTCGTCTGTACGACGTGCAGCGGCGAGGGCGCGGCCCCCGGCACCTCCGCGCAGACCTGTGACATGTGCCGAGGGCGCGGCGAGGTGTCCCAGGTCACCCGGTCCTTCCTGGGCCAGGTCATGACCTCACGGCCCTGCCCGCAGTGCCAGGGCTTCGGTACGGTCGTGCCGACGCCGTGCCCGGAGTGCGCCGGTGACGGCCGCATCCGCTCCCGGCGCACGCTCACGGTGAAGATCCCCGCGGGCGTGGACAACGGCACCCGTATCCAGCTCGCGGGCGAGGGCGAGGTCGGCCCCGGCGGCGGCCCGGCCGGGGATCTGTACGTCGAGATCCACGAGCTGTCGCACGCGGTGTTCCAGCGGCGCGGCGACGATCTGCACTGCACGGTCACCATCCCCATGACGGCGGCCTCGCTCGGCACCAAGGTGCCGCTGGAGACGCTCGACGGCCTGGAGGAGATCGACATCAGGCCGGGCACCCAGTCCGGCCAGTCGGTTCCGCTGCACGGGCGCGGCATCACGCATCTGCGCGGCGGCGGTCGTGGCGATCTGATCGTGCACGTCGAGGTGCTGACCCCGTCCAAGCTGGACCCGGAGCAGGAGCGGCTGCTGCGCGAACTGGCGAAGCTGCGCGGCGAGGAGCGGCCGACCGGCCAGTTTCAGCCAGGTCAGCAAGGGCTGTTCTCCCGGCTGAAGGACGCCTTCAACGGCCGCTGAGCCGGTCTTGCCCTGTCACCGCACCGCCCGCCGGTCCTGTACCGGCGGGCGGTGCGGCGTACAGCGGTATACCGGTCACGCTGTCCCATGGCTGATTCGGCCCTGTGCGCCGGACATGGCACGATGCGGTCATGTCCTCCGAGTTGACCGATCTCTGCCGGTATCCGATCGTGCAGGCCCCGATGGCGGGCGGCGTCTCGTCCCCGGAGCTCGTCGGCGCCGTCGCCGAAGCCGGCGCGCTGGGCTTCCTCGCCGCCGGGTACAAGACGACGGACGGCATGTACAACGAGATCAAGCACGTCCGCAGGCTGACCGGCCGGCCGTTCGGCGTCAACCTCTTCATGCCGCAGCCCGCGCTCGCCGATCCGAGCGCCGTCGAGGTCTACTGCCAACAGCTCGCCGGTGAGGCCCTCTGGTACGAGACCCCGCTCGGCGACCCGGACACCAGCGGCGACGACGGCTACGAGGCCAAGGTCGCGATCCTCCTGGAGGACCCGGTCCCCGCGGTCTCCTTCACCTTCGGCTGCCCCACCCGCGACACGCTGGACGCCTTCGCCAAGGCGGGCACATACACCATCGTGACGGTCACCAGCGCCGAGGAGGCGCAGTGCGCCCAGTGGGCGGGCGCCGACGCCCTCTGCGTCCAGGGCGTCGAGGCGGGCGGACACCAGTCCACGCACCGCGACGACCCGCAGGCCGACAACACCGGCATCGGGCTGCTCTCCCTCGTCACCCAGGTCCGCGAGACCGTGCAGTTGCCGGTCATCGCGGCGGGCGGGATGATGCGTGGCTCCCAGATCGCCGGGGCGCTCGCGGCCGGGGCGGACGCGGCACAGCTCGGTACGGCCTTCCTCATCTGCCCCGAGTCCGGGGCACATCCGGTGCACAAGCAGTCCCTGACCAACCCGCTGTTCGTCCGGACTGCCCTGACCCGGGCCTTCTCCGGCCGTCCCGCCCGCGGGCTGGTCAACCGCTTCATCACCGAACACGGCCCCTACGCCCCCGCCGCCTACCCGCAGGTGCACTATGTGACCAGCGGGCTGCGCAAGGCGGCGGCCCGGACCGGCGACGCCCAGGGCATGGCACTGTGGGCCGGGCAAGGACACCGGATGGCACGCGAGCTGCCCGCCGGAGAGCTGATCGAACTGCTCGCCGCCGAACTGGAAGCCGCCCGGGTGGCAGTGAGCGGAAGGAGTGCCGAGTGACGGCACCGGTCTTCGTCGTCGAACGGATGCCCAGCGGGCCCGAGTTCGTCCTGGACGGTCCCGAGGGACGGCACGCCGTCTCCGTGAAGCGGCTGCACGCCGGTGAGGACGTCGTCCTGACGGACGGTCTGGGCCGGTGGGCCGAGGGCGTCGTACGGGCCGCCGAGGGCAAGGACCGGCTCCTGGTGACGGACCTCGCGACGGTCCACGAGGAGCCCGGACCCAGCCCCCGTATCACCGTCGTCCAGGCCCTCCCCAAGGGCGACCGCGGCGAGGTCGCCGTGGAGACCATGACGGAGACGGGCATCGACGCGATCGTCCCGTGGCAGGCCGCCCGCTGCATCACGCAGTGGAAGGGCGACCGCGGCCTCAAGTCCCTGGCGAAGTGGCGCAGTACGGCACGGGAGGCGGGGAAGCAGTCCCGGCGGGTCCGGTTCCCCGAGGTCGCGGAGGCGATGACGACCAAGCAGGTCGCCGCGCTGCTGGCCGCGGCGGACTTCGCGGGCGTGCTGCACGAGGACCGCGACTGCGACAGCGAACCGCTCGCCACCGCCGAACTCCCGGCGCACGGCGAGATCGTGCTCGTCGTCGGCCCCGAGGGCGGCGTCTCCCCGCAGGAACTCGCGGCCTTCGCCGAGGCGGGCGCGCGGACCTACCGGCTGGGCCGCAGCGTGCTGCGCACCTCCACCGCGGGGACGGCGGCGGCGGCCCTGCTGCTGGGCCGCACCGGACGCTGGGGCTGAGGTTCCGGAAGGGCGGAGTCCGGGGGCTTCGGGGACCGTCCCGGAAGCGACCGGGCGACGGACTGTCAGACCCGTTACGTAGGGTGAGGTCATGTCCAACGAGTCGCCTCTGATCATGAGCCTGCGCACCGCGGTCGACGCGGCGCCCGGCGACGTACCTCTGCGGCTGCATCTGGCCGAACTGCTGCTGGGCGAAGGGCAGTCCGAGGCCGCGGTCGCCCAGGCCGCCGTGGCGCTCCAGCACGCGCCGGGGGACGGGGCGGCGCGCGGACTGATGATGCGGGCGATGGGAATGCCGCCGCGGCCAGAGGCCGCGTCGCCTTCCCCCGTACCCGCACCCGCGGTAGAGGCACCCGCTCCTTCCCTCACGCCCGCCCCGTCCGTGGCACCCGCCCCCGGGTTCGACTGGAAGGCCGCGGAGAACGAGATCAAGGACGCCGTCCCGCCGCGCTTCGTGACCTCGCCGTCCCCGGAGGCACCGCTCGCCGTGGACGGCGGCGGGGACCCCTGCGACGCCGCCGCCTGGGAAGCGGAGGCACCCACCCTGCGGCTCGCCGACGTCGGCGGGATGTACGAGGTCAAGGACCGCCTCGAAGCCGCCTTCCTCGCCCCGATGCGCAACCCCGAACTGCGCAAGCTGTACGGCAAGAGCCTGCGCGGCGGACTCCTGCTGTACGGACCGCCCGGCTGCGGCAAGACGTTCATCGCCCGTGCCGTCGCGGGCGAGCTCGGTGCCCGGTTCATCTCCGTCTCGGTCAATGACGTCCTCGACATGTGGATCGGCAACTCCGAACGCAACATGCACGAGATCTTCGAGACCGCCCGCCGTCAGGCGCCCTGCGTGGTGTTCCTGGACGAGCTGGACGCGCTGGGCGCCAAACGCAGCCGTACGGCGAGCAGCGGCATGCGCAACACCGTCAACCAGCTCCTGACCGAACTCGACGGCGTCGACGGCGCGAACGAGGGCGTGTTCGTGCTCGCCGCCACCAACGTCCCCTGGGACGTGGACATCGCGCTGCGCCGACCCGGCCGGCTGGACCGCACCCTGCTCGTCCTGCCGCCCGACGCCGCCGCACGCGAGGCGATCCTCCGCTACCACCTGCGCGAGCGGCCCATCGAATCGGTCGACCTCAAGAAGCTCGTCAGGGCCACCGAGGACTTCTCCGGCGCCGACCTCGCCCATCTCTGCGAGTCCGCGTCCGAGACCGCCCTGCTCGACTCGGCCCGCACCGGCACGGTCCGGCTGATCAACATGAAGGATCTGCTGGCCGCCGCGAAGGCCGTACGGCCCTCCACCGAACCGTGGTTCGCGACCGCCCGCAACGTCGCCATGTTCGCCAACGACGGCGGCAGTTACGACGACCTGCTGGCCTACCTGAAGAAGAAGCGCCGACTGTGACCACTACGCACCCGCTCACCGAACAGGCCCACGCCCTCCACTCCCTGGGCCGTTACGACGAGGCCAAGGCACTGCTGGCACGCCGGCTGGCGGAGGACCCCCAGGACGGCAGGGCCTGGGTCCAGCTCGCCCGCTGCCATCTGAGCCTGCGGGAGTACGGGGAGGTCATCACCACGACCGGCGAGGCACTGCGGGCCGACCCCGAGGACTGGGACGCGCTGATCGTGCGGACCTACGGGCTGCGCCGTTCGAGCCGCCGCGACGAGGCGCTGGCCGCCGCCCAGCAGGCCGTCCGGCTCGCCCCCGAGTCGTCGGCGGCGCATGTCGCGCTGTCCGAGGCGATCATGGCCTGGCAGGAGCGCTGGCCCGAGGCGTTCGCGACGGCCGAGCACGCGGTCCGGCTCAACCCCGAGTACACCGGGGCGTACTACGGACTCTGGAAGGCGTCGCTGACGGTGGGCCGGGCCGACGCCCGTGAGTTCGCGGTCCGGCAGACCCTGCGGCTGGACCCGGAGGACGCCTGGGCGCTGGAGGAGTTCGCGAGCATGCAGAACGCCGCGAAGGACGTCCGGCTCCCGGCGAAGGCATCGGCGTACGCGGACGCGCTCGCCGCGGACCCGGCCTCCACGTCGCTGCGCGCCAGGCTGGACCACACCGTGTTCCGGATGCTGCGCGGCACCCGCTGGCTGGCGGTGCTCAGCCTCTGCGTCGCGGGCGTGTCGCTCGATCTCTTCCCCACCGAGGGCGAGGCCCCCAGGGAACTGCCCCTGTCCCTCGGCACCCGGCTCTACGCACTCCTGATGATGGCCGTGGCCTGGGGCCTCGGCGCCCTGCTCCGCTACCGCAAGCTGCGCTCCGGTATCCGGCTCAGCCTCCGGTCCCTCCTCAGCCGGATGTTCTGGGCGAGGCTGGTGCTCGCGCAGGCGGTGTGGGGGACGCTGCTGGCGGTCGTGATGGTCCTCGTCCCGTGGAGCGGACGCGGCGTCCCCCAGGCGCTGTTCTGGACGGGCCTCATACCGGTCCTGCTGACGATCTGGTTCGACCGGCCGCGGACCCGTTGAGCGGACCGGGGCCGGATAGCATGCGCGTGTACTGATCACCGACGAGCGAGGAGGCCCGGCCATGGCGGGAGAGCCGCAGACCGACTGCCTGTTCTGCAAGATCGTCTCGGGAGACATCCCGGCGACCATCGTCCGCGAGAGCGACACGACCGTCGCCTTCCGCGACATCAACCCGCAGGCCCCGACGCATATCCTGGTCATCCCCAAGGTGCACTACCCGGACGCCGCCTCGCTCGCCGCCGCCGAACCGGAGATCGCCGCGGACGTGCTGCGCGAGGCCGGAGCGGTCGCCGCCGACGAGAAGATCGACGGCACCGGCTACCGCCTGGTCCTCAACACCGGCTCCGGCGCCGGTCAGACCGTCTTCCACGCGCACGCCCACGTACTGGGAGGCCGCGGCCTCCAGTGGCCCCCCGGATAACGGATACACCCGCCATGTCCGCACGAGAACTGGTGGTGCTCGGCACCGCCAGCCAGGTCCCCACCCGGCACCGCAACCACAACGGCTATCTGCTGCGCTGGGACGGTGAGGGCATCCTCTTCGATCCCGGCGAGGGGACCCAGCGCCAGATGCTCCGGGCCGGTGTCGCCGCGCACGACATCAACCGCATCTGCGTCACGCACTTCCACGGCGACCACTCGCTGGGCCTGGCCGGAGTGATCCAGCGGATCAACCTCGACCAGGTCCCGCACCCCGTCACCGCGCACTACCCGGCGAGCGGGCAGCACTTCTTCGAGCGGCTGCGGTACGCGACCGCCTACCGCGAGTCCGTCCGGCTGACCGAGGCCCCGGTCGCCACCGACGGGGTGCTGGCCACCACCGACTCGTACACCCTCGACAGCCACCGGCTCTCGCACCCCGTCGAGTCCTACGGCTACCGGCTGACCGAACCCGACACCCGGCGCATGCTGCCCGACAGGCTCGCCGAGCACGGCATCCGTGGCCCGGACGTCGGCCGGATCCAGCGCGAGGGGGCACTCGGCGCGGTCACCCTCGGCCAGGTCTCCGAGCACAGGCGCGGACAGCGGTTCGCGTTCATCATGGACACCAGGCTCTGCGACGGCGTGTACACGCTCGCCGAGGGCTGCGACATGCTGGTCATCGAGTCGACCTTCCTCGACGAGGACGAACGGCTCGCCACCGACCACGGCCACCTGACCGCCGGACAGGCGGCCCGGGTCGCGAAGGAAGCGGGCGTACGGCACCTGGTGCTGACCCACTTCTCGCAGCGGTACAACGACCCCGGGCTCTTCGAGACCCAGGCCCGCGCCGCCGGGTTCGAGGGCGAACTGACCGTCGCCCGGGACCTGATCCGGGTCCCGGTGCCCACCCGGCACCTCTGATCTGAACCACGGCCCGGCACCTCTGAACCCAGCCCGGCACCCCCGGAACCCGGCCCGGAACCGGTAGAGGGAACCCGGCCCGGCACCCGGAACACATCAGCACCACCATTTGTGAGCGAGACGACGTGCACCTCCCCAAGGCAGAACTCCACCTCCACATCGAAGGCACCCTCGAACCCGAGCTGGCCTTCGCGCTCGCCGAACGCAACGGGGTGCGGCTGCCGTACGCCACCACGGAAGAGCTGCGCACCGCCTACCTCTTCGACGACCTCCAGACCTTCCTCGACCTCTACTACGCGCTGATGGCGGTACTGCGGACCGAGGACGACTTCACCGAGCTCGCCGACGCCTACCTCACCCGTGCCGCCGCCCAGGGCGTACGGCACGCGGAGATCTTCTTCGACCCGCAGGCGCACACCGCGCGCGGTGTCCCGATCGGCACCGTGATCGAGGGCCTCGGCCGGGCGCTGGAGCGCAGCGAGGAGACCCACGGCATCTCCACCCAGCTGATCCTGTGCTTCCTGCGCGATCTGTCCGCCGCGTCGGCACTGGAGACCCTGGAGGCCGCGAAGCCGTATCTGCACCGGATCAGCGCCGTCGGCCTGGACTCGGCGGAGGCCGGCCACCCGCCCGCCAAGTTCCGCGAGGTCTACGAGGCCGCCGGAGCCCTCGGGCTGCGCAAGGTCGCCCACGCGGGGGAGGAGGGCCCGCCGGAGTACATCCGGGAGGCCCTGGACGTCCTCGGCGTCGAGCGCGTCGACCACGGTCTGCGCTGCATGGAGGACCCGGAGCTGGTGCGGCGGCTGGCCGCGGACCGGGTGCCGCTCACGCTCTGCCCGCTGTCCAACGTGCGGCTGCGCGCGATCGACCTCCTGGAGGAGCACCCCCTGCGGGCCATGATGGACGCCGGGCTGCTCTGCACGGTGAACTCCGACGACCCCGCCTACTTCGGCGGGTACGTCGGAGACACCTTCCACGCGGTCCACGAGGCGCTCGCCCTGGACAACGAGCACCTGCGCACGCTGGCCCGCAACTCCTTCGAGGCGGCCTTCCTCGACCACGACGAGGAGCGCAGGGCGCGTTACCTCTCCGAGGTCGAGGCGTACGCGTTCGACTGACCCGACCCGCCCGCCGGACCGGCCGCGCGGAACGCGTTCCGGCCCAGGCGCCTGCGGCGCAGGGCGGGCACCGCGATCTCCGTGACGGCCTGTTCCGGTGAGCCGAGCTTGGGCACGGCGCCGGGCAGGCCACCGGTGGTCGCGGCGAGCAGGGCCGCCGGGGCACCGCCGCGCCGCCGGACCGAACCGGGCACCAGCGGACGCCCACCGGTGTGCAGCGCGACGGCCGTGACCGGGGCGGCCACCAGGAGCGTGGCCGCCCCCAGGATCAGGCCCATCACCGCGTACCCGGCCTGTTCGGAGAGCAGGCTGCCCAGGAGCGGGCCGCAGGCCACCCCGACCGACGAGGCGGAGCCCGCGAGGACCGCCCAGCGCCCGCGTACGTCCAGGGACGCGGCGAGGCCGATCAGATACGACAGGACCACCGGGTAGAAGGTGTTCCACAGGATCTCTCCGGCCGCGAACGAACCGAGGTCCCGCGCCGAGGAGCTGAGCACGATGCTCATCGCGATGATCATCGTGCCGAGACCGATCGGCACCGCGCGGCCGAGCCGGGCCCCCAGCACGCCGGCCCCCATCACCCCGAGCAGTCCGGCACCGAGCGCGGCGGCGAACACGGCGCCGACGGTGACCTCGGACAGTCCCACCTGCGCGACACCGATCCGGCTGCTCACTCCCCACAGGGCGTTCTGCGCCATGGACCAGATGAGCATGCCGCCCGCCAGCACCAGTCCGGAGCGCCGGTGCGGCAGCCGTCCGGAGGCCTGCGCCGGGCTCTGCTCGGCCGTGTCACCGCCGAGCCGGGCGGTGGCGGGCCAGACGAGCAGGGCGACCAGCGCGATCGAGGCGAACGGCAGCCGGTGACCGCCGCCCAGGTGCGGGATCGTCAGATAGAGCGCGCCCGCGGTGGCGGAGACGGTGAGCAGCCCGAGCGACGAGGTCCGGTGCGGGTCGCGCTGGGCGGCGATCCCGGCCGCGGCGACCGCGGTCGCCGTACCGGAGCCGAGCCCGCCGACCATCGAGCCCAGGACCACCAGCGGGACGGACCCGGCCAGCGCGGCGCAGCCGTATCCCGCCATCGCCAGGACCAGTCCGATACGCGCCGGTCTCCGCGCCCCCCACCGCTCGACGCGGCCCGCCAGGGTGAAACCGGCGGAGGCCGAACTCAGCAGCAGGGCACTGCCGACCATGCCTGCCTGGGCGGCACTCAGGCCCAGGTAGACGCTGAGCCGGCCGACGATGGTGGGGAGCAGATAGGCGGCGAGGTAACCGGCGGTGAACACGGCGACCAGGGGCCACGCGGCGCGAGGGCGCGAGGACATGGGCGTTCCTGAAGACATGCCTGAGAAGGCAGGGAGGCGATACGGGGAGGGTGAAGACAGAGGTGGAGCGCGACGGCGGAGCCGAGGGGTGAAGACAGAGGTGGAGCAGGGGAGGGCAACGCGGGGAAATGAGGGGAGATGGGGCACTCGTCGGTAATCAGGCGCCAACGGTGCTCGCGGGCCAATTTGTATCAAGTGCTCCCAGTCGACCGAAAGCCACTTCGATGTGATCTGGGTCACATGTGCGTTTATGCATTTCCGGGCCGGGTAACAGCGCATGTTTATGCAGGTCAGGGTTGCCGTGAGCAGTGCGGCGCGGACGCTCCGCTCACAGGAGCGAATCGGGCACACTGGCCGGATCGCACAGGTAATCGCAGCGACCAGATCCGCCACGGCCGGGGAGCGCACGGTGAGCACAGATATTCCAGGCATCGACCCGCTGCTGGCGCTGCGCGCCCCGCAGGATCCCGCCTGCGACGTCTTCCTGACCGGCACGGTCTTCCTCGACATCATCTTCACCGGACTGGACAGCGCCCCGGTGCGCGGCACCGAGTCCTGGGCGCGCGGCATGGGCTCCAGCCCCGGTGGCGTGGCCAACATGGCCACCGCTCTCGCCCGGCTGGGGCTGCGCACGTCACTGGCCGCGGCCTTCGGCGACGACCACTACGGGGAGTACTGCTGGGACGCCCTCGAACAGGGCGAGGGCATCGACCTGTCGATGTCGCACACCGTCCCGGGCTGGCACTCGCCGGTCACCGTCTCCATGGCCTACGAGGGCGAGCGGACGATGGTCTCGCACGGCCACGAGGCCCCGGCCCCCGCCACGGCCACCGTGCCCGGCCGGACGTTCCCGCACTGCCCGCCGCGCGCCAGAGCCGCCGTCGCCTCACTCACCCCGGGCCGCAGCGAACCCTGGGTGGCCGCCGCCGCCCGGCACGGTGCCCGGATCTTCGCCGACGTCGGCTGGGACGAGACCGGCCGCTGGGACCTGGACGGCCTGCCCGACCTGGAGCACTGCGAGGCCTTCCTGCCCAACGCCGAGGAGGCGATGCGCTACACCCGCACCGACTGCCCGCGCGCCGCCGCCCGCGCCCTCGCCGAACGCGTACCCCTGGCCGTGGTCACCCTGGGCGCGGAGGGCGCCTACGCCATCGACGCGCGGACCGGCACCGCCGCCGAGGTGCCCGCCATCGCCGTGGCCGCGCTCGACCCGACCGGCGCCGGTGACGTCTTCGTCGCCGGATTCGTCACCGGGACCCTCGCCGACTGGCCGCTGGCCGACCGGCTGGCCTTCGCCGGGCTGACCGCGGCCCTCTCGGTCCAGGAGTTCGGCGGCTCACTGTCCGCGCCGGGCTGGGCGGAGGTCGCCGCGTGGTGGCAGCGGGTGCGCACCTGCGCCGGCCAGGACCCGGTCGCGCTGGAGCGGTACGCCTTCCTTGAGGAACTGCTGCCCGCGGCCGCCCGCGCCTGGCCGCTGCGCCGGGCGGTTCCGACGATCGGCTTCCGCCAGTGAACAGGCCGTCCTGTCACGCCCGGTAAAACCTCTCGGTGTTGTCGGTGGTGAGTCGTAGGCTTGGTAATCCAGAGGTTGTCGAGCAGCGAGAACCCTGCAACGGGAGGTATGCGCAGGCCCGAGGGCCGGCCCATGACTCAGACACCCACACAGCCGCAGGCGCGTGCCCAGATCAGGATTCCGGCCGCACACCCCATGGTGATGCTCCTGGGATCGGGCGACTCGCTGCTGCGCGTGATCGAAACGGCGTTCCCGGCGGCCGACATCCATGTCCGGGGCAATGAGATCAGTGCCACGGGCGAGGCGGCTGATGTCGCCCTGATCCAGCGCTTGTTCGACGAGATGATGCTGGTGCTCCGCACCGGGCAGCCGATGACGGAGGACGCAGTGGAACGGTCGATCGCCATGCTCCGGGCGAGCGGCAACGGACAGGGAGACCCCCAGGGCGAGACACCCGCCGAGGTGCTCACCCAGAACATCCTCTCCAGCCGCGGCCGCACCATCCGCCCCAAGACCCTCAACCAGAAGCGGTACGTCGACGCGATCGACAAGCACACGATCGTCTTCGGCATCGGTCCCGCCGGTACGGGCAAGACCTACCTAGCCATGGCGAAGGCGGTCCAGGCGCTCCAGTCCAAGCAGGTCAGCCGGATCATCCTGACCCGGCCCGCCGTCGAGGCGGGGGAGAGGCTCGGCTTCCTGCCCGGCACGCTCTTCGACAAGATCGACCCGTATCTGCGCCCGCTCTACGACGCCCTGCACGACATGCTCGACCCCGACTCGATCCCGCGGCTGATGGCGGCGGGCACGATCGAGGTGGCGCCGCTGGCCTATATGAGGGGTAGAACTCTTAATGACGCCTTCATCATTCTCGACGAGGCGCAGAACACCAGCGCCGAACAGATGAAGATGTTCCTCACGCGGCTCGGCTTCGACTCGAAGATCGTCGTCACGGGTGACGTCACCCAGGTCGACCTGCCGAGCGGCACGAAGAGCGGTCTGCGGCAGGTCCAGGACATTCTGGAGGACATCCCGGACGTGCACTTCTCCCGGCTCACCTCCCAGGATGTCGTCCGGCACAAGCTGGTCGGCCGTATCGTCGACGCGTACGAGAAGTACGACAGCCGAGACAGCCACAACGGGAAGTAGTCGCAGCGCACCATGTCGATCGATGTCAACAACGAGTCCGGAACCGAGGTCGACGAGCAGGCGATCCTCGACATCGCCCGCTACGCACTCGCCCGGATGCGGATCCACCCGCTGTCCGAGCTCTCGGTGATCGTGGTGGACACCGATGCCATGGAGCAGCTCCACATCCAGTGGATGGACCTCCCCGGTCCGACGGATGTCATGTCCTTCCCGATGGACGAACTGCGTCCGCCGGCCAAGGACGACGCGGAGCCCCCGCAGGGGCTCCTCGGTGACATCGTGCTCTGCCCGGAGGTCGCGAAGAGGCAGGGCGAAGAGGCGGAGACACAGCACTCCATGGACGAGGAGCTCCAGCTCCTCACCGTCCATGGAGTGCTGCATCTGCTGGGCTACGACCACGAGGAGCCGGACGAGAAGGCCGAGATGTTCGGCCTTCAGGCGGCCATCGTCGACGGCTGGCGCGGCGAGCGCGGGCTCACCGGCGCGTCGCCCGCCCCCACCGTCTCGTGAGCGTCCCACTCATCACCGGCGCCGTACTGCTGGTCGTCGTCGGCTGGCTGGCGGCCTGCGCGGAGGCGGGCATCGCCCGCACATCCAGCTTCCGGGCGGCGGAGGCGGTCCGGGCGGGGCGGCGCGGCAGCGCCAAGCTGGCCCAGGTCGCGGCCGACCCGACCCGCTATCTCAATGTCGCCCTGCTGGTACGGGTGGCCTGCGAGATGTCCGCCGGGGTGCTCGTCACCTACGCCTGTCTGAAGGAATTCCCGGAGACCTGGGAGGCCCTGGCCGTCGCCATGGGGGTGATGGTCCTGGTCAGCTATGTCGCCATCGGGGTCTCCCCGCGCACCATCGGCCGTCAGCACCCGCTGAACACGGCGACGGCGGCGGCGTACGTCCTGCTGCCGCTGGCCAGGGTGATGGGCCCGATTCCCCAGCTGCTGATCCTCCTCGGCAACGCGCTGACGCCGGGCAAGGGTTTCCGCAAGGGCCCGTTCGCCAGTGAGGCCGAACTGCGGGCGATGGTCGACCTCGCGGAGGCGGAGTCGCTGATCGAGGACGACGAGCGCCGCATGGTGCACTCGGTCTTCGAGCTGGGCGACACACTCGTACGCGAGGTCATGGTGCCGCGCACCGACCTGGTCTGCATCGAGCGCTACAAGACGATCCGTCAGGCCCTGACGCTCGCCCTGCGCTCCGGTTTCTCGCGCATCCCGGTCACCGGGGAGAACGAGGACGACATCGTCGGCATCGTCTACCTCAAGGACCTGGTCCGCAAGACACACATCAACCGGGAGTCGGAGGCCGACCAGGTCTCCACGGCGATGCGGCCCGCGGCGTTCGTGCCGGACACGAAGAACGCCGGGGACCTGCTGCGGGAGATGCAGCAGGAGCGCAGCCATGTCGCGGTCGTCATCGACGAGTACGGCGGCACGGCGGGCATCGTCACGATCGAGGACATCCTGGAGGAGATCGTCGGTGAGATCACCGACGAGTACGACCGCGAACTCCCGCCGGTCCAGGAGCTGGAGAACGGCTGCTACCGGGTCACCGCGCGCCTGGACATCGGCGACCTCGGCGAGCTGTTCGGGATCGACGAGTACGACGACGAGGACGTGGAGACGGTCGGCGGCCTCCTCGCCAAGGCGCTCGGCCGGGTCCCGATCGCCGGAGCCTCGGCGCCGGTCGACCTGCCCGACGGCCGGAAGCTCCGGCTGACCGCGGAGTCCCCGGCGGGCCGCCGGAACAAGATCGTCACGGTGCTGGTGGAGCCCGAAGGGATGCGAGCGGAATGACACCGGAGCGGCTGAGGGCGTTCTGCCTGGAGTTCAACGCGAGCGCGGAGGAGTTCCCGTTCGGCCCGGAGACCTCGGTCTTCAAGGTGCTCGGCAAGATGTTCGCACTGAGCACGCTGGACGCCCGGCCGCTGACGGTCAACCTGAAGTGCGACCCGGACGAGGCGGTACGGCTGCGCGAGGAGCACGCCGCGATCGTGCCCGGCTGGCACATGAACAAGCGCCACTGGAACACGGTGACGGTCTCCGGTGTGCCGGACCGGATGCTGCGCGAGCTGATCGAGGACTCGTACGACCTGGTCGTGGCGGGCCTGCCGAGAGCGGAACGGCTGCGGCTGGACCGGCCGTAGACCGGGCGGACGGGGGGCGGGACACGCCGCGCGGTGGACGGGCCCGGCCCGTGGTGCGAAAGAGCCACGGACCGGGCCCGTCCGGCGATGAGGCGGCCGGGCGACTTGGCGGCGTGCGCGCCCGTACCGCCCGCGCCCGCCACAGCAGCGCCGAGCGCCGCCATCTCTACGGGCTGGCCGGGCTGAACCCGCCTCCGGCCGAGGTCGATCCCGCCCACGCGGACATGTGCGAGGGGCTGGTCCGGCTGATCGACGCCTGGATGCCCTTCCCGGCCCACATCATGGACCGCTACTGGAACACCGTCCTGTACAACGACGCGGCCGCGGCCGTGCTGGGCATGCGTCCCGGCATCGTGCAGAACTGCCTGATCGCCTTCTTCACCGATCCGGTCTACCGCTCCCGGGCCGCGACCGGCTGGGCCGCGCTCGCCCCGCAGGTCGTGGCGCAGTTCCGGGCGGCCTGCTCGGAGTGCCCGGACGACGAGGGGTTCCGGGCCGTCGTCGACGAGGCGAAGGCGGCGAGCGCCGAGTTCACCGAGCTGTGGGAGCGGCGCGACATCGCCCCGGGCGGCCAGATCCGCAAGGAACTGGTGCACCCGATGGTCGGCGTGCTGGCCGTGGAGTCCACCCAGCCGAGGGTGCCGGCCCGCCCCGACCTGGCGATCGTGCTGCACACCCCGCTGCCGGACACCGGCACGGAGCGCAAGCTCCAGTGGCTGGCCTCGCCGGAGGGCCGGCGCGGCTCGATGTACCCGGTCCCGGGATGAGGACACCCCGTCGCCGGGCCCGGGTCCGCACCCTTCGTATGCTCATGCCATGACTGAGACCACCGACCTCGGCCCCGAGGACCGCAAGATCGTCGCGCTGGCACGCAGCGCCCGCGCCCGCAACGGTGTGCCGGAGGGCGCGGCCGTACGGGACGAGACGGGGCGTACGTATGTCGCGGGCACGGTGGCGCTGGAGTCGCTGAAGCTGAGCGCCCTGCAGACCGCCGTCGCGATGGCCGTGGCCAGCGGCGCCACCTCCCTGGAGGCCGCGGCGGTCGTCTCCGCCGCCGAGACCCCGTCGGACGCGGACCGGGCGGCCGTACGGGACCTGGGCGGGCCGGACACCCCGGTGCTGCTCGCCGGACCCGACGGCACCGTACGGGTCAGGGTGACGGCGGGCTGACCCCGCGGGGGAGCGGTGCGCGGGTGCCGACGCGCGGGGGTGAGCCCACGCGCGAGGACGTGCCCACGCGCGGGATGTGCGCCCGCGCCGCCGGATGCCGGGCAGAGTCACGGGATCATGCCAGCATCTGATGGGCCATCAGTCGGTGCGATTCGTCTCCATTGACTTCTTTTCGGCCGGGCCCGTCAATGGCCCCCTGCCGGCGCGGAAGAGCCGCTGCGCCGTATCCCGCAGGAGGGCACCCGTGTTCGTACGAGCAATCAGGCGAAGATCCCCCGCCCCACGGCGCCGCTGGGCCGCCGCGCTGGGCGTCACCGCACTCGTCGTCGCCGGGACGGGGGCGCTCGGCAGCCCGGCGCTGGCCGCCGCGACGGCCTCCGCGGCGGTGGACTTCCCCACCCACTGCATTCCGCCGCCCATCGCCGGAATCCCGGCCATCGACGGCACGACCACCGCGCGGATCACCGTCGACAACGCGGCGCCGGAGGTGGGCGACACCGTCACGGTGACGTACACCGTGGCCGAGCCCGCCGCGAGCAACCCCGTCGATCTCGCGCTGCCCGCCGACATCATGACGCCGAGCGGGAAGGTCACCGTCGCCGGTGCGCAGTCCGCCGAGGTCAGCGTCGCCGGCCCGAAGAAGAACGACCCCGTTCCCGGCAAGGGAGCGTTTCCGTCGTTCTCGATGACGGGCACGTTCCTGGTCACCGCTCCCGGTGAGATCACGTTGTCGCCCGGCGACTACAACATCCACACCAGCTACATCATGGAGCTGGACACCCCCTGCACGGTGACCGATCCGCCCGCCCCCGTCGCACTGACGATCACCGCCACGGACGGCGGCGGCGGGACTCCCGGCGGCAGCCAGCGGCTCACCGCGTCCGTGCGGGCGGGCACGCTCTCCATGGTCCAGGACGGGGACGCCGTCGAGATGTCGGCGGTCGACTTCGGCCGGGGCGGCGCCTCCCGCGGCTCCCTGCGGACGGTGACGGTCGAGGACTACCGCGGCGGCCCCGCGGGCTGGTCCCTCACCGGCAGGGTCACCGACTTCCGGGGCCCCGGCGGCGCGAGCATCGGCGCCGGCGCGCTGAGCTGGACCCCGGTCTGCGCGACGAAACCGGGCAGCCCGAGCACCTGCGCGGCCGGTTCCGCGGGCACGGTCGGCGGCGCGGGCGCCACGCTGGCGTCCACCCCGGACGGGGCCTCCACCGGAGGCGAGTTCACCGTCGACGCGCGGCTCGCGCTGAACGTACCGGCGTACACCGCCACCGGCGCGTACTCCGGAGTGCTGACGCTCACCCTCACCTGAGGACGGGGCACCGATCCACCGGTGGGCGGTCCGGGAACGCACCCGGCCCGCCCACCACCATCCGCGACCCACCGCAGCCACCACCACCCTGGGGGTTCCGCCCTGTGCGCAAGCTCTCCGTACGCACGCTTCCCGCCCGCGGGCTCACCGTGCTGCTCCTGGCGGTCGCTGTCGCGGTCGCCCTGCCGCCGGCCGCCGTGCCCGGCGCCCACGCCGCCGACAACGGCAGCTGGTCCGTCTACCCGGCCGCCTCCCGTTCCGCCGTGCGGCCGTACTTCTACCTCTCCGCCGACCCCGGCGCCACGCTCACCGACCGGGTCACGGTCGCCAACAAGACCGACCGGCCGCTGACCTTCCGGCTGTACGCGGCCGACGCGTACAACACCGCCCGCGACGGCGGCTTCGCGGTCCGCGCGCAGAACGAGAAGCAGCGCTCCATCGGCGCCTGGACGAAGACCGACCGTGACCGGGTCACCGTGAAGGCGCGCGGCTCGGTCACCCTCCCGGTCACCATCACCGTCCCCGAGGACGCCGAACCCGGCGACCACCCGGGCGCCCTCGTCGCCCTCGACGAACGCGTCGACCCCGCCGGGGACGGCTCCGTCGCCGTCGGCATCCGCCAGGCCGTCGGCGCCCGGATCCATCTGCGGGTCAACGGGCCCACCATGCCCGCGCTCTCCGTCGACGACGTCCGCATCGAGCACAGCCGGCCACTGGTCCCCGGCACCGGGAAGAGCCGCGCCGTCATCTCGTACACCCTGCGCAACCGCGGCAACGTCACCCTCGACCCCCGGGTCGCCCTCAGGGCCGAGGGCCTCTTCGGCCGCACCCTGCTCGCCCGCGACCTGAAGCGGATCCCCTCGGAACTGCTGCCCCGCCAGCAGGTGCGGCTGACGGAGACCTGGGCCGGTGCGCCCCAGCTGGAATGGGGTGAGGTCCGCCTCACCGCCACCGCCCGGGACACGCGGGAGTCCGCGACCGCCTCGTACATCGCGCTTCCCTGGCTGGTCGTGGCGGCTCTGGGCGTGATCGCCGCGGCCGGTACGGGGCTGTGGACACGGGCCCGCCGGAGCCGTGCGCGTACCTCCTGAGGCGTCCGCGACAAGCCCCGCCGCGGACCGCTGTGCGGCGGGGCCGCCGGGATCGGGGAGAATGGTCGCCATGAGCGCTCGACCGAACCCAGAAGCTGCTGCGCAGCACGCGGAGAACAACGCCCCCCACCGGGCCGGCTTCGCCTGCTTCGTGGGCCGCCCCAACGCGGGCAAGTCCACCCTCACGAACGCTCTCGTCGGTCAGAAGGTGGCGATCACCTCCAACCGTCCCCAGACCACGCGGCACACGGTGCGCGGCATCGTGCACCGCGACGACGCGCAGCTGATCCTGGTCGACACCCCCGGCCTCCACAAGCCGCGCACCCTGCTCGGCGAGCGGCTGAACGACGTCGTGCGGACCACCTGGGCGGAGGTCGACGTCATCGGGTTCTGCCTGCCCGCCGACCAGAAGCTCGGCCCCGGCGACAAGTTCATCGTCAAGGAACTCGCGGGCATCAAGAAGACCCCGAAGATCGCGATCATCACCAAGACCGACCTGGTCGACTCCAAGGCGCTCGCCGAGCAGCTGCTCGCCGTCTCCCGCCTCGGTGAGGAGCTCGGCTTCGAGTGGGCGGAGATCGTCCCGGTCTCGGCGGTAAAGGACCAGCAGGTCAGCCTGCTCGCCGACCTGATCGCCCCGCTCCTGCCGGAGAGCCCCCCGCTCTACCCGGAGGGCGACCTCACCGACGAGCCCGAGATGGTCATGGTCGCGGAACTGATCCGGGAGGCCGCGCTGGAGGGCGTACGCGACGAGCTGCCGCACTCCATCGCGGTCGTCGTCGAGGAGATGCTGCCGCGCGAGGACCGTCCGGCGGACAAGCCGCTGCTGGACATCCACGCGAACGTCTATATCGAGCGCCCCAGCCAGAAGGGCATCATCATCGGCCCGAAGGGCAAGCGGCTGAAGGAAGTCGGCACCAAGTCGCGCAAGCACATCGAGGCGCTGCTCGGTACGCCGGTCTTCCTGGACCTGCATGTGAAGGTCGCCAAGGACTGGCAGCGCGACCCCAAGCAGCTGCGCAAGCTGGGGTTCTGACCCCGGCGGGGAAAGGTCCCGTGGGGGGAAGGCCCGGAGGGGAAAGGCCCTGGAGGGGAAAGGCCCCGGCGGGGTCGGAACCCGGCCGGGGAAGGTCCGCCGGGGAAGGCCCCGGCGGGCATGCCGCTGTCAGCGGAGGGCCGATCTCACGCACCCTCCTTGAGGATGCGTGAGATCAGCGTGCGCTGCGCCCCGGTCAGATCGGGGTCAGCGCAGTACACGGTCCGGTCACCGATCGTGATGCGGTACCGGAATCCGTCCGGCACTCCGGCCGGCGGGCTGTCCCGGCCGCCCGCGAGTGCCGCCTCGGCCAGGGCCTCCCACTCGGCCGCGTCCGGCCGCCCCGTGGTCTCGACCTCACGGTGCCGTGCGATGCCGGCGAATCCACCGGTCCGGCTCACCTGGATGCGCATCGGGTCCATGGGTCCTGTCTAGCCGGGGCGGGGGGAGGGACTCAAGCGGTCGGCACGCCGACTTCCGACCAGGCCTTGAGAACCGCCTCGTGCTCGTCGCCCTCCCCGAAGCGTTCGGTCGTCGCCGCCACGGTCAGCCGGGCGAATTCCGCGAAGTCCGCGCCGGCCGACAGCTCACCGCCGGTCAGCACGTCGAACCAGATCTGGCCGGCCCGCTCCCAGGCGTTGCCGCCGAGCGCGGTGGCCAGCAGGTAGAAGGCACGGTTGGGGATACCGGAGTTGAGGTGCACCCCGCCGTTGTCCTCGTCCGTCTCGATGTAGTCGTCCATCGAGGCGGGCTGCGGGTCCTTGCCGAGCACATCGTCGTCGTACGCCGTGCCCGGGGCCTTCATCGAGCGCAGTGCCACCCCGCTGACCCGGGGCGCGAGCAGCCCGGCGCCGATCAGCCAGTCGCCCTGCTCGGCGGTCTGGCCCAGGGAGTACTGCTTGACCAGCGAGCCGAACACGTCGGAGACCGACTCGTTGAGCGCGCCGGCCTGGCCCTCGTACGTCAGATTGGCCGTGTACTGCGTCAGACCGTGCGCCAGCTCATGGGCGATCACGTCGATGGCGACGGTGAAGTCCAGGAAGATCTCGCCGTCGCCGTCCCCGAAGACCATCTGCTCGCCGTCGAAGAACGCGTTGTTGTACTTCTCGTCGTAGTGCACGGAGCCGATCAGCGGCAGTCCCTTGCCGTCGATCGAGCTGCGCCCGTACGCGGTGAGCAGCAGCTCGAACGTGGCACCCAGACCGGCGTACGCGCGGTTGACGCTGGCGTCCCGAGTGGGCTCCCCGCCCTCGGCGCGGACCCGGCGGCCCGGCAGGTTCGTGCCGTGGCGGCAGTCGTACACGGTGCGGTCGGGCTTGGTGGGCACGGCTCCCGCGGTGGGCGGGGAGACGGGGGCGGCGGCCAGCGCGGCCATCCGGCGCCGGGTGCGCCGGGATCCGTCGGCCTCCAGGGTGCGGCGGGCCGGATCGGCGAGAAGCGGGTCATCGGACTGCGACAGCTTGTCGAGGAGGTGGGGCGGCACGATGGTGCAGAAGACGGGGCGGAACCCGTCGTCGGTTCGGGGCTGCATGGACAACCACTGTGGCACTTCGTGATCGCCCTGTCACTGGTTGCGACGGTGATTGACGAAATGGAGTGATGAGTCACTGTTTACCCGTCATGGATGCCCGGTCCCGCATACTGATACGGGCCGACGCCCCGGGTGTCACTCGGTTACTCTCGTCGCATCATGCGTTTCGGGCTGCTTCTCCTTAGCTGCCGCGGCGAGGGCCTGTAGTCGTAGGCCGACCCCCTCCCCGCGGAGTCTGGTGCTGCAGCGACACAGTCGGCCGTTCCCCTTGCCGGACCCCGAGGAGCCCTACGCCATGACCGCCACGAACATCTCCGGTGACGCCGATTCCGGTAATTCCGTCGGCCGCCCCACGCCCGTCACCAACGCGACGCAGCTGCAGAAGCCGTCCGGGATGCCGGTCCACAAGTACGCCGGTTACGACGCCGTGGACATCCCCGACCGCACCTGGCCCGACAGCCGGATCACCGTGGCGCCCCGCTGGCTGTCCACCGATCTGCGCGACGGCAACCAGGCGCTGATCGACCCGATGTCCCCGGCCCGCAAGCGCGAGATGTTCGACCTGCTCGTGAGCATGGGCTACAAGGAGATCGAGGTCGGCTTCCCGTCCTCCGGCGAGACCGACTTCGCGTTCGTCCGCTCCATCATCGAAGAGGGCGCGATCCCCGAGGACGTGACGATCTCCGTTCTGACCCAGGCCCGCGAGGAGCTCATCGAGCGCACGGTGGAGTCGCTGGTCGGCGCGCGCCGGGCCACCGTCCATCTGTACAACGCCACCGCCCCCACCTTCCGGCGCGTGGTCTTCCGCGGCTCCAAGGAGCAGGTCAAGCAGATCGCCGTGGACGGCACCCGGCTGGTCATGGAGTACGCCGAGAAGATCCTGGGCCCGGAGACGATCTTCGGCTACCAGTACAGCCCGGAGATCTTCACCGACACCGAGCTGGACTTCGCCCTGGAGGTCTGCGAGGCCGTCTGTGACGTCTGGCAGCCCGAGGAGGGCCGCGAGATCATCCTGAACCTGCCCGCCACCGTGGAGCGTTCGACGCCGTCCACGCACGCGGACCGGTTCGAATGGATGTCGCGCAACCTGTCCCGCCGCGAGTTCGTCTGTCTGTCGGTCCACCCGCACAACGACCGCGGCACCGCCGTCGCCGCCGCCGAGCTGGCCATCATGGCCGGCGCGGACCGGATCGAGGGCTGCCTGTTCGGACAGGGCGAGCGCACCGGCAACGTCGACCTGGTCACGCTGGGCATGAACCTGTTCTCGCAGGGCGTCGACCCGCAGATCGACTTCTCGCAGATCGACGAGATCCGCCGCACCAGCGAGTACTGCAACCAGATGGAGGTCCACCCGCGCCACCCCTACGCGGGCGACCTGGTCTACACCGCCTTCTCCGGCTCCCACCAGGACGCCATCAAGAAGGGCTTCGACGCCATGGAGGCCGACGCGGCCGCCCAGGGCAGGAGCGTGGACGACATCCAGTGGGCGGTGCCGTACCTGCCGATCGACCCGAAGGACGTCGGCCGCTCCTACGAGGCCGTCATCCGGGTCAACTCGCAGTCCGGCAAGGGCGGAATCGCCTACGTCCTGAAGAACGACCACAAGCTGGACCTGCCGCGCCGGATGCAGATCGAGTTCTCCCGGATCATTCAGGCCAAGACCGACGCCGAGGGCGGCGAGGTCACCCCGGCCCAGATCTGGTCCACGTTCCAGGACGAGTACCTGCCGAACCCGCGGAACGCCTGGGGCCGCGTACAGATCCGCTCCGGTCAGACCGTGACCGACACCGACGGCAAGGACACGCTGACCGTCGAGGCCACCGTCGACGGCGCGGACACCGTGCTCACCGGAACCGGCAACGGCCCGATCTCCGCGTTCTTCGAAGCGCTGCAGGCCATCGGTATCGACGCCCGGCTCCTGGACTACACCGAGCACACGATGAGCGAGGGTGCCAGCGCCCAGGCGGCCTCGTACATCGAGTGCGCGATCGACGGCAAGGTGCTGTGGGGCATCGGCATCGACGCCAACACCACGCGCACCTCGCTCAAGGCGGTCGTCTCCGCGGTCAACCGCGCGGCCCGCTGACGCCGTCTCCGTCCCCCCGTACGGGAGTCCGCTTTGATCCCGTAACGGTATGGTCCGCGAACCCCGTCCACCCGACCAGGGTGGGCGGGGTTCGGCCATATCCGGGGGTTGTGACCTCCGGGAGGCTGACGCCACATCACGCATGTGGCTAACATCACGTCCAACACACGGCAATGTTGCCGGAGCGTTACGGAGGTGTGCGACGTGCGGTCAGCCAAAGGACAACGCGCTCTGAGGCCGTTCATCTACGGCATCCGCACCGCCTGGGAGGCCGTCGGCGACGGCGAGTTCTTCTGCCCCGGCTGCGGAGGCGACCGCAACTACCGTCGTCTGACCGGGCGTCGGCGCTTCACCGTGCTCGGTGTGCCGCTGCTGCGGCGCGGCAGCGCGGGCCCCGTCGTCGAATGCACCGTCTGCCGGGAGCACTTCGCCACAGACAGCCTCGACCACCCCACCACCACCCGGTTCTCCGCGATGCTCCGCGAGGCCGTGCACACGGTCACGCTGGGCGTCCTCGCGGCCGGCGGCACCACCTCCCGTACGGTCCTGGACACCGCGGTCGCCACGGTGCGTGAGGCCGGACTGGACGACTGCACCCAGGAACAGCTCTTCACCATCGTCGAGGTGCTCGCCGCCGACACCGGGCACGGCCCCGGCGCCGACCCCGCGGCCGAGGCCTGCGGTGCCACCCTCGCCATCGAGCTGCACGAGGTCCTGGGCCCCCTCGCGCCGCACCTGGCCACCGCCGGGCGGGAATCGGTGCTGCTCCAGGGCGCCAGGATCGCGCTGGCCGACGGCCCGTACAGCCCGGCGGAGCGTGAGGTGCTGACCACGGTCGGCAGCGCGCTCCAGCTCTGCGCCGACGACACCGCCCGCCTCCTCGCGGCCGCCGCCCGCACGCCTTCGTAGCCGGGCCCGTACGCCCGCGTGCGTAGCCGGGGCCCGAGGCCCCCGTACGCCTTCGTAGCCCCGCCCGTACGCCCGCGCAGGGCCGTCCGCGCCCCCTCGTGGCCGCCGCCCGCCCGCCGCGCCTCCGGGGTGGGCGACAATGGGGCCATGAGCTTGTTCCGGGACGACGGCGTCGTGCTGCGCACACAGAAACTGGGCGAGGCCGACCGGATCATCACGATCCTGACCCGCGGCCACGGCCGGGTCCGCGCCGTCGCCCGCGGGGTGCGCCGCACCAAGTCCAAGTTCGGCGCCCGCCTGGAACCCTTCTCCCATGTGGACGTCCAGTTCTTCGCCCGCGGCAGCGAACTGATCGGCCGCGGCCTGCCGCTGTGCACCCAGAGCGAGACGATCGCTCCGTACGGTGGCGGCATCGTCGCCGACTACGCCCGCTACACCGCGGGCACCGCCATGCTGGAGACCGCCGAGCGGTTCACCGACCACGAGGGCGAGCCCGCGGTCCAGCAGTACCTGCTGCTCGTCGGCGGGCTGCGCACCCTGGCGCGGGGCGAACACGCACCCCACCTCATCCTCGACGCGTTCCTGCTGCGCTCCCTCGCGGTCAACGGCTACGCCCCCAGCTTCGAGGACTGTGCGAAGTGCGGAATGCCCGGACCGAACCGGTTCTTCTCCGTCGCGGCGGGCGGCGTCATATGCGGCGACTGCCGGGTGCCCGGGAGCGTCGTACCCTCGGCGGAGGCCCTCGTACTGCTGAGTGCGCTGCTCACCGGTGACTGGGAGACGGCGGACGCGTGCGAGGCGCGGCATGTCAGGGAGGGGAGCGGGCTGGTGTCCGCCTATCTGCACTGGCATCTGGAGCGCGGACTGCGCTCGCTGCGGTACGTAGAGAAGTGACACAGGGAGACTGAGAAGCTCATGGCAGTACGCGGGATCCTCGGCGGCCGTAACCGGCGCACCTACAAGACCCCCGAGCCGCACCCCTCCGGCGCGACGCCTCCGAAGATCCCCGGCGAACTGGTGCCCAAGCACGTCGCCGTCGTGATGGACGGTAACGGCCGCTGGGCCAAGGAGCGCGGTCTCCCGCGCACGGAGGGCCACAAGGTCGGTGAGGGCGTCGTCATGGACGTTCTCAAGGGCTGTATCGAGATGGGCGTCAAGAACCTCTCGCTGTACGCCTTCTCCACCGAGAACTGGAAGCGCTCGCCGGACGAGGTGAAGTTCCTGATGAACTTCAACCGGGACGTGATCCGCCGGCGCCGCGACGAGATGGACGAACTGGGCATCCGCATCCGCTGGGTGGGCCGGATGCCGAAGCTGTGGAAGTCCGTGGTCCAGGAACTCCAGGTCGCCCAGGAGCAGACCGAGGGCAACGACAGGATGACGCTCTACTTCTGCGTCAACTACGGCGGCCGCGCCGAGATCGCCGACGCCGCGCAGCGCATCGCCGAGGACGTGGCGGCGGGGAAGCTCGACCCGTCGAAGGTCAACGAGAAGACGTTCGGGAAGTACCTCTACTACCCGGACATGCCGGACGTGGACCTCTTCGTACGCCCCAGTGGCGAGCAGCGCACGTCCAACTACCTGATCTGGCAGAGCGCGTACGCCGAGATGGTCTTCCAGGACGTCCTGTGGCCGGACTTCGACCGCCGGGACCTGTGGCGCGCCTGCCTGGAGTACGCGCAGCGGGACCGCCGCTTCGGCGGGGCGGAAGAGGCGACGCCCCAGAAGTGACACCTCACAGGTGACGGACGGGAAGTGACGGGCCGGAAGTGACAGGCCGGAAGTGACAGAAAGGGGCGGGTCCGGGGTGTGGTGCACCCCGGACCCGCCCCTCGTCGGCTCGTTACGCCTTCGCCCGCGCGCACTCCGCGCAGGTCCCGAAGATCTCCACGGTGTGTGCGACGTTCACATACCCGTGCTGGGAGGCGATCGTCTCGGCCCACTGCTCCACCGCGGGTCCTTCGACCTCGACGGCCTTGCCGCAGACCCGGCACACCAGATGGTGGTGGTGTTCGCCGGTGGAGCACCGCCGGTACACCGACTCGCCCTCCGTCGTGCGGAGCACATCGACCTCGCCCGCGTCGGCGAGGGACTGCAGGGTGCGGTAGACCGTGGTCAGCCCCACCGAGTCGCCGCGGTGTTTGAGTACATCGTGCAGCTCCTGTGCGCTGCGGAACTCGTCCACCCCGTCGAGCGCCGCCGCGACGGCTGCGCGCTGCCGGGTGGACCGGCCGCGTACCGGGGCTGCGTTCGTGCCACTGATCGGCGCCGTGGCCACTGGTGCCTCCTCGTGTCGCCCGTACATGTGTCGTCGGGTCATTGTGCCAGTCCGGCCCGCTGACACGGTCAGACCGGCACGTCGTCCGTGGCCGGTCGGGCGGCCGGTACTTCCAGGGTGCACCCGTCCTCGTCCGCGGTGCTCGCGCGGGCACGCCGTTTCGCGAGCGGTGTGGCGAGCGCGGTCAGCAGGATGAACGCGGCGATGGCCATCAGCACGATCGTGGCGCCGGGAGGCACGTCCTGGTAGTAGGTCGTCACCGTTCCCGCCAGGGTCACCACCGTGCCGATGACGACGGCCAGCACGAACGTCACCTTGAACGACTTCGAGATCTGCTGCGCCGCCGCGACCGGCACCACCATCAGGGCGCTGACCAGCAGCAGGCCGACGACCCGCATCGCGACGGTGACGGTGACCGCGGCCGTGACCGCGACCAACAGGTTCAGCGCGCGCACCGGCAGCCCGGTGACCCGGGCGAACTCCTCGTCCTGGCTGACGGCGAACAGCTGCCTGCGCAGCCCCACCGTCACCAGCATCACGAAGGCGGCCAGCACGCAGATCGCGGTGACGTCCGATTCGGAGACCGTGGAGAGGGAGCCGAAGAGATACGACATCAGGTTCGCGTTGGAGCCGGTGTCGGACATGTTGATCAGCATCACGCCGCCCGCCATGCCGCCGTAGAAGAGCATGGCCAGGGCGATGTCGCCGCGGGTGTGTCCGTACCAGCGGATCAGCTCCATGACGACCGCGCCGGCCACGGCGACGGCCGTGGCCATCCAGACGGGGCTGGTGGAGAGCAGGAAGCCGAGGCCGACCCCGGTCATCGCGATATGGCCGATGCCGTCGCCCATCAGGGCCTGGCGGCGCTGGACCAGGAAGATACCGATGGCGGGGGCGGTGATGCCGACCAGGACGGCGGCGATCAGGGCCCGCTGCATGAAGGGAGGGTTCAGGAATTCCAGCATGATCAGCTCAGCAGTCCCGTCCGGACGGGCTCGGAAGCCGCGTGGGGGTGTACGTGGTCGTGGCCGGGCAGCGCGTGCTGGCCCAGGGCCTCGGGGGGCGGCCCGTCGTGCGTCACACAGCCGTCGCGCAGCACGATCGCCCGGTCGATCAGGGGCTCCAGCGGGCCGAGCTCGTGCAGGACGAGCAGGACGGAGGTGCCGGCGGCGACCTGCGCGCGCAGGGTCGAGGCGAGGATCTCCTGGCTGGCCAGGTCGACCCCGGCCATCGGCTCGTCCATGATCAGCAGCTCCGGCTCGGAGGCGAGGGCACGGGCGATCAGGACCCGCTGGTGCTGGCCGCCGGACAGGGCGCTCACGGAGTCCTTGGCGCGGTCGGTGAGCCCGACGAGCTCGATGGCCCGGTCGACGGCCGCCCGGTCCGCCCTGCCGGGCAGCCGCAGCTTCGTACGGGACAGCCGCCCGGAGGCCACGACCTCGCGGATCGTGGCCGGGACGCCGCCCGCCGCGGTGGTGCGCTGCGGTACGTAGCCGACTCGGCCCCACTGGCGGAAGCGGCGCAGCTCGGTGCCGAACAGTTCGACGGTGCCGCCGGTGAGCGGGACCTGGCCGATCACGGAGCGTACGGCGGTGGACTTGCCGGAACCGTTGGCGCCGAGCAGGGCGACGACCTCACCGCGGTGGACGGTCAGGTCGACCCCGCGCAGCACGGGGCGCGCGCCGAGGGTGGCCGTGGCGCCGCGCAGGCTGATCACGGCTTCTTTTGCGGTACTCCCGGGCTCCGGCATGAGCGCCTCCGATGCGGCTGTCGACGGGATGGATGGGACGGATGAAGCGGATGCGGTGAATAGGGCGGATGAAGCGGATGTGGTGGACAGTGCGGGTGCGGTGGACAGGGCGGGTGGGGCGGATGAAGCGCGTACGGCGGGTGTGACGTCTGTCACTTCGCGCCGAGTGCCTTCTGGAGCGCCGCCAGATTGGACTCCATGACCTCGGTGTAGTCAGCGCCCTTGGACTTGCCGGTGATTCCCTCCAGCGGGTCCAGGACGCCGGTCTTCAGCCCGGTGTCCTTCGCGAGGGTCCTGGCGGTCTTGTCGCTGGCGAGCGTCTCGAAGAAGACGGTGGTGGCCCCGCTCTTCTCCGCGACGGTGTGGATCTCCTGGATCCGGGCGGGGCTCGGCTCGGCCTCGGGGTCGACGCCGGCGATGCCCTCCTGGGTGAGCCCGTAGCGCTCGGCGAGATAGCCGAAGGCGGAGTGGGTGGTGATGAAGGTCCTGGTGGCGGTGTTCTTCAGGCCCGTCTCGAACGCCGTGTTCAGCGCGCCCAGCTCGTCGACCAGGGCGGTCGTGTTCCGGGCGTAGTCCGCGGCGTGGTCGGGGTCGGCCTTCTGGAGGGACTTCCCGACCCCCTTGGCGACCTCGGCGTACTTCACCGGGTCCAGCCAGATGTGCGGATCGGCGCCGCCCTCCTCGCCGTGGTTGTGCCCGTCGCCCTCTTCGTGCTCCCCGTGGGCTTCCTCGCCCTCGTGCCCGTGCTCCTCCTCGCCCTCGTGGTCATGGCCGCTGACCTGGGCTCCGTGGTTCTCCAGCGTGGTGAGCGTCGCGGCGTCGACGGTGTTCTTCACACCGGACTGCTTGATCGCGTCGTCCACGGCGGGCTGGATGCCCTTGAGGTAGAGGACGTAGTCGGAGTCGCTGATGGAGCCGATCTGGCGGGGGGTGAGCTCCAGGTCGTGCGGCTCGACCCCGGGCTTGGTCAGGCTGGTGACGGCGACGTGCTCGCCGCCGATCCGCTCGGCCAGGAACTGCATCGGATAGAACGACGCCGTCACTTTCAGCTTGCCGCCGTTGCTCCCGTCCGCGGCATCGGAGGCGGAGCAGGCCGAGAGGGCAGTCAGGCCGAGGGTGACTGCGCCGGCGACGGTGGCGGTGGGTATGAGGCGGCGTACGTTCATGACAGTCATTTTCAACAAAAGTGGAAACGATTGTCAACAAGGCTGATGAGATGACCGGAACAGTGCCGGAAGATCGCTGGACCCCCCACCGATTTGATCCGGGGGGTGCGCCCGCCGGTAATCTTGGGCATTCGCCCGCGCCCGATACACGAGCACCACCCCCATCGAGGCGCTCCGCGCCGCCCCTGTCCAATTTCACCGTCGTAATGAAGAGAGCACCGTGGCCGCCGACAAGATCGACACCATCGTCAGCCTGAGCAAGCGCCGTGGCTTCGTCTACCCCTGCAGTGAGATCTACGGCGGTCAGAAGGCCGCCTGGGACTACGGGCCGCTGGGCGTGGAGATGAAGGAGAACCTCAAGCGCCAGTGGTGGCGTTACATGGTCACCTCGCGCGAGGACGTGGTCGGTCTCGACTCGTCGGTCATCCTGGCCCCCGAGGTCTGGGTCGCCTCCGGCCACGTCGCCACCTTCTCGGACCCGCTCACCGAGTGCACCTCCTGCCACAAGCGCTACCGGGCCGACCACCTGGAAGAGGCGTACGAGGAGAAGCACGGCAAGCCCCCCGTCAACGGCCTGGCCGACCTCAACTGCCCCAACTGCGGCAACAAGGGCACGTTCACCGAGCCCAAGCAGTTCTCGGGTCTGCTCTCCACGCACCTCGGCCCGACCCAGGACTCCGGCTCCGTCGCCTACCTGCGTCCCGAGACCGCGCAGGGCATCTTCACCAACTTCGGCCAGGTCCAGCAGACCTCGCGCAAGAAGCCGCCGTTCGGCATCGCGCAGATGGGCAAGTCCTTCCGGAACGAGATCACTCCGGGCAACTTCATCTTCCGCACCCGTGAGTTCGAGCAGATGGAGATGGAGTTCTTCGTCAAGCCGGGCGAGGACGAGGAGTGGCAGGAATACTGGATGGAGCAGCGCTGGAACTGGTACACGGACCTGGGCATGCGCCCGGAGAACATGCGCTGGTTCGAGCACCCGGCGGAGAAGCTCTCCCACTACTCCAAGCGCACCGCTGACATCGAGTACCGCTTCCGCTTCGGCGGCAGCGAGTGGGGCGAGCTGGAAGGCGTCGCCAACCGCACGGACTACGACCTCAAGGCGCACTCCAAGGCCTCGGGCACGGACCTGTCGTACTTCGACCAGGAGGCCGGCGAGCGCTGGACCCCCTACGTCATCGAGCCGGCGGCCGGTGTCGGCCGCGCGATGCTGGCCTTCCTCCTGGACGCCTACATCGAGGACGAGGCGCCCAACGCCAAGGGCGTCATGGAGAAGCGCACCGTAATGCGTCTCGACCCGCGCCTGGCCCCGGTCAAGGTCGCCGTCCTGCCGCTGTCCCGCAACCCGCAGCTCTCGCCGAAGGCCAAGGGTCTCGCCACCGACCTGCGCAAGAACTGGAACATCGAGTTCGACGACGCGGGCGCCATCGGCCGCCGCTACCGTCGCCAGGACGAGATCGGTACGCCGTTCTGCGTCACCGTCGACTTCGACACCCTCGACGACAACGCGGTGACCGTGCGTGAGCGCGACACCATGCAGCAGGAGCGCGTCTCCCTGGACCAGATCCAGTCCTACCTGGGCGCCCGCCTGCTCGGCTGCTGACACCCGTTTCGCGCCCGGCATCCGGGCGCACGCGTGCGACATCGGCGAAGCCCCCGGTTCCGTGTACGGAGCCGGGGGCTTCGTTGCACACTGGGGCCCACGCTCCCCCCCCCCAGGAGGCACGCATGCCGTCCATGACCACGAGCAGGGTCAGCAGATGGGACCAGCACGGCCGTGAACACACTGTCCAGGTCAGCAAGTCGGGGATGCAGCGGCAGCTGATCTGCGGCACCTGCGGATGGCGCAGAGGAGCGCAGTTCCTGCCCTGGCTGAAGGCCGAGGAGCACCTGGCGGAGGAGCATCAGGCGACGGTCGATCCGACGGTCTGAACGCTCCCCACCAGGTCAAACGGTCCGCCGGGCCAATCGGCGGCCTGCCCGGACACCCCCGTGCGGCGGGAAAGCGGGTGCTGGTCACCGTTCGGCCGAGGTACGGTTCCCTCATGTCGTCGTTCTTCCAGATCTACGAGTGAGAGCGCGGCGGGCACGACCTCCCGCCGCTCACCGGATCGATTCAGATCAGTTCATTCCTGACTTCTCACCATGATGGGAGAACGCCGTGGCCAAGAGCCGCAACAACCTCCTCGGCGTCGGCGGGCAGCGCAAGAAGCTGTCCCGCGCCGAACAGCAGGGCGCGGGCCCCGCACGCAATGCCGACCGCAAGACGGCCGAGGAGAAGAAGCAGGAACTGCTGCGCAAGATGCGCGAACGCGCCGGCGCCGGCCAGGCCGACCAGTCGGACCAGCCCGCCCAGGGCCAGTCCGCGTCGTCGTCCGACGCGAGCTGACGCGCTCTCAACTCCCGTACGGGTTCCGGTAAGGAATCCGGAACGCGTTCCCGTACGAGTCTCCGTGCGGGTTCCCGTACGTCCGTGGGCCCGGAACACCTCAGGTGTTCCGGGCCCACGTCTGTCGCCGCCGGATGCCCGGCCGGCGAGCGGGGCGCTGTGCGGCAGGGGGAGCCTCAGGGGCGGTCGCCGGAGTCGATACGCCCCCGGCGGACTGCTGATGGTGAAGCGCGGGTACTCATGCCGAGTCCGCTGGGCCTCGCTTGTCCGCGACGTGGACGACGTGGAGTTCGGTGCCGTCCTGGTGGCGCTTGGAGCGTCCGAACAGTCCGACGGCGATCTCTGACCGGTCTTGAAGTTCATCAGGGCCGACATAGGTGAGGACGTCGTTGTGGTGCCCGGTGACGACCCATCCCTCGGCGTCCACGAGGTCGATCACCCCGAAGTCCCCTGCCGGAGATCCGGCATGCACCTGGCCGAACTGCTTCAGGATCTCTGTGGCCTGCTCAGCAAGCTCTCCACTGGGAGCGGTCAGGACGACACAAGTGCCCTGCTCGAAGAGCACCCAGGACTTGCGAGGGTCGACGAGAATCCGCTGCCAGACATCTACCAGTATCTGAGTCTCCATGGCGGTCATCCTGCCGCAGGGCACTGACACAGGCTGTTGACCGACTGACGCCTGGGCCGGGATGCGTGTCCATCCCCCTTGGGTGGGACAGGGCTTCCAGCCGAAATGAGCCCGGCCCGTCCCCTGTCGGCCTCCGCCGGCGGGGCGTCGGGAAACGAAACGTTGATCTGCTGGCTCGTTTGGGATTCGGGCAGGAGTTCGCCCGTCTCATCAGTTCGTCGCATCGCTGAGGATGGCATCCGGTATCGGTTCGAGGAAGGGTGATTGCGCCATGGCGGACTGGGTGAAGGTCGCGGGAAGCCTCACGGCGATTTCGGCGGGGTCGAGGACGACGGTGTGGGGGGTGAACGCGGCGAACGCCATCTACCGGTACACCAACTACGACGGCAGTCCGTGGATCAACATCCCGGGATCGTTGAGTGACATCGGTGCCGCGTCGGACGGCACCGTGTGGGGTGTCAACGCGGGAAATCAGATCTACCGGTACACCGGGGACCAGTCCACGACGAACTGGGTGGGCATCAACGGGAGCCTGGTCCGCATCGACGCGGGCTCCCGGACGAACGTGTGGGGCGTCGACTCCGCCGGGGGTATCTACCGGTACACGAACCACGACGCGAACCCGTGGATCAAGATCCCCGGATCGTTGAGCGACATCGGGGCCGCGGCGGACGGCACCGTGTGGGGCGTCAACAGTGGCAACCGCATCTACCGGTACACCGGCGACCAGGACCCCTCGGACCCGTGGGCGGACGTCCCCGGCAGCCTCAAGCGGATCGCGGTGGGCTCCCGGACCAACGTATGGGGCGTCGACCCGGCGGGCAGCATCTACCGCTACACCAACAACGACGCCAGCGGCACCAACCCGTGGATCAAGATCCCCGGTACCGCCACCGACATCGCCGCCGGCGCCGACGGCACCGTATGGCACATCAACAGCGCAGGCGACATCTACCGGTACACCGGGGACCAGCCGAGCTGATCGTCGGTTCCGTCGACAGCCGGCCGTCTCCGCTGCACCCACACCGCGAGCCGGCCCGACGCAGAGAACTCAGAACCTCACATCAGGATGGGGTGGGGCGGGGTGGGACCGGCCGGAATCGAACCAGCGTCCTCCTCCGTCAGGTAGAGGCGCGACAGCCACCGCGACTCCAGCCCCACCCCGCTCGTGATCCTAGAAACCACCCACACCCGTGCGTTCCGGCTGTCGGACTGCTTCAACCGCGTCCATGGATGTGTCCGGAGTGACTGGACCGGTCCCGTCGGTTTGCTGCTTCCTCGCGTTGATCGTGATCAGGGTGATCACCAGGCCTCCGACGAAGAGAGCGGCGGCCACGAGGAACGCGGTGGTGTATCCGTGCGTGAGGGCTGCTCCCGCCTTGTGTACCAGTCCGAGTTCGCGGGTGGCCAGGGCGTTGTAGAAGGACTCGGCCGCTCGGGGAAGTCTGGCGTCGGCCGCGTTGGTCGAAATGGTGGTGAGGACGGCGAGGCCGAGGGCTCCGCCGATCTGCTGAGCCGCGTTCAGGAGGGCGGAGCTGATGCCGGTGTCCTGGTCGGTGACGCCACTCACCGCGCCGAGAGTCAGCGGGACGAAGGTGACACCCAGCCCGAACGCGGTGATGAACATCGCGGGCATGAGGGCGGTGGCGAAGCCCGACGTGGGGGTCAGCATGTGCATCCAGACCATGCCACCCGTGGCGATGACGAGTCCCGGTGCGATCACCGTGCGCGGGGCGAACCTCGCGACGAGTTTGGAGCTGACGCCTGCCGCCATGGCCATGCCGAGGCTGAAGGGCAGGTAGGCGAGGCCGGTCTTGATCGGGCTGTAGCCGAGGATCTGCTGCATGTACAGGGTCAGGAAGTAGAAGGTGGCGAACATGCCCGCGCCGACAAAGAGCATCGTGGTGTAGCTGCCCGCCCGGTTCCGGTCCTTCCACAGGCGCAGCGGCATCATCGGGTTCGAGGTGCGCGCCTGGATCGCGACGAACGCCGCGAGCAGTACGGCAGCGGCAGTGCCCGAGCCGATGGTCAGCGCGTCCGTCCAGCCGCTCTCGCCACCCCGGACGATCGCGTAGACGAGGGCGACCAGACCGGCGGTGCCGGTGATGGCGCCGGGAACGTCGAGGCGGCCGCGGTGCCGGTCGCCGTCGCTGAGTACGCGGGTACCGGCGAGGACCGCGAGTCCTATGGGGATGTTGATGAAGAACACCCAGCGCCAGTCCAGGTAGGAGGTGAGTACGCCTCCCAGGAGCAGGCCCACGGTGGAGCCGATGCCGGCCATGCCCGCGTACACACCCATCGCGGTGTTGCGCGGCTTCCCTTCGGGGAAGGTGGTCGCTACCAGCGAGAGTGCCGCAGGCGCGGCGATCGCGGCGCTGACGCCCTGAATGACTCGTGCCGCGATCAGGAGGCCCTCGTTCGGGGCCAGGCCGCCCAGAAGGGAGGCGAGGGTGAAGGCGGCGATGCCTGTCCGGAACACTCGGCGGCGTCCGAACAGATCGCCTACCCGGCCGCCGAGGAGGAGCAACCCGCCGAACGCGAGTGCGTAGGCGTTGACCGTCCAGGCCAGGCTGGAGGAGGAGACGTCCAGGTCGGACTGGATGTTGGGCAGTGCGATGTTCATGATCGTGCTGTCGAGCACGACCATCAGCTGGGCGGCGGCGATGACGAAGAGGGCCAGGCCCAGACGGCTGTTGCCGCCTGGACCGTCCGAAGAGGCCTTCGCGGTCTTCGGCGTGGTGCTGATGGGCATGGGGCTTTCCAAGTGATCAGGGGTGCGGCCACGAGGGCCGACCACGAAGTGCGACGGCGTGCAGCCGGGCGCTCCGGTGAGGCTGGGCCTGGATGGGCGCGCCGCCTCAGGCCGTGACCGCACGGCTTCTGCGGGCCGGGGCTGAATCCATCGGGAGGGACGCAGATACCCCACCGGGGTAATGCGACTCTATACCCCCGGAGGGTATAAGTGAAAATGATTGTCCTTCCCCATGCGGGGGCGGCGCCGCTGTCCTCCCCGGGGGCACCGAGGGCAAGGGCCGACCAGGAGTTCCGCCCTCGCCCGCGTCAGGATCGCCCGCCGTCGTGTCGTGGGGTGAGGGGTTACGGGTGGTCCACGACTTTCACGCCGTGTAGTTGGCGGATGAGGAGGGAGGCGAGCATGCCGGGGTGGCGGGGTTGGTTGTAGGGGGAGAGTTGGCCGTTGTCGGTGGTGGTCCAGCCGGTGGTGGTGAGGGTGTAGAGGGTTCCGGCTACGCCGTGGGGGTGGGGTTTGCGTACGCGGAGGAGGGTGTGTTCGCCGTGGCGGAGGAAGGGGCATTGGCGGGCGGATACCCGGGCGTGTTCGGTGCAGAGCGGGGGCATGGTGGTGAGGGATTTCTCGGGCCAGGTGGGGGGTGAGTCCTGGCGTCGCCAGTCGATGAAGAGCCAGCCGTCCTTGTTGCGGTCGGCGGGCCGGGCGCAGATCTGGCAGAGGAGCTGTTCCATGCAGGTGCGCTGGCGGGTGGGGTGGAGGGAGTCGTACTGGATGTGTCCGGGGTCGTCGGATTCCTCGACGCGTACCCACAGGTTGCCGTGCTTGTCCCGGTCTTCGGGGCGTTCGTCCCGGTAGACGAGGTGGGGCCCTTTCGCGGTGAACCCGATGCCCAACGCGGATTGCAGGGTGCCCCTGTCGCTGCTCCGTGAGGCGACGTATGGGGTCAGGAGAGGCATGGTTCCTCCGCGTGGTGGGTGGTGGTCCGGGGTGGCCGGGCGGGTTGGGCAGGTTGGGCGGTGAGGGTGAGGTGGAGGCCGGTGGCGGGGTCGGTGACGGTGAGCAGGGTGGTGGAGCCGGTTTCGAGGTGGTGGAGTGCGTGGGCCTGGTGCTGGTCGGTGGTGGCCCAGGTGCGGAGTGCTGTGGGGGCGTGGGTGCTGTGGAAGGTGACCGGCCGGACGTCGTTGCTCGTGTGGGTCCAGGGGGTGGTGCCTGGGGGTATGGGCTGTCCGTGTGCGTCGGCGAGGCGGAGTGCTTGTGTGCGGAGCCAGCGCAGGGCGAGGCGTCGGTTGGGTGCGGTGGTCCGGCCGAGGGGGACGGGGTGTGGTGTGGTCCCGGTGGTCATGGTGATCTCGGCGATGTAGGTCGTGTCGGTGGTGGTTGCCGGGGTGTGGTCGCCGGAGTCGGGGCCGGGGCGGGGGTGGTTGAGATGCCGGAGCAGGTCGCCCGCCGCTTCGACGGCGTGGAGTTCGGCGGTGTGTTCCGCGTCGCGCCGGTGGATCGCGGCGTCCAGTCCGGCGAGGAACAGGGCCCGGTAGGCGGGGTCGGTCTCGATGCGTCGCAGCTCGGTGAACAGCGGCTGGGGCCGGGGTGGTTGTGGGGTGAGGGCCCGTATGATCCGGCGGGCGTACTGGCGGACGAGGAGTGCGGCGGCTCCTGCGGTGAGGGCGAGCCGGACGGGTAAGTGGGCGAAGGGCCTGGTCACAGCAGCCGGCCCTCGCTCCGGGCGTTGCGCCGTGCGTTCTCGGCCCGAAGACGCTCTATGCGGTCCACGGGGCGGACGTTCTCGGGTGCGGCTTCCCATTCCTGTCCGCCGCAGACCGGCCGGAGCGACCAGTAGGGGCCGGCGGTCCCACGGAACTCGCCCACGCGGTCGGCGCGGCTGGTGTCGACCACGAGGGTGCCGGGGGCGGGAGTGTGGGGGGTGTGTCCGTTCGGGAAACCGTCTACTGCACACACGATCGTGCCTCTCCGTAGCTGTTCCACTACCAAGGCGACCCAGCGTGACCTACTCTGACGGCACCTTCAACCTCCGCGAGATTGAATGATGGAAAGGCAACAGGTGGCGAATCGTAAGGAGTTAGACCCGGCAGCGAGCCCCCGCGCTGCCTTCGGGGAGCGTCTGCGCAGGCTGCGTGAGGAGCGTGGTTGGACGCAGGAGGAGTTGGCTCGGCGTACGGGATACTCCGCGTCCCACATTTCCGGTGTCGAAACTGGTTCCCGAACTCCAACTTCCGCGTTCACTGCAAGTGCTGACCGAGCCTTCGGGACGGGAGAAGCGCTGACCCGGCAGGGCGCGGCAACGCGCGACAGCGCGATACTCGACGGCTTCCCTGAGTTCGTCGTGCAGGAGGGGCAGGCCACAGAGATCCGGCTCTTTGAAATGGGCCTGATGCCGGGTCTGTTTCAGACTCTGGCATATGCCACTGCCGTGACCATGGGTGCAGTACGGCGCGGCGCAATCACCGAACTGCAGGCAGAGGAACGCCTTGCGCTGCTTACACGGCGTCAAGATTCACTCGCCCGTACTCCGCCGCCGCAGGTGTATGCCGTGCTCGATGAAAGCTGCATCCGGCAGCACGTGGGCGGGCCCGGGGTCATGGCGGAACAACTGGATCATCTCGCGATGATTGCTGACATGCCGAACACGGTCGTGCAGGTGGCCCCGTTCCGACTCGGCGAACGCCGCTCGCTGAACAAGCCGGTGACTCTGGTCACGATGGTGGACAGGGCACACATGGCCTACGCGGAGTCCGCACACTCGGGCCAGTTGGAACGTGACATGAGGTTCGTCGGGCCCCTGCTCACGTCCTACCATCAGCTACAGGCCGAAGCGCTATCGCAGGCTGACTCCGTGGCTCTGATCAGCCAGGTATGAAAGGGCACCTCGTGACGACCGATTCTTTCCACTGGTTCAAGTCTTCCTATAGCTCCGATGGTGGCCAGTGCGTGGAGGTTGCTACCAACCTTGCCCCCGCGTACGGCGTAGTCCCCGTCCGTGACTCCAAGGATCTGTGCGGCCCGACTCTGGACTTCCCCGCCAGCTCGTTCGCGTCGTTCGTGGCGGGTGTGAAGGCCGGAGAGTTCGGCACGGTCTGAACCCCCGGTTCTTTGCGA
Organism: Streptomyces sp. NBC_00654; assembly: GCF_026341775.1. Classification (NCBI taxonomy): domain Bacteria; kingdom Bacillati; phylum Actinomycetota; class Actinomycetes; order Kitasatosporales; family Streptomycetaceae; genus Streptomyces; species Streptomyces sp. NBC_00654. Next base: position 2,480,629 of record NZ_JAPEOB010000002.1, on the reverse strand, counting down.
GCCGGACAGCCCCATCGTGCATTCGCATGATGGGGCTTCGCGCTGTCCCGGCGGCTGGCTTACGCCGTACACCGAGTCCGTCCAGTCGTGGCTACCTGGGCCGGGAACGTACTTCACTTCTGCCGGTGTTGGTTGCCTACTGTCCATGGAGGTCGGGGGGCGTTGGGCCGGACCGGCATCCGTGGCAATGATCGAACACTTGCGAAAGGGCAGCCCGTGACGACCGAATCCCCCCGTTGGTTCACGTCCTCCTACAGCAGCAACGGTGGACAGTGCATCGAGGCCGCTGCCAACTTCGCCGTGTCGCGCGGCGTGGTCCCCGTGCGTGACTCCAAGGATCTGTGCGGCCCCACTCTGGACTTCCCCGCCAGCTCGTTCGCGTTGTTCGTGGCGGGTGTGAAGGCCGGAGAGGTCGGCACGGTCTGAGCCCCCGGCTCCACGCCGAGCCGGACGGCCCCGCCGTGTCCAGCATGGTGGGGCTTCGCGCTGTCCCGATGGTCAGCTCACGCCGTACCCCGAGACCGTTCGGCGCCGGGTCAACTGCACTGGAAATGCATCCCACTTCTGTCCAAGCAGTCGGCTGACCGCCAGACTGGCGGCATTCGTGGCCGTGATTGAGCAGGTACGAAAGGGCACCTCATGACGACCGAATCCCCCCGTTGGTTCACGTCCTCCTACAGCAGCAACGGTGGACAGTGCATCGAGGTCGCTGCCAACTTCGCCGTGTCGCGCGGCGTGGTCCCCGTGCGTGACTCCAAGGATCTGTGCGGCCCCACTCTGGACTTCCCCGCCAGCTCGTTCGCGTCGTTCGTGGCAGGCGTGAAGGCCGGAGAGTTCGGCACGGTCTGAACCCCCGGCTTCTCGCCGAGCCGGACAAGCCCCATCGTGCGTTCGCATGGTGGGGCTTCGTCACGCGGCCTCCCTCGTCACGTGCTTCGGTCCCGACGACTGGTACGGGGTCGCCTGGTGCCCCTCCATCTCGTCGAGACCGGCCTCGACCCGGTCCTCAGGGCCGAGCCGGCCCCGGACGCCAACGAGTGACATCACCCGCCTCTACGGGCCGCGCCTCGTTCGGAGAGGCCAACCCGACGACTTGACCCGATAGACACGGCACAGTGGCCATGGTGGGCGCTCTCCGCGCGTTGTCTATGACAGGGGCGGATCAAACAGGTCCAGTTCGGCCGGCGTCGGGGCCTCGAACTGGCTCTGGCACTCCCTGAGCAGCTCGGCCGTCAGCACGACCGAGCCGGGCTCCTGGTTCCGGAGGGCGATGCGCCGCTCCAGTTCCGCCATCGGCACCTTGAGGTAGCGCAGTTCGACCTCGGCCCCGAGCGCGCGAGCGCGGAGCCGCTTCTCGTCGCGTTCCGGACGCTGCCAGAACCCGTTCTCCAAGATCACAACGGCTCCGGAAACCAGCAGATCCTGGGCGTGCTGCCACAGGCGACGTTCGATGCGGTCCCGGGCCTCACTGTCGAAGAGGTCGAAGCCCAGGTCCGTAAGCCATTCGTCCGGGCACAGGCGCACGGCGGACAGTTCCCGTTCCAACTTCTTGGCCACCGTGGTCTTCCCGGCACCGGGAAGACCGCACAGCAGCACCAGTCTTGATCGTCGACCGTCCATGATCACCTGCCTTTCGTCGAGCCTTCGCGGAGATCATCGCTCCTGTGGTGGTGAAGGTGAAGCGAGTTTCAAGGGCCCGCCGAGGCGGCATCCCTCAAGATCTACTTTCGGGGCCCGCCCTGGACGGCTGAGTCCGGTCTCCCGGCCGGTTGCGAGTGCCTCACCGTCGGCCGGGGCCATGCCGCAGGGCACCGGTACGGAGTCCGTGATCCAGCACGTAGAGTGCGTCGATGAGGTCGCCAAGTCGGGTTTCATGCACGGAACTTGGAGGCCCTTTTCCTCGTCCTCCCGTCCGAACTCCGGTCCATCACCCGGACAGGGTCGCGCACACGCTGACTCACCGGAGTCCCACCGTCATGCCGGACACCACCTCGGCCGACCTCGGTCCCGCGACGTCCTGGCCCGCTACCACCGGGCGATGATCGACAAGCCTGCGGACGATCTTGCTGCTGGGTACGCTGCCGACGCCGTGCACGAGTTCCCGTTTCTCGGCTTTCCGGGCGTGCCCGAGCGCTGCCAGGGACGCGAAGAGGTCCGTGCGGGCTATGGGACGGCCTGGGGCGCGAGCCCGGCACGGCAGCGGATGTGCGGACATCGATCACGACCTCACACACACGTTGGAGCCCAAGCACCCGGCCGGGCCCCACCCTCCTCACACCTCGGCAGCCGCGACACCTGCCTCCGGGCGCAGCACCGGCAGTCCGGCCCGCAGCCGTTCCAGGAACTCCGGCACGTCGATGCTTTCGTCTTCCGGGTCGACGACCTCGGCGACGAACGACTCCACAATGTTCTCGCTGCTGAAGTCCGCTTCGTCATCGTTGCCGTAGTTGTCCACCAGGAGAGCGCCGGGGGCGGAAACGCGGAGATCGTGGTCGTAGTTGATGACCCAAGGGGTCTCCACGGTGCCGGTCTCCAGGATGCCGCTGTTGTAGTCGCCGTAGACGAGATGAGTGAAGGCGCCGCTCTTGATGTAGATCTCGCAGTCGCCGCCCTCCAGGGTCTCGGCCCGGGTGGTACCGCCGACGTAGAGCCCCGGCAGAGACCCGTAGAGCGCGATGGGGCCGGACACCGTCAGATCGCCGGTGATCACCACCAGGTCCACGCCGTCCAGATTCCCGATCCCGGCGACGGCTTCGAGGAAGCCCCCCTCCAGTTCCAGATCGCCGTCGAAGAGCAGGACATGGTCATAGTCGCCCTCGAAGGAGGCGGAGAGAGCCGGAACAAGACGAGTGTCGGCCTCTGCGAAGGAGAGGCGTTCGGGTGCGGGCTTGTTGGTCATGTGGGTGACGATAGGAGACGGGTATGACAGTCCTTCCATGTCCTTGTGGTCATCCGGATCCTTATGGTCATCCGGCGCACCGCCCCGGGCCCGGGGCGGAGGCCGTTCAGCTCTCGGTGTGCTGGTCGAGCAGCGCCGCGCATTCTCACGACTCGACGCGCCGTAGCCGGTCAGCACTGTGCGGTGGCGCCGCCGTCATCCAGGTAGGCGTCGTAGATCCACACCCCGGGCTGCTTCCGTTGCCGTCCCGGATCCATGTCCAGGTGTTGCCGTAGCTGTTCACGGAGTAGCAGTCGTAGTGGACCGCGGTGCCACCGCTGACGTACCCCACCGTGGTGCAGGTCCCGTACGGACCGGTGTGTATGGCCGCGCTGGACGGGATCACCATGGTGCCCATGGGATTTCGCCGCCGGAGACGGCTCTTGCGACGTGATTCGACGTAGCCCGCAGGACGGCGAATCGGGAAAATCAGCGGCATGACCTTGCGGATTCACTTCACGGCTGCGGATCTCGCGTGCACGCGCCTGGCACCGGCGCCTCGGCCGCTGCTGGAGCTGGACATCGCGTTGCGCATCCTGCAGGAGCGGACGTACCCCATACGGTTCGGTGCCTGGCGGCAGGAGTCGTTCAAGCGTCTGTCGCCAAAGGTCCGGCTGCTCTTCGACCTGGTCTCTCCGACGGGGTTCTCGGTCGACTTCCTCACCCCCGCGGACGCCGGAAGTCCCGAGGCGGTACTGGACAAGGTGCGCGCCACTCCCCGTCGGCAGATCCGCGGGGAGATGGAGCGGTGGGCGAGCCGCCGGCGCACGGTGCCGGCCTGGACTCAGCGGCTCGGTGACGATCCTGCGGTGTTACGGCAGCTCACCGACACCCTGGAGCACGTCCATACGCAGGTGGTCGCGCCGTACCAGCCCCGGATCGATGTGCTGGCCGACGCGGACCGGGCATTGCGGATGCTGCAATTGGCCCAGGGCGGTGTGCAGGCGCTGTTGACCGGGCTGAACCCGCGGTGCGTGCGGTGGAACCCTCCGGTGCTGGAGCTGACCATGGCCTCGGGAAGCAGCGGCGACGTTCACCTCGAAGGCCGTGGGCTGCTGCTGGTGCCGTCATTGTTCGGGGCGGTTTTTCCCGCCCTGGACGACGGAGCCGAGCCCCAGCCGTTCATGACCTTTCCGATCCGCCACGACGAGCGCGTCCTCGTTCCGCCGCAGGCACAGACCGCGGCCGTACTGGCGACGATCCCCAGGGTGCTGTCCGCGCTCCTGGGACGCACCCGGGCCACGGTGTTGTGCGCGATCGCCGATCACCCCGGCTGCACCACCACGGAGCTCGCCCGCCACGCGGGCATTTCCCTCGCCAGTGCCAGCGAGCACGCCACCATCCTGCGCTCCACCGGTTTCACCGCCACCACTCGTCACCGCAACGCGGTCTTGCACACCCTCACCCCCGCCGGGACCGCGCTTCTCAACACCTCCTCCGCCCAGGCGGGTTGATCTTCATCGGCCCCCGGGCCGGCTCACCCCTCCCCGGGGAGAAATACCTCGTCCATGGAGGGCGATGTCCCTACCCTTGGTCCGAGCGGGGCTGCGCGCGTTCCCCGCAGGTCGCGGTGCCGTGGCAGAGCGGCCCATTGCGATCGCCGTGGGCGAGGTCCCCCCACGGCGAGTGACGGAGACGGGGCGGGCCTGCCCCCGATCTGTCCGCGGGTTCGAATCCCGTCGGCACCGCGACCGACCACCCGGACTCGACCGACCACCCGGACTCGGCTGAGCGCACGGACTCGGCCGACCACCTTGACTCGGCCGAGCGCACGGAACCGCCACGTCGGATCCGGGCCCACAGCAGTCGGGGGCAGGAGCCCGGTCACGCTCGGCGGTGTGACGCGGACCGCATGGGTTCGGCCGACGCTGCGATCCATGCTCGGGGCCTGCTCGGGGCATGACCGGGGCCGGGCCCGCTCGCGGCCGACCGGCCGGGCACAGCGGTTTCCCGGGGTACGGGACAATGGGGGAATGACCACGCTCGCCCCCTCGCTCCCGCAGCTCCGTATCGGCCCGCACACCGTGCAGCCGCCGGTGGTGCTCGCCCCCATGGCCGGTATCACCAATGCCCCGTTCCGGACCCTGTGCCGGGAGTTCTCCGGGGGCAAGGGGCTGTTCGTCAGCGAGATGATCACGACGCGGGCGCTGGTCGAGCGCAACGAGAAGACCATGCAGCTGATCCACTTCGACGCGAGCGAGACCCCGCGCTCCATCCAGCTGTACGGAGTGGACCCGGCCACCGTCGGCAAGGCGGTCCGGATGATCGTCGACGAGAACCTCGCCGACCACATCGACCTGAACTTCGGCTGCCCCGTCCCCAAGGTCACCCGCAAGGGCGGCGGCTCCGCGCTCCCGTACAAGCGGCCCCTGCTGCGGGCCATCCTCAACCAGGCCGTCTCCAACGCGGGCGAGCTGCCGGTCACCATCAAGATGCGCAAGGGCATCGACGACGACCACATCACCTACCTCGACGCGGGCCGCATCGCCGTCGAGGAGGGCGTCACGGCCGTCGCCCTGCACGGCAGGACCGCGGCCCAGCACTACGGCGGCACCGCCGACTGGGACGCCATCGCCCGGCTCAAGGAACACGTCCCGGAGATCCCGGTCCTCGGCAACGGCGACATCTGGTGCGCGGATGACGCGCGCCGGATGATGCGCGAGACGGGCTGCGACGGCGTCGTCGTCGGCCGCGGCTGCCTGGGGCGGCCCTGGCTCTTCGGCGACCTGGTGAGCGCCTTCGAGGGCACCGCGACGCGGCAGGCGCCGGCCCTGCGCGAGGTCGCGGACGTCATGCTGCGCCACGCGACGCTGCTGGGGGAGTGGATCGGTGACGAGACCCGTGGCGTGATCGACTTCCGTAAGCATGTGGCCTGGTACCTCAAGGGATTCGCGGTCGGTTCCGAGATGCGCAAGAAGCTGGCGATCACCTCCTCGCTGGAGGAGCTGGGCAGCCAGCTGGGCGAACTGGACCTGGACCAGCCGTGGCCGGACGGTGCGGACGGGCCGCGCGGGCGTACGTCGGGCAACAACCGGGTCGTCCTGCCGGACGGCTGGCTGAAGGACCCCTACGACTGCGCGGGCGTGAGCGCCGACGCGGAGCTGGACACCTCGGGCGGCTGAGCCCGTCCCGGCCGGTTCGGCCGTCAAGCGCCTCCGGAGCTTCGGAGCCGTCACGGACCGCAGTCATGAAGGGCAGGAAGCAGGCACCCGGTGCCTGCTTCCTGCCCTCGCTCGTTTGAGCGGCAAATTCGGCAAGGTTCGACAGGGTTCGGCGGAAAAACGTCGACGACGTGCCCTCATGGGTCATCTTGAGGGCGGGGCTCCGGCCGTTTATTGCTCTCGGTGATGTACGAGTGACCCGCTGGCATCCCTGGGGCGTCCGGATGGTGACATCTGAGCATCGCCGGTAGCGTGATTCGCGCCACTCCTGAGGAGGTGTTGGCTCAGATGAGCGCTGGGTGAGGGGGTGTACTTCTCAAATGATGGCACTGGGTGCCAAGGTGCTTTGTTTTGATCGATCGACGCATTCGTTACGCACTGTCGATGCGTGAGGCGAAAACGCGAGCTGTCCGTATTTGTTCATTCAAGAAGTGAAGGCAGTCCCCGGATCGGCGGAAGACCGTCATCACTTTCGATCTGCTGGCGGACGGGTGGTTGAGGCCGCATGACGCGCAAGTGGACGTACCCAGACACCTTCGATCTGGGTATGTTCCTCGCCGTCAGGGCAGCCACCGCGTCCTCGAGGAGTCGAGACCCGTGTCGGAAAACAAAGATCCCCAGAAGTTCGTCTACGACTTCACCGAGGGCAACAAGGATCTGAAAGACCTTCTGGGCGGCAAGGGTGCCAACCTCGCCGAGATGACCAACCTCGGGCTGCCCGTCCCTCCGGGTTTCACGATCACCACCGAGGCCTGCAAGGTCTACCTCGACAGCGGCGAGGCGCCGACGGCGCTGCGCGACGAGGTGAGCGCGCACCTGGCGGCGCTCGAAGCGCGGATGGGCAAGCGGCTCGGCCAGGCAGACGACCCGCTCCTGGTGTCCGTCCGTTCCGGTGCCAAGTTCTCGATGCCGGGCATGATGGACACGGTCCTCAACATCGGCCTCTCCGACGCCTCCGTCGTCGGTCTCGCCACCCAGGCCGGTGACGAGCGCTTCGCGTGGGACTCCTACCGCCGCCTCATCCAGATGTTCGGCAAGACCGTCCTCGGGGTCGACGGAGACCTCTTCGAGGAGGCTCTGGAGCAGGCGAAGGCGGCCAAGAAGGTCACCGTCGACACGGACCTCGCCGCGGCCGATCTCAAGAAGCTGGTCGCGAAGTTCAAGAAGATCGTCGGCGCGGAGGCGGGACGCGACTTCCCACAGGACCCGCGCGAGCAGATGGACCTCGCCATAAACGCGGTCTTCGATTCGTGGAACACCGACCGCGCCAAGCTCTACCGCCGCCAGGAGCGCATCCCCGGCGACCTCGGCACGGCCGTCAACGTCTGCTCGATGGTCTTCGGCAACCTCGGTCCCGACTCCGGTACGGGCGTCGCCTTCACCCGCGACCCGGCCAGCGGCCACCAGGGCGTCTACGGCGACTACCTCCAGAACGCGCAGGGCGAGGACGTCGTCGCCGGCATCCGCAACACGGTGCCGCTCGCCGAGCTGGAGACGATCGACAAGAAGTCGTACGACCAGCTGATGCAGATCATGGAGAAGCTGGAGACCCACTACAAGGATCTCTGCGACATCGAGTTCACCATCGAGCGCGGCCAGCTCTGGATGCTCCAGACCCGGGTCGGCAAGCGCACCGCCGGTGCCGCCTTCCGGATCGCCACCCAGCTCGTCGACCAGGGCCTGATCGGCGAGGCCGAGGCACTCCAGCGGGTCAACGGGGCGCAGCTCGCCCAGCTGATGTTCCCGCGCTTCGACGACGAGGCCGTCACCGAGCTGCTCGGCCGCGGCATCGCGGCGTCCCCGGGCGCCGCGGTCGGCAAGGCGGTCTTCGACTCGTACACCGCCGTCAAGTGGTCCCGGTCCGGCGAGAAGGTCATCCTCATCCGCCGTGAGACCAACCCGGACGACCTCGACGGGATGATCGCCGCCGAGGGCATCCTGACCTCGCGCGGCGGCAAGACCTCGCACGCGGCCGTGGTCGCCCGCGGCATGGGCAAGACCTGTGTCTGCGGCGCCGAGGACCTGGAGGTCGACACCAAGCGGCGCCGGATGACGGTGGGCGGCCGGGTGATCGAGGAGGGGGACATCGTCTCGATCGACGGTTCCACCGGCAAGGTGTACCTCGGTGAGGTACCCGTCGTACCGTCCCCGGTCGTCGAGTACTTCGAGGGCCGGATGCACGCGGGCGCCGACGACGCCGACGAACTGGTCGCCGCCGTGCACCGGATCATGGCGTACGCGGACCGGGTGCGCCGGCTGCGCGTACGGGCCAACGCGGACAACGCGGAGGACGCCCTGCGAGCCCGGCGCTTCGGCGCCCAGGGCATCGGTCTGTGCCGCACCGAACACATGTTCCTCGGCGAGCGCCGCGAGATGGTCGAGAAGCTGATCCTCGCGGACACCGACGCCGAGCGCGAGGCCGCGCTGGCCACCCTGCTGCCGCTGCAGAAGGCCGACTTCATCGAGCTGTTCGAGTCGATGGACGGGCTGCCCGTCACCGTCCGGCTGCTCGACCCGCCGCTGCACGAGTTCCTGCCCGACATCACCGAGCTGTCGGTACGGGTCGCGCTCGCCGAGTCCCGCAAGGACGCCAACGAGAACGATCTGCGTCTGCTCCAGGCGGTGCACAAGCTGCACGAGCAGAACCCGATGCTGGGGCTGCGCGGCGTACGTCTGGGGCTGGTCATCCCCGGGCTGTTCGCGATGCAGGTGCGCGCCATCGCCGAGGCGGCCGCCCAGCGCAAGAACGCCAAGGGCGACCCGCGCCCCGAGATCATGATCCCGCTCGTCGGCACGGTCCAGGAGCTGGAGATCGTCCGCGAGGAGGCCGACCGGGTCATCGCGGAGGTCCAGGCCGCCACCGGGACCAATCTGAAGCTGACCATCGGCACGATGATCGAGCTGCCGCGTGCCGCGCTGACGGCGGGCCAGATCGCCGAGGCCGCCCAGTTCTTCTCGTTCGGCACGAACGACCTGACGCAGACGGTGTGGGGCTTCTCCCGCGACGACGTCGAGGCCTCGTTCTTCACCGCGTACCTGGAGAAGGGCATCTTCGGGGTGTCGCCGTTCGAGACGATCGACAAGGACGGTGTCGGCGCCCTGGTGCGCAGCGCCGTCGCGGCGGGCCGGGCGACCCGTCCCGACCTCAAGCTCGGTGTCTGCGGCGAGCACGGCGGGGACCCGGAGTCGGTGCACTTCTTCCACGAGGTGGGCCTGGACTACGTCTCCTGCTCGCCGTTCCGTATTCCGGTGGCACGCCTGGAGGCGGGCCGGGCCGCCGCGCAGTCGAAGGGCAGCGACAGCCGCTGAGGCGGCACCGGGACCACCTCGTACGCCGAGGGCGCCCCGGACACCGCGCCCCGGACACCGACGGCTGCAGCACGGCCACCACCGACGGCTGCCGCCACGGCCGTCACCGACGACCACCACCCAGAAGCGGCGGCACCCTGTGCGGGGGTGCCGCCGCTCCATTTATGCGCCGTGCGCATAAATAGGGGGTGTGCGCCCCGCGGACGCATGTCACGCGGGCACATGCCGTGTGGAGATGTGCCGTTGGGAGTCGTGCGGTGATGTGCGATACGGCGCTCAATCCGCCCCCGCCCGATCCCATTGCTCCGTTTGGTAAGCAAAGAAAAGAGGTGGGGGACCGGGGTGCGGCCCATGGATCCCCACCCATGGGCCGCACCCGGCTTACCCCCGCCGGGCACGGAGCCGCACCGTCGCCGACCGCCGCCGAACACACAAAGCCCCCCACGGCCTTCACGTGTTCTTCCGGTGGCGCCGGATTCGTACCCGACGACGTACAGCCTTTCGGGTGAAGCGGAACGGGGCGAGGCGTTTCAACTGTGGCCGAAACCCCGTGGTGACCTCGCGTGACTGCCCGCATACCCTTTGGTGGGGGCGATTGCGGTTGCAAGGGGTGGGGAACGGTGTTGCGTATCCATGTGTCCGGGGCGGACCTTTCGAAGGTGAGGATGGCCACCAGGCCGGACGCATTATGGGAAACCATTCTCAGTTTCCATCGATTGAGAGACCGGCGCGCTTCCACGGTGTTCGGGAAATGGCGTACGGAATCCCGGGCGCGGTTGAATGGTGAAGTACACATACTGGCTGCGGTAGTTCCGCCGCGTGGCTATTTCCCGGATTTTCTGACGCCTTCCCGGGAGGGTGCGGAACCATTCGGCCTCGATGCCGGAATAGAAGCCCTGCGCGACACCCCTGTCGACCGGCTCCGCCATGAACTGGGCCTGCTGACGGCCGGGCGGCTGCGGGGCGGGCGTCCGCCGTGCGGGCGGGGCCTGCCCACGGCCGGGCGCTCGCCGGACGCTCTGCTGGAGGCCCTCTCCGCAGGCCGCACGGAACCGCTCGGCCGCCTCATAGGCGCCCTGCGCAGCTACCACCGCGCCGCCGTCGAGCCGTACTGGCCGCACATCCGGGCGAGCATCGAGGCCGACAGGGCGGTTCGCGGGCGGGCCCTGCTCGACGGGGGCACGGACGGGCTGCTGGCCTCCCTGCCGCCCATGATCCGGTGGCGCTCGCCCGTGCTGGAGGCGGACTACCCGGTCGACCGCGAGCTGCATCTGAACGGACGGGGGCTGCTCCTCCAGCCGTCGTTCTTCTGCCGGGGCACCCCGGTCGTCTACCGAGACCCCAGGCTCCCGCCCGTGCTGGTCTACCCCGTGACCCACCACGGCGCTCCGGTCTTCGCCGAACCGGGCCCGTGGCTCGGCCGGCTCGTCGGGCACACCCGCTCCGCCGTGCTCCAGGCCATCGGCAACGGCTGCACGACGAGCGAACTGGCCCGCAGGGCGGGGGTGTCCATCGCATCGGCGAGCCAGCACGCCTCCGTGCTGCGCGAGGCGGGTCTGGTCCTCACCCTGCGGCGCGGCACCTCGGTCATGCACACGCTCACCCCGCTGGGCGGATCGCTGCTCAGGGGCGGTGCCCCGTTCGCCCTTCCCTGAGCCGGGCGGAGACCTTCCCACCCGCCGGGCGGAGACCTTCCCGCCCGCCGGGCGGAGACCTTCCCGCCGCTGGGCGACGAGTTCCGCGCGGACGTAACGTGGAGCACGTCACGGCGTGACACAGCACCGCAGAGCGCGCAGTGCGCCACGGCGATACGACGGCACAGCGCCACCGAGACGAAAAGCGAGACAGCCATGCCTCAGATGATCTTCGTGAACCTGCCGGTGAAGGACCTGGAGGCGTCGAAGAACTTCTTCGGGAAGCTCGGCTACGGCTTCAACCCGCAGTTCAGCGACGAAACAACGGCCTGCCTGATCATCAGCGACACGATCTTCTTCATGCTCATCACCGAGTCGCGCTTCAAGGAGTTCACCAAGAAGGAAATCGCCGATGCGGAGAAGACGACGGAAGCCATCATCTGCCTGAGCGCCGACAGCCGCGCCAAGGTCGACGAGATGGCCGATGCCGCGCTCGCGTCCGGAGGATTCCCCGCCAACGACCCGATGGACGAGGGCTTCATGTACGGCCGCTCCTTCGAGGACCCGGACCACCACCTCTGGGAGGTCATGTGGATGGACCCGGAGGCGGTCGAAGGCCGGCAGGTCTGACCCGGCGGCCCCGAGACGCCCGGCGGCCCCGGCGGGCCCCGGCGGCCCCGGCAGGCCCCGGCGTCACGCACGGGGCCCGCCGCCCGCCGGGTCAGCCGCGGAACGGGCCCTTCACCTCGTACGTGATGCCCCCGGACGAACTCCCGCTGGTACCGCGCTGCGAGGAGAAGTAGAGCCGGGTGCCGTCCGGGGAGAAGGCGGGACCGGTGATCTCGGAGCCGGACTGGCCGGTGATCCGCAGGAACGGGGCGACGGTGTCGTCCGGCGTGATCAGACAGATCTCCATGTTGCCGCCGTCCTCCGCCACATAGAGGTCGCCGGAGGACGACCGGGTGACGTTGTCGACGCCGGTCAGCGGGGCGCCGCCGGACACCAGGGAGTCGTCGTAGGCGAGCGAGAGGGACGAGGCGTCGGCGTCGTACGCCCACACCCGGTTGTCGCCCTTGGTGGTGAACCAGCAGGTGCCCGCCGCGTAGAAGCAGCCCTCGCCCCCGTTGAAGACCTTGGCGCCGGAGACCTGGTAGCGGGTCTGGGTGGGGGACCCGTCCGGGTCGGGGACGGTCTCCCAGGTCACCGGGCCCGAGGTACCGGTGCCCGCCACGAGCACCTGAAGGGTGCCGCTCGCGAGGTCGCCCCAGGTGGTGGGGCGGAAGCGGTAGAAGCGCCCGTCGGACTCGTCCTCGGTGAGGTAGACGTAGCCGTGGTCCGGGTCGGACGCCGCCGCCTCGTGCTTGAAGCGGCCCAGCGCGGGCCGGCGCACGGCCGCGTCCACGCCCCAGGGGTCGGTCTCGTAGACATGGCCCCGGGTCACCTCCTCGCAGGACAGCCAGGTGTTCCACGGGGTCTTCCCGCCCGCGCAGTTGTTGTCGGTGCCGGACAGGATCCGGTACGCGGAGGTGACGTTGCCCGAGGAGTCGAAGCGCACGGCGCTCGCGCCGCCGCCGCTGCCCGAGGACACCTCGGCGTTGGAGACATAGATCCAGCCGGTGCCGTCGGTGTACGTCGCCCCGCCGTCGGGCGCGCTGTGCCAGGCGTACGAACTGCCGCTCACGGTCTGGCCCGAGCGGGCGATGATCCGGCTGCTGAAGCCGCTCGGCAGTTGGATGCCGTTGCCGTTGGCCGCCTGCAGCGCGCCGTACGGGCCGGTGCCCGGCTGGGCCGGGTCGGCGAGGGCGGCGCCCCGCCACAGGGTGCCGCCGAAAGCCGCCGCCGAGGTGCCGATCACGGCTGTGCGCAAGAAGGTCCGACGTTCCACGATCACTCCACGAATGTCGTGAGGGCCCGCCGGTCCGGTCGGCCCGGCGAGTCGCGCGTCAGGACAGTAGAGCGATCACGTTGACGGAGCGTCAACAACCGGTGAACGGCTCGCGGATGAGGTTCGTCCGTTCGGGCGCCACACGCACCCCGAAGACCGGTACGCGTGCCTCGTCGTCGTCCAGGCAGGCTCCCGTGGCCAGATCGAAGCGCTGCTTGAGCAGCGGAGAGGCGACGAACGGCCGCCCCCCGGGCCGAGCCGAGGAGACCGCGCGAGAGGACGTACGCCCCGGTGAACGGGTCCCGGTTGCCGATCGCGTACACACGGCCCGCCCGGTCCATGAACAGGGCGGCCTGTCCGCCGTCCGGGAGAAGGGCGGCGACCCCGCGGCCCCGGCGTCAGCAGCGCGCGCTCGCAGACCGTGAACCAGCCGGTCCCGTCCGCGAGCTGGATCACGCGGGTGTCCCGCGCCGCCCCCGTGGTCCGGTCCGTCATCAGGAGGCGGTCCCTTCGAGCGTACGGACGGCGAGTACCGGTCCCGCGAGGATGCCCAGGTCGGGCTTGATCTGATCGCGCTCCGGGACGAACCTCGCCGAGGGATCGGGGGGCGTCGGGGGCGTGTGAGGGGGCTGCCGGGGCGTGTGAGAGGGGCGGGCGGGCGTCGCTTAGTGTCGGGTACATGCCCGAGATAACACTGACCACCCTGGTACTCCTCTGCCTCGCCGCCGCCGCGGCGGGCTGGATCGACGCGGTGGTCGGCGGCGGCGGGCTGCTGCTCCTGCCCGCGCTCCTGCTGGGCCTGCCGCAGGTCCCGGCCGCCCATGTCCTCGGCACCAACAAGGCGGTCGCGATCGTCGGCACCTCGGGCGCCGCCGTGACCTATCTGCGCAGGGCGCCGGTCCCGGTGGGGACAGCCCTCCGGGTCGGGCTGATGGCCCTCGCCGGATCGATGACCGGGGCGTTCTTCGCCGCAGGGATCAGCAGCGAGGTGCTGCGGCCGGTGATCATGGTGGTGCTGCTCGGGGTCGCCGCCTTCGTGATGCTGCGGCCGTCGTTCGGTACCGCGGCCGGGGGCGACGGCACGGGAAAGCAGGTGACCCGGGCCCGTACGGTCACCGCGATCGTGCTGGTCGGCGGCGGCATCGGCTTCTACGACGGGCTGTTCGGGCCGGGCACGGGCACCTTCCTGGTGCTGGCGCTGACCGCGGTGCTCCACCTGGACCTGGTGGCCGCCTCCGGCACCGCCAAGATCGTCAATGTGTGCACCAACGCCGGGGCGCTGGCGATGTTCGCCTACCAGGGCACCGTGCTGTGGCAGCTGGCCGCCGTGATGGCCGTGTTCAATCTGGCGGGCGGCATGATCGGGGCCCGTATGGCCCTGAGCAAGGGCAGCGACTTCGTCCGCGGGGTGCTGCTGGTCGTGGTGTTCTCGCTGGTCGCCAAGCTGGGATTCGACCAGTGGACGGCATGATCCCCTTCGGTGCGCCGGCGCCCGCCCGGCCAGGTGCGCCCGCGCCCGCCCGGCCCGGTGCGCCGCGCCCTCCCGGCCAGATGCGCCCGCGCTCGCCCGGCCCGGTGCGCCCGCGCCCGCCGTCCCGCCGTGCGCGCGGTCAGCGCACCTCGGTGAGGTGCGCGTACGCGACCACGTTGCCCTGGTAGCCGGTCTCCTCCGAGAAACCGCCGCCGCAGGTGATCAGCCGCAGTGAGGCGTGCGGCGAGTCGCCGTACACCCGCTGGTCCGGGAAGCCCTCGCTCTCGTACACCTCGATCGCGTCGATCGAGAAGACGGCCGTGCGTCCGTCCTCGCGGAGGATCTCGACCCTGGTGCCCTTCTTCAGCGCCCCCAGCGCGTAGAAGACGGAGGGCCCCCGCGCGTTGTCCACGTGCCCGGCGACGATGGAGGTTCCCCTGGCGCCGGGCGGGACGCCGTCCTTGTACCAGCCGGCGATGTTGCGGTTGCCGTCCGGCGGTACGTCGAGGCTGCCGTCGGCGCCCAGCCCCAGCCGCATCATCGGCGCGTCCACGTCGATGTCCGGGATGCGGATCCGGACCGGCGCGGAGGGCCGCAGCGGTGCGGCGACGGGGGAGCCGGGCTGGAGCTGGGGCCCGGCGGCGAAGGCCTGGGCGGTGGACGGCTGGGGCGGCACCACCTGGGTGCCGGAGCCGTTCTGGACGAGCCAGATGCCGCTCAGTACGGCGATGCCCACCAGCCAGCCCTTGGCCTTCTGCGCCTTCTCGGACACGTCGTCGTCCTTGGTCGTGGCTTGCCGTTGCGGAGGGGCGGGGCCGCCCTCGTATCAGCCGCCCTGGCTGCCGTCGGGGCGGCGGCGCATCAGCCACACCCCGCCGACGGCCGCCGCGGCGAGTACGCCGACGCCCGCCGCGATCTGTGTGGTGTCGGGCCCGACACTGCCGCCGACGCCGGTCCTGACGTGCCCTGAAGGCCGCTCGTACTCGGGCTTCGCCTCCGGCCGGGTCTCCGGCGGGGTGGTGTGCTTCCCGCCCGCGATCACCTCGAAGTCGCCGGTGGCCTCCTTGCCGTTGTCGCAGGAGACCGCGATGTCGTACGTGCCGGGCTCGGTCTCGTGCGGGACCGTGAACTGGCCCACCGCGGACTCCTTGTGGGTGCCGGGGCGCATCTCGAAGTCTCCGGCCTCCAGGGAGTTCGCGTCGCCGATGCCCGAGCCCTTGGGGCCGCACGCGGTGGTGCTCACGGTGACGGTGGCTCCCGGTGCGGCGGACGCCGGGGTGATCTCCAGCCGGCCGAGGTCACCCGCGTAGGCGGACGGGGCGGCGAGGGTGAGGCCGAGTGCCATGACGGTGAGCGCGGCAGTGGCGGTGCCTGTCACGAGGCGGGCAGGACTGCGCATGGGATTCCTCCGGGCAGACGGGCGCGAGCGGGTGTGTCCTGCCTCCGACATAACGGGTGCCCCGCCGCCCATGCCTTCTGACGCCCGCTCAGCTTTCACCCGTACGGCCCGCTGCGGCGCCCCGCCCGGACGGCGTCCGCGCAGGTCGCGGCCGTGCGGCTGGGCCGATCGGTCGGGCAGCCGGTGCGCGGTGCCGATCGAGTGAGACGCGCGGCGGCGATGGGGCGCACGCCTTGAATGTGACGCAGGTCACAGGAATGTCCATGGTGGTGGCGGGAACACGTCTGACACCCCCCACGGGACGGATACCGACCGCCGCCCCCATGGCAACCGCCCTCACCCGGCCCATCCCCCCTGGGCCCGGTGGGGGCGGTGTCATGTGCCGTCCGTGGCGCTCCAGGTGATGTGCGGCGGGCGCACCCGGGCGCACAGCGGCTGCCCCTTGGCGTCGGTGAGCCGCAGCCGCGCGGTGAGGTGCCCGGTGCGGGCGGCGGCTTCGAGGACGGCCGGATCGATGTCGGCGAACAGGAGCTTGGCGCGCCGGAACATGGTGAACACGCCCGCGTCGTCCACCGTCCCCCACGAGAGATAGACGAAGCGCCCGCCCAGCCTGTTCTGGATGTACGGCCCGGTGATCTCGATGCCGTCCTCCGTGGGCGTGGCCGTGCAGTCCAGCGTCCAGGCGGCGGACGGGGCGTCGCCGGGGTGCGGGCCCAGCAGCTCGCCGGGCCGGTCCTTGCGCTGCACGCCGACATGGATGTTGTCGAAGCCGGAGAAGTCGGTGTCGGGGCCGCAGGTGCGGCCCGGGAGGTCTGAGGCCTCGATGTGGATCTGCATGCCCCCATGCTCCTGCACCGGCCGGGTCACCGGCTCGGTGTCGCAGCTCGGTGTCACCGGCTCGGGGTGGTCCCCGGGCTCAGGGGTCGCCGTCACCGGGCGGTCACCGGGCTCAGGATTCGCCGGGCGGTCCGCGGGCTCAGGGGCTCAGACGGTGTCCCAGGCGGTGCCCTCGTACACCTGGGCCAGCCGCCCCATCAGCTCCTCGTCGACCGCGAACTCCGTGTCGTCGATCCGCCGGACCGGAGCGATTCCCTGCGAGTTGGTGAGGAAGGCCGCCCGGTACGAGCCGAGGCCGTCCAGTGTCACCGGGCGCCGCACCGAGGGCCGCCCGGCCCCGGCGAGTCCGCTCTCCAGCAGGGCCATCGTGATGCCGATGAGTGCGGGCGCCTGCGGCCACACCACCGAAGTGCCGTCCCAGAAACCGATGTTCGTGATCGCGCCCTCGGTCACCACGCCGCCGGGCGCGGTCAGCAGCGCCTCGTCGAAGCCCGACCGCCCGGCCAGCAGGCCGTAGTAGGTCTGCCCGAACTCGCCGGGGCGCTTGATGTGCGGCACCACCCGTGCGTACGGCACCGACATCAGGCTCTTCGGTTCGGCGCTCATCCGGGCGGGCGGGCGCACCGTGACCATCAGCGTCGACTCCGTGTCGCCCGGTGGCAGGAAACCGTGGACCCGGGCGGAGGCGTCCCGTACCCCGGCGCCGCCCAGGGCGTGCCGGATCAGACCCCGTACGTGTTCCCCGTCCAGTGCCAGCTCGAACAGCTCCCGGCTCGCGCCGTCCAGCCGGGCGAGGTGGAGCGCGAGGCCGCGGACCTTCCCGTCCCTGATCTGCATGGCCGTGAAGTGGCCGTAGTTGAAGAAGGCCGGGATCCGCAGATCCGCCTCGGTGGCCGGGTGTCCGTCGACCTCGACGTACAGCGCCGGTGCGGGAGTTGTCATACCGCCACCGTATGCCGGACATCCGTGTCCGACGGGCTTGACCTCAACCGTGGTTGAGGCGTGATTCTCTCCGGCATGGACATCGACACCCACGTATCGACCGACACGGCCACCACCCCGCTCAAGGTGGCCGTCATTCTCGCCAGCACCCGCGACGGGCGCTTCGGACCGGTTGTCGCCAACTGGTTCCTCGCCCGCGCGGCAGATCATCCGGAGATCGAGACCGACCTGATCGACCTTGCCGAACTCGACCTCCCGTACACCCTCTCCTACCGGCCGAGCCCTGCGGGAGTTGCCCAACTCGCCAAGGTCACACCCCGGTTGGCGGCGGCCGAAGCCTTCGTCGTCCTCACCCCCGAGTACAACCACTCCTACCCCGCCTCGCTGAAGAACCTCATGGACTGGCACCACCTCGAATGGCAGGCCAAACCCGTCGCCTTCGTCTCGTATGGCGGAGTCTCCGGCGGACTGCGGGCCGTCGAACACCTCCGTCAGGTCTTCGCCGAACTGCACGCCGTCACCGTGCGCGACACCGTCTCCTTCCACAACGCGGGTGCGCTCTTCGACGACGAAGGACAGCACAAGGACCCGGCGGAGGCCGACGCGGCGGCGAAGGTGCTGCTCGACCAGGTGCTCTGGTGGGGCCAGGCCCTGCGCGAGGCCAAGGCTCGGCGTCCGTACGGCGCCTGAGCCGGTCCGGACCGACAATCGGGGGAGGCGGAGACAAGGGGGCAGAAGCCCCTCCGTGACCCGAGGAGAGCGACGATGACAGCGCCGGCATGGCTGACCGTGCTGACCACGACGGACAGCGAGGACAAGGCCCACGCCCTGGCCCGGGGCGCGGTGGAGGCACGACTCGCCGCCTGCGCCCAGATCTCCGCGCCCGTCACCTCGGTCTACCGGTGGCAGAACGCCATCGAGACCAACGAGGAGTGGCAGGTGTTCCTCAAGACGACGGCCGAACGCTACGACGAGCTGGAGGACCACATCCGGGAGGCGCACGACTACGACACCCCGGAGATCATCGCGATCCCCGTGGTCCGCGGCAGCGCCCGCTACCTCGGCTGGGTGATGGCGGAGACGGCACCCGAAACCGCCCTGTGACGGCCGCGATGAGCCTCACCGAAGCCGGCGCCGGGCCCGCCGCAGAGCTGCCGTTCTTCGTGTACGGCACGCTGCTCCCCGGCGAACCCAACCACGACCTCTTCCTCCGGGGCCGGACGACCGGGGAGCGGCGGGCCGTGCTGCCGGGCGCCCTGCTCTACGACGGGCCCGGCTACCCGTACGCCGTCGAGGGCCACGGCGCGGTCCACGGCACCCTCATCACGGCGGTGCCGGGGGTGTACGGGGAACTGCTGGGGCTGCTCGACCACCTGGAGGAGTACCTGGGGCCCGGCCACCCGCGGAATCTGTACGAGCGGGTGATCCGGACGGTCGAGTTCCCGGTGGCCGGGTTCCCAGTGGCCGGTTTCCCGGGGGTCGGGTTCCCGGAGGCCGGGGAAGCCGGGGAAGCCGGGGAAGCCGGGGACGGAGGGCCCGAGGTCCCGGCGGCGGCCGGGGAGCAGCCGGTGCGCGCCTGGGTCTATCTGGCGGCGGCGGCCGTCACCCGCTCCCTGCGCACCAGCGGCATCCTCATCCCCGACGGGCGGTGGGTCACCGGGCGGCCGCCGCCACCCGGACGGCGCACACCGTGAACTCCGGCATCCGGGACACCGGGTCGAGGGCCGGGTTGGTCAGAGTGTTGGCCCGGCCCTCACCCGCCCAGTGGAACGGCATGAAGACGGTGTCCGGCCGGATCGACGGGGTGATCCGGGCGGGCGCCACAGCCCGCCCGCGCCGCGAGGTGACCTCCACGGGGTCGCCCTCGGCCACCCCGATCCGGTCCGCGAGCCGTGGATGCGGCTCGACGAACGGACCCGGGGCAGCCGCGTTCAGCTCGGCGACCCGGCGGGTCTGCGCCCCCGACTGGTACTGGGAGACGACCCGCCCGGTGGTCAGCACCACCGGATACTCCGCGTCGGTCTCCTCGGCGGCCGGTCGGTACGTGACCGGTACGAAGGAGGCCCGCCCGTCCTCGGTGGCGAACCGCTCCAGGAACAGCCGGGGCGTACCGGCGTGCGAGGCGTCCGGGCAGGGCCAGAACCCCCCGTCCTCGGCCGCGATCCGCTCGTAACTGATGCCCGCGTAGTCGGCCGGACCGCCCGCCGAGGCCCGCCGCAGCTCGTCGAAGACCTTCTCGGGCGCGGCCGGGAACCCCTTCCCGTGCCCCAGCCGCGCCGCCAGGCCGCGCAGCACCTCCAGGTCGCTGCGCATTTCGTCCGGGGCGGTGACCGCCCGCCGCAGCAGCAGCACCCGGCCCTCCAGACCGGTGGTGGTCCCGCTCTCCTCCGCCCACTGCGTCACCGGCAGCACGACATCGGCCGGCGCCGCCGTCTCGGAGAGCACCACATCGGCGACCGCGAGGAAGTCCAGCGACCGCAGCCGTCGCTCCACATGCCCGGCGCGCGGCGCGGAGACGACCGGGTTGGAGCCCATCACCAGCAGCGCGCGCACGTCCCGCCCCAGCGCGTCCAGCAGTTCGTAGGCGCTGCGACCCGGCCCCGGCAGCGAGTCCGGGTCGACTCCCCAGGAGCACGGCGGGCGCGGTCCTGCCCTTGCCGCACAGGGCGCCCCGATTGACGGGGAAATCGGAGCGCCCCACGACCTCGGCCACCGTGCCGTCGGCGACCGGGCGCAGCGTCATCCCGCACTGGAGCGCGCAGTACGGGCAGTGGGTGGGCGTCTCGGTGCTGACCATGCGCCCAGCGTGCGAGCCGGGTACTACGAGTGCCCCGGCCTCCGGTTACGCCCCCGGTACGCACACCTCAGCCCGCCGGGGGAGGCCCGGTGAGGTCGGGGACGCGCGGCCCGGCGGGGGCGTCCGGCGGGACCTCCGACGGGGCGTCCGGTGAGGGGCATGGGGCGTCCGGTGAGGTCGGGGGGCGCTCACCGCCGGCCGGCGGCCAGTGCCTCCGCGACCCCGGTCTCCTCGGGTCCCAGGAAGTGCGGGTCGGGCCTGAACGTGGCGTCCAGGGCCGCCTTCCCCGCCGCGAGGATCTCCCGTGCCCCGCCGTAGTACCAGGTCGCGTCGCGTTTGGCGTCGACCCCGACCCCGTACGCGTCGATCCCCGCGGACTGGCACAGGGCGATGGCCCGCCGGATGTGGAAGCCCTGGCTCACCAGTACGGCCCGGTCCACGCCGAAGATCTTCTTGGCCCGTACACACGAGTCCCAGGTGTCGAACCCGGCGAAGTCGCTGACGATCCGTGTGTCCGGCACCCCGCGCGCCGTGAGGTACGTCCGCATCGCGTCCGGCTCGTCGTACTCCACCCGGCTGTTGTCCCCGGTGACCAGCACGACCTTCACCTTGCCGGTCCGGTACAGCTCGGCCGCCGCGTCCAGCCGGTGCGCCAGGTACGGCGACGGCCTGCCCTTCCACAGCCCGGCGCCGAACACCATGGCGACGTCCCGGGCCGGTGCGTCGGCCGTGGTCCGCACCCGGGCGTCGGCGGTGGTGTGCATCCAGGTCGCGGGCGCGAGCGCCACCACACAGGCGAGCATCAGCCCCTGCACCACCCGCCGCTGCGCACGCCGGGTGCGGGGCAGCGACAGCGACGACGGCAGTGGCCGTGGCAGCGACAGCCGGAACGGCCGACGAAGCCGCCCGGCCCGCTCCGGCTCACCGTTCGGCTTCCCCTCCGGCTCACCGTTCGGCTTCCCCTCCGGCTCACCGTTCGGCTTCCCCTCCGGCTCACCGTTCGGCTTCCCCTCCGGCTCACCGTTCGGCTTCTCCTCCAGACCCTCTGACCCCACCAACCCCTCCCGGCCCTCCGACTTCTCCCGTCGCTTCAGCCGTTCCGGCCACTTCAGCCGCTCGCCTCGCTCGCCTCGCATGGGAACCCCCCTGTCGATCTGGTGTGCGGTCTCCCACCTGCTCGGACGAGCAAAACGGCCAAAAGGTTCGCCGACGTGGGAAACCACGGCCCGCCGCCGCGCGCTGACACCGCCTCCGGCCCGGTCGTGAGGCGGCGGAGAAGACCCGTCACGGCCACGCAACGGACCGGCAACCTCCGTCCGGCACCATCGGCGCATGACGGAGCCCGCACCGGATTACCTTCGCGAGCCAGTGCCTCTCGACAGCACGGCGCAACTCCTCATCCGCATCACCGCACAGCTCGGCACCCAGCTCAGCCTCGTCTCCCTGAACGGAACCCGCAGGCCATGCCCCGCACCCGGCAGCCCGCCCGACCCGCCCGACCCGCCCGACCCGCCCGCGGCGGCAGCGGCGTCCGCCCCGCCCCCACCCTGGTCGTCGTCGCGCACGGCAGCCGTGACCCGCAGGCGCTGCGCACGGTCCTCGGCCTCCTGGACCGGGTACGGGACACACGCCCCGGACCCGACGTCCGGCTCGGGCACATCGAGCTGAACGAACCCCTGCTGCCCGACACACTGGCCCGGGTCGGGGCCGGCGAGGCCGTCCTCGTACCGCTGCTGCTCGGCCCGGGCCACCACGTCAAGCACGACCTGCCCCGGGCCACCGCCGCCGAGCCCGGTCTGCGGAGCCGGATCGCCGCGCCGCTCGGGCGGCACCCGCTGCTCGTCGAGGCGCTGTACGGGCGGCTCGTGGAGGCGGGCTGGCGGCCCGGGCAGTCGCAGCGCCGCCGTCGTGCTCGCCGCCGCCGGGTCCCGCGACCCCGACTCGGTGCTCGACACCCGGCGTACCGCCCGGATGCTCGGCGAACGGCTGGGCGGGGTGCCCGTGGTGCCCGCGTACGCCTCCGCCGCGAGCCCCACCGTGCCCGTCGCCCTGCGCGCGCCGGCCGCCCGGGGCCGCCACCGGGTCGCCGTCGCCTCGTACTTCACCGCGCCCGGCCGGTTCGCCGCCGCCGCGGACGCCGCACCGGGGATCGCCGCCGCCCCGCTCGGCGCGCATCCGGCGATGGTCCGGCTGCTGCTGCACCGGTACGACCGGGCGGCGGCCCACGGCGCCCCGGCGGACGAACGGACGCGGGCCTCCGCCTGACGGCACCCACCGGTCTCCCGGCTCCACCGGTCTCCCGGCTCCACCGGTCTCCCGGCCCCGCGTGTCTCCCGGGCCCGCGCGTGACCCGTTGTCGGTCCAGGTCGCTACTGTCGGGAGCATGGACGGGACACAGGGCGCACGCGGGGCACAACGGGCACACGGCACACAAGCCGCACAGGTCGTCGGAACGGGCCCGTACGGGCAGGCCGACACCGAGCGCTGGGACACCGAGCCGGACAAGCGGCCCGGCCGCACCGCCTTCCAGCGCGACCGGGCCCGGGTGCTTCACTCCGCCGCGCTGCGCAGACTGGCCGGGAAGACGCAGGTGGTGACGCCCGGCACCCGCTCCAGCGCCTGGGACGCCAGCCCCCGGACCCGGCTCACCCACTCCCTGGAGTGCGCCCAGGTCGGCCGTGAGCTCGGTGCCGCGCTCGGCTGCGATCCCGATCTCGTCGAGACGGCCTGCCTCGCCCACGACATGGGCCACCCCCCGTTCGGGCACAACGGAGAACAGGCGCTCAACGACTTCGCTTCGGACTGCGGCGGCTTCGAGGGCAACGCCCAGTCGCTGCGCCTGCTGACCCGCCTCGAACCCAAGCGCTTCGTCCGCGACACCCGGACCGGGGAGCTCGTCAGCGTCGGGCTCAATCTGACCCGGGCCGCCCTGGACGCCGCCACCAAGTACCCCTGGCCGCGCGGCGCCCACCCCACCGACCCCCGCTCCCCGAAGTTCGGGGTCTACGAGGACGACCTGCCGGTCTTCGAGTGGGCCCGCCAGGGCGCCCCGCAGGACCGCACGTGCTTCGAGGCCCAGGTCATGGACTGGTCCGACGACGTCGCGTATTCGGTGCACGACGTCGAGGACGGGCTGCACGCCGGGCACATCGACCCCAACTGCCTGTACGCCGAGCCCGAGCGGCGCGAGATCTGGGCCGTCGCCATCGGGCGCTACGTACCGGCGGACACCGAACCGCAGGAGCTCGCCGACGCCCTGGACCGGCTGCTCGACCAGGACTGGTGGCCGCACGGCTACGACGGCTCGGCCGTGGCCCAGGCCCGGCTGAAGGACGCCACCAGCCAGCTCATCGGCCGCTTCTGCCAGGCGGCCGAGACGGCGACGCGCGAGGTGTACGGCCCCGGGCGGCTCGGCCGGTACGGCGCGGAGCTGGTGCTCCCGCGCGAGGTCCGCAACGAGTGCGCGGTACTCAAGGCGGTCGCCGACCGCTATGTGATGCAGCGCGCCGAGCAGGAGGCCATCCGCGCCGACCAGCGGATCGTCATCGCGGAGCTGGCCGCCGCTCTCACCGCCCGCGCCCCGGAAGGCCTGGAGCCGCAGTTCCGGGCCCTGTACGACGCCGCGCCCGACGACCGGGCCCGCAAGCGGGTCCTGGTCGACCAGATCGCCGCCCTCACCGACGCCTCCGCCCGCTCCCTGCACGCCGCCCTCACGGCCCGTCACCGCTGAACCCGTCCACCGCGCCCCGCCACCGCCGGATCCGTCGCGCCCCCGCCTCCCGCTCCACCACCACCGGCGCCCCGCCCGGGAGTGTCCCGCGGCACTGGGGCGCGGCGACGGCCGTCGGCAACGGGCCAGGTGGTGTGCTGGGAGCCGTACCGCGCCGCGCGGGGAATTCCGGCTCCGTACGCAACCGGAGGACCCTGCTCCATGTGGTGCCGGCCCGGGTGGGCAGACTGGACCCATGGCCACTGGGTGTGACCTGAACGGGGCACACCCTCTTTCGCCATCACGCTGCGTGCGGGACGCTCGCAGGTGGCGGCGCCGCACAGCACTGCACTGAGGAGGCATCAAGTGGTCGACGCACACCGGACGTTCGTCATCATCGGCGGAGGACTCGCGGGGGCGAAGGCAGCCGAAACACTCCGATCGGAGGGTTTCAGCGGCCGGGTGATCCTGATCGGCGATGAGCGCGACCATCCGTACGAACGGCCGCCCCTGTCCAAGGGGTACCTGACCGGCAAGGAGGAGCGCGACAGCGTCTTCGTCCATGAGACGGCGTGGTACGCGGGCGCCGACATCGAGCTGCACCTCGGCCAGCCCGTCACGGCCGTCGACCGCTACGCCCGCTCCGTACAGCTCGGCGACAACACGGTCATCCACTATGACAAGCTGCTGATCGCCACCGGGGCCGAACCGCGTCGGCTCGACATCCCGGGTACGGACCTGACCGGCGTCCACCACCTGCGCCGCCTCGCCCACGCCGACCGGCTCCGCAACGTCCTCTCCGCGCTCGGCCGCGACAACGGCCACCTGGTGATCGCCGGAGCCGGCTGGATCGGCCTGGAGGTCGCCGCGGCGGCCCGGGGCTACGGCGCCGAGGTCACCGTCGTCGAGCCGGAATCGACCCCGCTGTACCAGGTGATCGGCCCCGAACTGGGCCAGATCTTCACCGAGCTGCACAGCGCGCACGGCGTCCGCTTCCACTTCGGCGCCCGCCTCACCGAGATCATCGGCCAGGACGGCCTGGTCCTCGCCGCCCGGACCGACGACGGGGAGGAGCACCCCGCCCACGACGTGCTCGCCGCGATCGGCGCCGCCCCGCGCACCGGGCTCGCCGAGGCCGCCGGACTCGAACTGGCCGGACGGGCGCACGGCGGCGGGATCGCCGTCGACGCCTCCCTGCGCACCTCCGACCCGCACATCTACGCGGCCGGGGACATCGCCGCCGTGGACCACCCGCTGCTCGGCACCCGGCTCCGGGTCGAGCACTGGGCCAACGCGCTGAACAGCGGTCCGGCCGCGGCGCGGGCCATGCTCGGCCAGGAGGTCGGCTACGACCGGGTGCCGTACTTCTTCTCCGACCAGTACGACCTCGGCCTCGAATACTCGGGCTGGGCCCCGCCCGGCAGTTACGACCAGGTGGTCATCCGGGGCGACGCGGGCAAGCGGGAGTTCATCGCCTTCTGGCTGAAGGACCGCCGGGTGCTGGCCGGGATGAACGTCAATGTGTGGGACGTCACCGAAACCGTCCAGGAGCTGATCCGGGCGGGACAGCAGCTCGACCCGGAGGCGCTGGGCGACCCGTCGGTCCCGCTGGAATCCCTGCTCTGACACCCCGCCGCGGGCACCCTGGGGCGGGCACCTGGGGCACCGGCGCATCCGGGGCAGCCTGGGGTGCCGTACGGAGGCCGTCTGGGGTGCCGTACCAAGGCCGTCTGGGGTGCCGTACGAAGCCGCCTCCCGGCGTGACGCCGATGCCGCCGGTGGCACTACTCGTACGGCTCCCAGGAGGTGTCGTCCTGCGCCCCGGGCGCCTGCGCGCACTCGACGAGGGCGGTGCCGACGAGCTGCCCGGAGGCGCGGGTCCACCGCAGTTTCACCGTGTGCCGGCCCGCCAGGCCCTCGCCCGCCGTCGCGGTCCGCTCGGCCTCCAGCCGGACCTCCCCGCCGTCGTCGTCCCGGGTGATCCGCCAGCCGGCCTCCGTCAGCCCGGACCGCGCGGCGTCGGCGGCGCCCATGGCGTCGGACTTCTCCATGCCGTCCACACGCCACCGGGCGTTCGCGCGGTACGCCCCGGCCACGGGCTCGTCGAGCTTCATCACGGTCCCCCCGTCGGGGAAGCAGTGGTCCGAACCGAGCGTGATCCCGCCCATGTCCGTACCGGGCGCGGTCAGCGAGTGGAGCCGCCGCGCGTCGGCCTTCACCACCGAGGCGGCGGTCCCGGGCGCGACCTCCGGGAAGTCCGGACCGCCGTACGCCGACCACAGCGCACCGCCTCCGGCCAGCACTCCGCCCGCGACCAGCACACCGGCCGCCACCAGCACCGTCGCGCGCCGTCTGTTCCGCATGCCCACCCCGTGTTCCCCAGGTCCGAAGGACCGTTCCGGCGCGAATCGTAGCTCCGGCGGCCCCGCCCCGACGCCGCGGGGCGACTGTTCGCGCGACTGCTTGCCCGACTGCTTGCGCGACTGCTTGCGCGACCGGTTGTCCGAGCCCACCCGTAGACTTCACTCGTGGCAGGCAGGATCAATGACGACGACGTGAAGGCGGTACGGGACGCGGTCCCGATCGACTCCGTCGTGTCCGAATACCTTCAGCTCCGCAACGCGGGCGGCGGAAACCTCAAGGGACTCTGCCCCTTCCACGACGAGAAGTCCCCCTCCTTCCAGGTCAGTCCCAGCAAGGGGCTCTTCCACTGCTTCGGCTGCCAGGAGGGCGGCGACACCCTTGCCTTCGTGATGAAGATCGACCACCTCACCTTCTCGGAGACGGTCGAGCGCCTCGCCGCCAAGGCGGGCATCACCCTGCGGTACGAGGAGGGCGGCTACAACCCCTCCCACCAGCGCGGCGAACGCATCAGGCTGATCGAGGCGCACAAGGCCGCCGCCCAGTTCTATGTGGAGCAGCTGGACAGCCCCGAGGCCGAGATCGGCCGCAAGTTCCTGGCCGGCCGCGGCTTCGACCAGGCCGCCGCCGCCCATTTCGGCGTCGGCTACAGCCCCGCGGGCTGGGACCACCTCACCCGCTATCTGCGCGGCAAGGGCTTCAGCGACAAGGAGCTGATCACCTCCGGTCTGTCGCAGGACGGCCGCCGCGGCCCCATCGACCGCTTCCGCGGCCGGCTGATGTGGCCGATCAGCGACACCTCCGGTGAGATCGTCGGCTTCGGCGCCCGCAAGCTGCGCGACGACGACAACGGCCCGAAGTACCTCAACACCCCCGAGACCTCGATCTACAAGAAGTCCCAGGTGCTGTACGGCATCGACCTGGCCAAGAAGGACATCGCCAAGGCCAGCCGGGCCGTCGTCGTCGAGGGCTACACCGACGTCATGGCCTGCCATCTGGCCGGAGTCACCACGGCCATCGCCACCTGCGGCACCGCCTTCGGCAACGACCACATCAAGATCCTGCGCCGCCTCCTGATGGACAACGGCAGCGCCCGGGTGATCTTCACCTTCGACGGCGACGCGGCCGGCCAGAAGGCGGCCCTGCGCGCCTTCGAGGACGACCAGAAGTTCGCCGCGGAGACGTACATCGCGATCGCCCCGGACAGCATGGACCCCTGCGATCTGCGCCTGGCCAAGGGCGACGAGGCGGTCCGCGACCTGGTCGAACCCCGTACCCCGCTCTTCGAGTTCGCACTGCGCCAGATCGTCCGGCGCTACGACCTGGAGACGCCGGCGGGCCGCGCCGCGGCGCTCGACGAGGCCGCCGCCGTCGTCGCGAAGATCAAGACGAGCAGTGTGCAGCGTGAGGTCGCCGTCCAGCTCGCCGGTTTCGTCGGCATCCTCGACCAGGAATTCGTCGTGCACCGGGTCGCGCAGCTCGCCCACTGGGCCCGCAAGGACCGTAACAATCGTGGCGACCGGGGTACCGGCCCCGGAGGACTGTCCCGGCCCGGGGCCCCGCAGCAGACCGTCCAGGCACCCACCGTCCCCTCCGGCCCCGCGCTCAACCTCCGCAGCCCCGCCCACCGCACCGAGCGCGAGCTGCTCAAGCTCGCCCTGCAGAAGCCCGCCCTGGTCTCCCCGGCCTTCGACGCCTACGGGATCGACGAGTTCACCGCCCCGCCGTACGCCGCCGTACGGCAGTGCGTCGCGGATGCGGGCGGCGCCGAACAGGGCCTGGCCGAGACCCGCGAGTATCTGGTCGCCGTCCTGGACGCCGCCCCCAACGACACCGTGCGCAACCTCGTCACCGAGCTGGCCGTCGAGGTCTTCCACGGCAAGTCCATCGACGAGACGTACGCCGGCATGCAGCTCGTCCAGGTCCGGCTGCGCGCCGTGGACCGCCGGATCAACGATGTCCAGGGCAGCCTCGCCCGCCTCGGCAGCAATGTGGCGCCGGACGACCTGGCGGCCGCGCAGAACGAGGTATGGGTGCTCCAGCAGTACGCCCAGTCCCTCCGCGCCAACGGCGCGGACGCCCTCTGACGTACGCCCACCACCCCACCCGGGACCGCGGAGGCCCAACCCGGTACCGCACCGGGGCAGCGCCGCCGGGCGGGCGGGTCCGTAATCGCCCGGTCACACACCGGACTCAGAAAGTCGCCGCACGCCCCTCGTAGGAGCGATGTGTCGTGCCCCACACTGGGGGCCGGTGCCTGAGTCATCGGAGCGCGATCGGTCCACCGAGGGCGGACCTCCATCCCCGCAATCCGGCAGCGATCACCTGGAGGTCGCCCCCGTGCAGACCCGGACCGTGACGACGACCGCGCATGTCCCGGCCATTCCCGCGCAGAACCGGGCCGTGCACCACCCGGAGACCGCGGTGGACCCGCCGCCGGAGCCCGAGACGGTCATGGAGGAGTCGACGGTTCCCGGGCCCCCGGAGCCGCACAGCAGACCGGAGACGGGCGGCCCGTCCTCCGATCTCTTCCGGCAGTATCTGCGCGAGATCGGCCGGATCCCCCTGCTCACCGCCGCCGACGAGGTGGACCTCGCCCGCCGCGTCGAAGCCGGGCTCTTCGCCGAGGAACGGCTCGCCAGTACCCCGGACCCCGACTCCCGGCTCGCCGTCGACCTGGACCGGCTGGTCGTCATGGGCCGGATGGCCAAGCGCCGGCTCATCGAGGCGAACCTGCGCCTCGTCGTCTCCGTCGCCAAGCGGTACGTGGGCCGCGGGCTGACGATGCTCGACCTCGTCCAGGAAGGGAACCTCGGGCTGATCAGGGCGGTCGAGAAGTTCGACTACGCCCGGGGCTACAAGTTCTCCACGTACGCGACCTGGTGGATCCGCCAGGCCATGTCCCGCGCGCTGGCCGACCAGGCGCGCACCATCCGCGTCCCGGTCCATGTCGTCGAGCTCATCAACCGCGTCGTGCGGGTCCAGCGCCGGATGCTCCAGGAACGCGGCTGTGAGCCGACCGCCGAAGAGGTGGCCGCCGAGCTCGATCTGACCCCGGAACGGGTGAGCGAGGTCCTGCGCCTGGCCCAGGAGCCCGTCTCGCTGCACGCGCCCGTCGGCGAGGAGGACGACGTCTCCTTCGGCGACCTGATCGAGGACGGCGACGCGGCCTCCCCGGTCGAGTCCGCCGCCTTCCTGCTGCTGCGCGAACATCTGGAGGCGGTGCTCTCCACCCTCGGCGAGCGGGAACGCAAGGTGGTGCAGCTGCGCTACGGGCTGGCCGACGGGCGGCCCCGCACCCTGGAGGAGATCGGCCGGATCTTCGGGGTGACCCGTGAACGCATCCGCCAGATCGAGTCCAAGACCCTCAGCAAACTGCGGGACCACGCGTTCGCCGACCAGCTCCGCGGCTACCTCGACTGAGAGCACCGGAAGCCCGGACGGACCCGCCCTGCCCCGCCCTGCCCCGCCCCGTCTCCGCCCCCGGGGACGGAGACGGAGACGGGTACGGGGACAAGGCAGGGCAGGGCAGGCCAGGGGACAGGACGGGTGGTCAGTCCACCTCGGCGAGCGCCTGCGCGAACTGGGCCGCGTACAGCCGGGCGTACGAGCCCTTGGCCGCCAGCAGCTCGTCGTGCGAGCCCTGTTCGACGATCGAGCCGTTCTCCATCACCAGGATGACGTCGGCATCCCGGATGGTGGAGAGCCGGTGCGCGATGACGAAGCTGGTCCGGCCGTGCGCGAGGCGCGCCATCGCCTTCTGGATCAGCACCTCGGTACGGGTGTCGACCGAGCTGGTCGCCTCGTCGAGCACCAGGATCACCGGGTCGGACAGGAACGCCCGCGCGATGGTGATCAGCTGCTTCTCGCCCGCGCTGACCCCGGAACCCTCGTCGTCGATCACCGTGTCGTAGCCGTCCGGCAGGGTACGGATGAAGCGGTCGGCGTGCGCCGCCTTCGCCGCCGCCTCGATCTCCTCCCGGCCGACCTCGCGCGAAGCGCCGTACGCGATGTTGTCCGCGATCGAGCCGCCGAACAGCCAGGTGTCCTGGAGGACCATGCCGATCCCGGACCGCAGGTCGGCGCGCGACATCTTCGCCACATCGACCCCGTCGAGGGCGATCCGGCCGCCCGTCACCTCGTAGAACCGCATCAGCAGATTGACCAGGGTCGTCTTGCCGGCGCCCGTCGGCCCGACGATCGCCACGGTCTGGCCCGGTTCGACGCTCAGCGACAGATCCTCGATGAGCGGCTTCTCCGGGTCGTAGCGGAACGACACCTTCTCCAGCGAGACCCTGCCGCGCAGCTCGTCGGGCCGCTCACCGTTCTCCGGGTCCGCCCCCTGTTCCTCCGCGTCCAGCAGCTCGAAGACCCGCTCGGCCGACGCGACGCCCGACTGGACCAGGTTCGCCATCGAGGCGACCTGGGTCAGCGGCATCGAGAACTGCCGGGAGTACTGGATGAACGCCTGCACATCACCGATCGACAGCGCACCGGAGGCGACCCGCAGCCCGCCGACGACGGCGACGAGCACATAGTTCAGGTTCGACACGAACATCATCAGCGGCTGCATGATCCCGCTGTTGAACTGCGCCTTGAAGCCCGCCTCGTACAGCGCCTCGTTCTGCTCGGCGAAGTCCCTCGCGGACTCCTCCTGCCGCCCGAAGACCTTCACCAGCGTGTGCCCGGTGTACATCTCCTCGATGTGGGCGTTGAGCTTGCCCGTCACCTTCCACTGCTCCACGAACTGCGGCTGCGAACGCTTGCCCACCCGCATGGCCACGACCACCGACAGCGGGATCGTCGCCAGCGCGACCAGCGCCAGCAGCGGCGAGATCCAGAACATCATGATCAGTACGCCGACGATGGTCAGCAGGGAGTTGATGAGCTGCCCCATCGTCTGCTGCATCGTCTGCGAGATGTTGTCGATGTCGTTCGTCGCCCGGCTGAGCACCTCGCCGCGCTTGGCGCGGTCGAAGTACGACAGCGGCAGCCGCGCCATCTTCGTCTGGAGGTCCTCGCGCAGCTGGAACACGATCCGGTTGATCACCCGGATCGAGATCCGGGTGGACACGAGCATCAGCAGCCCGGCAGCGACATAGATCACCAGAGCGATCAGCAGGACGTTCCCCACAGCACCGAAGTCGATGCCGTGACCCGGGGTGAAGTCCACTCCGGACAGCATGTCGGCCAGCCCGCCGCTGCCCTTGTCGCGCAGGCCCTCGATGGCCTGCTCCTTGGTGGTGCCCTCCGGCATCCCCCGGCCGACCACACCCGCGAAGATCAGGTCGGTCGCCATACCGAGGATCTTCGGACCGACCACCGAGAGTGCCACGCTCAGCACCCCGGCGGCCAGCATCAGGTACAGCGAGGACTTCTCCCGGCTGAACCTCTTCAGCAGCCGCTTCCCGGACCCCTTGAAGTCCATGGACCGCTCGGTGGGCGCTCCGGCCATCATTCGTCCGCCCGGCCCGGCCATTACGCGGCCTCCGCTTCCGTCAGCTGGGAGAGCACGATCTCCCGGTACGTTTCATTGCCGTCCATCAACTCGCCGTGGGTGCCCGATCCCACGACCCGGCCCTCGTCGAGCACCAGGATCCGGTCGGCGTCACGGATCGTGGCCACCCGCTGCGCCACGATCACCACCGTCGCCTCGGCCGTCTCCCGGGACAGCGCCGCGCGCAGCGCCGCGTCCGTCGCGTAGTCCAGCGCCGAGAACGAGTCGTCGAAGAGATAGATCTCCGGCTGCTGCACGAGCGTCCGGGCGATCGCCAGACGCTGCCGCTGGCCACCGGAGACATTGGTGCCGCCCTGCGCGATTGGCGCGTTCAGCCCGTGCTCCAGCTGCTCCACGAACTCCTTGGCCTGCGCCACCTCCAGCGCGTGCCACAGCTCCTCGTCGGTCGCGTCCGGATTCCCGTACCGCAGATTCGTCGCGACCGTCCCCGAGAACAGGTACGGCTTCTGCGGCACCAGGCTCACGGTCTTCGCCAGCAGCACCGGGTCCAGCGTCCGTACGTCCGCGCCGTCGACCAGCACCTCGCCGTCCGTCGCGTCGAACAGCCGCGGTACGAGCCCGAGCAGCGTCGACTTCCCGCTGCCCGTCGACCCGATGATCGCGGTCGTCTCACCGGGGCGCGCCACCAGGTCCACGGCCCGCAGCACCGGCTCCTCGGCACCCGGGTAGCGGAACTCCGCGCCCCGCACCTCCAGATGACCGTGCCTGCGCAGCTCCGTGACCGGGGCGAGCGGCGGCACGACGCTCGAATCGGTCTCCAGGACCTCCTGGATGCGTTCGGCACAGACCTCGGCGCGCGGCACCATCATGAACATGAAGGTGGCCATCATCACGGACATCACGATCTGCATCAGATAGGCGAGGAACGCGGTCAGCGCGCCGATCTGCATCCCGCCGCTGTCGATGCGGTGCGCCCCGAACCAGACCACGGCGATGGACGACAGGTTCACCACCGTCATCACGGTCGGGAACATGAACGCCATGAGCCGGCCGGTCGAGACCGACACATCGGTCAGCTCGGTGTTCGCCCCCCGGAAGCGCTCCTCCTCGTACGCGTCCCGGACGAAGGCGCGGATGACGCGATTGCCGGTGATCTGCTCGCGCAGCACCTGGTTCACGGTGTCCAGCCGCTCCTGCATCGTGCGGAACAGCGGCCGCATCCTCTTCACGATGAGGCTCACCGAGATGCCGAGCACCGGCACCACGGCCAGCAGCACCGCGGACAGCGGAACGTCCTGGCCGAGCGCCATGATGATGCCGCCGATACACATGATCGGGGCCGACACCATCAGCGTGAACGCCATCAGCACCAGCATCTGTACCTGCTGGACGTCATTGGTCGTACGAGTGATCAGCGAGGGCGCCCCGAAGCGCCCGACCTCCCGCGCCGAGAACGCCTGCACCCGGTCGAAGATCGACGCCCGGACATCACGCCCGAGCGCGGACGCGGTGCGCGCGCCGTAGTAGACGGCGCCGACGTTGCAGACCACCTGGACGACGCTGACGGCGATCATGAGACCGCCGAACTCCAGGATGTAGCCCGTGTCACCCTTCACGACACCGTTGTCGATGATGTCGGCGTTGAGGCTGGGCAGATAGAGGCTGGCACAGGTCTGCAGCAGCTGGAGGAACACCAGCAGTGCGATGGGTTTTCTGTACGGGCCGAGATAGGTCCGCAGGATTTTTATGAGCACGCGTGTCTCTCGGGTCGGCGGAGGGCAGAGGTCGCCCCATTTTCCCGTACGCCGTACGCAGACCGCGAACGCTTTTCCTCAAGCGCAGGTCAAAACCCGACCGCCCAGTGACCGTATTGCGACCGCACCACGATCAGGGCTCGACTGGTCCCGACCGCACCGCGATCAGGGCTCGACTGGTCCCGACCGCACCGCGATCAGGGATCGACTTGTCCCGACCGCACCGTGATCAGGGCTCCGACCGCCGCACCGCGAACGGCCCCGACCGCCGCACCGCGAACGGGCTCCCGGACCGGCCCCGGAGACGCGGCGCGGAGGCGTCAGGAGGCGCCAGGAAGCGCCCGGAGGCACCCCTGACGCGCCGCTCGCCTCAGACCCCGGTTCCGAACGCCCCGGGGTGAATCTGATCGCGCGTCGCCTCGTACTGCTGACGCACCGCCCGGCCCGCGGCCAGCTCCTCGCCCGGCTCCAGCACCTGCGCCGCGGCGCCCTGCCAGGCCGGGGGAGTACGCGGATCGAGGGTCCCCTGCGAGACCCCGAGCGCCCAGGCCGCCTGCCGCGCCGCACCGAGGGCCGCGTACTCGGCGGGCTGCGGTACGACGACCTGCGTACCGAACACCGCGGGAGCCAGCGCCTGCACGGCCGGCAGCTCGGCGGCGGCGCCCAGCAGGAACACCCGCCGCACCTCCACACCGCGGCCGCGCAGCACGTCGAGCGCGTCGGCCAGCGAGCACAGCATCCCCTCGAACGCGGCCCGTGCCAGATGCTCCGGCTTCATCGACTCCCGCCGCAGCCCGCAGAGCGTCCCCGCGGTGTGCGGCAGCTGGGGGGTGCGCTCGCCCTCCAGATACGGCAGCAGCACCAGCCCCGAGGCCCCGGGCGTCGACTTCAGCGCGAGCGCGGACAGCTCCTCCAGCCCCTCCAACCCCAGCATCTCGGCGGTCCCGCGCAGCGCGCGCACCGCGTTCGAGGTGTGCACCACCGGCAGATGCATCCCGGTGGCGTCGGCGAACGAGGTGATCATCCCGGTCGGATCGGCCAGCGCCTCGTGGTGCACCGCCATCACGGACCCGGAGGCCCCCAGCGACACCACCGCATCGCCCACCGCGACCCCGAGCCCGAAAGCCGCCGCCATCGTCTCGCCGGTGCCCGCCGAGATCAGCAGTCCCTCCGGCGTCGTCCCGGCACAGTCGGCGGGACCGAGCACCTCGGGCAGCGCCGCCTGATGTCCCAGCGCCAGCTCCACCAGGTCGGGCCGGTAGGAGCCGGTCCCCGCCGACCAGTAGCCGGTACCGGACGCCGCGCCCCGGTCGGTGGTCCGCCGGGCCGGCCGGCCCAGCAACTGCCACACCAGCCAGTCGTGCGGCTGCATGACGGCTGTGACGCGCTGCGCGTTCTCCGGCTCGGTCCGCGCCAGCCAGCGCAGCTTCGCCACCGGCTGCGCCGCCTGCGGCACGGCCCCGACGGCCTCGGCCCAGGCCTGCCGCCCGCCGAGCCCGTCGATCAGATCGGCCGCGGCGACCTGCGCCCGCCGGTCATTGCCGAGCAGCGCCGGGCGTACGAGATTGCCCTGGTGGTCCAGGGGGACGAGCCCGTGCTGCTGCGCGGACACACCGATGGCCTGCACACCTTCGAGCAGCCCGGCGGAGGCCGCCTCACCGAGTGAGAGCAGCCACGCCTGCGGGTCGACCTCGGAGGCCTTGGCCTCGACCGGATGCGCGGCGTACCCCTGCCGCAGCACGGCGCCCGTGTCCGTGTCGCAGACGACGATGTGAGTGAAGGCGGAAGAACTGTCCAAGCCGGCGACTATGCCCATACGCAGATTCTGCCGCACCCCCGGACCGTTCCCGCAACCGGCACCGATGGGCACCGACACCGGAACCGACCGGAACCGACCGGCACCGACCCGTACCGGTCCGGGACCTCAGGTGTTGGTGGTGCCCCAGTCGTCCTCCGCGCCGTTCAGACTGCTGCGCTCCCGCAGCGACCGCACCCGGTCGGCCACCGAAGCGGGCACCTTGTCCCCGACCTTCTCGCTCACCGAGTGGTACGCCTTGCCCGCGAAGTCCCGCCCGCTGCTCGCCGCGGACTCGGCGGCGTTGCGCACGGCGGGGTTCTCGGCGAACTGACGTGCGGACTTCTTCAACTGCTCATAACGCTCGCGCCCGGCTCGCGTGCCGAGCACGTAACCGAGGGCCAGTCCGGCGATGAACGTGAGCCGGTACCGCATGGCTGCCACCCTTCCTTCGCTCCGTGCGACGTGTGCAGGCCGCCTACCCGTACGCACCCGAGATCACCCCGAGCGATACCGATTGGCGGAGCACCCCCCTGCTTGCGCTAATGTATGTGTCGCAGCGAACGCGCGCCGCCCGGCAGCCGCCAGGTAGGTACGATTCGAGGCAACGCAGCAATCCCCTGTAGCTCAATTGGCAGAGCAGCCGGCTGTTAACCGGCAGGTTACTGGTTCGAGTCCAGTCGGGGGAGCGCGATCCCCTGTAGCTCAATTGGCAGAGCATTCGGCTGTTAACCGGAGGGTTACTGGTTCGAGTCCAGTCGGGGGAGCGGAACGGAAGAGGACCCTGCGGGGTCCTCTTTCGTATGCCCGCACCCGGTCCTCGCGGGGCAGGGTCGTGACACTTTCGGGTCTGCTTCGTCTCATCCGGAACCGGGCAGCACGCAGCGAAGTCCTCATGGTCAGGCGAAGTCGACCATCCGGAGCGAGAGATCGTATGACCGGCTATGCTGCGGCAGACGGTGCGCACACTTGTACGCGCCACGCCGAAACGGGGCGGTAGCTCAGCCGGTTAGAGCAGCGGACTCATAATCCGTCGGCCGTGGGTTCGAGTCCCACCCGCCCCACCGAGGAACCCCAGGCAGAATCGTTCTGACCTGGGGAAACTCGTTTCCGGGGGCATTTTGCGTGTGGCGGACGCCTCGCGGAAGTGCGGCGAACGTGAGCCTTCGCGCATCAAAGGGTCCCCTGGGCGGCTGTGGCCTGGTCTTTTGTGGTGACGCGTCGGTGGGAGCGTCGAGGGGCGGTCCCGCTGCCGTTGAGGGAGACGCCGCATCGACATCGTCCCGCCCGTGCGTGGTGGCCTGTCTGTCTCATGCGCGATGAGCTGCCGCGCGGGAATGTTGGTTATGTACATCGTGGACTCGCGTGAGGGGTGGCTGGTATGTCTGTGACCCAGGTCGCTCTTGACGATGAGGCGCTGGCCGAGGCGATGCGGCTGATGGGTGTCTCGACGAGGAAGGAGACGGTCAACGGGGCTCTGCGGGACTATGTGGCGCGCATCAAGCGGCTGGAGGCTGCCGAGAAGCTGGCCGCGCGGGGTGAGCGGGGCGAGTTCGAGGCTGCGGCTGCGGTGCATGCAGCTGCCAAGCGCGCTCGGCGGGCAGCCTTCGAGTGATTACGTACCTCCTTGACACATCCGCCCTGTGTCATCTCTTCCGTACGCCGGGGGCGTTGCGGCCCTGGGAGGGGCACATCGCCGCCGGTGTGTTCCATATCTGCGAGCTCACGAGGGTGGAGTTTCTCTACTCGGCCACGGGCCCGGCCCATCGGGACGAGTTGGCAGAAGAGCTGGATGATCTCTGCCATTTTCTCGCCGGTTCCCAAGAACGCGTGGCGCTGGGTCGAAACCGCGCAGTACAAGCTCACCCAGCGAGCGCAGCACCGTGCCGCCGGAGCCATCGACCTCTTGGTGTGTGCGACAGCGGTCCATCACGGTCACACGGTGCTCCACGTGGACAACGACTTCGCCACGGTGGCGGCGGTTCTCAAGGAAGTGCAGCAACGGGACGTACGCGCCTGACCGCTGTCCATCCCTGATCTTCGCAGAGAGCCCCGGCCAACGGGGATGCGGTGAAGAACGGGTTCCAAGGGCGCAAGTACCTCCCGGAGAACCTCCTCCAACCCGCCCCGAAACAAAGCGAGTTCATCCGCCCTCATAGCAGCAGGAAACCACCGGAACCACAGCCTGCCCAGGCACGGGAGGCGACGGCGAAGGCGGCGGTGTCGTGGTCTGGAAGGCTGTTGTTCAGGCTGTTGCGGTGCGGTCGGAGACGAGGCCGACGATGGCCTGGTAGGTGGCGGGCAGCACATCTCGTCGGTGGGTCCAACGGGTCAGTTGTTTCCAGTGTTTGTGGTCGGCGAGGGGGTGTTCAACGGTGATGCGCTTCGAGGAGTGCTGGTGGCGGGCTCGTCGGCGGGCTTCGTGGACTTCGGGCGGGCTGATCTTGTTCGCCTTCCGGGGCAAGGCCACCGCCTGGCCGGGGTGGTCACGGCGGAGCCCGAGGTAGCCGTCGTCCAGGAGCACCTCCACGTCGGAGAAGCGCCGGAAGCAGGCGTCGCTGCTTCGTTGCGTGCGACGGTCGCGTCATACATCCGTCCAGGTCGCAGGGCGTCACCCCATAACGTGCGGCCCCGGCTGTCGGCGATGACGGTGGCCTTTATCATGTTCTGCTTCTTCCTGCCCGAGACGAACGCACGCAGCCCGCCACGTTCGGCAACCGGTCAACGGACCTGGATCTCGGTGGCATCCACACGCAGCTCGATGCCCTCGGCCTGGGCATATGCGAACACATCGGGCCGTGACCCCGGGTTTTGGACACCGGAGAGACTTGGATCTTGATGGTCCAGGAGAACGGAGTCCCCGTGGGGATGAAGCACTGTCCCGCCGAGTTCAAGGCGGACGCGGTCGCGTTGTACCGGTCGAGGCCAGGAGCGACGATCAGGTCGGTCGCGGCTGATCCCGGGGTGAACACCGAGAAGCTGCGGAACTGGATCCGGGCCGCCGACGGGCGTCGGCCCGGTGCCCACTCCGCGCCGCCGGTCACCGCGTGGGCGGGCGATGGTGACGTTCAGGCGGAGCCGGCCGCCGCCCGGAAGAGGGTTCGCGAGCTGGAGGAAGAGCGCGACATTCTTCGCGAGGCGGCCCGGTATTTCGCGACGGAGACGCGCTGGTGAACCGCTGCCAGTTCGTTGAAGACCATCAGCGCCGTCACGGCGTGAAGCGGCTCTGCGGCATTCTCGGCCTCTCCCGGTCGAGCTTCTGCTACTGGCGTCGCACCGCAGCCGCGCGGACAGCCCGGCAGACCGCCGAGGCCGGGCTCGCGGCCCGGATACGCAGGGTCCACCAGGAATCCGACGGCACCTACGGAGTCCCCAGGATCACCGCCGAGCTCCGTGACGAGGGTGGCCCGGTGGTCAACCACAAGCGGGTCGCGAGGGTCATGCGGACCATCGGACTTGAGGGGGTGCGTCTGCGGCGTCGGCACCGCACCACCCTCGCGGACCAGACGGCTTCGAAGGCGCCGGATCTGATCGGCCGTGACTTCACCGCTGTCGTGGTGAACACGAAGTACGTCGGCGACATCACATGCCTGCCGGTCAGTGGATCGAAGCTGCTCTGTCTGGCGACCGTCATCGACCTCGCCTCACGCCGGCTGGCCGGGTGGGCGATCGCCGATCACATGCGCACCGAGCTCGTCATCGACGCCCTGGCGGCCGCCGAGCGAACCCGCGGCAGTCTCGACGGAGCGGTGATGCACACCGATCACGGCTCGCAATATACGAGTAGGGCCTTCGCGGAAATCTGCAGGTCAGCAGGGGTCCGGCAGAGCATGGGCGCGATCGGGTCCAGCGCGGACAACGCTGCGGCGGAAAGCTTCAACGCCGCCTTCACGAGGGAGACGCTCAAGGGTCGGAAGGCCTGGCCGAACGAGCGTGAGGCCAGGCTCGAAGCCTTCCGCTGGCTGACCCGTTACAACACCCGGCGCCGGCATTCCCGCCTCGGCCAGGGGTCTCCGGCCTCCTACGAAAACGACTTCCAACCCGCGGCAACTACCCTGGCCCAAGCGGCATAGACGTGTTCAGAATCCGAGGTCAAGGCCCGAGGCTCAATCCACCACCTGACTGTCCATGAACATGCGCCAGAGTTCGGCGTACTGTCCTCCCTCTTTCAGGAGTTCTTCATGCGTTCCGTCCTCCATCAGCCTGCCCTTGCACAGGACCACGATCCGGTCGGCGCGGGCAGCCGTGGTCAGTCTGTGGGCGACGATCAGCGTGGTGCGTTGACGAGCGAGCCGTTTGGTGGCGGCGTTGACAACGGACTCGGTTCTCAGGTCGAGTGCGGAGGTGGCTTCGTCGAGCAGCAAAATGTCCGGCGCGGCTAGCTCGGCACGTGCCAGCGCGATCAACTGCCGCTGACCTGAGGAGAGGTTGTTGCCGCCCTCGGCAACCTCGTGAAGGTAGCCGCCGGACAGAGCGGCAACCATGTCGTGTGCGCCCACGCTGCGTGCAGCCGCCTCTACCTCGACGTCCAGTGCCTGAGGTCGTCCGAACGCGATGGCGTCACGAACAGTACCCCTGAAGAGGTAGGGCTCCTGTGGCACGATACCGAGACGCTGCCGGTATCCAGTCAGGTCGAGCTTTCGTAGATCCATGCCGTCTACGCGCACCGTGCCCGAACTGGGGTCGTGGAACCGGGCAGCGAGCTTGATCAGTGTGGACTTGCCCGCGCCCGACTCGCCGACGAACGCAACGGTCTGGCCTGCTGGCACGACGAGATCGACGCCAGTGAGTGCGGTGGCGCCGTCTCCATAGCGGAAAGCGACACGCTCGAAGGCAACTTCTCCGCGCAGCTTTTCGACGAACCGGGGCTGAGCCGCGGCCGGTGTGGACGATTTCTCGTTCAACAGCTCCCGTACCCGACCGAGCGACTCGGAAGCCTGCTGGTAGCCGTCGAAGACCTGCGACAACTGCTGAACGGGGCTGAAGAAAAGGTCGATGTACAGCATGTATGCAACCAGCGCTCCTGCCGTCAGTGTGCCCGCCGCCACACGTCCGGAGGCCAGACTCAGTACTCCGACGGTGGCGAACGAGGCGAGGAGCTGCACGTACGGAAAGTAGATGGCTATGAGCCACTGTCCGCGTACCCGGGCCTGGCGGTAGTCAGCGCTGTGCCTGGCGAAGCGCTGTGCGCGGTCTGTCTCGCGCCCGAAGGACTGCAGGATGCGCAGTCCAGCAATGGACTCCTGGAGATCGCTGTTGACCACGCTGGCGTGCTCTCTCGCAAGACGGTACGCCCGCACGCTGTGTTGATGGAAGAGATACGTGCCGATGGCCAGCGGTGGGAGGACGGCGAGGACGACCAGAGCCAGTTGAGCGTCGATTGCGACGAGGGACACGAGAATGCCGATGAAGGTGAGAAACGCGACGAGGGCGGACGCCAGCCCCGTCTGAAGGAACGCGGACAGAGCGTCGAGATCCGTGGTCATCCGCGTCATGATCTTTCCCGGCATGTGCCGCTCGTAGTAGTCGAGACCGAGCCGCTGCAGATGAGCGAAGATTTTCACCCGCAGTGCGTAGAGGGCACGCTCACCGGTACGACCGGTCAGCTGGATGCTGCCCACCTGTGCGGCCCACTGACCCGCCACCACCACAAGTGCCAGGGTGGCAGCCCCCCACACCGCACCGATGGCCTGCCGCCGTACGCCTTCGTCGATGCCGTGGCGGATCAGGACGGGTAGCAGGAGGCCAGCTATGGCGTCGAGGCCGACGCAAGCCACGGCCAGGGTGAAGGGCACCCCGAGGCCTCTCAGCAGTCGGCGTATGCCGAAAGAGGACTCGGGCCGCTTGGCGGCTTCCTCGTCCAGGTTCGGCTCGGAGGCGGCAGGCGGCTGTGCGAGCGACCCGGCATCCCGGACTCCAGCGAGTGCCGGCCCCGTCAGGAGACCGGCTTGGGCCGCAGGTGTATGAATCCTCTTCCGTGCGGTGTGGCTCGCGGGCGCCCTCCACAGTTCGGGAGTGACGGCATCCCCGTGGGGCGTCTCGGTGGCTGCCTTCCGAGTATTTGATGTTTCGGGAGCGAGCTCGCCGGGGTCGTCGAGCAACCGCCGGTACTCGGCGCATTCCGCCCGCAACGTGTCATGAGTGCCGAGTCCGACCAACCGACCGCCTTCAAGGACGGCGATCCGGTCGGCCAGTTCCAGTGTGGAGCGTTGGTGCGCGATCAGCAGGACGGTGCGATCCTTCAAGACGTCGCGCAACGCCTCATGGATCTTCTTTCCGGCGAGGGGGTCGATCGCTGACGTTACGTCGTCGAGGAGTAGAACCGGCGGTAGGCCGGCAAGCGCCCGTGCGAGGACGATGCGCTGGCGCTGCCCTCCGGACAGGGTCAGTCCGTTGGGGCCGACAACAGTGTCATAGCCGTGTGAAAGGTCCGTAACGAACCGGTCCGCCTGGGCGACCCGGCCGACCGAGCGGACCTCCTCGTCGGTCTCGTCCGGTGTACGTAGGGCGATGTTCTCGCGCACAGACTCGGAGAACAGGAAGGTGTCGCTCGGGGCGTTGCCGATGGCTGCGCGCAGCGAACGCAGAGTGAGGTGCCGAACGTCGTGGCCACCCACGCGTACGATTCCACCTTCGACATCGTAGTGGCGCGACACCAGCGAAGTCAGCGTGGACTTGCCAGAGCCTGACGATCCGACCACCGCCATCGTCTCGCCGGGTTCGATCCGCAGTGAAAAGTCCTTGAAGACCGGGGCCAGGTCCGCATAGCCGAAGGTGATCCGGTCGAACTCGATGTCGGTGGGCACGCCCGACAACAGCTCTTGCGCGTCCGGTGTCTCTTCGACATCGGGCACCGTGTCGATGAGTGCGAACACCCGCTCCAGACTTGCTCTGGCCTGCTGTCCAGCCGTCAGTGTGGACGCGAGCATCTTCACGGAACCGACGAGCTGGGCGAAGTAGGTGGAGAAGGCGACGAAGGTGCCGAGCGTGATGTCGCCGCGCGTCGCCAGCCAGCCGCCGAGCGCGAGAACGCAGACCTGCCCGAGTGCAGGAACCGCCTGCAAAGCCGGGGTGTAGCGGGCGTTGAGTCGCACGGTGC
Source organism: Streptomyces sp. NBC_00654 (assembly GCF_026341775.1). Classification (NCBI taxonomy): domain Bacteria; kingdom Bacillati; phylum Actinomycetota; class Actinomycetes; order Kitasatosporales; family Streptomycetaceae; genus Streptomyces; species Streptomyces sp. NBC_00654. Next base: position 2,438,080 of record NZ_JAPEOB010000002.1, on the reverse strand, counting down.
TCAGTCTTGCGGCGAAGAGGCTGCGACTGGCGGAGCGCAATTTACCGATCTCCTGGCTCTCCTGGCCGAAACCCTTGACTACGCGGACGCCATCGATACTCCCGCTTACGACGGAGGCGACCGCGCCGGCCTGTTGCTGAGCGTGCCAAGTGGCCCGGAAGAGCTGAGCGTGGCCGCGGCGCGCTACCCAGGGCAGCGTCAGCGCCACGGCGAGCGCGATGAGGGTGAGCAATGGAGAGAGCGTGAGCATGACCGCGATCGCCACCACGAATAGCAGCATGTTGCCGATCAACGCGGGCAGCAGCCCCAGTTGGCGCTGGATCAGCTGAAGATCGGTGGTGCCGCAACCGATGACCTGACCGGTGGACAACTCGTCCTGACGTCTGCCGTCCAGCCGCACGAGCGACTCGTACATCTCGGTGCGCAGGTCGTGCTGGACCTCGAGCGCCACCAGGCTGGCGTAGTAGCGGCGGACGTAAGTGAGCAGATAGACCGCCATGGCGGCGGCGGCCATGAGCGTCAGCCATGGCATCAGCTGCCGGTCGCCGCCGTTGACCAGACCATCGATGACCAGCTTTGGGATCAGCGGCATGAGTGCCGTGACACACATCGTGACGATCGACGCCGTGAGTGAGATCAGAAGCCTTCTGCGGTATCGAAGGCAATGCCGCACGAGGCGTCGAGCCCAACTGGCTGTGCCACTACTCAACAGGAACCCCCCGTGTTGATCGTCCGGATGTACCTACGATCCGTGTGTAACGGTGAGTTAGTAAATCGATAGACCAACTCTGACACAAGAGCATGTGGCGATCCGCATACCATCGCGCCGGATATGGCGGTTTGGTGCAACCTTGCTCCCTCAACCCTCTTGTGAGGAGCGCTGGTTCGGTGAACATTCAGCTATTGACCCGCTCTTCATGTCGATGCAACGATGCACCAGCTGTCCGACGGGCAGTCGTTCCGTCCGGTCGAGAATCGTCACGTTCCGGTCGTATCGCTGGGCCACAGCGAGGAGAGAAGGCATGGTGCGACCAGGAGCACTCAGAGACCTACTGGCCTGGGCTGCCGGCCGTGGACAGGGGACAGAGGTCCCGCTCTGCGACGAGGAGCCACCGCAAGTGGTGTGGGAGGCGCTTGTCGCTCATCGGCTCACCGTGCGATTCGCGGAGCGAATGGCTGCGCTGGGTCCGAACAGTGGATACTCGGAAGTGCTTGCGTCCTTGCAGCCGTTGAACAGGATGATCGCCGAACGTGCCGAGCAGCACATCGCCCATGTTGTGCATCTCCAGGGCCTCGGCGCCCCCGGAACGCCGCCCCTTCTGATCAAAGGGTTTACTCCCCACGTCAACACTCGTGGACGTGTACCCCACCACCGGTCCAGCGACATCGACTTGCTGCCGCACGACCCGCAGCAGTTCATAGCGCACGCTCAGGAGCACGGGTACCAGGAATTCGCTCGCTACACAGGGTTCCACGAAGTCGGGTATCTGATCCTGGGAGATCCCGAGGACCAGGACAACCGGGTGCTGCTCGATATCCACCGAGGATTCCCCGTGTTCTCGTATGGCGACGGGCGCGGGCCGGAAAAAGCCGGTACCGACAGGTTCGACAGAGATCCCGAGGGAGACGCGCCCGCCGCGATCGCCGCGCTGATCAACTACGAGGACCTTGTGCCAAGGGGAGTCGCCAGACTCCGTTATCGCACTGGTCGACGGCCTGGTGAAGGTGGCGCAGATCAATGAGTGCGGAGTCGAACTGACGCTATCGCTGCGCGGACCAGGTGAAGTGCTCGGAGAAATGGGTGCACTGCTCGGACTGCCACGCTCGTCCACTGTCACCGCAGTTCGTCCGTGTACGGGGTTCGTTCTGCCCGCTCACGCCTTCCGCGGCTACATAGAGCGCCATCGCTTGGAGACGGTGGTGTACCAGCTGACCGTGGAACGGCTGAACAGCCACGAACGCCTGCGAGCGGACCTCGCGCATCTACCCCGCGTGGCGCGCATGGCCCGAATCGTCAGCCACCTCGCGGACGAAATCGGCCACCCGCACGGCGACGACGGCTTGGTCGTTGAGTTGGGCATAGCTCGGACGGAGCTGGCCACCATGGTGTCGATGAGCCGCTCATCAGCACTTGACGCTCTCAGCCAGCTTCAGGCGGCAGGGGTCCTCACACTCGGTCGCCGGGACCTAGTCATTAACCGTAGCCCACCTCAAGGCAGCCGCCCGGGACGAAGGACAGCTCCCCTGCGGCATCGGCTGCCAGGGCGACACAACCGATATGTGACTCGGGCCACGTCCGTACCATCCAGTTCTGGACCATCTGGTCCCCGCTGCTCCACAAAGGTGGCACTCGCCGCAATGTCGCGGCACAGCTGACGAGAGGAGCAGCAGATGTTGCCGTCATGGGAGCCGTTGTGGCCCTACCGAGCGGTACTGGCAGTGGACGCCCGCAACTTCAGCGCGCTGGACAGCAAGGGCATGCAACAGGTGAACGCCGACATGCAGCCGTTGCTGTCCGAGGCGCTCAGTGCCAGCAACGTGAGTGCTCACTGGGAGCGGCGCATGTTCGGCCAGCATGCTGGCGACAGCTACGTTGCCGGCATGGACCCGGAGATCCTGCCCGCGCTGGTGGGGTGTTTCCCTGACGCCCTCCGGCAGGCTCTGGCCCGCCGGAGAACTACTGCCCCCGCCAACACGCCCCTGCAGCTCAGGGTCAGCATCCACGTAGGGTCGCTGCCCCACACCGGACTGGGCGTACCGATGGTGCACACCCACCGGCTTCTGGACGATGAGGCACTGCGCACTCTGCTGAACCGCGCGAACCCGGAGATCACCAACACCGCAGTGATCATCTCGCAACGCGTCTATGAGGATGTTCTCGAAAGCGGCTGCCTTAACGGCGAAGCTTTGCCCGACCAGTTCATGCGGCACCTGGTGAGGGTGAAGAAGTGCAGCGAACGCTGCACCGCTTCTGATTGAGGGAGATCGAGCGGGACGCAACCGGATAGAAACAGACTCGAATGTCCGGTCTGCTGGTAAAGCTGCAGGTGAGAAGCGTCACCAGGATGGGTTCGAGTCCCACCCGCCCCACCGAGGAACCCCAGGCAGAGTCGTTCTGACCTGGGGAAACTCGTTTCTGGGGGTGCTTCGCGCCCGGCGGATGCCTCGTGGAGCGAGGCGAACGCGGATCTTCGCGCATCGAGGACGAGCCTTGAACGGCTGTGACCCGGGATGCGTGGCGAGCGACGCGTCCGCAGGAGCGTCGGGGGTACCTCCCACCGTCCTGGGCTTCGGCCCAGGGGTTCAGCGGCTGACGTGGCGCTGCCCCGGTCTTCAGGTCGCGGCCCCGTTGATGTGCTCGAACTGCGATCCGGTGGGTGTGTGATGCCCGCGGGGTGGTCGGCGCACGGGCAGCTGTGGAGGGGACGGGTGGCACGGGACTCGTTCGGGATCGAGCCGCCTGCCCCCGAGTGGGCCGTCCCACGAAGATCGGCAATGACCGGCCGGTGGGATAAGGGCCTCGCGACACGGGGGTGCGCCGGTGGCGGAGTGCCGTATCGCATGGTCGACTTGCTGCCCGCACACGACGATGATGTGCCTGTGGTTGTTTCTTCTGCCGTTGAGCGCGGTGATCGCGTCCGCACACGGGCGGAAGGTCCACCGAGGGGTTGCTGGGGGCACAGGTGTCTGCGCGACTCCGTCGATCGTCCGGTCGCGGCGAGGAGCGACGGCAGCGGTGTTCGAAGAGAACCACCTAAAGGAAAATGGTGCGTCTCCCGAACATCGCCGCAGGTCAAGAAGTGTCGACCCCGCGCCTGCGGGGATGGTCCGCTGAACCGTCGCAGTAAATACCAGATTTACTGGTCGACCCCGCGCCTGCGGGGACCAACTTCCTGACCTGTGGCCTTGTACGAGGCGACCACGTAACCGGTCACTTCACTGCCCCGGATACCAGCGGCGAACCCGCCGCTACCGCAGGGCCACGGGTACTTCCGGCGGGACGGGTCCAGCGCCAACGGCGGCAACGGGTGACCGACTCGAAGTCGGTGGCCACGGAGGCGGGTTGCATCGCCGATGCGATCCGTGTGGGTACCACGGCCAGACCCACGGCGGCGGCGACGGTTGCGCCGACCAGGCTGCGACGACTGCGGTCCGGGTGGTCGCGGCTGTGGGGAGGGGAGAAGCCGAGTGACTCCAGGTCTTGGCCCAGCACACGCGTGAGAGCCACCCTGCAGCGCGGCCCACCTACCGCACCTGACGGACGGGCACACCCACTGCCGACGAACCGACTGCGCCTGCCCCTGCCACACCTGACCGGCCCGCTCGCGGGTGGACCACATCGGAGAGCGGAATGCCGAGGGCTGCGGCGGTACGGAGTCGATCGCCGTACCTGGGCGCCGCGTGTTCCGCCGTTTCGGAGGCTGGCGGCGGGGCTGCACGGGGCTGCCCGGGGCCGGTGGGGCGTTGGGCGGGCCTCGGCGGTGGGGACGGGGGTCGCTACCATCCTCTGTGACCGAAGCGACCGAACCACCCGTACCCCGCACACGCATATTCGCCGACCTGACCCCGCTGCGTACCTCGCCCGACTACCGGCGGCTGTGGTTCGGGAACACCGTGTCCTGGGTCGGGCAGGGCATGACGGCGCTGGCCGTGTCGCTCCAGGTCTACGACATCACCGGGTCCGCGTTCTCCGTGGGGCTCATCGGGTTCTGTTCGCTCGTGCCGCTGGTGGTGTTCGGGCTGTACGGCGGAGCCGTGGCCGACACCGTCGACCGGCGCAAGCTCGGTCTCTTCAGCGCCACCGGGTCGTTCGTGCTGTCGCTGGTGCTGGTGGCCGTGGCGGTCGCCGGGGTGGAGCAGGTGGGGCTGCTGTACGCCGTCGTCGCGCTCCAGGCCGTCTGCTTCGCGCTCAACTCACCGGCCCGTAGCTCGATGATCGCCCGGCTGCTCCCGGCTGAGCAGCTGCCCGCGGCCAACGCGCTCAACTCCATGACCAGCACGACCGGGGCACTCGTCGGCCCCATGCTGGGCGGGCTGATCGTCGGCTGGTGGGGCTACCGGGCCGCGTACACCGTCGACGCCGTCACCTTCACCGCCTCCCTCTACGCGATGTGGCGGCTTCCCTCGATGCTCCCGGAGCGCGCCGAGGGCGAGGGCAAGGGCGAGGGCAAGGGCGAGGGTGGGGTGCGGAAGCGGGCCTCCGTGCTCGACGGGCTGCGGTTCCTCGGGACCCGGCCGAACCTGCGGATGACCTTCTTCACCGACCTGTGCGCCATGGTGCTCGCCCACCCGCGTGCGCTCTTCCCGGTCGTCGCCGTGGTCTGGTACGGCGGTGACGCGAAGACCACCGGGCTGCTGGTCGCCGCACCGGCGCTCGGGGCGCTGCTGGGCGGTGTGTTCTCCGGCTGGCTCGGGCGGATCCGGCGGCACGGGCTCGCGATCATGGTCGCCGTCGCCTGCTGGGGCTCGGCCGTCGCCGTCTTCGGGCTGACCCGGCAGCTCTGGCTCGGGCTCATCTTCCTCGCGCTCGCCGGGTGCGCCGACACCATCTCCATGGTCTTCCGCAACACCATGCTCCAGGCCGCCGTGCCGGACGAGATGCGCGGGCGCCTCCAGGGCGTCTTCATCGTCGTCGTGGCCGGCGGGCCGCGGCTGGGGGACTTCCTGGCCGGTTCGGTCGCCGATCTGGCCTCCCCGGCCGTGGCCATCACCGGCGGCGGCATCGCCTGCGTGGTCGCGGTCTCCCTCCTGGCGCTGCGCTGGCACGGCTTCGCCCGCTACGACGCACGGGACCCACAGCCGTAACGGACGGAGGGGAGAGGGAAGTGGATGGAGAGGGGAGGGAAGTGGATGGAGAGGGGAGGGGAGGTAGGGAGAGGAAGTGGGTTCCCGGCCGTCCCCCGGTCCTTCCCCTACCCCGTCGTCACGCCCTCCCCTCACCCACGATCGAGCGGGCAATGCCCAGTTCGACCAGGTCCTGGGGGCGCAGCCTCAGCTGGTCCGCCGTGGCGCCGGTCTCGGCCGTCGGGCGTTTCAGGATCGCCGCCGCCAGCTCCGGGGCGATGACGGAGAAGTAACTGTCTGCGGTGACATGGGTGTTGTCCGGTGCCGCGAGGGCCAGTGCGCCGCCCGAGCCGCCCTCGCCGATGACCAGGGTGGTCACCGGTACCCGGGCCGCCGCGATCGCCGCGAAGGTGTCGGCGATGGCCGCGCCCGCGCCCGCCCGTTCCGCCTCCGCGTCGTTCGCGGCTCCCGGGGTGTCGATCAGGGTGAGTACGGGTACGCCGAGCCGGTCCGCGAGCCGGATCACCCGGGCCGCCGTGCGGTACCCGGCCGGGCGGGTCGCGGTGCCGCACTGGGCGACGTACGCCACCGGCCCGTCCTCGCGCAGGCCGAATCCGCACAGCAGCCCCGCGTCCGTGCCGCCGCACCGGTCACCGCTCAGCGGCAGCAACTGGTCGAAGTAATCGTCCAGATACGCCTGGGCGTGCGGCCGGCCCGGTGCGCGGGCCTGCTCCACCGCGGCCCGTCCGGTCTCCGGGAGGCCGGTGGCCGAGAGGGCGCGCGGCAGCGGCGCGGCCGACAGGTCCTCGTGCCGGCCGAGCGCGAGCAGCCAGCGGCCCACGGTCCCGGCCAGCTCGCCCGGCGCGACGACCGCGTCGATCTGCCCCGCCGCCAGCTGGCCCTCGGCGCTGTACGCGTACGGGTCCGCGCCGGAGGGCCGCACCCGGGACCCGGCGAACCCGACCTGCGCACCAGGCAGGGCCAGCACCACATCGGCGCCCGCCCCCACCGTGGCCCAGCCGCCGCCGGTCGTCGGATCGCGCAGCACCGCGATCTGCGCCAGTCCGGCGGCACGCAGCCGGGCCGAGGCGCGGGCCACCCGCTGGAGCTGGGTCAGCGCGATCATGCCCTCCTGCATCCGGCTGCCGCCCGTGGCGACGAGCGAGACGAGCGGAACGCGCCGCTCCAGCGCCAGTGTGTACGCGGCCTCCAGCCGGTCGCCGGTGGACTGCCCCAGCGAACCTCCCAGGAAGCCGAACTCGAAGGAGATCAGCGCGCAGGGCGTCCCGCCGACCGCCCCGGTGCCGTACACGACGGACTCCTCCTCGCCGGTCCGTGCGGCGGCGCGGGCCCGTGCCTGCCCGTACCCGGACCAGCCGAGCGGCCCGTCGGCCGGGGCGGGGCGTTCGGCCGGCCGGTGCTCGTCGAAGCCGGCGGTGAGGGCGGCGATCGCCTCACGGGCGGTCATGCGGCCAGGGGCGTTCGCCTGGTCCGAACGGGGTTCCCTAGGCATGGAGGGACCTCTTCATGATCTTTCCCAGGTCATTGCGGGGCAGGGCGTCCAGGTAGCGCACGGTGCGCGGGCGCTTGTGCGGGGCCAGCTGGGCGGCCACATGGTCCGCCAGTTCCCGTTCCGCCGGGGGGGATCCGGGGTCGGACGGCACGACCCAGGCGACGATCCGCTCACCGAGGTCCGGGTCGGGTTCGCCGGTGACGGCTGCCTCGCGGACTCCCGGGTGCTCCAGCAGGGCGTTCTCGATCTCGCCCGCGCCGATCTTGTAGCCGCCGCTCTTGATCAGGTCGGTGCCCTTGCGGCCGACGATCCGGACATAGCCGTCCGGGTCCCGGGTGGCCACGTCGCCCGTACGGAACCAGCCGTCCGGGGTGTGCGCGGCGGCCGTGGCGTCGGGGCGGTTGAGGTAGCCGCTGAAGAGGTTCGGGCCGCGGACCTGGATCTCGCCGATGGCCGCGGGGGCCTCCAGTACGCTGCCGTCCTCCTCGACCAGGCGGAGTTCCACGCCGGACAGGGGCGGGCCGACCGTGCCGGGGCGGGGTTCACCGTCCGCCCGGACGCCCGTGTTCATCAGGGTCTCCGTCATGCCGTACCGCTCGATCACCCGGCGGCCGGTCGCGGCCGCGATCCGCTCGTGGTCGTGGACCGGCAGCGCCGCCGAGCCGGAGACCAGCAGCCGGGCGCCGGCGAGTGCCGCGGCGAGGCCGTCGGAGGAGGTCCGGTCGTCGAGGGCTTCCGCGAGCCGGTGGTACATCGTCGGCACGCCGAACAGCATCGTGCCCCCGTCGGACAGTTCCCGGGCCACACCCTCGGTGGAGAACCGGCCCAGGTGGCGCACCGAACCGCCCCGGCGCAGCGGGCCGAGGACGCCCAGGATCAGGCCGTGCACATGGAACAGCGGCAGGGCGTGTACGAGGACGTCGTCGCCGGTCCATCGCCAGGCGTCCTCCAGGGCGTCCAGCGAGGCGGCGATCGCCCGCCGGGGCAGGACCGCGCCCTTGGGCGGGCCGGTGGTGCCGGAGGTGTAGACGATGAGCGCCGGGGACTCGGGATCGGGCTCGGGCTCGGGGAGAGCGGACTCGGGCTCGGGGGACCCGGGCGCGGCCTCGGGGAGCGCGGGGCCCGCCGCTTCCCCGTCGGCGGCCACGTCCAGCCGCTCCAGATCCGCCAGTGCGGGCGGCAGTTCCTCCGCGGGACCGGCCAGCACCGCCGAGGGCGCGCTGTCGGCGACGATGTGCGCCAGTTCCCGTTCGCCCGTCTTCGGGTTGAGCGGTACGGCCGGTACCCCGGCCAGTAGCGCGGCCACCACCGCGACCACCGTTTCCGGCGTCGGCGTGGCCCAGACGGCGACCCGTCCCGCGCCCGCGAGCCGGGTGGCCAGGGAACGGGCGGCGGCGGCCAACTGTGCGTAGGTCAGGGAGCGTTCGCCGAACCGGACCGCCTCCCGGGAGGCCGCGGGGCCGGCGGGGTCCTGAAGCGCTGGCAGAAGTGGGATCACCCTGCGAAGCCTAAGCCGGTGAAGGGCTTCCGGTCCTCGGTCGGCCCCGAAAGGCTCGCGAACCGCCGGGAGGACGCCGGGAAGGCGCCGGACGGACCGCCGGGCGAACCGCCGGGAGGTCGCCGGGCAGATGGCTGCACGGGGCATCCGGCGGAGATAGAGCCACCCGGCGATCCAGTAGGCGAAGGTCGTCACCGAGGACCACGCCCACCCGGCGACCTCGCACCTCGACGACAACTGGACCCGGACCGACGAGTGGTACAACTACCGCACCCATCCGCGCCGGAACGTCCGGGTACTGCAGAGCCTCGACGAAAGCAGCTACACCGGGGGCGAGATGGGCGGCGACCACCCCATCACCCATGCGGTGGATCGAGCGGTCCGGCGCCCCGCCGCCGAGACGGCCCACCTCGACCGGACGGCCCACTGGGTGGAGCAGTTCACCCAGTGGCGGGCGCCGGCTCCCTCCGCGCCGCCGCTCGACGCTCCGCGGAGCGCGGTCTCAGCCTTCGCGCTGGATGTTCCGCATCCGGCCGTACGCGTACACACAGCCCGCCAGCGCCAGATCCGACAGCAGCATGAACCCGATCGAGTACGAATCCTTGGCGGTGAAGATCGCCCCCATCACCAGCGGGGGAACGAAGCCGCCGAGGCCGCCCATCGCGCCGACGATGCCGGTGACACTGCCCACCTTCGGCTGCGGTGTCACCTGCGAGACCAGGGCGAAGATACTGCCGCTCGCGGTGCCGAGCCCGGCCGCCATGACGAGCAGCGCGATCGTGCCTACCGGGTTCAGGTCCGGGTCGAAGGCCTGGACGATCGCCATCAGCGCGGCGACCAGCAACGCCACCGAGGTGACCAGCGCCGGGTGGATCCGGTCCGAGAGCCAGCCGCCGATCGGCCGGAAGATCACCGTGACGAGGGCGAACCCGGCCGCCTTGGTGCCCGCCTCGGTCGGCGACATGTCGTACCAGGTCTTCAGATACGTCGGCAGGTACACCCCGAAGGCCACGATGCCGCCGAAGCCGATCGCGTACAGCGCCGACAGCTCCCAGGTGACCCGCAGCCGGCCGGCCTGGCCGAGGCGGTGGACCAGCGAGTCGGTGGGGATCTGCCGGTCGGGCCGGTCGCTGACGAGGACCGCGGCGAGAATCGCGTACACGACCAGCGCCCCCGCGACCACGAGGAACGGCAGGTTGTCGCCGTGCTTGGCGATGCGCGGGGTGAAGTAGCCCGACAGCGCCACGCCGCCCATGCCCATGCCGAAGATACCCAGCGCGAGGCCCCGTTCGGCCGGCGGGAACCACGAGTTGACCAGCGGAATGCCGATCGCGAACGTGGTGCCGCCCAGTCCCAGCAGGAAGCCGACCGCGAGCATCGCACCGTAGGAGTCCTTCGCCGGGATCAGCAGCAGGACGGGCACGATCGTGAGCGCCGAGACGACGGGGAACATCAGCTTGGCGCCGTACTTGTCGGTGAGCGCGCCCACCGGGATACGGCCGAGCGAACCGACGATCACCGGCACGGCGACCAGGAACGACTGCTGGAACGAGCTGAGCCCGAGCCGTTCCTTGTAGTCGCCGGACATCGGCGCGATCAGGTTCCACGCCCAGAAGGTCAGCGCGAACCCGATCGTGGCCATGATGAGGTTGCGGTACGCGGCGGCGGACTGCCGGGCGGCCGGTTGGGGGGACTGCTTGACAGCGGTATCCACAGGCCAAGTCAAGGGCGGGCCGGCGCCCCGGGCCCGCTGGGGTGCTCCATGCGAGGCACTCGCCCCATCGGGCACCCCAATGGCCCCACGTCCGCAGGTGTTCCTGATCCGTGCCCCGCAACGCCCCCACCGGCATCGACAGCCCGGCGAGCCCCGCGAGCCCCGTCGCGATCCGGTGCCGACTGCGACAATCGCGCTATGGACCGGCTGGACAGGGAAATCCTCGGCATCCTCCAGGAGGACGCGCGGATCTCGTACCGAGATCTGGGCGTACGCGTCGGGCTCAGCGCCAACGCCGCGGGCGACCGGGTGCGCCGCATGCGCCGCGACGGGGTCATCCGCGGCTTCACCGTCATCGTCGACCCGGCCGCCGACACGCGTTCGGGCCTGGTCGTCTTCATCGACGTGAGCCTGCGCCTCGACACGACGAACGAGGAGTTCGAGCGTGCCGTACTGATGCTGCCCGGCATCACCGAGGTGGTGCATGTGACGGGCGGGCACGACTATCTGGTACGGGCCACCGCCGCCGATCCCGGGGCCCTGGACACACTGCTGCGGCGGCTCAAGAAGGACGCGGGCATCGCCCACTCCAACACCAGGATCGCGCTCAGGGCGGCGCCCTCCGGGTGAGCGGACTCAGAGTGGCGCCTGCCAGGTGACCGTCGTCGACCGGCCGCCGTTCTCGTCACGCCCGTCGTCCGCGACCACCAGCCGTACCGCGCCGCGTCCGTCGGGCAGCCTGGCGGTCGCGTCCACCTCCACCTCGATGGCCGACACCCCGCTCCGGCGGTGCGCGGACGCCAGCGCGCCCCGCAGGGCGGCCAGCAGCTCCCGGTCGGCGGGCTCGCCGACCAACGCGTCCACCGGGCCGGTGAAGTGCACCGAGGGCTGGAAGCCGAGCACGGCCGCCGCGCCGCCGGTCTCCCGAAGCACCCGCCCCCGGAAAGTCGCCGGGGCCTCGGCGGGCGGCTGCTGAAGCGCGAAGATGGCCGTCCGGACCTCCTGGATGGTGGAGTCCAGCTCATCGACGGCCTGGCCCAGCAGCTCGCCGGTCTCCTCCGAAGCGGCCCGGCGGCGGGTGGACTCCAGCATCATCTCGGTCGCGAAGAGCCGCTGGACGACCAGATCGTGCAGGTCCCGGGCGATCCGGTCGCGGTCCTCGTACACCGCGAGCTGCTCCCGGTCGTGCTGGGCGTCCGCCATGACCAGGGCCAGCGCCGCCTGTGAGGCGAACTGCGAGGCCAGCAGCCGGTCCACGGCCGTGTACGGGCTCTCGCCGCGCCGCCGGGGCAGCGCCAGCGTGCCGATCAGCCGGCCACCGCTCTGCAGCGGCAGCATCATGCTGGGCCCGAACCGGGACCGTACGTCGGTGGTCATCCGGGGGTCGGTCGCCGAGTCGCTGATGAAGACCGGTTCGCCGCCCAGCAGTTGCACCAGGACGGGGGAGCCGGGGGCGATGGTCGTGCCGACGATGCCCGCCGGGTCGTCCAGCGTGGAGGCGGTCACGATCTCCATCCCGCCCTCGTCGGTCGGCTGGAGGATCACTCCGGCGGACGCTCCGGCGAGCACCCGGGCCCGTTCGGCGACGATCATCAGGGAGTCGGCCGCGTTCGTGCCGGTCAGCAGCGCCGTGGTGACGGCCGCGGCCCCCTCGATCCAGCGTTCCCGCTGCCGCGCCGTCTCGTAGAGCCGGGCGTTGCCGATCGCGATCCCGGCCTGGGAGGCGAGGACCCGCAGCAGCGCCGTGTCCGTGTCGGTGAAGTGCCCGGAGCGCTTCTCGGTGAGATAGAGGTTGCCGAAGACCTCGGCGTGCACCCGGATCGGGGCACCGAGGAAGGAGCGCATCGGGGGGTGCCCCGGCGGCAAGCCGGCCGCCCGCGGATCGGTGGTCAGGTCGTCGGAGCGCAGCGGCTGCGGATCCTCGATGAGCACGCCGAGGATGCCCGTGCGGCCGTCGGGGAACCGGTCGATGTGCCGCCGTTCCTCGTCGGTCATCCCGGAGGTGAACAGCTCGGTGATCGTGCCCTCTTCGGGGTCCAGGACACCGAGCGCGCCGTAGCGCGCCTCGGTCAGCACGGTGGCGGTGTCCACGATCTGCTGGAGCGTGGCCCGCAGTTCGAGATCGCTGCCGACGCTGAGGACCGCCTCCAGCAGCATCGGCAGCCGGGGCTTCGCGGACCGCCGCGTCGCCGTCCCGGCGCCCGGCCCGGTGGCCCCGGTGGCCCCGGAAGGCTCGGCTGTTCCAGCCGTTCCAGCCGCTCCGGCTCCGGCTGCTCCAGCCTCTCCGGCAGCTCCGGCAGCTCCGGCAGCTCCGGCAGCTCCGGACTCTCCGGACTCTCCGTGCTCTCCGTGCTCTCCGCTCATGTGCGTCGCCCCCCGCAGTGTTCTCAGCCCGCCAGCGGGTTGAGGACCAGTGGACGGATCTTGCCGTCCAGCATGGCGCCCAGGCCGAGCACGGAGCAGACGTCCGGCCGTTCGGCGATGTGCACCGGCATGCCGGTCGCGTCCCGCAGCATCTGGTCCAGTCCGGGCAGCAGCGCGCTGCCGCCCACCATCATGATCCCCCGGTCCGCGAGGTCGGCCACCAGGTCCGGCGGGCAGTTCCGGAGCACCTTGCCGAGGCCGTCGAGCACCGCGGTGAGCGGGGTGTGGATGGCCTGCCGGACGGCCGCGGTGTCGACCTGTACGGAGCGGGCCAGACCGGTGGCCACGTCACGGCCGTGGATCTCGGTGACGGCGGGCCCGTGGGGGGTGAGGCCGTTGCCGCTGAGGGCCAGTTGCAGCGGGCGCACGGACTGGCTCGGCAGCATCAGCTCATGGTGCTGGCGCAGATGCTGGATCACCGCGTGATCGATGGCGTCGCCGCCGATCGGGATGCGGACGGCGGTCACGATCGAGCCGAGCGAGAGGACCGCGATCTGGGTGGTCGCGGCCCCGCACACCATGATCATGGTGGCGGTCGGCTGCTCGACCGGCAGTCCGCAGCCGACGGCCGCCGCGATCAGGGTGTCGACCAGCTCCACCCGCCGGGCGCCGAGCCCGACCAGGGTCTCCACCGCGGCGCGCTGGGCGAGCGGATCGCTGTCGTGCGGGGTGCAGGCGGCGGCGCGCAGCCGGGGCTTGCGGCGCAGTTGGCGGCGGAGCTTCTCGCCGAGCAGGTGGCGCAGCATGCGCTGGGCCATCTCGATGTCGATGACGGTGCCGCCGGAGACGGGGCGGGCCACCCGGATGTACTCGGGGGTGCGGCCGGTCATCTGCTCGGCGAGCGCGCCGACGGCGATGAGCGATCCGGTACGGGTGTTCACGGCGGCGACACTGGGCTCGTCGACGACGAGCCCGAGCCCTTTGACGTACACACGGGTCCTGGCGGCCCCGAGATCGACGGCGACATGGCAACGGCGCAGCTGGTCAAGACTGACGGTCACGGCAGGTTCTCCCGAGAGCGCTGATGTGGGGCACCGGCGGCAGCCGGTTCTCTTCGCATCGTGGCGCCCCCAGGGGCGTGGCGCGCGCTGGGATGAGCCGTTAGAGGGAACGTGACTGACGGGGCGCCAGATGGGCGCCGGGCCGGCCGGGCGGCCCCTACAGGCCCCCGTCCACGCTCGTCCCGACCCCGACCCCGACCCCGACCCCGACCCCGACCCCGCTCATGCCCCGCTCACGTCCTCGCCCAGCATCCGGCGCAGGAGATCCCGCAGCACCCTGCGCTCCGCGTCCGAGAGTCCGGCCAGCGGCTCCCGGGCGAAATGCAGCCCGTCGCGCAGCTCCCGGGCCGTGCGGGCCCCCCTCTCCGTGGGGGCGGCCAGCTTCACGCGCCGGTCGGCGGGATCGGGCCTGCGCTCCACCAGCTCCCGGGCCTCCAGGCGGTCGACGATGCCCGTCACGTTCGACGGCTCGCACTTCAGCTTCTGGGCGATCTTCCGCATGGGCATCGGCTCCAGGGAGAGCAGCCCGAGCACCCGCGCCTGCGCTCCGGTGAGCGAGTGCGTGGCCGCGGCCCGGTCGTACTCCTCGTAGTAGCGCGCCACGACGGTGCCGATGAGCTCGACGACCTCAAGGGTCAGGGGGTCTGTACGGGTGGCCATGGCTCCCAGGGTACCCATTTACTTGACAACATGAAATATCCAGGAGCATGGTTGTTTCATGTCCTGAAGCTTTTTTCCGGGCGGGGGCTTCCCGCCGGTGAGGCATTCCCGTACGACATCGAGGAGACCCCGAGCCCATGTCTGCAGCTCTTCCCACGTCCAGCCGTGAATGGCACCTTGTCGCCCGCCCGCACGGCTGGCCCAAGGCCGAGGACTTCGCGCTGCGTGAGGCCCCGGTCACCGCTCCGGCCGAGGGCCGCGTCCTCGTCCGCAACAAGCACTTCTCGGTCGACCCGTACATGCGGGGCCGGATGAACGACGTGAAGTCGTACACCCCGCCCTTCAAGCTCGACCACCCCATGGACGGCGGCGCGGTCGGCGAGGTCATCGCGTCGAACGCCGAGGGCATCGCCGTCGGTGACCACGTCATGCACGGTCTGGGCTGGCGCGAGTACGCCGAGGTGCCCGCCAAGCACGCCGTGAAGGTCGACCCCGACCTGGCCCCGCTCTCCGCCTACCTCGGTGTGCTCGGCATGACCGGCATGACCGCGTACGCGGGCCTCCTCGATGTCGCCTCCTTCAAGGAGGGCGACGCGGTCTTCGTCTCCGGCGCGGCGGGCGCGGTGGGCAGCCAGGTCGGCCAGATGGCCAGGCTCAAGGGTGCCTCGCGCGTCATCGGGTCGGCCGGTTCCGACGAGAAGGTCCGGGTCCTCGTCGAGGAGTACGGCTTCGACGCCGCGTTCAACTACAAGAACGGCCCGGTCCTCGACCAGCTCAGGGCCGCCGCCCCCGACGGGATCGACGTCTACTTCGACAACGTCGGCGGCGAGCACCTGGAAGCCGCGATCACCACGCTCAACGTGCACGGCCGCGCCACCATCTGCGGAATGATCGCCCAGTACAACGAGACCGAGCCGGTCCCCGGCCCGCGCAACATGGCGCTGATCATCGGCAAGCGGCTGCGGCTCCAGGGCATGCTCGTCAGCGATCACGCCGAGCTCCAGCCCCGGTTCGTCGAGGAGGTCGCCGGCTGGCTGGCCTCGGGCGAGCTCAAGTACAACGAGACCGCCGTCGAGGGCATCGAGAACGGCTTCGACGCCTTCCTCGGCCTGCTGCGCGGCGAGAACACCGGCAAGATGATCGTTTCCCTCGCCTGACCGCCGACGGCTCCCCGACCGGCGCCCGGCTCCCCGACCGGCACCGGGCCCGCCGACCGGCTCCCGGCCGGCTCCCGGCCCGTTCGGCAAACCCGTTGAGCACACCCACTAGTCTCATCCCAGGCCGTCGCGATCGTGGGCGCGAGTCGCGGCGCATCAGCAGGAGGAATCCTCAGCATGACCACGCAGAACATAGCCGTTGCCTACACCGCCGTCGCCACCGCGGAGAACGGCCGTGACGGCCGCGTCTTCTCCGACGACGGCAACCTCGACGTCGTCGTCAACCCGCCGAAGGCCATGGGCGGCAGCGGCGCCGGCACCAACCCGGAGCAGCTCTTCGCCGCCGGATACAGCGCCTGTTTCCAGGGCGCCCTCGGCGTCGTCGCCCGCCAGGAGAAGGCCGACATCTCCGGCTCGACCGTGACCGCCTCGGTCGGCATCGGCAAGAACGAGGACGGCGGCTTCGGCCTGGAGGTCGCGATCACCGCCTCCATCCCGAACGTCGACGCGGCCACCGCCCAGTCGCTCATCGAGAAGGCCCACCAGGTCTGCCCGTACTCGAACGCGACCCGCGGCAACATCAAGGTCGAACTGTCGGTCGCCTGACCGGTACGCCCGGCCGAGGGCCGCACTCCCGCGACGGGGGTGCGGCCCTCGTTCTTGCTGTGCGCAAGTAACCTGACGCCCATGAGTGATCTCGGGGCGGGTTTCGGCTACTTGATGAAGGGGCAGCGCTGGGCTGTCCGGCACGGACGATGGTTCGGATTCGGGCTGCTGCCCGGACTGGTCACCCTCGTCATCTACGCGGGCGCGCTGGTCGGACTCGGCTACGGCGCCGACGACTTCGTCGCCTGGGCCACCCCGTTCGCCGACGACTGGTCCTCGCCCTGGCTGGGCCTGCTGCGCAACACCCTGGTGGTGCTGGTCTTCGTCTTCGGCCTGTTCCTCGCGGTCATCACGTTCACCGCCGTGACACTGCTGGTGGGCCAGCCCTTCTACGAGTCGCTCTCCGAGGAGGTCGACCGCAGCGAGGGCGGCGATGTCCCCGAGTCCGGTCTGCCGCTCTGGCGCGAACTCTGGATCTCCGCCCGCGACTCCCTCCGCATCCTGCTGCGCGTCGCCCTGTACGGAATCGTCCTCTTCGCCCTCGGCTTCATCCCGGTCCTCGGACAGACCGTCGTCCCCGCCATCGGCTTCTGCGTCTCCGGATACTTCCTCTCCGAGGAACTCACCGGCGTGGCCCTCCAGCGCCGCGGCATGGTCCTCAAGGACCGGCTGGTCCTGCTGCGCGGACGCCGGATGATGGTGCTCGGCTTCGGCGTCCCGCTCACGCTCGCGTTCCTGGTCCCGTTCGTCGCCGTGTTCCTGATGCCGGGCGCCGTCGCCGGAGCCACCCTGATGGCCCGCGACCTCGTGGCGCCCGGGGGAACGGACGGGGACGACACCGCGCACGCGAACGCCGCCCCGGCGACGGTGACGCCTCCGGCGCCCCACCCCCACAACGCCCACGGCAGCTGAGCGGGGGCCGCGGCCATGACCGAACTGCTCGCCGTCGCCGTCATCACCGTTCTCGCCGTCATCAGTCCGGGTGCCGATTTCGCGATGGTGGTCCGCAACAGCTATCTGTACGGCCGCACCACCGGACTGTTCGCGGCGGCCGGTGTCGCCGCGGGCGTCCTGGTCCACGTCACGTACACGATGCTCGGCGTCGGACTGCTGATCGCCTCGTCGACGGCCCTGTTCACCGCGATCAAGCTGGCCGGTGCGGCGTATCTCGTCTACATCGGGGTCCGCACGTTCCTCGCCCGGGGCGATCTGGAGGTCGACCTGGAGTCGAAGCCGGAGCTGTCCCGCTTCGGGGCGCTGCGCACCGGCTTCCTCACCAACGCCCTGAACCCCAAGACGACGCTGTTCGTCGTGTCGACCTTCACCCAGGTGGTCGGCCCCGACACGGGGTACTGGCAGCAGGCGGGCTACGGGCTGTTCATGTCGCTCGCGCACTTCGGCTGGTTCGGCCTGGTGGCGGTGTTCTTCTCCCACTCGCAGCTGCGTACGGCGATGCTCCGCCGGCAGAAGGCACTCAACCGGGGCATCGGCTCGGTGCTCGTGGGGCTCGGTGTGACCCTGGGCCTCGCCCGCTGACGGCGGTCTCCTCCCAGGGTTTCCGGGCACCGGTCAGGCGCTGTTGACCTCCAGCGCGGTGCGCACGGCCGACTCCAGCGCCCCCTCGATCCACGCGGGCTTGATCGAGGTGTGGCAGCCCGCGAAGTGCAACGGCCCCTCGGCCGTGCGGACATCGGGGAACAGCTCGGTGTGCTGGCCGGGCAGGAGTACGGACGCCTCGCCGTACGCGTACGGGTCACGCATCCACGACTGGGTGCGGCCCACGCCCGTGTAGAAGACCTCGATGCGCTGCCCGTAGACCTCCTGCATCCCGGCCAGGGCGCGCGGGTAGCGCTCGTCGTCGTCCAGCGAGTCCCACTTCAGGGCGTCGTCGGCCCAGCTGTAGGAGGCGAGGACGACGCCGCCGGGGCTGCGGTCGACGGGGTAGGAGGGCTGGAACATGAAGCGGTTGGGGTTGTCGGTCACCGAGCCGCCGCCGATGACATGGGCCGCCTCGGGCTGGTTGCGGGCGGTGGCCCGGCACGCGGCGTAGTGCACGCGCTGGCCGTCCGGGACATGTCCGGGCGGTACGGCGGGGTGGGCGCCGAGCAGCGAACCGTCGGCGGGCGCGCGGCCGAGCCGGTAGGCGTCGTACAGTCCCGGGCGGACCCGCTCCAGCTGCTTCTTCCAGTCCTTCTCCTCGAACTCCCACCAGCGCATGCTGAATTCGAGGAGCACCTTGGTCGCCGCGTCGTAGTGGATCTCGGTGACGGCCCGCCGCTTGCCGTACGACATGAGCGGCCGCACCGGGATGTGGCGCAGGCCGGAGAACGGCACGGTGATGATCGCCCGGTTGCCGGTGAACGTCTCCCGCACCACCGGCCCGTCGCGTCCCTCCGAGACCGTCTCGACGCTGACCCCGTCCGGTCCATGGCTGATCCGGGTGGCCCGGCGGTCCAGCCGCACCAGGTCCTTCACCCGCCCGTACATCGCGTCGACCAGCTTGGACGTGCCGTCGGGCAGCTCGAAGAACGCCGTGTCCGGGCTGATCAGCGAGGCCCCGATGAAGCTGTGCACAAAGGCGAGATGGAGCCGCGAGGTCATGTTCTCGACCGTGCCGATGAGGTCGATGGTGCGCTCGTCGAGCCTGGCCGCCTCGGTCAGGAAGCGGAACATCGACCAGTGCCCGTACTCGTGGATCACCTCCGCCCAGCCCTTGACCAGGTTCGCGCCGTCCTTGCCGTCGATCTTCTCGCGTACGGGCGCGAAGGCCTCCCGCACGATCTGGGAGGCGGTCCTGTCCTCGAACTTCGCGGGGACCCCGAAGGAGCGGTTGACCGCCTGCGGCTTCTTCGCGTAGTCGGCGCGGCGGACCCGGAGGCCGTTGACGTGGATCCAGGTGCGGTTGGCGGCCCGGCCGTCGCCGTCCACATCGACCAGGTGGAAGCGGCGGCGCTTCAGATCGAAGCTGTCGATCAGGCCGGTGACCAGCGGGTGGCTGTCCGGGATGCGCATCGCCCCGGCCTCGGCGTACTGCTTCGGGTCGGCGAAGGGCGCCTTCGCGTTCTCGTGCCCGCCCGCGCGGAAGGTCTTGATCCGGCCGCCGACCCGGTTGCCGTTCGCCTCGATGACGGTGACCGTGTGCCCGGCCTCGCGCAGCAGATGCGCCGCGGTCAGCCCGGCCGGTCCGGCGCCGATGATCAGCACCTTCTTGGCACCGTTGCGGGACCGGGGCAGGCCCTTGCCCAGCAGGACGTCGCGGTAACGGGGGACCAGCGGCTTGTCGTTCTCGTCCCGCACCAGGATCGCGCGGGCCACGGTGAGACAGTCGGCCCAGTCGGCGCGGGGCGCCGCCGGCGCGGCCGGGGTCGCGGGGGCCGACCCGGTGGCCCCGGCCGGGGCCGCGGCGGCGGGTACGGCGCTCGTGGAGGTCGCGGCGAGGGCCGCGGCCCCGGCGGCCGCTCCGGCGACCACCCGGCGCCGAGAGGGCTTCTCCGGGGAGGAGTTGGGGGAGGAGGAGCCGGAAGTGGGGGAATCGGTAAAGGAGTTACGCATACGGTTCACCCTGGCGTCCCCGCACTGCGCCCGCGCACGAAAACGCGCCCTACCCGCTGTAAATCACCCGCAGGGGATCCTCGTCGATCTTTCTTGCTATGGCATGAGCCCTGGTCAACCCATCCGCCGAGGCGCATACCGGGGGGCGTCGCACCGTGATCCCGTGGACGCGCGCCGCGCGCACGGCGCGGCGCACCAGAGCCCGTTCGCCCCCCGCGCCCGGGTCAGCCCCCCCCGTTATGTTTTTCGCGGTCCTGCAATGGGGCCGCTGGCCTCCGGGCCCGGTATGACTGTGTCCCCTCTGTCGAACGGATGACCTGGGGGGTGGTGTCGCCGGGCCTGGGGGTGCCGTCGGAGACGCTGATGAGAGACCCGGCCACCGCCCGGTCCGGCGCAATGCCGGGCAGAGACGTGGGCGGCAGGTCTGCATAACGTGGATGCGCGAGCACGGTGCCACTGCCGAGGCCGGCACGGTCAACGACCTGGAGAGGGTGCGATGTTCGACACCGAAGGCGTGGGCGTCTTCCTCGGGATGGACGTCGGCAAGACCGCCCATCACGGTCACGGGCTCACCCCAGCCGGGAAGAAGGTCTTCGACAAGCCGATGCCCAACAGCGAACCCAAGCTGCGGGCCGTCTTCGACAAGCTCAAAGCCAAGTTCGGCACTGTGCTGGTGATCGTGGACCAGCCCGCGTCCATCGGTGCCCTGCCGCTGACCGTCGCCCGCGACGCGGGCTGCGAGGTCGCTTACCTGCCCGGACTCGCGATGCGCCGAATCGCTGATCTGTATCCGGGCGAGGCGAAAACGGACGCGAAGGACGCGGCGGTGATCGCGGACGCGGCCCGGACGATGCCTCACACCCTGCGTTCGCTTGAGCTGACCGACGAGATCACCGCCGAGCTCACGGTCCTGACCGGTTTCGACCAGGACCTCGCAGCCGAGGCCACCCGGACCTCCAACCGGATACGCGGCCTGCTCACCCAGTTCCACCCCAGCCTCGAGCGCGTGCTGGGGCCCCGGTTGGACCACCGGGCCGTCACCTGGCTGCTGGAACGCCACGGATCTCCGGCCGCCCTGCGGAAAGCAGGCCGCCGCAGACTCGTCGAGCTGATCCGGCCCAAGGCCCCGCGGATGGCGCAGAGGCTGATCGACGAGGTCTTCGACGCTCTCGACGAGCAGACCGTCGTTGTTCCCGGCACGGGCACCCTCGACATCGTGATCCCGTCGCTGGCCGCCTCGCTCGCCGCGGTCCATGACCAGCGCCGGGCACTGGAAGCCCAGATCAGCACCCTGCTGGAGGCCCACCCTCTTCATCCGGTCCTGACCTCGATGCCCGGAGTCGGAGTCAGGACCGCCGCCGTCCTTCTGGTCACCGTCGGCGACGGCACCGGCTTCCCCAGCGCCGCCCAACCTCGCCTCTTACGCCGGCCTCGCCCCGACGACAAAATCGTCGGGGACCTCGATCCACGGCGAACACGCACCCAGAGGCGGAAACCGGCAGCTCAAACGCGCCATGTTCCTCTCCGCATTCGCCTGCATGAACGCCGACCCGGCCTCGCGCACCTACTACGACCGGCAACGCGCCCGCGGCAAAACCCACACCCAAGCCCTCCTCCGCCTCGCCCGTCAACGCATCAGTGTCCTCTTCGCCATGCTCCGGGACGGCACCTTCTACGAGTCTCGAACCCCCACCGTCACCCTCGCCGCATAACCATCCCAAACAGCCTCATACCCGGCGCCACATCCTTGACGAACGACATAGAGACACCCCCCCCCCCGCGCCCGGGTCAGCGCGCCGAGAACCCGTACACGGTGCTCGACACGAACTCCTCGCCCGGCCGGAGCACCGTGCTCGGGAACTCCGGACGGTTCGGGGAGTCCGGGAAGTGCTGGGTCTCCAGCGCGATCCCGGCGCACGGCCCGAACGGCTGACCGTCGAAGTGGTCGGCGGTGTACAGCTGGAGCCCCGGCTCCGTCGTGCGGACGGTCAGCACCCGCCCCGACCACGCGTCGTACAGCTCCGCCGCGAAGGCCTCCCCTGCGGGAGCCTCCCCGGCGAAGGTCTTCGCCGGGGCCCGGTCCAGCACGAAGTTGTGGTCGTACCCCGCGCCCACCACCCGCGTCCGGCGGAAGTCGAACCGGGTCCCCGCCACCGGCGCGAGTTCGCCCGTCGGCACCGCCTCACCGTCCACCGGGGTGATGTGCCCGGCCGCGATCCGCAGCTGCTGCCCGAGCGCGCTGCCGCTGTCGGCGCCCGCCAGATTCCAGTAGGTGTGGCTCGTGAGGTTCAGCACCGTCGGGGCGTCGGTCGTCGCCCGGTACCCGATCCGCAGTGCCCCGCCCTCGTCCAGGCTGTACGTCACCGAGAGCGCGAGCCGCCCGGGAAAGCCCTCCTCGCCGTCCTCGGCGACCAAGGAGAGCTCCACCCCGTCCGGGACCTCCCTGGCCCGCCACACACGCTTGTCGAAGCCGCGCGTGCCGCCGTGCACATGGTTGCGGCCCTCGTTGCGCGTCACCCGGTGCGCCGTGCCGTCCAGGACGAACCCGGCGCCCGCGATCCGGTTCGCGTACCGCCCGACCAGCGCCCCGAGATACGGCCCCGGGAACTTCTCGTACGATGCGACGTCCGGCAGCCCGAGCGCCACCCCGGTCCGGGTGCCGTCCCGGCCCGGCACCTCGACCGACTGCACGATCGCGCCGTAGGTCAGCACGCGCACCCGCGTCCCGTCCCGCTCCAGGGTCCAGCGCCGGACATCGGTGCCGTCCGCGAGCGCGCCGAAGTCTTCCGTCCGTATGGCCGTGGGCCTGCCCGTCGTCATGATCCCGGACCCTACGCCGGAGGCTCGCCGGCCGTAACGTTGCGGTAGGCGATTTCTGCCAGCCTGGCCTGTCCGTCCCGTCCCGGGTGGAACCAGTCCCACTGGCTGAGCTGCTCACCGGTGAACCGGTAGTCGAAGACCGCCCCGCCGTCGTACCGGCAGCGCCGGTCCTTCGCGCAGACGTCGCGCAGCACGTCGTTGTACGCGACCACCCGGTCCTGCACCGCGTCCCGCCGGGCCACGTCCGCCGCGTCCATGCTGTCCGCGTCGCCCAGCATCGACTTGCAGATCCCGAGCTTCCAGATCTGCTTGCCGAGCTCGTTGGTCCGCCCGGTGGACCACAGCCGCTTGAGATCCGGCACGCTCGACACATACACCTGCGCCTTCGGCGCCGTGGCGCGCAGCTGACGCATCGACGCCTCGAACGACGCCCGGAAGTCCGCCACCGGGGTCATGACCGCGGCCGAGTCCCGGCAGGCGTCGTTGGCGCCGATCATCACGGTCACCAGCTCCGGCTTCTCCTTCGCCGCCAGCGCCATCTGCTCGGGCAACTGGGCGATCCGGGCCCCCGACACCGCGTGGTTCCAGCTGCTCGCGGCGGCCTTCGATGCGCCGAGCAGCCGCACCGCGAGACTGCGCACCCCGTCGTCCGTGCCGGTCGCCCAGGACACCTCGGGGCAGTCGGCCAGCACCGAACAGGCGTCGAAACCCCGCGTGATGGAGTCACCCACGGCCGCGACGGACGCCGGACGGCGATTCCAGTCAGGGGTGGGGGAGGGAGAGGGAGAGCCCGCGCGCGACGCGGCCGGTGTGTTTTTCGCGGTCTGATCCGGGCCACTGGTGCAGCCGGCCAGCGCGACGGCACCGAGCAACGACGCCGCCGTCAACATGACGGCCGCAGTACGCGAACGAGGGCGTATCGCACGCTCCGGCATCCCTGGTCCTCTCGGGTCATCCATTGGTTTATGCCTCTGGTCAAGCCCCCCGGCAAAGCCCGCAGCCCCAGGTCACGGGCGTGCGCGCCCTGCCGGGTGAAAGCTTGGTGATTCATGGGCCCCGGACCGACGGTACGTCACACGTCCGGCCCCGGCGCACGGTAGCTTTTCCCCGTCGAACCAGTGACGCCCAGTCCACCCGCGTACGCGTGGGGGGCTCCGGCAATTACCTCACGTCACATACTGTCCCTTTTCAGGAGATTAACTCCCGATGCTGTTTACTGATGACAACCTCGGTAACTGGCCGAAAAGAGACGGTACGGGTATGAGGCCGCTGGGGAAGGCGTACCTCGTCCCACACTGGAGGTCCCGGTGACGACACGTGGAGTCCTGTACGTTCACTCCGCACCGCGCGCGCTGTGCCCACATGTCGAGTGGGCGGTAGCGGGTGTCCTCGGTGTGCGGGTCCAGCTCGACTGGATCAGACAGCCGGCCGCCCCCGGCACCTGGCGGTCCGAATTCTCCTGGAAGGGCCGGCCCGGCACCGCCTCGCAGCTCGCCTCGGCGCTCCGGGGCTGGGATCTGCTGCGCTTCGAGGTGACCGCCGAGCCGTCTCCCACCGCCGAGGGCGAGCGCTACAGCTCCACCCCCGAGCTGGGCATCTTCCACGCCGTCACCGGCATGCACGGGGACATCCTGGTCCCGGAGGACCGGCTGCGGGCCGCACTGGCCCGCTCCGTGCGCGGCGAGAGCGATCTGGAGGCGGAGATCGCCAAGCTCCTCGGCAAGCCCTGGGACGACGAGCTGGAGTCCTTCCGGCACGCCGGGGAGGGCGCGCCCGTCCGCTGGCTGCACCAGGTGGTGTGAGAGCCGTACACGGCTGTGGCCCGCCTCCCCGGACCGGGGAGGCGGGCCACAGCCGTGTACGCGGGTGCGTCAGACCGAACGGAACGCCAGGACCACGTTGTGGCCGCCGAATCCGAACGAGTTGTTGATCGCGGCGATCGGCCCCTCGGGCAGCGGGCGCGGCTTGTCACGGACGACGTCCGCCTCCACCGCGTCGTCGAGGTGCTCGACGTTGATGGTCGGCGGGGCCATCCGGTTGTACAGCGCCAGGACCGTCGCGACGGTCTCGATGCCGCCCGCGCCACCGAGCAGGTGACCGGTCATCGACTTGGTCGCGGAGATCGCGACATGGTCGAGATCGTCGCCCAGGACCTTGCGCAGGGCCTTGATCTCGGCGATGTCACCCTGCGGGGTCGACGTGGCGTGTGCGTTGAGGTGAACGACCTCGGACGGCTTGAGGTCCGTCGAGTCGAGCAGGTTCTGCATCGCGGCGGCGATGCCGCGCCCGGTGGGCTCGGGCTGCGCGATGTGGTGGGCGTCCGCGGACAGCCCCTGGCCCAGCACCTCGCAGTAGACCCTGGCGCCACGCGCGGCGGCGTGCTCCGCGGACTCCAGGACGACGACACCGGCGCCCTCGCCGAGGACGAAGCCGTCGCGGGCCGTGTCGTACGGGCGCGAGGCCTTCTCGGGCTCGTCGTTGCTCTTGGACATCGCCATCATGTTGGCGAACGCGGCGATCGGCAGCGGGTGGATCGCCGCCTCCGTGCCACCGGCGACGACCACGTCGGCACGGCCGGTGCGGATCATCTCGACGGCGTACCCGATGGCCTCGGCGCCCGAGGCGCAGGCGGAGACCGGGGTGTGGACACCGGCCTGGGCGTTGACCTCCAGGCCGACGTTGGCGGCCGGGCCGTTGGGCATGAGCATCGGAACGGTGTGCGGGGAGACGCGGCGTACGCCCTTCTCCTTCAGCACGTCGTACTGGTCGAGCAGGGTGATCACGCCGCCGATGCCGGAGGCGATGACCGTACCCAGACGCTCGGGGCGGACCTTCTCGTCCTCACCGGCCTTACCGGTGAAGCCGGCGTCCGTCCACGCCTCGCGGGCCGCGATCAGCGCGAACTGCGCCGAGCGGTCCAGTTTGCGGGCGAGCGGACGGGGCAGAACATCGCCCGGGTCGACGGCCGCGAGGGCGGCGATCCGGACGGGCAGTTCGGCGAAACGCTCGCCTTCGAGGGGCTTGACGCCGGACCGGCCGGCCATCAGACCTTCCCAGGTCGATGCGGAGTCGCCACCCAGCGGAGTGGTTGCGCCGATACCGGTGACGACCACGGTGCGATTGGTCGGGATCACTGGAAAATCTTCTCCACGTGTAGAGGGTCGTGAATCAGCGGCGCCACCGCCGGGTGGCGACACACGAACCGGGGCTGGATCAGCCCTGGTGCTTCAGGATGTAGTCGGCAGCGTCGCCGACCGTCTTGAGGTTCTTGACGTCCTCGTCGGGGATCTTGACATCGAAGCGCTCTTCGGCGGCGACGACGACCTCGACCATGGACAGCGAGTCGACGTCCAGGTCGTCGGTGAAGGACTTGTCCAGCTGGACGTCCTCGACCGGGATACCGGCGATCTCGTTGACGATGTCGGCGAGACCGGTGACGATCTCTTCCTGGGTGGCGGCCATGTTGGCGCTCCTTCGATGGTTTTCTTCAGGGTTCGGGTGACCGGACCAAAAGGTCCGGTGTGCCTAGGGGAGGGTAACGACCGTCGCGGCGTAGACGAGACCCGCCCCGAAGCCGATGACGAGCGCGGTGTCGCCGCTCTTCGCCCGACCGGTCGCCAGGAGCCGCTCCATTGCGAGCGGAATCGAGGCGGCGGACGTGTTGCCGGTGGTTTCCACGTCACGGGCGACCGTGACGTGCTCCGGCAGCTTCAAGGTCTTCACCATCGAGTCGATGATCCGCATGTTGGCCTGGTGCGGAATGAAGACGTCCAGGTCTTCCGGTGCGATCCCGGCCGCGTCCAGCGCCTGCTGGGCCACCTTCGCCATCTCGAAGACGGCCCAGCGGAAGACCGCCTGACCCTCCTGCGTGATGGCCGGGAACTTCTCCGGACGCGTCGTGTGGAAATCGTCCCAGGCCACGGTCTGCTTGATGGTCTCGGACTTGTCGCCCTCGGAGCCCCAGACCGTGGGGCCGATGGCCGGCACCTTGGAGGGGCCGACGATCACGGCACCCGCGCCGTCGCCGAACAGGAAGGCCGTCGCGCGGTCCTCCAGGTCGGTGAGGTCGCTGAGCCGCTCCACGCCGATCACCAGGACGTACTCCGCCGAGCCTTCGACGATCATGCCCTTGGCGAGCGTCAGGCCGTAGCCGAAGCCCGCGCAGCCGGCCGAGATGTCGAAGGCGGCGGGCTTGCCCGCGCCGATCCTGTGGGCGATCTCGGTGGCGATGGCCGGCGTCTGCTTGAAGTGCGAGACGGTGGAGACGATGACCGCGCCGATCTGCTCGGGCGTGATCCCCGCGTCGGCGATGGCCTTGCCCGAGGCCTCGATGGACATCGCGGCCACGGTCTCCTCGTCGGAGGCCCAGTGACGGGTGGCGATGCCGGAGCGCGAGCGGATCCACTCGTCGGACGAGTCGATCGTTTCGAGGATCACCTCGTTCGGCACGACACGGGTGGGGCGGTAGCCGCCCACGCCCATGATGCGTGCGTACGGGGCGCCCTGGCTGGGCTTGATCTTCGACATGCTCTCGGGCTCCTTAGGCGCCCGCGTGCTCGGAGATGAGCGCGCGTGCCGCGTCGAGGTCGTCGGGTGTCTTGAGCGCGAGGGTCTTCACGCCGGGCAGCGCCCGCTTGGCGAGCCCGGTGAGGGTGCCGCCGGGGCACACCTCGATGAGCGCGGTGACCCCGAGCGCCTGGAAGGTCTCCATGCACAGGTCCCAGCGGACCGGACTGGCGACCTGGCCGACGAGCCGGGAGATGATCTCGGTGCCGGTGGCGACCGTCCTGCCGTCCGCGTTGGAGACGTACGTCACGGTCGGGTCCGAGACCTTGAGGTCCTCGGCGGCCGCCCGCAGCTTCTCCACGGCCGGAGCCATGTGGTGCGTGTGGAACGCGCCGGCCACCTTGAGCGGCACCACGCGGCGCACGCCCTCGGGCATGTCCGCGACCAGCGCGGCGATCTGCTCGGCGGTGCCCGCGGCGACGATCTGGCCGCCACCGTTGACGTTGGCCGGGGTCAGCCCCAGCTTCTCCAGGTGGGCCACCGACACGTCGGGGTCGCCGCCGAGCAGCGCGGCCATGCCGGTCTCGGTGACCGCGGCGGCCTCGGCCATGCCGAGCCCCCGGGTCCGTACGAGACGGAGCGCGGCCTCGTCGTCGATGACACCGGCGAGGGCGGCGGCGGTGATCTCACCGACGCTGTGACCCGCGATGACACCGGGGGAGGCGTCCAGGGCGGCGGCCGAGAGGAGACCGGCGGCGACGAGCAGCGGCTGGGCCACGGCCGTGTCGCGGATCTCTTCGGCGTCGGCCTGTGTGCCGTAGTGGGCAAGGTCGAGCCCGATGGCGTCGGACCAGGCCGCGATGCGGTCGGTGGCACCGGGGAGGTCGAGCCAGGGAGTCAGGAAGCCGGGCGTCTGAGCGCCTTGGCCGGGAGCGACGAGTACGAGCACCCTCACACTCTCTCTTGCGGACGGCCCGGTACGCCCGTGGGGACAGGGACGAAGAACCGTCGGGGGAATTGTTGAAGTCCAACAAAAGTCTAGGACTGAGGATCCGCCGCCGCCAAGCGCCCCAGGATGAGGGCGATTCGCAGCGTGAACGCGGAGCGCACATCGGACGGTGACCAACCGGTGACGTCGGTCACACGTCGCAGCCGGTAGCGCACGGTGTTGGGGTGAACGAAGAGCATCCTGGCGGCGCCTTCGAGGCTGCTCGCCTGTTCCAGATAGACACTCAGGGTCTCCAACAGCGCCGAGCCCGCTTCCTCCAGCGGTCTGTAGATCTCCTCCACCAATTGGTCCCGTGCGGCGGGGTCACCCGCCATCGCGCGCTCCGGAAGGAGATCGTCCGCCAGGACCGGGCGCGGTGCGTCCTGCCAGGCGGAGCACGCCTTCAGTCCGGCCGCCGCGGCCTGCGCGGACCGGGTGGCGGCGAGCAGGTCGGGCACCACGGGCCCGGCGACCACGGGGCCCGCCGCGTACGGGCCGATCAGACCCTTGGCGACCTGGAGCGGATTGTCGCTGCCGCCCGCGATGACGACCAGCCGGTTGCCCAGGACACCGGTCAGGACCTGGAGCTTGGCGTGCCGCGCGGCCCGCCGGATCGCCTCCACGGTCAGTTCGCTGTCGCCGTCGGGCGCGGTGCCCAGAATGACGCAGACGTGTTCGGGGGAGTTCCAGCCGAGCGCGGCGGCCCGGGACACGGCCCCCTCGTCGGCCTCGCCGGAGAGCACCGCGTTCACCACGAGCGATTCCAGCCGGGCGTCCCAGGCGCCCCGGGCCTCGGCGGCCTGGGCGTACACCTGGGCGGTCGCGAAGGCGATCTCCCGCGCGTAGACGAGCAGCGCCTCCCGCAGCACCGATTCGTCCCCGGGCGCGGCGACCTCCTCGATCGCGGCCTCCATGACCTCGATGGTCGTCCGCACCATCTCGACGGTCTGCCGCAGCGTGATCGCCCGGGTCAGCTCGCGCGGAGCCGTGCCGAAGACATCGGTGGAGATGGCCTGCGGGGTCTCCGGATGCCGGAACCACTCGGTGAACGCGGCGATACCGGCCTGGGCGACCAGACCGATCCAGGACCGGTTCTCCGGGGGCATGGCCCGGTACCACGGCAGCGATTCGTCCATGCGGGCAATCGCGTTCGCGGCGAGCCGGCCGGAGGACTGCTCCAGCCGTTTCAGGGTCGCGGCATGCAGGTGGGCGTCGTTCGCAGCGGGCTGCTCAGGATCGGGTCGGGGCACGTACACAAGATTGCCTTATCGGGGCAGGTGGTCGGGGGGCCGGGCTACCGTGGCACCTGTGATTTCCGTACACAGGTCCGAGAGCCGTTACGAGGGCGGGGACGCGGAGGCAGGCATCGCAACCCTGCACGCCTTCTCGTTCGGGCGTTTCTACGACCCCGACAACCTCCGCTTCGGCGCGGTCCTGGCCTGCAACGAGGAGCGTCTGGCCCCCGGCGCGGGCTTCGACGAGCATCCGCACAGCCACACGGAGATCGTCACCTGGGTCGTCGAGGGCGAGCTCACCCACCGCGACTCCGCCGGTCACGCCACCGTCGTACGCGCCGGTGACCTTCAGCATCTGAGCGCGGCCGCCGGGGTACGCCACGTCGAACGCAACGACGGGGACGTCCCGCTGACGTTCCTCCAGATGTGGCTGGCACCCCTGGAACCGGGCGGCGAACCGTCGTACGAGGTCGTCCCCGGCATCGCCGGCTCCACCCCGTACGCGCTCCCGGGAGCGGGGGCGATGCTCCATGTGCGCAGACTCGGTGAGGGCGAGCGGACGGCGGTGCCGGACGCGGCGCGTCTGTACGTGCACGCGGTACGGGGCCGGGTCGCCCTGGGCGGCGAGGAGCTGGGTCCCGGCGACGCGGCCCGGATCACCGGATCGAAGGACCTGGAAGCGGTCGCGGAGACGGCGGCGGAGCTGCTGATCTGGGAGCTGGCGGACTGAGAGCGCGTGCCGTCCGTCCCGCCGAGCGCTGCCCCCCGTTACGCCGCCAGCTCCCTCAGCACCGCGTCCGTGAACGGGGTCCACACCTCTGCTGCCCACGGGCCGAAGGCCCGGTCGGCCAGGGCGACGCAGGCCGCGCCCGCGACCGGGTCGATCCACAGGAACGTACCGGACTGGCCGAAGTGGCCGAAGGTGGCCGGGGACGAGGAAGTGCCCGTCCAGTGCGGGGACTTGGAGTCCCGGATCTCGAAGCCGAGGCCCCAGTCGTTCGGGTTCTGGTGACCGTAGCCGGGCAGGACACCCTTGAGCCCCGGGTGGACGACGGTCTGGGCTTCGAGGACCGTACGGGGGTCCAGGAGGCGGGGGGCCTGGACCTCGGCGGCGAAGCGGACCAGGTCGTCGACGGTCGAGACGCCGTCGCGGGCGGGCGAGCCGTCCAGGGTCGTCGACGTCATGCCGAGCGGTTCCAGTACGGCCTGGCGCAGATACTCCGGGAACGGGATGCCGGACGCCTTGGCGATGTGGTCGCCGAGCACCTCGAAGCCCGCGTTGGAGTACAGCCGCCGGTTGCCGGGAGGTGCCGTCACCCGGTGCTCGTCGAAGGCGAGGCCACTGGTGTGCGCGAGGAGGTGGCGCACCGTGGAGCCCTCGGGGCCCGCCGGTTCGTCCAGCTCGACCGCCCCCTCCTCGTAGGCCACGAGCGCCGCGTAGGCCGCCAGCGGCTTGGTGACCGAGGCGAGGGGGAAACGGTGCGCGGTGGGGCCGTGCGAGCCGAGGACCGTGCCGTCCGCTCGTACGACGGCCGCCGCCGCCGTGGGGACCGGCCAGGTGTCGATGAGTCGCAGGCTCTCCATGTCCCCGAGCCTAACCGGCGCCCGGGCCTCCGGAGCCCCGGGCCTTCGGGGTCCCGGGCCTTCGGGATCTTCGTGGTCCATGGTCTCCACTTGCTTAGAGCGCACTCCAAGGATTTAGCGTGGAGGTCATGACGGTGATGGAGAGCACTTCCGTACGGACGGACGCCTGCGCGGCTGCCCCGAAGGCGCACCCGCGCCCCGAGGGCCGGGACCGCTACACCATCAGCGAGGTCGTCGCCTTCACCGGGCTCACGGCGCACACGCTGCGCTGGTACGAGCGGATCGGGCTGATGCCGCACGTCGACCGCTCGCACACGGGTCAGCGCCGGTTCAGCAACCGCGATCTGGACTGGCTGAGCTTCGTCGGCAAGCTGCGGCTGACGGGGATGCCGGTCGCCGACATGGTCCGGTACGCCGAGCTGCTGCGCGAGGGCGAGCACACCTTCGAGGAGCGGCAGGAGCTGCTGGAGTCGACCCGCCGTGATGTGACAGCGCGGATCGCGGAGCTCCAGGACACCCTCGCCGTCCTCGATCACAAGATCGACTTCTATGCGGGCGCCCGTCGGGCGCCGGAGAGGACCGGTGCCTGATGACTGACAACAGGATCGCGACCACGGAGCTCGGCAGCGGCGGACCGCGGGTCGGCGTACAGGGGCTCGGCTGCATGGGCATCAGCGAGTTCTACGGGGACACCGACGAGCGCGCGGCCCGCGACACCCTCGAAGCGGCGCTGGAGGCGGGCGTCACGCTCTTCGACACCGCCGATGTGTACGGGCGCGGGGCCAACGAGAGGTTCCTCGCCCCGTTCGTCGGCGCGCACCGCGACGGGATCACCCTGGCCACCAAGTTCGGCATCGAGCGGACCGACGACCCGGTCTACCGAGGGGTGCGCAATGACCCCGCGTACGTCCGGCAGGCCGTCGAGGACAGTCTGCGCAGGCTGAACACCGAGGTCATCGACCTCTACTACATGCACCGCCGGGACCCCCTCGTACCGCTGGCCGAATCGGTCGGGGCGATGGCCGAACTGGTCCGGCAGGGCAAGGTCAGGCAGCTCGGACTGAGCGAGGTGACCGGCGCGGAACTGCGCGAGGCGCACGCCGTGCACCCGATCGCCGCTCTCCAGTCCGAGTGGTCGCTCTTCAGCCGGGACGTGGAGACCAGCGCGGTGGGGGCGGCGGCCGAACTCGGTGTGGCCTTCGTCCCGTACTCGCCGCTCGGCCGCGGCTTCTTGACCGGGGCGTTCGCCGACGCGGGCAAGGAACTGGCGGACGGCGACTTCCGGCAGGCCCAGCCGCGCTTCACCGGCGAGAACGCCCGGACGAATGCCGCGCTGCTGGAGCCCGTGCACAGGATCGCGGCGGCGCACGGGGCGACGGCCGCGCAGGTGGCCCTCGCCTGGGTGCAGCAGCGCGCCGGGGTGCACGGCCTGAGCGTGGTCCCGATCCCGGGGACCCGTAAGCGCAGCCGCCTGCTGGAGAACGTCGCGGCGACCCGGCTCACGCTGACGGCCGAGGAGCTGGCCGAGCTGGAGCCGATCGCCGGGCAGGTGGCGGGGGACCGCTACCCGGACATGAGCAGCACCTCGGCGGCGCGCGAGTAGTACCTGCCGCCGCTGCCCCGCGCCCGCCGGGCGCACCCGGGGGCGGGCTGAGGGCGCCGGGTCGTGCGGCGTCCCCGGGGGCGGGGTGAGGGCCGCCCGGTCGTGCCGCGCACCCGGGGGCGGGCTGAGGCGCCCGGTCGTGCCGCGCACCCGGCCCCCGCTCACGCCAGTCCCAGCGCGAACGCCGTGAACCCGGCCGCCAGCAGCCCCGCCACCGCGCGGCGGGCGTTCGCGGTGCGGGTGCCCGCCCGCCAGGGCGCCTCGAAGCGGCGCGCGTACCGGGCGATCAGCACCAGCAGCCCGGCGAACAGCGGCATCCACGCCAGCCGGGCCAGGATCCAGCCCATCGTGTCGGGACCGGTCGTCAGCCCCGGCACGGCCCCGGCGAACGACGCCGGGACGGCGGCCGCGAGCATCGCCGTCTGGTGCCAGCACAGGATCGTCATCGCCGACAGATTGATGACGACGACCGGTGCCCACAGCAGCGGGCGGCGCAGCAGCCGGCCGATCCGGTCCCGCAGCAGGATCGCCGCACCGCTCTGCGCGGCGGCCAGCGCCAGAACCAGCAGCGACGGCGGATGCGAGTTGGTGCGTGCCTCGCCCGGCACGCCGACCATCGACGCCGGGTAGTGGAAGGCGAGCAGCAGCGCCGCGAACAGCACACCGCCGCCGACGAGCAGGATCCGCGCGCCCCGCCTGCCGATGCGCCCCTCGCCCCAGGACACCCCGAGCTGATACGCGAAGAGCCAGCCCGGCAGGATGTTCAGCAGGCTCAGCCAGGACGGTACGGAGTCCGCGAGCGGCCCGTAGCGCAGGAAGTCCACGACGGCGACCGACGCCAGCAGCGGCACGGCCGCCCAGCCGCCCATCCTCCTCGCGAGCCGGATACAGAGAGGGGTGAGGGCCGTGACCACCGTGTAGACCCCGACGAACCAGAGCGGCTGGATCACCAGCGTCGACCCGGTACGCAGCGTGTCACCGGGCACCCCGAGCGCGTACAGCACCGGGAGCAGCGCCGCCCAGACCGCGGTCACCCCCAGTACGGGCCTGCCCAGCCGGGCCAGCCGGCCGCGCAGCCAGGCGCCGGTCGTGGACTTCCGGCGGCGGTAGGAGATCACCGAGGCGTACCCGCCGACCAGGAAGAAGATCCCCAGCATCTGGAGCACCCAGCTGACCGGGGCGAAGAACCCGAACGTGGAGAGCGGGCTCGCGTTGTGCAGGGCGCCGCCGCCGTCGAGCGTGAAACCGCCGAGCAGCCAGTGCCCGGCCGGTACGGCGAGCAGGGCCAGCGCGCGCAGACCGTCGACGGCCCGGTCGCGGTGGGCGGGGGTGCGGGCGTCGACGCGCGCCGCAAGCCGCGTGAGGCTCATCGTCCGGCTCCGTCCGGGACGGCGGTGCGTCCGGCTCCGTCCGCGACGGCGGTGCGTCCGGCCCCGTCCGGGGCGGCGTCCGCGACGGCCGTTCGTTCTGCCCCATCCGTGTTGGCGGTTCGCTCCGCTCCGTCCGCGATCGCGGCGAGGGCGCGCAGGGAATCCGTCCCGGGCACGAAGTAGCCGGTGTGGCCCTCGGCGTCCTCCGCGGGGACCCGGCGCGCCCCGAACCGCGGATCGGCCGGATCACTGCCGTGCCCCAGACCGGCGAACTCCACGTTCGGCACGTCGTCGATCCAGTCGGTGGCGTCCTTCGCCGCCCAGACCCGGGCCCGGGTGCGCAGATCGCCCACGTCGTCGGCGCGCATCCCGGGGGAACCGATGACCACCAGGTCGGTGGCGCGCAGCCGGGGCGCGGCGAGGCCGCAGACCACGGAGCCGTAGCTGTGGCAGAAGACGGCGGGCTCGGGCAGCCCGTCGGCCGTCAGCCCCTCCGCGAACCGGGTCAGCCGCTCCGCCCCGGCCTCGGCCAGGCCCCCGGTCGCGGCGTCGAGACCGACGCCCACCGGGGTGGTGTACCCGGCCCAGGCGACGACCGCGGTGCCCGCACCGCTCTGCGCGTACAGGGATCTCGCCATGCCCGCCGGAGTGCCGTACACGTCGTTCGTCCGGTCGAAGGTCCCGGCGTCGATGTCGGAACCGGGCACCACGACGGACACTCGGCGCGCCGACCGCAGGTCCCCGAACACCTCGGCGACCTGGCCCCGGCCACGCGGGTCGAACGCGAGGATCCGCCGCCCGGGGGTGGCGAGACTCCGGTACCGGGGGTCGTCGGCGGCCCTCAGGGACAGGGCGTTGGCGCGGTAGCGCAACTCCACCGGGACACCGTCGAGATTGCCGACGACGAGCGGGTGGCGCACCACCAGCCGCTGCTGCTCGGCCGCACCCAACCCCCGGAAGAACCGCGCGACTTCACCCGGAGTGGCCCGCCCCGGATCGGGCAGTTCCTGCCCCCGTGTGTGGTCCGCCCGCCAGGACGCGCTGCCCGGCGGTGGCCCGGTCACGGCCGCCTGCGCGTCCCCCGACACCCACCCCGCCGTCCCGGCCACCACGGTGGTCGCCAGTGCGACCGCGACCAGGGTCCTCGCGTATCGACGCATCTCGCCCTCCCTCTCCGGCTGTCGTACGCCGATCGGCGCGACGGAGAGGAAGGTAGGAGGACGACGGGTGAGGAGGCGTCACACCGGGGAGCCACGTGCGAAGTGATACCTGGGTAGGGGGTGTACGACATGGGGCCCGGGACCGGCGGGGCGGGGCGGGGCGGGGGGCGTACGACGGTCCGCGCGGGCTCCGGAACGGCCCGCGCGGAGGGCCGTACGGCGGTGTGGGGCCCGGCCACGCCCCCGGTGGCCTTCCCCCGCGCCACGCCCCCCGGTGGCCTTCCCGCGCCCCGCGTCCCCCGGTGACTCCTACGCCCCCGTGTCCCCCGGGGCCACCAGCCCCGACTCGTACGCGAAGATCACCGCCTGCGCCCGGTCCCGCAGGTCCAGCTTGGCCAGCACCCGGCCGATGTGCGTCTTCACCGTCTGCTCGGCCAGCACCAGCCGCGCGGCGATCTCCTGGTTGGACAGCCCCCGCGCGATCAGCTCCAGCACCTCGCTCTCGCGCGGGGTGAGCCCGTTCAGCCGCAGCGCGGGCCCGCCGCGGGACGCCCCGGACGGCCGCTGGGCCGCGAAGTCCGCGATCAGGCGCCGTGTCACGGAGGGCGCCAGCAGCGCGTCGCCCGCCGCCACCACCCGTACCGCCGAGATCAGGTCGGCGGGCGGGGCGTCCTTCAGCAGGAAACCGGACGCACCGGCGCGCAGCGCCTCGTACACATAGTCGTCCACGTCGAAGGTGGTCAGCATCAGCACCTTCGGCCGGTGCACCACACCCACCGGCGGGTTCAACAGCTCGCGGGCCGCCGCCAGTCCGTCCATCTCGGGCATCCGGACATCCATCAGCACCACGTCGGGATGCGCGTTCCGGCTGACCTCGATGCCCTGGCGCCCGTCCGGCGCCTCGCCCACCACATCGATGTCGCTCTGCGCCGACAGCAGCGCCGCGAACCCCGCGCGCACCATGGCCTGGTCGTCGACGATGATCACGCGGATGGTCACGATTCCTCCGAAGTCTGCTGTGCGGACGGGGCTTTGGCCGGGGGCAGCGGCAGCCGGGCGGCCACCCGGAATCCGCCGTCGGGCAGCGGGCCCGTGTCCAGGGTTCCGCCGGTCAACCGTACGCGCTCACGCATCCCGACCAGCCCGTGCCCGGTCCCCGTCGTCTCCAGCGGCGAACGGGCTTGCTCCGCGGGGCTGTTGACGACCAGCACCGTCAGATGACCCGCGCCCGCCGTGATGGACACCCGGGTCCGCGCCCCCGGCGCGTGCCGGATCACATTCGCCAGCGCCTCCTGCACGATGCGGTACGCCGACACGTCCACCGCCGGTGGCACCTCGCCGAGGTCCGCCGCCAGCGACAGTTCGGCCGGCAGCCCCGCCCGTACCGTCGCCTCCACCAGCTGCTGCACCCGGTCCAGGCCGGGCTGCGGAGCGCGTTCGCCCTCCGTGCCATCGCTGCGCAGCACCGACAGCAGCCGCCGCATCTCGCCCAGCGACTCCCGCGCACTGGCGGCGATGGACGTGAACTCCTCGCGCGCCTCGTCCGACAGCCCGTCGATCCGGTACGGGGCGGAGTCGGCCTGCACCGTGATCACCGACATGTGGTGCGCGACCACGTCATGCAGCTCACGGGCGATCCGGGTCCGCTCCTCCAGGAGCGTGCGCTGTGCCCGCTCGGCCTCGCTGATGGTCTCCTGCTCGGCGAGCCGGCGCTGCGCCTCGCCCCGTTCCCGTACCGCGGCCCCGATCACCAGCATGACCGCGCCGAGCATGAACACCAACAGCGCGCTGCCGTTGCTGCGCTCGGGGTCGACCCGGTGCAGCACCAGACCGGCGGCACCCGTCAACAGCCAGACACAGACCACGGTCCGCCGGGTCTCCCGCAGCCCGATCGCCAGCAGCACGAACATATAGGCGACGATCACCGGAGGGGGCCACGGCCAGATGTCCAGCTTCCCGGCCGGCTGCGCCAGGAGGACGAGCGCACCGAGGATGTCGGAGGGGAAGATGATCCACCAGGCCTGCAGGGGCCGGTGCGCCAGCATCAGCAACGGGGCGGCCTGGCCGACGGCCAGTGCTCCGGCCACACCCCCCGGTACGTCGTACCGCGTGGTCAGGACGTTGATGGTGATCGGGATGAAGCTCGCGGCGAGGGCGAGCACCACCACGTACGGAGACAGCCGCTGCCACCGTTTCGGGGCACCGGCCAGCAGCGGTGTGGGCGGATGGGACGCGTGGGACAGCCCGTGGGCGAGCTCGCGCAGATTGCGGCGGGCGGCGCTCAGCAGGCCATCGGCGGGCGGCGGCCCGGCGGGGGAAGTGGACATGGCCCGATCAGCGTAGGCAGACGACCCGGACCCCGGCGTCATACCGGGGTGCCGGACCGCCGCCCGGCCACTCATACCGGGGTACGGGGTCGGGTGGAGCCGCGCCCCGGCCGGAGCTACAGCTCCGCGAGCAGCTGCGCCTTCTTCGCGCTGTACTCGTCGTCCGTCACCAGACCCGCCTGGTGCAGCTCCCCGAGGTGCCGTATCCGCTCGGCGATGTCCGCGGGATCGCGCCGCCCGGCACCGACCAGGACCGGGGCGGGTCCGACCGGTGCGGTCTGCGATCTGCGGACGGATTCCAGTACGGCGGCGGCGAAGGGCAGCGACTCGTGGACCGGGCCGTAGCCGAGGCCGAAGAGCACCGCGGCCGGATCCTGGTCCGCACGGGCCGAATGGCCGGAAACCGCTCGGCCGGTCCCGGGTGCGGTGCCCGCCGCGGCGACGGGTCCGGCCGGGCCACAGGCCTCGCCCAGGCCGCTCGCCCCACCGTGGCCCACCGCCACCGCCGTACGGGGCACGAGCCGGAGGTAGCCGTCGAGCGCCTCGGGCGAGCGCCACTCGACCCCGCACAGTTCGGCCACCGGGAAGGTCTGGTCGCCGGCCTTCCACTTGGCGCTGGAGGCTCCGGTCCACGACCACCGGAAGGAGATCCGCTCCCCGTCGAAGCTGGCCCTGCCGTCGTACGCCTTGAAGTTCATCGGGGCCTCGGGGGCAGCGACGAGGAAGCGGTCGGCGGGCAGCCCGTCATCGGGTCCGAGCAGCGCGCGCAGCTCGTCCGCGTAGTACTCGGCGAGGACCTCCCGTTCCGCCGGAAGTACCAGGCGGTACGGGTCGCACCCGTCCTTCAGCTGTCCCGCCGCAGCCTCCAGGAGTGGATCGGCGCCCGGTCTCGGCACCGCACGAAGAACCACCGTGCCCCGCTTGCCGGGGGTCAGCGTCACCGACGACAACGCCGCATGCGGGATGCGGCGTTCACGCAAGCTCTGGAAGAGCTTCGGCGTGCGGATACCCCGTTCGAAGCGGATGAGCAAGGAGTCGGTGTCGAACTCCCAGGTGGCATGAATTCCGGCCAGCACATCACCCATGTGCCTCATCGTATGCGGCACAGCCCCGCCCGTCCCCCCTCGACGTAAGTCGTCATTCATCGGAAGGTCACCACTCCGCACGCGCGTCAGGTCTCCCGCCGACCGGAAATACCGCTGCGGCACGCGGTGTCGGCGTCCGCACAGCTGACCGAACCGTACGCGCCGACGCCGATCGCGGCGAAGTTGCTGAGACTCTCGGTGCCCGGCTCGAAATAGCCGCTGTGGCCGATCGCGTCTCCCGCCGAGACGATCCGGGCCCCGAAGTCGGGATCCACCGGGTCGGCACCGTGCCCGATCCCGCCGACCGCGAGGTACGGCACGTCCTGGATCCAGTCGTCACGGTCCCGCATCGCCCACACCCGGGCGTCGGTCTCCAACTGCTCGGCGCTGTCGGCACGCATGCCGGGGCTGCCCGCGACCGCGATGTCGGCCACCCGGGAGGGCGCCTTGTGGGCGGCGACCCCGCAGAGCACGGAGCCGTAGCTGTGGCAGAAGAGCGAGACGGCCGAGGTGCCCGGCAGCCCGCTCACCATGGCGTTGAGCCGGACCGCCCCGTCCGCCGCGAGCCGGCCGAGGGCCGCGTCCATGCCGATGCCCGCGGGGGCCGTGTAGTCGGCCCAGGCGATGACGGCGGTACGGGTTCCGGGGCGGGCGGCGCGCTCCGCCCCGTACAGCGACTGCGCCATGCCGACCGGCGCCGCGTACTTGCGCTTCGCCGTCCGCTCCAGTGTCAGCAGACTGGTGTCGACACCCGGCACGACGACCGAGACCCGTTCGGCGCGGTCGAGATCACCGAACACCTCGGCGGCACGGCCCTTTCCGGACGGATCGAAGGACAGGATCTGCCGGTCCTTCGCGAGCATCGACCGGAAGCGTTCCATCCGGCGCACGGCCTCGCCGCGGCCGTCCGGGGAGAGCGTGATGTCGTGCGTGCGCAGCCGTTCCACGGCCTGTGCCTGTTTGAGGGCCAGCCGGTTGGCGTGGTAGCGCACGGTGACCGGGACGCCGTTCAGATTTCCCACGACCAGGGGGTACTTGTCCGCCAGCGAGACCTGCTGTCCGGCGGTCAGCGTGGCGAAGAAGTGGGCCAGCCGGTACGGCGGCGCGGTGACGTCCGGCAGCGCGTGACCGGCTATCCGGTCCCGGGCCCACGAGGCGAGTGCGATCTCGCGTGGCTCGTCGGAGCGTTGATGGCGTACGGCGGTCCAGCCCGTGGTCGCCAGCATCACGAACACGACCGCGACGGCGAGCAGCGCGCGCCATGCGGTCAACGTGGGGGAGGAGTCGAAGGAAGTCACTGCTCCACACCCTAGGAGACGTGTGACGACCGCCGTTACGAGGGTGACGCACATCACCCGGCTGCGGGGAATCGGTGCCGCCGCTCCTCACGTTCCGTAGGTGCGGCCCGTACGCTCCGCCGCGCTCAGGACCCCGGACGCCGCTTCAGGCGCCCGGTTCGCGCGGCGGCGGACGCGTGGGTGTGAGGTCCGTCATGGCCGGGGGCGAGAGGTACGGCACAGTACGGACCGTGGGCGGGCGCGTCCTGTCGCCAGTCGCCCGCGAGCGCGGGGGCGAGCTGGTCCAGGTAGCACTCGGTCAGGTCGCGCAGGGACTCGACGCTCGGGTCGTGCCCCCGCCCCCACAGCTGTCCGGCCACCCGCATCACGCCGGAGAACGCCGCGACGGCCACCCTCGGCCGGGGGTCGCTCGTCACGTCGAGCCCTTCCCGTTCCGCGATCAGGCGGGCGATCCTGTCCTCCAGATCGATGCAGCGCCGCAGATGGGCGGCGAGCAGGGTCGGGTGCGATTCGATCAACTGGTAGGTCCGCATATGGAGGTCGACCGTGACGAGCTCCTCGATGGTCTCGCCGATACTGTTCCAGGCGCACAGGACGGCCCGGCGCATTGCCTCGAAAGGGGCCTCGTCGGCAGGGCGTTGACGCAACTCCGACAGGAAATGGGACTCCACCATCTCCTGGGCGGCGAAGGCGACCTCCTCCTTGCTCGCGAAGTAGCGGAAGAAGGTGCGCTGGGAGACCTCGACCGCGTCGACGATCTCGTCGACGGTGGTCCGGTCGTACCCCTGGGTGGTGAAGAGAACGAGGGCGGCATGCACCAGGGCATCGCGGGTGCGCTGTTTCTTGCGTTCACGCAGCCCTGCCGGGTGCTCGGTACGCTGCCCGTCCGTCACTTACCCGTCCTCTTTTCGCCTTTTTGTGCAGTTCAGCTTAGACCGGTCGGCCGGTCTGGCCTGTGAGTTACGTGACAGTTACTGACTTGTGAATTGGTTTGTCAACTGTCAGTGGCTGTCACTAGTCTCCCCGTATGACTAGTCAGACCACCGTCGAGAAGGCACCGCGGGAGCCGGACGACAGCGCCGTACCCGCACCGGTCAAGGGGCTTCGCGGCCACCCCTGGCTGACGCTGTTCTCCGTCGCCATCGGCGTGATGATGGTGGCGCTCGACGGCACTATCGTCGCGATCGCCAACCCCGAGATCAAAAAGGATCTCGGCGCCTCGCTCGCCGACGTCCAGTGGATCACCAACGGGTATCTGCTCGCACTCGCCGTCGCCCTCATCACCGCCGGCAAGCTCGGCGACCGCTTCGGTCACCGCCAGACGTTCCTGATAGGCATCGCCGGTTTCGCCGTGGCGTCCGGTGCCATCGGCCTCTCCAGCGAGATCGCCTTCGTCATCGTCTTCCGGGTCCTTCAGGGCCTGTTCGGCGCGCTGCTCATGCCGGCCGCCCTGGGCCTGCTGCGGGCCACCTTCCCCGCCGAGAAGCTGAACATGGCCATCGGCATCTGGGGCATGGTCATCGGCGCGTCCACCGCGGGCGGTCCCATCGTCGGCGGTCTGCTCGTCGAGCACGTCAGCTGGCAGTCCGTCTTCTTCATCAACGTACCGGTCGGCGTCATCGCGCTCGTCTTCGGCCTGGTGATCCTCAAGGACCACCGCGCCGCCAACGCGCCGCGCTCCTTCGACATCGTGGGAATCCTGCTGCTCTCGGGCGCGATGTTCTCCCTCATCTGGGGGATCATCAAGGCCGGTGAGTCGTGGGGCTGGACCGACGGCAAGACCATCGGCTTCCTCGGACTCGCGATCGTCCTCTTCCTCGTCTTCGGCTTCTGGGAGACCAAGGTCAAGGAGCCGCTCGTCCCGCTGGGGATGTTCCGTTCCATCCCGCTGACCGCGGGCGCCATCCTGATGGTGCTGATGGCCTTCGCCTTCATGGGCGGCCTGTTCTTCGTGACGTTCTTCCTCCAGGGCGTCCACGGGATGAGCCCGGTCGACAGCGGTCTGCACCTGCTGCCGCTCACCGCGATGATGATCGTCGCCTCCCCGGTCGCCGGCATGCTGATCACCAAGTTCGGCCCGCGGGTGCCGCTGGTCGGTGGCATGGTGTGCACCGCCGTGGCGATGTTCGGCATGACGACGCTGAGCGAGAGCACCGGAACCTTCGGTATGTCGCTCTGGTTCGCCCTGCTCGGCTGCGGGCTCGCCCCGGTCATGGTCGGCGCCACCGAGGTCATCGTGGGCAACGCGCCGATGGAGCTCTCGGGTGTGGCCGGAGGCCTCCAGCAGGCCGCCATGCAGGTCGGTGGCGCCCTGGGCACCGCCGTTCTCGGCGCGGTCATGTCGGCCAAGGTGAGCGCGGACTTCGCGGGCAACTGGAAGGACGCGGGCCTGCCGGGCCCGATCGACCCCAAGCTCGAAGAGGCCGCGGAGTTCGGCATCGTTCCCGCCGAGGAGCTGGCCAAGGCGCCCGGTATGACCCCCGACGTGATCGACCGG
This sequence comes from Streptomyces sp. NBC_00654, assembly GCF_026341775.1. Taxonomy (NCBI): domain Bacteria; kingdom Bacillati; phylum Actinomycetota; class Actinomycetes; order Kitasatosporales; family Streptomycetaceae; genus Streptomyces; species Streptomyces sp. NBC_00654. The sequence goes on along the minus strand of NZ_JAPEOB010000002.1, from coordinate 2,395,698 downwards.
ATCGGCGGGGTCATCCACGACACGTTCATGTCCGGCATGGGCCTGGCCTTCACCGTCGCGGGTGTCGTGGCCGTGGTCGCCGCCGTGGTCGCCACCTTCACCAAGCGCGGCGCCAACGCCGAGGCGGGCGCCGGAGTCGGCCACATCTGACCCGCCCCGACGGCGCGGAAGCGCCGGCACGGCACTCGTCAACACAGTGCCATGGACAGCCCCGCCGGACCTCTCCGGCGGGGCTGTCGCCTATCAGGGTGGATCGGGCCCTGCCCCCTTCCCCGGGCCTCGTCCGGCGGGTCAGGGTGCGGACAGAGGATCCGCACGACAACGGGGGTTGATCCACCATGCGTACGACCGTTCTGGCCCTGGCCGCCCTGGCCGTCACCGCGCTCGTCCCACCGGCCGCCGCCATGGTCCCGGCGGGGACCGCGCCGAAGGCCGTCACGGCGCCGAAGTCCACTACCGCGCCGAAGCCCACTACCGCGCCGAAGCCCGATGCGGCGCCGAAGGCCGCAGGAGCCGCGCTCGGCAACTGTGGGGCGGGGCAGCTCTGCCTCTGGCGGAAGCCCGACTTCACCGGCGCCCGGCAGATCCATGAGCTGTCCTCCGTCGACATCGAGAGCTGTGTCCCGCTGCCCGCCGGCGGCGAAGCGCAGTCGCTCGCCAACCGCACCGGGCGGCCCGTCACGACGTACCAGTCGGCGGAGTGCGCCGAGACGGCCGAGTTCGAGACGTACCCGGGCGGCGGCACCTGGACGCCCCGCTCCCCGTACCAGGTCAGGGCCTTCAAGATCTGGGAGAACTGACGGGGACGGGAGCGGCCCGGCACGCCGAAGGGCGGCGGGGCCACCGGCCCCACCGCCCTTCGGCACGTGTGTCCACGTGCGCCTGCACGCGCCTGCGTGTGCCTGCCTGCGCTCAGGCGTCGCCGCCCGCCGCGCCCGGATCGGCCGCGGCCACATCCAGGAGGTCGTAGCGGTCGACCGCCGTCTTCAGCGCCGAACGGTCGATCTTCCCCTCCTTCGCGAGCTCCGTGAGCACCGCGAGGACGATCGACTGCGCGTCGATGTGGAAGAACCTGCGGGCGGCACCGCGGGTGTCGGCGAAGCCGAAGCCGTCCGCGCCCAGCGACTGGTACGCGCCGGGCACCCAGCGCGCGATCTGGTCCGGCACCGAACGCATCCAGTCCGAGACCGCCACGAACGGGCCCTCGGAGCCGGACAGCTTCCGCGTGACGTACGGGACGCGCTGCTCCTCCTCGGGGTGCAGCAGGTTGTACCGCTCCACGTCCACGGCCTCGCGGCGCAGCTCGTTCCAGGAGGTCGCCGACCAGACGTCCGCCTTGACGTTCCACTCCTCGGCGAGGATGCGCTGTGCCTCCACCGCCCACGGGACCGCCACACCGGACGCCATGATCTGGGCCGGGATCTGCCCCCGCTCGCCGCTGCTGAAGCGGTACACGCCCTTGAGGATGCCTTCGACATCCACGTTCTCGGGCTCGGCCGGGTGCTGGATCGGCTCGTTGTAGACGGTCAGGTAGTAGAAGACGTCCTCGTTCTCCTCGGGCGTCCCGCCGTACATCCGCCGCAGACCGTCCTTGACGATGTGCGCGATCTCGTACCCGAAGGCCGGGTCGTACGCCACACAGCCCGGGTTCGTCGAGGCGAGCAGCTGCGAGTGGCCGTCGGCGTGCTGGAGACCCTCACCGGTCAGCGTCGTACGTCCGGCGGTGGCGCCCAGCACGAAGCCGCGCGCCAGCTGGTCGGCCATCTGCCAGAACTGGTCGCCGGTGCGCTGGAAACCGAACATCGAGTAGAAGACGTACACCGGGATCAGCGGCTCGCCGTGCGTGGCGTACGCCGAACCGGCGGCGATCAGCGAGGCCGTGCAGCCCGCCTCGGAGATGCCGTCGTGCAGCATCTGCCCGGTCGGCGACTCCTTGTACGCGAGCAGCAGATCGCGGTCCACCGCTTCGTACTGCTGGCCGAGCGGGTTATAGATCTTCGCGCTCGGGAAGAACGCGTCCATACCGAAGGTGCGGTACTCATCGGGCGCGATCAGCACGAAACGCTTGCCGATCTCCTTGTCCCGCATGAGGTCCTTCAAGATGCGGACGAACGCCATGGTCGTGGCGATCGACTGCTGACCCGAACCCTTCTTCGCGCTCGCGTACGTCTTGTCCTCGGGCAGGGCCAGTGGCTTCGACCGCACGACACGGGTCGGGACATAACCGCCCAGACCCTGGCGGCGGTCGTGCATGTACTGGATCTCTTCCGAGTCGCGGCCCGGGTGGTAGTACGGCGGGTAGCCCTCGTCCAGCTGCTTGTCCGTGATCGGGATGTGCAGCCGGTCGCGGAAGCGCTTGAGGTCCTCGACCGTGAGCTTCTTCATCTGGTGGGTCGCGTTGCGGCCCTCGAAGTTCGGCCCGAGGGTCCAGCCCTTGACCGTCTGCGCGAGGATCACGGTCGGCTGGCCCTTGTGGGCCTTGGCCGCCGCGTACGCCGCGTAGACCTTGCGGTGGTCGTGCCCGCCGCGCCCCAGGTGCAGGATCTGGTGGTCCGACATGTCCTTGACCATGTCGCGCAGCCGGGGGTCGTCGCCGAAGAAGTGCTCACGGATGTACGCACCCGTCTCGGTGGCGTACGTCTGGAACTGCCCGTCCGGCGTGGTGTTCAGCTTGTTGACCAGGATGCCTGTCCGGTCCTGCGCGAGCAGCGGGTCCCAGGTGCGGTCCCAGACCAGCTTGATGACGTTCCAGCCGGCCCCGCGGAACTGCGACTCCAGCTCCTGGATGATCTTGCCGTTGCCGCGTACCGGCCCGTCGAGGCGCTGGAGGTTGCAGTTGACGACGAAGGTCAGGTTGTCCAGGCCCTCACGGGCGGCGATGGACAGCTGTCCGAGCGACTCGGGCTCGTCCATCTCGCCGTCGCCCAGATAGGCCCACACGTGCGACTTGGAGGTGTCGGCGATACCGCGCGCCTCCATGTAGCGGTTCATCCGCGCCTGGTAGATCGCGCCGAGCGGACCGAGGCCCATCGAGACGGTCGGGAACTCCCAGAAGTCCGGCATCAGCCGCGGGTGCGGGTAGCTGGACAGGCCGTTCGGCGCCTTCGACTTCTCCTGGCGGAAGGCGTCGAGCTGCGCCTCGTCCAGCCGGTCGAGCAGGAAGGCGCGGGCGTAGATTCCGGGGGAGGCGTGCCCCTGGAAGAAGATCTGGTCGCCGCCGTCGCCCTGGTCCTTGCCGCGGAAGAAGTGGTTGAAGCCCACGTCGTACAGCGAGGCGGAGGAGGCGAAGGTGGCGATGTGCCCGCCGACCCCGATCCCGGGACGCTGGGCGCGCGAGACCATCACGGCCGCGTTCCAGCGGGTCGCGTTGAGGACCTTGCGTTCGATCTCCTCGTCGCCCGGGAAGAACGGTTCGTCCTTCGTGGCGATCGTGTTCACATAGTCCGTGCTGCGCATCTCCGGCACGGCGACGCGCTTCTCCCGCGCGCGCTCGATGAGCCGGAGCATCAGATAGCGGGCCCGCTCACGGCCTCGCTCGTCGACGGCGGCGTCGAGGGAGTCGAGCCATTCCTGGGTCTCTTCGGGATCGAAGTCCGGGACCTGGCTCGGAAGGCCGCCAATGATGATCGGGTTGCGATCGGATCCGGAAGCCACGCTGTTCCTTCGCTGTTCGGTGCTGCTCTACGGGGCCTGGTTACGGGGAACGTACCCCCGGGACATCTGCTGTGCGCCGCCTCCATCGTGTACCGCGAGGGCGTAAACGTCATCTCTACCGCGGGGTAACCGTGAGGTTCCGAACGGTCACGTCCGGGGCACGAGTAGGGGCAGCACAAGGATGGGTCGGGCCAAACCGCAACCATACGCCCAAGCCGTCCAAGCGTTCCCAAAGGCTGTTCCGCTCCGAATGCCGGATCGAAACGGCATAAGCTGAGGAAGGACGTATACGGATTGGGCGACATCGAGGGCCCCGCGGGAGACCGCCCGGAGTTGCGGCGACGTGGCAGGGAACGTCACCGTTTAGGCGGTCTCGGACGCTGGGTACTTGCGCGATTCGCCGAGCCCGTGTGGACTACGGCCAACGCCCCGCGCACGCGCGTGGCTGAAGCATTTTCCGAAACATGATCAGGAGGCAACCCGTGAGCGCGACCGCGGACCACGCGGAGGAGCGGACCAACCCGGCTGCACGCCTGGGGTTCGAGCCCGGACAAGTGGTCCAGGAGATCGGCTACGACGACGACGTCGAGCTGGAGCTCCGTGAGGGCATTGAGGCCACTACCGGCCAGGATCTCGTCGACGAGGAGTACGACGACGTCGCCGACGTCGTCCTGCTCTGGTTCCGTGACGAGGACGGCGACCTTACGGACGCGCTGGTGGATGCCATTGGTCTGCTCGAGGACGGCGGTACGGTCTGGCTGATGACGCCGAAGACCGGCCGTGACGGATACGTCGAACCGAGCGACATCAATGAGGCTGCCCAGACAGCCGGCCTCGCTCAGACCAAGAGCATCAGTGCGGGCAAGGACTGGACGGGCAGCCGTCTGGTCACCCCCAAGGGGGCCAAGGGCAAGCGCTGACCCGCTCTCTCATCACCCGGGGCCCCCGGCGGCGATCACGCCCCCGGGGGCCTTCGTACGTGCCGGTACCCCGCCCATGCGTAGGGTGGGTGCCACCCGGACGGCCCAGTCCGGTCAAGCGGTGACGTAGCGAAGGGACGCGTTCCATGGCGATCGAGGTCGGCACCCAGGCCCCGGATTTCGAGCTGAAGGACAACCACGGCCGGACCGTGAGGCTCTCGGACTTCCGGGGCGAGAAGAACGTGGTGCTGCTGTTCTACCCGTTCGCCTTCACCGGCGTCTGCACGGGTGAGCTGTGCGCGCTCCGCGATGAGCTGCCGCAGTTCGAGAACGACGACACCCAGCTCCTCGCCGTCTCCAACGACTCCATCCACACCCTGCGGGTCTTCGCCGAGCAGGAGGGCCTGGAGTACCCGCTGGTCTCCGACTTCTGGCCGCACGGCGCGACCTCGCGGGCGTACGGCGTCTTCGACGAGGAGAAGGGCTGCGCGGTGCGCGGCACCTTCATCATCGACAAGGAGGGCGTCGTCCGCTGGACCGTGGTCAACGGTCTGCCCGACGCACGCGACCTCAAGGACTACATCACGGCGCTCGCGGCGATCTGATCCCGGAAACCCGGCGATCGGAACCCGGAACTCCGGCGATCTGATCCCGGAACCCCGGCGATCGGAACTCCGGCGATCGGAACCCCGGATCCGGGAGGCTCCGGTCCCGGAACGGCGGGGCTCCGGTCCCGGAATCGCGACGCCCGGCCAAAAGCCTGTTTTGGCAGGGAACCGGTCACTAGGATCCAATCGTTGATCCGATACCAACGCACGACGGGGACGCTGGTGTCTGCCGGCCCCTGAAAACCTATGGGAGGACTCGTGGGAGTCAGCCTCAGCAAGGGCGGCAACGTCTCGCTGACCAAGGCCGCGCCCAACCTGACCGCGGTCATCGTCGGTCTGGGCTGGGATGCCCGTACCACCACCGGTGGTGACTTCGACCTCGACGCCAGCGCCCTGCTGACGAACGCCGAGGGCAAGGTCGGAAACGACGGGAATTTCGTTTTCTTCAACAACCTCAAGAGCCCCGACGGTTCCGTCGAGCACACCGGTGACAACCTCACCGGTGAGGGCGAGGGTGACGACGAGGTCGTCAAGGTGAACCTGGCCGGTGTGCCGGCCGATGTGGACAAGATCGTCTTCCCGGTCTCGATCTACGAGGCCGAGAGCCGTCAGCAGAGCTTCGGCCAGGTGCGCAACGCGTACATCCGCGTGGTCAACCAGGCCGACAACACGGAGCTGGCGCGCTACGACCTGAGCGAGGACGCCTCGACCGAGACCGCCATGGTCTTCGGCGAGCTGTACCGCAACGGGGCGGAGTGGAAGTTCCGCGCCATCGGCCAGGGCTACGCCTCGGGTCTGCGCGGCATCGCGCAGGACTTCGGCGTCAACGTCTGACCGACGCCCGGTGACAGCTCCGCCGCAGCGCTGAGCCGCCATCAGCACCAACCCGTCCGGCGCCGCACGATGTGTGCGGCGCCGGACGTGCTCAACAGGGCGCTCACGCGCCCTCACCCGGGCGTCCGAGCGTCCGGCGACATCGTCCAACGACTCGGGGAGGACACACATGGGCGTCACGCTCGCCAAGGGAGGCAATGTCTCCCTCTCCAAGGCCGCTCCCAACCTCACCCAGGTGCTGATCGGGCTCGGCTGGGACGCACGGGCCACCACCGGAGCCGACTTCGACCTCGACGCCAGCGCGCTGCTGTGCCAGTCGGGACGGGTGCTCGGCGACGAGTGGTTCGTCTTCTACAACAACCTCACCAGCCCGGACGGCTCCGTGGAGCACACCGGTGACAACCTCACGGGTGAGGGCGATGGCGACGACGAGTCGGTCATCGTGCACCTCGACCAGGTACCCGCCCACTGCGACAAGATCATCTTCCCGGTCTCGATCCATGAGGCGGACAATCGCGGGCAGACCTTCGGGCAGGTCAGCAATGCCTTCATCCGCGTGGTGAATCAGGCGGACGGCCAGGAGCTGGCGCGCTACGACCTGAGCGAGGACGCCTCGACGGAGACCGCGATGATCTTCGGAGAGCTCTACCGGTACAACGGCGAGTGGAAATTCCGTGCAGTGGGGCAGGGGTACGCGTCGGGGCTGAGAGGTATCGCTCTAGACTTCGGGGTCAACGTTTCGTAAAACCGCGCACGGCGCGGGGGAGCCCCGTACACACCTGGGGAGACCCTTACATAACACGATGGGGTAGCCAGTGGTTCTGAAAACCTTCGGCTGGTCGTTCGCGGTCACCGCGATCGGTCTGGTCGCAGCGGCGTTCTACGGGGGGTGGCAGGCATTCGGCATTGTGGCGATCCTGTCGGTCCTGGAGATCTCGCTGTCCTTCGACAACGCGGTGATCAACGCCGGAATCCTGAAGAAGATGAATGCCTTCTGGCAGAAGATCTTCCTCACGGTGGGTGTGCTCATCGCGGTCTTCGGTATGCGGCTGGTCTTCCCCGTCGTGATCGTGGCCGTCAGTGCACAGCTCGGCCCGATCGAGGCGATCGATCTTTCCTTCAACGACCCTGACAGGTACAAGGAACTGGTCACGGACGCGCATCCGTCGATCGCCGCCTTCGGTGGCATGTTCCTTCTCATGATCTTCCTCGACTTCATTTTCGAGGACCGTGACATCCAGTGGCTGCGCTGGATCGAGCGCCCGCTCGCCAAGCTCGGCAAGGTCGACATGCTGTCGGTCTGCATCGCGCTGATCGTGCTGCTGATCACGGCGCTGACGTTCGCGACCCAGGCCCACCAGCACGGTGGCGGGCACGTGGACAAGGCGTCGACCGTCATGCTCTCCGGTATCGCGGGTCTGATCACGTACCTCGTGGTCGGCGGGCTCTCCGGCTTCTTCGAGAACAAGCTCGAAGAGGAGGAGGAGCGCGAGCACGAGGCCGAGGAAGAGGCCAAGAAGGCGGGCAAGTCCGTCTCCGCGGTCGGCCTCGCGGGCAAGGCCGCGTTCTTCATGTTCCTCTACCTGGAGGTCCTGGACGCGTCCTTCTCCTTCGACGGTGTCATCGGCGCCTTCGCCATCACCAACGAGATCGTGCTGATGGCCCTCGGCCTCGGTATCGGTGCCATGTACGTCCGTTCGCTCACCGTCTACCTGGTCCGCGAGGGCACGCTGGACGACTACGTCTACCTGGAGCACGGCGCCCACTACGCCATCGGCGCGCTGGCGGCCATCCTGCTCGTCACCATCCAGTACGAGATCAACGAGTTCATCACCGGCTCCGTCGGCGTCGTACTGATCGGCTGGTCCTTCTGGTCCTCGGTCCGCCGCAACAAGGCGATCGCCGCGGCCGGCGGCGACGGGGGCGACAGCTCCGGTTCCAAGGCGGAAGCCTCCTCCGGGGTGTGACCCGGTAGGTATTGAGGAACGCTCTCTGCGGGGCGGCCCACACGGCGACGGCTCTCCGGCGAAATCCGGACCCGGCCCGGTGGCCGCCCCGCGGTCATGTGCCCCGGTGGCCGCCGTACGCTCCGCGGTGGCGGGGGGACAGCGGGGGACAGCAGGGGCAGCAGGGGTACGTGCGGGGGGCGGGGCCGGGCACCGGCCGCGCCACGATTCACATGGGGGTTGGGATGGGCTTCTTCGACGGCGTGTGGCCGGGGCGCGCAGCACAGTTCGAGTCGGGCAATTCCGCGACGAGTTCCATCGTGCTCTCCAAACGGAACGCCACGGTCTCGCTGAACAAACAGGGCGCGCTCTCCGGCAACCTCCGGGTGAACCTGTCCTGGCGGATGCGGAGCGCGGACATCTCCGGCAGGTCGGGCGAGAGCGGCTCGCTGCTGCGCCCGTTCAAGCTCTTCAAGCCCGATGTGGTCCAGGCGCACACCCAGGGCATGGTCAACGTCGACCTGGACCTCGGCTGCATGTACGAACTCCAGGACGGCACCAAGGGAGTCGTGCAGCCCCTGGGCAACCTGATAGGTGATCTGAACGCCCCGCCGTACATCAGACTCAGCGGCGACGACCGCTTCGGGGCGCCGTCGGGGGAGACGGTCTACGTCAATCTCGACCAGCGCGACCAGATCAAGCGGCTGCTGTTCTTCGTCTACATCTACGACCAGACGCCCGCGTTCGACCGTACGCACGCCAAGGTGACGCTCTACCCGGGCAACGGCCCGCGGATCGAGATCGAGCTGGACGAGCGCGCCCCGCAGGCCCGCTCCTGCGCCGTGTTCACCGTGGAGAACATCAAGGACGAGCTCATCGTGCGGCGCGAGGTGAAATTCGTCTACGGCTTCCAGTCGGAGCTGGACCGGATGTACGGCTTCGGGATGCAGTGGGGGCGCGGCTACAAAACCCGGACCTGAGCACCGGTGCCGACCGGCGGCCGGATACGCGGTCCGGGTGCGCAGCGGCCCGGCGGCTCAGGAACGGATGAACTGCGGGCCCTGCGGGGGCAGCGTGAAGTGCGGGTCCGGTGCGTGTGCGGCGGCCGCCGCGGGCTGCGGGTAGCCGTATCCGGTCGAGGCCGCCGCGGGCTGCGGGTAGCCGTATCCGGACGAGGCCGCCGCGGGCTCGGGCTGCGGGTAGCCGTATCCGGGCGCCGCGGTGGCGGGCTCGGGCTGCGGATATCCGTACGCCGGCGGGGCGGAAGCCGGTCCGGGCTGCGGGTAGCCGTACGCGGGCGGGGCGGAGACGGGCTGTGGGTAGCCGTACGAGGGCTGGTGGTGCTGGACCGTGGCCTGGGAGTCGGGGCCGAGCGGGTGGGCCGTGTGCGGCCCGTGTGCGGCCTCCCCGGGAGCGGCCGCCTGCGTCTGCCCCTCGGACTGCGCCTGTGCTTGTGCCTGCGCCTGTGCCTCCGACTCGTCGACCGAGATCCCGAAGGCGGTGGCGAGCCCGATCAGGCCGGTCGGATACCCCTGCCCGACCGCCCGGAACTTCCAGCCCTCCCCGCGCCGGTAGAGCTCGCCGCAGATGATGGCGGTCTCCTCCCCGGTCTCCGCCCTGACATCGAACACGGCCAGCGGCTCACCGTCCGCGAGTGCGGCGTCGAACAGCAGTATCTGCAGATCCCGGACCTGCTGGAAGGCCGCGCCGTCGGAGGAGGCGGCGATGACCACCTGGTCCACCGAGGGATCGAGCGCGCTCAGATCCGCCTCGATCGTGTCGGTCAGCCCATCGGCGACGCTGCGCTTGGGCAGCCGCCGTACCAGGCCGGAGGGATGCCGGGGCTGGTTGTAGAAGACGAAGTCCTCGTCGGAGCGCACGCGGCCGGAGGCGCCCAGCAGCAGGGCGGAGGCATCCACATCCGGAACCCCGGCCCCCGGGGTCCAGCGCAGCACGGCCCGTACGGCCATGGCGTCGAGGGGGACGTTCGAGCCCTTCAGCATCGCGTGCGTCATGCCCGTCATCCTGCCTGCTGGGCGCCCGTGCGGACAACGCGGGGGGCACAAATCCATGGGCCCGGCGGAGCCCGGGAGAGGCGTGACGATACCTGCCGGCGGAGGGGGGCAATGGGCGGGTAACCGGAAATTCATGCACATGGGGAACTGTTGACACCCGCCCATACGTACTATTACCGGCCATACATTCGTCCGGCCGGTCAGGCAGTTCGGGGGAAACCAATGCGTCATTTCGGGCATATCTCGCCCGCTGTCCGGGAGAGCCTGTTCCTTCGGGAGCCGTGCGAGTTCAGCGCGGACTCGCCCGCCCGGCTGCTCTCGGTCGCCCTGGGGGCCACGCTCTACTCTCCGGCCACCCGGCCCGCGCTCGCCGACGATGTGATCAAGCAGGCCCGGCGCGGCGTCGTCTCCATGGTGCTGTGCCTGGAGGATTCGATAAACGACGCCGAGGTGGCCGATGCCGAGGTGAACCTCGTCACGCAGTTCGCGGCGCTCGCCGAGGCGGCCGACGAGCTTCCGCTGCTCTTCATCCGGGTCCGCGAACCGGGTCAGATCACCGATCTGGTCGACCGGCTCGGTGCCTCGGTCCGCATGTTGTCCGGATTCGTACTACCGAAGTTCACGGAGGAACGGGGCGCGCTCTTCCTGGAAGCCCTCTCCGCCGCGGAGGCGGCCTGCGGGCAGCGGCTGTTCGCGATGCCGGTTCTCGAATCGCCCGAGCTGCTGCATCTGGAGACCCGGAGCGAGACCCTGCACGGAATCGCCCGTTCCGTGGCCAAGTACCGCGACCGGGTCCTGGCCCTGCGGCTCGGCGTCACCGACTTCTGCTCGGCCTACGGTCTGCGCCGGGCGCCCGACATGACGGCGTACGACGTCCAGATCGTCAGCGCCGTCATCGGCGATGTCGTCAATGTCCTGGGCCGGGCGGACGGCACCGGCTTCACGATCACCGGACCGGTGTGGGAGTACTTCCGCGTCCAGGAACGCATGTTCAAACCGCAGCTCCGCCGCAGCCCCTTCCTGGAGGGCCGCGCCGAGGAACTGCGTACGGCACTCATCGAGCACGACCTGGACGGCCTGCTGCGCGAGATCGGGCTCGACCGGGCCAACGGACTGCTCGGCAAGACCTGCATCCACCCCTCGCACGTGGCGCCCGTGCACGCGCTGTCGGTGGTCAGTCACGAGGAGTTCAGCGACGCCGAGGACATCCTGCGGCCGGAGAGCGGCGGCGGGGGTGTACTGCGTTCCGCGTACACGAACAAGATGAACGAAGTGAAGCCGCACCGGGCCTGGGCCGAGCGGACACTGCTGCGGGCCGAGGTCTTCGGTGTGGCGAGGGAAGACGTCGGTTTCGTGGAACTGCTGGCCGCCGGGCCGGCGAACTGAGCGTGCGTCGATGAGCGAGTGCGCGACGGGAGAAGAGGCCGTGGACGTGGTGTGGTCGGGCAGCTGGGTTGCCGAGCGACTGGGAGTCGAACTGATCGGCGACCGGGAGCTCCCGGAGATGCTGGGCCTCGCCCTGCGCCGCAACCCCAGGCGGGCGCATCTGCTCGTGTCGAACGTGCTGGGCAAGCATGTGCCGCAGCGGCCCTCGGTGGTGTACGGCGCCGGGGTCGAGCTGGGCGAGCGGGTACGGGCGCTCCTGGGTGACGCCGAGGCCGGCCGCGCGGTCGTCCTCGGCTACGCGGAAACGGCGACCGGCCTCGGCCACGCCGTCGCGGACGGCCTCGGGGCCGCCCCGTATCTGCACTCGACGCGGCGCCCGGTGGCGGGAGTGGCCAGGGCGGGCGGATTCGAGGAGTCCCACTCGCACGCCACGTCGCACCTGCTGCTGCCGGAGGACGGGACACTGCTGGCGGGCCCCGGCGCCGGGGGCGCCCCCGCACCGCTGGTCCTGGTCGACGACGAGTTCTCGACCGGCAACACCGTGCTCAATACCATCCGCGTGCTCCATGAGCTGTACCCCCGCGAGCGGTACGTCGTCGTGGCCCTGGTGGACATGCGCTCGCCCGAGGACCGCGACCGGCTGACCGCGTTCGCCGCCGAGATCGGCGCCCGCGTGGACCTGGTGGCGCGGAACTCCGGCACGGTCGGCCTGCCGGACGGAGTCCTGGAACGCGGCCAGGCGCTGGTGGCGGAGCAGGAGCAGGAGCAGGAGGCGGAGTCGGCCGCGCGGGAGGCAGCCGGCCGGGAAGCGGCGGCGACGGCTCCGGCTCTGGGTTCCGGTTCGGGTTCGGGTTCGGGTTCGGCCCAGGCTCCGGCCCGGGCTCCGGCTTCGGCTTCGGCGACAGACTCCCCGGCCCCGGCCCTGGCGCCCGCACCCTGCACCCGGATACCGCTGGACTGGCCCACCGGCGTCCCGGACGGCGGCCGGCACGGCTTCACCCCCGCTCACCGGGCGCTCCTGGAACCGGCCCTCCCCGGCATGGCGGCCCGGATCGCCGAGGCGCTGGGCGACGCCCGACGCGTACTGGTCCTCGGCTTCGAGGAGCTGATGTACGCGCCGCTGCGCCTCGGCACCGCGCTGGAGGCGCTCACCGGCGCCGAGGTGCGCTATTCGACCACGACCCGCTCACCCGTCCTGGCCGTGGACGACCCCGGTTACGCGATACGGAGCCGGCTGGTCTTCCCGGCCCACGACAACCCCGCGGACGGCCCCGGCGACCGGTACGCGTACAACGTCGCGGGGGCCGGCTTCGACGCCGTCGTGGCAGTCGTCGACTCCACCGCGGACACCCCCGAACTGCACGCCCCCGACGGCCTGCTCGCCCGGCTGGCGGCCCACACCGGCCGGGTGCTGCTCGCGGTCGTCCCCTCGTACATCCCCTCACGCGCCCCCGCGCACGCCCCCGACCGGCAGGAACCCCCCATGCTGCCCGAGCCCCTGCGTGGCCCCGACTTCTCCTCCTACGCGGCCGCCGACGTCGGCTGGCTGCTCCAGGACCTCTCGGGCACGGAGCTGGAGGCGCCCACCGAGGAGCGCGAGGAGGCGATACAGAGCGGTGGCGCGCACTACGCCGAGTCGCTGCCCGTGGAGTACCAGCCCAGCCCCGAGTACCAGGCCCTGTTCGAGGCGGCCCTGGACGCCTCGGCCGCACGCATCGCCCGAGCGGTCGGCACCGTCACCGAGACGGTCCTCGCCGAGCGCGGCCCGCGCCCGGTGCTCGTCTCCCTGGCCCGCGCCGGTACACCGGTCGGCGTCCTGATGCGCCGCTGGGCCCAGCACCGGCACGGTCTCGACCTGCCGCACTACGCCGTCTCCATCGTGCGCGGCCGGGGCATCGACGCCAACGCCCTGCGCTGGCTGGCCGCCCACCACGACCCGGCCGACGTCGTGTTCGTCGACGGCTGGACCGGAAAGGGCGCCATCACCCGCGAACTGGCCGCGGCACTCGGCGAGTTCGAGGGCTTCAACCCCGAGATCGCGGTCCTGGCCGACCCGGGCGGCTGTGTGCGCACCTACGGCACGCGTGAGGACTTCCTCATCCCGTCCGCCTGCCTCAACTCCACGGTCTCCGGCCTGATCTCCCGTACGGTGCTGCGCGCCGACCTGGTCGGCCCGCACGACTTCCACGGCGCCAAGTTCTACCGGGAGCTGGCAGGCTCCGATGTGTCCGGCCACTTCCTCGACACGGTCGCCGCCCGCTTCGACGAGGTCGTGGACGAGGTCGACGCCGAGGCCAAGGAACTCCTCGCGGCCGACCGGGCGCCCACCTGGGAGGGCTGGGGAGCCGTCGAGCGCATCAGCGAGGAGTACGGCATCCACGACGTCAACCTGGTCAAGCCGGGCGTCGGCGAGACCACACGCGTACTGCTGCGCCGGGTCCCCTGGAAGATCCTCGCCCGGCGCGGCGCGGGCGCCGACCTCGAACACATCCGGCTGCTCGCCGAACAGCGCGGCGTCCCGGTCGAGGAGGTCGATGAACTCCCGTACACCTGCGTGGGCCTGATCCACCCCCGGTACACCAAGGGAGCGACCGGCGCGGACGGCAGGGCGGTGACGGAGAAGTGACCACCGCCCCGACGCTGGTCGCCAGCGACCTCGACCGCACCCTCATCTACTCCGCCGGAGCGCTCCACCTCACGATGCCGGACGCCGAGGCGCCCAGGCTGCTCTGCGTGGAGGTGTACGACCACAAGCCCCTGTCGTACGTGACGGAGACGGCGGCCGGGCTCCTCGGCGATGTGGCCCGCTCGACGGTCTTCGTACCGACCACCACCCGCACCCGCGAGCAGTACCACCGCATCCGGCTCCCCGGCCCGGCCCCGCGCTACGCCATCTGCGCCAACGGCGGACACCTCCTGGTCGACGGGGTCTCCGACCCGGACTGGCAGGCACAGGTGGCCGGGCGGCTGGCCGAGGAGTGCGCCTCGCTCGCCGAGGTCCGGGCCCACCTCGTCGCGGCGGCCGACCCGGCGTGGCTGCTCAAGGAGCGGGTCGCCGAGGACCTCTTCGCCTACCTCGTCGTCGAGCGCGCACTGCTGCCCGAGGGCTGGGTGAAGGAACTGGCCCGGTGGGCGGACAGCCGGGGCTGGACCGTCTCGCTCCAGGGCCGGAAGATCTACGCCGTCCCCAGGCCCCTCACCAAGAGCGCCGCGATGCGGGAGGTCGCCCGCCGCTGCGGCGCCACGCTCACCCTCGCCGCCGGTGACTCGCTGCTCGACGCCGACCTGCTGCTGGCCGCCGACCGTGCCTGGCGCCCCGGCCACGGCGAACTCGCCGACAGTGGCTGGAGCGCCGCGCACGTGGACGTACTCGATGAGCGCGGAATCGCGGCGGGCGAGGAGATCCTGCGCCGCTTCCTGGGCGCGGCGAGGTCGGCGGGCTCCGGCGCGGACTCCGAGGCTCGGGGCGTGTCCGGGTAGTCCCGCCGTACGCGTCCGGGGGTCAGCCGCAGCACCCGCCGCCGCAGCAGCCACCACCGCCGCCACCGCCACCGGAGGCGGAGGCGGAAGGCGTGGCCGAACCGCCCACGGCGACGGCGGAGAGCAGCTTCACGGTGTCGTCGTGCCCGGCGGGGCAGGCGGCGGGGTCGGAGGACTCGGCCATCGGACGGCTGAGTTCGAATGTGTCTCCGCAGGTGCGGCAGCGGAATTCGTAGCGAGGCATGGCCCCAGGCTAAAGCCAACGCCGGTACGCGGCTACGCCCGAACCGGCTCCGGACGGCGCGTCCTGGCGCGTCCCCGGGCACCGCCCCTACTTACGGGCCTCGGGCATGGTCAGGGGCGGGCGCCTGAGGCGTGCCTCGTGGGCGGCCTGCTCCGGATGGCGGGCGCGCCAGTAGGGGTTGTCGTGCGGCAGCCCGCCGCTGACCCTCCCGTACATCCCGAAGAACATCAGCATCACGCCGACCACAAAGCTGAACAGCACGTTCTGGATGCGGAACGCGAGGAAGTTCAGCCCGGTGTCCAGGAGCGCGAGGTTCACGAACCCGCTGAGGATGAAGGCGATGCCCAGGACCATGTTGAGGGTCGAGGCGAAGTTGCCGCCGATGACCATCCCGGCGAAGAGCAGCAGCCCGACGCAGATGGACAGCACGCTGAGCGCACCGTTGGTGTTGAGACCCGCAACCGTGTCGCCGCCGGTGTCGAAGAAGCCGACCTTGTCGATCAGCCCGAGGATGCCGAAGGCGAGCAGCACCAGCCCGGTCAGCCCCGCGCCGATCCGGTAGACCTGGCTGAGCCGGTGGTCGACCGGCAGATGCTCGTCGAGCCGGGTGCCGGTGCGGCGCCGAACGGAATGCGGCCGTCCCGGATGAGGTGCGTGTATGGCCATGTCGCGCTCCTTCGGCCTCCATGAAGCCGGGTACTTCCAGGATCGGCCACGCAGGGAAACGGTACAAATCGGCCACCGGGTTGTGGGCCGGGGCCGACCCGGGCGGGCCAGGGCGGACGGCCCGCTGAGCCACGGAGCTGCTGAGCCACGGAGCCACGGAACCGCTCAGTCACAGAGCTGCTGAGCCACGGGCTGCTCGGCCACGGAACCGCTGAGCCACGGAGCCGCTCAGCGACGCGGCCACGCCGCCGCCGTAGGCCTCCGCTCAGCCACTCAACCGCCGGCGCCGCGCTCCTCGCGGATCTCGGAGACGACCCGGGCTGCCGTCTGCCGCACGGCTTCGGTCTCGGTCAGAAAGTGCCAGTAGTCGGGGTGACGCCCCTCAAGGCCACCGATCGCACGCTCCAGGCGTGCCACGGCGTCGTCCAGCGGCCGGGCGTGGCGCGGATCGGGCGTGTTGCGCCCGGCCATGGCCAGCCGCTGGGCGTCCCGGACGGCGAACCGGGTCCGCTGGATCTCCTGCTGCGGGTCCTTGGCCACGGCGTCCAGCCGCTGCAACCGGTCACCGGCGGCGGACACCGCCTCATCGGTCGCGTTGAGCAGGGCCCGGACCGTGCTCAGCCGGGAGGTGGCATCGGCCCAGTGCTGCTCCTCGCGCGCCTTCGCGGCCTCCGCGAGCTTCTCCTCGGCCTGCCGGACATTCACCGAGGCCTGCTCCGGGACGGGCTGGAGGTCCTGCCAGCAGGCGGCCGTGAACCGCCGGCGCAGCTCGCTGAGCACCGGCTCGACCGACCCCGCGCGTGTGGTCAGGGCCTGGGCCCGGGTGCGCAGCGACACCAGCCGCCGGTCGATCTCGGCGGCCCGCTCCGGCAGCCGCTCGGCCTCGGCACGTACCGCCTCCGCGTCGCGCAGCACCGTGTCGGCCCGCTGGAGCGTCTCCGCCACACCGTGCCGGCCGGCGCCCTGGTTGAGCTTGGTCAGCTCCGGGGCGAGGGCCGCCAGCCGGGTCGCGAGGTCGTCCGCCCGCAGCCCCGAAGCGCGTACCGCGTCCAGAGCGTTGCTGGCCCCGAGCAGCGCCTGCCGGGCCCGCTCCACGGCGGGTGCGAGCCGGGCGAGCTGGGTCTCCGCACTGCCGAGCAGGGTGCCCAGCCCCTGGGCGAAACGGTCCAGCTCGCCCTTGACCCGTACGAGGTCGTCCTTGGCCCGGGTCAGCTCGGTCCGGGCGCGGGCGGCGACGGACGGCTCCAGATCGTCCCGGTCGAGGTCGTGCGCGTCGACGGCGGTGATGTACGCGTGGCTGACCTCGTCGATACGACGTCCCAGGGCGGCGAAGTCCTCCGCCGCCTTGCGCCCGCGCGAGGAACTGTCGACCGCGGTGATCGTCTCGATGGAGATCTGGAGATCGCGCTGAGCGGTGTCCAGCTCGTAGAAGGCCTCGGCGGCCGCGTCCTTCGCCGCCTGGGCGTCGGCGCGCTGATTCTCCCCGCGCCCGCCGAACCAGCGGCGCGTACCGCCACCGGCGAACGACGCGGGCAGCGCCGCGGCGACGAGGGGCACCGGCAGCAGCATCAGCGCCAGTACGTCCCGGAACCCCTGGACGGCGGAACTCCCACCCGCTCTCGCCTGCGGCCGCGCGTGTGTCGCCGTCACATCCCTCTCCCGTGCCGTTTCGCCCTGCCCGGTACATTCTCCCACCAGGTAAGGACGAACACACGGGCCGGTTAGTTCGCGCTTCGCACGGTGACTTGTCCGTTGTCGGTGCGGACCTTCACCACATGGGTGCTGGTGTCACTGCGCGGTACGTCCACGGAGACCGTGCCGTTGTCGGTCGTGGCGTTCACGGCGTAGGCCCGGTTCCCGCAGGCAGGCCGATGGTGACGCCTCCGTTGTCGCTCACGGAGTCCACCAGATCCGGCACACCGCTGAACTCCAGCCGGACCGACCCGCTGTCCGACCGGGTGATCACGGACGTGGCGGAGATCCGCTCCGCCACGATGGACCCGTTGTCGCTGCCGAGCTTCAGCGGCCCGCGGGCATCCCGGACGACGACTCCGCCGTTGTCGGAGAAGAGCTCAAGAGGGGTGGCGAACCCGGAGGCACTGACCCGCCCGTTGTCCGCGTCCACCTTCACGGTCACATCGCGAGGCACCTTCACCCGATGCCGGGACACACAGTCGCTGCTCACGGCATCGCAGGTCACCCCCAGCGTCAGGGTGTCGCCCTTCATCCTCCAGACGGGGTCGGGCCCGCTCCCCAGCATCACCCACCCGTCGACCTGCCGTTCCACCTCCACCCGCCGCACATCGGCGGGTACGAGCTCGACACTGGAGTTCTCGGCCGTGATGCTCAGCGTCCTGCCCGTGAGCGCGAACGACTTCCGCTCGACCGGGGCATCGTCGAGATCCGGACTCCCGCAGGCGCTGAGCACCGCGGCAAGCAGGACGACCCCACCGGCCACGACGAACACCCGCCCCAGAACAGCCCCACGTGACCGCGATCCCGAACGGCCCCCAGGCGTGCCCCTGCCACCCTTGTCATTCCTGCCGCCACTGCCGCCACTGCCGGAACCGGTACGGAATTCCACGGTGATCGTTCCCCCACGATGATGCCGCCGAGCGCTGCTGCCCGAAGCGGCGCTGCTGCCGGTGCGGCCTCCACCGTATGCACCGCCACCACCGCCGAGAATCCGGACGGCCACCGTCTCCGGGGTGGGGCTATCCCCCCCCACCGCCCGGGGACGGCGTCGCCTCAGGGGCCTTGTCCTGTCGGCCCCCGGCACGGCCGGGGCCACTGCCGGCCCCTCACACCCGGACCGCGAGCCCGGAGCCGCGGAACCGTTTGTGAGCAGGCGCCCCGAGCCATGTACGCTGTTGCCTCATCCACGGGTGCGTAGCTCAGGGGTAGAGCGCTGCTCTTACAAAGCAGATGTCGGCGGTTCGAAACCGTCCGCGCCCACCAGCACGAAGGCCCCCAACCGATCATGGTTGGGGGCCTTTGACATCTACTTTTGACATCAACGGGTGTGGTCACCCACGGTCGGGTGGCTGCCGCTTCAGCATGCGGTCGAGGTGGCTCACGGCCTCGCGCTGCGTGTCCTGCACAACGTGGGCATAGATGTTCATTGTGACCGCGATCTGACTGTGCCCAAGGATCTCCATCACGACGCGGGGCGGGACGCAGCACGCGGTGGGACTCCTTGGCGGTCGCTGCGGTGGTCTGCTGCTCCAGCCGGACCAAGAAGCGTCGGACGTCGGCAACGCTCAGTGATTCGAGGTGCTTGGACCCGAGCATGGGCACGAGGTAGAGCCGAATGTGCGTCTCGTACTTCGCGTACGTCGTGCGTTTGCGGCGCGGCTTGATGATGTTGTCCAGCCAGTAGGGCAGCCACTCGGAGAGCTTCGCCGACCGTGTGTGCACCGGCACGCCTTGGTCCACCTTGGCGAGCAGGTCGCGGCGTTTGGCGTCGCATTCGGCCCAGGTCTTGCCGTAGGTGAACCTGCGGGCGCGGGTGCCGTCCGGCTGGGGGACGTAGACCGCGGCTTGGTATCGGCCGTCCTTGCGCTTGGTGATGGTGCCCGCGCCGTTGGGGTTGCGTTTGCGCTGGGGAGGCATGAGGCGGCTTCCTCGATCTCGTTGACGATGAAGTCCCGCACGGCGTCGGCGGGGATGCGTCGGGTTCGGCCAAAGGTGATCGAGGTCAGTCGGCGTGAGCGGATCAGGTCGTAGACGGTGGAGCGTCCGAGCTTGAGTCGCGCCATGACCTCCGGCACGGTCAGCAGTTCAGCGGTGGCGGTGGCGGTGGTCATGTGTCGGCCCTTTCCAGAGCGAGTTGGTCTTGCAGTTCGGCGCGGTGTTCGCGGGCGGTCTCGCGGTTGTGCTGGATGTCGCGGTGGATGGCGGCGAGCCAGGATTCGCCGGGGGTGTGCCCGTGTCCGGCGTAGGCCCAGTGGGCGAGCATGAGCGTGGTTGCTTCGGGGTGGTCGTCGGGGGCGGGGAGGCCGGGGGCGGCGCGTTGCTGGTTTGGCGCGGTAGTCGGCCCGTACCTGCCGGAGGGCGCCGAAGGTGGTGGAGTAGCGGCGGGATTTGGTGGAGAAGTGGCCGCGGAAGCCGAGCATGTGGGCCCAGTCGCGGAGTTTGCGGTCGGGGTAGGCGTGGTGGAGGTCGAGTCAGGCTTCGATCAGCCGCCGGGGGTGGTCGACGCGGGGGGTGAGGTCGACGTCGAAGCCGGCGCGGTGGTCGCCCATGGCGGCCCCGCCAGCACACGAGAACAGATACTCACGGTCACTTTTGAGTCCGAGATGGGTGATCGCAAGATCCACAGCCCTCGGATCAAGGCGGCGTATGACGCGGCAGTAGCCGCAGCGGTCGAGGCGGCCAAGGGGGAGCTGTTGGAGGGAAGCTTGAGCACTGTGCTAAGCCGAACGACGTTCGACTACCGTTGGGCAGGTGCGTCGGCGGAGTATGCCGAGATGGACGTCGACTGGGAAGAGGGCGACGCCACTGAGTCTTCGTGAGAAACCGTTTCTCAAACCGGTCTTGATCATTTGAGAAACAACTTCTGACGCCACAGAGGCAAGGTCATTCGGCCGATGGTGGCGAGGCCTCTGACGATTCGGCCCGGGGGTCTCGTCTTGGCATACAACGAGCTCGTGCCCGTCAGTGGCCGCACGTACGCTTCCGCCATGCGCAAAGGTGCGATCAACCGGGATGATGTCCTCAAGGCCGTGGCGGAATGTGACGAGTTGGGGCGCGAGCGGTTTTTGTCCGAGTACGGATACAAGCCGGCGAACGGGTATCTCCTCGTACACGAGGACCGGACGTACGACTCCAAGGCCATCGCTGGCGTAGCCCACAAGTTCGGTCAAGGCCGAGCGTTGAGGTCGGATGAGTTGATCGGGGGGCGGTCTCACGCCGCCAGGTGGCTCGCCCGACTCGGGTTCGTAATTCGCTCGTCTCGAAGCCCCGACTGGACCCGTGACGAAATCATCCTCGCCTGTGACCTGGCCATGGCTAACGCTTGGAAGCGGCTGGAGTTCGACGACCCGCGCGTGATCGAGCTGTCGGCACTGCTGCAGACCATGCCGATCCATCCTGTAGAACTACGGAGCGAGCTGTTCAGGAATCCCAACGGTGTAGCTCGCAAAACGGTCGACATCACGTCCCGACACCCGGGGTACCAGGGGAAGCCCACCAACGGCAACGCGCTTGATGTCGAAGTCATGAACGACTTCCTTGCCCGGCCGGCTGAGATGGCGGAGGTAGCCCAGCGCATCCGGCATGGCCTAGCCTCAGGCGATTTCCAGGATCTGATTCCGGGGGCCGACGACGAAGACGACTACGGTGCACCCGAGGGCAGGTTGCTGCTACGCCGCCACCGGAGCCGCGAGCGGAACAAGGCACTGCGCAAGAAGAAGATCGATGCAGTGTTGCGCCAGG
Source organism: Streptomyces sp. NBC_00654 (assembly GCF_026341775.1). Taxonomy (NCBI): domain Bacteria; kingdom Bacillati; phylum Actinomycetota; class Actinomycetes; order Kitasatosporales; family Streptomycetaceae; genus Streptomyces; species Streptomyces sp. NBC_00654. The sequence goes on along the minus strand of NZ_JAPEOB010000002.1, from coordinate 2,374,509 downwards.
GGCGCCAGCTCGCTTGTGAGGCATGCGGCTTCGACTTCGAGCGGGTCTACGGCGACCGCGGAAGCGGGTACATCGAATGCCACCACGTCGTTCCTCTGCACGAGGCCGGCGAAGGCCGCACCAAGCTCAATGATCTCGCCCTCATATGCGCCAACTGCCACCGGATGATCCACCGGCGCGCACCATGGCCGACTCCTGGGGAGCTGCGGGCCTCCATAGAGCAGAAGTACGCAGATGACAGGCGTGCAGCGGAAGCCGTGGCGCGACCGCGCAGGGCAGCCGACGAGCAGACGCCGAACCTGTGATCTGACATCAACGTTGGTGTACAACGGCAGTCCCGGAGGGCCATGGACGGCAGCCGTCACTGAGCCCGCCGTGATCATTAGCCGCCTTCAGCCGAACTTGCAACGCAGATGTCGGCGGTTCGAAACCGTCCGCGCCCACCAGCAGGAAGCACGACGAAGGCCCAGGCCGCCGGTTCCGCACCGGGAGCCTGGGCCTTGTTCGTTCCTGGCCGCAGGGGTGGGGGAGAGGTGTCGTGCCGCATGCCTCGTTCGGACTCTGCCTGCCGGACGAACTGATGTGTCCAGACGCGCCCAGCATTCTCGATGATTTAGCGAGTGGCAGGCTCAAAATGCCGACCTGTGGGACAGGTGTGAGAATGTAATTCGAGTGGTGGGCCAGAGGTGGAGGTGGACGGTGAACCCCAACGCTGATCTGACAGATACCCAGAAGCGTGCCCTCAAGGAAAATGCCGAAGATCTGGAAAAGGTAAGATCGAAGCTACGTGAGGTGCAGGAAAACGCTCGCTCTCGTCTGGAAGGCGTGGGCCTGATCAACGGATCAGGGCCTGATCTGAACTGCCTTGTCTGTATGAACTGTGACGGATTCCGGTTTAGTCGCCCTGGTGATCCCTGCCGTAATTGCGGGCATGAATTTTCCGATCACAATATAAAATAGGCCAAGGTTCCGCCTTGAGCCGGGTTCCCGTTTCAGAGGTCATCCCATTTGGCCGGGTAGGCTGCTCGCCGTGGTGGGGATCGCTGAGCGGCTGGTGCCCGACGAATTATGGGAGTTGTTCCCGTGGGCGGTGCCGTAGGCGCCGTCGCGGCCGCGAGGTGGTGGCAGACGTCGCATGGCGATCACCGAGTGGACGAAGGCCAGGGTGTGGGCCAAGCTCCACCGCCTGGTCTTCCCCGCCTTCACCAGCCTCACCTGCACCCTCATCTGCTGCCGCAGACCAAGACGACTCCATGCGTTGTGAAAGCTGCGCCATGATGGTCCGCGTGAGCAAAGAAACTACGCTTGAGGCCGCATCACGCCTGTATCAAGAGTTCATGAAATTGCCCTTTCCTTCCAGATTGGGCGGCGCGGACCGGGCCGGCTTCGACATGGTGATGCTGGACTCGGAAACCGCAGGCTGGGTTTTCACCTGGATCAAGAACGGCGGCGAGCTCGAAGCGCGAGGTCGAAGCATTCTGCTTCGCTGCATCGCCCGCCTGGACCGGGTCATACCTGTACTCAGCGAAGCGGACGACCCTGCGTACTGGCACCGCCTGCGCGAGATGGCTCAACTTGTCGCGGATTCCCCACACGTAGACACCAAATGAGATGACCTCTGAGACGGAGTCCTATGTGGTGAGGCTGGGTAGCACTGTCCAACATGGGGCAGGGGACCTGGAGTTGGATTGTTCCGGACGGGCTGTGGGAGATCGCGAGGCCTCTGACCCCGCCGTCGAGGGTGCGGCCGCAGGGCGGTGGGACGCAGGACACGCCTGATGAGACGTTGTTCGCGGCGATCGTCTATGCGCTGGTCAGCGGGTGTTCTTGGCGGGCTTTGCCGCCGTGTTTCGGGGTGTCGAAGTCGACGGTGCACCGTCGCTTCATGATCTGGTCGAGGGCCGGTGTCCGGGGCCGCCGCCATGAAGCGGTGGTGTACCGCCTCGACGACGCCGGCGTCATCGACGTCTCGCGCGTCGTGCTGGGCTCCGCGCACGTGCGGGCCGAAAAGGGGGCGAACACACAGGTCCGAGCGCTGTGGACCGGGGTAGGCCGGGTTCCGGGATGCACGTCCTGTCGGACGCGAACGGACTGCCCCTGGTCGTCGGCGTCTCCGCCGCGAACGTCCACGACAGCCTCGCCCTGAAGCCCATGGTCGCCGGCCACACCAAACGCGACACGACCCCCACCGCGGTCGGCACTTCAAGCCCCAGCGACTGCACGCGGACAAAGCCTACGACGTGCCCCACCTGCGGAAATGGCTATGGGGCAGCGCATCGGCGTCCGCATCGCACGCAATGGCATCGAGTCCAGCGAATGCCTCGGCCGTCGCAGGTGGGTGATCGAGCGGGCGATGTCGTGGCTGACCGGGTACCGCCGGCTCAGCCCCCGCTACGAGCGCCAACCCGTCGACTACCCGGCCTTTCTCGGACTCGCCACAGCCCTGTGCTGCTACAAGCGACTCGTCCGACTCACCACATAGGACACCGTCTGAGTGGTGTGGCAGTGGCACGCGCAATCAGCGCGTCGGCAGTGGTCGTGTGCGTCAGTCAGGTGCGGTCGCTCCGAGGCCCGACAGAGGGCGCTGTGTGTGTCGGCGCGTGCTTCCTCGGCCAGGGCCAGGGCATCGTCCATGTGGGACCAACCGGTCGCCGTCCGGGTCAGCTCGGCGTTGGTGATCGGTTCGCCGTGCCAGAGGAGTGTGACTCCGTGTTCCGGGCAGCGGGCCATGCCGTCCGTCTCGATGGGGAAGTCGTGGACGCCGCCGTTGTGGTGGCACTTCACCTGCGTTCCTTCCGCCAGGCGCGGCCCGGGCGTATGACCGTGGCGCAGGTGGCTCCTTTACGGCAGGCGTCGCACACCAGGGTGTGCCCGAGGTACGTCTGATACGCGAAGTCCGGCGGCTTGTGCGTGGTCCCTTGCCGGGCCGATGCCCTCACCGGGCCACCCTCCGCCCCGCGCACGCCAGCGCGTCCAGGCACTCGCGGGGGAACCACGAGTACGCAGCGCCCGCGGCGGGCCGGACCCGCTGCTCGCCCAGGTCGATACCCAGGCCGGTGCCGAGCGGGGCCGCGCACCACGTACACGCCGTACCACGCTGCTGCTGTTCCGACAGTGTGCTGATCGGCGGTAGCTGTCGCACAGCCATGGGCCCCCTGATTCATCGGAGTGGACCTCAGACCGTAGAGACCGCCTGTGCGTGCACACCAGTCATGTGCAGATCTGTGCGCACAACCCCTCTTCCAGTGGCACACGCAACAACGCGCCCTTGACCGAAGTTCCATTGTGCTCAACGGTGTTGCACACAACTGCACATCACTCAGCCGGAGGCCGCATCATGTCGCTACTGTTCATCGGGATCGATCCCGAGACCGGGGACCACGAGAGCCCCACTGTGTGGGTCGATCAGAAGAAGAAGGAACTCGTCTTCCAGGGGTGGAAGCCGGGAGCCGAACTCGAAGCCGAATGCGCGGCGTTGAAACTGCCGGGCCACGCCGCAGGGATCCCGGACACCGAGGCTGTCATCCGCATCCCCGCCAGGATGGTGGACATGATCAGGAAGGCGTGCGATGCCGTCGAACGTGCCAACGACGTTCCGTGACCTGCTGGCTGGATGCGAGCGGTCCGCCGTGCACCTCGAAATGCGTGACTCCTACGCCGTCGACTACGAGAAAGGACCGTTCGCCGAGTGGCGGGCAGGATTCCGGCACGACCCGGCAGACCCGACATCCTGGTGGCGGCCCTGGCTCGACCTTGTCGCCGACACTGTGGACCGTGGCGTGGTCATGCGTCGGGCCCGCATCGTGTCCGAGCCAGTCAGCGAGTACATCCGCTACGAACACTCCGGCACCTTCACGAACATCGCCGCCGGGGAACTAGTGCGGTGGCTGCCCCGACGCGAGACATCGGGGATCGCTCTGCCCGGCAACGATTTCTGGCTCTTCGACGACCAACTGGTCCAGTGGAACCACTTCGCCGGCGACGGCTCGTCCCAGGGCCCCGAGATCACCAGCGATCCAGCAGCGGTGAAGCTGTGCAGCGAAGCCTTCGTAGGGGTCTGGGATCGGGCTGCGCCGCACGACCAGTACGAGATCCGCTAGCGGCAGCACCCGGACAGGCCCGCACATGACCACATCCCCGTCCTCCTCCGCTCAGGCTGCGCGGGAGACCGTCGCCCTGCGGCTGCGTGACCTCCGCAGGGCTGCCGGGCTGACGGTCGTGGAGCTGGCCACCGGATGCGGCTGGCACCACTCGAAGACCTCCCGGATCGAAAACGCACGCACTGCGCCGACGGCCACGGACATCCGGCTGTGGTGCCACACTCTCGGAGTCGACGAGCAGGCGGATGACCTGATCGCGCAGTCGCTGCACGCCGAGTCGATGTACACCGAGTGGCGCCACCGCACACGCCACGGGCTGAGGCAGCTCCAGGACAGTGCCGTGGCGTTCTTCCGCCAGACCGAGCTGTTCCGTGTCTATTCTTCCTCTTTGGTCCCTGGCCTGCTCCAGACCGAGGGCTACGCGGCGGCTGTGCTCGGGATGAGTGCCCGCTTCCGCGACCTGCCCGTCGACGACAGCGCGGAAGCAGCCCGCGCCCGCGTGGAGCGTTCGCGCATCATCCACGAGCGGGGCCACCGCTTCGTCCTTCTCGTTGAGGAAGCTGTGCTGCACTACCGGATCGGGGGCGCCGACGCGATGGCCGCTCAGCTCGGTTACCTCCTCACCGCCGGAGCTCTGCCCGCGGTGTCGCTCGGCATCATCCCGGCGACCGAGCACCGCGAGCAGTGGCCGCGAGAGACTTTTCACGTCTACGACGACACGTTGGTCTCGGTCGAGCTGATCTCCGCGCAGGTCCGCATCACACAGCCCAGCGAGATCGCCCTCTACACGAAGGCGTTCGAACAGTTGCGGCAGACCGCCGTGTACGGGGCAGCGGCGCGGGCCCTCGTGGTGAAAGCCATCGAAGCCCTCGTCTGACTCCGGACGCACGAAAGTGCCCGAAGACGAAGGGGCGCTTTCATCGTCAGATGAGGCGCAGCGTGTAGCTACGTGCTCTCTGCCCTCCCGAGACGACCGGCTCGGGAGGGTGTTCAACTTGTCGGCCCTGCGGGCTGCGTGACTCACAGCACTCGAATGCGGCTGTCCTGCGGGCACATCCATTCGGACTCCAGGTATGACCCGACGAGTTCTGCACCTCATGGCCTGCGCGGCAGGACCCCGGTCTTTCCCGTGGCACGCCGCGCTGGACGCGGTCGAGTTGATGGTCGGGGACGCAGTGCAGGAACCGGCCCGAGCAGATGGCGAACTCACCGGCGGTCCGGACCATGCCCGCGCGTACGGGGACCGCAACGCGCCACGTCCGGCACTGACGGGCCGGGTGGGTCAGTCGCGCCCCGCTCGGGCCAGGGCCTCCTGGGCCTGGGTGGCCATGGTGGTGACCACGGTCTCCGCCGAGGGCAGGTCGGTGATGAGGTCGACGGCCTCGCCCGCCCAGACCGGCTGTGGGGGCACCGCGCCTCGTGCCACGCCGGCCTCGTACGCCTGACGGGCCCCGGGGTCGGCGGCGAGTTCGGCCTCCCGGCCGCGCCAGCGGTCGAGGTAGGGGTGGCCGAGGGTGCGGGCGGGGTACTTCGATGGCCACGAGGAGCCGCGTGCGATGTCCAGTACGGTGCTGAGCTCGGTGTCCTGCCCCCGCCCCGCGATGATCGACTCGGTGATCGAAGGATCGGCCAGGGATTCGGTGGTGGCCTGGAAACGGGTGCCGATGAGTGCTCCGGCGGCTCCCAGCACGAGAGCCGCCGCCACGCCGCGCCCATCCGCGATCCCGCCCGCCGCCAGCACCGGTACCGGACCCGCGAGATCCACCACGGCGGGCACGAACGGCAGAGTGGACCGCCCGCGTGCCGCTCCGTGTCCGCCGCTCTCGGTGCCCTGCGCCACGATCACATCGGCGCCCAGGTCCACGGCCTGTCCGGCCTCCTCCAGATCGGTGACCTGAAGGATCAGCAGTGCCCCTGCCCGGCGAATCCGCTCCGCGTACGGGCTCGGATCGCCGAAGGACAGCATCACCGCGCGGGGGCCGTAGCCCAACGCCGTCTCCACTGCGGCGAGATCGATCGCCCAGGTCAGGAATCCGACACCCCACGGCCTTTCGGCTTCCGCCGCGATCGGTACCTCACGCGCCAGCCATTCCGGGTCCCCGTACGCGCCGCCCAGAATCCCGAATCCGCCCGCCCGGGAGACGGCCGCCGCCAGCGCTCCACCGGCGGTCCCGCCCATCGGAGCCAGCGCGATCGGATACCGCACACCGAGCATCTTCGTGAACGCCGTGGACAACGCCATGCCCCCATCATGCCGCCCGGTCCGCAGGTCTGTCCCGCGTCTGCGCCACCACCCCGCAGCCCGCAGTCCGTGGGCTGCGGGGTGGCGCGGTTCGCCTGCGGAATCCACGAGGTCACCGACGTACCGACGTATCGATGTACCGACGGCTTCGGGCCGGCGCCTACCCGGACGGGCCCGATTGCCGACCGGAGGCCGGGGAACGGCTCTTCCTGAGCGCGGCGGTGATGAGTACGGCGCCGACCACGAGGAGCGCGGCGGCGATCCTGAGCGCGTACGAGAAGCCTTCCGTCGCGGCGTGCAGGGGGCCGTTCTCCGTGGCCAGGGCCTCGCTGCGGCGTGTGGACAGGCTGACCAGTACTGCCAACCCGACCGCACCACCGACCTGTTGGACCGAGCTCAGGACGGCCGAGCCGAGGCCGGCGTCGTCCTCGGTGGTGCCGGTGAGGGCGGCCACGGTCAGAGCGGGCAGGCTCAGGCCGCAGCCGAGGCTTGTGACGAGCAGGCCGGGCAGTACCCCCGGGACGTAACCGTCCTCCGGCGTGATGCCGGACAGCAACAGCAGTCCGACCGCGCTGATCAGGAACGACACGACGAGAGCCGGGCGCGTCCCGAGCCTGTCCACGGCGCGGGCGGAGAGCCACATTCCGGTGAGGATGCCGGCTCCGAAGGGCAGGTAGGCGAGTCCCGCCGTGAGAGGGCCGTAGCCGATGGTGGTCTGGAGATGCACCATCAGCAGGAAGGCCATTGCGTAGAAAGCGGCGGAGAACAACAGGGTCGCCCCGTTGGCGACCGCGCGGACGCGGAAGGACAGGAACGACAGAGGCACCAGTGGTTCGGCGGCGCGCGCCTCGACCGCCGCGAACGCGACCGCCAGTACCAGGGCGAGAACCAGGGGGCCGACCGCGGTCAGGTGGCCCCAGCCCGAGTCCCCGGCCCGGAGCAGGCCGTAGACCAGGGACAGTACGGCTCCGGTGCCCAGTACCGCACCGGGTACGTCGAGGTGTACCGCGCGACCGGCGCGGCTTTCCGGGACCAGGCGTGGGAGCAGTGCCAGAGCGGTGAGGGCCACCGGCAGGTTGATCAGGAAGATCCAGCGCCAGGACGTGAGCCCGGTCAGCACACCGGAGATCACCAGGCCCAGCGAGGCGCCCAGAGCCGCGATACCGCCCCAGATGCTGAGTGCCCTGGCGCGCTCCTTGTCCCCCGGGAACAGGAGCGCGATCAGCGCCAGCGAGGACGGGCTCGCCATGGCCGCTCCCGCACCCTGGACGAACCGGCCCGCCACGAGCTGCCAGGGCTCCTGTGCGAACCCGCAGAGGAGACTCGCTCCACCGAACAGCGCCACACCCATCAGGAAGACACGTCTGCGGCCCAACAGGTCCGCCATACGGCCGAACAGCAGCAACAGCCCGCCGAAGGCGAGGAAATAGGCGTTGACGACCCATGCCAGGCCGCCGGTGCCGAAGCCCAGGTCGTCCCGGATGCTGGGAAGCGCGACGCTCACCACGTTGTCGTCGAGAACGAGCATGAACTGAACGAAGCAGAGCACGACCAGCGCCGGTCCACGGCGGCCGGTGGCGGTGGCCGCCGCGCTCGGCACCGCAGTCATGCCGGGTTCCCTGTCCCGGCGGGCGGGCGGTGTGAACTGCGTGGGCGAACAAGGGGTGTTGGACGAGTTTTCGGCATGAGGGCGACGCTACGTACGGGACGCGCAGGCCTCAATCCGCTCCAGGGCCAGGGCATATCGCGTTGAGGACACGGTGAGGACATACGGTGGAGCGCATGACTGAGAGCGACATGGGGGCCGTTCCCGCCGGGGTGGGCGCGATCGTTGTCGGGAGCTTTCCGCTGGTGTCCGGGCAGTGGTTCGTCTCGCACAGTCACCCGCAGCACCAGCTTGCCTGGGCGAGGCGCGGAGTGCTCGGCGTCTCCGTCGGCGATGCCTACTGGGTCCTGCCACGCACACGGGCGCTGTGGCTGCCCGCAGGGGTCGTCCACCGGACCGGCGCGACCCGGGACGCGACACTGTGCAGCCTCTACTTCGAGCCGGACCGGTGCGCTCAGAACTGGGCGGAACCCACCCCGGTCGGTGTGGACGGACTGCTGGCCCACCTGATCGACTATCTCGGCCGGAACGACCTTCCCGACGATGAGCGGCTGCGGGGCGAGGCGGTGGTGCTGGACCTGCTGCGCCCCTTGCCGGCGACACCCATCGATGTGCCGGAGCCCGACGACGACCGGGTTCACGCGGTGGCCGAAGCGCTGCTCGCCAACCCCGCCGACCTGCGGAGTCTTGAGGCGCACGCACGGGCCGTCGGGGTGAGCCGACGCACCCTGACCCGGCTGTTCGTCCAGGACACCGGAATGAGCTTCGACCGCTGGCGCACCCATGTGCGGCTGCGGGCGGCCCTGCCGCTCCTGGCCGAGGGCCTGCCCGTCTCCCGGGTCGCGCACATCGTGGGGTACGCGACACCGAGCGCCTTCCTCGCGGCGTTCCGGCGGACGGTGGGCACGTCCCCGCGCCGCTATCTCCACGGCGAACCACCGGCCGGTGAATCCGCTGCCCGGTTCCACGACGGGTGACCGCGGACGGACCGGCCCCCGTCCCGGCCGGTGCGCGGTCCCTCCCCGCCGGGATGCGGTCCGGCTGTGCTCAAGGCACCGTGGAGGCATGGCCGGACATCCGCCCGTGATCGTTCATCCGCCTTCGCCTACCGGTGGGCGGCGAGTGACCGTGCGCGGTCAGATCGTGGGACTGGCACACGGGCGGGGCGATGTCGCCGCGCTGCTCAGGGAGGCGGGACTCGCCGCGGGTGCGGACGAGGCTGTGGAACTGGATCAGCCGGACCTGATCGAGTGGCGAGGCGGCGACCTCGAAACCTGGAGGTGATCCCCGTGAAGCTCCGACGTGCGCCACGGGGAGGCGCTTCCATCGAACCGCCTCCCGGCTACTACGCCGCGAACGGTGAGCCGCCCGACGCCACGCAGCGCGGCCTCATCCTCGACTGGGTGGTCAACCAGCGGATCGCGAGCGGGTGGCGGGTGGAGTCACGGTCCGGGGCGCAGGTGGTGCTCGTGCGCGGGCAGCCGGTGAACCATGTGCTGCACGCCATTCTGGCGGTCTTCTCCTGCATGCTGTGGAGCGTCGTGTGGCTGGGGGTGGCCGTGACGAACCGCGTCGAGCGCGTGGCCCTCACCGTCGATGCCCAGGGACACATCGTCACCGTCACCGCACCGTGAGTGCGCGGGCGCGGGAGGTCCGGGGGCGGTGAGGAGCGGCGAAGCCGTTGTCAGTGGTGCGGTACACACTGGAGGTATGTGCCGAAGCATCAAGACCCTACGTCCGCCGGCCATGCCCGAAGAGGCCACCGAGGACGACATGCGCGCCGCCGCCCTTCAGTACGTACGCAAGGTGTCCGGGTTCCGGGCGCCCGCCGCGCACAATCAGGAGGTCTTCGACCGGGCCGTCGCCGAGATCACCGCCGCCACGATGAAGCTGCTCGACGGGCTGGAGGTGCGTGGCGCCCCGCGGGCGTGACGCGACTGCTGTCAGGAGTTGGCCGGAGCCGGAGATGCCGGTGCGGTTCCCGCCGGTACCTGTGCCTGTACGGGGTCGGCCATGGCGGCCGGGCGGCGCACCACGAGTGCCGCCAGCGAGCCCGCCACGAACAGTGCGAGCACCGAGACCGCCGTGCCGAACCACGTGGCGCCCAGCCACTGACCGCCGAAGTAGCCGAGCCCCACGCTGTAGCCCGCCCAGGCCACACCGGCCAGCGCCGACCACGGCAGGAATTCCTTCGCCTTGCGGTGGGCGGCGCCCGCGCCCAGTGAGACCACCGAGCGGCCCGCCGGGGCGAACCGGGCGACGACGACGAGTGCGCCGCCGCCACGGCTGAGCGCCGCGCCGAGACGTTCCTGCGCCGTGGTGAGGCGTCGAGAGCGGGCTATGGCGCGGTCCAGCCGTTCGCCGCCCCGCCAGGCGAGGCGGTACGCGACGAGGTCGCCGAGCACCGAGGCGGTGGCCGCGCTCAGGGTCAGTACGAGCAGCGACGGCACCTGATGGGCCGCTTCCCCGGCGCCGACCGTGGTGGAGCCCGCGGCGGCCGCCGTGGCGGCGGTGATCACCAGGACGCCACTGGGCAGGAGGGGCACGAAGACGTCCAGAAGCACCGAGAGTGCGACCACCGCGTAGATCCATGGGCTGCTGGTCAGCGCGCCCACACTCTCAAGCACTTACTACTCCCCGATTTCGTGTCAACGCCGCGACGTCGCAGGGGAGCGGCAGGGGCGGCAGGGCCAGCTGTACAGCGTACGCCCGCCGTTCACCCGGAGATCGCCAGTAGTGGGTGATGTTGTGCAGCTCACGTACACCTTGGGAGGTCGCTGTCGTTAGGGCCGGAGGGAAGGGCCCGGCGAGAGCGAGGAGCAGCGGATGACGGTTCGAGCAGCGGTACGGGTGGGGCGAGCGGGAACAGCGGCGCTGGCGGTGGCCACGGCCCTGGTGCTGGCGACCGGCGGGGTCAGCGGTGCGGAGGGGGTGTCCGGTGCGGATGGTGCCCACGGTGCGGGCGGGGTGAGCCGTGCGGAGGGGATCAGCCGTGCGGAGAGGATCAGCGGTGCGGAGGGGATCAGCGGTGCGGAGGGTGCGGGGGACGGTCGTGGTCGTGCGGCGGGCGGTGACGGGACCGGATACGACATGCGGACCTCGGCCCGGTTCGCCCCGCCCGGCGCGTTCCTTCCGTCCCGTGCCCTCACGTACGACATGAACCTGGTCCCCGCGGCGGCCTGGATCGAGGTCGAGCAGCGGTCGGACGGCTCGGGCACCCGGGTCGCGGCACGGCTGCGTGGGCTCGTACCGCACCGTGCGTACGGGATGCATGTGCACACCTCCCCCTGCGGCGCCGACCCGAAGGCCGCGGGGCCGCACTATCAGCACCGGGCCTCGGAGACCGCGGACCCGGCCAATGAGGTCTGGCTCGACTTCCGGACCGATCGGCACGGGAACGGCTCGGCGCGCGCCCGGCACGGCTGGGGGTTCCGGGAGGGGGGAGCGCGGTCGGTGATCATTCACGACGTGCAGGGCGGCGCGGGGGCCCGGGTCGCCTGCTTCTCGGTGCCGTTCGGGGCGTCCGGGCGGGTGTGACGCCGGCCGGCCCCGCTCGTGGGGGCGGCCGGCGCCCGGCACCTCCCCGCCGTCGCGGAGGAGCCGGGCGCCGCACCCCGGTCGGGGTCGGGTCAGAGTGTGACGGCCGCGTGGTTGCGCGGGTGCTCCTCCCGGCGGGCGCTCTCGGCCCGTGCGGAGAACAGCCGGTCCAGGGCCACGGCACCGGGGCCCGTGAAGACCAGCAGCAGGAACGCCCAGCTGAAGAACGCCGCGGCCTCGCCGCCGTTCTGGAGGGGGAGGAACGACTGCGACTGGTGCACCGAGAAGTACGCGTACGCCATCGCGCCGGAGGCGACGAAGGCGGCGGCGCGGGTTCCGAGGCCGAGTGCGACCAGGGTGCCGCAGATCAGCTGGATGAGGGCGGCGTACCAGGTTGGCCAGGTGCCGGCCGGGGTGGCGCTGCCACTGCCCATGTGGCCGCCGAGGATTCCGAAGATGGAGGAGGCGCCGTGGCAGGCGAGGAGGAAGCCGATGACGAAACGGAACAGGCTGATCGCGTAGGGCCGTGCCTGGTTCAGGGGTTCGAGCATGGGGGGATGGCTCCTTCGGTCTGGTGGGGACGTGAACCGATTGAGCGCATCAGGTTAGGGAAACCTCACCATTACTTGCAAGTTCAACATTCGGTTGAGTGGCTGAAAATTGACTACTCTCCGGTGGTGAGTGATTGCTCCAGGACGGTCTCCAACTGCGCACCTGCGGCATTCTCTTTGGCCTGAACCAATGTCAGCGCAGCTTTCCGGCCATCCAGGGTGAGCGTCATCAACTGGTTGCCGAACCATGGCCCGCCCGACTTCCTCCAGCGCATCGGCGGGCTTCCCGTGCGACCGTGCCGCGCCAGCGCCCGGCCGAGCTGTCGCCCCGCCCGGCTCCAGCCGAAACGGAAGCCCGCTCTGATCGTCGCCGGGATCGAGTTGTGGACGGGAGAGCAGGTCAGTTGCAGGATGCGGGCGTCCGGAGGGCCGCCGGGCGTGGTGGCCGGCCACTCGGGCTCGGTGATGTATGCATGGTGCACATCGCCCGATAGCACACATACCGTCGCCGGGGCGCCCGGACCGCTCCCCGCCTTCCGCAGCAGCTCCGTCAGCAGGCGGAAGGACTCCGGGAAAGCGGCCCAGTGTTCCAGGTCGGACGCCCGGCGCAGCTTCTCCCCGAGGCGTGCCCAGCGCTCTCCGCGCTCGCCGCGGCACAGCGCGGCGTTCCAGCTCTCCGCGTCATGGATGAGTGGTGGCAGCAGCCATGGCAGCGAGCTGCCGATCAGGAGATGGTCGTACGAACCTGGGTCGGCGAGCGCCTCCTCGCGCATCCAGCGGGCCTCGTCGGCGTCGAGCATCGCCCGGCTCTGTTCGTCGAGAACGCGGGCCGCCCGGGTGTCCACCATCAGCAGCCGTACTCGGCCGAAAACACGCCGGTAGCTCCAGCGTGTGCGGGTGGGGTCGGCGTCCGCCTCGGCCGCGAAGAGCCGCAGTGGTCCGGTGCCGTCGGGGGTGGCCCGGACCGCCGCGTACAGCGGGTCCTCGGCCAGTTCGGCGGGGGAGAGGTTGCCCAGGTGCTGATAGACCCAGTACGACATCAGCCCGCTGACGATCCGCTCGTGCCACCAGGGCGTGGCCCGGATGTCCGCCTGCCAGGCGGCACTCGTGTTCCAGTCGTCGACGACGTCGTGGTCGTCGAAGATCATGCAACTGGGGACCGTGGACAGCAGCCAGCGCACCTCGGGGTCGCGCCAGGACTCGTCGTACAGGAGGGTGTACTCCTCGTAGTCCGCCACTTCGGGACCCGGCGGCTCCGCCAGGTCCCGGCGCGCGGCGATCCGGCGTCGGGTCGCCGGTGATGTCTCGTCCGCGTACACCTGGTCGCCGAGGAGCAGCAGCACGTCGGGGCGTACGGCGCCGGGGTCGGCGGCGAGGTGTGCCGCCAGGGTGTCGAGCGCGTCCGGGCCCACCGGGTCCGGCTCACCGGCGGGCGCGGAAGCCCAGCGGCAGGAGCCGAAGGAGACCCGCACGCTCTGCCGCCCGGCGTCGGCGGAGGGCGTGGTGATGGTGCTCGCCGGGAAGCGGGACTCCTCGGGCGGCCACACGCGCCGGGTGCCGAGCAACACCTCGTACGCCGTGGTCGAGCCGGGCGTCAGTCCCGTGACGACCACCAGGGCGTAGTGGTGCCCCGCGACCGCGAACGTCGGGGACGAGCCGGACGCCCCGTCCGCGCACCGCACCTCGACGGTGCACGGACGGTCGGTCTCGACCCAGACGGTCGCGCGGGAACCGGACTCCCAGTCGACGTACCGCAGCAGTGGTCCCAGGCGCAGCCCGGCCATGTGGTGCCCTCCTCGCGCCGCGCCGGGTGGTCCGGCCACGGGTGGGCCCCGTGGTGGACGGCCCGTACGGTACGGAACGACGGAGAAGGGCGTAACGGTTCCGCCGGCCTCGCCCGGCGGGTCAGCGGTCGTTCCGCCGGCCGGTCGGCGGATGGCCTGGCGGGTCAGCGGTTGTCCTGCCGGGTCGGCGGTTGTCCTGGAGGGTCAGCAGTTGTTCAGGACGGACTGCAGCGCGCTCTTCTCCGCCGAGTCGACGCTCAGGTCGTAGTAGTGCTTCACGTGCACCCAGGCGCGGGCGTAGGTGCACAGGTAGGCGCTGCGCGACGGGAGCCACTCGCCGGGGTCCTGGTCGCTCTTGGACTGGTTGACGTTGTCCGTGACCGCGATGAGCTGCGGGCGCGTCAGGTCGTTGGCGAAGGACTGGCGCTGGGCCGTGGTCCAGCTGCTCGCGCCGGAGCGCCAGGCCTCGGCGAGCGGGACCATGTGGTCGATGTCCAGGTCGGAGGCGGCGGTCCAGGTCGCCCCGTCGTACTCCGAGTACCAACTGCCGCTGACCGCCGCGCAGCTGGAGTTCTGCTCGACGTTCGTGCCGTCGCGCTCCAGCACGACCTCGCGGGTGTTGCAGGCGCCCGACTGGGTGATCCAGTGCGGGAACTTGTCCCGGCTGTAGCCGCTGGACGAGCCCTCGGTCTCCACCGTGAGCTGGCCGAGATAGGTGCGGGCGGTGGACGCGCTGACCGGCGTGGGCATGGCGGCCTGCGCGGTCGGGGCGGTGAGCAGTGCGGAAGTGGCGGCGAGGGCAGCGGATGCGACGACGACGCCGAGGCGACGCGCGTAGACACCAGACATGCGAACTCCCTTGATGTGGGGGGATGTTGGGCTGGCGACCTGGTGAAGCCCGGCCATCGTGGCGGCGCCGGGTTTCCGGGAGAAGGTCATCAGGTAACAGGGTGACGACATGCGCACGTCACATCAAGGGTTCTCGCGGATCGGTCTGACGTTCAGTCCGGAGTTTGTACTGATTGTCGTACGGTGGTTGTCCGTACGGGGGTTGCTGGGCTGGGCAGCTGCCCGTCCCTTCGCGGACGTCTCCGTGTCATGGCTGTCGTCGCGCGCCCGCCGGGGATGACGGGGCAGCCTTTAAAGTGGCCCGCGTGCTGCTTCCGGTCACCGTGACGCTCGGGGTCGTCCTCGCCGTACTCCTGGTGTTCGCCACCGCCGTCGCCGCGTGGGCCTCGCTGGGCCGTTCGCGCGAGATCGTCGTCGCCGGGCTGCGGGCCGCGGCTCAACTCGCCGCGGTCTCCCTGGCCATCGGCTGGGTGGTCCACTCGCTCGCGTCCCTGCTCGGCTTCGTGGCGCTGATGTTCGTGGTGGCGGTGTGGACCGCGGGGCACCGGATCACCGGCAATCGCGCCTGGCGCTGGGCGGCGCTGCCGATCGGTGCCGGGGTGCTGCCGGTGGTGGGCGTGCTGCTGCTCACCGGTCTCGTTCCTGTCCGGGGCATCGCGCTGATCCCGGTCACGGGCATCCTCATCGGGGGCGCGCTCACCGCGACGGTCCTCGGTGGCCGGCGCGCGCTGGACGAACTCGGCACCCGGCACGGGGAGGTGGAGGCGGGGATGGCGCTCGGGATGCAGGACCGGGACGCCCGGCTGGAGATCGCCAGGCCCGCGGCGTCGGACGCGTTGCTGCCGGGGCTCGACCAGACCCGGACGGTGGGGCTCGTCACCCTGCCCGGCGCGTTCGTGGGCATGCTGCTGGGCGGCGCCTCACCCGTGGAGGCCGGCGCCGTGCAGCTGTTCGTGCTCGTGGCGCTGATGGCGGTGCAGGTGGTGGCCGTCGCGCTGGTGCTGGAACTGGTGGCGCGCGGGCTGCTGCACCGCGACTGAGTCCGCGGGCGGGGACCGGGGCGGGCTCGGGCGGGGTGGTGCCGGGTTGCCGGGGCCCGGAGCCCGGGGGTCGAGGGCCGGGTGCCCGGGGCAGGGGGTTGCCGGGCCCCGGGCACCCGGGCTCGTCGGAGTCGCCCGGCTGCGGGGTTTGCCGGCTGCGGGGTTTCCGGGCTGCGGGGCTGCGGGGCTGCGGGTTTCAGGGCCCGCCGGGGCTTCCGGGTTGCGGCGAGCAGCCCTCAGTGGGCGCTGATGTGCAGACGGATCGTGCCGTCCGCCGCCTCTTCCACCCGGATCTGCGTCAGATCCTCGACATGGGCGTCCGGGGACAGCGCGGCGGCTCGCGGGCCGACCCCCACCACGCGCATGCCGGCCGCCCGGCCCGCCGTGATGCCTGCCTCCGAGTCCTCGAACACGATGCAGTCGGCTGCGTCGAAGCCCAGCTCGGCCGCGCCCTTCAGAAAGCCCTCGGGGTCCGGCTTGCTGGCGCCGACCAGTTCGGCGGTGACGCGGACGGCGGGTATCGGCAGGGCCGCCGCCGTCATCCGGGCCTGTGCCAGTGCCGCGTCCGCCGAGGTCACGAGCGCGTGCGGGAGCGCGGAGATCGCGGCCATGAAGGCGGGTGCGCCGCCGACCGGCACGACGCCGTCCACATCGGCGGTCTCCTCGGCGAGCATGACCTGGTTCTCCGCGTAGTTCTGCTCCATGGGGCGGTCCGGGAGCAGGGCGGCCATCGTGGCGTACCCCTGCCGGCCGTGGACCACCTTGAGCACGGCCACCGGATCGAGCCCCTGCTTCAGTGCCCAGCGATGCCAGCAGCGTTCCACTACGGCATCGGAGTTCACGAGGGTGCCGTCCATGTCCAGAAGGAGGGCTTTTGCGGTGAGGACGGTGGCCGACATCGGCTGGCTCCTGAGCGCGGGGGGCGTCGCGTGCACCCCGGTGCGAGGTGGCGCGGGTGGCGTGGGTGACGCGGATGACGTACAAGAGCGGCCCCGCCCGCCGGTCAGGGAGTGCGAGCGGAGGCCACTTTGTTCCATCACGATACAAAAAGCCGCGCCGGAATGCGAATCCCTTACTTTCGGTACCGGATCCGGCGCCACCTCGGACTCGGTCCGCCGCGCATCCCGTACGTCAGTGGCCGCCGCGCCCGCTCGTCTCCGCCTCCAGCGCGCGCCGGGTGTTCGGCCCGTACACGCCCGCAGGGTCGCCCTGGATGGCCTTGTACGACTGGTAGACGCGTACGGCGTCCTCGACCCGGCCCGTGTAGTCGGCGTCCGAGGGGCCCTGGTAGAGCCAGACCTCCTTCAGGCGGTTCTGCAGTTCGGCCACCTCGGGGCCATGGTCGCCGGGCCGCAGCGTGGGGCCCGGCGACTGGACGGGCGGAGCCGCCGACGGGGTGCCCGGGGGCTTCCTGCCGGAGGCCGAGGGGGAGGGGCCGGTCGCGGTCGGTGAGGCCGACGCGGACGCGGAACCGGTCGGCTCCGCGCTCTTCGACGGAGAGGCGGAGCCGGAGGCCGACGCGGAGGGCGATGCCTGGGCCGAGCGGGACGGCGAAGGCGACGCGGCTGCCGACTCCGACGCGGAATCGGCCGGTCCGTCACCCATGCCGTCCGGGGTGCTGGTGGTCAGGTCCGGCAGGGCCTCCCGCCGGCCGTCGTCCCCGGAGAACAGCCCCCCGGCGAAGGCCGCGGCGCCGACCACCGCGGCCACCGCCGCCCCGGCGGCGAGCACGGCGAACGGCCGCCGCCGACGGGGCTGGACGGGGTCGGCGTCAGGGTCCGGGCCGAGGCCGGTGCCGGCCGTGCGCCGATGGGCCTCGTCCGGACCCTTCGCGGTGCCCGGCGGCGGACCCACGACCGCGCCCACGGGTCCGTACGGTGTCGCGTGCCCCGCTCCGTACGCCGCGCCCCCCGCTCCGTGTGCCGCGCCGGCTCCGTAAGCCGCCGCGCCCCCGTCTCCGTACGTTGCGCCGTCTCCGTACGCCGACGCGCCTGCCGCCCCGTCCAGGAACAGCGGCATCGTCGTGTCCGCGGGGTCCGGGGCGATGTGGCCGTGGACGGGGTCGCGGTGCGCACCGTACCGATGGGCGTCGTCGGCTCCCGCTCCCGTTCCGGTGCCGATGCGCTCGTGGTCGGTGGTGGTGCCGTCGCCGGACAGCGTCACGTACGGCCTGATCCGCAGCGGATCGAAGTCCTCGGCCGCGGCGGTCTCCGCCGCGCGTGCCGCCCGCCGCTCCTCCCCGGTGAGCGGTGCGGCCGCCCCGCACGCGCACGCGTCCGGTCCGCCGACCGGCGCGTCCGGTGCCTGACCTGCGACCGGATCTCGGCCGACGCGTCTCCTGCCGCACTCCGGGCACATATGTCCGGTCATAGTCGGTCCCCTCCCCTTGAACTGCCTGCGATTATGCAGGCCGTCACCGCGGAGCCCAACGATGCGCGGCCGCTCGGCAGGCCGTAAACGGGCAAAACGTCCAGGATGGGGGTGTATCGGATCCGAGGAGATGCTCATGGCCCAGCAGCTGAGCCCGCCGCCCCCCGTCCCGGGCGACGCACGGTCGAAGCGAACCGTCATGGTGGCCATCGGCGCACTGCTGCTCGGCATGCTGCTCGCCGCACTCGATCAGACCATCGTCTCCACGGCGCTGCCGACGATCGTCAGCGACCTCGGAGGCATGGACCATCTGTCCTGGGTCGTCACCGCCTACATGCTGGCGGCGACCGCGGCGACCCCCCTCTGGGGCAAGCTCGGCGACCAGTACGGGCGCAAGAAACTGTTCCAGACCGCCATCGTCATCTTCCTCGTCGGCTCCGCACTCTGCGGCCTCGCACAGAACATGCCTCAGCTGATCGGCTTCCGGGCCCTCCAGGGCCTCGGCGGCGGCGGGCTGATGGTGCTGTCGATGGCGATCGTCGGTGACATCGTCTCGCCGCGCGAACGCGGCAAGTACCAGGGCCTGTTCGGTGCGGTCTTCGGTGTGACGAGCGTGCTCGGGCCGCTCCTCGGCGGCTTCTTCACCGAACACCTCAGCTGGCGCTGGGTCTTCTACATCAACCTGCCGATCGGCGTCGTCGCACTCGTCGTCATCGCCGCCGTCCTGCACATCCCGGTACGTCAGTCCAAGCACACGATCGACTACCTCGGCACCTTCCTCATCGCCTCCGTCGCCACCTGCCTGGTCCTCGTCGCCTCCCTCGGCGGCACCACCTGGGCCTGGGGATCGGCGCAGATCATCTCCCTCGCCGTACTGGCCGTGCTGCTGCTCATCGCCTTCATCGCGGTCGAGCGCCGCGCCGCGGAGCCCGTACTGCCGCTGAAGCTCTTCCGGATCAGGACCTTCAGCCTCGTCGCCCTCATCAGCTTCGTCGTCGGCTTCGCGATGTTCGGCGCGATGACCTACCTGCCGACATTCCTCCAAGTGGTGCACGGCATCACCCCGACGATGTCGGGTGTGCACATGCTGCCCATGGTGTTCGGCATGCTGATCACCTCGACCGGCTCGGGACAGCTCGTCAGCCGCACCGGCCGCTGGAAGGTCTTCCCCGTCGCGGGCACCTTCCTCACCGCGATCGGTCTGCTGCTGCTCCACCGCCTCGACGAGACCAGCTCCACCTGGGAGATGAGCGTCTACTTCTTCGTCTTCGGGGCCGGGCTCGGCCTGGTGATGCAGGTCCTCGTGCTGGTCGTGCAGAACGCCGTGACGTACGAGGATCTGGGCGTCGCCACCTCCGGCGCGACCTTCTTCCGCTCCATCGGCGCCTCGTTCGGCGTGGCCATCTTCGGCACCGTCTTCACCAACCGGCTCACCGGCAAACTCAGCAGCGCCCTCGAAGGCCGCTCACTGCCGCCGGGTGTCGATGCCGACCGGCTGGCGGCCGACCCCCGGGCCATCGGTCAGCTGCCCGCCGATCTGCGCCCCTCGATCCTCAGCGCGTACTCGACGTCGATCACCGATGTCTTCCTGTACGCGGCTCCCGTCGTCCTGGTCGCCTTCGTCCTCGCCTGGTTCCTCAAGGAGGACAAGCTGCGCGGCTCGGTGACCGCCCCCGACACCAGCCAGACCCTGGCGTCGAACCCCGTGGAGCGCTCCTCGTACGACGAATGCGCCCGCGCCCTCTCCGTGCTCGCCACCAGGGAGGGGCGCCGCGAGATCTACGTGAAGATCACCGAGAGGGCGGGCTACGACCTGCTGCCCGCGGCCAGCTGGCTGCTGCTGCGGATCAGGCGGCACGGCACCGTCGAACCCGCCCGGCTCGCCGACATCGCGCCGGTGCCGCTCAGGGTGATCAGTGAGGCGGCGCGTCAGTTGGAGGAGCGTGGGCTGGCCCGGCGCGAGGGGCTGCAGCTGGTCCTCACCGAGCCGGGGGCGGAAGTCGTCGTCCGGCTCGCCCAGGCCCGCGAGGACTCGCTCGCCGAGCTGCTGGGCGACTGGTGGGGGCCGGAGCGGCCCACCGATCTGGTCAGGCTGGTCGTCGAGCTGACCGCCGAGGTGAGCGGTTCGAGCAAGGAGCGGCCGCACATGCCGGAACCGCGCCGCGACCACGCGGCCTGAACGCCGGTCCCGCCCGGTCCCTTCTCGGCCTGTACTGTCCCGCCTGGCGCCTGGCGCCCGGTCCGTCTCGGGCCCCCGCCCTCCGGCCTCCTGCCTCCGGTCTCCGGTCTCCTGCCTCCGGTCTCCGGTCTCCTGCCTCCCGCGTCACAGCTCCTTGGCGAACCAGTGCTCCGCGAACTGGTTGCGGTGGTGGAACGCGGGCACTTCCCGGTAGCCGTGCTTCGCGTACAGCCCGCGCGCCTCGACCAGGTCGTTGCGGGTGTCGAGCCGGAGCAGCCGTATCCCGAACGCCCGTGCCGCGTCCTCGATGGCGGCCAGCAGCTGTCCGCCGCCCCCGGTGCCGCGGAAACCGGGTCGTACGTACACCCGGGTCAGCTCCGCGATGCCCGCGTCCGCGTCCGTCACGAGGAACCCCGCACAGCTCGCGGCCCTGCCCTCGTAGCGGCCGACGACGAACTGCCCGGTGGGCGGCACGAGCCGGTCGGCGCCGTCGTCGGTGAGCCCTTCGTCGATCTCCTCGGCGGTCGCGGGCCGCTGCCAGTAGCGGCTGGCCACCTCGTCGTAATAGTCCCGGCGCAGCACCGCCGCGTCGGGGGAGTCGAAGAGTTCAGGCGTCACGTTCCACGTCATGTGGTTCATTCTGACTTCCGGACAATCGGATGGCGAAGAGATTACGTGTAGGGGGAATCGGTGACACAGGGGACGGATTCGATGGAGCGGGCCGGGGCGGTCCGGCGGCTGGCCGAGCTGTGGACGCGGGAGCTGGCGGGCCCGGCCCGTCCGGTCGGCGAGAGCTTCGTGTGCTCGCCCGCCGGCCTGTGGCTGGCCCTGGCCGCCGTGGCGGCCGGCGCGCGCGGCGAGACCGCCGACGAGTTGCGCGCGCTGCTCGGGGTGGCCGAACGGGAGGCCGGACCGGCCGTGACGGAGGCCGCCCGTGAGCTGGCCCGTACCGAGGCACTGGGTGTGGCGACCAGGGTGTGGAGCAGGGTGCCGGTGTACCGCGCGTACCGGGAATCGCTGCCGGACATCCGGTTCGGCGCGATGGATCCGGCGGAGGCCGATGCCTGGGTGTGTGAGGTGACCGGCGGACTGATCGAGAAGCTGCCGCTGGAGATCACCGACGAGATACTTCTCGTCCTCGTCAACGCGCTGGCCCTGAAGGCCCGCTGGGAGGTGCCGTTCGAGGGGCGGCGCACCCATGACGCACTGTTCACCGACGCGGCGGGGGTGACGCGTCCGGTGCCGACCATGCACAAGGGGGTGGCGCTGTCGGACGCCTGGACGGTGGGCGGCGCGTACGTCGTCGAACTGCGCTGCCGTACGGAGGCGGCCGCCGGGACCCCGGCCGGTGGGGCCTCGGCCGGTGGGGCTCCGGCCCGGGTGCGGTTCGTCCTGGGTGAACCGGGTGCGGGCGCGGCACAGGTGCTGCCCGCGGGCTGGGCACCCCGGGAATCGGGCACCGCGCCGGATGCCGACGACGTGACCATCGCGGTCCCGCGCCTCACCCTGCGTACGACTGTTCAGGCCTCCGAGCAGCTGCCCGCGCTCGGCGTGCGCCGGGCGACCTCCGGCGGCGCCGAATTCCCCGGGCTCTCGCCCGAGCCGCTCGCCATCTCGCAGGTGGTCCAGGAGGCCGTGCTGAAGATCGCCGAGGAGGGGGTGGAAGCGGCGGCCGTGACGGTCGTCGCCATGCGGGCCGCGGGAGCCTTGCCTCGCCCGCGCCGCGTCCGGCACATCGCCTTCGACCGGCCGTTCGGCGTCGTGGTCCTGGACGGCGCCGGAGCGACCCCGCTGTTCGCCGCCTGGCAGGGGGACACACCGGTCCACGAGGGCTGATGCCTGCGCGAGGGCTGATGTCCGCGCGAGGGCCGAGCTCCTGCGCGAGTGCCGAATCCCTTGCGTCAGGGCCGAATCCCCCGCGTGAGCGGAGGCGTGACATGCCGACGGAACATGCCATTCGCGCATTCTTTCGGACAAATGCGTGATGACAGTCAGGCGAAGAGGGGGTTGATTGTGTCTACCTCATAGGGCAATGCGAGGCTTCATCCGCACGTCCCCGAGTCGAAGGGGCAGTGCATGAAACGGTGGGAGGGTCGGCGCAGCGTGGCGAATGCGGATCACAGTGTGCGCGGGAACGCAGCCACGGACACGGAGTCGAGGACCGGGTTGATCCGGGCCGTGCTCTGGCTGGTCGTGGCCGTACTGGCGGTACGGCAGATGGCGGTGGTGCTCCGGCAGCCGCCGGGCGAACGCCTCATGGACCTGGAGACATGGATCGGGGAGAACGGGGTCCTGCACGTGCCGGGCTCGCTGTACGACTCCGACCGGTTCACCGGGACGCCCTTCGCCGGGCTGGTCCTCAAACCGCTCACCGCCTCGGCCGAACAGGCACTCGGCGTCGCGTGGACCTTCGGCTCCCTGCTGCTGGTCGCCGCCCTCGGCCTCGTCGCGGCCCGCGCCCTGCCGGCGCCCGTCGGCCGCCGTACGACCCTGTTCGCCGCGCCCCTGGCGATCAGCCTGCTCATGCTGTCGCTGCCCGTGCGCAACGCGCTGTATCTCGGCCAGACCAGCATCCTTCCCGTTCTCCTCGTCCTGCTGGCCTGCTTCGTGGTCCGGGGCGAACGGGCGTCCGGCGTCCTGATCGGCATCGCCGCCGCCCTCCAGCCGACCGTCCTGCTGTTCGCCGCCCTGCTCTGGCTGACCGGCCGGCGCCGGGCCGCCGCGACGGGCGGTGCGGCCTTCGCATTGGGCACCGCGGTCGCCTGGGCGGCGATGCCGCACGACTCCTGGACCTACTGGGTCCACCATGTCGCGGGAGCCGGACTCGGTGAGCGGCCGGACAGCCTGGCCAACCAGTCGCTGCACGGTGCGCTGCTCCGGCTCGGCCTGTCGGGTCCCCTGGAGGTCGCCCTCTTCCTCGCCCTGGCCGCCGTCGTCGTCGTGCTCGGACTGCGGCGCGCGGTGCGGTACGCGCGGGACGGCCAGCTCCTCCTCGCCGTCGCCGTGACCGGCTGCGTGGTCGTCGCCGTCTCGCCGACCGCCTGGCAGCACCAGCTGCTGTGGGTGCTCCTCGCGGTGGTCGGCAGGGTCGGGAAGCGGGCCGCCGACCGGCTGGTCTGGCCGGCCGTCGTGGTGCTCGTGCTCACGCTGCCCGGGAAGATGCTGCTGCCGAACATCGGGGCCCTCCTCCCCGTACGGGACAACGTGCTGCTCCTGGCGGCGCTCGGGGCGGCCTGCGTGGCGCCGTTCCTGCCGCGCACCTCGCCGTACTGGCAGCGGCCGATCCCCACCGAGTACGCGAAGCCGGTCGCGGCGCGCTGGAGCCGCGTGCCGCTCCTGCCCTTCTGGCGCCGGGTCTTCAGCCGTCCCAACCTGCTGCTGGAACTCCTGCTGATCCGGGTCGTCTACTCCGCGTACGCCCAGGTCAGGCTGGCGGCGACCGCCGGCCGGGCCACCGCCGAGGAGCACGGCCGGCAGATCCACTCCATCGAGCAGTGGCTGCACATCGACATCGAGCACTGGGTCAACCACGCGGTCGTGGAGATCAACTGGCTGCGTGAGTTCTTCGACTACTACTACTCGACGTTCCACTTCATCGTGCCGCTGACCATCCTGGGTGTGCTGTACGTGCGCCGGCCCGCGGACTACCGCTGGGTCCGCAGCTCCATCGGGTTCGCCACGCTGCTCGCGCTCGTCGGCTTCTGGCTCTACCCGCTGGCCCCTCCGCGCCTCATGCCGGGCCTCGGGTTCATCGACACGGTCCACGGGGTGCAGGACTTCGCGAAGCCGGACTACGGGACGCTGACGACGGTCACCAACCAGTACGCGGCGATGCCGTCGCTGCACTTCGGCTGGTCGCTGTGGTGCGGTGTGGTGATCGTGATGCTGGCGCCGAAGATGTGGATGAAGGCGCTCGGGCTGCTGCACCCGCTCTTCACGGTCTCCGCGATCGTGGCCACCGGCAATCACTGGGTACTTGACGCGGCCGGCGGCGCGCTGGTCGTCTCGCTGGGCTTCGGGCTGACGTACCTGCTGTCGGGGCCGCGGAAGCTGCGGTCGGGGACGGCGGGGGAGTCACGGCCGGAGGACGGGGCGAAGGTCCCCGCGGCAGTCGGTACGGAGGCCGGGGAGGAGGTCGGAACGGAGGCCGGGGAGGCGAAGAGCGAGGTGGCTCCCGCACTGGCTTCCGAGCCAGCTTCCGAGCCAGCTTCCGCACCGGCTTCCGCACCGGCTCCCGCACCGGCTTCCGAGCCGGTGCCACCGGTTTCGAAAGCGGGCGCGGGCGGCAAGCAGTAGGCCGCCCCGCCACCGTCGACCGCCACCACCACCGCAGGCCGAAGGGGTGCCAGGACGTATCACCGTCCCGGCACCCCTTCGGCGTGGATCGCCGCGCCCCCAGCATCCGCCACGACCGGCCCCTCCGCCACTCGAACGGCTCCCTACGACGGCTCCGAGGGCCCAGGTGGCGACGGCGGGGAGCTGCGGCTCCGGCAGATCCAGCAACAGCGGGCCGCCGACGGCGAAGGCGATCAGCGGCTGGAGCAGGGTCTCTCGGCCCTGCCGTTCCGGTGGGTCCGGCGCACCGGCATTCCGGTGGGCCTGCGGCCGTTCGCCGGACGGCGTCAGCCGGTGGACACCGTGCCGACCTGGAGCTGCTTGATGCCGTTGAGCCAGGCGGAACGCAGCCGCCGCGGGTCCTCCAGCAGGCGCAGATCGGGCAGCACGTCCGCGATGGCGTTGAAGATCAGGTTGATCTCCATCACGGCCAGGGACTTGCCGAGGCAGAAGTGCGGACCGCCGCCGCCGAAGCCGAGGTGCGGATTGGGATCGCGGGTGATGTCGAACGTCTCCGGGTTCTCGAAGACCTCCGGGTCGTTGTTGGCGGAGGAGTAGAACAGCCCGACCCGGTCCCCCTTCTTGATCCGCTGCCCGCCCAGCTCCAGGTCCTGGGTGGCGGTCCGCTGGAAGGAGACCACGGGGGTGGCCCAGCGGACGATCTCCTCGGCCGTCGTGTCCGGGCGCTCGTTCTTGTAGAGCTCCCACTGGTCGGGGTGGGTCAGGAAGGCGTGCATGCCGTGGCTGATGGCGTTGCGGGTGGTCTCGTTGCCGGCCACCGCCAGCAGGATCACGAAGAAGCCGAACTCGTCGGAGGAGAGGTTGCCCGTGCCCTCCGCCGCGACCAGTTGGGAGACGATGTCGTTGGCCGGGCACTCCTTGCGGGCGGCCGCCAGGTTCATCGCGTACGAGACGATCTCCATGGCCGCCTCGGTGCCGACCTCCTCGGTGATCGCGTACTCCGGATCGTCGTACGCCGCCATCTTGTTGGACCAGTCGAAGATCTTGGACCGGTCCTCCTGGGGTACGCCGATGAGTTCGGCGATGGCCTGGAGCGGGAGTTCCACGGCGATGTTGGTGACGAAGTCGAAGGAGCCGTCGTCGTCGGCGGAGGCGAGGGCCGTCTCGACGATGGAGCGGGCCCGGCTGCGGAGCGCCTGCTCCAGTGACCGTACGGCACGGGGAGTGAAGCCGCGCTGGACGATCTGGCGGACCCGGGTGTGCTCCGGCGGGTCCATGTTCAGCATGATCAGCTTCTGGACCTCGATCTGGTCACGGCTGATCGTCTCGTTGAAGCGGATGACCGCGGTGTTGGTGCTGGAGGAGAACAGTTCCGGGTGGGTGGAGACGTACTTGACGTCCGCGTGGCGGGTGACGGCCCAGTAGCCCTCGTCGTCGAAGCCGGAGATTCCGGCGGGCTGGGTGCACCACCAGACGGGCGCGGTCTGCCGCATCCGGGCGAACTCCGGGTGGGGAACCCGGGCCTGGAGCAGGTCCGGATCGGTGAAGTCGAAACCATCGGGCAGATGGGGGCAGCGCATGGGCACCTCTCCACTCCAGATCTGGCAGCGAACTGTCTGACGACCCATCAGAAGTTGCCCGAAAGGTAGTAACGAGTTCTACAAGTGGCAAGGGGGTTGGCCGGATCTGTTTCCCCTGATGGCGCGGAGGGGTGTGGTCGGGGGCGTAATCGGGGGCGCGGAGGAGTCGTGGCGGGGTTGTGCGGCAAGTGGGGCGCGCGTGAGGTGCGTGCGGCGTACGCGAAAGGTGCGTGCGCGCCCCTTGCGTACCGGGGGTAAGCGTCATAAGACTGCTTGCAGAACTAGAACGCGTACTAGTTCCTTCCGTGGGTGCCGGGACGCCCCAGCGGAAGTGCGAGGAGAGGACGAGCTCATGGCCGCGGAACCCGTCATCGTCGAAGCCGTACGCACCCCCATCGGCAAGCGCCAGGGGGCGCTCGCCAATCTGCATCCCGCCTATCTGCTGGGCGAGACCTACCGAGAACTACTCGGCCGCACCGGCATTCAGGCCGACTGCGTCGAACAGATCGTCGGCGGCACGGTCACCCATGCCGGTGAGCAGTCCATGAATCCGGCCCGCAACGCCTGGCTGGCCGTGGGGTTCCCGTACGAGACCGCCGCCACCACGGTGGACTGTCAGTGCGGTTCCTCGCAGCAGGCCTCCCACATGGTCGCGAACATGGTCGCGGCCGGGGTCATCGATGTCGGCATCAGCTGCGGTGTGGAGGCGATGTCGCGCGTACCGCTGGGCAGTGGCTCCAAGCACGGCCCGGGAAAGCCGTGGCCGGACGAGTGGAACATCGACCTGCCCAATCAGTTCGAGGCCGCCGAGCGCATCGCCCGCAAGCGCGGCCTGACCCGGGAGAAGGTCGACGCGTTCGGGCTGCTCTCGCAGGAACGGGCCGCCGCCGCCTGGGCCGAGGAGCGCTTCAAACGCGAGACGTACGCCGTCCAGGTGCCGACCACCGAGGAGGAGCAGGCGGCCGGTCAGGGCATGTGGCGCCTCGTCGACCGTGACGAAGGGCTGCGGGACACCACGCTGGAGGGGCTCGGCGGGCTCAAGGCGGTCATGCCGACCGCCATCCACACGGCGGGCAACTCCTCACAGATATCGGACGGGGCCTGCGCCATCATGTGGGCCTCCAAGCGGATGGCGCGGGCCCTCAAGCTCAAGCCGCGGGCCCGGATCGTCGCACAGGCGCTGGTGGGTTCCGACCCGCACTTCCATCTCGACGGACCCATCGACGCGACCCGCGCGGTGCTGGGCAAGGCGGGGATGTCGCTCAAGGACATCGACCTCGTCGAGATCAACGAGGCGTTCGCCTCGGTGGTGCTGAGCTGGGCGCAGGAGTTCGACCGGGACCTCGACGGGCTGGAGAAGGTCAACGTCAACGGGGGAGCGATAGCCCTCGGCCACCCGGTCGGCGCCACCGGGGCCCGGCTGATCACCACGGCCCTGCACGAACTGGAGCGCCGGGACAAGGAGTTCGCGCTGATCACGATGTGCGCGGGCGGCGCGCTGGCGACGGGCACGATCATCCAGCGGCTGTAGGCACGGGCGCCGGCCGGGGCCACAGACGCCTGCTCGCGGGTGCCGGTGGGAACGCCGGAGTCCCCGGCCGGAATCCGGTCGGGGACTTCACGCGTCATTCCGCCGTGTGCGTCACGCGGTGGTGCGGCAGCCGGCTCAGTACCAGCCGTTGGACTGCCAGAAGTTCCAGGCGCCGCACGGGCTGCCGTAGCGGTCCTCCATGTAGTCCACGCCCCACTTGATCTGGGTCTTGGGGTTGGTCTGCCAGTCGGCGCCGGCCGAGGCCATCTTGGAGCCGGGGAGGGCCTGGACCAGGCCGTAGGCGCCGGAGGAGGCGTTGGAGGCGTTCACGTCCCAGCCGCTCTCGTGCTCCACGATCTTGTGGAAGCACTGGTACTGGGAGTTGTCGCCGATCATCTGCTTCGCCGTGGCCTGCGCGCTCGTGGCGGACGTCGGCGCGGCGGCCGGAGCGGCAGCCATCGCGGGGGAGACGCCCAGGGCCAGGCCGGTGGCGCCCAGCAGTACGGCGGCACCGCCGACAGCGGCCTTGCGGCGGGCGGTGCGGGGCTGGGTGAGGATGGTGCGGGCGAACGACACGGGAGACCTAACGTCGGGGACGGGGGAGTCGCGGCCGGTCGGGACCGGATGGCGGCCGGTGACCGTACGGCGGCCGTGGGTCGGAATCCGTGGGCCGGAATCCGTGGACCGGAGTCCATGACCGGCGCTTCGCACCCTGCGAACCTCGGTCCGGCGGGCGGACCCTGTGGTGCTCGGCGACGAGATCCATGGTTAGCGGCGCCGTCCGGCCGGTGCAACGGCCCCTGGTACGACCTCGCCTCGCAGTCCGGGACCAAGGTCCCGTATCGGTATGAACCGCATCAGGCCAGGTCGTTACGGGTGTGAGGGGTGTGATGGGGGCGAAGGGTAGCGTTCAGGATCTACTGCCCCCGGTAGTGGAGGACCAAGGTCCTGTGGGGTCCTTCACCCCTTCGGGGCCTCGAATGTGACCTGGGCCTCGAAGGCGGCGCGGCGGGTGGCCCGGCGCAGCGCCCTCAGCAGGGTGGGCCCGACCGCGAGCGTCAGGGCCACCGTGAGCACGGCCCGGCCCAGGTCCCAGCCGAGCGAGGTAGCCGTGCAGTACGCCAGGAAACGGACCAGGTTCTCGGACAGCGGGTCGCCCGCCACGAACGAGATGCCCGAGCCCAGCCCCGTCACGATCGTCCAGCCGTACAGGTTCATCACCGTGCCGTACGCGAACGCCGCCACGCAGCCGTAGGCCGACAGCATCAGCAGCTCCGCCCGGCCGCGCAGCCGGTCCGGGCCCGGCAGCAGCCCCGCGCCCATCGTGAACCAGCCCATCGACAGCATCTGGAACGGCATCCACGGGCCCACCCCGCCCGTGAGCAGCGCGGACGCGAACATGGTCACCGCGCCGAGCACGAAGCCGAAGCCCGGCCCCAGCACCCGGCCGCTGAGCACCATCAGGAAGAACATCGGCTCCAGGCCTGCCGTCCCCGCCCCCAGCGGCCGCAGCGCGGCACCGACCGCGGCCAGCACCCCCAGCATCGCGACCGCCTTGGCGTCCAGGCCGGAGTCGGCGATCATCGCCACGACCACCCCGACGAGCAGCGGAAGCAGCGCCCCGAACAGCCACGGCGCGTCCTGCGAGTGCGCGAGGCCGAACTCCTCGTCGGCGAGCAGCGGCCAGCCGAAGGCGCCCACACCGATCGCGCTGATCAGGACGAGCGCGGCGATCGCCCGGGGGCCGAGCCGTACCGGCCGCGCCCGGTGGCCGGTCGGAGCGGATCCGTTCGTCGCGCCCGTCATGCGGTGTCCTCCAGCGCCCTGCGTACCTGTGTCACGGTCAGCCACTCCTGCGGGGCCAGCACCTTCGCGGTCTGCGGGGCGAACGCGGGCGAGGAGACCACGACCTGCGCGGTCGGGCCGTCAGCGACGACCTCCCCGTCGGCGAGGATCACCACCCGGTCGGCCAGCTCCGCCGCCAGCTCCACGTCATGGGTCGCCAGGACGATGGCGTGTCCCCCGGCGGCCAGGCCGCGGAGCACACCGACCAGCCGGGCCTTGGCCGCGTAGTCCAGACCGCGGGTCGGCTCGTCCAGGAGCAGGAGCGGGGGACGCGCGGTGAGGACGACCGACAGGGCCAGCGCGAGCCGCTGGCCCTCGGAGAGGTCGCGGGGATGGGTGTCGTCCGGTACGTCGGGCAGCAGCTCCGAGACGAGGGCCCGGCAACTGCCCGCCGGGGCGCCCGCGTCGGAGTCGGCGGCGGCGCACTCGGCGGCCACCGTGTCCGCGTACAGCAGGTCGCGCGGTTCCTGCGGGACCAGCCCGACCCGGCGCACCATCTCGCGCGGAGGTGTACGGGACGGTGCCAGACCGCCGACGAGGACGGTTCCCGAAGTGGGTTCGATCATGCCGACGAGCGTGGCGAGCAGGGTGGACTTCCCCGCGCCGTTGCGGCCCATCAGCGCCACCGTCCCGCCGGGGGCCAGCGCGAGCGACACCCGGCGCAGCGCCTCGACCCTGCCCCGCCGGACCCCCAGGCCGTCGACCCGGGTCACCGGGCCGGCGACGGCGTCCTGTGCGGCGGCGGGGCCCCTGCGGCCCAGCAGCCGGGCGAGCGGCCCGCGCCGTCCGCCACCGGGGAGCGGCGGCGTCGCGGACGGCGTGGGGGATGTGGGCGGCGCGGAAGACGCGGGGGACTTCGCCGACGTGCGGGACACGTCGAGGGGGCCGTCCGCCCCACCGTCGGCCCTGCCGTCCGCCTCCCTGTCCGCCCCGCCGTCCGCCTCCCCGGCCGAGGCGGCCGGCGCACCGCGCCCGCCCGCCGGCGGCGCCACCCACGCCAGCCGGTCCCGCAGCCCCGCGGCCCGCCGCCGGGCATCGCGCACCGACAGCGGCAGCGGGTCCCAGCCCGCCAGCAGCCCCAGCTCGGCCACCGGCGGGCGGACGGGCGACACCGTCATCATGTCGGCGGGCGCGCCCAGCACCGGCGCGGCGCCGGGGGACGGCAGCAGCAGGACCTGGTCCGCGTACTGCACCACCCGCTCCAGCCGGTGCTCTGCCATCAGAACCGTCGTCCCCAGGTCGTGCACCAGCCGCTGGAGCACGGCCAGCACCTCCTCGGCCGCCGCCGGGTCCAGCGCGGACGTCGGCTCGTCCAGCACCAGCACCTTCGGGTGCGGAGTGAGCACCGAGCCGATCGCGACCCGCTGCTGCTGGCCGCCCGACAGTGTGGCGATCGGCCGGTCGCGCAGCTCCGCCAGGCCCAGCAGGTCGAGCGTCTCCTCGACCCGGCGCCGCATCACCTCGGGGGCCAGGCCCAGCGACTCCATCCCGTACGCCAGCTCGTCCTCGACGGTGTCGGTGACGAAATGGGCCAACGGGTCCTGGCCCACGGTGCCGACCAGATCGGCGAGTTCACGGGGCTTGTGCGTACGGGTGTCCCGGCCGCCGACCGTGACCCGGCCGGTGAGCACCCCGCCGGTGAAGTGCGGCACGAGCCCGGACACAGTGCCCAGCAGCGTCGACTTGCCGACCCCGGACGGGCCGACGAGCAGCACCAACTCGCCCTCGGGCACGGTGAGATCGACCCCGGACAGAGTGGGTGAGCCCACGCCCTCGTACCGCACGGAAACCTGCTCGAACCTGATCACGCCTGCTCCTTGGAGCCGTTGGGGGACGGCGGTACCGGCGCGACCAGAGCGGGCAGCAGCCCGATCAGCACCGCGGCGGCGGGCCACAGCGGCAGCACCGGGGCGACCAGGGGGACGACCCCGGGGTGCAGCGCGTCCGGGTCGACGCCGTTTGCCCGGATCATCGCGGCCGCGACCGCCGCACCCGAGCCCGCCACCAGCCAGGCCCGCGCCCCCCACCGGTCCGGGCGGTAGCGGGTCCGCACCGAACGGCGCCCGCCGAGCCGCAGCCCCGCCATCGCCGCGACCAGCCCGATGAGCAGCAACGGCATCCCGTACACCGCCCCTTGCGAGGCCAGCAGCCCGTATGTGCCCGCGCACACCCCCAGCAGACCGCCGAGGGTGAGGACATTCGTGGTGTGCCGGACGGCGGGCGGCACCTGGGCGCTGCGCCCGTAGCCGCGCGCGTCCATCGACGCCGCCAGCGCGACCGAACGCTCCAGCGCGCCCTCCAGCACCGGCAGCCCGATCTGCGCGACGGCCCTGATGCCCCCGGTCGGGCGGCCCCGCAGCCGGCGTGCGGTGCGCAGCCGCATCACATCGGCCACCATGTTCGGCGCGAAGGTCATCGCGACGACCACGGCGACCCCGGCCTCGTACAGCGCGCCCGGCAGCGACTTCAGCAGCCGGGCCGGGTTGGCCAGTGAGTTCGCCGCGCCGACACAGATCAGCAGGGCCGCCAGTTTGGCCCCGTCGTACAGCGCGAAGACCAGTTGCTCGGCGGTGACCCGGCCGCCGATCCTGACGCCCTGCGCCCAGTCGGGCAACGGCACCTCGGGCAGCGTGAACACGGTGTGCGTGCCCGGGACCGGCGAACCGAGGAACACCGAGAACAGCAGCCGCACCCCGACGACGAACAGCCCGATCTTGATGAACGCCCCGTACGAACGGGCCCACGGCGCGTCCGTACGGCGGGCCGCCACCACATAGCCCGCCACGCCGACCAGCAGCCCGAGCAGCAGCGGGTTGGTGGTCCGCGAGGCCGCCGTGGCCAGCCCCAGCGCCCACAGCCACCACGCCCCGGCGGGCAGCGCGTTGCCGCGGTCGGCCTCGGGCGCACGCAGGGAACGGTGGAGCCGGGCCATGCCGGTGGAGCGGGTCATCGGCGGCGGCGGGCCTGGAACACGGCGGCGATCCCGAGCAGCAGTACGGCACCGATGCCGACGAGCAGACCGGCCGAAGGGCCGCCGCCGCCCCCGCCGTCCCCTTCCCCGGCGTCGCTGTCGGCGTCGGACGCGGCGGATGACGAGGCCGCGGGCGACTTCTTGCCGCCGTCGCCCGACACCTCGTCGCCGCAGCCCGCTGCCGGGTAGCCGGAGATCGCGCAGAGCATCGCGTCACTGCTGTACCGCAGCGGCTTCGCCACCGAGGCGAGTGCCTCCGCGCTGGAGGCGTCCGGTCCGACCTGGGCACACGCGGTGCGCAGGGCGGGCGGGGTCCCGCCGTCCGGGGCGTCCGCCGCCGTACCGGGGTCGATCACGAGCGCGACCCGCTTGCGGCCGTCCTCGGCGGGAGTGCCCGCACAGATCGCCCCGAAGTCGGGGGCCCGGCGGGGCTGGGCCGCGTCCTTGGAGTCCTGGCTCACGGCGAACCGGAAGCCCTGCACCGTGCCGTCGTCCGGGCGGACCAATGAGGGGCCCTGGGTGGCGTACTCCCAGTTCTTGCCGTTGCCCTCCCAGAACGACCAGTAGCGGTAGCCCGCCGCGTGCGCGGTCCCGGCACCGAGCAGCGTCGAGGCGGCGGCGACCGCGAGCAGCAGCGCGACACTCAGTACGGTGCTCAGCGCGACACTCGGCGCGGTGCTCCGTATCCGGTGCGGTGCCGGGCCTCCGGTACGCCTCACAGCTTCGGGGTCTTCCGGCGCATGCTGATCAGGAAGCCGATGCCCACACCGAAGACGAGGCCGATGCCGATCAGCCATCCGACGCTGAGGGCGCCGTCGTCGCTGCTGGTGTTGCCCTTCGGCTGCTGGCCGTTCGCGGTCGGTGAGGGGGCGGCGGTGGCCGCGGGCGCCGGGCCGGTCGCGTTGAGCTGCTTGACGAGGTCGACACCGCCGAAGTCACGGGCGGCGGCGCCGGTCGCGTGCGCGGCGAAGATCAGCTGGGCGGTGGCGGCGGGCCCGCCCTGCTTCGCCCAGCTCTTCGCGTTCTTCTCCAGCCACCGCACCGACGCGGCCGCCTTGTCCTTGTGGCCGGAGGCGGCCAGCGCGACGACCGCGTCCGCCGTGTTGCCGAAGTCGGGCTGCGGGGAGGTGTCCTCGGCGCCCGGCATCGGCGGCAGGTCCAGATGGGGCGACGAGGCGAGGACGCCCGCGAGGTAGTGGGCGCCGTTCTGCGCCGCCTGCTCGGGGGTGAGGTCGGTGCCCTTCTGGCAGACGGGGTCCTTCACCGCGTTGGAGTTCCCGGCTGCCATGCCCTTGCCCATCGCGCCGAGCACCGCGGCGGCCGTGGCGTCCGCGTTGGCGGTGAGTCCGCCGTCCTTGCCGGGCTGGTAGGCGAATGCGCCGCCGTCCTTGCCGCCGCACGGGATGGCGAAGCTCCGGAGCGCGGTGTAGGGGGTACGGCCCCCGGCCGTGGTGACGTCGGCCAGCGGTGTGCCCGCCCGGGAGAGGGCGCCGATCACGATGGCGGTGGAGTTGGCGTCGCTCGGGCTGCCCGCGTTGTACCCCCAGCCGCCGTCCTCGTTCTGGACCGACCGCAGCCAGCTGGCCCCGTTGTCGACGGCCTCGCGGTGCACGTTCAGCTCGACGAGCGCCTGCATGGCGGCGGCGGTCGCGTTGGTGTCCATCACGGTCGACGCGTCGCACGGCTCGGCGGTGTCCCGGTACGCGGGGAAGGCGCCGCTGTCGCACTGCTGGCCCACCAGCCACTCCACCGACCGGGTGGCGGGTGTGACGTACTCGATCTTCTGCGCGAGCAGGGCCAGCGACTGCCGCCAGACCCCGTCGTACGTCGGGTCCCCGGTGCCGTACAGGCCCGGCGGCAGCTCGGCCGGTGCGGATGGTGAAGGGCTCGGTGCGGCGACCGCGGCGGGGGCGGCGGCTGCCAGGAGTACGGCGGTGGTCGCGAGCGCGCAGACGCTGCGTCGTACGTTCATGGCTGGCTGGGCCTCTCCTGAGAGGGCCGGGCACGGGCACACCGAGGCACCGGGCTCCGGCCCCGTATTCCTCGACGGTGCCGGCCACCGGGGTCCCGGTGGCACGAGCCGGTCACGCTCCGCCAGGGTGGTCCGGCTCACCGCCGGTGAAGCGGCTCACGGTTGCGCGGTCAGCGCCGGATTCGCACCGGCTTCCCCCTGTACGGGCATGATGACGACCTGCTCACTCTACCGGGGCGCGCGGGGCCCGCTCCCAGGCACGTCCGGAGGGCTCCCTCACACCGCGAAGCGCCTGTGAGGCACCCCACGCCGCGAAGCGCCTGCGGACTACCAGGGCGTGTGTCGAAAGTCCCGCCTGGCACCCCACGCCGCGAAGTGCCTCACACCGCGATGTACGTCACCGGCTCGCTGCCCGTCACCGCCTCCGCGCGCCCCAGCTTCACCAGGCGGCGCAGATGGGACTCGGCCTCGGAGACGGCGATGGACCTGGAGGCGGGCGGGATCTGCGCCCAGGGCCGGTTCCACTCCATCCGTTCGGCCAGCTGCCACGGGGTGAGGGGCACGGCGAGCAGCGCCAGCAGTCCCGTCAGCCGCTCCTCGTGGTGGTCCAGCAGTTCCCTCACACGACCCGCGGCATCCGTGAACGCGTACTGGTGCGCGGGCAGCACCTCGGCGACCCCGAGCCGGCCGATCCGTTCCAGTGAGTCGAGGTAGTCGCCGAGCGGGTCGGTGACCGTGGTGTCGTCGGGGTCCTCGTACAGCCCGATGTGCGGGCTGATCCCGGGCAGCAGGTGATCGCCGGAGAACAGCCGCCCCCGGCCGGGCAGCCCCGCCGGGTGGTCCTCCTCCAGATGGAGGCAGACATGGCCGGGGGTGTGCCCGGGGGTCCAGATCGCCCGCAGCCGGCGGCCCGCGAGGTCCAGCAGCTCACCCGGCACGATCTCCCGGTCCGGCAGGGCGGCGCGCAGTCCGGGCACGGTGCGCGCCCGGCCGCGGGTGCGGGCGGCGCGCAACGGGGCGAGGTGCTCCTCGGGGGCGCCGACCGCGGCGAGCTTCTCCGTGAGATACGCCAGCCAGGTCCCCGGTTCCGAGGAGCGGGTGCGGCGCACGATCGCGGTGTCCGCCGCGTGCATCGCGATCCAGGCCCCGGACGCTTCGCGGACCTGGCCGGACAGGCCGTGGTGGTCCGGGTGGTGGTGGGTGATGACGACACCGTGGATGTCGGTGACGGCGACACCAAGCGCGGCGAGCCCCCCGACGAGGGTGTCCCAGGCCTCCGGGTCGTCCCAGCCGGTGTCGACGAGGACCGGCCCCCGGTCGGTGTCGACGAGATGGACGAGGGTGTGGCCCAGGGGATTGTCCGGGATCGGGACCTTGATGCTGTGAACGCCTCCGCCGTGGTCGGTCACCTGCGTCATGGGCTCCCCATCTCTGTGCGGAACTGAGTGGAACTGAGCGGAACTAGGTGGAACTGGATGGAACTGTGCTGAACCAGGCGGATCCGAGGGGGGCTGAGCGGACGTCCGCCGGACGGCTCCGGCGGCTCCGTGATCCCTCGGTGTGCGCCGGCCCCACTGTAACGAGAACTTGTTCCAGCCGTGGACTCCTGGAACGGTAGCTGGTATCAGTTCTGACACCTAGTCAGATGCGTACGCGGATGTGTCCGCCGGGTGCGCAGTCGGGTAGTGCCGGTCGCGGGAGGCAGCAGCCATGACGGAGTTCGTGGAGCACGGAAAACTGTTCATCGGCGGGGAGTTGACCGAACCGCTCGGCAGCGGCGTCATCGAGGTGATCTCCCCGCACACCGAACAGGTCATCGGCCGCGTCCCGCACGCCTGCGAGGCCGACGTGGACCGCGCCGTCAGCGCCGCCCGCCGGGCCTTCGACGAGGGACCCTGGCCCCGGATGACCGTGGACGAGCGGATCGAGGTGATCACCCGGATCAAGGACGCCTTCGCCGTACGCCACGAGGAGTTCGCCCGCCTCATCAGCGCGCAGAACGGCACCCCGTACAGCTCCAGCGTCATGGTCCAGGCGCTCGCCGCGATGATGGTGTGGGACTCGGCCATCACGGTCGCGCGTTCCTTCCCGTACGAGGAGCGGCGCGACGGGGTCCTCGGCCCGCTGCTCGTCCGCCGGGAACCGGTCGGCGTCGTCGCGGCGGTCGTGCCGTGGAACGTCCCGCAGTTCACCGCCGCCGCCAAACTCGCCCCCGCCCTGCTCGCGGGCTGCTCCGCCGTGCTCAAGGTCTCGCCCGAAACCCCGCTGGACGCCTATCTGCTGGCCGAGATCGCCGCCGAGGCCGGGCTGCCGGAGGGCGTCCTGTCGATCCTGCCCGCCGACCGCGAGGTCAGCGAGTACCTGGTCGGACACCCGGGCATCGACAAGGTCTCCTTCACCGGGTCGGTCGCCGCCGGACGCCGCGTCATGGAGGTCGCCTCCCGCAATCTGACCCGCGTCACCCTGGAGCTGGGCGGCAAGTCCGCCGCCGTGATCCTCCCGGACGCGGATCTGGACGCCGCCGTCGCGGGCATCGTCCCCTTCGCCTGGATGATCAACGGCCAGGCGTGCGTGGCCCAGACCCGTATCCTCGCCCCGCGCTCCCGGTACGAGGAGATCGCCGAGGCGTTCGCCGCCGCCGCAGGAGCGCTCCGGATCGGCGACCCGCTCGACCCGGCGACCGAACTCGGCCCGCTGGTCGCGCGGCGCCAGCAGCAGCGCTCCCTCGACTACATCCGTGTCGGCCAGGAGGAAGGCGCCAAGATCCTGACCGGCGGCAGCCGCCCGGCCTCCCAGGAACGCGGCTGGTACGTCGAGCCGACCCTGTTCGGCGACGTCGACAACTCCATGCGCATCGCCCGCGAGGAGATCTTCGGACCGGTCATCTGCCTGCTCCCGTACGGGGACGAGGAAGAGGCGGTCCGGATCGCCGGCGACTCCGAGTACGGGCTCAGCGGCAGCGTCTGGACCGCCGACACCGAACGCGGCATCGACATCGCCCGCCGGGTCAGGACGGGCACGTACAGCGTGAACACCTTCAGCCTCGACATGCTCGGCCCGTTCGGCGGCTACAAGAACTCCGGCATGGGGCGGGAGTTCGGCCCCGAGGGGTACGGCGAGTACTTCGAGCACAAGATGATCCACCTGCCGGCCGGATACCAGGGGGCGTGATGGGAGACCGCTGGCATGTGGAGGTCGACCGGAGCGTCTGCATCGGCTCCGGCATGTGCGTGAACCACGCCCCGGACGGTTTCCGGCTGGACTCCGCCCGGCAGTCCCACCCCGCCGACGCGTCGAGCGACGCCAACGAGAGGATCCTGGCGGCGGCGGAGGGCTGCCCCGTCGAGGCCATCACGCTGACGCTGCTCGGCTCGGGCGAGGTGGTGTTCCCGCCGGAGGACTGAGGGCCGTTCCGCGGGCCGGGGCCGCGATGTCCGGCCGGTAGGGGCTTCCCCGCCAGGTCAGAGCCGTGCGAAACTCCGGAAAAGATCGCACGGGCGCCCGCCCGGAGGCGAACGACCGGGCGGGGAAGCACCTGTGCGTACGACAAGAGCGGCGGCGCTGGCCGCCATAGTGAGCGCGGCACTGATCGGCACTGCGGGCTGCGGCCTGGTGGACCAGGACACCCGGAGCGCGCCGAAGCCGCCTCCGACGCCCACCACACCGTTCACCAAGGAGGCGGTGGCAAACGAGGTCGGCGCGGCGGCGGACGCCTCCGGGCTGCCGCCGGGCGACGACTCCACCGCCGGAATGCCCGAGGGCGAGTGGCAGTCCTGCGTGGCGCCCTGGATGGCCGACGCCCCCGAGGCGGACGCCGCCGACGCCTTCGCGGCGACCGTCAAGACCCTGCGGAAGCGGGGCTGGAAGCTCACCACGAGCCGCGCCGAACAGGACGTCACCTTCCGGACCCTCACCAAGCGGGGCTGGAAGGTGTACGCCCGCCACTACGCGATGGACGGCTTCGGCGCCGAACAGCCCGTGTCGCTCACCGCGGTGAAGGACGGGTGCGAGCTGCCCGAGGAGATCAAGGGCGACTTCCAGGACACCCTCTGACCCGGTGACCGGTGACCGGGGCAGGACGGCCCGCGGCCCGCGCCGTCGCTTCCCGGGCCCGCCCCGCACCATGTACGCCGCCACCATGTCCGCGTACGAGGGTGTGTGCACCGGCGCCGTGTGATGAGGGCCGCGCCGTCCCTACCGTGACGGCCATGCAGACTTCCCCGCGCCCCGACCGGGCCCACGCACCCCTCCCCGCAGCCGACCGGTCCCTGGCCGGGCGGGCCGCCCTGGTGACCGGAGCGGCGAGCGGCATCGGACGGGCCTGTGCCGAGGCCCTGGCCGCCGCGGGCGCCCATGTACATGTCGTGGACAAGGCCGCCGAGCCCGCGAAGGCGCTGGCGGAACGGATCGGCGGCACGGCCTGGGTGATCGACCTCGCGGCGCCCGGGACGGTGGACACCCTGCCCGCCGACGTGGACATCGTGGTCAACAACGCGGGCCTCCAGCATGTGGCCCCGGTGCACGAGTTCCCGCCGGACCGCTTCGCGCTGATCCACCGGGTGATGGTGGAAGCGCCGTTCCGCATCTTGCGCCGCACGCTGCCCGGCATGTACGAACGCGGCTGGGGACGCGTCGTGAACATCTCCTCCGTCCACGGACTGCGTGCCAGCCCCTACAAGTCGGCCTATGTGTCGGCCAAGCACGCACTGGAAGGACTCAGCAAGGTGGTCGCGCTCGAAGCGGCGGAGCACGGGGTGACGAGCAACTGCGTCAGCCCCGGCTACGTACGCACGCCCCTGGTGGAGGACCAGATCGCCGCGCAGGCCCGCACCCACGGCATCTCCGAGGAGGAGGTGGTGGGCCGGGTGATGCTGGAGCGCAGCGCGATCAAGCGCCTGATCGAACCGGCCGAGGTCGCCGAGGCCGTCCTGTGGCTGTGCGGGCCGCGTACGGGGCACATCACCGGCACCTCGCTCTCCATGGACGGCGGCTGGACGGCCAACTGACCCCGGCCGGGCCACCGGCGGCCCTCCGCGGGCCCGCAAGCCCGCAAGCCCGCAAGCCCGCAAGCCAGCAGGCCCGTGCTACCCCCCATCCCTTCCGTCCCGCCCTCCCGAGAACGCTGGCGCCCATGTCCGGACCCTCCCCTTCCCCCGCCGCGCCCTTCCTGCGCCGTCTGCTGGACCTGCTGGCCGACGACGCGCCCGCCGAGGCGCTGGGTGCCGTCTCCTCGGAGGCGAGGGCGGCCGGGGTGCGGGCGGACGAACTGGCCGAGGTGGAGAAGGCGGTCGCCACCGCCCTGCGGATCAGGGGCGCCCTGCGGCAGCACCGGCGCCGGGAACTCCAGCTCACGGCCCTCTTCGACACCGCCGGGGACCTGGCCGCCTCCCGGGACCTGGACGATGTGCTCAACGCGATCGTGCGCCGGGCCAGGATGCTGCTCGGCACCGACACCGCCTACCTCACGCTCCCCGACGAGGAGGCCGGGGACACCTATATGCGGGTCACCGACGGGTCCGTGTCCACGGTCTTCCAGCGGCTGCGCCTCGAACTCGGCGAAGGGCTCGGTGGTCTGGTCGCCCAGACGGCGAGCCCGTACGCGACCCCCGACTACGGCACCGACGACCGCTTCCGCCACACCCGCGACATCAACGCCGGAGTGCTCGCGGAGGGGCTCGTCGCCATCCTCGGCGTGCCCCTGCTGCTCGGCTCCAGCCGGGGCGGTACGGGAAAGGTCATCGGCGTCCTCTTCGCCGCCGACCGTGCCCCCCGGGTCTTCGGCCCGGACGAGGTCGCCCTGCTGTGCTCACTGGCCGCGCACGCCGCGATCGCCATCGACACCGCCCGCGCCCTCGCCGACACCCGTGCCGCCCTCGACGAACTCGCCGGGGCCAACGCGGAACTGGCCGGGGCGAACGCGGCCGTCCGGGAACACTCGGCCGCCATGCGGCGCGCCGAGGAGTCCCACGACCGGCTCACGGACCTGGTGCTGCGCGGCCGGGACGTCAAGGATGTCGCCGCCGCCGTCGCCGGGCTGCTGAACAGCCCGCTGACCATCCACGACCCGGGCGGCCGGCCACTGGCCGCCGTCCGTCCCGACGGAGCGGGGTTCGCCGCCGACAGCATGGACGCCGGCTGGCTGGCGGAGACGGCCGAGGAGTCCCGCGCCGGGGCGCGTGCCGTCCACCGCGGCGGGCGCGTGATCTGCGCGGTGCTGGCCGGGCAGGAGCTGCTGGCCGGACTCGTACTGCACCGGCGCGAACCGCTCGACGACTCCGACCGGCGCCTGTTCGAACGGGCCTCCGTGGTCACCGGCCTGCTCCTGCTGATCAGACGCACGGTGGCCGAGACCGAGAACCGGATCAGGGGCGGGCTGATCGGCGATCTGCTGAGCGGCGCGGAACGCGACCCGGCCGGACTCGCCGAACGCGGCCGCCGTCTCGGTATCGACCTGGACCGGCCCCATCTGGTGCTCGTGGCGGAGGCCGGTGTCCGCGAGCGGCTGGCCTCCGCCGCCATGCGGTACCTGTTCGGCGGCGACATCCACGGAGTGAGCGCCGAACACGCCGGAAAGGTCGTCCTGTTGATCGAGTGCGGGACGGACGGTGCGGCGGAGGGGCGGCCCGTGGACGACGGCGGGCCCGGCGCCGGAGAGGCGGCCCGCGCCGCGGCGGCCCAGCTCGGCCAGCTGGTCCAGGCCCCCGTCACCGTCGCGGCCACGGGCCCCGCCCGGGGCCCGCGCGAACTGGCCGCCGCCTGCCGGGAGGCGACGCGCTGTCTGCGGGCCATGCGCGCGCTGGGGCGTACGGGCCAGGGAGCGTGCGTCGACGAACTCGGCTTCCTCGGCGTGGTGCTGGGCGACGCGCAGGACGTCGACGGTTTCGTCGATGCCACGCTGGGGCCGTTGCTGCGGTACGACGAGCGGCGCGGCACGCATCTGGTGCGCACGCTCGCCGCGTACTTCGGTGCGGGCGGCAGTCTGATCCGGGCGAAGGACGAACTGCACGTGCACGTCAACACGGTGGTGCAGCGGCTCGACCGGATCCAGATCCTGCTGGGGCGCGACTGGAACGAGCCGGACCGGGCGCTGGAACTGCAACTCGCCCTGCGTCTGCACGGGCTGTCGGGCGCCTGACCGCCGGACGGGCGGGGACGGGGGGATGACCGTACGGCAGCGGGGCGGCGGCCACCGCGCGGTCGGCCGCCCCCGCCCCGTACACCCTCACGCGCCCCGCCCCCTGCACCCTCTCGCCCCCGTCCTCAGCCGCCCGACCCCTCCGGGCGCACCGCCGCCAGCAGGTGCCGGGCCACCTCCCCGGCCCCCGCGTCCCCCGTCAGCAGCGTGTAGTGGTTCACGTCCGGTACCGCCACCGCCCGTACGCGGGTGTCCTGAAGGCCCGCCGCCGCCAGCCGGGAGGCGTCGTACAGGCCCTGCTCCTCGTCCATCAGTCCCCGTGCCGCCCACAGCAGGGTCGCGGGGCCCGGCAGCCGGTGGACCGCCGCGAGGACCTCGTCGTCGAACAGGCCGATGCCGTCCGCGCGTACCGCCTCGATCCGGCACGTGGAGCGCAGTTCCGGCTCCTCGCCCGTCAGGTCGCGCTGGATGTACGCGTCCACGTCGGCGGACCACGCCCCGGCGAACGCGGGGTGCGCCTGCCAGAACGCCCGGTACGCGGCACGGTCGGGGAACGTCATCGACAGCCGGTCCATGGCCGGGCCGATCACCGCGGTCATGAGTTCGTCGGGCGACAGATGGGTGGGGGCGGGGAAGCCGAACCCGCCGTCCACCAGGACCGGCGGGCCGAACAGCGCCGGATGCCGCACCGCGGCCAGCGCCGCCACGAAGGCGCCCATCGAGTGCCCCGCCAGCGCCACCCGGCCGCCCCCGGGAGCGAGCGCGCCGGCCAGTGCCGCCGCGTCGTCGGCGTGCGCCGCGATCCCGTACGGCTCCGGCAGCCCGCGGCTCCCCGCCCGGCCGCGCAGATCCGGGGCGACCAGCGTGACCCGGCCCGCCAGCCGCCGGGCCACCGGGCCCCAGGAGAGCGCGTTGGCGGTGATCCCGTGCAGGGCCATCACCACCGGCGCACCGGGGTCGCGGGCGGGCCAGCGCAGTACGGCCAGGTCGCCTCCGGCGACAGGGACCCGGAGCTCCTCGTGCAGCGGTGTGTACGTGGTCATGGGCGTCGGTTCTCCTTCGTGGTTCCCCGCGGCGGGGCCGGCCGGGACGAGAGGCGCGAGGGCAGCCGGGCGAGGCCGCCGGGCAGCAGATGTACCACGGCCACGAACACCACGCCGAGCAGGAACAGCGGCTGGGAGAGCGGAACGCGCAGCACGGCGGGCAGGTCGGCGACCGCTCCCGACCCCGCGAGGTCGCCGAGGCGGTGATCGGCCCAGGTGTAGAGGATGCCGCCGGCCATCGGCCCCCAGCGGGTGCCCGATCCGCCGAGCACGACCATCACCAGCAGGGACAGCGTGAAGTCGGACGTGGTGGTCTGCGGGGTGGAGCCGCCGGTGAGCAGCAGATGGACCAGCCCGCCGAGCGCGGCCAGCGCACCGGCCAGGACGAAGGCCGTCAGCTTGAAGCCGTACGGCCTCAGGCCCAGGACCTCCACCCGGCGTTCGTTCTCCTTGATGCCTTCCCAGACCCGCCCGGTGGGGGAGCGGACCGCCCAGTGGACGACGCCGAGGGTGAGGACGAGGTAGGCGAGCGAGACCCAGTAGAGGTTCGCCGTGTGCTCGATGCCCACCAGCGCGGAGGGCAGCAGGTCGGCGGGGGCCGCCCGGCCCTCCTCGCCGCCGGTGATGCCGCCGGGGTCGCGGGCGACCAGGAGCGAACCGGCCTGGGCGAAGGCGAGCGTCACCATGGAGAAGCCGATTCCGGTGACCCGCAGGCTCACCGATCCCAGCACCACGGCCAGCGCGATCCCGAAGCAGAGGCCGAGGACGGCCGACAGGGCGAACGGCAGCCCGGCCTCCAGCAGGAACATGTTGGTGGCGTAGCTGCCCGCCGCGAAATACAGCGCATGGCCGAAGGAGAGCAGTCCGGTCCGGCCCAGCAGCAGGTCGTAGCCCGTGGCGAGCGCGCCGAACAGCAGGCAGGTGGCGAGAAGTTGGAGGCTGCCGGGACTGCCGACCGGACCGTCCAGCAGGCCCGGCAGGGGCAGTGCGCTGTACGGGGCGACGATCAGGAGCGCCAGGGCGGCGGCGGGCCACCAGCGCAGCAGCCGGGCCGCGGCTCCGGGCGCCCCGGACGGGGCGGCCGCGGGGGCGGGGCCGGTGTGTCTCTGTGTCTCGGTGGCGGTGCTCACGCGAGCCTCCCGGTCAGTCCGCTCGGGCGGACGAGCAGCAGCGCGGCGAGCAGGACGACGACCGCCAGGTCGCCGAGGCCCGCGGCGGTGTAGTAGTTGGCGAACTGCTGGACCAGGCCGATGACGACGGACGCCACGGCGGCGCCGGTCACCGATCCCATGCCGCCGGTGACCACCACCACGAAGGCGAAGATCAGCAGCGAGGTCCCCTGCCGTGGGTCGACGGAGCCGAAGTACAGCCCGCCGAGCGCCCCGCCGAGCGCGGCGGCGGCACCCCCGATGGCGAAGACGAGGGTGAACGCCCTGCGGACGTCGATGCCGAGCGCGGTCACCATGGCCCGGTCCTCGACGCCCGCCCGGACGACCAGACCGTGCCGGGTCCGGCCGAGGAAGAGCCGCAGCGCCAGCAGGACGAGGACGGCCGCCGCGATCAGCACCAGCCGGTTGACGGGGACCTGCGCGCCCAGCAGCCCGAAGGTGCCGGACAGCGCCCGCGGCCCGGGGAACGTCAGCGCGTCCGGGCCCCAGATGCCGGACAGCAGCGCGGGAACGGCGAGCCCCACCCCGACCGTGGCGAGGACCTGTTCGCGCGGCCGGGTGTACAGCGGGCGCACGACGGCGAGTTCCAGCACGACGGCGGCGAGGGTGCCCACCGCCGTACCGAAGAGCACGGCGAGGACGAAGCCCGCCCCACCGCTTCCGGCGCCGGGCAGGTTCCCGGACGCGGCCCACCAGGTGCCGTACGCCCCGATGGACAGCAGCGCCCCGTGCGCGAAGTTGAGCACATCCATCAGGCCGAAGATCAGGGAGAGCCCCGACGCGATGAGGAAGTAGAGGGCTCCCAGACCGAGTCCGGTCATGGTGAGCAGAACGATGGTGGACATCAGGAATCCGCCTCCGCGGTCGGGGAAGGGGCGGGGGACGCGGCGGTGGCGCCGGCGCCGGGTGCGTGGCGGCTGCCCACTCCCAGCAGCCGGCGGGCCGCCTCCGCGTCGTCCAACAGGGCGCCGGCCGGGCCCTGGTGGGCCGTGCGGCCGTCCGCGAGCACCACGCAGCGCCCGGCCAGCCTGCGGACGACGGCGAGGTTCTGC
This sequence comes from Streptomyces sp. NBC_00654, assembly GCF_026341775.1. Taxonomy (NCBI): domain Bacteria; kingdom Bacillati; phylum Actinomycetota; class Actinomycetes; order Kitasatosporales; family Streptomycetaceae; genus Streptomyces; species Streptomyces sp. NBC_00654. Next base: position 2,329,657 of record NZ_JAPEOB010000002.1, on the reverse strand, counting down.
TCCACGAGCAGCACCGGCACCGCCTCGGCGGCCCGCTCCAGCACCTGGGCGACCTCGGTGACGACCCTGGGCGCGAGCCCCTTGGTCGGTTCGTCCGCGATGATCAGCGCGTTGCCGTTGAGCAGGGTGCGGCCGATGGCCACCATCTGCTGCTGGCCGCCGGACAGTGTCCCGGCCAACTGCCGGGCCCGGCGCTTGAGTTCGGGGAACAGTTCATGGACGAGCGGATAGTCGGGGCCGTCCGCGCCGGCCCGTTCGGCCAGCCGCAGGTTCTCCGCGACGGTCAGCGAGGCGAAGATCCCGCGGTCCTCCGGGGCGTAGCCGATGCCGCGCCGCACCAGGGTGTGCGTGGGCAGCGTCACGGTCTCCTCGCCGTCGAGCCGTACGCTCCCGTCGCGCGGGACGAGCCCGAGGATGCCGCGTACGGTCGTCGTCTTCCCGGCACCGTTGCGGCCCAGCAGCGCGGTCACCCCGTGCCGGGCCACATCCAGGTCGACGCCGTGCAGGATGTGCCGGCCGCCGATGAGCACCCGCAGGTCCCGCACGGCGAGCAGGACATCGGGGCCGGGCGCCGTGTTGCCGGGCTGTGTGCCGCGCATCTCCGTGCCGCCGGTTTCCGTGCCGCGCGGTGTCACAGTCCCTCCCCGAGGTAGGCCTGCTGTACGGCGGGGTCGGCGGTCACGGCCTCGGGGGTGCCCAGCGCCAGCAGACTCCCGTGGTGCATCACCGCGAGCCGGTCGGCCAGACCCAGCAGGACGTCCATGTGGTGCTCGACCATCAGGACCGTGCGCCCCTCGTCGCGGTGCAGGGTGCGGATCAGCTCGGTCAGCGCGGGGACCTCCTCCGCGCTGACCCCGGCCATCGGCTCGTCGAGCAGCATCAGCCGCGGATCGCCCACCAGCAGTACGGCGAGCTCCAGCTTCCGCTTCTCGCCGTGCGACAGCTCGGCGGCGGGCGTCGACGCCCGGTGTCCGAGACCGGTGCGCTCCAGCACGCCGCGCACCTCGGCGGCGTACGGGGCGGCGCGCCGCCACAGCCGGTACGAGCCGCCCCCGGCGGCCTGCGCGGCCAGCCGGACATGCTCGGCCACCGTCATCGCGGGCCAGAGGCTGGACGTCTGGAAGGTGCGCCCGATGCCGCGACGGGCCCGGGTGTGCACGGGCAGCCGCGTCAGATCGGTGCCGTCCAGCGCGAGGGTGCCCGCGGTCGGGGCGGTGATCCCGCTGATCAGGTTGAACAGCGAGGTCTTGCCCGCCCCGTTGGGGCCGATGAACGCCAGGAACTCGCCCTCCCGGACGCTCAGCGAGACGTTCTCGACGATGGTGGCCCCGCCGATGGTCCAGCCGAGCCCGGAGAGCCGGAGCACGGGAGCGGTGAGGGTGTCGGGAGCGGTCATCGCTCAGCCCGCCGAGGGCTTCGCGGGCGGGGCCACCTCGTCCATCGGCGCGGTGGACACCAGCTCCGGTACGGCGGTGGCGCCCTTCCCCGTGAGCCTGGCGACGAACATCGGCTGCACCAGGGCGTGGTCCTCGGCCCGGATGCGCTGCTTGCCCTTCACCCCGTCGAAGGTCCAGCCCTCCAGGGCCTTCACCATCGCCGAGGTGTCCGTGGCGCTGCCGTCCCGGACGGCCCGCACCACCATCTGCGCGGCGGTGAAACCGTCCGGGGTGAACAGGTCGGGTGTGCCGCCCGCCTCGGCGACCCCGTCCAGCATCGCCTTCTCGACGGCGTTGCCGCCGCCCGCGCCGGGGAAGTAGTGCGCCAGGAACGAGACCTTGGAACCGGCCGCCCCGAACACCGGGTACGAGGCCGTACCGGCCAGCCCGGTCACCACCTTGCCCGCGTCCAGCACCCCCTGCTGGTCCAGCGCGGTCCACAGGGCGGGGGCGGTGGAACCGGCCCAGGCCACGAAGACCAGATCGGGTCCGGCGGCCTTCACCTGGCGGGCGAACGGCGTCAGGTCCGTCGCGCTGGGCGGCGCCAGCACCGACCCGACCTCGGCGCCGCGCTCCCCGAGGACGGCCTTCACGGCGGCGACGTTGGCCTGGCCGAAGGTGGAGTCCTGGGCCAGCACCGTGACCTTCCTGCCCTTTGCCTCGCCCAGCATCGTGCCCGCCGTGAGGATGTCCTGGTAGGACTGCCGGCCGGAGCGGAAGGTGTACGCGTTGACCCCGGTCACGGCGTCGGTGGCGGCCGGGCCGTCGATGTACAGCACCTTGTTCTGGGCCGCGAGCGGGGCCATCTGGAGGGCGACGCCGGAGTCGGTGGTGCCGGCCAGCACCTTGTAGCCCTTGCCGATGAGGTTCTTCGCGGCGGAGACCGCCTTGCCCGGGTCGCCCGCGTCGTCCTGCTCGGTGACCTCGATGCGGTGGCCGTCGACCTTGCCGGTACCGCCGGTGGCGTGGTCGAGGCCCGCCATGAACCCGTCGCGGTACTGCTTCCCGTACGCGGCGAGCAGCCCGGTACGGGAGTAGACCAGGCCCACCCTGACGGTCCCGTCCCGCTCCCCGGCCGAGCCGCCCCCGGAGCCTCCCGCCTGGCCGGCGGCGGTGCAGCCGGTCAGCAGGAGCCCGGCGGTGGCCAGGGCCGTGAGGGTCAGCGATCTGGGACGGACGGTGCCTACGGCTCTGCGACGCATGGTGACCGGCTCCTCGGCGTGGTTCGGTGATGTGCGCCGAACCGTATGAAGAGCGTCGCGCCGTCGACATGGTGCAGGGCACCTCACCTGACGGGGGCGGCATGTGGCCGCGGTACATGGGTGCCCGGGAGGACCGCCGCGCGGGGGCTCCGGCGCGCGCTACCGGGGGCCGGGCTCCGCCGTCACGGCGATGAGCCTGCACACCGTCTCGATGTCTATCTTCACCTGGGCGATCGAGGCCCGCCCCGACAGCCAGGTGATCAGCGCGGAGTGCCAGGTGTGCTCGATGACCCGTACCGCGGAGAGCTGTTCCGGCGTCGGGTGCTCCAGCCCCATCGCGTCCAGGATGATCGCCGTCGTGAGCCGCGAGACGGTGTCCACCTCGGGGCTCACACTGCGGTCCGCGAACGTCAGCGCGCGTACCATCGCATCAGCCAGATGAGGTTCGCGCTGGAGGGCGCGGAAGGCCCGCATCAGGGTCTCGGCGACCCGCTGCGCGGCGTCGTCCCCGGCGGGCGGGCGCTTGCGGAGCGTGGAGTGCATGTGCTGGAGCTGGTCCTGCATGGTGGCCACCAGCAGATGGACCTTGGAGGGGAAGTAGCGGTACAGGGTGCCCAGGGCGACCCCGGCGGCCTCGGCCACCTCGCGCATCTGCACCGCCTCGAACCCGCCCCGGCCGGCGAGCTGGGCGCTGGCGTGCAGGATGCGGCGGCGGCGGGCCTCCTGGCGTTCGGTCAGCGGAGGCGCTGCGGGTCTGGCTTCCGCGGTCATGAGTCCCCATCCATGGCTTTCGTCCGCATCAGGGAGCGGTCGAGCGAGCTGCCGGGCGCGCACAGCATGCCAGGGTGCCCGCCGTGGCGCGAATCACCTGATCCGGCTGTCACGCCGACGCTACCTGCCGGTAGATTCGAGCCCTGTTGAACGAGCCGGTCTGAAACTTGTTCTAGATTAGCGCGAGCGGTTACGCTCCGGCGAACACGCAGTGAGAAGGGGGCCGAGTGTGACCGCTGAGGCCATAGAAACGGGCCCCCGCACGGGCAACGGCACGTCCGGCCGTACCGGCGACGGGCCGCTGCGCATCGCACTCCTCACCTACAAGGGAAACCCGTTCTGCGGCGGCCAGGGCGTCTATGTGCGCCACCTCGCCCGCGAACTGACCCGGCTGGGCCACAGCGTCGAAGTGATCGGTGCCCAGCCCTACCCGGTGCTCGACGAAGGCGTCCCGCTCACCGAACTGCCGAGCCTGGACCTCTACCGGCAGCCGGACCCGTTCCGCACCCCGGGCCGCGGCGAGTACCGCGACTGGATCGACCTCGCCGAGGTCGCCACCATGTGGACCGGCGGCTTCCCCGAACCCCTCACCTTCAGCCTGCGGGCCCGGCGCCATCTCGCCGCCCGCCGGGGCGAGTTCGACGTCATCCACGACAACCAGACCCTCGGCTACGGTCTGCTCGCCGACCTCGGCGCCCCCCTGGTGACCACGATCCACCACCCCATCACCGTCGACCGGCAGCTCGACCTGGACGCCGCCGAGAACCGCCGCCGCCGCGCCTCGGTGCGCCGCTGGTACGGATTCACCCGGATGCAGAAGCGCGTGGCCCGCCGGCTGCCCTCCGTCCTCACCGTCTCCGGCTCCTCGAAGCAGGAGATCACCGACCACCTCGGCGTACGCGAGGACCGCATCCGGGTGGTGCACATCGGCGCCGACACCGACCTCTGGTCGCCCGACCCCTCGGTCGCCGAGATACCCGGCCGGATCGTCACCACCTCCAGCGCCGATGTCCCGCTCAAGGGCCTGGTCCACCTGGTCGAGGCCCTCGCCGAGCTCCGTACCGGCAACCCCCACGCGCACCTGGTGGTCGTCGGCAAGCGGGCCGAGGACGGACCGGTCGCGCAGGCCATCGCACGCCACGGCCTCCATGACGCCGTCGACTTCGTCAAGGGCATCAGCGACGCCGAACTGGTCGACCTCGTGCGCGGCGCCCAGATCTCCTGCGTGCCCTCCCTGTACGAGGGCTTCTCGCTGCCCGCCGCCGAGGCCATGGCCACCGGCACCCCTCTGGTGGCCACCACGGGCGGCGCCATCCCCGAAGTCACCGGCCGCGACGGGGAGACCTGTCTCGCCGTGCCGCCCGGCGACTCCGACGCGCTGGCCACGGCCCTCGCCAGGCTGCTGGGCGACGGGGAGCTGCGGGCCCGCCTCGGCGCGGCGGGCCGCGACCGGGTGCTGGCCAACTTCACCTGGGCCAGGGCGGCCGTCGGCACCGCCGAGCTGTACCGTCAGGCGATCGCGGCCAGCGGAGCCCGCAGGTGACCGCCCCGGCGCCCCGCACCCCCTGATCTCCCCCCGGACCCCGTACCTCCGACTCGAAGGCAGGCCCCGTGCTGACCGTCGACTTCACCCGCTTCCCGCTCGCCGCAGGCGACCGGGTGCTCGATCTGGGCTGCGGCGCCGGCCGGCACGCCTTCGAGTGCTACCGGCGCGGCGCCCAGGTGGTGGCCCTCGACCAGAACGGCGAGGAGATCCGTGAGGTCGCGAAGTGGTTCGCCGCGATGAAGGAGGCCGGGGAGGTGCCACAGGGTGCCACGGCCACCGCGATGCAGGGCGACGCCCTCAATCTGCCCTTCCCCGACGACTCCTTCGACGTCGTGATCATCTCCGAGGTCATGGAGCACATCCCCGACGACAAGGGCGTGCTCGCCGAGATGGTCCGGGTCCTCAGGCCGGGCGGCCGGATCGCGATCACCGTGCCGCGCTACGGCCCCGAGAAGGTCTGCTGGACGCTGTCCGACGCGTACCACGAGGTCGAGGGCGGCCACATCCGTATCTACAAGGCCGACGAACTGCTCGGCAGGATCCGCGAGGCCGGACTCAAGCCGTACGGCACCCATCACGCCCACGCCCTGCACAGCCCCTACTGGTGGCTGAAGTGCGCGTTCGGGGTCGACAACGAGAAGGCGCTGCCGGTGCGCGCGTACCACAAGCTGCTGGTCTGGGACATCATGAAGAAGCCCATGGCCACCCGGGTCGCCGAGCAACTGCTCAACCCGGTCGTCGGCAAGAGCTTCGTCGCGTACGCCACCAAGCCGCACCTCACCAGGGCCGAGGCGTGAGCACTCCCGAACAGACCGAACACCTCGTCCTGCCCGGGGTCCTGACCGCCGAGCAGGCCGCCGAGACGGTGGCCGCGCTGGTGGCGGCGCAGTGCGAGAACGGGGCGCTGCCCTGGTTCCGCGGCCATCACCTCGACCCGTGGGACCACACCGAGGCCGCCATGGCGCTGGACGCGTCGGGCGAGCACGCGGCGGCGGAGCGCGCCTACGACTGGCTCGCCCGCAACCAGAACGCCGACGGCTCCTGGTACGCCGCCTACCACGACGGCGATCCCCGGCAGCCGACCGACCGGAGCCGCGAGAGCAACTTCTGCGCCTACGTTGCCGTCGGCGTCTGGCACCACTACCTCGCCACGGGCGACGACGCGTTCGTCGACCGGATGTGGCCGACCGTCTTCGCCGCGATCGAGTTCGTGCTGGGGCTCCAGCAGCCGGGCGGTCAGATCGGCTGGAAGCGCGAGGCGGACGGCACCGCGGTCACCGACGCGCTGCTGACCGGCTCCTCCTCCGTCCACCAGGCCCTGCGCTGCGCGCTGGCCCTCGCGGAACGCCGTGAGGAGGCCCAGCCCGACTGGGAGCTGGCGACCGGAGCGCTCGCGCACGCGATACGCAGCCACCCGGAGCGCTTCCTGGACAAGAGCCGCTACTCGATGGACTGGTACTACCCCATCCTCGGCGGCGCGCTCACCGGGGCCGCCGCCACCCGCCGCATCCAGGAAGGCTGGGACCGCTTCGTCGTCCCCGGTCTCGGGGTCCGCTGTGTGCTGCCCAACCCCTGGGTGACGGGCGGCGAGAGCTGCGAACTGGCGCTGGCGCTCTGGGTCATGGGGGAGTCCGACCGGGCGCTGGAGATCCTCCAGTCCATCCAGCACCTGCGCGCCGAGGGAGGGATGTACTGGACCGGGTACGTCTTCGAGGGCAGCCGGGCCTTCTGGCCGGAGGAGCTCACCACCTGGACCGTCGGATCGCTGCTCCTCGCGGTGGCCGCGCTCGGGGGCGACGAGGCGACCACCGCGGTCTTCAGCGGCGAACGGCTGCCCGTGGGCCTGGAGCCGGACTGCTGCGGCTGAGACCGACCGGGGCGACGGTCAAGGAGCGGCGGATCCCGCCGCGACCGTTAATCGCATGATCGGGTGCCGGTCGCGCTTTAGGGTGCGGGCATGACTTCACTCACGTACGACCGCTACTGCGACGAGATCCTGGCCCAGACCGACGAACTGCGCGCGTTGCTCAAGGGCGCGGACCTGGCGGCCCGGGTCCCCACCTGCCCCGACTGGAGCCTTCGGGAACTCGCCCTGCATGTGGGCGGCGCGCACCGCTGGGTGGGCGAGATCGTACGGTCCCGGGCCACCGAGGACATCCCCGCGGGCAAGGTGCCGGGCGCCGAAGGGCCCGACGACGACGACTCCGCCGCGCTGGACGCCTGGCTCGCCGAGGGCACGGCGGGCGCCGTGGCGGCGCTGCGGGAGGCCGGGCCGGGCACGGAGGTCTGGGCGTGGGGCTGGGAGCGGCGGACGGACTTCTGGGTGCGGCGGATGACGCACGAGACCGTCGTGCACCGTGCCGACGCGGCACTGGCCGCCGGGACGGTGTTCGAGGTGGCGCCCGAGGTCGCCGCCGACACCATCGACGAATGGCTCCGGATCGTCGCCTTCTCCCAGGCCGGCGGCGACCCGGAGGCGGCCGGACTGTGCGGCGGCGGACGCTCGTTGCACCTGCACGCCACGGACGCGCCCGGCGCCGAGTGGCTGATCGAGTTCGGCGAGGACCGCTTCACCTGGCGGCGGGCCCACGAGAGGGCCACCGTCGCCCTGCGCGGATCGCTCACCGATGTGATGCTCGTCTTCAACCGCAGGCTGGATCCCGGCAGCGACCGGGTCGAGGTGCTCGGCGACGCGGAGCTGCTGGACTTCTGGCTGGAGCGCTCCTCGTTCGGATGAGCCGGGAGCGGGGGCCCGTCCGCAACGGCCCGTCCCGCCCGGCCCGTTCAGCTGTTGAGCTCCGCCAGTACGCGCAGGGTGGCCGGGTCCGGTGCCGTGACCAGAAGGTCGGTGACCGGGCCCGCGCGCCACAACTCCAGCCGCTCCTTGATGCGTCGGCGCGGGCCGACCAGGGAGATCTCATCGGCGAACGCGTCGGGCACCGCCTGCACCGCCTCCTGCCGGCGCCCCTGCTGGAACAGCCGCTGGATGTGCCGGGCCTCCTCCTCGAATCCCATCCGGGCCATCAGGTCCGCGTGGAAATTGCGTGCCGCGTGCCCCATCCCGCCGATGTAGAAGCCGAGCATCGCCTTCACCGGCAGCAGCCCCTCCGCGACGTCGTCGCAGAGCTGCGCCCGTGCCATCGGCGCGATCATGAACCCCTCGCGGAGCCCGGTCAGCGAGGCCTCGTACACATCCGTGCGCGTCGGTGACCAGTACAGCGGCAGCCAGCCGTCCGCGATCCGGGCCGTCTGCGCGATGTTCTTCGGCCCCTCGGCGCCCAGCAGCAGGGGCAGGGAGGCCCGCAGTGGATGGGTGATCGGCTTCAGCGGCCTGCCGAGCCCGGTGCCGTCCGCACCGGTGTACGGGTGGGAGTGGAAGCGGCCGGCCAGTTCGACGGGGCCCTCGCGCGCCAGGACCTGGCGGACGACGTCGACATACTCGCGGGTGGCCGTCAGCGGGCTCTTCGGGAACGGCCGGCCGTACCACCCCTCCACCACCTGCGGCCCGGAGAGCCCGAGACCGAGCATCATCCGGCCGCCCGAGAGATGGTCCAGGGTCAGCGCGTGCATGGCGGTCGCGGTGGGCGTACGGGCCGCCATCTGCGCGATGGCCGTGCCCAGCCGGACGCGTGAGGTGTGGGCGGCGATCCAGGTCAGCGGGGTGAAGGCGTCCGAGCCCCAGGCCTCCGCCGTCCACACCGAGTCGTAGCCGAGTTCCTCGGCCTCCCGGGCCAGGGCGAGATGGCCGGGATTCGGGCCGCGGCCCCAGTATCCGAGCGCGAGTCCGAGCCGCATTCCGGTCCCTCCAAGGTATGTGACGCTACGTCAGATCAATGCCGCGCTCCGGGACTGTACGACAACGGCCCCCCGCCCGGAAGGGCGGGGGGCCGTCGGGGCCGTGCGCGGGGTCAGCCGCGCTGGATGCCCGTGGTGTCCTGGAGGACGCCACGACGGCCGTCCTGCGTCTGGGCGATGAGACCCGGACCGCGCTGCTCCACCGCGAGGTACCAGGTGCCCGGCGCCAGTTCGGCGATCGGGTTCGGCGAACCGTCCTCGCCGTACAGCGGACGGGCCACCGGAACGGCGAACCAGAACGGGGTGAAGTCGGCGGCCGGAGCGGCGGCGGCACCCTGCGGGGCCTGCTGCGCCTGGGCGGCCTGCGCCGGGTCGGGCTGACCGGGCTGCGCGCCGTACGGCTGGGGCTGGCCGGGCTGCGCGCCGTACGGGGACTGCTGGCCGCCGGGGTAGCCGTAACCCTGACCGGGCTGCGGCTGGGCACCGTACGGCGACTGCACACCCTGCGCCGGACGCGGCGCACCGGCGAGCGGGGCCTTGAGCGCGGGGACGAGCGGACCGGCGACCGCGCCGGCCGCCAGCACGATGGCCGCCAGCAGGCCGAGGATCATGCCCGCGCCCGCGTCATTGGCGTCGATGATCGTCCAGAAGGCCGACCACAGCGCGAAGACCGCGAACGAGGCGCCGAACTGGGCGAGATCGAGCCCCACGACCTTGCGGCCCGGGTTGGCGCGCCCGACGATCAGCAGCGCCGCACCGATGACACCGGCCAGGAAGATGCTCATCAGGAGCGAGAGCGAGTCCCAGGCGTTCGCGCTGTACTGGGAGCAGTCGACGCCCCGCGGGCAGTCGTAGCCGGAGAGGTCGAGGAAAGAGGCGATGAACAGCACGACCGCTGCTCCGATCACCACGCCGTCGCCTCGAGTGAGGGAGCGGATATTCACGTGAAGGTCCTTAGTCGGTCGTCTCGTCGGGGCGGTCGTCGCTGCCGCCGTTGCGGCGGGTACGGCAATGAAGCTCGGGGGCGGCTCCCCATCGTACGGATGAATCTATCGTCTGCCCGGCCGGGTTGCGCCCCGGCCGGGAACCTGAACGGGTATCCCCCCAATTTCAACCCAGAACTACCCCTTCAGGTAGCTGGTGATGCCATCGGCCATGCCCTGGGCAGCCTTCTGGCGCCAACTCCCGCTGGTGAGCAGGGCGGCGTCCTTCGGATCACGCATATTGCCGCATTCGATGAACACTTTGGGCACGGTCGACAAATTCAGTCCGCCGAGATCTCCGCGGGTGTCCAGTCCGGTATTGCCGCCGATGTAATTGGAAGGCGCAGTTCCGGTGGTCCGCAGGAAGTTGCCCGCGATCCGGGCACCGAGATCGGCCGACTGTTCGACGATCTTCGAGGTGTCCGCGGCGCCCGAGCGGACCCGTGCGGGGAGGATCACATGAAAGCCGCGGTTTCCCACGGCGGATCCGTCCGCGTGGACCGAGAGCACCGCGTCGGCGCCGGCCTCGTTGCCGATCCTGGCCCGCTCGTCGACGCACGGTCCGAAGGCGCGGTCGTTGTCGTACGTGAGTTTCACCTCGGCCCCCCGCGCCCGGAGCAGATCGCGCAGTCGGTGCGACACGTCGAGGGTGAACAGGGCTTCCGCGTAACCCTCGTTCGTGGAGGTCCCGGTGGTGTCGCACTCCTTGGACGCCGTGCCGATGTCCACCTGGCGGCCGATCTCCCGGGTGTGCTCGCGGTTGCGCGGATTGTGGCCCGGGTCGATCACCACGGTCCGGCCGGTGAGCGGCCCCTTCGGCCCCTTCGGCGGCTTCGGCCTCGCGGACGCCGAGGGCTTCGCCGGCTCCGTGGCCGGACGCGGGCTCCCGGGGGAGGCGGACACCGGAGCGGACGGCGACGCCGGTACGGACGCGTCGGCGCCGGAGCCCGGCCGGGGCCGCGCGGTACCGCCGTCGCCGCCACCTCCTCCGCATCCGGCGACGGTCAGGCAGAGCGAGGCCAGCGCGGCGGCGGCGATCAGGGGCCGGGCGCGGCGGGTGGGGGGAACGCTGTCGTCGTACGGCACGCGGGCGATGGTATCGGGGCGGGTCAGATACCCGGTCCGGTACGCCGCAGGACGCGGAGCGAGTCCGTCATGGACACCTCGGTGAACGCCCCGGAGGCCAGCGCCCGCTGATGGATCCGGTACGGGGCCCGGCCGCCGTCCGCCGGATCGGGGAACACGTCGTGGATGACGAGCAGCCCGCCCTCGGCGACGTGCGGGGCCCAGCCCTCGTAGTCGCTGGTCGCGTGCTCGTCGGTGTGGCCGCCGTCGATGAAGACGAGGCCCAGCTTCCCGCCCCAGACGGCCGCGACCTGCGGCGACCGCCCCACGAGCGCCACCACGTGCTCCTCCAGACCCGCTCGGTGCAGGGTGCGCCGGAACGTCGGCAGGGTGTCCATCAGCCCCACCTCCGGGTCCACCACGGACGGATCGTGGTACTCCCAGCCGGGCTGCTGCTCCTCGCTGCCGCGATGGTGGTCGACGGTGAGCGCCGTGACACCGGCGGTGCGGGCGGCGTCGCCGAGCAGGATCGTGGAGCGCCCGCAGTACGTCCCGACCTCCAGCAGCGGGAGCCCGAGCGCGGCGGCCCCGGCGGCGGCCTCGTACAGGGCGAGCCCCTCATGGACCGGCATGAAGCCCTTGGCGGCCTCGAACGCGGCGAGAATCTCCGGCTTGGGCCCGGCTGCGGACTCGGCGGCCACGGGTTCCTCCTGGTGGGGCGGGTGGGGGTCTCTCGTCGGGCGAGAGCCCCGAGGGGCTGTGCGGGACGGCGCCCCATCGTGCCGTACGCCCCCGCCGAGGGCACCGGCGGGGGCGTACGTGGGGTGAGCCCGGGTCAGGGCGGGCCCCCTGGCGGAGCTGCGGCGTCAGTCAGCAGCTCTGCCAGAGTCGGGTCATGACGCGGACGCCGAAGCGCAGGCCCTCCAGCGGGACGCGCTCGTCCACACCGTGGAAGAGGCGGCCGTAGTCCAGGTCGTGCGGGAGCTTCAGGCCCTTGAAACCGAAGCAGCGGATGCCCAGGTGGGTGAAGGCCTTGGCGTCGGTGCCGCCCGGGTTGCAGTACGGGACGGGGTGGCCGTCCGGGTCCTCGGCGCGCACCGCCTCGCACATCGCGTCGACCAGCGGGCCGTCGAACGTCGTCTCCATCGCGATGTCGTGGTTGACCCACTCACGGCTGACGGAGGGGAGCAGGAGCTTGTCGATCGTGTCGATCAGTTCCTGCTCGTGTCCGGGGAGGAAGCGGCCGTCGACGCGGGCGGTGGCCTTCCCGGGGATGACGTTGGTCTGGTAGCCGGCGTTGAACATGGTGGGGTTCGCCGAGTTGCGGAGCACCACCTGCATGAAGTCCGCGACCGGGCCCAGCCTGGCCAGACTCGCCTCGATGTCGTTCTCGTCGAACTCGACGCCGTAGAGGCGGGCGGCCTCCTCCAGCAGGGCGCGGACCGGCTCGATCAGACGGATCGGGAAGGTCTCGCGGCCGATCCGGGTGAGGGACTCGGCGAGGTCGGTGACGGCGTTCTCGTCGTTGGGCGACGAGCCGTGCCCGGCCCGGCCGTTCGCGGTGAGCTCCATCCAGGCCATGCCGCGCTGGGCGTTCTCGATGGGGTACAGCCGGCGCGTGTCGTCGATGGCGAAGGAGAAGCCGCCGCCCTCGCCGATCGCCTCGGTGACCCCGGAGAAGAGGTCCGGCCGGTGCTCGACCAGCCAGTGGGCGCCGAACTTGCCGCCCGCCTCCTCGTCGGCGAGGAAGGCGAGCACGACATCGCGGGACGGCGCGGTGCCGGTGCGGGCGAAGTGCCGGGCGGTGGCGAGCATGACCGCCACCGTGTCCTTCATGTCGATCGCGCCGCGGCCCCAGAGGTAGCCGTCGCGGATCTCGCCGGAGAACGGCGGCACCTGCCACTCGGAGGCGTCCGCGGGGACGACGTCCAGGTGGCCGTGGACCAGCAGCGCGCCGCGGGTGGGGTCGCTGCCGGCGATCCGGGCGATGACGCTGGCCCGGCCCGGCGCGGACTCGACCAGTTCGGAGGCGATGCCCACCTCGGCGAGGCGGTCCACCACCCAGTCGGCGGCGGCACGCTCGTCGCTGGTCGGGTTGGAGGTGTCGAACCGGATCAGCTCGGCGCAGAGGTCCACGACCTCGCTCTGGGCCTGATCGGAGGCGGGGGTGAGGGTCATGCTGCTCCTGCCGGAGTGGTCGCGCGGGCGGCGGGGGCGGAGGCGGTCCCCTCCTCGTCGTCCAGGGTGGAGGTGCCGTACGGCTTGATCCAGCCCAGCAGGCCGAGCACGCAGTACAGCAGGAAGGCGGTGACCAGCGAGTTGAGGGCCGGGATGCCGCCGTCGTAGAACTTGCCGACACAGAACGCCACGACCCAGATGACCAGGGACATCGGCACCCAGGTGGGCGAGGTCAGCGGCAGGGTCTCCGCCTCACGGGTGTCGTCCAGAGGCTTGCGCATCCGCTTCACGACCCAGTACTCGGCGACGATGATGCCGCCGATCGGCGGGATCATCACGCCCAGCAGGGAGAGGAACTCCGTGAAGTGGGTCATGATGCCGACCGCGGACAGGAGCGTGCCGGCGATGCCGAGGACGACGGTGACCACGCCGCGGTGCAGCCGCTTGCGGAAGACGACCTGGAAGAAGTTGACGACACCGAGCGAGGAGCCGTACAGGTTCCAGTCGTTGATCTTCGCGGTGGACATCAGGACCACCATCACACCGAAGGCGCCCGAGGTGGAGAGCACGATGTGGGACACATCGCTCGACTTCACCAGATGACCGAGCAGCACACCGACCATGCCGACGATGTACTCGGACAGGATCATCGAGGAGGCGCTCTGCACGAAGACGTGCGAGCCCTTGCGGTTGTAGCGGGTCATCTCCGGGGAGACGATCGCGCCGGTCATGTAACCGCCCGCGATGGCGGTGGCGGCGACGGCCAGCGGGATCGCCTCACCGGGCGGCGGGGAGTTGATCAGGTCGCTGATCGAGTGGTCGTTGAGCGTCGTGATGATCGACCAGGCGACCATCCCGAAGAACAGCGGGGTGACGATCTTGGCGAAGAGGGCCATGTACTTGAAGCCGAAGATCACCAGGGCGGTGATGGCGATGCCCGCGATCACGCACCACATCCAGGACGGTCCGCCGACCAGCGCCGAGACGCTGTTGCCGAAGATCGTGTTCTGGACGCCGAACCAGCCGACGAGGCTGACCGCGATGACAAAGCTGACCAGTGCGGAACCGTTTCGGCCGAAGCCCGCCCAGCGGGTGAGCATCGGGGTCGCCAGACCCTCGCGCATTCCGGCCAGGCCGATCGCGAAGATCACGATCTCCAGGATCACCGCGCCGAGCGTGAAGGCGAGGAAGGCGTCCCCGAAGGTCATGCCGACGCCGATGGTGGCGCCCAGCGTGAACTGGGAGATCGAGCCGGACTGGGCCAGCCACTGGAGCAGCATGGACCAGAAGCCGAAGCGCTTGTCGCGCGGGACCCGCGAGAGCGAGTAGTCGTCGCTGCCGATGCTCTTGGCCTCGGGGGCCGTGGCGCCGGCCTGGGGGGCGGATGCCATCAGGACTCCTGGGGTATGCGGCCGAGGGTCTGCAGGTGAGCCAGCGACCCGTAGCGGTTGACGAGGTTGTCGAACTCCACCGCGTCGTGGAAGTCCAGATTCCCGGCGCCGAAGGCCTTGGCGACCTCCACGGCGTAGCGGGCGGCGGACGCGATGTCGCTCTCGTGACTCGCGCCCGTCTGGCAGCCCGGCACCGCGGCGGCCGAGGTGACCGCGAGACCGACGACCGGAGCGGCGGTCGCGGTGGCGGGCTGGAGGATCGAATTGATGTGGTGTGCACCGTTACCGTACGGCGTGATGTCCTGCGTGGTCACCGGGTATGTGACCAACGGCTCACCGGTCACCACGGCCAGCAGCTCCCCGAGCTGCTCGCTGACCCGGAGCACCCAGCCCTCCTTGACGGTGGGCGACAGGGCCAGGCCCTTGTGGTTGATGATCCGGTTGCCCTTGGTGGTGTCGATGGAGAGCACGGCCTCCATCTCCTCGGTCACCTCGTGCCGGTTCATCGTCGCGATGTCCACGGGGGAGCCCATGAACGGCACCGGGTCGTGCGGCTCGGTCGGCGCGTTCGGGCAGATGTGGGTGGCGACGATCACATCACCGGGGAGGACATCGCCGCGGCGGCGCATGTCGAGGAGCTTCGCCGCCGTCGCGATGGCGCTGGCCGCGCCGTCGGCGTCGGAGACCAGTCCGGTCACCTCGGGCCGGGCGCCGATCCCGCCGAGCCGGCCGACCACACCGAGGGTGCGGGCGCTGCCGCCCGACATGCGGCCGTGGGAGCCGGGGATGCGGACGAGGACGAAGTCCGTCGACCCCTGCTCGCCGGCGACGGTGGTGACCTGTGCGGACGAGCCCTCGGCCCCCGCCGCGGAGTCGAGGTACTCGACGACCGTCTTGCCATTCACCTGGGGATCGTCCAGAAGCTCGACGATGTCCAGTACGTACTTCAACATGGGGGGCCTTTCTCCTGATCCGACACCCGCCCGGCGCTCTACGGGGGGAGAGCGCGGGGCGGGGTGCTGAGGACACATTCGGGATCGGATAGCGTTGAACGCAACTGTTTCCCGTTATTTGCAATTCAGGTCTGAATGGTGAGATGACGATGGCCGACTTCGATCTGGACCGGCGCACCCCCGCCGGTGCCCTGCAAACCGTCGACCGGGCGCTCCTGGTGCTGCTCGCCTTCGAGCGCACCAGACCCGACTGGGGTGTCACCGAGGTCGCCGAGGAGTTCGGGTGGGACACCTCGGTCGCCCAGCGGCTGCTCGCCACCCTCGCGGGCCGCGGTTTCCTGGTCTCCGACCCGGCCACCCGCCGCTACCGCATCGGCCCCGCCGTGCTGCGGCTCGGCCGGCTCTGGGAGCGCTCCGGCTCGCTGGAGCTGCTGGCCGGACCGGTGCTGGAGGAGCTGCGCCGGACCACCGGCGACACGGTGCTGTTCTGCCTCCCGGACAGCTTCCACATGCGCTGCGTGGCCGCCGAGGAGGGGGATACCGGACCGCTGCGCTACTACCCGCTGGTCGGCGAGCTGTACCCGGCGCACGCCGGGGCGACCAGCAAGTCGTACTACGCCTGTCTGCCCGACGAGCAGCGCCACCGGCTCTTCCGGGGCCGCCCCATGGCCCGCTTCACGGACCGGACCGTCACCGATCCCGATCTGCTGGAGCAGGAGTTCATGAAGATCCGGGCCCAGGGGTACGCCTGGACGGTCGGTGAGTACGACACCGGGATCGCCACCGTCGCCGTACCGGTGTTCCTGGGCCGCGAGCCGTACGGAAGTCTCAGTCTCGGTGGCGGCGAGGACCGGTTCCGGGGGGCGCCCGAGGACCGGCTCGACGCCCTGCGGCACGCTTCCCAACTGCTGGAGCAGCGGCTCACCCACCCGCCGCAGCGGCCCAGGCCCCGCGCCCGGCGCCCCCGCACCACCTGACCGTACCGACGTATCCGAGGAACCCCGTGAATCTGCTTCTGCTCTCCAACTCCACCCAGTACGGCTGCGGTTACCTGGAACACGCGCTGGACACCGTCACCGCGTTCCTCCCCGGTGACGCGCGCCTGGCCTTCGTCCCCTACGCGCTCGCCGACCACACCGCGTACACCACCCGGGTCCGCGAGGCCCTGGAGCCCTCCGGCATCACCGTGCGCGGCGTTCACGAGAACCCCGACCCGCTCGCCGAACTCGCCGCGGCCGACGCCGTGTTCATCGGCGGCGGCAACTCCTTCCGGCTGCTGAGCGCCCTGTACCGCGCCGGTCTGCGCGAGGCCGTACGGGACGCGGTACGGGGCGGGCTGCCGTACATGGGAGCCAGCGCGGGCACCAATATGGCCGCCCCGACACTGCGCACGTCCAACGACATGCCCATCGTGCAGCCGCCGTCCTTCGAGACGCTGGGCCTGGTCCCGTTCCAGATCAACCCGCACTATCTGGACCCGGACCCGGCCAGCACCCACAAGGGGGAGACCCGCGAGGAGCGCCTCACCGAGTTCCTGGAGGAGAACGACGTGCCCGTGCTCGGGCTGCGCGAGGGCTCCTGGCTCCGCGTCGAGGGGAGCCGGGCCCATGTCCAGGGCGCCCGCCCCGCCCGGCTGTTCACCCGCGGGGCCGAGCCTCAGGAGCTTCCGGCGGGGTCGGACGTGTCCAGGTTGCTCACGACAGTGCCGCGGTTCGACGCTCCGGTGCGCTGACCGCCGTCAGGACGAGATCGGTCTCCGTGGGACGGCCGGTCGCCGGGGACGCCGCCGGGCAGGCGCGCGGCGCGTACCCGGCGGCCGTGGCCGCCAGCACATAGCGCCCGCCGGGCGCGGCCGTCAGCGCGTAACGGCCCTCGTCGTCCGCGACGGTGAGCCCCGCCTGCCGGCCCAGGGTGTCGATCAGCGTCACATTGGCGCGCGCCACCGGCGCCCCGTCCGCGTCCAGCACCCGGCCGTGGAAGCCGCCCGACCCGGCGACGAGCACCGACGCCGGATCCGGAGCCGGGGCGTGGTGCGGGCCGGAGCCCGCGGCCGCCGCGGCCTGCGCGTCGCCCGCACTGCTCGCCAGCAGCACCGGACGCGTCGCCGCCCGCCGCGAGGGCAGGAACGCGGCCAGCGCCAGGCCGATCAGCACCGCCCCCGTGGCGATCAGGAACGAGATCCGGAAGCCCTCCAGGGACGGCACATCCACCGACCCCATCCGTACCGAGGTGTTCGCCAGCACCATCCCGATCACCGCACTCGACACCGAGGTGCCGATCGACCGCATCAGGGTGTTGAGTCCGTTGGCCGCGCCCGTCTCGGACGGGTCGACGGCCCCGATGATCAGGGCGGGCAGCGAGGAGTACGCGAGCCCGATCCCGGCTCCGATCACCACCGAGATCACCACGGTCTGCCAGGTGGCGCTCATCAGACCCAGCCCGGCGCCGTAACCGACCGCGATGACCAGCATCCCGAGCATCAGGGACACCTTGGGGCCGCGCCGGGCGGACAGCCGGGCGTACAGCGGGGCGACGAACATCATCGTCAGACCCAGCGGCGCCACGCACAGCCCGGCGACGACCATCGACTGCCCCAGCCCGTAGCCGGTCGAGGCGGGCAGCTGGAGCAGCTGGGGCAGCACGAGCGAGATCGCGTAGAAGGCGACGCCGACCATGACGGAAGCGAGGTTGGTGAGCAGCACCTCGCGCCGCGCGGAGGTCCGCAGATCGACCAGAGGCGCGGAGCTCCGCAGCTCGAACAGGCCCCACAGCACCAGGATCACCAGGGACGCGGCGATCAGACCGAGCGTGGTGCCGGAGGTCCAGCCCCAGTCGCTGCCCTTGGTGACGGGCAGCAGCAGACAGACGAGTCCGAGCGAGAGCCCGAGCGCGCCGATGTGGTCGAAGCGTCCGGGGGCGCGCAGCGGGGGCTCGGGAACGAAACGCACGGTGAGGGCCATGGCCAGC
Organism: Streptomyces sp. NBC_00654; assembly: GCF_026341775.1. NCBI lineage: Bacteria > Bacillati > Actinomycetota > Actinomycetes > Kitasatosporales > Streptomycetaceae > Streptomyces > Streptomyces sp. NBC_00654. The sequence goes on along the minus strand of NZ_JAPEOB010000002.1, from coordinate 2,311,370 downwards.
ACCCCGAGGCCGGCCGCGCCGAGGAACAGGGCGTGCCAGTCGGCGTGCTGGGCGACGAGCGCGGAGCCGGGCAGCGCGAGTCCGCCGCCCACCCCGACCGAGGAGCTCATCAGCGCCATCGCGGAACCGAGCCGCTCACGCGGCAGTTCGTCGCGCATGATGCCGATGCCGAGCGGGATGGCGCCCATCGCGAAGCCCTGGAGGGCGCGGCCGACGATCATCACGACGAGCTCGTCGGTGGAGGCGCAGACGAGCGAGCCGAGCACCATCACGGCGAGGCTGGCCAGCAGCATCCGGCGCTTGCCGTAGAGGTCGCCCAGCCGGCCCATGATCGGGGTGGACACGGCTCCGGCGAGGAGCGTCGAGGTCATCACCCAGGTGGCGTCGGACGGATCGGTGTCCAGCAGGACGGGCAGGTCCTTGATGACGGGGACGAGCAGGGTCTGCATCACCGCGACGGTGATACCCGCGAAGGCGAGTACGGGGACGATGCCGCCCGTACCGCGGTCCTTGCCCGGATCGGGGAGTTCCCCGGCGTGCTGTTCGTTCGTCGTCCGTTGCATACGTGCGGCCTCCGGGCAGCGTCGATCACCGGGGCTCCCCCCAGGGTGCGTGCATCCTGAACGCTTCCGTACCCGCACGATATTCCGATGAATGGGGCGCGAACGGGACAAGGCTCGAACCGGCCGGTGTTCTGACCTTCCGTCATATTGGAACGTGTTCTACCCTTGCGCCGTTCCAGTGGCTGCGACCGGCGAGGATCCGCAATGGGCATCGGAATCACCGAAGAACACCGCGATGTGGCGCAGGCCGTACGAGGATGCCTGGCCCGTGCCGTGCCACCTGAGGAGATCCGTAAGATCCTCGACGCGCAGGCCCCGCCCGTCCCCGGCGCACGCCCCGCGCACTGGGAACGGCTGGTCGAACAGGGCCTGCCTGGCATCCATCTGCCCGAGGAGTACGGGGGCGGGGGCGGCGGGCTCCTGGACCTCGCCGTGGTCCTCGAAGAGGCCGCCCACGCCTCGCTTCCGGGGCCATATCTGGCCAGTGCGCTCACCGCCGCGGTGCTGGCCGGGGCGGGCGCGGCGGCCGGGGCGGCGGCGCCCGGCGCGGAGCGGGGTGAACTCGTGGGCGCCCTTGCCACCGGCGCCCGCATCGGCGCCCTCGCCCTGGCCCCCGGCACCCTCACCGCGGTCGAGGACGGGGAGGGCCACCTCCTTGACGGCACGGCCCCGCCCGTACTCTCCGGAGCCGAGGCCGATCTGCTGCTGCTCCCCGCCGCCACCGCGGACGGGCCGCGCTGGTTCGCCGTCGACGCCGCCACGGACGGACTGACCGTACGCCCGCACCGCGGTGTCGACCCGACCCGGACCACCGCGGGGATACGGGCCGACGGCGTACGCGTCCCCGCGCACCGCGCGGTACCGGCCGACTCCGCGCTCGTCCGCGACCTCGCCGCCACCCTGTTCGCCGCCGACGCCTGCGGAAGCGCCGCCCGGTCCCTGGCGACGGCCGCCGAACACGCCAAGGTCCGCGAACAGTTCGGCCGCCCCATCGGACAGTTCCAGGGGGTCAAACACCTCTGCGCCGACATGCTCGTCCGCGTCGAGCAGGCCCGCGCCCTGACCTGGGACGCCGCCCGCACCGCGGACGAGAGCGGCGTGGGCGCGTCCGGCGGGAGCGCCGGGGCGAGGGGGCTGACCGCCGCCCTCGCCGCGGCCACCGCACTCGACGCCGCGTACAGCTGCGCCAAGGACTGCATCCAGATCCTCGGCGGCATCGGCTTCACCTGGGAGCACGACGCCCACCTCCAGCTGCGCCGCGCCGTGGTCGCACGCCAGCTGCTCGGCGCCGGGGACGCCCACCGGCTGCGGGCCGCCCGGCTCGCCGAAGGCGGCGCCCGCCGCGAACTCACCCTGGAACTCCCCGCCGAGGCCGCCCGTCACCGCGCCGAGGCACGCGAACACCTCGCGGCCGCCCGGGGCCTGGGCCCCCGGGAGGCCCGCCGCGCCCTCGCCCCGGCGGGCTACGCGGCCCCGCATCTGCCCGCCCCGTACGGCCTGGACGCCGGGCCCGTACAACAGCTCGCGGTACAACAGGAGTTGAAGGACCAGGGCATCAAGGTCAGCGGCCTCGGCATCGCCACCTGGGTGGTGCCCTCGCTGATCGCGTACGGGACGAAGGAGCAGCAGGACCGCTACCTGCCGGCCACCCTGCGCGGCGAACTCCTGTGGTGCCAGCTCTTCTCCGAGCCGGGCGCCGGATCCGACCTCGCCTCGCTGCGCACCAGGGCGGTACGGACCGACGAGGGCTGGCGTGTCACCGGCCAGAAGGTCTGGACGAGCGCCGCGCGGTCGGCCGACCACGGCATCCTGCTGGCCCGGACCGACCCGGACGCCCCCAAGCACCGGGGACTCACCTACTTCCTGGTGGACATGAAGAACGCCCGGGGCATCGACATCCGCCCGCTGAAGGAGATCACCGGGGACGCCCTCTTCAACGAGGTGTACTTCGACGATGTCCTGCTGCCGGCCGACGCGGTCGTCGGTGAGGTCGGCGACGGCTGGCGCGTCGCCCGCGACACCCTGGGCAACGAACGTGTCCACATGGCCGACCAGATGACCTTCGACACCGGGCTCGAAGCACTGATCGCCCGTTCCGCCGAGCTCGACGGAGCGGGCCGGGCGCGCGTCGGCGCGCTCGCCGCCGAGGCCCACGCCCTGGCCTGCATCGGTCTGCGCACCACGCTCCAGCAGGTCGCCGGACGGGAGCCGGGCGCCGGAGCCTCCGTCCGCAAGCTCATCCAGACCACCCACCAGCAGAAGGTCGCCGAACTCACCCTGGAACTGCTCGGCCCGGCGGGCGCCACCGCCGAGGACGGCACCGAACGGGCCGTGCACGGCTTCCTCATGTCGCGCTGCCTGACCATCGCGGGCGGCACCACACAGGTCCAGCTCAATGTCGTCGCCGAGCGCATCCTCGGCCTCCCCAAGGACTGAAGGGCACACATGATGAAGGCGTACATCGTCGGCGTCGGGATGACGAAGTTCGAGAAGCCCGAGACCCGCGACTGGCAGTACTGGGACATGGCGAAGGAAGCGGGCACCAAGGCCCTCGACGACGCCGGAATCCGGTACGACCAGGTCGAGCAGGTGCCCGTGGGCTACTGCTTCCAGCCCTCGACGGCCGGACAGCGGGCCGTCTACGAACTCGGCCTGACCGGCGTCCCCGTCTACAACGTCAACAACAACTGCGCCACCGGCTCGACCGCGCTCATGATGGCCCGGCAGTTCGTCGCGGGCGGGATCAGCGACTGCGTGCTCGCCCTCGGCTTCGAGAAGATGGCGCGCGGCTCGCTCGGCGGCGGTGGCGCGGACGGCGGAGCGGCCGACTTCAAGACCTCGCCCGTCGCCCGGCACTACGGGATCATGGCCGCCGCGCACGGCTTCGAGATGTCCCCGCCCACCGCCCAGATCTTCGGCAACGCGGCCCGCGAACACATGGAGCGCTACGGGACGACGGCGGCACAGCTCGCGGCGGTCGGCGCCAAGAACCACCGGCACTCGGTGAACAACCCGTACGCCCAGTTCCAGGACCCGTACACGGTCGAGGAGATCCTCGCCGCCCGGACCGTCCACCGGCCGCTGACCAAGCTCCAGTGCTCACCCACCTCCGACGGCTCGGCCGCCGCCGTCGTCGTCTCGGAACGCTTCGTCGAACAGCACGGGCTCGGCGACCGGGCCGTGGAGATCGCCGCCCAGGCCATGGCGACCGACACCGAGGCGTCCTTCGCCTCCGGCACCTGCGTCGACGCCGTCGGGGCGCCGGTGTCACGGGCCGCCGCGCAGCAGGTGTACGAGGCCTCCGGCCTCGGCGCCGAGGACCTCGACGTGATCGAGCTGCACGACTGCTTCTCCATCAACGAGCTCCTCACCTATGAGGCCCTCGGCCTGTGCGGCGAGGGCGAGTCCGGAAAGCTCGTGGAGTCCGGAGCGACCACCTACGGCGGCCGGTGGGTCGTCAATCCGTCCGGCGGGCTGATCTCCAAGGGCCACCCGCTGGGCGCCACCGGGCTCGCCCAGGCCGCCGAGCTGACCTGGCAGTTGCGGGGCGAGGCGGGGGCCCGGCAGGTCCCGGGCGCACGCACCGCCCTCGCGCACAACATCGGGCTCGGCGGGGCGGCGGTGGTGACCCTGCTGCGCCGCTGACACTCCCGTGTACGGAGCACCGGGCGCCTGCGACCATGACCTCCATGCCTGACGTCTCCACACCCGTACCCGCCCGCACCCCCACCCGGATAAGACCCCGCACCTGGGCCGTCGTGCTCGCGGCCTGCACCGGTCAGTTCCTCGTCGTCCTCGACGTGGCCGTCGTCAACGTGGCGCTGCCCTCGATGCGGACCGATCTGGGGCTGAGCACCGCGGCACTCCAGTGGGTCGTCAACGCCTACTCGATCGCGTTCGCCGGATTCATGCTGCTCGGCGGCCGGGCGGCGGACATCTACGGCCGCAAGAGGATGTTCCTGATCGGGCTCGGTGTGTTCACCGCGGCCTCCCTCGCGGGCGGTCTGGCCCAGGAGGGCTGGCAACTCCTCGCCGCCCGCGCCGCCCAGGGGCTCGGCGCGGCCGTCCTCGCGCCCGCCACCCTCACCATCCTCACCGCCGCCGTCCCCGAGGGCCCCGCCCGTACCAGGGCGATCGGGACCTGGATGGCGGTCGGCGCGGGCGGCGGCGCGGCCGGGGGACTGATCGGCGGGGTGCTCACCGACGCCTTCTCCTGGCGCTGGGTCCTGCTGGTCAATGTGCCCATCGGTGCCGTCGTGCTGGCCGGCGCCGTGCTCTGGCTGGCCGAGGGCCGGGCGGGCGACCGGCGCCGGATCGACCTGCTGGGCGCCGTCCTCGTCACGGCGGGCCTCGCCTCCGTCGCGTACGGGATCGCGCAGACCGAGGCCGAGGGATGGGCCGCCCCGGCCACCCTCGTACCCCTGCTCGGCGGGCTGCTGCTGCTCGCCGCCTTCGTCCTGGTGGAGGTCCTGACGGCCGCTCCGCTGGTCCCGCTGCGGGTCCTCGGTGTCCGGGCGGTGTCCTCGGCGAACGTGGCGATGTTCCTGATCGGGTCCGCCACCTTCTCCATGTGGTACTTCATGACGGTGTACGCGCAGAACGTGCTGGGCTACACGCCCTGGCTGGCCGGGGTCGCGCTGCTGCCGACCTCGGTCGCCGTCGTCATCGGCTCGAAGGCCGCTCCGCGTCTGATGGCGATCATCGGGGCGAAGGGGCTGGCGGTGACCGGTGTCCTGGTCACCGCGGCGGGCTTCGGCTGGCAGTCGGCCATGACCGTCGACAGCCCCTACGTCACCGGGATCCTCCTCCCCGGCATCCTGATGATGGGCGGTTCGGGGCTCGCCTCCACACCGCTGGCGGCCCTCGCCACCTCGGGCGCGGCATCCGGCGACGCGGGCCTCGTCTCCGGACTCGTCAACACCTCCCGCACCATGGGCGGCGCGCTCGGCCTCGCCGTGCTCTCCACGGTCGCCGCCGCCCGCACCGAAGGCTCCGCGGTCGCGGCCGAGGTCACCGCCGGGTACGCGATGGCCTTCCGCACGGCGGCCGCGGTGCTGCTGGCCGGGGTGGTGCTGATGCTGCTGTGGCTGCCGGGGCGGCGGGCCCGGTCCACGAGGCCCTGACGGGGCGCGCCGGGGCCGGTGCGGGCCCGTCACACCGTTCTCGCGGAGCGGCGGTACGAGACCACCGCGTATCCGCCGAAGAGCAGCAGCCACCCGGCGAGTACGGCGACGGACCCGGCGCCCGGCGCGTGCCCCGCGACGGCCGACCAGCCGAGGTCGGCGAAGCCGTGGGCCGGGGTGTACTCGCCGACGGAACGCAGCCACGCGGGGAACGCCCCGAGCGGGAACCACAGCCCGCCGACGACCGCGAAGCCCATCAGGCACGCCACATTGACCACTCCGGTGCCCTGCGGAGTGAGCCGGTAGCCGTTGCCGATGCCGAGCAGGGTGAACGGCAGTGCCCCGATCCACAGCAGCAGCACCAGCGCGATCCACTGCCAGGCCGCCAGCCGCACCCCGTTGACCAGGGCTCCGGCCAGCAGGACCGCCACGATGGTCGGCAGTACGGTCACCGAGCCGCTGACCGCCCGGCCCACGACGGCCCGGGTCGGGTCGAGCGGGGTGATCCGCAACTGCTGGAGCCAGCCGAGGGACTTGTCGGAGGCGATCCCGGTACCGATGGCCATGGCGGAGCCGAGCGCCCCGTACGCCGCCATGCCGACCATCGACGCGGCCTTCCAGTCGGCGTACTCCCCGCCGTCCCCCAGGTTGGTGAAGAGCAGATACATCATCACGGGCATCCCCGTTCCGAAGATCAGGAAGACGCTGTCGCGCAGGGTCCGGCGGATTTCGAGCACGATGTAGGGCAGCATCACACGGTCTCCTCGGAGGCGCCGGCGGGGTGGGAAGCGACGGGAAGGCGGGATTCGGCGGGCGCGGTCAGGGCCAGGAAGGCGTCCTCCAGCGTCGCCCGGGACACGGTCAGGCCACGGACGGCACCGATCCTGGCCAGCTCCACGACGGTCGCGTCGGAGTCGTCCGTCCGAAGGTGCGCCCGCGGGCCGCGCACCTCGGCACCGACCACACCCGGCAGCAGCTCCAGGCCGTCCGCCGGGTTTCCCGCCGGGTCGAACGGGGTTCCCGCCAGGTCGAAGGAGACGAGGTTCCCGCCGGCCGAGCGCCGGATCCGGTCACCGCTGCCGTCCGCGACGATCCGGCCCCGGTCGATGACGACGATCCGGTCGGCGTTCTCGTCGGCCTCCTCCAGATAGTGCGTGGAGAACAGAACGGTGTTGCCGCGTCCGGCGAAGGACCGCATCGACTGCCAGAACGCGCGCCGGGCCTCCACGTCCAGGGCGGCGGTCGGCTCGTCCAGGACGACGAGTTCCGGATTGCCCGCCAGCGCGACGGCGAAGCGGACCCGCTGGATCTGGCCGCCGGAGAGCTTGTCGACGCGCCGGTCCGCGTACGAGGTGACACCCGCGAGAGCGAGCGCGTCCTCGACCGGCATCGGGCGCGGGTAGGTGGAGGCGATGAAGCGGACCAGTTCGCGGACCGTCACCCGGGGGATGGGCCGCCCGTCCTGGAGCATCGCGCCCACCAGACCGGCGCGCACCGCCTCGTCGGGGGAGCGGCCCAGGAGCCGTACGGTGCCGGAGTCCGGGTCGTTCAGACCGAGCAGCAGGCTGATGGTGGTCGACTTGCCCGCCCCGTTGCGGCCGAGCAGCGCCACCGTCTCACCGCGCCCGATCTCCAGGTCGACGCCGTCGACGGCCCGTACCGCCCGGTCCGCCCTGCCGAACGTCTTGACCGTCCCGGTGAAGACCACCGCGGGCCCCGCCACCGCTGTCCCTTCCGCCGGCCCCGGTGCTGTCCCCGCCGCCGTTCCGGCCGCTGTCCCGGCCGCTGTCCCGGCCGCTGTCCCGGCCGCTGTCCCCGTTGTCTTCCTCATGGCCACGACGCTACGCAGGGCACGGGGTCCGCGGCAGAGCCGCGTGTACGGGCTCCGCGATGACAAATGTCATGGCCGGAAGGTGCGTCCGGGCCTGCGGGGCCACTCATCTGACATGTCGTCAGCAGGCTTCACAACTCCCGGGGGCTGCGTTATACATGGGCCATCGGCTAGAACGCGTTCTAGAACGGACGTGCCGGCCGGTCCCGCACGACCTCGGTGCGGCCGACGGTGCGGACGGTCGTGCCGAGGTCTTCCCACCATCAAGGAGCGGCTTCCCCATGCCCATTGACGCCGTAGCGGCGGTCGCCGCCGAACCCCGCCGAGCCGAGATCGGCTGGGACCACAAGGACATCCAGCTCTACCACCTGGGCCTCGGCGCGGGCAGCCCCGCCACCGACCCCGACGAGCTGCGCTACACCCTGGAGTCCCGGCTCCAGGTGCTGCCGAGCTTCGCCACCGTCGCGGGAGCGGGCACCGGCATGGCGGGCGGCCTTTCCTCGCCCGGTGTCGAGGTGGACCTGGCCGCGGTCCTGCACGGCGGCCAGACCGTACGGGTGCACCGGCCCATCCCGGTACGCGGCCGCGCCGTGCAGACGTCGAAGGTCGCCGCGGTCTACGACAAGGGCAAGGCGGCCGTCCTCGTCCTGCGCACCGAGGCATCGGACGACGACGGTCCGCTGTGGACCAACGACTCCCAGATCTTCGTCCGCGGCGAGGGCGGCTTCGGAGGCGAACGCGGCCCCTCCGCCCGCCCGGTCCCGCCGGAGCGGGCCCCGGACCACACGGTCGAACGGGCGATCCGGGAGGACCAGGCGCTGCTCTACCGGCTCTCCGGGGACTGGAACCCGCTGCACGCCGACCCGGAGTTCGCCAAGCTGGCCGGCTTCGACCGGCCGATCCTGCACGGGCTGTGCACCTACGGCATGACGCTGAAGGCCGTCACCGACACGCTGCTCGACGGCGACGCCACCCGCGTCACCGCCTACAGCACCCGCTTCGCCGGAGTGGTCTTCCCCGGCGAGACCCTCCGGATCCGGATGTGGTCCGGGGACGGCCGCATCCAGGTCGCGGTGAGCGCCGTCGAGCGGGACGACGCGCCGGTTCTGGTGGACACGCTCGTCGAACACTCCTGAAAGAGCCGATCCGAGGGGAGCCGCACCATGCGCGCAGCCGTACTGCACGAGATAGGCCAGGACAAACTGGAAGTCCTCGACGATGTCGAGGCGGTGGGCTTCGGCCCCGGCAAGGTCAAGCTCCGCATCCGGGCCACCGGACTGTGCCACTCCGACATCTCCGCGATGAGCGGCGTGCTCCCGCAGCCCGCCCCCTTCATCCCCGGCCACGAGGGCGCGGGCGAGGTCCTCGACATCGGCGACGGTGTCACCGGGCTCAGCCAGGGGGACCGGGTGCTGGTCTGCTGGCTGCCCGCCTGTGGCACCTGCCCCTCGTGCAGGCGCGGTCAGACACAGCTCTGTCTGGCCGGCTTCATGAACGCGGGCACCCCCAACTTCAAGCGTCCCGGCGGCGATGTCTTCGGGTTCGCGGGCACCGGCACCTTCACCGAGGAGGTCGTGGTCGGCGCGGGCTGCGCCGTCCCGATCCCCGACGACGTGCCCTACGAGATCGCCGCGCTGATCGGCTGCGGGGTCACCACCGGACTCGGCGCTGCCATCAACACCGCGCGGGTGGAGGCCGGTTCGTCGGTCGCCGTGATCGGCTGCGGCGGGGTCGGCATCTCCACGATCCAGGGTGCGCGGGTCCAGGGCGCCGCCCAGATCGTCGCCGTCGACCCGGTCGCCTCCCGGCGCGAGGCCGCGCTGAACTTCGGTGCGACCGAGGCGGTGTCCCCGGACGAGTTCGCCGACGCCAAGCAGCGGATCACCGGCGGCGAGGGCTTCGACTACGTCTTCGAGGTCGTGGGCAAGTCCGCCACCGCCCGCACGGCGTACGAGAACACCCGGCGCGGCGGCACCCTCTGCATCGTCGGCGCCGGGGCGATGGACGACAACTTCCAGGTCAACATGTTCGAGCTGTTCTTCGACGAGAAGCGGATCCTGCCCTCCATGTACGGCGGCGGGGACGTCCTGCGCTCCTACGAACGGGCCATCGCGCTCTGGCGGGCCGGCCGGATCGACCTCGCCTCGATGATCACTCACCGGGTGCGGCTGGATGGCATCAACGACGCCCTGGACCAGATGAGGACCGGCGAGTCGCTGCGTACCTGCGTCGAACTCTGACCCCGCCCCCGGGGACGGGCCGGAACCCCGTCCCCACCGACCGAGTCATTCACCGACATTGAGGACTGCGATGTCACTACCCCTGGACGGCCTCTCCGCGATCGTCACCGGCGCGGGCCGGGGCCTCGGGCGCGCCGAAGCACTGGAACTGGCCCGGCTCGGCGCGGCCGTCGTCATCAACGACTACGGGCAGCCGGGCCGCGACGGCTCCGGCGAGGCGTCGGCGGCCCCCGCCGAGGAGGTCGCCGCCGAGATCCGGGCGGCGGGCGGCCGGGCGGTCGCCCACCTCGGCGACGTCTCCGACCACGGACAGGCCCGCGCCCTGGTGGACCTGGCCGTGTCCACGTACGGGAAGCTCGACATCCTGGTCAACAACGCGGGCATCCTGCGGGACCGGATGATCTTCTCGATGACCGAGGACGAATGGGACTCGGTCGTCCGGGTTCACCTCAAGGGTCACTTCAACACCACCCACTTCGCCGCCGCCCACTGGCGCACCCGCTCCAAGGAGTCCGGCGGCCCCGTCTACGGGCGGATCGTCAACACCTCGTCGGAGGCGTTCCTGGCGGGTTCGGCCGGCCAGCCGAACTACGCGGCGGCCAAGGGCGGCATCGTCGGCCTCACCACCTCGACGGCCCTGGCCCTGGCCAAGTACGGCGTCACCGCCAACGTCATCTGCCCGCGCGCCCGTACGCGTATGACCGAGGATGTCTTCGCGGGCTTCCAGGAACCGGCCGACGGCACGCTCGACGCCCTGGCCCCCGAGCATGTCTCGCCGCTCGTCGGCTATCTGGCCTCCCCGGCGGCCGGAAAGGTCAACGGGCAACTGCTCGTGGTCCACGGCGGCATGGTCGCGATCGTGGAACGGCCCAAGGTGGCGGCGAAGTTCGACGCGGCGAAGGAGACGTTCACTTTCGACGAGCTGGACGGGCTGATCACCCCGTACTACGAGGACCGTCCCCCGAACGAGACGTTCGCGGCGGCGGAGGTCCTGGGCCTCAAACGGGCATAGCCCGGGGAGAGGACGCGAGGGGGGCCCGCCCCGGCCGGACGGCCGGAGCGGGCCCCTTCTTCTCGTGGTCCCGCGGATTCCTTGTGCGGTCGCGGCGCGGGCTCAGGCCGCTCTGCTGCCTCCTTCGGAGGGGCGGCGGTGGCGGCCGTGCGGCTGCGCGGCCGTGTTCTCCATCGACGCACCCCCTCGGTGCTTTCCGGAACCGCCGGTCTCGGCCCGGTCCGCTTCCGCCCCCGGCGGACGCGTCTGGGTCGTGTCTGTTCGGGCTTCAGACATGTGGGAAGTCACCCCGTTGTGATCGCTTACTTGTTGTCACAAGCCCCGCCACCGTCACCGACGCGGTCACCGTCGGCACCCGCCCGGTACGGCCGCGTAGCCCAGGCACCCGAGTTTAAGGGCTGCCCCGTACGTCCGCCGAGAGGTGCCTGTCCCAGGGGAACGGGCTTGCACACAGCAGGACCGGCGGCAGCCGCGGACGGTTGCGTTCCGGTCCCGTCCCAGGTCGCGCCCGCCGCTCCGTCCCCGGCGGCCGGTCCCGCCCCCGCGTGGTGCTCGTCGTCCACCGGGGCCTCCAGCCGTGCGACGGCGCAGCGTGTTCCCGGCTCCGCGTAGGGGAGGTGGAGCACGCCGTCCCGGTTCCAGAATCCGGCCCCGGCCAGCCAGCCCCGCGGCGCGGCGAACTGGTGCAGCCGACGGCCCGCCGGGCGCCACACCCCCAGCCAGCTGCCCGCCGCCCCGTCGATCCGCAGCCCCACGGCGCAGCTCTCCGGCATCAGTATCTGTCCCGGCTGCACGGCGAATGGGGTCACCGCGACATCCGCCGGACGCAGGCACTCCGGGAAGCGCACCGGCAGACAGCTGCCGAGCACCCCCCACCCGAGCCGGTCGTGGCCCGGCGCGTCGGACCGGAGCAGCAGCAGCCCGCTGTCCGGGTCGGCGAGCAGCAGCCGGTCGTTGCTCCCCGGCGTGATCTCCAGCAACGGCGTCAGCTCACCGCCCCGCCCCAGGTCCAGGGCGACCGCCTTCACCGGGCCGTCGTCGGCCGTCTGCCGGTCCAGGGCCAGTATCCGGCCCGCCCGGTCCAGCCAGGCCCCGCCGGAGCAGCGGCCCGGTACGTCCGCGACCTTCTCCGGCCCGAAGGCCCCGCCCGCCACCAGCCAGAGCGCGGTGGAGCGCTCACCGGCCGACAGGGCGTACACGCTCCGGCCGTCCGGCGCGGGCGGCAGCAGCGTCAGCTCCGCGCATTCGACCGCGCCCAGCGGGAGTTCGCCGGTCACCGGCCCGGTGGGGTAGAGCAGCGAGAACGCGTGGTGGTCCGCCACCCGCCGCCGGATGAGCACCCGGCCGTCGGCGAGCGGCACCACCTGGGAGTCCGGCTCCTCGGGCTGGTCAAGGGGGAGGGGCACCGCGTACGGCTCGGGCCCGTCGAGGGTCCAGCGTTCCGGGTACCAGGCCCGCTCCCCGGGGTTTCCGGGAGCGAGGGTGAGCCGGGCCGCGTACGAGGCGTCGGCGGTGAGCGCGAAGGTCCCGTACGCGCCGGGCGCAAGGGGCGCGCCGGGCGCAAGGGGCGCGCCGGGCGCGCCGCTCTCACCGGGCGTGCCGGCTGCCCCGTGGGCGTCGTGCGCCCCCGGAGCGTCGCGTACGTCCGGCGACCCGGGTTCCTCCGGCTCGGCGGGCTCTTCGGGCAGGGGTTTCGCCGTCGTGGCGGCCCCGGTGGCCCCGCCCTCGATGGCACAGACAGTCATGGACTCGTCACCTCCGGCACCCGAAGCTAGTTTTCGCACTTCCTGCCGAACAACGCCACACCCTGCACTTCACACATAAGGGTGGTGATGCCCCGATTCGCCTGAGGGGGAGGGGGTGACTGTGCTGCCCGAGCCGGCCGTGGCTAAGGTTAGGCAGCCCTAAGCAATGCCTGCGCGACCCACAACTGGAGCAAGAGATGTCCCTTCGACGCCGCGGCACCGCCGCAGTCGGCCTGGCGGTGGCCGCCGCCCTCACCCTCTCGTCCTGCGGGAGCGACGGCGGGAAGACCGGCGACGCGGCCAAGGCCGACGCCGGCGGAGACAAGAAGGCGGCCGTCGCCACGGGCGGCAAGGACTTCGGCGACGCGGCGAAGAAGACGGCGGCGTACGGCACGGACGCCAAGCCCGGCGAGTTCCCCCGTACCCTCACCCACGCCATGGGCAAGACCGAACTGAAGGCCGCCCCCAAGCGCGTCGTCGTCCTGGACGTCGGCGAGTTCGACAACGTGGTCTCGCTGGGTGTGAAGCCGGTCGGCTACGCCCCCGCCGAGGGCGACGTGGCCATCCCCTCGTACCTGGAGAAGGACGCGGGCAGCCCGAAGAGCGTCGGCACCATCAACAACCTCAACCTCGAGGCGATAGCGGGGCTCAAGCCGGACCTGATCCTCGGCAGCCAGCTGCGGGCCGCCGACAAGTACGACGAGCTGTCCAAGATCGCGCCGACCGTGTTCTCCATCCGTCCGGGCTTCACCTGGAAGGAGAACTACCTCCTGAACGCCGAGGCGCTGGACCGGACCGCCAAGGCGGAGACCGAGCTGGCCGCGTACGAGGCGAAGGCCAAGAAGCTCGGCACGGACATCGGCCCGAACAAGCCGACGATCTCCATGGTCCGCTACCTGCCGGACAAGATCCGCCTGTACGCCAGGGCGTCCTTCATCGGCACGATCCTTGAGGACGCCGGCCTGCCGCGCCCCAAGAACCAGCAGATCGACGACCTCGCCGCGGAGATCAGCCCCGAGAAGATCGACGAGGCGGACGCCGACTGGATCTTCACCGGTGTGTACGGGGACGTGAAGGCCACCAAGCGCGACACCGCCCAGGCCAACCCGCTCTGGAAGAACCTGGAGGCGGTCAAGGCCGGACAGGCCAAGGACGTCTCCGACGAGACCTGGTACCTCGGCCTCGGCGTCACCGCGGCGGACCTCGTCCTGGACGACCTGCGCGCCGACCTCGTGAAGTAGCGGGCCGGGCCCGCGACGTAACGATTCATGTCCGGCCGCCGGTCCTGGCGCACAGGTCCGGCGGCCATGGCCGCCGGGGCACGGGGGACAGGTAGCCTTTCCCCCGTGCCCCGTCTGTCTGAAGTCATCGCCGAGCTCGACGCCCTCTGGCCCCCCGGGCGGGCCGAGGGATGGGACGCGGTCGGCACGGTGTGCGGCGAGCCCGGAGCGGAGGTCGACCGGGTGCTGTTCGCCGTCGACCCGGTCCAGGAGATCGCCGACGAGGCCATCGCCCTCGGCGCCCAGCTGATCGTCACCCACCACCCGCTCTATCTGCGGGGTACGACGACGGTCGCCGCCGACACCTTCAAGGGCCGGGTCGTGCACACCCTCATCAGGCACGGCGTCGCGCTGCACGTCGCGCACACCAACGCCGACACCGCGGACCCGGGCGTCTCGGACGCCCTCGCCGGAGCCCTGGACCTGCGCGTCACGGGCCCCCTCGTACCGGACCCGGCCGATCCCCGGGGCCGTCGCGGTCTCGGCCGGATCTGTGAACTCGACCACCCCGAAACCCTCGGCGCCTTCGCCGCCCGCGCCGCCGCCCGGCTGCCCGCCACCGCGCAGGGCATCCGGCTGGCCGGCGACCCGGAGGCGCTCGTGCGTACCGTCGCCGTCAGCGGCGGCTCCGGCGACAGCCTCTTCGACGCGGTCCGCGCCGCGGGCGTCGATGCCTACCTGACCGCCGACCTGCGCCACCACCCGGCCTCCGAGGCCGTTCAGCACTCGCCGCTCGGCCTGGTCGACGCCGCGCACTGGGCCACCGAGTGGCCCTGGTGCGAGCAGGCCGCCGCGCAGCTCGACGCGATTTCCGACCGCCACGGATGGGACCTGCGGGTCCATGTCTCGAAGCAGGTCACCGACCCCTGGACCACCCACCATTCCTCTGGAGCCCCCAACTGAACGCCGCGCCCGCCGACCAGATCCGACTCCTCGACGTCCAGGCCCTCGACGTACGTCTCTCCCAGCTCGCCCACAAGCGCCGGTCGCTGCCCGAGCACGCCGAGATCGAGTCGCTCAGCAGCGACCTCGCCCAGCTGCGTGACCTGCTGGTCGCCTCCCAGACCGAGGAGAGCGACACCACCCGCGAGCAGACCAAGGCGGAGCAGGACGTGGACCAGGTGCGCCAGCGCGCCGTCCGCGACCAGCAGCGGCTGGACTCCGGCGCGGTGTCCTCCCCCAAGGACCTGGAGAGCCTCCAGCGGGAGATCACCTCGCTGGCCAAGCGCCAGGGCGACCTGGAGGACGTCGTCCTCGAAATCATGGAGCGCCGCGAGTCCGCGCAGGAGCGGGTCACCGAGCTGACCGAGCGGGTCTCGGCCGTCCAGGCCAAGGCCGACGACGCGACCGCCCGCCGGGACGCCGCGACGAAGGAGCTGGACGACGAGGCGGCCGGTATCGCCAAGGACCGCGAGGTCGTCGCCGAGATCATCCCCGCGGACCTGCTGAAGCTCTACGACAAGCTCCGCGCCCAGCAGGGCGGGGTCGGCGCCGCCCGGCTCTACCAGCGCCGCTGCGAGGGCTGCCGGCTGGAGCTGAACATCACCGAGGTCAACGATGTGAAGGCCGCGTCGCCCGACACGGTGCTGCGCTGCGAGAACTGCCACCGCATCCTGGTGCGCACCTCGGAGTCGGGCCTGTAATGCCGCCTGTCCGCCGGCTTGTCGTCGAGGCCGACGGCGGTTCCCGGGGCAACCCGGGGCCCGCCGGATACGGTGCCGTCGTCATCGACCCGGCCACCGGCGAGACGCTCGCCGAGGCCGCCGAGTACATCGGTGTCGCGACGAACAACGTCGCCGAGTACCGGGGCCTGATCGCCGGTCTGGAAGCCGCGAAGGCGCTGTTCCCGGACGCGTCGGACGGTTCCGTCCAGGTGTGTGTGCGGATGGACTCCAAGCTGGTGGTCGAGCAGATGTCGGGGCGCTGGAAGATCAAGCACCCCGACATGAAGCCGCTCGCGGCACGGGCGGCCGCCGTCCTCCCGCCCACCCTCGTCACGTACGAGTGGATCCCCCGGGCGCAGAACAAGCACGCGGACCGGCTGGCCAACGAGGCGATGGACGCGGGCAGGCGGGGCGAGCAGTGGGAGCCGTCGTCCTCGACGGCGGACCTCGACACGCCCCGCGGCGGGCTTCCCCCGGTCCAGGGGCCGCCCGGTGACGCGGCGGCGGGCGCGGCGAAGGCCCGCGCGGCCCTGGCCGGTGCCCGTGCCGCGGGCACGGCACACCCGCAGGCCCCGGCACACCCGCAGGCTCCGGCGGCCACACAGGCCCCGGCCGCCCCCACGGGCACCCGGGCCGCCCCGGCTTCCGCGCCCGCCCCGCAGGTGGGCTGGGGTGCCGCCCCGGATCTGGGCGCGCCCGCCACCTTCGTCCTGCTCCGGCACGGCGAGACGGCCCTCACCCCCGAGAAGCGGTTCTCCGGCAGTGGCGGCGCCGACCCCGAACTCTCGGAGACGGGCCGCGACCAGGCGGCCCGCGCCGCCGGGCACTTCGCCGCGCGGGGCTCGGTCCAGGCGATCGTCAGCTCGCCCCTGCGCCGCTGCCGTGAGACCGCCGCGGCCGTCGCCGCCCGCCTCGGCCTGGACGTCACCGTCGAGGACGGCCTGCGCGAGACGGACTTCGGAGCCTGGGAGGGACTGACCTTCGCCGAGGTGCGGGAGCGCCACGGCGAGGACCTGACCACCTGGCTGGCCTCCCCCGACGCGGCCCCGACCGGCGGTGGCGAGAGCTTCGCCGAGGTCGCCGAGCGCGTCTCGGCCGCCCGCGACCGCCTGGTCTCCCGCTACGCGGGCCGCACGGTGCTCCTGGTCACCCATGTCACCCCGATCAAGACCCTGGTCAGGCTCGCCCTGGAGGCCCCGCCGCAGTCCATGTTCCGTATGGAGCTCTCGGCGGCCTCCATCTCGACGGTGGCCTACTACGCGGACGGCAACGCGTCCGTGCGCGTGCTCAACGACACCTCGCACCTGCGCTGAGGGCCGGGGGCCGCTCCGGCCCTCAGGCGCGCAGCGCCGCCGCCTCGGCGGCCAGACGCTCGACGCGTGCCCAGTCCTTCGCCGCCACCGCGTCCCCCGGAACCATCCAGCTGCCGCCGACACAGCCGACGTTCGGCAGGGCCAGGTAGGTGGGGGCGGAGGCGAGGGAGATGCCGCCGGTCGGGCAGAAACGGGCCTGGGGGAGCGGTGCGGACAGGGCCTTGAGATAGGCCGTGCCGCCCGCCGCCTCCGCCGGGAAGAACTTCATCTCCGTGACCCCGCGCTCCAGCAGCGCCACCACCTCGGAGGTGGTGGAGACACCGGGCAGGAAGGGCAGGCCCGAGGCCTTCATCGCGTCCAGGAGCGTGTCCGTCCAGCCGGGGCTGACCAGGAAGCGCGCTCCGGCGGCGACCGTGTCGGTCACGTTCCGCGCGGAGATCACCGTGCCCGCGCCCACGACGGCGCCCGGGACCTCGGCGGCGATGGCCGCGATCGCGTCGAGGGCGGCGGCCGTGCGCAGCGTCACCTCGATGGCCGGGAGGCCACCGGCGACCAGGGCCCGTGCCAGCGGCACCGCGTCGGCGGCGTCGTCGAGGACGACGACGGGGACGACGGGTGCGAGGTCCAGCACGGAGGCGGACGGGGCGGCGGGCGCGGCGGAGGGCGCGGAGGAGGTCATGGGGTCATCCTGCCGCGCACACAGCGTCCCATGCAACGAGCGTTGCGCATGATGCAACGCGACCGTCCGGCGGCGGTCAGTGAATCTCCGTCACCACCACGTCGAGCGCCCAGGCCTGACCGGCCCGCGCGGGGGCCGCCGCCTCGACGGTGTACCCGAGATCCCGCAGTGTCTCCACCAACTGGGCCGGCCTTCCCGGCCGTGCGCCCGCCACGAGCAGGTCGCGCACGATGCGGCCCTTGGTCGCCTTGTTGAAGTGGCTCACCACGGACCGCTTCTCGACCCCGTCGACCAGCTGGGAGTGGAGCACCCGCACGCTCGCCGTGCGCGCCGCGATCTCCCCCTTCGGCTTCCACGCCGCCGTGTACGCGGACGACCGCAGATCCAGGACGAGCCCGTCCCCGGCCACCTCCGGCATCACCGCGTCCATCCGGGTCCGCCAGAACGGCCCGAGGGCGCCGAGACCCGGCAGGCTCACCCCCATCGAGCAGCGGTACGACGGGATACGGTCGCCCACCCGCACCGCGCCCCACAGTCCGGAGAACACCAGCAGCGACTTCCCGGCCCGCCGCCGGGCCGCCGTGTCCAGCGAGGCCAGATCCAGCGCGTCGTACAGCACGCCCGTGTAGACCTGCCCGGCCGGACGGGTCCCGGCCGTCCGCAGCTCCGCGTTCTTCGCGATCTCGCCCCGCAGCCCCTCGCTCAGCCCGAGCACCTCACGGGCCTTGTCCTCGTCGGCCAGGCACAGTTCGACCAGCGCGTCGAGGACCGCCGCCCGCGCCCCGGCCAGCCCGGACAGGGACAGGGACTCCGGCTTCAGGGGTGCTCCGCGCCCCGAGGTGGCCTTTCCTTCGGAGGGCGGCAACAGCACGAGCACGGGCGGTTCTCCTTCGTACGCAAGCAGAGGGACCCGGCCTGCGCACAGGGCCCTCGGCAAGGGTACGGGGGCGCGCGGCGCCCCTCGGAACACCGGTACGCGCGGCGAAGGGCGCGCCGCTCACGGGCTGCCGGTCGCCGGTCGCCGCTCACGGGCCGCCGGTCGCCGGTCCCGCCCGGGGCGCCCGGGAGCCGGCCGCCCTGCCCGTCCCGGGCCCGGGATGCCGGTTGCCGCACCCGGCCCTACGCTCGGTTCCATGCCCCGCCGCCATCTCCACCTGACCGGAGCGGCAGACACCGTGCTGGGGACCGCCCTGCGCGACCTGCGTACCGAACTCGGCCTCCCCGAGGGCTTCCCCGCCGATGTGCTCGCCGAAGCGGCGGAGGCGGCGAAGCATCCGGATCTCTCGGCGCACGAGGACGCGACGGACCTGCCGTTCCTCACCATCGACCCGCCCGCCTCCACCGACCTCGACCAGGCGATGTATCTGGAACGCCGCCCCCGCGGCTACCGGGTGCACTACGCCGTCGCGGACGTCGCCCCCTTCGTCCGGCCGGGAGGCGCGCTCGACGCCGAGGCCCACCGCCGGGTGACCACGCTCTACTTCCCCGACGGCAGGATCCCGCTCCACCCCGAGCCGCTGTCGGAAGGCGCCGCGAGCCTGCTCCCCGGGGAGACCCGCCCCGCGGCGCTCTGGCGCATCGACCTCGACGCGGAGGGCCGCGCCGTCACCGCGGATGTGCGCCGGGCCCTCGTACGCAGCCGCGCCGGACTCGACTACGCGGGCGTCCAGCGGCAGATCGACCGGGGCACGGCCGAGGAACCCCTCGCCCTGCTCAAGGAGATCGGCCGGCTCCGCGAGGAGCAGGAGATCGCCCGCGGCGGCATCTCGCTCAACGTGCCCGAGCAGGAGATCGTCGAACACGACGGCAGCTACGGCCTCGCATACCGTGTCCCGCTGCCCGCCGACGGCTGGAACGCCCAGATCTCCCTGCTCACCGGCATGGCCGCCGCCCGCCTCATGACCGAGGCGGGCACCGGCATCCTCCGTACGCTGCCGGTCGCCCCGGACGGCGCCGTCGCCCGGCTGCGACGCTCCGCCCGCGCTCTGCGCATCGACTGGCCGCACCATGTCCCGTACGCCGAGGTCGTCCGCTCCCTCGACCCCGGGAAGAGCGATCACGCGGCCTTTCTCCAGGAGTGCACCACGCTGCTGCGGGGCGCCGGATACACGGTCTTCGAGCACGGCGAACTGCCCACACCCGCCGTCCACGCCGCCGTCGCCGAGCTCTACACCCACTGCACCGCGCCGCTGCGCCGTCTCGTCGACCGGTACGCGGCCGAGCTCTGCCTGGCGGCGGTCGCGGGGAACGAGCCGCCGGACTGGGTACGGGAGGCCCTCGCCGCCCTGCCGAAGGAGATGGCGGAGGGAACGCGCCGCGCCAACACGGTCGAGCGCGGCTGCGTCGACCTGGTCGAGGCGGCGCTCCTCAAGGACCGGATCGGCCAGGTCTTCGAGGCGTACGTCGTCGATGTGAAGGACCGGGAACCGGCCGTCGGCACCGTCCACCTCGCGGACCCGGCGGTCGTCGCCCGGATCGAGGGCGGCACCGCGCGGCTCCCGCTGGGGGAGCGGCTGAACGTCCGGCTCATCCGGGCGGACCCGGGTTCGGCGAAGGTGCTGTTCGCCCCCGCGTGAGCGCGGTGATCAGGGCAGCGGGAACGGCTGCGCGGCAGTGGTGCGCACGGGGGGCGATCCGGGGATTGTCCCCGCCGGCCGCCGCCTCGGCCCGTCGCATGGGCTCGGGCAGCAGGCCGATGTGGTGGTGCCGGACGGTCCGGGAGGTGACTCCGACGAGCTCGGGCGGTCTCTCCGATGCGCGTGGAGTCAGTGGAAACCCTCCCGTCGGGGCAGGGCCAAGCATCCGGGTTGACGCGGCTAACGGCGTTAGCCCATAGTGGGGCTAACGCTGTTAGCTCCACTTGGGAGGTCCGTCATGAGTGCCACCACAACCGCCACCGCCGCTGCTGTCGGCACCGGCACCGCTGCCACCACCGGTACGGCCGGCCGCCTGGCCCTCGCGCGCCGTGCCGCCTGGCTCGTGGGCGCCCTCTTCTGGTCCGTCCTCGCCGTCATGGAGGGCGTCAACCACGGCTGGACCGCCGGACTCCTCGCACTGGCCTTCTTCATCGCGCCCGATCTGACGATGCTCGTCGGCGTCGGCGAGGCCCGCGGCAACGCCCGGGGGCAGCTCCAGCCCCGCGCCGTGCCGTACTACAACACCGCCCACCGGGCCCTGATCCCGCTCGTCCTGCTGGCGGCGTACGCGGTCGTGCCCCTGACCTGGGCCCCGGCCATGGCGGCCCTGTGCGGCTGGATCGCGCACATCTCGTACGATCGCGCCTTCGGCTACGGACTCCGCACCAAGGAAGGCTTCCAGCGTGACTGACCCCGCCACCGGCCCCGCGATCGGCCGGCCCCGGCAGATCATCGCCGCCGCCCGCGCCCTTCTGGAGGACGAGGGCCCCGAGGCCCTCACCATGCGGCGGCTGGCCGACCGGGTGGGCATCAAGGCCCCCTCCCTGTACAAGCACTTCCCCGACAAGTCATGTGTGGTGACCGCGCTGGCCGAGGAGATGCTCCGGGAGAGCGGCGAAGCCCTGGAAGCCGCGGAGCGGGCCGCCCCCGGCTCCTTCCCGGCGCTGGCCACCGCGTACCGCGCCTACGCCCTGGCCCACCCCCACCTCTACCTCCTCACCACCGGCCGCCCCCTGGACCGCGCGGCCCTCACCCCGGGGGTGGAGGCCGCCGCGGCGGCCCCGATCCTGCGCGTCGTCGGCGGCGACGAGCACCGGGCCCGCGCGGCCTGGGCCTTCGCGCACGGAATGGTCGTCCTGGAACTCAACGGCCGCTTCCCGCCGGGCGCCGACCTCACGGCCGCCTGGGACACCGGAGCCGAAGCCTTCACCTGAGCGGCGCGCTCCCGCACCGCCGTCCGAGCCGCCCGCCGGGCCCGGTAGCATGGTCGGCACGGCAGACGAGCCGGGCGGACGGCCGCGTGGGGATCCTCGGATCTCCCCGAGGAACGTCCGGGCTCCACAGGGCAGGGTGGTGGCCAACGGCCACCCGGGGTGACCCGCGGGACAGTGCCACAGAAAACAGACCGCCCGGGACCTCGGTCCCGGGTAAGGGTGAAACGGTGGTGTAAGAGACCACCAGCGCCTGAGGTGACTCAGGCGGCTAGGTAAACCCCACCCGGAGCAAGGTCAAGAGGGGCCGTCGCAGGACGGCCCTGCGCGAACGTCCGAGGGCTGCTCGCCCGAGTTCGCGGGTAGACCGCACGAGGCCGGCAGCAATGTCGGTCCTAGATGGATGGCCGTCTCCCCGGCCGCCGCGAGGCGACCGGGTGACAGAACCCGGCGTACAGCCCGACTCGTCTGCCCCTAGGGCTTCTGACCAGCGAATACGCGGGTCGGGGGCCCTTCTTGCGGTGGACCGGGCCCTGATCGCACCGGGCGACCGGCGGGCAGACCCACCGGTCTCCGACGAGAGCACCGAACTCCGGTTCGTGGACCCCGGCGAGCCGGCCGCGCTGCCCATGCACCACACCCAGCGGCACCGGCTGACGCGCTTCCTGGAGGACCGGCCGACTTCCTGCCCGGGGGATCCCCGGCGCCTCGCCGGACCCGGTCAGGTTTCGGTGCGTCCGTCGGCACGGTGTGGTGCCGTTGCCCAGGACGGGCGCCAGGCTGCGCCGGGGAGCGGTGCCAGGTTCGCGAAGTGGCTGATGATCGCCCGGAGTCCGGGGTGCGGATTGGCTCGGGGGAAGAGGAGCGAGATCGGGTACGCGAGCGCCGGATTGACGATCGGGATGCGGCGCAGGTCGTGGTTGGCCGGCCAGAGGTAGCGGTCGCGCGAGCCCACGAGGGTTGCCACGTCCGCGGAGTCCGCGAGGATGTCGAGGAGTACCTCGTTGCCGAAGTTCGGGCCCGCGGCGTCGATGCGGAGGTCGAAGCCGGTGGCGAGCTGATCGTAGAACTCCGCCCATTCGCTTCGCGGCGCGATGCCCGGCACCCAGATCCGGTGCCCGCGCAGCTGGGCCGGGGTCAGTGTGCGCGCGGGGGCGAGCGGGTGCCGCGGGCCGACGAGGAGTTCCAGCGGGGAGTCGAAGGCGGGGATCATCCGGACGTCCTGCGGCAGAGCGGCCCGGTCGGTGACCGAGCGGAACGAGGCGTCGAGCTCGCCCGCCTGGACGGCGGCGACCGCCACGCGCGGGTCGTTGACCCTGAGGGTCACCACGTCGAGGTCGGTCTCGGGGTGCGACCGCCAGTAGTCGTGCAGAAGGACGGCCTGCGCGGACCGCAGGCCCAGTACGTCGATCCGAAGGGCCCGTGAGCCCGGCCTGATCGAGGTGATGGCGCGGTCGACGTCCGTGATGACGTTCCGGGCGTGCGGGAGGAAGGCCTGGCCGTCGAGTGTCAGCTCGACGCCCCGGGCGGTGCGGGTGAACAGCCGGACGTCGAGTTCGCGCTCAAGGGCCGCGATCCGCTTCGACACGGCCTGTTGCGTGACGCCGAGCTCGTCGGCGGCCTGTTGCAGCTGTCCGAGTTCGGCCGCGCGGACGAACGATCGGACCACCTCGGTATCCATCGGTCCAGCGTAGACGTGCCCAACCGATGGTTGTGGCTCGCCCGGGAGTGGGTTGTTTGATCCGCCGACTGCGCTGCCTGTGTGATGCGGAGGTCCAATTCCTGGTTGTCCTGGGGGAGTCGCATGCGTGTGCAGCTGGGGCGTGATTTCGGCCTGCTGTGGTCGGCCTACGCCGTCAGTACGTACGGTTCGTGGATCGCCTTCGGCGCGTTCCCGCTGATCGCGGTGCGCGTGCTCCACTCATCGGCGTTCGCCGTGTCGCTGCTGGAGGCGGCCGGACTCGCCGTCGCGGCCGTCGTCGCGTTCACGCTCGGGCCGTGGGTCGAGCACCGGGCCAAGCGGCCGGTGATGATCGTGATGGACCTGATCCGGTTCGTCGCGCTGGCGAGTGTGCCCGTCGCGTCCGCCCTGGGCCTGCTCTCGTACGGCCAGCTGCTGGTCGTCTCGGTCGTCTCCGGGACCGCGGGCATCGCGTTCACGGCCGCGTCCGGCGCGTATCTGAAGCATCTCGTCCGTGGCGATCACCTCCTTGTGGCGAACGGGAGATTCGAGGGGACGAGCTGGGCGGCGACCGCGGTGGGCCCGCCCCTCGGCGGTGCGCTCATCGGGCTGCTCGGCCCGGTCGTGACCGTCCTGGCCGACGCCCTCAGCTACCTGCTGTCCGCGCTCGGAGTGCTCCGCATCCGCGGGGACGACATCGCGGCACCCCGGGACCGGACCCCCGGGCCGCGCGGAGCCGGTCTTCTCACGGGCCTGCGGTTCATCCTCCGTGACCGCGTGCTGAGGCGCCTGTTCTTCAACTCGGTCCTGGTCGGCGGCCTGATCATGGCCACAGTCCCGCTCCTGTCCGTGCTCCTGCTGGGCCAGTACCACTTCCCGGCCTGGCAGTACGGTCTGGCCTTCGGCATCCCGGCACTCGGCGGCTTCGTGGGAGCCCGGCTCTCCGCGCGCCTCGTGGCCCGCTACGGCCGATACCGGGTCATGACCGTCTCCGGCCGGCTGAGGTCGCTCTTCCCGCTCGGCCTCGCGTTCGTCGGGCCCGGTGTCCCCGGACTTCTCACCGTGATCATCGTCGAGGGCCTGCTGATCACCTGCATGGGCGTCTTCAACCCGATCTACGCGACGGAACGCCTCCGGCGGACCCCCGCGGACCACACCGCCCGCATCCTCAGCGCCTGGAGTGCCGTCACCAAACTCCTGCACGCCGCCCTGATGGTGATCTGGGGAGTGCTCGCCACGCTCATCGGCCCGCTCGCCGCGATCACCGTGTCCGGCGTCCTCCTGCTCGCCACCCCGCTCCTGCTGCCCGCGCGGAGGCACCTTTCCGCCCCCGGGGCCACAGACCTCCGAGCAGGTATTTCCCTGCCGCGGAAGCCCTTTTCGTGTTCTCCTGACCCCTGATCACCGTCCCGCACCCGCACGGGTGGGCGGGACGTCCGGCGCGGAGACGGGGTTGGCGGATGGCACGGTACGAGTCGGGGCAGCGGGACCACAGCGGGATACGGGTACGCCGGGCGACCGCCGAGGACGCGGGGGCCATCACCCGCGTCTTTCTCGCCTCGCGCGCCGCGGCCATGCCGTATCTGCCCCGTGTCCACAGCGACGAGGACACGCTCGCCTGGATCACCCATGTCGTGCTGCCCGACAGCACGGTCTGGGTCGCCGAGAGCGGGGGCGGCGCCTCCGGTTCCGTGGAACTGCTCGGGTTCGCCGCGCTCGCGGGGGAGGAGCTGGACCACCTCTATCTGCGGCCCGACGCACTGCGCCGGGGCATCGGTACCCGGTTGCTGGCGCAGGTCAGGCAAGCCGCCCCGGAGCGGCTCAGCCTGTACGTGTTCCAGCGCAACACCGGCGCCCGCGCCTTCTACGAGCGGCACGGGTTCACCGCGGCCGGGTTCGACGACGGCGGGCGCAACGAGGAGAACGAGCCGGACGTGCTCTACCGGTGGGTGGCCTGAGCACCCCGCGCGTTCAGATGACCGGCGGCCTTCCCAGCCGTGTCATCCGCCACACCGTGGACCAGCGCATCGGGCGGCGGTCGCCGCACGGGGTGCGTACACCTTCGGCGAAGCCGCCCGCCCAGGCCCGCAGGCCCTTCACCGAGCGGGTGCGGGCCACGGTCAGCAGGGTCCAGGTGCCCAGGTAGGCGGGGACCAGGGGGAGCGGGAGGTTGCGGCGGGCGAGCCAGACGCGGTTGCGGGCGGTCATCCGGTAGTAGACCGCGTGCCGGGCCGGGGAGGTCTTGGGGTGCTGGAGCAGCAGGTCGGGCTCGTAGAGGATCTTCCAGCCCGCGTCGAGCGCCCGCCAGGACAGGTCCGTCTCCTCATGGGTGAAGAAGAACTCCGCCGGCCAGTGACCGGTCCGGGCCAGCATCTCCATGGAGAAGGCGTGGCCGCCGCCGAGGAACGCGGTGACCGGGCCGCGCCGCATCGGGTCGGCGGCGCGCAGCCGCGGGATGTGGCGGCGCTGGGTCTCGCCGTGCTCGTCGGCGATACGGAAGCCGACGATGCCCAGGCGGGGATCCGCCGCGAACAGCTCCTGGACCGTGCGGAACACGCCCTTGTCGACCAGCAGCCCGTCGTCGTCCAGCTCGATGACGACATCCACGTCGCCCAGTTCGGCGAGCCTGCGCAGGCCGACGTTGCGACCGCCGGGGCAGCCGAGATTCTCGTCCAGCTCGATCGTGGTCACCCCGCCCGTCAGGTCGGACAGGCCGGGGAAGGAGCTGAAGTCCGGGAGCTCCGTACCGTTGCCGATGATCACGAGCCGGGTGGGGCGGACGTCCTGCATGGCCACCGACGCCAGCAGCGCCTCGACCGCCTGCGGACGGTCCCCCATGGTCACGATGGATACGCCGATACGTGGTGCGGACAAGGTCGGTACTCCTGGGCTCGGCTGCGGCTCGACCGCGGCCCGGTTGCGGCCCGACCGGGCTCGGCAGCTTTCGGGCGGCGGTGCCCGCGATCGTAACGCCTCTCCGTTCGGTCCATGGACGGTGCCACGTCACCTGTGGGCCGGCCCGTGTTCAGCGGACCGCCCGCCGCGCCGGGCGAGAAGGGCTCCGGCGAGCAGTGAGCCGGCCAGGACCAGCAGGGAGTTGACCAGGATCGCGGCCGAGACCCCGGACAGCACGGCGTCCGGCCCCGTGGCCGCCCCCGTCCGGGCGGTGACGACGGCGCTCATGACCGGGATGCCCAGGGTGATGCCGACCTGCTGGGTCATCGTCGCCAGACCGGTGGCGAGCCCCTGCTCCTCGTCGGGCAGACCCGAGGTGGCGGTGACCATGAAGCCCACGATCATCAGCATGTTTCCGGCACCGCCGATGAACGTGGCCGCCAGCAGCAGCCAGATCCAGGACCCGGAGGTGCCCAGCGCCACCAGCGCGATCGTGGCCGCGGCCTGTACGGCGCCGCCGGTCACGATGGTGCGCCGGTTGCCGAACCGGCCGACCGCGCGTCCGCCGAGGGTGCCCCCGAGCACGGTGCCGATGCCGAGGACGCCGAAAGCGAGCCCGGTGGCGAGCGGCGAGTAGCCGAGGACCTCCTGGAGGTACAGGGTGAGCAGGAAGACCAGCGAGGTCTCGGTGGCGAAGGCGATCAGCCCGGCGGTGTTGCCCCAGATGACACTGCGCCGCTTCAGGATGTGTACGGGGACCAGGGGCGCGACGGCCCTTCTCTCGACGCGGACGAACGCGACGAGCAGTACGGCTCCGGCGAGCAGCGCGGCGAGCGTGGTGGGGGTGCTCCAGCCGGTCTCGCCCGCCTGGGTGAGGCCGAACACCAGAAGAAGGAGCCCGCCGGTGACGGTCATGGCGCCCGGCACGTCGAGCTTCGGCCGTCCGGCGGGACGGGCGTCGGTGATCATGGACGGGGCGAGTGCGACGACGAGTGCGGCGACCGGCACATTGACGAAGAAGGCCCAGCGCCAGGAGAGCAGGTCGGTGAGGAGACCTCCGAGGATGGCCCCGGCGGTGAATCCGGCGGACATCAGGGCGCCGTTGAGCCCGAGCGCGCGTTCGCGCAGTGGGCCCTCCCTGAACGCGGTGGTGAGCAGGGCGAGGCCGGCCGGGGTGACGGCGGCGGTGGCCAGCCCCTGCAGCACCCGCGCGGTGAGCAGGACTTCCGGCGTGGTGGCGAGGCCGCCGACCGCGGAGGAGAGGCCGAGGACGGCCATGCCGCCGATGAACAGGCGCTTGCGGCCGACGAGATCGGCCACGCGGCCGAACAGCAGGGTGAACCCGGCCGCGGCGAGTGCGAACGAGGTGGCGATCCACTGGAGGTGCGAGAGCGAGAAGCCGAGCCCTTCCCCGACGACGGGCAGGGCGACGTTCAGGATCGAGAAGTCCACGGCGACCATGAACTGGGCGCCGAGGAGAAGGGTGAGCACGAGCTTCTGGCGGCCCGTCATGCGGCTGCCCGGCGGTGGCGCGGTGGGCGGGGCGGATACGTGGGCGGGGCCGGGGGCCGATTCGGGGGCCGGGGTGAGCGAGGTACCGGACGCGGACATGGGGTGCCCTTTCCTGAGGCTGCCGCTTTAATGGTTCTACGGTTCCGTTAAGGTGGGGTCACCGTAGCAGGAGGAGGATTACTAATGGAACTGGAGGTCCGTTATGAAGGGTGAGGGCGAGGCTGCCGGCGGTGTGGAGCCGGGAACCGTGCGGCCCGGCGGCCGTACCGCCCGGGTGCGGGAGTCGGTCCTGCGGGCGGCGGGCGACGCGCTGGCCGAGCACGGCTTCGACCGGCTGGATCTGGCCGAGGTCGCCCGCCGGGCGGAGGTGGGCAAGACGACCGTCTACCGCCGTTGGGCCACGCCCGCGGGACTGGTCGCCGACCTCCTCACGGACATGGCGGAACAGTCCGTGCCGCGCACCGACACCGGCTCGCTGGACGAGGACCTGAAGGCCAACGCCCGGCTGGTGGCCCGGACGCTGACCGACTCGCGTCAGGGGGCGCTCTTCGCCTCGGTGATCGCCGCGGCCACCTGTGACGCGCGCACGGCCGACGCGCTGCACCGCTTCTACGCTGTCCGGATCCAGGAGTGG
This sequence comes from Streptomyces sp. NBC_00654, assembly GCF_026341775.1. Taxonomy (NCBI): domain Bacteria; kingdom Bacillati; phylum Actinomycetota; class Actinomycetes; order Kitasatosporales; family Streptomycetaceae; genus Streptomyces; species Streptomyces sp. NBC_00654. The sequence continues at coordinate 2,283,351 of NZ_JAPEOB010000002.1, read as the reverse complement.
GCCGGCTGTGTGGAGGCCGCGGTCGCGCGTGGCGAACTGCCCGCGGGCACGGACCCGGGCGAGGTGATCACCGCAGTCTCGGCGCCCCTGTACTACCGGCTGCTGGCCGCCGGTGGACCCCTCGACGAGGATGCCGCCGACCGGGCGGCCGCGGCCGCCGCGGCCGCCGCGCGGGCGGGGGTGTTCGTACGGTGAGTCCGGTACGGGCCGACCGGCCTCCGGCACCGCGACAGCATGTCGATAAAGTGCCGGAATGATATTCGGGAAAGCCCGGTTCGAGAGCGCCGTCGCGGACTTCGAGGCCGCGCTCGCGGCCCAGGACGCCAAGCGGTCCGGCAAGGCCTTCGTCCGCCTCCAGGAAACCTTCGGCCAGGCGCGGGAGGCGGAGCTCCTGGACGGCGGGCCGCGGCTCGCCGCCGTGCTCGCCGAGGTGCCGCCCGGCCCGCGGGCCGTCGTCGCGGTGCTCGCGGGGGCCTGTGTCGAGCGCGGCGCGGACGCCGTGCGCTGCGCCCCGGGAGTCCTCACCGGGCTGCGTACGGCGCTGACGGAGGCCGGACGGTTCGCCGAGGCGTGGGCCGCGACCGGCGGCGGCGACTTCCCCGCCCCGGACGGCGGCGAGCCCGGCGAGGACATCGTCGAGCGGGCGGGCTTCGAGGCGGCCGTCGGCTGGTGGACACTGCCGCAGTGGGAGATGGCCGCCGCGGCGATGCTGAACCACTCCGCCGTGCGGCGGGGACCCGTCGAACGGGACGAACTGCTGCGGCTGCTCGATGTGGTGGAGCGGGCGTCCGGCCGGCGGTTCACTTCCCTCTCGTACGCGCTGCTGGTCAAGGACGACGAACCGCTGATCGTCCTCCACCGGGAGTCCGGCACCGGCTACGCCCTGCGGATCTCCGGCATCGGTGACAACTTCCAGCTGCACACCCTGCTCGCCGACGCGCTGATCGGCGGCGGGCATGTTCCCGGTCGTGCGCCGTCGGCCCAGGAGGCCGCCGTCTGCCGCGACACCCCGGGTCAGGCCGACACCATGGGCTCGTTCGACCTGATGGCCCCGGACGGCAGCAGGCTCTGGAACGAGGGGACCCCGGCCGACATCCCGGTCGTCGACGGCGTCCGGCTGCTGGTGCTCGACAGCCCGTCCTACGAGCGTTCCTGGCCCGCCGGGCGCCTCTTCCCCGGCATGCGTGGCGATGCCGTACTGGAGCGCGCCCTCGACCCGGAGGAGACGGCGCGGTGGTTCACGTACGTCTCCGAGGCCGGGGCCGGGGCCGGGGCAGGGGCAGGGGCAGGGGCAGGGACGGGGACAGGGACAGGGGCAGGGACAGGCGCTGACGCCGAGGCCGTCGCCGGCTGACGCTCAGCCGATCCGGGTGCCCGTCCCGGTGACCCTGATCCGGGCGTCGCCCTCACGCAGTTCGACGGTGAGCGTGCCGGGCCGGCCCATGTCCGTCCCCTGGTGCAGGGTCAGGACGGCGGCGTCCGGGACGAGGCCCCGGTCACGTGCGTACGCGCCGAAGGCCGCCGCCGCCGCGCCGGTCGCCGGGTCCTCGACGACTCCGCCGACGGGGAACGGGTCGCGGACGTGGAAGACGCTCCCGGACTCGCGCCACACCAGCTGAAGCGTCGTCAGATCGATCCGGTGCATCAGTGCTTCGAGCCGGGCGAAGTCGTAGTGGAGGTCCGCCAGCCGTTCGCGGCTCGCGGCGGCGACCACCAGGTGCCGGGCGCCCGCGTAGGCGATCCGGGGCGGCAGTGCGGGGTCGAGGTCGGTGGCGGGCCAGTCCAGCGCGGCCAGTGCCTCCGCCAGGTCGGCGGGGCCGATGTCCGTGACGTGCGGCTCGACGCTGGTCAGGGTGGCCCGCAGCTCGTCGCCCTCCCGGGCGACGGTGACCGGAACCTGTCCGGCGGCGGTGGTGAACACCAGGTTGCCGGGGCCGTCGCGGTCCGCGAGGGCGATGGCGGCCGCGACCGTGGCATGGCCGCAGAAGGGCACTTCGGCCTTCGGGCTGAAGTAGCGGACCGTGTAGGCCGCGTCGCCGGTCCGCTCCGTCAGGAACGCCGACTCGCTGTACCCGAGCTCCGCCGCGGCGGCCAGCATCGCCGCGCCGTCCAGGCCGGAGGCGTCCAGGACGACGCCCGCCGGATTGCCGCCGTCCGGGTCGGCGGAGAAGGCGGTGTAGCGAAGGACTTCGGGGACGGGGAGAGGGAGGGGTGCGGGGGCGGGGCTCCGGTCGTCCGGGTCCTGGGCCCGGTCCTGGCTCAGGCCCCGGTCCTGGCTGCGGCTCCGGCTCCGGCTCTCGTTCCGCTTGCGGCTGTCGCTCATGTGGCAGCTCAACCGTGCCGCCCGGTGAGACATTCCCGTCCCGAGCCGCAGGGCCGCCGCGGTCTCCACGGACCGCGGCGGCCGGAGCGAGGGCTGTCCGCCGACGGGTCAGTGGCAGGTGGTGACGCCCTTGCCCGCCTTCTTCCAGGAGCAGGAGTCCTGGAGCTTGCCGTTCGGCTTGATCAGCCGGGCCTTGTCGCCGGTGTTGTTCCAGACGTACGAGCCGCGGTTCCAGTACACGCTGCCCGAGGCGTTCTTGCCCTTGCCGGTGCGGACCTTGACGGTCTTGCCCGCGCCGACGGTGTAGCTGCCGAAGGTGTAGGTGTAACCGGTGTTGTCCTTCAGCTTGTAGCCCTTGAGCTGAAGCTTCTTCTTGCCGTTGTTGTGGATGTCCACCCACTCGGCGTTGAGGGACTTGTTCGACCGGGTGTCCTTGCCGGGGCTGTCGTACTGGATCTTGCCGAGGTGCAGCCCGCCCTGATGGGCGGCCGCCGAGGCCGGTGCCGTGGCGAGGAGCGAGCCGGCCAGAGCGGTGGCGGCGGCCAGGGCGATCGGCGCAGCGGTGCGTATGCGCATGCTGTGGTCCTTCTGTGTAGTTCCGGTGAAGGTGTAAGGGTTGGAGCATACGGCCATCACGCCCCCGCGCGGTGGCCGGATGGTCAAATCCGCAAAACCTTTCATATTACGGCGAGTTCCGGCAGGAACGGTCAACGGTGGGCGTCAGTCCCGCCCGACGTGGCGTCAGCCCCGCCCGACGTACGGCATCGTCGTCGCCAGCACCGTGGCGAACTGCACGTTCGCCTCCAACGGCAGCTCCGCCATGTGCAGTACGGTCCGGGCCACGTCCGCCGCCGCCATCACCGGCTCCACCGCCAGTTCACCGTTGGCCTGGAGGGTGCCGGTCGTCATCCGCCCGGTCATCTCCGTCGCCGCGTTGCCGATGTCGATCTGCCCGCAGGCGATCCGGTACGGACGCCCGTCCAGCGACAGTGACTTCGTCAGGCCCGTCATCGCGTGCTTGGTCGCGGTGTACGCCACCGAGTGCGGACGCGGCGTGTGTGCGGAGACCGAGCCGTTGTTGATGATCCGGCCGCCCTGCGGGTCCTGCTCCTTCATCTGCCGGTACGCCGCCTGCGCGCACAGGAACGCCCCCGTCAGATTCACGTCCACCACCGTGCGCCAGTCCTCGTACGCGAGGTCCTCGACCGGGACCGACGCGGGGCCGAACGTGCCCGCGTTGTTGAAGAGCAGGTCCAGACGGCCGAATCGCTCCCGGACGGAGGTGAACAGCGCGCCGACGTCGTCCGGGTCGGTCACATCCGTGCGTACGCTCAGCACGTCCGGCGAAGCGGCGGCCTCCGCCGTCCGTGCCAGGGCCTCCGCCCGCCTTCCCGCCAGTGCGACCGACCAGCCGGCGCCCGCGAGGGCGAGCGCGACGGCCCGTCCGATTCCCGAACCCGCACCCGTGACGACGGCAACCCTCCGCTGAGTGTTCATGGCCCGGCAGCGTACGGGAGGTGGCGGGAGTGCCGTACGGCCCGTGCCGGGCCGCCCGAACGAAAGACCTGGCCACAGGTGGCACGTGGTGCTCATCGAGCCGCCATGAGAATGTTGTGCACCCGACAACAGCAGGACGTCGCCCGGCACTCCAATGACTTCGACAACAGCCGTCAGGGGAGGGGCACATGACACTCGCACCGTTCAGCACCGCGCCCGGTCAGCAGGACCATTCGGCGGAACTCCGCACCGCCGCCCGGAGCCTCGGGGACGGGGTGGGCCGCCGTCGCTTCCTCACCGCGACCGGCGCCGCCGCCGCGCTCGCCTTCGCGGTGAACCTGCCGACCGCGGGCACCGCGAGCGCCGCGGAGCTCGACGCCCGGAAGATCACCGAGGACCCGTTCACGCTGGGCGTCGGCTCCGGCGACCCACTGCCCGACTCCGTACTGCTCTGGACGAGACTGGCACCGCGCCCCTACGAGGCCGGCGGCGGGCTGCCCGCCGCCCGCGTCCAGGTCCGCTGGGAGCTGGCCCGCGACGAGCGCTTCCGCCGCGTCGTGCGGCGCGGATCGGTCACCGCCCACCCGGAGTTCGCCCACAGCGTCCGCGCGGACATCAAGGGCCTCGACCCCGACCGCACCCTCTACTACCGCTTCCGCACCGGAAGCTGGGTCAGCCCGGTCGGCCGCACCCGCACCGCCCCCGCGCCCGGCGCCCGCACCAGCTCACTGACCCTGGCCGCGGTCTCCTGCCAGGCGTACCACGACGGCTACTTCACCGCCTACAAGCACCTCGCCGAGGAGGACGTCGACGTGGTCTTCCACCTCGGCGACTACCTCTACGAGTACGCGGTGACCGCGACCGGCGGCGCCCGCGACTACACCGACCGCAGGCTCCCCGCGCACTACAACCGCGAGACGATCACGCTGGAGGACTACCGGCTGCGGTACGCCCTCTACAAGTCCGACCCCGACCTGCGGGCCGCCCACGCCGCACACCCCTTCGTCGTCACCTGGGACGACCACGAGACCGAGAACAACTACGCGGGCGGGACCCCCGAGAACGACGTCCCCCCGGAGGAGTTCCTGCTGCGCCGGGCCGCCGCCTACCGCGCGTACTGGGAGAACCAGCCGCTGCGCACCCCGCAGCGGCCCACCGGACCCGACATGCGGCTCTACCGCCGCCTGCGGTTCGGCCGGCTCGCCCAGTTCGACATCCTCGACACCCGCCAGTACCGCAGCAACCAGGCGTACGGGGACGGCTGGAAGGTCCCCGGACCGGAGTCCGAGGACCCCTCGCGCACCATGACGGGCGCCGCCCAGGAGCGCTGGCTGATCGACGGCTGGCACGCCTCGCGTGCCACCTGGAACGTCGTGCCCCAGCAGGTCACCTTCGCGCAGCGGCGCGATGTGCCCACCGATGCCTTCAAGCTGTCCATGGACTCCTGGGACGGCTACCCGGCCTCCCGGCAGCGGCTGCTGAACGGCGCGGAGGCCGCCGGGGTCGACAACCTGATGGTGCTGACCGGTGATGTGCACGTCGGCTACGGCTTCGACCTCAAGCAGGACTTCGACGACCCGGCCTCCCGCACCATCGGTACGGAGATCGTCGCCACGTCCATCACCAGCGGCAAGGACGGCGCGGACAAGCCCGCCAACTGGAACAACCAGACGCAGGCCAACCCGCACATGAAGTTCTACAACGGGCGCCGCGGCTACGCCCGCATCACCCTCGGTACGAAGGAGGCGCGCGCCGACTTCCGTACGGTGTCGGCCGTCACCACCCCCGGCGCGCCCCTCACCACGGCCGCTTCCTTCGTCACCGAGGCCGGGAACCCGGGGCTCACGCCCGCGTAACGCCGGCTCCCGGGAGGCCCCGGCTCCCCGCCGCCCGCCCGGTGCTCAGCGGCCGGTACGGGGACGGGTCAGTCCCGCCCGTCCACCGCGTAGCGGACGCCGATGCGGTCACGTACCGCGTCGAGCGTCCGCATCACCGCGAGCGAACCGTCCAGCGGCACCAGCGGGGACTCGCTCTCGCCCGCCCGCACCGCGCGCATCACCTCGGCCGCCTCGTACTGGAGCCCGGTCAGGCCCTGCGGCCCCGGCCCCGTGGTGATCTCCTCCGGTTCCGCGCCCGCCCGATGCAGCACGAAGCGCTCCGGGTAGAAGAAGCTGTGCGGGAAGTCGATCCGCCCGGCCGTGCCGATCACGGTGGCCGCCGTCGGGTGATGCCCGACGATCGAGCAGGAGAGCAGGGCGGTGGCCCCCGAGTCCCAGCCCAGCAGCATGCCGGTGTTCAGGTCGACGCCCTCGGGCGACAGCAGCGCGTCGGCCTGCACCCGGTCCGGCTCGCCCAGCAGCAGATGCGCGAACGACACCGGATAGACCCCCAGGTCCAGCAGCGCACCGCCGCCCAGCGCCGGATCGCGCAGCCGGTGCCCGGGGCCGAAGTCGCCCGCGAACCCGAAGTCGGCCTGCACGGTACGGATCTCGCCGATGGCACCGTCCCGCACCAGCTCGGTCATCCGCCGGATGACCGGGTTGCAGTACGTCCACATGGCCTCCATCAGGAACAGCCCGCGCTCCCGGGCCAGCGCGACGAGTTCCTCGGCCTGCCGGGTGTCGAGCGTGAACGCCTTCTCGCACAGCACGTGCTTCCCGGCCTCCAGGGCGAGCCCGGCCGCCTCCCGGTGCGCCGAGTGCGGGGTGGCCACGTACACGATGTCCACGGTGTCGTCGGCGACCAGCTCCGCCCAGCTCCCGTACGCCCGCCCGATCCCGAAGCGATCGGCGAACGCCTTCGCGGAGGCGTCCGTGCGGGACGCCACCGCCACCACCTCCGCGTCCGGCATCGACTGCACGTCCGCGGTGAAACTCGCGGCTATGCCGCCCGTCGCCAGCACGCCCCAGCGCACAGTCCTGCTCATGCCCGCCCCCACAGAAAAGGTATCGACCACTCCGGCTGAGCTGAGAGCATAGATGCGGATTCAACGATGCGGAGAAGAGAATGCCGGACAGCGGCGGAAGCCGGGCCCAGCAAGAGCACATACCCACGACCGGAACGGGAACCGCGAGCGGCGGCGCACCCCTTCCCCACCCACCGGCCCCGGGGGCCGCGGCCGCCCGGCGCACCGGGCTGCTGGTCACCATGGTCCTCGGCGGGCTCACCGCGCTGCCGCCCCTGTCCATGGACATGTACCTCCCGGCCCTGCCCGAGGTCACCGACTCCCTGCACGCCCCCGCCGCGACCGTCCAGCTCACGCTGACCGCGTGTCTGGCCGGCATGGCGCTCGGCCAGCTCGTCGTCGGACCGATGAGCGACCGCTGGGGGCGCCGCAGGCCGCTGCTCCTCGGCATGGTCGTCTACGTCCTCGCCACCGCGATCTGCGCCCTGGCCCCCACCGCGGAACTCCTCATCGGCTTCCGCCTCCTCCAGGGCCTGGCGGGCGCGGCCGGCATCGTGATCGCCAGGGCCGTGGTGCGTGATCTCTACGACGGTGTGGAGATGGCCCGGTTCTTCTCCACCCTGATGCTGATCTCCGGGGTCGCCCCGATCATCGCCCCGCTGATCGGCGGGCAGGTCCTGCGGATCACCGACTGGCGCGGCATCTTCGTCGTCCTCACCGTCGTCGGCATCCTGCTCACCCTCGTCGTCTGGAAGTGGCTGCACGAGACGCTGCCGCCCGCTCAGCGCCACACCGGCGGGGTCGGCGACGCCCTGCGCACCATGCGGGGGCTGCTCGCCGACCGGGTCTTCACGGGCTACATGGTCGCGGGGGGTCTCGCCTTCGCGGTTCTCTTCGCCTACATCTCGGCCTCCCCCTTCGTCGTGCAGGAGATCTACGGGGCCTCCCCGCAGACGTTCAGCCTGCTCTTCGGGCTCAACTCGATCGGCCTGATCGTCGTCGGCCAGATCAACGGCAAGGTGCTGGTCGGCCGGATCAGCCTGGACAAGGTCCTCGGCTTCGGCCTCTCCGTCATCGTGCTGTCCGCCGTCGCGCTGCTCCTCATGACGACCGGGGTCTTCGGCGAGGTGGGGCTCGTGCCGATCGCGGCCGGGCTCTTCGTGCTGATGTCCGCGATGGGCCTCGCCATGCCCAACACCAACGCCCAGGCCCTGATGCGTACCAAGCACGCGGCGGGCTCCGCCTCCGCGCTGCTCGGCACGTCCTCGTTCCTGATCGGCGCCATCGCCTCGCCGCTGGTCGGCATCGCGGGCGAGAAGACGGCCGTGCCGATGGCGGTCGTACAGGTGGTGTGCGCCCTGGCGGCCGTGGCCTGCTTCCTCGGCCTGTGCAGGCCGTGGCAGCGGCAGGGACGCGAGGCGGGCGGCCTCTGAGGGCCGCGGGGAGTCCGAAAGGCCGGAACCCGGCCGGGGGAACGCCTTCCCCCGGCCGGGTTCCGGCCTTTCCCGCTGCTTCGGACCTCTCCTCACGGGCCGCCCGGGTGCCTGTCCGCGTCGGCTGCCCGGGACCGTCGGCCGCCCGCGTTCGCCGGCCGCCCGGGTCAGTCGCCGCGCGGGTAGCCGATCAGGTGGATGCGCTCCTGCCGGTCGGTCCAGCGGAACACTCCGACCCCGGTCATCTCGACCACGGGCAGCCGCGCGTTGCGCGACAGCTGGTCGGTCGTCCAGCTCGCGAAGTCCATGGAGACCGGCAGACCGCCCCCGGCCAGCGCGTCGGACGCGTCGCGTGCGTTGGCCGCCCCGTAGGCGATGCCGTCGTCCGTCACCGTGGCGAGGGTCAGATGGCTCGAACCGTCCTCGTCCTCGAAGCAGAACCCCTTCTTCGCCTCCAGGTCGAACGCGAGGTTCCCGGCGATCAGATAGCTGCCCGAGGGGGACAGGACCGCCTGCGGATAGCGGCCGGGCTTTATGGCGGGCTTGTGGCACTCCACCGAGACCAGCGGCTTCCCGGTCAGCGAGTCGTGCACCGTCCACAGCTCGTGCGTGGCCGCCTGCTTCGCCTTCTTGTCGAGCGTCCACTTCGCCAGCACCTGTCCCGGCGTCACGGACGTCGGAACCCCGCTGAGCTTGTCGACGCCCTTGGGCGCGACGTTCCGGCTGAACCAGCCGCCGCGTACCCAGAACTCCCGTACGCCGCTGACCAGCAGCCCCTGCGCGGTCTGGCCCCGCACCTCCGTGAGCTGCTTGCAGGTCTTGCAGCCCTTCGGATACTTCAGCTCGTCGGCCTTGACCTTCGTCACCGTGGCGGTGATCGGGTCGACCACCGCGCTGTTGGCCTTGCCGTCGCTGATCACGATGTCCGGGCCGGTGGCCGTGACATCCGGGGCGCCGGACCACGGCACCTCGATGCGCTGTCGCCTGCCGTCCGTCACGTCGTACACATCGAGGGAGACGAAGGTCTCGGAGGGCGAGAGCCCGTCGCCCACCTTCCCGTAGGACCACGTGGCGAAGAACTGCCGGTCGTTCTTGGTGACGGTCAGCAGATTCGGGTAGTGCAGGGGGTCCGGCGGCCGCCAGGCCTGGCCGCTCCACCCCAGCTCACCGGTGGCCGTGTCGACGGTGCGCAGCCGGTAGCGGTTCTCGGCGGACCTCTCCAGGTAGGCGAGCCGTCCCGTCGCGTAGGAGACCGTGACGTCGGGCGAGGAACCGATGATCTCCCAGCCGCGGGCGGTCGTGTAGTCGGGCGGAGCGGTGAGCCGGGTCACGGGACCCGCGCTCGGCAGGACCGATCTCTTCGGCTTGGCACCGCCCTTGTCCGTGTCCTGGTCGCTCTTGCCGCCGCCGCAGGTCGCCAGCAGGAGCAGCAGGGCAAAAAAGAACACCCCACCGACCAGGGCCAGCCGCACAATCCGTTGTCTCATGGCTCTCCCGATGGACAATCCTGATCTCGCGCGGGTCAGCGTAGCAACAGGCTCAGGAGGATGAGGAGTTCGGCCGGGTCGCTGTTGTGTACCGGTTCCGTGCAGGCGAAGCGGAATACGGCCGGGCCGCCACAACCGCCTACAATTCGGCGGTGAACGTCACCCTTCCCACCGCGGAATCCCTGCGCGCGGCCCTGGCCGGGCTGCTCGACGGGCTGCCCCCCAAGCAGGCCGCGCTGGCCGTCGACCGGCTGATCGCCAGCTACCGCGGCACCACGCCCACCGACGCCCCGATCCTGCGCGACCGGTCGGACGTCGCCGCGTACGCCGCGTACCGGATGCCCGCCACGTACGAAGCGGTACGTTCCGCCCTCGCCGCCCTCCGCGCCGCGGCGCCGCAGTGGTCGCCCGCCACCCACACCGACGTCGGCGGCGGCACGGGCGCGGCGAGCTGGGCGGTCGCCGGGGCCTGGGAGGGGCCGGAGACCACCGTCCTGGACTGGGCCGAGCCCGCACTGGCGCTGGGCCGCGAACTGGCCGGGGCCTCGGGCATCCCGTCGCTGCGCGGCGCCCGCTGGGAGAAGGCCAGGATCGGCGCGGAGCTGGAGCTGGCCCCCACGGACCTGGTGACCGTCTCCTACGTACTCAAGGAGCTCACCGAGCGGGCCAGGACCGGACTCGTCGACGCGGCGGCCGCCGCCGCGCGGGCCGTGGTGATCGTGGAACCCGGCACACCCGACGGCTACGCCCGGATCATCGAGGCCCGCGACCGGCTGATCGCCGCCGGGCTGACCGTCGCGGCACCCTGCCCGCACAGTGCCGCCTGCCCCATCGAACCGGGCACGGACTGGTGCCACTTCTCGGCCCGGGTCAGCCGGTCCTCGCTGCACCGGCAGGTGAAGGGCGGCTCGCTGAGCCACGAGGACGAGAAGTTCAGCTACGTCGTCGCCACCCGCTTCCCCGTGGAGCCGGTCGCCGCACGGGTCACCCGCAGGCCGCAGATCCGCAAGGGGCAGGTGCTGCTGGAGCTGTGCACCCGCGACGAGGGGCTGACCCGCTCCACGGTCACCAAGCGGCACGGCGAGCTCTACCGGGCGGCCAGGGGCATCGCCTGGGGCGACGCCTGGCCGCCGGCTCCCTGAGCGGCCGCCCGCCCCGGGGCGTGTGCCGAAAGTAGCCCCGCCCTTCGGGCGGACGGCGCCACTTTCGGCACACGCCCTAGTGCCGCAGCTCCTGTGTGCAGCACTTCACGCTGCCACCGCCCTTGAGCAGCTCGCCCAGGTCCATCGGCACCGGTTCGAAGCCCCGGTCCCGCAGTGGGTCGAACAGCCCCGTGGCGGCCTGCGGCAGCAGTACGTGGCGCCCGTCGCTGACCGCGTTCAGTCCGAGCGCCGCCGCGTCCGCCTCGCGGGCGATCAGGGCGTCGGGGAAGAGCCGGGCCAGCACGGAGCGGCTGCCGGGGGAGAAGGCGTCCGGGTAGTACATGATCTCGTCGCCCGCCTCGTCCAGCACACACAGGGCCGTATCCAGGTGGTAGTAGCGCGGGTCCACCAGATCGAGGCCGATGACGGGCCGCCCGAAGAACTCCTGGGCCTCGTCGTGCGAGAGCGGGCTGGACCGGAAGCCGCGGCCGGCCAGGAGGTAGGAGTCGGTGACCGCGAAGTCCCCCTCGCCCTCGTTGACGTGGGCCGGTTCATGGATCTCGGTGAAGCCGTGGGCCCGGAACCAGTCGCGGTGGGCCTCGGCCTCCGCGAACCGCTCCCGGTAGGCGAAGAGAGCGCCGAGCACCCGCCCGTCGATCACGGTGGCGCCGTTGGCGGCGAAGACCATGTCGGGCAGGTCGGGGCGCGGGGCGAGCAGGTCGACGGTGTGGCCGAGCGCGCGGTAGCGGTCGCGCAGGTCCTCCCACTGGGTCTGCGCCAGCGGCAGGTCGACCGGTTTCGAGGGGTCCATCCACGGGTTGATGGAGTAGGTGACCCTGAAGTGGGAAGGCGCGCACATCAGGTAGCGACGAGGGGTGGCGTCACGGTTCAACTGGGGCTCCTCACGAACGGCGGCCGGGCCGCGGAACGGTGGGATACGCACGGTCTGCGCGTGAGCCCATGGTGCGCTGTGAACCGCCTGATCCGCAGTGATCCGATCGGGTGGTTCACGCGGGGTGCGCGAACTGATCGGCGTGTGGTGTTTCCGTAGTCAACAAGACGAAACGTATCGACTCGGTGGGCGCTAGATTGGGTGGATGTCACCCAACAGGAATCCCGACTCCAGCCGCCGCAGCGACCGCTCCCGCCGGGCCATCTACGACGCCGCTCTCGCGCTCGTCGGGGAGACCGGCTACGCGAAGACGACGATCGAGGGTATCGCCGCCCGTGCCGGGGTGGGCAAGCAGACCATCTACCGATGGTGGCCCTCGAAGGCGGCCGTTCTCCTGGAGGCCTTCCTCGACCTCCAGGAGCGGGCCTCGGAGCAGTCGGCCGGGCAGTCGGCGGGTGAGGCGGCTGAGGCGGGCGCGGCGGGCGTGGTGGACGTGGCCGCGGAGGAGGGTGTGGCAGCAGGGGCGGGCGACGCCGCCGTGGCGGCGTACGGGATTCCGGACACCGGTGACCTGGCCGCCGACCTCAAGGCCGTCCTGCGGGCCACCGTCGACGAGCTGAACGACCCGGTGACCGGGGCGCCCACCCGGGCGCTCGCCGCCGAGAGCATCGTCGACCCGGTGCTGGGTGCCGAATTCGTCGAGAAACTGCTCGAACCGCAGCTCGGGCTGTATGTCACACGGCTGCGGGCCGCGCAGGCGGCGGGCCAGGTGCGCGCCGATGTCGATCCCCGGGTCGCGCTGGAGCTGCTGATCGCCCCGTTGACCCACCGCTGGCTGCTCAGGACCCTTCCGCTCACCCACGCCTACGCCGACGCGATCGTCGATCATGCGCTGCGGGGCCTGTCCGCCGACGCATGATCCATATCCGGTATGCGGTGACATCGGGCGTGATGGTGCTCACTCGGTGCGGTGGTCCCGGCCCCCCGCTGGCGAACTCTGGCCACCTGAGGCGCAGGATGGTGGGAGCATGGAGGAGCAACGCTGAGGTGAGGGGATAGATGGGCGCCGATTCCGGCCGCTATCGCGGCACAGAGAGCAGGATCTCCCAGTGGCTGCGGCGACGACCCAAACCGCAGCAGGCCGAGGACGACGAAGCGGCCCGGCTGGCCCTGCTCCTCGCCGTCGCCGAGGCGGGCATGCCGATCTCGCCCGCCGCCCATCCGGCCGGATACCGGTGTTCGTGCGATCGCATCGGCTGTCCCACGCCCGCCCGGCACCCCCTCTCCTTCGCCTGGCAGACGCAGTCGACCACCGACCGCGCACAGATCGAGCGCTGGGCCCGCAGCCAGCCGCTGGCCAACTTCATCACCGCGACCGGCATGATCCACGACGTCCTGGACGTCCCGCTGACCGCCGGCCGGCAAGCTCTGGAACGTCTCCTCGCCGCGGGCATCGACGTCGGCCCCGTCGCCCAGTCCGGTGAGGACCGGATGCTCTTCTTCACCGCCACCCGCGGTACGCCGGAGGACGAGGACGAGTGGTGGCCCTGCGAGCTGGACTGCCACCCCGAGACGATGGACGAGCACCCCGGACTGCGCTGGCACTGCCGGGGCAGCTACGTACTCCTGCCGCCCGCCCGGCTTCCCGGTGAGCTGGACGTGCACTGGGTACGGGGCCCGGAGAACGAGCTGCCCGATCCGCTGACCCTGCTGGAGACGCTGACCGACGCCTGCGCGAGCTATGCCGACAGCGCCGAGCAGAGCGACCTCGACCACGATGCGGTGGCCTGGCCATTGAGCCGTTGAGCCGTTGAGTCAGTGAGCGGTTGAGCCGTTGAGCCGTGGCAGGGCCGCCCGACCGTCGGGCGGCCCTGCCGGGTCCGTGATCGGGGCCGGTGCTTCCGGCCGGTTACGAGCCCTGTGCCGACGTCAGCCCCGGCAGCCTGTTGAGCACCCGCACCTTGCCGCCGGACTCACCGCCGCCGCGCCGGGGGATGTACACCAACTGGCTGGAGACCCGCTCCTTGGTGAGACTGCTCCTGACCTCACCGGTCAGCAGCGCCTCCACGTCCGAGTTGACCTCCGGCCGCAGCCCCTTCGCCGCCGTCTGCCGCTCGAAGTGCTTGCTGCTGAAGAAGACCAGCGCCCCGCCGTCCTTCGTCGACAGGCCGAGCGGCGCGAACGTTCCGCTGTCCAGGGCCCGGTCGACGTACTGGTACGAGAATCCCGCCCGCCGGGTGGTCCTGCGTGACTCCCGCCAGCCCGAGGTCGTCGACCCGGGGGCGAAGACATCCGGCTTCCCGTCCTGCAGATAGCCGGTGTACGTGGTGCTCAAGTCCTTCGGGGCGACGGCCAGTTCGCTGCCCCCGGAGTCGGCGGGCAGTGCCAGGCCGTCCGCGTCCAGCCGGAACTCCGGGACCTGGGAGGGGGCGACGACCGCCAGATAGGACGCCTTCCACAGCGCGTCGGGGGCCGTCTTCACGAACACCACCAGCCAGCGGGTGTCCAGCTTCCCGCCGTCCCGGTCACGGTTGGAGTCGGTGTCCGCGAGGAACCAGCGCGGCCAGCCGGCCTTCTTCGGGATCGTGTACGCGGCATCCGTCAGCTCCAGCGGCGAGTGATTCGCGTTGCCGTCCGGATTGTTCTTCTGCCGCGCCTTCAGGCCCGCCTGGTTGATCGCGCCGAGCGAACCGGTCACCCGGTCCGCGTCCAGCGCCGGATCGTACGCCTTGTCCGCCTTGTTGTAGGCGTCCGTGAAGTCCTTGAGCGCCTGCGCGGCCTCAGACTTCGTCGCCCCCGGCAGCACTTCCAGCTCGCCGTGCACCGTCACGCAGCCGCTCGCGCCCACGCTCAGCACCGTCGCTGTCGCGAGCCCCGTCGCCAGTCGACCCAGCCTTCTCATCCGTTGCCTTCTGCGCCTTCTGATCCGTCGCCCGCACTGACCGTCCGAACCCTACCGGGGCGAGGAACAGCGCGAGGGTGGGGATCAGATACAGCGCCCACACCGTGACCTGAAGCACGGTCGGATCGGGCTGGAAGTTGAACACGCCCTTCAGCAGCGTTCCGTACCAGCTGTCCGGCGGGATCGTGGCGCTGATGTCGAACGCCTTGTTCCGCAGCCCGCCCAGGAAACGGGCCTCCTGGAGGTCGTGCACCCCGTACGCGAGCACACCCGCCGCCACCACGACCAGCATTCCGCCCGTCCAGGTGAAGAACTTCGCCAGGTTGATCCTCAGCGCCCCGCGGTAGAAGAGCCAGCCCAGCACGACGGCCGTGGCGATCCCCAGCAGAACCCCGATCAGCGGCTCGGAGGACCCCTCGCCGCTGGCCCGCACCGACGCCCACACGAACAGGGCGGTCTCCAGGCCCTCACGGCCCACCGCGAGGAACGCGGTGGCGACCAGAGCGCCGGTGCCCATGGCGAGCGCCGCGTCCAGCTTGCCGTGCAGCTCCTTCTTCAGATGCCGCGCGGTGCGCCGCATCCAGAACACCATCCAGGTCACCAGACCCACGGCGATGATCGACAGGGAGCCGCCGAGCAGTTCCTGCGCCTCGAACGTCATCTCCTGGGAGCCGAACTCCAGCGCGGCACCGAAGGCCAGCGAGATCGCCACGGCGATCGCGATGCCTCCCCACACCGGACGCAGGGCGTCCCTGCGCTCCGTCTTCACCAGATAGGCGACGAGGATGCACACGACGAGGCTGGCTTCGAGACCCTCGCGCAGGCCGATCAGATAGTTGCCGAACATGCCGGTCCTTCCGCTGTGTCAGTCACACGCCGGTCAGGCGAAGAGCGCCCGGCCCCACCAGTCGTCCTTGTCACGGACGCCCGGCGGGACGGCGAAGACCGCCGAACCCACGTGCTGGATGTACTCGTTGAGCGCGTCGTGCGCCGCGAGGCTGCGCTGCACCGGTACGAAGCCCGTGCGGACATCGCGCTGGTAGGCGAGGAAGAACAGCCCCGCGTCCAGCCGGCCCAGACCGTCCGTACCGTCGGTGAAGGAGTAGCCGCGGCGCAGGATCGTCGCCCCGTCGTTCGTGTCCGGGTGGGCCAGGCGCACATGAGCGGTCGGCAGCATCGCCTTCAGGAACGGCTCGTCACGTTCCCCGGACCTGCCGACCGGGGCGCCCTCGCCCTTGTCCCGGCCGAAGATGTCCTCCTGCTCCTGGAGCGGGGCCCGGTCCCAGGTCTCGATGTGCATCCGGATGCGCCGGGCGACGAGATACGAACCGCCCGTCATCCACCCGGCGTCGTCCTTCCCGCCGACCCATACGTGCCGGTCCAGCGCGGCGGAGTCGGTGCCCGAGATGTTCCGGGTGCCGTCCTTGAACCCCATCATGTTGCGCGGGGTCTGCGCGTCCGGCGTCGTCGAGGACGTCTTGCCGAAGCCCAGCTGGGACCAGCGGATCGCGGTACGGCCCATGCCGATCCTGGCCAGGTTGCGGATGGCGTGCACCGCGACCTGCGGGTCGTCCGCGCACGCCTGGACGCACAGGTCGCCGCCGCTGCGGGCGGCGTCCAGGTTGTCGCCCGGGAACTTCGGCAGATCGATGAGCGCCTCGGGCCGTTTGCCGTCGAGGCCGAACCGGTCCCCGGCGAACAGCGAGGGCCCGAAGCCGATGGTCAGCGTCAGCCGGGACGGCTTGAGACCCAGTGCCTCGCCCGTGTCGTCGGGCGGGGCCTCGGCGAGCCCGCCGTACGCCCCGTCGCCGACCGTCCGCCCGGCCGTCATCCGCTCCGCGGCCCGGGTCCACTCCTTGAGCAGCGCGGTCAGTTCGGCCGGGTCCTTCGTCGTCACGTCGAACGCGGCGAAGTGCAGCCTGTCCTGTACGGCGGTGGCGATACCGGCCTGGTGCGCCCCGTGGAACGGCACCGCGGCCCCGCTCTCCGCGGCGGGCTCGCCGCTCCCGTCGGAGCGGACCGCGGCGACCGCGCCGCCCGCCGCGACGGCGCCGACCGCCAGCCCCGCCCCGCCCCAGCCCAGCAGGGCCCGACGGGACGGGCCGGAGCCCTGCTTCTCGGGGATGTCCCGGATGTTCTCTGCCATGGCTGAAGCCTCCTCGGACCCGCGGTTACTTCGTCACCGCGGCGGCCAGCCTGGACAGCGGCTCGGCGAGCGCGTTGACCGCGTCCGAGAGCTCCTTGCGGTCCGCCTTGCCGACCTTGTCGTACGAGGTGAACTCGTAGGACGCCTTGTCCTCGCGGTACTTGTCCAGCAGCGTGTTCAGCGCCGCGAACTGCTTGTCCAGGGAGGCGGTCAGCGCCGCGTCGTTCTTGACGGCGATCGGCTTCAGCAGTTCGTACGACTTCTGCGCGCCCTCGACGTTCGCCTTGAAGTCGACGAGGTCGGTGTGGCTGTAGCGCTCCTCCTCACCGGTGACCTTGCCGGTCGCGACCTCGTCGAGGAGTTCCTTGGCACCGTTGGCCATCGAGGTCGGGGTGATCTCGGCCTTGCCGACGCGGTTCTGCCAGTCGACGAGGTCCTTGTGGAGGACGGGGGCCAGCGCCTTCTCCTCGGCACCCAGCTTCTTGTCCTGCCACAGCGCCTTCTCCAGGCGGTGCCAGCCGGTCCACTTCTGGCCGTCCTCCAGGCCGTCCTCGCGCACATCGACCTTGGGGTCGATGTCGCCGAACGACTCGGCGACCGGCTCGGTGCGCTCCCAGCCGATACGGGAGTCGGCGTACGCCTTCTTCGCGGCCTCGATGTCACCCGCGGCCACCGCGTCCGTGAAGACCTTGACCTTGGGCAGCGTCTCGTCGGCCTGCGCCTGCACATAGGTGCGGTACCCGGCGACGGCCTTGTCCATCTCCGGGCTGCGCTTGGCCACCGTGCCACCGGTGACCTCGATCTTCTGCCGGATGCCGTCGCCCTTCATGCCGGGCTTGCAGGCGATCTCGTACGAACCGGCCTTCACCTCGGCGGTGATCTTCGCCTTGGTGCCGGGGCCGATGTTCTCCCGCTCGGTCACGATGCGGTCGTCCGGGAACAGTACGTAGACCTCGGTGACCTTGGACCCCTTGTTCTCCACGGCCAGTTCGACATGACCGGCGGGGAGCTCCGTCTTCGAGACCTCGCAGGAGTCGTCCTTGGCGACGACCACGACGGCGCCGTCCGCCTTGCCGTCGCTCTTGTCGGCGCAGCCCGTGACGGCGGTCAGTGCTGCCACCGTGGCGGCAGCGGTGACGACGGAGGAACGAACGGCTCGCATGCGGGCTCCACAGAGGATGGAAGGAAGGGGGTGAAGGGCCGGACAAAGGCGGGTGAGGCGGACCTAACTTAACTGACCCTTACCTGGCCGACACACCCCCGTGCAGTGATTCAACTCTCACCCCTCGCCAGGGGGAACGGACTGGTCACGGCTGACCCATGAACGACCCAGCCGGGGGTCAAGCGGCGGTCAAGAAGCCCGTTCCGGTACGACGAGAGGCGCCCCGGACCGCGGGTGCGGGAACACCTCCACCGGCTGCCGGTAGACCTCGCCGAGCAGTTCGCCCGTGAAGACGGCGGCCGGTGGGCCCTCCACCGCGATCCGTCCCCCGTGCAGCACCGCGGCCCGGTCGGCGTACGCCGCGGCGAGCCCCAGGTCGTGCAGCACCACCACGACGGCGTCCCCGGCGGCGGCCCGCTCGCGGCAGATCCGCAGCACCAGTTCCTGATGGCGCAGATCGAGCGCGGCGGTCGGCTCGTCGAGCAGCAGCAGCGGGGCGCGCTGGGCCAGCACCCGGGCGAGTGCGACCCGGGCCCGCTCACCGCCCGACAGGGCGGAGAACGGGCGGGCGGCGAACTCCGTGACCTCGGTGGCCGCCATCGCCGCGGCCACCGCGGGGTCGTCCTCGTCCTCCCGGCCGGTGCCCGCCCAGGGCGCCCGCCCCATCCGTACGACGTCCTCGACCAGGAACGGGAAGGACAGCGCGGCGGACTGCGGCAGCACCGAGCGGCGCAGGGCCAGTTCGGGCGCCGACCACTCGGTGGCCGGGCGGCCGTCGATACGGACCTCACCGCTCCCGGCGGGCAGATCGGCGGCCAGGGCCGCCAGCAGGGTCGACTTGCCCGCGCCGTTCGGCCCGACGAGCGCCACCACCTCGCCGGCGCGGGCGGTCAGATCGATGGAGTCGAGCACCTGCCGCTGCCCCAGCCGGACGGACAGCCCGACCGCCTCGGCGACGGCCGAACCGGCGGGGACGGGGGCGGGCAGCCGGCGGCCGCGTACCGTGAACGGATTCCTCGGCATCCTCATGCCCAACCACCTTGCTTGCGACGGGTCCTGCGCAGCAGCCAGAAGAAGAACGGGCTGCCGAAGAGCGCGGTCAGCACACCGAGCGGCAGTTCGGCGGGGGCGGCCACGGTCCGGGCGGCGAGATCGCCCGCCACCAGCACCAGCGCACCGCCCAGCGCGCTGCCGGGGACGAGGAAGCGGTGCCCGGGTCCGTTCGCCATCCGCAGCAGATGCGGGACGAGCAGGCCGACGAAGGAGATGATCCCGGCGACGGCCACCGCGGCGGCGGTCAGCAGCGCCACCACGAGGACCAGGATGATCCGCAGCCGCTCCACGTCGACGCCCAGGTGCCTGGCGGGGCGCTCGCCGAGCGCGAGCAGATCCAGCTTGCGGGCGTAGAACGGCGCGACGGCCAGGCCGATCACCGCACACGGCAGCACCGCGAGCACCTTGGGCCAGGTGGCCTGGGCCAGTGAACCGAGCTGCCAGAAGGTGATCTGACTGATCTGCGCGTTGTCCGCGAAGAAGATGAACAGTCCGATCAGCGCGCCCGCGAAGGCGTTCACCGCGATCCCGGTGAGGATCAGCGTCACGACCTCGGTCCGGCCGCCGGAGCGCGACAGCGCGTACACCAGCAGCACCGTCGCGAGTCCGGCGACGAACGCGCAGACGGTGATGGTCCAGTTGCCGAAGAAGCTGAGGCCCAGCGCGATCGAGGCGACCGCGCCGACCGCCGCGCCCGCGGAGATCCCGATGACCCCGGGCTCGGCGAGCGGGTTGCCGAACACGCCCTGCATCAGCGCGCCCGCGCAGCCGAGGGACGCGCCGACGAGCAGCGCGAGGACGACCCGGGGCAGCCGCACGTTCCACAGGACGCTCTCGCCGACCCGGTCCAGCGCGTGGCCGCCCAGTCCCAGCCGGTGCTGGACGGAGGCGAGGACGTCGTCGAGCGGGATGCTGTACGCGCCGAGCCCGGCGGAGAGCAGACAGCCGGCGAGCAGGGCGAGCGAAAGGACGAGGGTGAGGGTGGCCGCGTTGCCGCGCCCGGTCCTTGCGTTGCCCTTCGCCGGAGCCGGAGCCGGAGCCGGAGCCGGAGCCGGAGCCGGAGCCGGAGCGGTCGCGGGCTTCGGCGCTGCTCCGGCCCGTTCCCCGTACGAGGTGGTCACTTGCCCGATCCGCCCTTCGGGTAGAGCTGCCCGACGAGATCGGCGAGTACCTGGTCGGTGCGGGGCCCGTAGTTCAGCAGGACGCCGTCGTCGATCGACACGACCCGGCGGTCCATCCCGGCCGGGGTCTCCGCGATGCCCGGGATCTTCACCAGGCCGTCGATGCCGTCGACCGACTCCAGCCCCTTGCTCATCACCAGGATCGCGTCGGGCGCGGCCTTGGCCAGTGCCTCGCTGGTGATGGCCGTGAAGTCCTTCTTCAGCCCGGAGGCCTTCCCGGCGTCGACGGCGCCCGCGGCCTCCAGCAGCGAACTCGCCCCCGACTCACGGCCGCCGAGCAGATAGACCGAGGCCGATCCGCGCAGATAGAGGAAGGCGACCCGGGGCTTCCTGCCGTCCTCGTGGGCCGGTACGGACTTCTGTACGGCGTCGATACGGGACTGGGTGCGTTCCTTCAGCTCGGTGCCGGAGTCCGGTACGCCCAGGGCGGCGGCCACCGTGTCGATGCGGCGGCCGACGTCGGCGAGTTCCTTGGCCGGGTCGACGACCAACAGCGGGATACCGGCGTCACGGATCTGCTCGATCGCCTCGCCGGGGCCCGTCGTGGTGTCCGCGAGGACGACGGTGGGCTTCAGCGAGAGCACGCTCTCGGCCGAGACGTCATGGGCGCGGGTCACCACGGGCAGCTTCTCGGCCTGTTCGAAGGTCGCGGTGATGTCACGTGCCACCACCTGCTCGCCGAACCCGAGCGTGAAGACGATCTCGCTCAGGGAGCCGGTGAGCGGAACGATCCGGTCGGTGGAGCCGATGGTGACGCGGGCGCCGTCCGCCGAGCGCACCGTCACCGGCAACCGGGGCTCGGGGGAGGCGGCCAGCGGCTCGACCCGGTCGACGGTGGTGGCCGGGGTGCCCGTCGTGCCGGACCCGGCGGCGGGGTCCGCCGTACCCCCGCAGCCGGTCAGGACCAGGGCGAGGGTCACGGCGGCGGCCAGGGCTGCGCCCATCCTGCCGGGAGCGGCCCGGCGCACGGGAGCAGGTCCGCCGGGGCCCTGCCCTCCCGTGGGGGCGTAGTCCTGCGAGAAGCGCACTGGGCACCGTCCTGTCGTTCCGCTGCGTGTGGTTGATGGCTCTTCATGATGTTTCGCGAACTGTCCGGAACAGGGGGTTCCGGGACAGGCTGAACATAGCTTAGGTTAGCCTTACCTGACTCGCTAGACCTCGGAGGGGTCCTCATGCTGCCGTCCAGATCTGCCCGCGCGCTCGCCGTCGCGCTTCTCGCGGTGCTGCTGGGAGCCCTGCTCCCGGCCACCGCCGCGCAAGCGGCGAGCCGCACGGTGCAGGGCGGCCGACTGGACTGGGGCATCAAGTCCTCCTTCCAGAGTTATGTCACCGGGCCGATCGCGGGCGGCAGTTGGAGCCTGACCGGCGGCGCCGCGACGGTCGGCGGCAGCCAGTTCCGCTTCCACTCCGCCACCGGGTCCTACGACCCGTCGAGCGGCGCCTTCAGCTCCGGCTTCTCGGGCGGGGTGCGCTTCACCGGCCACAAGAAGGCCGGCGGCTACGAGCTCGACCTCGCCATCAGCAGGCCCACCGTCAGGATCAGCGGGGGCGGCGGCACCGTCTACGCCGACATGGTCAGCAAGGAACGGGGGAGCGGCCGGGTGACCTCGTCCGCACAGGTGCCGCTCGCCACACTCGGGCTCTCCGGGATCGACATGAAGGGCGGTACCACCCCGATCGCCCTCAACAACGTCCCCGCGACCCTGACTTCCCAGGGTGCCAAGGCGTTCGCCGGTTACTACACGGCGGGCACCCCGCTCGACCCGATCAGCCTCTCCGTCGACACGACCGGCCCGGCCGCGAAGCCGGACGCCGCGAAGAAGTCCTCGGGCTCGCCCTCCCGGGAGAAGGCCGCGGACGGGAAGAAGGCGAAGGCGGGCCGCTTCGAGGACGCCGCCGTCGACTGGGGAGTGCGCCGCACCTTCCGTGAGTACGTCACCGGAGCCATCGGCCAGGGGAAGTGGACCCTGGCGGACGGCGCCCAGGACGGTGGGGCCCTGTTCCGCTTCCCGCAGGGCAAGGGCACCTACGACGCGAAGAAGCAGTCCCTGGACGCCGCCTTCACGGGCAGCGTCCGCTTCACCGGAGCCCATGACCTCGACCTGACATTCGCCGGGGTGGCCGTCGAGGTGGCCTCGGGCAAGGGCACGCTCTCGGCGGACGTGACGAGCGGGGGAAGCACCCGCGAGGGCGTGCCCCTCATCACCTTCACCGCGAAGGACTTCGCACCCGAGGACGGGCTCGCCGTCCTCACCGAGTCCCCGGCGACCCTCACGGCGGACGGCGCCAAGGCCTTCGGCGGGATGTACAAGGCGGGCACCGCGATGGACCCGGTGTCGCTCGCCGTCACCGTCGACGAGAAGGCTCAGCTGCCCGCGCTGCCCGACCTCGGCAGCGAGGCGAAGCCCTCCCAGGAGCCCACGAAGAAGGCCGCGGCCGGGTCCGACGCCGAGCCGGTGGCAGCCGCCTCGGACTCGGGCACCGGCACCGGTACGTATCTCGCCATCGGGGGCGGCGCGGTGCTGCTCGCGGCGGCCGGTGCGGTGTACGCCGTCGGCCGCCACCGGTCCGGCCGGACGTCGTAGCCCTCCCGGTCCCCGCGACCCGGCGACCCGCCCCGGCCACCTTCCCCGGCCGCCCTCCCCGGCCGCCCTCCCCAGTTCCTTCCGGTCCCCACAGCTCTCCCCGTCCCGTAGCCGCGAAGTCGGCAGCTCCGTAGGGCCCGCATGGCCTCGCGGCCCCGCAGGCCACCCCCGTCCCCCCTGCTCCACCCCTGTTTCACCCCCGCTCCCCCCTCTCTCTCCCCCCTTCATCTCCCCTTCCTGACCTAGGAGACCCACGTCATGGCAGCCACCCGCCGCCCCATAGCCCTCGCCGCCGCCGTCGCCACGGCCGCCGCACTGGGCGCGACCTTCGCCCTCCCGGCGCTCGCCGCCGACAGCGGCCCGGCCAAGGACGGCACCTCGGCCGCCGCCCCCACGATGGAACTGAAGGACGGCACGCTGGACTGGGGCTTCAAGGAGTCCTTCCGCAAGTACCTCGCCTCCCCGTTCTCGGGCGGCAGGATCACGGTCACGGACGGTGCGAAGCAGGCCGCGGGCAACGGTGTGTTCACCTTTGTCAACGGCAAGGGCACGTACGACATGACCACCCACGGCACCGACACGGCCTTCGAGGGCGGGGTCAACTTCTATGCCCACAAGGGCGTCCTGGACATCACGCTCTCGGATGTGAAGCTCTCCACGGCCGGCAAGGGCGGCGCGATCACCGCCGATGTGAAGACCCCCGAGGGCACCAAGAACGACGTGGCGGTCGCCGCCCTGGACCTCTCGGCCGTCCGGCCGGGCCAGGGCGCGGGTGGCGCGATGGTCTTCAAGGACATCCCGGCCACGCTGACGAAGGCCGGCTCCGAGGCGTTCAACGGCCAGTACAAGGAGGGCGACGCCCTCGACCCGGCCACGCTCACGGTGAAGGCGGTCACCGGGCCTCCGACCGAGAAGCCCACCGAGAAGCCCACGGAGAAGCCGACCGAGAAGCCGACCGAGAAGCCGACCGAGAAGCCGACGGAGAAGCCCACCGCGCCGTCGACCGGGGAGCCGACCGGGAAGCCCACTCAGAAGCCCACCCAGCCCGCCGCCGACCCGGGCGCGGTGCTCGGCGGAACGCTGGACTGGGGCGTCAAGAAGTCCTTCCGCTCGTATGTCACGGGCCCGATCGCGCACGGCAGGATCGAGACGAGCGGCGGCGCCACCGCCTCCGGCGACGGCTACCGCTTCGGCGACGCCACCGGCCGCTTCGACGCCGACAAGAAGACGCTCAACGCCGAATTCGACGGCAAGGTCCGCTTCCTGGGCCACAAGGAGGGCGACGCCTACACGCTCGACCTCTCGCTCACCAACCTGGAGATCCAGGCGAACGGCACCTCCGGCAAGCTGATCGCCGATGTCTCCACCAAGGACCGGGAGACCAAGAAGGTCACCGAGTACACCGGTCTGGCGATCGCCGACCTGAAGATCCCCGCCGGTGCCCTCACCGCCAAGGACGGCGTCGTGAACCTCTCGGGCGTCCCGGCGACGCTCTCCGCCGACGGCACCAAGGCCTTCGGCGGCATGTACGGCAAGGGCGAGCAGCTCGACGCACTGACCGTCGCCGTCGCCCTCGACAAGAACGCGCAGCTCCCGGGCGGCAGCGGTGGCACGGGCAGCGCCGGCGGCGCGGGCTCGTCCGGCACCGGCGGTTCCGTGGGTGGCGGCACGGTCGGCGGCGGAACCGGTGGCACGGTGGGCGGCGCCGGTGCGCTGGCCTCCACCGGCTCCGACATCCCGACCGGCGCCCTGTTCGCCGCCTCGGGCGTCGTCGTGGCGGCCGGTGCGGGGGTGTTGATCGCGGCACGCCGCCGCCGTACGGTCTGATCCCTCCGGCGGGCCCGTCCGCAGGGCGGCCCGTCCGTCCGATCCGTCAATAACTCGTCAGAGACCCGTCAGGGCCGTACCGGCCGTACGCCGCCGGTACGGCCCTGCGGCGTCGCGGGCGTCCGCGCGGTGCTTGAATGCGCACGTGAGCGACTTCGACGTACCCGATGGCATCGACGTACTACGGGTGTTCTGCGGCCCGGACGGCCGGCACGGCAATGCGCTCGGCGTCGTACGGGACGGAGGCCGCCATCCCGACGAGGCGTCCCGGCAGGAGCTGGCCCGGCGACTGGGCTTCAGCGAGACCGTGTTCGTCGATGACCCCGAGCGCGGCCGGGTCGACATCTACACCCCCGGACTGCGGCTGCCGTTCGCCGGGCACCCGCTGGTCGGCACGGCCTGGCTGCTCGACCTGGAGATCCTGGAACTGCCGGTCGGAGACGTGTTCGCCCGGCAGGACGGCGAGTTCACCTGGATCAGCGCCCGCCCCGAATGGGTGCCGCCGCGCACGCTGGAGCGCTACGGCTCGGCCGCCGAGGTCGAGGCGCTGACGGAGCCGCCGCCGGGGGAGGGCTGGGTCTACGTATGGGCCTGGGAGGACGAGGCGGCGGGCCGGGTCCGGGCGCGGGCGTTCCCGCGCCGCGGCGACGGGATCGTGGAGGACGAGGCGACCGGCGCGGCGGCGCTGCTGCTCAGCGCGCGGCTCGGCCGGGCCCTGAACATCAGACAAGGACGCGGCTCCCAGATCCTCACGGCACCCGCGCCGGACGGCACGGTGGAGATCGGGGGCCGCGTCCTGCTGGCCGTCCGTGGCTGAACCACGGCTCTGTACTTGTCCGTACTGCTCGACTGCTCTGCTGCTGGACTGCTCTGCTTCTCTGTGTACCGCGTGAATTCCCCGTGTACGGCGTGGACTTCTCCGGCCGGTACTACGCGCTGAGCGGGAAGGCCTCGCCCAGCTCCCGGAACACCGCGGTGTTGAGCGCGAAGGCGCGCTTGCACTCGTCGATGACACGCTGCTTCTCCAGGTCGTCCGCGTTCACCGCGTCCAGCAGCTCGCGGTATCCCCGCTTGAACGCGGCCGGGTTGGAGATCTGCTCGAAGACGTAGAAGCGCACGCCGTCGCCCTTGCGCTCGAAGCCCCAGGTCTTCTCCGCCGTGTCCCGGATGATCTGGCCGCCGGAGAGGTCGCCGAGGTAGCGGGTGTAGTGGTGCGCGATGTAGCCGGCGGGCCAGTCGCGGGCGCACTCGGTGACCCGGTCGGCGTAGGCGGCGGTGGCCGGCAGCGGCTCCAGGCCGGTGCGCCAGCCGGGGCCGGCGAGGTGCGCCAGATCGCGTTCCAGCTCGGAGCCGCGCAGCAGCTCGGTCTGTATGAAGGGGCCGGCGACCGGGTCGCCGCGGAGCTCCTCCGCACCCTCCTCCAGTGCGCGGTACACGAACCACAGCTGCTCGGTGTAGCGCGTGTACGCGTCCACTCCGAGCCGCCCGCCGAGCAGATCGCCCATGAAGGTCGAGGTCTCCGCCTCGACGTGCTGCTCGTGCGACGCGGTGCGGATGAGCGTCGAGAAGGGGGTGGCGGTGGCGGTTGCGTCCAAGGCGGGCCTCCGGGGACCGAGGGGACGGGAAGTCCGAGGGAAGACGGAAATACCGGCAGCAACCGCCGCATATGGGTGCGGCGGCGCGTGCCGATATGCCGATCTTCCTACTTAGGCTTACCTAAGTCAACTGGTTCCCGACTGTCTGTCGGTAAAAAACCCTGCCCCCGATGGGCGGCCCGGCATGTTACGGAAGGGTGAGAATGTCCGCTCCGGTCTCCGTCACGACCAGCGTGTGCTCGAACTGCGCGGTCCGCTTGCGGTCCTTGGTCACCACGGTCCAGCCGTCGTCCCACATGTCGTACTCATGGGTGCCCAGCGTCAGCATCGGCTCGATCGTGAACGTCATGCCGGGCTGCATGACGGTGGTCGCGTGCGGACTGTCGTAGTGCGGGACGATCAGACCGGAGTGGAACGAGGAATTGATCCCGTGCCCGGTGAAGTCCCGCACCACCCCGTACCCGAACCGCTTCGCGTACGACTCGATGACCCGCCCGATCACATTGATCTGACGCCCGGGGCGCACCGCCTTGATCGCCCGGTTCAGTGACTCCCGGGTGCGCTCCACGAGCAGCCGGGACTCCTCGTCCACATCGCCGCAGAGATAGGTGGCGTTGTTGTCGCCGTGCACCCCGTTGATGTACGCGGTGACATCGAGGTTCACGATGTCTCCGTCCCGCAGCACCGTGGAGTCCGGGATGCCGTGGCAGATGACCTCGTTCAGCGAGGAACAGAGAGACTTCGGGAAGCCGCGGTATCCGAGCGTGGACGGGTACGCTCCATGGTCGATCATGAACTCATGGGCGACACGGTCGAGTTCGTCCGTGGTCACCCCCGGGGCGATGTGCTTGGCGGCCTCCTCCATCGCCTGCGCGGCGATGCGTCCCGCGATCCGCATCCGCTCCACGGTGTCGGCGTCCTGGACCTCCGGGCCGGTGTACGGCGTCGGAGCCGGCTTTCCCACGTATTCGGGGCGCCGGATGTTTCCGGGTACGGAACGGACGGGAGTGAGCTCCCCTGGTACAAGCAGCGACTGGCCAGACATGCCAGCGAGTCTAACCAGCGACCTTGGGGCAGCATGGCACAGAGGAAAGGAGCCGCTGATGGCCCTGTTCAAGAAGCGCACCGTCGGCAAACCGGGCGAGTGGTACTACTGCCTGGTGCACAAGAAGGTCGAGGAAGGCCCGGAGTGCCCGGCGAAGGACCGGTTCGGCCCCTACACCTCCCCCGAGGAGGCGCAGCGCGCGATGGACACCGCGCAGGAGCGGAACCTGGAGTGGGAGACCGACCCCAAGTGGCACGACCGGACCGGGGGCGACTCCGCGGACGGCGCGGAGCTCGGCCCGGAGGACGGCTCCGCGGGCCCGCCGAAGTAGCCCTTCCGGGCATCCGGCGGGCGGCGGTGTCAGGACGCCACGTCCGCCGCCCGCTTCCGCAGCGCGTCCTCGTCCGTATCGGAGTCGTACCGGATCAGCTTCGGCAGCGCCGCCGTCAGCAGCGCGACCGAGGCGACGCAGGCCACCCCGCCCGTCCAGATCGCCGACCGTGTCCCGGTCCACCCCGCCATGGCCCCGGCCCGGACCTGGCCGAGCTGCGGCCCGACGCTGTACGAGAGCACCTCGATGCCCGCGAGCCGCCCCCGCAGCTCCTCCGGAACGGTCTGGTTCCAGATGGTCGAGCGGCCCAGCCCGCTCAGCATGTCGCCCGCGCCCGCCACTCCCAGACAGACGAGCACCAGCCAGACATTGCTGAACCAGCCCGCCGCCGCGATGGCCAGCCCCCACGCCGCGGCGCCGAACACCACGAACAGCCCGTGCCTGCGCACCCGTGAGGTCCAGCCGCTGGTCAGCCCCAGCACCAGTGAGCCGACCGACCCCGCCGCGTACATCAGGCCCAGCGACCACTCCGCGTCCAGCTCGTCCGCCAGGAACGGGAAGATCGTGTTCGGGAAGGCGAACAGCATCGCCGCGAGGTCGATCGCGTACGTCCCCAGCAGCACCGGACGGCTCCAGGCGTAGCGCGCGCCCTCCGCGATCCCGCGCAGCGACGGCTTCCCGGCGTCGCGGGCGGGCGGCGCGGCGGCCAGACGCAGACAGAGCAGGACGGAGACGGTGAACGTGACCACCGTGACCGCGTACGCCGTCGCGTGCCCGGCGTAGGCCACCACCAGGCCGGCCAGCGCGGGGCCGGCGATCGCGCCGACCTGCCAGCGCAGCGAGTTCAGCGCCGCCGCGGCGGTCTGCTGGTGGTGCGGCACGATCCGGGCCATCAGGGAGTCCAGCGCGGGCCGCTGGAGCCCGGCGAGCGCGGAGACCCCGCCGGCCACCACGTACAGCGGCCAGAGCAGCGGGTCCGGCAGCAGGGCGTTCACCAGCAGGACGGCGGCGAGCACCCCGAGCCCCGCCTCGGTGAGCAGGATCACCTTCCGCCGGTCCACGGCATCGGCGAGCGCCCCGCCGTACAGACCGAAGACGACCAGCGGGACCAGTTCCACCGCGCCCATCGCCCCGACCGCGAGCGGTGACCCGGTCAGCTCCTTGATCTGGAGCGGCAGCGCGATCAGCGCCATGAAGCTGCCGAAGTACGTGATCAGCCCCTGGATCCACAACAGCCGGAAATCGGCGGAGGAACGCCAGGGCGAGAGGTCGGGCAGCAGCGCCAGGAGCCGGGAGGGGATCGGGGCGGGGCGGGCGCGGGGGCCGGGGGAGTCCGTCGCGTCCGGGGAGTCCGGCACCCCCGGGGCTGCCGAGGCGGCCGGAACGTCCGGAACACCCGGGTCGGCCGGAACACCCGGGTCGGCCGGGTCGGCCGGAGGATCCGGAGCGTCCGGTTCGGCAGGGGGAGTGGCTGAGGTCACGAGGTGCCATGCTCGGCGCCCTGCATGCCCTCTGCAACCGGTTTTACCGGCGGGCCGGGGGCGGCTCCGTCGGCCCAGTAGGGTCGCCCCCATGACTACCCAAGACAGTGGCAGCGCCCCCAAGCCCCCCGCCAAGGACCCCTGGGACCTGCCCGACGTTTCCGCACTCACCGTCGGTGTGCTCGGCGGGACCGGCCCCCAGGGCCGGGGCCTCGCCTACCGCCTCGCGCGTGCGGGGCAGCGGGTGACCATCGGTTCGCGGGACGCCGGGCGGGCCGCCGAGGCCGCGGCCGAGCTGGGATTCGGTATCGAGGGAGCGGACAACGCCGACTGCGCGCGCCGCAGCGACATCGTGATCGTCGCGGTGCCGTGGGACGGCCACGCCAAGACCCTGGAAGCGCTGCGCGAGGAGCTCACGGGCAAACTCGTGATCGACTGCGTCAATCCGCTCGGCTTCGACAAGAAGGGCGCCTATGCGCTGAAGCCGGAGGAGGGCAGCGCCGCCGAGCAGGCCGCGGCCCTGTTGCCGGACTCCCGGGTCACGGCCGCCTTCCACCACCTCTCGGCCGTCCTGCTCCAGGACGTGACGATCGAGGAGATCGACACCGATGTGCTGGTCCTGGGCGAGGCCCGCGCCGACACCGACATCGTGCAGGCGCTCGCGGGCCGTATCCCCGGGATGCGCGGCGTCTTCGCGGGCCGGCTGCGCAACGCCCACCAGGTCGAGTCGCTGGTGGCCAACCTGATCTCGGTGAACCGCCGCTACAAGGTGCACGCCGGACTGCGCGCCACCGACGTCTGAGCCGGACCGTACGGACCTCCGAGCCGGGCGGTAAGGACGTCCGAGCCGGACGGTGCCGATGTCCTGGCCGGACCGTACGGACCTCCGAGCCGGGCGGTAAGGAGGTCCGAGCCGGACCGGATCCGGGGCGGAGCGGGGCATGAGGGACACTGGACGGGACCGCGCACCATCCCCGGACAGGAGCCACCCCCCATGCCCCGCCTCGCTCTCTACGCGTTCGTCGTCTGCGTCCTCGCCGTCGTCGCAGCAGTGGTCTCCTTCGTCCAGGGCGGCGTCTGGATCGGGGTCCTCTGGGTGCTGGTGGCCGGGCTCTCGTCGAACATGACGTGGTTCTACGTACGCAAGCACCGGATGGCGGCGGACGCGGCCCGCTGACCGCTCGGACGACCGGGCCGCGCTACCCCGGAACTGTGCAGCGGGGGTCCTGCTCGCCCCAGAACTCCTGCCAGAAGCGGTAGGTGTCGAGGCCGCAGTACGTCTCGAAGTCGCTGACGCCCAGGCCCCGCAACAGCGCGTCGATCGCGTCGAAGAACGCGATGTTCACCTCGGGGATCCACAGGATGCCGAACACGGCGATCAGCCCGAACGGTGCGACCGGCTCGACCTGGCGGCGGATCCGGTACGAGAGCCAGGGCTCGATCACTCCGTAGCCGTCCAGCCCCGGAATCGGCACCGAGTTCAGGATCGCCGCGGTGACCTGGAGCATCGCGAGGAACGCCAGCGCGTACCGGAAGGCGGGCGGGACACCGTCCAGGGCGTCCAGCCAGAACGGTGCCGTGCAGACGACCGCGAACAGCACGTTGGTCAACGGGCCCGCCGCGGAGATCAGGCTGTGCTTCCAGCGGCCGGTGATCCGCCCCCGCTCGATGTAGACCGCGCCGCCGGGCAGCCCGATCCCGCCCATGATCACGAAGATGACCGGCAGCACGATGCTCAGCAGGGCATGGGTGTACTTGAGCGGGTTCAGGGTCAGATAACCCTTGTCCTCGACCGAGAGGTCCCCGCTGTGCAGCGCGGTGCGGGCGTGCGCGTACTCGTGCAGACAGAGCGAGACGATCCAGGCCCCGGTGACGAAGAGGAAGACCGCGAAACCGGCCTGCTCGGCGAAGCCCGTCCACACCGCCCAGCCCGAGACCGCGGTGACGGCGACGATCCCGAGGAAGATCGGGCTGATCCCTTGGCGTCCGGTGCGGGGCATGGGGTGAGTTTAAGGGCCGTCCCGCGATCCCTGGCGGGCGCGCGACGACAGGTGCGGCACCTCGCCGCGTGGTCGGAACGTCCGCGTACATCCGGGGTGACGTTCCGTCGCCTCCGGCGGGCCGGCCGACGCGGGACCCTCGCACATGGCGGGGCCGCGGCAGGCCGTGGTGGTGGGTGCCGCGTTTTTCCCGGGGTCCGTCGCGGAGAATGGGTCCGTGCGTTACTGCATCCTCGGCACCACCCAGGCACTCCGCGACGACGGCACGGCCGTCGCCCTCGGCGGGGCGCGGCTGCGCGCCCTGCTCACCGTCCTCGCGCTGAGCCCCGGTCGTGCGGTCCCGGCCGGGGTGCTCGTCGACGAGGTGTGGGACGGCGATCCGCCCGCCGACGCGGTGGGCGCCCTGCAGGCCCTCGTGGGACGGCTGCGGCGTGCGCTCGGCCGGGCGGCCGTCGGGTCGGTGGACGGCGGCTACCGGCTCACCGCCGCCCCGGACGCCGTGGACCTGCACCGATTCGAGCGGCTCGCCGGGGAGGGGGCCCGCGCCCTGGAACAGGGGGACGCCGCCGGGGCCGCCGCCCTGCTGGACGAGGCCCTCGCCCTGTGGCGCGGCCCTGCCCTCGCCGATCTGCCGGACCGGGCCGCCGCCGCGTCCCGGTGGGAGGCCCGCAGGCTCGACGCGCGGCGGACCGGGTTCGCCGCGGCCCTCGCGCTGGGCCGGGCGGAGGCGGCACTGCCCGACCTGGCCGCCCTCTGCGAGGACCACCCGCTCGACGAACCGCTCCAGGCCCTGCGGATCAGGGCCCTGCGCGACGCGGGCCGCACGGCGCAGGCGCTGGCGGCGTACGAGAAGGTGCGTACGGTGCTCGCCGACCGCCTGGGCACCGATCCCGGGCCCGGACTGCGCGCTCTGTACGGGGAGTTGCTGCACCGGACCGGGGCGGGCGCCCCGCTGGCGCACCCGGTGCCCGAGGGGAGGCCGGCCCCGCAGCTGCCCCCGGCCCCGGTGCCTTCCGACGTCGCGCCCCAGCCGCTTTCCGGGTCAGCCGGGCCCGCCGGGAACCTGCGGGCCCGGCTGACCAGCTTCGTCGGCCGCGAGAGCGACATCGCCTCCCTGCGCGAGGACCTCACCCGTACCCGGCTGATCACCCTCCTCGGGCCCGGCGGCGCGGGCAAGACCCGGCTCTCCCAGGAGGTGGCGGAGGCGGCCGCGGCGGCGTGGCCGGACGGTGTCTGGATGGCCGAGCTGGCCCCCGTGGACGACCCGGACACCGTTGCCGAGGCCGTGCTCACCGCGCTCGGCGCCCGCGAGACCGTGCTGCGCGGTGCCGGTGCGGAGGAGCTGAGGGCCGCCGAGCGCGGTGCCGGGGACCCCCTCGTACGGCTCACCGAACACTGTTCCCGGCGCCGCATGCTGCTGCTCCTGGACAACTGCGAGCACGTCGTCGAGGCCGCCGCCGTACTCGCCGACCACCTTCTCGCCCACTGCCCGCAGCTCACCGTTCTGGCGACCAGCCGCGAACCGCTCGGCGTACCGGGCGAGTTCGTCCGGCCCGTCGACCCGCTGCCCGACCCGATGGCGCTGCGCCTGCTCGCTGACCGGGGGAGTGCCGCCAGCCCCGGCTTCCGGACCGACGCGGACGAGGAGACCGCGGCGGCCTGTGCCGAGATCTGCCACCGGCTCGACGGGCTGCCGCTCGCCATCGAACTGGCCGCGGCCCGGCTGCGGATGCTCACCCCGCGCCAGATCGCCGACCGGCTGGACGACCGTTTCCGGCTGCTGACCAACGGCAGCCGCACCGTGCTGCCGCGCCAGCAGACCCTGCGCGCCGTCGTCGACTGGTCGTGGGACCTGCTGGACTCCGCCGAGCGTGCCGTCCTGCGCCGGCTCTCGGTGTTCGCGGGCGGCTGTGCGCTCGACGCGGCCGAGGAGGTCTGCGCACATCCCGCCGTACGCGGCCACGGCACAGCAGGCACCGCGGCCACAGCAGGCACCGGAACCACTGGCGGTGCCGGAGCCACCGCCGGCACCGAAGGGGCTGACGGCGTCGGAGCTGCCGACGGCACCGCGGGCACCGGCGCCACCGCGGGCACCGACGCCGCCGCACCCGCCGATGAGACCCCCGTCGACTCCCGGGACGTAGCCGCGCTCCTCGGCTCCCTCGTCGACAAGTCGCTCGTCGTCGCCGCGCCCGGCGGTGACGGAGCCATGCGCTACCGGCTCCTGGAGACGGTGGGCGAGTACGCCTCCGAGCGCCTCGACGAGGCGGGCGAGCGGACCGCCGTCGAGCGACGGCATCTGGTGCACTACCGGGAACTGGCGCGGATCGCCGGGCCGGAACTGCGCGGTGCCGGACAGCGGGCCGCCATCGACCGCCTTCAGCGCGAGTACGAGAATCTGCGCAGCGTGCTGCGCCGGGCCGTGGCCACCCGGGACGAGCACGAAGCGCTCTGTCTCGTCCTCTCGCTGGCCTGGTACTGGCTGATGCGCGATCTGCGCGCCGAGGCCCGCCACTGGGCCGACGCGGCCGCCGCGCTGGGCCCCGACCCGTTCGCCCCGCCGGGCACGCCCGTCCCCGCGCTCCTGCGGTCGGCCACCGACCTGCCGCCGCCGATGGAACCCGAGCAGCTCCAGGAGGCGCGGCGGGGCGTGGGGCTCATCCAGCTGGCCTGCATGGACCACGCGGAGGACCTGTGGATGCGCGACGACAACCTGGAACGGCTGCGGGTGATCGCGAGCACCTACCGGACGGGTCTGCCGCAGACCTGCCGTACACCGGGCTCGCTCTGGGTGTACGCCGTCATGCTGTCCGGTGAGGTCGACCAGCTCCGTGAGGTGATGGACGGGACCGTTCTGGCCTGCCGGGAGTTCGGTTATGTGTGGGAGCTGGCCGCCGCGCTCCAGACGCGGGCCAACTTCCTGGCCAACCATCCCGCGTCGGTGGACCGGGCCCGGCAGGACGCCGACGAGAGCCTGGAGATCTTCGTCCGGCTCGGCGACGCCTGGGGCGCCGCCGAAGCGCTCTCCTCCCGGGGCGAGGCCCATGAGCGGGCGGGTGACTTCGTCCGTGCCGCCGAGGACTTCTGCTCCGCCGTCGGCTACGCCGAACAGCTCGGCGCCCAGTCCCAGGTCGCGCTGTTGCGGGCCCGGTACGCGGCCGTCCTGTCCGAGACGGGCCGGAACGAGGAGGCGGAGGCCATCCTGCGTGAGGTCATCGAGGAGGGACAGCACTCGGGGAGCGAGGCGACCCCGGCCGCCCGGATGCATCTGGGGCTGTTGCTGGGGGAGGCCGGGAGGATCAGCGAGGCCAGGGAACAACTCGACCTGCTGAGCGCGGAGTTCAGCTCCGAAACCGTGGAGATCTTCGGTGGGTTCGTGCTCGGGGTGGTGGCCTGGCTGGACAACCTGGAGGGCGATCACTCCACGGCGCTGAAGCGCGCCCTGCAGGCCCTGGAAAGGTCACGGGACCGGCTGTCGCGGATGGTGGCGCCGCAGATGACGTCCGTTCATCTGGTCGCGGTCGCCTGGGCGCTCGGCGGGGCGGGCGGCGAGCGGGGCGCCCGCGACGCCGCGCGGGTGCTCGGCCTGCAGGCCGCGCTGCTGCCCGAGGGCCAGGTGTCGAGGGCGATGGAGCGGCGGAATCTGGCCCGTGCCGAGTCGATCGCTCGCGCCGCACTCGGTGACGCCGCCTATGAGCGGGCGTACGCCGAGGGCGGCGACCTCACGCTGGAGGAGGTCACCGCCCTGGCGGAGGCGTACCGCTGAGGTCGTCCGTCCGGATCGGACCCGCCCCGGGACGCCAGGTCCGCCCCCGGGCAGCAGGCCCGCGCCGGGATCAGGTCTTCCTGCGGAACCTGGACACCGCGAGGGGGGCCACCACCAGTGTGATCGCGGCCGCCCAGCCCAGCGTCACCCACACCGAGTGGGCGACGGGTCCGCCCATCATCAGACCGCGCGCGGCGTCCGCCAGGTTGGACAGCGGGTTGTACTCGGTGAACGTCTGCAGCCAGCCGGGCATCGTCTGCGTCGGGGCGAAGATCGAGGAGCCGAACTGGAGGGGCATCAGCACGAGCATCCCCGTTCCCTGAACCGCCTGGGCCGTCTTCATGGAGAGCCCGAGCAGGATGAAGATCCACATGATGGCGGCGCCGAACACCGCCGACAGCGCGATCGCCGCGATCAGCCCGAGCACCGAGGTCCCCAGCTCCATGCCGAGCGCGAACCCCATGGCCAGCAGGATGAACGTGGCGACCATCATCCGGCCCAGCTCGACCACGATCTTCGCTATGAGGACCGAGGAACGGGCGATCGGCATCGTCCGGAACCGGTCCATGACGCCCTTGCGGAAGTCGTCGTTGACACCGGTGCCGACCGCGGAGGCGATGCTCATGCCCATCATCGCCATCAGGCCGGGGATCAGGTAGTTCAGATAGTCCTGCCGGTCGCCGCCCAGGCTGCCGCCGACCGAGCCGCCGAAGACGTACACGAAGAGCAGCGTGAAGATGATGGGCATCAGGACCGCGTCGAACATCGACTCCGGGTCCTTCTTGATCTGGAGCAGATTGCGCCGCACCAGGGCCCCGATGTGCCGCAGATTGGCCCGCGGGCCGATCCGGCCCTCGCCGGGAAGTGCCTTCGGCGGTACGGACCCGGTGGGCGTGGGTGTCAGAGTCGCCGTGCTCATGCCGCGACCTCCTCGGGGATCGTGTCGGTCACCGACGGGGACTTCTCACCGGTGATGGCGAGGAACACCTCGTCCAGGCTGGGCAGTGCGGTGGCCACATGGGCGAGGGGGAACCCCCGGGTGCCCAGCAGCCCTATGACGGCGGTGAGCTGCTCGTCGCTGAGGATCGGCACGAGCAGCAGCCCCTCGTCCGGTACGGCCTGCGCGCCCGCGATCCCGTCGAGTCCGGCCTCCCTGAGCGCCTGGGCCATCGCGGCCAGCCGCGCCGGGTCCGAGGGCCGGATCTGGAGGGTGCGGCCGCCGACCTTCGCCTTGAGCTCGTCCACCCCGCCGCGCGCGATGATCTTCCCGTGGTCGATGACCGTCAGTTCGTCGGCGAGCTGCTCGGCCTCTTCCATGTACTGGGTGGTGAGCAGCACGGTCGCCCCCTCCGCGACCATGCGCCGCACCTCGTCCCAGACCTCGTTGCGGGTACGGGGGTCGAGACCCGTCGTCGGCTCGTCCAGATACAGGACGGCCGGGCTGCCGATCATGGAGGCGGCCAGGTCGAGCCGGCGCCGCATGCCCCCGGAGTACTCCATCGCGGGGCGCCGGGCGGCGGCGGTGAGCGAGAACCGCTCCAGCAGTTCGTCGGCGCGGGCACGGGCGCGCTTGCGCGGCAGGTCGAGGAGCCGCCCGATCATGTAGAGGTTCTCCCAGCCGGAGAGCTTCTCGTCGACCGAGGCGTACTGTCCGGTCAGCCCGATCCTGCGGCGCAGCTGCCGGGGCTGCCGCACCACGTCGTAGCCCGCCACGACGGCGTGCCCGGCATCGGGAAGGATCAGGGTCGAAAGGCAGCGTACGAGGGTGGTCTTGCCGGCGCCGTTGGGGCCGAGCACACCGAGCACGGTGCCCTCGCCCACATCGAGATCCACGCCGTCCAGCGCTCTGGTCGATCCGTAGTGCTTGACCAGCCCCCGTACCTCGACGGCGTTCCCGCCGTGCCTGAGGTTGTTGTCGATTCGCGTCATGTCCCCATGGGACCAGCCGCCACCGACAGCCCACCGACAGCCCACCGACAGCCCACCGACAGCCCCGGCGGCCGGGGGGTGACAGGGCGACAGCCCGCCGATGGGGGATGTCGGCGGGCTGTCGGTGGTGCGGGAAATGGTCCGCGGGAGGTGCAGTCCCAGGGTGTGCCGGAAGTAGCGCCGTCCGCCCGAAGGGCGTCACGAGCAGGGCGGGACTCTCGGCATACGCCCTAGTGGAACGTGTGCTCGGGCGCCGGGAACGAGCCGCCCACGACCTCGTCGGCGAACTCCTTCGCCGCGTCACCGAGCACCTTGCGCAGGTCGGCGTACTGCTTGGTGAAGCGCGGCACCTTGCCGCCGGTCAGGCCGACCATGTCGGTGTAGACCAGCACCTGGGCGTCCGTGTCGGGCCCGGCCCCGATGCCGACGGTCGGGATGTGCAGGGTGCGGGTGACCTCGGCGGCCAGCTCGGCCGGTACGAGTTCCAGCACGACGGCGAACGCGCCCGCGTCCTGCACCGCCTTCGCGTCGCGCAGCAGTTGCTGTGCGGCCTCCTCGCCGCGGCCCTGCACCCGGTAGCCCATCGCGTTGACGGACTGCGGGGTCAGACCGATGTGGGCCATGACCGGGATGCCGGACTCGACCAGCAGCCGGATCTGCTCGTGGGAACGCTCGCCGCCCTCCAGCTTGACCGCGCCGACCCCGGACTCCTTGATCAGCCGGGTGGCGTTGCGCAGGGCCTGGACGGGGCCTTCCTGGTACGAGCCGAAGGGGAGGTCGGCGACGATCAGGGCCCGCCTGGTGCCCCGGACGACGGCGGCGGACAGCATGGCGATCTCGTCCATCGTGACGGGCACGGTGGTCTCGTAGCCGAGGTGGCAGTTGCCCATGGAGTCCCCGACGAGCATGACCGGGATGCCGGCCTCGTCGAAGACGGACGCGGTCATCGCGTCGTATGCGGTGAGCATGGGCCACTTCTCGCCGCGCTCGGTGGCGGCGGCGATGCTGTGGACGGTGATGCGGCGGGTGCTCGTGCCTCCGTACAGCGCTTTGCTGCTGTCGGCGGTGGGACCCGCGGGGGATGGGGCGGAATGATTCTGCGCAGCCTGAAGCGACATGGCGAAACGGCTCCTTCGTCATCTCGAGGCGCCCTTACGGCGTCCCCGGATCCCCTCCATGGTGGCATCCCCGCGCGGCCGGCGGGAAGTGGGCCCGCACGAGTCGTCGAGGAGGGTAAAGACTTATCAATACGAGACGGTGTCGTATCGAAAGTGGGTTAGGGTCGGGGGCATGTCCATACCGACCGGCGCTCCCGCCGCCGTGCCCCGTGTCCCCGAGGCGATCCACCGCCGCCGCTGGGCGATCCTCACCGTTCTCATGTTCAGCCTGCTCATCGTGGTGCTGGACAACTCGATCCTGAATGTCGCGGTCAAGACGATCGCGAGCCCCGCCCCGACCGGGATCGGCGCCACCCAGAGCGAGCTGGAGTGGGCGATCAACTCCTACACGCTCGTCTTCGCGGGGCTGCTCTTCACCGCCGGTCTGCTCGGTGACCGCATCGGCCGAAAGAAGGTCCTCCTCTTCGGCATCCTCGTCTTCGGCATCGGCTCCGGGCTGGCCGCGCTCTCCTCCTCGCCCGCCGAACTCATCACCTGGCGCGCCCTGATGGGCTTCGGCGCGGCGTTCGTGATGCCCGCCACGCTCGCCGTCCTGATGAACGTCTTCGAGCGCGACGAGCAGCCCAAGGCCATCGGCATCTGGGCGGGCAGCGTGGGCCTCGGCATCGCCATCGGCCCCATCACCGGGGGGCTGCTGCTGGAGCACTTCTGGTGGGGCTCGATCTTCCTGGTCAACGTGCCCGTGGTGGTCGTCGCGCTGGTCGCGATGGTGCTGCTCGTACCGGACTCCCGGGATCCGAAGCCCGGCAAGGTCGACCCGCTGGGCGTCGTGCTCTCCATCGTCGGCCTGGTCCTGCTGGTGTACGGCATCATCCGCGGCGGCGAACTCGCCGACTTCACCGACACCACGGTGCTGGTCTCCACCATCGGCGGCCTCGTCGTGCTGGCCGGGTTCGTCTGGCACGAGAAGCGCAGCAGCCATCCGGCCATCGACATCACGTACTTCAGGAAGCCCGCCTTCTCCGCCGCCGTGGCCGCCATCGCCCTGGTCTTCTTCGCGCTGATGGGGGTGACCTTCTTCTCCGCGTTCTATCTCCAGAGCGTGCGCGGATACAGCGCGCTGGAGTCCGGGCTGCTGATCGTGCCGCTCGCCGCCGCGCAGATCATCTTCGCGCCGCGTGCCCGGCTGGTCGTCGACCGCTTCGGCGCCCGCGCCGTCTGCACGGTGGGCATGCTGCTGGTCGCGGGCGGGCTCGCCGCGTTCGCCCTGTTCGACGCCGGTACGCCGGTCTGGGTGATGTGCCTGGTCTTCTTCGCCCAGGGCACCGGCATGGCGCACATCATGCCGCCGGTCACCGTCGCCGTGATGCAGGCGCTGCCCCGGGAGAAGGCCGGTTCCGGCTCGGCGATCAACAACACCTTCCGTCAGGTCGGCGGGGCGCTCGGCGTCGCGGTGCTCGGCTCGGTGCTGTCCACCGTCTACCGGGGTGACATCGAAGGGCATCTCGCCGGGGTCCCGGCCGGGGTCAGGGACGTCGCGGGCGAGTCGATCGAGGCCACGCTGGGCGTCGCCGCCGGGCTCGGCCCGGCCGGCAAGCCGCTCGTCGCCGCGGCCAACGACGCGTTCATCGGCGCCATGCATGTGACCGCCCTCGGATCGGCGGCGGTCGCGCTGATCGGCGCGCTGGTGGTCGGACTGTTCCTGCCGGGCAGGCCCCCGGTCCGCGGGGACGGCACGGCGGGACCGGCCGCCGGCTCCGGTCCCGATCAGGAGCCGGTGCTGGAAGGCAGGACGGCAGGCCGGTAACCCCGGCAGCGGGCCGGGGCCGACGGCCGGAAGCCGCCCCCATGGGGTGACTCTCCGGCCGTCGGTCGTCCCGCACACTCCGGGTCGGCGAGAATCGTGGCGACGGCAGGACAGCGCGGCGAGAGGCGGATTTCCAGGTGCCGGAACAGGATCGGGCGGGTCGCACGGACCACGCGGACCCCGTGGACCATGAGGGGCACGAGGGCCGCACGGGTCCCGTGGACCACGAGGACGACACGGATCACGGGCAGGACCGCCACGACGCCGGCCGGGCGCCGGGCTGCGGCGGCGCCGGCCGTGCGCAGGATCCGGAACCCCGCCGTGGCCGCCCCCGCAGCGCCGCGGCCGAACGGGCCATCCTGGACGCCGTCATCGGGCTCCTGGAGGCCGGGGAGCCCCTGGCCGGCCTGTCCATCGAGCGCATCGCCCGCACCGCGGGGGTCGGCAAGGCCACCATCTACCGGCGCTGGAGCGGCAAGGAGGAGCTCTTCGTCGACGTCCTGCGCGACATGGAGCCCGCCGACGCCGTCGTCTCCGGCACCGCCGGACTCGACGATCTGCGGGTGCTCCTGGAGACACTGCGGACCCGCGGCCTCGCGCAGCGGTCCTCGGTCCTTCTGCACAACGTCTTCGCCCAGATGAAGAGCCACCCCAAGCTGTGGTCCGAATACCAGGGCACGGTGATCGCACCGCGCCGGGTCGCGATGCTGGCGGCGGTGCGGCGCGCGGTGGACGCGGGCGAGCTCCGGGACGACATCGATGTGGAACTGATCGACGATCTGTTCCTCGGCCCGATGCTCGTACGCACCGTCCACCGCCCCGACGCCGCGCTGCCGGAGGACCTGGCCGACCGCATCATCCGGGTGCTGCTCCAGGGACTTGCGCCGGAAGCCGCAGGCCAGAGCTGACACGCCGGGCCTTCGCCCGAGTATGCGTGTTCTGTCACAAGGGCCTGCGGCCCGGCTCCGGCCGGAACCCGCGGTCCCGGCCCGTTCGTCCTGATCTCCGAACGGCCGCGGTCGGCGGCGGGAAAGAAGCCGCTCATCGCCTAGGGTCGAGAACGCGGCGACGGGCATGGCACGAGGCAGTGAGGACAGCGAATGGTGCAGGCGTACGGAGCGGACACCGGGAACGGCAACGCGGAATCGCAGCGCACCGGATCCCGCTTCCGGGGCCTGCGGGAGCGATGGACCGCCGACCGCGGAATGTGGCGGCGCGGCATCGTGCTGGCGGCCTGCTCGGTCTTCATCACCCTGGTGATGGTCTTCCACGCGCAGATCCCCAACTCGGTCGGCAACCTCGGCAGCCTCACCGAGACGTTCATGCCCTGCATGGTGCTCCTGGTTCCCGTGCTGCTGGTTCTGGGGCTGGTGCGGCGCTCGGCCACCGCGCTGATCGCCCTGCTCCTCCCGGTCGTGGTCTGGCTCAATCTGTTCGGCGGGCTGCTCACCGACAAGGTGGGCACCGGCGGCGACCTCACCGTCGCCACCCACAACGTCAACGCGGACAACCCCGACCCCGCGGGCACCGCCCAGCAGGTCGCCGGTTCCGGGGCGGACGTGGTGGCCCTCCAGGAACTGCCGGGCCGGCAGGTGGCGACGTACGAGAAGTCGCTCGCCGACCTCTACCCGTACCACTCGGTCCAGGGCACCGTCGGGCTGTGGAGCAAGTACCCGCTGAGCGAGACCCGCCCCGTGGACATCAAGATGGGCTGGACCCGGGCGATGCGCTCCACCGTCACCTCGCCGAGCGGGAAGGTCGCGGTGTACGTGGCCCACCTGCCGTCCGTGCGGGTCAAGCTGCACGCCGGGTTCACCGCCAACCAGCGCGACGACAGCGCCGACGCCCTGGGCGAGGCGATCGCCGACGAGCCGCTCGAACGGGTGGTGCTGCTCGGTGACCTCAACGGCACGATGAACGACCGTTCGCTGAACGGGGTCACCGCGCAGATGCGCTCCACCCAGGGGGCGGCGGGCGACGGCTTCGGGTTCAGCTGGCCCGCCTCGTTCCCGATGGCGCGGATCGACCAGATCATGGTGAAGGGCGTCGAGCCGATGTCCTCATGGACGCTCTCGGCGACCGACAGCGACCATCTCCCGATCGCCGCCCGCGTCGAACTCTGACGCAACGGTCCGTTCACCTCGCGGCACACCACCTCTGCGAGAATTTGTTCCGGCTGCTTGCACAAGGTCGGGCGGCGCGGTCGCGCCCGTGGTGCCGAGCCGTTGCCCGGCACCGTGCGAAAGGTTCCTCCCCCCATGCCCCTGGCCCTGCTCGCCCTGGCCGTGAGCGCCTTCGGCATAGGCACGACCGAGTTCGTCATGATGGGCCTGCTGCCCAATGTGGCGGACGACCTGGGAACGTCCGTGCCCACCGCCGGCCACCTGGTATCGGCGTACGCGATCGGTGTCGTCCTGGGTGCCCCGCTGCTCACCGGCCTCGGCTCCCGGGTTCCGCGCAAGCGGATGCTCCTGCTGCTGATGGCCCTGTTCACCGTCGGCAACCTGGCCTCGGCGCTGGCCCCCGACTTCGGCCTGCTGCTGGCCGGCCGGTTCCTCGCCGGGCTGCCGCACGGGGCGTTCTTCGGCGTCGGTGCGGTCGTCGCCGCCCGGCTGGTCCCCGAAGGACGCCGGGCGCGGGCCGTCGCGACGATGTTCCTCGGTCTCACGGTCGCCAACATCGTCGGCGTCCCGGCGGCCACCCTGCTCGGCCAGCACCTCGGCTGGCGGGCGACCTTCCTGGTCGTCACGGTGATCGGGCTCTGCGCGATGGCCGCCCTGGCCCGGCTCGTCCCCCGGATCCCGGTCGAGGCGCACCAGAACATCCGCCACGAACTGCGCGCCCTCGGCAACCGTCAGGTGCTGCTCGGGCTGCTCACCGCGGTCTTCGGCTTCGCGGGAGTCTTCGCCGTCTACTCCTACCTCTCGGCCATGACGACGAAGGCGATGGGCTTCGGCGAGTCCTCGGTGACCCTCGTCCTCGCCCTGTTCGGCATCGGCATGACCC
This sequence comes from Streptomyces sp. NBC_00654, assembly GCF_026341775.1. Lineage (NCBI taxonomy): Bacteria > Bacillati > Actinomycetota > Actinomycetes > Kitasatosporales > Streptomycetaceae > Streptomyces > Streptomyces sp. NBC_00654. The sequence goes on along the minus strand of NZ_JAPEOB010000002.1, from coordinate 2,240,738 downwards.
TGGGCGCACTGGCGGCCGGACCGCTGACGGACCGGGCGCTGCGCCCCACGCTGTACGGATCGCTGGGCGCGCTCGCCGTGGTCCTGGCCGTGTTCCCGTTCGCCGTCCATGTGCGGTGGGCGGCGCTGGTGCTGGTGGTGCTGCTGGGCGGAGTGGGGTTCATGACGACCACGCCGCTCCAGATGCTCGTGATGAACAAGGCCAAGGACGCCCCCACCCTCGCCTCGGCCTCCAACCACTCCGCCTTCAACCTCGCCAACGCGGGCGGCGCGTGGCTCGGCGGTGCGGCCATCGCGGCGGGCTGGGGCTGGACGTCCCCGGCCCTGGTGGGCGCCGTGCCGGCCGTGATCGGCCTGGCGGTGGCGGTCACTGAGGGCCTGCTGGACCGGGCCCCGTCGCCCTCGCGCGTGATCGCGAGCGCCGACGCCGCCACCCGGCCCGCACCGGTCGCCTCACGCACGTCCGGCGACTGAGAGCGGAGCGGCCGCGGCGACGGTGAACGGGGCGGCCCGCGGCGACGGATAACGGAGCGGCCGCCGGAGGTCCGAGCCCTCCGGCGGCCGCCCCGGCCGTCGTCCCCGCGTCACTCCGACTCGCGCCACCGGTTCGTGATCGGCAGCCGCCGGTCCTTGCCGAAGCCCTTGGGCGAGATCTTCGTGCCCGGCGGGTACTGCCGCCGCTTGTACTCCGCGGTGTCCACCATCCGCAGCGTCCTCGCGACCAGCGCCGCGTCGAACCCGGCCGCCACGATCGCCTCCAGGCCCTGGTCCCGGTCGACGTACAGCTCCAGGATCCGGTCCAGTACGTCGTAGTCGGGCAGCGAGTCCGAGTCGACCTGGCCGGGCCGCAGCTCGGCGCTGGGCGGCTTGGTGATCGACGCCTCCGGGATCGGCGGGGTCTGCCCGCGCTCCTCGGCGGCCCGGTTGCGCCACTTGGCGAGCCGGAAGACGGAGGACTTGTACACGTCCTTGATCGGTCCGTACGCGCCGACGGCGTCGCCGTACAGCGTCGAGTAGCCGACCGCCAGCTCGGACTTGTTGCCCGGCGCGAGCACGATCTGGCCCTCCTGGTTGGAGATCGCCATCAGCATCGTGCCGCGCAGCCGCGCCTGGAGGTTCTCCTCGGCCAGACCGGTCAGCTCCAGCGACCCCATGTACGCGTCGAACATGGGCTCGATCGGTACGGTGCGGAAGTTCAGCCCGGTACGGCGGGCCAGCTCGGCCGCGTCGCCCTTGGAGTGGTCCGAGGAGTACTTCGACGGCATCGAGACGCCGTACACGTGCGACGCGCCGAGCGCGTCGCACGCGATGGCCGCGACCAGCGCCGAGTCGATGCCGCCGGAGAGCCCGATCAGCACGCTGCTGAACCCGTTCTTCGCGGCGTACGCGCGCAGCCCGACGACCAGCGCCGAGTAGATCTCCTCGTCGGCGTCGAGCCGCTCGGCGTAGCCGCCGGCCAGCTCCGGCTCGTACGGGGCGAGAGGATCCTCGGAGAGCACGACATGGTCGATCCGCAGCCCGTCGTCCACGACCCCGGACGGTGCCTCGGCCGCGGCGGCCGGCAGATCCAGATCGAGGATCACACTGCCCTCGGCGAACTGCGGGGCACGGGCGATGACCTCGCCCTGCTTGTCGACGACGATCGAGTCACCGTCGAAGACCAGCTCGTCCTGCCCGCCGATCATCGCCAGGTAGGCGGTGGTGCAGCCGGCCTCCTGGGCCCGCTTGCGGACCAGTTCGAGACGGGTGTCGTCCTTGTCCCGCTCGTACGGCGAGGCGTTGATCGACAGCAGCAGCCCGGCCCCGGCGGACCGGGCGGCCGGGACCCGGCCACCGTCCTGCCAGAGGTCCTCGCAGATCGCGAGGGCCACATCGACACCGTGCACCCGTACGACGGGCATCGAGTCGCCCCGCACGAAGTACCGGAACTCGTCGAAGACCCCGTAGTTGGGCAGGTGGTGCTTGGCGAAGTTCAGCGCGATCCGCCCGCGGTGCAGCACCGCGGCGGCGTTGCGCGGCGAGCCGGAGGGCTGGCCGAAGCGCGGCGCGGCCGACTCCGAGCGGTCGAGGTATCCGACGACGACCGGCAGTTCGCCGAAGCCCTCCGCGTCGAGACGCGCGGCGAGCGCGCGCAGCGCGTCCCGCGACGCCTCGACGAAGGACGACCGCAGGGCCAGGTCCTCGACGGGGTATCCGGTCAGCACCATCTCGGGGAAGGCCACCAGATGGGCGCCCTGCTCGGCGGCGTGCCGGGTCCAGTGGACGATCGCCTCGGCGTTGCCGGTGAGGTCACCGACGGTCGAGTCGATCTGATTCAGTGCGAGGCGTAGTTGAGGCACGCCGCCCAGTGTAATCGTCTTTCTGACGCGATGTCCTGGCGGGCCCGCGAGAAAACGTCGGGGCCCACCAGGAACGGGCCTCGTGGCCCATCAGGAACGGGCGTCGGGGCCCACCGTGAAGAGGCTCAGCGGCGGTAGCCGAGGACCGTCATCATGCCCGCCTCCGCGTGGTAGACGTTGTGGCAGTGCAGCATCCACAGCCCCGGGTTGTCGGCGTCGAAGTCCACGGTCAGCGAGCGGTGCGGCAGAACGATCGCGGTGTCCTTGCGGGCCCCGGCGGCGTTGCCGGCCATCGCGAAGGTGTGGCCGTGCAGATGCAGCGGATGCCACATCGCCGTCGCGTTGTCGAACACCAGCCGGATCCGTTCCCCGGCCTCGACCGGACGCCGCTGACCCGTGGTGTACGGCTTCGCGTCGAAGGCCCAGTCGTACGCGGCCATGCCGCCGGTGAGCCGGATGCGCAGGGTCCGGTCCGGCGCGCGGGCGGGCAGTGCCACCGACTCGTCCGGCACCAGCCGGCCCGCCTGCACCAGCTTCCCGTCCAGCTCCCGGGGCCGTACGGAGGCGGCGGGCGCGGCACCCCCGCCGGTCCGCAGCAGCGCCATCGCCGACGCCTTCTTGCCCTCGGCGAGCGCGGTCAGCGGGAACACCCCGTCCCCGGCGGTGACCAGTACGTCGTACCGCTCACCCATCCCGAGCAGCAGCGCGTCGGTGGTGGTGTGCCGGACCGGGAAGCCGTCGGTGTGCGTCACCGTCATCCGGTGACCGCCGAGCGCGACACGGAACGCGGTGTCGCCGCCCGCGTTGATGATCCGCAGCCGGATCCGGTCGCCGGGCCGCGCGGAGAAGGCGGACGGGTCCCGCGCGGTGCGCCCGTTGACCAGGTAGTGCGGATAGGCGACATCGCCCGCGTCGCCGCCGAGCAGCGGGCTGGTGGCGCCCATCATCATCCGCGAGGGCCCGCCGCCCTCGCCCTCGGAGGGCGTCTTCGACATGTCGTGCCCGCCGCCGTGGTCCATGCCGCCGTGCTCCGTACCGCCGTCCCCGGAGCCGCCGCCGTCTCCGGAGTCGTCGCCGCCCATGCCCCGGCGCAGCTCGGCCAGGACCGCGTCCGGGGTGGAGCCGTCGACCCCGTCGACCCAGTCGTCGAGGACGACGACCCACTCCTTGTCGTACGCGAGCGGCTCCTTCGGGTCCTCGACGATCAGCGGGGCGTACAGCCCGCGGTCCTGCTGGACGCCCGAGTGCGGATGGAACCAGTACGTCCCCGGGTGCGGCACCGCGAACCGGTAGGTGAAGTCCGCGCCCGGCGCGATGTCCCGCTGCGTCAGCCCGGGGACCCCGTCCATGTCGTTGCGCAGGGCCAGACCGTGCCAGTGCAGCGAGGTCGGCTGCGGCAGATGGTTGGCGAGGGTGAGCGCCAGGGTGTCACCGGCGGTGACCCGGACCTCGCGGCCGGGCAGCCGGTCCCCGTACGCCCAGGAGCTGACGGTGCGCCCGCCGCCCAGATCGAGGCGGGCGGGGGTGGCGGTGAGCGAGACCTTCCGTACGGGGCCGGAGCCCCGCTCGGCCTCGGCGGCGGCGACCTCCTTGCCGTCGGGCGACACGAAGAGGTCATCGGCCTTCGCGCCGGAGGACGGACCGGTCGGCGCGTCATCGGAACAGGCGGCCAGAACTCCGCTGCCGGCGACGGCGAGGGCGGCGCCGAGCACGGCGCGCCGGGTGGGCTTGGTGGGCATGACTGAGTGCACCTCAAGGCGAGATCGTGTGCTGGGTAAGGGGAGGGCGGAGGAGAGCGCCCGCTCCTAAATACGCAGCACCGACACCTGGGCGAGCACGGATGTGCGGGGTGGTGGGTCCGGCCACAGGGCCCGCAGCCGCCGCTCGCCCGCCGCCGCACCGAGCGGCCGGCCGAGGGCACGGAGCCCGAGCAGCCAGGAACCGAGCAGAGCCAGGCCCCAGGCGCCGAGGACGGCGAGACAGACCGAGAGGGGGTCCATGCCGCTCATCGGCCCACCGTCGGGGGAGTGCGCGTCGAGAGCCGCGGCGAGGGGCGCGACGGGTCCTCCGGCGGACGCGGCGAGTCCCGCGGCGGGTGCGGCTGTGGACGGATGCGCCACCGGGTCGCCCGCGGGCACCTCATGTGCCGCGGTCATCCCGGAGGCCGGAGCGGCGTGCTCGGCGGGATGACCGACCGTATGCATGGTGACGATCCCGAAGAGCAGCGCGGCGAGCAGCAGCAGCCGCCCGTACGTCGCGTGCCTCTTCCCCTGACCGGCCATGCCCGCACCCTACCCCTACCGGGTATAGGGGCGGGAGGGTGGCCCAGTACTCCTTCCGGCGAAGGGGTACCGGGCCACGGGCTCTCGGTACAGCGGCTCCGTGGTCCAGGGGTTCAGGGCGCGGTGGCTCAGCGGCACAGCGGCTCGGCGACTCGGTCGCTCCGGGGCTCAGCCGCGTGCGTAGACCTTCTCCGCCCAGCCGGCGATCTGTTCCTCGGAGAGATGCTGCGCGAGGTCGGCCTCGCTGATCATGCCGATCAGCATCTTGTTCTCCACCACCGGAAGCCGGCGGATCCGGTGCGTCTGCATCTCCTCCAGCACCGCGTCCACGCCCGCGCCCGCGTCGATCCAGCGCGGCGTGCCCTGGGCGAGTTCGCCCGCGGTCACCTTCGACGGATCGTGACCCTTCGCCACACAGTCGACGACGATGTCCCGGTCCGTGAGGATGCCGACCATCCGGTCCCGGTCACCGTTGGCGGAGATGGGCAGCGCGCCCACGTTGTGCTCGCGCATCAGCTGCGCGGCGCGGTCGAGCGTCTCGTGGGCGGGGATCCACTGGGCTCCGGAATGCATGATGTCTCTGGCGGTCGTCATGGGGGATTCCTCCTGCGTGCCGGTGGGCACTGCCGTACGGCCCCGAGCGAACCCATCGTCGTGGGCCCGCCCGGAGCACGCGACCGCTATCACCCGTTCGGGTGTGTACGGGAGGTGATGCGACGGCTCAGGAGCGTGGTTTCGAGGCGCCGCGACGCCTCAGGAGCGTGGCTTCGCCCCTCGCGCCGCCAGCATGTCCGCCATCAGGTCCAGCTCGGACTGCTGGGCCTCGGCCATGCCACGGGCGAGCCGCTGTTCCGCCGGTACGGTGCACAGCCCGGCGCACCCCTCGGCCATGGCGACGCCGCCCTTGTGGTGGTCGGTCATCAGCTGGAGGTAGAAGACCTCGGCACGCTCGCCGTCGAGCGTGCGCAGCTCCTCCAGCTCGGCCCTGGTGGCCATGCCGGGCATGAGGGCGCCGTCCTTGCCGGCCGGCCCGGTCATCCCCGCCATGCCGTGCCCCTGGTGCCCGCCGCTGCCCGGGGCCATCCACGCCATGGGCGGCCGCCCGTCCGGGGCGACCTTCGGCAGTTCCCACAGATCCAGCCAGCCGAGCAGCATGCCCCGCTGGTTGGCCTGGGTGTTGGCGATGTCGTACGCGAGCCGGCGCACCTCCTCGTCCTGCGTGCGGTCGCGCACGATGAAGGACATCTCCACGGCCTGCTGGTGGTGGACCGCCATGTCACGGGCGAAACCCGCGTCGGCGGAGGCGGCCGACGGCACCCGCAGCCGTTCCGCGCCGCTTCCGCCGGGGGCCGGGTCCGGCCCGTCGTCCCGCGCGGAGGCGATGGTCGCCACCCCCGCGAACAGGACCGCGAGCGCCACGGCGGAGCTCGCCACCCACCACGTACGCCTGCCGGGCCGCGTACCGCCGTCGGGCCGCGAATCGCCGTCGGGCTCCGGGGTCACTGGGGCGCCGCCAGCCCGCCGGTGCAGGGCGCGCCCGGCTCCGGCGTCTGCGGCCCCTGGACGTACTTCGCGAAGAACTGGTCCACCCGCCGGTCGTCCGCGCCGTCCACCGTGACCTGCTTGCCCCAGGCGCTGAGCATGATCGCCCCGGCCTGGCCCTCGTACGGGCTCATCAGCGAGTAGGGCGTGGCCCCGACGCGCTCGGCGAGCTTCTTCACATCGGCCTCGGGGGCCTTGTCGTTGTACGTCACCCAGACCGAACCGTGCTCCAGGGAGTGGACGGCGTTCACGTCGGGGAGGGCCTTTTCGTATACGTCGCCGTCGCAGTTCATCCACGCCTGGTTGTGGTCGCCGCCGACCGGGGGCTTCATGGGGTAGGCCACGTCCCCGGCCACATGGTTGCGGGTCAGCTTCTTGGCGTCCCAGGTCTTCTCGTCCTTGACCGGCTCGGCCGCCAGCTCCTTCAGGTCCTTCTCGGTCTGCTTGGCGTCCTGCGCCACACCCTCCTCCCGCTTCTCCTTCGCCTCGGACTTCTCCAGCAGCATGTAGGAGCCGAAGCCGACCAGACCGGCCACGACGACGGCGCTGAGGCTTATGGCGATGACACGGGTGCGGCGGTCGCGCGCGCGGTCGTCGTTGCGCGTCTGCTCTGTGCGGGACCTGCGGTCGAAGCTCATGTCGTCGAGTCCTTCTGCGAAGGGGCTGGGAGGGACAGAACCGGTCCGGGGACCGGTGCGCACAGGCCGGCCCGGAGGCCGCTGTGTGCCGTGCACACCATGGGCGCCGATCGTAGTGGGTGGCCGAGTGCTCTCTCTCACATCGAGTGCGTAATCTGGGTGAAATCCCGGGTCGTGATACTGGAGTTCCTCCCCTACCCCGGGCGGTGGTGCACAGACCGTCTGAACTGCAAGGATGTGGCTATGGACAAGCAGCAGGAATTCGTCCTCAGGACCCTTGAGGAGCGCGACATCCGCTTCGTGCGGCTGTGGTTCACCGACGTCCTCGGGTTCCTGAAGTCCGTTGCCGTGGCCCCGGCCGAACTGGAACAGGCGTTCGATGAAGGCATCGGTTTCGACGGGTCGGCCATCGAGGGCTTCGCCCGGGTGTACGAGTCCGACATGATCGCCAAGCCGGACCCGGGGACGTTCCAGATCCTGCCGTGGCGCGCGGAGGCCCCCGGCACCGCCCGGATGTTCTGCGACATCCTGATGCCCGACGGTTCGCCGTCCTTCGCGGACCCGCGCTATGTGCTCAAGCGCATCCTCGCCAAGACCTCCGACCTGGGCTTCACCTTCTACACCCACCCGGAGATCGAGTTCTTCCTGCTGAAGGACAAGCCGGTCAACGGCACCCGCCCGACCCCCGCCGACAGCTCCGGCTACTTCGACCACACCCCGCAGAACGTCGGCATGGACTTCCGCCGCCAGGCGATCACGATGCTCGAATCCATGGGCATCTCGGTCGAGTTCAGCCACCACGAGGGCGCCCCCGGCCAGCAGGAGATCGACCTGCGGTACGCGGACGCGCTCTCCACCGCCGACAACATCATGACCTTCCGCCTCGTCATGAAGCAGGTCGCGCTGGAACAGGGCGTACAGGCCACCTTCATGCCGAAGCCGTTCTCGGAGTACCCGGGCTCGGGCATGCACACCCACCTCTCCCTCTTCGAGGGCGACCGCAACGCGTTCTACGAGTCGGGCGCCGAGTACCAGCTCTCCAAGGTCGGCCGTTCCTTCATCGCGGGGCTGCTCAAGCACGCGGCGGAGATCTCCGCCGTGACGAACCAGTGGGTCAACTCCTACAAGCGCATCTGGGGCGGCTCGGCCCGCAGCGCGGGCGCGGGCGGCGAGGCCCCCTCGTACATCTGCTGGGGCCACAACAACCGCTCCGCGCTGATCCGGGTCCCGATGTACAAGCCGGGAAAGACCGGCTCGGCCCGCGTCGAGGTCCGCTCCATCGACTCCGGCGCCAACCCCTACCTGACCTACGCGGTGCTCCTCGCCGCGGGCCTCAAGGGCATCGAGGAGGGCTACGAACTCCCGGCCGGCGCCGACGACGACGTCTGGGCGCTCTCCGACGCGGAACGCCGCGCGATGGGCATCGAGCCGCTCCCGCAGAACCTGGGCGAGGCCATCTCGCTGATGGAGAAGAGCGAACTGGTCGCCGAGACCCTCGGGGAGCACGTCTTCGACTTCTTCCTGCGCAACAAGAAGCAGGAGTGGGAGGAGTACCGCAGCGAGGTCACGGCCTTCGAGCTGAAGAACCTGCTGCCGGTGCTGTAGGAGAGGGCGGGCGCAGCGATATCGGTCTGTCGGCAGGGGTCCACGGCTCGCGGCTGTGGGCCCCTGCCGCTCTCCGGGGCAACGCCGGGCCGTCTACCGTTGTGTCATCAGGTACGACGCATCAGCATCAGCAGCCCGGGCGCGTCCCCCGGAGCACGTCGCTCAGAGCGCGTCCCTCAGAAACGAGTGAGCGTGAAAGCCCTACGACCTGTTGACCCGACGCTGCCGCCCGACCGGAGCCCCGAGCGGGTCTGGTACACGTCATACGGCTCCAACACGCACCTCGACCGGCTCGCGGCCTATATCAGGGGCGGGCGCGCATCCGGTGCGGCAAGGGAGAACCCGGGATGCCGGAACCCGGCGATGCCCGTCCGCTCCATCCCGGTGGAACTGACCGGTGCCATGTACTTCGCCACCCGCTCGCCCGTCTGGCGAGGGGGGCTGGCCTTCTACGACCCCCGAGCGGGCGGGCGTGTATGGGCCAGAGCGCATCTCGTGACCGCCGATCAGTTCTCCGATATCGCGGCCCAGGAGATGCACAGGGAGCCGGGTGCGGATCTGTGCCTGGAAGAAGTGCTGACCCACGGACGCGCCGCACTGGGTGAGGGCCGGTACGAAACCCTGGTGTGCGCCGGCCAGATCGACGGGATGCCCCTCCTGACCTTTACGGCTCCCTGGAGGATGCGCGATGTTCCATGGGTTCCGCCCTCGGCCGCGTATGTGCGGCTCCTGGCCCTGGGCCTCCGGTCCGCCGGCGCGTGGGACACGGAAGAGGTCGCAGCCTACGTCGCCGCACGCCCCGGTGCCGCTGACACCTGGTCGTATCAGTCAATTGTCGATCTTCTGAACGAAGGCGCGTGAGGAGCGGAGGAAGGTCCCCGGATCGCGCTGAGGCAGCCGGAAGCCCGTGCCGGAGGCCCTGACGGCTCCGGCGAAACCTGTGGCCCGCCCTCGGGCGGCGCGACGACAATCCTGGGTGTGACAGACGAGACGGCTCAGCGCCCCGCCAACCCGCCCCGCACAACCGCCGTCCTTCGCCCGCCCCGTCCCGAAATGGTGCGGCTGGTCGAGACGTTGGACGCGTGCATCGGCGAATTCTTCGAAGCCCGCACCGGATTGCTGGGCACCCATGGATGGGAGGCGCCCCGCGAAGGCTGGGCGCTCAGCAACCTGATGGTGCGCAACATGGAGGCGGTCCTGCTCATGGCGCGCACCGATGAGGTCATGGTGAGCGCCGCCTGGGCGAACGCGAGGTGTGTGTTCGAGCACGCCGTGCGCGTCATCTGGCTGCTGGATCCCCCGGACCGCTTCACGAGTGAATGCCGGTGGCTGGGCTTCCTGGCGGACGTCGAGCGTTTCCACCGCCTCGTGGGTGAGGCGGTGGAGAAGGATCCGGGGCTGGCGGGCGGCACCTTCCACCAGGAACTGGAGGGAGTGCTGCGTGAATTCCGTGAGGGGGTCATCGCGAGGCTTCCTGCGGGATACGAGCCCGAGAAGCCGCCTTCGTTCGAGGCGATGCTCCGCACCATGGACAGTTCCGCCATGTACCGCTACTACCGAGAGGGATCGCAGTACGTTCACGGATCGGTGTGGGGTACGGCGGGCTACCGGAAGAACTTCGGGATACACGCCGAGTTCGGTGAGTTCTCCAGCACCGCGGACTGGATCCTCCCTCTCCGGCTGTGCTGGCTGAGCCTGCGCAACGCGGGAGCGATACTCCTCGACCGGCTGGGGGAGTCGCCGAAGAAGTGCGACTGGGATTCCATGGAGAAGTCGCTCGCACGCGACTTCGAAGCTCTGGTGCGGGCGATAGCGCCGACGAGCGCGTGAGCAGCCGAATCCGCTCGCATCTGCGGCGGCGATCCGACTACCGGGACGGAGCGTGAGTACGACGACGAAGGTCGCCCCGTGAAAGCCGGGCCCGCCGCTTTCGGCGGATCGGACTGTGATGACCGAGGGGCCGGGGAACTCGGTCTTGAGCCACACCATCCGCAGGTCGGTGATGTGGAACGCGTAGTCGAGGACCAACCGCGTGGTGATGGTGCCCAGGCCGAGCCCGCGTGCCTCGCGGTCACCCGAATCCGCGGGCGATCTCGTCCAGGATCTCGTCGATGACCTCCGCCGGATCGCGCGTCAGGTCCTCCTCGATCCACATGCGCATCGCGATCCGCATCGAGGACAGGAACGCCGCGGCGAGGACCGTCGGCCGTACCGGCCCGTCGGTGGGTCCCGGGCGGGTGGCCACCGCTTCGGCCAGGTCGCGTTCCATCGTGGCGTGGTTGGCCAACTGGCGGGCGAGGAGGGAGGGGTGGCGCATGGCCAGGCGGGTGCGTACCGCCCAGGCGCGCTCCGGTGGGTTGACCCGGTCCGCGAACTCCGTCATCGCCGCCCGCAGCGCGGTCCAGGCGGGCTCGTCCGCGGGGCGCTCGCGCACGGCCCGGACGAGTGCTCTTATCTGCTGCTCCTCCCCGTACAGGAGGGCGTCCTCCTTGTTCGTGAAGTAGTTGGAGAACGTTCTGCGGGAGATCCCGGCCGCGTCCGCGACGGCCTCCACCGTCACATGGTCGAAACCGTGCTCGACCGTCAGGCGCAGCGTCGCCTCGTGCACGGCCTGCCGGGTGGCTTCCTTCTTGCGTTCCCGCAGTCCCACAGAGCTCTCCATGGGGGCATTATCCATCCCGGCCAACATTATTGCGCAGTGGGCAAAATTGCCCAGTGTGCATGTATGGTGAAGCCTTCCCTCTCCTGCCCGAAACCTCCGGAGGTTGCGCGTGAGCGCACAAACGGCCGCGCCGACCGACGTCGCGCCGATGGACCACCGTCATGTGCTGAGAGCCCTCAGCGGACTGCTCATCGTGCTGTTCGTGGCGATGATCAGCAGCACGGTGGTCTCGGTCGCGCTTCCGCAGATCATCGGCTCGCTCAACGGCACCCAGTCGCAGTACACCTGGGTCGTCACCGCGACCCTGCTCGCGTCCACGGCCTCCACCCCGATCTGGGGCAAGCTCGCCGACCTGTTCAGCAAGAAGCTGCTGCTCCAGATATCCATCGGCATCTTCGTCGTGTCGTCGATCGCCTGCGGGTTCGCCCAGTCCACCGAGCAGCTGATCGCCTTCCGCGCCCTCCAGGGCCTGGGCATGGGCGCCCTCCAGGTGCTCGTCCAGGTGATCATCGCCGCGATGATCAGCCCCAAGGAGCGCGGCCGCTACAACGGTTACCTCGGCGGCGTCATGGCCGTCGCCACCGTCGGCGGTCCGCTGCTGGGCGGCTTCATCACCGACGCGTCCTGGCTGGGCTGGCGCTGGTGCTTCTTCGTCGCGGTGCCGTTCACGCTCCTCGCCTCCGTGATGCTCGGCCGCACCCTGCACCTCGCCGAGGTGCGCCGCCCCGAGACCAAGGTCGACTACCTCGGCGCCACGCTCATCGCCGCGGGCGTCAGCCTCCTGCTGCTCTGGGTCACCTTCGTCGGCAACGACTTCGACTGGATCTCCTGGCAGACCGCGGCCATGGTCGGCGCGAGCGTGGTGATCCTGGGCGCCGCCGTACTGGTCGAGGCCCGGGTCAAGGAGCCGGTCGTCCCGCTCCATGTCGTACGCCGCCGGGACCCCGCCCTCGCGATCATCGCGAGCCTCGCGGTCGGCATGGCGATGTTCGGCGGCGCGGTCTTCCTCGGCCAGTACTTCCAGATCGGCCGCGGCTACTCACCGACCGAGGCCGGGCTGCTCACCATCCCGCTGATGGCCGGGGTGCTCGTCTCCTCGACCGTCGCCGGCCGCATGGTCTCCCGGACCGGCAAGGTCAAGCCGTACATCATCGCCGGAGTCGTCGTGCTCACCCTCGGCTTCCTGGGGCTGTCCACGATCGACCACGAGACCTCCCTGGTCCTCGTGTCGCTCGGGATGCTCGCCGTCGGCATCGGTGTCGGTATGTCGATGCAGAACCTCGTCCTGGTTCTCCAGAACACCGTCCCGCTCAGCGAACTCGGCGCGGCCAGCGGCGCGATCACCTTCTTCCGCTCCCTCGGCGGCACGATGGGCGTCTCGGTGCTCGGAGCCGTGCTCGCCAACCAGGTCGCCACGAAGATCACCCACGGGCTGACCGAGCTGGGCATCGACCCGGCCGCCTCCTCGTCGGGCGGCTCGACCCTGAACATCGCGGCGATGCCGCCGCAGATCCAGGAGGTCGTGCGTGCCGCGTACGGCGACGCGACGGGCCACATCTTCCTGATCTCGGCGGGGATCGCGGTGATCGGCGTGGTCGCGTCCCTGTTCCTGACCTCCACGAAGCTGCGCGACAGCGTGGACCTGTAGCGCCGAGGTTCCCGGCCCCCGCGGGTGTGCCCCGTGCCGTCACGGCACGGGGCACACCCATTCCAGGCGCGAGAACACCCGCTCGACTGCGGTAATGTGACCCCTCCCCGCACGGGGACCGAACCCCGACGCACGGGGACCAGACCCCGCACGGGGACCGACCGAGGAGGTGAGACCCATTACCGCTGTATCAGGCTGGGTGCTCATCTCTCACGATCGCGTCGTCCACCGGGCGTAGGCGGTCGCGGAGCGCTCATCGGCTTTCCGAAAGGCTCCGCTTCATGTCGGTCTTCCCCCCGTCCGCCCGCTCCTCGATCGTCAGTACGCTCCGCGCCGCCGGCTGTGTCTTCGCCGAGGACGAGGCCGGACTCCTCCTCTCCACCGCCGGATCCCCGGCCGCGCTGGCCGCCATGGTCGAGCGCCGGGCCGCCGGCCTCCCGCTCGAACACGTCCTGGGCTGGGCCGAGTTCTGCGGCCGGCGGATCGCCGTCGACCCCGGTGTCTTCGTGCCCCGCCGCCGTTCCGAATTCCTGGTCCGGCAGGCCGCCGCACTCGCCCCCGCGGACCCGGTCGTCGTCGACCTCTGCTGCGGAACGGGCGCGCTCGGAGCGGCCCTGGCCGCCTGCCTGGACCGGGTCGAACTGCACGCCGCCGACGTCGAACCCGCGGCCGTGCGCTGCGCCCGCCGCAATGTCGGCGAGCCCGGCCGGGTCTACGAGGGCGACCTCTTCGCCCCGCTGCCCGCCTCACTGCGCGGCCGCGTCGACATCCTGCTCGCCAATGTCCCCTACGTACCGACCAAGGACGTCGAACTGCTGCCCGCCGAGGCACGCGTCCATGAGCCCCGGGTCGCGCTCGACGGCGGCGGGGACGGACTCGACGTGATGCGCCGGGTGGTGGCCGAGGCGCCGCACTGGCTCGCCCCCGGCGGCGGTCTGCTGGTCGAGACGAGCGAGCGCCAGGCGGCGCGGGCGGCCCGGACCATGGGCGACGGCGGGCTCGTCCCGCGCGTGGTCACCTCCGAGGAGCTGTACGCCACCGTGGTCATCGGAACCCGGCCCGGCGGCGCACCCCTCAGCCGAACCGCCACCGCGTCTGGCTGAACGGCTCGCCCTTGGTGAAGCCGAAGGCCGTGCGCGGGGTCACCGCGAAGACCTCCGCACGGCCGGCCTCCCCGTTGACGAACGCGCCGTCGCTCACCTCGAAGTGCCAGTCGCCGCCGTACTTCGTCTCCCACGCCCCGGCCAGCCGGGTCAGCGCCCCGGTGTCCGTCACCTGTTCCGCGCGGCCCTCGACGACCACGTCGAAACCCGAGTCCAAGGTGTTGGCCCCGGTCGTCAGGACCACTTCGGGATTGGCGGCCAGATTGCGCGCCTTGCGCTCGGCGGGGCCCGTACAGAAATGCAGCGCATCGTCCCACCAGACCCCGATCAGCGGTGTCACATGCGGGCGGCCGTCCGGACGGACCGTGGACAGCCAGTACAGGCGGGCGGCGTCCAGCACGGCCGCCCCCTCCCGCCACGGGCGGGCGGTGGCGCCCGCGCTGCTGTACCGGGCATCCAGCTCGGTCACGGGAACTGCTGAGGACATCGTGCCTCCCGGGTTCACCCCCGGTGTGCGGACCGCACCCGGGTTCACCTCCCAGTGTGCGGACCGCACCCCGGCTCCGCGCACACCGGCGCGGGGATAGGCTCGAATCCGCTGTGAACGAGAATCGGTCGGCGGGCAGGAGAGCGCGGGATGACAACGGTGCCGGGGCGCAGGAGCAGTACCTTCACCCGACTGCTGCGGCACGGTTTCACCGACCCGTCCGCCGCCGGACAGCTGCTCGACCTCGATGCCCTGATCTCCGTACGGGCCGATCCCGTCCTCCTGGAAGCGCTCGGCGCCACCGCCGACCCCGATCTCGCGCTGCGCGGCCTCGTCCGGCTCGTCGAGGCGCAGGACGAGGACGAACGGCAGGTCCTGCTCGACACCCTGGTGACCGCCAAACCCCTGCGGGACCGGCTGCTGGGCGTACTCGGCGCCTCGGAGGCGCTCGGGGACCATCTGGCCCGGCATCCGCGCGACTGGCACGCCCTCGTCACCTACGAGGCCGCCGACCTGCACCCCGGGATCGCCGAGTTCGAGCAGGGGCTCGCCGACGCCGTCGACCCGGACTCGCTGCGCGTCTCCTACCGCCGGTGCCTGCTCGCCATAGCGGCCCGTGACGTGTGCGGGACGACGGACCTCGCCGAGACCGCCGCCGAGCTGGCCGACCTGGCCACCGCCACCCTGCGGGCGGCGCTCGCCATCGCCCGTACGTCCGTGCCCGCCGACGCCGCCCGGTGCCGGCTCGCCGTCATCGCGATGGGCAAGTGCGGCGGCCATGAGCTGAACTACGTCTCCGACGTCGACGTGATCTTCGTGGCGGAGCCGATCGAGGGGACCGAGGAGAGCGCCGCCATCCAGGCCGCCACCCGGCTCGCCGCCCACATGATGCGGATCTGCTCCGACACCACCGTCGAGGGCACCATCTGGCCGGTCGACGCCAACCTGCGCCCCGAGGGCCGCAACGGGCCGCTCGTACGCACCCTGACCTCGCACCTCGCGTACTACCAGCGCTGGGCCAAGACCTGGGAGTTCCAGGCCCTGCTGAAGGCCCGGCCGGTCGCCGGTGACCCGGAGCTGGGCGCGGAGTACGTGGAGGCCGTCTCCCCGCTCGTCTGGCAGGCCGCCGACCGGGACAACTTCGTCCCCGATGTGCAGAAGATGCGCCGCCGCGTCATCGACAACATCCCCGCCGACCGGGTGGACCGGGAGCTCAAGCTCGGCCCCGGCGGACTGCGGGACGTGGAGTTCGCCGTCCAGCTGCTCCAGCTGGTGCACGGGCGCAGCGACTCCACCCTGCACAGCGGAACGACGCTGGAGGCGCTGCGGGCGCTCGCCGAGGGCGGCTATGTGGGCCGCGCGGACGCGGCACAGCTCGACGAGGCGTACCGCTTCCTGCGCTCCATGGAGCACCGCATCCAGCTCTACCGGCTGCGCCGTACCCATCTGGTCCCCGAGGACGCAGCCGACCTGCGGCGCCTGGGCCGCTCCCTGGGGATGCGCACGGACCCGGTCAACGAACTGAACAAGGCGTGGAAGCGGCACGCCTCCGTCGTACGGCGGCTGCACGAGAAGCTCTTCTACCGGCCGCTGCTGGACGCGGTCGCCCAGCTGGCGCCCGGGGAGACCCGGCTCAGCGCGAAAGCGGCCGGAACCCGGCTCGAAGCCCTCGGATACGCGGACCCGGCCGCCGCGCTGCGGCATCTGGAGGCCCTGTCGTCCGGGGTGTCCCGCAAGGCGGCCATCCAGCGCACGCTGCTGCCGGTGCTGCTCGGCTGGTTCGCGGACTCCGCCGACCCGGACGCCGGTCTCCTCGGCTTCCGCAAGGTGTCCGACGCGCTCGGCAAGACGCCCTGGTACCTGCGGCTCCTGCGGGACGAGGGGGCGGCGGCGGAGAACCTCGCCCGGGTCCTGTCGGCCGGCCGCCTCGCCCCCGATCTGCTGCTGCGGGCCCCCGAGGCCGTCGCGATCCTGGGCGATCCGGAAGGGCTGAAGCCGCGCACCCGGGAGCACCTGGAGCAGGAGGTGCTGGCCGCGGTCGGCCGGGCGGACGGCGCCGAATCGGCGGTCGCCGTCGTCCGCGGCGTACGGCGGCGGGAGCTGTTCCGTACGACGGCGGCGGACATCATCGGCTCCTACGGCACCGAGGAGACCCCCGCCGAGCCCGACCACGGCGCCCTCGTGGACCGGGTCGGCTCCGCGGTCACCGACCTCAACGCCGCCACGCTCGCCGGGGCGCTGCGCGCCGCCGTCCGCGAGCGGTGGGGCGACACCCTGCCGACCCGGTTCGCCGTCATCGGGATGGGCCGCTTCGGCGGTCATGAGCTGGGATACGGCTCCGACGCCGACGTCCTGTTCGTCCACGCGCCGCGCGAGGGCGTCGGCGACGAGGAGGCGAGCCGGGCCGCCAACACGGTGGTCACCGAGATGCGCAGACTGCTCCAGCTGCCCACCGCCGACCCGCCGCTCCTGATCGACGCCGATCTGCGGCCCGAGGGCAAGAGCGGGCCGCTGGTGCGCACCCTGAAGTCGTACGAGGCGTACTACCGGCGCTGGTCGCTGGTCTGGGAGAGCCAGGCCCTGCTGCGGGCCGAGCCGATGGCGGGCGACGAGGCGCTGGGGCGGGGTTTCATCGAGCTGATCGATCCGCTGCGGTACCCGATGGAGGGGCTGGGGGAGGACGCGGTCCGCGAGATCCGCCGGCTCAAGGCCCGGATGGAGTCCGAGCGGATGCCGCGCGGGGCCGACCCGACGCTCCACACCAAGCTGGGGCGCGGCGGGCTGAGCGATGTCGAGTGGACCGTACAGCTGCTGCAGATGCGGCACGGCTGGGCGGAGCCCGGACTCCGTACGACCCGCACCCGGGAGGCGCTGGCGGCGGCGTGCGCGGCGGAGCTGATCCCGGCCGAGGACGCCCGCGTCCTGGACGACGCGTGGGTGCTGGCGACACGGGTGCGCAACGCGGTGATGCTGGTACGGGGGCGGCCCGGTGACATGTTCCCCTCCGACGCGCGGGAGATGACGGCCGTGGGGCGCTACCTGGGGTACGAGCCCGGCCATGTCGGCGACATGCTGGACGACTACCGGCGGATCACCCGGCGGGCGCGGGCGGTGGTGGAGGAGCGGTTCTACGGGGCGCAGTGAGGTTCCACGGCCGGCAGGGGCCGCGCACGGGGCCGCGCGGGGCCTCACGGCTCCTCGGCGGCCCGGGGCCTCAGCGGCGGCCCGAGGACTCCGGTACCGGGCGCCGGGCCCGTGGCGAGACGCCCTGGGACACCGCCGACAGACGTCCCCGGCCGGACGGCACCAGTTTCGGCAGGCGGTGGGGCAGCGATCCGTACCAGGCGTACGAGAGGGCGAAGCCGAACGCCAGGCAGGCCATGCCGCCCACCGCGTCCAGCCAGAAGTGGTTGGCCGTCGCCACGATCACGACGAGGGTGGCCATCGGGTAGAGCAGCCCCAGGATCCGGGCCCAGGGGGCGGACGCGAGCGCGAAGATGGTCAGACCGCACCAGAGCGACCAGCCGATGTGCATGGAGGGCATCGCCGCGTACTGGTTCGACATGTTCTTGAAGTTGCCCGAGGCCATCGAACCCCAGGTCTCGTGCAGCAGCACCGTGTCGATGAAGTGCCCGCCGTTCATCAGACGGGGCGGTGCCAGCGGGTACAGGTAGTAGCCGAGCAGGGCGACGGCCGTGGTCGCGAAGAGCACCATCCGGGCCGCCGCGTAGCGGCCGGGGTGACGGCGGAACAGCCAGACGAGCACTCCGACGGTGACCACGAAGTGCAGCGTCGCGTAGTAGTAGTTCATCGACACGATCAGCCATGTCACCGAGTTCACGGCATGGTTGACGGACTGCTCGAAGGCGAGGCCCAGCGACTTCTCCACCGACCAGATCCAGTCGGCGTTGCTCAGGGCGGCGGCCTTCTGCTCGGGAACGGCGTTGCGCACAAGTGAGTACAGCCAGTAACTGACCGCGATCAGCAGGACTTCGAACCAGAGCCGTGGACGGCGCGGGGCACGCAGTGCACCGAGCTTCGCCGTTCTTCCGTTCCGCTTGGCCTCGGGGGCCGCCTCGTCCACGATGGGTGACGGGGTGCCGGCCGTTCGGCCTTCCTGTGTTTTCACGTGCGATTCACCCATAGGCACAGAGTCTGCCAGATACGTCCCCCTCCGCCCGATCATCCTCCGGTCGGGTTCCGGTCGCACGATATGCACCTCAAGGACGAGAGTGGGACCCTGAGGAGGGTCCGGGTCCCGACGCCGTCGAACCGCGAACCACCAGCTCGGGCATGAAGACGAACTCGCTGTGCGGGGCCGGGGTTCCGCCGATCTCCTCCAGGAGCGTACGGACGGCGGCCTGGCCCATCGCCGTCACCGGCTGCCGGATCGTGGTCAGCGGCGGATCGGTGAACGCTATGAGCGGCGAATCGTCGTAACCCACCACCGACAGATCGCGCGGCACCTGTCGCGACAGCCGCCGGGCCGCCCGGATCGCGCCCAGGGCCATCATGTCGCTCGCGCACACCACGGCCGTGCACCCGCGTTCCAGCAGTGCCGAGGCGGCGGCCTGACCGCCCTCCAGCGTGTACAGAGAGTGCTCGATCAACTCCTCCACCCGCTCCGGGGGGAGGCCGAGCTGTTCGTGCATCGTGGCGTGGAAGCCCTCGATCTTGCGGAGTACGGGAACGAAGCGCTTGGGGCCGACCGCGAGGCCGATCCGCTGATGTCCCAGCGCGACCAGATGCGTCACCGCGAGCCGCATCGCCGCCCGGTCGTCGGGCGAGATGAACGGGGCCTGCACCTTCGGCGAGAAGCCGTTGACGAGGACGAAGGGGACGCCCTTGGCGCGCAGTTGTTCGTAGCGCCGCATGTCGGCGGAGGTGTCCGCGTGCAGCCCGGAGACGAAGATGATGCCGGAGACGCCGCGGTCGACGAGCATCTCGGTCAGCTCGTCCTCGGTGGATCCGCCGGGACTCTGTGTCGCCAGCACCGGGGTGTAGCCCTGCCGGGTCAGCGCCTGGCCGATGACCTGCGCCAGCGCCGGGAAGATGGGGTTCTCCAGCTCGGGCGTGATCAGGCCGACCAGTCCCGCACTGCGCCTGCGCAGCCGTACGGGGCGTTCGTAGCCCAGGACGTCGAGCGCCGCGAGGACGGATTCGCGGGTGGCCGCTGCGACACCGGGCTTGCCGTTCAGGACTCGGCTGACCGTCGCTTCGCTGACCCCCGCCTGAGTTGCGATATCGGCAAGCCGTGCGGTCATGGAAGGCGACTGTACCGGGCCTGTGTCGGATTGCCCACTGTGAGCGGGATTCGGGCGCGAGGCTCCCTCCCGGCCGTCGGTGACGGCGCCCGCCCGCAGATCCGCGGCAACGTCTTGCAAGCTCTTGCGGGCCCCTCGTGCGGGCCGCGATCAGATCGTCGCACTACGCATTCACCGCGCGTGGCCTGTGTCAGCAGGGGGTAGGGGATTCCGTCAAGGGTTCTGGCGGCAACCTTGAGGACACGCGAATGTAACGATCGCCGGACCTTGCAGAAATCTTCCGCAAGGTCTTTCGGTCCTCTTTCATCCTTGTTACGTTCACGTCGACCCGGCGCCGCGACGGAGCGGTACGGCAGTTGAAGGAGTTCAGATGCGACGTGGCATAACGGCCACCGCCCTGGTCGCGGCCCTGGCGCTCGCGGCGACCGCCTGCGGCAGCGATGACGAGTCCGGTGGCGGCAAGAGCTCGGGCGAGCTCTCCGGCACGGTTACCTGGTGGGACACCTCGACCGTCGGCAGCGAGGACAAGGTCTTCAAGAAGCTGGCCGAGGGCTTCGAGAAGGAGCACCCGAAGGTCGACGTCAAGTACGTCAACGTCCCCTTCGGCGAGGCGCAGAACAAGTTCAAGAACGCCGCGCAGTCGGGCGGCGGCGCCCCCGACGTGATCCGCTCCGAGGTCGCCTGGACCCCCGAGTTCGCGGACCTCGGCTACCTGGCCCCGCTGGACGGCACCGCCGCGCTGAAGGACGAGGGCGACTTCCTCAAGCAGGCCGCCGCGTCCACCAAGTACAACGGCAAGACGTACGCCGTTCCCCAGGTCATCGACTCCATGGGCGTCTTCTACAACAAGAAGATCTTCAAGGAGGCCGGGGTCGAGGTACCGACGACCATCGCCGACCTGAAGACCGTCTCGGAGAAGATCAAGGACAAGACCGGCAAGACCGGCCTCTACCTCCGCGGCGACGACGCCTACTGGTTCCTGTCGTTCCTGTACGGCGAGGGCGGCGACCTGGTCGACGCCAGCAACAAGTCCGTCACCGTCGACAAGCCCGAGAGCGTCAAGGCGTTCAAGGTCGTCAAGGACCTCGTCGAGTCCGGGGCCGCCAAGACCGACGCCACCGACGGCTGGGAGAACATGCAGTCGTCGTTCAAGGACGGCAAGGTCGCGATGATGATCAACGGCCCGTGGGCCGTCGCCGACACCCTCGCGGGCAATGAGTTCAAGGACAAGGAGAACCTGGGCATCGCCCCGGTCCCGGCCGGCTCCGTCGCCCAGGGCGCCCCGCAGGGCGGCCACAACCTCGCCGTCTACGCGGGCTCCAAGAACCTCGACGCCTCCTACGCCTTCGTCGAGTACATGACCTCCGTGCAGAGCCAGGCCCGGACGGCCGGCGAGCTGAACCTGCTGCCGACCCGTACCTCCGCCTACGCCAAGCAGGAGGCCGTGGACAGCGAGATCGTCGGCTTCTTCAAGCCGGTCGTCGAGACCGCCGTCGAGCGCCCCTGGATCCCCGAGACCGGCAGCCTCTTCGCCCCGCTGGTCACCGAGTACACCAAGGTCCTCACCGACCAGACCACCCCGGAGAAGGCCGCCTCCGCGACCGGCGACTCCTACCGCAAGCTCCTCAAGGGCTGGAAGTAACAGGAAGGTTGGCCCACTGATGGCTGTCCACACCAGCCAGTCGGTGGCGAAGGCCGCGGACGACGTCGTCGTCCGCGGCCCCAGCCGCGGTACTGGCAACCCCCCGACGCCGGGCCGGCTCCGGCGCGCCGTGTCGACCCACTGGTACGCCTGGGTCATGGTCGCCCCGGTCGTCCTCGTCATCGGCGTGATCATCGGCTACCCGCTGGTCCGCGGTGTCTATCTGTCGCTGACCGATGCCAACGAGCGCAACGTCGCCCGCTCCATCGGGGTCAACGAGATGCCCGCCACCTACAAGTTCGTGGGTGCGGACAACTACGTCGACGCGCTGACGGGTACCCAGTTCCTCGGCACGCTCGGCTGGACGCTGGTGTGGACGGTCTCCTGCGTGGGCATCACCTTCTGCCTCGGCATGGCGCTGGCCAATATCCTCAACCGCCGTATCGCCGGGCGCTCCGCCTACCGCATGGCACTCATCCTGCCCTGGGCCATCCCCGGCTTCGTCTCCGTCTTCGCCTGGCGCTTCCTCTACAACGAGGACCGCGGACTGCTCAACAAGGTCCTGAGCGGTGCGGGCATCGACGGGGTGCCGTGGCTGAACGACCCCACCTGGGCCAAGTTCTCCGTCATCGCGGTCAACGTCTGGCTCGGCATCCCGTTCATGATGGTCGCCCTGCTCGGCGGACTGCAGTCCATACCCTCGGAGCAGTACGAGGCCGCGGAGATGGACGGCGCCACCGCCTGGCAGCGCTTCCGTCACATCACGCTCCCCGGACTGCGCCCGGTCTCCACCACGGTGGTCCTGCTCTCCACCATCTGGACCTTCAACATGTTCCCGGTGATCTTCCTGCTGACCCGCGGCGGACCCGGCGAGGCCACCCAGATCCTCGTCACCCAGGCGTACAAGTTCTCCTTCGAGATCAGCCCGCGCGACTTCGCGCAGTCCTCCACCTGGGGCGTGCTGATCCTCGTACTCCTGATGCTCTTCGCCGTGGTCTACCGGCGAGTCCTGCGCACCCAGGGAGACAACTGGTGACCACCGCAGCCCAGCACCCCGCCCAGCACGCCGCCCGCAGGCCGCGCCTGCGCGGCGACCGTTCGCCGCTCGCCTCCGTGGCCCTGCACCTCACCCTGATCATCGCGTCCGTCATCGCGGTCTTCCCGGTGCTGTGGGTCCTGCTGACCTCGCTCAAGCCCGCCAAGTACGCCACGACGACGGACTTCTTCCGCGAGACCACGTTCGTGAACTACACGAACCTGATCCGGGACACCGAGTTCCTGAGCTGGTTCGGCAACTCCGTGATCATCGCGGGACTCTCCACCGTCATCGGGGTGTTCGTCTCCGCCACCACCGGCTACGCCGTCAGCCGCTTCCGCTTCCCCGGCAAGCGCGGGCTGATGTGGACGCTGCTGATCACCCAGATGTTCCCGGTCGCGGTCCTCATCGTGCCGATCTACAACATCATGTCGAACATCGGCCTGCTCAATCAGCCCGCCGGTCTCGTCATCACCTACCTCACCATCTCGGTGCCGTTCTGCGCCTGGATGATGAAGGGCTTCTTCGACACCATCCCGCGCGAGATCGACGAGTCCGGCCAGGTCGACGGCCTCACCCCGTTCGGCACGTTCTGGCGGCTCATCCTGCCGCTCGCCAAGCCCGGCCTCGCCGTCACCGCGTTCTACTCCTTCATCACCGCCTGGGGCGAGGTCGCGTACGCCTCCGCCTTCATGGTCGGCGACGAGAACCTCACGCTCGCCGGCGGACTGCAGAAGTTCGTCAACCAGTACGGGGCCCAGTGGGGCCCGATGACCGCCGCCTCCGTACTCATCGCGATCCCGGCCGCCCTGGTCTTCCTGTTCGCGCAGAAGCATCTGGTCACCGGCATGTCCGCCGGAGCCGTCAAGGGCTGAGCCGGACACCGGCAGAGCCCGCACGACCGACCGCACCCGTCACGGCGGCGCCGGACCCCCGACCCGGTCCCGGCGCCGCTCCCCACCCAGACACCCCAGGGACGACATGACCCAGCACCTCGCTGCCCCCTCCACCGGCACGTCCGACGACGCCCCGGGCCACCGCACCGGCTGGTGGCAGGACGCGGTGATCTACCAGGTCTATCCACGCAGCTTCGCCGACGGCAACGGCGACGGCATGGGCGATCTCGCAGGCGTCACCGCCCGGCTCCCGTACCTCAGGGACCTCGGCGTCGACGCCGTCTGGCTCAGCCCCTTCTACGCGTCGCCGCAGGCCGACGCGGGCTACGACGTCGCCGACTACCGGGCCATCGACCCGATGTTCGGCAGCCTCCTGGACGCCGACGCCCTGATCCGCGACGCCCATGACCTGGGCCTGCGCATCATCGTGGACCTGGTGCCCAACCACTCCTCCGACCGGCACGAGTGGTTCAGGCGCGCCCTGGCCGAGGGCCCCGGCTCCGCCCTGCGCGACCGCTACCACTTCCGGCCCGGCAAGGGCGAGAACGGCGAACTCCCGCCCAACGACTGGGAGTCCATCTTCGGCGGCCCCGCCTGGACCCGGACCACCGGCCCCGACGGCACCCCCGGCGACTGGTACCTCCACCTGTTCGCCCCCGAGCAGCCCGACTTCAACTGGGAACACCCGGCCGTCGCCGACGAGTTCCGCTCGATCCTGCGCTTCTGGCTCGACATGGGCGTCGACGGCTTCCGCGTCGACGTCGCCCACGGTCTCGTCAAGGCCGAGGGCCTGCCGGACCTCGGCGGCCACGACCAGCTCAAGCTGCTCGGCAACGACGTCATGCCGTTCTTCGACCAGGACGGCGTGCACGAGATCTACCGCAGCTGGCGCACCATCCTGGACGAGTACCCCGGCGAGCGGATCGCCGTCGCCGAGGCCTGGACCCCCACCGTCGAGCGCACCGCCAACTATGTGCGCCCCGACGAGATGCACCAGGCCTTCAACTTCCAGTACCTGTCCACCGCCTGGGACGCCGCCGAGCTCCGCAAGGTCATCGACACCTCGCTGGACGCGATGCGGCCGGTCGGCGCCCCCACCACCTGGGTGCTCTCCAACCACGATGTCACCCGGCACTCCACCCGCTTCGCCAACCCGCCCGGCCTCGGCACCCAGATCCGTACCGCGGGAGACCGCGAGCTCGGCCTGCGCCGGGCCCGCGCGGCGACGCTGCTGATGCTGGCCCTGCCCGGCTCCGCCTACGTCTACCAGGGCGAGGAGCTCGGCCTGCCCGACGTCACGGACCTGCCCGACGAGGTCCGCCAGGACCCGTCGTTCTTCCGCGCGCAGGGCCAGGACGGCTTCCGCGACGGGTGCCGGGTGCCGATCCCGTGGACCCGCGAGGGCAGCTCGTACGGCTTCGGCAGCGGCGGCAGCTGGCTGCCGCAGCCCGCCGGCTGGGGCGAGCTCTCCATCGAGGCTCAGGCCGGCGTGGAGGGCTCCACGCTGGAGCTGTACCGCTCCGCGATCGCCGCCCGCCGCGAACACCCGGGACTCGGTGCGGGGACCGCGGTCGAGTGGCTGGAGGCCCCCGAGGGCGTCCTGGTCTTCGGCCGGCCCGGCTTCGTCTGCACCGTCAACACCACCGGCACCCCGGTACGGATGGCGGCCCGCGGCAGCGTGCTGCTGTCCAGCGCCCCGGTGACCGTCGACGGCGCCGAGGCCGTCCTGCCCGCGGACAGCACCGTGTGGTGGACGGTGTGACCCTGCCCGCGCCCAGGACCGGTGCGGCCCCCCGGCTCTCCGACATCGCCGGACAGGCCGAGGTCAGCGAGGCGACCGTGAGCCGGGTGCTCAACGGGAAGCCGGGCGTCGCGGACACCACGCGTCAGCGGGTGCTCGCGGCGCTCGACATCCTCGGCTACGAACGGCCCGTACGGCTGCGGCAGCGCAGCGCGGGCCTGATCGGGCTGGTGACACCCGAACTCACCAACCCGATCTTCCCGGCGTTCGCGCAGTCCGTCGAACAGGTCCTGGCCGGGCACGGCTACACCCCCGTGCTCTGCACCCAGCTGCCGGGCGGCGCCACCGAGGACGAGCTCGTCGAGCAGCTCGTCGAACGGGGCGTCGGCGGCATCGTGTTCCTCTCCGGGCTGCACGCCGACCTGTCGGCGGACCCGGCACGGTACGCCGCGCTCACCGAGCGCGGCGTACCGTTCGTCCTGATCAACGGCTACAACGAACGGATCAGCGCCCCGTTCGTCTCGCCCGACGACTCCGCCGCCGTGCGGATGGCCGTCGGGCATCTGGCCGACCTCGGGCACCGCAGGATCGGCCTGGCCATCGGACCGCAGCGCTATGTGCCCTCGCGCCGCAAGCGCGACGGCTTCCTCGACGCGTCGGTCTCGGTGCTGGGTCTGTCCCGCGCCGAGGCCGAACTCCTGGTGTGCTCCACGCTGTTCAGCGTGGAGGGCGGCCAGGTCGCGGCGGGCGCCCTGCTCGACCTGGGCTGTACCGGCATCGTCTGCGGCAGCGACCTGATGGCGCTCGGCGTGGTGCGGGCGGCCCGGGGGAGGGGGCTCGACGTACCGCGCGACGTCTCGGTCGTCGGCTTCGACGACTCGCAGCTGATCGCGTTCACCGACCCGCCGCTGACCACCGTGCGCCAGCCGGTGCAGGCGATGGCGGCGGCGGCGGTGGGCGCGCTGCTGGAGGAGATCGGCGGGAGCCCGGTGCAGCGCACGGAGTACGTGTTCCAGCCGGAGCTGGTGGTACGGGGGTCGACCGCGGCGGTGGTACGCGCCGGGTGAGGCCGGCGGCGGCGGACACCCCGGGGTGCGGGCCGTCGCGGGAGAAGTCCCCACGTACAGGAGAGGCACCGGAGCCGGCCCGGACGGGCCTGCGGGGAGTGAGCGGCCCCGGGTGCCTCTCCTGCCGTGACCGGCCCGGCCGGCCGGGCGCGTGGGGCCCGGTGCGCCGAAGCGGCCGGGACCCCCGGCCGGCCGGACCGGAGTCCGGAGGAACGTAACACTCGCGCAATATCTTGCGGAAGACCTTGCAGGCAGAAAACTGCCGGATTTCCTGGATGTGTGCGGGGGATGTCCAAAGGGTTGACCCGGGCCTGGCGGGCTCGTACGGTCTGCTCCGCGGCAAGGTTTGCATTCTTGCAGCAAGAACCTTCAGAAGCCTTCAGGGCACGGCGCGTTGTCACGTGAGGCTGCATCGTCACCCGCGTTTCCCCCACCGCAGGAGGAATGACATGGCACGCAGACCGCTGTCCGCGGCGCTCGCCCTCGTGGCGGGCGCCGCCGTCCTCGCCGTACCCGCCCAACTCGGCGCCGCAGGCGCCGCGCAGGCCGCCGGGCCGGGCGACAAGGACGTCACCGCCGTGATGTTCGAGTGGAAGTTCGACTCCATAGCCAGGGCCTGTACGGACTCCCTGGGTCCGGCGGGCTACGGCTTCGTCCAGGTCTCGCCGCCCCAGGAGCACATCCAGGGCGGCCAGTGGTGGACCTCGTACCAGCCCGTCAGCTACCGGATCGCCGGGCGGCTCGGTGACCGCGCCGCCTTCGCGAACATGGTCAGCACCTGTCACGGCGCGGGCGTCAAGGTCGTGGCCGACTCGGTCATCAACCACATGTCGGCCGGTTCCGGCACGGGCACCGGCGGGTCCTCGTACTCCAAGTACGACTACCCGGGCCTGTACTCGGTCAACGACATGAACGACTGCCAGTCGCCGATCACCGACTACGGCGACCGCGGCAACGTACAGAACTGCGAACTCGTCGGCCTGGCCGACCTGGACACCGGCGAGGACTACGTACGCGGCAGGATCGCCGGGTACCTCAACGACCTGCTCTCCCTCGGCGTCGACGGCTTCCGGATCGACGCGGCCAAGCACATGCCCGCCGGTGACCTCGCGGCCATCAAGTCGCGGCTGAACAACCCCGGTGTCTACTGGAAGCAGGAGGCCATCTACGGCGGCGGCGAGGCCGTCTCGCCCTCCGAGTACCTCGGCACCGGCGACGTCCAGGAATTCCGCTACGCCCGGGGCCTCAAGCAGACGTTCCTCAACGAGAACCTCGCCAACCTCAAGAACTACGGCGAGGGCTGGGGCTTCATGGAGTCGGGCAAGTCGGCGGTCTTCGTCGACAACCACGACACCGAGCGCAACGGCGAGACGCTGACCTACAAGAACGGCGCCGACTACACCCTCGCCAGCGTGTTCATGCTGGCCTGGCCCTACGGCTCCCCGGACGTCCACTCCGGCTACGAGTGGTCCGACAAGGACGCCGGACCGCCCAACGGCGGTCAGGTGAACGCCTGTTACAGCGACGGCTGGAAGTGCCAGCACGCCTGGCGCGAGATCTCCTCCATGGTCGGCTTCCGCAACGCCGCACGGGGCCAGGGCGTCTCGAACTGGTGGGACGACGGTGGCGACCGGATCGCGTTCGGCCGGGGCTCGAAGGCGTACGTCGCCATCAACCACGAGGGCTCCGCCCTGACCCGTACGTTCCAGACCTCGCTGCCCGCCGGTGACTACTGCGACATCCAGTCCGGCAACGGCGTCACCGTCAACGGATCGGGCCAGTTCACCGCCACCCTGGGATCCAACACCGCCGTCGCCCTGCACGCGGGCGCCCGCACCTGCTCCGGCGGCGGCACGGGCCCGACCGACCCCGGTACGGGGCAGTCCGGCGCCTCCTTCGGCGTCAACGCCATCACCCAGCCGGGCCAGAACATCTACGTCACCGGTGACCAGCAGGCCCTCGGCGCCTGGGACCCCGCGAAGGCGCTGAAGCTCGACCCGGCCACGTATCCCGTCTGGAAGCTCGATGTGGACCTGGGCGCCGGTACGTCCTTCGCGTACAAGTACCTCCGCAAGGAGGCGAGCGGCAACGTCACCTGGGAGAACGGCGCCAACCGCACCGCCACCGTCCCGGCCTCCGGCAGGTCGGCGCTGACCGGCGACGTCTGGCGCGGCTGACCACGACTTCCGGGCGGGCCGGGGGCGCACGGCGGTGCGCTCCCGGCCCGCCCGGAGAACCCGCCCCCACCGGCACTCCGCCCCGCGGGAGAACTGCCCCGCAGGAGAACCGCCCCGCGGGCGACCCGCCCACGCGGCGCCCCCATTCCTCAGGCCCCCACATTCCTCAGGCCCCCACATTCCTCAGGCCCCCCCCACGCGCCCCACCCCGTTCCCACCGCAGAGAATCCGAGGAGTACCCGCCCGTGTCCCGAACCACCCTCCGGCGGGGGGCCGTCGCAGCACTCTGCGCGGCGCTGCTGCCCGTCGTACCGGCGGCCTCGGCGGCCGCTCCGTCCAGAGCCCCGGCCCCGCCCCCGGACGCCGCGCTGGCCCGGGAACCGGCCCGGCACGACCTGACCCGCGAGCAGTTCTACTTCGTACTGCCCGACCGCTTCGCCAACGGCGACCGGGCCAACGACCGGGGCGGGCTGACCGGTTCACGCCTGGAGACCGGGTACGACCCCGCCGACAAGGGCTTCTACCAGGGCGGCGACCTCAAGGGCCTGACCGGGAAGCTCGACTACATCAAGGGCCTCGGCACCACCGCCATCTGGCTGGCCCCGATCTTCAGGAACCGGCCCGTGCAGGGCACCGGCAAGGACGCCTCGGCCGGCTACCACGGCTACTGGATCACCGACTTCACCCAGGTCGACCCGCACTTCGGGACCAACGCCGACCTGGAGAAGCTGATCGACAAGGCCCACGCCAAGGGCATGAAGGTCTTCTTCGACGTCATCACCAACCACACCGCCGACACCGTCGACTACGCCGAGAAGGAGTACGGCTACAAGCCCAAGGGCGCCTACCCCTACCTCGACAGGGACGGCCGCCCGTTCGACGACAGCCGGAAGATGGCGAAGGCCGACCGGGACACGTTCCCGTACACCCCGAAGACCACCGTGAACGCGGGCACCAAGAAGCCGTCCTGGCTGAATGACCCCACGATGTACCACAACCGGGGCGACTCGACGTTCGCCGGTGAGTCGGCCGAGTACGGCGACTTCTCCGGGCTCGACGACCTGTGGACCGAGCGGCCCGAGGTCGTCGACGGCATGGCGGAGATCTACGAGAAGTGGGTCCGCGACTTCGATATCGACGGGTTCCGCATCGACACCGTCAAACACGTCGACCTGGACTTCTGGACCCAGTGGGCCACCGCGCTGGACACCTACGCCGCCCGGCGCGGCCGGGACGACTTCTTCATGTTCGGCGAGGTGTACTCCTCCGACACCGCGATCACCTCGCCCTATGTCACCCGGGGGCGGCTGGACGCGACGCTCGACTTCCCGTTCCAGGAGGCCGCGAGGGGGTACGCCTCCCAGGGCGCCCCGGCCTCGAAGCTCGCCGCCGTGTACCGCGACGACTACCGGTACACCACCGACAAGGCCAACGCCTACGAGCAGGTGACCTTCCTCGGCAACCACGACATGGGCCGGATCGGCACCTTCCTGAAGCAGGACAACCCGAAGGCCGACGACGCCGAACTGCTGAAGCGGGCCCGCCTCGCCAACGAACTGATGTTCCTCTCGCGCGGCAACCCCGTCATCTACTCCGGCGACGAGCAGGGATTCACCGGCGCGGGCGGCGACAAGGACGCCCGCCAGCCCCTCTTCGCCTCGAAGGCCGCCGACTACCTCGACGACGACCTGATCGGCACCGACCGTACGCACGCCACGGACGCGTACGACACCGGGCACCCGGTCTACCGCTCCATCGCCGCTCTCGCCGGGCTGACCAAGGAGCACCCCGCGCTGCGCGACGGCGTACAGACCGAGCGCTACGCGGAAGGCTCCGTGTACGCCTTCTCCCGTACGGCCACCGAGCGGCCCTACGAGTACCTCGTCGCCTCCAACAACGGCACCGCACCGCGCACCGTCGAGCTGCCCACCGCCTCCGCGCACATGGACTTCCGGACGCTGTACGGCGGTTCGGGTGCCGTCCGCAGCGGTGGCGACAAGAAGGCCACTGTCACCGTGCCCGCGCTCTCCAGCGTCGTGCTGCGCGCCGACAGGCCGCTCGGCTCCCCGGAGGCCAGGCCGACGATCACCCTGAAGGCGCCCGCCGCCGGAGCCACCGGCACCGTCGAGCTGACCGCCGGCACCGGGGGCGGACAGCTCGACCGGGTCGTCTTCGCCGCGCAGACCGGCAACGGCACGTGGCGCACCCTCGGCTCCGCCGACCACGCCCCGTACAAGGTCACCCAGCACCTGGACGCCTCGGTGAAGGCCGGGACGCCGCTGCGGTACAAGGCCGTCGTCATCGACCGCGCCGGACGCACGGCCAGTGCCCTCGCCTCGACCACGGCGGGCCAGGCGCCTCCCGCGGAGAAGCCCGTCGCCGTCGAACGCGACTACGCCGTCGTCCACTACCGGCGCGCGGACGGCGACTACGAGGGCTGGCAGCTGAAGTCCGGCGACGCCACCGCGGACTTCACGGGACGCGACGCCCACGGCGCGTTCGCCTGGATCAAGCTCGGCGAAGGCGCGTCCTCGCTCCCGTACACGGTCGAGAAGGCCGGTACGGCGGACGGCCCGCAGCGCACCGTCGACCTCGCCCGGACCGGACAGGTCTGGATCGAGCAGGGCAAGGACGGCCAGCGCACCGAGGCCCCCGAAGCACCCGGCCAGGACACCACCAAGGCCGTCCTCAACTACCACCGGGCCGACGGCGACTACGACGGCTGGGGGCTGCACACCTGGACCGGGGCCGAGAACCCCACCGACTGGGCCAAGCCGCTCCGGCCGGTGAGGAAGGACTCCTACGGAGTCACCTTCGAGGTCCCGCTCACCGACGGCGCCACCTCGCTCAGCTACATCCTGCACAAGGGCGACGAGAAGGACCTCCCCAGCGACCAGTCGCTGGACCTCGCCACCCACGGGCACGAGGTCTGGATGCTCGGCGGACAGCCCGGATACCTGCTGCCGCAGGCCGGCGGCGTCCCCGCCCCCGACCTCACCCGGGCCGAGGCCCAGTGGATCGACTCCGGCACCGTCGTGTGGAAGGTGAAGGCCACCGAGGCCACCAGCCAGCAGCTCGTGTACGCGAAGGACGGCGGCATCTCCGTCGTCGACGGCGCGCTCTCCGACGAGGGCCGGTGGCTGCGGCTGCGTACCACCGCCCTCACCGACGCGCAGAGGGCGAAGTACCCGCACCTCAAGGACTTCCCGGCGTTCAGCATCGACGCCCGCGACCGGGACCGGGTCCGTGAGTCCCTGCGCGGCCAGCTCATCGCCACCCAGCGCGCCGCGAACGGCGCCCTGCTCGCCGCCACCGGGGTGCAGACCGCCGGAGTCCTGGACGACCTGTACGGGAGGCACGCGAGCGGCGCGGCCCTCGGACCGGTCTTCCGGCACGGCACGCCCACGCTCTCGGTGTGGGCGCCCACCGCCCGTACGGTCTCCCTCGAACTCGACGGCCGCACCGTCCCGATGCGGCGCGACGACCGCACCGGCGTCTGGTCGGTGACCGGGAAGAAGAGCTGGCAGGGCAAGCCCTACCGGTACGCCGTGCGGGTCTGGGCACCCACCGTGCGGAAGACCGTCACCAACAGGGTCACCGACCCGTACTCCACCGCCCTGACCACCGACTCCGCCCGCAGCCTCGTCGTCGGCCTCGACGACCCGAAGCTGGCACCGCGCGGCTGGTCCGCCCTGAGGAAACCCGCCGCCACCCCGCTGCGCGACGCCCAGATCCAGGAGCTGCACATCCGGGACTTCTCCGTCTCGGACCGCACCTCGTCCCACCCCGGCCAGTACCTCGCCTTCACCGACACCCGGTCCGACGGGATGAAGCACCTGCGGCGGCTCGCCGACGCGGGCACCGGCTATGTGCACCTGCTGCCCGCCTTCGACATCGGGACGATCCCGGAGAAGGAGTCCGACCGGAGCCGGCCCGGCTGCGACCTGTCCGTGTACGCCCCCGACTCCGAGGAACAGCAGGCCTGCGTCGCGAAGAGCGCCGCGAAGGACGCCTTCAACTGGGGCTACGACCCGCTGCACTACACCGTCCCCGAGGGCTCCTACGCCTCCGACCCCGAAGGCACGCGGCGCACCGTCGAGTTCCGCCGGATGGTGCAGGGCCTCAACGGCGCCGGACTGCGCACCGTCATGGACGTGGTCTACAACCACACCGTCGCCTCCGGCCAGGACGACAAGTCCGTCCTCGACCGCATCGTGCCCGGCTACTACCAGCGCCTGCTGGAGGACGGCACCGTCGCCACCTCCACCTGCTGCGCCAACACCGCCCCCGAGAACACCATGATGGGCAAGCTCGTCGTCGACTCGGTGGTCACCTGGGCCAGGGAGTACAAGGTCGACGGCTTCCGCTTCGACCTGATGGGACACCACCCCAGGGCCAACATCGTCGCCGTCCGCGAGGCACTGGACGCCCTCACGGTGGCGAAGGACGGCGTCGACGGCAAGAAGATCATCCTGTACGGGGAGGGCTGGAACTTCGGCGAGATCGCGGACGACGCACGCTTCGTCCAGGCCACCCAGAAGAACATGGCCGGTACCGGGGTCGCCACCTTCTCCGACCGGGCCCGCGACGCCGTGCGCGGCGGCAGCCCCTTCGACGAGGACCCCGGTGTGCAGGGCTTCGCCACCGGCCTCTACACCGACCCCAACACCTCCCCGGCCAACGGCACCACCGCCGAACAGCGGGCCCGGCTCCTGCACTACCAGGACCTGATCAAGGTCGGCCTCACCGGCAGCCTCGCCGACTACACCTTCACCGACACCACCGGCCGCACCGTCAAGGGCTCGGCCGTCGACTACAACGGCGCCCCCGCCGGATACGCCGCCGCACCCGGTGAGGCCCTCGCCTACTCCGACGCCCACGACAACGAGACGCTCTACGACACGCTCGCCTTCAAGCTCCCGGCCGGCACCCCGGCGGCCGAGCGGGCCAGGGCACAGGTGCTGGCCATGGCGGTCTCCACCCTGTCCCAGGGGCCCTCGCTCTCCCAGGCGGGCACCGACCGGCTGCGCTCCAAGTCCCTGGACCGCAACTCCTACGACAGCGGCGACTGGTTCAACGCCCTGCACTGGGACTGCCGCGACGGCAACGGCTTCGGGCGCGGCCTGCCGCCCGCCGCCGACAACAAGGACAAGTGGTCCTACGCGAAGCCCCTGCTCGCCTCGCCCGCGATCACCCCGGGCTGCGCGCAGATCGACGGCGCCGCGGCCGCGTACCGGGACCTGCTCACCATCCGGTCCACCGAGAAGGCGTTCGGTCTCACCACCACCGGGCAGGTGCAGGCAGCCCTGTCCTTCCCGCTTTCGGGCAAGGACGAGACACCCGGCGTGATCACGATGCGCCTCGGCCCGCTCGTGGTCGTCCTCAACGCCACGCCCGGCACCGCGAACCAGCGCGTCCCCGCCCTCGCCGGTGCGTCCTACGCCCTGCACCCGGTCCAGGCGACGGGTGCGGACCCTACCGTCAAGAAGGCCTCGTACGACGGGAAATCGGGCAGCTTCACCGTCCCAGGGCGCACGGTCGCCGTCTTCTCGGCGCGCTGACGCCCACAGGGCTACGGTGACGGCAGACGTCGGCGAAGCGCCGCACAACAGCTGGACACCGTGCGCATCCGCCCCGGTCCCACGGCCCTGCCGCGACTCCCTCTCCCTCCGGGGAGACGGCGCCGCGGCCGGGCCGGCCGGGGCCCCGGGGCGGCGCTGCCGGGCGTCCGCTGCCTCACCGGCGGACCCCTGCTCCAGCGCGCCGGACGGTGATGATCGACCATGGTGGGAAACCTTCCCGAGGAGACGACCAGCTTCGTCGGACGGCAGGCCGAACTGGCCCGGCTGGAACGCGCGCTGGCCACCGGGCGGCTGACCACACTCATCGGCCCCGGCGGCGTCGGCAAGACCCGGCTCGCCCTCCGGGGCGCCCGGCTCGCGGCGGAGCGCCACCCCGACGGAGCCTGGTGGGCCGATCTGTCCCCGCTCTACGACGCGGGGCCGCTGATCCCCACCGTCTCCGACGCCGTCGGGTTCGCCGACCACACCCTGCGGATGCCCGTCGACGCCCTGTGCGAATGGCTCATCGACAAGCGGCTGCTGCTCGTCCTCGACTCCTGCGAGCACCTGCGCACCTCGTGCGGCCATCTGCTGGGGGAGATCCTCACCACGTCGCCCGGCCTCACCGTCCTCGTCACCAGCAGGCAGCCGCTGGGTACCCGGGGCGAACACGTGCTGGAGGTCCCGCCGCTGCCCGTCGACGGAGCCCCCGACGCGTTACGCCTCTTCCGGGAACGGGCGCGCACCGCCGACCCCGGAGCCAGGCTGGACGCACCGGGCGAGGCGGCGGCCGCCGCCGAGATCTGCCGCCGCCTCGAAGGCATCCCGCTCGCCATCGAACTGGCCGCCGCGGGCATGCGGGCGCACTCCGTCGAACAGATCGCCCAGCGGCTCGGCTCCCGCCTGGACACCCTCAACGACGACTCGTTCTCGCCGCGTCGCCACCGTGCCCTGCGCACCACCATCGGCTGGAGCCATGAACTCTGCACCCCGCTGGAGCGCCTCCTGTGGGCCCGGCTGACCCCCCTGCGCACGGACTTCGACGAGGACACCGCCCGGGAGGTCTGCGCGGCGGGCCCGCTCACCCCGGACGGCGTCGGCGAGGCGCTGCGGGGCCTGGTCGCCAAGTCCGTCGTGAAGCGGGACGGGGACCGGCACCGGATGCTCGACACCCTGCGCGAGTACGGCCGGATGTGGCTCGCCGAACTCGGCGAGGAACGGGCCGCCGCCGACCGGCACGCCGCCTGCTTCCTCGCTCTCACCCGCAGCGCCCACGCCGGCTGGACCGGCCGCGAGCAGGTCTCCTGGTACCACCGGATCGCCGACGCCCATATGGACCTGTGCGCCGCGCTCGACCACCTGCTGGCCCACGATGTCCCGGCGGCCCAGGAGATGACGGGCCGGGTCGGCTTCTTCTGGACCTGCTGCGGGCATCTGTCCGAGGCCCGCGGTTACGCCCGGCGGGCCCTGGAGGCGGCTCCGGCGGGCGGACCCGACCGGACGAGGCTCCAGTGGGTGCACGGGGTCGCGGCCCTGCTCCAGGGCGACTTCATGACCGCCGAGCGGCTCGGCGCCCGCTGCGCCGCCGTGGCCGCGGCGGATGCCGACGACGAGGGTGTCCTCAGCGCCGGCTATCTGTCCGGCCTCACCCACCTCATGACCGGGCGGCCCGGGGCGGCCCTCGACGCGGTCGCGGAGGTGCTCCGGGACACCTCCGCGTCCCCCGTGGAATCGGCCTACCGGCTGCGCTGCCACCTCGTCGCCCTGTTCGCCCTGACCGCGACGGGCAGGCTCGACGAGGCCTCGGAGGCCGCCGCGTTCCTGCGGGCCGCCTGCGTGGCGCGCGACGAGTACTGGACCCGGTCCTATGTCGACTACCAGCTCGCCCTGATCGCCCTGTTCCAGGACCGCCCGCAGGAGTCCGCCGCGCACGCCCGGTCGATGCTCGTGGGCAAGCACCGGCTCCGCGACAGCTTCGGCATCGCCCTGGGGCTGGACATCCTCGCCGCCGCGATCGCCGCCCAGGGCGCGGGCGCCCGCGCGGCCAGGGTGTACGGCACCGGGCAGGCGTACTGGCGGATGGTCGGCCACCCGCAGCGCGGCACCCCGGAGCTCGGCCCGGTCCGCGAGGCCTGCGAACGGCAGGCGCGGGCCGCCGTCGGCGACGCCGCCTACCAGCGCGCCTTCGAACGGGGGCAGGCGGACAACGCGGAGGTGGGGCTCGCGGCGGCTCTGCGGAGCGAGCCCGACTGACGGCCGGGCGCCACTTGTGCCGGTCCGGCGATCACGCCAGGGTGGGGTCGGGCGGCGGGGCCGGTACGCCGGACGGACCCGGCCTTCGTACGCCCCGTACCGCACTCACCCACCGCACTCAGGAGCGCTTGATGCCGCAGATCACCGTCGACTACTCCGCCGGGCTCGACGACGCCTTCGACCGACGCGGCTTCGCCCTCGCCCTGCATCCGCTGATCGCGGAGACGGTCAGCACGGAAGTACCCAACTGCAAGACCAGATTCCGCCGGGTCGAGGAGTCCGTGGTGGGCGACGCCCCCACCGGCGATGTGATCGTGCACATCGCCATCGCGATGCTGGCGGGCCGCAGTCCGGAGCTCAAGGGCCGGCTGGCCGATTCTGTGCTCGACCTGCTGCACGGCTATGTGAAGCCCGCCGGGGGACAGGACCTGCATGTCTCGGCGGAGACGCGCGACCTGGACCCCTCGTACCGCAAGGGCTGACGCCGGGGAGTCCGGGGGAGTCCGGGGAAGCCCGGGGACCGTCGGCCGGTCCTCAGGGCTGTCGCTGCGGGGGGACGGGCGGCACGGCGGGCGCCAGGGCGGCGAGCCGCGTCAGCAGCTCCGCGAACGGGCTGTCCGCCGGCTCCTGGGAGAAGACCCGCAGGACGATGCCCGCCATCTCCCGGTCGTACGCGGCGCTGACGGCGGCCAGCGCCGCGAAGTCGTGCACCAGCTGCCGCTCCAGCTCCGCGCGCGGCACCCGCCGGCCGTCCAGCCAGATCAGCGCCGTCGACTCGGCCAGCGACACCCAGGACCGGACGACCAACTCCAGCCGGGCGGGCGGCACTTCCACCCCGAGGTGGGTGATGATCTGCTCGTACGCCGCCTGCCGCACCCCGTCGATCATGGCGTTCGCCGTCGAGGAGCCGACCGCGGGCCCGCCACGCATCAGGGCCCAGAAGCCCGGACCGTGCTCGTCGACGAAGTCGAAGAACCGGCCCATGACCCTCAACAGCCGTGCCCCCAGGGGGCCTTCGAGCGGTTCCAGGAAGCGGGCCGACAGCTCGTCCGCCGCCCGCCGCAGCGCCGCCTCGTACAGGCTCTGCTTGCCGGGGAAGTAGTGGTACACCAGCGGTCGCGAGATGCCCGCGGCGGCGGCAATCTCGTCGATCGACACCTTGTCGGGGGAGCGGTGGCTGAACAGCTCCAGCGCGACACCGATCAACTGCTGCCTGCGCTCCTCGACGCCCATCCTGCGCCGTACCCCGGTCGTCATGCCAACAGCCTATCCGTGGCCGGTCGCAGAGATCGCGGGGGTCCCTCCCGGACCTGGCCGGGAGGGACTTCGCGGCAGCCTTCAGAGGTCCAGCACCAGCCGTTCGCCGCGGCAGCGCGAGACACAGATCAGCATCGAGTCCTCCCGCTCCCCGTCCGTGAGCAGCTCGTCGCGGTGGTCGATCCCCCCCTCCAGGACCCGCTGCCGGCAGGTCCCGCAGAAGCCCTGCTCGCAGGAGTACGGGACATGGGGCAGCTCCTCGCGCACGGCGGCGAGCACGGACTGTCCGGCCTCGACCTTCACCGTACGGCCCGAGCGGCGCAGCTCCACCTCGAAGGAGCCGGTGCCCGCCGTGCCGGACGCCGCCGGGGCGAAGCGCTCCAGGTGCAGGGTGCAGCCGTCCGGGAGCGCGGCGGCGACCGCGTCCATCAGGGGTTCGGGGCCGCAGCAGTGGACCGCCGTGCCGGGTGCCGCGTCCGCCAGGAACGCGGCGGCGTCCGGGTGGCCCGCCTCGTCCTGCGCGACGACGCTCACCCGGCCGCCGTCCGCGCCGAGCCGTTCGATCTCGGCCAGGAACGGCATCGAGGCCCGCGAACGGCCCCCGTACAGCAGTCGCCAGGGGGCACCGGAGGCGGCGACGGCACGCAGCATGGGCAGGATCGGGGTGATCCCGATGCCGCCCGCGACGAACACGTACGCGGGGGCGTCGGCCAGCGGGAAACGGTTGCGGGGACCCCGGACCTCGACCTCCTCGCCCTCGTGGAGCCGGGTGTGCACCTCGCGGGACCCGCCCCGGCCGTCCTCGGCCAGCCGGGTCGCCACGGTGTACGCCCCGGGGTCGGCGGGGTCGCCGCAGAGGGAGTACTGCCGTACCAGTCCGGACGGCAGCAGCAGGTCCAGATGGGCGCCGGGCTCCCAGGGCGGCAGCCCGGCACCCTCCAGCCGGAGCTGGAGCACCCCGTCGGCGACCGGGGTGCGTTCGGTGATCAGCAGCCGCCGGGTGGTGGTGGAGCGCCGACCGGACTGGCCCGATGTGGGTTCGGCCAGAGCGGGCATGGGCCACAGCGGCGACTTCGCGATGCGCCGGCGCATGGCCCGCCGGGCGAGCAGGGCGGCGCCGGCGACCAGGGCGACGGTACGCGGACGGGGCAGGGCCATGGTTCAGCGGGTTCCCGTCGTACGGGCCTCGGCGGCCAGGGCCGCGGGCGATGTGGCGAGATAGTCGACGGCCTGGGCCGTGCTGCCCTCCTGGGAGGGGTGGTAGGACCGGCTGAGGTAGCTGGGGACGGACCGCAGGATGGCACCGGTGCTGGGCAGCGTGCCCCGCCTGCCGCTCTCGTGGAACGCCTTGAACGAGGCCTTGCCGTCGAGCAGGCTCGGGTCGTTCGCCATGAAGAAGCGGACGCCGCGCTGCCACAGGAAGATCAGCGCGGAGAACGCCGTCGCCCAGGTCCGCAGCCGCCGCCGGTAGCCGCCGTCGACATGCATGAACACCTCGAAGGCGACGGACCGGTGCTCGACCTCCTCGGCGCCGTGCCAGCGGAGCAGGTCCAGCATCGTCGGGTCGGCGCCCCGCCGGTCCAGGGCCTCGGCGTTGAGGACCCAGTCGCCGAGGAACGCGGTGTAGTGCTCGATCGCCGCGATGGTCGCGACCCGCTCCATCAGCCACCACTTGGACGCCCGGCCGGGCGGCAGTGTCCGGTCCCCGAGCAGCTTCTCGAAGAACCAGTCGACCTGCGCGGTGTACGGGGTGGGGTCGAGGCCCAGCTTCTTCAGATGCGGCAGTACCTCGTCGTGGGCCTGCGAGTGCACGGCCTCCTGGCCGATGAACCCGATGACGTCCTGGCGCAGTCGCTCGTCATGGATATAGGGAAGGATCTGCCGGTACACATGGATGAACCAGCGTTCCCCGGCCGGGAGCAGCAGATGGAGCACATTGATGGTGTGCGTGGTGAACGGGTCGCCCGGCACCCAGTGCAGGGGAGTCTTCTCCCAGGCGAAGGAGACCTGGCGGGCCTTGAGCGGCGTCCGCTCCGACGCGACCGCCGCTGGCTGCGTGTTAGACATGTTGTCAATGTACTGACGGGTAAGCGGGGGGAACAGAGGCGTGCGGGGATTTTCCCGTACGCGGTCGCGCCGGGCCCTGCCGCGAGCCCCCGCAGGGCCGTGGGCGCCGGGGCGCGCGCCGGTCCGAGAACCTTCGCCGGGGCCGTGGGCGCCGGGCCATGATGGTCGTATGACAAAGACTTCGCAGGCGCGCTCCTTCGACGCCGCGGCCGCCGCCTACGGCGCGAACAGGCCCTCGTACCCGCCCGCGCTCCTGGGCGCGGTCGAGGAGTTGGCCGGCTTCGGACTGGGCGGTGCCCGGGTCGCGGACATCGGCGCGGGTACCGGGCTCGGCACCGCGCTGCTCCACGCGCACGGCGCCCGCGTCACGGCGGTGGAGCCCGGAGACGGGATGGCCGAGGAGTTCCGCCGGAGGCTGCCCGAAGTGCCCCTCGTCCGGGGCGACGGCAACCATCTGCCGCTGCGGTCGCACTCCATGGACCTGCTCACCTACGCCCAGGCCTGGCACTGGACCGACACCGGCCGCTCGGTCCCCGAGGCCCGCCGGGTCCTGCGGCCCGGCGGGGCGCTCGCCCTGTGGTGGAACGACTCCGACCCGACGGTGTCGTGGATCGGTGAACAGGACGCCCGTATGCGGAAGTTCTTCGGTGCCGCCGAGACCCCCCGCGACGCGCGGGTCCGGTTCCGGGCGACCCTGCCGGACGGTCTCTCCTTCGACACGCGCCTGCTGCCCTGGAGCCGGCGCGTGCCGCTCGATGTGCACCTGGGCAACGTCGGCAGTTACTCCGACTTCCTGGTCGCGGACCCGGAGGCGGTCGGCGGCTTCCTCGCCCGGGAGCGCGAGCTGCTGTCGGAGATCTTCCCGGACGGTGTGGTGGAGGAGACCTACGTGGTCAGCCTGGCCGTGGCCCGCCACTGAACTCCCGGGCCCGCCCCTCAGGAGCCGCTCGCGGAACCGCCCTCAGGAGCCGCCCCGGTCGAGATAGGCGAGCACCGCGAGAACGCGGCGGTTGTCGTCGTCCGACGGCGGCAGGCCGAGCTTCCCGAAGATGTTCGAGGTGTGCTTGGCCACCGCCCGCTCCGTGATCACCATGTGCGAGGCGATCGCCACGTTCGAACGGCCCAGCGCCATCTGTTCCATCACCTCGCGCTCGCGCGGGGTCAGGCCGCCGATCGGCCTGTCCTGCGAACGGCGGGACAGCAACTGCGAGATGACCTGCGGATCCATCGCCGTACCGCCCGCCGCGACCCGGCGGACCGCGTCGATGAACTGGTCCGCGTCGAACACCCGGTCCTTGAGCAGATAGCCGATACCGCCGTCGCCGTCCGCCAGCAGCTCGCGGGCGTACAGCTGCTCCACATGCTGGGAGAGCACCAGCACCGGCAGTCCGGGCCGCGCCCGCCGGGCGGCCAGCGCGCACTGGAGGCCCTCGTCCGTGCGGGACGGCGGGAGCCGGACGTCGACGACGGCGACATCCGGCTCCAACTCGGCCAGGGCCCGGGTCAGTTCGGGCCCGGTCTCCACAGCCGCGGCGATCTCGAAGTCATAGGCCTCCAGCATGCGCACCAGACCGTCGCGCAGCAGGAAGAGATCTTCGGCTAGGACAACTCGCAAGGAATCTCCATGGTCACCATGGTGGGACCGCCCGCGGGGCTGCTGACGGCCAGTACGCCGTCGAATGTACTCAGTCGCCGTTCGATTCCGCTCAGCCCCGAGCCGGGACCGATCGCCGCACCGCCCCGGCCGTTGTCCGTGACCGAGATGCGCAGCATCCCCCCGGCGTGATCCAGGTCCACCCAGAGCCGGTCCGCCCCCGAGTGCTTCACCGCGTTCGTCAGGGTCTCGCTGACCGCGAAGTACGCCGCCGACTCCACGGGAGCCCCGGCGCGCCCCGCCAGTTCCACGTTCACCTCGGACTCGACCGGCAGCCGCAGGGCCAGCGCCCGCACCGCGTCGCCCAGCCCCCGCTCGGCCAGCACCGGCGGATGGATGCCCCGTACGAGATCGCGCAGCTCGGTGAGGGCCTCCGCGGAGGACTCGCGGGCCATGGCCAGCATCTTCTTCGCCCGGACCGGGTCCTTCTCGATGAGCGCCTCGATGGTGCCCAGGTTCATCCCCATGGCGACCAGCCGGGCCTGGGCGCCGTCGTGCAGATCCCGCTCGATGCGCCGCAGTTCGGACGCGGCCGTGTCCACCGCCTCGTGCCGGGTCTCGGTGAGCCGGTCGATACGCCGCTCCAGCTCCTGGTCATGGGTGGGGGCGAGGACCGAGCGGGCGAGCACGAAGTGCAGACGCAGCAGCGGTTCGCTCGCCTTCAGCCCGACGGCGAAGAGCACCAGACCGAGCGCGACGGCGGCGAGCGCGGACGCCTGGCTGTCCACCGGAACGAATCCGTACCAGTACGCGTCGTCCCGGAACACCCGCCACAGGCCCGCCGCGAGGACCAGCGACTCCACCGGGTAGATCATCAGGCCCGCGGACAGGGAGGCCACGACGGTGCCGGCCGTCATGTCGACCAGCAGCCACTGGAGGTCCCGCCAGGTCGCCGGGTCCTTGAGCATCAGCGTCGTGCGCTCCACCTGTCCGGTGAAGCCGGGGCGGAGGTCCGGCGGGAAGGGCCGGTACGGCACCGGAATGCGGACCTGCGACCAGGTGACCGCCCACAGCCGGCGCTGGTTGGCGTGCCTGCGCACCGCTTCGAGCACCGGCGGGGTGGTGAGGAGGCCGATGCCCAGCACGATGAAGGCGA
Organism: Streptomyces sp. NBC_00654; assembly: GCF_026341775.1. NCBI lineage: Bacteria > Bacillati > Actinomycetota > Actinomycetes > Kitasatosporales > Streptomycetaceae > Streptomyces > Streptomyces sp. NBC_00654. The sequence goes on along the minus strand of NZ_JAPEOB010000002.1, from coordinate 2,198,722 downwards.
TGGAGAGGACCGCCAGGACGAACAGGGTGATCGACCCCACCGGACCGGCGACGGCGAGGAAGAGCCCGCGCCCCGCCGCCAGCATCGGCGGCCGTATCCGCCGCGACATCGCCTTCATGGTGTCCTCTCCCCTCGCCGGACCCCAGCGGGTCCCGGTCACAGGACAGTCTCACCCCGGCGACGCCCAGGGCGTCAGCCGTCGGGCCACCCGCCGCAGGGTGTACCTGGCACCACCCTCCGGCCTCGCCCTACGGCTCCGTGACCGGGGGCTTCGACGGCTGGGGCGGACGGCCCGCCGTTCCTAGATTCGGAGCGTCCTGTACGACGTCTACTTCTGGGGGCGACATCCGCATGAGGCGCAACCTCGCGGCACGCATCGGTGTGTGGAGCGCACACCATCGAAAGACGGCCATCCTCGGCTGGCTGCTCCTCGTCGTGCTCGCCACGGGCATCGGCGGGGCATCCGGCATGGTCGAGATGTCCGATGCGGAGAACGGCGCGGGCGACTCGGCCCGCGCGGAGCAGATCCTCTCCGACGCCGGACTCGGCAAGCCCGCGGGCGAGCTGGTCATGGTCTCCGCCGGCGCGGCCGGTGACTGGAAGGAGGCGGCCCGCGACCTCACCGAGGCCGTACGGGGGACCGGCGAGGTGCGGAACCTCGCTCCTCCCGTCCCCTCGGAGGACGGCAAGGAGGCCCTGATCACCTTCGAGATGAAGGGCGACGCGGCGACCTCCGCCGAGCGGGTGCAGCCGGTGCTGGACGCCGTCTCCTCGGTCCGGGGGGACCATGGGAACGTCGAGATCCACCAGTTCGGCGAGGCCAGCGCGGGCAAATGGCTCGGTGACCTGCTCGCCGAGGACTTCAAGAAGGCCGAGTTCACCGCCGTACCCCTGGCGCTGGGCATCCTGCTCGTGGCCTTCGGCGCCGTGGTGGCGGCCCTGCTCCCGGTCGGGCTCGCGTTGACCGCGTGCATGGCCGCCTTCGGTCTGCTCTCGCTCGCCAGCCACCAGCTGCACCTGTTCCAGACCACGTACTCCGTGATGTTCCTGATGGGCTTCGCCGTCGGCGTCGACTACTGCCTCTTCTACCTGCGCCGCGAACGGGACGAGCGGGCCGCGGGGCGCGACGCGGAGACGGCGCTGCGCATCGCGGCGGCGACCAGCGGCCGCGCCGTGCTCGTCTCCGGAGCGACCGTGATGGTCGCCATGGGCGGCATGTTCCTGTCCGGACTGCTGCTGTTCAAGGGCTTCGCGCTCGCCACGATCATCGTCGTGTTCATCGCGATGCTGGGCTCCGTGACCGTCCTGCCGGCCCTGCTGTCCTGGCTCGGCGACCGGATCGACGCGGGCCGCGTCCCGCTGCTGAACCGTCGCGGCAAGCGCGGCGCGCGCGTCGGCGGGGGCATCGCGGGCACGGTGCTGAAGCCCGTCCTGGCCCGGCCCACGGTCTTCGCCATCGGCTCCGTCGTCGTCCTGCTCGCCCTGGCCGCGCCCGCCGTCGGAATGAAGACCGAGGCGCTCGGGCTGGAGAAGCAGTTCGGCTCGGACTCACAGCTCTCCGTCGCCCACCGCCGCATCACCGAGAACTTCCCGGGCGGCCCCGATCCCGCCCTCGTCGTCGTCCGGGCCGACGACATCGGCACACCGGAGCTCCGCAGGGCGCTCGGCTCCTTCGACCGGGTGACCGTCCACGCCGCCCGGAACGTCGCGGAGATCGAGGTGCCACTGCCGGACGGCACGGCGGACCTGGCCGAGCTGCGCGGGAACCGGCTGCCGCGGGCCTTCGACGGCACGGGCGCCGAGGTGCATGTGACCGGGGAGGTCGCCGGATCCGTCGACTTCAACGAACAGCTGAAGCGCGGCATGGTCCCGGTCTTCGCGTTCATCACGGCGGTGACCTTCCTGCTGATGCTGTTCTGCTTCCGCTCGTACGTCATCGCCGCGACCGCGATCCTGCTCAACCTGCTCTCCGTGGGCGCCGCCTACGGGGTGATGGTCGCCGTCTTCCAGCACGGCTGGGGCGCCTCGCTGATCGGTTCCGAGGGAGTCGGCGCGATCGAGTCCTGGATGCCGCTGTTCGTCCTGGTGGTCCTGTTCGGACTGTCCATGGACTACCACGTGTTCGTGGTCTCCCGGATCCGTGAGGCCCGCACCGGCGGCCTGGACAACCGGTCCGCGATCGACACGGGCATCCGCCGCACGGCCGGTGCGGTGACCGGCGCCGCGGCGATCATGGTGGCGGTGTTCGCGGTCTTCGGCACCCTGTCCATGCAGGACATGCAGCAGATGGGCGTCGGCCTCGCCGTCGCGGTGCTGCTGGACGCCACGATCGTACGGATGGTCCTGCTGCCCTCCGTCATGCTGCTGCTCGGCGAGCGGAACTGGCGCACCCCGCGCGGGCTGTCCCGGCTGCCCGCCCTGGAGCACGGCGACCCGGAACCGGCCGGGGCCCCGGAGGCGGCCGGCGGCCCGGTGGGGGCGGGATCCCCCGGCTGACCACCCGCACCACCGCGTCGCGACGCGGCCCCGGGCTCCGGTACGTACCGGAGCCCGGGGCCGCGTCGGCCGCTTCCGGCGCGTCGGCCGGACCGGGACCGTCAGGGGGCGTACTTGTAGCCCACCCGCCGGACCGTCTGGATCGAACGGCGGTGCTCGGCGCCCAGCTTGCGGCGCAGCCGGGCCACATGGACATCGACGGTGCGCCCGTCGCCCACGTGCCCGTAGCCCCAGACCGTCGTCACCAGCTGATCACGGGTGTGCACCCGGTGCGGGTGCGCCACCAGATGGGCCAGCAGCTCGAACTCCAGATACGTCAGATCCAGCGTGCTGCCGTCCACCGAGGCGGTGCGCCGGACGGAGTCGATCCGGACCGGTCCGGCCGTGAGGCTCTCGTCGACCGGCTCCGGGACGAACTGCTGGGCGGCCGGGCCCGGCCGGCCGAACTGCGGGTGGCCCGTCCGGTGCTGGGACGCGGCGACCGCTCCGGCGATGACCGGCTGCTGATCGGCCGGTACGAGCACCAGATAGCCGATCATCGGCGGCTGACCGGGCAGCGCCGGAAGGGTGTGCTGGGGCGCGGGCAGCCAGGTGGCACCCGGCGGCAGGAAGTCGGCCACATCGGAGAGCCGGACGACCTCGTCACGGTCGACGGCACGCAGCCGGTGCCGGTTGGGGGACAGGGGGCGGGCGGAGTCGGTGGCAGCGGCGGACGCCGCGGCTGCCGAGGCGGCGGCCGAAGCGGTGGAGAAAGTACGGGTGTTCGCCATGGAGGGTCAGCTCTTTCGCGCGAGGAGTCGTCAGGGACGGACTTGCGTCGTGCGCGCGGACCGAAGGCCGGGTGAGCGGCTTTAGAGGGCCTGCGCGTTCCACGCGCGGCAACACACCCGGTCGAAATCATGATGCTGACGGGACGGCCAGAACGGCTCAAGGTCGCTGCGACCCGACGCGATGTACTGGAAGCTGGCCATGTCTCCATTGAAGCAGACAACGCGGCACCGCAGGAGGGTCCTCTCACCCGTCGATACGGACCCTTGGCGTTACCTGCCTCACCGCGTCGGCCGCCCCCGCCCCCGCCGGCCGCCCCCGCCCCCGCCCCCGTCGGCCGGTGCCCAACCGGTCACCCGCCGCTCAACCGATCAGCCGCTTGCGCCAGTCGGGGCCCTCCAGCTCGACCGCCCGGTCCGCGGAACCGTCCCACGCCACCGTCAGCCCCTCCTCGCGCAGGGCCGCCACGACCTCGTGACCCACGTCCGCGGTCGTCCGCTCCGACTGGTCGAACCCGCCGAAATACAGCGAGAGCCCGTGCCCCGAGGCGGCGCTGTCGGTGCCCTGCGCGGAGAAGAAGACGAAGCCGCGCGCCTGTTCGTTCTCCTCGTGGATCTCGCTCAGCCCGCAGGGGCGGCAGCAGGTGAAATGGTCACGGGCCGTGATCCCGCGCCCCTCCAGCGCGGCGAAGGCCCGCTCCAGCCGGTCCGCGTCGGTGACGTCCGTCCAGGTGGACTGCTCCTCGACCCGCTCCAGCCACAGCCGCTCCACGAGCTCGTAGGCCTGGGCCCGGGAGACCGGGCGGACACCGTCCTTGACGAGGTGCTCCTCGGCCGCCTCGGTCAGCGAGGTCACCGTGCCGTAGCCGCCGCGCAGCCACAGCCGTATCCGCTCGGTCAACTGCTCCCGGATCTCCGGCGCGAGCTCCGGCACCGGCTCGGCGGCGGGCATCCCGGCGGACGCCCAGCCGATGCCCGTATCCCACGCGGGCTCCTGCCGTGCCCACCGCACCATCGCGTCCACCACCCGCGCGGGGGAGCCGAGCCGCGCCTGGAAGTGGTCCCCGGGGCCGCCCGCGCGGTACTCCAGCTGGTAGTCCTCGCCCTCCTCGTGCCAGACCTGCACAAAGAATCCGGGGCGGTCCGGAACGCGCTGCACCACCAGGAAACGGTCCTTGCGACCTCCGACACGGTGCACCAGAGCGCTCAGCGCCTCAGGGGAAATCCGCGTGTGGGTCTCGGAGTTCTCGGTCTCCACCTTGATATCGAGCATGCCCCCCACCCTGACACGCGCCACTGACAACGGACCCGCTCCCGGCCGCGGACCGGCCACCCACCGCGGCGAGGGGCCGCCCACCGGAAAACCGGTGGGCGGCCCCTTCGCGTACGCGGGACTGCCGGGGGTCAGGCCTGGCCGGCCTTCTCCAGCGCGGAGCAGCAGGTCTCGACGATCAGCCGCGTGACGACGTACGGGTCGACGTTGGCGTTCGGGCGGCGGTCCTCGATGTAGCCCTTGCCGTCCTGCTCGACCTGCCACGGGATACGGACCGAGGCGCCGCGGTCGGAGACGCCGTAGCTGTACTCGTTCCACGGGGCGGTCTCGTGCAGACCGGTCAGCCGGTCGTCGATGCCCGCGCCGTAGTTCTTGACGTGGTCCAGGGGCTTCGACCCCTCGCCGAGCGACTCGCACGCGGTGATGATCGCGTCGTAGCCCTCGCGCATGGCCCTGGTGGAGAAGTTCGTGTGCGCGCCCGCCCCGTTCCAGTCGCCCTTGACCGGCTTCGGGTCCAGGGTCGCGGAGACGCCGAAGTCCTCGGCGGTGCGGTACAGCAGCCAGCGGGCGATCCACAGCTGGTCGGAGACCTCCAGCGGGGACAGCGGGCCCACCTGGAACTCCCACTGGCCGGGCATGACCTCGGCGTTGATACCGGAGATGCCCAGACCCGCCTTCAGGCAGTTGTCCAGGTGCTTCTCGACGATGTCACGGCCGAAGATCTCGTCGGCGCCGACCCCGCAGTAGTAGCCGCCCTGCGCGGCCGGGAAGCCGCCCTCGGGGAAGCCGAGCGGCCGGTGGCCGTCGAAGAACGTGTACTCCTGCTCGATGCCGAAGATCGGCTCCTGGCCCGCGAACCGCTCGGCGAACGGACGCAGCTCGGCACGGGTGTTGGACGCGTGCGGCGTCATGTCGATGTCGAAGACCTCGCACAGGACGAGGATGTCGTCGCCGCCGCGGATCGGGTCCGGACAGGTGAAGACCGGCTTCAGCACCCGGTCGGAGGCGTGGCCCACGGCCTGGCTGGTGCTCGAACCGTCGAAGCCCCAGATGGGCAGCTCCGCGGCGTCCGCCGAGGGGGACCCGGCCATGATCTTCGTCTTGGAACGGAGCTTGGCGGTCGGCTCGGTGCCGTCGATCCAGATGTACTCAGCCTTGAACGTCACGGTCGCCATCCTTTGCGGGTGCTGCGGTCTCTGCCTCGCAGCTTGGCAAGGCGCGATTTCCCGTCCGTTGCCCGGATGTGAACCCCGTGTTACCGAGGTTTCCGCGTGACGCCCGGTCCCCGGGAGCTACACATGGCCCTTGAGCAGCGCGGCGAACCCGGCGGCCCGCACACGCCGCGCCAGCTCCTGCTCGCTGGTCCCCAGCGCGACGGCGGCCGACGACAGCGACCACTGGGCGTCGGACAGGGTGTGCAGCAGATGCCCCCGCCTGATCTGGGCGTCCGAGAGCCGGAACGTCTTCAGATAGGCGACCCGGCCCCGGTGATCGGTGATCGTCTCCCCGATGTGCTGGCCGCTCCCGTCGCGCACGAACGACGGCAGGAACCGCCACAGGGTGAAGGAACCCATCCGGTACACCCGCTCGAAGCCGTACGAGGAGTCCAGCAGCTCCCGCGCGAACAGCGAGTCGTGCGCCTCGGCCCACGCCCTCTCCTGCGCGACCGCCGCCGCCCGCAGGTCGCCCAGGGTCCGCAGATGGGCCCCGCCCCGGATGCGCGCCGCGAACTCCGCCACCGGGGCCCCGTACATCGCGTACTGGTGCACCAGCTCCCCGTACAGGTCTTCCATCAGCGTGGCATGCAGCAGCCGGTAGTCCGCCGGATGCGGCACCACGAACGCGCCGGCGAGCGCGTCGGAGACGTACACCATGACCCCGCACTGGCCGGGGTGGATCTCGAAGACCCGCAGCGCGTCCCCGAGGCCGCGCACCGACCAGCCGAGAAAGGCGTCCTCCGCACGCGGCGACAGCCCCTCGCGCAGCGCCTGGCGCGACCACTCCTCCCAGGCGACCGACGGCCCGCCGAAGTGCAGGGAGAGATAGCCCTCCAGCGCCAGGTGCAGCGGCAGGAAGCGCAGCCGGTCGCCGGGCTGCCGCTTGGCCATCCGGTGGTGGCGGTGCCTGGGCAGCCGGACCGTGCGCGGTGGGCCGCCGTCGTCGAGCTGCGTGCCGTAGGCCGCCGACTGCGCGCCCCCGCCCGACCAGTCGGCGACGAAACCGTGCGGGATGTACGAGGTGTAGTGCGTACGGGGGCCGGCCTCGACGAGCCCCGCGCCGAAGCCCTCGTACACCTCCCGGTGCAGCCGCAGGCCCTCGACCGGCTCCTCGCGCACCAGGGGCACCAGCCGGACGCCGCCCCACACCTGCGCGGGCCGGACCGAGAGACCGGTCAGCTCAAGCCTGTTCACCGCGCCACCGCTTCCTCGTCGTGGTCCCGCCGCGTTCCGCCGTCCACGAAGCGCGCCACCCGCCGGTCCAGATACCGGTACAGCTCGGCCGGTCCGGTACGCCCCTCCGCGAACTGCGCGATCTCCACCAGCGCGGGCAGATCCTCCGCGTCGCGGATACCGGCCGTCGGCACACTCGGTGCCAGCCTGCGGACATCGAAGCCGTCCGCGTCGTATACGGGGTTCATGTGCAGGGCCGCCGTCCGCCGTCCGGGATCCAGCCGGGCCCGCCACACCCGCAGCACCTCGCCCGCGAGACCGGGCGGCGCGTTGTCCCAGCCGTCCGACACGATGATCAGCCGGTCCGGAACGCCCCCGGGCCCCGGCTCCAGCGCGTCCAGGACACACAGCCCGAGCGGGGTGGGCCCCCAGGGGCGCACGAGCAGGGGATCGGTGCCGCCCGACGTCCACAGCGGGCGGTACGCCCCGGGCGCGGCCAGGGCCTCCAGCAGGAAGTGGCAGGCCAGCGCCACCGCGAGCGGCCGGCGCCGCTTCTGGCCCGACCCGGACGAGGAGTAGCTGTCGTCCAGCACGGCGGCGACCCGCCCCCAGCTCCCGGCGTCCGGGCCCGCCGCCCGGCGCGCCGCGGCACGCAGCGCACCGGTCAGCTCCGCACGGTGGGCCGCGCGGACGTCGAAGCCGAGCGAGAGCACGTACAGGGCGAGCCGGGTCAGCGGCATCACGGTCAGATCGACGTCCGGGGGCAGCCGCGGCACCGCGCCCGTGGACCGCTGCCCCTGGGTGCGCAGCCGCTCCAGCCGCGTCATCCGGGGCACCATCCGCCCCAGGAACGCCTCACGCTCCATCCCGTGCCGGGCGGCGAACCCCTCGGCGACGGTGAACGGCAGTTCATGGACGGCGCCCTGCTCGTAGTGGGCCCGGCGCCAGGCGTCCAGCAGCCCGTGCCGGTAGCGCGGCAGCCGGCCGGGCCGGAACAGGAACGCGCCCACCTCGTCCGGGGTGCCCTCGCCCCCCGGGCGCCGCAGATGGATGTGGCGGGCCGCCGTCTTCAGTCCGGCGCGGTACTTCACCGCGTCATGGGCCAGGTCCGGCCGGGCGGCCAGCCAGTCGCGCATGATGGCCCGGGTCCGCCGGTTGTTGACCTTGGCCCGGCGCAGCGCGCCGAACAGCCGGTAGACGCGCTGCGGCGGCAGCGTCGCCAGCCGGGCCGCGATCAGCCGCCCCTCGGTACGCCGCTCCTCGGCACTCGCCTCGGAGGCGTTCTCCAGCAGACCCCGCACGATGAGCGCGGCATTGTGGTCGTTGATGTCCAGGGCGAGCGAAGCGGCGTACACCCGGCGGTAGTTGACCCGCACATACTCATGCAGGAAGTCCAGCGACAGCTGCTGCTGGTGCGCCTCCGAGCGGAATTCGCGCTGTCCGGTCGCGGTGATCGCCGCGTTGACGAAGAGCAGCACGTCCTCGGCGGCGACGAGACCGGCCTCGGTGCCGGTGCCCGCCCCGGTGCCCGCGTCCGCTCCGGTGCCTGCGTCCGCTCCGGTCCCGGGAACGGCGTCTGCTGTGGGCATGGGTCCCCCGTGCTGCTTCCTCCCGCCCGTGCGGGAACGTGAAAGAGCCGGCCGGGGAATGGAGGCGCGAACAGCGAAATCAGTGCTTCAGAGGCAAGTCCCGGAAGTCGCGGCCGGAGTCCCGCGGCCGGCCGGAGAAACGTATCCGCCGACCACCGCCCACCGCCACCTCATTCGCGGACCGGGCACACTGGCCCGTATGACGACACCCACCGCCCCCCTGCGCATCGGCCTGCTCGGTACGGGTCCCTGGGCCCGCGACACCCAGGCCCCCGCCCTCGCCACCCATCCCGGTGTCGAGCTGAGCGGCGTCTGGGGGCGCCGTTCCGGAGCGGCGGAGGAGCTCGCCGCCGCCCACGGAACCCGGGCGTACACGGACGACGCGGGCATCGACGCGCTGTTCGCCGTGAGCGACGCCGTCGCCTTCGCCCTGCCGCCGGACGTGCAGGCCCCGCTGGCCGCCCGGGCGGCGGCGGCCGGGTGCCACCTGCTTATGGACAAACCGGTCGCGACCACCGTGGAGGCGGCGCGCGCCGTCGCAGAGGCGGCGGCGGAGGCACAGGTGGCCTCCGTGGTCTTCTGCACCCTGCGCTTCGCCACCGCCACCTCCGCCTGGATCGCCGAACAGGCGGCGTCCGACGGCTGGTTCACCGCCCGCGCCCAGTGGCTGGGCGCGCTCTACGCCCCGGACTCCGCCAGCGAGTACGCCGCGTCCCCGTGGCGCAGGGAGAAGGGCGGGCTCTGGGACGTCGGCCCGCACGTGCTCTCGGTCCTGATCCCGGTCCTGGGCGAGGTGACCGAGGTGACCTCGGCCCGCGGCCCCGCCGACACCACCCACCTGGTGCTCCGCCACACCTCCGGCGCGTCCAGCACCGTGACGCTCGGACTGGGCGCACCGCGGGGCGCGGCCGGTACCGACATCGAGCTGAGGGGCGAGCGCGGGACGGCCGCCCTGCCGAGGTGGGAGGACCCGGTGGGCTCGTTCCGGGCCGCGGTGGACGCGCTGGCGGACGCGGTACGCACGGGAGTGCCGCACTCCTGCGACGTACGGTTCGGGCTGCGGCTCACCGAGGTGCTCGCGCGGGCGGAGGCGGGACTGGGGGCGTAGGCAGGGGGGCGTACGGCGGGAGGTTCACGCGGGCGCGGGCGCCGGTCCGGGATCGGGCGCGGGGGGCAGGGCGCGGCACAGCGCCTCCAGGGCCTCCGGATAGGCGTGTTCGGCCGGTGTCGCGTACCCCACGACGAGCCCGTCCCGCCTGACCCGCCCGTCCTGCCCGTCCTGTCCGATCCGCCCGTTCCGGTCTCCGGCCCGGGGTGCCGGGGCGGCCGGGTGCAGATAGTCGCCGAGGCCCTCCACGGCCAGCCCCTGCCAGGCGGCGGCCCGTACCACCGAGTGCTCGGTGCCGGGCGGCAGTTCCAGCACCGCGTGCAGACCGGCCGAGATCCCGGTGACCCGGACCTGCGGCGCCCGCAGCTCCAGCGCCGCCACGAGCTGGTCGCGGCGGCGCCGGTAGCGCTGGCGCATCCGGCGCACCTGCCGGTCGTACGCCCCCGACTCGATGAAGTCCGCGAGCGTGAGCTGTTCCGTGGCGCTGGACCACTGCTCGCGCTCGCCCTTGGCCGCGAGTACCGGCTCCACCAGGCGTTCGGGCAGCACGAGCCAGCCGATCCGCAGGGTGGTGGAGAGGCTCTTGCTCACCGAGCCCAGCAGTGCCACATGCTCGGGGTCCAGTCCTTGAACGGCGCCCACCGGCTGCCGGTCGTAGCGGAACTCGCCGTCGTAGTCGTCCTCCACGACCAGGGAGCCCGTCGTCCGCGCCCAGTCGACCACGGCGGCACGCCGTTCGGGACGCAGCGGCCCGCCGGTCGGGAACTGATGTGCCGGAGTGAGCAGCACGGCTCTGTCCGTCCGCCCCAGCTCGGCCACCCGGGCGCCGTGTTCGTCGACGGTCAGCGGCCGGGTGCCGACGCCGTGCGCGGCGAGGAGTCCGCGATGGAACGGCAGGCCGTACTCCTCCACCGCCCACGGCCCGCCGAGGACTTCCGCCAGCAGGCGCAGCCCATGGGCGGCTCCGGAACAGAGGACGATCCGGCCGGGGGAGGCGCGGACCCCGCGCACCCTGGCCAGATAACCGGCCAGCGCCTGCCGCAGTTCGGGCCGTCCGTGCGGATCGCCGGGCCCGAAGGCGTCGTGCGGCGCCCGGGTGAGCGCGCGGCGCGCCGAGGCCAGCCACGCGGTGCGGGGGAAGACCGACGGGTCCGGCTTGCCCTGGACCAGATCCAGGAGCGGCCGGGCGGGGCGCCGGGGGGCGCGCGGGCGCTGTGCCGGAGTGCGCGGCACGGCCCGCTCGGCGACCCGGGTGCCCGAGCCCTGCCGGGCGGCCAGCCACCCCTCGGCGACCAGCTCCGCGTACGCGTCGGCGACGGTGTTGCGGGCCAGCCCCAGGTCGGCGGCGAGCGAACGGTAGGGCGGCAGCCGGGTGCCCGGGGGGAGGCGCCCGGCGCGGATCGCCTCGCGCAGCGCCCGCATCAGGACGGCCCGCCGGTTGCCCGTGCCGGACAGCTCCAGCGGCAGATCGCTGCCGAGGATCTCAGCGGAATTGACCCATGAATCCACCATCGGAATGCACCCCGTATCCGGTCGCCCGTCCTCATAGATTCGTACCCATGACGACGACAGAGATCAAGACGAACGACCGCACCGCCGCCCCCGCCACCACCGTCCGGCTCAATTTCGCGAAGGCCGCGCCGAAGGTCTTCCGGGCCGTGATCGGACTGGACGCGGCGGCCCGTGAGGGACTGGACCCCGCGCTGGTGGAGCTGGTGCAGATCCGCTCCTCGCACCTCAACCGGTGCGCGTACTGCCTCCACATGCACACCACCGATGCCCGCAGGGCGGGGGAGAGCGAGGAGCGGCTGCACATGGTGGCCGTGTGGCGGGAGGCGGGCCACTTCTTCACGGAGAGGGAGCGGGCGGCCCTCGCCCTCACCGACGCGGTCACCCGGGTCGCGGACGCGGGGGTGCCCGACGAGGTCTACGAGCGGGCCGCGGCGCACTTCGGGGAGCAGGAGCTGGCCCAGCTGCTCGCCCTGATCCTCACCATCAACACCTGGAACCGGATCGCCCTGGCCACGGCCAAGCGCGCGGGCACGGACGAGCGCTGACCCGGCCGGGGGGCCGGTGCGCCCCCGCGTGGAGTCCGTACCGCCGCGCCGGTGGTCAGCGGCCCAGCGCCTCCCGGACCGCCTCGTCCGTACGCGCCACGACCGCGCTGCCGTCGTCGGCGGTGATGATCGGCCGTTGGATCAGCTTCGGATGCCCGGCGAGGGCCGCGATCCACCGTTCCCGCGAGCCGTCCTCGCGCGGCCACTCCTTGATACCCAGTTCCTTGGCGGCCGCCTCCTGGGTACGCGTGATGTCCCACGGCTCCAGCCCCAGCCGCTCCAGCACGGCCCGGATCTCCTCGGGCGAGGGCACGTCCTCCAGATAGCGCCGGACGGTGTAGTCGGCCCCTTCGGCGTCGAGCAGGCTCACCGCGCCGCGGCACTTGGAACAGGCGGGATTGATCCAGATCTCCATGGGGCCAAGGTTACGGGAGGGGCTGCCGAAATCCCCTCTGGCCAGGGGCGATTGTCAGTGGTGGGCAGTAAAATGGAGGTAGTTCGTGAGGGTTCCACCACCGTGCCAGGAGGTTGCCGATGGCCGTTGCCGCAGTCACGACCAAGCCGCTCGACACCCAGCTCGCCATGCCCTTCCACCCGCCGCTGCCGAAGCCTCTCCAGAAGAAGCGACTCCCCGCGGGCCGCCCCCGAGAGTGGTACGTCTCCCACAACCGCCGGCTCAAGGCGATGCGTCTGGCCATCGCCCTGCTCGACACGGGCGTGTACCAGCCGTCGAGCGCCAGCAACCACAAGATACGCACCACCGCCGAGCACCTCGGCATCCATCCGCCGTCCGACACCACCTGCCGTATGGTCCGCACCCTGATCCGCTACGGCCGCTGACCCGGAGCGACCTGTGCCCCCGGGAGACCGGGGGCACAGCCGTACCCCCGGTCGGCGTACCCCGCATGCGGCCCCGCCGTCCCGCGCCTTGACTGGGACCATCGCGAGAGCCGGGAGGCAGACATGACCCTGCGGGGCGTACGGGGCGTGAGAGGCGTACGGGCCGTGGCACTGGCGGCAGCCGTGGCGGCGGCCGTCACGGGCTGCTCGGACGACGGGAGCAGCCCGTCCGACGCGGTGTCCAAGGCCGCTTCGGCCGCCTCCTCGCTGGCGTCGAAGGGCACCGACGCGGTCGCCTCCGCCACGGCCGCCGCACAGGACAAGCTGAACGAATTCAAGGACGGTGTGAACGCCAAGGGCGATGTCGACCTGGGCGCCGTCGCCACGGACGGCGACGGCCGCGCCACGGCGAAGTTCACCGTGACCAACAGCACCGACTCGGCCAAGTCCTACGCGGTCCAGATCAACTTCCGCGACAAGGGCGGCAACCTGCTCGACACCACGGTCGTCACGGTCGATGGCGCCCAGCCCGACACACCCAAGGACGCCACGGCCCGCAGCAACCGCGACCTCGACGGAGACGTCGAGGTGGAGGTGGCCACGGCCCTGCGCCACTGAACACACCGGCCGGCGGGCCGCGGCCCGCCGCCGCGAACGGCCGAGGGCCCGCCACCCCGGAGCGGACGGGGGGACGGCCCTCGATCCCGTGTCAGCGGCCGTACGGTGCGGACGTAGCGGTGCCGTCATCCGGTTCCTGGTCGCCCTCCAGGTCGACCGCGTACAACGGCCGCTCCTCGATGCCGAGCACGCGCATCAGAGGTGTGGTGGGAACCCGGTAGACACCGCCGATCCGCAGGACCGGGCAGGGGAAGGCGCCCCGGCGGACCAGCTGATAGGCGGTCCCGGTGCAGATGCCCAGCGCCCTGGCCGCCGTGCGCATGTCCACCGCCACCGGAAGCTCGAACACCTCGGTGAAGGACAGCGGGGTGCGCGGAGGCATGCTCATCGCCGCCGCCCGTCGGGCCGCAGCGAAACACGGCCGATACAGCGCCTGCGCCTGGTTCCCCGCGTCCGGAGGACGGCATCGGGGAGACCGAAGCGGTGGGCCAGAGCCCCGAGACGTGCCGCTTCCACCTGTGCCGCCGTGACGGTGATACGCAAGGGGGCGCTGAATCCGTCGGGCCTGTCCGGGGGCGAGACCTCCAGTTCCCAGTCGAACGGGTCGGAGTCCTCCGTCCCGTCCTCGTCGGCCGCTCCCGGGTGGCTGTCGTCCCGGGCGATGCTCTCGATATGGCCGACCGGGACGGCGCGGCGTGCCGAGCGCGCGTACCGCCACGCGCTGCCCCGGGCCGAAGCGGTCAAGGCGTCCGCCGCGCCGGGGAGTTCGGGGTCCAGTCCTTCCAGCGTTTCCAGCAGCGCGAGCACCATCTCCGACTCCACGTCGGCCCGGTTCGCCCGAAGCCGTGCGGAGACCCGGTACACCGTGCCGCCGAGACGGGGCAGGAGCAGCCAGACCAGCAGAAGTTGCCACTTACCACGTGGATCCGTCCCGCTCTGCGCGGCGCGGATCACTTCCCGCCAGATTGCCGTACTCAGCACCGGGTCCGCGTCGGGCCCGTGCAGCGCCTCGTGCGCCTCCGAGGGCGAGAGCGGCAGCGGCTCCCGCTCCGGGCCGATGGTCAGACGAACGTCTTCGACGTTCCGGGGATCGGCGAAGTGGGACGTGACGGCGGCGAACACTCCGCCCGGGTGGAGCAATGTCATGACATGTCCTCCCTCGGCACCACGGGTGCCGGGAATCCGGATCTTTGAGGGTGTGCTCTCTGGGACAGCTCAGCCGTGGACGGCGAGTGGATAAAACGGGCACCAGTCCCACGCGTCACAGATTTGTTGGCGTGGAGTGCTGAAGTGACGCGCTGCGGTGTGCGGGTGGATGGGAGGACCACAGGGGATCCCGCCGACCCGGTGGGCAGATTGGCGCGGAAGGTGCGGGTGCCCGCACATCGGCGGGCACCCTGATGCGTCGGCAGGCGGAAGGGTGAGCGGTTACGCCTGCTCGGACTCCGGGGTGGTGGGGGCGGCGGCCGGCGGAGCCTCCGGGCTCTGCGGCTTGGCCTTGTCGATCAGCCGCCTGGTCGACGGGATCGACGAGGAACGCAGGGCGCGGGTTCCGCGGCGGGGGCGGCGGCGGTTGGTCATCGGTCTCTCCTCGGCTGGTGGAGTCGTGTCGTGATCACCCGGTTCACGGCGGCGACCGCGTAGGGAAGTTGGCGGAAGCGCTTCGGTTCGGGCCGCTCGGCCGAGCGGCGCGCCGAGTGATGACGGCATCGTGCCCGGGTTCCTCGGACGGAGGGGCGGCGTGTTCTGAGGTGAATCTGAGGGCGATGCGGAAGGGGCGCAGGGGACGGGTGCGTGAGGAGTCGGGGTGCTGAGGGGGCAGAACATGCTGCTCGGGACGGCGGACGGTGCGGCCGGGACGCACGAGGGGAAGCACGAGGAAAGGGAGGTACGCGCACGTGTGCTCGGGGAGGTCGAAGTCCTTGTCGCTGGTGAGCGCGTTGTGCGGGGCGCGGACAAGGTGTCCGCCCTGTTCGCTCTCCTGGCCACCGCGGACGGATGCCGGGCCACGGTCGAAGAGGTCAAACATGTCCTCCGGTCGGACAGGACCGTCAGTGACAACGCCGTCAGCCAGTGGCTGAAGCTTCTCCGGGATGTGGTTCCCGGTGTGCCACGTATGAGGCTGCGCGAATGTTCGATTGTTCTGCCCCGTGACAGCCTGGATCTCTTCCGCTTCCGTGACGGGGTTCTGCGCGCGGCCACGCTGCGCGGGCAACAGTGCTTCGACGCGCTGGACCCGGTCATGGCCGCGTGGCCGCACGGGGAGGCGCTTCTGGGGCTCCCGGCCACGTTCGAGGCACGGCGCTCCGAACTGCGGATGGAATGGCTGGTGGCGGCGATCATGCGCCTGGACGCCGCACACGACGCCGGTCTGCACGCCTGGCTCCGGAAAGAGGCCGCCACCCTGTTCCGGCGCTTTCCGCAGAACGAGCGGATCTTCCGGTACCACCTGATCGGGCAGCGCCCGACGCTCTCGCGGGCAGCCCTGACGAAGCTGCTCAATCAGCGCCGGGAGCGGCACGGGGAGCCGAGGGATCCGGAGCTGATCGAGACGATCAGGGAGCTGCGCGGGAGCTCGTCCGGCCGGCGATCGCGTCGGGCCGGACCCCTGCGCCCCGTTCCCGCCCAGCTGCCCGCGTCCGGCCGGCCGGTGCTCGGCCGGGACGGACATCTCACCCCGCTGCGGGAGTTCCTCGGCGCGCGACGGGAGCAGGTCAGCAGCGCGCTGATCGCGCTGACCGGCATGCCGGGGGTGGGGAAGACCGCCTTCGCGCTCCGCCTGGGCGAACTCGTCCAACGGGACTACCCGGACGGCACGCTCTTCGCCGAACTGCACGGCGTCGCCGACAGCAGGACGGCCCCGGCCGACCCGGAACAGGTTCTGGACCAGTTCCTGGAGGCCCTGAGGGTGCGTACGGAAGCGACCGGACTCGAACCGAAGAGTGCGGCCTACCGCACGGCGCTGGCCACCCGGTCCGTGCTCATCGTCCTGGACGACGCGGCCGACGCGGAACAGGTCCTCCCCCTCCTTCCCGGCGGGGGCGCCTGCGCCGTGATCGTCACCAGCCGGGACAGCCTGGCGGGTCTGCGGGCCCGGAAGGAGGTGTACATGAGGCCGATCGAACCGCTGGACAGCGAGACCGCGGAAAACATTCTGAACGAGGTGATCCCCCCGCGGAGCCGGCTCAGGGCCGGGCATCTGATCAGTGAACTCGTGGAACTCTGCGGGCGTCTGCCCCTGGCGCTCACGGTGGTCTCCAAGCGCATCGAGGGGCGTACCTCGGACGGGATCCGCGCGCTCGTCACGGAACTCCGGGAAGAGCGGCGGAAGCTGGACGCACTCCACCGGTCCGGCCACGACCTCTCCGTGAGGCTGGCCCTGGACTGTTCGGCGCGGGCCCTGTCGCCGGAGGCGCAATGCCTCCTCTGGCAGCTCGCCGTCCATCCGGGGCCGGGCATCAGCTGGTCCGCCGCGGTCGACCTCGGGAGCGTGGGCGCGGGCGGCGATGTGGACCGGGCCATCGAGGAGCTGGTCGGGGCCAACCTCGTACAGCTGTCGTCCGACCGCTACCGCCTGCACGACCTGGTGCGGGCCTACGCCCGGCACGAGTTGGACCCCTCGGCCGCCGGCGGGCCGCGCGGGCGACTGGAGGAAGCGACGGTGCGCCGGGTGCTGGAGTACCAGCTTCAGTACGCGGGGGTCTGCGACCAGGTGCTCGACTCGGGCAGGACGCTGCCCATCGAACTGTCCGACGCCATGAGGGGGATCGTCGATCCCCGTGACGAGGAAGAGGCGATGTCCTGTCTGGACGACGAGTACGAGGCGGTCGTGCGGGGCATCGAGCTGGCCGTTCAGAAGGGGCTGAACCGCTACATCTGGCTCCTTCCCATGGCTCTGGTCACCTACCAGTGGCGGCGCAACCACCACGCGGCCGCGTACCGCAATCTCGTGCCCGCCGTGGCGGCGTCCCGGGAGGACGCCTCGCCCGGTGACCGGGCCATGGTCCACCGGATGCTGGCCGGCAGCGAGATGAGGATGGGCTCGGACCGGCAGGTCGTGTCGCACCTGGGCCAGGCCATCCGGCTCAGTGGGCTGGAAGCCGGCGACGCCGGACGCCTGAGCCTCGCCCGGTCCCTGCACATGCGGGCCATCGCCCTGCGCCGCCGGGGCGAGGCGGCGGCCGCGCGGGAGGACTACCGAAAGGCGCTGGACATGTTCCGGGACCTGCGCGACCCCGTGGGTGAGGCGGCGGCGCTGAACGGGCTCGGCACCCTGCGTCACGACCACGGCGAGTACGACGCCGCGCTGCGCGACTGCGGTGACGCCCTGCGGATCTTCGAGACGACCACCGACCTGAACGGAACGGCCAATGTGCTGGTCACGCTCGGAAAGATCCATCTGTCCCGGTCCGAGCGCGACGAGGCACTGCTCGTGTACCAGCGGTCCATCGGCATCTACCGCGACCTGGGCTACTGGCCCAACGAGGCCCGCACGCTGCGCCGTTACGCCGATGTGCTGACGGCGGCGGGACGGGTGCCCGAGGCCGTGGAGGCGTTGGAGCGCGTCGTCGAGCTGCTGGAGTCGATGGGTGGCGAGGGGCTGCGCGACGTACAGGACCAGCTGAGGAATCTGGGGTGACGCGGGTGACCGGGGTGACGGGGGTGATGCGGGCGGCCGGGGCAGCTCGGGTGGCCGTCACCGGACCGGGTCGCCGAGCGGCCACAGCGCCGAACGTCCGGTCCGGTAGAACTCGGTCGGATCGGGGTCCAGCGGCTTGCCCGGGGGCTTCGAGCCGGGCGGGAGGAGGAGCGGGCGGAGGAGGCGGAAGACCTCCAGCACGTCCGCCGGACGGTTCGCGGGCTCGCGGTCCACCATCCGCAGCGCGAGGGACCGGATCTGCTCCGGCACCAGCCGCAGACGGTCGGGCGGCAGGACCGGGCAATCGGGCTCGGGCCGTTCCGCCATACCGGCATAGGGCAACCGCATGACCGTCATCTCCAGCAGCAGGCAGCCGAGGGCGAAGACATCCGCTCGCGGGGTCACGCCGTCGGGATTCTCGTCGAACTGCTCGGGGGGCGCGTAACCGACCGTTCCGCAGCCCCGCTCGGTGGGTTCGCCGATCTCGATGGCCAGTCCCATGTCGATCAGCCGCACCCGGCCGTCCGGCTCCAGGATGATGTTCTCCGGCTTCACATCACGGTGGACGAGCCGACGCGTGTGCACCTGATGCAGGATTTCGCACAGCTGGCCGATGACCGCGGCCGCCGTGGACACCTTCAACGGCCTGGCGGAGATCATCGTGTCGTACAGGGCCGCCCCGTCCACGAATTCCAGGACGATGCAGTACCGGTTCTGATAATGGCCGCTCGCGAGGAATCCGGGGATTCCCTCGATTCCCGCGAGGTGTTTCGTGCGACCGCCCTCGACGGCGAGTTCCTGGGCGATCTCGCCGTAGTGCCGTGTCGATTCGAACTCGCGCGGTTTCTGCAGCTTGATGGCGACTTTCCGGTCCGTTCCGAGATCCCAGCCCGCGAAGAGCTCCCCCTGGCCCCCGCTGCCCACCATGTCCATCAACTCATAGCGCCCCAGAACCATGTTCTTCACCGTCGTCATCGAGCTACCTCCGAATTCTGCCGCACCCTGTGTGCGGCCGGAATCGACTGAGAAAGGGAGTCACCATGGCGGAATCCTGGACACCCCCCGACGGGTTGTACCGGAAGTCCGATGTCATCAACGTGTCCCTGGGCATGTTCAAGAGCAACGCATACCGCTGCCCGGCCGCCGACGCGCTGAAGGCACGAGGCTATCGCCCCCAGCGCCCCTCCCCGCGGGGCCGGGAACTGTTGGAACAGTTCGCCCTCGGCCCCATGATGGCCGCGCTCGACCGCGGTGCGGCGGACGACGGAGCGGTACGGGGCGCGGCCCCGGACAGCGCGGAGGACCCCGGCGCCGGACGCCGGACGGCCACCGTCCACGACGGTCTGCGGCAGTGGACCGCGCACGCCGTGTCCATGTACCGGGCCGCGTTCCCGCCGGATCCGGACGATCCCCTCGCCGAGGCCCCGGAACCCTGGGCCTACCGGCACCAGTTGTCCGTCCCGGACGGCCGGGGCGCACGCCAGTACCGCATCACCGCCTGGGGCCGCTGCCTGCGGTCGGCGGACGGGACCCGGCGCGAACTGCGCCTTCCGGTCAACCGGTTGAGCGATACGGCACCGGACGAGGCACATGCCGCCGCGGCCGCGCTGGTGCTGGCCGAGGGCACCCCGGGCCCACCGCCCGAGCACGTACGCGTCGTGGAGTTCGCGCTCCTCGACGGCGCGGTGCGCACGCTGTTCGACGGCACCCGGGCGGAAGCCGTCGAGCGGTACCGGACCCACGGCGCCACCGCCCTGGCCCGGCTGCTGGACAACCACGAGTACCGGCCCGGCTCCGCGTGCGGAGGCTGCGCGTACCTCGCCGTCTGCCCCGCCCTGCGCAAGGCGCCGGGTCTGCTGGGGGTCGGCACGCCGGGGAGGCCACGCCGCACCTGGTCGGTCACCAACGGGCGCAACTACCGGGCGTGCCTGGCCCGCGATCATCTGCGCAGGCTGAACCTGCCCACCCTGGACGCGGTGGAGCGGGGCCCCGCCGCCGAGCGCGGCCGCGCCGTGCACGCCTACCTCGCGGAGCGCCACGGCCACGGCTCCCTCCGGCCGTGCACCGTGAATGTGCCCGCGCACTGGGTTCCCGAAGGCTTCACGCTGCCGGACGAGGAACGCGAACTGGGGGTGCTCCTGCTCCGCCGGCACGCGGCGGTCTGCCCCCTGCTGTGCGTGCGGGACAGGAGCGACCTGCGCGCCGAGCCGCGGGTGGTGCGGTACGACGCGACGGGCAACGCCGTCGTGATCGCCGCACCCGATCTGCTCTACCGGGACGGTGACTCCTGGGTGTGGCGCGAGACCAAGACGTCGGCCGGTGAGCGCCGGAAGTCCGGCGGGCTTCTCGACGACTACCCGCAGCTGGCGCTCGCCGTTCCGCTCGTCGCCGACGGCACCATGGGCGGTTCGCCGTCGCGCTCGCGGATCGAGATCGAGGTACTCCGCCCCGGCGGAGCGGACCTGGAGATCATCGACCCCTTCGACCGCGCCGTCCGGGCGGCCGCCGAGGGGGTGCTGAGCGGTCTGGCGGCCGACTGGCACCGGGACGACACGCACACCGCCCGGCCCGGCCCCCAGTGCGCCCGGTGCGAGGTGGCGCGCTGGTGCCCTTCGGGCGCCGGGGAAGGCGTGGCGGCGTGAGGCCCCGGGTACCGGCGCCGCGGACGGGCCCGCCGGCCGGAAGCCACCAGGGGGAGGAACTCTTCGCCGAGCTGGCACGTGTGGTGGCCGAGACCTCCGGCCAGGAGCGGCTGCGGTCCTTCTCGCTGCCCTATCCGCGTGACGCCCAGCTCGCGCTCGACCGCATGGTGCTGCACTGCCTCGGTCAGGGGCGCACACCGCCCAGGAGCGTTCCGGAGCTGCTCTCCTGGTGCCGGCGGACCACCGCGGGCGACCCGTTGTTCCGGGTCCCGCCGGATCAGGTCTCCCCGGACGCCACGCTCGTCCACCCGGTCGGGGCGATGCCCACCAGGACCTGCCTGGAGCTGGCCTCCGCCGGTCCGCGGGGGCGGATCGAGCAGGAGGCGATCAGCCTCATGGCGGGGCTGGAGGCGCGCTGCGGCTCGGCCGTGGAGTACCGCCGCTGCCGGAGTTTCCTGATGGACCGGCCCCTGGTCAGCCAGACGGACCGGATGCAGCACGGGCGCGGACGCTGGAACAAGGCGGTCTGGGACCGGGTCAAGGGCCTGTACGGACCTGTACCGGAGTCCCTGCGGTGCGGGCGGACGCTCTTCCTGTGCGGGACCTGCGGACTTCCCGCGCGGAACGGCGACGAGCGGGCGGGCCGGCCGGGTGCCTGGTGCGAGAAGGAGGACTGCCCGCCGGGGATTCCCCTCCGGCTCGTCCGCGATCCCGGCCACGCCCTCCTGCTGCGGCGGAGCCTGCGGGTCTTCCTCGCCCTGACCGGCCCGACCGAGCGGGCGGCACTGGCCGAACTCACCCGCGCGAAGGCCGTCCACGAGTTCAGCCCGTCCGGCCTCGGCTCCTACCGGATCCGCCGGGCGGACGTCCCGGACCGGCTGATGCGCGTCTACGACCGGCAGCAGCCCGCCCTGCTCGCCGCCCGGGTCGACGAATCCGCCGACGGCCCGTCCCCGGTGACGTTCGTCGTGGTGCCCCGGAGGCGGGCGGACGACCCCGTCTACCGGGCGGCTTTCGAGAAGGCGGTGCACACCGGTCCTCGCGGGCGGCCGGTGCTCACGGCCCCGGAGGACCTGGTCCGCGACGTACGGGCCTGCCGCACCGCGAAGGAAACGGAGAGGGACCATGCGTAGCCTGAACCAGCCGCTCGGCGAGGTCGTCGAGGAGCTCAAGGCGTATGCCGGGCCGACCGTGCGCAGCCCGGCGCTGGAAGCCCTGTGTCAGGTCGAGCTCGGCCTGCACCTACAGCGAAGGCTGATGCCCGACAGCCCCGCGGCGCACGCGTGGGTGCTGTTCAGCGGGTACCCGTTCGCCACCGCGTGGGGTGCCCCGATGCCGGCGGACGCCGAGAGGACGCTCCACGTCGCACGCTATTCCCTGTGGACCCTGCGCCGGCGCCGGGCCTGGCGCGAGGCGCTGGAGCGGTACCAGCGGTTCCCCCGTCCGCTGCGCGTCTTCGACGTACCCGACCCCGACCTGCCCGCCGAAGCGTGCGGGACGTCCGTCGCGCACGGGCGCGGGCAGGTCTACGACGAACTGCTGAGGCTCGCACCGCCGCTGACGGGCAAACGGCTCCGGCGGGCGGGGCCCGGCCGGCACGCGTTTCCGGTCGGCCGCAACATGGCGCTGGTCGACCTGCCGTCCGTACCCGGCACACCCCTCGTCGCACACGACGTGGACAGGCTGCCGCCGGGCGGGGGCGAACCGCTGACCTTCAGCCTCGCCGAGCTGGAACGGACCGCGGCCCGGATGGACGCCCGGCAGTCCGGGCAGGACTGGGCCGGCAGGCTGCGGGCCTTCGGCCTCTCGACCAGACAGGGCGACGGCTTCGGACCGTCCACCACCTTCACCGTCGACCGGATCCAGCACCTTCTGGGCATCGTCGGGGCGGGCAAGAGCACCCTGCGCGACATCATCGCCGTCCACCTGGCCACCCTGCCCGTCCCCGGGCGCGTCACCGTCGTGGTCGGCGATGTCACCGAAGTGCTCAAGCTCGTCAAGCTCTACAACGTCCACACCGACGGCGCGGCCGCTCCCGTTCTCGGGGCGTCGGGCAGGGAGCGGCATGCCCAGCGGCTGCACCGGCGACTGGCCGGGCGGGGCGAGCACCGGCTGCTCGCCCACGACGACTCCTCCTTCGACTACCTCGGCACCTCCTGCGCGTTGAACGTCCTGCGCCGCGGCACACCGGGCGAGGGGCCGCTCGGCTTCGGGGAAGCGCCCTGCAACCGCCTCCAGCCCACCTCCCGCCGCCCCGGACCCACGGACGGACAGGGGGCGGTGCGTTGGCAGAAGCAGACGGTCAGCTGCCCGTACTGGTCGGTCTGCCCCCGCCATCACGCGGCCCGCGAACTCGTGGACGCCGACATCTGGGTGACCACACAGGCCGGTCTCATCGACGCCCGCCCGCCGCGTCCGCAGAACGGCGAACGCATCCGCTATCTGGAGCTGGCCTGCCGGCGCAGCGACCTTGTGATCGTGGACGAGGCGGACCGGGTCCAGATGCAGTGGGACCAGTCGTTCGCCCCGGCCGTCCTGCTCGCGGGCGGTGACAAGGACGGCTTCATCGACAAGCTGAGCGGGCACAAGACGCGTGAGTTCTCCGTCGGCGGCAGGACCCAGCTCTCCGACCGGGAAGTGGAGAACTTCTCGGCGGCGCTCAACACGGCGGGGGCGGCGACCGACCGCCTCTACGCCATGCTGGTGGGCAGCCACGAACTGCGTACCTGGGTCAGGACCGGCTACTTCAGCGCCTGGACCCTTCAGCTCGGACTGCTCGACGAGCGCTATCCGCTCCCGGAGGACGACGGCCGGAGCGGGCCGGCCGGTTCGGACACCGCCGCCAGGGAGGCACTGGGCACCCGGCTGGACGCCTTCCGGGACAACCCGTTCGGGGACCGCTTCCGCTTGACCTCGGAGGACTTCGCCGAACTCACCGGTCTGCTGAACGAAGTGCTGCACACCAGCAATCCCGACCATACGAGGCGGCGCCTCGTGACGGTGATGGAGAGGGTCTTCCAGCTGGACGAACCGTTCATGGCCGCGCGGAACGCCCGGTACGAGAAGGAGCTGGCCGTCTGGAGGGCCGCGCTGAGGAAGTGGGAGGAGGGGCCGCGCCGGAGGAAGGAGCCCCGGCCGCCGCAGAGCCCGGAAAGCTGGAAATCGGAGTTCGCCCGGCATTTCGAGTTCACCCTTCTGCTGTGCGCCCTCGAACCGAAACTCGCGCTGATCAACGCCATGTGGCCCCGGGTCGAGGCGGCGCTCAGACTGGACTACAACTCCATGTACCGCCGCCCGGCCGACTACGGACCGATGGTCCCCGAGGCGCCGATGGGAAATGTCCTCGGTTTCCAGTTCCACGTCAGAGGACGGGACGAAGGGGGAGTCCGCAGCGGGGAGCTGAAGTTCTTCCGGTGCAGCGGCGTCGGCCGCGAACTGCTCCGGGCGATGCCCGATCTGGCGGCCGTGGACGGCAGGCCGGGTGCCCATGTCCTTCTCATGTCCGGCAGCAGCTGGGCCGGCCGGTCCAGCCGCTACCACATCCCGGTCGACGTGGGAGTGGTCATCGAGCCACCGCCGGAGGTGACCCGTCGCATCGCCGGGAGGAGCGAGATGCGGTTCGAGTTCATCACCGAGGACGGGGCCGCCCTGCGGATCTCGGGAACCGCCCAGGAGGACCGGCCGGAGATGCTGCGCCGCATCGCGACACGGCTGGGAGCGAGCGTCGACGAGGACGAGGAGGACGGCGGCCCCCTGGAGATGGAGCTGCTGTCGCTCCCGGAGGGACGTGACCACATCCTGCTCCTGGTGGGCAGTTACGAAGAGGCGCGGGTGGTGGCGGACACCCTGCACACCCTCAACTCCCGCTGGAAGAACAAGGTCCTGCGGCTGGTCTCGGACGACGAGGACATCGACGACGACAGCGAGGGGGACGGCGACCACCACGCCCGGGTGCTGCGCCGGGGCGATGTGGAGCAGCTGAAGGACTGCCGGGCCGACATCCTCGTGGCCCCGCTCCTCGCGGTCGAGCGGGGGCACAACATCCTCAACGACGAAGCCGTGGCGGCCATCGGTACGGTCTACTTCCTCGCCCGTCCGAATCCGCACCCCGACGATCTCGGGCTCGCCGTCCACGCCATCAACGACTGGATCGTCCGGGCGGGGGACAGCGGCGATTTCGCCTCCTGGGTCCGCGGTGGCGCGCATGTGGAGGAGGGCGCCGAAGAGGTCCGGCGGCGGGCGCGCTCGCGCTGGTACCAGGTGCTCCAGCGCAGCATGGCCTGGAGCCGGCTCGGGGACGACCGCGAACAGGTCACCTGGGACCTGCTCGTTCTGATGTGGCAGGTCATCGGACGGCTCGTGCGGGGTGGCGTGCCTGCCCGCGTGGTCTTCGTCGACGCCGCCTTCGCACCGTGCGCGTCCGCCACGCCACCAGGGCCGGACACACCGGAATCCAGCCTTCTGCACAGTGTGCTGGACGTACTGCGGCCCTACTTCGCCGGTACCGGCGAGAAGTCGGAGCACGACCGGTTCATCACCGAGGCCCTGTACGGGCCGCTGTGGCTGATGCTGAACCGCTGTCTGCACCCGGCCCCGCCCACCGGTGAACCGGAAGAGCCCGGCCCCGTCGCCGACGAATCAGGGAGCACCCCGTGTACCACGTGATCAGGACGGCAGCCTACGAACCCGACCCCGCGTACGGGCCGTGGACCGAATCCCCGTACGTGATGCCGTTCAGCGAGGAACTGCGGGCGGAGCTCACGTCCCTGTACGCCCGCACGCGCCGCTGCGGGGACGACCCCGTGCAGCTGCCGTTCCGCCGGCTCAACTCCCTGCTGCGGGCCATGGCCCCCGGGGTCGTCGCCACCGCGCGCAACGCGGGTGCGGACCCCCGGCTCCCCTGGCTGTACGGGCGTGAGCCCGTTCCGAGGGAGGTGATCGCCCCACTGATCAGCACCTGGGCGGCCGGTCTGTCACGGACACCGGCACCGGAGGACGAGGACGGGACGGCCGACGCCACGAGCAGGGAGGACGAACTGTTCCAGGGCCTCGACGCGGTCCTGGAGGACCTGCCCCCATGGCAGTCCGTACCCGTCGACCTCACCGAGACGACGGTCTCGGCGGGCGGCACGGCCGAACCCGCCCAGCGGCTGTACAGCCTGCTCCCGGAGTGGATCGCCTTTCGGCTGGCCGCCCGCCCGTTCCGTACCGGAGGCGCCGAACTCCGCTTCCGCGTGGTGAGCCGCGAGAACGGTGCGGAGCTGGTCTCCTGGCCGCCGCAGCGGTACGAGCACCGCAAACGGACCTGGTACTACTCCGCCCTGGTCGGTGTCAGCGTCCAGACCGTGCCGTTCGCCGGCCGGTTCCGGGTCCATGTCTCGACCAGCGTCCGCCGGTGGGCCACCCGGCCGGAGGCCCGGTCCCAAGACCTGCGGGGGGTCACCGTGCTGCTGGACGCGCCACTGCCCTGGCCGGACCTGCCCGACCGGCGGGAGCGGCTGATCGAGAACTCGTTCGCCTTCGACCGCGGCCGCGGGCGCCTGGCGTGGCGCAGCCGGAGCCCCGCCCTGGTCCTGCCCGACCTGGACATCGTGCACAGCTATCCGGAACCGGGGGATCTGCTCACCGAGCCGGAGAAGTGGATCAACGGACGCCAGGACATCGCCGCGGGAATCGTCTACCGGCCGGCCCTCGGCCCCCACAGCGTCGGCCCCGGACTGATGCCCAAGGAGCGCGCGGAGCTGGACGCCTGGGCCGAGGAAGGACTACGGCCCATGCTCCGGCGCGTCCCGGACCTGACCAGGGTCACCCGGCACAACACTCCCGTGCTCCTGCCCCGGTCCGGCCCCGCGGGCGATGCCGCCTCACGCGACGCGCGCCGGGCGGCGGCGCGCCGCGAGGCGCTGGCGAGTGCCCTGGACGGCAGCCCGCTGGAGATCGACATCCTCTGGCAGTCGCCCGAGACCCGGGCGGAACTGATCGCCGCGCTCCCGGAGCTGATCGGACTGCCGCCCGGCCGCAAGGACAGCGACCGCAAGGACAGCGACCGGGCGGCCGACGGCCGGGCGGCCGACGGCCGGGCGGCCGACGGCCGGGCGGCCGGCGACCGGACGGAGGAGACCTGGCACTGGCAGGCCGACGGTCTCGACATCCGGGTCCGGACCGGCCACGCCGGAGCACTGGCCGCACCGCTGGACCTCCCGGGCGACCGCGGACGACAGCGTGCCGTCCGCCTCGCGGAGGCCATCGCCGACCGCGGCGCACTCATCGCCGACCGCGTCGAACGGCCGAGGGACGTACGGGGGATGGCGATCATCGAGCTCGGGGGAAAGGACCACTTCCGGGCCCTCGACTCCGATCCGAAGCACGCGCTGCGTCTCGGCTTCGCGGGCCGCGGGCGGCTCAGCCAGTTCATCGGTCTTCCCGGGGACGCCGAAGACACACTCCCGCACCGGGCGCGCTCGGCGTGGCTCGACGCCTTCCGCCAGCTCGGGGCGACCGCACCTCCCGCGCACCGGGTGGGGCCGGGCATCCCGCAGGACGTGCAGTACGCCGCCCTGTGGCTGGTGCGCTACACGAGGAAGGGCCCCACGCGCTGCCCCGCGCGCCGTCTCGTCGCCGTACGGGTCCGCCCCGACGAGGGCCCCGGCGGCATCCATGGCTGGGACTCCGAACGCGCGGCCTGGGTGCCCTACCCGGACCTTCTTCTCGCCCTGTCCCGGGACGCCGCGGTCACCGCGCCCGCCCCCGCCCGGGGCGGAACGGTCACCGGCGACGGGCAGCAGGAGGCCGAACGGCAGATCCGGGCACTGCTCTACCAGCTCCGCGACCGCCCCACCCTGCTGATGGCGAGCAGCGGAAACCTGCGTCAGTGCTGGCCCCGTCTCCGTAACGGAGCTCTGGCCCGGGACATGCTGGGCTTCGGCGCGTCCGACGCCCAACGGCTCGCGGTGTACGGCCCCGACCTGCGGGTCGTCCTCGCCCGGGACGCCAACGGCCGTGAGGAGGTCCCCGAGTGGTACGCACATGACGGCGTGGGCCGGGCGGGCTTCGCGAAGGGGGTGTGGGGCACGTCCGACCCGGAGAACCGCGTCTTCGCCAGCACGGCCGACGTACCGCACACGGCGACGCTGCCCAAGGGCCTGATGAAACTGGTCCCCACCGCCGCGGGCCGTACGGCTCCCGGCAAGAGCGCGTGGAATCCGGTCCATCTGGAGCTGACCGTGCTCGGCTGCCTGTCGGAGAAGGCCCTGGCCGACGCCGGAAGGACCGACCGCCCGGCCGACCGGCCCGCCGAATGGGCCACCCTCGCGCACCAGCTCCGCTTCCACGACGACTACCCGCCCCTGGCCCGCCCGCTGCCCCTGCACCTGGCACGGATGGCGAACGAGTACGTCCTGCCCCTGGCCACCGCACCGCTGAAGGCCCAGGTGCCGGACGACGAGTAGCGGAGCCCCGACGCCCGAGGGCCGTCACCCCCGAACAGCGGGTGACGGCCCTCGGGCGATGACTCCGGCGGCCTCACCGGCCGACGGGGACGTGCTTTAGAGGTCGAAGTACAGCTCGAACTCGTGCGGGTGCGGGCGCAGCTGGATCGGGGCGATCTCGTGCGTGCGCTTGTAGTCGATCCACGTCTCGATCAGGTCGGGCGTGAAGACACCGCCGGCCTGGAGGTACTCGTTGTCGGCCTCCAGCGCTTCCAGCACGGCCGGGAGCGAGGTCGGGACCTGCTGGACGTTGGCGTGCTCCTCGGGAGCCAGCTCGTAGAGGTCCTTGTCGATCGGCTCGGCCGGCTCGATCTTGTTCTTCACACCGTCGAGGCCAGCCATCAGCAGCGCGGCGAAGGCCAGGTACGGGTTCGAGGACGGGTCCGGGGCGCGGAACTCGACGCGCTTGGCCTTCGGGTTCGAGCCCGTGATCGGGATGCGCATCGCGGCGGAGCGGTTGCGCTGCGAGTACACCATGTTGACCGGGGCCTCGAAGCCGGGGACCAGGCGGTGGTACGAGTTCACCGTCGGGTTGGTGAAGGCCAGCAGCGACGGGGCGTGCTTGAGGATGCCGCCGATGTAGTAGCGCGCCATGTCCGACAGGCCCGCGTAGCCCTGCTCGTCGTAGAACAGCGGGTCGCCGCCGGCCCACAGGGACTGGTGGACGTGCATGCCCGAGCCGTTGTCGCCGAAGATCGGCTTCGGCATGAAGGTCGCGGTCTTGCCGTTGCGCCAGGCGACGTTCTTCACGATGTACTTGAAGAGCATCAGGTCGTCGGCCGCGGCCAGCAGCGTGTTGAACTTGTAGTTGATCTCGGCCTGGCCGGCGGTGCCGACCTCGTGGTGCTGGCGCTCGACCTGGAGGCCGTTCTTGTCCAGCTCCAGGGAGATCTCGGCACGCAGGTCGGCGAAGTGGTCGACCGGCGGGACCGGGAAGTAGCCGCCCTTGTAGCGGACCTTGTAGCCGCGGTTGTTCTCGGTCGCACCGGTGTTCCAGGCGCCCGCCTCGGAATCGATGTGGTAGAAGCTCTCGTTCGCCGACGTCTGGAAGCGGACGTTGTCGAAGACGTAGAACTCGGCCTCGGGACCGAAGTACGCGGTGTCCGCGATGCCGGTGGAGGTGAGGTACGCCTCCGCCTTCTTGGCCACGTTGCGCGGGTCACGGCTGTACTGCTCGCCGGTGATCGGGTCGTGGATGAAGAAGTTGATGTTGACCGTCTTGTCGCGGCGGAACGGGTCCACCCGAGCCGTCGACAGGTCGGCGCGGAGCGCCATGTCGGACTCGTGGATGGCCTGGAAGCCGCGGATCGACGAACCGTCGAAGGCGAGTTCCTCGGCCGGGTCGAAGGTCGCTGCCGGGATCGTGAAGTGCTGCATCACCCCGGGCAGGTCGCAGAACCGGACGTCGATGAACTTGACGTCGTTGTCCGCGACGTACTTCTGCACTTCGTCGGCGTTCTGGAACATCCAACTCCTCCTACTCCCGGCCCGGGAGGGACGGGGTTGCAGCTCGTTGTGCGGCCAGTGCGGTGGCACACGCTGGACCCGACCATAGGCAGGCGGGATTTCTCAAGCATGACCCATTTGTTTCGCCCAAGTTAACCGGGGCGGGTGTGAGCGGCGCCTCAGCGACGTGTACCGGTGCCCCGCCCGGCCGGGCGCGGACACCCGCGCAGTACCGTGGACGGGTGGACAACAGGCAAGCAATCGGATCGTGGCTCTCCGGGCCGCGCGCGGCCGCCGAGGAGATGGGTGCCGACTTCGGCTACCGGGGCAAGAGGCTCGGTCTGCCCGAGAAGGGACCGGGGTCCGTGGCCCCGCTCGGCCGCCGCTTCGGAGCACTCTTCATCGACTGGTCGCTCTGCATGGTGATCGCATACGGGCTGCTCGCTCGCGGTGACCAGCAGGCGGCGGGCAACTGGGCACTCGGGATCTTCCTCGTGATGAGCGTGCTCACGGTCGGAACCATCGGCTCCACGCCCGGCAAGCGCATCCTGGGGCTGCGCGTCGTCTCCGAGAACGGAGGCCGGGCCGGTGGTGGCCGCGTGATCCTGCGGAGCGTGCTGCTCCTTCTCGTCATTCCCGCCCTGGTCTGGGACCGCGACGGGCGTGGTCTGCACGACCGGCTGGCCCGCGCCGTTCAGGTCCGTATCTGAGCCGGATCCCCGTACGGGGGCACAGGGCACCGGGCAGGGAAAAGAACGAAAGAGGCGGCCCCGGTACCGATCAGGCCGATCGGTACCGGGGCCGCCTCTTTCGCGCGTGGGTGGGGCGGTCAGCGCATCTTTCCGCCGCGCGGCATCCGCATGCCCTTGGGCATCGGGCCCTTCGGCAGCGGCATGTTGCTCATCAGGTCGCCCATCGCCCGCAGCCGGTCGTTGGCCGCGGTCACCTGCGGGCCGGTCAGGACGCGCGGGAGCTTCAGCATCTTGGTGCGCACCTTCTTCAGCGGCACCTGGCCCTCGCCGTCACCGACGATGATGTCGTGCACCGGTACGTCGATCACGATGCGGGCCATCTTCTTCTTCTCGGCCGCCAGGAGGCTCTTCACCCGGTTCGGGTTGCCCTCGGCCACCAGCACGATGCCGGCCTTGCCGACGGCCCGGTGGACGACGTCCTGGCTGCGGTTCATCGCGACCGCGGGCGTCGTGGTCCAGCCGCGGCCGACCCGGTCCAGTACCGCCGCCGCCGCGCCGGGCTGTCCCTCCATCTGCCCGAAGGCCGCCCGCTCGGCACGCCGCCCGAAGACGATCGCCATCGCGAGGAGGGCCAGGACGAAGCCCAGGATGCCCAGATAGACCGGATGCCCGACCACGAAGCCGATGGCGAGAAGGACACCGAAGGTGACGATTCCCACACCAGCGACGACAAGACCGATCTTGGAGTCGGTCCGCCTGGTCATCTTGTAGGTCAGGGCGATCTGCTTGAGCCGCCCCGCGTTCTCGGCGCTGTCCGCGCCTTCAGTGTTTGCCTTCCTCGCCATGTACAGAAGTTTACGTGGCCCGGGAACGGCGGTCGGCCACGGCCTCCAGTACGTGCAGGGCCTCGACGCGGTCCTTGGCCCGGCGGCGGTCCTCCAGGACCGCCGTCCAGGCGTTGCGGCGGGCCGTGCGCTGGCCGCTGCTCAGCAGCAGCGACTCGACGGCACGCAGGGCATGGGTGACGGACGGGATGGTACGGACCGGCGCGGCCTGCATCGTGGTGGTTCCCCTCGGAGCGGATGCGCGGAATGGGGGCGGAGCGGTGTACGGCGAGCGGTGACGGCATCGACAGCGGCTGCGGGAGCCGGTGCCGCGGGTGTACCTAGGGTCACTGCTCGGTGTTACCAGTGCGTGACCGGTCGGTCAAACACCAATGAAACCTTGATTCCGGCGGCGCGCACGTCGAAGCGGCCCATACGCGTCCCCCCACCTGCGGGGGAGCGTACGGGCCGCGCCGAACGGGTCATTACCGACCGGTAGTCACTTGTGCGCAGATTCACACACTGGGGGCGGCGGCCGCGGGGACCGCGGCGGCGCCGCGGGCCTCCATCGCCTGCTGGAAGAGGCGCCCGGCACGGTACGAGGAACGCACCAGCGGCCCCGACATCACACCGGAGTAGCCGATCGCGTCGGCCTCGTCCTTCAGCTCCACGAACTCGTGCGGCTTCACCCAGCGCTCGACCGGGTGGTGCCGCACGGACGGCCGCAGGTACTGCGTGATCGTGATCAGCTCGCAGCCCGCGTCGTACAGGTCCTGGAGCGCCTCGCTGACCTCCTCGCGGGTCTCGCCCATGCCGAGGATCAGGTTGGACTTGGTCACCAGGCCGGCCTCGCGGGCCCGCGTGATGACTTCCAGGGAACGCTCGTAGCGGAAGCCGGGGCGGATCCGCTTGAAGATCCGCGGCACCGTCTCCACGTTGTGCGCGAGCACCTCGGGGCGCGAGGAGAAGACCTCGGCGAGCTGCTCGGGCTCCGCGTTGAAGTCGGGGATCAGCAGTTCGACCTTGGTCGCACCGGCCTCCCGCTCCGCCGTCAGCGCGTGGATCTGGCGCACGGTCTCGGCGTACAGCCAGGCGCCGCCGTCCTCCAGGTCGTCGCGGGCGACGCCGGTGATGGTGGCGTAGTTCAGGTCCATCGTGACGACCGACTCGCCGACACGGCGGGGCTCGTCCAGGTCCAGCGCCTGCGGCTTGCCCGTATCGATCTGGCAGAAGTCACAGCGCCGGGTGCACTGGTCGCCACCGATGAGGAAGGTGGCTTCGCGGTCCTCCCAGCATTCGAAGATGTTGGGACAGCCCGCCTCCTGGCAGACCGTGTGCAGCCCCTCGCTCTTGACGAGCTTCTGCAACTGGTTGTACTCGGGGCCCATCTTCGCCCGGGTCTTGATCCACTCGGGCTTGCGCTCGATGGGGGTCTGGCTGTTCCGGACCTCCAGGCGCAGCATCTTGCGCCCGTCGGGTGCGACAGCGGACACTCCGGCACTCCCCTTTGCTCTCACTGCATTCGATTCTTCGGCGAACACCAGGGTACGCCCGTAGTTCAAACGGTCTTACGCCTGGCCAACCTGTGGCCATCGGGGCCTATTCCCCGAACGGCCCTAAGCGGAAGCCGCGGCCCGCGGGGGCTCGATCACCCTGGGCGCGAGATCCGCGTTCTCCAGGACGTCCCGCAGGTGCTTCTCGGCGACCGGGAGGACGTCCGCGATGGTGATCTCGCGGCCCAGCTCGCTGCTGAGCGAGGTGACCCCGGCGTCCCGGATGCCACAGGGCACGATCCGGTCGAACCAGGTGTTGTCCGGGTTCACATTCAGGGCGAAACCGTGCATGGTCACGCCCTTGGCGACCCGGATCCCGATCGCGGCGAGCTTGCGGTCCTCACGGCGCTGGCCCGCGTTGGACGGGGCGTACTCGGGGCCGTTCAGCCGGGGGTCGAACTCGTCGTCCTGGAGCCTCGGGTCGAAGTCGAGCGAGAGCCCGCCGGACGAGCGGCGCTCCTCGACCGGGTCGCCCAGCACCCAGACACCGCTGCGGCCCTCGACCCGGGAGGTCTCCAGGCCGAACTCGGCCGCCGTACGGATCAGCGCGTCCTCCAGCCGGCGGACATGCGCGACGACGTCGACCGGGCGCGGCAGCTTCTGGATGGGGTAGCCCACGAGCTGCCCCGGGCCGTGCCAGGTGATCTTGCCGCCGCGGTCCACGTCGATGACCGGAGTGCCGTCCAGCGGGCGCTCGCTGTCCGCCGTGCGGCGTCCCGCCGTGTAGACCGGCGGGTGCTCCAGGAGCAGGCAGGTGTCCGGGACGGTGTCCTCGAACCGGGCCGCGTGCACCTCGCGCTGCTTCTGCCAGGCCTCTTGGTACTCGACCGCTTCCTCGCCGAACCCCAGACGGACGAACCGCAGCTCACTCACGGGGATGCCCTTCCTACTCGTGGTGCCGGGAGCCCGGAGGGATGTCCCCGGAGCCACGTCGCCCTGCACTGATCGCGCCCCGGGCCACTGTACGACCGCTCCCGAACGGGTGACCCGGCAGGTCATTCCCGTCAGCACTGCCCGCAATCCTCACACGATCGGATGAAAGTGGAGCAAAGGTGGCTGTGACCGCCCAGGAGGCCGCTAAATTCGCGCCGTTCCATTAGGGCTGCCCGCCCGGCCCCGAAGGCAGGAGACCGTACAGCTGATGTCGGAACGACCCCCGCAGCGCACCCCCAACCGCCGACTCGCCTCACTCATCGCGGAAGCCGGTTTCTCCCATGCCGGCCTGGCCCGCCGGGTCGATCAACTCGGACTCGAACACGGCCTCGATCTGCGGTACGACAAGACCTCGGTGACCCGTTGGCTGCGGGGACAGCAGCCCCGGGGAACCACGCCCGCGCTGATCGCCGAGGTCTTCACCCGGCGACTGGGACGCCGGCTCTCCGCGCAGGACCTGGGCCTCGACGCCTGCGCGCCCGTCTACGCGGGGCTGGAGTTCGCGGCCACCCCGGCCGAGGCGGTCGACATCGTCAGCGGCCTGTGGCGCAAGGACTCCGGCAGCCACGCGGAGCTGCGCAAGATCGCTTTCACCCCGGCCGGACTGGTCGTCCCCAGCCGGGACTGGCTGATCGGACGGGCCGACGAGTGGGCGGGCAACGGCGACACGGCACCCCGGGCCGCGGCGGCGCAGTCCACCGCCCCGCCGGGCGCGCCCCGCAGAACCGCGGGGGCCGGAGGGCTCGGAGGAGCCGGGGCGCCCGGCGCGACAGGGGCGGCCGGACCCGGCGGGGCCCCCGGACCGATGGGCACGGGCGGGCCGGGCTCCGGCCCGCACCGCTCCTCGGCGCTGGGGGGACAGCGAGGCCGCGGGGGCGCCGGTACGACCGGCCCCGGACCCGTGCGCCCACCCGTGCCGCCGGCACCGCCCGTCGTGCCGAGGCAGCGCTCCACCGACCGCGGGCCGGGGCAGCGGGTGGGCAGCGGGGACGTCGCCGCACTCCGCTCGGTCGGTGAGCTCTTCCGCACCCTCGACAACGCCTACGGCGGCGGACACGCCCGGCAGGCCCTGGTGCGGTATCTGGAGCACGAGGCCGAGCCGATGCTCCGGGGGAGCTACGGCGAGGCCACCGGGAGGCGGCTGTTCTCGGCGGCCGCGGACCTGACCCGGCTGGCGGGCTGGACCTCGTACGACATCGCCGCGCACGGTCTGGCCCAGCGCTACTTCGTCCAGGCCCTGCGGCTCGCCCAGGCCGCCGGAGACCGGGGCTACGGCGCCTACGTCCTGATCACCATGAGCCGTCAGGCGGTCTACCTCGGCCACGGCAGGGAGGGAGTCCAGCTGGCGCGCGTCGCCCAGCAGGGCATCGGCTCCGCCGCGCCCCCCGTCGCCCAGGCGCTGCTGCACTCGGTGGAGGCGCGCGGGCACGGGGTGCTCGGTGAGGCACGGGCGTGCGTCGCCTCGCTGGCCCGCGCGGAGCGCGCCCTGGAGTCCGCGCGCCCCGGCGACGAGATGCCGCACTGGGCCCGGTACTTCGACGAGGCCCAGCTGGCGGACGAGTTCGGCCACTGCCACCGGGACCTCCAGCAGTACCGGGCCGCCGCGCAGCACGCGGAGCGCTCGCTCCAGCTGCGCGCCCCGGCCTACGCCCGCAGCAGACTGTTCTGCCGGGTGGTGCTCGCCACCGCGCGGCTCGGCCTCGGCGAACTGGACCAGGCCTGCCTGCTGGCCGCCGAGGCGGCGCAGCAGGCGTCCGAGATGCGCTCGGCCCGCGCCACGGAGTATGTGCGGGAGTTCGAGCGCCGGCTGGAGCCGTACCGGGACGCGGCCGCCGTACGCGGATACCGCGACCGGGTCGCCGCCCTCGGCTGACCGGGGCCGGCGCGGCGCCCCGGCCCTGTGGCGTGGCGCCCCGCGCCTACGCCGCTTCGGTGAGCGTGGAGCCGTCCCCGTACTCCTTCCGTACGCCCAGGTCGGCCAGGATCGCCGCGGCCGCGCGGCGCCCCGAGTACAGCGCGCCCTGGACCGTGCTCGTGTCGCGGTGGTCACCGCACACGTACAGCCCGGCGAGCAGCCGGACCGGGCGGCGCGGATCGTGCGGCGGCTCCATCGCCGGGACCGCCTCCGGGTCGTGATGGGCCGCCAGCAGCTCCCAGTCGTCCGTCGGGGTGCCGTACAGCGCCGCGAGATGTCCGCGGACCGAGCGGTCGAGGTCCGGCGGCGGGGTGCCGAGCACCGTCGAGGTGATGAGCGTGCGGCCCCGGGGCGCGCGCGAGGGGTCGACCTCGCTCATCACGGCGCTGTACGCGACCGGGCCCGAGCGGTCGGCGTCCAGCAGCAGCGAACTGCCCGTCGGCGGCGGGGCGGGCGCCGTGTGGTGAAGGACCGTCACCGGATGGAAGGCCGGAATCCGCAGCCCCGGCAGCAGCTCGGCGGCCGCTCCCGCCCCGGTGGCCAGCAGCAGGGAGCGGCAGTTCAGTTCACCGTGCTCCTTGGTGCGCACCGAGGTGATGTCGGCGGCCGTGACATGGACTCCCGTCCGTACGGTGCCCGGCGGCAGCGTGGCCGCCAGCAGTGCGGGCAGGGCGGCCGAGCCGCCCTCCGGCACACAGAGCCCGCCGCGCGCGTAGCCGCGCAGGGCGAGATCGGCGCGCCGGCTCGATGTGGTGAGCTCCGGGTCGCTGAGCAGCGCGGAGAGCAGCGGGCGCAGAAAGCCGTTGACCGTCCGGGCGGGGAGGCCGTGGGTCGGCAGGGCGGCCAGCGCCGTCCGTTCCGGGCGGTTCAGGATCCGGTCGGCCGGAACGGCGGCCAGCCGGGACAGGGCGGCCCCGAGCCGGGCCCGGTCGATGGCCTCCGCCATGGCGCCGCTCCGGGGGATGCCCCGGCCATCGCCCCGGCCCGTGCCCTGCCGGGTGCGGGGGGCGCTCGACCGGGTGCGCACCGCTTTCAGTGCGCCCCTCGCGCTTCGTATGTCGCCGGTCCGGTGGCGGCGGCCCTCGCTGTGGACGAGGACCCCGGGGGCGAACTCCCGCAGGACCAGACCGTCGAGCCCGGGGGTGAGGCGCAGTTCGGGGTGCGAGGTGCTGAGCAGGGGGCCCAGGCGATCGAGCAGGAAGCCGTCCACTTCGTGGGTGACCAGGCGGCCGCCGACATGGGGGGCGGCCTCCAGAACTGTGACGCTGACCCCCGCGCTGGTCAGCTGATGGGCCGCTGACAGACCGGCTGTTCCGGCCCCGATGATGACCACGTCCGCGTGGTGTGCCGTGCTGAGCACATGCCCCTCCCGAGTCGGCGCGACTGGTGGGGGGCTCTTGCCCCCAACAGGCCCCCGGAATGCCGGAGTTCGGGTCGAGGCTAGGAGGATGGCCGATACAGATACAGTCGCGCGCACCTGGGGGCCGGTGCATGGGGTCGCACACGGTGCGGGGCGGCGGCCCCGCCACCGGGTGCCGGATCAGCGCAGGGCCGCGCGGACGGCCGCGTCGATTCCCGGGAAGGCGAAGGTGAATCCGGAGTCGAGGAGCCGCGCCGGCAGTACCCGCTGGCTGCCCAGGACGTCCCCGGCGAAGTCCCCGAGGGCGACGCGCAGCGCGGGCGCGGGGGCGGTGAAGAGCGTCGGGCGGTGCAGCACGCGGCCCATCGCGGCGGTCACCTCGGCGTTGGTGACGGGATCGGGTCCGGTCAGGTTCACCGGTCCGGACAGCGTCTCCGTTTCGAGGACGTGGCGCAGGGCCGCGATGTGGTCGTGCAGCGCGATGAAGCTCCAGTACTGGCGGCCGTTGCCCATCCGTCCGCCGAGTCCGGCCTTGAAGAGCGGGAAGAGCCGGCCCCAGGCCCCGCCCCGGCGGGCGACCACCAGTCCGGTGCGCGCGTGCACCGTCCGTACACCGGCCTCCTCCGCGGCGGCGGTGGCCGCTTCCCACTCCTCGCACACGGAGGGCAGGAAGCCCTCGCCGGGCGGAGCGCTCTCGTCCACCGCGCGGTCCCCGGTGTCGCCGTAGAAGCCGATCGCGGACCCGGACAGCAGGATCCTCGGGGGAGTGTCGAGCGAGGCGACGGCCTCGGCGATCGCGGCGGTGCCCAGCACCCTGCTGTCGCGGATCTCCCGCTTGTACGCCTCGGTCCAGCGGCGGTCGCCGACCCCGGCCCCGGCGAGATGGACGACGGCGTCGCAGCCGACCAGGCCGGCCACGTCCACATAACCCCGTCCGGGATCCCACTCCACCTCGTCGCCCGCCCGCGCCGGACGCCGGACCAGGCGGGTGACCTCGTGTCCGTCGGCCCGCAGCGAGCGCACCAGCGCCGCTCCGATGAGTCCGGACGATCCGCTCACGGCGATACGGGTGCGCAGCATGGGCCCATCCTGCCCCATGGATCACACGGAACCCCGGTGGATCACGCGGAAACTCCGTGGATCGCCCGGATCGCGGCGTGGCACAGTGAGGCCATGGACTCGCTCCCGCTCCGCCCCGTCCGTCACGCGGTGCTCGCCGACGGCGACGCGCTGGGTGAGCTCGACCGGGCCACCTGGTCGACGCTGCACGCCGTGCAGCCGAAGCCGCAGCCGCCGTACGAGCCCTTCTACGACGAGCGGCACCGGCCCGGGGACTTCCTCGTGGCGGAGGCGCACAGCGCTTCCGAAGGGCTCCGCATCGCCGGGTACATCCGGCTCGTGCCGCCCACCCCGCTGGCCTGCAACGCGCATGTGCGGCAGATACAGGGCCTGGCCGTCGCCGGCTGGGCGCGCGGTAACGGCGTCGCGCGGGCCCTGCTGCGGGCCGCCTGCGCCGAGGCGCGGCGCCAGGGCGCGAACCGCGTCACCCTGCGGGTGCTCGGCCACAACGCCCCGGCCCGTGCCCTGTACGCGTCGGAGGGCTTCGCCGTGGAGGGCGTGCTGAGGGGGGAGTTCTTCCTGCACGGACGCTATGTCGACGACGTTCTGATGGGGCGTTCGCTGACGACCGCCTGACGGCTTCCTGACGGGCCTTCCGGCGGGCCCGGCCGGACGTGGCGTTCCGGTCGCGGCGGTCGGCGGGGAGTCGGATCACCCCTTGAACAGCCGGGTTCCGCCCATGAGTTCATGCAGGCAGCGCACCGCGAGCGCGGCCGGTGAACCGTCGCCGGTCGCCGGTGCGTCCGTCCGGGCCCAGGCCTCCAGTGCCACCCGTACCGCGGCGGTGGCGGCCGCCGCCGCGAGCCGTACCTCCAGCGGGTCCGCGCCCTCGCCCACCAGCCGGGTCAGCACCGGGAGCAGCCGCTCCTCGGAGTCCTGGTTGACCCGGTACCAGACCGCGCGCAGCGCCGGATCTCCGTCGGCGGCCCGGAGCAGACCGCGCGTCCAGGTGAGCTGCTCGACCGCCGAGGCGTCCGGCGCGGCCAGCGAGTCGTTGACGGCGCGCTCCAGGGCCTCGGCGAACGGGGATCCGGGCTCGGCCGCTTCGAGCAGGCCCCGCCAGCGCTCGGCGCCGCCGGACAGCAGAGGGCCCACCGCGTCCTGTTTGGACCGGAAGTACCGGTAGAAGGTGCGCAGCGCCACGCCCGCCCGGTGGGCGATGTCCTCGGCCGTGGTGCCGTCCGGTCCGCGCTCCGCGAAGAGCGCGGCGGCCGCCCGCGCGATGTCCAGCTGGGTGGCGGCCTTGCGGCGCTCGGTGAGGGACGGCTGCTGAGGGCTCATTCCCAGCAGATTACCCCGGTGGGCGGGGCGCGGACGGAATGCGGATGCACGTAATGCTGTTATGGCAAAACGTGACACCTAGACGTACGGTGGACATGAATCGGGACGTCCAGCCGGATATCCCTCGGGATCGTCATCGGACATCCGGCGCACACGCCGGCGGATCCGGGATCGGGAGACATCACATGAACCGCTACGAAGGCCGCCGCGTCCTCATCACCGGCGGCGGCTCCGGCATCGGCCGGGCCACCGTCCACCGCGTCCTGGCCGAGGGCGGCCGTGTCGTCGCCGCCGACGTCAACGCGGCCGGGCTGGCGGAGACCTACGGGACCGCCGTGGCCGACGGCACCGCCGAGCGCCTCACCACCCTGGCCCTGGACATCTCCGACGAGGCGTCGGTACGCGCCGGTGTCGCCTCCGCGCTCGACACCCTCGGCGGCCTGGACGTGCTGGTGAACGCGGCCGGGATCCTGCGTTCCGAGCACACGCACAAGACCACGCTGGAGCTCTTCAACAAGATCATCGCGGTCAACCTCACCGGCACGTTCCTGATGGTCCGTGAGGCGATCCCGGCCCTGCTGGAGGGCGACGCGCCGGCCGTCGTGAACTTCTCCTCCACCTCGGCCGCCTTCGCGCACCCATACATGGCGGCCTACGCGGCGAGCAAGGGCGGCATCCAGTCGATGACCCACGCCCTGGCGAGCGAGTACAGCAAGCAGGGGGTGCGGTTCGTCGCCGTCGCGCCCGGCTCGATCTCGTCCGACATGACGAGCGGCAACGGCCCGGGGCTGCCCGCCGACGCCGACATGTCGCTCTTCGCGAAGCTCTCCCCGGCCCTCGGCGCGGGCTTCGCCAGCCCGGACACCGTGGCGGGTGTCGTCGCGATGCTCGGCTCCGAGGACGGCGCGTTCATCACCGGTACGGAGATCCGGATCGACGGCGGAACCCACTTCTGATCCAGGCAGGCCCCGGCCCGGGGTGCCCGCCCCCGGGTCAGCCCGCGGGCCCGCCCCCGGGTCAGCCCGCGCCGAAGCGGTCCCACAGCAGGGGGAAACGTGCCGCCAGGGCCGCGTCGTCCTCGAAGCTCACCGGAGTGCCCCCGGGATCCGTGGCCTGCGGCGGAAGCCCCAGGTCCGGCGCGACCACGCCGGTGAGCTGTTCGTACGCCTCGTCGGCGGCGTAGCCCAGGTCCTCGGCATCCCCGTCGAGCTCCTCGTCGAAGTCGTCGAGAAGCCCGGCGAGGCTGTCCGGATCGTGCAGCGCGCCCTCGAAGACCTCCCGGCCCTGGCCGATCAGCCAGCACCGGAAGAAGTCGAACGCGTCGTCGCTCGCCCCGCCGAGCAGCACGGCGGCGGCGCCCCACAGGTCCCAGCGGTACGCGCGGTTGTAGCGGGCCTCGAAGTGCCGGGCGAAGTCCAGCACGGAATCGGGATCGAGCTGCACCAGCCGTTCCACCAGCAGGTCGGCATGGTCCTCGGGGTCGCCCTCGGCGGCCTCGCGGGTGCTGTCGATGAGCTCCCAGAATTCCGTCTCGTCCATCACGGGTCCAGCATCGTGCTTGGCGGCGGGCGACGCACGCGGAGACACCGAAATGAAGCCTTTCAGCGATAGAGCTCGCGCAGCCGTTCGGCGGCCTCGGCGAAGCGGGCGCGGAACGCGGGCGGATCCAGGACCTCCAACTCGGGCCCCAGCGTCAGCAGCTGGCCGTACGCCACGTCCAGCGACTCGACCGGCAGGGTGACCGTGCGCCACCCGTCCGCGTCCGGGGGCCCGGCCGCGTCCAGCGCCTCCTGGACGGCGGCCCGGTCGCCCGTGTGCGCCAGGCGCCCGGCGCCCGCGCCGGACACCCGTACCGTCACCTCCGTACGCAGCAGCGAGCGGGCGAACTGCGCCGCCCGCTCGTCCCAGAAGCGGGGCAGGTCGAAGCCCTCGTCGCGTGCGAAGTGCTCCTCCGCCGGTGTCACGGAGGTGAAGCGGTCGATCCGGTACACCCGGAAGTCCTCCGCCACCCGGGCGCAGAGGTACCAGACCCCGGCCTTGAGGACGAGACCGTACGGGGCCATGTCCCGCTCCACCTCCGCGCCGCCCTCGCCCCCCTTGCGGTAGCGGGCCCGGACGAGGCGGTCGTCCCAGACGGCCTCGGCCACGGCGGGCAGCAGTTCGGGGGTGGCCGGTTCGTGGTACCAGCGCGGGGCGTCCAGATGGAAGCGCTGGGCGGCGGAGTCGGAGGCGTCCCGCAGCGAGGGCAGCAGGGCCGCCGACACCTTCAGCCGGGCGGCGGACGCGGCGTCCGCCAGGCCCATCTCGCGCAGCGCGGAGGGGAGCCCGGAGAGGAAGAGGGCCTCGGCCTCGTCACGGGCGAGCCCGGTGAGGCGCGTGCGGTAGCCGCCGATGAGCCGGTAGCCGCCGGCCCGGCCCCGGTCCGCGTACACCGGGACACCCGCCTCGGAGAGCGCCTGCGCGTCCCGGGTGACCGTCCGCTCCGACACCTCCAGCTCCCTGGCCAGTTCGGCGGCGGTCATGGTGGGACGGGACTGGAGGAGCAGCACCATCTTGATCAGCCGGGCAGCGCGCATGGGCCCATTGTCGCCGCACGGCGAAGCCCCCGGCCGTCGGGTGTGCGCGACCGGCGCGCACACCCGGTGACCGGGGACTGTCGAGGCTCCGGGGGCCGTGGGGGCTCAGAGCCCGTAGCGCTCCCGGGCCTCCTTGACCGCGGACGCGGTGACCTCGCCGCGGCGGGCCAGCTGGGCCAGGGCCGCGACCGTGATCGACTCGGCGTCGACACCGAAGTGGCGGCGGGCCGCGTCACGGGTGTCGGAGAGGCCGAAGCCGTCCGTGCCGAGCGAGGACCAGTCCTGCTCCACCCACTGGCTGATCTGGTCCGGGACCTGACGCATCCAGTCGCTGACCGCGAGCACCGGGCCCGGCGCACCGGAGAGCGCCTGGGTCACGTACGGCACCTGCTGCTCGCCGCGGAGCAGCGCCTCGTCGGACGCCAGCGCGTCGCGGCGCAGCTCGCCCCACGAGGTGGCGGACCAGACGTCGGCCGTGACACCCCAGT
Organism: Streptomyces sp. NBC_00654; assembly: GCF_026341775.1. NCBI lineage: Bacteria > Bacillati > Actinomycetota > Actinomycetes > Kitasatosporales > Streptomycetaceae > Streptomyces > Streptomyces sp. NBC_00654. The sequence goes on along the minus strand of NZ_JAPEOB010000002.1, from coordinate 2,156,629 downwards.
CGGCGGCCAGCAGCTCCTGGGCCCTCAGGGCCCAGTGGATGGCCGTACCGGAGGCGAGCAGCTGGAGGCGCGGCGCGTCCGCCGTGACGGGCGTGCCCTCCTTGAAGCGGTACAGGCCCTTGAGGATGCCCTCCTCGACACCTTCGGGCATCGCGGGCTGGGCCTTCGGCTCGTTGTAGACCGTCAGGTAGTAGAAGACGTCCTCCGGCGCGGGGCCGAACATCCGGCGCAGACCGTCCTTGACGATCACCGCGATCTCGTACGCGAACGCCGGGTCGTAGTTGAGCGACGCCGGGTTCGTGGACGCGATCAGGTGCGAGTGGCCGTCCGCGTGCTGGAGACCCTCGCCCGTGAGCGTCGTGCGGCCCGCGGTGGCACCGACGATGAAGCCCTTGCCGAGCTGGTCGGCGAGCTGCCACATCTGGTCGCCGGTCCGCTGCCAGCCGAACATCGAGTAGAAGATGTAGAAGGGGATCATCGTCTCGCCGTGCGTCGCGTACGACGTGGAGGCGGCGATGAAGTCGGCCATGGCCCCGGCCTCGGTGATCCCCTCGTTGAGGATCTGGCCGTCCTTGGCTTCCTTGTAGTACATCAGCTGGTCGCGGTCGACCGGGTCGTACGTCTGGCCCAGCGGGGAGTAGATGCCGGCCGACGGGAACAGCGACTCCATACCGAAGGTACGGGCCTCGTCCGGGACGATCGGCACCCAGCGCCTGCCGGTCTCCTTGTCCCGCATCAGGTCCTTCACCAGGCGTACGAACGCCATGGTGGTGGCCATCTCCTGCTTGCCGGAGCCCTTGTACAGCGCCTTGAACGCGCGCTCCTCCGGCTGCGGCAGGGACACCAGGTGCGTCCGGCGGGCCGGGGCGGGGCCGCCGAGCTCGGCACGCCGCTCCTGGAGGTAACGGACCTCGGGGGAGTCGGCGCCGGGGTGGCCGTAGGGCACCAGGCCGTCCGCGAAGGCGCTGTCCGGGATCGGGAGTCCGAGCAGCTCGCGCATGTCCTTGAACTCGTCGACGGACAGCTTCTTCATCTGGTGGTTGGCGTTCTTGGACTCGAAGCCCTTGCCGAGCGTGTAGCCCTTCACCGTCTGCGCGAGGACCACGGTCGGCGCGCCCTTGTGCGCGAGAGCCGCGCGGTAGGCCGCGTACACCTTGCGGGCCTCGTGGCCGCCGCGGGAGGTGTAGAAGCACTCGGCGATCTTCGCGTCGGTCAGCAGCTTCGCCAGCGCGGCGAGCGCGGGCTCGGTGCCGAAGAAGTGCTCACGGATGTACGCGACGTCGCGGGTGGCGTACGTCTGGAACTGCGCGTCCGGGACCTCGCGGAGCCGTCGGACCAGCGCACCCGTGGTGTCCAGCTGGAACAGCTCGTCCCACGCGTTGCCCCAGAGCGTCTTGACGACGTTCCAGCCGGCACCGCGGAACGCGCCCTCCAGCTCCTGGACCACGCGGAAGTTGGCGCGGACCGGGCCGTCGAGGCGCTGGAGGTTGCAGTTGATGACGAAGGTCAGGTTGTCCAGCTGCTCCCGCGCCGCGAGGGCGAGGGCCGCGGTCGCCTCGGGCTCGTCCATCTCGCCGTCGCCCAGGAAGGCCCAGACGTGCGATTCCGACGTGTCCTTGATGCCGCGGTTGGTCAGATAGCGGTTGAAGCGCGCCTGGTAGATGGCGGAGAGCGGGCCGAGACCCATCGACACGGTGGGGAACTCCCACAGCCAGGGCAGCCGCCGCGGGTGCGGGTAGGACGGCAGACCGTCGCCGCCCGTCTCCTGGCGGAAGTTGTCCAGCTGCCGCTCGCTGAGCCGGCCGTCGAGGAAGGCGCGGGCGTAGATGCCGGGGGAGGCGTGGCCCTGGATGTAGAGCTGGTCGCCGGAGCCGTCCCCCTCCTTGCCGCGGAAGAAGTGGTTGAAGCCGGTCTCGTACAGCCAGGCGGCCGAGGCGAAGGTGGCGATGTGGCCGCCGACGCCGGCGCGGGCGCCGCGGGTGACCATCGCGGCCGCGTTCCAGCGGTTCCAGGCGGTGATCCGGGATTCCATCTCCAGGTCGCCGTCGAACGCGGGCTCGGCGGCGGTGGGGATGGAGTTGACGTAATCGGTCTCCAGCAGCTTGGGCAGCGCGAGACCGGCGCCCTCGGCGTGCTGGAGCGAACGGCGCATCAGGTATGCGGCGCGGTGCGGGCCCGCGGCCTTGGTGACGGCGTCCAGGGAGGCCGCCCATTCGGCGGTCTCCTCGGGGTCACGGTCCGGGAGCTGGTCGAGCTCGCTCGGAAGCTTTCCTACGGGGTCGGTCATGATCGCCGCCTTCCGGAGAGGAGGGGGGTGGAGAAAGGCCCTGGCTGGCAGGACAGGGCGAATGGGGCCGGTGGGCCCGCGGAGTGAACTCTAAGTCGCTGATCGATGATCGATCAAAGGATTGAAGGCAAAACTTCTCGATCTGAAGAAAAGTGGCATGGGGTGCCGCGAAACAGGGCACGGAGTGACGGGGCAAACCGCACATAAGGGGTGGCCGGCCGCACGGTCGAGCGCCCCTCGGCGCAGATGATCGGGGGGCTCAGGCGCGCGGCGCGCAGCCCAGGACGTGCGCCTTCGCCAGCAGCCCGATCTGTGGGTCCTGCCGCAGGAACGCCTCGACGAGCGCCTCGTGCTCCTCCGCGTACGACTTCTGCACCGTGCCCAGCCAGCGGATGGACAGGGCCGTGAACACCTCGATGCCCAGCCCCTCCCAGGTGTGCAGCAGTACGGCGTTCCCGGCGGCCCGCACCATCTCCCGGTGGAACGCCACCGTGTGCCGCACCTGGGCCTCCCCGTCGGCCAGCCGGTCCGCCTCGTACAGGGCCGCCACATGGGGCGTCAGCGCCGAGCAGTCCTCGCCCAGCACCCCGGCCGCCAGCTCCGCCGCGATCTGCTCCAGCCCGGCCCGTACGGGGTAGCTCTCCTCCAGATCGGCGGCGGTGAGATTGCGGACGCGGACGCCCTTGTTGGGCGCCGACTCGATCAGCCGCAGCGTCTCCAGTTCCCGCAGCGCCTCGCGCACGGGCGTCTGGCTGACCTCCAGCTCGGTGGCGATGCGCCGCTCCACGATCCGCTCGCCCGGCTTCCAGCGCCCGCTGACGATCCCGTCCACGATGTGCTCGCGGATCTGTTCGCGCAGCGAGTGGACGACTGGCGGGGTCATGGGGTGCTCCTTCTGGGCAAACCGGTGCTGCCTACACCAGCACGGCGGCAGGGGTGAGCGGCGGTGTGGAGACCGGCCGGCCGGTGGGCGCCGTTCGCGGCGGGTCCTGGCCGGTGCCGGTCGGTCCCGGACAGTGCCGGTCGGTCTTAGACAATACGGCGGCGCCCCCGCCCGGAGGAGTTCCGGACGGGGGCGCCGCTGGTGAGGCTGGTTACAGACGGGTCGTTCAGAGGCCGAGCTCGACCTCGAACTCACCGGCCTCCAGGATCGCCTTGACCGTGGTCAGGTAGCGGGCGGCGTCCGCGCCGTCCACCAGACGGTGGTCGTAGGAGAGCGCGAGGTACGTCATGTCGCGCACCGCGATCGTCTCGCCGAGGTCCGGGTGGTCGATGACCACCGGACGGCGGACCGTGGCACCGATGCCCAGGATGGCTGCCTGGTTCGGGGGCACGATGACGGTGTCGAACAGCGCACCGCGCGAACCGGTGTTGCTGATCGTGAAGCTGGCACCCGACATGTCGTCCGGGGTCAGGCCGCCACCGCGGGCCTTGCCGGCCAGCTCGGCGGTCTTCTTCGAGATACCGGCGATGTTCAGGTCGCCCGCACCCTTGATGACCGGGGTCATCAGACCCTTCTCGGCGTCCACGGCGATGCCGATGTTCTCCGAGTCGAAGTACGTGATGGTGCCCTCGTCCTCGTTGATCCGGGCGTTGACGACCGGGTGGGCCTTCAGCGCCTGGGCCGCCGCCTTCACGAAGAACGGCATCGGGGACAGCTTGACGCCCTCACGGGCGGCGAAGGCGGCCTTCGCCTGGTTGCGCAGCTTCATCAGCTTCGTGATGTCGACCTCGACAACCGTGGTCAGCTGGGCCTGCGAGTGCAGCGCCTTCATCATGTTGTCGCCGATGACCTTGCGCATACGGGTCATCTTGACCGTCTGACCGCGCAGCGGGGAGGCCTCCAGCTTCGGAGCCCTGGCGGCGGCGGGAGCCGCGGGCGCCGGAGCGGCAGCGGCGGCCCTGGCGGCCTCCGCGGCGGCGACGACGTCCTGCTTGCGGATACGGCCACCGACGCCGGTGCCCTTGACCGCGCCCAGGTCGACACCGTTCTCGGAGGCGAGCTTGCGGACCAGCGGCGTGACGTACGCGCCGTCGTCACCCGACGGTGCGGCCGGAGCCACCGGAGCCACCGGAGCCACCGGAGCCGGGGCGACGGGGGCGGGCGCCGGAGCGGCGACCGGGGCCGGAGCGGCGGGAGCCACCGGGGCCGGGGCCGGAGCGGCCACGGGAGCCGGAGCCGGTGCCGGAGCGGCCACCGGAGCCGGGGCGGCAGCGGGAGCCGGGGCGGCAGCGGGCGCCGGAGCGGCCGGGGCCGGGGCGGCGGCCGGAGCCGTACCCGCGGCACCGATGACGGCGAGCTTGGCGCCGACCTCGGCGGTCTCGTCCTCGGCGACCACGATCTCCAGCAGCACACCCGCGACGGGGGCCGGGATCTCGGTGTCGACCTTGTCCGTGGAGACCTCCAGGAGGGGCTCGTCCTCCGCGACCTCCTCGCCGACCTCCTTCAGCCAGCGGGTGACGGTGCCCTCGGTGACGCTCTCGCCGAGCGCGGGGAGGGTGACGTCGGTACCGGCGGCGCCACCGGCCGGGGCGGCGGCGGGTGCCTCGGCCACGGGGGCCGGAGCGGCGGGTGCCTCGGCCACCGGGGCCGGAGCCTCGGCGGCGGGGGCCGGAGCGGCGGGTGCCTCGGCTGCCGGAGCGGCGGCCGGGGCCGGGGCTCCGGTGCCGTCGTCGATGATGGCCAGCTCGGCGCCGACCTCGACGGTCTCGTCCTCGGCGACCTTGATGGCGGCGAGGATGCCGGACGCGGGCGCCGGGATCTCGGTGTCGACCTTGTCGGTCGAGACCTCGAGCAACGGCTCGTCGGCCTCGACGCGCTCGCCCTCGGCCTTCAGCCAGCGGGTGACAGTGCCCTCGGTGACGCTCTCGCCGAGCGCCGGAAGGGTTACGGAAACCGACATGGTTTCAGTTGCTCCTTACGAAAATGCGGAAGTGGTCGGTCGTCGCGCCCGGGACTGAGGATCAGTCGTGGGAGTGGAGAGGCTTGCCGGCCAGAGCCAGGTGGGCCTCGCCCATGGCCTCGTTCTGCGTCGGGTGGGCGTGGATGAGCTGCGCGACCTCGGCGGGCAGCGCCTCCCAGTTGTAGATCAGCTGCGCTTCGCCGACCTGCTCGCCCATGCGGTCACCGACCATGTGGACGCCGACCACGGCACCGTCCTTGACCTGGACGAGCTTGATCTCGCCCGCGGTCTTCAGGATCCTGCTCTTGCCGTTGCCCGCGAGGTTGTACTTGAGGGCGACGACCTTGTCCGCACCGTAGATCTCCTTGGCCTTGGCCTCGGTGATACCGACGGAGGCGACCTCGGGGTGGCAGTACGTCACCTTCGGCACGCCGTCGTAGTCGATCGGGACGGTCTTGAGACCGGCCAGCCGCTCCGCCACCAGGATGCCCTCGGCGAAGCCGACGTGCGCGAGCTGGAGGGTCGGGGCCAGGTCGCCCACGGCCGAGACGGTCGGGACGTTGGTCTGCATGTACTCGTCGACTAGGACATAGCCGCGGTCCATCGCGACGCCGGCCTCCTCGTAGCCCAGGCCCTGCGAGACCGGGCCGCGGCCGATGGCGACCAGAAGCAGCTCGGCCTCGAAGGTCTTGCCGTCGGCCAGGGTCACGCGGACGCCGTCCTGCGTGTACTCGGCCTTCTCGAAGAACGTACCGAGGTTGAACTTGATGCCGCGCTTGCGGAACGCGCGCTCAAGAAGCTTCGAGCTGTTCTCGTCCTCGACCGGGACGAGGTGCTTCAGGCCCTCGACGATGGTGATCTCGGTGCCGAAGGACTTCCACGCGGAGGCGAACTCGACGCCGATGACGCCGCCGCCCAGCACGATGGCGGACTTCGGGACCCGGTCCAGCTTCAGCGCGTGGTCCGAGGAGATGATCCGGTTGCCGTCGATCTCCAGGCCCGGCAGCGACTTCGGCACGGAGCCGGTCGCCAGTAGCACGTGGCGGCCCTGGATGCGCTGGCCGTTCACATCCACCGAGGTGGGCGACGAGAGCCGGCCCTCACCCTCGATGTAGTGGACCTTGCGCGAGGCGATGAGACCCTGCAGGCCCTTGTACAGGCCGGCGATCACCTCGTCCTTGTACGCGTGGACGGCCTCGATGTCGATGCCCTCGAAGGTCGTCTTGACGCCGAACTGGCCGGCCTCGCGTGCCTGGTCGGCGATCTCGCCGGCGTGCAGCAGCGCCTTCGTGGGAATGCAGCCGTTGTGCAGGCAGGTGCCGCCGACCTTGCCCTTCTCGATCAGGGCGACGTCCAGGCCCAGCTGCGCTCCGCGCAGGGCCGCGGCGTACCCGCCGCTGCCACCGCCGAGGATCACTAGGTCGAAAACGGTGCTGGCGTCGTTCGCCACGTCACGTCCTCCATGCATGTGCGCCGTACGCCGGGCCCCGTCGCTGGGGTGTGACCGGCCGGTCGGCTGGTGTTCGGCCGCTTTGTTGTTCGGCCCTGTGGTGGGGGCCCTGTCCTGCCGAGAACCCATCTTCGCACTTGTTGACGGTGGGCGGGACGCGGGGCCCGGGTCTGGGACGGATGATCGTCCGTCCCGGACGGTTACCGCTGCGTGGAGACGTACGGATTTCGTCGAGAGCGAAACCCGCCCGGACCGTGCGGCGATACCGACGGAAGAACACATACGGCCCCGGACATATGCCCGGGGCCGTACGACGCCGGCTGTCTCAGCCGAGGTCTCCGGCGGCGGTGCGCTCCGCCAGCCGCACCAGGGTGCGGACCGCGGAACCGGTGCCGCCCTTGGGCGTGTAACCGTACGGCGCGCCCTCGTGGAAGGCCGGACCCGCGATGTCCAGGTGCGCCCAGGCGATGCCCTCGCCCACGAACTCCTGGAGGAACAGACCGGCCACCAGGCCGCCGCCCATCCGCTCGCCCATGTTGGCGATGTCGGCGGTCGGGGAGTCCATGCCCTTGCGCAGGTCGGCGGGGAGCGGCATCGGCCAGGAGGCCTCGCCGACCTCCTCGGCGATCTCGTGGATGGAGGTACGGAAGGCGTCGTCGTTCGCCATGATGCCGAACGTGCGGTTGCCGAGCGCCAGCACCATCGCGCCGGTCAGGGTCGCCACGTCGACGATCGCGTCCGGCTTCTCCTCCGAGGCGCGGGTCAGCGCGTCGGCGAGCACGAGACGGCCCTCGGCGTCCGTGTTGAGCACCTCGACGGTCTTGCCGCTGTACATGTGCAGCACGTCACCCGGGCGGGTGGCGTTGCCGGACGGCATGTTCTCGGCGAGCGCCAGCCAGCCGGTGACGTTGACCCGGAGGCCGAGACGGGCGGCCGCGACGACGGCGGCGAACACGGCGGCGGCGCCGCTCATGTCGCACTTCATCGTCTCGTTGTGGCCGGCCGGCTTCAGCGAGATGCCGCCCGAGTCGTAGGTGATGCCCTTGCCGACGAGGGCCAGGGTCTTCTCCGCCTTCGGGTGCGTGTAGGCGAGCTTCACCAGGCGGGGGCCGTGGGACGAGCCCTGGCCGACACCCAGCAGACCGCCGAAGCCGCCCTTGACGAGCGCCTTCTCGTCGAGGATCTGCACCTTGATGCCGTGCTCCTTGCCGGCGGCGGTGGCCACGGCGGCGAAGGACTCGGGGTACAGGTCGTTCGGCGGGGTGTTGATCAGGTCGCGGGCGCGGTTGATCTCCTCGGCGAGGGCGACGGCGCGCTCGGCGGCGGCCTTGAACGCCTTGTCGCGCGGCTTGGCGCCGAGCAGGGCCACCTCGGCGAGCGGCTGCTTCGGACCGCTGTCCTTCTTGCCCTTGGGGGCGAGCTTGTTCTCGCCGCCCTGGTAGGCGGTGAAGGCGTACGCGCCGAGCAGCGCGCCCTCGGCGACGGCCTCGGCGTCCTCGACGGACTCGGCCGGCAGGGCGAAGCCGGCCTTCTTCGAACCGGTCAGCGCGCGGGCCGCGCTGCCCGCGGCCCGGCGCAGCGCCTCGGAGTCGTACGCGTCGTCCTTGTCCGGGACCGGACCGAGACCGACCGCGATGACGACCGGGGCCTTGAGGCCGGACGGCGCGGGGAGCTTGGTCACTTCGCCCTCGGCACCTGTGGCACCCAGGGTCTCCAGGACGGTGGCGAGCTTTCCGTCGAACGCCTTGTCCACGGCCTCGGCGCCCGGTGCGAGCACCGGGCCCTTGGCACCCTTCGCGACGCCGACGACGAGTGCGTCGGCGCGCAGCGTCGCCGCGCCGGAGGTGCTGAGAGTGAGAGCAGTCACGGTGGTGAAATCTCGCTTCCGTTGAGTTCTGTGTCGGTCGAGGGGTGGGCCGACCGTGCCCGGCGCATCGTAGACGCCGCCGCAATGTGCCGGGAATGAGCCTACGCGCGCCTTTCCTGTTGGATCACGGCGGCGGGCCGTTCCCGGTCCGGCCCGCCCCCGCCGCGGTGCTCCGGCGCTCCTCCGGCAGCGCTCCGGCGGTCCTCCCCGCCGGGTGGGGCCGGAGGGAACGTGGGCCCGCAGTAGGGTCGTTGTTCCGGCCGGTGCCGGGCAGGTCGAGAAGCCGGGAGAAACCGGGAGAAGCGGGGGAACGGTGCGGGGCAGGGGTGGGGAAGAGGGTACGGGGCGGTGGTCGCCGGTGCCCGTCACCGTACTGATTCTGCTGGTCCTGCTCTCCGGCTGTACCCCGGGGCGGCCGGAATCCGGCCCTCCGGAGCGCTCCGGTTCCGCCGGTCCGGACACCGGGTCCCGCTGGCGTCCGGAGCCGGGTCTGGACTGGCAGTGGCAGCTTTCCGGCCGGCTCGATCCGACGGTCGACGTTCCGGTGTACGACATCGACGGCTTCGATCACGACGCGGCGGCGGTGGCCGGTCTGCACCGCCGGGACCGCAAGGTGATCTGCTATCTCTCCACCGGCGCCTGGGAGGACTTCCGCCCGGACGCCGGGGAGTTCCCCGCCGCGGTGCTCGGCCGGGGCAACGGCTGGGAGGGCGAGCGCTGGTTCGACATCCGCGCCGTCGACATCCTGGAACCCCTGATGGAGGCCCGGATCGCCATGTGCGCGAAGAAGGGCTTCGACGCCGTGGAGCCGGACAACATGGACGGCTACCGCAACCGCACCGGCTTTCCGCTCACCGCCGCCGACCAGTTGCGCTACAACCGCCTCATCGCCCGCATCGCCCACCGCCACGGGCTCGCCGTGGGCCTGAAGAACGACCTGGACCAGATCCCGGAGCTGGTGGGGGACTTCGACTTCGCGGTCAACGAACAGTGTGCCCAGTACGGGGAATGCGGGGATCTCACCCCGTTCATCGAGGCGGGGAAGGCCGTCTTCCACGTCGAGTACGAGCTGCCGGTGGCCCGGTTCTGCGCGGATTCCCGGCGGCTGGGGCTGAGCTCCCTGCTCAAGAAGTACGAGCTCGGCGTCTGGCGGAAGGCCTGCTGACCGGAGCCCGGGGCGGGGTTCCGCTTCGGCCTCCGGTTCCGCTTCCGGTTCTGGCCCCGCTTCCGGTTCCGCTTCCGGTTCCGGTTCCGCTTCTGGTTCCGGGGCGGGGTCGGTTCGGGCCGGGCGCCGGCCCGCGGCGACCTGCCCGGCAGCTCACGCCCCCAGCGCCAGGATCACCAGGGCCGCTGTCGCCGCCGTCTCCTCCAGCCCGCCGAAGACATCCCCGGTCACCCCGCCGAAGCGCCGCACACAGTGCCTGAGCAGCAGTTCGGCGGCCACGAGGGCGCCCAGTACGGCGAGCGCGTGGTGCAGCGCCCCGCACGGGCCCAGCAGCGCGCCCGCCGCCGCGCAGCCCGCCACCGTGAGGACCCCGGCCGCCGTCGCGCGCCCCACCGGAACCGTGGACGCGACCACCGCGCCCAGCCCCTCCGGGCGGGCCGCGGGCACTCCCTGACGCGATGCCAGGGTGAGCGCGAGCCGGGCCGCGACGGCGGCGACGGCCGCCCCCAGCGCCCCGTGCGCCCAGCCCTGCCCGTACAGCTGGAAGAGGACCGCGACCTGGGCCAGCAGGACCAGGAGCAGCGTGATGACACCGAACGGCCCAATGTCCGACTGCTTCATGATCCGCAGGGCGTCCTCGGCCGGTTTGGCGCTGCCGAGGCCGTCCGCGGTGTCCGCCAGGCCGTCCAGGTGCAGGCCCCGGGTGAGGGCCGCGGGCACCGCGACGGAGGCGACCGCCGCGAGCAGCGGCCCCGCCCCGGACAGCAGCAGCAGGGAGCCGGGCGCGGCGGCGAGCAGGCCCACGACAAGACCGGCGAGCGGGGCGCAGAGCATTCCGGCGCGGGCGCTCCCGCGGTCCCAGCGGGTGACGCGGACGGGGAGCACGGTCAGCGTGCCGAAGGCGAAACGTATGCCGTGGCTGTTCAGGGAGGTCACCGCGGGCAGGCTAGCCGGTTCATCTCGCCGATAGATTGGGCGAAACGCCTCCAAAATGGAGCAATGTGACGTATCGGGAGTGGGTGGCATGGGTCACTGGTGGTACGCCAACATCACCGAGCCGGGCAAACTCCCGCTGCTCCTGGCGTTGAGCGCCTTCGTCCTGACCTTCGCGGTCACCCGCACCATCACCCGCATGATCCGGGCGGGGAAGGGGCCGTTCCGCAACATCACCCCGGGCGGGGTGCACATCCACCATGTGGTGCCCGGGGTCGTGCTGTCCGTGGTCGGCGGCTTCGGCGCGGTCGCGAGCGGACGCCACGGGGTGACCGCAGGGGTCTTCGCGGTGATCTTCGGGGTGGGGGCGGGGCTCGTGCTCGACGAGTTCGCGCTGATCCTCCACCTCGACGACGTGTACTGGACCGAGGAGGGCCGCCGCAGCGTGGAGGTCGTCGTCCTCACGGCCTCGCTCGTCCTGCTGGTCCTCGCGGGCTTCTCACCGCTGGGGGTGGACGACGTCAGCGGCGACGAACAGCAGAGCCGGCTGAGCGTCATCCTGTCCGTCGTGATCAATTTCTGCTTCGTGCTGATCGCCCTGTTCAAGGGCAAGGCGCGGATGGCGGTGGTCGGTACGCTCGTCCCGTTCATCGCGCTGATCGGCGCGATCCGGCTGGCCCGGCCGACATCGCTCTGGGCGAGGCGCTTCTACCGGGGCCGGCACCGGGCCCGCTCCCGGGCGGTGCTGCGCGCCTACCACCACGACGTGCGGTGGGTGGGGCCGCGCCGCAGGTTTCAGGACCTCATCGGCGGGGCCCCGGACCGGGTGCCGCTGCCGCCCCCGCCCCGGTCCTGACCGCGCCGGCGCGTGTGCCGGTGCCACTCGGCCGCGGCGCACAGGAATAGTACGGCGGCGATCGCGGCGAGATGCTCCTTGCCCGCCAGGTTGTCCTTGAAGACGATCTCCACCATCATCGCCACGATCACGAGCGCCCCGGTGGACCAGGCCCGGCAGGCGCAGCAGACGTACACCGCGAGCCCCACCACCGCCGCCGACGGGCCCGTGTCCACGACCTGGGCGTCGGAGGCGGGCAGTCCGAAGAACCCCGCCGGACCGACCGCGACGCCGACCCGGGCGTACAGCGTCCCGGCCAGTGTCGCCAGATACGCGATACCCAGCGTGCGCCCGCGCCCCAGCGTGATCTCGGCGATGCCGAGCACCAGGAGCAACTGCGCCAGCGCACCCCACACCGGCAGGTCGAGCGCGGGGACGAACAGTGACAACGGGGTACGAAGCAGGGCGAGCCAGAGCGGGTCCTCGGCCCGCACCGCGCCGAGGTTCTGCACGGTCCGGAATCCCCAGGACCGGTTCTGCACCACCTGTATCAGCGCCGTCAGGAACACGGCCGTCAGCGTCAGCGGGACGGCCCGCGCGCCACGTGCGGCGAGTGCCCGCCGTACGGTTCCCAGCAGCGGCCCCCACTCCCGGCGGGCCGCCGAACGCAGGGCGCCCGTACGGACGGTCATCTATGGGTTTCCAGATGGGTGCGGTGCATCCACCTGGGCAGCCCGGGAGCCTCCAGGAACCCTTCGGCGCGGCCCGCCGCGACGCCGATGCGCAACAGGTCGGCGCTCTTCTCGAAGAGCATGAATCGGGGCTCCCAGATCGGTCGGTACTTGGCGTTGGCACGGTAGAGCGACTCGATCTGCCACCAGCGCGAGAAGAAGCTCAGCAGGGAGCGCCACAGCCGCAGCACCGGTCCGGCACCCAGCCGCGATCCCCTCTCGAAGACGGACCGGAACATCGCGAAGTTGAGCGAGACCTGCGTGATCCCGATCTCCCCGGAACGCTGGAGGAGCTCGATGACCATGAACTCCATCAGGCCGTTCTCCGCGTCCCGGTCGCGGCGCATCAGGTCCAGCGAGAGGCCGTGCGGGCCCCAGGGGACGAAGCTCAGGACGGCGCGCAGCTCGCCCGGCTTCGCGCGCGCCCCGCCGTCCCCGTCCGCCCCGCCGTCCCCGGCGGTGCTGCCGGGTGTGTCGCTCGCAGCGGGGGCATCGCGGCACTCCAGCATCACGCACTGCCCGTCCGCCGGGTCGCCCAGGCGCCCGAGAGCCATGGAGAAGCCGCGTTCGGTGGCCCCGTCGCGCCAGTCGTCGGCGCGGCGCAGCAGCTCGGCCATCTCGTCGGCGGGAATGTCCGCGTGCCGTCGGACGGTCACCTCGTAACCGGCCCGCCGGACCCGGTTGTACGCCTGGCGCACGGTGCGCATCGCGCGCCCCTCAAGGGTGAAATCGGCCGTTTCCACGATCGCCTCGTCGCCCAGCTCCAGTGCGTCGAGACCGTGCCGGGCGTAGACGGTGCCCGCCTCCTCGCTCGCGCCCATGACCGCCGGGATCCAGCCGTGCTCCCGGGCCTCGGCCAGCCACGGTGTGATCGCGCCCGGCCAGGCCTCGGGGTCGCCGATCGGGTCGCCGGAGGCGAGCGAGACCCCGCCGACCACCCGGTAGACCACGGCCGCCTTCCCGGTCGGCGACCAGACGGCGCTCTTCTCGCGCCGCAGCGCGAAGTAGCCGAGCGAGTCGCGGTCGCCGTACTTGTCCAGGAGACCGCGGAGCCTCGCCTCGTCCTCGGGGGTGAGCGCGTCGACGGCCCGGCGGGCCCGGAAGGCCACGTACACCACGGCGATCAGCAGCAGGGTGGACAGGACGTTGATGACGACATCGACCCAGCCCGGCGTGGTGATGCCGGGGAACCGTGAGTCGTCCGCGGCGACCGAGACCAGCCGCAGCGCCCCGTAGCGCCAGCGGTCCAGGAACGTCGAGCGGTAGTCGTCGTGCGCGGTGTTGGTGAGGGTGACCAGCCCCGCGGCGAGCAGCGAGGTGACCAGCAGCCCGACGGCCGCCACGACGGCCGCCAGCCTGGGGTTGGAGCGGTCGCCCTTCGCGTAGAACTCCCGCCGGCCCAGCAGCAGCGCCAGGACGAACGCCGCGGTGAGGGCCAGTGAGATCCAGTTCTGCGCGTGCTGCCTGATCTCCGGGAAGAGGAACGCGAGAGCCAGGAGCAGCAGCAGAAGCCCGCCCGCCACCGCATTGACGATCCAGGCGGCCCGCTTGCGCCGCCGCATCGTGACCGCCAGGAAGAGCGCGACCACTCCGGAGGAGAAGCCCGCGGTGAGCAGATAGGGCGTGAAGAAGTTCTCGGTGTTGTGGCGCCGCAGGTCCTGGCCGAGAGTGACCCAGACGGCGCTCAGGAAATTGATGAACGAGACGACACGCAGGTACCAGATGGCGAACGCCGCGCTGCGCCGTGACCGGGCGGTACTGCGCCCGGCTTCCTCATTGGACAATCGGACCTCTCCCATGCAACGCGATCATATGGGGCATCGCGGAACGTGGTGAGGCGGGCTGCCACCGGTATGCGCGGCCCGCGTTGTGTCCGGGAGCGGTCAGCCGCCACTCTTCGCGTCGCTCGTCACGGGGGCGGTGTTGCCGGCGTCCGAGTGACCGGCTTCGTCGCCCGCTTCGTCGTCCGTTTCCGCTTCCGTTTCCGCGTCCGCTTCGGCTTCCGCTTCCGGCGCGCGCTCGGGAAGTTCGGCGGCCAGCGCCGCCGCGGCCTGGACGAGCGGCAGGGCGAGCAGCGCTCCGCTGCCCTCGCCGACCGTGACGCCGTGGTCGAGCAGCGGCGTCAGGGCCATCCGGTCCAGCGCCTTCGTCTGCGCGGGCTCACCGCTGACCTGACCCGCCAGCCACCAGTCCGGAGCCCGGAACGCCGCCCGCTGCGCCACCAGCGCACAGGCCGCCGACACGACGCCGTCCAGGATCACCGGCATCCGGCGCACCGCGCTCTGGAGCAGGAAGCCCGTCGTCGCGGCCAGATCCGCACCGCCGACCGTGGCCAGCAGCTCCAGCTGGTCACCGAGGACCGGCCGGGCCCGGCGCAGCGCGTCCCGGATCGCCGCGCACTTGCGCATCCACGCCAGATCGTCGATGCCCGCACCGCCGCGCCCCGTGACCACGGAGGCGTCCGTGCCGCACAGGGCGGCGATCAGCGTGGCCGCGGCCGTGGTGCCGCCGACACTCAGATCGCCGAGCACCACCAGGTCGGTGCCGGAGTCGGCCTCCTCGTCGGCGATCGCCATACCCAGGCGTACCGCCTGCTCGGCCTCCTCCGCCGTCAGCGCGTCCTCGATGTCGATCCGCCCGCTGCCGCGCCGCACCCGGTGCCGTACGACGGACTCGGGCAGCAGCTCCGGGTCGCAGTCCACCCCCGCGTCGACGATCCGCAGCGGCACGGAGAAGCGGCGGGCCAGTACCGATACGGGGCTCGCGCCGTCCAGCGCGGCCCGGACCAGCTCGTGGGCACTCCCCGCCGCGCGGCCGGACACCCCCAGCTCCGCGACCCCGTGGTCACCGGCGAAGAGCACCACACGCGGCTGCTCGACCGGCTTGACCGGCACGGACTGCTGTGCGGCGGAGAGCCACTCGGCCAGCTCGTCGAGGCGGCCGAGGGCACCGGGGGCAACGGTCAGCCGCTCCCGGCGTTCCTCGGCATCGCGCCGTACGCCGCCGTCGGGGCGTTCGATCAGGTCGGAGAAGTCGTCCAGATTCACGGAGGTCTGCCTCGCGGGTCGTCACGTCGGGGTCCGGGAACCCGGCGGCGGGCTCCTGCCGGGAACAGTACCGGTGCCGCCTGCCCACGAGTACGCCCGGAGGCGGGCTCACCCCCGCAGTACCAGCACCTGCCCCGCCACCACCAGCAGCACTTCCTCGCACTCGGCCGCGACCGCCGCGTTCAGCCGTCCCAGCTCGTCCCGGAACCGCCGCCCCGCGGCCGTCGCCGGCACCACCCCCGCGCCCACCTCATTGGTCACCGCCACCACCTTCCGCCGGGTCGCGCGCACCGCGCCGACCAGCTCCGCGACCCGCTCCCGCAGCGCCTCCTCGCCACCGTCCGCCCACCGCGCGTCGTCCCAGGCGCCCACCCGGTCCATCGCGTCCGTCAGCCACAGCGACAGACAGTCGATCAGCAGCGGGGGCCCGTCCGCCGACAGCAGCCCCGCCAGCTCGCAGGTCTCCTCGGTCTGCCACACGGCGGGCCTGCGCTCCCGGTGCAGCCCCACCCGCGCCGCCCACTCGGCGTCGCCGTCGCGGCGGCCGCCGGTCGCCACGTACACCACCGCGGGGAAGGTCTCCAGGCGCTGCTCGGCCTCCAGCGACTTCCCGGACCGCGCGCCACCGGTCACCAGCGTGCGCCGGGGCACGTCCGGGACCGCGTGGTACTCGCCCACCACCAGCGTCGTACCGTCCGGCACGGCCCGCGCACCGGCGGCCGCGAGCCGACGGTCCAGCGCGGCGCCCGGCGGTGCGTCGTGGTCCAGATGGACGGCGATGACCTCGGTGGTCGGGCCGATCGCGTCGACGGCCCGCAGCCGGGCCACGGCGTCGGGCCGTGCGATCACATCGGCGGCCACCATGTCGTACGGCGCCTTCGCCCGGTCGGTGAGCCCGGAGGGCGCCGCTCCCGGCGGGAGGTACAGCAGCCGTTCGCCCTCCGGCGAGGTCACCTCGTAGCCGGTCCCCGGGGCGTCCATCGGCACCGCCCGTACCCGGTGGCCGCTGATCAGGGTCAGTACCTGGCCGTCCGGCACCCGCCCGGCCGGCGGCAGCACGGCGGGCAGCTCGACGGCGGGCCCGTCGTGGGGATGGGTCAGCAGGACCTGGCGCACCCCGGTCAGCGAACGCCCCGCGCGGGCGGCCGCGAGCACGGCCCCGGGGGTGAGATCGAGCAGCAGCGCGTCGTCGACCAGGAGGGCGGTCGCGGCCCGTGCCCGCGGGCCGTGGGCCGTGGCGCAGACGGCGCAGGGGCAGTCGGGCCGGGGCAGCCCGTCGGGGGCTCCGGTGCCGAGCAGAGTCAGTTCCACACGATGATCCTCCCGCGTCCCCGCTCGGGGTGCGCGCCCGGCTAGGCTTCGGGCAGCAACGTGACCCAGGAGGCGGACATGGCGTGGACGTGGCGGTTCGAGAAGTCCGACGGTACGGAGACGGAGCCGGCGCTGCAGCCGGAGGAGTTCACGACGCAGGGGGACGCGGAGTCCTGGATCGGTGAGTTCTGGAAGGAGCTCCTGGCGGGCGGGGCGGAGCAGGTGACGCTGTTCGAGGACTCGGCCAAGATCTACGGCCCGATGAGCCTGCGCGCGGACGGGGCCGAGGGCGCGGACGGCGCCGGCGCGGAGGACCGGGCCGACACGGCGGACCAGGCCTGACACACGGCGGACCAGACCTGACACCGGGAGGACCGACCGGTCCTGTACGACGGGAAGACGGACGGCTGGCGGCGGACGGCGGAAACCGGTAAGGGCGGGCGGTACAGGGACTTCCACCTGTACCGCCCGCCCCGTTCCGCTCCCGCGCGATCCGGTCCGCGGACCGGATCAGATCTCGCCCAGCGTGACCTCGGCCGTCTTCTCCGTGCTGCCGCGCGTGTAGGTCACCTCGACCTTCTGGCCGGGCTTCTCGCCCGCCAGGGCCTCCGAGAGCGACGTGATCGTCGTGACCGGGGCGTCGCCCACCTTGGTGATGATGTCGCCGACCCGCAGCCCCGCCTTGTCGGCGGCGCCACCCTTGGTCACGCTGACCAGTGCCACCCCGGCCGGCTGGTAACTGTCGTCGACGACCGTGCGGCCGGTGATGTTCAGCGCCGCCCGCCCCGAGTCGGTGACCCTGCCGCTCCTGATGATCTGGTCGGCGACCGTCTTCACCATCGAGACCGGGATCGCGAACCCGATCCCGGGCGCCGCGCTGTCACCCATCTGGGGGTCGGTCGCCGCCAGCGTCGGAATGCCGATCACCTCGCTGTTGAGGTTCACCAGCGCGCCACCGCTGTTGCCCGGGTTGATCGCCGCCGAGGTCTGCACCATGTCGCCGATCGTCGCCCCGGTGCCACCGCCCGAACGGCTCTCGCTCACGGTCCGGCCGAGGGCCGAGACGATGCCCTGCGTGACGCTGCTGGACAGGCCGAGCGGCGAGCCCATCGCCATCACGATCTGCCCCACCTCGACCTTCTCCGAGTCGCCGAACTTCGCCGCCTTCAGCCCGTCGGGGACCTTGTCGAGCTTGATGACGGCCAGATCCTGTTCCGGATACGCGGAGACGAGCGAGGCGCTGAGGACCTTGCCCCCGGTGGCGACGCTGACCTTGAAGGACTTCTCCCCGCCGACGACATGGGCGTTCGTGACGATGTGCCCCTTGCCGTCGTAGACGATGCCGGAGCCCAGACTGTCGGAGGCGTCGATCTGTACGACCGAGGGCAGTACGTCCTTGATGACGGCCTGATAGTCGTCCTGGAGGTCATTGGTGGCGCGGGAGGCCGACCCCTGTGCCGCGCCCGTCGGACTGGAACTGGGCTCCACGGAGTCGGAGCCGGAACCGGAGCAGCCGCCCACCAGGGTGATCGCGCAGACACCCGCGGTCAGCGGCATCAGCAGCCGTCGCACCCGGCTGCGGGAGTGTCGGGAGTGTGATGAGTCCATGTCCGGAGTCTCATGGCACCGACCCCGCGGGGCCTGTGCTGATGGGCCGAACGGGGCGGCGCCGCCGCCTCCGCGGCCCATCCGCGGCCGCACTCGCGGCCCGCTTCCCGCAGCGTCAGCCGCGTACTCCGCACAGATGCAGCAGGGCCGCCACCCGGCGGTACGGATCCGTCCGCGCGGCCCGGTCCTCCGCGGCCAGCAGCTGCTCCAGCTCCGTGGCGGCGGGCAGCTCCACGTCGTTGCCCACGTTGTCCGTGAAGACCCGGACCCCGTACCAGGCGTGCAGCGGCGCCGCGATTCCGGCGAGCGTGGCCGTCACGGCGTCGAGCCGGTCGGCCCGCACCGTGAGGCCGAGCCGGTTGGTGTACGTGGCGGTGTCGAAGGCCGCCAGCGCGCCCGCGAAGTCCCCGGCGTACCCGGGGCGCATCGCCAGCGCGTCCGCGTTCCGTACGAGCAGCGAGAGCAGCCCGCCGGGGGCCAGCATCCGGGCCAGGCCCGCCAGCATCGGGTCCGGCTCCGGTACATACATCAGCACGCCGTGGCAGAGGACCACGTCGAAGCTGCCGGGCAGGAAGTGCACCCCGGTGTCCCGGCCGTCGCCCTCGATCAGCCTGACCCGCTCCCGGATGCCCTCGGGCTCCGCCGACAGCGACTCACGGGCCGCCCGCAGCATGGCCGCGTCGGACTCCAGGCCGGTCACCGAGTGCCCGGCCCGCGCCAGCCGCAGGGCCTGGGTGCCCTGGCCCATGCCGACGTCGAGCACCCGCAGCCGCTGCCCCACCGGGAAACGGGCGGCTATCTGCTCGTCCAGCTGCCGGGCGACGAGTTCCTGGCGGACCGTGTTGCGCAGGCCGCCGAGACCGTCCAGCCACGCCGAAGAGACCCCCGTGAACCCGGAGGTCTCCGTACTCAGGGCCGCTCTCCGCGCTTGACCTGGGGCTTGGGAAGCCGCAGGCGGCGCATCTGGAGCGTGCGCATCAGGCCGTACGCGACGGCGCCGCGCTTCGGGGTGTCCGGGAAACGCTCCCGCAGCTGCTTCTTGAGCCGGAACGCGAGGCCGATCGAGTCGACCACGATCAGCACGATCACGCCGAGCCAGAGCAGCAGCGAGATGTTCTGGATGTTCTGGATCTGGATCACGCTGAGGATCAGGATGATCACTGCGAGCGGCAGGAAGTACTCGGCGACGCAGAAGCGCGAGTCCACGAAGTCACGGACGAAGCGCCGGACCGGCCCCTTGTCGCGCACGGGGAGGTAGCGCTCGTCGCCAGTGGCGAGCGCCTCACGCTGCTTGGCCATGTCGACGCGGCGCGCTTCGCGCTGGCGCTTCATGGCCGCCTTGCGGTCGGTCGGCGTGCTGGAGGCACGCCGGCGCTGCGTCTGGGCCTCGCTGCGCTTGGGGGTCGGGCGGCCCTTGGGGGCCTGCGGGTCGCGGGACTGCCTGGAGAGGTCCGTCGTCACCTTGTCGGTGGGGACCTTCTCTTCCTTGGCACGGCTACGGAACACAAAACCCAAGGGTACGGGGTCGGCCGCGGCACGCACGGACCGGGCGGGAACGATCCGGCAACGGCCCGCCTTCGAGATGGGTCCTGACAGGGGCAGAACGGACGTTTGTCACCCGCCTCCCTGACCACCACCTACTCCCTGGGCTGGAGCGTTCTCCGGGCGCAGTCGTCCTTTGGGAGGAGCACATCCGCGTCCGAACAGTGCGGTAATAGAGACAGGGCCCGTACTGTGGGTTCTGTTGGAGTGCTGGAGCTCAGTCCGTCAGAAGGGGGCGCGCGAAGCCCATGAGCGGTGTCATGAAGCGTATGGGGATGATCTTCCGCGCGAAGGCAAACAAGGCCCTTGACCGGGCCGAGGATCCGCGCGAGACCCTCGATTACTCGTACCAGAAGCAGCTGGAGCTGCTTCAGAAGGTGCGCCGCGGCGTCGCCGATGTGGCGACCTCGCGCAAGCGGCTGGAGCTGCAGCTGAACCAGCTGCAGGGACAGTCGTCCAAGCTGGAGGACCAGGGCCGCAAGGCGCTCGCGCTCGGCCGCGAGGACCTGGCCCGCGAGGCGCTGTCCCGGCGCGCCGCCCTCCAGCAGCAGGTCACGGACCTGGAGACGCAGCACACCACGCTGCAGGGTGAGGAGGAGAAACTCACTCTCGCGGCCCAGCGCCTTCAGGCCAAGGTCGACGCCTTCCGTACGAAGAAGGAAACGATCAAGGCGACCTACACGGCTGCCCAGGCGCAGACCCGGATCGGCGAGGCCTTCTCCGGGATCTCCGAGGAGATGGGCGACGTCGGTCTGGCGATCCAGCGGGCCGAGGACAAGACCCAGCAGCTCCAGGCGCGGGCCGGTGCCATCGACGAGCTGCTCGCCTCCGGAGCGCTGGACGACCCGACCGGGACGGCGAAGGACGACATTGCCGCCGAGCTGGACCGGATCTCCGGTGGTACGGATGTGGAGCTGGAGCTGCAGCGCATGAAGGCCGAACTGGCCGGCGGCTCCTCCTCCTCGCAGCAGGCCATCGAGGGCGGTGCCCAGGACGCCGCACCGCAGTCGCAGCAGTCCCCGCACAGGTTCGACAAGCAGTAAGGGCAACGTCATGATCGTACGGATCATGGGGGAGGGCCAGGTCAGCCTGGCCGACAGTCATGTCGCCGAGCTCAACGAGCTCGACGACGTACTGCTCGCGGAAATGGAGAGCGGCGACGGCCCCGGCTTTCGCACCACGCTCCACGCGCTCCTGGACAAGGTGCGCGAGCTCGGCACACCCCTGCCGGACGACTCCCTGGAGCCGTCCGGGCTGATCCTGCCGTCGCCGGACGCGACCCTCGAAGAGGTGCGCGCCATGCTCCGCGACGACGGACTGATCCCCGGCTGACAGCCGCCGCGCACGACTCCCGCTCCACGCTCCGACAGCACCCGCCTCGCACAGTGCCCCGCCCGGTCCGCCGGCCGCGGGGCACCGTGCTGTCCGCCGCGGCTTGCGGGCCCGGCCTTCGGGACAGTGACGGTTCTGTGGTCGTATTCGCACACCGCGCTGACGGATCCGTGTACGACACGCCGTACCGTTGCCCGATGTGACCACCCTCTCGACCGGGCTCGTGCGCGCCCGCCGCTGGCTGCGGGACCATCCCCTGGCGTTCGACGGGGCCCTCGCCCTCATCGTGTTCCTGAGCATGATCTGCGCGTCGTTCGCCGACCCGGGCGCGGCGAACGCCGGGAGGCCGAGCTTCGGCACCCGCAGCCCGGGGGTCTTCAGCGTGTTCATGATGGCGCTCAGCGCCGGGGCCCTCGTGCTGCGCCGCAGGCGCCCCATGGCGGTGCTCGCCTTCACCGGCGCCCTGGCGGCCGCGGAGTTCGTGCTGACGGACCCGCCGGCCCCGGTCGTCATGGGGGTCGTCCTCGCGCTCTACACCGTCGCCTCCCGCACCGACCGGCCCACCACCTGGCGGGTCGGCCTGGTCACCATGGCGGTGCTGACCGTGGCCACGATGGTCTTCGGCTCGTCCCCCTGGTACGCGCAGGAGAACCTCGGCGTCTTCGCCTGGACCGGGATGGCGGGCGCCGCGGGGGACGCGGTCCGCAGCAGGCGCGCGTTCGTCGACGCGATCAGGGAACGCGCCGAACGTGCCGAGCGCACCCGCGAGGAGGAGGCCCGCCGCCGGGTCGCCGAGGAGCGGCTGCGGATCGCCCGGGACCTGCACGACGTCGTCGCCCACCACATCGCCCTGGTCAACGTCCAGGCCGGGGTGGCCGCCCATGTCATGGACAGGCGCCCGGACCAGGCCAAGGAGGCGCTCGCCCACGTCCGGGACGCCAGCCGCTCGGCGCTCAACGAACTCCGGGCCACGGTCGGGCTGCTGCGGCAGTCCGGCGACCCCGAGGCCCCCACCGAACCCGCTCCCGGGCTCGGCGTCCTCGGTGGGCTGGTGGACACCTTCCGCCACGCCGGGCTCCCCGTCGAGGTGGCCTGTGCCGACAGCGAGCCCCCGCTGCCCGCGGCCGTCGACCTGGCCGCCTACCGGGTCATCCAGGAGGCGCTGACCAATGTCCGCAAACACGCGGGGTCCGGTGCCAGGGCCGAGGTGAGCGTCATACGGGTCGGGGTGACGGCGGAGGTCACGGTGCTCGACAACGGCCGCGGCGGTGACGCCTGCCCCGCCGCCGAGGACGAGGACCGCCACGGCGGCGGCCACGGCCTCGTCGGCATGCGCGAACGCGTCACCGCGCTCGGCGGCACCCTCACCGCGGGGCCTCGGTACGGAGGCGGATTCCGGGTGCATGCGATCCTGCCGGTCAGGGCCCGCACGGGTGAACCGGAGCGGCCGGGCACGGCGGGCAGGACGGGGGGACGCGGATGACACCGATCAAGGTGCTGCTCGCCGACGACCAGGCGCTGCTGCGCAGCGCGTTCCGGGTGCTGGTGGACTCGGAGCCCGACATGGAGGTCGTCGGGGAGGCGGCGGACGGTGCGCAGGCCGTGGAGCTGGCCCGCTCGACGCGCGCCGACGTGGTGCTGATGGACATCCGGATGCCGGGCACGGACGGGCTCGCCGCCACCCGCATGATCAGCGCCGACCCGGATCTGGCAGAGGTACGCGTCGTCATGCTCACCACGTTCGAGGTGGACGAGTACGTCGTGCAGTCACTGCGCGCCGGAGCCTCGGGCTTCCTCGGAAAGGGAGCGGAACCGGACGAACTCCTCAATGCCATCCGTGTCGCCGCGGGCGGTGAGGCGCTGCTCTCCCCGGCGGCGACGAAGGGGCTCATCGCCACCTTCCTCGCCCAGGGCGGAAGTTCGGGGGAGGGGCCGGACTCCGCCGCGTACTCCGAGCGGCTCGCCGCGCTCACCGTGCGCGAACGCGAGGTCCTCGTACTGGTCGCGGGCGGACATTCCAACGACGAGATCGCCGAGCGGCTCGCCGTCAGCCCGCTCACCGTCAAGACCCATGTGAACCGGGCCATGGCGAAGCTCGGCGCCCGCGACCGGGCCCAACTCGTCGTCATCGCCTATGAGTCGGGGCTGGTGCGGGCCCGGCTGGAGTGACCGCGGAGCGTCGGCCGGAGTGACCGCGGGGCGCCGGGTGGAGGAGGGGCGGAGCCGGCGGGTGCGGCTACAGGTGGAGATCCGGCGTACTCCACCTGCGGTATGCGCGACATAAGAAAGCAACCCGGGGGCCGACGTCCCGGCAACCTGGATCGGCGATCGTATGAGAACGACCAGTACCTGGGGGGCGGGGTCGCGGGGCGGGGCACGCACATCTGCGGCGTTGCCGTCACTCACCACGGCTCGGCCATCCACCGATCCTCAGTCCCGCCGGCCGGACACACCCGGCCCCGCTCCTTCTCCCATCCCCCATGTGCCGGTCGGTACAAGCGGCGGGAGGCTTCCCCCGTTCCTCCTCCCGCCCATCTGCCGCGCAAGCCACAGAAGAGAGACCCACCCATGTCCTGGCTGTCCAGATTCAGCCTCGCGCAACGGGCCCTGATCGGGCTGATCTCGATCGTCGCGCTCGTCTTCGGAGCGATCGCGATCCCGCAGCTCAAGCAGCAGCTGCTGCCCACCATCGAACTCCCGATGGTGTCGGTGCTGGCCCCCTATCCGGGTGCGTCTCCCGATGTGGTCGAGAAGCAGGTCGTCGAACCCCTGGAGAACTCCATCAAGGCCGTCGACGGCATCGAGGGCATAACCTCGACCGCCAGCGAGGGCAACGCCGTCATCATGGCGACGTTCGACTTCGGTGACGAGGGCACCAAGCAGCTCGTCGCCGACATCCAGCAGGCCGTGAACCGGGCCCGCATCCAGCTCCCCGACGACGTGGACCCCCAGGTCATCGCCGGTTCCACCGACGACATCCCGACCGTGGTCCTCGCTGTCACCGCCGACAAGGACCAGCAGGCGCTCGCCGACCAGCTGGACCGCACGGTCGTCCCCGCCCTGGAGGACATCGAGGGTGTCGGCCAGGTCGCCGTCGACGGGGTCCAGGACCTCCAGATCTCCGTCGTCCCCGACGACAAGAAGCTCGCCGGGGCCGGTCTGAACGCCGGATCGCTGGCCCAGGCGCTCCAGGCGGGCGGCGCCACCGTCCCGGCCGGTGCGTTCTCCGAGGCGGGCAAGAGCCGCACCATCCAGGTCGGCGGCGGCTTCACCTCGCTGAAGCAGATCCAGGACCTCCAGGTCACCGCCAAGGACCCGGCGACCGGTCAGCCCGGAAAGCCGGTTCGCCTCGGTGACGTCGCCGAGGTGAAGCAGGAGCCCTCCGCCGCGGTCTCCATCACCCGGACGAACGGCAAGCCGAGCCTCGCCGTCATGGCGACGATGGACAAGGACGGCAGCGCCGTCGCCATCTCGGACGCCGTCAAGGAGAAGCTCCCGGACCTGCGCAAGGACCTCGGCGCCGGCGCCGAGCTGACCGTCGTCTCCGACCAGGGCCCCGCCGTCTCCAAGGCGATCTCCGGTCTGACCACCGAGGGCGCGCTCGGCCTCGTCTTCGCGGTCATCGTGATCCTGGTCTTCCTCGCCTCGCTGCGCTCGACCCTGGTCACCGCGGTCTCCATCCCGCTCTCCGTGGTCCTCGCGCTGATCGTGCTCTGGACCCGCGACCTCTCGCTGAACATGCTCACGCTCGGCGCGCTGACGATCGCCATCGGCCGTGTCGTCGACGACTCGATCGTGGTCCTGGAGAACATCAAGCGGCACCTCGGTTACGGCGAGGAGCGCCAGCCGGCGATCATCGCGGCCGTCAAGGAAGTGGCCGGAGCGGTCACCGCCTCCACGCTGACCACAGTCGCCGTCTTCCTGCCGATCGGTCTGGTCGGCGGCATGGTCGGACAGCTCTTCGGCTCGTTCTCGCTCACCGTCACCGCGGCCCTGCTGGCCTCCCTGCTGGTCTCGCTGACCGTCGTCCCGGTCCTCTCGTTCTGGTTCCTGCGCGCCCCCAAGGGCACGGAGGAGAACCCGGCCGAGGCACGCCGCAAGGCGGAGGAGAAGGAAGCGGCCAGCAAGCTCCAGCGGCTCTACGTCCCGGTGCTCCAGTTCGCGACCCGGCGCCGTATCACCAGCATCGTCATCGCCGTCGCGGTGCTCTTCGGCACCTTCGGCATGGTGCCGCTGCTCAAGACGAACTTCTTCGACCAGGGTGAGCAGGAAGTCCTCTCCATCAAGCAGGAGCTGACCCCCGGCACCAGCCTGGAAGCCGCCGACAAGGCGGCCCGGAAGGTCGAGAAGGTCCTCGACGGCGACAAGGGCGTCAAGGACTACCAGGTCACCGTCGGCTCCTCCGGCTTCATGGCGGCCTTCGGCGGCGGTACGGGCGCCAACCAGGCCTCCTACCAGGTCACCCTGAAGGACGCGGCCGACTTCGAGGCCGCTCAGGACCGTATCGACGAGGCCCTCGGCAAGCTCGACGGCATCGGGGACACCACCATCGCCGCGGGCGACGGCTTCGGCAGCCAGGACCTCAGCGTGGTGGTCAAGGCCTCCGACGCCGACGTCCTGAAGAAGGCGTCCGAAGCGGTACGCACCGAGGTCGGCAAGATCAAGGACGTCACCGACGTCCAGAGCGACCTGGCGCAGAGCATCCCGCGGATCTCGGTCAAGGCCAACGACAAGGCGGCCGCCGCCGGATTCGACCAGGCCACGCTCGGCGCGGCCGTCGCCGGTGCGGTGCGCGGCACCCCGTCCGGCAAGGCGATCCTGGACGACACCGAGCGTGACATCATCGTCCGGTCCTCCCACCCGGCCACCACGATGGCCGAGCTCAAGGACCTGCCGCTCGGCCCGGTCGAGCTCGGCACGATCGCCGAGGTGAAGCTGGTCCCCGGCCCGGTCTCGATGACCCGGATCGACGGCCAGCGCGCCGCGACGATCACCGCCAAGCCCATCGGCGACAACACCGGCGCGGTCTCCACCTCGCTCCAGTCGAAGATCGACGCCCTGGACCTCCCGGAGGGTGCCACCGCCACCATCGGCGGAGTCTCCGAGGACCAGAACGACGCCTTCATGAAGCTGGGCCTCGCCATGCTGGCGGCCATCGCGATCGTCTTCATGCTGCTGGTGGCGACCTTCCGGTCCCTGGTCCAGCCGCTGATCCTGCTGATCTCCATCCCGTTCGCGGCCACCGGCGCGCTGGGGCTGCTCATTATCACCGGCACCCCGATGGGCGTTCCCGCGATGATCGGCATGCTGATGCTGATCGGCATCGTGGTGACCAACGCGATCGTGCTGATCGACCTGATCAACCAGTACCGGTCCCAGGGCATGGGCATCGTCGAGGCGGTCGTCGAGGGCGGCCGTCACCGGCTCCGCCCGATCCTGATGACCGCACTGGCGACGATCTTCGCGCTGCTCCCGATGGCGCTCGGCGTCACCGGCGAGGGCGGCTTCATCTCGCAGCCGCTGGCGGTCGTGGTGATCGGCGGTCTGATCACCTCCACGCTGCTGACGCTGCTGCTCGTGCCGACGCTGTACGCGATGGTCGAGCTGCGCAAGGAGCGCCGGGCCGGAAAGAAGGCGGCCAAGCGCGCTGCGAAGTCCGGTCTCCCGGCCGCGCGGGCCACGGACGAGGCCCGCGAGACGGAGCCCTCGGGCGTGTGATCCGCCGGCCCGCTCCCTGACGGACGGCTGACGGTGAAGGGGCCTGTCCCGCGCGTACCCCGCGTGGGACAGGCCCCCTCGTATACGTCGGGCCGCGCCCGCGCGGCTACGCCAGCGCGAGCATCCGCTCCAGCGCGAGCTTCGCGTACTTCTCCGTCTCCGGGTCGACCTCGATCCGGTTGACCGGATTGCCCTCGGCCAGCGACTCCAGCGTCCAGACGAGGTGCGGCAGGTCGATCCGGTTCATCGTCGAGCAGAAGCAGACCGTCCGGTCGAGGAAGACGATCTCCTTGTCCTCGGCCGCGAAGCGGTCGGCGAGCCGGCGGACCAGGTTCAGTTCCGTGCCGATCGCCCACTTCGAGCCGGCCGGGGCCGCTTCCAGGGCCTTGATGATGTACTCGGTCGAACCGACGTAGTCCGCGGCCGACACGACCTCGTGCTTGCACTCCGGGTGCACCAGCACATTGACGCCGGGTATGCGGGCGCGCACGTCGTTGACGGACTCGACCGAGAAGCGCCCGTGCACCGAGCAGTGCCCGCGCCACAGGATCATCTTCGCGGCGCGCAGTTCCTCGGTGGTCAGGCCGCCGCCCGGCTTGTGCGGGTTGTAGAGGACGCAGTCCTCCAGCGTCATCCCCATGTCCCGCACGGCGGTGTTCCGGCCGAGGTGCTGGTCGGGGAGGAAGAGCACCTTCTCGCCCTGCTCGAAGGCCCACTCCAGGGCCGTCTTCGCGTTGGACGAGGTGCAGATCGTGCCGCCGTGCCTGCCGGTGAAGGCCTTGATGTCGGCGGAGGAGTTCATGTACGAGACGGGCACGACCTGTTCGGCGACACCGGCCTCGGTCAGGACGTCCCAGCACTCGGCGACCTGCTCGGCGGTGGCCATGTCGGCCATCGAGCAGCCCGCCGCCAGGTCCGGCAGCACGACCTTCTGGTCGTCCGTGGTCAGGATGTCCGCCGACTCGGCCATGAAGTGCACGCCGCAGAAGACGATGTACTCGGCCTCCGGGCGCGCCGCCGCGTCCCGGGCGAGCTTGAACGAGTCGCCGGTGACGTCCGCGAACTGGATGACCTCGTCGCGCTGGTAGTGGTGGCCGAGGACGAAGACCTTGTCCCCGAGCTTCTCCTTCGCGGCGCGGGCGCGCTCCACCAGGTCCGGGTCGGACGGGGAGGGGAGGTCGCCGGGGCACTCGACGCCGCGCTCGCTCTTCGGGTCGGCCTCACGGCCGAGCAGCAGCAGCGCGAGGGGCGACGGCTGTACATCCAGGGGCTGGGCGGTGGTCACGTCACGCACCCTCTCTTCTCTGCGGACTAGCCTTTTCGTCTATTTGACGTTATTTATGATAACCGCTTCGCGTCACGTTGACGATGCCGATCGCGTCGATGTGACGCATCCGGCTGCCCGGGTGGTGTGCGAGCATGAAAAGGAACAGACAGGCGCCTGGCCCGGAATGAATCCGCGGCCCCGACGGTTGAAACGTCGGCAAGCAGTCCGTACAACCCGGGAGAGAAGCAGATGTCCGTATCGGACGAGACCACCACCGTGAACGACGGCATCCTCCTTTCGGACGCCGCCGCAGCCAAGGTCAAGGGCCTGTTGGAACAGGAGGGCCGCGAGGACCTGGCGCTGCGCGTCGCCGTTCAGCCCGGCGGTTGCTCGGGCCTGCGCTACCAGCTCTTCTTCGACGAGCGTTCGCTCGACGGCGACGTCGTGAAGGACTTCGACGGCGTCAAGGTCGTCACCGACCGGATGAGCGCCCCGTACCTGGGCGGCGCCTCCATCGACTTCGTCGACACCATCGAGAAGCAGGGCTTCACGATCGACAACCCGAACGCCACGGGTTCCTGCGCCTGCGGCGACTCCTTCAACTAGGGCGTATGCCGAAAGCAGCGCCGTCCGCCCGAAGGGCGGGGCTTTCGGCACACGCCCTGGGCGGCGGACCGACGGCGGCGGCCCCCGGGAAGTGATCCCGGGGGCCGCCGCCGTCGTGTGTCCGGACCGTGTTCAGCCGCGCGGCACCGCACTGCCCGACTCCGCGTCGACGACCCTGCGGTCGCCCAGCGGCGCGTCCAGCGTCACCGTCCGCTTCAGCTCCTTGGCGATCATGACGCAGACCTTGTCGCCGTCCTGCTTCGCCTCGGTCACCGACACCCGCACCTGACCCGCGCTCTCCTCGGCGCTCGCCGTGTACGTGCTGCACACGCCGCCCCAGAACGTCACCTCCAGCGTCCGGCCGTCCGCGCTGTACGAGGTGACCTTCCGGTCGCCCGGCTGCTGCGGGGCATCCGGCTTCGTCAGGAAATCGGGGGCCACGGCCACCTGGGTGACGGTGCTCTCCGGCCCGCCGGGCGCCGACCGTACCGAGAAGAGCCAGGAAGGTACGAGGGTCTGCCGGCCGTCCACATGGTTCAGGGCCAGCCCGAACACCGCCTTGTGGACCGTCCGCGTGACCGGCGCCGGCTTGCCGTTCGACGGCACGCACTGCGGCTGAGAGGGCTTCGTGGGCTTCAGGGGCTTCTGCCCGTCCTCCAGCGGTACCCCGTCCTCCAGCGGTACGGGGACGGCGCAGCCGCCGACGTCGGGCGGGCCGCTGTTCCGGTTGGCGGCGTTCAGCTGTTTCAGCGCCTCGTCCGCGCCGACCGCCGGATAGGTGTCGCCCTTCTCCAGGGCCTTCAGATGCCCGCTGCCGCCGACCACCTCGCCGCCGGGGCCCACCTGGATCCCGGTCTGCCAGCCGTACGTGGGCAGCCCGTCGACCACCGGGTCGGCGTTCACCACCCGTACGGCGCCCATCAGCTGGCCCGCGTCGAGGGCCGCGCCGTCCTGGCCGGCCGCCTTGAGCACGGGGGCCGCGGCCGCCTTGGCCGCCTTGTCGCTCACCGGGTCCGCCGCGCCCGGCCCCCCGTCCTTGTTCGCGCACATCCTGCCGGGCTCGCACGGGACCGGGCCCCCGGAGCCGTACCGGGCGAACGTCCAGGTGCCCGGCGCCTGCTTGGTGACCTTGAGGGAGGGGCCGTCCTTGCCCGCGCCCACCGCCCAGGAGGTGCCCTCGGTGTGCGGGGTGCCGGTGAGGCCGAGGGCCTTCGCCAGCCGGGTGACCTCGGCCGCGGTGACGGTGCCCGTCGCGCGGTGGACGGCCGCCGAGTCCGGGCCGTCGGGCAGCTCGCCGGAGGCGCGGTAGACGATCCCGGAGCCCCCCGGGTCCGGTTCGCCCGGGGCGATGCCCGGGGGCGGCGCCCCGGGGGTCTCCTCGGACGCGTCCAGGGACAGCAGGGGGGCCGCGCCGGCGCTTTGGGGCGCGGCGCCACTGTCCGTACCGCCGCCCTCCGAGGCGGTCGAGGCCCAGTACGCGCCGCCGCCGCCGGCCAGCAGCACCGCTGCCGCCACCGAGACCACCGCGAGCGGTGGACGTCGCCGCCGGAGACCGGTCACGTCGTTGTCGGGTCGCTCGGTGCTCACCGGATCGCTCCTTCGACTGCATCGCCGTCACGGTGTCTGCCGTGTGTCCCCCGGGTGGTGGACAACGGTGGGACGGAGCAGGGGAGCGCACGGTTCCACCGGCGTGCGCGGGGGAGTCCGCGCCCGCCGGTGGAGCCCCGGCCGGACCGGTGGGAACCGGCCGGAAAAAGCCGTTTGCCGCAGCCGGTTCCGGGGCTCGGACCGGTCTCAGTCGCCGTACTCGGACATCGAGTCGATCAGCCGGGCGGACGCGGGAGGCACCGATACCCCGTGGATCAGGGACGGTGCCACCGGGGCCGCGGCCGCCCTCGCCGGTACCACCCAGTGCGGCGCCATTCGCGCGCAGTCACCGCGCAGCTCGGCAAGGCTCATCTCGGACTCACGCGGTGCGATGTGCTTCGACATATCCGCACCGTATGCACGGTCGTGCTCAGGTAGAAAGCCCTACTATCGGGTAGTTTTCCCCTCTCGGTCGGAACGCGATCACCCGGTAGCGTGAACTGTCACGCCGTCCCGGAGGGCGCGCTCAGCGTTCCCTTCGCCTTCCGCAGGAGCATTCTCCCCGTGCGTATTGCAGTCACCGGCTCCATCGCCACCGATCACCTCATGACCTTCCCCGGCCGTTTCGCCGACCAGCTGGTCGCGGATCAGCTGCATACGGTCTCCCTCTCCTTCCTCGTCGACAACCTCGATGTGCGCCGGGGCGGTGTCGCCGCGAACATCTGCTTCGGCATGGGCCTGCTCGGCACCAGCCCGGTCCTCGTCGGCGCCGCCGGCTCCGACTTCGACGAGTACCGCGCCTGGCTCGACCGGCACGGTGTCGAAACCGGCTCCGTACGGATCTCCGAGGTCCTGCACACCGCCCGCTTCGTCTGTACGACCGACGCCGACCACAACCAGATCGGCTCCTTCTACACGGGCGCGATGAGCGAGGCCCGGCTGATCGAGCTGAAGAGCGTCGCCGACCGG
This sequence comes from Streptomyces sp. NBC_00654, assembly GCF_026341775.1. Lineage (NCBI taxonomy): Bacteria > Bacillati > Actinomycetota > Actinomycetes > Kitasatosporales > Streptomycetaceae > Streptomyces > Streptomyces sp. NBC_00654. The sequence continues at coordinate 2,125,471 of NZ_JAPEOB010000002.1, read as the reverse complement.
TTCGGCGGCCTCGACCTGGTCTCGATCGGCGCCGACGACCCCGAGGCGATGCTCCGGCACACCGAGGAGTGCCGCACCCGGGGCATCCCGTTCGCCGCCGACTTCTCCCAGCAGATCGCGCGCATGGACGGCGAGGAGATCCGGATCCTGCTGGACGGCGCCACGTACCTCTTCTCCAACGAGTACGAGAAGGGGCTCATCGAGTCCAAGACCGGCTGGAGCGACGAGGAGATCCTGGCCAAGGTCGGCCACCGGGTCACCACGCTCGGCGCCCGCGGTGTCCGGATCGAGCGGGTCGGCGAGGAGACGATCGAGGTCGGCTGCCCGGACGAGGAGGCCAAGGCCGACCCGACCGGCGTCGGCGACGCCTTCCGGGCCGGTTTCCTCTCCGGTCTGGCCTGGGGCGTCTCCCTGGAGCGCGCGGCCCAGGTCGGCTGCATGCTGGCCACCCTGGTCATCGAGACGGTCGGCACCCAGGAGTACACCCTGCGCCACACCGACTTCATGGACCGCTTCACCAAGGCGTACGGCGACGTGGCCGCCGCCGAGGTGCGCGTCCACCTGGTGTAGTCAGCCGAGCCGGCGGACCACATAGGCCGAGCCCCGGTCCGCCGGCTCCTCACCCACGTACTCCTGACCGCGCATCTCGCACCAGGCCGGGATGTCCAGGCGCGCCGCCTCGTCGTCGGCCAGGACCGTCACCGTGCCGCCCACGGGCACCTCTCCGATCACCTTTGCGAGTTCGATCACCGGAATCGGGCAGCGCCGGCCCAGAGCGTCGACGACGAGGGACTCCGCGGGAGCGGGGGAGACGGGGGCGGCCACCGGGGCGCCCAGCTTCTCCCGGACCCCGGCCACCACGCCCGGCAGGACATCGAGGAAGCGGTCGACATCGGCCCGGGTGGTGCCCGCCGGGAGCGAGACCCGGACATTTCCCTCGGACAGCACGCCCATCGCCTTGAGCACATGGCTCGGCGTCAGTGTGCTGCTGGTGCAGGACGAACCGGACGATACGGAAAATCCCTCCCGATTCAGTTCATCCAGCAGCGTCTCCCCGTCGACATAGAGACAGGAGAAGGTGACCAGATGCGGCAGCCGCCGCTCCGGGTCGCCCACCACCTCCACATCGGGCACCCGCGCGGCCACCGAGGTCCGGATCAGTTCCACCAGGGCCCGCAGCCGTACCGATTCGGCCGCCGCCTCGGCGCGCACCGCCCGCAGTGAGGCCGCCGCCGCCACGATCGCCGGGATGTTCTCGAACCCGGCGGCCCGCCCCGACTCCCGTTCCCCGAAGGGGCCTTGGGGGGAGAAGCGGACCCCCTTGCGCACGGCCAGCAGCCCGACCCCCGCGGGCCCGCCCCACTTGTGGGCGGAGGCGGTCAGCAGCGACCAGCCGCCGGGCACCGGCCCCCACCCCAGCGACTGGGCCGCGTCCACCAGCAGCGGCACCCCGGCGGCGGCACAGATCCCGGCCACCTCGGCCACCGGCTGCTCGGTGCCCACCTCATGGTTGGCCGACTGGAGGCAGGCCAGCGCGGTGTCGGCGCGCAGGGCCCCGGCGTACGCCTCCGGGCTCACCGCCCCCGACCGGCCGGCCGGCACCTCGGAGCACGACCCGCCCGCGGCCTCATGGGCCGCGGCCGAATGGAGTACCGACGAATGTTCGACCGCGGAGTGGACCAGATGGCGTCCGACACGCCGACGCCCGGCGAGCGCCCCGGCGATCGCGGCGTGCACCGCCGTCGTCCCCGAAGAGGTGAACACCAGCTCGTCCGGACGGCAGCCGGCCGCGTCCGCCGCCGCCTCCCGGGCCGCGTCCAGCAGCAGCCGGGCGCGCCGCCCCTCCCGGTAGAGCCTGGCGGGATCGGCCCAGCCCTCGTCCAGGGCGGCAAGCAGCGCCTGGCGGGCGACGGGGTGCAGGGGGGCGGCGGAGGCGGCGTCGAAGTAGGGCACGCCGCCACGCTAGCCCGCCCCCGCTCCCACCCCGGAGCCGACCGCCCGCCGGGACGGGAGAGGGGGCGTCAGATGGCGGCTGGAGGCCCGGATTCCACCCCTTCGGGGAGTCGGGCGGCGCGTTGGGCACCCTCCCCGCGCGACCCCAAATAGCGTCCAGTAGGGTTTGGTCCGCATAAACATCCAAACCCCTGCCCGCGTCAGGGCCGGCGACCGACCAGCGAGACGGGCGCGCCGACCGTGCGGGCGAGACTCTCGGGAAGGCGCTACGTGAGTCCCAACGGCTCCGACCGCTCGTCGCGGCGCCCGATGCGGCGGAAGCTGCCGCAGGTGCTGACTGCGGGCCTGGTCCTGGCGACGGCCTCCGGTTGTTCATACAACTGGGAGGATTTCCCTCGCCTTGGTATGCCCACCCCGGTAACGGAAGAGGCCCCTCGGATCCTCTCCCTCTGGCAAGGCTCGTGGGCGGCAGCGCTCGTCACGGGTGTCCTTGTCTGGGGGCTGATCATCTGGAGCGTCATCTTCCACCGGCGCAGCCGGACCAAGGTGGAGGTACCTCCGCAGACCAGGTACAACATGCCCATCGAGGCGTTGTACACAGTGGTTCCCCTCATCATCGTCTCGGTGCTCTTCTACTTCACCGCGCGCGATGAATCGAAGCTCCTCGAACTCTCCGAGAAGCCGGCCCACACCATCAACGTGGTCGGCTACCAGTGGAGCTGGGGCTTCAACTACATCGAGAAGGTGGAAGGCCAGCCTTCCGCCGGCAGCGAGATCCCCAAGGAACTCGACGCCATTCCCGACCGGTACCGCAAGGACTTCCCCAAGGACGCCGGCGGCGTCTACGACGTGGGCATCCCCGGCACCCGCAACCCGCAGAACGGCAACCCGGGTCCGACCCTGTGGCTGCCGAAGGGTGAGAAGGTCCGCTTCGTCCTTACTTCGCGTGACGTCATCCACTCCTTCTGGGTGGTGCCGTTCCTCATGAAGCAGGACGTCATCCCGGGCCACACCAACGCGTTCGAGGTCACTCCCACCAGGGAGGGCACCTACATGGGCAAGTGCGCCGAGCTCTGCGGCGCCGACCACTCCCGGATGCTCTTCAACGTCAAGATCGTCTCTCCCGAGCGTTACCAGCAGCACCTCAAGGAGCTGGCGGAGAAGGGTCAGACGGGCTACGTGCCGGCAGGCATCGAGCAGACGGACCCGGCCAGGAATGCGGAGACGAACAAACTGTGAGCATCCTCAACGAACCTCAGGGTGCCGAGGCAGCAGACGACTCGTACGAGGACGAGCTGCCGGTACGGCGCAAGCAGCCGGGAAACGTCGTCATCAAGTGGATGACCACCACTGACCACAAGACGATCGGCACGCTCTACCTGGTCACGTCGTTCGTGTTCTTCTGCATCGGCGGACTGATGGCGCTCTTCATGCGCGCCGAGCTGGCCCGTCCCGGCACGCAGATCATGTCGAACGAGCAGTTCAACCAGGCGTTCACGATGCACGGCACGATCATGCTGCTGATGTTCGCGACGCCGCTGTTCGCCGGATTCGCGAACTGGATCATGCCGCTCCAGATCGGTGCGCCCGACGTGGCGTTCCCGCGGCTGAACATGTTCGCGTACTGGCTGTACCTCTTCGGGTCGATCATCGCGGTGGCCGGCTTCCTCACCCCGCAGGGTGCGGCCGACTTCGGCTGGTTCGCCTACTCCCCGCTGTCGGACGCGGTCCGCTCGCCGGGCATCGGCGCCGATATGTGGATCATGGGTCTGGCCTTCTCCGGCTTCGGCACGATCCTCGGTTCGGTCAACTTCATCACCACGATCATCTGCATGCGCGCACCCGGCATGACGATGTTCCGCATGCCGATCTTCGTCTGGAACGTCCTGCTGACCGGTGTGCTGGTCCTGCTGGCCTTCCCGGTGCTGGCCGCCGCGCTCTTCGCGCTGGAGGCGGACCGCAAGTTCGGCGCGCACATCTTCGACGCGGCCAATGGCGGCGCACTGCTCTGGCAACACCTCTTCTGGTTCTTCGGCCACCCAGAGGTGTACATCATCGCCCTGCCGTTCTTCGGAATCATTTCCGAAGTGATCCCGGTGTTCAGCCGTAAGCCGATGTTCGGCTACATCGGCCTGATCAGCGCGACGATCGCCATCGCGGGCCTCTCGGTGACCGTGTGGGCCCACCACATGTACGTCACCGGCGGTGTGCTGTTGCCGTTCTTCTCCTTCATGACCTTCCTGATCGCGGTACCGACCGGTGTGAAGTTCTTCAACTGGATCGGCACCATGTGGAAGGGGTCGTTGTCCTTCGAGACACCGATGCTCTGGGCCGTCGGCTTCCTGGTCACCTTCACCTTCGGTGGTCTGACCGGCGTCATCCTGGCCTCGCCCCCGTTGGACTTCCACGTCTCCGACTCGTACTTCGTCGTCGCGCACTTCCACTACGTCATCTTCGGCACCGTGGTCTTCGCGATGTTCTCCGGATTCCACTTCTGGTGGCCGAAGTTCACGGGCAAGATGCTGGACGAGCGGCTCGGGAAGATCACGTTCTGGACGCTGTTCATCGGCTTCCACGGCACGTTCCTGGTGCAGCACTGGCTCGGTGCCGAGGGCATGCCGCGTCGTTACGCGGACTACCTCGCCGCCGACGGCTTCACCGCGCTGAACACGATCTCGACGATCTCCTCGTTCCTGCTCGGCCTGTCGATGCTGCCGTTCTTCTACAACGTCTGGAAGACGGCCAAGTACGGCAAGAAGATCGAGGTCGACGACCCGTGGGGTTACGGCCGTTCGCTGGAGTGGGCGACCTCCTGCCCGCCGCCGCGGCACAACTTCCTCACGCTGCCGCGGATCCGTTCCGAATCCCCGGCGTTCGACCTGCACCACCCGGAGATCTCGGCGCTCGAACAGCTTGAGCACCACTCCGAGGCCGACAAGGCCCTCGCCGGCGGCAAGGAGGCGGGCAAGTGAAGGTCCAAGGCAAGATGTTCATCTGGCTGAGCGTCTTCATGCTCGCCATGGCCGTCACCTACGGTGTGTGGTCCAAGGAGCCGGTGGGCACCACCGCGCTCGTCCTGGCCTTCGGCCTGAGCATCATGATCGGCTTCTATCTGGCCTTCACGGCCAACCGGGTCGACCAGATGGCCCAGGACAACAAGGAAGCCGATGTCGCGGACGAGGCCGGCGAGGTGGGGTTCTTCTCCCCGCACAGCTGGCAGCCGCTCTCGCTGGCGGTCGGCGGCGCCTTCGCCTTCATGGGCGTCGTCTTCGGCTGGTGGCTGCTCTACTTCTCGGCCCCGATCCTGCTGATCGGACTCTTCGGCTGGGTCTTCGAGTACTACCGCGGTGAGAACCGCACCCAGTGACACCGCACCACCCGTAACACCCGCAGCACCCCGCGAGGGGCCCGGACCGCTCAGCCGAGCGGTCCGGGCCCCTCGCTCGTTTGCAGGCACTGAACGCGCTGGATCGGATGAATCTTCTTAGCGTGGGTTCATGAACCAGACGCCCCGCATCCGCACCGTAGTGAGCTGCACTCTGCTGGTCGTGACCCTGGTCGCAGGGGCGACGGCCTGTGGTGGATCCGATGGCCATCCGCTCGCGGCGAAGCCGTACGACGCGGGCGACCAGGTCTCCTTCAACGGTCCGTCCGAGGGCCGCAAGGCCGACCCGGACAAGCCCCTCGAAGTCACCGTCACGGATGACGACACCCGGATCACGGATGTGTCGGCGGTGGACCGGGGCGGCCGCCATCTGGCGGGCGAGCTGACCGCCGACGGCAGACGCTGGCACTCCACGGCCCCGCTGGCGGCCGGCACCGGATACACCGTCAGGGTCTCCACCGAGGACGACGACGGGGCTCCGGGCAGCCGTACGCTCACGTTCGACACCGCCTCGCCCAAGAAGCTGCTGAGCGTCTCCTTCGGCCCCAGGGCGGGCACCTACGGCGTCGGACAGCCCATCACGGCGGAACTGAGCGCTCCGGTCGCGGACAAGGCCTCACGGGCCACCGTGGAGCGCGCCCTGAAGGTCCGCTCCACGCCCGCGGTGACCGGCTCCTGGTACTGGGTGGACGACAAGACCCTGCACTACCGCCCGCAGGACTACTGGCCCGCCAGGGCCACCATCGAGGTCCGCAGCAACCTCACGGGCATCAAGGTGACCAACGCCCTCTACGGGGCCGCCGCCAAGCCGCTGAAGCTCACCACCGGGGACCGCATCGAGGCCGTGACCGACGCCTCGGACCACTCGATGACGGTGCTGCGCAACGGAGAAGTGATCAACACCATTCCGGTCACCACCGGCAAGCCCGGCTTCTCCACCCGCAACGGCGTCAAGGTGGTGCTCGGCAAGGAGTACTACGTACGCATGCGCGGGGAGAGCATCGGCATCGCGGCCGGCTCCTCCGAGTCGTACGACCTGCCGGTCTACTACGCGACCCGGGTCACCTGGAGCGGCGAGTACGTCCACGCCGCCCCCTGGTCCACCGGCTCGCAGGGCAGCGCGAACGTCAGCCACGGCTGTACGGGCATGAGCACCGACGACGCCGAATGGTTCTTCGACACCGTCCGCGAGGGCGACATCGTCAAGGTCGTCGGCAGCGAGGGCGAGACGATGACCCCGTTCGACAACGGCTTCGGCGACTGGAACCTGACCTGGGAGAAGTGGCAGAGGGGCAGTGCCCTGCACAGCGGGGCACCGGACGGCGCGAACACGGTCCAGGCCGCACGCCTGCGCCCCCAGGTCTGACCCGGCAGCGGAGTGCGCTGCCCCCCGGAACGTCTCCCCAGGCCCCCGTGGGGGCCCTCAGGCCCCCACGGAGAGCCGGGAGCGCAGCAGGGCGGCCAGGGCGTCCGCGAACTCGACCGGTTCGACCGGCAGGGTCACCGCGGCGTCCGCGCGGCTCCAGGTGGCCAGCCAGGCGTCCTGCGGGCGGCCGATCAGCACGAGCACCGGCGGGCAGTCGAAGATCTCGTCCTTGATCTGCCGGCAGACGCCCATGCCGCCCGCGGGAGCCGTCTCCCCGTCCAGCACGCAGATGTCGATGCCGCCGCCGTCCAGTGCGGACAGGACGGCGGGCAGGGTGGCGCACTCCAGGAACTCCACCGGTGGCACGTCCGCCGCAGGCCTGCGACCGGCTGCCAGCCTCACCTGCTCGCGGATGTTGGCGTCGTCGCTGTAGACCAGGACCGTGGCGGTCGGCTGCATTGTTCCTCCGTGACATCTGTGTCTTCGGGGCTCTCGGGGCATGAACCGATGCGCGGATCGTACTCCGACCGACAGCCTGTCAGCACCGGTAATGACACCGATTCGATGGGCCGTTCGGGGAGGACACACCCCTCTGACACACCGAACGGCACCCCCCGGAGTGAGGGCGGGATAAGCGACCGACATAATGTCGGTCGTGGCGACAGCAACGACAGTAGAAACCGGGCACGCGCACCCGTCGGTCAATCGACCGAACCTCACCAGCGTCGGAACCATCATCTGGTTGAGTTCCGAGCTGATGTTCTTCGCGGCCCTCTTCGCGATGTACTTCACCCTGCGATCGGTGATGGGACCGGATCACTGGAAGGAGATGGCTCATCATCTGAACTTCCCGTTCTCGGCGACGAACACCACGATCCTGGTGCTTTCCTCACTCACCTGCCAGCTCGGCGTTTTCGCCGCGGAGCGGGGCGATGTGAAGAAGCTCCGCACCTGGTTCATCATCACCTTCGTGATGGGTGCGATCTTCATCGGCGGCCAGGTCCTGGAGTACACCGAGCTGGTCAAGGACGCGGGGCTCTCCCTGTCGTCCGACCCGTACGGCTCGGTGTTCTACCTGACCACCGGCTTCCACGGTCTGCATGTGACAGGCGGTCTCATCGCCTTCCTGCTGGTTCTCGGCAGAACATACGCGGCCAAGAGGTTCACCCACGAACAGGCAACCGCCGCCATCGTCGTGTCCTACTACTGGCACTTCGTCGATGTCGTGTGGATCGGCCTCTTCGCCACGATCTACATGATCAAGTAACCGGGCTCGCACCCACCCACCATCGACGCAGAAGATCCTGACACCGGGGTAATCCGTGAAAAAGCTCTCCGCACGACGACGCCATCCACTGGCGGCGATCGTCGTACTACTCCTCGCGCTGGCGGCTACCGGGGGGCTGTACGCCGCGTTTGCGCCTGCGGGCAAGGCGCAGGCCGATGAAACCGCCCAGTCCCTCGCCATCGAGGAGGGCAAGAAGCTCTACTCCGTCGGCTGCGCCAGCTGCCACGGAGCCGGCGGTCAGGGCACCACCGACGGGCCGCAGCTTGTCGGCGTGGGCTCCGCCGCCGTCGACTTCCAGGTCGGTACGGGCCGTATGCCGGCACAGCAGCCGGGCGCCCAGGTACCGAAGAAGAAGGTCATCTACACCCAGGCCGAGATCGACCAGCTCGCGGCGTACGTGGCGTCGCTCGGCGCCGGTCCGATCACGCCGACCGAGAAGCAGGTCGACCCGGCGGGGGCAGACGTCGCCAAGGGCGGCGACCTGTTCCGCACCAACTGTGCCCAGTGCCACAACTTCACCGGTGAGGGCGGCGCGCTGACACACGGCAAGTACGCCCCGAGCCTCGAAGGCGTGAGCCCGAAGCACATCTACGAGGCCATGCAGACCGGCCCGCAGAGCATGCCCTCCTTCCCCGACACCACGATGCCGGAGCAGGAGAAGAAGGACATCATCGCGTACATCAAGACCGTCAACGGTGCCGAGTCCGAGAACCCCGGAGGGCTCTCCCTCGGCGGACTCGGACCGGTCAGCGAGGGTCTGTTCGCATGGATCTTCGGGCTGGGCGCACTGATCGCAGTTGCCGTTTGGGTCGCGGCCCACACCGCTAAGGCCAAGAAGTCATGAGTAGCCAAGAGATTCCAGAAGAGACCCTGCCCGCAGAGCAGGAGACCGCGCACGGCGCGGTAGAGGGTACGGACGACCCGTTCGCCGACCCGGGGCTGCCGGCCCACAAGCCGCGCATCCAGGACATCGACGAACGTGCCGCGAAGCGCTCCGAGCGGGCCGTCGCGTTCATGTTCACCCTGTCGATGCTGGCGACGGTGGGCTTCATCGCCTCCTACGTCATCTTCCCGGTGGACAAGATCGTCTTCATCTGGCCCTTCGGCCATGTGAGCGCGCTCAACTTCTCCCTGGGTGTGACCCTCGGCGTGGCGCTCTTCTTCATCGGCGCGGGGGCCGTCCACTGGGCGCGCACCCTGATGTCCGACGTGGAGGTCGCCGACGAGCGGCACGCCATCGAGGCGGCCCCCGAGGTCAAGGCGAAGGTTCTCGCCGACTTCAAGGCCGGTGCCGAGGAGTCCGCCTTCGGACGGCGCAAGCTGATCCGGAACACCATGTTCGGCGCGCTGGCCCTGGTGCCGCTCTCCGGCGTGGTGCTGCTGCGCGACCTCGGTCCGCTGCCGGAGAAGAAGCTCCGCCACACCCTGTGGGCCAGGGGCAAGCAGCTCATCAACATGAACACGATGGAGCCGCTGCGTCCCGAGGACATCGTCGTCGGTTCGCTGACCTTCGCCATGCCCGAGGGCCTGGACCCGGAGGCGCACGACTTCCAGACGCAGATGGGCAAGGCCGCCCTGATGATCATCCGCATCGAGCCGGACGACATCAAGGACAAGAAGGAGCGCGACTGGGCCCACGAGGGCATCGTGGCCTTCTCGAAGATCTGCACCCACGTCGGCTGCCCGATCAGCCTGTACGAGCAGCAGACGCACCACGTGCTCTGCCCGTGCCACCAGTCCACCTTCGACCTTTCCGACGGCGCTCGCGTCATCTTCGGTCCGGCCGGTCACCCTCTCCCGCAGCTGCGGATCGGCGTGAACACTGAGGGCAACCTTCAGGCGCTCGGCGACTTCGATGAGCCCGTCGGTGCTGCCTTCTGGGAGCGCGGATGAGTACTTCGACGACCAACACAGCGACCGTTGACGCGGCGAGCGAGCGCAAGGCGCCCGCCGGCGAGCGGGTGGCCGACTGGGCGGACGGCCGGCTGGGCATCTACAGCCTGGCCAAGGCCAACATGCGCAAGATCTTCCCGGACCACTGGTCCTTCATGCTCGGTGAGGTCGCGCTCTACAGCTTCATCATCATCATCCTCACGGGTGTGTATCTGACGCTGTTCTTCCACCCGAGCATGAACGAGGTCGTGTACCACGGCTCGTACGAGCCGATGCAGGGCATCCGGATGTCCGAGGCCTACGCCTCGACGCTGGACATCAGCTTCGACGTCCGCGGTGGTCTGCTCATGCGGCAGATCCACCACTGGGCCGCGCTGATCTTCCTCGCCGCCATGTTCGTGCACATGATGCGCGTCTTCTTCACGGGTGCGTTCCGCAAGCCGCGTGAGATCAACTGGCTGTTCGGCTTCCTGCTGTTCGTGCTGGGCATGTTCACCGGCTTCACCGGCTACTCCCTGCCGGACGACCTGCTCTCCGGTACGGGTGTCCGCTTCACCCAGGGCGCGATCCTGTCCATGCCGATCGTGGGCACGTACATCTCGATGTTCCTGTTCGGCGGAGAGTTCCCCGGCGGCGACTTCGTGGCCCGGTTCTACTCGGTCCACATCCTGCTGCTGCCGGGCATCATGCTCGGTCTGCTGGTCGCTCACCTGATCCTGGTCTTCTACCACAAGCACACGCAGTTCGCGGGTCCGGGCCGGACCAACAAGAACGTCGTCGGCATGCCCCTGCTGCCGGTGTACATGGCGAAGGCCGGAGGGTTCTTCTTCCTGGTCTTCGGCATCATCGCCCTGATCGGGGGCATCGCCTCGATCAACCCGATCTGGGCCATCGGCCCGTACCGCATCGACCAGGTCTCCACCGGTGCCCAGCCCGACTGGTACATGGGCTTCACCGAGGGTCTGGTGCGCGTGATGCCGGGCTGGGAGATCAACCTCTGGGGCCACACGCTGGTCCTGGGTGTGCTCATCCCTCTGGTGGGCTTCGGTGTCATGCTCGGCGCGATCGCCCTCTGGCCGTTCCTCGAGTCCTGGATCACCGGGGACAAGCGCGAGCACCACATCCTGGACCGCCCGCGCAACGCCCCGACCCGTACGGCCTTCGGCGTCGCCTGGATCACGGCGTACTTCATCGCCCTCGTCGGTGGTGGCAACGACCTGTGGGCCACGCACTTCCACCTGTCGCTGAACGCCATCTCGTGGTTCGTCCGGATCTTCTTCTTCGCCGGACCGGTCATCGCGTTCATCGTCACCAAGCGGATCTGCCTCGGCCTCCAGCGCCGCGACAAGGAGAAGGTGCTGCACGGACGTGAGTCCGGCATCATCAAGCGCCTGCCGCACGGTGAGTTCGTCGAGATCCACGAGCCGCTCAGCCAGGGCCAGCTGCACACGCTCACGGCGCACGAGCAGTACAAGCCGGCCGAGATCGGCCCCGCGGTCGACGAGAACGGCGTCAAGCGGAAGGTCTCCCTGCTGGAGAAGCTGCGCGTCAAGCTCAGCAAGGGCCTCTACGGCGAGGGCAACCAGATCGCCAAGCCCACCGCCGAGGAGTACAAGGAGATCACCAGCGGCCACGGTCACCACTGATCGCCTGAACTGATCGCCACAGCGGGAGCCCCGTCCATTCGATGGACGGGGCTCTTCGCTGTCCCCGGCGCTGGATAGGGTGGAGCCATTCCCTTTACCGGCTGTGGACCCCTGGAGCGGACCATGAACGTTGTGACCCCGAACGGCGGCGACAGCGTGGCGGACCGTTCCTGGCCCGGCGTGCTGAACCCGCTGCTGCGCCGCGAGGACCTCACGTCGGACGACACCGCCTGGGCCATGGACCGCATCATGAGCGGCGAGGCGACCGACGCGCAGATCGCCGGCTTCGCGGTCGCGCTGCGCGCCAAGGGCGAGACGGTCGACGAGGTCTCCGGACTCGTCCGGGCGATGTACGAGCACGCCAACACCATTCACGTACCGGGCCGCACGGTCGACATCGTCGGCACCGGCGGGGACCTGGCCAAGACGGTCAACATCTCCACGATGGCGGCGATCGTCATCGCGGGCACCGGTGCCAAGGTGGTCAAGCACGGCAACCGTGCCGCCTCCTCGGCCAGCGGTTCCTCCGACGTACTGGAGAAACTGGGCGTCAACCTCGACCTCTCCCCGCAGCGGGTCGTCGCGGTGGCGGAGGAGGCGGGCATCACCTTCTGCTTCGCCGTGAAGTTCCACCCCGCCCTGCGGTACGCGGCCAAGGCCCGCAAGGAGCTGGGCGCGCAGACCACCTTCAACATCCTGGGGCCGCTGACCAACCCGGCCCGGGTGCGGTCCCAGGCCGTCGGTGTCGCCGACGCGCGGATGGCGCCCATCGTCGCGGGCGTGCTCGCCGACCGGGGCAACTCGGCCCTGGTCTTCCGCGGTGACGACGGCCTCGACGAGCTGACGACCACCGCCACCTCACGGGTCTGGGTGGTCCGCGACGGCCGGGTGCGCGAGGAGGCCTTCGACCCGCGCGACGTGGGCCTGGAACTGGTGCCGGTCGAGGCACTGCGGGGGGCCGACGCCTCGTACAACGCCGATGTCGCCCGCCGGCTGCTGGACGGTGAGCGGGGGCCCGTACGCGATGCCGTGCTGCTCAACGCGGCCGCGGCCCTGGTCGCGCTGGACCAGGGCGAGGGCACGCTGAACGAGCGGATCACGGCGAAGACCGCCGAGGCCGCCGCCTCGGTCGACTCCGGTGCGGCCAAGCGGGCGCTGGAGCGCTGGGTGGCGGCCAGCAACGCCTGAGAGCCTGTCGGGTGACCTCTGATCGGGTGGCCACGCCCTGGCACGCACGCTTCCGGCGTTGCCGAAATGCCCTGGTAGCTCCGCTACGAGGCCATCCCGGCGCCTTGGAATCGCACGCACCATGCCGCGTCCACTCGCCGATCGAAGGCCACCCGACAGGCTCTGAACGCGGAAAGTGTGGCCGAGGGCGCGGTCCGGATGACGGACCGCGCCCTTGCGCATGCCGGTACGTATGGCAAGATGCTGCGCAGGTCATGAGTGACAGCGACTACGGCCCCGGCCCGCTGTCCGGCAACCCTCCGTCCGTGGCGGGGTGCCCCGGGTGAAGACCAGGCCGTAGGCAGCGAGGTCTGCGGCAAGCGCGGGCCCCTCGGCATCGTTGTATGCCAACCCCCGGGGTCCTGGTCCCTAGGGAGCCTCTTGTGAGCAAGCGAATGCGATAGGGCTCGACGCCCTTCTCCGCGCACCTCTTTCCCCCTCTCCTGCGCTGCCGCGTATCCGCCGGCGCATGGATTTCGCCTGCCTGTTACGGGAGTTCGCCATGTCTGTCTCCACCGCTGCCACCGATCGTTCCCTTTGTGCCCCTCTGCCGGTTCTGGGGGAGAACGTCACTGTTCCGCTGGTCACGGGTGGAGAGGTCACCTACGCGGCCCTCGACTACGCGGCGAGTGCCCCGGCGCTCCAGCGGGTGTGGGACGACGTCGCCGCGTACGCCCCGTACTACGGCAGCGTCCACCGCGGCGCCGGATACCTTTCGCAGCTCTCCACCGACCTGTTCGAGAACAGCCGCGCCGTCGTCGCGGAGTTCCTCGGCTGCCGGGCCGAGGACCAGGTGATCTTCACCCGCTCGACCACGGACTCGCTCAACCTGCTGGCCGCCGTACTCCCCGCCGACTGCCAGGTGTTCGTGTACGAGACCGAGCACCACGCCTCCCTGCTGCCCTGGCGCGACGCCCGGGTCACCTACCTCAACGCGCCGCGCACCCCGGCCCAGGCGGTCGAGACCCTGGAGCGGGCGCTCGCCGACCGCGACCCCTACGGCCCGGCCCTGGTCTGCGTCACCGGCGCCTCCAACGTCACCGGTGAGCTGTGGCCCGTGAAGGAACTGGCCGCCGCCGCCCACGCGCACGGTGCCCGGATCGTCCTGGACGCCGCCCAGCTCGCCCCGCACCACCCCGTGGACATCGCCGGGCTGGACGTCGACTGGGTCGCCTTCTCCGGACACAAGCTGTACGCGCCGTTCGGCTCCGGTGTCCTCGCGGGCCGCGCCGACTGGCTCCAGGAGGCCGAGCCCTACCTGGCCGGCGGCGGTGCCTCCCGCAAGGTCGCCCGGCGCACCGACGGCGGCGTGGACGTGGACTGGCACACCACCGCGGCCCGTCACGAGGCCGGTTCGCCCAATGTCATCGGCGTCTACTCCATCGCCTCCGCCTGCAAGGCGCTGACCGAGGCCGGCTTCGACGACCTGGTCGCCCGTGAGCAGCGGCTCGTCGCCCGGGTCCGCGGGGGACTCGCGGAGGTCCCCGAGGTCAAGGTGCTCTCGCTGTTCGGCGACGACGCCCCGCGGGTCGGCGTCATCTCGTTCGTGGTGGAGGGCTGGAACAGCTCGCACTTCGCCGCCGCGCTCTCCGCCGAGTACGGCATCGGCGTCCGCGACGGTCTGTTCTGCGCCCACCCGCTGGTCCGCACGCTGCTGGGCAGCGACCCGCAGGACCCGGGGGAGTGCGGCGCTCCGGAAGCCGAGCCGGGCGAGCGCTCGCTGAACGCCATCCGGGTCAGCTTCGGTGCCGGTACGCCGGACGAGCACATCGAGCGCTTCGTACGGGCGGTGGGGGAACTGGTCCGCGAGGGCGCCCAGTGGAAGTACCGCACCGAGGGCGGCCGCTGCGTCCCGGACCGGGGTGCGGCGCAGGTCTGACCCGCGGACACGGGTACGCGAAACGGCTTCGGCCGGGTACCGGGCGGCTGCCCCGTACCCGGCCGAAGCCGTACCCGCCGCTTACGCGTCCAGGCCGATGGCGAAGGCCGCCTCCAGGTCGTGCTGGGAGTACGTACGGAACGCCACATGGGTGTCGGTCCCCTCGACGCCCGGGATCTTGCTGATCCGGCCGGGGATGACATCGGCGAGATCGTCGTGCTTGGCCACCCGGACCATGGCGATCAGGTCGTACGTACCGGTGACGGAGAAGACCTCGCTGACGCTGTCCAGCGCGGCGACGGCCTCGGCGATCTCGGGAATCCGGTCCACGCTGGTCTTGATGAGCACGATCGCGGTGATCACGGCTGGCTTTCTCCCTCGGTGGCCGTGGTGGGACTCTTTACTCTAGCCCCACCCCGACAGCGTCCCCAGGCGTAGAGGAACCCGGCGGCGAACCCCGCCACATGCGCCAGATACGCGACTCCGGGGCCGCTGCCCGCGGCCCGGGCGGCCAGCCACTGCAGGACGAACCAGAAGATCAGCACGATCCAGGCGGGGAAACGCAGCGGCAGGAAGAAGAGGAACGGGAAGAGGCTGGTGACCCGGGCCCTGGGGAAGAGGCGGAGGAACGCGCCGAGCACGGCGGAGATCGCCCCCGACGCGCCGACCAGGGTCTGGTCGGACCCGGCGTGCGTCGCCGCGAAGCAGACCAGCGCCAGATAGCCGCAGCCGAGATAGAAGAACGTGAACTCCAGGCGGCCCATCCGTTCCTCGGTCATCGCGCCGAACACGTACAGAAAGAGCAGGTTGCCCAGCAGGTGCAGCCAGCTCCCGTGCACGAACAGGGCGGTGAGCGGGGTGAGCGTCGCGTGCGCGGAGCCGTCCCACAGCTCGGCGGGGATGACGCCCCACCGCTCGAAGTACGCGGCCTGCGCGGCGAGCAGGGTGTCGCCGGTGCCGTAGCCGGGGCTGAACCCGGACAGCGGGCTGACCAGGAAGACGGCGCAGCTCAGCGCGATCAGTCCGTAGGTGACCGGAGCGCCGCCGGCCGCGGCCGCGGCCCGGATTCTTGCGGCCCTGTCCCGCCAATCGATCATGCACAGAGCATGACGCACCGGTGGAGAAGCGGACAGAGCGCCTCGCCGTGCCGATGGGTATACGCGAGGCCGTAGGGTTGCGCCAGGACTTCCGCAGTTCGACGGCGCACCGCGAGATCCTTGGGACAGGACAGCACGGGACCCGGCCGCGCGCGGCCGAGGCCCGGTGGACGGACGAACGACGAAAGAGGACGCAACGATGACGACGGTTCCCCAGCCGACCGACGCTACTCGCTGGCGCTGCACGCTCTGCGGCAATCTCACTCGCTTCGATGTGACGAGGTCCTCCAAGGTCGTCGAGTACGTTCATCTCGACCTGGCCGGGGAGTCGAGTGTCGAGGAGCGCGAGGTGGTCAGTGAGACCATCGAGTCGGTCCGGTGTCGTTGGTGCAACGCGGTGGACCAGATCGAACTGGTGGACAGGCCTGGTGCCGACTCCTGAGGGGGCCGCCCGGACAGACAATTTGGGGTGACGGATGGTGGAGCAGCCGACTAACGGCGCCGAACCGGCCGATGCGGCCGACGACGGTGCCGTCGAGGTGCTCGACCGCCCGCTGCCCGAGGGCGTACGGCGGCGGGTCGTCGCGCTGGTCGCGGACGCCTTCGGCGGCCTGACGGTCAGCGAACTGCCCGCCCAGCTGCGGCAGTACGCCCGTTTCACCCCGACCCGGCGTGCCAAGTTCGCCGGGAACGCGATGGCGGCCGCCCTGGCGAGCGATCCGCTGTTCCGGCAGCGCATCGGCGAGCGGATCGCCCAGGCCCAGCCCGAGCTGGCCGGTGCGCTGGAGGCGGGCGCGCCGCCCGCCGCCGCCGATCCCGTCGATGTGGCCGCGGCCGCCTATGTGCTGCGCCCGGCCGGCTGGGTCAAGCTGGTAGAGGCCGCCGGCGAGGAGGTCCAGCGCGCCGACGCGGAACGGGCCGACGAGGAGACCCGGCGCGAGCTGGACCGGCTGCGCGAGGAACTGGCCCAGGCGCGGGCGCTGACCAGGAGCGAGACGGAGAGGCTGCGCGCCGAGCTGGACGCGGCCCGCAAGGAGGCCGAGTCCCTCCACCGCAAACTGCGCAGCGCGCAGAGCGAGGTGAAGCGCAGCGAGGCGGCGCTGCGCCGGAGCGCGGCCGAGGCCGACGCGCTGCGGGCCGAGACGGCCGCCCAGGTCTCCGCGGCCGAGAGCGAGTCGCGGCGGCTCAAGGCGCGGCTCGGCGAGGCGGAGTCGTCCGTCGAGGCGAGCCGCAGGGCGGCCAGGGAGGGGCGCTCCGTCGAGGACATGCGCCTGCGGCTGCTGCTCGACACGGTGCTGGACGCGGCCCGCGGGCTGCGCCGCGAACTGGCGCTGCCGCCCTCGACGATCCGTCCCGCCGACGGCGTCGAGGCGGTGGAGCCGGGCCGGATGTCGCCCAAGGACATCGCCGCCAGGGCCCTTTCGGAGACGGACCCGGCGCTCCTGGACCAGTTGCTCGCGCTGCCGCAGGCGCATCTGATCGTGGACGGCTACAACGTCACCAAGACCGGATATCCGCAGATGCCGCTGGAGAAGCAGCGGTTGCGGCTGCTGGGCGGTCTCTCGGTGCTCGCGGCGCAGACCGGCGCCGAGATGACCTGTGTGTTCGACGGGGCGGAGCTGGCCGTGCCGGTACTGCTCGCCCCGCCGCGCGGGGTCCGGGTGCTGTTCAGCAAGGCGGGGGTCACGGCGGACGAGCTGATCCGTCAACTGGCCCGTGCGGAACCGCCCGGCCGGCCCGTCGTGGTGGTCTCCACCGACCGTGAGGTGGCGGACGGGGTGGCCAAGGCGGGGGCCCGGCCGGTCGCGTCCGCCCTGCTGCTGAAGCGGCTCTCCCGCGTCTGAGGGCGCATGGCCGGACATGACCGGCTAGTTCGACATGCGCGACATGTGCGGCATGCCGGGATTTCCGGAACGTACCG
The DNA here is from genome assembly GCF_026341775.1 of Streptomyces sp. NBC_00654. Taxonomy (NCBI): domain Bacteria; kingdom Bacillati; phylum Actinomycetota; class Actinomycetes; order Kitasatosporales; family Streptomycetaceae; genus Streptomyces; species Streptomyces sp. NBC_00654. Next base: position 2,107,816 of record NZ_JAPEOB010000002.1, on the reverse strand, counting down.
TCAAGTCGCCGCTACAGGCGGTGCGATGTGTGTAAAGAAGTACCTGAAGTGGTGAGATTTTTCTTGTGAGGATTTGAACTGATCACGAGATGGTCACTAAGGTCAGGCCTCGAACCTTCGCACGGTTGATCACCCATTCGGGGTGGCGGCGAAGGCACCGCCGAGTCCGTGACATGCACGGAGCCGGGGATCCAAGTCCCCCACAGCCCGGTAGGCGGCTCGAGGAAGAAGGAGCTCGCCTTCGTGGCGTCCCACCGTCGTCCCAAGCAGCCGAGCCGCGCCCGCGTGAACGTGCTCACCGCGGCCGCCGCTGCGGCAGTGGCCCTGTCCTCCCAGGCCGCCCACGCCGACCCCAAGCCGAGCAAGGCCGACGTCAAGTCGGAGGTCGACAAGCTCTACCACGAGGCGGAGGCGGCGACCGAGAAGTTCAACGGGGCCAAGGAGCAGCAGGACAAGCTCAAGAAGCAGGTCGACGCGCTCCAGGACAAGGTCGCCCGCGGCCAGGACGAGCTCAACACCCTGCGCGGTGAACTGGGTTCGATCGCCACCGCGCAGTACCGCTCCGGCGGTATCGACCCGTCCGTGCAGCTCTTCCTCGCCTCGGACCCGGACGACTTCCTCGACCAGGCCTCCGCGCTGGACCAGCTGACGGCCAAGCAGACCGAGTCGCTCCAGAAGATCCAGTCCAAGCAGCGCACCCTCGCGCAGCAGCGCAAGGAAGCACAGGCGAAGCTGGGCGACCTCGCCGAGGTCCGCAAGACGCTCGGCGAGAACAAGAAGAAGTCCTCGGCCAAGCTCGCCGAGGCCCGGCGGCTGCTCAACACCCTGACCGTCGCCGAGCGCGCCAAGATGGACGCGGACGAGCAGCGCGCCAGCCGCGCCGCGGGCGACCGGGTGGAGCTGGGCAACGAGGTTCCCGCCTCCGCCCGCGGCGCCGCCGCCCTCCAGGCCGCCGCGACCCAGATCGGCAAGCCGTACTACCCCGGCGGCACCGGCCCCAGCTCCTACGACTGCTCCGGGCTGACGCAGTGGGCCTATGCCCAGGCCAACGTCCAGATCTCCCGCGTCACCTACACCCAGGTCAACGACGGTCAGCGGATCGGGCGCAGCGCGCTGAAGCCGGGCGACCTGGTGTTCTTCAACAACACCTCGCACGTGGGCCTGTACGCGGGCGGCAACCAGATCCTGCACGCTCCGAAGCCGGGCGCCAACGTCCGCTACGAGTCGATGGACTACATGGGCACCTTCCAGTTCGGCGTCCGCGTCGCCTGACGCCCGAACGGGCGAATTACGCCCCGCTCCACTGACGCCCCGCCCCGCCGGAGACCGAGGTCACCGGTGGGGCGGAGCTGTTTGACACCCCCGCGCGCCCCCGGCGCGGTCTTTGGCCGCCGCGTAGCCGTCCGATTACTGTCTGCCTGCTGTGCAGCTCCCGGTCGTCGGTCCGCCCGCCCCGGGCGGCAGGGGCTGCGCACCTCTGCGTCAGCGGAAGGAAGTGCGGCTTCCTGTGGTGTCCCATCGCCGTTCCACTCAGCCCGGTCTCGGCCGGAGCATCCGGGCCACTGTCCTCACGGCCGCCGCGGCCACCGCGGCCGCGACGCTCACGGGGCCCCCGGCGAGCGCCGACCCGCAGGACAGCCCCGAGGCGGCCAGGGCCGAGGTCGACCGGCTGTACGGCGAGGCGGAGAGGGCCACCGAGCAGTTCAACGAGGCCGGGGAGCGGGTCGACCGGCTGCGCGGCGAGGTGGACCGCGCCCAGGACCGGGCGGCGCGCGGTCAGGAAGGCATCAACCGGATGCGTACGGCGCTCGGTTCGCTCGCCGGCGCGCAGTACCGCTCCGGCTCCATCGACCCCTCGCTCGCCCTGCTGCTCTCCTCGGACCCCGACACCTATCTCGACCGGGCCGCCACCCTGGAACGGGTGAACAGCCGTCAGTCACTGGTCCTGGACAAGCTCCGCCGGGCCCAGCGCAAGGTCGCGCAGACCCGCGCGGAGGCCGCCCGATCGCTGGCCGAACTGGAAGCCGGCCGGAGCGCCGTCCTCCGCCACAAGCGCACCGTCGAGGCCAAGCTCGCCCGCGCCCGCCAACTGCTGGAGGCGCTGCCCGCCGGGGAGCGCGCCTCCTTCGACCGGGCCTCGCGCTCCGGCCGCGACGGGGCGGCCGTGGACCTCACCGGCGTCCTGCCCGGTTCACCGAGGGGGATGGCCGCCGTGGCGGCGGCCACGCGGGCGCTCGGCCGTCCCTATGTGTGGGGCGCCGAGGGGCCCTCGGGATTCGACTGTTCCGGGCTGATGCGCTGGGCGTACGCCCAGGCCGGGGTCGGCCTGCCGCGCACCTCGCAGGCCCAGCGGTACGCGGGCCGGATGGTGCCGCTCTCCCAGGCACGGCCGGGAGATCTGGTCGCCTACCGCGCGGACGCCAGCCATATCGGGATGTACGTGGGAAACGGCCAGGTCATCCACGCCCCCTACCCCGGGGCCAGGGTGCGCTTCGACCCCGTCGGCATGATGCCCGTCTCCTCGGTCACCCGTATCTGACCGTACGATCGGCAGGGTGGCTGTTCTCAGGGGTGACGCGCGGCGGGGCAGACCCCGCGGACGGCGTACGGCGGGTGCCGTGCTCGCCGGTCTGCTGCTGACGTCCGCCTGCGCCGGCCCCGACGCCCCCGCCACCGGCCCCACGGCCCGGGAGATCGGTGCCGTCCTGGACGACCGGGCCGCCGCCGTCCTGGCCCACGACCCCACCGCCTTCCTGTCCGTGATCGACCCCCGGGCCACGAAGCTGCGGGCCGCCCAGCGCACCGAGCTGGCCAACCTCGCCGACGTACCCCTGAAGTCCTGGACGTACGAGCTGAAGGGCGTCAGCGGGCACGGCGAGCGCAGGGCCACCGCCGATGTCGAGCTGCGCTACCGGATCGCCGGATACGACAGCGCCCCGATGGCCACCCGCCGCACCCTGGAGCTGACCCGCGCCGGGGCGGGGGAGCGCTGGTACATCGCCGCCGACCGGCCCGGCAAGGACGCCGCGGACCAGCTCTGGCAGCAGGGCGACGTCCAGGTCGTGCGCGGGGCGCACAGCCTCGTCCTGGGCGTCGGCCGGGAGGAGGGGGAGCTGCGCCGGGTCGCGGACACCGCCGACCTCGCCGTTCCGGCCGTCTCCGGCGCCTGGCCCCGGTCCTGGGCGCGCCGGGTGGTGGTGCTCGTACCGGACTCCGTCGAGGACATGGCGAAGCTGCTGGGCTCACCGGAGGCGAGCTACCGGGGCATAGCCGCCGTCACCACCGGCGAGGTCGGCGGCACCGGCCGGCGCCCGGCCCTGGCCGACCGGGTGATCGTCAACCCGCAGGCGTACGCGATGCTCGGCACCTTCGGCCAACGGGTCGTCCTGACCCATGAGACCACCCATGTGGCGACCCGGCCCGGGACGTCCGCGGCCACCCCGATGTGGCTCTCCGAGGGCTTCGCCGACTGGACGGCCTACCGCGCGGAGGACCGCCCGGCGGAGCAGATCGCGCCCGAACTGGCCCGGGCCGTACGGCGCGGCGAGCGGCCCGCCGAACTGCCCGCGGACAAGGACTTCGCCTTCGCCGGGGACGCCGGGAAGCTCGCCGGGGCGTACGAGGGCGGCTGGCTGGCCTGCGCGCTGATCGCCGACCGGTGGGGCGAGGAGAAGCTGATCGCCTTCTACGAGGCCGTGGGGCGCCACCCGGGCCGGGACGGGTCGGTGGAGCACGCGCTGCGCACCGTCCTCGACACGACCCCCCAGGACTTCACGGCGTCCTGGCGGGATTACCTGAGCGCCCGGCTGGGCTGAGCGCCCGCACCGGACACGGTGTCCGCCGCGCCCCGGTCCGCCCGCCCCGCGGGCCGCCCGCGCCCCGGCACCGTCTCCCGCCACAGCCGCCGCCCGGCGATGACCGAGGCCGCCACCAGCAGACCGTTGCGGACCACCAGCAGACCCACCCCCGTCGCGTCACTGGCCACCACATGCCCGAACCCGAGCGGGAACTCCAGCAGGGTGACGCCGGTCGCCAGCAGCACCAGACAGGCGGGCAGCCCTGTCCGGCCGCCCCGGAACACCAGACAGACCGCCGCGAGCCCGACCAGCCACACCAGGTACTGCGGGCTGATCACCCGGCTGGTCGTGGTGAACAGCAGCACCGCCGTGAACGCCGCGTCCGCCGGGGTGCGCACCGAGAACTCACGGGCCCGCAGCCGCCACACCAGCAGCCAGCCGAACGCCGGCAGGCTCAGCCCCAGCGCCAGCGCCGAGACCAGCGGTACATGGGGTCCGAGGAACTCCAGCGAGCCGTAGTGCAGCTCCACCCGTCCCTCCCAGCCGAAATGCCGGGCCCCGTGGAAGAACAGCGCCCCCAGCGACTCGATCTCGGTGCCCCGCTCCCGCTGGAACTCCAGGAACACGAACGCGCCCGGCATGGCCAGGGCGCACCCCGCGGCCACCACCGCACCCGTCACCGCCGCCGAGACCCACGCCCCGCGCGTCGCCCGCCCGCGCCGGGTGCCCACCAGCAGCAGCACCGGCCACACCTTCAGCAGCGCCCCGAACCCGGCCAGCGCCCCCAGTACCCGGGGACGGCGCAGCCCGGCCAGCAGCGCCGCCACGGCGAGCGCCGTCACCATCAGGTCGTACCGGGCGTACGCGGTCGGGCCCAGCAGCGGCACCCCCGCCACCCACACCCACGCGCCCGCGTCCTGTATCCCCGGGCGCCGCCCGGCGTACAGCAGCAGCCCCAGGACCAGCGCGTCGCACAGCAGCACCAGCACGAAGAACGCCGCCGCGTACTCCAGGAACGGCAGCAGCGCCGGGGACAGCATGGCCAGCGCCGCGGCGGGCGGGTACTGCCAGGTGATGTCGTCCAGCGGGTACGTGCCGGTGCGCAGGACCTCGTACCAGCCCCGGTAGATCACCGAGACATCCACCGTGACGTCCGGGCCCGGCACCGTGAACACCTTGAACACACACAGCAGCAGCGCCGCCCTGGTCAGTGCCCACACCGCGAGCGGCAGCAGCCGCGCGCCGCGGGATCCCGCCGCCGCACTCTTCACCGGCCTCATCCGCCGCCCTGCCCGTCCCGCTCGTCGCCGTCCCGCCCGTGTCCGTCCCGTGCCCCGGGGGAGCCATGATGCCGGGCGGGACCGTGCGTGAGCCATGAAGCGCGGCCGTTGGGTACTGTCGGCGGCGATGGACAAGACCTTGATCGTGACGAACGATTTCCCGCCCCGCCCCGGCGGTATCCAGGCGTTCCTGCACAACATGGCGCTGCGCCTGGACCCCGGACAGCTCGTCGTCTACGCCTCGACCTGGAAGCGGAGCGCCGAGGGTGTCGCGGCCACCGCCGCCTTCGACGCGGAGCAGCCGTTCACCGTCGTGCGCGACCGTACGACCATGCTGCTGCCGACCCCGCGGGTCACCCGGCAGGCCGTAGGACTGCTGCGCGCGCACGGCTGCACCTCCGTCTGGTTCGGCGCCGCCGCCCCGCTCGGTCTGATGGCGCCGGCCCTGCGCAGGGCCGGCGCCCGCCGCATCGTGGCGACCACCCACGGGCACGAGGCGGGCTGGGCCCAGCTGCCCGCGTCCCGGCAACTGCTGCGCCGGATCGGCGAGGGCACGGACACCATCACGTACCTCGGTGAGTACACCCGCTCCCGGATCGCCGCCGCGCTCACCCCCGGGGCGGCCGCCCGGATGGTCCAGCTGCCGCCCGGGGTCGACGAGAAGACCTTCCACCCGGCGTCCGGCGGGGACCGGGTCAGGGCCCGCCTCGGACTTACCGACCGGCCCGTCGTCGTCTGTGTGTCGCGGCTGGTGCCGCGCAAGGGCCAGGACACGCTGATCCTCGCCATGCCCGCGATCCTGGCGCAGGTGCCGGACGCCGTGCTCCTGATCGTCGGCGGCGGCCCGTACGCCAAGGACCTGAAGCGGCTGGCCGCCGAGACGGGCGTGCTGGACTCGGTGCGCTTCACCGGCCCGGTGCCGTGGGCGGAGCTGCCCGCCCACTACGGCGCGGGGGACGTCTTCGCCATGCCGTGCCGCACCCGGCGCGGGGGCCTCGACGTCGAGGGCCTGGGCATCGTCTACCTGGAGGCCTCCGCGACCGGACTGCCGGTGGTGGCGGGCGACTCGGGCGGTGCCCCCGACGCGGTGCTCGACGGGGAGACCGGGTGGGTGGTGCGCGGCGGGAACGCCGAGGAGTCGGCCGACCGGATCGTCACGCTGCTCGGCGACCCGGAGCTGCGGCGGAGCATGGGGGAGCGGGGCCGGGCCTGGGTCGAGGAGAAGTGGCGCTGGGACCTGCTCGCCGAAGAGCTGAGGACACTGCTCTGAGCCGCGCGGGGCATCCGGCCGGGCCGCTTCCGCCGCCCGGCCGGACCTGCGGAAAGGGGGCCCGCGCACACCGTGCGGGCCCCCTTTCCGCGTACGTGCGTCAGGCGCGGTAGATCGACTCGACCTCGTCCGCGAAGTCCTTCGCCACCACATTGCGCTTCAGCTTCAGCGACGGCGTGATGTGGCCCGCCTCCTCGGTGAACTGCGTGGGCAGGATGCGGAACTTGCGTACGGACTCCGCCTTGGACACCGCGGCGTTGCCGTCGTCCACCGCCCGCTGCACCGCGGCCAGCAGATCGGCGTCCTCGCGCAGCGACACCGCCGTGGAGCCGGCCGGTTTGCCGTGCTCGTCGGCCCAGCGGACCAGGAACTCCTCGTCGATGGTGATCAGCGCGCCGATGAACGGCCGCCCGTCGCCGACCACCATGCACTCGGCGACCAGGGCGTGCGCGCGGATCCGGTCCTCGATGACGGCGGGGGCGACGTTCTTGCCGCCCGCCGTGACGATGATCTCCTTCTTGCGGCCGGTGATCGCGAGATAGCCGTCCTCGTCGAGCGTGCCGATGTCACCCGTGTGGAACCAGCCGTCGGCCAGCGCCTCGGCCGTCGCCGCCTCGTTGTTCCAGTAGCCGGTGAACAGGTGCTCACCGTGCAGCAGGACCTCGCCGTCGTCGGCGATCCGGACGACCGAACCGGGCAGCGGCTGGCCGACCGTACCGATCTTCTGCCGGTCCCACGGGTTGAACGCGGTCGCCGCACAGGTCTCGGTGAGGCCGTAGCCCTCCAGCACCGTGAAGCCGATGCCCCGGTAGAAGTGCCCGAGCCGCTCGCCCAGCGGGGCGCCGCCGGAGATCGCGAACTCGCCGCGCCCCCCGAGCACCGCGCGGAGCTTGCCGAAGACCAGCTTGTCGAAGAGCCTGTGCTTGAGCCGCAGGCCGAGCGAGGGACCCTGTGGGGTGCCCAGCGCACGGCTGTAGGCGATCGCGGTGTCGGCCGCCCGGTCGAAGATCCTGCCCTTGCCGTCGGCCTGCGCCTTGGCGCGCGCCGAGTTGTAGACCTTCTCGAAGACCCGCGGCACACCGAGGATCAGCGTCGGCCGGAATGTGGCCAGTTCATCGGTGAGGTTCTTGATGTCCGGCACACAGCCGAGCCTGATCGGGGCCATCACGGCGGCCACCTCGACCAGCCGTCCGAAGACATGCGCGGCGGGCAGGAAGAGCAGCACCGAGCACTCGCCGGTACGGAAGAGGGGCTTCAGCCGCTCCACCACGTTGCCGCACTCCGCGAAGAAGCTGCGGTGCGTCAGCACACAGCCCTTGGGGCGGCCCGTGGTGCCGGAGGTGTAGACGATGGTGGCCGGGTCGTCCGCCCTGGCGCTCACCATGCGCAGGTCCAGGGTCTCGTCCGAGACCTCGCCGCCGGCCGCGGTCAGCTCGTCGACCGCGCCCTTGTCGATCTGCCACACGTGCGACAGCTCCGGCAGCCGGTCCCGTACGGAGGCGACCGCCCCGGCGTGCCCGTCGCTCTCCACGAGCACCGCGACCGCGCCGGAGTCACCGAGGATCCACTGGATCTGCTCGGCGGAGCTGGTCTCGTAGACCGGCACGGTCACCGCGCCCGCGCTCCAGATCGCGAAGTCCAGCAGAACCCACTCGAAGCGCGTGCGGGACATCAGGGCGACCCGGTCGCCGGGCTGCACGCCCGAGGCGATCAGCCCTTTGGCGGCGGCTCTCACCTCGGCCAGGAACCGGGTGGCGGTGACGTCCGTCCAGACACCGGCCACCTTGCGGCTCATCACCGCGGCATCAGGATGCTGAGCGGCATTGCGGCGGATGAGATCCGTCAGGTTGCCGTCCGTCGGGACCTCGTAAAGGGCCGGAAGGCTGAACTCGCGCAAGACTGCTGCTCCTCATCGGGCTCCGGTGCCACGGCTCTGTATGACGCACCGGCTGCGGTCCAAGATTGGCAGGTGCTCCGTGGGGTGAGCACGACTGGACTGCCCGGACGTTACCCACCGGTACAGGGTTCCCGATAGGGGGTTCCGGCCAGATGTCTCATGCATCACACACATGGGTGGTCCTTTCGCGCACAGTAGTCCACCCCTGTCACGACGCGGAAGTAACCGCAGGTCCGGCCACCCCTGCTCACGGCCCCGGGGGACCCGGCCCCTGTCCGGCGCATCGCGCCTGACCTGCGACGCCCGGCACGCATCCGCGCGGCGGTGCCGGGGCGTCCTCGTACGTCCCGTGCGAGGACGCCCCTCCGCCCCGCGAGCGCACGCACCGGACGCCGCGGGGCCCGCCCTCCGGGGGGACGGCGCTCCGTGCCGGACAGCCCCTAGGGTGAACGCCATGCGAGGCAGCGAACAGGACGGTCGGCACGGTCGGGACGCGGCCGCGCGCCGCACCACACGTGTCCATGTGGTGAGCGATGTGCACGGCAACACCGAGGCGCTGGCCCGCGCCGGGGACGGGGCGGACGCCCTCCTCTGCCTGGGTGACCTGGTGCTCTTCCTCGACTACGCCGACCATTCGCGCGGCATCTTCCCCGACCTCTTCGGCGAGCGGAACGCGGACCGCATCGTCGCGCTGCGCACCGAACGCCGCTTCGAGGAGGCGCGTGAGTTCGGCCGCTCACTCTGGGCGGGGAAGGACCGCAACGCCGCGATCCTCGGTGCGGTGCGCAAGCAGTACGCCGAACTGTTCGCCGCCTTCCCCACCCCGACGTACGCCACCTACGGCAACGTCGACGTCCCCGCCCTCTGGCCCGAGTACGCGGGCCCCGGGACCACCGTCCTGGACGGTGAGCGCGTCGAGATCGGCGGCCGGGTCTTCGGCTTCGTCGGCGGCGGGCTGAAGACCCCGATGAACACCCCGTACGAGATCAGCGACGAGGAGTACGCGGCCAAGGTCGAGGCGCTCGGCCCGGTCGACGTGCTCTGCTCGCACATCCCGCCCGAGGTGCCGGAGCTGACGTACGACACCGTCGCCCGCCGTTTCGAACGCGGCAGCCGGGCCCTCCTCGACGCCATCCGCGGGACCCGCCCCCGGTACGCGCTGTTCGGCCATGTCCACCAGCCGCTGGTCCGCAGGATGCGGATAGGGACGACCGAGTGTGTCAACGTCGGGCACTTCGCCTCGACCGGGGTGCCCTGGGCCCTCACCTGGTGAACGGGGCGGGGGCGGGCACGCGATAGCCTGCAACCGGCAGGCTCCTGCCGAACGCGACCGGTACACCGCACTGGAGGGCCACGGCGATGGCTGAACACACCAGCTCGAGCATCACGATCGAGGCGGCACCGGCCGACGTCATGGGCGTGATCGCCGACTTCGCCCGCTACCCGGAGTGGACCGGCGAGGTGAAGGAGGCCGAGGTCCTGGCCACCGACGACCGCGGCCGCGCCGAGCAGGTCCGCCTCGTCCTGGACGCCGGAGCGATCAAGGACGACCATGTCCTCGCCTACACCTGGACCGGCGAGAACGAGGTCAGCTGGAGCCTGGTGAAGTCCCAGATGCTGCGCGCCCTGGACGGCACCTACGCCCTGGTGCCCATCGGCGGCGACCGCACCGAGGTCACCTACCGGCTCGCGGTCGACGTCAAGATCCCGCTCCTCGGCATGATCAAGCGCAAGGCGGAGAAGGTCATCATCGACCGCGCCCTGGCCGGCCTGAAGAAGCGCGTCGAGTCCGTCCCGCAGGCCTGACCCGGTGCGTACGGTCCTGGTCACCGGTCCCGGCGGCGCAGGCCGTACCACCGTCGCGGCGGCGACCGCGCTGGCCGCCGCCCGCAGCGGCCGCCGCACCCTCCTGATCTCCGCCGACACCGTCCCCGGCTTCCCCGCCGGCCCGGAACCCGCCGAGGTCACCGGCCACCTGTACAGCGCCCGCATCGACTCCGGTGCCCACTTCCGCGGCGAACTCCTCGAACTCCAGAACCGGGCCGCGGGCGTCCTCGAACTCCTCGGCGCCAACCGGCTGGACGGCGAGGAACTCACCGAGCTGCCCGGCAGCGCCCCGCTCGCGCTCCTGCACACCCTGCGCCGCGCGGCCGAGGGCGACTGGGCCTCGCCCGAAGCCGGCTACGAGGTCCTCGTCGTCGACCTGCCACCGCTGCGCGAAGCCCTCGCCCTGCTCGCCCTGCCCGAACAGCTGCGCCGCTATCTGCGCCGCCTGCTGCCCCAGGAACGGCAGGCCGCCCGCGCGCTGCGCCCGATGCTCGCCCAGCTCGCCGGGGTCCCGATGCCCGCCCAGTGGCTGTACGAGGCGGCCGCCCGCAAGGACGCCGAGCTGGCCGCCGTCCAGGCGCTGATCGAGGACCGCGCGACCACCGTCCGCCTGGTCGCCGAACCGGGACCCGCCGCCGGGGACGCGCTGCGCACCGCCCGTACCGGCCTCGCCCTGCAGGGGCTGCGCGTCGACACCCTGGTGGCCGGGCGGGTGCTTCCCCGGCACTCGTCCGACCCCTGGTTCGCCGGGCTCGCGGCCCAGCAGGAGAAGTGCCTGGACCACTGGCGCGCGGAGTGGGCCCCCGGCACCCCCCTGTGCGAGGTGCCCCACCTCGGGCGCGACCCGCAGGGCCTCGACGACCTCGACGCCCTCGCCCCCGCCGTGCCGGACGAGCGGGCACCGGGGCGGGCCGACGACCCCTGGTGGATCGAGGAGGCCCCCGCCGAGGACGGCCGCGAGCGGGCGCTCGTCTGGTGCCTGCCGCTGCCCGGCGCCGCCAAGTCCGACCTCCGGCTCGTCCGCCGCGGCGACGAACTGCTGCTCACCGCGGGCCCGTTCCACCGGATCGTGCGGCTCGAATCCGGGCTGCGGCGCTGCACCGTCTCGGGCGCGGCACTCCATGACGGTGTGCTGCGCGTCCGGTTCACCCCGGACCCGGCGCTCTGGCCGCGCACACCCTGAACGGGACACCACCGTTCGGGTAACGTCGGTAGTACGTGTTCCGTACGGCCCGTCGCCGGCAACCCGCGTCGCAGGAGTCAGCCATGAGTGAAGCCACCGATCGTCCCGTCGACGGCGACGCGTGGGCCGAGGCCTGCGCCGAGGACCTGGAGGCCGAGAAGGCCCGCCGCCGCGCCCGGTACGGCCCGCAGCCCGGCTCCGCCGCCGAGGAACTGCGCAAGCTGGTCGACGCCGTGGCCGACAAGGTCGCCTCGTTCCAGTCGCCGCTGCTCGGCGTGGCCGCCCAGGGAGCCGTGCAGCAGGTCATCCGGCAGGCGAAGACGGCCGTCGAACCCGTCATCGAACGCAATCCGGACCTCTTCGATCATCTCGCGGCGGCGGGCAACGAGCTCCTGGCCGCCTACCGTTCGGCCGTCGAGGGCCAGGAGGGCCGCTGGACCCGGACGACGGAGGGCGCCGGAGGGAGCGGCGGTCCCGCCGGTACGCAGAAGAAGGCGGCCGAGGACCCCTCCGATCCGAGGGACGGGGGCCCCGCCGGGAGCGAGCACATCGACCTGGACTGACCCGCGCGGAAACGGGTCCGGCGGGACGGCCGGGCGGACCGGGCGGTGCCCTGCCTCGGGTACGGTTGGCCCTAGCGGGGCTCGACCGGAACTGAGGGATTCATGGGACTCACCATCGGCGTCGATATCGGCGGCACGAAGATCGCGGCTGGAGTGGTCGACGAAGAGGGCCGGATCCTCTCGACGTTCAAGGTACCGACCCCTCCGACGGCCGAAGGCATCGTCGACGCCATCTGCTCGGCCGTGGCCGGCGCGAGCGACGGCCACGACATCGAGGCCGTCGGCATCGGCGCTGCCGGATACGTCGACGACAAGCGCGCCACCGTACTCTTCGCGCCGAACATCAACTGGCGCCACGAGCCGCTCAAGGACAAGGTCGAGCAGCGCGTCGGCCTGCCGGTCGTCGTCGAGAACGACGCCAACGCGGCCGCCTGGGGCGAATACCGCTTCGGTGCCGGCCAGGGCCACGACGACGTCATCTGCATCACGCTCGGCACCGGCCTCGGCGGCGGCATCATCATCGGCAACAAGCTGCGCCGCGGCCGCTTCGGCGTGGCCGCCGAGTTCGGCCACATCCGGGTCGTCCCGGACGGTCTGCTCTGCGGCTGCGGCAGCCAGGGCTGCTGGGAGCAGTACGCCTCCGGCCGCGCGCTCGTCCGGTACGCCAAGCAGCGTGCCAACGCCACCCCGGAGAACGCCGCCGCCCTGCTCGCGCTCGGCGACGGCACCGTGGAGGGCATCGAGGGCAAGCACATCAGCCAGGCCGCCCGGCAGGGCGACCCGGTGGCCGTCGACTCGTTCCGTGAGCTGGCCCGCTGGGCCGGTGCCGGACTGGCCGACCTCGCCTCGCTCTTCGACCCGTCCGCGTTCATCGTCGGCGGCGGCGTCTCGGACGAGGGCGAACTCGTCCTCGACCCGATCCGCAAGTCGTTCCGGCGCTGGCTGATCGGCGGCGAGTGGCGCCCGCACGCACAGGTGCTCGCCGCCCAACTGGGCGGCAAGGCCGGACTGGTGGGCGCGGCCGACCTGGCCCGCCAGGGCTGACGGCGGGCTGCCGCGGGCGAGAACCGGCGGCGGCCCAGGACCGACCGGACGCCCGTCGCGCCCTTCGGGGCAGCGGCGGGCGTCCGTCGTATCGTGGCCCGCATGGTCATGACGCCGTTGCCCGACTCCCGCACCGAGCCGGACGGTTCGGCCGTCGTCCGGGTGCTCACCTACAACGTCCGCTCGATGCGCGACGACACCGCGGCGCTCGCCCGGGTCATCCGCGCCTGCGCCCCCGACCTGGTCTTCGTCCAGGAGGCCCCGCGCTTCTTCCGCTGGCGCAAGGCGGCCGCCCGGCTCGCCAAGCGCAGCGGTCTCGTGGTCCTCGGCGGCGGCGCCACCGCGGCCGGGCCGATGCTGCTGTGCTCGCTGCGGGCCACGGTCGAGCGCACCGAGGACATCCTGCTGCCCCGCACCCCCGGGCTGCACCGCAGGGGCTTCGCCACGGCGGTGGTACGGATCGCCGGCACCCGGATCGGTGTGCTGAGCTGCCATCTGAGCCTCCAGCGCGAGGAGCGCCTGACCCAGAGCGAACTGCTGCTGCGGCAACTGGAGGCGATGGACGTGCCGCACGCCGTGGCGGCGGGCGACCTCAACGACGTACCGACCGGGAAGGCGTTCCGGCACCTGGCCGGGCGGCTCCAGGACTGCTGGGCCGTGGCGCCGTGGGGCGGCGAGCTCACCTTCACCCCCGAGGACCCGCGACGCCGTATCGACGCGGTCTTCGCGACGCACGGCATCGAGGTCCTCGGCTGCGGCGTCCCGGCGGGGCTGCCCGGCATCGACGAGGCCGACCTGCGGGCCGCCACGGACCACCTGCCCGTGCTGGCGGCGCTGAGGGTGCCCGCGTCCGGCCCGGGGCCCGCCTGACCCGGGGCCGTGCCGCCCCGGGGCCCGTCCGGCCCCGGCGGCTCAGACCACCGCGCCGCGCCCCGGATCGTCGTAGCCGTCGGCATCGTCGTCGTCATGGGGCATCCGGGCCACCAGCGTCGCGAAGCCGCCCAGGAACCCGCCGATGCAGATCGTGGTGAGCCACCACGTCATCTCCCACTGGAACAGCACCGCGAGCAGCATCAGGACCGGGCCGCCGACGACCGCGAGCCACGCGAACTTCGCGGTGACATCGGCCTCCGGAAGCTCCGGCGGCTCGGGGGGCACGAAGTGGCCCTCCTCGCTGTCGTCCGGATCGTCCGTGTCGCCGTTCGCCGGCTCCGCCACCTCGTAGTCACGGGGACCGCCGACACCGGGGGCGAAGACCACCGAGCTGCCGAGCGCCTTCTTCTCCGGCGGCTTCGGGGGCGCCTGCTTGGTCCCCTTGTCCGCGGAGTCGCCCGGACCCGCGTCCGGTCCCAGGACGTTCAGCTGGCCGTCCTCCAGCAGGGCGAGATCCTCGATCGACTTGAACGGCTTGGCGCCCGGCGGGTCCGGCGGCTCCTCGCCGTACCCCGCGACGATCGCCTGCCAGGCCGCGTCCTCGTCGACCGGCCTGCCGCCCGGTGCCCCCTCGGCGCTCCCGGTCCCCCCGGGCACGGCCGTGCCCTCCATGGGACGTGGTTCGCGCTCCTCGTCGCTGCCTGTGCGCTCCGCGTCGTGCTCAGCCACCGGATGTGCTCCCCTTCTTCCCGACGCTGGGTGCGAGGCGGCCGATGAACCGGTAGCTCTCATCGAAGATCCGCTCCGCATCGTGGTCCAACGTCGCCACGTGGTAGCTCTGTTCCAGCAGGATCTCCTCGACATCCGTCGAGGACACCCGGCTGAGGATGCGGGCCGAGTCGGCGGGCGGCACGACATGGTCCTGCGGGCTGTGCAGCAGCACGATCGGCTGGGTGACCTGGGGCAGCTCGGCGTCGACCAGCCGGAAGAACTTCCGCACCGAATGGGCCGCGTGCAGCGGCACCCGGCCGTAGCCGACCTCCTCGGCGCCCTCCAGCGCGATATCGCTGGCCAGCCCCTTGGTCGTCCGCACCAGATGACGGGCGACCGGCAGGGCGTACGCCGAGAGGCCGTGCACCTTGTTCGCCGGGTTCACGAGCACCAGACCGCTGATCGCGTCCCCGTGCTTCGCCGCCAGCCGCAGGGTCAGCGCACCGCCCATGGACAGGCCGAAGACGAAGACCTGCTCGCACCGCTCACGCAGCGCCCGCAGCTCCCGGTCCACCTCTGCGTACCAGTCCTGCCAGCCGGTGACCGCCATGTCCTCCCAGCGGGTGCCGTGTCCGGGCAGCAGCGGCAGCGAGACGGTCAGCCCGCGCTCGGCCAGATAGTCGGCCCAGGGGCGCAGCGACTGCGGCGATCCGGTGAATCCATGACAGAGGAGGACGCCGACCTCTCCGCCCTCGTGGCGGAACGGCTCGGCTCCAGGGAGGACCGGCACCAAGGTCTCCTGTTCGTGAGGCTGGGCGGGGCGTGCGGGGAGTGCGAGAAGGATGACTTCACCGTACGCGACCGGACCGACACCGACCAGGGCCGTCACGGCCCGTACCGCCCGCACCGGCCGGGAGCACCGCCCCGTGCCGGGCGGGAGCGCGGGCGAGGGCACAGGCTAAGGTCTGACCGACAGCACACAGGAGGCACCCGAGTTGATCTACGGCGCAATGAAGTTCTCCATCGGCGGCTCCCTGAAGCTCGCTTTCAGGCCGTGGGTGGAGGGCCTGGAGAACATCCCCGAGCACGGGCCGGCGATCCTCGCGAGCAACCATCTGTCGTTCTCCGACTCGTTCTTCCTGCCGGCCGTCCTGGACCGCAAGGTCACCTTCATCGCGAAGGCCGAGTACTTCACCGCGCCCGGGGTGAAGGGCAAGCTCACCGCCGCCTTCTTCAAGGGCGTCGGCCAGCTCCCGGTCGACCGCTCCGGTGCCCGGGGCGCCGGTGAGGCGGCCATCAGGGCGGGCATCCAGGTCGTCGAGAGCGGCGGCCTCTTCGGGATCTACCCCGAGGGCACCCGCTCGCCCGACGGACGGCTCTACCGCGGCAAGCCCGGCGGTCTGGCCCGGGTGGCACTGGCCACGGGAGCGCCCGTCATCCCGGTCGCGATGATCGACACGGAGAAGATCCAGCCGCCCGGCCAGGTGATGCCCAAGCTGATGCGGCCGGGCATCAGGATCGGCAAGCCGCTCGACTTCAGCCGCTACCAGGGCATGGACGGCGACCGGTTCATCCTGCGCTCGGTGACCGACGAGGTCATGTACGAGATCATGAAGCTCTCCGGCCAGGAGTACGTGGACATCTACGCCACCGCCGCCAAGCGCCGGATCGCCGACGAGGCCGGACAGCGGGCCGAGGACGAGAAGCGCGCGCACAAGCGGGGGCACGGGGCGGACGAGGACGGAACGGAACGGTCCGGCGACTAGCCGCGTCGTTGTCCGTCCCGGGGGGTGTGAAGTGATGGCCAGGCGCGAGCGTGTCGTACGGATGTCGGTCGAGCAGCCGCTGTGGCGTGCGCTGACCGCGTACCGCGTACTGACGATGATCTACGCGGTGCTGCTCTCGGTGTTCGGCCAAGACAAGTACGAACGGCCCTGGGTGGCCGTCGCCTTCCTGGTGGTCATGGTGCTGTGGACGCTGTTCACCCTGCCCAAGGTCGCGGGCGCGGTGAGCTGCACCAAGCGCTTCCTGGGCGTGGACCTCGTCGTCGCCCTCTCCGGGATCCTGCTCACCCCGCTCGCCGACTTCGACGCCCAGCACGTCGACGGCCCGACGCTCCCGTCGATCTGGACGGCCGGTTCCGTGCTGGCCTTCGCGATCAAGGGCGGCTGGCGCTGGGCGGCCTTCGCCTCCACCTTCGTCGCCGTCGCCAACATCATCGAGCGCGGCCATCCCAGCCGGGACACCTTCCACAACGTCCTGCTGGTCTGGGTCGCCTCCATCGCCATCGGGTACGTCGTCGAGGTCGCCCGCGCCAGTGAACGCACCCTGGCCCGCGCCCTGGAGATCGAGGCCGCCACCCGCGAGCGGGAGCGCCTGGCCCGTGACATCCACGACAGCGTGCTCCAGGTCCTCGCCATGGTGCAGCGCCGGGGTTCGGCCATCGGCGGCGAGGCCGCCGAACTCGGCCGGATGGCGGGGGAGCAGGAGATCGCCCTGCGCACGCTCGTCTCCAGCGGCCTGGTGCCCACCTCCCGGCTCTCCGAGGACGCCGCCGAGGGCGCCGTCGTCCGTACGGTCGAGGTCGACGACGACAGGGAGGCCGAGCGGTCCGGCCGGGCCGAGGCGTGCGATCTGCGTGCCCTGCTCGCCCCGCACGCGGGTTCCCGGACCAGCTTCGCCGAGCCGGGCGCTCCGGTGCTGCTGCCGCCTGGGGCCGCGCGGGAGCTCGCCGCCGCCGTCAGTGCCGCGCTGGACAATGTGCGGGTGCACGCGGGGCAGGACGCGCACGCCTGGATCCTGGTCGAGGACGAGCCGGACGAGGTGATCGTCACGGTCCGGGACGACGGACCCGGCATCCCGGAGGGGCGCCTGGCCCAGGCGGAGGGCGAGGGGCGGCTCGGGGTCGCCCTGTCCATCCGCGGCCGGCTGCGTGATCTCGGCGGCACGGCAGAGCTGATCTCCGTGCCGGGACAGGGCACCGAGGTCGAGTTGAAGGTTCCGAAGGTTTCCCGGGGGAAGGCAGAATCAGCCGGATGAGTACGCACAACGAGCGGGGCGGCGCGGAGCGGCCCATCAAGGTGATGGTGGTCGACGACCACCCGATGTGGCGCGACGCGGTGGCCCGCGATCTCGCGGAGTCCGGCTTCGAGGTCGTGGCGACCGCCGGGGACGGCCCGCAGGCCGTACGCCGCGCCAGGGCCGCGGATCCCGACGTCCTCGTCCTGGACCTGAACCTGCCCGGGATGCCGGGTGTCCAGGTCTGCAAGGAACTGGTCGGCTCCCACCCGGGGCTGCGTGTCCTGGTGCTCTCCGCGAGCGGTGAGCACGCCGATGTGCTGGAGGCGGTGAAGTCCGGCGCCACCGGCTATCTGCTGAAGTCCGCCTCCACCCAGGAGCTGACCGACGCCGTCCGCTCCACCGCCGCGGGCGACCCGGTCTTCACCCCCGGCCTCGCCGGGCTCGTCCTCGGCGAGTACCGCAGGCTGGCCTCCGACCCCGCCCCGGTCGCCTCCGACGAACCGAAGGCCCCGCGGCTCACCGAGCGCGAGACGGAGGTGCTGCGGCTGGTCGCCAAGGGACTCTCGTACAAGCAGATCGCCGAACGGCTGGTCATCTCGCACCGCACCGTGCAGAACCACGTCCAGAACACCCTCGGCAAGCTCCAGCTGCACAACAGGGTGGAGCTCGTGCGGTACGCCATTGAGCGCGGGCTCGACGACGCCTGACCCGGCGGGCCGTATATTCGCGATATCCGGCCCATCACCCTGGTATGCGTACAGAGCGGGAGAAGCAGTGGAAATCCTGGCGTTCGGCGTGCAGTCCGATGAGAAGCCCCTGATCGAGAAGGCGTTCGCCGGACAGCACGAGGTCCGCTGCCTGGACGTCTTCCTGAACCGGGACACCGCCCCCATCGCGGCGGGCTACGAGATCATCTCCACCAGCGTCAACGCCGACCTCGGCGGCAAGGTCCTCCAGACCCTCGCCGCGGGCGGCACCCAGATGATCGCCCAGCGCTCCACCGGCTTCAACAACATCGACCTGGACGTCGCCGAGCGTCTCGCCCTGCGCGTCGCCCGGGTCTCCTCCTACTCCCCGTACTCCGTCGCCGAATTCGCCTGGACGCTCGCCATGGCGGTCAACCGGCGCATCATCCGCGCCGCGAGCCGCACCCGGGACTTCGACTTCCGCCTCGACGGGCTGCTCGGCCGGGACATGCGGGGCCGCACCGTCGGCGTGGTCGGCACCGGGAAGATCGGCGAGGCGTTCACCCGGATCGCCCACGGCTTCGGCATGAAGCTGCTGGGCTGGGACGTCGCCGAGAACCCGGCCTGCACCGAACTCGGCATGCGGTACGTGGAGAAGGAGCAGCTGTTCGCCGAGGCCGACGTGATCAGCCTGCACGTACCGCTGCTCCCCTCCACCCACCACCTCATCGGCAAGGCCGCCCTGGCCGCGATGAAGGACGACGCGATCCTCATCAACTCCAGCAGGGGCGGCCTGATCGACACCACCGCCCTGGTCGGTGAGCTGCGCGCGGGCCGCTTCCTGGGTGTCGGACTGGACGTGTACGAGGCCGAGGCCGGGCTCTTCTTCCTGGACAAGTCCCTGGAGGGCGTCGACGACGACACCCTGGCCCGGCTGGTCACCTTCCCCAACGTCATCGTGACCTCGCACCAGGCGTACTACACCGAGGACGCGGTGGGCCAGATCATCGACGCCACCGTACGGAACGTCGCCGACTACCTGGCCCGCCGGAGCAGCGAGAACGTCCTCGTCCCGGCACCGCCGAAGAGCTGACGGACCCGCCGGCCGGACGGGACCGTCAGCCGTCCGGCCGCCGTTCTCAGCTGAGGACCGGCAGCCCCGCCAGCAGCTCGGACACGATCGCGGCCCCGCGGATCGTGAGCACCGACTCCGGGTGGAACTGCACCGAGGCGAAGCCCTCCCCGCGCAGCGCGTGCAGCTCGCCCGTGGCCTCGTCCCGGCTCACCTCGATGCCGTGCGCGGCCAGTTCGGCGGCGCTCGCCCCGTCGCAGCGCGCGGTGAAGCTGTTGTAGAAGCCGACCGTCTCCGGCCGGCCGAACAGCTCGATCCGGGTCTGCGCGCCCTGGTACGGCACGGCCTTGCGCACGACGTCCATCCCCAGCTCGGCCGCGATCAGCTCATGACCCAGGCAGACCCCCAGCAGCCCGTGCCGGTGATCGCGCACCAGCTCGGCCGCGAACCCGCGCAGCAGCCGCATCTTCGGGTCCGTGAGATCGCCCGGGTCGCCGGGACCGGGGCCCAGCACGACCGGCCCGCGGTGCGCCCGTACGTCCTCCCGAAGCCCCGGCTCGTCGTACCGGCGCACCGACACCTCCAGCCCCGCGGAGCGCAGCAGATGGGCCAGCATCGCGGTGAAGGTGTCCTCGCCGTCCACCACCAGCGCATGGCCGGCGCGCTCCCGCGTGCGCTCCTGCATCCGCAGCCAGAAGGGCGCGAGCCCGCCGCGCCGGTCGTCCAGCGCCGCCTGCACCCGCGGATCGGACGCCAGCCGTGGCCGGGCCGCCTCCTCCCGCGGCCGCCCCGGCCGTACCCCCAGCGCCGTCAGTACCCCGGCCGCCTTCGCATGCGTCTCGGCGACCTCGCTCTCCGGGTCCGAGTGGCGTACGAGCGTGGCGCCGACCGGCACCTTCAGCCGTCCGTCGGCCGAGATGTCCGCGGTCCTGATCAGGATCGGCGAGTCCAGGGTCTGTGTCCCGCCCGCGTCCCGGCGCAGCAGGGCCAGCGCGCCCGCGTAGTAGCCCCGGCCGCCGGGCTCGTACCGCTCGATGACGCGGCAGGCGTTCTGCACGGGCGAGCCCGTGACCGTCGCCGCGAACATGGTCTCCCGCAGCACCTCCCGGACGTCCAGGGAGGACTTGCCCCGCAGCTCGTACTCGGTGTGCGCGAGGTGGGCCATCTCCTTCAGCCGGGGGCCGACCACCACCCCGCCCATGTCGCCGACGGTGCACATCATCTTCAGTTCCTCGTCGACCACCATGGAGAGTTCCTCGGTCTCCTTGCGGTCGCCGAGGAAGGCCAGCAGGCTCTCGGGGGTGGGGCCCTCGGCCGGGTAGCGGTAGGTCCCGCTGATCGGGTTCATCACGACCGTCCCGCCGGACATCCGGACATGCACCTCGGGGCTGGCTCCGACCAGTGTCCGGTCCCCGGTGTGGACGACGAACGTCCAGTACGCCCCCCGCTCACCGGCCAGCAGCCGCCGGAACAGCGCCAGCGCGTCCGCCCGTCCGAATCCCGGGATCTCGCCCAGGAAGTTCCGCCGGATCACGAAGTTCGCGCCCTCGCCCTGCCCGATCTCGTCCTCGATGACCCGCCGGACGATCCCCGCGTACGCCTCGTCGGGAACGTCGAAGCCCCCGTTCTCGACCCGCACCTCATGGCGGGGCAGCTGGGCGAGGACCTCGTCCAGCGGCAGCTCGTACGTCTCGTCCGCGACCAGCACGGACAGCGGGGTCCCGTCGTCGCGGACATCGAAACCGCGCTCGGCGATCTGCCGGAACGGCACCAGGGCGAGCGAGGGCGCCTCGCCCACCGGCAGGTCGGCCAGCCGCTCCGCCTCCCGCACCCCGCCGATCAGCAGCTCGACGATGTCGTGGTCATGGCCGGGAGTGCGGCGGCGCAGCAGTGCGAACGGCGGGCAGTCGTCCTGGAGCAGTCGGCGGACGAGGTCGGTGACACGGTCGGACATGGGTCGTTCCTTCCGGATGGAGGTGGAGGAACGGCCCGGAACACAAAGAAGGCCGCCCTCGGGCGGCCTTCGCGAAGTCTGTTACGCGCGTCGAGTCAGCGGGCCGCCGGATGAGCGGTCCACCACCAGTTCTGGATGGAGATACGGGTCTGCTGCGCGAACATGCCCCGAACCCTAGCGGACGTCCGGGGCGCCGGAGCAGGTGTCTCAATTATTGAGCGTTCGAATGGACGCACTCCGCGACCCCGTAATGTTGTCCGTGTGACCGTGAACGCCAATACCTCCGTCGCCGGTGGCCACACCTGGCGAGACCTTCCCGCGGCGCAGCAGCCCGAGTACCCCGACTCCGAGGCGCTGCGCGATGTACTCGCGGACCTCGCGTCGTATCCGCCGCTCGTCTTCGCCGGCGAGTGCGACCAACTGCGCGCCCGCCTGGGAGCCGTCGCCAAGGGCGAGGCGTTCCTGCTGCAGGGCGGCGACTGCGCCGAGGCCTTCGACGCCGTGTCCGCCGAGCACATCCGGGCCAAGCTGAAGACGCTGCTCCAGATGAGCGCCGTCCTGACCTACGCGGCCTCCGTGCCCGTGGTGAAGGTGGGCCGGATCGCGGGCCAGTACTCCAAGCCGCGCTCCAAGCCGACCGAGACCCGCGACGGGGTGACGCTGCCGACCTACCGGGGCGACTCCGTCAACGGCTTCGCCTTCACCGAGAAGGCCCGGATCCCGGACCCGGAACGGCTGAAGCAGATGTACCACGCATCCGCTTCCACGTTGAACCTGGTCCGCGCCTTCACCACCGGCGGTTACGCCGACCTGCGCCAGGTGCACGCCTGGAACCAGGACTTCGTGAGGTCCTCGCCCTCCGGCCAGCGCTACGAGGCCCTGGCCCGAGAGATCGACAACGCGCTGAACTTCATGAAGGCGTGCGGCACGGATCCGGCGGAGTTCAAGGCGGTCGAGTTCTACTCCTCGCACGAGGGGCTGCTGCTGGACTACGAGTCGGCCCTCACCCGTACCGACTCGCGCACCGGCGAGCTGTACGACACCTCCGGCCACATGGTCTGGATCGGTGAGCGCACCCGCCAGATGGACGGCGCGCACATCGAGTTCGCCTCGAAGATCCGCAACCCCATCGGGGTCAAGCTCGGCCCGACGACCACCGTCGACGAGGCCCTCGGCTACATCGACCGGCTGGACCCCGACCGGGAGCCCGGCCGGCTGACCTTCATCGTCCGGATGGGCGCCGACAAGGTCCGCGACAAGCTCCCCCAGCTCGTCGAGAAGGTCACCGCCTCCGGCGCCACCGTGGTGTGGGTGACCGACCCGATGCACGGCAACACCTTCGAGGCCGCCTCCGGCCACAAGACGCGCCGTTTCGACGACGTGCTGGACGAGGTCAAGGGCTTCTTCGAGGTGCACAAGGGCCTGGGCACGCACCCGGGCGGCATCCATGTCGAGCTGACCGGTGACGATGTCACCGAGTGCGTCGGCGGCGGCCACGAGATCTTCGTGGACGACCTGCACCAGCGGTACGAGACGGCCTGCGACCCGCGCCTGAACCGCAGCCAGTCCCTCGACCTGGCCTTCCTCGTCGCCGAGATGTACCGCGACCAGTAGGAATACCGCGCAGTCCTACCGGTGGGGCACGGATCGATGTGATCCGTGCCCCACCGGGCGTTCCGGGGCTTTTACGCACCTTGAGCGACGGGTAAGGTTAGGTTAGCCTCACCGAATAGATCGGGACGGCGCCAGCGACCGATCCCCCGGGAGGTGAACCGCATGTACGTCTGCTCGTGTTTCGGCGTTACGGAACAGCAGGTCAAGCAGCATGCGGACGCCGGGGCCTGCACGCCCCGCCAGATAGCCTCCGCCTGCAAGGCCGGCACCGACTGCGGCGGCTGCGTCCGCAGGATCCAGGCTCTCCTCGGGCGCGGCGAATGCCCGCGCCGGGAGCTGCTGGAACAGCGCCGGGATCCGGCCGCCGGTCCGGTCGCCGCACCGGTGGCCATGGCGCTGCCGGACGTCCGGCTCTCCGACGCCGCCTGAGCCCCTCCCGCAGTGGCCCCTCCCGCGGGTCAGCTGTCCGGCTGCTCGATGAGCTGCGCGATGTAGAGCGGCTCCCCGAGCTTCTCGATGAGTTCCAGCTGGGTGTCGAGGTAGTCGATGTGGTGCTCCTCGTCCTCCAGGATGTCCTCGAAGATCCGCGCCGAGGTGATGTCGCCCTTGCCGCGCATGACCTCGATGCCGCGCTTGAGGCGGTCGATCGCCTCCACCTCGACCTGCCGGTCCGCCTGGAACATCTCGGTGACCGTCTGTCCCACCCGCACATGGAACAACCGCTGATAGTTGGGCAGCGCGTCCAGGAACAGAATGCGTTCCGTGAGCCGGTCCGCGTGCTTCATCTCGTCCATGGACTCCGCCCGCGTGTACTTCGCAAGCTTTGTCCAGCCGTTGTTTTCCTGGATTCGGTAGTGCAACCAGTACTGGTTGATGGCAGTCAGCTCGCCCGTGAGCTGTTCGTTGAGATACTCGATGACTTCCGGGTCGCCCTGCATCGCAGAGGCTCCTTCCAACCGGTGAACTGGGCAAGTTGGCCGCATCCTTGCACCACACCTTCCGGCCGTCCAGTAAGTGCATGCTTAGTATGAGTTGCCCGAATCGCCTCTGCCCTGGTCATGACCACCCCTGCCTGTCTGTCACCATGGAGCCATGGGTCAGCCGGAAAGCCGGGAATACCGCGAATCAGAGCAGTCCGAGCTTCCGCCGGGTCAGCGGCTGCAGCGCGGCTGGCCGGTAACCCATTACGGGCCTGTTCCCAAGTTCAAACCCGACCGCTGGGAATTCCGGGTCTTCGGGGCCACGGCGGACGGTGACAAACACTGCTGGAATCACCAGGATTTCTCGGCGCTGCCGTTCTCCTCGGTCGTCGCCGACCTGCACTGCGTGACGAAATTCAGCATGCTCGGCGCCGAATGGGGCGGGGTGCTCGCCAGGAACGTCGTCGAACTCGCGCCGCCCGCGCCCGACGTCACCCATGTGATGGTCTGGGCGGAGTACGGCTTCTCCTCGAATCTGCGGCTCGCCGACTTCGTCTCGGACCGCACACTGTTCGCCACCCACAAGGACGGCGAACTCCTCACCGCCGAGCACGGCTTCCCGCTGCGCCTGGTCGTTCCCCATCTGTACGCCTGGAAGGGCCCGAAGTGGGTCCGGGGCATCGAGTACATGACGGCCGACCGGCGCGGCTTCTGGGAGGAGCGCGGCTACCACAACATCGGTGACCCCTGGAGCGAGCAGCGCTACTCCTACCAGGAGGAGCCCGGGGACGGCCCCGAACTCTGAGCCGTTCGGCGCGGGTACTCCCCGTCAGCGGTGGTACCGGTGCGCCACGGCGTGTCCTGGCGTGCCGCGGGGAGACCCCTGCGGGGTATTCCTCAAGCGGTCGCCGAAGCCCGCAGCTCCTTCAGCCGAGCCACGTCCGCGATATGTCCCGCCGTGCCGCCGGGCGTCTCGATGATCAGCGGTACGCCTTCGGTCGCCGGGTGCGAGAACAGCTCCCGGAACGGCTCCGCGCCGATGTGACCCGCGCCGATGTTCTCGTGCCGGTCCTTGTGCGCGCCCACGACGTCCTTGGAGTCATTGGCGTGGATCAGTTTCAGCCGGCCCTCCCCGACCGTGTCCACCAGCAGGTCGAGGGTCTGCCGCATGCCCGCCGGGCCGGTCAGATCGTGACCCGCGGCGTAGATGTGACAGGTGTCGAGGCAGACGCCCAGCTTGGGGTGGGAGTCCAGCGCCTCGAAGTACGGGCCGAAGTCCCAGGTCCGCGAGCAGAGCGAGAACCCCTGGCCGGCGGTCGACTCCAGCAGCAGATCCGGATCGTCGTCGTGCGTCAGCTCGTCCAGCAGCGGCCGCATATGCGTACGCACCTGCGCCAGGGCCTGGGCACGGGGCCGTCCCCCGGTCGCCGATCCGGTGTGCACCACGACTCCCCGCGCGCCGATCTCCCTGGCCCGGCGCAGCGAGTGGCGCAGTGACTCCACCGACTTCTCGACGGTGGCCTCGGTGTGCGAGCCGAAGTTGATCAGATACGGGGCGTGGACGTACGCGGGGATCGACGCGGCCGCGCACTCGGAGCGGAACACGTCGTCCTGCGCCGGATTCCCGGTGGGCGTCGCCCATCCGCGCGGATTGGCGACGAAGACCTGCACGGTCTCCGCGGCCAGCTCGCGCGCGTAGCCGAGACCGACCTTGGCGAGGCCTCCGGCCACCGGAACGTGGCCGCCCACCGGATTGCGCATGTTCTAGAGTCCCTTGGTCCTGATGGTGATCGTGGAGCCCTCGGCGGCCTGTTCGCCGCCGTCCACGGACTGGCTCGCGACGGTGTCGCTGAAGGAGAGGAACGGCCGGTCGACCTCGACCTCGAACCCCGCGTCTTCCAGTGTGCTCCTCGCCTCGTCGACGTCCTTGCCGGTGACGTCGGGGACGTCCAGCATCCGCGGCCCCTTGGAGACCGTGAGCTGGACCGTGTCGCCCTCCGCCGCCTCCGCGCCCTCGCCCGGCGTCTGGTGGGCGATGTCTCCCGCGACCTCGGGGGAGTTGACCCGGTCGGGCAGCACCTCGGCCTTGAGGCCCTCCTCGTCCAGCGCGGCGGTGGCGTCCACGACCGAGAGCCCCGTGACATCCGGCACGTCGACCGGGCTTCCCTTGCTGACGACCAGCGCGACGGCCGAGTCGGGGTGGCGCTCCGTGCCGGCCTCGGGGTCCGTACGGATCACATCGCCCCGGACCACGTCCTCGCTGAACTCCCTGGTCACCATCCCGGGAACCAGGCCCGCCTTCTTCAGCTCACGCCGGGCGTCGCCGAGCGAGAGGCCCTCGGCGTCGGGGACCTCCACGATCTCCGGGCCGCGCGAGACGACCAGCCCGACCGAGCCGTTGCCCCGGATCCGCTCGCCGGACGCGGGGTCGCTGCTGATCACCGCGCCGCGGTCGACCGTGTCGCTGTACGCCCGGTCGACGCCCGCCAGGTCGAGACCGGCGTCCGAGAGCCGCTGCTCGGCCGTCTTCTGGGTCTGGCCCAGCAGGGAGGGGACCCGGGTGAACTGCCCGGAGTTGATGTACCAGACACCCGTGCCGATCCCCAGCACCAGCACCAGAGCGGTGAGGGCCGCGTACAGCCGACGGCGCGGGCCCCCGAACGGTCCGCGCCGCCGGGTCCGGGCCGGCTCCGGCGGACCGGCCGGTGGCATCTCCAGCCGGCTCGTGTGGTGGGCGGTGCCCTGGTCCACGGGCAGGACCCGCGGGATCACGCTCGTACGGTCCTCACCGCCGTCGTGGTCCGTGGTCAGCGCCTGCGGCGGTACCGCGTCCAGCTCCTCGTCGGTGAGCCCGGCACGGGCCTCCCGGGCCTCGGCGAGCAGCACCACCGCGTCGTGCGGGCGGATCCCGGCGTTCCGGGCGGTGGCGCTCGCCACCAGGCTGTCCAGCGCGACCGGAAGGCCGGGAACCACGGCCGAGGGGGCCGGGACGTCCTCGTTGAGGTGCTGGTAGATGACCTGGGCCGCGGTATCGCCGGTGTGCGGTTTGCCGCCGGTCAGCATCTCGTACAGCACGACCCCGCAGGCGTACACATCGGCGCGGGTGTCCGCCGTACCGTGCTCGATCTGCTCGGGGGCGAGGTAGGACACGGTCCCCAGGAGCGAGCCGGTGCTGTCGGTGACGGTGCCCACGGCGCGTACGAGACCGAAGTCGGCGACCTTCACCCGGCCGTCGTCCCCGATCAGGACGTTCTCCGGCTTCATGTCGCGGTGGACGAAGCCCGCCCGGTGCGCCGCGCCGAGCGCGGCCAGGACCGGTTCCAGGATGTCCAGCGCGGCGCGGGGCTGGAGGGCACCGCGCTCGCGCAGGACGTCGCGCAGGGTGCACCCCGCGACGTACTCCATCGCGAGATAGACGTACGCCCCCTGTGCCCCCTGGTCGAAGACCGCGACGACATTGGGGTGCGCGAGCCGGGCCACCGACTTCGCCTCGCGGATGAAGCGCTCGACGAAGGAGACGTCGGTCGCGAGCGCCGGGTGCATCACCTTGAGGGCGAGCACCCGGTCGAGGCGGGTGTCCACGGCCCGGTAGACCGTGGCCATGCCGCCGACGGCGATGCGCGCCTCGACGCGATACCGGCCGTCGAGCAGCTGCCCGACGAGAGGGTCCTGGAGGGTCGTATCCACCTGATGAGTCTACGAGTCACCACGGACGGGCCGGACGGGCCGGGGCGGTCCCGGGGCCGTACTGCAGCCGATCCGTGACAGGGACACGCACACGGTGAAGGGGCTGGGCGCGCGCCCGGACCACGCGCCACGAGGCGTCAGAACGCCGGGCGCTCCGGGTCCAGCACCGCCCGCCCCGCCACGGGCGACGAGGCCTCGGCGAAGTGGCGGCGCGGGATACGGCCCGCCCGGTGGGCCAGCCGTCCGCCGTCCACCGCGTGCCGCATCGCCGCCGCCATCAGCTCGGGCTCCTGCGCCCGGGTCACGGCGGAGGCCAGCATCACCGCCGCGCACCCCAGCTCCATCGCCTGTGCGGCGTCCGAGGCGGTCCCGGCCCCGGCGTCCAGGATCACCGGCACCCCGGCCCGTTCGACGATCAGCTGGAAGTTGTGCGGATTGCGGATACCGAGGCCGGAGCCGATGGGGGAGCCGAGCGGCATGACCGCCGCGCACCCCACGTCCTCCAGCTTCCGGGCCAGCACGGGGTCGTCGTTGGTGTACGGCAGGACCGTGAACCCGTCGTCGACCAGGGTCTCGGCCGCGTCCAGCAGCTCGATCGGGTCGGGCAGCAGCGTCCGTTCGTCGGCCACCACCTCCAGCTTGACCCAGTCGGTGCCGAGCGCCTCCCGGGCCAGCCGGGCGGTCAGTACGGCCTCGCCCGCGGTGAAGCAGCCCGCTGTGTTCGGCAGGACCCTGATCGCGAGCCGCTCCAGGACGGAGAGCACCGAGCCCTGGACGGTCGGGTCGAGACGGCGCATCGCGACGGTGGTCAGCTCGGTGCCGGAGGCGGCCAGGGAGCGTTCGAGCACGTCGAGGCTCGGGGCCCCGCCGGTGCCCATGATCAGCCGGGAGGTGAAGGGAGTGCCACCGAGGGTGAAGAGATCGTCGGACACGGTCAGCCCCCCTGCACGGCGGTCAGGACCTCGACCCGGTCGCCGTCGCCGAGCGTGGTGGCGGACCACCGGCCGCGGGGGACGACGCTCTCGTTGACGGCGGCGGCCACTCCGGAGTGCGCTGAGGTCAGCGTCGCGACGAGGGCGTCCAGCGCGGTGCCCGCGGGCAGGGCGCGTTCCTCGCCGTTCACGGAGACCGAGACGGACGCCGCGCCGGGGACCGGACGGGCAGCAGGGGCCGGAACGGGGGACGGGGCCGTGAAGGGCACGGCGGCGGGGGTGGGTACGGGGGCGGGCGCGGAGGCGCGGGCCGGGTCGGGCCGGGTCATGCGGGCTGCTCCTGGGGCACGGGGGCGGCGGCGGGTACGGGGGCGGCGGCGGGCGCGAAACGGCCCGGCGCGAAGGGGCGGGCCACCTCGGGCAGCTCGCCGGAGATCAGCACCTCCGCCATCGCGTCACCCGTGACGGGGGTCAGCAGCACCCCGTTGCGGTGGTGGCCGGTGGCGAGGAGGAGACCGGGCAGGGCGGTGGGGCCGAGCAGCGGGGCGTTGTCGGGGGAGGCGGGGCGCAGGCCCGCCCGGGTCTCGGTGAGGGGCAGTTCGGTGATGCCGGGCACCAGCTCGTGCGCGTCGCGCAGCAGCTCGTACACCCCGCCGGCCGTGACGGTGGTGTCCCAGCCCAGCTCCTCGCTGGTGGCTCCGACGACCAGCTCACCGTTCTCGCGCGGGACGAGATAGAGGTGGCTGCCGCGGACCACGGCGCGCACGGTCCGGCTCAGGAAGGGGGCGTACGCGGGCGGCACGGTCAGCCGCAGCACCTGGCCCTTGACCGGGCGTACCGGCGGTACGACCTCGTCCGGCAGCCCGGCGAGCCGCCCGCTGAGACTGCCCGCGGCGAGCACCACCTGGTCGGCGGCGAGCTCCGTGCCGTCGGCGAGCACGGCACCGGCGGCCCGGCCGCCCGAGACCGTGAGCCGCTCGGCCCGGTCCCGGCGAAGGACCACCCCGGCCCGCTCGCAGGCGGTCAGGAGCGCGGCGGCCAGCCGACGGGGGTCCACCTGATGGTCGCCGTCGACCCGCAGTCCGCCGCGCACCCCGGGCGCCAGCATCGGCTCCAGCCGACGGCACTCCCGGCCGCTGAGCCACTCGGACTCCAGCCCCGAACGCTGTTGCAGGGCGTGCAGTTCGCGCAGATGGGCGCGGTCGTCGGAGTCCAGCGCGACGGCGAGCGTGCCGCAGGCGCGAAAACCGATGTCCTGTCCGCTCGCCGCGGTCAGCTCCTCGGCGAACGCCGGATAGCGGGCCGCGGAGGCGACATTGAGACCGAGCAGCAACTGCTCGCCGTAGTGGAGTTCGGTGACGGCGGCCAGCATTCCGGCCGCGACCCGCGCGGCCCCGCCACCGGGGCCGGGGTCGGCGACCGTGGTCCGCAGCCCGCGCTGCGCCGCCCGCCAGGCGGTCACCAGACCGATGATTCCGCCCCCGATGACGAGGACGTCGGATCCGCTTCCGTCATGAGAAGAACGCATGGGCGTCCAGCCCCTCCCTTCGCCGGCATGACCCGGATCAGGTTCGTACGGTCGGAGGCCGTCCAGCCTCCCTCTCAGCCCGGTACGCCCGGACTCCCGCGAGTGTTTTCCGTCTGCCACCCTAAACCCCGTCGCCCGGGGAGGCGCTCCCTCCGGCCGGGCGAAGCGGGGCACGGGGGAAGGGGTACCGGGAGGGCGGCGGGACGAGCGCGGTGGGGGAACCCGCTTCCTGACGGTGCGTCAGGTGTTTATGGTGGACAGGTGAGCGAGCAGACGGAACAGCAGGCAGCACGGCAGCGGACGCGCCGCGTCGTGATCGTCGGAGCGGGCATGGCGGGCGTACAGACCGCCGTGGCCCTGCGTGAACGGGGCTTCACCGGACCGGTGACCCTGATCGGCGCCGAACCGCACCAGCCCTACGACCGGCCACCGCTGTCCAAGGCGGTCCTGCTCGGCAAGGCGGAGGACTCCGCGTTCGACATCGACTTCGAGGCGCTGGACATCACCCTGCGCCTGGGCGTGGACGTGAGCGCCCTGCGCTCCGGCGCACATGAACTGGACACACCGGACGGTCCCGTTCCGTACGACGTCCTGGTCATCGCCACCGGCGCCGAACCCGTACTGCTGCCCGGATCCGAGGGGGTGCCCGGGGTCCATCTGCTGCGCACCCTCGACGACGCCGCCCGGCTGCGCCCCGTTCTGGAACGGCGGCGCGACGTGGTGGTCGTGGGGGCGGGCTGGATCGGCGCCGAGTTCGCCACCGCGGCCCGCGCCGCGGGCTGCGCGGTCACCGTCGTCGAGGCCGCCGAACGCCCGCTCGCCGGTGCCCTGCCCGCGGAGGTCGCCGCTCCGATGGCCGACTGGTACGCCGAGAGCGGAGCCGAACTCCTGACCGGCGCCCGGGTCGCCCGCGTCGAGGAGGGCACCGTGGTCCTCGCGGACGGCCGGGTGCTCCCGGCCGGTGCGGTGGTCGTCGGGATCGGCGCCCGGCCCGCCACCGGCTGGCTGACCGGCTCCGGCATCGCGCTCGGCCCGGACGGCTCCGTCACCGCCGACAGCGCGCTGCGCACCTCGCTGCCCGATGTGTACGCGGTCGGTGACTGCGCCTCCTTCCCCTCCGCCCGCTACGGCGAACGCCTGCTGGTCCACCACTGGGACAACGCCCTCCAGGGCCCCCGGACCGTCGCCGCGGACATCGCCGCCCTCGACGGGGACGGGCGGCCCGGGGCGTACGACCCCGTGCCGTACTTCTGGTCCGAGCAGTTCGGCCGCTTCGTGCAGTACGCGGGCCACCACGCGCGGGCCGACACCCTGCTGTGGCGCGGCGACCCCGCCGACCCCGCCTGGTCGGTGTGCTGGCTGCGCGGCGGCGCGCTGACCGCCGTCCTGGCCGTCGGCCGGCCGCGCGATCTGGCGCAGGGGCGCAAGCTCATCGAGTCGGGGGCGCCCATCGACCCGGCACGGGCCGCGGACCCCTCCGTACCGCTGAAGTCGACGGCCCTGTGACGGCACGGGCCCACCCCCGTACGGTCGGCCCGGCTTCCGACTGTCGGTCCCAGATGGCACGCTTGTCCTCGTGACCGAGATTGACGCAAAGATCGATGCTCTAGTCCCTGCCTGGCTCCACCTTCCCGACATCGCGGAAATGCTCGATATCGAGGTGACGCGGGTGCGGCAGCTGGTCAAGGAAGGCCAGCTCATCGCCGTACGCCGTGGTGAGAACCGGACGCTCCAGGTGCCTGCCGCCTTCATCGACGGCGACAAGGTGGTCAAGGGCCTCTCGGGGACCCTGACGCTCCTGAGGGACGACGGCTACTCCGACGAAGAGATGCTGGACTGGCTCTTCACTCCCGACCCGACCCTGCCCGGCACCCCCGCGCAGGCCCTGAGCGAGAATCGCGGGACGGAGGTGAAGCGCCGCGCCCAGGCGCTCGCCGTCTGACCGAGACAACCGCACGCGGCGTACGGGCCGTGCCGCACGGCCCGTACACCGCGGTAACCCCGGGGGATTCCGCCATGCCCACGCCTCGCGAGCTGCTGTCCGACGCCCGGCTGTACCTCTGCACGGACGCCCGCAGGCGACAGGGTGACCTTCCCGCGTTCCTCGACGCCGTGCTCTCCGGCGGCGTCGACATCGTCCAACTGCGGGAAAAGGGCATGGAGGCGGCCGAGGAGCTGGAACACCTCGAAGTGTTCGCCGACGCCTGCCGGCGCCACGGCAGACTCCTCGCCGTGAACGACCGCGCCGATGTCGCCCACGCCATCGGCGCGGATGTGCTGCACCTGGGCCAGGGTGACCTGCCGGTGCCGGCCGCCCGCGCGATCATCGGCCGGGACGTGGTGATCGGCCGCTCCACGCACGCCGAATCCGAGGTCGACGCGGCCGTCGCCGCGCCGGGCGTGGACTACTTCTGCACCGGCCCCTGCTGGCCCACCCCGACCAAGCCCGGCCGGTACGCCCCCGGGCTCGGCCTCGTCCGCTACGCCGCCTCGCTCCGGCAGCCGCGTCCCTGGTTCGCCATCGGCGGCATCGACGCGGGCAATCTGGACGAGGTGCTGGAGGCGGGCGCCCGCCGGGTCGTCGTCGTCCGGGCGATCACCGAGGCGGACGATCCCGCCGGGGCCGCCGCCGCGCTCGCGCGGCGCGTCAGGGCGCACGCGGTCTGAGGGCCGAGGGTGGTCATGGGGGCGCTTCCGGGCGGCTTCGCGCCGTCCGGGTGCCCCTGGGCGGCGGTGTCCGAAGGGTGGACAACAATCAGGCCAATCCAGACAAAAAGTGAGGGCCTGGTTGGGGGACCGCCCCGCCCTGGTTAACCTCCCAGTATGGCCCTTGGCACACCTTCCACCAGGACAGACCGTGCGCGCACCGTGCGGGACCTGCTCGCGACCGGCAAAACCTCGTATTCCTTCGAATTCTGGGCGCCCAAGACCGAGAAGGGCGAGCGGAACCTCTGGAATGCGCTGCGGCGGGTCGAGGCGGTGCGCCCGAGCTTCGTGTCGGTGACGTACGGCGCCGGAGGCTCCACGCGTGCCGGGACGGTCAAGGCGACCCAGCAGATCGCCGCCGACTCCACGCTCACCCCGGTCGCCCACCTCACCGCGGTCAACCACTCCGTCGCGGAACTGCGCAACATGATCGGGCAGTACGCCGACGCGGGGATCCGGAACATCCTCGCGGTGCGGGGCGACCCGCCCGGCGACCCGATGGGCGAGTGGATCGAGCACCCGCAGGGCGTGCGGTACGCCGCCGACCTCGTCCGGCTCATCAAGGAGTCCGGCGACTTCTGTGTGGGCGTCGCCGCATTTCCCGAAATGCACCCGCGGTCGACCGACTGGGAGACCGACATCGGGTATTTCGTGGACAAGTGCCGCGCCGGTGCCGATTATGCGATCACTCAGATGTTCTTCAATCCGGATGACTATCTCCGTATGCGTGACCGCGTGGTTGCGGCGGGTTGCGGAACCCCCGTCATTCCCGAGGTCATGCCGCTCACCAGCGTGAAACAGCTCGAAAGGTTTGCGCAGCTCAGCAACGCGACCCTCCCCGCGTCGTTGAAAGAGCGCATCCTCGCCGTCAAGGACGAGCCGGCCGCTGTACGCTCCATTGGCATCGAGTTCGCAACGGAGTTCTGCGCGAAGCTGCAGTCCGAAGGTGTGCCCGGACTTCACTTCATCACGCTCAACAACTCGACGGCAACGCTCGAAATCTACGAGAATCTCGGACTGCACAAGCAGTCGTGACCGGCCGTACCCGCCACCAACCGGGGCGGTGGCCGTAGGAGGGGGCGGGCGTGGGCTGGACGGTCCTCTACATCGCATTCGGCTTTGTGGCGTTGTGGCTGCTGGGCGAGGTGCTGCTGCAGTACAAGGCACGGCTGCGCTGGAGGCTCCTCGCCTTCGGCGGGTTCCTCGGCGTGGTGATCGGCGTGCTGATTCCCTCCGTGCTGGTCATCGTCGTCGGGGCGATCGCCTTCGCCACCGGCCAGACCTATGTGACGCTCTCCTTCCGGCGGGGCTTCTCGACCGGCTGGGCCATCGGGGGCAGCCCGGGTGAGAGCCGGCGCCGACGGGGCGGCAGCGGGCGGGCGGCCACCAAGGAGCCCACCCTGGAGGTCTCGGACCTGGAGTTCGAGCAGTCGCTCCAGGAGACCGCCGCGGCACCGGTCGCATCGGTCTACGAGCCGCAGCCGATGCCCGACGACACCGGGCAGTACGGCGTCTACACCCGCGACACGCAGTCCGCCGGAGCCAACGGCCCCGGCGGCGACCCCGGATTCGGCGGCGCCCCCGCTTTCGGCGGCGACCCCGCTTTCGGCTCCGGCCGCCCGGAGCAGCCCGGGACCGGAGCGCAGCCGCAGTACGGCGACTACGGCAGCCCGGCCCAGGACACCTACGCGGGGCAGTACGACTACGGCACGGGCCGGCAGAGCTACGCGGCCTACTCCGACCCGTACATCGGCACCGGCACCGGCACCACCGACGGACCGGCGCCCTACGCCCCGTACGACAGCTACGGCAACGGCTTCGACGGCTACGGGGGCCAGCAGCAGTTCGCCGACCCGTACGCCCAGCAGTACGGCGCGGACACCCCGCCCGGGGGCGTCTGGGTCCCGCAGCAGCGTGACACCGAGCAGTACCCGCCGATGCCCCAGGAGCAGCCGGTGCAGCCCGCCCCGTACGGCAACGGCTACGACACCGGCCAGAACGAGCAGCACCGCTACTGAGCGCCCGTACCGCGGCTGAGCGCTCGTAACGCCGCTGAGCAGGGGGACAGCCCGCGAAGGGCTGTCCCCGGACCCCACCCGTCCCCGCGCTCAGCGCGAGCCGCGGAAGTCGTCGCCCTCCACGATGAGTCCGGCGACCAGCGTTCCCGACATCCCGGCGTGCGCGAGGCCGCCGCCCGGGTGTGACCAGCCGCCCGCCAGATACAGGCCCGGCAGCCGGGTGAGGTTCGCCGGATGCAGATACGCGCCGCCCGCCCCGGCCAGCGCGGGCGCGGGCACCGCACCGCCCTCGGCGCCCGTCTCGGCGGCGGTCTCGGCCGGGGTCCGCACCTCGGTGTGCAGGATCCGCTCCCGCAGCCCGGGAACGGCCGCGGCGGCCAGCGAGACCAGCGTGCCGGCGTACCGATCGCGCAGCTCCGCGTCCGTCCAGTCGACCGGCCCCTGCGGGGCCACCGTGGCGGTCAGCGTCACCGCCTCATGGGCCTCGTCCGGGCGGGTCGAGGGATCGTCGGGCCGCAGCACCGTCACCGTGGGGATCTCGGCGACCCCGCCCCCGAACACCGCGGCCGACTCCGCGGCCCCGTCCGCCGGATGCACCACCGTACGGTGCACGGCACCGGCCTCCCGGGCGCCGCGCAGGGACAGCAGCACCACGAACCGGCCGGGCGCGTCACCCGTACCCGGGCGCGGCCGCAGCGCCATGTCCCCGTCCGTCCACGGCTCCTGACCCGGCACCAGGCCGGGGCGCGGCTGGACGCCGAGCACCACCCGGTCGGCCTCCACCGCCTGACCGCCCGCCAGTTCCACACCCGCGGCCCGGCCGTCCTTCTCGACGATCCGGACCACCTCGGCGCCGAAGACGAACTCCACCCGGCGGGCCAGGCACCGCTCGTACACCGCACGGGCGAGCTCCCGCATCCCTCCGGCGACGTACCAGCTGCCGAAGGTCTCCTCCATGTACGGCAGGAGCGCGGCGGCGGCCGGGGCGCGGCGCGGATCGAGGCCGTACGCCAGGGCGTACCCGTCGAGCAGGGCGGCCAGCCGGGGGTCCGCCAGCTCCCAGGCGCCGATCTCCGAGACCGTTCCCGCCTGCCGGGCGCCGCGCAGCAGCCGGCGCTGCCGGACCGCGGGGTAGGGATCGCTGCCGAGCGCCTGCCGGCCGGTGGTCAGCGGCTCCTCCAGCAACGGCCGCCGCGACCGGTCCCAGGCGTCCCGCGCCCGGTCCAGGAAACCGCTCCACCGGGCGCCCGAGCCCGCCCCGAGCGCTCCGTCCAGCGCGGCGGCCACCTGGGACCGGGAGGCGTTGGGCAGGGAGACCGCGGTGCCGTCCGCGAAGAGATGGCGGCTCGCCGGGTCGACCTGGCACAGCGTGACGCTCTGCTCCAGGGACTCCTTGCCGGTCTTCACGAACAGGTCCCGCTGGACCGCGGGAAGATGCAGCAGCCCCGGTCCCGTATCGAAGACGAAGCCGTCGTGGGCGTACCGGCCCACCGATCCGCCGTACGTCGCCGACCGCTCGTACACCGTCACCCGGTTGCCTGCCACGGCGAGCCGGGCGGCGGCCGCCATCGCGCCCGTCCCGGCGCCGATCACCGCAATTCGTGCCATGCGGGTGACTTTATCGACCGCCGACGGCACCTCACCCGGGAGGCCGGTGCCCGCCCGTTCCGGCCAGGTGTCCCTCCTCGCGCCGCTGGGCCCTGCGCCGCAGGAACCGGCGGATGCGCGAGGCCAGGAAGACCAGTGTCACCAGCCCGAGCACCAGCAGCGTCGCGGCGATGACGGCGGCCGCCAGCGGATGGAATATCGCGAAGGTGATGATCCCCGCGACTCCCAGGTCCTCGGCCGTGCTCACCCCGATATTGCTGAACGGCTCGGGGGAGGTGTTGACCGCCATTCTGGTGCCGGCCTTCACCAGATGGCTCAGCAGCGCCGTGGAACCGCCGAGGGCCCCGGCCGCCAGCTCCGGCAGCGAACCGCTCTCGCCGGCCAGCAGCGCCGCCACGACCGCGCCGGACAGCGGCCGGATCACGGTGTGCGCCGTGTCCCAGACCGAGTCCACGTACGGGATCCTGTCGGCCACCGCCTCGCACAGGAACAGCACGGCGGCCACGACGAGGACATCGGTGCGCTGCAGCGACGCGGGCACCTCGTCGCTCACCCCGGTCGCGCCGAAGACGCCGAGCAGCAGGACCACCGCGTAGGCGTTGATCCCGCTCGCCCAGCCACTTGTGAACACCAGAGGGAGTACGGACACGGACGCGATCGTAACCAGCGCGGGCCCGGCCGGGGTGGGCCCGGGTGCGCAGCCCTGAGTACCCGTACCTAGGGAGCGAGATGAGTAGGTGTGCGGATAGGCCCCCACCTGCGCAGACGGCAGAGTGGTGGCCACGGAAGGGGCGCGGCGCCAGGACCGCCGACACGGGGCGGCGGAACGGCGCGGCACCCCTGACGGCACGGGGGCGCGCGACGGAGGGCCCGGGGGACCACGGGGGACACGGGGTCACGGGGGAAAGGTTCTCCGGCAGCACGGAAGACGCCGGTCCGGTGGAGTTCGAGGGGGATCGAACGCCACCGGGCCGGCGTCCTCGCGTGCGGGACCGGTCCGCGGCGCTCCGGATCAGTGCCCGCTGACCCGCCCGTGCAGCAGCAGGGACAGCGCCGAGTGCACCTCGTCGATCGACCGTTCCGGCTGGAACGCCTGCCAGTCGAGGGCCGCGACCAGCACCATTCCGACGAGCGCGGCCGCCGTCAGCGGAATGTCGATCTCCTCGCTCAGTTCACCGTTCTTCACGGCCTCCCGCAGCACGTCCTCGACCACGGCCACGGCCTCCTGCCGCACCACCAGGAGCGTCGCCTGCCAGGCCCGGTTGGTGCGCCAGAGCTCGGCGACGTACAGCTGGGTGAAGGCCGGATAGCGGTCGATGAAGGCCAGCCCGGCCCGGATCATCGCGTCCAGCGCCTCGACGCGGGTGCCGCCCCGCTCCTCGGTCTCCTCGGCGGCCGCCCGGAGGGAGGCCGTGAGCAGTCCGACGCCGTGCCGCAGCAGTTCCTCGAAGAGTTCGGTCTTGCTCTTGAAGTTGTAGTAGACCGTGCCCTTGGCGACCCCGGCACGCTCCGCGATCTCGTCCACCGTGGTCGCGGAGAAGCCCTTCTCCGCGATGAGAGTCACCGCCGCCTCGTAGAGCTTCTGCCGGGTGGCCTGGCGGCGCGTGGTGCTACTGCTTTCCATACGGTCGATTCTCACAGGTTCCGGGACGCTCACAGGCTCAGCTCCGGATGCAGCCGGGCCGGCGTCCACACCTGCTTGCGGCGTGCGGAGAGCGCGGTCAGGACCAGCGCGCCCGCGGTGAAGACGATCAGCACGGCGCAGCCCTGCCACACCGGGCCGAGGCCGCCGCCCGTGATCAGTCTGCGCAGCGCGTCGACGACGTAACTCATCGGCAGATAGGGGTTGATGGCACCGAAGAATCCGGGACTGGTCTCGACGGGATACGTCCCTCCGGCCGAGGTCAGCTGGAGCATCAGCACCGCCAGGACCAGGATCCGTCCGGCCGCTCCGAAGCGGGCGTTCAGCCACTGGATGATCGCGGCGAAGCAGCAGGTGACCAGGGCCAGGAAGCCGATCGTCCCGGCCGCGTGGGCCATCTGCAGGCCGAGGCCCCAGTGCAGGACGGACATCAGCGCGGCGACCTGGAGCAGGCCGATCGAGGCGACCGGCAGCCAGCCGGCGAAGGCGATCCGCCAGGCGGAGGCCCCGGCGGCGAGCGCCCGCCGGTTGAGCGGCTGGATCAGCATGTACGCCACCATCGCGCCGACCCAGAGGGAGAGCGGGATGAAGTAGGGGGCGAAGCCCGTGCCGTAGTTCGGGGCCGCGTGCAGCGACTCGGATGCCAGCTGCACGGGGTCGGCCATCACGCCCGTACGTGTGTCGCGGTCCTTCTTGTCGTAGTCGGGGATCTTGCCGACACCGTCGTTCAGCCCCTGGGCGAGCGTGGCCGACCCGTCGCCGAGCCGGTACAGCCCGCCGTCCAGGTTGTCCGCGCCCGTCTTGAGCTTGCCGACCCCGGTGTCCAGGTCGGCGGACCCGGTCCTGGCCGTACCGAGTCCGGTGTGGAGGTCGTCGGCGCCCTTGGCGACCTTGTGGGCACCGGTGTTGAGCGCGTTGATCTTCGAGACGGCGGACTTCAGGTCGGTGTCCAGTGTCGGGGAGCGCTCGGCGAGCGCGTCGGCCTGCTTCTGCAGGGTGGCCAGCTGTCCGCGCAGCTTCTTCAGGTCGCCGTTCTGGGGCGTGACCATGGCGTTCACGTCGTCCGCGACCTTCGCGACATCGGCCGCCGCGGTCCTGGCCCGCTTCAGCGGGGGACAGACCGTCGGGTCGTCGGGGAGCGGCTGCTCCTCGCACCGGGTGCGGTAGACCTCGGCGAGGTCGTCGGAGGCCGTGCGGGCGGCGCTCGCCGCGGTGGGGGCGGCCTCCACGAGCAGGCCGAGGTTGTCGCGCACGGTCTGCGAGGAGTCGGCGACCAGCCGGGCGGTGTCACCGATCGCCCGTCCGTTGTCCTTGAGGAACGGCCGTACGTCGGTGGCGATGCCGTTGACCTTGTCGGCGAGCGCCTGGGTGCCGTCGGCGACCTGCCGGGAACCCGCTTCGAGATCGCTCGCGCCCTGGTCGAGCGTGACGATGCCGTCGGACAGCCGCTTGCTGCCCGCCTTGGAGTTCTTGAGGCCGTCCGCGAGGTCCTTCGAACCCTTCTTGGCCTGGGAGATGCCGCCCTTGAGGTCGTCGGCGCCCTTGGCCGCCTTGGCGGTCTCACCGTGGAGGTCGGAGAAGTTGATGAAGATCCGGTCCAGGAAGCCCCTTGAGGCGTTCGTGGACGCCGCCGTGCGCACCTCGGAGAACACCGAGCGGGAGATCTGCCCGACGATGTAGTTGTTGGCGTCGTTCGTCCGCACCTGGAGGGCGCCGGTCTCGGGGGAGTCCCCGCCGCTGGACGAGATCCGCTCGCTGAAGTCGGACGGCATGGTCAGCGAGAGGTAGTACGTCCCGTCCTCGACGCCCTTGAGGGCCTCGGCGGAACTCACCTCGTGCCACTCGAAGACCTCGGAGTCGCGCAGCTTGCCGGTGATCTCGTCACCGGCCGAGACCCGTTCGCCCGAGGCGCTCGTCCCCTTGTCCTCGTTGACCAGGGCCACGGGCAGCTTGTCGAGGCGGCCGTAGGGGTCCCAGAACGAACACAGGTACAGGGCGCCGTACAGCAGGGGCAGCAGCAGAATCGCCACCAGCGCGGCCATCGGCAGCTTCCCCCTGCCGAACCGCTTCAGCTCAAGCGCGGCCAGTCTCGGCGAACGCATCGGCCGTCCTCTCTTCCGTGGTGCCGGTACGCACGACGAGTGCGTCCTCGGGGGCGTCGCTGCACACGGCGAGCACTGTCGTTCCCGCGTCCGCGACCGAACGCAGCAGTTCCCAGGCCTCGGCGCGCCCGGCGTCGGAGAGCTTGAGATCGGTGTCGTCGACGGCGAGCAGCCGGGGCCTGCCGATCAGGGCCAGCGCGACGGACAGCCGCAGCGCCTCCAGCCGCTCCAGGTCCCGTACGGAGGTCCGGCCCGCCTTGGGCAGGGCGGCGGGGTCGAGTCCGGCGCGGTCCAGCGCCTCGTCGATCCGGGCCCGCGCCGATGCGGCGCGTTCGGCGCGCGGGCGGAGCAGGGCGCGCAGGGAACCGTCGTAGCGGCGCTGGAGCAGGGCCCGCTCCCGCAGGTGCTCCGCGACGGTGAAGGCGGGGTCGAGCTCGCTGACCCCGGGGACCGGGCCCAGGGCGCTGATCCTGCGGACGGCGGCCGCCTTGCCCGGCAGGCGCAGACCGCCGGTCTCCGCGTGGCCCTCGGTGGGGCGCATCCGGCCGGTGAGCGCGAGCAGCAGGCAGGTGCGGCCCGAGCCGGACGGTCCCTCGATCGCGACGAGCGAACCGGGATCGGCGTCGAACGCCACCCCCCGGAACACCCAGCCACGCGGTCCCCTGAGTCCGAAGTCCTCGGCGCCGACGGCCGCGCCGTACGGGCTGTCCACAGATTCTCCCCTGATCCTCTGGTGCTCGGACGATCTTTTTAGACTGACTGGTCAGTGCAAAAAACTAGCCCGAACTCGCACTCGAATGCAAAAGACCAGGTCAGGGGTGGTTTCGACGGCATTGTCAGTGGGGGCCGTCACGATGGATACATACGGCCACGGAGCCGTCACACGACGACAGCAGGAGGTTCGTCATGGCCAGCTCGTCCGCAGCCGCCGCCCCGCGGCGCCGCACAGTCAGCCCTGCACCCTCACTGACCGGTCCGCCAAGCGATGTCCACCCCGTACCGCGCCGCACCACGGCACCGCCGGCCGCTCTCGATCTGCTCGCCAAAGCCCGCACCGGCCTGGAGGAGGCCGCCGTTCTCGACGTTCCGAACGAGCGGTACGCCACCGCCCACCTCGCCGCCCTGCGCGCCGCCGCCGCCGTCCTCGCGGCCCGGGGCCGGCCCGAAACGAACAAGCGCCGTCGCGAGCGCATCCGCAGCGCCTGGGAGGTCCTCCCGGAAATAGCACCCGAACTCACCGAGTGGAGCGCCCTGTTCGCCTCCGGAGCCGCCCGCCGGGCGCGTGCCGAAGCGGGGATGCCGGGCGCGGCCGGCAGCCGTGACGCCGATGATCTGCTGCGCGACGCGGCGATGTTCCTGCGCCTGGTCGAACGCCTGCTGGTGCTCCAGCCGGTCCTCCCGCAGCCGAGAAGGGAGCGGCCCGACGCTGGGTGACCGGGGCGGCGGTGCGAGGCAATAGGGTGGAGAGCACCTGTAGTCACCTGCACTGTTCACGCTCCGCCGTCAGTGGCGGCACCGTGCCGAGGAGTCATCTGCCGTGTCGGACCAGCTGCGCCCCCGCGCCTCCCTCCGTACTGCCGTGGTCTGGGAGGTGCTCAAGGACGCTCTTGACCGCCAGGCCGAGGCGAGCGGCAAGGATGCCCTGGATGTCCTGGACACCGGCGGCGGCACCGGGAATTTCGCGGTGCCCGCCGCCCGGCTCGGCCACCGGGTCACGGTCGTCGACCCCAGCCCCAACGCGCTCTTCGCGCTGGAGCGCCGCGCCGCCGAGGCCGGGGTCGCCGACCGGGTCCGGGGAGTCCAGGGCGACATCCTCGGGCTGTTCGACGTGGTGGAGCGCGGCGGCTTCGACGCGGTGCTCTGCCATGGCGTCCTGGAGTACGTGGACGAGCCCGCCGAGGGCGTACGCAACGCGGTGGACGCGCTCCGCCCGTCCGGTGCGCTCAGCCTGCTCGCCGCGGGGCTCGGCGGGGCCGTTCTGGCCAGGGCGCTCGCCGGGCACTTCACCGAGGCCCGGCAGGCGCTCACGGACCCGGCGGGCCGCTGGGGCGAGGGTGACCCGGTGCCGCGCCGGTTCACCGCCGAGCAGCTCTCCGGCCTGGTCTCCGGCGCGGGCCTGGAGGTCGGGGCCGTCCACGGTGTGCGGGTCTTCGCCGACCTCGTACCGGGCGTCCTGGTGGACACCGAACCGGGTGCCGTGGACGCTCTGCTCAAGCTGGAGGCGGCGGTGGCCGAGCTGCCGGCCTTCCACTCGGTCGCGACCCAGCTGCACGTTCTGGGCGAGAAGCGCGCCTGAGGGTGGCGGGGACGTGGCCGGAGCACGGCCGCAGACCCACCGGAGCGCGGCTGATCAGCAACGCAGCCGCAGACGGAGTACTGCCCAGGACCCCCGTACGGCGCCCGCGCCCCGTATGATCGGGTGACACCATCCGGCATGACGGATCGGATGTCGGGGAATCTACGCCTCAGCAGCCGAGCCGACATGGCGGTCCGGAGTGGCTAAACGCTAGAGGGCGGGTTTCACGGGGGCGAATCCCTGCCTATCCTGGAAGGGCCGCATACCGGTCGCCCCCGCGGCCGACGACGAGGAGGACTCCGTGCCGCTCTCGGAGCACGAGCAGCGAATGCTCGAGCAGATGGAGCGAGCGCTGTACGCCGAAGATCCCAAGTTCGCTACAGCGCTTGAGGGAAGCGGGCTGCGTACGTACACCCGGCGACGGGTCTACCAGGCGGTCGCTGGCTTTCTGGTGGGTATCGCGCTCCTCATGGCCGGAATGGTCGCGCAGCAGATCTGGATCAGCGTGGTGGGGTTCCTCGTCATGCTCGGCTGCGCCGTGCTCGCGGTCACCGGGTGGCGCAAAGCGCCCAAACCCGGCGAACAACAGCAGGAAGCCGCAGGGAGCGGGGGCAGTGGCGCACGCCGACAGCCCCGGCAGCGCCGGTCGATGATGAACCGCATCGAGCAACGGTGGCAGCGCCGCCGCGACGAACAGGGCCAATAGCAGCTCCCGACTTCCGGAAGTCGTTTCCGGGATCGGGCTGAGAACTTAACGCGCGACTCTGATGGGTGAGGGGCGGCCGCATTTCTGCGGCCGCCCCTCACGTGTGCGCAACCATAGGCCGCAGCCGCAGCCGCAGCCGCAGCCGCAGCCGCAGCCGCAGTGGGAGCGGGAGCCCGGAGCGGGAGCCGCAGCGAGAGCCCGGAGCGGGGGCCACCGTCCCGCCCGTCGTGGGCACGGACGGCTCCCGGCCGGCCCGCCCGGTCAGGCGGACCGGCCGG
Source organism: Streptomyces sp. NBC_00654 (assembly GCF_026341775.1). Taxonomy (NCBI): domain Bacteria; kingdom Bacillati; phylum Actinomycetota; class Actinomycetes; order Kitasatosporales; family Streptomycetaceae; genus Streptomyces; species Streptomyces sp. NBC_00654. The sequence continues at coordinate 2,064,601 of NZ_JAPEOB010000002.1, read as the reverse complement.
GAGGGCCGACCAGGAGGGCCGACCAGAAGAGCCGACCGGGGTCAGCCGTGCTGGCGCGTCGGTCTGCGCAGCCTGCCGGTCCAGCGGCCACGGCCCGGCCGGTTCGCCCAGCGGTCGCGGAGCGCCGCCCGGCGATCCGCCACCGCCCACACCACCCGGACGGCGGAGCGGGGCGCGAGCGTCGCACGGAGCCGTGCGGCGCGGCCCGCGGCCGCCCGCAGACCCGCCCGCACTGCCGTCGCGTCCTCGGCGAGACCGGTGACCGGCCGGGGCCGCGGTGCGTAGAGCGCCTGTTCCACCGAATCCGCCACCCGGTGCACCGCCGCGGCGGCGGTGGGATCGAGACGGCCCAGGCGCACGATCCGCGCCGCGGCCTTGCGCGGGGTCAGCGACTCGTCCGGCACGATGCCGTGGTCCCACGCCGAATCGATGATCTCCCGCCAGGCCGCCAGGATTCTGGCCGTCGCGTCCGCAGCCGTCCGGCCGCCGGACGAACCCAGCCTCCGGTTACGGGCCCGGATCCGCCAGAGCAGCGGCAGCAGGGGCACCACCAGCACCAGCACCGCCCCGAGAATCCCCAGGGCCACCGTGCCCGCGGGAGTCCCCGGATCGGCGGGACCCGCCGCGCCGGGGACCGCCGAGGCGCCGCACTCACCCTGGCGGCGCAGCTGCGCCGGGCAGCTCTCCGAGGCGGACGGCGCGGCCGCCGGGGCGGCCGAGTCGCTCGTGGACGGCTGTACCGGATCCTCCGTGTCGCCCGAAGGGGTGTCGGGCCGGGTGTACGCCGGGGCGCTGCCCCGGGTCGGGGTGGGCTCGAACCGGGTCCAGCCCACACCCTCGAAGTACAGCTCGGGCCAGGCGTGCGCGTCCCGCAGCCCGACCGAGGACGCGCCGTCCGCCTGGAACGTGCCCGGCGTGAAACCCACCGCGACCCGGGCCGGGATGCCCAGCGTCCGGGCCATCGCGGCCATCGAGAACGAGAAGTGGACGCAGAAGCCCTGCTTGTCCCTGAGGAAGCGGGCTATCGCCGTCGAGCCGGTCCCCGAACTGACCGTCGTGTCGTAGGTGAAGCCGCCCGAGAAGGAGAACCAGTCCTGCAGCTTCACGGCTCGTTCGTAGTCGTTGGCCGCGCCCGCGGTGACCTTCCGGGCGGTCTCGTCCACCACGTCCGGCAGCGAACCGGGCAGTCGCGTGTACTCCCGCGCCAGCGCCTTCGGCGGCGGGCCCGCGGCGGCGAGCTGTGCCGCTGTCGGCTCGATGATCAGGCTGCCGGCCTCGTACTGCGCACCGCGCGTCGTCTGGCCGGCGTCACCGACGAGGGTGCGGCCCTCGGGCTCGTACCGCCATCGCCCGCCGACCTCGACCTCGGTCGCCGGGTAGGGGAGCGGCAGATAGGTCTGCTGGTACGAACGGGACGCCGAGATGTTCGTCCTGATCTCGGTGACCGCCACATCGGGGCTCAGCCCGGTGGGTTCCGGCAGACGTTCCGGCACGTCCTTCAGCCGGCGGGTCGACGAGCGCCACTCGCTTCCGGTGAACTCGTCCAGGGCCAGGATCCGCAGATAGAGGTCCTGCGGGTTCCGGGCGTTGGTGCGGTACGTCATCACCTCCCGGTTCTCCGGCTGGTTGAGGTTGTTCTGGAGCGAGACCAGCGGGTTCACCGCGGAGATGGTGCCGCCGCCGCTGCCCTTGCCGTTCCCGTTGCCCGTGCCGCTCAGCAGGCCGCCGTCGAGCGCGGGCAGCGTGGCGGGAACGACCAGGGCGATGCCCAGTGCCACGGCGCCGATGCGCCGCCCCGTGCGGACCGGAGCCGTGGCCCCGCCACCCTGGCCGGTGAGCCCGGCGAGACCGTCGGCGGACCGGGCGGTGCCGCCGAAGACCCGCCCCCACTGGGAGAGCCGGTCCCGGCCCTCGGCCAGCAGGAGCAGCAGATAGCCGCAGGCGGCGAGCAGGAACCACAGCCAGCTCGCCCCGCCCTCGGCCAGTCCCGCGGCGACCGAGTACAGCGCGAGCAGCGGCAGCCCGGCCGGGGCGGCGCTGCGGAAGGTCACCGCGAGGGCGTCCACGGCGAGCCCGATCAGCAGCACCCCGCCGACCAGCAGCAGCCGGATTCCGTCGGTCATCGGAGCCGGAATCGCATACGTGCCGACATCGTCGGCGCCCGCCGTCAGCAGTTCCCCGAGCCGCTGGACGGCCTGCGGGCCCGGCAGGACACCGAACAGCGCGTGATCCCTGGCGAACACCACGGTCAGCAGCAGCAGGGTGACCAGGGCCTGGACGGCGACCGTCAGCGACCTGGCCAGCGGTACCCGGCGGGAGAGCGCGCCCGCCCCGCTCTGGAACGCCAGCAGCAGTGCCGCCTGCGGCAGCCATCCCTTCGTGCCCACCAGCGGCAGCAGGGCGCCCGCCGCCGTCAGCGTCGCCGCGAAGGCGCACAGCGTCAGCCGGGTCCGCCCGCTCATGACCATCCCCCTGAGAAACCTGTCGTACCGCCGCTCCCGGCGGACTGGGTGTCGGCGCGCAGCTGCCCCGCCTGCTGCCACAGCCGGGCGAGGTCCGTGCGGGGCGGTACCGGCACCGCGATCCAGCCGGCCTCGCGCAGCGGCCGCAGCCGCTCGTCCGCGTCGGTGCTCCCCGGCCCGTCCCCACCGTGTCCCCAGTCCGCGCTGTCCAGGACGAACGCGACGGCCGCGCCGCTGCGCTGCCGCATACGGGCCGCCACCGCGGCCTGCTTCTCGTCGATGTCGCCGAAGAAGGCGATCAGCAGTCCTTCGTTGCCGCCGCGCAGCACGTCGTACGCGGGCGAGAGGCCTTCGCCGTCGGACTGGCCGATGACCGCGAGGGTGTCCAGCATCAGGCCCGCCGAGTCCGCGGACTCCTGGGTCGAACCGGCGAAACCGTCGGGGCCCTCGCCGGGTACGGAATCCCCGGTGTCCGTCAGCAGCCGTACCGCGAAGCCCCGCTCCAGCATGTGCACCAGCGCGGACGCCGCCCCCGAGACCGCCCACTCGAACGCCGAGTCGGGCCCGGCGCCCCGGTAGCCGCTGCGCCGGGTGTCCAGCAGCACCGTGCATCTGGCCCGCTGCGGCTGTTCCTCGCGCCTGACCATCAGCTCGCCGTAGCGCGCGGTGGACCGCCAGTGGACCCGGCGCAGATCGTCGCCGTGCCGGTAGCCGCGCGGGATGACGTCGTCCTCACCGGCCAGGGCCAGTGAGCGCTGCCGTCCGTCGCCGTACCCCGAGGCCTCACCGGCGAGCCGCAGCGTCGGCAGCGGTTCGGTACGGGGGATCACGATCAGCGTGTCGTAGGCACTGAAGGACCGGGTCAGCTCGCACATGCCGAAGGGGTCGCTGAGCCGCAGCTGCAGCGGCCCCAGCGGATAGCGCCCGCGCAGGTCGGACCTGACCTTGTAGGACACCTCGCGGATGCCGCCCGCCTCCACCCGGTCCAGCACGAAACGGGGCCGGGGGCCCAGTACGTACGGCACCCGGTCCTGGAGCATCAGGAGCCCGGTGGGCACTCGGGACACATTGTCCATCCGCAGATGCACCCGCGCCTCGGAACCGGCGGTCACCCGGGACGGCGACAGCCGCCGGCTGCCCGCGACCCGGTAGCGGGTGCGGTGGAGCACCGTCACGGAGACCAGCGGCAGCACGGCGAGCAGCAGTCCGACCCGCAGCAGGTCGCCCTGGCCCAGCACATAGGCGCAGATCGCGGCGGCCACCCCGGCGGCGAGGAAGGACCGCCCCCGGGTGGTCAGCCCGCTCAGGGCCGCCCGCAGACCGCCCCGGTCGTCGCCGTCGTCCGCGGCACCGGGCTGCCCGGCGGCCATCACAGCCGCCGGGCGCCGGGCTGCTGCTGGCCGTACACCGGGCGGCCCTGCTGGGGCTGCCGCACCGGGCCGGCCGCGCCGCCGGCCGATGTCGGCACGGGGGTGCGCTGGAGGATCTCCAGCACCACCTGTTCCGCCGTGCGGCGGTTCAGCTGGGCCTGTGCGGTGGGCAGCAGACGGTGCGAGAGCACCGGCGCCGCGAGTGCCTGCACATCGTCCGGCAGCGCGTAGTCGCGCCCGCTCAGCGCGGCGGAGGCCTTCGCGGCGCGCAGCAGATGCAGGGTCGCGCGCGGTGAGGCCCCGAGTCTGAGGTCCGGGTGGTGACGGGTGGCCCCCACCAGCTCCACCGCGTACCGCCGGACGGCGTCGGCGACGTGGACCGTGCGCACCGCGTCGATCAGCTTCACGATGTCGTGGGCGTGTGCCACCGGCTGGAGGTCGTCCAGCGGCGAGACACCGCCGTGCACGTCGAGCATCTGCAGCTCGGCCTCCGGGCTGGGGTAGCCGATGGAGACCCGGGCCATGAACCGGTCGCGCTGGGCCTCGGGCAGCGGATAGGTGCCCTCCATCTCCACGGGGTTCTGGGTGGCCACCACCATGAACGGGTCGGGCAGCTCGTACGTCTGCCCGTCGATGGTGACCTGGCGCTCCTCCATCGACTCCAGCAGCGCGGACTGGGTCTTCGGCGACGCGCGGTTGATCTCGTCGCCGATCACGATCTGGGCGAAGATGGCGCCCGGTTTGAACTCGAACTCCCGCCGCTGCTGATCGAAGATGGACACACCGGTGATGTCCGACGGCAGCAGGTCCGGTGTGAACTGGATGCGCCGCACCGAGCAGTCGATGGACCGCGCCAGCGCCTTGGCCAGCATCGTCTTGCCGACCCCGGGGACATCCTCGATGAGGAGATGTCCTTCGGCGAGCAGCACGGTCAGCGAAAGCCGTACGACCTCAGGCTTACCCTCGATCACACCCTCCACCGACCTGCGCACCCGCTCCGCTGTGGTGGTCAGATCCGTAAGGCTCGCTCGATCGTCATAGGTCGTCACCCGGCCCTCCTCGGCCCTTTGTGCACGGGCCGGTGCGCGTTTCTGCCCCGGCCCACCCCGAAATACGCACACCGCACCGGAAGACCCGGGGAGATGTCACACCCGCATTCTTGTTGCCGTTACCGCTTCGTGTCACTCGCCTGTGGATAAGTGGGTGCGATATGTCGGGTGTTGCCGGGGTTTCGGTGCTCCGAGTGCCGGGCCGGAACGGAGCGCAGCGGCAGGTCAGGCGGTGGGGAGGATCTCGCGCAGCAGGCCGGTGGTGACATCGAAGACGAAGCCGCGGATGTCGTCGGTGTGCAGCAGGAACGGCGAGGTGCGGACGCGCTGCATCGACTGGCGTACGTCCTGGTCGGCGTCCGAGTAGGCCTCCACCGCCCAGACCGGCCGCTGGCCGACCTCGTGCTCCAGCTCCTGCCGGAAGCCCTCGGTGAGCGATTCGAGGCCGCAGTTGGTGTGGTGGATCAGTATGACGCTGCGGGTGCCGAGCGCCCGCTGGCTGATGGTGAGCGAGCGGATCACATCGTCGGTGACCACGCCGCCCGCGTTGCGGATGGTGTGGCAGTCGCCGAGTTCGAGGCCGAGCGCGTCGTGCAGGTCGAGGCGGGCGTCCATGCAGGCGACCACGGCCACGTGCAGTACCGGACGGGCGTCCATGCCGGGGTCGGTGAACTCGTCGGCGTACCGGGCGTTCGCCGCGACCAGGCGGTCGGTGACCGTGCCGTCGGCGCGGGCCGCGCCCGGGAGGGTCGTCAGGGGCTCGGCGGGGGAGTGCGCGGAAGTCGACATGGAGATGACGTTAGTACTGATGGCAGGCCGGAGCCTGCTGTGGGAGCGGACAAAGAACGTCAATGAGGCTTGTTGTGAGGTAACCCACAAGCCTCACATGGATGCGTCCTTCCGGGTGAGTCCGGGGGGTCTCGGCGGACGGTGCGACGCGCTGCCCGGTTCGTTGATCGGGAATCGATCGAATGGCAGGGTGGACTAAAGTGACGCGAAGTTACCGACACAGCCCGCACATTCTGCGCACTCCGTAGATTTCTGCGTGTTCCGTACGTTCCGCATTTTCCGCATTTCCCCCCGTATCGTGCGGTGTACGTGCGGCCCGGCCCTCTCCCGCTCCGGTCGGCCGACGCCACTTCCCCGGCGCCGGCGGACCTCCCCTTCCGAGCGGGCGGGGACCAGGGCGCATGTACAGCCACGCGGGACTGAGCCTGAGAGGGCGCATTGAGCCAGACCCGACACGTCCCGGTGATGCTCCAGCGATGCCTGGACCTGTTGGCCCCGGCTCTGGACACCCCGAGTCCCCAGACACCGGTGGTCGTCGACTGCACCCTCGGCCTCGGAGGCCACAGCGAGGCACTGCTCTCCGCCTTCCCCACCGCCCGGCTGATCGCCCTGGACCGGGACAAGGAGGCGCTGCGGCTCTCCGGCGAGCGGCTCGCCCCGTACGGCGACCGGGCCACCCTGGTGCACGCGGTCTACGACGAGCTCCCGGAGGTGCTGGCCCGGCTGGGCATCCCCAAGGTCCAGGGCGTGCTGTTCGACCTGGGCGTCTCCTCCATGCAGCTGGACGAGGCGGACCGCGGGTTCGCGTACGCCCAGGACGCCCCGCTCGACATGCGCATGGACCAGACGACCGGCATCGGTGCCGCCGAGGTCCTCAACACCTACCCGCCGGGCGAACTGGTCCGGATCCTGCGCGCGTACGGCGAGGAGAAGCAGGCCAAGCGGATCGTCTCCGCCATCGTGCGCGAGCGCGACAAGGAGCCCTTCAGCAACAGCGCCAGGCTCGTCGAGCTGATCCGCGACTCGCTGCCGCAGGCCGCCAAGCGGACCGGCGGCAACCCGGCCAAGCGCACCTTCCAGGCCCTGCGCATCGAGGTCAACGGCGAACTGAGTGTCCTGGAGCGGGCCGTCCCGGCCGCTGTGGGGAGCCTCGCGGTCGGCGGCCGTATCGCCGTCCTGTCCTACCACTCGCTGGAGGACCGGCTGGTCAAGCAGGTCTTCGCCGCCGGTGCCGCCAACACCGCGCCCCCCGGACTGCCCGTCGTCCCCGAGCGCTACCAGCCCCGGCTGAAGCTGCTCACCCGGGGCGCGGAGCTGCCCACGGAGGAGGAGGTCGCCGAGAACCGGCGTGCCGCACCCGCCCGGCTGCGCGGTGCCCAGCGCATCCGCGAGGAGGAGCGATGAGCGCTCCGGCAGCGGTATCAGCGGCAAGGGCAAAGGCAGCGGCAGCGGCGGAGCTGCCGGTCGGCGCACCGGCCGGCGGAGGCCCGGGAGGAACGGGGTGAGCAAGCCGGCCGCGCAGTTGAAAGGGCGGGCCGGACGGCTCGCCCGGCTGATGCCGTCGGGGCCCAGCAACGCGGCCCGCACCCCCTTCGTCCTGCTGGTGGTCCTGCTCCTGGGCGGCGGCCTCATCACGCTTCTCCTGCTGAACTCCGCGCTGAACGAGGGCTCGTTCAGGCTGAGCGAGCTCAGGCGCGAGACCACCGAACTCACCGACGAGCAGCAGGCCCTCCAGCGCGACGTCGACGGCTACTCCCAGCCCGACGCACTGGAACGGCGCGCCCGGGAACTCGGCATGGTCCCCGGCGGCAGTCCCGCCTTCCTCGACCCGGACGGCACCGTCCGGGGCGTCCCCGCGGAAGTCACCGCCGAGCCGTCCCCGCCCCCCGAGCCGACGCCCGGGACCGGCGAGCCCGGCACCCCGGCCGCCCCCTCGGACAGCGCATCGCCGGGCGCCACACCCCATCCCCCCGGTTCCGCGCGGCCCGAGCCCGGAACAGAGAACGCGCCGCCCACCGCGGCGACCCCGAGCCCGACCCCGACGAGCCCAGGCAGGTGACGCAGTGCCGCCCAAGGAACCGCCGCACCGCCGCGTGCCCGGCCCCGCGCGCCCGCGCGGCAGCGGCAACGGAGCGGGCGGCTCCGGCCGCCCCCGGTCCACCGCGCACCCCGAGGGCAGGCGTCCGCGCCCGTCCGCCCGGCGGCCCGGCAACACGACGGCCCGCGGCCGCACCCCGCGCTCGCTGCGCCTGGGCAGCCCCCGTCCCCGGCTGCGCCTGGTGGGCCTCGGCCTGACGGCCGTCATGCTGGTCTTCGTGGCCCGGCTGTTCCAGGTCCAGGCCGTCGACGCCGGCGCGTACGCGGCCAAGGCCGACAAGAACCGTTACCAGGAGTACACGGTGGCCGCGGAGCGCGGCGAGATCACCGACCGCAGGGGCATCGCCCTGGCCACCAGTGTCGACGCGCACGACATCACCGCCGACCCCAAGATGTTCACCCCCGAGGACAGCAAGGCTCCCGACGCGCCGCAGCAGGCGGCAGCCCTTCTCGCGCCGATCCTCGGCAAGGACGTCGAGGAGCTGACCAGGAAGTTGTCGACGCCCGAGAGCCGCTACACCGTGCTGGCCCAGCGGCAGACCCCGCAGGTCTGGAAGCAGATCAAGGACCTCAAGTCGGTCTTCGCGGAGAAGGCGGCCGAGGACCGGGCCAACGGCGGCCCGGGGGTCAATGTGCTCGCCGGTGTCCTCCAGGTGCCGACCACCAAGCGGGTCTATCCCAACGGCGACCTCGCCGCCGGGATACTGGGATTCGTCAGCGCCGACGGCAAGGGCGGCGGCGGACTCGAATCGCAGCTGGACAAGCAGCTGGCGGGCGAGGACGGCACGATCAGGTACGCCCAGTCGGGCGGCCGCAGGGTGCCCACCGCGGGTGCCCGGGAGATCCCCGCCGTCCCCGGCTCCGACATCGAGCTCACCATCGACCGGGACATCCAGTGGGCCGCGCAGCGCGCCATCGCCGACCAGGTGAAGAAGTCCAAGGCCGACCGCGGCTATGTGATCGTCCAGAACACGAAGACCGGCGAACTGCTGGCCATGGCCAATGCCCCCGGCTATGACCCGAACGACCTCTCGCAGGTCGACGGGGCTGCCCTGGGCAACGCGGCCCTCCAGGACGTGTACGAACCCGGCTCCACCAGCAAGGTCATGTCCATGGCGGCCGTGTTGGAGGAAGGCGTCGCCACGCCCGGCACGCATGTCACGGTCCCCAACCGGCTGCACCGCGGCGACCGGCTCTTCAAGGACGACATCGACCACCCCACCTGGTACCTGACGCTCAACGGCGTACTGGCCAAGTCCAGCAACATCGGCACCATCCTGGCCACCGGACAGCTCGGCGAGACCCAGGCCGAGGCCAACAAGGTCCTCCACTCGTATCTGCGCAAGTTCGGACTCGGCAGCGAGACCGGGCTGAACTACCCCGGCGAGTCGCCCGGCATTCTGGCGAAGCCGGAGGACTGGTCGACCTCGCAGCAGTACACGATCCCGTTCGGCCAGGGCCTCTCGCTCAACGCCGTACAGGCCGCGTCGGTCTACTCCACGATCGCCAACGGCGGGGTACGGGTCGCCCCCACTCTCGTACGCGGGACCAAGGGCTCCGACGGCCGCTACACCGCGTCCCCGGCGCCCGAGCAGAACCGGGTGGTCAGCGAGAAGACCGCCAACACGCTGGCGGCCATGCTGGAGTCCGTCGTCGGCGACGAGGAGGGCACCGGGACCAAGGCCAAGATCCCCGGCTACCGGGTCGCGGGCAAGACCGGCACCGCCAACCGCGTCGACCCGGTACGCGGCGTCTACAAGGGCTACACCGCCTCCTTCGCGGGCTTCGCGCCCGCCGACAATCCGCAGATCACCGTCTACTGCGCGATCCAGAACCCCACCCGGGGCAGCTACTTCGGCGGCCAGATCTGCGGGCCGATCTACAAACAGGTCATGGAGTTCGCGCTGAAGACGCTCCAGACCGCACCGTCCGGCAGCGAGCCCGCCCGGCTGCCGGTGTCCTTCAAGCCCGGCGAGTGACAAAGGGGGGTGCGCGAGCACACCCCCGAGGGAAGACCCAGTGACAACCATCACCCCCGATCCCGGGAACCGGAACGAGATCTACCGCAACCCGGGTCCCTCGCTTCGCGAGAGGCCGGGTCAGCCCGGTACGCTCACCGCCGTGCCCCACGCTGATCAGTCTCAAACCACCCAGAAGGACGCGCCTGTGACTTATCCGGGAGCGCCCCGACCGGACCGGCTCCGGCCGACTTCCCTCGGCGAGCTGGCGGCCCGGCTCGGCCTCGAAGCACCGCAGGCCGGCGAGGTCACGGGAATCACCCACGACTCACGGGCGGTGCGGCCCGGTGATGTGTACGCGGCCCTGCCCGGTGCCCGCTTCCACGGCGCCGACTTCGCCGCCCAGGCCGCCGGTCTCGGCGCCGCCGCGGTCCTCACCGACCCGGCGGGCGCCGAACGGGCCGCCGCCACCGGACTCCCGGTGCTGGTCACCGAGGACCCGCGCGGCCGGATGGGCGAACTCGCCGCCGAGATCTACGGGCGGCCGGGCGTCGGCCTGCTCCAGATCGGCATCACCGGAACCTCCGGCAAGACCACCACCGCGTACCTCGTCGAGGGCGGGCTGCGCGGCGCCGGCCGCAGCACCGGGCTGATCGGCACCGTCGAGATGCGGATCGGCGACGAGCGCATCAAGTCCGAGCGCACCACCCCCGAAGCCACCGACCTCCAGGCACTGTTCGCCGTCATGCGCGAACGCGGCGTCGAGGCGGTCGCGATGGAGGTCTCCAGCCACGCCCTGGTGCTCGGCCGGGTCGACGGCTGTGTCTTCGACGTCGCGGTCTTCAACAACCTCAGCCCGGAACACATGGAGTTCCACACCGGCATGGAGGACTACTTCCAGGCCAAGGCGCAGCTGTTCACCCCGCTGCGCAGCCGGCTGGGAGTCGTGAACTTCGACGACGAGTACGGCCGCAGGCTGATCACGGAGGCATCCGTCCCGGTCGTCAGCTTCTCCGCCGAGGGCCACCCGGACGCCGACTGGCACGCCGAGGACGTCGAAGTCGGGCCGCGGGACAGCACCTTCACGGCAATCGGCCCCCAGGGCGAGCGGATCACGGCCAGGGCCCCTCTGCCCGGCCCGTTCAACGTCGCCAACACCCTCGCCGCCATCGTCACGCTGGCCGTCGCGGGCATCGACCCGCAGACCGCCGCCGACGGCGTCGCGGCCGTCCCGGGCGTTCCCGGCCGGCTGGAGCGGGTGGACGCCGGACAGCCCTATCTGGCGGTCGTCGACTACGCGCACAAGACCGACGCCGTCGAATCGGTCCTGCGCTCGCTGCGCAAGGTCACCGAGGGCCGGGTGCACATCGTGCTCGGCTGCGGCGGCGACCGCGACACGACCAAGCGCGGCCCGATGGGCGCCGCCGCGGCCCGCCTGGCCGACACCGCCGTACTGACCTCCGACAACCCCCGCTCCGAGGACCCCCTCGCGATCCTCGCCGCGATGCTCTCGGGCGCCGCCGAGGTGCCCGTCCACGAGCGCGGCGACGTCCTGGTCGACGCCGACCGGGCCGCGGCCATCGCCGCCGCGGTCGCCCGTGCCGAGCCCGGCGACACCGTCCTCGTCGCGGGCAAGGGACACGAGCAGGGCCAGGACATCCACGGGGTGGTGCGGCCCTTCGACGACCGCCTCGTTCTGCACGCAGCCATCGCACGGTCCCTGGGGCGCCACAGCGCCGATGACGCGTCCCCGAGCGTCACGGACCGCGCCCCTCACCACGAGAACAACAGTCAGGGATGACCCAGTGATCGCCCTTTCCCTCGCCGAGATCGCCGAAATCGTCGGCGGGCAGCCGCACGACATACCGGATCAGGCAGTCGTCGTCGACGGGCCCGTCGTCATCGACTCCCGAGAAGTGGCGCAAGGCAGCCTGTTCGCCGCGTTCAGCGGAGAGCGGACCGACGGCCACGACCACGCGCAGCGCGCCGTCGAGGCGGGCGCGGCAGCAGTGCTCGCCGCCCGCCCCGTCGGTGTTCCGGCGATCGTCGTGGACGACGTCGAAGCCGCGCTCGGCACGCTCGCACGCGCCGTCGTGGAGCGCCTCGACGCCACCGTCGTCGCCCTCACCGGCTCCGCCGGCAAGACCTCCACCAAGGACCTGATCGCCCAGATCCTCCAGCACCGGGCCCCCACCGTGTGGACGCCGGGCTCCTTCAACAACGAGATCGGCCTGCCGCTCACCGCGCTGAGCGCCACGCGGGAGACCCAGCACCTGATCCTGGAGATGGGTGCCCGCGGCGTCGGCCACATCCGCTACCTCGCCGGTCTCACCCCGCCGCGCATCGGACTGGTGCTCAACGTCGGCACCGCCCACATCGGCGAGTTCGGCAGCCGCGAGGCCATCGCGCTGGCCAAGGGCGAACTGGTCGAGGTCCTCCCCGAGGACGGCGCCGCCGTCCTCAACGCCGACGACCCCCTCGTACGCGCCATGGCCTCCCGCACGAAGGCCCGGGTACTCCTCTTCGGAGAGGCCGCGGATGCGGACGTACGGGGCGAGAAGGTCCGGCTCACCGAGGACGGACGGCCCGCTTTCGAGCTCCACACACCCACCGGGTGCAGCGACGTGACCTTGCGCCTGTACGGTGAGCACCACGTGTCGAACGCGCTCGCCGCGGCCGCCGTCGCCCATGAGTTGGGCATGTCCGTGACTGAGATCGCCGAGGCGCTCTCCGGAGCGGGCACCCTCTCCCGCTGGCGCATGGAGGTCACCGAGCGTCCGGACGGTGTGACGGTCGTCAATGACGCCTACAACGCGAACCCCGAATCCATGAGAGCCGCACTGCGTGCGCTGGCTGCCATGGGCAAGGCCCCCCGGGCCGGCGGGGGACGCACCTGGGCGGTGCTCGGTCCGATGGCCGAGCTCGGCGAGGCGTCGCTCGCCGAGCACGACGCGGTCGGACGGCTCGCCGTCCGGCTCAACGTCAGCAAGCTCGTCGCAGTCGGAGGAAGAGAAGCCTCCTGGCTGCAACTGGGCGCATATAACGAGGGTTCGTGGGGTGAGGAGTCGGTGCACGTGTCCGACGCACAGGCGGCCGTCGACCTGTTGCGCAGTGAACTGCGCCCGGGAGACGTCGTGCTGGTGAAGGCGTCCCGGTCGGTCGGCCTGGAGAAGGTCGCCCTGGCACTGCTGGAGAACTCGACCGAGGGCGAGGTCGCCGGCCGATGAGGCAGATCCTCTTCGCGGGGGCCATAGGGCTCTTTCTGACCCTGGTCGGTACCCCGCTGCTGATCAAGCTCCTGGCCCGCAAGGGATACGGGCAGTTCATCCGCGACGACGGCCCGCGCAGCCACGGCAGCAAGAAGGGCACGCCCACCATGGGCGGCATCGCCTTCATCCTGGCGACGATCATCGCGTACATCCTGGCGAAGGTGATCACCGGCGAGGAGATGCGCTTCTCCGGTGTCCTCGTCCTGTTCCTGATGGCCGGGATGGGTCTCGTCGGCTTCCTCGACGACTACATCAAGATCGTCAAGCAGCGTTCGCTGGGTCTGCGGGCCAAGGCGAAGATGGCCGGTCAGCTGATCGTCGGCATCGCCTTCGCGGTGCTCTCGCTCCAGTTCGCCGACTCCAGCGGCAACACCCCCGCCTCCACCCGGCTCTCGTTCGTCGAGGACTTCGGCTGGTCGATCGGCCCGGTGATGTTCTGCGTCTGGGCGCTGTTCATGATCCTCGCGATGTCCAACGGCGTGAACCTGACGGACGGTCTGGACGGTCTGGCCACCGGTGCCTCGGTGATGGTCTTCGGTGCCTACACCTTCATCGGTCTCTGGCAGTTCCAGGAGTCCTGCGCCAACGCGGACACCCTGACCAACCCCAGCGCCTGTTTCCAGGTACGCGACCCGCTCGACCTCGCCGTGGTGGCCTCCGCCCTCATGGGCGCGTGCTTCGGCTTCCTGTGGTGGAACACCTCACCCGCCAAGATCTTCATGGGTGACACCGGTTCGCTCGCCCTCGGCGGTGCGCTGGCCGGGCTCGCGATCTGCTCCCGTACGGAGTTCCTGCTCGCCATCCTCGGCGGCCTCTTCGTGATGATCACCATGTCCGTGGTCATCCAGGTCGGTTCGTTCAAGATGACCGGCAAGCGGGTCTTCCGGATGGCACCGCTCCAGCACCACTTCGAACTCAAGGGGTGGTCCGAAGTCCTTGTCGTGGTCCGCTTCTGGATCATCCAGGGCATGTGCGTGATCGTCGGCCTCGGCCTCTTCTACGCAGGATGGGCAGCCAAGAAGTGAGCAACGTGGACTGGCAGGGCAAGCGCGTCACGGTGGCCGGACTCGGTGTCAGCGGAATCCCCGCCGCCCGTGTCCTGCACGGACTCGGGGCGCTCGTCACCGTCGTCAACGACGGGGACGACGAGCGCAGCCGTATCCAGGCGGCCGGACTGGAGGCGCACGGCATCACCGTGCGCCTCGGCGACGGCGCGACCCTGCCCGAGTCCACCGAGCTCATCGTGACCGCCCCCGGCTGGAAGCCGGACAAGCCGCTCTTCCTGGCAGCCGCCGAGGCGGGCGTCCCCGTCTGGGGCGACGTCGAACTCGCCTGGCGGCTGCGCGGGCTGAACGGCAAGGAGCCCGCCCCCTGGCTGGCGGTCACCGGCACCAACGGCAAGACCACCACCGTACGGATGCTCGCCTCGATCCTCGGCGCCGCGGGGCTGCGCACCGCGGCCGTCGGCAACATCGGGGTCTCGCTGCTGGACGCGGTGCTCGGCGACGAGACGTACGACGTGCTCGCCGTCGAGCTGTCCAGCTACCAGCTGCACTGGGCGCCCTCGGTACGCGCCCACTCCGCGGCCGTGCTCAACCTGGCCCCGGACCACCTCGACTGGCACGGCTCCATGGAGGCGTACACCGCCGACAAGGGCCGGATCTACGAGGGCAACACCGTCGCCTGCGTCTACAACGCCGCGGACCCGGCCACCGAGCACCTGGTGCGCGAGGCCGATGTCGAGGAGGGCTGCCGTGCCATCGGCTTCACCCTCGGCGCCCCCGGCCCCTCGCAGCTCGGAGTGGTCGACGGCATCCTCGTCGACCGGGCCTACGTGGCGAACCGGCAGAAGCAGGCGCAGGAGCTCGCGGAGGTCGGCGACATCGACCCGCCCGCCCCGCACAACATCGCCAACGCCCTCGCGGCCGCCGCGCTGGCCCGCGCCTTCGGGGTCGGGCCCGCGGCGGTACGCGACGGACTGCGGGCCTTCCGCCCGGACGCCCACCGCATCGAGCATGTGGCGGACGTCGGCGAAGTCGCCTACATCGACGACTCCAAGGCCACCAACACCCACGCCGCCGAGGCCTCCCTCGCGGCGTACGACCCGGTTGTCTGGATCGCCGGGGGCCTCGCCAAGGGCGCCACGTTCGACGGACTGGTGGCCGGTGCGGCCAAGCACCTGCGGGGTGCCGTGCTGATGGGTGCCGACCGGGCGCTGATCCGCGAAGCCCTGGCGCGACACGCCCCCGAGGTACCGGTGGTCGACCTCGACCGGACCGACACTGGGGCGATGTCCGAGGCGGTCGGGGAGGCGGCACGGCTCGCCCGGCCGGGCGACACCGTACTGCTGGCACCGGCCTGCGCCTCGATGGACATGTTCACCAACTACAACAAGCGGGGCGAGGCGTTCGCGGACGCGGTCCGCGCACTCGCCGACGAGCGCGACTGACGGGCCCGGCCACCGTCGCCACGGGCCCCGGGCCCGGCACCGGTCCCGGGCACGAACAGTGGAGGGGACAGCGACAATGCCGGCCGACGAGAGCTCCGCCGCGCGCCGACCGGAGCGCGTACGCGCGACCGCGGCGGTCAGCCGGGCGCTCATCCCGCACCTCCTGGCCCGGCCCGCCCCGGCGGGCCCTGTGCCGCCCGTGGGCCTCGTGCTGCGCGGCCGGCCCACCACGGCCTCACGACGGCCCCCGGCGCCCCGTGGGGGTGGCCGTGGCGGCGGCTCAGGAGGCTCCGGCGGCCTGCTCCGCGGCCCGCGCAGGGTCTACGAACAGGCGCGCCGGGCCTGGGACCGGCCGCTGACGGCGTACTACCTGATCCTGGGCTCCAGCCTGCTGATCACCGTGCTCGGGCTCGTGATGGTCTACTCCGCCTCGATGATCAAGGCGCTGGACATCGACAGGCCCGCGACGTACTTCTTCCGCAAGCAGTTCCTCGCCGCCGTCATCGGCGCCGCACTGATGCTGCTCGCCGCCAGGATGCCCGTCAAGCTCCACCGGGCGCTCGCCTACCCGCTGCTGATGGGCACCGTCTTCCTCATGGTGCTGGTCCAGGTGCCGGGGATAGGGATGTCGGTCAACGGCAACCAGAACTGGATCTATCTGGGCGGTCCCTTCCAGCTCCAGCCCAGCGAGTTCGGCAAACTCGCGCTCATCCTGTGGGGCGCCGACCTGCTGGCCCGCAAACAGGACAAACGCCTGCTGACGCAGTGGAAACACATGCTCGTCCCGGTCGTCCCGGTCGCCTTCATGCTGCTCGGACTGATCATGCTCGGCGGCGACATGGGAACTGCGATCATTCTCACTGCGATCCTGTTCGGGCTGCTCTGGCTGGCGGGCGCGCCCACCCGGCTGTTCGCCGGGGTGCTCGGCTTCGCAGCCGTCATCGGATTCCTGCTGATCAAGACCAGCCCGAACCGCATGGCCAGGCTCGAATGCACGGCGTTCAGCAACCCCGGCCCGGAGGCCTCCTGCTGGCAGGCCATACACGGTATCTACGCTCTGGCGTCCGGCGGATGGTTCGGTTCCGGGCTGGGCGCGAGTGTGGAAAAATGGGGTCAACTGCCTGAACCACACACCGACTTCATCTTCGCGATCACCGGTGAGGAACTGGGTCTGGCAGGGACGCTGTCGGTGCTCGCCCTGTTCGCGGCTCTAGGCTATGCGGGTATCCGCGTGGCCGGACGCACGGAGGACCCCTTCGTGAGGTATGCCGCGGGAGGTGTGACCACCTGGATCACGGCGCAGGCCGTGATCAACGTCGGTGCGGTGCTCGGTCTGCTGCCGATCGCCGGGGTCCCGCTCCCGCTGTTCTCCTACGGAGGGTCGGCTCTGCTGCCGACCATGTTCGCTGTCGGGCTGATGATCGCCTTCGCGCGAGATGATCCCGCCGCGAAAGCGGCCCTGGCCATGCGGAGGCCCGGGGTGAGATGGAAGACGATGAGACGGCGCGTCAAGAAGCGTCCGTCCGGAGAGCGGTGAATTTCGGTGCATGTCGTACTCGCCGGCGGGGGGACCGCCGGCCACATCGAGCCCGCGCTTGCCCTCGCAGACGCCCTGCGCAGGCAGGACCCGGCCGTGGGAATCACTGCCCTCGGCACGGAACGCGGACTTGAGACCAGGCTCGTACCCGAGCGGGGGTACGAACTGGCGCTCATCCCCGCCGTACCGCTGCCGCGCAAACCGACCCCCGAGCTGATCACCGTCCCGGGACGGCTGCGCGGCACGATCAAGGCCGCCGAGCAGATCCTGGAGCGCACCAAGGCGGACTGTGTGGTCGGCTTCGGCGGGTACGTCGCCCTGCCCGGCTACCTGGCCGCCAAACGGGCCGGAGTGCCGATCGTCGTCCACGAGGCCAACGCCCGTCCGGGACTGGCCAACAAGATCGGTTCGCGGTACGCGCACGGGGTCGCCGTCTCCACCCCGGACAGCAAGCTGCGCGGCGCCCGCTACATCGGCATCCCGCTGCGCCGCACCATCGCGACCCTGGACCGCGCCCGGGTGCGCCCCGAGGCGCGCGCCGCCTTCGGTCTGGATCCCCATCTGCCGACGCTGCTGGTCTCCGGCGGCTCGCAGGGCGCCCGCCGCCTGAACGAGGTGATCCAGCGCGTCGCGCCGCTGCTCCAGCGCTCCGGAATCCAGATCCTCCATGCGGTCGGTCCGAAGAACGAATTGCCGCGCATCGACAACATGCCCGGGATGCCGCCCTACATCCCGGTACCGTACGTGGACCGGATGGACCTCGCGTACGCCGCGGCCGACATGATGCTCTGCCGCGCGGGCGCGATGACCGTCGCCGAACTCTCCGCCGTCGGGCTTCCCGCCGCCTATGTCCCGCTGCCCATCGGCAACGGCGAGCAGCGGCTCAACGCCCAGTCGGTGGTCAACGCGGGCGGCGGTCTGCTGGTGGACGACGCGGCGCTGACCCCGGAGTGGGTGCAGGGCAACGTCCTTCCGGTGCTGTCCGATCCGCACCGGCTGTACGAGATGTCCCGTGCCGCCGCGGAGTTCGGCCGGCGCGACGCCGACGACCTGCTCGTCGGCATGGTGTACGAGGCGATTGCCTCACGCCGCCAGGCGTGAGGCGGTGCGGACCCGGGGCGCGCGCCCCGGGTCCGGTGAAGGAGCGAGCGTGGCCGGAGGGACGACCGCCCAGCGCGGTGCGGGCAAGCGTGCGGACACCCCCGCCCGTCGGCCGCGCACCGGGCCCGAGGGACGCCGGCCGAGCCGCCGTACACTGCTCATCCTGATCGCCGTCGCGGTGGCCCTGCTCACCGCCGGCGCGGTCTGGGTGCTCTACGGGTCGTCCTGGCTGCGGGTGGAGCGGGTCGGGACCACCGGCACCGATGTGCTGACCCCGGCCGAGGTGGAGGCCGCGGCGGAGGTTCCGCTCGGGGCGCCGCTGATCTCCGTGGACACGGGTGCCATGGAGAACCGGTTGCGCCAGAAGTTGTCTCGTATCGACACAGTGGATGTCGTACGGTCATGGCCGCACGGCATCGGCCTTAAAGTGACCGAACGAAAGCCGGTCCTGTTGGTGAAAAAGGGCGCAAAGTTCATTGAAGTGGACGCGAAAGGCGTGCGCTTCGCGACCGTGGACAAAGCGCCCCGGGGCGTACCTCTGCTGGAACTGAAACCCGATCAGTCAGCGAGTTTGCGCCGCTTCGGCAGTGACCGTCTGTTGCGGGAAGCGGTCCGGGTCGCGGGCGGTCTTCCGGGGAACATCGCCAAGGACACCGAGGCCGTACGGGTCACCTCGTACGACTCGATCTCCCTGGAGCTGACCCGGGATCGTGTGGTGACCTGGGGCAGCGGCGAGGAGGGTCCGGTGAAGGCGAGAGTCCTCACCGCTCTCATGAAAGCCGCTCCCAAAGCGGGGCACTTCGACGTGAGTGCACCCACCGCCCCTGCGGTTTCCGGAAGTTGACGCACATTTGGCCTGGCCAGCACCCTGGTTGGTCAGCGCTACGGGTGATCACATAGGGTGAAAAGAAAAACGGGAGGTTCGGCGTGTTCGTTGAACGTGCGCCACTTGTCGACTTAGTGTCCTGTTCGGAAGAGTCCAAGAAGCAGACACACTGGTAACCCTAAACTTCAACGTTAGGGTTTGGGTCGGCGTCCGGACCGTCCCAATCGGCATCCGTCGTCGCCACGGGAAACCCGTGAAGCGACGACACGTAACTCGAGGCGAGAGGCCTTCGACGTGGCAGCACCGCAGAACTACCTCGCAGTCATCAAGGTCATCGGTGTCGGCGGCGGTGGTGTCAATGCCATCAACCGAATGATCGAGGTCGGCCTCAAGGGCGTCGAGTTCATCGCGATCAACACTGATGCGCAAGCCCTGTTGATGAGCGACGCCGACGTCAAGCTCGACGTCGGCCGTGAACTCACCCGCGGCCTCGGCGCCGGGGCGAACCCGGCCGTCGGTCGCAAGGCGGCAGAGGACCACCGTGAGGAGATCGAGGAGGTCCTCAAGGGGGCCGACATGGTCTTCGTCACCGCCGGAGAAGGCGGCGGCACCGGCACCGGCGGCGCACCCGTCGTCGCCAACATCGCGCGCTCGCTCGGCGCCCTGACGATCGGCGTGGTCACCCGCCCGTTCACCTTCGAGGGCCGGCGCCGCGCGAACCAGGCGGAGGACGGCATCGCCGAACTCCGCGAAGAGGTCGACACCCTCATCGTCATTCCCAATGACCGACTGCTGTCCATCTCGGACCGCCAGGTCAGCGTGCTCGACGCGTTCAAGTCGGCCGACCAGGTACTGCTCTCGGGTGTCCAGGGCATCACCGACCTCATCACCACCCCGGGTCTGATCAACCTCGACTTCGCCGACGTCAAGTCGGTCATGTCCGAGGCCGGATCGGCGCTCATGGGGATCGGCTCGGCCCGCGGGGACGACCGCGCGGTGGCCGCCGCGGAGATGGCGATCTCCTCGCCGCTCCTGGAGGCGTCCATCGACGGCGCCCGCGGTGTCCTGCTCTCCATCTCCGGCGGCAGCGACCTCGGTCTCTTCGAGATCAACGAGGCCGCCCAGCTGGTGAGCGAGGCGGCACACCCCGAGGCGAACATCATCTTCGGCGCCGTCATCGACGACGCCCTGGGTGACGAGGTACGGGTCACCGTGATCGCCGCGGGCTTCGACGGCGGACAGCCGCCGGCCCGTCGTGAGAACGTCCTGGGCGCGGGCGCCGGCAAGCGTGAGGAGCCGGCCGCGCCGGTACGGGCCGCCGAACCCGCCCGCCAGAGCGGCGGGCTGGGCTCGGTGCCTCTGCGCGAGGAGCCCAAGGCCCCGGCCGAATCCGCTCCGGTGGTGAACGAGAGCCCGCTTCCGCCGGTCTCGCCGCCGCACGTCCCGCCGGCCCGTCCCTACCAGGACACCCAGGCCGAAGAGCTGGATGTACCGGACTTCTTGAAGTGATAGGTCGGCATCACGGAGTCCCCGCGTTTCACGCGGTGGACTCGACGGGCGGCGCGCACTTCGCCTTCACCGACAGGTGGGGCGGGGTGAGCGCCGCTCCGTATGAGCAGCTCAATCTCGGCGGCGCGGTCGGAGACGACCCCGCCGCCGTGCGCGCGAACCGCGGGCGCGCCGCCCGCCACCTCGGTCTCGATCCGGCGCGGGTCGTCTGGATGAACCAGGTGCACGGGCGGGACGTGGCCGTGGTCGACGGACCCTGGGGCGAGGCCCGGGACATTCCGGCCGTGGACGCGGTGGTGACCGCCCGGCGCGGAGTCCCGCTCGCCGTGCTCACCGCGGACTGCACGCCCGTACTGCTGGCCGACCCGGTCGCCGGAGTCGTCGCGGCGGCGCACGCGGGACGGCCCGGACTGGTCGCCGGAGTCGTACCGGCCGCGGTCGAGGCCATGACCGGCCTCGGCGCCGAACCCTCCCGGATCGTCGCGCACACCGGCCCGGCCGTCTGCGGGCGGTGCTACGAAGTCCCGGAGCCGATGCGGGCGGACGTCGCGCGGACCGTTCCCGCCTCCTGGTCCGAGACGAGCTGGGGAACGCCGGCCGTGGACGTCACCGCCGGAGTGCACGCGCAGCTCGACGCCCTCGGCGTCGGTGACCGGCACCGCTCGCCGTTCTGCACCCTGGAATCGGGCGACCATTTCTCCTACCGCCGCGACCGCACGACAGGGCGGCTCGCCGGATATGTCTGGTTGGACTGATAGGGCATGACGGACCGTAGGACTCAACTCGCCGAAAATCTGGCACAGGTGGAGGAACGTATTGCTTCCGCTTGTGCAACAGTCGGTCGTAAAAGGGAAGAAGTGACCCTGATTGTGGTCACGAAGACTTATCCAGCGAGCGATGTGCGGATCTTGCACGAACTCGGTGTGCGCCATGTCGCGGAGAATCGCGACCAGGACGCGGCACCGAAAGCCGCCGCATGTGCGGATCTGTCACTGACATGGCACTTTGTCGGACAATTGCAGACGAACAAGGTTCGTTCTGTGGCGAGTTATGCCGATGTCGTGCAGTCGGTGGACCGCGTCAAGCTGGTCACCGCGCTCTCCGCGGCGGCGGTGCGCGGCGAGCGTGAACTGGGCTGTCTCGTCCAGGTCGCCCTGGACGCGGACAGTGGCGAGCGCGGTGAGCGCGGCGGTGTCGCGCCGGACGCGATCGAGGAGTTGGCCGCCGCGGTGGACGCGGCGCCGGGGCTCCGGCTCGACGGCCTGATGACGGTCGCGCCGCTGGCCGGTCCGTACGCCGGGCGGCAACGGGCGGCGTTCGACCGGCTGATGGAAATCGCATCCCGCCTGCGCTCCGGCCGCCCGGCTGCGAACATGGTCTCCGCGGGGATGAGTGCGGACCTTGAGGACGCCGTAGCGGCCGGAGCGACACATGTACGCGTCGGTACGGCGGTACTCGGAGTCCGACCCCGGCTCGGGTAACGTCGCGAAGCAGGTCGGACCACAGCAGAAAATATGGTCATTCCCACTCGCAGTGGGCAGACCACAGTGGATCGCGGGCACTTGGTGACGAATGCCGATCCACCACAGAGCGGAGGACTCAGAGCATGGCCGGCGCGATGCGCAAGATGGCGGTCTACCTCGGCCTCGTGGAGGACGATGGGTACGACGGTCCGGGGTTCGACCCCGACGATGAATTCGAACCCGAGCCGGAGCCCGAGCGGGACCGGCGGCGGCACCAGCCCGCGCATCAGGTGGAGCGCGAGCGCGAACGGGACGAACCGGTACGAGTCGTGCAACCGCCCGCGCAGCGCGAGCCGGTTCAGCTCCCTGCGGAAAGCGGACGACCCGCCCGAATCGCCCCCGTGGCATCCATCACACCTGAACGTCCGAACATGGAGAAGAACGCACCCGTGATCATGCCCAAGGTCGTGTCCGAGCGGGAGCCGTACCGCATCACCACGCTCCACCCCCGGACCTACAACGAGGCCCGTACCATCGGGGAACACTTCCGTGAGGGCACTCCGGTGATCATGAATCTCACGGAGATGGACGACACGGACGCAAAGCGACTTGTCGACTTTGCCGCAGGACTTGTCTTCGGTCTCCATGGCAGCATTGAGCGTGTGACGCAGAAGGTGTTCCTGTTGTCGCCTGCTAACGTCGATGTCACGGCGGAGGACAAGGCCCGTATCGCAGAGGGCGGATTCTTCAACCAGAGCTGAGAACACGACACCGGGAACAACCCGGCCGAGAGGCCGGTGCCGGCCGCGAGGCCGGAGCTACGAGAGCCAGGGGAGAGGGAAGCGCGGGAATGGGCGTCGCACTGGATGTGGTCTATATCGCGCTGATGTGTTTCCTCATCGTGCTGATCTTCCGGCTGGTCATGGACTACGTCTTCCAGTTCGCACGTTCATGGCAGCCCGGCAAGGCGATGGTGGTCGTTCTCGAGGCCACCTACACTGTCACCGATCCACCGCTCAAGCTTCTGCGGCGGTTCATTCCGCCGCTGCGTCTCGGGGGCGTGGCACTCGACCTGTCCTTCTTCGTTCTGATGATCATCGTCTACGTCCTGATCAGAGTTGTGGTCAGGTTGTGAGCGATACGGTCTTGCCGACTGCCGACGACTACGTAGAGGTGAAGAAGAGATGCCGCTGACCCCCGAGGACGTGCGGAACAAGCAGTTCACGACCGTCCGCCTCCGAGAAGGCTATGACGAGGACGAGGTCGATGCCTTCCTCGACGAGGTCGAATCGGAGCTGACCCGTCTGCTCCGCGAGAACGAGGACCTGCGCGCCAAGCTGGCTGCCGCGACGCGAGCCGCCGCGCAGAACCAGCAGCAGCAGGGCATGCGCAAGCCGGAGCCGCAGGACCGCCCGGGTGCGCCCGTTCCCGCCGCCATATCCGGACCGCCGGTGCAGCAGCAGCAGCCGCAGATGGGTCCGCCCCAGCTGCCCGGTGGCGCGCCGCAGTTGCCCGCAGGTCCCAGTGGCCATGGCCCCCAGGGTGGCCACGGTCCCGGTCCGCAGGGCCCGCACGGCCCCGGACCGATGCAGGGCGGTCCCATGGGTGGCCCGATGGGCGGCCCCATGGGCGGTCACGCCCCGCAGCAGCAGATGCAGCAGATGCAGCAGCCGCCGCAGATGCAGCAGCCCGGTCAGGGCCCCGGCGGCGACAGTGCCGCCCGTGTCCTCTCGCTCGCACAGCAGACCGCCGACCAGGCGATCGCGGAGGCCCGTTCCGAGGCCAACAAGATCGTCGGCGAGGCGCGCAGCCGTGCCGAGGGCCTGGAGCGCGACGCGCGTGCCAAGGCCGACGCGCTGGAGCGGGACGCGCAGGAGAAGCACCGCGTGGCGATGGGCTCCCTGGAGTCGGCCCGCGCGACGCTGGAGCGCAAGGTCGAGGACCTGCGTGGCTTCGAGCGCGAGTACCGGACCCGTCTGAAGTCCTACCTGGAGAGCCAGCTGCGTCAGCTGGAGACCCAGGCCGACGACTCGCTGGCTCCGCCGCGGACCCCGGCGACCGCTTCGCTGCCGCCGTCGCCCTCGCTGGCTCCGGCCGGCGCGGGTGCCATGGGCCACAGCATGGGCGGTGGCAGCCACGGCGGTCACAACAGCCAGCAGATGGGCGCCAACGCGTCCATGGGCGGTGCGCCTTCGTACGGTGGCCAGCAGCAGATGTCGCCCGCGATGACGCAGCCGATGGCACCGGTGCGGCCGCAGGCGCCGCAGCCGATGCAGCAGGCACCCTCGCCGATGCGCGGGTTCCTGATCGACGAGGACGACAACTGACCGGTTCGCGCTCGCTGAGCGCGTAGCCGTCGGCAGACAAAGGGCCGGGCCCCGGGATTCCTCCCGGGGCCCGGCCCTTTGCCGTGGGCGGTGGGCGAGGAGGCGGCGGCGGGGTGGTACCCGGAGTGCCGCCCCGGGCTCCGGGAAAGCGGACGGCCCGACCGGAAACTCTCCGGTCGGGCCGTCCTGCGCAGCGGGTGGGCTCCGGGTCAGCGCTCCGTGCGGCGCAGGCGGAAGGTGAGGGCCAGGCCCTCGTCCTCGAACGGGGCGCCGTACGTCTCGTCCGCCTCGGCCTGCGCGTAGTCCAGGGCCAGCACCTCGTCCTGGATCAGCGGCGCGTGCTCGGTCAGGGCCTCCACCGTCGCGGGGGAGGTGGACGTCCAGCGCACCGCGATCCGGTCCGCCACGTCCAGGCCGCTGTTCTTGCGGGCCTCCTGGATCAGGCGGATCGCGTCACGGGCCAGACCGGCACGCCGCAGTTCCGGGGTGATCTCCAGGTCCAGGGCGACCGTCGCGCCCGAGTCGGAGGCCACCGACCAGCCCTCGCGCGGCGTTTCGGTGATGATTACCTCGTCGGGGGAGAGGGAGACCGTCTCGCCGTCCACCTCGACCGACGCCGTACCCTGGCGCAGAGCCAGGGAGAGCGCGGCCGCGTCCGCGTCGGCGACGGCCTTGGCCACCGCCTGGACGCCCTTGCCGAACCGCTTGCCCAGGGCACGGAAGTTGGCTTTCGCCGTCGTGTCGACGAGCGAGCCGCCGACGTCCGAGAGCGAGGCCAGCGAGGAGACGTTCAGCTCCTCGGTGATCTGGGCGTGGAGCTCGGGGGAGAGGGACTCGAAGCCGGCCGCGCCCACCAGGGCACGGGACAGCGGCTGGCGCGTCTTGACGCCCGACTCGGCCCGCGTGGCCCGGCCCAGCTCCACCAGGCGGCGCACCAGCGCCATCTGCGTGGACAGCGCGGGGTCGATCGCCGTCAGGTCCGCCTTCGGCCAGGTGGAGAGGTGGACCGACTCCGGGGCCTCCGGGGCGACGGGGACCACCAGGTCCTGCCAGACCCGCTCGGTGATGAACGGGGTCAGCGGGGCCAGCAGCCGGGTCACCGTCTCGATGGCCTCGTGCAGCGTGCGCAGCGCAGCCTTGTCGCCCTGCCAGAAGCGGCGGCGCGAGCGGCGTACGTACCAGTTGGACAGGTCGTCCACGAAGGCGGAGAGCAGCTTTCCGGCGCGCTGGGTGTCGTAACCCTCCAGCGCCTGCGTGACCTGGTCCACCAGTGCGTTGAGCTCGCTGAGGAGCCAGCGGTCCAGGACCGTGCGGTCCGCGGGTGCCGGGTCGGCCGCGGACGGCGCCCAGTTGGACGTACGGGCGTACAGGGCCTGGAAGGCGACCGTGTTCCAGTAGGTCAGGAGGGTCTTGCGGACGACCTCCTGGATGGTGCCGTGACCCACGCGCCGAGCCGCCCACGGGGAGCCGCCCGCCGCCATGAACCAGCGCACCGCGTCGGCACCGTGCTGGTCCATCAGCGGGATGGGCTGGAGGATGTTGCCCAGGTGCTTGGACATCTTCCGTCCGTCCTCGGCGAGGATGTGGCCGAGGCACACCACGTTCTCGTACGACGACTTGTCGAACACCAGGGTGCCGACGGCCATCAGGGTGTAGAACCAGCCGCGGGTCTGGTCGATGGCCTCCGAGATGAACTGCGCCGGGTAGCGGCTCTCGAAGATCTCCTTGTTCTTGTACGGGTAGCCCCACTGCGCGAACGGCATCGAACCCGAGTCGTACCAGGCGTCGATGACCTCGGGGACGCGGTACGCCTCCAACTGGCAGTTCTCCTGCGAGCAGGTGAACGTGATCTCGTCGATGAACGGACGGTGCGGGTCCAGCTCCGACTGGTCGGTACCGGTCAGCTCACCGAGCTCGGCGCGCGAGCCGACGCAGGTGAGGTGGTTGTCCTCGCAGCGCCAGATGGGCAGCGGCGTGCCCCAGTAGCGGTTGCGGGACAGTGCCCAGTCGACGTTGTTGTTCAGCCAGTCGCCGAAGCGACCGTTCTTGACCGAGTCGGGGAACCAGTTGGTCTTCTCGTTCTCTTCGAGGAGCCGGTTCTTGATCGCGGTCGTGCGGATGTACCAGGACGGCTGCGCGTAGTAGAGCAGCGCGGTGTGGCAGCGCCAGCAGTGCGGGTAGCTGTGCTCGTACGGGACGTGGCGGAAGAGCTTGCCGCGGGCGGCCAGGTCCTCGGTGAGCGCCTCGTCGGCCTTCTTGAAGAAGACCCCGCCGATCAGCGGCAGCCCTTCCTCGAAGGTTCCGTCGGGACGGACCGGGTTGACGACCGGGAGGCCGTAGGCGCGGCAGACGGCGAGGTCGTCGGCGCCGAAGGCGGGGGACTGGTGGACCAGACCCGTACCGTCCTCGGTCGTGACGTATTCGGCGTTCACGACGTAGTGGGCCGCGGCCGGGGTGGATCCGTCGCTTCCCCCGACGCTCGGGAAGTCGACCAGCGTGAACGGGCGCTCGTAGGTCCAGCGCTCCATCTCACGGCCGGTGAAGCTCTCGCCGGTGGTCTCCCAGCCCTCGCCGAGCGCCTTCTCCAGCAGCGGCCGCGCGACGACGAGCTTCTCCTCGCCGTTCGTCGCGACGACGTAGGTGACCTCGGGGTGTGCGGCGACGGCGGTGTTGGAGACCAGGGTCCAGGGGGTGGTCGTCCAGATCAGGAGCGCGGCCTCGCCGGCCAGCGGGCCGCTGGTCAGCGGGAAGCGTACGAAGACCGAGGGGTCGACGACCGTCTCGTAGCCCTGTGCCAGCTCGTGGTCGGAGAGCCCGGTGCCGCAGCGCGGGCACCAGGGGGCCACCCGGTGGTCCTGGACCAGCAGGTCCTTGTTGAAGATCTCCTTCAGCGACCACCACACGGAGTCGACGTACTCCGGGTCCATCGTGCGGTACGCGTCGTCCAGGTCGACCCAGTAGCCCATGCGGGTGGTCAGCTCGGTGAAGGCGTCGGTGTGCCGGGTGACGGACTCGCGGCACTTGGCGTTGAACTCGGCGATGCCGAACGCCTCGATGTCCTTCTTGCCGTTGAAGCCCAGCTCCTTCTCGACCGCGAGCTCGACCGGCAGGCCGTGGCAGTCCCAGCCGGCCTTGCGGCCGACGTGGTAGCCCTGCATGGTGCGGAAGCGGGGGAAGACGTCCTTGAAGACGCGGGCCTCGATGTGGTGCGCGCCGGGCATGCCGTTGGCGGTGGGCGGGCCTTCGTAGAAGACCCACTCCGGGCGGCCCTCGGACTGTTCGAGGCTCTTGGC
This sequence comes from Streptomyces sp. NBC_00654, assembly GCF_026341775.1. Lineage (NCBI taxonomy): Bacteria > Bacillati > Actinomycetota > Actinomycetes > Kitasatosporales > Streptomycetaceae > Streptomyces > Streptomyces sp. NBC_00654. The sequence goes on along the minus strand of NZ_JAPEOB010000002.1, from coordinate 2,037,102 downwards.
GAAGACCTTGCTGTCGCGCCAGAAGTCGAGCACGGCGTGCTCGAGCGCGGGCAGGTCGACCTGGGCGGGCACCTGGCGGTACTGCGGCGATGTCATGTGCGGCTTCCTCCGGCGGACGTTTTCCACTTCCGTCGGAGGGACGAGAGCATGTCGCTCCCGCGGTACCACCCTCCTTGGCCCCGGGCGTGCGCCCTTGGCCCCCTCATTGGGGTCGCGATGCCGGGTCTACTGGCCTTGCGGCGTTCTTCCGACGGCTCCGGGTGATCTTCACGACGCGCTCGCCCCCGGGCTTCCACCGTCCCCGGGTCGCTCATGGCCGCGTACGACGCTACTCGTCCCATCCACGCCTCTCGCTGAGGCCAGTGTACGGGCCCGTACGGGTGACGGCCGACCGGTTTACCCCGCGGCGCGGGCGTGACCCGAATGGCCACAGGGGAGCGGACGGACTTCCCGGCCGGGGGCGGGAGCGGATTACCGGGCGGGGAGCTGGGCACAACGGAGGCAGGCGCGCCACGACCCGGGTACGGGGAGGGGCGTGACGGCGGCGTGCCCCGTTGCCGCGGAGCTGGGGTCGATTTATCGTCCCAGCACGATTCGCGTGCAAGATCACAATATGTGAAGGGGCCGCGGCCATGGTGGCGAAGAAGACGGCGAAAGAGACCGTGGCCGGCACAGAGGCCGACGGAGAGCCACCGGCCGGGACGGCGGCGAAGAAGGCCGCCGCCAGGAAGACGGTGGTGAAGAAGGCACCGGCGAAGAGGACCGCCGCCAGGAAGACGGCGGTCGAGAAGGCGCCGGTGAAGAAGACGGCGGCCAGGAAGACGGCGGCCAAGAAGGCGCCGGCGAGGAAGAGCGCGGTCGAGAAGGCTTCGAAGAAGGCCGCAGCGGCGGCCACGGGGGCGGCCCAGGCCGCCGAGCAGACGGGAGCCCACACGGTGGTAGCCAAGAAGAGCGCGGGTCGGACCACAGCTGCCGGGAAGGCCGCGGCCGCGGTGCCGCAGGCCCGCGCGGCCGCTGCGACAGCGCCCGGAGAGCTGGCGGTACGGCCCGGGGAGGACCCCTGGACGCCGGAGGAGGTCGCCGAGGCGCGCACGGTCCTGACCGGTGAGGTTCTGCGGCTGCGGAGCGAGCTGGAGGCTTCGGGTGCCGCCCTCGCCGGACTGATGCGGGACTCCGGTGACGGTGCCGGGGACGACGAGGCGGACACCGGTACGAAGAACATCACCCGCGAGCACGAGCTGTCGCTGGCCGCCAACGCGCAGGAGATGCTGGAGCAGACCGAGCGTGCCCTGGCCCGGCTGGAGGCGGGGACCTACGGACTCTGCGAGATCTGCGGCAAGCCGATCGGCAAGGCACGGATGCAGGCCTTCCCCCGGGCCACGCTGTGTGTGGAGGACAAACAGAAGCAGGAGCGGCGCGGCTGATCCCCGGGGCGCCCCTCCGGCCCCGCGGTGCCTGCCACCGGCCCGGCGGCGGCTTTTGTCCGGTCCGGGCGGCCCTTTCGTCCGGACCGGACCGCGGCCGCGGGTGCCGGACCCCCGTCGGCCCGGCCCGACCCGGACGAAAGGGCCCGGGTGTGTCGTACCCTCGTCCTCAGTCAGGCACCTAGGTTGAGGGACTCACGTGGCAGAGGCGGAGCGCATCATCGGTACGCCGGATATCCCTGATGCCGAGGGGGTGGCCGGGGACGAGACCCCGCAGACCGCCGAGGCCGGGGCCAAGGGCCCGGACGCGGGCGAGACCGGGAGCACGGAAGCGGGCGGGGCGGCGGCCGGGGGCAAGGGCCACCGGAGGATCCTCGCGCTCTTCGTCGTGGCCGTGGTCGCCTATCTGCTCGACCTGAGCAGCAAGATGCTCGTGGTCGCCAAGCTGGAGCACCAGGAGCCCATCGAGATCTTCGGCGACTGGCTGAAGCTCAGCGCGATCCGCAACGCGGGTGCCGCGTTCGGGATCGGCGAGGCCTTCACGGTGATCTTCACCGTGATCGCCACCGGGGTGATCGTGGTCATCGCCCGGCTGGCCCGCAAGCTCTACAGCCTGCCGTGGGCCATCGCGCTGGGGCTGCTGCTCGGCGGTGCGCTCGGAAATCTCACCGACCGCATCTTCCGCGCGCCCGGCGTGTTCGAGGGCGCGGTGGTGGACTTCATCGCCCCCGCGCACTTCGCTGTCTTCAACCTCGCCGACTCCGCGATCGTCTGCGGCGGAATCCTGATCGTGATCCTTTCCTTCAAGGGCCTGGACCCCGACGGCACCGTGCACAAGGACTAGCGGGCGCAAGGCATACTCGACAGGTGAGTACGCATCCCGAGATCCGCACCCTGCCCGTACCCGATGGCCTGGAAGGCGAGCGTGTCGACGCCGCCATCTCCCGGATGTTCGGTTTCTCCCGCACCAAGGCCGCAGAGCTGGCCGCTGCCGGGAAGGTCCAGGTGGACGGTTCGGTGGCCGGGAAGTCCGAGCGGGTGCACGGTGGCGCCTGGCTGGAGGTGGAGATGCCGCAGGCGGCCGCTCCGGTCCAGATCGTCGCCGAGCCCGTCGAGGGCATGGAGATCGTGCACGACGACGACGACATCGTCGTCATCGTGAAGCCGGTCGGCGTCGCGGCCCACCCGAGCCCCGGCTGGACCGGGACCACCGTCATCGGCGGGCTCGCGGCCGCCGGGTACCGGATCTCCACGTCCGGTGCCGCCGAGCGCCAGGGCATCGTGCACCGCCTGGACGTCGGCACCTCCGGGCTGATGGTCGTCGCCAAGTCGGAGCGGGCCTACACCCTGCTCAAGGCACAGTTCCGCGACCGGGTCGTCGAGAAGAAGTACCACGCGCTCGTCCAGGGCCACCCGGACCCGATGAGCGGCACCATCGACGCCCCCATCGGCCGGCACCCCAACCACGACTACAAGTGGGCGGTCACGGCCGAGGGCAAGCCGTCGGTCACGCACTACGACCTGATCGAGGCCTACCGGGCCGCGAGCCTCCTCGACATCAAGCTGGAGACGGGCCGCACGCACCAGATCCGGGTGCACATGTCGGCCCACCGCCACCCGTGCGTCGGCGACCTCACCTACGGCGCCGACCCGACCCTGGCCAAGCGGCTGGGGCTGACCCGGCAGTGGCTGCACGCCGTGCGCCTCGGCTTCGAGCACCCCTCCGACGGCAGCTGGGTGGAGTTCGCCAGCAGCTACCCGGACGACCTCCAGCAGGCCCTCGACAAGATCGCGGCGGAGAGCGAATGACCGTCGGGCCCGCCCCGTACACCACCCGCAGGGCCCTCGACGACAGCGATCTCGCGGCCTGCTTCCAGATCCGCAAGGACGTCTTCGTCGGTGAGCAGCGGGTGCCCGAGGAGATCGAGTACGACGCGCACGACGCGGACGCGGCGCATGTCCTGGCGCTCGCGGCGGACGGCTCGGCGCTCGGCACGGGGCGGCTGCTGCATGGTCCCGCGGTGGCGGACCGGACGGGCGGCGACCTCACGGCCGGCTCGCTCGGCAGGCTCGCGGTGACCCGGGAGAAACGCGGCCTCGGCGTCGGCGCCGCACTGGTGCGCGCCATCGAGGACGAGGCGCGCGCCCTGGGACTGGCCGCCGTCGACCTGCACGCCCAGACCCACGCCCTCGGTTTCTACGAGCGGCTCGGCTATGTGGCGTACGGCCCCGATTTCCCGGACGCGGGCATCGCCCACCGGGCCATGCGCCGCCCGCTCTGACGGCGCCCCTCGGGTCGGCGGAAGCGGGGCGACGGCGGCCGATACCTCGGAGGACCGAGGTGCCAAGGGGGCTGCCGGGTGGGGGTGTTGTCTGAATTGCAGGGATTGCGTGGCAGGGTGGAAGCCCCTATCGGCCGATCGCACGGCCTGACCCCGCCCGCCCGGAAGGCACATCGTGGACCAAATGGCACTGCTGCTCCTGCTTCTGCTGGGAGCCGTGGTCACGGTGCCCCTCGGGGAGCGTCTGGGCCTCCCGGCGCCGGTGCTGATGACGCTCGCCGGGGTCGCGATGGCGTTCACCAGCTTCGTACCGAATGTCGACGTCCCGCCGGAGATCATCCTCCCCGCGCTGCTGCCGCCGCTGCTCTACGCCTCCGTGCAGCGCACCTCCTGGCGGCAGTTCGCGGCCAACAGACGGCCGATCTTCCTGCTGGCCGTGGCACTGGTCTTCGTCACCACGGCGGCCGTCGCCGCGGTCGCCAACGCGATCGTCCCCGGGCTGCCCATCGCCGCCGCGGTCGCCCTCGGTGCGCTCGTCGCCCCGCCCGACCCGGTCGCCGCGACCGCTGTCGCGGGCTCGGTCGGACTGCCGCGCCGGCTCGTCTCGATCCTGGAGGGCGAGGGGCTGTTCAACGACGTGACCGCGATCGTGCTCTACCACGTGGCGATCGCCGCCGCCGTGAGCGGGACCTTCTCGCTGCCCGAGGCGTTCGGCCTGCTGATCCTGTCCGCCGCCGTCGCGGTGGCGGTCGGACTGGCGCTGGGCTGGCTCACCATCAGACTGATGAACGTCCTGGGTGACGCCACCCTTCAGGTCGGCCTCTCCCTGCTCGTACCGTTCGTGAGTTACGTCCTCGCCGAGGAACTCATGGGGTCGGGTGTGCTGGCCGTCCTCACCACCGCGCTCTTCCTCGCCGAGCGCACCGCGGACGCCGACGATGTCCTCGGACGTCTCACCGGACGCACCTTCTGGGAGATCGTCGACACGCTCGTCACCGGGGTCGCCTTCGGGCTGATCGGCCTCGAACTCCACAGTGTCTTCGGCACAGCCGACGGGCGCGAACTGCGGATGGTGGGCTGGGGCCTGGCGATCGTCGTGGTCGTCGTGGGCGTACGGCTGCTGTGGCTGCTCCCCGCGGCCTGGCTGGCCAAACGGCTGCACACCCGGCGCGATGTGAGCGAGGAGATCCCCACCAGCCGACGGGAGACCGTCGTCATGTGGTGGGCCGGGATGCGCGGGGTGGCCTCGGTCGCGCTGGCGCTGGCGATCCCGCTGGAGACGGACGACGGGAAGCCGTTCCCCGGCCGCGACGAGATCATCTTCATCGCGTTCGCCGTCATCATGGCGACCCTCGTCCTCCAGGGGCTCACCCTGCCGTGGCTGGTGCGCAAGCTCGGGGTGCGTGCCGACACCGACGCCGAACAGGCCCTGGAACGGGAGCTCGCGATCCGGGCCGCCAAGGCGGCCAAGCACCGGCTCAAGGAGATCCAGGAGGTCGAGGACTTCCCGGAGGACGTCGTGGAGCGGCTCCAGCGCGCGGCCTACGACATCGGGGCCCGGATCAGCCCCGACATGGTCGACGACGAGCGGCGCGAGGCGTACGCGCAGCGGGCGGAACGGTTCCGGGCGGTCAGCCGCATCCAGCGGGAGATGATGTCGGCCGCCCGCCACGCGGTGCTCTCCGCGCGCAGCGAGCCGGGCGCCGACCCCGAGGTGGTCGACCGGGTGCTGCGCTACCTGGACGTACGCAGCCTGCGCTGAGGCGGCGAAAAGGGGGAGCGGCAAGGGGGCGCGCCGGGGCGGAGCGGCAGGAGGCCAGGGCGGCAGGGCCCGGCGCCGTCCGGCAGGTCCTGGGGCCCTGTCGTTCGGCGCGGGCCGGGCTCGCTGGCACCATGGGCGTCATGAACATCATGCTTTTCCACTCGACCTACGGGCTGCGGCCCGCCGTGCACGCCGCGGCCGACCGGCTCCGGGCCGCCGGCCATGAGGTGCGGGTGCCCGATCTGTTCGAGGGGCACACCTTCGACACGGTGGAGGAGGGCATGGCCTTCAAGGAGCAGGTGGGCAAGGACGAGCTGCTCAGGCGTGCCGTGCTGGCCGCGGCGCCCTACTCCGACCAGGGCCTGGTGTACGCGGGCTTCTCCTTCGGCGCCGCCACCGCGCAGACCCTCGCCCTCGGCGACGAGAAGGCACGCGGACTGCTGCTCCTGCACGGCACGTCGGACATCGCGGAGAACGCCTCGGTGGACGAACTGCCCGTACAGCTGCACGTCGCCGACCCCGACCCGTTCGAGTCGCCCGACTGGCTCAACAGCTGGTACCTCCAGATGCGGCGGACCGGCGCCGATGTGGAGGTCTACCGCTACCCGGGCGCCGGACACCTGTTCACCGACCCGGAGCTGCACGACTACGACGAGCGGGCCGCCGAGCAGACCTGGAAGGTCGCCCTGGGGTTCCTCGCCACGCTGTGACCGGGCCGGAAGACCCGCGGCGGGGTCCCGCACCTTCCGGTGCGGGACCCCGCCGCGCCGTACGGCCGTGAGCGGACGGGCGGACGTTACGCCTTCAGCGCCTTGTCGACCGCGGCGTTGAAGTCGGGCACCGTCATGGGGGCGTTCTCGCTGCCCTCGGCGGTGACCGGCTTGCCGTCCATCCTCAGCGACGGCGTGCCCGTCACCCCGCTCTTGTCGAACGCCTTGGACATCTTCATCGCCCACGCGTCGTACGTGCCGTCCTCGACGGCCTTCTGGAACTCCTTGTTGCCCTTCAGCGCGTCCACGGAGTCCGCCACCTCGATCAGGAAGCTGTCCTTGGCGAACTTGTCGTCGCTCTCCTCCGGGTGGTACTTCGCGGAGTAGAGCGCGGCCTTGTAGTCCAGGAACGCCTCGGGGCTCACATCGAGGGCCGCGCCCAGCGCGCTGAGGGCGTTCTTGGAGCCCTCTCCGCTGTCGGTGTTGTCGATGAAGGTCGCACCGACGTACTTGATCTTGTACTTGCCCGCCTCGACGTCCTTCTCGACGGTCTCGCCGAGCGCCTGCTCGAACGTGCCGCAGATCGGGCAGCGCGAGTCCTCGTACAGCTCAAGGGTCTTCTTGGCGGTCGACTTGCCGATGACCACGGTCGTGCCGTCCTTGCCCGAGGTGTTCTTCGGGGCGGTCACGTTCTTCGCGTCCGCGGCGGCCGTCCAGGCGTCCGGCTTGTTCAGCTGCATCACGCCGTAGCTGATGCCGCCGATGACCGCCAGCGCGGCGACGACCGAGACACCGACGACGATCTGCTTGCGGGCCTTGTCCTTCTTCGCCTGGCGCTCGCGCTCGGCGCGCAGCCGCTCGCGGGCCGCTGCCTTGTTGGCCTGGGTGTTGCGCTTGCTCATGATCGTTCTCCGTGGATATGTGAAAGCTGCGTGTGGGGGTGTGCTGTACGGCCGGGGCCCGCTGTTCCGGGGCCCGGCGTGCCGCGTGCTCAGAGCGCGGCACGGGCCGTCAGCGGCGGACCCCTTCGCCCCACGGAGTGCCCCAGCAGACGGGCCGGGCAGAGCGGGTGCGGGCGGCCGGCCGGGCGGGGGGCGCGGGCCGTCCGGCGGCGGGAGTGGCTCACCACGGCGACCGCGGTCAGCAGCGGGCGGAACGCCAGGGCGGCCACCGCGCGCAGCAGCCCCGCGAGGGCGGACTCCCCGCGCCTCAGCCAGGCCGCGGCGAGCAGCCCGACGGTCACATGGGCGGCGAGCAGCAGCCACGGCACCGCGGGCCCCGGCTGCGCCAGCAGCGCGGCGGCCCGGTCACCGGCCCCGGTCACCCCGGCCAGCGGGGTGCCCACCGTGCCGACACCCGCCAGATGCGCGCCGCCGCTCCCGCCGCACAGCACATCGACGCCCACGGACCGCAGCGGCCCCGCGATCGGGCCGCCGGCCGCCCCGTAACAGAGATGCTGCCCCGTGGTGAAGACCGTGTCGGCGGCCAGCTCCAGCGGGACGAGCAGGCCCGCGATCGCCCCGAAGCCGCGCTCCCGGCCCGCCAGCGCGTACGCCGTCGCGAAGACGACGCAGGCCAGCATCGCGACCACGGTCAGCGGGAGCGGGACCTGGGAGAGCAGCACATGGGAAGCAGTGGACAGGGTGACGACGAGCGCTGTGAAAAGCGCCGCGCGCACCACCCTGAGCTGCGTCCCTGAGATGTCCATCGCCGGAGAGTGTGTCATGTGTACCTGTAAACGACCCCTAAAAGGCCCGGACCCGCGGGACCCGGAGGCCCGGGACCGCCCTACAGACCGGGAATGCGGCCGTTGCGGAAGAGGTCCACGAAGATCTGGTGGTCGGCGCGGGCACGGGCCCCGTAGCTGTGGGCGAAGTCGACCAGCAGCTCCGCGAAGCCCTCCTCGTCGGCCGCGATGGCCGCGTCGATCGCCCGCTCCGTGGAGAACGGCACCAGCGAGTGCCCGCTCTCGTCGTCCGCCGCCGAGTGCATCGTCGCCGTCGCCCGGCCGAGATCGGCGACGACGGCCGCGATCTCCTCCGGCTCGTCGATGTCGGACCAGTCCAGGTCGACGGCGTACGGCGACACCTCCGCGACCAGCTGGCCCGCGCCGTCCAGCTCGGTCCAGCCGAGCCACGGGTCGGCGTGGGCCTGCAGCGCGCGCTGCGAGATCACGGTTCGGTGCCCCTCGTGCTGGAAGTAGTCCCGCACGCCGGCGTCCGTGATGTGCCGGGAGACCGCCGGGGTCTGCGCCTGCTTGAGATAGATCACCACATCGTTCTCCAGGGCGTCGCTGTTGCCCTCCAGGAGGATGTTGTACGACGGCAGCCCGGCCGAGCCTATGCCGATGCCCCGCCGGCCCACCACGTCCTTCACCCGGTACGAGTCGGGGCGGGTGAGGCTCGACTCCGGCAGTGTCTCCAGATAGCCGTCGAACGCGGACAGCACCTTGTAGCGGGTCGCCGCGTCCAGGTCGATCGCCCCGCCGCCGGCGGCGAACCGGCGCTCGAAGTCCCGTATCTCCGTCATCGAGTCCAGCAGCGAGAACCGGGTCAGGGAGCGGGCGTCGCGCAGCGCGTCCAGCAGCGGACCCTGGGCGGTGTCCAGCGTGAACGGCGGCAGCTCGTCGTTCTTCGCGCCGGTCGCCAGGGCGTGGATCCGCTCCCGGTAGGCGGCGGCGTAGATCCGCACCAGCTCGCCGATCTGGCCGTCGCCCAGCGCCTTCGCGTAGCCGATCAGGGCGACGGAGGCGGCGAAGCGCTTGAGGTCCCAGGTGAACGGGCCCACGTACGCCTCGTCGAAGTCGTTCACATTGAAGATCAGCCGGCCGTTGGCGTCCATGTACGTGCCGAAGTTCTCCGCGTGCAGATCGCCGTGGATCCACACCCGTCCGGTGCGCTCGTCCAGATACTCCCCGCCGTGCCGCTCCCGCTCCACATCGCCGTAGAACAGGCACGCCGTGCCGCGGTAGAAGGCGAAGGCCGAGCCCGCCATCTTGCGGAACTTGACCCGGAAGGCCGCGGGATCTGCGGCCAGCAGCTCACCGAAAGCGGTGTCGAAAACGGCGAGGATCTGCTCCCCGCGCTGCGCTGCGCCGGTCTGCGTTTCCGACATTTCTTGGTGCCTCCTGGTACCGGACGTGCATGACGTGGGACGTGCCCCATGACGTGACTGAGGACATGACAAATAGGACACGTTCCTCAGCCTCTACAACGCGCGACCGTACCCGGGAGTGCCCTTCGTCCGTCACCTCCAAGACGTAGACTTCCCCGCTGTCCCCCCTGTCCGTCATCCCCAGTTCTCCCGGAGGCCCGACGCCGTGACCAAGCCGCCCTTCACGCACCTTCACGTCCACACGCAGTACTCGCTCCTGGACGGTGCCGCGCGGCTCAAGGACATGTTCGAGGCGTGCAACGAGATGGGCATGTCCCACATCGCGATGACGGACCACGGCAACCTGCACGGGGCGTACGACTTCTTCCACTCCGCCGCCAAGGCGGGTGTGACGCCGATCATCGGCATCGAGGCGTACGTCGCCCCGGAGTCGCGCAAGCACAAGCGCAAGGTGCAGTGGGGACAGCCGCACCAGAAGCGCGACGATGTGTCCGGATCCGGTGGCTACACCCACAAGACGATCTGGGCGTCGAACAAGACCGGCCTCCACAACCTCTTCCGGCTCTCCTCGGACGCGTACGCCGAGGGCTGGCTGCAGAAGTGGCCGCGGATGGACAAGGAGACCATCGCCAAGTGGTCCGAGGGCCTGATCGCGTCCACCGGGTGCCCCTCGGGCGAGGTGCAGACCCGGCTGCGGCTCGGACAGTTCGACGAGGCGGTCCAGGCGGCCTCCGACTACAAGGACATCTTCGGCGAGGGCAAGTACTTCCTGGAGCTGATGGACCACGGCATCGAGATCGAGCGCCGTGTCCGCGACGGGCTCCTCGAAATCGGCAAAAAGCTGGACATCCCGCCGCTGGTGACGAACGACTCGCACTACACCTACGCGAGCGAGGCCACGGCGCACGACGCCCTGCTGTGCATCCAGACCGGCAAGAACCTCTCCGACCCGGACCGCTTCCGCTTCGACGGCACCGGCTACTACCTCAAGACGACGGAGGAGATGTACGGCGTCGACTCCTCCGACGCCTGGCAGGAGGGCTGCGCCAACACCCTGCTGGTCGCGGAGCAGATCGACACCAGTGGCATGTTCGAGGCGAAGAACCTCATGCCGAAGTTCGACATCCCGGACGGCTTCACCGAGATCACCTGGTTCCAGGAAGAGGTCCGGGTCGGCATGCAGCGCCGCTTCCCGGGCGGGGTCCCCGACGACCGGCAGAAGCAGGTCGAGTACGAGATGGACATCATCATCCAGATGGGGTTCCCGGGGTACTTCCTGGTCGTCGCCGACTTCATCATGTGGGCCAAGAACAACGGCATCGCGGTCGGTCCCGGACGAGGCAGTGCCGCCGGTTCGATCGTGGCGTACGCGATGGGCATCACCGACCTCGACCCGATCGAGCACGGGCTGATCTTCGAGCGGTTCCTGAACCCCGAGCGTGTCTCCATGCCCGATGTCGACATCGACTTCGACGAGCGCCGGCGCGTCGAGGTGATCAGGTACGTGACCGAGAAGTACGGCGCCGACAAGGTCGCCATGATCGGTACGTACGGCAAGATCAAGGCCAAGAACGCCATCAAGGACTCCGCCCGGGTGCTGGGCTACCCGTACGCCATGGGCGACCGGCTCACCAAGGCGATGCCCGCCGACGTCCTGGGCAAGGGCATCGACCTCAACGGCATCACCGACCCCAAGCACCCGCGCTACAGCGAGGCGGGCGAGATCCGGGGGATGTACGAGAACGAGCCGGACGTACGGAAGGTCATCGACACCGCGAAGGGCGTCGAGGGCCTGGTGCGGCAGATGGGCGTGCACGCCGCGGGCGTCATCATGTCCAGCGAACCCATCGTCGACCACGCCCCCGTCTGGGTTCGGCACACCGACGGCGTCACCATCACGCAGTGGGACTACCCGCAGTGCGAGTCGCTCGGCCTGCTGAAGATGGACTTCCTGGGCCTGCGCAACCTGACGATCATGGACGACGCCATCAAGATGGTGAAGTCCAACAAGGGCATCGACCTGGAGATGCTCTCCCTGCCGCTGGACGACCCCAAGACGTACGAGCTGCTCTGCCGCGGCGACACGCTCGGCGTCTTCCAGTTCGACGGCGGTCCGATGCGCTCCCTGCTGCGCCAGATGCAGCCCGACAACTTCGAGGACATTTCCGCCGTCTCGGCCCTCTACCGGCCGGGCCCGATGGGAATGAACTCCCACACGAACTACGCGGAGCGCAAGAACGCCCGCCAGGAGATCACCCCGATCCACCCGGAGCTGGAGGAGCCTCTCAAGGAGGTCCTCGGCCTCACCTACGGCCTGATCGTCTACCAGGAGCAGGTGCAGAAGGCCGCCCAGATCGTCGCCGGGTACTCGCTCGGCGAGGCCGACATCCTGCGCCGCGTGATGGGCAAGAAGAAGCCCGACGAGCTGGCGAAGAACTTCGTCCTCTTCGAGGCGGGCGCCAAGGAGAAGGGCTTCTCCGACGCGGCGATCAAGGCGCTGTGGGACGTCCTGGTGCCGTTCGCCGGATACGCGTTCAACAAGGCGCACTCCTCCGCGTACGGCCTGGTCACCTACTGGACCGCGTACCTCAAGGCGAACTACCCCGCCGAATACATGGCGGCCCTGCTGACCTCGGTCAAGGACGACAAGGACAAGTCCGCGGTCTACCTCAACGAGTGCCGCCGCATGGGCATCAAGGTGCTGCCGCCCAACGTCAACGAGTCGTTGTCCAACTTCGCCGCCCAGGGTGACGACGTGATCCTCTTCGGCCTGACCGCCGTGCGCAACGTCGGTCAGAACGTCGTCGACTCGATCATCCGCAGCCGCAAGGCGAAGGGGAAGTACAGCACCTTCCCCGACTTCCTCGACAAGGTCGAAGCGGTCGTCTGCAACAAGCGCACGGTCGAGTCCCTCATCAAGGCCGGTGCCTTCGACGAGATGGGCCACACCCGCAAGGGCCTCGTCGCCCACCACGAGCCGATGATCGACAACGTGGTGCAGGTCAAGCGCAAGGAGGCCGAGGGACAGTTCGACCTCTTCGGCGGCATGGGCGAGGAGGAGAGCGACGAGCCGGGCTTCGGGCTGGACGTGGAGTTCTCCGACATCGAGTGGGAGAAGTCCTACCTGCTCGCGCAGGAACGGGAAATGCTCGGACTGTACGTCTCCGACCACCCGCTCTTCGGTCTGGAGCACGTCCTGTCCGACAAGGCCGACGCGTCGATCTCCCAGCTGACCGGCGGCGAGCACGGCGACGGTGCCATCGTGACCGTCGGCGGCATCATCTCCGGCCTCCAGCGCAAGATGACCAAGCAGGGCAACGCCTGGGCCATCGCCACCGTGGAGGACCTCGCGGGCTCCATCGAGTGCATGTTCTTCCCGGCCACCTACCAGCTGGTCTCCACCCAGCTCGTCGAGGACACCGTCGTCTTCGTCAAGGGCCGCCTGGACAAGCGCGAGGACGTGCCGCGCCTGGTCGCCATGGAGATGCAGGTCCCCGACATCTCCAACGCCGGGACCAACGCCCCGGTCGTCCTCACCATCCCCACGGTGAAGATCACCCCGCCCATGGTCAGCAGGCTCGGCGAGGTCCTGAGCAGCCACCGGGGCGACACCGAGGTACGGATCAGGCTCCAGGGCCCCCGCAAGACCACGGTGCTCCGGCTCGACCGGCACCGGGTGAAGCCCGACCCGGCGCTCTTCGGCGATCTGAAGGTGCTGCTCGGCCCGTCCTGCCTGGCCGGCTGACCGACGCCACCCACCGACGGGAGGGGCGCCCCGCGGCTGCGGGGCGCCCCTCCCGGTCTACGGGCCCGGAACCGGACCGGAGATGACCGGTCAGTTGTGGCCGAAGCGCCGCTGATGCTTGCGCGCGACATCGGAGGGGCTGCCCTGGGCCTGGGACTGGGGCTGGTTCTGCGACTCGAAGGCCGTGGACTTCGCCTGCTCCTCGCCGCGCTCCGATGCGGACGCGCGATCCTGCTGGCTGCCCTGCTTGCGGTTCTTGTGCTTGGCCATGGTGAATGCCTCCTGTGGGGAATCCTGTGGGCCAGGACCGCTGTCAGACTCACATAGCACCGCAAAGGCCGCATGTTGGATCATTGCCGTGCGTAGCAGTATCCGCAGTCGGCCGTTTTCCGGATCCGCCACGCCGATGATCGAGTTCCGGACGTTAACCCCTTCACGGTCGGGCAGACTCGAAGGAAACCCTGAGTAAACCCGTTCCCGAAATCCTGGAAGAGGGTGGAACGCGTGGACCGTTGCGTCGTCCTGGTGGACGCCGGCTACTTGCTGGGCGCAGCCGCGAGTCTGCTGGCCGGGGAGCCCGCCCGTTCCCGCATCACCGTCGACCACGCGGCCCTGATCCAGGGACTGCGCGAACGTGCCGAGATCGATACGGAACGGCCGCTGCTCCGGATCTACTGGTTCGACGGCGCCCCCGACCGCGTACCGCAGCCCGAGCACCGCAGACTCCGGGTGATGTCGCGCGTGACCGTACGCCTGGGGGCTCTCACCCGCAGTGACGGGCGCTGGGCGCAGAAGGGCGTCGATGCCGCCATGCACGCCGAGCTCACCGAGCTGGCCAGGAACCGGGCATGCTCCGATGTGGTGCTGGTGACCGGCGACGGCGATCTGCTGCCCGGACTGATGTCCGCCAAGGAACACGGGGTCGCCGTCCATCTGTGGGCCGTCCAGGCCGCCGACGGCGACTACAACCAGTCCGAGGACCTGGTCGCCGAGGCGGACGAACGGCGCGTGCTCGACCGGGCCTGGATCACCAAGGCCGTACGGGCCAAGGAGACCGGCGGCATCTGCGCCCCGCCGCCCGCCCCGCGCCCCGAGATCGCCGCGATCCTCTCCGCACCGCTGCCGGAGGCGGCCCTGGCCGCGTCCGCCGAGCGCGCCTCCGAGGCCCAGGCCGCCGCCGCCCGCAACGGCACCGCGGAACCGGCCGGCGAGAACAACGCCGCCGCGCCGCCCGCCCCCGCCCACAAGGGCGTCCCCACCCCGAAGGACCTGGCCGCCCTCCGGGCACCCGGCGCACACGCCGACCGGCCCCCCGCGGCCCCGCCCGCCAACGCGACCCTGCGCTGGTCCTCCGACAAGGGGTGGGTGGAGCGCGGGCCGCTCGGCGAGCCGCCGGAAACCGCCTCCCTGCCGACCCTGGCCCAGCTCACCAGCGCCGAACAGCGCTGGGCGGACCGGGAGGAGGACATCACCACCGTCGGCGGCGACCCGTTCGAGGTCGGCCAGGTCTTCGCCCGGCGCTGGATGGAACGGCTGCCGGAGACCGTGCACCTGCAGAAGCTGTCCACCATGTACCCGCGCATCCCGCACCGGATCGACGGCGAACTGCTGCGGTACGCGGCACGCTTCGGGCTCCTCGCGCACAAGGACGACCAGATCGACGAGCACGACCGCTATGCGATCCGGGCCGGATTCTGGCGCGAGATCGACGTCCGCGCCGCGGCGGAGCACGTACCCGCGGTGGAGTAGCCGGTGCGGCGGCCGCACCGGCCGCCGGCGAGGGCCGCGCCGGCACCCCGGCCCCGGAGCCGGACGTGCCCCGGACGCGGTCCGGGGCATCCGACCCCGTACCCTCATACCTCGTGAGCAAGGGCACAGCACAGGCGCAGAGGGCTACCGGAACCGTGTGCGCGGTGCGTGATCTGGTCAAGACCCATCCCGCCGTCCGGGGCCGACGCGGACGGCCCGCCACCCCCGAGGTGCGCGCCACCGACGGAATCAGCCTCGATGTGCGGCGCGGAGAGATCTTCGGGCTGCTCGGCCCCAACGGGGCGGGCAAGACCACTCTGGTCCGGCAGCTCACCGGGCTGATGCGCCCCGACTCCGGCAGCGTCGAAGTGCTGGGGCACGACCTGGTGCGCCACCCCGAACGGGCCTCCCGCCTCATCGGCTACCTGGGGCAGGAATCCACCGCCCTGGACGAGCTGACCGTGTCCCTCGCCGCCGAGACCACCGGCCGGCTGCGTGGCCTGGCCGTGGCGGAGGCCCGCGCCGAGCGCGACGCCGTGCTGGAGGAACTGGGGCTCACCGAACTCGCCGGGCGCCCCCTGAAGAAGCTCTCCGGCGGACAGCGCAGGCTCGCCTGCTTCGCCGCCACCCTGGTCGGGGAGCGCCCCGTCCTGGTGCTGGACGAGCCGACGACCGGCATGGACCCCGTCGCCAGGCGTGCCGTGTGGGCCGCCGTCGACCGGCGCAGGGCCGAGCGCGGCGTCACCGTCGTGCTGGTCACCCACAACGTGATCGAGGCCGAGACCGTCCTCGACCGGGTCGCCGTCGTCGAACGCGGCCGGGTCATCGCCTGCGACACCCCCGGCGGGCTGAAACAGCAGGTCGCCGGGGAGGTCCGGGTCGAGCTGGTGTGGCGGGAGCGGGCGCCGCTGGACGTCCCGGAGGTCGCCGCGCTGCGCGCCGTCGCCCAGGAGTCCGGGCGGCGCTGGGTCCTGCGGCTGGGCCCGGACGAGGCACGGGCCGCGGTCGCCGCGGTGACCGGTGGCGCGGCCTTCGCCGCGCTCGACGATTTCACCCTGGCCACGCCCAGCCTGGAGGATGTCTATCTGGCCCTCGGCGGGGATGCGGCCAATGCGACCAAGGGGCTGGTGAAGGCGTGAGATTCCACGTACGGGAGCGGGGACACGTGCGGGCAGGCGTGTCGAGGGGGAGCGGCCTCAGGTGACGAGCATCGTTCCCGCCGAGGCGGTGTCCTCGCGCGTCCCGGACCGGGCGGCGCACGGGCCCTCCGGCACCTCCCGCACCCTGCCGGCCCCGCTCGCGCCGCGCGCCCGGCTGCTGCCCTCGCTGGCCGCGGTGTACCGCGCCCAGCTCTCCCGGGCCCGGGTCGCCCGGATTCCGCTGCTGTTCGTGGCGACCTTCCAGTCCGTCGGGATCATGATCCTGATGCGCGGGGTCGTCGACGGCGGCTCCGAGGCCCGCGCCGTCGTCGCCGGTTCCAGTGTGCTGGTCGTGGCGTTCGTCGCGCTGAACCTGCTCGCCCAGTACTTCGGCCAGCTGCGGGCCGGCGGCGGGCTCGACCACTACGCCACACTGCCGGTGCCGCCCGCCTCGGTGGTGCTGGGGGCGGCCGGCGCGTACGCCTCCTTCACCGTGCCCGGCACGCTCGTCACGGCCGTCACCGGCAGTGTGCTCTTCCAGCTGCCGATGACACATCTGTGGGTGCTCGTCGCCGTGATCCCGCTCGCCGGGGCGGCGCTGGCGGGTCTGGGGGCCGCCCTCGGCCTGCTCGCGCCGCGCCAGGAGCTGGCCACGCTGCTCGGGCAGCTGGGCATGTCCGCCGCGCTGCTGCTGGGCGTGCTGCCGGCCGACCGGATGCCGGGGCCGGTGGTGTGGGCGCGCGATCTGCTGCCGTCCACGTACGGGGTCGAGGCGCTGGCCCGGTCCTTCGACGCCCGCCCGGACTGGACCGCGATCGCGCTCGACCTCGGTGTGTGCGCGGCCGTCGGTGTGCTGTCGCTCGCGGTGGCGACGTGGGCCTACCGCCGCGCCGCGGTGCGCTAGGTGTATCGCCCTGCGAGGCCGGTGACCCGGCCGCGTACGGCCGGGTGAGGCCGCGTACGGCGTTGAAGGGCCGCGTACGGCCGCGGGAGCCGCGGCAGCGGTCCGGTGAGGCGGCGCACAGGGGAGCCTGGCACGATGGCTGAGTGACAGCACCTCTGACGCCGCCTCACCAGCCTTCGCCCCACGACCCCTGGCAGACCCCGCCGACGGGCTCCCACCTCGCGCCCGGCCCCGAGTCGCCGGACGCCACGGATCTGGCCACGGAGCTCCGTCAGGCCGCCGTGGTCATGGTGCTCGTGGCCCTGACCGGTCTCGGTCTCGGGCTGCTCTGGCTGTGGCTGGCGCCGAGGGTGCCGCTGATCTCCGACGACACGGCCGTCTTCCTCAAGGACAGCGAGGGCGAGGAGGCCATCGGGGCCGACGGAACGTTTGTGCTGCTGGCACTCCTGTTCGGTGCGGTCACGGCGGGTGCGGTGGTCCTCTTCCGCCGCCGCGGGGGCATCTGGCTGGTCGTGGGGCTGGCCCTCGGCGGGCTGCTCGGCTCGCTGCTGGCGTGGGGCATCGGCGTCTGGCTCGGGCCCACCTCGGACGTGGTCGCCCATGCGCGCGAGGTCGGCAAGGGCGTGGTCTTCGACGCGCCCCTGGAACTCCACGCGGTGGGCGCCGTGCTGGCGTGGCCGATCGCGGCGATGATCGTGCATCTGGGGCTGACGGCGATGTTCGGGCCGCGGGACCCCGAGCCCGACTGGGGCCCCGCGCACTGGCCGCCCGCGCCGAAGGACGGGGCAGGGACGGCGGCGCCGTAACGGCCGTCCCGTACTCCCCGGCGGGCGCCGGGGGCGGGTTACCCGGCCCGGCCGATCGGGGCGAACACCGCGTCCGTCAGGGCCGCCAGGTCCGTCGCGGAGAGTTCGACCTCCAGGCCCCGGCGGCCCGCCGAGACACAGATCGTGGGATGGGTCCGGGCCGAGGCGTCCAGCACCGTACGCAGCCGCTTGCGCTGGCCCAGCGGGGAGATGCCGCCCCGGACGTAGCCGGTCGTGCGCTCGGCCGCCACGGGGTCGGCCATGGCCGCGCGCTTGCCGCCCACCGCCGAGGCCAGGGCCTTCAGGTCCAGGGAGCCGGCGACCGGGACGACCGCGACGGTCAGCGCGCCGTCGACATCGGCCACCAGGGTCTTGAACACCCGGTCGGGGGAGACACCGAGCGCCTCGGCCGCCTCCTCCCCGTACGAGGGGGAGGCCGGGTCGTGGTCGTAGGCGTGGACCGTGAACGCGGTGCCCGCCGCCGTCAGGGCGACCGTGGCGGGGGTGCCGCCCGACTGCTGCTTCTTCGACTTCTTCGCCACCGGGCAGGTTCCTTCGTCGGTGAGGGCTCAGTTGGGGTGGGTGGGCGCGCGGGTCAGGTCCACGGCGGGCAGCGACGGCAGATGCCGGATGACCGCGGTCTCCTTGCGCAGGAGCGTCAGCTCCTCGCGCAGCCGGGTCGCGGTGTCCGGTGCCTGGAGCAGCCGCTGCTTGGAGGGGACGTCCAGCACGGCCGCCGCCGCGACGAGGTACGAGACCACGGACGGGTCGTCCGGCAGTTCCGCGCCCGTCGTCAGTGACCGTTCCCTCGCTCCGGCCAGCCGCTTCTGGTAGGCGCGGAAGGCCCGCAGGACGCCCTCGGCCAGCGCGCCGGCCTCGTCGTCCCTCGTCCCCTCGGTCAGCTCCTCCACCTCGGCCGTGAGATAGGGGCCGCTCGCGTCGACGGAGAGCAGCCTGACCCGGGTGGTACCGGTGGCCAGGACCTCGAAGCTGCCGTCGGAGCGCTCGCGGACCGTCGCCGCGTCCGCGATACAGCCGACCCGGTGGAAGGTCTGGATGGGGTCGGGGCCGAAGCCGTCGGCGGGGCCGCGCTCCACGACCGGTGCCGCGGCGGCCGTGTCCGGCATGCCGGTGGCCGTCGGGGCGGTCTCGCGGCCGTCGCGGATCGCGACGACGACGAAGCGGCGCGGTTCGTCCTCGTCGGTCTTCAGAAGCTCGCGCATCATGGCGCGATAACGCTCCTCGAAGACGTTGAGGGGCAGCACGAGGCCGGGGAACAGCACCGCGTTGAGCGGAAAGAGGGGCAGACGGGCGGTGGTCACAACGGTCAAGCGTAATGGCCGCGCGGCCGGCCGTGACCGGACCGGTTGCGCAGTGGGGTGGAGGAGGCGACCTGGAGCCGTGCGCGGTCCCTCGCTTCGAGGAAGAGGCCCAGCGCGTCCTCGGACACCGACGACCACGGGAACGAGGTCGCGTGGGGCCCGATCAGCGTGAACTGTTCCAGCGCCTCCTCCCAGCGGCCCCGGGCCACCAGGACGTACGCGAGGAGGTTGCGGACCTCGGCGGGCCACGGGTCGTTCGGGCGGTACGCGCCCGAGAGCCCGATCGCCAGGTCTGCCGCCAGGTCTATCCGCTCCTCCAGCACCGAGCTGGTCCGCCCGGCGAGCTGCTCGTCGAGCAGCAGCGCGAAGGCGGCCCGTACCGGCAGCGCCTGCACCAGCGAGTCGGGCACGGCGTCCTCGGCGGCGCGCTCGGCGAAGTCGAAGCACTCGCGGTGCGAGCCGTACCAGGCGGCGGAGAGATAGCGGAGCGCCGCTATGTGGCAGCCGTAGTGGTGCGGGGCGCGGCGTACGGCCTGTTCCCACAGGGACTCGAACACGGTGTGTGTGGCGTGGGTGCCGCGGGCGTGGTCGAGGGCGAGGCGCCAGGGCACCGGGTCGCGCGGGTCGGCGTCGGCCGCCGCGGTGATCAGCGGGCCGACCTCGCGCAGCCGCTCGGCCCTGGCGGGCGACTCCCAGGCCCGGAAGACGGCCAGCTGGGCCTTGACGAGCAGCGCGTCCGGATCGCGCGGCGAGCCGGCCAGCCAGTCGATGAGCCAGCCGTCCCGGTTGTGGGCGAACATGACGAGCCGGCCGAGATACCGGTCGCGGTTCTCCCAGTCGGTGGCGTCACGGGTGGTGGCGAGGAGTTTGGCGGCGGGGCCGTAGTCCCCCAGGGCGGCCGCCACCAGCGCGGGGGAGAGCCGCTCGTCGGGGGCGTCGAGCAGCACCGCGTCGTCCGCGGGCAGTCCGGCGGACAGCCGGGGGCTGTGCCGGAACCTGCGCGCGGTACTGAGCAGAGCGCGAAGCAATGGCATGGTGCAGACCATTGAAAAGCGCTGGTGAGGGCGGCGCCAGGGGTGCGCTGTGAAGCTTCTGTGCCGAGTGAATGGGTTGTACCGGACCCAGTCAAGATAAGGTAAAGGAAAAGGTCGTGACTGGCTTGATTCCGCCTTTTCCCGTCGGTCCCGCCCGCCACTCCGGCCGCACTCCGGCATTCCGTTCGACCGTGGTGCCGGAAGGAATTCCCCCCGGCCCGCACGGCCCGGACGTCAGCCCCGGCGCAGCAGCCGGGAGGCGCCCGCCGCCACCGTCGTGGCCAATATCCACCCAAGGAGTACGAGAGCGGCCGCCGCCCACTGCCAGCCGCCCTCCGTCCGCCAGTAACCGTCCTGCCCGAGGTTGATCACCGGCACCAGCAGATCGAGCGCGTACAGCGCGGCGTTCCACTGGGGATGCTCGTCCCCCTTGATCGCCGCCGGGTGGTACTGCGCGAAGCCCAGCGCGCCCGCCGCCCACAGCACCGCCATCCACACGGCGGCCCGCCCCGGCCGGTAGCCGTAGGCCACCGTCCAGTCCTGGAGGAAGCCCCACAGCTTGGCGGCGGTCGGCAGCGTCTCGCGGCGGCGCCGCTGCTTGGCGAGCAGCACCTCCCGGGCGTCCGCGTCCTCACCGCAGCTGCGCAGCACCGCGGCGAGCCGCTCGTACGGCTCCGGGACGTACTCCGGGGTCGCGGCCAGCACCCACTCCAGCCGCCGGGAGAGCGGGAAGTGCCCGTACGGGACGAGGTTCTCGTAGACGAAGCCGCCCATCGCCAGGCCCCCGGGGCCCGGCCAGCTGGACGACACATCGATCAGCGTCACCACCTTCGCGCCGTTCAGCACGACCCGGCCCTCCTCCGGGCGCTCCGCGTTGAACCGCAGCTCGGGCGTGACGATCCGGCGCAGCGACAGCTCCTCGTGCCGGGCCAGGACGAACCGCGCCTTGTGCAGGTCCACCGCGTCCCCGAAGCGCCCGTCGTCCAGCCGTACCGCGCCCCGGCACTCGAAGATCTGGGCCCGGGTGCCACGCGCCGGAGTGGGCCCGAACACGATGCCGTACGGGGGAGTGGTGCCCTGGTTCCCGGTGTCGACGCTCACCCACGCCTCGGTCATGTAGAGCGTGCGCTCCACGGTCAGCTGCGGGGCGTTCAGCGCCCGCCGCCCGTCCTTGGCGCGCAGCCGGCTGCCGCGCAGACTCAGCGAACCGCCCACCTTCGCCCCGCGCAGACTCAGCTCGCCGTGCGCCTCGACCATCTCGGCCTGGAGATCCTGCGCGACGCTCAGTCCGTCCCCGACCAGGGCGCGGCCGCTCCGGTCGGCGCCGACGCTGATCTGGTTGATCAGCAGGTCGGTGCCGATCTGGGCGTCGGTGAGCCGGATGCCGCGCTCCACCCGGCAGCGCGGCAGATGCAGATCGCCCTCCGTGTGCAGCCGGGCCGCCTCCAGCCTCGGCAGCGCGCAGCCGACCATCCGCAGGGTGGTGAAGTGGCACTCGGGCAGTACCACCTCCTGTTCGAACCTGCAGCCCGTCAGCTCCACGTACGGAGCGACCCGGCCACCTGCCAGGTCCAGCTTTCCGGTGATCCGGACTCCCCGTAACTTCAGTGCCGCCACCCGGCCCGGGCGGGCGGGCGGCCCGCTCAGCAGCAGCCGCGCCACCGTGCGCGCGCCGACGCTCCGCTCGGGTCCCCAGATGTGCGGTGCGAATGGATCGTCGCGCGCCGGGTCATGGGTGCGCAGATCGTAGGTGGTTCCGTTGCGGAAGGACTGCCACATACCCAGCTCCGCTGCGCTGAGGCCGTCCGGGATGTCGCCATCATGCGGCTCGGTCACTGCCGTCCCCTCTGTGCACATGCCGTACAACTGTTCTTCCCGCTGTGTGACGGCGTGAACGCTAATGGTCAGCAGTGACGGACGTGGCTGGTATCAGCCAGTGATACGGGCGACCGGACGCCTGTGGCGGTCTGCGAGAATTGCGGGGTGATCTCTCGAATCGATCTGCGCGGCGAGGCCCTCCCCGAGGGTGCCGCCCTGCGCGACCTGCTGCCCCGTGCCGAGTTCGACGTGGAAGCCGCCCTGGAGACGGTGCGGCCCATCTGCGAGGACGTACGCCATCGTGGCTCCGCGGCAGTGATCGAGTGGGGGGAGAAGTTCGACGGTGTACGGATCGACTCGATCCGGGTCCCGGCCGCGGCGATCACCGGGGCGCTGGAGGGGCTCGATCCGGCCGTCCGCGCCGCGCTGGAGGAGTCGATCCGACGGGCCCGCCTCGTCCACCGCGAGCAGCGCCGCACCACCCACACCACCCAGGTCGTCCCCGGCGGCACCGTCACCGAGAAGTGGGTGCCCGTCGAGCGGGTCGGGCTGTACGTCCCCGGAGGGCGCTCGGTCTACCCCTCGTCCGTCGTGATGAACGTCGTGCCCGCCCAGGAGGCGGGGGTCGAGGGCATCGCCGTCGCCTCCCCGCCGCAGAAGGAGTTCGGCGGTCTGCCGCACCCCACCATCCTCGCCGCGTGCGCCCTGCTCGGTGTCGACGAGGTGTACGCGGCGGGCGGCGCCCAGGCCGTCGCGATGTTCGCGTACGGCACCCCGGAAGAGGGCGGCTGCGCCCCCGTCAACCTGGTCACCGGCCCCGGCAACATCTACGTCGCCGCCGCCAAGCGCCTGCTCAAGGGCCGCGTCGGCATCGACGCCGAGGCCGGCCCCACCGAGATCGCGATCCTCGCGGACTCCACCGCCGACCCGGTGCACGTCGCGGCCGACCTGATCAGCCAGGCCGAGCACGACCCGATGGCCGCCGCCGTCCTCGTCACCGACTCCGCGGAGCTGGCCGCCGCCACCGAGGCCGAGCTCGTCCCGCAGGTCGCCGCGTCCAAGCACATCACCGACCGGATCGAGCCCGCCCTGGCCGGCCGCCAGTCCGCGATCGTCCTGGTCGACAGCATCGACGCGGGCCTCAAGGTCGTCGACGCCTACGGCGCGGAGCACCTGGAGATCCAGACCGCCGACGCCGCGGCCGTCGCCGGCCGGGTCCGCAACGCCGGTGCGGTCTTCGTGGGCCCCTGGTCCCCGGTCTCCCTCGGCGACTACTGCGCGGGCTCCAACCACGTGCTGCCCACCGGCGGCTGCGCCTGCCACTCCTCGGGGCTGTCCGTGCAGTCGTTCCTGCGCGGCATCCACATCGTCGACTACACACGTGACGCGCTCGCCGAGGTCACCCACCATGTCGTGACCCTCGCCGAGGCGGAGGACCTCCCCGCCCACGGCGCCGCGCTCAAGGCGAGGTTCGGCTGGAAGGTTCCGCAGCAGTGACGCACAGCAGCTCCAACAGCACCGGCAGTTCCGGCAGCACCGGCAGTTCCGGCAGCACCAACAGCCCCAACAGCACCGGCAGCGCCGCCCGCAACGCCTGGGACGAGCTCCCGATCCGTGACGAACTGCGCGGGCAGTCCCCCTACGGGGCACCCCAGCTCGACGTACCCGTCCGGCTGAACACCAACGAGAACCCCTACCCGCTGCCCGAGGCGCTCGTCGACCGGATCGCCGAACGCGTCCGCGAGGCCGCCCGCGACCTCAACCGCTACCCCGACCGGGACGCGGTGGAGCTGCGCACCGAGCTGGCCCGCTACCTCACCCGCACCGCCGGGCACGAGGTCGGCCTCGCCAACGTCTGGGCGGCCAACGGCTCCAACGAGGTCCTCCAGCAGCTGCTCCAGACCTTCGGCGGCCCGGGGCGCACGGCCATCGGCTTCGAGCCCTCGTACTCGATGCACGCCCTCATCTCGCGCGGCACCGGCACCGGCTGGATCTCCGGCCCCCGCAAGGACGACTTCACCATCGACGTCGCGGCGGCCCGCGAGGCCATCGCCGAGCACCGCCCCGACGTCGTCTTCATCACCTCACCCAACAACCCCACCGGCACCGCCGTGGACGCCGGCACCGTCCTCGCGCTGTACGAGGCGGCCCAGGCCGCCGGGCCCTCGATGGTCGTCGTCGACGAGGCGTACGGCGAGTTCAGCCACCACCCCTCGCTGCTCCCGCTGATCGGGGGCCGCCGCAACCTGGTGCTCTCGCGCACCATGTCCAAGGCGTTCGGCGCCGCCGGGCTGCGCCTGGGCTACCTCGCGGCCGACCCGGCGGTCGTGGACGCCGTCCAGCTGGTGCGGCTGCCGTACCACCTGTCCTCCGTCACCCAGGCCACCGCGCTCGCCGCCCTGGAGCACACGGATACGCTGCTCGGGTACGTCGGCCGGCTCAAGGACGAGCGTGACCGGATCGTCGGCGAACTGCGCGCGCTCGGGTTCGACGTGACCGACTCGGACGCCAACTTCGTCCAGTTCGGCCGCTTCGCCGACAGCCACACCGCCTGGCAGCAGATCCTCGACCGGGGCGTCCTGGTCCGGGACAACGGCGTACCGGGATGGCTGCGGGTCTCCGCGGGCACCCCGGCAGAGAACGACGCGTTCCTCGCTGCGGTGCGCGAACTCAAGAAGGAGCACGACGCATGAGCCCCCGCGTAGGCCGCGTGGAACGCACCACGAAGGAAACATCGGTGCTCGTCGAGATCGATCTCGACGGCACCGGCAAGGTCGATGTCGCCACCGGGGTCGGCTTCTACGACCACATGCTCGACCAGCTCGGCCGCCACGGCCTGTTCGACCTGACGGTCAAGACCGACGGCGACCTGCACATCGACAGTCACCACACCATCGAGGACACCGCCCTCGCCCTCGGCGCCGCCTTCCGGCAGGCCCTCGGCGACAAGGTCGGGATCTACCGCTTCGGCAACTGCACCGTCCCGCTGGACGAGTCGCTCGCCCAGGTCACCGTCGACCTCTCCGGCCGCCCGTACCTGGTGCACACCGAGCCGGAGAAGATGGCGCCGATGATCGGCGAGTACGACACGACGATGACCCGGCACATCCTGGAGTCCTTCGTCGCCCAGGCGCAGATCGCCCTGCACGTCCACGTACCGTACGGGCGCAACGCCCACCACATCGTCGAGTGCCAGTTCAAGGCGCTCGCCCGCGCACTGCGCTATGCCTGCGAGCATGATCCGCGCGCCGCCGGAATCCTCCCCTCCACGAAGGGCGCGCTGTGACCGGCCTCAACACCATCCTGATAGTCGTCGGCCTCTTCCTGGCCGGCGGCGTCTACTCCTTCTCGAAGCAGGGCATGCCCAAGGGCGTCATCGTCCTG
The DNA here is from genome assembly GCF_026341775.1 of Streptomyces sp. NBC_00654. Classification (NCBI taxonomy): domain Bacteria; kingdom Bacillati; phylum Actinomycetota; class Actinomycetes; order Kitasatosporales; family Streptomycetaceae; genus Streptomyces; species Streptomyces sp. NBC_00654. The sequence goes on along the minus strand of NZ_JAPEOB010000002.1, from coordinate 2,011,909 downwards.
CTCTCGATCGCCTCCGTGATGTGCCTGGTGGCAGGCGTCATGCGGATCCAGGGACTCTGGGACTGAGGAACGAGCTGTGAGCGACAACAAGAAGGTCGTCGTCTTCGACTACGGCTTCGGCAACGTCCGTTCCGCCGAGCGGGCCCTGGCCCATGTCGGCGCGGACGTGGAGATCACCCGCGACTACGACCGGGCGATGAACGCGGACGGGCTGCTGGTGCCCGGCGTCGGTGCCTTCTCCGCCTGCATGGACGGGCTGAAGCGGGCCCGCGGCGACTGGATCATCGGCCGCAGGCTCTCCGGCGGGCGCCCGGTCATGGGCATCTGCGTCGGTATGCAGATCCTGTTCGAGCGCGGCATCGAGCACGGCGTGGAGACCGAGGGCCTGGACGAGTGGCCCGGCACCGTCGGCCCGCTCAAGGCCGACGTCGTCCCGCACATGGGCTGGAACACCGTCGAATCCCCCGAGGACTCCCGGCTCTTCGCCGGTCTCGACGCGGACGCGCGCTACTACTTCGTGCACTCCTACGCCGCGCACGACTGGTCCCTCGAAGTCACCAACGCCAAGATCCGTGCTCCCAGGGTCACCTGGGCCACGCACGGCGAGCGGTTCGTGGCGGCCGTGGAGAACGGCGCGCTGTGGGCCACCCAGTTCCACCCCGAGAAGTCCGGCGATGCCGGCGCCCAGCTGCTGACCAACTGGATCGAGACGCTGTAATGCCGAAGCTTGAACTGCTCCCCGCCGTCGACGTCCGCGACGGCCAGGCCGTCCGCCTCGTCCACGGCGAGTCCGGCTCCGAGACCTCCTACGGCTCCCCGCTGGAGGCCGCCCTCGCCTGGCAGCGCGCCGGGGCCGAGTGGCTGCACCTCGTCGACCTGGACGCCGCCTTCGGCACCGGCGACAACCGGAAGCTGATCGCCGAAGTGGCCGGCGCCATGGACATCAAGGTCGAGCTGTCCGGCGGCATCCGCGACGACGCCTCGCTCGCCGCCGCCCTCGCCACCGGCTGCCGCCGGGTCAACCTCGGCACCGCCGCGCTGGAGACCCCCGAGTGGGTCGCCAAGGTCATCGCGGAGCACGGCGACAAGATCGCGGTCGGCCTGGACGTACGCGGCACGACGCTGCGCGGACGCGGCTGGACCCGCGACGGCGGCGATCTCTACGAGACGCTCGCCCGCCTCGACTCCGAGGGCTGCGCCCGCTACGTCGTCACCGACATCGCCAAGGACGGCACCCTCCAGGGCCCCAACCTGGAGCTCCTGAAGAACGTCTGCGCCGTCACCGACAAGCCCGTCGTCGCCTCCGGCGGCGTCTCCTCGCTGGACGACCTGCGGGCGATCTCCTCGCTCGTGCCGGACGGCGTCGAGGGCGCCATCGTCGGCAAGGCGCTGTACGCCGAGGCGTTCACCCTGGAAGAGGCGCTGAAGGCGGTCTCGGCATGACCGATTCCGTACGCCGCATCTCCTCGGGCGCCCCGTGGGAGGAGAAGTTCGGCTACTCCCGCGCCGTGGAACTCCCGGGCGGCCTGGTCCTGGTCTCCGGCTGCACCTCCGTGGTCAACGGCCAGATCTCGGCGGGCAGCCCGTACGAGCAGGCCATCACCTCCTTCGAGGTCGCCTTCGAGGCGCTGAAGGAGGCGGGCCTGGGCCGCGAGGACGTCGTCCGCACCCGGATGTACCTCACCCACGCCCGGGACGTGGACGACGTCGGCCGCGCCCACAAGGAGTTGTTCGACGCCGTGCGCCCCGCCGCGTCCATGATCATCGTGGCCGGCCTCGTCGACCCGAGCCTGGTCGTCGAGGTCGAGGTCGAGGCGTACCGGGCAGGTGCGCGGTGAGCCTCGCGGTACGCGTCATCCCCTGCCTGGACGTCGACAACGGCCGGGTCGTCAAGGGGGTCAACTTCCAGAACCTGCGCGACGCCGGTGACCCCGTCGAGATGGCCAAGCTGTACGACGCCGAGGGCGCCGACGAGCTGACCTTCCTCGACATCACCGCCTCCAGCGGCGACCGCGAGACGACCTACGACGTGGTGCGGCGCACCGCCGAGCAGGTCTTCATCCCGCTCACCGTCGGCGGCGGCGTCCGCACCCCGGACGACGTCGACAAGCTGCTGCGCGCCGGTGCGGACAAGGTCGGCGTCAACACCGCCGCCATCGCCCGCCCCGACCTGATCCGCGAGATCGCCGAACGCTTCGGCCGCCAGGTGCTCGTGCTCTCCGTCGACGCCCGGCGCACCGCGGCGGGCACCTTCGAGGTCACCACCCACGGCGGACGCAAGGGCACCGGCATCGACGCCGTCGAATGGGCCCACCGGGCCGCCGAGCTGGGCGCGGGCGAGATCCTGCTCAACTCGATGGACGCGGACGGCACCAAGGACGGCTACGACACCGAGATGATCTCGGCGGTACGGGCCCACGTCACCGTCCCCGTCATCGCCTCCGGGGGCGCGGGCCGGCTCGCGGACTTCGCGCCCGCCATCGACGCGGGCGCCGACGCGGTGCTCGCCGCGTCCGTCTTCCACTTCGGGGACCTGCGCATCTCCGAGGTCAAGGGCGCCCTCCGGGAGGCCGGGCACCCGGTGCGCTGACCGCCGTCGCGGGAGGGCCGGCCGTCAGGACCGGTGATCTCGCCGATGCGTACCCCAGGGGTGCGCCGCGAAAGTGATGACCGCCGACGAACAACGGCGGTACCCACGCGGCGCACCCCGAAAGCCCCGGACGACGGGCTCCCGGTCCCCGCGCGGTGTGGTTCCGCCACGACCGAGAGGACCCCCCTCGTGCAGCAGCACCTCCCCTCCGGCGACACCTCCGCGCGCTCCCGGACGGCCAAGAGCCGCTCCCGTACCCTCAAGGGCCTGCTGGCCGCCGCGGCGACCGCGGGCCTGATGACCGCCCTGGTGCCCGGCGCCCGGGCCGCCGACAACCCCTACGAGCGCGGACCGGCGCCGACCGTCTCCAGCATCGAGGCGAGCCGAGGCTCCTACGCCACCTCGCAGACCACCGTCTCCTCGCTGAGCGTCAGCGGCTTCGGCGGTGGCACCATCTACTACCCGACCTCCACGGCCGACGGCACCTTCGGGAGGTCCTGATCTCCGGGAGGGGCCCGGCCGCCGGGAGGCGGTCCGGCCCCTCCCCGCGCCTGTGCCGGGGCACAGCGCCCTCGCCTCCGTCCTGTGGGGCCGCAGCGCACCGCACCGCCCCGGCGGTGCCGGCGGACGCGAACCTGCTGTACTGCCACCGCAACACCGTGCTCAACCGGCTCCGGCGGTTCGAGCAGCTGACCGGACGCTGCCTGACCCGGCCGTCGGACGCGGTCGAGGTGTCCCTGGCGCTGGCCGCCCGCCGCCTGCTGGGCGGCTGAGCCACCGGAACCGGGCACGGCCCTTCGCCACGACGAGCCACCCTCCAAATCCCGCAACAAAACTTGCGCAATAAATATTGCGCAAGTTTCCTTTCCTTTCTACGGTGGAGGCATGCCCAGCGAAGAAACCCGCCGCGTCTCCGACCTCGCCACCCTCAAGGCGTTCGGCCACCCCCTGCGGATGAAGCTCTACCGCGCGCTCTACATCGCGCGCTCGGCCACCGCTTCCCAACTCGCCGAGCAGGTCGACGAGGCCGTCTCACTGGTCAGCTACCACCTGCGCAAGCTCGCCGACCACGGTCTGATCGAGGAGGCCGAGCAGCAGGGCACGGACGCCCGCGAACGCTGGTGGCGCCCCGCGTCGCACGGGCTGACCTTCCACGACGAGGACTTCCGCGACGCCCCCGAGAAGGCCGCCACGCACTCCGCCATCGGACGCCTCTCGTTCGACCAGCACATCGAGCTCTACCGCCGCTATCTCGACTCCTACCGCAGCTGGTCGGACGAGTGGCGCAGCGCCTCCTTCAGCTCCGAGTTCCTGGGCCGGCTCACCGCCGAGGAGCTGGCCTCCCTCAGCCGTGAGATGCACACGCTGATCAGGCGGTACGAGGACGAGGGCCGCGCCCGCGAGGAGTCGGGCGACACGGAGGGGCGCGAGAACGTCGCCCTGCACATCTACGGATTCCCGTTCCGGACCTGACGCGCCGCCCGCCCCGAGAGGACGAACCGATGACCAGCGCCACCCTCACCGCCCCCGGCCCCGGGGATCCGGCCGAACGGCCCGCCCACCGCGACGGCAACGTCCTGCGCTGGCTCGGCGCGTACACCGCGTCGATGATCGGCGACAGCGTCTACTACATGGCGCTCGCCTGGGCCGCGTCCCGGGCCGGCAGCGACTCCCAGACCGGACTCGTCCTGGCCGCCGGCTCCATACCCAGGGCCCTGCTGATGCTCGGCGGGGGAGTGCTCGCCGACCGGCTCGGCCCGCGCCGGGTCGTCATCGGCAGCGACATCGCGCGCTGTCTCGTCGTCCTGGGCCTGGCCGGGGCCCTGCTGTTCACCTCTCCCGCCGTATGGATGCTGATCGCCGTCGCACTGGTCTTCGGCGTGGTCGACGCTCTGTTCCTCCCCGCAGTCGGGGCGCTGCCGCCCCGGATCAGCGCCCCCGGACAGCTCGCCAGGATCCAGGGACTGCGCGGCCTCGCCGCCCGGGGCGCCAATGTCGCCGGCGCCCCGCTCGGCGGCCTCGCGGTGGCCCTCGGCGGGCCCGTGCTCGCCTTCGCCGCCGCCGGAGTGCTCTTCGCGCTCTCGCTGCCGCTGCTCCTGCTCGTACGCACGCGACCGCTGCCCGAACAGCCGGAGGCCGCCGGGGAACCGGGCACGGCGTGGCAGGAGCTGACCGACGGACTGCGCCACATCCGCCGCCACCCGCTGCTCGGCCCGCTCATGCTCGTCATCGCCGTCAGCGAGCTGGGCTTCGTCGGCCCGCTCAACCTCGGCATGATCCTGCTCGCCCGGCAGCGCGGCTGGGGCGCCACCGGAATGGGCTGGATCGTCGCCGCGTTCGGCATCGGCGCGGGCGCCGCCGCGCTGCTGCTCGCGGTGCGCGGCCGGGTGCCGCGCGGCGGGCTCGTGATGTGCCTGCTGGTGATCGTCGGCGCGATCGGCCTCGGTGTCCTCGCGTACGCGCCCTCGGTGGCCGTGGCCGCCGTGGTCGCCGCCCTCGTCGGACTCCTCATGGGCCTCGGCGGCGCCCTGTGCGCGGCCCTCGTGCAGACCGCGACGGAACCCGCCTATCTGGGCCGGGTCACCTCGGTCTCGACGCTCTTCACCCACGCCGTCGCACCGCTCAGCTACCCGGTCACCGGCGCGGCCGTCGCCGCCTGGGGCACCGGCCCGGTCTTCGTCGCCAGCGGGGCGCTGTGCGCGGCGGGCGGCGCCATCGGCCTGGCCTTCACCCGGCTGCGCCGCGCCGAACTCCCGGGCTGACCCCGGCCCCGTACGCCTGCGACCCGCCCGTACGCCTGCGGCCCGCCCGTACGCCCCGCCCCCTGCGGCCGGGCCGGGGCCGGGGCCTACATCCCCAGCTGGGCCGTCCGCAGCCGGGCCACCGCCTCCTTGTCGCCGTCCAGCTCCACCGAGGCCACGTCCTGCCGGCCGAACGCGAACAGCAGCAGCTCACCCGGCTCCCCGGTGACCGTCACCACCGGTGTGCCCTTGTGCGCCACCGCCGTCTGGCCGTCCGGGCGGCGCAGCACCACGCCCACCGGGGACCGGCGGCCCAGCAGCCGGGCCATCTTCTCGGTGCGTGACCACAGCACATCGGAGAAGACCGGGTCCAGCTCCCGCCGCGACCAGTCCGGCTGGGCCCGGCGCACGTCCTCCGTATGGACGTAGAACTCGATCGTGTTCGCCACCTCGTCGAGCTGCTTGAGGGAGTACGGGGAAAAGCGCGGCGGTCCCGTACGGATGAGCTGGATCAGCTCCTCGTACGGCTTCGCCGCGAACTCGGCCTGCACCCGCTCCATCCGGGTCCGCAGCGCGCCCAGCAGCAGCCCGCCCGCCGCGTCCGCGCGGCGCTCGCGCACCACCACATGGGCGGCCAGGTCGCGGGTCTTCCAGCCGTCGCACAGGGTCGGGGCCTCCGGGCCCGCCGCCTCCAACAGGTCGGCAAGCAGCAGACGTTCACGCTTCGCATGGGTCGACATGCCCGCCAGCGTACGGCCGGGCCGCGCCGTCCGCCCAGTGGACGCCCGCCCGGACGGCCCCCGCGGCCACGGCACAATGGACCGCATGACCAGCACCCCGCCGCCCGCCAGCAGCCTCGACCCCGCCATCGCCGCCCGCCTCAGGCGCGGCGCCGACGGTCTGGTCCCGGCCATCGCCCAGCAGTACGACACCGGCGAGGTGCTGATGCTCGGCTGGATGGACGACGAGGCGCTGCACCGCACCCTCACCACCGGCCGCTGCACCTACTGGTCGCGCAGCCGGCAGGAGTACTGGGTCAAGGGCGACACCTCCGGGCACATCCAGCGGGTGAAGTCGGTCGCGCTGGACTGTGACGCCGACACCGTCCTGGTGAAGGTCGACCAGACGGGTGCCGCCTGCCACACCGGGGACCGCACCTGTTTCGACGCCGACGTCCTCCCCCTCGCCCAGTAAGGTCACCGGCCATGGATCTCGACACCTTCCGCAAGCTGGCCATCGACCGGCGCGTCATCCCCGTCAGCCGCCGGCTCCTCGCGGACGGCGACACCCCCGTCGGGCTCTACCGCAAGCTCGCGGCGGAGCGGACCGGGACCTTCCTCCTCGAATCCGCGGAGAACGGCCGCACCTGGTCCCGCTACTCCTTCATCGGGGTACGCAGCGACGCCACCCTCACCGCCCGCGACGGGCAGGCCCACTGGCTGGGCACGCCGCCCGTCGGCGTCCCCGCCGACGGCGACCCGCTCCGGGCCCTGCGCGCCACCGTCGAGACCCTGCACACCCCGCGCGACCTGGTCGCCGGCGAGGGGCTGCCGCCCTTCACCGGCGGCATGGTCGGCTACCTCGGGTACGACATCGTGCGCCGCCTGGAGAAGATCGGTGAGCACGGCGGCGACGACCTGGGGCTCCCCGAGCTGACCATGCTCCTCACCTCGGACCTCGCCGTCCTGGACCACTGGGACGGCACCGTCCTGCTGATCGCCAACGCGATCAACCACAACGACCTCTCGACCGGTGTCGACGAGGCGTACGCGGACGCCGTCGCCCGGCTCGACGCGATGGAGCAGGACCTGCGCCGGCCCGTCGAGAACGCCCCCGCCCTCCTGCCCCCGTCCGAGCTGCCGGAGTACACCGCACTGTGGGGCGGTGAGGCGTTCCAGGACGCCGTCGAGGACGTCAAGGAACGGATCAGGGCCGGCGAGGCCTTCCAGGTCGTCCCCTCCCAGCGCTTCGAAACCCCTTGCACGGCAAGCGCGTTGGACGTCTACCGGGTGCTGCGCGCCACCAACCCGTCGCCGTACATGTACCTCTTCCGCTTCGACGGCTTCGATGTCGTCGGCTCCAGCCCCGAGGCCCTGGTCAAGGTCGAGGACGGGCGGGCCATGCTCCACCCGATCGCCGGGACCCGGCACCGCGGCGCCACCCCGCAGGAGGACCAGGCGCTCGCCGAGGAACTGCTGGCCGACCCGAAGGAACGCGCCGAGCACCTGATGCTCGTCGACCTCGGCCGCAACGACCTCGGGCGCGTCTGCGAACCCGGCAGCGTCGAGGTCGTCGACTTCATGTCGGTCGAGCGGTACTCGCACGTGATGCACATCGTCTCCACCGTCACCGGCCGGGTCACCGAGGGCCGGACCGCCTTCGACGTCCTCACCGCCTGCTTCCCCGCGGGCACCCTCTCCGGCGCACCCAAACCGCGGGCGATGCAGATCATCGAGGAGCTCGAACCCACCCGCCGCGGGCTGTACGGAGGCTGCGTCGGCTACCTCGACTTCGCCGGGGACTCCGACACCGCCATCGCCATCCGCACCGCGCTGCTGCGTGACGGAACCGCGTACGTCCAGGCCGGAGCGGGGATCGTCGCCGATTCCGACCCGGTCGCCGAGGACACCGAGTGCCGCAACAAGGCGGCCGCCGTGCTGCGGGCCGTCCATACGGCCAACCGCCTCCGCGAGCACCGGAGCGGTAGGGGATAGTGGAGGGCGTGAGTGCCGTGCCCGTACCCCAGCCCCGCGCCCGAGCCGTCGTGTCCGACTCCGCGCCCGCCTCCGCACCCGACTCCGCGGGAAGCCGCCGCAGTCTGGCCGCCGGTCTGTTCCTCGGCGCGATCGGCGCGGCCGTCGTCCTCCTGGCCTCCGGGCAGACATGGGCCGAGGGCAAGGCCTCCGTCGGCGGCGGCACCCTGCCGCTGACCGCCGACGGCCAGGACGTCACCGGGCTGCCGGCCGCCCTGGCCGTCGTCGCCCTGGCCGCTCTCGTCGCCGTCTTCGCCGTACGCGGTGCCGGACGCCTGGCCGTCTCCGGGCTCCTCGCCCTCAGCGGACTCGGCGCGGCACTCAGCTCCTGGTCCGGAGCCTTCGACAGCGCCGCCCTCGACGAGAAGGCCGCCCGCTCCACCGGTGACGCCTCCGCCACCGTCGGCGCCCTCAGCCACACCGCCTGGCCGTACCTCACGGCCGTCGGCGGCGCGCTGATCCTGCTCGCCGGGCTGCTCGCCCTGCGCTACGGCAGCCGCTGGCCCGCCATGTCGGGACGGTACGAGCGCGACGGCACCCCGCGCCCCGGCAAGGCCCCCCGCACCGCCCCGGACCCCGACCGGCCCGAGGACCTGTGGAAGGCCCTGGACCGCGGCGAGGACCCGACGCGCGAGGCATGACCCCCCAGCTCACGTCCTACCGGCACGTACGGGACAATGACCGTGAGCTTTCCCCGTGGCGCCAGTCACGGCGATATCCACAGCGCAACACCAACGAGGAGCAACTCATGGCGGGCAGCAGCCACGGACACACCCCGGCCGCCTGGACCGGTGTCATCATCTCGTTCATCGGCTTCTGCGTCGCAGGCGTCTTCATGGTCGCGGCCAACCCGCTCGGCTTCTGGGCCGGTATCGCCGTCATCTTCGTCGGTGGCGTCGTCGGTCTCGCGATGAAGGCCGCGGGCCTCGGCATGCCGAAGGAGTCGGCCGAGATGGCGGCGGCCAGGGCCCGCGCTTCGCAGGCCCAGATCTCCCACTGATACCGGAGACCTCCGGCCCCGGCCGGAGACACGACGCGAGGCGCAGCCCGGTCCGGGCTGCGCCTCTCCGCATGAGCGTGGACAATCAGCGGGTGGACGCCTCGCCTTCTCCCGCCGCAGCCCCGCCCCCCGACCCCGGGGCGGCGTACGCGCCCGGCCCCGCGCGGCCACCGGGGCCCGCCTCACGCCTGCGCCGGTTCGCCACGCCCGTGGGCATCCTGGCCGGCGTCGTCGGCGCCTTCGGATACGTCGCCACGTTCGACCCCAACGAACCCGGCCACTACCCGGTCTGCCCGCTGCTGGGGCTCACCGGGCTGTACTGCCCCGGCTGCGGCGGGCTGCGCAGCGCCTACGCCTTCGCCCACGGAGACATCGGGACCGCGTTCGGCGCCAACGCCGTGGCCGTCGTCGGCTACTTCCTCTTCGCCGCCGTGTGGGTGCTCTGGATGGTCCGCGCGGGCCGCGGAAAGCCCCTGCGGATCGGTCTGGCACCGGTCTACTGGTGGGGGATCGGCGCGCTGCTGCTGATCTTCTCCGTCGTCCGGAACCTGCCCTTCGGCTCCGCCCTGGCGCCATGAATGCCCAGGTAGTGGGACGCATCGTGGCCGGATGCGAACCCTGCGGCCCGCTGCGGATACCATCGGTACGGCCGATCCTGTTCCCTCATCACCGTTCCGGAAGGGGGCCGCTCGCGTGAGTGTGCTCGACGAGATCATCGACGGCGTACGCGCCGACCTCGCGGAGCGGCAGGCGCGCGTCAGCCTCGACCAGCTGAAGGAGCGCGCGGCCCGCGCTCCCCAGGCCAAGGACGGGGTCGCCGCACTGCGCGGCGAGGGCGTCACCGTCATCTGCGAGGTCAAGCGCTCGTCCCCCTCCAAGGGGGCGCTTGCCGCGATCGCCGACCCGGCCGCACTCGCCGCCGACTACGAGGCGGGCGGCGCGTCCGTCATCTCGGTCCTCACCGAGGAGCGCCGCTTCGGCGGCTCGCTCGCCGACCTGGAGGCCGTCCGCGCCAAGGTCGACATCCCGGTCCTGCGCAAGGACTTCATCGTCACCTCGTACCAGCTGTGGGAGGCCCGCGCCTACGGCGCCGACCTCGCCCTGCTGATCGTCGCCGCCCTCGACCAGCAGGCCCTGGTCTCGCTGATCGAGCGCGCCGAGTCGATCGGCCTGACGCCGCTCGTCGAGGCGCACGACGAGGAGGAGGCGGAGCGCGCCGTGGACGCCGGAGCGAAGATCATCGGTGTCAACGCGCGCAATCTGAAGGACCTCAAGGTCGACCGCTCCACCTTCGAGCGGGTGGCCCCCGAGATCCCGGACCACATCGTCAAGGTCGCCGAGTCCGGCGTCCGCGGCCCGCACGACCTCATCGCCTACGCCAACGCGGGCGCGGACGCCGTGCTCGTCGGCGAGTCCCTGGTCACCGGCCGCGACCCGCGCGCCGCCGTCGCCGATCTGGTCGCCGCGGGCGCCCACCCGGCGCTCCGGCACGGACGGGGCTGACCCGGCCCGTGTCCGCCCACCGCTCCGTGTCCCGCACCCGGCCGGGCCCGCGCCCCGCCGACGCGGGCGCCCGGGTTCCGCACGCCCCGCTGGCGCGCGGCTGCCGCCCACGCGGCTGCCGCGCCCCCGCCCGGCGTGTGCACGGCCGGCGGGTGCGGTACGTCATCGGTGACGAACCCGGCCAGGTCAACGGCATGCGATGGCGCACGGGGTCCGCGCTGTAGCGAGCCCCGGCCGACGTACCCGCACCACACACGCGTACGTACGACCGCACCGCCCCGACCGGTCCCGGTCGCGGTGGCGCTCCGCTCACGGCGCATACGGTGAACCCACCCGTTGCCATGCCAAGGAGCACGTCGGATGTCGTCTGACTTCTTCATTCCGGACCCCGAGGGTCTGATTCCCAGCGCCGAAGGGTATTTCGGCGCCTACGGCGGCAAGTTCATCCCGGAGGCGCTCGTCGCCGCCGTGGACGAGGTCGCCGTCGAGTACGACAAGGCCAAGGCCGACCCGGCCTTCGCCGCCGAGCTCAACGAGCTCATGGTCAACTACACGGGCCGCCCGAGCGCGCTGACCGAGGTCCCGCGCTTCGCCGAGCACGCGGGCGGGGCCAGGGTCTTCCTCAAGCGCGAGGACCTGAACCACACCGGCTCGCACAAGATCAACAACGTGCTGGGCCAGGCACTCCTCACCAAGCGCATGGGCAAGACCCGGGTCATCGCCGAGACCGGCGCGGGCCAGCACGGGGTCGCCACCGCCACCGCCTGCGCCCTGTTCGGCCTCGAATGCACCATCTACATGGGCGAGATCGACACCGAGCGGCAGGCGCTGAACGTGGCGCGGATGCGGATGCTCGGCGCCGAGGTCATCGCCGTGAAGTCCGGCTCGCGCACCCTCAAGGACGCCATCAACGAGGCGTTCCGCGACTGGGTCGCCAATGTGGACCGCACCCACTACCTCTTCGGCACGGTCGCGGGCCCGCACCCGTTCCCCGCGATGGTCCGCGACTTCCACCGGGTGATCGGCGTCGAGGCCCGCCGCCAGATCCTGGAGCGGGCCGGCCGGCTGCCGGACGCCGCGGTCGCCTGCGTCGGCGGCGGCTCCAACGCCATCGGGCTCTTCCACGCGTTCATCCCGGACGCGGACGTCCGGCTGATCGGCTGCGAGCCCGCCGGACACGGGGTGGAGACCGGTGAGCACGCGGCCACCCTGACCGCGGGCGAGCCCGGCATCCTGCACGGCTCGCGCTCCTACGTCCTCCAGGACGACGAGGGCCAGATCACCGAGCCGTACTCCATCTCGGCGGGACTGGACTACCCGGGCATCGGCCCGGAGCACTCCTACCTCAAGGACATCGGCCGCGGCGAGTACCGCGCGGTCACCGACGACGCCGCCATGCAGGCCCTGCGGCTCCTCTCCCGCACCGAGGGGATCATCCCGGCCATCGAGAGCGCGCACGCCCTGGCCGGCGCGCTGGAGGTCGGACGGGAACTGGGCAAGGACGGGCTGATCCTGATCAACCTGTCCGGCCGCGGCGACAAGGACATGGACACGGCGGCCCGCTACTTCGGCCTGTACGACGGGGGTGCCAAGTGAGCACGCAGAGCGGAAACAGGGACCTGCTGAGCTCGACGCTGGCCAAGGCCGGGGCGGAGGACCGGGCGGCGCTGATCGCGTACCTCCCGGCCGGGTTCCCGACCGTCGACGGAGGCATCGAGGCGGTCAAGGCCGTCGTCGCGGGCGGCGCGGACATCGTCGAGGTGGGACTGCCGCACAGCGACCCGGTGCTCGACGGCCCGGTCATCCAGACCGCCGACGACATCGCCCTGCGCGGCGGGGTCAGAATCGCCGACGTGATGCGCACGGTCCGCGAGGCGTACGAGGCGACCGGTGCCCCGATCCTGATCATGACCTACTGGAACCCCATCGACCGGTACGGCATCGAGCGCTTCACCGCCGAGCTGGCCGAGGCGGGCGGAGCCGGGTGCATCCTGCCCGACCTGCCGGTCCAGGAGTCCGCGACCTGGCGCGAACACGCGGACAAGCACGGCCTCGCGACCGTGTTCGTCGTCGCGCCCAGCAGCCGGGACGCGCGTCTGGCCACCATCACGGCGGCGGGCTCCGGCTTCGTGTACGCCGCCTCGCTCATGGGGGTCACCGGCACCCGTGAGTCGGTCGGCGACGAGGCCCAGAACCTGGTGCGCCGCACCCGCGCCACCACGGACCTGCCCGTCTGCGTCGGCCTCGGCGTCTCCAACGCCGAGCAGGCCGCCGAGGTCGCCGGGTTCGCCGACGGGGTGATCGTCGGCTCGGCCTTCGTCAAGGGCATGCTGGACGCCCCCGACGAGGCGGCGGGTCTCGCCGCCGTCCGCGCCCTGGCGGGCGAACTGGCCGAAGGTGTTCGAAAGCGCTGATACCAGACATCACCCGAACGGGTGGAACCGGACCGGGGAGGCACGCGCGTGCCTCCCCGGTTCGTTGCTGCGGGTGTGAGCGAGAAGAACCCTGAGGGAAACAGAAGCGCGCGTGAGCGCCTGGCCCAGCAGCGCGAGCGGGACAAGGCGCGCGAGCGCCGCCGGCGCACGCTGATCGTCTCGGCCGCGGTGGTCGGAGTGCTGGCCCTGGCGGCCGTGATCGGACTGATCGCCGCCAACGCGGGCGACGACGACGGCGACAGCGGGGCGGGCCCGGTGGTCGCTCCCTCGGGCGCCACCGGGAAGGACGAGCTCACCATCCCGGTCGGGGCGAGCGACGCACCGTCCACGCTCACGATCTGGGAGGACTTCCGCTGCCCGGTCTGCGCCCAGTTCGAGACCGCCTTCCGGGACACGATCGCGGAGCTGGCGGACAGCGGCCAGATCAAGGTGGAGTACCACCTCGCCACGATCATCGACGGGAATCTCGGCGGTACCGGCTCGCTGCGCGCCGCCAACGCCGCCGCCTGCGCCCAGGACGTCGGCAAGTTCCCCGCGTACCACGACGTCCTCTACAGCAACCAGCCCGCCGAGGCCGATGACGCCTTCGGCCGGAACAGCAAGCTGATCGAGCTGGCGGGCAAGGTCGAGGGCCTCGACACGCCCGGCTTCCGCAGCTGCGTGGAGAGCGGCAAGCACGACAGCTGGGTCACCAAGTCCGACACCGCGTTCCGCAACGGCGGATTCCAGGGCACTCCCACCGCCCTGCTCAACGGTGTGTCGGTCTTCCCGACGAAGGGCGACGAGCAGATCTCCCCCGAGAACCTCAAGAAGTGGGTCGCCGAGGCCAACAAGGGCAAGAAGCCGGGCACGGCCACCCCGGCCCCCTCGGCTTCCTGATCCGGCCCTTCCGGGCTCCTGGCAGGGGTACGGGGCGGCGGGCCGGCGGCCGCCTCGTTACCCAGACGTTGCCGGGTGGCCTGCCGTACCTCCCGCCCGGCAAGGTAGCGTCGACCCCGTCATGAACCTTGCCTTCATTCCCAGCCCGTCGACCGGCGTGATCGATCTCGGCCCGATCCCGCTTCGCGGCTACGCGTTCTGCATCATCATCGGTGTCTTTGTCGCCGTCTGGTTCGGCAACAAGCGCTGGGTCGCCCGGGGCGGCAGATCCGGCACCGTCGCCGACATCGCCGTCTGGGCCGTGCCCTTCGGCCTCGTCGGCGGCCGGCTGTACCACGTCATCACCGACTATCAGCTGTACTTCAGCGACGGTGAGAACTGGGTCGACGCCTTCAAGATCTGGGAAGGCGGCCTCGGAATCTGGGGCGCGATCGCGCTCGGCGCGGTCGGCGCCTGGATCGGCTGCCGCAGGCGCGGGATTCCGCTCCCCGCCTGGGCCGACGCCCTGGCCCCCGGTATCGCCCTCGCCCAGGCCATCGGCCGCTGGGGCAACTGGTTCAACCAGGAGCTGTACGGCAAGCCGACCGACCTCCCGTGGGCGCTGGAGATCAGCGAGGGCCCGAACCGGGTCGCGGGCACCTACCACCCGACCTTCCTGTACGAGTCGCTGTGGTGCGTCGGCGTCGCGCTGCTGGTGATCTGGGCCGACCGCCGCTTCAAGCTCGGCCACGGACGGGTCTTCGCGCTGTACGTCGCGGCGTACTGCGCGGGCCGTGCCTGGATCGAGTACATGCGGGTCGACGAGGCCCACCACGTGCTGGGGCTGCGCCTCAACGTATGGACCGCGATCATCGTGTTCGTCCTCGCCGTCGTGTACATCGTGATCTCGGCGAAGGTACGTCCCGGACGCGAGGAGATCGTCGAGCCGGGCGCGACGGACACCGACACGGAAGGTGACGCCGGCGCCAAGGACGGCGACGCCGAGGACACGGCCGCGAAGGACACGGCCGCGAAGGACACCGACGCGAAGGACGCCGAGCCCGACGCCACCGACATGGCCACCGAGGCCGAGGTCAAGGCCGACGCCGGGACCGGTGACGCCGGGACCGGTGACGCGGAGAAGGACGGCGCCCCCGAGGCGGCCAAGAAGCTCTGACCGCGCCCGCGGGCGCACTCTGTTCCGCTCAGACGCCGGACGGATCGGTACTGCCGACCCGTCCGGCGTTCCGCTGTCCCAGGGCCAGTGTCCGGCGCGCCGATGCCACCACCGCCGCGTCCACGAACCTCCCGTCCGGCAGCGCCAGCGCACCCGCGTCCACCGCCGAGGCGGCCACGATCTCCTCGGCCGCCTCGATCTCCCGCGCCGTCGGCAGGAAGGCCCGCTCGATCACCGCCAGCTGCCGGGGGTGGATCGCCGCCCGGCCGAGCATCCCCAGCGCCCGCGCCCGGCCGCAGGACGTCCACAGCCCGTCCAGGTCCCGGACGTCCGGGAAGACCGACTGCGCGGGCGGCGGCAGACCGGCGGCCCGCGCGGCGACCACGGTACGGCTGCGCGGCCAGTCCAGCCCGGCGTCCTCCCGTACACCCAGATCGGCCCGGAGGTCGGCCTCGCCCAGTCCGATGCCCCGCACCTCCGCGTGGGCCGTCGCGATCGAGTAGGCGTGCTCGATCGCGAGCGCCGATTCGAGCAGCGGATACAGCGGCACACCGGGGGCCACCGCCGCCACATGGTGCACGGAGACCGAATGCGTGATCTTCGGCAGCCGCAGACCGGAGAGACCCGGCAGCCCGGCCAGGGCCCGTACGTCGTCCTCGCCGTGCACCCGGACATGGACCGGTACCGTGCCCGGGGCGGCGGTGACCGGGTCGGCGAGGAGTTCGGCGGTGGCCGCCCGCGCGTACTCCTTGCGGTCCGGTGCGACCGCGTCCTCCAGGTCGACGATCACCACGTCCGCTCCCGAGCCGAGTGCCTTGCGCACCACGTCCGGCCGGTCCCCGGGTACGTAGAGCCAGGTCAGGGGGACGAACAGGGAGGTCACAGGGCTCCCTGTGCGCGCAGATCCATGATGTCGGGGGCCGACAGGCCGAGCCCGGCGAGGATCTCCTCGGTGTCCGCGCCGTGCGGGCGGCCCGCCCAGCGGATCGCTCCCGGTGTCCCGGACAGCCGGAAGAGGACGTTCTGCATCCGCAGGGGCCCCAGCTCCGGGTCGTCGATCTCGGTGAGGGTGTCCAGGGCCCGGTACTGCGGATCCTCCATCACCTCCCGTACGTCCTGGATCGGTGCGATGGCCGCCTCCGCCTTCTCGAACGCGGTCAGGGCCTCCTCCCGGGTGTGCCGGGCGATCCAGTTGCCGACGGCCTCGTCCAGCTCCTCGGTGTGCTCGGCACGGGTGGTGCCCGCGCCGAACCACGGCTCGTCGATCAGTTCCGGGCGGCCGACCAGCCGCATGACCCGTTCGGCGACCGACTGCGCGGAGGTGGACACGGCGACCCAGTGGCCGTCCCCGGTGCGGTAGGTGTTGCGCGGGGCGTTGTTGCGGGAGCGGTTCCCGGTGCGCTGCTGGACGTAGCCGAGCTGGTCGTACCAGAGGGGCTGCGGGCCCAGCACCGTCAGGATCGGTTCGATGATCGCCAGGTCGACGACCTGGCCCTCGCCGGTGCGGTCGCGCCCGGCGAGCGCGGCCATCACCGCGTACGCGGTGGCGAGCGCCGCGATCGAGTCGGCGAGCCCGAACGGCGGCAGGGTGGGCGGCCCGTCCGGCTCCCCGGTGATCGCCGCGAAGCCGCTCATCGCCTCGGCCAGGGTGCCGAAGCCGGGGCGGTGCGCGTACGGGCCGAACTGGCCGAAGCCGGTGACGCGGGCCAGGACCAGACGGGGGTTGACGGCCCGCAGCTCCTCCCAGCCGATGCCCCAGCGCTCCAGGGTTCCCGGCCGGAAGTTCTCGATGATCACATCGCTGTCCGCCGCCAGCCGCAGCAGGACGTCCCGGCCGCCGGGGGCGGACAGGTCCAGGGTCAGATTGCGCTTGTTGCGGCCGAGCAGCTTCCACCACAGTCCGACGCCGTCCTTGGCGGGGCCGTGCCCGCGCGAGGGGTCGGGGCGGCGCGGATGCTCGACCTTGATGACCTCGGCCCCGAAGTCACCGAGCATCGTGGCCGCGAGCGGTCCGGCGAACAGGGTGGCGATGTCGAGGACCTTCAGACCGGTCAGGGGTCCTTCTGCGGGGTGATTCACGCGGCATCGCTCTCGCTTCGGTACGGCATGGACGGGGAGGCGCCGGGCGGCGGCGGGACGGGGGAGGGGGTGGGGCCGTCCGTGCTCCCCGGGCACGGGAGCGCTGCGATGCCGGTCATGTGCGGGTGGCTTCCTGATAGGTCAGTTCGGCGAGGGTGTCGAAACCGGTCGAGTCGAAACCGGCTACGGAGGTGGCGAGGCGGTTCTTCAGCGGGGCGGTGAAGCGGTCGGGCAGGGCAGCGGGCCGGCCGGCCAGCAGTCCCGCGAGCGAACCGGCCGTCGCCCCGTTGGAATCGGTGTCCCAGCCGCCCGATACCGCGCAGCCGACGGAACGGGTGAAGTCCCCGTCGGCATGGGTGAGGGCCGCGGCCAGCAGCGCGGCGTTGGGCAGGACGTGGACCCAGTGGTGGGTGTCCGCGTACACGGCGTGCAGCCGGTCCACCACCGTGTCGAACTCCGCCTCCGCACGGGCCGTCGCGATGCCGAGGCGGACGGCCCGCGCGTACCGGGAGCGGGGCGGGACCACCCGCAGCCCGGCCGCCAGGCACCCGTGCACATCGCTCCCGCCCCCGGCCGCCTCGGCGAGCGCGGCAGCGGTGAACATCGCCCCGTACACCCCGTTGGCGGTGTGGGTGAGGACCGCGTCCCGGTGGGCCTGGGCGGCAGCGGCGGCCGGGTCGCCCGGGTGCGTCCAGCCATGGGCGTCGGCCCGGATCTGGGCGCCGATCCACTCACGGAACGGATTGCGGTGGCGTGCCGTGTCCGGCGGCTCGATGCCGTCCAGCAGATTGCGGTACGCGATGCGCTCGGCGGTGAAGACGCGGCCCGCCGGGAGTTCGGCGAGCCAGAGCCGCGCGAGATCGGCCGTGGTGAAGCCGCGCCCATGGCGACGGAGCAACAGCACGGTGAGCAGGGGGTGGTCGAGGTCGTCGTCCTCCGGCATGCCGTCGATGTTCTCGGCCAGTGAGGTGGCGGCCGAGCGCCGGTTCCACGGGTATCGCTCCAGCAGCGCGGCGGGTACACCCCTGGCGGTGAACCAGGTGGTGAGCGGCCAGTTGCCGGTGGCGCGGGCCAGGGCACGGATGCCGGCCAGCTCCAGCTTCTCGACCGGCTTGCCCAGCAGACAGCCCGCGGCCCGGCCGAGCCAGGCGGCGTGCAGCCGGTCCGGATCGGCCGGACGCCGTCCGGCGGGTGGGGCGGGCCAGTGCGGACAGGCCGCCCGGATCGCCGCCAGGTCCGTCGGCTCATGGGGTGCCAACGGGGATTCCAGCAGGGCGAGTTCGTCCAGCAGCTCCTCGGCCAGTGCGCGCAGCCGGGGTGCGGTGGGCGGCTCGGACGCGCCGGCGCGCTCCGGGGCGGGCGCGCCGCCCGCCCCGTACCAGCGCCGCTCGATCTCCCGCGCGTCCCGGCCGTCCTGCGCCGCCTGCCGCAGCTCATGGCCGACCAGGTCCTCGGGCTGCACCCAGGTCAGCCGGACGGTCACCGCTCACCGGCCAGCGCGGCGAAGGCCGACTCGTGCGCCCGGCGGCGGGCGGTGTCCCGTACGAAGATCTCGCGGGCCACCTCCGCCAGTTCCCGTGCCGGGGCGTGCAGATCGAGGCGGCTGGCCTCGGCGACCGTCTTCGACCAGTCGGCGGGGATCGCCGCCGCGCCGTTCAGCGCGCCCGCCAGGGCACCGCCCATGGTGGCGATCGAGTCGCAGTCGCGGCCGTAGTTGACCGAGCCGAGGACGGTGCGGCGGTAGTCGCCGTCCCCGACGAGCAGCATGCCGAGCGCGATGGGCAGTTCCTCGATGGAGTGCAGCCGGGAGGGCCGGCGGGCGCCGAGGGAGGGGGCGCGGTAGTCCGGGCCCACCGTGTCGAAGGGGGCGACGGCGGCGCGCAGGGGGGCCAGCGCCGACTCGAAGTCGCTGTGGCGCACGGCCACTTCGCGGACCGCCTCGATCGCGGATCGGGTCCCGTCCTTGGCCAGCGCCGTCGCGGCCGTGACGACGGAGGCGGGGGTGGCGCCCGGGGCGCAGGCGGCGGCGACGGCGGCGGCGAAGACCCCGGCGGCCTCCCGCCCGTACGAGGACTGATGAGCCCCCGCGATCTCCAGCGCCTCGGCGTAGGCGGCCTCGGGGTGGGCGGCGTTGACCAGGCCGACCGGTGCCATGTACATCGCCGCACCGCAGTTGACGATGTTCCCGGAGCCCGCCTCGCGCGGGTCGGCATGACCGTAGTGCAGCCGTGCGACGATCCACTTCTCGGCAAGGAAGATCCGCTGGAGGGGCAGCGCCTCGGCCTCCAGTTCCGGGATCCAGCGGGGGCGGGACATCAGGTCCGGTACGAGATGACCGGCGATGTCGTAGGCGTCGAGGTGATCGCGGACGCCGGTGTAGACGCGGATCAGCGCATGGGTCATCAGGGTGTCGTCGGTGACGTGCCCGTCGCCCTTGTGGTACGGGGCGATGGGGCGGGCGGTGCGCCAGTCGTCGCCGTGCCAGGGGCCGACGATGCCGCGCACCCGGCCGCCGTGGCGTTCGGCGATCTGCTCCGGGGTCCAGCCCTCGACGGGGCCGCCGAGCGCGTCGCCGACCGCGGCGCCGATGAGTGCGCCGGTGATGCGCTCATCGAGCCCGAGCGTGGGGGGTGAGGTCCGAGGGACGATCGTTGTGGGCGTCATGCCGGAATTGTCCACCCGTGGGGGTCGGTTCCGTGTCTGCCAGCAGCCCGGCGAGTTCGATCAGATCCGTGCCCGCGAGCCGGGGCAGCGCGCATCCGGCCAGGGTGCGGCAGGCCTCGCGCCAGCCCGCCGGTACGGCGGCGATCCCGCCGAGCGCACCGGTCAGCGCTCCGGCGAGGGCGGGCGCGGAGTCGGCGACCCGGGACAGACAGGCCGCCGCCGGGACGGCCTGGGCGATCTCGCCGCGGGCCGCGGTCGTCAGGGCCAGGGCCACCGGCACGGTCTCGGCCGCCGCGATCCCGTAGCTGTAGACATGGTCGACGATCTGGTGCTCCAGCACCGGGACCAGGGCGAAGGCACCGTGCGGCTCGTCGGCGAAGGCGCGGGCGAGCCGCACGGCGTGCTCGGCGTTGCGGGCGATCTCGGTGCCCTCGGGGAGCTGGGCGAGCGCGGCGTTCACCACCGTGTCGACGTCCGCCCCGGCCAGCGCCTCGGCGACGGCGGCGGCGACGGCCCGCGCGCCGTGCACCCCGTCGCCGTCCTGGGTGTAGCGGGCGTCGAACTCGGCGAGTCCGGCGGCGGCCGCCGGGTCCCCGGGGTGGACGACGGCGAGCACGGCGGCCCGGACGCAGGCGGCGTCGTCGAAGTAGTGCGGGTTGTCATGGCCGGTGGCGGGCGGCCGGAGCCCGGCGGCGAGGTTGCCGAGCCCCGCACGCACCGAGATCCGGGCCCGCAGGGGGAGCACGGCGGCCTCGACCTCGGGGGCCCGTGCGCTGGCCGCGGCGACTTTGGCGGCCAGCGCGTTCCAGGCCCGGTCCACCGCGTCCCGCGTCCGCCGGCCGGGGGAGAGGCCGTCGGCGTGGTCCGCCGCGGCGGCCAGCACCGTACGGGCGGCGAACGCGGCCCACTCGGCGTCGTCGGACGGCCCGAGCCGCAGCGGCTCGGGCGGCTGGTTGAGGGCGATCGGGACCGGGAGCGTGGTGGTGGCGTTCTGCTCGGCGAAGGTGTCCAGCTCCCGGGTGAGCCGCCGCGTCCACTCCGGCATCCGGGCCGCCCGGTGCCGGGCGGCGGGCCATCCGGCGGCGTCCCCGGCGGCCAGCCCGA
Source organism: Streptomyces sp. NBC_00654 (assembly GCF_026341775.1). NCBI lineage: Bacteria > Bacillati > Actinomycetota > Actinomycetes > Kitasatosporales > Streptomycetaceae > Streptomyces > Streptomyces sp. NBC_00654. The sequence goes on along the minus strand of NZ_JAPEOB010000002.1, from coordinate 1,991,005 downwards.
GCAACAGGCCCTCGATCCGGGCCCGGCGGCCGGGGACGGGTACAAGTACGGACAGGGGCTCCCGGCCGGCCGGCGGGGAGCCGGCGCGGTGGCCGGTCCGGCGTGCGGTGGTCATCGCCGCTCCTCCCGTCCCGGCCGTCCCGGCCCGGAGGACGCCGACACCGGTGCCAGGTCCCGCACCCTCTCCCCGGCCGCACCGGGCCCGCGCGCCCCGCCCCGCTCGTCCGCGCCCTCTCCCGCGCCGGTGTGCCCCGAATCCGCGCCGGTGTGCCCCGGGTCCGCGCCGGTGTTCCCTGGGTCCGCGCCCGCGCTCTCCGGCCGCCGCGCACTCCCCGGCCGCCGCTCCCGCCCGGCCCGCGCCGTCTCCTCCCGCCGCGCCGGGGGTTCCGGCTCCTCCGGGGTCAGCAGTTCCGCGATGTCCAGGACGTGGTAGCCCCGCATCGACGGCAGACAGCTGCCCCGGACCGGCCCGATCGCCGCCGCCCAGTCCGGCTCGATCGCGCCCGCCCCGTTCAGCGCCCCGGCCAGCGCCCCCGCCACCGCCGCCGTCGTATCGGCGTCGCGGCCCATGTTGACGGCCGTCAGCACCGCCGTACGGAAGTCGCCGCGCGCCGCCGTGAGCGCGCCGAAGGCCAGGCCCACCGCCTCCGGCGCCAGGTCCGTCCACGGGTAGCCGCCGATCACCACGGCCGAACGCACCGCGCGTTCCATGGTGAGCCGGTCCGGGTAGGGGCGCTGAGCGGCCGTCACCGCGCGCCGCAGCGAGCGGGCCGTCCACGAGTCCATCGGGACGACGGACAGCGCGGCGGCGATCACGGAGGCGAGCCCCGCCCCCACCATCGCCGCGGCCACCCCGGCCGCCACGGCCTGCCCGCCGTAGATGCCCTCGCCGTCATGGCTCACCCGGCCGTCGATCGCGACCAGCCGCGCCGCCTCGGCCGGCCGGCCCGCCGCGAACACCCCGAACGGCGCCGCCCGCATGGCGAGCCCGTCGCTCCAGGCGTGCCGGTGCTGCGCCGAGATCGGGGCCGCCAGCCCCCGGCGGAGGTTCTCCAGCGTGCCGCGCTCGCTGAACCCGGCCCCGCGGAACGGCCCTTCGTCGAGGTCGGCGATCCAGTGGTGCCAGGCCCGCTCGACATGCGCGACCGTGAGCGCCGAGCCGTGCCGGGCCAGCAGCAGCCCGGAGAAGATCGCGTACTCCGTGTCGTCCGTCCCGGCCGGGTCGTCGCTCACGAACCCCTCGATCCGCCCCCAGCGGCGGCGGATCTCGGACGGCCGGAGATTCTCCGCGGGCGCCCCCAGCGCGTCCCCGACGGCGAGCCCCAGCAGCGCACCCCGGGCCCGGTCATTGCCTGCGATCGGTTCCATCGCGTCGCCCTTCGTTCGTGCCGGGAGTCCTGATTCCCGTCCTGTCCGATCTGTGCCACGTGGAGCGCGGGTAAAGGCTGACAAGCGCAATAAAAGGGCCAGTCGGATGAGGCGCCGAAGAGGGGCCGAGGGCGGGTCCGACGGAGGGTCAGGAGAGGTGAGCCTGCCCTTCCTTCGCAGGTCAGAGTCCTGGTAAGTACGGCCTGCCTTGCTGGCGGGCGCCCGTTTTCGTGCGTACTTTCGATGGTGTCGAGCGGGGGCGGAACGCAGGGAGCCCGCTTCCGGAGAAGGGGAGAGCCGTGGCCATCATCGAGACCGAAGCCGTACTGCACGAGGCGCACCGCGACAATCACACCCACCGCGATGTGAACGGCGGCTGGCTGCGCCCCGCCGTCTTCGGCGCCATGGACGGCCTGGTCTCCAACCTCGCGCTGATGACCGGAGTCGCGGGCGGCGCGGTGTCCCAGCAGACCCTGGTGATCACCGGTCTGGCGGGCCTGGCCGCCGGCGCGTTCTCCATGGCGGCCGGCGAGTACACCTCCGTCGCCTCGCAGCGCGAACTGGTCGAGGCCGAACTCGACGTCGAGCGGCGGGAGTTGCGCAAGCACCCGATGGACGAGATGGCGGAGCTCGCCGCCCTGTACGAGACCCGTGGCGTCGAGCCCGCGCTCGCCCGCGAAGTCGCCCGGCAGCTCTCGCGCGACCCGGAACAGGCCCTGGAGATCCACGCCCGCGAGGAGCTCGGCATCGACCCGGGCGACCTGCCCTCGCCGCTCGTGGCCGCCGTGTCCTCGTTCGGCGCCTTCGCGCTGGGCGCCCTGCTGCCCGTCCTGCCGTATCTGCTCGGCGCGAGCGCGCTGTGGCCCGCGGTGCTGCTCGCGCTGATCGGCCTCTTCGCCTGCGGTGCGGTGGTGGCCAGGGTGACCGCCCGCAGCTGGTGGTTCAGCGGGCTGCGCCAGCTGGCCCTGGGCGGGGCGGCGGCGGCGCTGACGTACGGCCTCGGCACGCTGTTCGGCGTGGCCGTCGGCGGCTGACCCCACCCTCCGGCGGCTGACCTCCGCCCGTCGGCGGCTGCCCCCTCCGCCCTCCGGAGGCTGCCCCCGCCCTCCGGAGGCCGGAAGCGGGGCCGCGGAGGCCCGGTCGCGGGCCTGCCCGCACCGCCTCGTCGTGCCGGAAGCGGGTCCGCGACCCGTGTGACGTACGTCCTGGCACCCGCCACTGGGCGGATCCGGCCCGGCGGCCGTAAAATGAGACTCTATGCAGGACTGCACATAAGTAGTCGTTACCCAGCGGTTTCGTTTTCTTTGCCGCCGGGCATGAGCCGTAGACACCCGCAGGCAACGACGCCTGCTCTCTGCGGATCCCAGGGCGCCGATCTTCCGACCGCGACCCACCTCACTGTCACCACAGTGTCCGTATGTTGGAACAAGCCTTCCGCTTCTTGAGAAGCGCCCCATCATGTAACCTGCACAAAATTTCGCAGGGGGCCAACGTCGTCCCTCGGCACTTGCATATGCCACGACGACGACGGGAGAGCCGATGCGCACCCACGCCTGGTCGCCCATGGACGGTCGCCCCGCCCAGCAGGGGTTGTACGACCCCCGTAACGAGCACGACGCCTGTGGCGTCGGGTTCGTGGCCACTTTGACCGGTGTGGCCGGCCACGAGCTGGTCGAGCAGGCGCTGACCGTTCTGCGCAACCTCGAACACCGCGGCGCGACCGGATCCGAGCCCGACTCGGGTGACGGCGCCGGAATTCTGCTCCAGGTCCCGGACGCCTTCCTCCGCGAGGAGGCCGCCTTCGCCCTCCCCGAGGCCGGCTCCTACGCCGTCGGCATCGCCTTCCTCCCCGCGGACGACTCCACCGGGGCCGTCCGCACGATCGAGGACATCGCCGGCGAGGAGGGCCTGACGGTCCTCGGCTGGCGCGAGGTCCCGGTCGCCCCGGACCTCCTCGGCAACGGCGCCCGCGCCACCATGCCCGAGTTCCGCCAGCTCTTCGTCGCGGACGGCGACGGCACGGCGAGCGGCATCGTCCTGGACCGCAAGGCCTTCGTCCTGCGCAAGCGCGCCGAGCGTGAGGCCGGGGTGTACTTCCCCTCGCTCTCCGCCCGCACGATCGTCTACAAGGGCATGCTCACCACCGGGCAGCTGGAGCCGTTCTTCCCGGACCTCTCCGACCGCCGGTTCGCCACCACGGTCGCGCTGGTCCACTCCCGCTTCTCCACCAACACCTTCCCCAGCTGGCCGCTCGCCCACCCGTACCGCTTCGTCGCCCACAACGGCGAGATCAACACGGTCAAGGGCAACCGCAACTGGATGAAGGCCCGCGAGTCCCAGCTCGCCTCCCGCCTCTTCGGCGAGGCGCGGCTCGACCGGATCTTCCCCGTCTGCACCCCGGACGCCTCCGACTCGGCCTCCTTCGACGAGGTCCTGGAGCTGCTCCACCTCGGCGGCCGTTCGCTGCCGCACTCGGTGCTGATGATGGTCCCCGAGGCATGGGAGAACCATGACTCCATGGACCCCGCCCGGCGCGCGTTCTACCAGTACCACGCCACGATGATGGAGCCCTGGGACGGCCCGGCCTGCGTCACCTTCACCGACGGCACCCAGGTCGGCGCGGTCCTCGACCGCAACGGGCTGCGCCCCGGCCGCTACTGGGTCACCGACGACGGCCTCGTCGTCCTCTCCTCCGAGGTCGGCGTCCTGGACATCGACCCCGCCAAGGTCGTCCGCAAGGGCCGTCTCCAGCCCGGCAAGATGTTCCTCGTCGACACCGCCGAGCACCGCATCATCGAGGACGACGAGATCAAGGCGTCCCTCGCCGCCGAGCAGCCCTACCAGGACTGGCTGGAGACCGGCGAGATCGAGCTCGGCGACCTCCCCGAGCGCGAGCACATCGTGCACACCCACGCCTCGGTCACCCGCCGCCAGCAGACCTTCGGCTACACCGAGGAAGAGCTCCGCGTCATCCTCGCGCCGATGGCCCGCACCGCCGGCGAGCCGCTCGGCTCCATGGGCACGGACTCGCCGATCGCCGCGCTCTCCGAACGGCCCCGGCTGCTCTTCGACTACTTCACCCAGCTCTTCGCCCAGGTCACCAACCCGCCGCTGGACGCCATCCGCGAGGAGCTCGTCACCTCGCTGCGCTCCTCGCTCGGCCCCCAGGGCAACATCCTGGAGCCGACCGCCGCGACCTGCCGCAGCGTCACGCTGCCCTTCCCGGTGATCGACAACGACGAGCTGGCCAAGCTCATACACATCAACGCCGACGGCGACATGCCGGGCATGAAGGCCGCCACCCTCGCCGGCCTCTACCGGGTCGGCGGCGGCGGCGACGCGCTGGCCGCGCGGATCGAGGAGATCTGTACGGAGGTCGACGCCGCCATAGAGGACGGCGCCCGCCTGATCGTCCTGTCCGACCGGCACTCCGACGCCGAGCACGCGCCGATCCCGTCGCTGCTGCTCACCTCGGCCGTCCACCACCACCTCATCCGTACCAAGCAGCGCACCCAGGTGGGTCTGCTGGTCGAGGCCGGAGACGTCCGCGAGGTCCACCACGTCGCCCTGCTGATCGGCTACGGCGCCGCCGCGGTCAACCCGTACCTGGCGATGGAGTCCGTCGAGGACCTGGTCCGCGCCGGCACGTTCATCGACGGCATCGAGGCCGAACAGGCCATCCGCAACCTGATCCACGCGCTCGGCAAGGGCGTCCTCAAGGTCATGTCCAAGATGGGCATCTCCACCGTCGCCTCCTACCGCGGCGCCCAGGTCTTCGAGGCCGTCGGCCTGGACGAGAGCTTCGTCGCCACGTACTTCAACGGCACCGCCACCAAGATCGGCGGCGCCGGACTCGACGTCGTCGCCAAGGAGGTCGCCGCCCGGCACACCAAGGCGTACCCCGCCTCCGGCATCGCGGCCTCGCACCGCGCACTGGAGATCGGCGGCGAGTACCAGTGGCGCCGCGAGGGCGAACCGCACCTGTTCGACCCGGAGACGGTCTTCCGCCTCCAGCACGCCACCCGCAACCGTCGCTACGACATCTTCAAGAAGTACACGGACCGGGTGAACGAGCAGTCCGAGCGCCTCATGACGCTCCGCGGACTGTTCGCCCTCCCGCACGAGCGCGGCACCGCGGAGCGCGAGCCGGTACCCCTCGACGAGGTCGAGTCCGTCTCCGACATCGTCAGGCGCTTCTCCACCGGCGCCATGTCCTACGGCTCGATCTCCCGCGAGGCGCACGAGACCCTCGCCATCGCCATGAACCAGCTGGGCGGCAAGTCCAACACCGGTGAGGGCGGCGAGGACGCCGACCGTCTCTACGACCCGGCGCGCCGCTCCTCCATCAAGCAGGTCGCCTCCGGCCGCTTCGGCGTGACCAGCGAATACCTGGTCAACGCCGACGACATCCAGATCAAGATGGCGCAGGGCGCCAAGCCCGGCGAGGGCGGCCAGCTGCCCGGCCACAAGGTCTACCCGTGGGTCGCCAGGACCCGGCACTCCACCCCCGGCGTCGGCCTGATCTCCCCGCCGCCGCACCACGACATCTACTCCATCGAGGATCTGGCCCAGCTGATCCACGACCTCAAGAACGCCAACCCCGTGGCCCGTATCCACGTGAAGCTGGTGTCCGAGGTCGGCGTCGGCACGGTCGCCGCGGGTGTCTCCAAGGCACACGCGGACGTCGTCCTCATCTCCGGCCACGACGGCGGCACGGGCGCCTCCCCGCTGACCAGCCTCAAGCACGCGGGCGGCCCCTGGGAGCTCGGCCTCGCTGAGACCCAGCAGACCCTGCTGCTCAACGGCCTGCGCGACCGCATCGTCGTACAGACCGACGGCCAGCTCAAGACCGGCCGCGACGTCGTCATCGCCGCTCTGCTGGGCGCCGAGGAGTTCGGTTTCGCGACCGCGCCGCTCGTCGTCTCCGGCTGCGTCATGATGCGCGTCTGCCACCTCGACACCTGCCCGGTCGGCATCGCCACCCAGAACCCGGTGCTGCGCGACCGGTTCTCCGGCAAGGCCGAGTACGTCGTGAACTTCTTCGAGTTCATCGCCGAGGAGGTCCGCGAGATCCTCGCCGAGCTGGGCTTCCGCACCATCGAGGAAGCCGTCGGCCACGCCGAGCTGCTGGACACCGAGCGGGCCGTCACCCACTGGAAGGCCCAGGGCCTCGACCTGGCCCCGCTCTTCCACGTCCCCGAGCTGGCCGAGGGCGCCGTCCGCCACCAGGTCATCGAGCAGGACCACGGCCTGACCAAGGCGCTCGACAACGAGCTGATCAAGCTCGCCGCCGACGCGCTCGGCGCGGACACCGCCGAGGCCGCCCAGCCGGTCCGGGCCCAGGTCGCGATCCGCAACATCAACCGGACCGTCGGCACCATGCTCGGCCACGAGGTCACCAAGAAGTTCGGCGGTGCGGGCCTGCCCGAGAACACCATCGACATCACCTTCACCGGCTCCGCGGGCCAGTCCTTCGGCGCCTTCGTACCGAAGGGCGTGACGCTGCGCCTGGAGGGCGACGCCAACGACTACGTCGGCAAGGGCCTCTCCGGCGGCCGCGTCGTCGTCCGCCCCGACCGCGGCGCCGACCACCTCGCCGAGTACTCCACCATCGCGGGCAACACCATCGGCTACGGCGCGACCGGCGGCGAGCTGTTCCTGCGCGGCCGCACCGGTGAGCGGTTCTGCGTCCGCAACTCCGGCGCCACCGTCGTCTCCGAAGGCGTGGGCGACCACGGCTGCGAGTACATGACCGGCGGCCACGCCGTCGTCCTCGGCGAGACCGGCCGCAACTTCGCCGCCGGCATGTCGGGCGGTGTCGCGTACGTCATCGACCTCGACCGCGACAACGTCAACATCGGCAACCTCGGCGCGGTCGAGGAACTGACCGCCGCGGACAAGCGGTGGCTGCACGACGTGGTGCGCCGCCACCAGGAGGAGACCGGCTCCACGGTCGCCGAGAAGCTGCTCGCCGAGTGGGACAGCGCCGACGGCGGTGTCTCCCGCTTCAGCAAGATCATCCCGTCCACCTACAAGGCAGTGCTCGCCGCCAAGGACGCCGCTGAGCTCGCCGGTCTCTCCGAGCAGGAGACCACCGAGAAGATGATGGAGGCGGCGACCAATGGCTGACCCCAAGGGCTTCCTGACCACCGGCCGCGAGGTCGCCGAGACCCGCCCCGTCCAGGAGCGCGTCAAGGACTGGAACGAGGTCTACGTTCCGGGCTCGCTGCTCCCGATCATCAGCAAGCAGGCCGGCCGCTGCATGGACTGCGGCATCCCGTTCTGCCACAACGGCTGCCCCCTCGGAAACCTCATCCCCGAGTGGAACGACTACGCCTACCGCGAGGACTGGACCGCCGCGTCCGAGCGGCTGCACGCCACGAACAACTTCCCGGAGTTCACCGGGCGGCTGTGCCCCGCTCCCTGCGAGTCGGCGTGCGTCCTCGGCATCAACCAGCCGGCCGTCACCATCAAGAACGTCGAAGTCTCCATCATCGACAAGGCATGGGACAGCGGCGACGTCACCCCGCAGCCGCCCGAGCGCCTCTCCGGCAAGACCGTCGCCGTCATCGGCTCCGGACCCGCCGGACTGGCCGCCGCCCAGCAGCTGACCCGGGCCGGTCACACCGTCGCCGTCTACGAGCGCGCGGACCGCATCGGGGGCCTCCTCCGATACGGCATCCCCGAGTTCAAGATGGAGAAGTCGCACATCAACCGGCGCATCGAGCAGATGCGCGCGGAAGGCACCAAGTTCCGCACCGAGGTGGAGATCGGCACGGACATCGACGCCGCCAAGCTCCGCCGCCGGTACGACGCGGTCGTCATCGCCGCCGGTGCCACCGTCTCCCGCGATCTGCCCGTCCCGGGCCGTGAGCTGAACGGCGTCCACTTCGCGATGGAGTACCTCCCGCTCGCCAACAAGGTGCAGGAGGGCGACCTGACGGTCTCCCCGATCACCGCCGAGGGCAAGCACGTCGTCGTCATCGGCGGCGGCGACACCGGCGCCGACTGCGTCGGCACCGCCCACCGCCAGGGCGCGGCCTCCGTCACCCAGCTGGAGATCATGCCGAAGCCGGGCGAGGACCGCAGCGCCAACCAGCCGTGGCCGACCTTCCCGATGCTCTACAAGGTCACCTCCGCGCACGAGGAGGGCGGCGAGCGGGTCTACTCCGTCTCCACCACCCACTTCGAGGGCTCGGCCCCCGAGGAGGGCCAGGCGGTCGGCAACGTCCGGGCACTGCATCTGGTCGAGGTGGAGTTCAAGGACGGCAGGCTGGAGCAGAAGCCCGGCACCGAGCGCCGCATCCCCGCCGACCTCGTCACCCTCGCCATGGGCTTCACCGGCACGGACCAGGCCAACGGTCTTGTCCAGCAGTTCGGCCTCGAACTCGACGAACGGGGTAATGTTGCCCGTGACGACAACTACGCGACCAACGTCGACGGCGTCTTCGTCGCCGGGGACGCGGGCCGCGGGCAGTCGCTCATCGTCTGGGCCATCGCCGAGGGCCGCTCCGCGGCACGAGGCGTGGACCGCTACCTGACCGGGACCAGCGCACTGCCGGCCCCGATCCGCCCGACGGACCGGTCGCTGCTGGTCTGACCCCACGGGGTTCCCCTGACCGGGAATCCCCCCAAAAACGTCCCGTACAACGGCGTACGGAACTGAACGCGGCGCCTGCGCAGTCCCCGACCGGACCATGCGGGCGCCGTGGCGCGTCCGGGGCCGGTACGGACGCGGGCCGGGGACCGCCGATTCCGGGGCCGGACTACTGGACGTCGGCCCGGTGCGGGTGCGAGGCGTCCGCCGGGCAGACGAACACCCGGTACGCCCCGTACCGCCCCACCGCGATCTCCGTCGGCTCACCGACCAGCGGTACCGGAGGCAGATCCGGATCGGTGGGCGAGGGGTCCTCGCACGGCCACCAGCTCGCCCCGCCCCACTCGCTGGAGTCGATGGTGAGCAGCAGCCGCAGCTCCCGCCCGCAGTCGCAGTACTGCCGCTGGAGATCGGTCACGCTCCAGTTGTCCCAGCCCCCGGCCTTCCAGCCGGGCGCCAGGGAGAGGTCGGCCCGGTACGACGGAGCCCCGGGCAGCTCCTGGGCCGGGCCCTCCTCCCAGATCCTGATCCGGGCCGCGAGCGCGTCCGGCAGATACTCGTGCCACGGGAAGTCGGTCACCTGCTCGGGGTGCAGCACACACGGTTCGGGTACGTACCCCTCGTCCTCCACGACCTCCGGCTCCGGCTGCCGCCCGGCGAGGACCTCGGTCACCTGTGCGGCCCGCCGCCAGACCAGCCGGAGCGCCGGGGCGCACGGGATGCTCCGGTGCTCGTCGAAGGGGCACCACAGCACCTGGAGGAGATCGGTGTCCCCGGGCGCGAACTCCGCGAGAGCGGGGACGTCGCGCACGAAGAGCTGGGCGAGCGCCATCAGCGGTACGGGGGCGTCGTCGGGCAGCGGGGGCGGGTGCGGCCCCTCGGCCATCGCGTCCAGCTCCGCCTCCTCGTCACCGGCGTAGGCCAGACCTCCCGCCGCCGGGCGCGGCCGCAGCCAGGCCGCCGCGAGGATCTCCCGGCGCCTGCGCACATCGGCGGGCCGGATCCCGTACGAGCGGGGGTGCGCCTCACGGCAGACCGGCCACGGCTCGGCCACGGGCCACAGCAGCGGCCCGCCCACCGAACTCGTCCCCGCCGTCGGCGCACCGGGCCGCGGATGCAGCCGGGTGGCGGTACGGGCGTACGGGCCGATCTCCGGGAACAGCGCGGCCATGTCGACCGGGCGGGGCGGCGTCGTACGGCCCATCAGGCACCGCCGCCGGTCAGCGCCGCTGTCCTGAGGGCGACCACCACGGCCAGCAGGCACAACAGAGCGAGCCCGCCCCCGGCCTGCGCCGCCGGGGTCCGCAGCTTCGCCGGGGCGTAGGCGAGCCCGTACGTCACCAGGGCGCCGGTCAGCAGACCGCCCAGGTGCCCCTGCCACGAGGTGAACACCGCCGAGACGACCATCCACAGCAGGAACCCGGCCATGAACCGGTTGACCGCCCGCATGTCCCGGCCGAGTCGCCTGCTGATGACGTAGAACGAGGCGGCGAGCCCGAAGACCGCGCCGGACGCGCCCACCGTCAGGGTGTCGGGGGAGACCAGATAGACCAGCACCGAGCCACCGGCCGCCGACAGCAGATACAGCGCCAGATAGCGCGCCCGGCCCAGCTGCCCCTCCACCACCCGGCCCAGGTTCCACAGCGCGAGCATGTTGAAGACCAGGTGCATCACACCGAACGAGGCGTCCGGCGGCAGATGCAGGAAGGCGCCGGTCAGCAGCCGGTACCACTCGCCGTCCACGATCCCGGTCAGCTCGTACCCGGGGACCGTCCCGCCCCTGTAGTAGTACCGCCCGCCCTCCGGATCGACCAGCGTGGCCCCGAGGACGCCGAACCGGTCCACGATCGAGGGCCTGATCAGCTCGCCGATGTAGACGAGGACGTTCAGCGCCATCAGCACCTGGGTCACGACGGGCCTCGCCGCGGACGACACCGCGCCGCCGAAGACCGTGCGGGCCTGCCGCACCGACCGCTGCCCCTCCTTCACACACTCCACGCAGTGATGACCGACCGAGGCCTCGCGCATGCAGTCCGGGCAGATGTAGCGGTCGCAACGGGTGCAGCGCACATACGTCTCGTAGGACGGATGGCGGTAACACGTGGTGGCGGCGGCCTCCATGACCGGCTCCTTCACTGCTGGCTGAGACAAAAGGGCCGGTGGGGACGGCGGCGCTCAAGATAGCGAACCCGGCCGGGGACGCCTTGCCCGGGGCGCCGCCGCACCGTCGGGGTGACCTACCCTCAGGAGTCCGCGACGCGCGGACCGGAGACACAGGGAGACGACATGGCCGGCTCGCCGCACGTACTGAGGGCCGCCGGGCGCGCGGCCGTGCCCTGGAAGAACGGCGGGGGAGTCACCCGCGAGATCGCCGCCGGCCCCGAGGGCGCGGCGATGGACGCCTTCGACTGGCGGATCAGCCTGGCGGAGGTCGCGGCGGACGGGCCGTTCTCCGTGTTCGACGGCGTCGACCGCACCCTGACCGTGGTCGAGGGCGCCGGAATACACCTGCTGGTGGGCGGTGAGCACCACATCGTCGACGAGCCGCGCTGGCCCCATGACTTCCCCGGGGACCTGCCGGCCGAGGGCCGTCTGCCGGCGGGCCCGGTCGTGAACCTCAACGTGATGTGGCGCAGGGGCCGTACGCGGGCGGAGACCGCCGTCGTCAGGGGCACCGTCCGGCTGCTGCCGCCGCCCGGCGGCGCGGTGCTCGCCCTCGCACTGGACGGCGGCACCGTCATCGACGGTACGGACATCGCGCTGGGCCCCTACGACGCGGTCCTGGTGACCGGCGCGTCGCCGGGCGTCCTGCGCACGATGGGCGACGCGGTCCTGGTCACGCTGTCTCCCGCGTGAACCGCCGCAGGATGGCGTCCGATCCGGTGACCATCGGCCAAACCGGACAGGAGGTGTCGGGTTTCGGGTGTTCGATGGCTGCCATGACGTCGACCTCACCGGCCCCCTGGGCGGACTTCGCAACGGAAGCGCCCGACTACGCCGACATCGTGCGCAAGCGGTTCCAGCAGTACAAGCACCATGTCCTGGCGACCCTGCGCAAGGACGGCTCGCCCCGGGTCACCGGCCTCGAAGCGGAATTCCGCCTCGGTGAACTGTGGCTCGGCATGATGCCGGGCTCCCGCAAGGCCCTGGACCTGCTGCGGGACCCGCGCTTCGCGCTCCAGGCCAACCCGGGGCCCGACGCCGAGATGAACGACGGCGACGTCCGCGTCGCCGGGCGCGCGGTGGCGGTGACCGACCCGGGGACCCTGGCCCGTTTCGCCGAGGCGGTCCGGCCCCCGGAACCGTTCCTCCTCTTCCGCGCGGAACTGACCGAAGCGGTCCGCACCACGCTGGACGGCGAGACCCTGATCGTCCAGACCTGGCGCCCCGGCCACGCCCTGCGCACCATCCGCCGGGGCGGTGGCGACCCGCAAGCCGGAGCCTGAGGGGGAGGGCGGGTGCGGAGGGCGGTCACCGGCCGCCCTCCGCACCCGCCACCCGCAAAGCCCCCTGCCGCGCCGAGCACCCGGCCACCCGCAAAGCCCCCTGCCGCGCCGAGCACCCGCTACCCGGACAGCACCCGCTCCCGGCACGCCCCCGGAGTCCCCCACGCGTCCCGCAACGGCCGCGCCTTGCGCAGCCACAGCGACAGGTCCAGCTCCTGCGTGTACCCCACCGCACCGTGCAGCTGGAGCGCCGTGCGGGCCGCCGCGTACCCCGCCTCGCCCGCCAGCACCTTCGCCGCCGCGACATCCGCCCCGGCCCGCGCCGAACCCTCCGCCAGCGACACCGCCGCCCCGTACAGCGCCGGACGGGCGAACTCCAGCCCCAGCAGCGTGTCCGCCAGCCGGTGCTTGACGGCCTGGAAGGACCCGATGGGAACCGAGAACTGCGTGCGCTGCTTGACGTACTCGACCGTGGAACGCAGCAGCGCCTCCCCGGTCCCCAGTGCCTGGGCCGCCGTCGCGAACGCCGCCCAGTCGCCCGCCGCGCGTGCCCCCGCCGCCACCCGGGGCCCGGCGGCGAGCACCGTACCGCCCTCCTCCGGGACGAACAGCCGCCGCGCCGGGTCGGCCGAGGCACGCGGCGTGCCGGGCCCCGGCGCGAGCCGCAGCTCCTCCCCGTCGACCACGAACACCGCGTCCACCGCGTCCGCGTCCAGGGCGTACGGCCCGTACCCGTCCAGCCGCAGGCTCGCCGACGCCTCCCCGGAGGCCAGCCGGGGCAGCCACTCCTTCGCCGCCGGACCTCCCACCGCGCCCAGCAGCACCGCGACCGCCACCGACTCCACCACCGGGCCCGGCACCACATGCCGCCCCAACTCCACGAAGGAGACCGCGAGTTCGACCGGAAGAGGCCCCACACCTCCGGACGACTCCGGGACCGCGAGAGCGAACACCCCGGCATGCGCGAGCCGGGCCCACAAAGCTCTGCCCGGGGCATGGTCCCCGGCGCCCCACGCCCGTACCGCCGACGGGGTGTCCGAGGCGCTCAGCATCGCGTCCAGCGAACGGGCGAACTCCCGCTGCTCCCCGTCGAGGAGGAAACGCATCAGCGCCGTCCCTTCGGCAGACCGAGCAGCCGCTCGGCGATGATGTCCCGCTGGATCTCGTTCGTACCGGCGTAGATCGGCCCGGCCAGGGAGAAGACGTACCCCTCGGCCCACTCGGACTCCGCGAGCTCCGCGTCCGGGCCCAGCAGATCGAGCGCCGTCTCGTGCAACGCGATGTCGTACTCCGACCAGAACACCTTGTTCAGGCTCGACTCCGCGCCGATGGCCCCGCCCGCCGCGAAGCGCGCCGCGCCCGCGCAGGTGAACAGCTGATACGCCCGCGCCCCGATCACCGCGTCGGCCACCCGGTCCCGCAGCGCCGTGTCCGAGGCGTCGCCCCGCGTCCGCCACAGTCCGGCCAGCCGGTCCGCCGCCGCGAGGAAACGCCCGGGGGAGCGGAGCGTGAGCCCGCGCTCGTTCCCCGTCGCCGACATGGCGATACGCCACCCCTGGCCGGGCTCCCCGATGATGTCGGCGTCCGGTACGAAGACCTCGTCCAGGAACAGTTCGGCGAACGCCGGTTTCCCGTCGAGCCGCCCGATCGGCCGCACCGAGACGCCCGGCGCCGACAGGTCGAACATCAGATACGTCAGCCCCTGATGCGGCTTCGCCGCCCCGGGATCCGTACGGAAGACGCCGAACGCCCGGTCCGCGAACGCCGCCCGCGAGGACCAGGTCTTCTGCCCGGACAGCAGCCACCCGCCGTCGGTGCGCACCGCACGCGAGCGCAGCGACGCCAGGTCGGAGCCCGCCTCCGGCTCGGACCAGGCCTGCGCCCAGATCACCTCGCCGCTCGCCATCGGGGGCAGCACCCGGGCCCGCTGCTCCTCGGTCGCGTGGTCGAAGAGCGTCGGGGCGAGCAGATTGATGCCGTTCTGCGAGACCCGGCCGGGCGCTCCGGCCGCGTAGTACTCCTCCTCGAAGGCCAGCCAGCCGAAGATGTCGGTGTCCCGGCCACCGAACCGGGCGGGCCAGGAGACCACCGACCAGCGGTCCGCGTGCAGCCGCGCCTCCCACTCCCGGTGCGCGGCGAACCCCTCCGCCGTCTCCAGCGACGGCAGCGGCGTGGCCGGTACGTTGGCCCGCAGCCAGGCCCGCGCCTCGGCCCGGACGGCGTCCGTCTGCGCCGTCTGCGCCAGGTCCATCACGCACCCGCCTTCTTCATCGAGGCGATGTCCATACCGCCCAGGGAGTCCGCGGCCGTCTCGGCGTTGTGGGCATGGGCGAGATGATGCAGCCCGAACACCGAGTCCAGGCCGGTGTGCAGCCCCTGGAGATCCTCCGCCTGATTCACCGCGCGCTTGGTGAGCGCCAGCCCCAGCCGCGGCATCGCGGCGATGCGCAGGGCCAGTTCCGTGGTGCGCTCCGCGAGTTCGGCCCGCTCCACGACCCGGTTGACCATGCCGACCTCGTACGCCCGCCGGGCACTCATCCGGTCTCCGGTGAACAGGAACTCCTTGGCGATCCGGGGCGGCATCACCCAGGGGTGCGCGAAGTACTCGACACCCGGGATGCCCATCCGCACCACCGGATCGGCGAAGAACGCGTCCTCGCTCGCCACGATCAGATCGCAGATCCACGCCAGCATCAGCCCGCCCGCCACGCACGCCCCGTGCACCGAGGCGACGACGGGCTTCGGCAGCTCGCGCCAGCGCCGGCACATCCCGAGATAGACCTCCGACTCCCGGGCGAAGCGGCTCTCGGCGCCCGCCTTGTCGCTGTGGTCCCACCAGAGCCCGGCCCGGCGTTCGAAGGGCAGATGCGCGTCGCGCTGCGGGGTGCCGATGTCATGGCCCGCCGAGAAGTGGTCCCCGGCCCCGGCCAGCACGACCACCTTGACCTCGCCGTCCTCGGCCGCGCGGTAGAAGGCGGCGTCCAGTGCGTAGGTCATCGCGGAGTTCTGGGCGTTGCGGTAGCGGGGGCGGTTCAGCGTGAGGTACGCGACGGGGCCCCGGCGCTCGTACAGCACGGGCCCGCCGTCACCGGCGGACGGCGGGCCGGGCGTCGGATCGGGCGTGGCGCCGGGTGTCGGATCGGGCATCGGCTCATCCTTCCCTAACAAGTGTTTGGTAGGTTAATGTACGCGCACCGGCACCGGCTAGAGGAGGGGTCACCCCGCCCCTGGCCCCGGTGCCGCCGAGCGGAGGGGGCAGGGCGTGAACGCACCGCAGTACCTACCGGGCCACGGACTGCTGGCCTCCCGCAGCGCCGTCGTGACCGCGGCCGCCGGGGCCGGGATCGGCGGCGCCACCGCCCGCAGGCTCCTGGAGGAGGGCGCCCGCGTCGTCATCGGCGACGCCCACGCCCGCCGCCTCAAGGACACCGAACGGGCCCTCGCCGACGAGTTCGGCGCCGACCGCGTCACCTCCCTGCCCTGCGACGTCACCGACGAGACCCAGGTCCGGGCCCTCTTCGCCCACGCCGAACAGACCCACGGCGGCCTCGACATCGTCGTCAACAACGCCGGCCTCGGCGGCACCGCCGAACTCACCGAGATGACCGACGAACAGTGGACCAAAGTCCTCGACGTCACCCTGAACGGCACCTTCCGCTGCACCCGCACCGCCCTGCGCTCCCTCAAGGCCGCGGGCAACGGGGGCGTCGTCGTCAACAACGCCTCCGTCATCGGCTGGCGCGCCCAGAGCGGCCAGGCCCACTACGCCGCCGCCAAGGCCGGCGTCATGGCACTCACCCGCTGCGCCGCCGTCGAAGCCGCCGCGTACGGCGTGCGGGTCAACGCGGTCGCCCCCAGCCTCGCCATGCACCCGCACCTGGCCAAGGTCACCTCCGAGGAACTCCTCACCGAACTCACCGCGAAGGAGGCCTTCGGCCGGTACGCCGAACCCTGGGAGGTCGCCAACGTCATCGTCTTCCTCGCCAGCGGCTACTCCTCCTACATGACCGGCGAGGTCGTCTCCGTGAGCAGCCAGCATGCGTGAGACCGCCGCGGGCGTACGCGCGGGGGCGGGCCGGTCGGCGGGCGGGCGGACAATGGGCGGGTGCCTACCAAGAAGAAGCCCCAGGTGACCCCCTCGCCGGAGCGGCGCCGTGAACTGCTCGCCACCGCCGCCGAGGTCTTCGCCGCGCAGGGATACAACGCCACGACCGTCCGGAGGATCGCGGACGAGGCCGGGATGCTCGCGGGCAGCCTCTACTACCACTTCGATTCCAAGGAATCGATGGTCGACGAGATCCTCTCCACCTTCCTCGACGAACTCTGGGAGGGATACGACGCGGTACTGGAGGCCGGTCTCAGCCCCAGGGAATCCATCGAGGCACTCGTCACCGAGTCCTTCCGGGAGATCGACCGGCACCGGGCCGCCGTCGCCATCTACCAGAAGGAGTCCAAGCACCTCGCCACCCAGCCCCGCTTCCAGTACCTCGTCGACTCGCAGCAGAAGTTCGAGAAGGCCTGGCTCGGCACGCTGGAACGCGGCGTCGCCGACCGGTCCTTCCGCGACGACCTCGACATCCGGCTCACCTACCGGTTCGTCCGCGACACCGTCTGGGTCGCCGCGTCCTGGTACCGGCCCGGCGGACAGCACAGCCCCGAGGAGATCGCCCGCCAGTACCTCTCGATGGTGCTCGACGGGATCGCCCTGCGTCACTGACCCACCCAAGGAGCAGCAGTCATGGCCGAGGCCTACATCGTCGAAGCGGTACGCACCCCCGTCGGCAGGCGCAAAGGAGGCCTCGGAGCCGTCCACCCCGCCGACCTCGGCGCCCATGTCCTCAAGGCCCTGGTCGCCCGCAGCGGCATCGACCCGGCGGCCGTCGAGGACGTCGTCTTCGGCTGCCTCGACACCGTGGGGCCCCAGGCCGGCGACATCGCCCGCACCGCCTGGCTCGCGGCCGGACTCCCCGAAGAGGTCCCCGGCGTCACCATCGACCGCCAGTGCGGCTCCTCCCAGCAGGCCGTCCACTTCGCCGCCCAGGGCGTCCTCTCCGGCACCCAGGACCTGGTCGTCGCCGGCGGCACCCAGAACATGACGCAGATCCCGATCGCGTTCGCCTCCCGGCAGGCCGCCGAACCCCTCGGCCTCACCCAGGGCCCCTACGCGGGCAGCGAGGGCTGGCGCGCCCGGTACGGCGACGCACCCGTCAACCAGTTCCACGGAGCCGAACTCATCGCCGCGAAGTGGGGCATCGGCCGCCGCGACATGGAGGAGTTCGCCCTGCGCTCCCACCGGCGGGCGGTCCGCGCCATCGACGAGGGCCGCTTCGCCCGCGAAACCGTCGCCTACGGGGAGGTCACCGTCGACGAGGGGCCGCGCCGCGACACCACCCTGGAGAAGATGGCCGCGCTCAGGCCCGTCGTGGACGGCGGCACGATCACCGCCGCCTGCTCCTCGCAGGTCTCCGACGCCGCCGCCGCCCTGCTGATCGCCTCCGAACGGGCCGTCGCCGAGCACGGCCTCACCCCGCGCGCCCGCATCCACCATCTCTCCGTGCGCGGCGAGGACCCGATCCGGATGCTGTCCGCCCCCATCCCGGCCACCGCCCACGCACTGAAGAAGACCGGCCTCACCCTCGACGACATCGACCTCGTCGAGATCAACGAGGCCTTCGCGCCGGTCGTCCTGGCCTGGCTGAAGGAGACCGGCGCCGACCCGGAGAAGGTCAATGTCAACGGCGGGGCGATCGCCCTCGGGCACCCGCTCGGCGCGACCGGCGCCAAACTGATGACGACCCTTCTCCACGAACTGGAACGCACCGGCGGCCGCTACGGCCTCCAGACGATGTGCGAAGGCGGCGGCCAGGCGAACGTCACCATCATCGAACGGCTCTGACACCGGTCCCGGAGCCAGGGGAAAACAGCCGGGGAACCTTGGGACAACGGGCGTCCAACGTTCCGGGGGCAGCACGCGGACCCACTCCGGACACCACCCCGGAAACCCCCCGGAAACGGCCCCGGACCCCTCCTGGTCAGCGACGTTCCCCGCCCGGCGGCAGGACGTGATCCGCCGCCGGGCGACAGGACGTGCTACGGTGGTCCAGTTGCAGTTTTGGTACCCATGAACTTTATGTGCGCCTGACGGGAATGCTTCCTCAGGCGCTTTATTGTTTTCCGGCTTTCTCCGGGTGGGGCTCAATGCGGCGACTTGGAATTCGTAAAGTGCGAATTTCCGGCACTGCACCTCTTTTAGGAGATTGACATGGCTACTGGAACCGTGAAGTGGTTCAACTCGGAAAAGGGCTTCGGCTTCATCGAGCAGGACGGCGGCGGCGCCGACGTCTTCGCCCACTACTCCAACATCGCCACCCAGGGCTTCCGTGAGCTCCAGGAGGGCCAGAAGGTCTCCTTCGACGTCACGCAGGGCCAGAAGGGCCCGCAGGCGGAGAACATCGTCCCGGCCTAATTGCCGGACGCGTACCTCGCAACCGGGGCCCGCACCGTGAAGGTGCGGGCCCCGGTTTGTGCTGTCCGGGGGACACCCTGCTTTGTGCTGCATCCTGGGGCGCACATCAAGCAGTCCGCCAGTCAGTCCTCAGCAGTCCCGCAGTAACCCCAGGAATCCCCCAGGAGGGCAATTCCGTATGACCCGCTTCGAACGCCAGGACCGACCGGCCCGCACCCGACCGACCAGGGGACGAGGCCCGGCCCCGGCACAGACGAACGCCAAGGGCTCCGGTTCCGGCCGCGGCTCCGGCAAGGCACCCGCCCGCCGCCGCGCCACACCGCCCCAGGGCGAGTTCGCCCTGCCGGAGACCATGACCCCCGCGCTGCCCGCGGTCGAGGCGTTCGCCGAGCTGGACATGCCGGCGGCGCTGCTGAAGACCCTCACCGCACAGGGCGTCACCGAGCCCTTCCCCATCCAGGGCGCCACCCTGCCGAACTCGCTGGCCGGCCGGGACATCCTCGGCCGCGGCCGCACCGGCTCCGGCAAGACGCTCGCCTTCGGCCTGGCCCTGCTCGCCCGCACCGCCGGACGCCGCTCCGAGCCCCGTGCCCCGCTGGCACTCGTCCTCGTCCCGACCCGCGAACTCGCCCAGCAGGTCACCGACGCCCTCACCCCGTACGCGACCTCCGTGAACCTGCGGCTCGCCACCGTCGTCGGCGGCATGTCGATCAGCAAGCAGTCCGGCACACTGCGCCGGGGCGCCGAGGTCCTCGTCGCCACCCCCGGCCGGCTCAAGGACCTCATCGAGCGCGGCGACTGCCGCCTCGACCAGGTCGCCATCACCGTCCTCGACGAGGCCGACCAGATGGCCGACATGGGCTTCATGCCGCAGGTCGTCGCGCTGCTCAAGCAGGTCGAGCCGGACGGACAGCGGATGCTGTTCTCCGCGACCCTCGACAAGAACATCGACCGGCTGGTCAAGATGTTCCTCACCGACCCGGTCGTGCACTCCGTCGACCCGTCCGCCGGCGCGGTCACCACCATGGAGCACCATGTGCTCCACGTCGCGGACGAGACGGACAAGAAGGCCGTCGCCACGAAGATCGCCGCCCGCGAGGGCCGGGTGATCATGTTCGTCGACACCAAGCGCGCCGCCGACCGCTTCGCCAAGCGGCTGCTCGCCAGCGGTGTACGGGCAGCCGCCCTGCACGGCGGCCGGTCCCAGCCGCAGCGCAACAGGACCCTGGACCAGTTCAAGAACGGCCAGGTCACCGCGCTCGTCGCGACCAACGTGGCGGCTCGCGGCATCCACGTCGACGACCTCGACCTCGTCGTCAACGTGGACCCGCCCACCGACCACAAGGACTACCTCCACCGCGGCGGGCGCACGGCGCGCGCCGGGGAGTCCGGCAGCGTCGTCACGCTGGTGCTGCCCGAGGAGAAGCGGGAGATGACCCGGCTGATGCAGGACGCGGGCATCGCCCCGCGCACCACCCGCATCAAGTCGAGCGACGAGGAGCTCAGCCGGATCACCGGCGCGCGCGAGCCGTCCGGTGTCGCGGTCGTCGTCGAGGTCCCCCAGCCCACCCAGCCCAAGCCGCGCACGCGGTCGGGCGGGGCGGCGGGCTCGGGCACCGGCGGCGGCTTCCGCTCGGGCAGCCGGGGCCGCGGTCGCCGCGGTGGTGGCGGCGCCGGAGGCACGCAGGGCGCGGGAGGCGGCGGCGAGTCCCGCGGTGGCGCGACCGGTTCCGTACGCGGAGGCAACGGCAGCGGTGGCGCGCGTTCCGGCGGCGAGTCCCGTGGCGCCGGAACCGGCCGTACCGGTTCGGGCCGCAGCGGTGCCCCCGCGCGCGGCCGCCGGGCCGCCTAGCCGGCAGTCGGCAGCTCTACGGGGCGGGGACGGGGCGCAGACCTTTCGGGGCTGCCGCCCCGTCCCCGCCCCTCTCCGTATCCCTACGGCAGCGCCGCGCGGGCCTCCCGGGCCTCGCCCATGATCCGTTCCACCAGGTCCGCGACACTCGGCAGGTCCTCGATCAGGCCCGCCACCTGGCCCGAGGCCATGATCCCGAGGTCGGTGCGGCCGTCCACCATGGACGCCTTCAGCAGCATCGGCGTGTTCGCGGCCAGCAGCATCTGGCTCCAGGTCAGATCCTTCCCGTGCTTCGCCGCCAGCCCCTCGCGCAGCATCCGGGGCCAGCTCAGCCCGGAGATCCGCCGGAAGCCCGACGCCCGGCGCACCGCCTGCGCCAGCGCCCGTACCCGCCCCGCCCGCTCCAGGGCGGCCACCATGTCCGTACGCAGCATCCGGTGCGGGAGCCCGTCCACCGCCGTGGTGACCGTGATGTCCTTGACACCCGCGGCCACATAACGCGCCTTCACCGCGTCCGGGACGGTCGAGTCCGACGTCAGCAGGAACCGGGTCCCCATCGCGATGCCCGCCGCCCCGTACGCCAGCGCCGCGACCAGCCCCCGGCCGTCGTGGAAGCCGCCCGCCGCGACCACCGGGATGTCCACCGCGTCGACGACCTGGGGCAGCAGGACCGTCGTCGCCACCTCCCCGGTGTGCCCCCCGCCCTCGCCGCCCTGCACGATCACCGCGTCCGCACCCCACGCCGCGACCTTCTCCGCATGGCGCCGGGCCCCGATCGACGGGACGACCACCACCCCCGCGTCCTTCAGCTCGGCGATCAGCTCCCTCGACGGGGCCAGCGCGAACGACGCCACCCGGACCCCCTCGTCGATGATGATCCGTACCCGCTCGCGGGCGTCCCCCGCGTCCGCCCGTAGATTCACGCCGAACGGCGCGTCGGTACGGGACCTGACCTCCCGGACCGCCGCGCGCAGCTGGTCCGTCGTCATCGTCGCGGAGGCCAGGATCCCGAGCGCGCCCGCCCGCGCGGTGGCGGTGACCAGCCGGGGACCGGCGACCCAGCCCATGCCGGTCTGCACGATCGGATACCGGACACCGACGAGTTCGGTGAGGGCCGTGCGCATCAGGACCGCACCTCGCGCTCACGGGCGCCCGCGGGGTCGATGACCTCACGGATCAGACGGAGCTCCCCGGCGGTCGGCTCACGGGTGAGGGGGACGTCGTCCGCGACCGTCAGCGCGAAACCGGTTGCCTCGCGGACCTGCCCGGCGGTGACACCCGGGTGCACCGAGGCGAGCCGCATGGAACGGTCCGGGGTCGCGAAGTCGAAGACCCCGAGATCACTGACGACCCGCGGGATGCGGTGGAAGCGCGTCGCGGACGGACCCGCCGCCGCGGCCCGGTCGTACCCCACTCCGCAGACCATGTCGACCCGCTCGACGAACACCCGGAGGGAATGCCGCGGAATCCAGTAACTGACCGGATTGTTCAGGGTGTTGACCGGTGCGCCGCGTACTCCGAGCAACTGGCGGGCGGGCCGCTCCCAGTCGCCCACGCAGGAGATGTTCTGGTTGCCGAAACGGTCGATCTGGCTCGCGCCCATCATCACGTGCCGCTTGCCGCCGGTGACCATGGCCAGATGCTGACGGTAGGGCAGCCAGCCCTCCGGAGTGCCGTCGAGCCCGACGATCATCGCCTCGCCGTCGGTGAGCAGCAGATCGGGGGAGAAGGTGCGCTTGGCGAGACGGGCCCCCAGGGACGGGATCAGGCCCATCGGACTGGCGAGCACCTCACCGTCGCCGCGCCAGGCCTCGGCGCACGCGATCACGCAGTACTCGGCCCGGGTGACGGTTCCCGCGGCGGCTTCGGTGCTCACATCTGCTCCTCGTGCCAGGTCCGGACGGCGCTCTGGTAGCTCTTCTCGTCGCCCCGCGCGGGCAGGAAGCGTTCGCTGAACGCGGCCCAGGCCCCGGGGTCGGCGGCGGCCGCGGCGTACGCCTTCTGGAACGCCTCGTCGCGGGGGTGGTCGGGCACACAGGAGGTGAAGTGCGCCCCGTTCGGCGTCTCGACGACACCGGTGACGGAGTGCCGTTTGACCAGGAGGGTCTGCGGAGCGGCCCCCTCGGTCAGCTCGGCGGTCCCGACGAGCCGTTCGCAGGAGAGGTACGCGGTGTCGGCGGCCTCGCAGAACAGGTCGTCGAAGTACGGATCGGGGCCCAGGTACTGGCCGTTGCCGAGCCGGTCCGCCCGGTTGACGTGGACCAGGGCCGCGTCCATCCGCAGGGCCGGCATCGCGACGAACTCCTCGCCGTCCTCGTACGGCGAAGTCACCGTACGCAGACCGGGGTTGACCCGCATCACATCGGATCCCAGCCCCGCCCGCACCGGCAGGAACGGCAGCCGGTTCGCGGCGGCGTGCAGACCCCACATGAACATCGCCTCGTCGATCTCCCGCAGCTCGAACGCCCCTTGCTGCCGGGCCGCGCGGAAGTGCGGTTCGAGAGGGATCGAGTCGAGCGTGACGAACGCGGCGACCAGGGTGCGGATCCGGCCCGCGGCGGCCAGCAGGCCGACATCGGGGCCGCCGTAGGAGATCACGGTGAGATCGGTGACCGGGGACCGGAGCAGGGCGCGCACGAGCGCCATCGGCTTGCGGCGCGACCCCCAGCCGCCGATGCCGATCGTCATCCCGCTGCGGAGCCGGGCGACGACATCCTCGGGCGTCATCGTCTTGTCGGTCACGGTCGTGCCTCCTTGCCGAAGGTGTCGCGGACGCGGCCGGCGCTGCCGCTGAGTCCGGCCTCGAAGGTGAAGCCCTGCTCGAAGCGGTAGCTGCGGCGTACGTCCACGGGATCGATGCCGTTGATGGCGGCCTTGGCGAGCCGCAGGAGATGCCCGTCCTTGCGGGCGATCTCGCCGGCCAGTTCCAGGGCAGCCGCGTCCAGCCCGTCGCGCGGGACGACCCGCCAGACCGAGCCGTGGGCGTGCAGTTCGGCCGCCGTGACGGTGCGTGAGGTGTAGTACAGCGTCCGCATCAGATGCTGGGGAACCAGCCGCGCGAGATGGGTGGCCGCACCGAGCGCGCCGCGGTCCAGCTCCGGCAGCCCGAAGGTGGCGTCCTCGCTCGCCACGATCGCGTCGGCGTTGCCGACGAGCCCGATGCCGCCGCCGAGGCAGAAGCCGTGCACGGCGGCGACGACCGGCACCTCGCACTCGTACACCGCCGCGAACGCCTCGAAGCAGCCGCGGTTGGCGCCGATCAGGGCGTCCTGACCGGGGTCGCGCTGGATCTCCTTGATGTCGACACCCGCGTTGAAGCCGCGCCCCGCCGCGGTCAGCACCACGCAGCGGACCCCGGGGTCGCGGCCGGCCGCGCGCAGTGCGTCGGCCAGGTCGTACCAGCCCCGCACGGGCAGGGCGTTGACGGGCGGGAAGTCGACGGTGACGGTGAGGACGCCCTCGGCGGGCCGTGAGGTGGAGACACCCATGAGCGGATCAGCTACCTTTCCACCAAACATTTGTTAGGTGGAAGGTAGCAGCCTGCCACCGCATCGCCAACCAGGGGAGCCGAGATGACCACCAGCAGTGCCGGACTCTGCGCGGGCCGCGTCGTCGCCGTGACGGGCGCCGGGCGGGGACTGGGCCGGGCCCACGCCCTGGCCTTCGCCGCCGAAGGGGCCAAGGTCGTCGTCAACGACCTCGGCGTCGGACTCGCGGGCGACGGGGGAGCGGACGGAGAGGGAGTGGACGGCGGAGCCGACGGGGCGTCCGGGCACGGGGGCGGCGCCGGACCCGCCCGGGAGGTCGTCGACGAGATCGTGGCGGCGGGCGGTGAGGCCGTCGCCCACCGGGGCGACATCGCCACGACCGCGGGCGCGTCCTCGCTGGTCACCACGGCCCTGGAGGCGTTCGGCCGGCTCGACACCCTGGTGAACAACGCGGGCTTCCTGCGGGACCGGATGCTGGTCAACCTCGACGAGGACGACTGGGACGCGGTGCTGCGGGTCCACCTCAAGGGCCACTTCCTGCCCCTGAAACACGCGGCGGCCCACTGGCGGGCCGAGTCCAGGAACGGCCGCACCCCCGTGGCCCGGGTCATCAACACCAGCTCGGGCGCGGGCCTGCTCGGCAGTGTCGGGCAGGGCAACTACACCGCCGCGAAGGCCGGGATCCTCGGCCTCACCCTGGTCGCGGCCGAGGAACTGGGACGGTACGGAGTCCAGGTCAACGCCCTTGCCCCGGCGGCCCGGACCCGGATGACCGAGCAGACCTTCGCCGCGACGATGGCGGCACCGGAGCCGGGGGCCTTCGACGCGATGGCCCCCGAGAACGTGTCGCCGCTGGTGGTGTGGCTCGGCTCGGCCGCGAGCGCCGGGGTCACCGGACGCGTCTTCGAGGCCGAGGCGGGCCGGATCACCGTCATGGAGGGCTGGCGCCCGGGGCCCACCGCGGACCGGGGCGCACGCTGGTCCCCGGCCGAGGCGGGCGCCGCGGCCCGCCGCCTGCTGGCCGAAGCGGAGCCGGCCGCGCCGGTCTACGGGGCACGATGAGGCCTGCGAACCCGGAGCGCCCGGTGCCGGTGCCGGTGGTGGTGGCGGAACAGCCGGTGCCGGTGCCGGTGGCGGTGGCGGGTGGCCGGTGGGCAGAGCTGCCGGTGGCCGGTGGCTGAGCATCCGGAGTGCCCGGTGCCGGTGGCCGGCCCCGGGGGCGTGCCCGCACCCGGCCCCGTCCCCCTCACTTCGCGGCGTTCAGCAGCGCCGCGATCTCCTCGTGCCCCGTCTGGCAGTCCGCCCCCGCGAACGGCACCCCGTCGCGCAGCAGTTCCACCGTCAACGTCTCCTCGCCGTTCACGAGGTCACGGCGGGTCAGCGCGTCGAACCCGGAGCCGTGCGCCTCCTCCAGCCCCCGCAGCAACTGCTGCTCCACGTCCACGCCGAGCATCCGCCGCGCCTGGGTCAGCGCCCACTCCACCGCCCCCGCCCAGGTCCCCGCCCCGTGCTCCAGCAGCGCCCGCACCGTCCGGACCGATCCGCGCCGGGCCGCGAGCACCAGCGGGGGTTCGCCCTCCGGGCCGGGCAGATGGGGGTCGGCGCCATGGGCGAGCAGCAGCTCCACGATCGGCGCGTGGCCGAGCCCCACCGCCCAGCGCAGCGCCGTGAACCCGAACTGCTCGGCCAGATCCGGCCGTGCCCCGGCGGACAGCAGGGCCGCCACCACCTCGGTGTGCCCGCCGCACGCGGCCCCGCACAGCGGGAGATCGCCCGCTTCGGGGCCGCTCGGCCGGTCCGGGTCGGCCCCGGCCGCGAGCAGGAGCCGTACCGCTCCCGGCAGGTCCTGCACCGACGCGAGGTACAGCGCCGTCGTGCCGTCCGTGTCGCGGGAATCGGCCCCGGCTCCCGCGCGCAGCGCCCGTACGACGGCGTCCTCACTCACGTACAAGGCTTCGAACAGGCTCTGTTCGTCCCCGATAGGCTCTTCCGTCATGCTTCGACCCTACGGTGGCCGCGCCGGCGCCCGGCCCGCGGCGTCCGCCTCAGGTGTCGCACTCCAGGACCGTGCGGCACAGCCCGCACCTGGCCCGTACCCGGCCGCGGACCGGGACCCGGATGCGCTGGTGGCAGCCGGGGCAGGGGAAGGAGACCCGCAGGGCTTCGCCGCCGCCCCCCTCGAAGGTGTACGGGACACCGGGGTCCGTGGCGGCGCCCGGGTGGTCCGCGGCGTACCGCCGGTCCTTGGTGTAGCGCCTGCGGCCCGCCCACCCGGCCGCCGCCAGCGGAGGCTGCCGCAGATCGCGCAGGGCCAGCGCCCGCCCCCGGGTGTACGCGGAGTACGCCTGCGGGCTGGTGAACCACGGTGAGGGGTCCTCGTCGAACGCCAGCGCCCGCTTGGCCAGGACGTACCCGAACTCCTCCGGGGTGAGGTAGCCGAGCTTCTGGCTGGACATGGCGTCCTCGCGGAAGGCGTCGAGCAGCAGCCAGCCCGCGCCGAGGTACGTCGTCACGGTGTCGGTGAGGATCTCGTTGTCGCGGGTGCCGGGCAGCTCCAGGCCGAGCCGGTGCAGCAGTACATGGGTGATCTCGTGCGAGAGCGCGGCCCCGATGTCCCTGCGATGCGTACGGAACCGGTCATTGAGTTCGATGAAGTACTCGGGTCCGGCGGCGAGTTCGACGCTTGCCGCGTGTTCCATGCGCCGGAAGCCGACGATCATGCGGGCCTCCGGGAGACGCAGATGCCGGACCAGCGCCCGCGCCACCCGCTGGGCACCCAGATGCAGGTCGTCCAGGTCCGGGAAAGCGGCGTCGGAGGGCACCAGGCTGGTGGCGTAGGCGTGCACACCGTCGTACGAGACGCGCCGGTACAGCGAAGTGATCGCGGACCGGACGGCGTCGAGGTGCGGAAACCCATGGACGACCGGACTGCCGTTCGCCACGTCAGAACCCCCCTCCGTGACGTTCAACGGACCTCCACTGTATGCCGACCGCGTACGGACGGACGGGGGTGTACGGGGCGCGCGGGGACAGGCGGCCGGAGGGATGGACGCAGGGACGGACGCAGGGACGGACGCTGAGGCGGACGCGGGGACCTGGGCGGGGGCGGGGGGCGCAGGGGTGGGCGGCGCCCCGATGATCTTGGCCGGAAAGTGTGCCTTGTGGCAGTGGTGATTAGATCCCGATAATCGGATCACTCTTGTCGGGGTCATGCCGAAAATGCTGGATGGCGGCCCTCCGGCCGGAGCACGCACCCCCACAGCAGCACCCGTACGGCGATGTCCCACAACAACCGCCGTACGACCCTCACAGCAACCCCCCTCAGCACCCCCCACGAAAGAAGGCAGTCCGTTGAAGCAGCTTCTGCGCGCGCTGAAAAGATGTTCCGTCATAGCCGCCGTGGCCCTCGCGACCGTCAGCCTCCAGCCCTCCGGCGCCTCCGCCGCCCCCAACCCCGTCGTCGGCGGAACCCGGGCGGCCCAGGGCGAGTTCCCCTTCATGGTCCGGCTCTCCATGGGCTGCGGCGGCGCGCTCTACGCCAAGGACATCGTCCTCACCGCCGCCCACTGCGTGGACGGATCGGGCAACAACACCTCGATCACCGCCACCGCCGGAGTCGTCGACCTCCAGTCCTCCAGCGCCGTCAAGGTCAAGTCCACCAAGGTCCTCCAGGCCCCCGGCTACAACGGCAAGGGCAAGGACTGGGCGCTGATCAAGCTCGCCAAGCCGATCGACCAGCCGACGCTGAAGATCGCCACCAGCACCGCGTACAACCAGGGCGACTTCACCATCGCCGGCTGGGGTGCCGCCACCGAGGGCGGCGCCCAGCAGCGCTACCTGCTCAAGGCGAGCGTGCCCTACGTCTCCGACGCCGACTGCCAGGACGCGTACGGCAGCGACCTCGTCCCCGGTGAGGAACTGTGCGCCGGCCTCATCGACACCGGCGGCGTCGACACCTGCCAGGGCGACTCCGGCGGCCCGATGTTCCGCAAGGACAACGCCGGCGCCTGGATCCAGGTCGGCATCGTCAGCTGGGGCCAGGGCTGCGCACAGGCCGGCTACCCCGGCGTCTACACCGAGGTCTCGACCTTCGCCTCCGCCATCGCCTCCGCGGCCGCCACACTCTGACCCCGGTGCGTGATCACGGCTGAACCACCCCGGGGGTGCCCGTCCGGACGGGCACCCCCGGGCCCAGCTCCACGAACGGCCCGCCCGCACCCTCCAGCTCCAGCACCCACACCTCGTTGGCGCCCGTGCGGAGCACCGGACCCGGTACGTACAGCGTCTCCTGCGGACCCGCGGACCAGTACCGGCCCAGGCAGAAGCCGTTCACCCAGACGAAGCCGCGCGTCCAGCCCGGCAGTTCCAGCCCGGCATGACCGACGGCGACGACATCCGCGACCTCGAACGTCCCCCGGAACAGCCCGGTCGGACCGGTCGGCTCCGTCGGCTCCGCTGCGAACGGCACCGTCGTGAACGGCACCGCCGCCACCGCCTCCGCCGACTCGAAGGCGTCCAGCCGCAGTCCCCGGGCCCGTACCCCGTGCAGATACTGCCGCTCGTGCAGCACCCCGCCCGTGATGCCCTTCGGCTCACCCAGCCGCGGCCCGTAGTTGACCCGGCCCAGCGACTCCACCCACAGCTCGACCTCCGCGGGACCCGCCACCGGCTCGTCCAGCGTGCCCCGCTCCTCGGTCAGCACCCCGGCCCGGACCCCGTCCACGTACACCACCGCCCGGTCCCGGAGACCCGAGACCCCCAGCGCGTACGGCTCGCGCGGACCCGGCACACCGACCCGGTAGCGGACCAGCCCACGATCCACCCCCAACTCCTCGAACGTCGGCGCGGCACCCAGCTCCGCCGTCTCCGGATCACCCAGCGCCTCCAGCACGTCCCCCAGCGGCGCCCACTCCGTCAACGCCGCCCGCACCCGGCCCCGCAGCCCGTCCGGCTCCGGCGGCAGCTCCGGAAGCGGACCGTCCGCGTACTGCGCCAGCACCTTCCGGAACAGCCAGAACTTCTCCGTCGGCCGCCCGTATTCATCGACCGGCGCGTCATAGTCGTACGACGTCACCGTCGGCTGCAGCTCCTGGTCCTGCAGCGGACCGGAACGATTCGCCCCCGCCCAGCCCGCGAAGTTCGTCCCACCGTGCGCCATGTAGATGTTCACCGACGCCCCGCACTCCAGGATCTCCCGCAGCGCGTCCGCCGCCTGCGCCGGATCCCGTACGACGGACCCCGCACCCCAGTGCTCGAACCAGCCGCACCAGAACTCCATGCACATCAGCGGCCCCTTCGGCTGATGGCGGCGCAGCACCTCGAACCCCGCACGCGCCTCCGAACCGAAATTCGCCGTCGCCGGCAGACCGGGCACCGAGCCGCCCGTCAGCATGTGATCCTCCGGCCCGTCCGACGTGAACAGCGGCACCGTCACCCCGCACTGCCGCAGTAGCCCCGCCAGCCACTCCAGATACACCGAGTCGGTGCCATAGCTCCCGTACTCGTTCTCCACCTGCACCATGATCACCGGGCCGCCCCGGGTGATCTGCCGTGCCACCACCTGCGGCAGCAGCTCCCGGAACCACCGCTCCACCGACGCCAGATACTCCGCGTCCCGCGTCCGCACCCGTCGGCCGAACCGCCCCGTCACCCAGACCGGCAGGCCACCGTTCTCCCACTCGGCACAGATGTACGGACCCGGCCGCACGATCGCCAGCAGCCCGGCCCGCTCCGCCGCGTCCAGGAACCGCCCCAGCGCCGCCACATCCCGGAACCGGCCCGGACGCGGCTCATGCAGATTCCACGGCACATACGTCTCGACACAGTTCAGCCCCATGGCCCGCAGCATCGCCAGCCGGTGATCCCACTGCTCCTCATGCACCCGGAAGTAGTGCAGAGCCCCCGACAGCAGCCGTACGGGCTTCCCGTCGAGCCGGAAGTGGTCGTCCCCCACGGTGAAGTCAGCCATCGTGCTCGTACTCTCCTGTGCGCCGCGGGTCACCCCGGGTGAAATAGTGCGCCCAGCTTCACCCTCTGGCGCCGACCCGGTCCATGGACAAAGATCACTGCTGTTTGGACACAACGAGATGCACCACAGAGCCCGGGAGGAAGGCAGGCCGATGTACCACACCTGGATGCGCTTCTTCACTCCCAGCCCGCTCCACCACCGCCTGGGCCTCGTCTGCCTCGGGGTCGGCCTCCAGCACGGCGCCCTGCCCACCGTCGGCCCCCGCACCCTCGACCACCACGTAGCCGTGATCATCAACTCCGGCAGCGGCTGGTTCAGCGGCCCCGACGGCCGCCGCACACCCGTCACCGGCCCCACCCTGATCTGGCTGACCCCCGGCACCCCCCACCACTACGGCGCCGACCCGGACACCGGCTGGGACGAGAGCTTCGTCGACTTCACCGGGCCCGCCACCGGCACCTACACCGAACTGGGCTACATCGAACCCGACCGCCCCCTCGTCCCCCTCTCCGACACCGCCGGCCCACGCGCCGCCATCGGCCGCATGGTCCGCGCCGCCCGCAGGGGCAACCCCCTCCTCGAAGTCGAGACCGGCGCCGCCGTCCACGAACTCCTCGTCTCCCTGCGCCGCGCCCGCGCCGACATCGGACCCGACGGCGACCCCGTACTCCAGGCCCTGGCACGCGACGCGTTCCAGCCGCTCTCCGTCGCCGAACACGCGGCCCGCCACGGCATGACCCCCGCCGAACTGCGCACCGCCGTACGACGCGGCGCGGGCTGCAGCCCCAAGGACTACCTGCTCGGCATCCGGCTGGGCCACGCCAAGGAGCTCCTCGCCGCCACCGAACTGCCGGTCGCCGCGGTGGCCCGCCGCGTCGGCTACGACGACCCCGCCTACTTCTCCCGGCTCTTCGCCCGCCGCGTCGGCACCGCCCCCGTCCGCTTCCGCGAACAACAGGGCCGCAACGTCCCCGGCGGCTGGAGCGACCAGGTCCCCGACCCGGAGAATCCGCCCACGATCAGCACCTGAGACCCGAAGCCCTCGGACCGCTCCCCATGTGGACAGCCTCTAAGCTCGACGACCATGACCAAGAGCAACATCGACGAGTCCGTACGCACGGAACTGAAGCGGCTGCGCGACAGCATCGACAACATCGACGCCGCTGTCATCCACATGCTCGCCGAGCGCTTCAAGTGCACCCAACAGGTCGGTCACCTCAAAGCCGAGCACAAGCTCCCGCCCGCCGACCCGGACCGCGAAGCCCGGCAGATCGCCCGCCTGCGACAGCTCGCGGAGAACGCCAGACTCGACCCGGCCTTCGCGGAGAAACTGCTGAACTTCGTCGTCGCCGAAGTCATCCGCCACCACGAACGCATCGCGGACGCATCGGAACACGCCACCGGGCCCGCCCCGGCCCCCGGGTGCGGAGCGGCCGGCGGCGCCGACAGCGCCGGCACCTGACCCGACCCCACCGGCACGTGACCTGACCCCACCGGCACCTGACCCGACCCCACCGGCACCTGACCTGACCCCACCCGGGCCCGGCCGCCCACCCCACGCCGCCGACCGCCTGCCCCACCCGGGCCCGGCCAGCCACCCCACGCCGCCCGACCGCCCCCCGCCCCCGCCCGCCGCCGGACGGGCCCGGCCCGTTCCCGCGGCTCTCCCGCCGCCCGATGGGCCCGGCCCGTTCCCGCGGCTCTCCCGCAGCCCCTCCCGTATCCCTGCCGGAGAACCCGCCTGCACGGCCCCGACCTCGTACGGCAGCATGGATCCATGTCCGTACTGACGCGCGACGAAGCGCAGACCCGAGCCCAGAACCTCGACGTACACCGGTACACGATCGATCTCGATCTCACCGCAGGCGAGGAGACCTTCGACTCCCGCACCGTCATCCACTTCACCGCCCACACGGCCGGAGACACCTTCGTAGAGGTCAAGCCCGCCGTCCTGCGCTCGCTCAGCCTCGACGGACAACCCCTCGACCCCAGCCTCCTCACCGAGAACCGCTACCCCCTCACCGCCCTCACCGCGGGCCCCCACGAACTCCACGTCGACGCCGCCATGTACTACTCCCGCACCGGCGAAGGCATGCACCGCTTCACCGACCCCACCGACGGCGAGACATACGTCTACACCCAGCTCTTCATGGAAGACGTCCAGCGCGTCTTCGCCGCGTTCGACCAGCCCGACCTCAAGTCCGTCTTCCAGATCGACGTCACCGCCCCCACCACCTGGACCGTCCTCGGAAACGGCATCGCCGAGCGCACGGGCCAGGGCCGCTGGACCATCGCCCCCACCCCCCTCATCTCCACCTACCTCGTCGCCGTCGCGGCGGGCCCCTGGCACTCCATCACCACCGAACACGCCGGACTGCCCTTCGGCATCCACTGCCGCCGCTCCCTGGCCGAACACCTCGACACCGACGCCGACGAGATCCTCGACATCACCCGCGCCTGCTACGACCGGTACCACGAGAAGTTCGACGAGCCCTACCCCTTCGACTCCTACGACCAGGCCTTCGTCCCCGAATTCAACTCGGGAGCCATGGAGAACCCCGGCCTCGTCACCTTCCGCGACGAATTCATCTACCGCTCGGCCGTCACCGACACCGAACGCCAGACCCGCGCCATGATCATCGCCCACGAGATGGCCCACATGTGGTTCGGCGACCTCGTCACCCTCTCCTGGTGGGACGACATCTGGCTCAACGAGTCCTTCGCCGAATACATGGGCTACCAGACCCTCACCGAAGCCACCCGCTTCACCGACACCTGGGTCGACTTCGGCGTCGCACGCAAGGGCTGGGGATACGACGCCGACCAGCGCCCCTCCACCCACCCCGTCGCCCCCGACCCCGAGGCCGTCCCCGACACCGCCTCCGCACTTCTCAACTTCGACGGCATCAGCTACGCCAAGGGCGCCTCCGCACTCCGCCAACTCGTCGCCTGGCTCGGCGAGAAGGACTTCCTCGCCGGCATCAACACCCACTTCGCCCGGCACAAGTTCGCCAACGCCACCCTCGCCGACTTCATCGACAACCTCGCCTCCGCCACCGACCGCGACGTCCACGCCTGGGCCGCACAATGGCTGCGCACCACCGGCACCGACACCCTCACCGCCGACGTGACCGAGACCGACAACACCTGGTCCCTCACCATCGACCGCGACGGCAGCCGCCCCCACCGCATCACCGTCGGCACCTACGACCGCACCCTCGACACCCGCGGCGGCCCCGGCCACCTCACCCCGCGCGACCGCTTCGAACTCGACATCCCCACCGACCCCGCCACCACCTTCCCCGGCAGCCGCCCCGACCTCATCGTCCTCAACGACGGCGACCTCACCTACGCCAAGATCCGCCTCGACAGCACCTCCTGGGACGCCGCCCTCACCGGCCTCTCCGGCATCCCCGACGCCCTCACCCGCGCCGTCATCTGGAACACCGCCCGCGACATGGTCCGCGACGGCGACCTCGACCCCACCACCTACCTCACCACCGCCCGCACCCACCTCCCGTACGAAACCGACCTCGCCCTCGTCCAGGGCGTCCTCGGCTTCGCCGCCACCCACATCGCCCCCTGCTACCTCACCCCCACCGACCGGCCGGCCGCCCTCGCCACCCTCACCGCCCTCTGCCGCGACCTCATCCGCCGCACCGAGGACGGCACCGACCCCGGCCTCCGCCTCATCGCCGTACGCCACTTCATCGACGCCGCCACCCAGCCCGACACCATCCAGGACTGGCTCACCAACGGCACCGTCCACGGCGGCCCCGAACTCGACCCCGAACTCCGCTGGCGCATCCTCACCCGCCTCGCCGTCCTCGGCGCCACCGACGAAGCCACCATCGCCGCCGAACTCGCCCACGACCCCAGCGCCACCGGCCGCGAAGGCGCCGCCCGCTGCCGCGCCGCCCTGCCCAACCCCGAGACCAAAGCCGCCGCCTGGCACGCCCTGTTCACCGACGACAGCCTGTCCAACTACCTCTTCACCGCCACCGCCCAGGGCTTCTGGCAACCCGAACAGGCCGACCTCGTACAGGAATACGTCGCCCGCTACTACCCCGAAGCGACCGCACTCGCAGCCCGCCGCGGACCCGCCATCGCCGAAGCCGCCGGACGCTACGCCTTCCCCGCGTACGCCGTCGACACCCACAACCTCGACCTCGGCACCCACGCCCTGGAGGACCAGGCCCTCACCCCCGCCCTCCGCCGCAAACTGACCGACCAGCTCGACGACCTGCGCCGCGCGCTCGCCGTACGCAACGCCCACTGACCGCATCCGGCCGACCACACACCACCGGCACCGCCCGCCGGAACCCGCACCACCGGCACCACCCGCACCACCCGCACCACCCGCGTCACCCGTGCCCGGGATCCCTCAGCACCGAGGGGCCCCGGGCACACCCATGCCCGACACCAACGGCACACACGCCTCCACACCACCCACACGCACACCCATCCCAAAACCGCACACCCATACCACCTGAACCACCGGCAACGGGCCCACACCCATGGCCAGTACCCCTTTCGAGTTCAGATCGTTGGGCTCTTCGGCCGCGCCACCACAAATCCCGTACAAGCTGGCAAGTCCACCCCCGCGTACCCGAAGGACCACCCGCCCATGCCCACCCCACCGCTCGCCGGAGGCACCGCAGGCCCCGCCGCACTGCGCCCCCTCCTCGACACCGTCCTCACCGCCCTCCACGACGGCGCCACCCGCAGAAACGGTCCCCTCCCCGCAGGCGGACCCGACACCGTCACCCCCCGGACCCGCACCGCCACCCACCCCCTCATCCCCGACCACGGCACCGGCCCCCACCACGCACTGCGCACCCTCATCACCGCCCTCACCGAAGGCGCCGCAGACCCCGCACACCCCCACTGCGCCGCCCACCTCCACACCCCACCCCTCGCCCTCGCCGCAGCGGCCGACCTCGCCGCCAGCGCCCTCAACCCCTCCATGGACTCCTGGGACCAGGCCCCCGCCGCCTCCGCCCTCGAAGCCGACCTCACCACCGCACTCGCCCACGAGATCTACCCCCACACCGGCTCACCCGACGCCGTCATCACCACCGGCGGCACCGAAGCCAACCAACTCGCCCTCCTCCTCGCCCGCGAACGCCACGGCCCCGTCCAGACCATCTGCGCCGCCAACGCCCACCACAGCATCACCCGCGCCACCTGGCTCCTCGGCCTCCCCGAACCCGTCATCATCCCCGCCCCCACCGGCGTCATGGACCTCGCCGCCCTCGACACCGCCCTCACCCAACTCCACCGCCCCCTCCTCGTCGTCGCCACCGCAGGCACCACCGACACCGGCGAAATCGACCCCCTCGACGACATCGCCGACCTCTGCACCACCCACGGCGCCGAACTCCACATCGACGCCGCATACGGCGGCCCACTCCTCTTCAGCCCCACCCACAAAAACCGCGTCCACGGCCTCGACCGCGCCCAAAGCGTCACCCTCGACCTGCACAAACTCGGCTGGCAACCCGCATCCGCAGGCATCCTCGCCGTCCCCGACCACCACCACCTCACCCCCCTCCAGCACCACGCCCCCTACCTCAACGCCGACGACGACACCGAAGCCGGCCTCCCCGACCTCCTCGGCCGCTCCCTCCGCACCACCCGACGCCCCGACGCCCTCAAGATCGCCGTCACCCTCCAGGCCCTCGGCCGCACCGGACTCGCCGACCTCATCGACCGCACCCTCGCCGCAGCCCACCAACTCGCCGACCTCATCACCAAAACCCCCACCCTCGACCTCTACGACCACCCCACCATCAGCACCGTCCTCTTCCGCCCCACCGACGCCGACGACCTCACCGTCGCCACCATCCGCCGCACCCTCCTCAACCGCGGCCACGCCGTCCTCGGCCGCGCCCACACCGGCGGCCGGCTCTGGCTCAAAGCCACCCTCCTCAACCCCCACACCACCCCCGAAGACCTCCACGCACTCCTCGACCTCGTCAACAACGTCACCACCGACCTCACCCACCCCCACAACCCCACCCCCCACACGGTGACCAACCCCACGACCCCCCGCACAGAAGGCGACACCCCCCGATGACCGACCGGCCCGCCCTCGACCCCGACCAGCCGCACGACCTCGTCGGCGTCGGCATCGGCCCCTTCAACCTCTCCCTCGCCGCCCTCGCCCACGGCATCCCCACCGCCCCCGGAAACCCCCGCCCCCTCGCCGCGACCTTCTACGAACAACGCCGCGCCTTCCACTGGCACCCCGGACTCCTCCTCGACGGCGCCAGCCTCCAAGTCCCCTTCCTCGCCGACCTCGTCACCCTCGCCGACCCCGCAAGCCCCTGGACCT
Source organism: Streptomyces sp. NBC_00654 (assembly GCF_026341775.1). Lineage (NCBI taxonomy): Bacteria > Bacillati > Actinomycetota > Actinomycetes > Kitasatosporales > Streptomycetaceae > Streptomyces > Streptomyces sp. NBC_00654. The sequence continues at coordinate 1,954,483 of NZ_JAPEOB010000002.1, read as the reverse complement.
TCCTCAACTACCTACGCACCCGCGACCGGCTCTTCCCCTTCTACTTCGCCGAGCGCTTCCACATCCAACGCGCCGAATACGACGCCTACTGCCGCTGGGTCAGCGAACAACTCCCCGGACTCCACTTCAGCCACCAGGTCGACGCCGTCCGCTGGAACCCCGACCGCACCCTCTTCGAAGTCGACTTCACCCAACTCGACACCGAAGGCGAAGCCGAAGCACTCGGCCGCGCCTACACCCGCCACATCGCCCTCGGCATCGGCACCGAACCCTTCGTCCCCGAACCCCTCAAACCCCTCGCCGAAGCCGAATCCGTCCCCGTCATCCACTCCGCCGAATACCTCCAGCACCGCGAACACCTGCTCAAAGCCGAACACATCACCGTCATCGGCTCAGGACAGTCAGGCGCCGAGATCTTCCTCGACCTCCTCCGCGCCCGCCCCACCGGAGCCGAAAAGATCCACTGGCTCGCCCGCACCGAAGCCTTCGCCCCCATGGAGTACTCCAAACTCGGCCTCGAACACTTCACCCCCGACTACAGCCGCTACTTCCACGCACTCCCCGAATCAGCCCGCGACGAACTCGTCCCCCGCCAATGGCAGCTCCACAAAGGCATCGACGCCGACACCATCGCCGCCATCCACGACGAGCTCTACCGACGCACCCTCCACGGCGGCTGGCCCGACGCCACCCTCACCCCCGGAGTCTCCGTACGCACCGCAGGCCGCGTCGCCACCACCCGCGTCGAACTCCACCTCGAACACACCCAGCAGGCCACCCGCACCCGCCTCACCACCGACGCCGTCATCCTCGCCACCGGCTACCGCGAACGCCCCCTCGACGGCCTCCTCGACAGCCTCGGCCCCTACCTGCGCCGCGACGCCTCCCACCGCCCCCGCATCGACGACCAGTACCGCCTGGTCCTCGACCCCACCGTGACCGGACACGTCTACGTACAGAACGCCGAACGCCACACCCACGGCGTCGGCGCCCCCGACCTCGGACTCGCCGCCTGGCGCAGCGCCACCATCCTCAACAACCTCACCGGCACCGACCCCTACCCCCTCCCACAACGCACCGCCTTCACCACCTTCGGCCTCACCCCCCAGCACAACCCCCGGATCCCCGCCCAGGGCCACGCACTCATCCCCCTCGCCCACGGCAACTGACCACCCGCACACAAAAAGGCGGCCGCCCCCGGCATCAACCGAGGGCGTCCGCCCCACACCCGAACCCACACCCGAACCCGGAACCCGAACCCGGAACCCGAACCCGGAACCCGAACCCGGAACCCGAACCCGGAACGCGGCCGCGGAACCGGACCTAGAACACCGGCACACCGTCCCGCGTCAGCCGCCACCCCACCGACGCGAACGAAGCCGGATCCACCGACCCCTTCGCCTGCACCCAGCCGATGATCGTGTTCCGTATCTCATCCGAATTCGCCCACAGCTGCTTCGCACCCGGCACATGCGGGAAATTACCCCCACCGCTCGCCCGATAATTGTTCACCGCGAACACAAACTGCGCAGCCGGATCGATCGCCTTCCCCTCGAAGGAAAGACCCACAATCCGAGAACCCACCGGCTTCGCGATGTCAACGTCATACGTCACACCCGACACCGCGTCATAATTATAATCCGGCGTGCCGTCCGCATTCGTCAGCTTCGACGTATCCACCGGAGCACCGGCCGCCGTCCGCACATAATACTTCGCCGAGTACTCCAGATAATCCTTCAGCTGCGCACCCGTCAGCAACCGCGCCTCAAGCGTGTTCTCGAACGGATACAACCCCGCCGCATCCCGGATCGTCACATCACCCGCGGGAATCGCCGCCGTCCGCGAGAAACACGACGCCTGCGACAACACCGGCAACGCCGCGTACTCACCACCCGCCAGAGCCGCCCGCACCGTCTCCGCCTGCACCACATTGATCAGATCGATGATCGGCTCGTCCTTCCACGCCGCCTCCGCCGTGGACATCGCCACCACCGACGTACCGATGACCTGATTCACATACGCCACCACCTTCCGGTGCTCGTCCCGCAACAGCGACGTCACCTTCCGGTCCTCCACCACCGTGTTCGAGTTCAGCACCTGCGCCCCGGCCCTCTCGACCGACCAGCGCCCCTTCTCCCACACCAGATCGAAGTCGAACAGCGTCAGCCGCTGCCCCCACTTCGCCGGCTCCGAAAGAACAACCTGCCTACCCGTCTCCTTGTTCGTCACAAAATGCTCAGGAATCTCCAGATGCGCATGCCCCACCAGAATCGCATCGATCCCCGGCACCTGCTCCGCCACCAGACCCGCCGCATTCTCCACATGCGGCAACTGATCCCCGTACGACGACGTACCCGACGAACCCGAATGCGCCGAAACAATCACCACATCCGCACCCATCGACCGAAGCTTCGGCACCCACTTCGCCGCCTGCTCCTCAAGACCCGGGAACACCATCTTCCCGCCCACATTCACCTTGTCCCAGATCGCGATACCAGGATTCGTCAACCCCAGCACCGCCACCCGCACATCACGACCGTGCGGAGTACGCAACCGCTTCATCACATACGGAGCGAACGCCGGCCGCAACGTCCGCGCATCCAACGCATTCGCACCGAGCAGCGGAAAATCACACTGCTCCTCGAACTTCCGCAGCACCGGAATACCGTAATTGAACTCATGATTCCCCAGCGCCGCCGCGTCGTACCCGATCGCGTTCATCGCCTGCGCCATCGGATGCACCGGACCACGCCGCGCCGTGATCGGATCGATCTTCGCGTAGTAGTACGACAACTGGGTGCCCTGAATCGTGTCACCCGCATCGATCAGCAGCGTATTCCGGCGGCCCTTCTCCTTCCGGACCTGATCCACCAACGTCGAGATCTTCGCCAGCCCCAAATCGTTGTGGGCCGGATCGTCGAACTCCTTGTCCGTGAAGTAGTCCCAGTTGAAGACATTGCCATGCAGATCCGTCGTGCCCATCACCGTGAACGAGTACCGCTTCACCGGACGGCCATGACCATGCCCGGAGTGACCCTTCGCCTCCGCGGCCCCGGCAGCCCCCACGACAGCCCCGCCCGCCATCGCCACACCCGCACCGGCAGCAGCCGAACGGCCTAGAAACGTCCTACGGTTCAACGGCATTCTTACTCCTCGTTCAGTCGGGCAACGCGCGTAGATTCTGGCCCAGCAACCACACCCCGCAACACCCCGCGCAGGTTTCGATCTGATGACCACCAACCCCCACACCCCCATGCCACAGTGAACACATGACCGACCACACCACCCCCCGCCCCTACGGCACCCCCCAAACCCCCCACCTCACCGTCCGCGGCGAAGCCCACCTCGAAGCCGACCCCGAGATCGCCCGCATCACCATCACCGTCACCGCCCGCGGCACCGACCGACGCACCGCCCTCGACGACCTCACCCGCCGCAACACCCAAGCCATCGACCTCATCAAGAGCTACGGCGACGCCGTCGAAAAACTCGAAACCGGCACCCTCTCCGTCAGCCCCGAACTCACCCGCCACGGCCGCGGCGAACGCATCCGCGCCTACCACGGACACGTACAACTCACCGCCACACTCACCGACTTCACCGCCCTCGGTGAACTCACCGCCCGCCTCGCCGACCACGAACTCACCCGCGTCGACGGCCCCTGGTGGGACCTGCGCCCTCACTCGCCCGTCCATGCCGCCGCCCGCCGCCAAGCCGTCCACGAAGCCCTCCAACGCGCCCGCGAATACGCCGAAGCCCTCAACACCCGACTCGGCGCCCTCCTCGAACTCACCGACACCGACACCGGACCCGGCCGACGCCCCGCCCGCGCCGGCTTCGCCCACCGCGCCGTCCCCTTCAGCGCCGCCGCATCCACCGAAATGGCCGACGCGGCCACCCCCATCGACCTCGAACCCGTACGCCAGAACATCGACGCACAGGTCGAAGCCTCCTTCACCCTCGACCCGCCCCCGCTCCACTGAAACGCTCATCGGAGCACCCCCGTGCACAATTCAACACTTGTCAATAACCCTTCATCCAAAGGTTGTTGAGGTGTCATACGGCGCCAATTACCTACCCGTAGGTAAGGTCTAGGCTCAAACCATGCGCCGAGCAAAAATCGTTTGTACCCTGGGCCCCGCAACCGACTCGTACGACCAGATCAAGGCACTCGTCGAAGCGGGAATGGACATCGCCCGCTTCAACCTCAGCCACGGCACCTACGCCGAACACGAAGAGCGCTACCACCGTGTACGCAAAGCATCCGAAGAGACCGGCCGCAGCGTAGGCATCCTCGCCGACCTTCAAGGCCCGAAGATCCGCCTCGGACGCTTCCGCGAAGGACCCGTACTCCTTGAACGCGGGGACACCTTCACCATCACCGTCGAACCGCACGAAGGCGACCGCAACACCTGCGGCACCACCTACGACGGCCTCGCCGCCGACGTCACCACCGGCGAACGCATCCTCGTCGACGACGGCCGCGTCACCCTCGAAGTCACCGAAGTCGACGGCCCCCGCGTCCGAACCACCGTCATCGAAGGCGGCATGGTCTCCGACCACAAGGGACTCAACCTCCCCGGCGTCGCCGTCTCCGTCCCCGCACTCTCCGAGAAGGACATCGACGACCTCCGCTGGGCCCTGCGCGTCGGCGCCGACATCATCGCCCTCTCCTTCGTGCGCAGCGGACGCGACATCGACGACGTCCACCGCATCATGGAAGAGGAAGGCCGCCGCCTCCCCGTCATCGCCAAGGTCGAGAAACCCCAGGCCGTCGACAACATCGACGACATCGTCGCCGCCTTCGACGGCATCATGGTCGCCCGGGGCGACCTCGGCGTCGAAATGCCCCTGGAACAGGTCCCGATCGTCCAGAAGCGCGCCATCAAACTCGCCCGGCGCAACGCCAAGCCGGTCATCGTCGCCACACAGATGCTCGACTCGATGATCGACAACTCCCGCCCCACCCGCGCCGAGGCCTCCGACGTCGCCAACGCGATCATCGACGGCACGGACGCGGTGATGCTCTCCGGCGAGACCAGCGTCGGCAAGTTCCCCGTCGAGACCGTCCGCACGATGTCCCGCATCGTCGAAGCGGCCGAGGAGGACATCCTCGCCAAGGGCCTCCCGCCCCTCACCGAACGCAACAAGCCCCGCACCCAGGGCGGCGCCGTCGCCCGCGCGGCAGCCGAGATGGGCGACTTCCTCGGCGCGAAGTTCCTGGTGGCCTTCACCCAGAGCGGCGACACGGTCAAGCGCCTCTCCCGCTACCGCTCGCCCATCCCGCTCCTCGCCTTCACCCCCGACGAGGCCACCCGCGCCCAGCTGAACCTCACCTGGGGCGTCGAGACCTTCCTCGGCCCGCACGTGGACTCCACGGACGCGATGGTGGCCCAGGTCGACGAGGAACTCCTGCGGATCGGCCGCTGCCGGAAGGGCGACGTGGTCGTCATCACGGCCGGCTCCCCGCCCGGCGTCGCGGGATCCACGAACCTGGTCCGCGTGCACCACATCGGCGAGGACGACAGCCCGAAGTAGGGCAGCTCAGTATTTCGGCCCGACGTGAGCATCCATGAGCGCTACGGATGCCCGTCGGGCGACGGAGATGTTGTACGCCTTCCCGCCGCGCGTGCAGTGCTTCCACTCGACGCCGAGCTTGTCGAGAGTGTCGGTGTAGAGCTGCCGGATGTCGTCGGAGACGTTGGTGAACCAGTACCTCGCATACTCGTACCGCTTCTGTTCGCCGCCGACCGTACGGGTCGTCCAGTTCATGTTGCGGCATCCGTCGGAGTGGATCAGACCTCGGATGAAGTCCCATGGGTGCGCGTCCACGATCTCCTGCTGCCAGGGTTCGAGGACGATGAGGCGCTCATGCTTCCGTCCCGGGCCGTGCTGAGGGAACAGACAGGGCAGGTGCTTGGAGTAGACCTTGATGTTGTGGCAACCCGTCTTGCGTACCCGGCAGGTCGCGTTGTCCGGGAACACCCTGCGCATTGCCGCCTCGGCCTCGCTCTGAATGCCGGGCCAGGAATCATCAAGAGTGATCATGAGGTTCGGTACCCGGTGCTGGGCGTACCTGCTTATGTGGCCATCACCCAGGTACAGGGCCAGGAGATACGAATAGGCGGATGCGTCAAGAGGGACACGGTCACACCGGTGGCACTGTGGTTTGTCTCCGCCTGGGCACTCACCTCGCTTGGAGCGATCCATGTGGAGCCAGTACGAGACGGTGCCGCGCGGCACATTGAGCTGCCGAGCCACTTCCGCACCCTTCGCGCCGGACCGGAGCAGGGAGAGCGCCCTCTGACGCACTTCGATGCCGTGGCAGTTCATGCCACTACCCTGCGTGATGAAATGTCGCCGCAGGTAGCAAAAAGCGGATGTTCACGAGAACGTGAACATCCGCTTCTCTGATCCGTGCCGAGTGCGGGATTCGAACCCGCAAGCTCTTTCGAGCAGATGTGTTTGAGACATCCGTGTATACCCTTCCACCAACCCGGCAAGGGTGCTGTCAGGAGTGTACCGGGTGACTTGCAGCTCCTGCCGCTAGGTAGGCTGATTCGAAGCAGCATCTGCCCTGAATCAAGGAGCCCCGTGACCACCCCCGAGTCGCCCCAGCCCGTAGACGCCGCCGACGACGACAAGTCGCACGTCCCGCCGCTGACGACCCGTGTCGTCATCGCCGAGGACGAGGCTCTGATTCGTCTGGACCTCAAGGAGATGCTGGAGGAGGAGGGCTACTCCGTCGTCGGTGAGGCCGGGGACGGCCAGCAGGCCGTGGAGCTGGCCCGGGAGCACAAGCCGGACCTGGTCATCCTTGATGTGAAGATGCCCGTGCTCGACGGGATCTCCGCGGCGGAGAAGATCGCCGAGGAGTCCATCGCGCCGGTCCTGATGCTCACCGCGTTCTCGCAGCGCGACCTCGTGGAGCGGGCCCGGGACGCCGGGGCGATGGCGTATCTGGTGAAGCCGTTCAGCAAGAGCGACGTGGTGCCGGCCATCGAGATGGCGGTGTCGCGGTTCGCGGAGCTGAAGGCGCTGGAGGGCGAGGTCGCGGACCTGGCGCAGCGGCTGGAGACCCGGAAGCTGGTGGACCGGGCGAAGAGCATTCTGCAGACGGATTACGGGTTGTCCGAGCCGGCGGCTTTCCGGTGGATCCAGAAGACGTCGATGGACCGGCGGCTGTCGATGCAGCAGCTGGCGGAGGCGCTGATCGAGGATGCCGAGGAGAAGAAGAAGGCGGCCGAGTAGCGGTTGCCGCGAGGGTTTGTACGCAGGAGGCCCGCACCCCGGATCGATCGGGGTGCGGGCCTCCTGTGTTGTTCGGGGGTGCTGGTGGGTCAGTCCTCGCCGAGGTAGGCCTTGCGGACGGATTCGTCGTGCAGGAGGTCCGGGCCGGTGCCGGAGAGGACGATCTTGCCGACCTCCATGACGTGGCCCTGGTCCGCGAGGGAGAGGGCGGCCTGGGCGTTCTGTTCGACGAGGAGGATCGTGGTGCCCGCGGCCTTGAGTTCGACGATGGTCTCCATGATCTTCTGCATCATGATCGGGGAGAGGCCCATGGAGGGTTCGTCGAGCATGAGCAGTTTGGGCTGGGACATGAGGGCGCGTCCCATGGCGAGCATCTGCTGTTCGCCGCCGGAGAGGGTTCCCGCGGCCTGCTTTCGGCGTTCTCCGAGGATGGGGAAGAGGCTGTAGGCGCGCTGGATGTCCTTCTCGATGCCTGCTTTGTCGTTGCGGAGGTAGGCGCCGAGGAGGAGGTTCTCGGTGATCGTCAGCCGGGGGAAGATGTGGCGTCCCTCGGGGGAGTGGGCGATGCCGAGGGAGACGATCTTGTGGGCGGGGATGTTGGTGAGGGGTTTGCCCTCGAAGAGGATGCTGCCGCCGAGTGGTTTGAGCAGTCCGGAGAGGGTGCGCAGGGTGGTGGTCTTGCCTGCGCCGTTGGTGCCGATGAGGGTGACGACCTGGCCGGCTTCGACGCTGAAGGAGATGCCTTTGACGGCTTCGATCTTGCCGTAGGCGACGCGGAGGTCCTTGACCTCTAGCAGTGCGGTCATCGGGTGTCCTCCTCCTCGGTGCGGGTGGTGTCGGGTGTGGTGTCGGTCTTGGCGGGTGTGGTCGGGGCTGTTCCGTGTGCTGCCGCTTCGGCTTCGGCCGCTTCGACTTCGGCGGCTTCTTCGGCGCCGGGGGCGCCTTCGAAGGGGGTGCCGAGGTAGGCGGCGACGACGCGTTCGTCGCTCTGGACGACGTCGGCGGTGCCTTCGACGAGTTTTTCGCCCTGGACGAGGACGGCGACGCGGTCGCAGAGGTTGAAGATGAACCGCATGTCGTGCTCGATGACGAGGATGGCGATGCCCTGGTCCCGGATGGCGAAGATGAGTTCTTCGGTGACGCGGGTTTCCTGGGGGTTCATGCCGGCGGTGGGCTCGTCCAGGAGGAGGAGGCCGGGGTCGCTGGCGAGGGCGCGGGCGATTTCCAGTTTGCGCTGGTCTCCGTAGGGGAGGTTGCGCGCGAGGTGGTCGGCCTTGTCCTGGAGTCCGATGAACTCCAGGAGTTCCATGGCGCGTTCGCGGCTGGCGTTCTCGGCCTTCTTGTAGCCGGGGAGGCGCAGGAGGGCGGACCAGAGTCCTTCTTTGGTTCTGGTGTGGCGTCCGACGAGCACGTTTTCCAGGACGGTCATGTTGGCGAAGAGCCGGATGTTCTGGAAGGTGCGGGCGATGCCTGCCTGGGTGACGAGGTGGGGCTTGGGGGGCAGGACGGTGCCTTTGTAGCTGACCTTGCCCTCGGTGGGGACGTAGAGGCCGGTGAGGCAGTTGAAGAAGGTGGTCTTGCCGGCGCCGTTGGGGCCGATGAGGCCGACGATCTCGCCGGTGTTGACGGTGAGGTCGACGTCGCGTACGGCGGTGAGGCCGCCGAAGCGCATGGTGACGCCGCTGGCGTCGAGCACGGTGGTGCTGGTTGTGGTGGTGGCTGTGGTGGTCATGGTGGTCACGTCCCCGCCTTCGTGGTGCCGGCGGCTGTGTCGGTGAGTGGTGTGTCGGGTGGCACGTCGAGTTGGCCGGTCTCGTGGAATTCGAGCTGCTTCCTGCGGTCGGCGACGAGGCCCTCGGGGCGGAAGCGCATCAGGAGGATGAGCGCGAGGCCGAAGAGGAGGAGCTGGTAGTCCTGCATGAACTGCAGCTTGGCCGGGATGAGGTAGAGCAGTGCGGCGCCGACGAGGGGTCCGCTGAGGGTTCCCATGCCGCCGAGGATGACGGCGGCGAGGAGGAAGGCGGAGTTGGGCGGTGCGGATCCGGCGAACTGGTACTGCTCGGGCGTCACGGTGTAGGACACGTGTGCCTGGACGGTTCCGGCGAGTCCGGCGAGGGTGGCGCCGAGGGCGAAGGCGAGCAGTTTGAGCCGGAAGGCGTTGATGCCCATGGCGGTGGCCGCGGTTTCGTCCTCGCGGATGGCGACCCAGGCGCGGCCGATGCGGGATTCGCCGGAGCGGCGGAAGACCATGACGACGACGGCGGTGAAGACGAGCATCAGCAGGTAGTAGTTGGCGGACCTGCCGAGGGTGAAGCCGCCGATGTCGTGGCTGATTCCGAAGTCGAACCCGAAGAGGTTGAGGTCGGGGATGCTCGGGATGCCCTGGGAGCCGTTGGTGAGGTCCGGGCCGCTGACGCCGTTGAGGGCGTTGACGGTGAGGCGGAAGATCTCTCCGAAGCCGAGGGTGACGATGGCGAGGTAGTCGCCGCGCAGTCGCAGGGTGGGGGCGCCGATGACGACGCCGAAGACGAGTGAGGCGGCGGCGCCGGTGAGGACGGCGGCCCAGAAGGGGAACTGGACGCCGATGGGGGAGAGCGGCGAGCCGGATACGAGGGCGGCGGCGTAGGCGCCGACGCCGAGGAAGGCGACGTATCCGAGGTCGAGGAGTCCGGCGAGGCCGACGACGACGTTGAGGCCGAGGGCGACGGTCGCGAAGATGAGGATGTTGGCGCCGATGAGGGCGTATTCCTCGTTCTGCTGGGTGAAGGGGAAGCAGAAGGCTGCGACGAGCGCGGCGGCGAGGGTGACGTTGCGGTGTTTTGTGGTGAGTGCGGTGATGCGGGCGATGAGGCCGGCGCGGTTGAGTGCGGTGAAGCCGAAGGCGACGCTGATCATGAAGCCGATGAAGAGTTCGGCGTATTCGGTGTCGATGCCGTACGTGAAGACGTAGAGGGCGGCGCCGAAGGCTCCGGCGATGATCAGGATTTCGGCCCAGGAGGGGAGTTCCTTGGCGCGCGCGGGTGTGGGGGCTCGCAGGCTGTTGCGGAACTGTTCCCAGGGGTTGGGGGTGGTGGTGTGGGTGATGTTCTGGTCGGCGGGGAGGCCGAAGGCGGCGATGACGGCGATGAGTGCGCCGATGCCGCTGACCCAGGCTCCGGGTTCGAGGTTGACGACGCCGCCGAGTTTCGCGGAGATGGCGCCGATGGTGTAGCCGGTGGTGCCGAGGACGCCGAGTGCGGCGAGTCGGACGGGGCTGTTGGCGCCGCCGGGGGTGAGCCAGCGGAGGCCTTTGATGCCGTACCCGGAGAGGGCGAGGAGCAGGGTGAGTGCCGCGCCGATGAGGGTGAGGACCTGGAGGCCGCCGGGGTAGCCGGTGACGGTGAGGTCGCCGGGGAATTCGTCGGTCCAGGTCCAGGCGAGGAAGGTGCCGATGAGGGCGACGGTGGCGCCGAGTGTGGTGAGGGCGCGGGCGGCGTTGGTGGGCAGTGGGAGGAGTGCGCCGGTGTGGGGCGTGGTGGTGGTGGTCATCCGTATCACGCCCGATCCGCGACGCGTTCGCCGAGTAGGCCTTGGGGTCGGACGAGGAGGACGATGATGAGGAGGGCGAAGGCCCATACGTCCTTCCAGGCGCCGCCGCCGAAGAGTTCCATGCCGGGGACCTCGCTCATGTAGCCGGTGGCGAGGGCTTCGGCTACGCCGAGTACGACGCCGCCGAGCATGGCGCCGTAGATGTTTCCGATGCCGCCGAGTACGGCTGCGGTGAAGGCTTTGAGGCCCATGATGAAGCCCATGCGGAAGCCGATCTGGCCGTTCTTGAGTCCGTAGGCGACGGCGGCGACGGCGGCGAACGCGGCACCGATGGCGAAGGCCATGACGATGATGCGGTCGGTGTTGATGCCCATGAGCTTGGCGGTGTCGGGGTCCTGCGAGGTGGCTTGCATGCCGCGGCCGGAGCGGGTCTTGGAGACGAAGAGGCCGAGGGCGAGCATGCAGACGGGGGCGGCGATGAGGACGAAGACGTCGCCGCGTTGGATGTTGGCGCCGAAGATCTCGAATGCTTCGCCCTTGAACTGGGGGAAGGAACGGTCCTTCGTGGCGTCGGGGTACCACATCCAGACTGCCTGCTGGAGGGCGAGGGAGAGTCCGATGGCGGTGATGAGGGGGGCGAGGCGTGGTGCGGTGCGCAGTGGCCGGTAGGCGAATCGTTCGGCGGCCATGCTGATGGCGACCGCGGCGATGATGCCGCCGATGATCATGAGGGGTATCGCAGCTATGAGGGAGAATCCGGACGGAAGCCCGAGGTAGACCGTGAGGGCACCGAAGCCTCCGATCATGAAGATCTCGCCGTGTGCGAAGTTGATGAGCTGGATGATTCCGTAGACCATCGTGTAACCGATCGCGATGAGACCGTACATCGCGCCGAGGATGAGTCCATTGGCCAGCTGTTGCGGCAGTTCGTTCACCGCAGGGCCTCCGTCGAGTGGTTCGGATATGGCACCGCGCGGGAGCGCTCGTAGCGCTCCCGCGCGGTCTGGTTGCTTCGGGGTGACCGGGAGGGGCCTGGCCGGTTAGTTGACTGCCTCGCTGAGCTTGGAGGCCCACTTGTCGCCGGTGACCTGGTAGGCGGTCATCATGGTGTTGGTGGTGTCGCCGTATTCGTCGAAGGAGACGGGGCCGGTGACGCCTTCGAACTTGACCTTGGCCATGGCGGCGAGGACCTTTTCGCGGGCGTCGGCGGGGAGCTTGCCGCCGTTGTCGGCGACGACGATCTTGACGGCTTCGATGATGGACCAGGTGGCGTCGTAGGTGCCGCCGCCGTAGGCCTCGTAGGCGTCCTTGTAGCCGGCCGTCTTGTAGTCCCCGATGAACTTCTTGGCGGAGTCGAGTTCTTCGACGGGCTTGCCGACGGAGGTGGCGATGTCGCCTTCGGCCTTCTTGTTGAGCTTGATGAAGTCGGCGCTGTACATGCCGTCGCCGCCCATGAGGGGGATCTTGACGCTGTCCTTGAGCTGCTGGCTCAGGGGTGCGCCGGCGGGGTATTCGCCGCCGTAGTAGACGGCCTTGGCGCTGGTGCCCTTGACCTTGGTGACGACGGAGTTGAAGTCGCGGTCGTCGGGGTTGACGTGGTCGGTGCCGACGATCTTGCCGCCGAGCTCGGTGAACGTCGTCTTGAAGGAGGCGGCGAGGCCGGCGCCGTAGGGCTTCTGGTCGTCGATGAGGTAGACGTCCTTGATCTTCGCGTTGTTGAAGAGGTACTTGGCCGCGAAGGCGCCCTGGATCTGGTCGGTGGTGGAGGTGCGGAAGTACGAGGCGTAGGGGCGCTTCTTGTCGCCGGTCTTCCAGTTGTTGCCCTGGGTCAGCTCGGTGCCGGTGTTGGCGGGGGAGACCTGGGTGAGCTTGGCGTCGTTGAGGGGCTTCTGCATCGACTGGGAGACGCCGGAGTTCAGCGGGCCGACGACGCCGAGGAGTTCTTTGTTGCCGATGAACTTCTGGGCGTTCTGCTGGCCGACGGAGGGCTGGGCCTGGTCGTCGAGCGGCTGGAGCTCGAAGGTGATGCCGGGGACCGTCTTGTCCTTGTTCGCCGTGTTGACGGCGAGGTCGGCGGAGTTCTTGATGCCGAGGCCGAGGGCGGAGAGATCGCCGGTCAGGGGCGCGTCGACGCCGATGACGACGGTCTGGGTGTCGCCGCTTCCGCTGCTCTTCTTGTCGTCGTCGCGCGACCCGCAGGCGGTGAGCGTCAGTGCTCCGGTGGTGAGCACTGCAGTGAGTATGAGCAAAGAACGGTGTCGCACGAAAGGTCCTTTCCCTGGCGCGGCCTCCTCTGCTTGAGGTGCCGTCCTCGATCGCCGGGCGGTACTGGGTGGTGCGGTGCGTGCAGCAGTTGCGCCCGGCGGCGCGGTGACTGGCGGTGACTCTAGGCGTAGGTGTGGAGGTCCGGGATGGGTCGAGTCAGGATGTGACTCTCTTGTTATGCCCTTGAGGAAGGCTTGAGGTGGCTGTGCTGACATGTGCTGTTTTTTCACTGGACGGCGAAGTGACCGCATCCTGAGAACGCGCAGCTCTGCTAAGGGGCTTGAACCGATCTTGGTGCTGTCGCGTGGTGTGTGGTGCGGAGGGCGCGAGGGGGTCGGCCGCTGCCGTGGGGGGTGGTGGGAGCGGCCTGTTTTCGCCTTGCCCGAATGTTACGGAGTGTGACATCGGGGGGGTGTGTGTCCGCGGGGCGCCATGGCGGTGGGCTGCTGAGTGGCTCATGGAACGGCCTTGAGGGTCAAGGGTGTTGACCGAGTGTGTTGGTCAACGGCCTTGAAAGGGTGGGGATATGGGTCTGCCCGGCCGGAATGCGAGGGTGCGTTCCGGTCGGGCAGTGGTGTGGTGCGGGGGTGGTCCGCGGTGCTGTGGGTCAGCCGGCGGTGGGCTGGGGGGCGTCGCGGAGCAGGCAGGTGAGGCGGGCGGTGCAGACCCGCTTGTCCTGTTCGTCGGTGATGACGATCTCGTAGGTGGCGGTGGTGCGGCCGCGGTGTACGGGGGTGGCGACGCCGGTGACGAGGCCGCTGCGGACGCCGCGGTGGTGGGTGCAGTTCAGGTCGACGCCGACGGCGACCTTGGCGGCGCCGCCGTGGAGCATGGTGCCGACGGAGCCGAGGGTTTCGGCGAGGACGGCGGAGGCGCCGCCGTGCAGGAGGCCGTAGGGCTGGGTGTTGCCCTCGACGGGCATGGTGCCGACGACGCGGTCCGCGGAGGCTTCGGTGATGGACACGCCCATGCGCTCGCCGAGGTGTCCGGCGGAGAACAGTGCGGGGAGGTCGACGCCGAGTGCGGCGTACTCGTCGATGACTTCCTGGGGGAACTTCGGGGTGGTCTGCTCGCCCATGGTTCCGGCTCCGATCGTCTGCGCTGGTTCATTGCTGTGTGCACTGTTCTTACCAGACGGCTGAGCGGACGCTTAGGGGGAGGGTGTTCGTGCTTGTCAGCGGGTGTTCTCGAAGCGGACGACGACGGATTTGCTGGCGGGGGTGTTGCTGGTGTCGGCGGTGGCGTCGAGCGGGACGAGCACGTTGGTCTCGGGGTAGTAGGCGGCGGCGCAGCCGCGTGCGGTGGGGTAGTGGACGATGCGGAAGCCTTCGGCGCGGCGTTCGGTGCCGTCCTTCCCTTCGCTGACGAGGTCGGTGTGGGCGCCGTCGGGGAGGCCGAGGGTGTGTGCGTCGTCGGGGTGGACCATGACGATGCGGCGGCCGCCCTTGATGCCCCGGTAGCGGTCGTCGAGGCCGTAGATCGTGGTGTTGTACTGGTCGTGGGAGCGCAGGGTCTGCAACAGCAGTCTGCCTTCGGGGAGTTCGGGGTATTCGACGGGGGCCGCGGTGAAGTTGGCCCGGCCGGTGGCGGTGGGGAAGCGGCGTTCGTCGCGGGGGGCGTGGGGGAGGGTGAAGCCGCCGGGGTGGGCGATGCGGGTGTTGAAGTCCTCGAAGCCGGGGACGACGCGGGAGATGTGGTCGCGGATGGTGCCGTAGTCGTTCTCGAAGGCTTCCCACCGGGTGCGGGATCCGGGGCCGAGGACGGCGCGGGCGAGGCGGGCGATGATGGCCGGTTCGGAGAGCAGGTGGGGGCCGGCGGGGGTGAGGTTGCCGCGGGAGGCGTGGACCTTGCCCATGGAGTCCTCGACGGTGACGAATTGTCTGCCGCCGGTCTGGGTGTCCTTGTCGGTGCGGCCGAGGGTGGGCAGGATCAGGGCGCGGGTGCCGGTGACGGTGTGCGAGCGGTTGAGTTTGGTGGAGACGTGGACGGTGAGCCGGGCGCGGCGCATGGCGGCTTCGGTGACGGTGGTGTCGGGGGTCGCCGCGACGAAGTTGCCGCCCATGGCGAAGAAGACCTTTGCCCTGCCGTCGCGGAGGGCCTGGATGGATCTGACGACGTCGTAGCCGTGGTGGCGGGGTGAGGTGATCCCGAATTCCTTGTCGAGGGCGTCGAGGAAGGCGGGTGCGGGGCGTTCGAAGATGCCCATGGTGCGGTCGCCCTGGACGTTGGAGTGGCCGCGGACGGGGCAGACTCCGGCGCCGGGGCGGCCGATGTTTCCGCGGAGCAGGAGGAAGTTGACGACTTCGCGGATGGTGGGTACGGAGTGTTTGTGCTGGGTGAGGCCCATGGCCCAGCAGACGATGGTGCGCTTCGAGGCGAGGGTCATGGCGAGGGCCTGCTCGATGGCGGTGCGGTCGAGGCCTGTGGCGGTGAGGGTGTCGTCCCAGTCGGCGGCGCGGGCGGCTTCGGCGAACTCCTCGTATCCGTGGGTGTGTTCGGCGATGAACGCGGTGTCGACGGCGCCTTCGGTCTCCAGGATCATTTTGTTGAGGAGGCGGAAGAGGGCCTGGTCGCCGCCTATCCGGATCTGGAGGAAGAGGTCGTTGAGGGCGACGCCCTTGATCATGCCGGTGGGGGTCTGGGGGTTCTTGAACCGTTCCATGCCGGCTTCCGGCAGCGGATTGACCGAGATGATCTTCGCTCCGGCGGATTTGGCCTTTTCGAGGGCGGAGAGCATCCGGGGGTGGTTGGTCCCGGGGTTCTGTCCGGCGACGATGATCAGGTCGGCCTGGTGGAGGTCTTCGAGGGAGACGCTGCCCTTGCCGACGCCGATGGTCTCCGTGAGTGCGGATCCGGAGGATTCGTGGCACATGTTGGAGCAGTCGGGCAGGTTGTTGGTGCCGAATTCGCGGGCGAGGAGCTGGAGGAGGAACGCGGCCTCGTTGCTGGTGCGGCCGGAGGTGTAGAAGAGGGCTTCGTCGGGGGAGGCGAGTGCCCGGAGTTCTTCGGCGATGACGGCGAAGGCGCGTTCCCAGGTGATGGCCTCGTAGCGGTCGGCGCCTTCGGGCAGGTACATGGGCTGGGTGATGCGGCCCTGCTGGCCGAGCCAGTAGCCGCTGCGGGTGGCGAGGTCGGCGACGGGGTGGGCGGCGAAGAAGCCGGGGGTGACGCGGCGCAGGGTCGCTTCCTCGGCGACGGCCTTCGCCCCGTTCTCGCAGAACTCGGCGGTGTGCCGTTTGTCGCCTTCGGGCCAGGCGCAGCCGGGGCAGTCGAAGCCGTCCTTCTGGTTGACCTTGAGGAGGGTCCGGGCGGTGCGTCGTACGCCCATCTGCTGCTGGGCGGCGCGGAGGGTGTGGGCGATGGCGGGCAGTCCGGCGGCGGAGTGCCGGGCCTCGGTCACGTGCGGGGCGTCCTGGACCGGGTCACCGGTCGGGGGCTTGCTGGCCATGGTGATCCCTTTCGAGCGCGTTGTTCCTCTTCCTCGATCCTGTCATGTACCGGGGAAGGGGCGCGTGGCCGAGGGCCGGGGGGCTTCGGGGAAGTTTCGGTGGGGGTGGGGGTGGGGGTGGGGCCGTGGCCGGTCCGGATTGTCAGTGGACCGTGGCAGGATCGGGGGCGTGGCTGAGACGGCATCGAAGAAGACGGCAGACAACCGACCGCGCCTGCTCCTGATGGACGGGCACTCCCTGGCGTACCGGGCGTTCTTTGCGCTGCCTGCGGAGAATTTCACGACGGGGGCGGGGCAGCCGACGAATGCCGTGTACGGCTTCGCGTCGATGCTGGCGAACACGTTGCGTGATGAGGCGCCCACGCATTTCGCGGTGGCGTTCGACGTGTCGCGCAAGACGTGGCGTTCGCAGGAGTTCCCGGAGTACAAGGCGAATCGTTCGAAGACGCCCGATGAGTTCAAGGGGCAGGTCGAGCTGATCGGTGAGCTGCTGGACGCGATGCGCGCGGACCGGTTCGCGGTGGACGGTTTCGAGGCGGACGATGTCATCGCGACGCTCGCCACGCAGGCCGAGGCGGCCGGTTTCGAGGTGCTGATCGTCACCGGTGACCGTGACTCGTTCCAGCTGATCACGGACAATGTGACGGTGCTGTATCCGACGAAGGGTGTGTCGGAGCTGACGCGGTTCACCCCGGAGAAGGTCGAGGAGAAGTACGGGCTCACTCCGCAGCAGTATCCGGACTTCGCGGCGCTGCGCGGCGATCCGTCGGACAATCTGCCGGGTATTCCGGGTGTGGGTGAGAAGACGGCCGCGAAGTGGATCAATCAGTTCGGTTCGTTCGCGGAGCTGGTGGAGCGGGCCGAGGAGGTCAAGGGGAAGGCCGGGCAGAATTTCCGGGACCATCTGGACGCGGTGCGGCTGAACCGCCGGCTGACCGAGATGGTGCGGGATGTGGAGCTGCCGAAGGCGCCGGCGGATCTGGAGCGTGCTCCGTACGACCGTACGGCGGTCACCGGGGTGCTGGATGTCCTGGAGATCCGTAATCCGAGTCTGCGTGAGCGGCTGCTGGCCGTCGATCCCGGTGCGGCCGAGGACGAGGGTCCGGCGCCGGCGGCGGGTGTCGAGCTGGACGGTGTGGTGCTGGGGCCGGGGGAGGTCGCCCCGTGGCTGGAGGCGCACGGTGGGCAGCCGCTGGGTGTCGCCACCGCCGATACGTGGGCGCTGGGCAGCGGTGCGGTGACCGAGATCGCGCTCGCGGCGGCGGACGGCGCGGCCGCGTGGCTGGATCCGGCGGAGCTCGACGAGGCCGATGAGCGGGCGTTCGCGGCGTGGATCGCTGATCCGGCGCGGCCGAAGGTCATGCACAACGCGAAGAGCGCCATGCGGGTCTTTCCCGAGCACGGCTGGCAGGTCGGGGGTGTCACGATGGACACCGCGCTGGCGGCGTATCTGGTGAAGCCCGGCCGTCGTTCCTTCGCGCTGGACGCGCTGGCGGTGGAGTATCTGGGGCGGGAGCTGGCCCCGGCCGCCGCGGGTGACGGTCAGCTGGCGTTCGGTGCCGACGACCGGGCGGAGGCCGATGCGCTGATGTCGCAGGCGCGGGCCGTTCTGGATCTCGGTGACGCGTTCGGGGTGCGGCTGAAGGAGGTGGGTGCGGCCGAGCTGCTGCATGACATGGAGCTGCCGACGTCGGTGCTGCTGGCCCGGCTGGAGCGGCACGGTATCGCCGCGGACCGGGCGCATCTGGAAGGTATGGAGCAGCAGTTCGCGGCTGCGGTGCAGCAGGCGGTGAAGGAAGCGCACGCGGCGGTGGGGCGCGAGTTCAATCTCGGTTCGCCCAAGCAGCTTCAGGAGGTCCTCTTCGGTGAGCTGGGCCTGCCGAAGACGAAGAAGACGAAGACGGGTTACACCACGGACGCGGACGCGCTGGCGTGGCTGGCGGGTCAGACCGAGCACGAGCTGCCGGTGATCATGCTGCGTCACCGTGAGCAGGCGAAGCTGCGGGTCACCGTCGAGGGTCTGATCAAGACGATCGCGGCGGACGGCCGTATCCACACCACGTTCAATCAGACGGTGGCGGCGACCGGCAGGCTTTCGTCGACCGATCCGAATCTGCAGAACATTCCCGTCCGTACGGACGAGGGGCGGGCGATCCGCCGCGGGTTCGTCGTCGGTGAGGGCTTCGAGACGCTGATGACGGCGGACTACAGCCAGATCGAGCTGCGGGTGATGGCGCATCTGTCGCGGGACGCCGGGCTGATCGAGGCGTTCACGTCGGGGGAGGACCTGCATACGACGGTCGCCTCGCAGGTGTTCGGCGTCGACAAGTCGGCCGTCGATCCGGAGATGCGCCGCAAGATCAAGGCGATGTCGTACGGGCTGGCGTACGGGCTCTCCGCGTTCGGTCTCTCGCAGCAGCTGAACATCGAGGCCGGTGAGGCCCGCGGTCTGATGGACACCTACTTCGAGCGGTTCGGCGGGGTGCGGGACTATCTGCACCGTGTGGTGGAGGAGGCCAGGGCCACGGGTTACACGGAGACGGTCTTCGGCCGCCGCCGTTATCTCCCCGATCTGAACAGTGACAACCGTCAGCGCCGCGAGATGGCCGAGCGCATGGCGCTCAACGCGCCGATCCAGGGGACGGCCGCCGACATCGTGAAGGTCGCGATGCTGCAGGTGGACCGGGCGCTGACCGAGGCGCGGCTGACGTCGCGGATGCTGCTCCAGGTCCATGACGAAATCGTGCTGGAGATCGCGAAGGGGGAGCGCGAGCGGGTCGAGGAGATCCTGCGCCATGAGATGTCCACGGCGGTGGAGCTGCGTGCGCCGCTGGATGTGTCGGTGGGTGTGGGCAGGGACTGGGAGTCCGCCGCGCACTGAGCGGGCGGGTGTCGGCCGGTGGGGGCGGGTCCGTTTCCGGCGGGCCCGCCCCGTTCAGTGGGTGCGCTCCGGGGTGTGCGGGGAGTCCGGGAGCGGTGTCCGAGGGACCTGGCCGGCCGGAGGGCGCCGGGTGCCGCGCTTCCGCAGCCGCATCCACACCCCGTACAGGAGCAGTCCGGCCGCCAGCCCGGCGCCGGCGCCGAAGCACGCGGTCGGGATGATGTCGAGGGGTGTCTCGACATGCCCGAAGTGGGCGTACCAGCGGGCGCACCGGTGGATGATGCCGAGCAGTGCGCAGAGGGCCAGCAGGCCACCGGCGTACCACCGTTCGCGGCGGCCGAGTACGGGGACGGATGCCGGCGCGGGGCCGGGCTCGGTGCGGCGCAGCGCGGTGACGGTGAACCAGGTGAGCACGGTGAGGGCCACGGCCGAACTGCCGTACTGGACGACCTGGAAGACGGGGTGGCCGCCGATGCTCCGGCTGAGTACGGGGACGAGTTCGGTGCCCCATCGGCTGTGATGGGTGAACGCGTCCCATACGACGTGGCTGCCCGCGCCGATCACCGCGGACACGGCGAACCACATCGCGGCCCGCGGTCCGAGGGTTTCGCGGCCCCGGCGCCGCCCGGTGACGAAGGTGTGGACGCGTGCCTGCCGGGCGGAGGGCAGGAGCGCCACCAGGGGTTCGCGCAGCAGCAGCCACACCGCGACCAGGATCGCGGTGATCAGTACGTCCACGGTGAACACGCCCAGGACGCCGTGTGTCACGTCGCCGAACTCCATCGCGCCCGGGATCGCCGTGTCCGCGTAATAGGTGATGTCGGGTGCGAACGAACCGGCGACGAGCGCGGAGGCGAACAGGGGTCCGCGGGCTGTCCCGTCGCGCCGGATTCCCGGGAGCACGGCGGCGGCATGACTGAGCGTGAACGGCATGCGGGAAAGTATGCGCGAAGCTTTCACACGGTCCCCGGCCGTGTCCGCGGCCTCCTGGACCACTTGTCGTCAGCAACGTGAGAAAACAGTAAGAACCGGTCAGTGCCCGGTGTTCGGGCGTCATGAGTTGCCGTAGGGTCGCCTGAGTCCTCGCGCTGGGGAGCGCGAGCAGCCGTCGACGGGGAGGGACCAGGACATATGGCAGCGCAATTCGGCCGACGACTGCGCAGGGGGGCCACGACCACCGCGGTGGCGGCCGCCGCCGTGGCGGCGCTCTCGGCCTCGCAGGCGGCCCCCGCCGCGTCGCCGGCCGGCACCGCGGGCGGCGGTGACCAGAAGACGGCCGGTGCGGAGTCCGGCGACAGCGCGGCCACCGGCAACTCGCCGTACTACACGGACCTGCCGCCCCTGGTCACGCCCGACAAGCCCGGCGCGTCCAGCAATCTGCCGATGACCGGAACCGCGGAATCGGGCATACCGGCTTCGATCCTGGCGGCGTACAAGCAGGCCGAGCAGACCGTCGCGGGCACCGACGCCGCCTGTCGTCTGCCGTGGCAGCTCCTCGCGGCGATCGGCAAGGTGGAGTCCGGTCAGGCCCGTGGCGGCCGGGTCGACGCGAACGGCACGACCCTCTCCCCGATCCTCGGCCCGGCCCTCAACGGGCAGGGGTTCGCGCTGATCAAGGACACGGACGGCGGGGCGTACGACGGCGACGCCACGCACGACCGTGCGGTCGGCCCGATGCAGTTCATCCCGTCGACCTGGGCCACCTGGGGCCAGGACGCCAACGCGGACGGCCGCAAGGACCCCAACAACATCTACGACGCGGCGCTCGCCGCCGGGCGTTACCTCTGCGCCGGGAACCGCGACCTGGCACTCGCCGCCGACCTGGACCGTGCGGTGCTGAGCTACAACCACTCGCGGGAGTACCTGCGTACGGTGCGCTCCTGGTTCGCGTACTACCAGCGCGGCACCCATGAGGTCCCCGACGGCACCGGCGCCCTCCCGGACGGCCCGAGCAGCGGTTCAGGTCCCTCGCCGAGCCCGAGCCCGACGCCGACCCCGCCGGGCTCCGGTGGCACGAGTCCGTCCAAGCCGGGCGGCGGCTCCGGCAGTCCGAAGCCCAAGCCGCCCACCACGCCGCCCACGACCCCGACGCCCAAGCCCACGCCGGACAAGACGCTCGGCAGCCTGGAGAACGCGGGCACCGGTCCTCTGAACGCCATGGCCGGCGAGGTGTTCGCCGAGCGGATCTCGGTGCGCGCCAGGAACGCCCTCGGCGCCCCGTTCGCCAAGGTGCCCGTCACCTTCACCATCACCGGTGACACCGACACCCGCTTCGCGGGCGGCAGGACCACCGTCAAGGTGGCCACCGGGGCCGACGGCACCGCCACCGCGCCGGAGCTGAAGGCGGGGGAGAAGACCGGCGAGTTCAAGGTGACGGTCGCGGCGGGCACCGGCAAGCCGCGTGTCCTCACCTACGCGGCGGGCGTCACCGCCCGGCAGGCCGACAGGATCGTCCGGACCGGCGACAAGGCGCTCGTCGCCGCGCCCGGCGCGGAGTTCGCGGACGCCGTCGAGGTCAGGGCGACGTACAAGGACGCGGTCGCCGACGGGGTCGCGGTCACCGCCATGATGATCACGGACGACGAGAACCCCGTCGAGAACGGCAAGGGCCCGTACTTCAAGGACGTGGACGGCAGGACGGTCCGTACCCTCGCGACCCTCAAGACCGGCGCCGACGGCCTCCTGAAGCTCCCGAAGATCTACGCCGACGACACCGTGGGGACCTACAAGCTGCGGCTCACCACCGAGGGCGGCGCCACGGTCGTCATCGAGCTGACGGTCGAAGCGGCGCCGACGGCCCCGACGGCCCCGCCCGCCACAACGGCCCCGACGGCTCCACCGGCCTGACCCCGGCGGCACACCGGGCGGACGCGTCGAGCGGCCCGCCCGGCACCGCACCGAACAGCCCCTTCACCACAGCCCCTTCACCGGATGCCGGTGAAGGGGCTGTTGTACGTGTTCTCATCTCGTGCCCCGGTTGCTACGGTGCCCCAGCCCTGGCTGACGATCCATCAGATTCCTGAGATCCCGGGAGGCCGACCATGCGTGCCCTCGTCGCCGCAGCCATAGGACTGGCCGCCGCCCTCGCGCTCGTGTTCACCGTCGCCGCGGTCGGTGCGCCGCCCGGGGAGACATCGCCCAAGCCTCTGCTGACCACGGTCCCGGGCCCCAAGAAGTAGCCGGAGCGCGGCAGGGGGAACGGGCCGATCCGCAACGAACCGGAACGAAAGAGCTGAGGGAGGACCCCATCATGCGCCGCCGAGCCAGCCTCGTACTCCTGGCCTTCGCCGTCTTCTTCGCCGCCATGTCACCGCTGCTGCGCTGGTACGCCTTCCCCCGGCTGGCGAAGATCCCGCCGAGCCAGTACCAGGAGACGGTCCTGGAGGCGAAGCCCGCCACCCTTCTCGACTACACCACCCTCAAGGCCAAGAAGGTCGACAAGGTCACCATCGTCCAGACCCTCAAGGGCAACGTCGAGGAGTCCGAGAGGATCGAGCGCAGCGCCGGACGCGATGTCGTCGTCTGGGACGCGCTCTCCTACATCCAGGGCCCCGACGGCAGGACGGTCTCCCAGATCCCCGAGCGCTACATCTTCGACGCCCACACCCAGGCCCCCGTCAACGCCACCGGCGAGATGGTCGACGGCGACCCGGTCCGGCGCACCGGCATCGAGTTCAAGTGGCCCTTCCTCACGGAGAAGCGCGACTACGAGTACTTCGACGCGCAGACCCGTACGTCCTCGCCCATCCACTACAAGGGCACCCGGACGTTCCGCGGCATGGAGGTCTACTACTTCGAGCAGACCATCCCCTGGACCAAGGTCCCCATGCCGCAGAAGATGCCGATCGAGGACATCACCGCCGAGCAGGTCGCCAGTACGGGCATGACCCGCTGGTACTCCACCACACGCATGTTCTGGATCGACCCGGTCACCGGCGCGCCCGTCAACGGGGAGGAGATCCACAAGGAGGAGATGCGCGACGCGAAGAAGATGGGCATGCCCCAGGACACCGTCACCGCGTTCGCGGGACATGTGAAGATGCGCGAGGACTACATCGTCGCCGTCGTCGACCAGGTCAAGTCCCAGCGCCTGCTGATCCTGCTCCTCACCAGCTATCTGCCCTGGGGCTTTCTGACCCTCGCCGCCGGGTTCCTCGCGCTCTCCCTCTGGCTGGAGGCCCGCTCCCGCCGGCGCCCCGGCCGGCCGGCGGCCGCCGGACCCGCGCCCGGCCCGGAACCTACTCCCGCCTGAGCCGCGCCGAGGTGAACCGGGTCGCCTCCACCGTCGTCGGGTCCTCGGGCCACGGGTGCCTGGGGTACCGGCCGCGCAGCTCCGCCCGTACGGCGCGGTAGCCCTCCCGCCAGAACGACGCCAGGTCCGCGGTGACGGCCGCCGGGCGCCCGGCGGGGGAGAGCAGATGCACCAGGACCGGCACCCCGGCCACCCGCGGTGTCTCCCGCAGCCCGAACAGCTCCTGGAGCTTCACCGCCAGTACGGGCTGGTCGCCGCCGTACTCCACCCGGATCCGCGAACCGCTCGGCACCTCGATCCGCTCCGGGGCCAGCTCGTCGAGCCGGGCCGCCTCACCGGACGCCCAGGGCAGCAGCCGCCGCACCGCCTGCCCCGCGTCGATCCGGGCCAGGTCCGCACGGCGCCGGGCCCGCGACAGCTCGGGCTCCAGCCACTCACCGGTACGCGCCAGCAGCGCGTCGTCCGACACATCCGGCCACGGCGTCCCCCGCACCCGGTGCACGAACGCGAGCCGCAGCCGCACCTGCTCACCGTCCCGGGTCCACCGCAGCAGCCCGAGCCCCTCCCGGCGCAGCCCCTCCACCAGGGCCCCGCGCACCAGCTCCGGGTCCGGGTCCCTCAGCGGCCGCACCGCCAGCTCCACGGCCCCCAGCCGGTCCACGGAACGCGCCACCACATCACCGTCCACCCAGCGGACCTCCTCGCCGCGGAACCGCAGATGTCCCGCCGCCAGCCGTGCGGTGTCCTCGTCGACGACGGCGGCCAGCCGCACCCGGGCCGACGCCGTGTGCGCCGGACGGTCGGCGACCGCGACGGCCAGCCACGGGGCGCTGCGCAGCCGGGAACCCTCCCGCAGCTCCGCACCGGTCCCCGACACCATCAGGAACGCCCCCTGCCCCCGGGCCCTCGCCACCCGCTCCGGGAACGCCAGCGCCGCCACCAGCCCCGCGGCGGCATCGTCCGAACCCGACCCCCCGCCCGTGTCCCCGACCGACGACGACAGCCGCCGCACCTCCTGCCGCCAGCGCGCCGCATAGCCGTCGCCGCCCCGCCGCGCTGTGCGCAGCGCCGCCGCCAGATCGTCCCCGTACTCCCTGGGCGGCTCCTCGCTCAGCAGCGCCACCACCTCCGCGGCCCGCCGTCCGCCGACCTCCGCCGCACCGTCCAGCAGCGCCCGCGCCAGCCGGGGGTGCAGGCCCAGCCGGGACAGGCGTACGCCCCGTTCGGTGACCCGGCCCGCCCCGTCGACCGCGCCGATCGCCGTCAGCACCTCCCGGGCCGCGCCCATCGCGCCGGCGGGCGGCGGGTCGAGGAGCGCGAGCCCGGTGGCGTCGGGGTCGCCCCAGCACGCCGCCTGGAGGGCGAACGCGGCGAGGTCGGCGACCTTGATCTCAGGGGCCGGGAACCTGGCCAGCCGCCCGTCCTCCGCCTGCTCCCAGCACCGGTACACCGCGCCCGGCGCCTCCCGCCCGGCCCGGCCCGCCCGCTGCCGGCCCGCCGCCTGCGAGGCCCGTACGGTCGTCAGGGCGCTCAGCCCGCGCGCATGGTCGGTACGCGGTTCCCTGGCCAGCCCCGAGTCGACGACCACCCGCACGCCCGGCACCGTCAGGGACGACTCCGCCACCGAGGTCGCCAGCACCACCCGGCGGCCCTGCGACGACCCGGCCAGCACCGCGTCCTGCACGGCGGCCGGAGCCCGCCCGTGGACCTGGAGCACCTCCGCGTCCACCCCGGCGAGCTGCCCGGCCACCCGGCCGATCTCGCCGACGCCGGGCAGGAAACACAGCACATCCCCCTCCCGCTCGGTGAGCGCCCGGCGCACCACCGAGGTCACATGCGTCAGCAGCGCCGGATCGACCCGCATCCCGTGGGGCGGGCGGACCGGACGCGCGGGCGGCGCCCACACCACTTCCACCGGATGCGACACCCCTTGGGCCGTCACCACCGGGGCATCGCCCAGCAGCCGTGACCAGCCCTCCGCGTCCGTCGTCGCCGATGCCGCCACCAGCCGGAGATCGGGCCGGATCGCCTCCCGTACGTCGAGCAGGAACGCGGCGACGGTGTCGGCGTCCAGATGCCGCTCGTGGCACTCGTCGATGATCACCGCGTCGACCCCGGCCAGCTCCTGGTCCCGCTGGAGCCGCTGGAGCAGCACGCCGGTGGTGACGACCTCCACCGAGGTCGAGGGCCCCACGGCGCGCTCGCCCCGGACGGTGAAGCCGACCCGCCCGCCGGGCCGCTCGCCCAGGAGCCAGGCCATCCGCCGGGCCGCCGCGCGGGCGGCGATCCGGCGCGGCTCGGCGACCACCACCCGGCGCGGGGGGCCGTCACCGGTCAGCCCGGCCAGGACCAGGGGGACGAGGGTCGTCTTGCCGGTGCCGGGCGGTGCGCAGAGCACCGCGACACCCCGCTCGTCGAGCGCCCGCTCCAGGGCGGGCACAGCGGTGCGTACGGGCAACTGGTCCAGCGCTTCGGTACGGATCACGCCCCCAGTCTCGTACGGGCCGCCTCGGGGCCGGGCCTCAGTCCCGTTCGCAGACGAAGACCGCGGTCCCCGGGATCAGGTTCCCGCGCAGCGGTGACCAGCCGCCCCACTCCTGGTTGTTCCAGGAGGGCCATTCCGGTTCCACCAGGTCGACCAGCCGGAAGCCGCCCGCCACCACGTCCCGCACCCGGTCGCCGAGGGTCCGGTGGTGCTCGACGTACACCGCCTCGCCCCGCTCGTCCTGCTCGACGTAGGGGACGCGGTCGAAGTAGGAGGCGGCGACCGAGAGGCCCTCGGGGCCCGGCTCGTCCGGGAACGCCCAGCGGATCGGGTGGGTCACCGAGAAGACCCAGCGCCCGCCGGGCCGCAGCACCCGGTGCACCTCGCGGAACACCCGTACCGGATCGGCGACGAACGGCACCGCCCCGTAGGCGGAGCAGGCGAGGTCGAAGGAGCCGTCCCGGAACGGCAGCCTCCCCGCGTCCGCCTCGACCAGCGGGATGCCCCCGCCGATCCGCAGGGCGTGCTGGAGCTGGCGGTGGGAGAGGTCCAGCGCCACCGGCCGGGCCCCCTGGCCGGCCAGCCAGCGCGCGCACTGGGCCGCGCCGGCGCCGATCTCCAGGATGTCCAGGTCCTTCAGGGACGGGGAGGGGCCCAGCAGGGCGGCCTCGGCCTCGTCGAGCCCCTCGGGGCCCCAGACGAAGCGGTCGTCCCCGAGGAAGGCCCCGTGGTCGTTCTGGTACTCGTCGGCGTTCCGGTCCCACCAGCCGCGACTGGCCCGGCTGCTCTCCGATTCCCCCGCGACGCGGCGGGTGGCCTCGGCTTCGGACTCGTGGATCTCTTGGCTCATCGTGCCCGTCGTTGTAGTTTGCCTTCACTCGCCGCACGCGGCAGGTACGTGGGATACCCGTGGGTAACCAGGGGTGTCCGCGAGTCCGGACGCGCGTGTGCGAAACCTTGTGGTGCGTGACCGGGGCCGACGCGGCCTCGGAGAACACGAGTTGTGCCGGGTATGGGCCGTTGCGCCCCGGGTGTGCGCCTTCGCGCATTGACCGTGTCCGGCTGCCCCCGTATGCTACAAGTTGCGCTGCGAGCCTGCGCGCTTCAGACCTAGCAGGCCGCGCTCGCATCTGCTGTATGTCCCCTCGGTTGTCGAGGCACCGCCGGTCACGGGTCGGGTGCTTTCCAGGCTGTCCGGTCTTCTGCAGAAGCGATACGGGCTTTCGGCGTAGCAGTACCTACGACTCACTGTCCGTACCGGAGCCCTTTCCCACATGACGAGCAGCACCGAGACCACCGCCACCACTCCGCAGGTTGCGGTCAACGACATCGGCGACGCGGACGCGTTCCTCGCGGCGATCGACGAGACGATCAAGTACTTCAACGACGGCGACATCGTTGACGGTGTCATCGTCAAGGTTGACCGGGACGAGGTTCTCCTCGACATCGGTTACAAGACCGAAGGCGTCATCCCGAGCCGCGAGCTCTCGATCAAGCACGACGTCGACCCGAACGAGGTCGTCAAGGTCGGCGACGAGATCGAGGCCCTGGTTCTCCAGAAGGAGGACAAGGAAGGCCGCCTGATCCTCTCGAAGAAGCGCGCTCAGTACGAGCGTGCCTGGGGCACCATCGAGAAGATCAAGGAAGAAGACGGCATCGTCACCGGTACCGTCATCGAGGTCGTCAAGGGTGGTCTCATCCTCGACATCGGCCTCCGCGGCTTCCTCCCGGCGTCGCTCGTCGAGATGCGTCGTGTCCGCGACCTCCAGCCCTACGTGGGCAAGGAGCTCGAGGCGAAGATCATCGAGCTGGACAAGAACCGCAACAACGTGGTCCTGTCCCGCCGTGCCTGGCTCGAGCAGACCCAGTCGGAGGTTCGCCAGACGTTCCTCACGACCCTGCAGAAGGGTCAGGTCCGCTCCGGCGTCGTCTCCTCGATCGTCAACTTCGGTGCCTTCGTGGACCTGGGTGGCGTCGACGGTCTCGTGCACGTCTCCGAGCTCTCCTGGAAGCACATCGACCACCCCTCCGAGGTTGTCGAGGTCGGCCAGGAAGTCACCGTCGAGGTTCTCGACGTCGACATGGACCGCGAGCGCGTCTCCCTGTCGCTCAAGGCGACGCAGGAAGACCCGTGGCAGCAGTTCGCCCGGACGC
Source organism: Streptomyces sp. NBC_00654 (assembly GCF_026341775.1). Lineage (NCBI taxonomy): Bacteria > Bacillati > Actinomycetota > Actinomycetes > Kitasatosporales > Streptomycetaceae > Streptomyces > Streptomyces sp. NBC_00654. The sequence continues at coordinate 1,926,219 of NZ_JAPEOB010000002.1, read as the reverse complement.
ACCAGATCGGTCAGGTCGTCCCGGGTAAGGTCACCAAGCTCGTTCCCTTCGGTGCGTTCGTGCGCGTCGACGAGGGCATCGAGGGTCTGGTCCACATCTCCGAGCTGGCCGAGCGCCACGTGGAGATCCCGGAGCAGGTCGTCCAGGTCAACGACGAGATCTTCGTCAAGGTCATCGACATCGACCTCGAGCGCCGTCGCATCAGCCTCTCGCTGAAGCAGGCCAACGAGTCCTTCGGTGGCGACCCGGCCTCGGTCGAGTTCGACCCGACCCTGTACGGCATGGCCGCGTCGTACGACGACCAGGGCAACTACATCTACCCCGAGGGCTTCGACCCCGAGACCAACGACTGGCTCGAGGGCTTCGAGGCTCAGCGCGAGGTCTGGGAGACCCAGTACGCCGAGGCGCAGCAGCGCTTCGAGCAGCACCAGGCCCAGGTCATCAAGTCCCGCGAGGCCGACGAGGCCGCTGCGGCCGAGGGCGCAGCTGCCCCGGCCGGCAGCGCTCCGGCTGCCTCCGGTGGCACCGGTGGCGGCGGCTCGTACTCCTCGGAGTCCGCGGACAACTCCGGCGCCCTGGCGTCGGACGAGGCCCTGGCCGCGCTGCGCGAGAAGCTGGCGGGCGGCCAGAGCTGAGGCTCCGACCCCCTTCCGCTCATCGGCCGCGGTAGAGCTGTAGAGCAGTAAGTGAGGCCCGCTCCCTTCGGGGGGCGGGCCTCACTCGTGTGCCGGGGCCGGTGCGGGCGGGCGGGTGCGGTGGTTACGGGGTGACGGCGATGTTCGTCAGACCCTTGCCGCCGGTGACGGTGTTGCTGCTGTGGACGGTGGTCCGGCAGTTCGTGCCGCTGTTGGTGACGTTGATCGCGAGCTGCTTGTCCCCGGTGGCTCCGGACAGGTCGGAGGCGTTGTCGCGGAAGACGGTGCCGCAGCCCCAGCCGCTCTGCTGGGTGTGGGTCTCGTAGCCGTTGTTGGTGGTGCGGGAGCCCCTGTTGCCCTCGACCAGGACGTTGTTGCCCTTCACATCGACCCAGGAGTCGTCGTAGTTGGCGCCGGTCAGCCCCTTGCCGTCGAAGGTGTTGCCGATGATCCTCGCCCCGGTGGTGCCTTCCTTGATGTCGATGCTCTCGCCGCCGACGCCGGGGCCGATGGTGTTGTCGAGGATCTGGGCGTCGTCGCTCCGGTCGGAGAGGTCGCCGGCCGTGCCGACGTACACGCCCTCGCCCATGCCGCGCCCGTCGTGCCCGGTGTCGTAGATCCGGGAGTTCCTGATGACCGCGTTCTTGCTGGACCTACGGAAGTGGACGCCCTCCATGTCGAGGTCGTGGACGGTCACCGAGTCGATGACGACGCCGTTGGCGGTGTCGGTCATGATGCCCTTCTGACCGCCGGTCACGGTGATGCCCCGGACGGTCCAGTAGGAGGCGCCGTTGAGGTGCAGCCCGTAGCCGCCGCCCGCGGTGAGGACCGCCTTCGCGGAGCCGGTGAGGGTGATGCGGGAGCCGGAGGTGCCGGGGGTGGTGGCCTTGAAGTTGCCGGTGTACGTGCCGTCGGCGAGCCGGATCGTGTCGCCGGGGGAGGCGGCGCTCAGGGCCGACTTGAGCTGGGCGGCGGTGCTGACGTCGATGACGGCCGCGGCGCCGGCCGGACCTGTGGCGGCCAGCGTGAGGCCGCCGGAGACGAGCGCGGCGGCCAGCAGGGCGGTGAGCGAAGTGCGGGTGCGCATGGGGTGCCTTCCCGTCGGAGGGGGGATTCGCTTCGGTCTCGCACGTTTCCTGGCGTTCTTGAACGTTTCCTGAGTGTTCTGGAACGTTCCTGGTTGTTCTTGTACGTGAATGTGGGGCGTGTGTATGAACATGCTGCCCAGTGACGGTAGGGACCGGGGGTGGTCGCGTCAAGGTCTGGACCAGATCCGTGTGTCCGGGGGCGGGGCGCGTGGGTCCGCGAAAGGCGGCGCGTGCCGCCGCGGCGCCCCATGCGTCGGTCAACGGGCCGCGGGGCGGGGGCACTTGGAGGCCGGTCGCGCCGCGTGTAGGGCCGTCCCGCGGCTCTCCCGGGTTCCGCCCGAGGTTGGCCCCGGGCCTGCGGGGGATCCTCGTACGGACACCGGGGAATGGCGGGGAAAGGTCTCGCGCGGGGAATGTCCGTGCCCACAGGGGCGTTCTTGCCCAAAGGCTGCGGGACAGCCTTTGGTAATACGAGGAGGAGCGGTAACCGTGCCTGATCCGCAGAGTCTGTACGAATGGGAGCCGAAGGGCCTGGCAGTCGTCGACATGGCGCTGGCGCAGGAGTCGGCCGGCCTGGTCATGCTCTACCACTTCGACGGATACATCGACGCGGGTGAGACCGGCGAGCAGATCGTCGACGGCCTGCTCGAAACGCTGCCCCACCAGGTCGTGGCCAGATTCGACCACGACCGGCTCGTCGACTACCGCGCACGGCGCCCGCTGCTCACCTTCCGGCGTGACCGCTGGGCCGCCTTCGAGGCCCCGACGCTGGATGTCCGGGTGGTCCAGGACGCCACCGGGGCGCCGTTCCTGCTGCTGTCGGGCCCCGAGCCGGATGTGGAGTGGGAGCGGTTCGCCGCCGCCGTCGAGCAGATCGTCGAGCGCCTCGGCGTCCGGCTCGCCGTCAATTTCCACGGCATCCCCATGGGCGTCCCGCACACCCGTCCCGTCGGCATCACCCCGCACGGCAACCGCACCGACCTCATGCCCGGCCACCGCAGCCCGTTCGACGAGGCTCAGGTTCCCGGTTCCGCCGAGTCGCTCGTCGAGTACCGGCTGATGGAGTCCGGTCACGACGTCCTCGGGGTGGCCACGCACGTGCCGCACTACGTCGCGCGCTCCGCGTACCCGGACGCGGCGCTCACCGCGCTGGAGGCGATCACCGCCGCGACCGGTCTCGTCCTGCCGGCCCTCGCGCACTCGCTCCGTACCGAAGCGCACCGCACCCAGACCGAGATCGACCGGCAGATCGGCCAGGGCGACGAGGAACTGGTGTCGCTGGTCGAGGGACTTGAGCACCAGTACGACGCGGTCGCGGGCGCCGAGACGCGGGGCAACCTCGTCGCCGAGCCGGTGGATCTGCCGTCCGCGGACGAGATCGGCCGCGAATTCGAACGGTTCCTCGCCGAACGTGAGGGCGACGCCTGACGGGGCGCGCCGGGGGACGTAGGCTGCGGCCCATGCTGAAAGTGGGCCTGACCGGTGGGATCGGCGCCGGCAAGAGCGAAGTGTCACGGCTGCTCGTCGGATACGGTGCCGTGCTGATCGACGCCGACCGGATCGCGCGTGAGGTCGTCGAGCCCGGAACCCCCGGACTCGCGGCCGTCGTCGACGCCTTCGGTCCCGGCATCCTCAACGCCGACGGCACCCTGGACCGGCCCGCTCTCGGGGCGGTCGTCTTCGCCGACGCGGACCGCCTGGCCACGCTCAACGCGATCGTCCATCCCCTGGTGGGCGCCCGTTCCGCCGAGCTGGAACGGGCGGCGGGCCGGGACGCCGTCGTCATCCACGACGTACCCCTCCTCACCGAGAACGGCCTCGCCCCGCTCTACGACCTGGTCGTTGTCGTGGACGCCGCCCCCGCGACCCAGCTCGACCGGCTCGTACGGCTGCGCGGTATGACGGAGGCCGACGCCCGCGCCCGGATGGCCGCTCAGGCGACCCGCGAGGAGCGCCGGGCCATCGCCGATCTGATCGTCGACAACGACGGACCGCTGGAGGCGCTGGAGCCTCAGGTCCGTGGGGTGTGGGCGGAGCTGACGCGGCGGGCCGCGGCCCGCTGAGGCGGAATACGGCGGCCCGTACGGGTGTTGGGGAACTCGCGAGCGAAGGGAAGGACACGACCGTGCCCGAGAGGAACCCGGAAACCCATGTCATCGACTTCCGGGCGGCGGAGCAGTTGCTCGCTGCCCGGGACCCGCGGGGTGCGGTCAAGCTGCTCGACTCGGTGATAGCCGCGCACCCGGAGAACACGGCCGCGCGGCTGCTGCGGGCCCGCGCCTTCTTCGCCTCCGCCCAACTGCGCCCGGCCGAGCTGGAGTTCGAACTGGTGCTGGAGCGTGAGCCGGACAACGCGTTCGCCCACTTCGCGCTGGCCCGGACCTTCCAGCGGGCCGGCAGGCCCGAACAGGCCACCCGGCACTTCCGGCTCGCCGCCGCGCTCGACCCGAACCCGGAGTATCTGCGGGCGGCACGCTTCGAGGCGCCGGACTGACGCCCGGCCCGTGTCACGTGTGGGGTGTCCCATGTCACGTGCCCCATGTCACGTCTCGCGTGTCCCATGGGCCATGTCCCGTGACACGTACCGCTGTCCTGCCCGTGGCCCGGCCGGCTGTTCAGCCCGGACGGGGGTGCCTGTGGGTACGGGCCGGCCGCGGCGGGTCCGTACCGCGGTCCGGTTCGTACGGTGGGATGTCGCGGCCCGGCTGGAAGTGCGGCCCCTGGTGGAGGCGGTGCACGATCACGCAGAGGTCCAGAACGACGAGCGCCAGCAGCACCGCGCAGGCCGCCGCCCAGCCGGGCCGCCCGGTCAGGGCGAAGGCCACCAGGCCGAAGAGCGCCCAGACCATGCCCCATAGACTCAGCCAGAACCGCATCCGCAGGGCACTGCGGGCGGTCGCGGGTTCACTGCCGGTACGCATACGGATCGCCTCACCTACCAGCATGGACCCGCCGGGCGGCGAACGGAACACGTGCGCCGGGCCCGACGGCGGCAGGGAGCGGATCATGAGCGGCGGGGGACCGGAGAGTCACACGGTCAGACGGGCCCGGGGCCGTCGGCCGCATCACAGGTGACACCCGGATGACACCCGGATGACGCTCTTCACGGCCGAGGGCCTGATCGGGGCACGCGTCAGGGCCTCCGGAAGAGACATCGGCGGCGCGCGCACCGCGTCCGTGCACCGGGCCGCGCACCGCGTCCGTGCACCGGGCCGCGCACCGCGTCCGTGCACCGGGCCGCGCACCGCGTCCGCGCACCGACCCCGTGCGACGGGAACGGGCCCGTACGCCCGGACGTTTGACGGAGTATGAGCGGACGACTGGTACGCGAGGGGTATACGGGGACGGGGCCCGGGGCCATCACTCCGGACGGCTGCGCGGTCGAGCTGTACAGACGGCTGTCCGTCGGCGAGGAGCCGGACGTGATCCAGGCGGCGGTCCCCGCCGGGGCGAGCATTCTGGAACTGGGCTGCGGCGCGGGCCGGGTGACCCGGCCACTGGTGTCGCGCGGCTTCACCGTGACGGCCGTGGACGAGTCGGCGGAGATGCTGGAGCACATCAGCGGTGCCCGTACGGTACAGAGCCCCATCGAGTCGCTGGACCTCGGCGAGGAGAGGTTCGACGTGGTGATGCTGGCGTCGTTCCTGGTCCACGCGCCCGAGCACCGGGTGCGCGACGGAATGCTGCGGGTCTGCCGCGCGCATGTGGCGGACGGAGGGTGCGTCCTCATCCAGCGCGAGGGCGTCGCGCACCGCTCCGACCTGCCGTGGGAGCGGCAGGATGCGGGGGGCTGCACCATTCGGATCGTCTCCGCGGAGCCGGTGGGCGACGGTGTGCGTTCGGTGCACGCGGAGTATGTCTTCGACGACGCCCGGTGGACGCAGACGTTCCTGTCGAGGGAGCTGTCCCGCGAGGAGTTCGAAGGGCGTCTGGCGGCCGCCGGACTCACCGTCGACCGGTATCTCACCGACGACGGAACGTGGGTGCGCGCCCTGCCCGCGTAGCCCGCGGGCAGGGCGGGCGGCCTCCCCGGCCCCGCCGGGTCAGTGCACGAGGCTGTAGCTGCGCCAGGGGCGGCTGTTGTGCGCCTTGGTGTCGGTGAACGTGGTGGGCACATACGTCGTATTGCCACCGGTGCAGTTCCGGGTGCGGTACATGATGATGTCGACCAGGGTCCGGTTCTCGACCTCGTGGACACCGGACGGGGCCAGCCGGTGGCAGCCCTTGACCGAGGGGCTGTTCACCATGATCACGGCGTCCCGCTCGGTGGAGTAGATGACCGGTCCCACGGCGGTGCGGCCGAGACCGGAACAGCCCGTGACGGTGAGGGCGAGAAGCGTTGCTCCGGCCGCGATGCCGAGACGGCTCCGACGGCGGTGACCGGTCGCGGTCACGGGGGTGGTCATGGTCACGGACATGGGCGGGGGTCCTCGTCTTCTCGTCCGGCTCTTCTGTCTCCCGTACGTCACGGGATGTGCCTGTACGTCACCTGTACGTCCCGGCGCTGGTCACCCTGCCCGGTCCGGGCGGGCACGGCATCCGGTGCGCGGCCGACCGGGCGAGCCGCGGCGCGGCGTAGGTTCGCTTGGTGTACTTATCGGGCATATCGTGGTATCAGCGCTTGAATCGGGCGCCTTCGATTTCTGTCAGGGGGCCGTGATGAGCCAGGAGCTAGTGATCGCGGTGGTGGCGGCCATCTGCGCCGCCGCGGTGTACGCCGCGGCGGCGGCCCGGGTCGTCAAGCAGTACGAGCGCGGAGTGGTGCTGCGGCTCGGCAGGCTTCGCAACGACGTGCGAGGGCCGGGCTTCACCATGGTCCTGCCCGGGGTGGACCGGCTCCGCAAGGTGAACATGCAGATCGTCACCATGCCCGTGCCCGCCCAGGACGGCATCACCCGGGACAATGTGACGGTCCGGGTGGACGCCGTCATCTACTTCAAGGTGGTCGACGCGGCGAGCGCGGTCGTCCAGGTGGAGGACTACCGCTTCGCGGTCTCGCAGATGGCCCAGACCTCGCTCCGGTCGATCATCGGGAAGAGCGACCTGGACGATCTGCTGTCCAACAGGGAGAAGCTGAACCAGGGCCTGGAGCTGATGATCGACAGCCCGGCCGTCGGCTGGGGTGTGCAGATCGACCGGGTGGAGATCAAGGACGTGTCCCTGCCGGAGACGATGAAGCGCTCCATGGCACGTCAGGCGGAGGCCGACAGGGAGCGGCGCGCCAGGGTGATCAACGCCGACGCGGAGCTGCAGGCGTCGAAGAAGCTGGCCCAGGCGGCCGAGCAGATGTCCAGCCAGCCGTCGGCCCTGCAGCTGCGACTGCTCCAGACCGTGGTCGCGGTCGCGGCAGAGAAGAACTCCACCCTTGTCCTGCCGTTCCCGGTCGAGCTGCTCCGCTTCCTGGAGCGGGCGCAGCAGCCGCAGCAGCCCCAACTGGCACAGCAACAGCAGCAGCAACAGCAACAACGTCCGCCGCAGGTTCCGCAGCGGACCGATGCTTCCCGAGCCGAGGCGTCGCCCGCAGGGTCCTCCAGGACGGGGTCCCCCACGGGCTCGACGGCTTCCACGCCTTCCACGCCTTCCACGGCCTCCAAGGCCTCCAGGACCGATGCCGGGCCGTTCGCCCATCACTGACATCGCTGACATCACTGAGGGACCGACCCCTCGCCGTCGACTGCTCTGAGCTGCGGTAACGGTCGAGGGAACAGCGGCCGGAGCGATCGTTGTCAGACCCCCCGCCTAGACTCGCGGAGTCAGAGGAACACACACGAGCCGGGGCGGGAGGGGGTGGCCGGACATGGCCGTACAGGACACGCACGACGCGCGGAACGCGCAGCTCGGCCGCCTGCTGCGCTGCCCGGCGGTGTTCCTGCCCGGCGCGCTGCCCAGAGACGGCCGGGTGGCCTTCTGGGACCCGGAGGAGCGCGGGGACGCCGCGGAGGCCGGGAGTCCGTTCTCGTACGTCACCGCTGCCGCACCGGCCGGGGCGGCAGCGCCCGCCGCCGGGCAGGGGGGAGTCACCGAGCTCACCGTCGTCCGGCGGGACGGCAGGGGCGGCGGCCGGGAGGTCCGGACGCGCACCGTCCCGGCCGTGCTGCTGCCCGTCGAGGACGCCCTGCCCCTGCTCGTCCGCGCCCGTCATGGTGCATCCGTCCACCCCGCCACGCGCTGCTGGGGTGCGGCCGCGCTGCACGCGCTGAATCTGGTGGCACGGGGCAGGCTGCTGCCCGGACTGACGCCGGGGAACCACGACGCCTGGCGGGCGGGCCCGCGTGACGCGGAGGACATCGCGCAGCTGCGGGCCGTCGCCGCCGCGATGCCGCCGGAGGGGCACGCGGTGCCGGTCCAGGACCTCCCACCGCTCCGGCTCCCCGACCCCGAGTTCCTGATCGGCGCCTTCCTCGACGCGGTCGCCGACACCCTGCCCCGTACGCCGGCCGCGGCGTACGCGATGGGGGCGCCGTTCGCCGCCCGCGAGGCCCAGCATCTGCCCGGTGCCGCCGCCTGGGCCGTCGAGGTGGCCTCCGGCCTGGACGCGGGTGTGCGGGTCTCGCTGCGGCTCGACCTCTCCGCGTACGAGCTCTTCGACACCGCCGACACCTACGTCCTCACCGCCGCCACGGACGGTTCCGGCGACGCCGACGCCGACGCCGACGCCGACGCCGGCGGCCCCGAAGGTCCCGACGGTGCGGGCGGTCTGCGCGGTCCGGGCGGTCTGCGCGGTCCGGGGGATCCCGCCACCCGTCACGCCGCGGCGGCCGTCGTCCAGGTGCACAGCCTCGCCGACCCGACGTATGTCATCGACGCCGCCGCCCTGTGGCACGGCGGCGGGGGAGAGCCCTTCGGGCCGCGCGCCCAGGTCGACGCGGTGCTCGCGCTGCGCCGTGCCGCCCGCGTCTGGGCTCCGCTGGAGCGGCTGCTCGGCCAGCCCGTTCCCGACGTGCTCGCCCTCACCGAGGACGAGCTGTACGAGCTGCTGAGCGACGCCGGGGCCCGCCTCGCGGCGGCCGGGGTCAGGGTCCACTGGCCGCGTGAGCTGGCCCGCTCGCTCACCGCGTCCGCCGTCGTGCGCCCCGCGCCCGGCTCGGCCACCGACGGCACCTCGTTCTTCGACGCGCAGCAGCTCTTCGCTTTCAACTGGCAGCTGTCGCTGGGCGACGAGCAGCTGACCGAGGCCGAGATGGACACCCTGGCCGAGGCGCACCGCCCGGTGGTGCGGCTGCGGGACCAGTGGGTGGTCGTCGACCCCGCGCTCGTACGCAAGGCGCGCAAGCGGGAGCTGGGGCTGCTCGATCCGGTGGACGCCCTGGCGGTCGCCCTCACCGGGAGTGCCGAGGTCGACGGGGAGCAGGTGGACGCGGTGCCGGCCGGTGCGCTGGCCGCTCTCCGGGCCCGTATCCTCACCGACGACGCCACCGTTCCGGCGCCCCCCGGTCTGGACGCGACCCTGCGCGACTACCAACTGCGGGGCCTGGCCTGGCTGGACCGGATGACCTCGCTGGGTCTGGGCGGCTGCCTCGCCGACGACATGGGCCTCGGCAAGACGATCACGGTGATCGCCCTGCATCTGCACCGGGCCCGCCCCGCGCCGACGCTGGTGATCTGTCCCGCCTCCCTCCTGGGCAACTGGCACCGGGAGATCAACCGCTTCGCGCCCGGCGTTCCGGTGCGCCGCTTCCACGGCACCGACCGCACCCTGAGCGACCCGGACGGCGGCTTCGTCCTCACGACGTACGGCACGATGCGCTCCAGCGCGGCCCAGCTCGCCGCGCAGTCCTGGGGCCTGGTCGTCGCCGACGAGGCGCAGCACGTGAAGAACCCGCACTCCTCCACGGCCAAGGCCCTGCGCACGATCCCGGCACCGGCGCGCGTCGCCCTCACCGGCACCCCCGTGGAGAACAACCTCTCCGAGCTCTGGGCGCTGCTCGACTGGACGACCCCCGGACTGCTCGGCCCGCTCAAGGCGTTCCGGTCGCGGCACGCCCGGATCGTGGAGAACACCGGTACGGCCGCGGGGCTGGGCAACGACGAAGCGGTCGAGCGGCTGGCCCGGCTGGTCCGTCCCTTCCTGCTGCGCCGCAAGAAGTCCGATCCCGGTATCGCCCCCGAGCTGCCGCCGAAGACCGAGACCGACCACCCCGTCTCCCTCACCCGGGAGCAGGTCACTCTCTACGAGGCGGCGGTGCGCGAGACGATGGCGCAGATCGAGGCGGCGGAAGGCATCGCCCGCCGGGGTCTGGTGATGAAGCTGCTGGCCTCGCTGAAGCAGGTCTGCAACCACCCCGCCCAGTATCTGAAGGAGGAGCCGACCCGGCTCACCGGCCGTTCCGGCAAGCTCGCGCTGCTGGACGAACTCCTCGACACGATCCTGTCCGAGGGCGGTTCCGTCCTGATCTTCACCCAGTACGTGACGATGGCCAAGCTCCTCTCCGCCCACCTCGCCTCCCGTGCCATCCCCTCCCAGCTCCTGCACGGAGGTACGCCGGTGCCCGAGCGGGAACGGATGGTGGACCGCTTCCAGGCGGCCGAGGTCCCGGTCTTCCTGCTCTCGCTCAAGGCGGCCGGCACCGGACTGAACCTCACCCGCGCCGCCCATGTCATCCACTACGACCGCTGGTGGAATCCGGCGGTCGAGGAGCAGGCCACCGACCGGGCGTACCGGATCGGCCAGACCCAGCCCGTGCAGGTCCACCGGCTGATCGCGGAGGGGACGGTGGAGGACCGGATCGGCGAGCTGCTGGAGTCGAAGAGGGCGTTGGCCGACGCGGTCCTCGGCACCGGCGAGAGTGCGCTGACCGAGCTCAGCGACCGCGATCTGGCCGATCTCGTCTCGCTCCGGAGGCCGTCATGAGCCCCCGCTCCGCACCTCGCCCCGCATCCCGCACCACACCCCGCGCGGCGCCCCGGTCCCGGCCGGGCCCCGACGATCTGCGGCGCACCTTCGAGGCGGTACCGGCCCGCACGTCCGAGGAGGGCGAGCCCTTCGCGGACAGCTGGTGGGGGCGTGCCTGGGTGGCCGCCCTGGAGTCCCTGTCGATGGACGAGGCACGGCTCGCCCGCGGACGTACGTACGCCGACGCCGGGCATGTCGCCGCGATCACCGTCACCCCCGGCCGGGTCGTCGCCTATGTCCACGGCAGCCGCCCCCGCCCGTACCGGGCCGAACTGCGTCTGCGCACCTTCACGGACACCGGCTGGGACGCCCTGCTCGACGCGGTCGCCGCCCACCCCGGGCATCTGTCCGCACTCCTGGCCAAGGAGATGCCGCACTCCCTGGCCGACACGGCCCAGGAGGCCGACACCCGGCTGCTGCCCGCCGCGGGCGATCTCGATCCGAGCTGCTCGTGCCCGGATCACGGCCGGCCCTGCAAGCACGTCGCGGCACTCTGCTTCCAGACGGCCAGGCTGCTCGACAGCGATCCGTTCGTCCTTCTGCTGATGCGCGGCAGGGGCGAGCGGGAGCTCCTCGACGAGCTGGGCCGGCGCAACGCGGAGCACTCCGCACGGGAGCGCCCCGCCGCCCCCGCCGCGCCCTCGGTCGCCGCCGGGGACGCGCTGGCCGAGCGGTTCCTGCCGCCGCTCCCGGCGCCCCTGCCGGTCCCCCCGCACCCCGGGCAGCCGCCGTCCTACCCGGATCTGCCGGGCGCTCGCGATCCGCTGGGCCTCGACCACCTCGCCACGGACGCGGCGGCCCGCGCCCACCGGCTGCTCACCACCGGCGAGGACCCGCTCGCGGGCCTCACCCCGTGGCAGGACGCGGTCCGGCTGGCCGCGTCCCGCCCCACCGCCGGGCTCACCGCCACCACCCGGGCCCTCTACCGGGAGCTGGCCTACGCCACCGGCCGGACCACCACCGACCTGGCCCGTGCCGTCGCCGCCTGGCGGCAGGGCGATGCCGAGGGCCTCGCGGTCCTGGAGGCCTCCTGGGACCCTCCGGCGGGCCCGTTCGACCGGGCCCGCCCGGCCCTGGCCGCCGCTGACTTCCCCCGATTCCAGCCCTGGCGCAACCACCTCACCCACCCGGGCGGCGCCCTTCAGCTCCGCTTCGGCCACGACGGCCGCTGGTACGGCTACGAGTCCGACCCCGGCGCCGACGACTGGTGGCCCCGTGCCACCCCGGACCCCGATCCGGTGAGCGCGCTGGAAGCCCTGCTGGGCGGCTGACGGCCCGTGAACGCGTCCTCAAAAGTGCCGGTGTGCTGCATGGGCGGCAACCACAGGGCCAGGAGGCCGGCTACGCCGCCGGGCCCGCTCCCGTCCCGGCCCCCGCTCCCGTCCCGGCCCCCGCTCCCGTCCCTGTTCCCGCCGCCGTGGCCCGTTCCGGACCCGGACCCGGCCCCGGGGAGACGCGGCGACCGGCGCCCAGGGAGACACCACGGCCGGCGAAGAAGCGCCCGAAGTGCGCCAGCGACAGCCGCGCGGACCGCGTCCCGGCGTGTGTCCCGGACGGATTGTGGAAGTGGACGCCGTCCCCGTCCGGTGTACGGGAGGTCAGCAGCACCAGATGCCCGCCCCGCCCGGGGGCCGGCCGGTCGGGGTGCCGGATTCCGTAGTGCACCGATGCCATCACCGTCCGGCCCTCGTCCAGCAGGCCGGGGATCTCCTGGAGGGCGAGATGGCGGTGCACGGTGGCGTCGAGCCCATGGACCTCGTGCACGTACCGGGCGAACGGGGCGTAGATCAGGCCCTTGATCACCCCGTCCGCGTCCTCGGTGTACGCCCCGTACTCCAGCCCGCCGTCGCGCAGGGCGAACAGCGGGGGAACGGCGGCACCCGGGCCGGGAACACCGGGCGGGCCGGGTGCTCCGGGTGCGCCCAGGGCCATGCGCAGACAGGTCATTCCGCACAGATGGCCCGCCCAGCGCGCGTACTCGGCGGGCGACGCCGCGCCGGATTCCGCCCAGCCCGGATCCTCGGCCGGATCGAGCCCGCCCTCGACGATCGGCCCCACCAGCTCCGGAGTGGCGAACTGGGTGTGGACGGGAACCCGGCAGAAGGAACAGGTCACTGGCGGTATCCGTTCAGAAATCGGCCGATGCGGCTGATCGCCGCGTCCAGATCGTCAGCGTACGGGAGGGTCAGAATCCGGAAGTGGTCAGGACGCGGCCAGTTGAACCCCGTGCCCTGGACCACCTGGATCTTCTCGCGCAGCAGCAGATCGAGGACGAACCTCTCGTCGTCGACGATCGGGTGCACCTTCGGGTCGATGCGCGGGAAGGCGTACAGCGCGCCCTTCGGCTTCACACAGGACACGCCGGGGATCTCGTTGAGCTTCTCCCAGGCCCGGTTGCGCTGTTCGTACAGCCTGCCGCCCGGCGCCACCAGTTCGCGGATGGACTGTCGGCCGCCGAGCGCCGCCTGGATGGCGTACTGAGAGGGCGCGTTGGGGCACAGGCGCATGGAGGCGAGCATGGTCAGGCCCTCCAGATAGCTGCGGGCGTGCTGCTTGGGCCCGGACACCACCATCCAGCCCGAGCGGAAGCCCGCGACGCGGTAGGTCTTCGACAGCCCGCTGAAGGTGAGGCAGACCAGGTCGGGGGCGAGGGCCGCCACGCTGTGGTGCTCGGCGTCGTCGTAGAGGATCTGGTCGTAGATCTCGTCGGCGAGCACCAGCAGCCCGTGCCTGCGGGCCAGTTCGAGGATCCCGTCGAGGATCTCGCGCGGGTACACGGCGCCGGTCGGATTGTTCGGGTTGATGATCACGACGGCCTTGGTGCGGTCGGTGATCTTCGACGCCAGGTCGGCGAGGTCCGGGTTCCAGTCCGCCGACTCGTCGCAGACGTAGTGCACGGCCTTGCCGCCCGCGAGCGTCACCACGGCCGTCCAGAGCGGATAGTCGGGCGACGGGATCAGCACCTCGTCGCCGTCCTCCAGCAGCCCCTGCACGGCCATGGAGATGAGCTCGGAGACCCCGTTGCCGAGGAAGATGTCGTCCACGCCGACATCCGGCAGCCCCATGCCCTGGTAGCGCTGCGCGACAGCGCGCCGCGCGGAGAGGATGCCGCGCGAATCGGTGTAACCGTGCGCCCGCGGGAGCATCCGGATCATGTCCTGGACGATCTCCTCCGGCGCCTCGAAGCCGAAGAGCGCCGGATTGCCCGTGTTGAGGCGGAGCACGCTGTGGCCCGCCTCCTCAAGGGCGTTGGCCTGCTCGATGACCGGGCCCCGGATCTCGTAACAGACCTCGTTGAGCTTGCTGGACTGCCGGAACTCCATGCGGTGCCTCCCCGACCTGATTGCGATACTTGGTTTTACCAAGCTTGGACTTGGAAAGTCCAACAACATGTCTAGACTGCGTCGCATGCCACGTCAGCAGCAGCCAGCAGCACGCCCTGTCCGCCGCCGCAGTTACGACCAGTTCTGCGCCGCCGCCCGCGCCCTCGACTCCGTCGGCGACCGGTGGACCCTGCTGATCGTCCGTGAACTGCTGGCGGGCCCGCGCCGCTACACCGATCTGCACGCCGACCTGCCCGGTGTCAGCACCGATGTGCTGGCCTCCCGTCTCAAGGACATGGAACAGAGCGGCCTGGCCGTGCGGCGCCGGCTCCCGCCACCGGCGGCGGCGTCCGTGTACGAGCTCACCGAGCGCGGCCACGGCCTGCTGCCCGTCCTGGCCGCGCTCGCCGAGTGGGGCGCGCCGGCACTGACCGAGCGGCGCCCCACCGACGCGGTACGGGCGCACTGGTACGCCCTGCCGCTGCTGCGCGCCCTGGACGGCCTGACGCACAGCGGAGTCGTCGAAGTCCACCTGGACGAAGGCGAGTTCCACGTCCGTGCGGGGGCGGGGGCAGGGGCAGGGGCGGGAGCGGGTGGGGCGGGCGGGGATGTGTACGGATACGGCCCCGCCGACCGTCCCGACGCCCGGATCAGGCTCGCCGCCGAGCTGTGTCCGGCGCTCGGCAGGGGAGAGGTGACGTTCAACGAGGCGGTCAAGGACGGACGGATCGAAGTGACGGGCGAGGGGCCGCTCGCCGCCGAACTGCGCGGGGAATGAGGTCATGGACGGGGGATGATGGACGTGTGCGACTCGAAGCGATCACCTGGGACGGGCTGGCCGAGGCCCTGGCGGCGCACGCGGACTCCCTGACGCCGTCGGACGGCGGTGCCCGGCTCCGGGCGGGCATCGACGGAGCCCCGGCGTCCGGTACCGGAGAGCTGGCGGAACGTGTGGCCCAGAAGCTGCGGGTGCGCGGCCGTGCCGTGCTCGTCGTGGCCACCGAGGGATTCCTGCGTCCGGCGAGTCTCCGGTACGAGTACGGGAAGGAGGACCCCGACTCGTACACCGACAGCTGGTTCGACACGGGTGCCCTGTGGCGCGAGGTGTTCGGGCCGCTGGAGCCGGGCGGCAGCGGGCGGGTGCTCCCGGACCTGTGGGACCCGGTGACGGACCGGGCCACCAGGAGCCCGTACCGCGCCCTGCCCGAGGGCGGAGTGGTGCTCGTGCACGGACCGCTGCTGCTGGGGCGCTGGTTCCCATTCGACCTGAGCGTCCATCTGGGGCTCTCACCGGGGGCGTTGCGGCGACGCACCGCGGAGTCCGGCCGGTGGACCCTGCCCGCGTTCGCCCGGTACGAGGACGAGGTCACGCCCGCCGAACGCGCCGACGTGGTCGTACGGGCCGACGACCCGCGGCATCCCGCCTGGTCGGGGCTGGGGGACGCGGGGCGGGGCGCGGGACGGGGCACGTAGCGGGAGGGCGGCGCGTGACGGTGGGCCGGTGCGGCGGGGGGCCAGGGTGCGGTGGTGGGCAGGCCGGGGCATTACGGGGGTGGTGGTCTGCCGCCGACCGTGGCGACCGCTTCCGCTCCCGCCCGGCAGCCCGCGGCCGCGGCCGCGGCGGCGTCCGCCCCGGCGAGCCGCGCCGCGAGGAAGCCACCGGTGAACGCGTCGCCCGCGCCCGTCGAGTCGACCGGGCCGTCGACCGGGGGTGCGGCGACACGGGCGGTCACCGCACCCCCGGCGGCCAGCAGGGCGCCCCGCTCGCCGAGCGTGACGACGACCTCCGGGAACTGCCGGCTCAACTTGGCCGCGGCGTCGGCCGGTTCGGGCAGACCGGTCAGCCGCTCGGCCTCGTCCGCGTTGGGCAGCAGCAGATCCGCCCCTTCGGCGAACTCCAGGAACCGGCCGGCGCCCAGCTCGGCCAGAAAGCCCGCGGAGGCGGGGTCCACACTGACCGGGATGCCGCGCCGCCGGGCCGACCGCAGGGCGAGAAGGGCCGTCGCGCGACTGGTGGCGGCGAACAGGAGATAGCCGGAGATGTGCAGATGGGCGACGCCGTCGAGCATCGAGGGCGAGAAGTCGTCGGGGGCGAGGCGCAGCACGGCGCCGCTGTCGGTGAGGAAGGTGCGTTCGGCGGACCGGTCCACCAGCGCGATGACTGTCGCGGTCGGCACCTCCGTGTCCAGGGCCAGCAGCGGACGGACACCCGCGCGTTCCAGCGCCTCACGGTGCCAGGCCGCGGAACCGGCCCCCGCGCGGGCCAGCAGGGTCACGTCCCGGCAGCCCGAACGCGCCGCCCAGCAGGCGACATTGGCGCCCGCGCCGCCCGGCAGCGTATCGATCCGGGCCGCTGTGTCCGTGCCGTGGACGAGCCCCGATCCATGCCGGGCCACGATGTCCGTGACCACCTCCCCGACGACGAGCAGCCCGCCGGACGGGGGAAGGCCGCCCCCTTCCGTCACCGGAGGGCCGCCGCCGCGATCCGCGCCGCGAGCCGCACATTTCCGCGTACCGCGGCCAGGTTGGCCTCCAGCGACGCGCCGTCGGTCCGCCGCATCAGCTGGTCCAGCAGGAACGGGGTGACGGCCTGTCCGACGATGCCGCGCTCCCGGCAGGCGTCCAGCGCCTCCGCGAGCACCCGGTCGTGCACCGCGGGGTCCAACTGGTCCTCCTCCGGTACGGGGTTGGCGACGATCAGCGCGGATTCCGGGCCGCCGAGGGTCTCACGCGCCCGCATCACCTCCGCCACCTCCCCGGGGGTACGCACCGTCCAGTCGACCGGCTCGCCCGAGCTGCTCAGATAGAAGCCGGGGAAGTGCCCGGTGCCGTAGCCGAGCACTCCGACCCCGAGCGTCTCCAGGCGCTGGAGGGTCGCCGGGACGTCGAGGATCGACTTCACTCCCGCGCACACCACCGTGATGCCGGTGCGTGCGAGCAGCCGCAGATCCGCGGACTCGTCCTGGCTGTGGGTCCAGTCGCGATGCACTCCGCCCAGGCCCCCGGTGGCGAAGACGCGCAGCCCCGCGCGGGCGGCGAGGAAGGCCGTCGCGGACACGGTCGTCGCCCCGCTCGCGCCCGCCGCCGACGCGGGCGCGAGGTCCCGGTGGCCCAGCTTCCGTATCGCCGGATCACCGGCGACGCGCTCCAGCCCGGCTTTGTCCAGGCCCACTTGTGCTCTGCCGTCCAGTACGGCGACGGTCGCCGGGACGGCCCCCTCGGTGCGCACCAGCTCCTCCAGCTCGATCGCGACCTGAAGGTTGCGGGGGCGCGGCAGACCGTGCGCGATGATCGTCGACTCCAGTGCGACGACGGGGCGGCGGGCGGCGAGGGCCGCGCGTACCTCGTCGGACAGGGCCGGTGCGTAGCGCCCGGTGTCGTGCGCGGGGCCGGGGGTGTGCTCCGGCGGCCGGTGGGTCGTCTGCTCCGACGGGTTCTGTGGCATGCCCCATCCCTGTCGCGGGCGGGGCGCCCGCAAACCAGGGAGTGCCGCCCTGTCACCGGTCCTGGCCGTTTCCCGCCGCTCCTGGTGGCCTTCCCCGCCGGTCCCTGGTGGCCGGGCCTCGGGGAGCGGCGGCTAGGGTGACCGGCCATGACGACACTTGATCAAGCTCCCGCCTCCTTCTCCGTGCACATCCCGGACGCCGAACTGGAACCGGAACCTCTCGATCCCGCGCAGATCGTTTCGGGCGACCCGGTGGTGACGGGCAAGGTGCTGTGGGAGTCCCCGGACGGCAAGCAGGTGCGGGGCATCTGGCAGATCACGCCCGGAGTGGTCACCGACACCGAGGCCGACGAGCTGTTCGTGGTCGTCAGCGGGCGGGCGACGGTCGTGGTCGAGGGCGGCGCGACGCTGGAGGTGGGGCCGGGGGACGCCTGCGTGCTGCGGGAGGGCGACCGTACGACGTGGACGGTGCACGAGACGCTGCGCAAGGCCTACCACATCAGCCTCTGAGGCACCGGTTCCGGCCGGCGGCCGGGCCCTCTGCCGGGGCCGCGGCCTGTTCACCGTTCAGGTCCGGGGTCCGGTCCGCGGCCTGTTCACCGTTCAGGTCCGGGGTCCGGTCCGGGGTCCGTTCGTCATTCGGGTCGTCCGGGGTCCGGCCGCTGTCCGGTCGCAGGCTCCGGCGCAGGGCGAGCGCGGCCATCGGCAGCAGCAGACAGGCGCCGATCGCGTTCAGCGGGCCGTAGCCCCACTGGGAGACGATCACCCCGGCCACCGCGCCGCCGACGCCCGCCGCCGTGTTCATGGTCAGGTCCGACAGACCCTGCACGGCGGCGCGGGCGGCCGGCGGCACCGAGTCGGTGAGCAGGGCCGAACCGGCGATCAGGCCGGCCGACCAGCCGAGCCCGAGCACGAACAGTCCTGCGGCGGTCTGACCGTCGCGGTGCCCCGCGGTGCCCGCCAGCAGCGCGGCACAGGCGAGCAGCCCGACCGCCAGACCGATGACGGCGAGCCGGCCGAGCCGGTCGGACAGCCAGCCCATCACCGGTGAGAACGCGTACATGCCCGCGATATGGCCGCTGATGACCAGCCCGATCAGCTGGAGGTCCGCACCGTGCCGGCCCAGATGGACCGGGGTCATGACCATGATCGAAACCATGACCGTGTGCGAGACGGCCACGGTCACCAGCGCGAGCCGGGCCATCGGGGCGGCCCGGACGGCGGCGACGGCGGCGCGCAGCGAACGTTTTCCGGCGGTGGGGCCGTCGTCCGGGGCCAGCGCGCGGGCCGTGAGCAGCGGGTCGGGGCGCAGCAGTACCGCGACCACGAGACCCGCGAGCAGGAAGATGCCGGCCGCGATGAGGAACGGGCCCGCGGTCTCGGGCACGGGTGTACCGCGGAAGAGCCGGCCCGCCGGTGCGGTGATGTTGGGGCCGAGCACGGAGCCGATCGTCGTGGCCCAGATGACGGTGGAGATCGCCCGGCCCCGCCGGTCCGGGCCCGCGAGATCTGCCGCGGCGAACCGGGCCTGGAGATTGGCCGAGGAGCCGGCGCCGAACGCGGCCATGCCGAGCAGCAGCAGCGGAAAGCTGTTCACGACGGTGGCGAGCACCACCAGGCCGGCACCGAGCGCGCCGATCAGATAGGCGAGCACCAGGCCGGGGCGGCGGCCCCGTGCGGTCATCAGCGCGGCCAGTGGCAGGGACAGCAGGGCCGTACCCGCCACCGAGGCGGTCGAGGCGAGACCGGACAGCGCTTCGGAGCCACCCACCTCCGTGGCCAGGACGGGGGCCAGGGCGATGGCGATGGGCACACCGAGGCCGCCGAGTATCTGGCTGGCGATGAGCACGGCGGATGTCCTGCGCTGCAGGGCGGGCAGGTCGGCAGCGGTGACCGCGGGTATGGAGCGGGGTGTCGTCACCGGCGAAGTGTGCCATCACTCGTACGTGGGTACGAAGGCGGTTTCGGTGTCCCGCTGGTCACACGGCGGCGGGACACGGCGGCTGCGGGCCGGAACGGCGATTGCCGCCCCGAGCAGTGACTGCCTGCTAGAACAGCGGCTGCGGAAGAACCCCCTCCAGGGCGAGCAGCTGCCGCTTGGTCTCCAGCCCGCCGCCGAAGCCGCCGAGCCCGCCGTCGCTCTCCACGACCCGGTGGCACGGCACCACCACCGGGAGCGGATTGGACCCCATGGCCGCCCCCACGGCCTGTGCCGCCCCCGGCTGCCCCACCCGCGCGGCCAGGTCGCCGTACCCGACGACCGTCCCGTACGGCACACCGGACGCCAGCTCCCGGAGCACCTCGCGGTGGAAGCCGGAGGTCAGCGACCAGTCCAGCTCCAGCGTGAATTCCCGCAGCCCGCCCGCGAAGTAGGCCGCGAGCTGGCGTATCGGCCCGGCCAGCCGCGCGGAGCCGGGAACCTCCACCGGCTCCGCGCCGAGCCGCGTGCGCAGCTGACCGAGCGCCCGCTCGCGGACGGCGGGGCCGGCGTGGAAGATCACGCTCACCAGCCCGGTGCCGGTGGCGGCGAGCAACAGCGGTCCGATGCCGCTCGGTACGACGGACCACTCCACGGCCGGCTCGTTGCTGTTCATGCCGACCACGGTACGGCCGGCCACTGACAACGCGGCCTCCGCGGCCCCACGACGGCCCTCGGCACCGGTTCCCGCCGGTCCCCGTCCGTCCGGCGTCAGCGCCCGGCGCCGGCGTGTGGCGTCAGCGCGTGGCGTCACGCACCACGTCGGGGAAGTTCGTGATGATGCCGTCGACCCCGAACTCATGCACCTTGGCCGCGTTCGCCGCGTCGTTGACCGTCCAGGTGTTCACCTGGAGCCGCTTGCCGTGCGCGCCCTTCAGCTTGTGCACGGCCGCCACGTAGTCCGCGCTGACCGTGGAGTACGAGGGGTTGATCTGGTCGGTGAACGCCGCGTACGACGGCAGATCGGCCACCGCCGGGGTGCCCAGGAAGCCGGTGGTGATGTCGGGGCGGAGCGTGTGCACCTTCTTCACGCTGTCGCCGCCGAAACTCTGGATGATCAGCTTGTGCTTCACATGGCGGCGATCGAGCCAGCCCTCCTTGCGCAGCACCCGGAGAGTGGCCTGCTCGATGCCGGGGTAGGTCTCCGGGCTCTTGATCTCCAGCAGCAGCTTCTGGTGGTTGCGCTCGACCCGGTGCAGATACTGCTTGAGCGTCGGTACCCGGGCACCCGCGAACCGCACGCCGAACCAGCTGCCCGCGTCCAGTCTCGCGATCTCGGCGGCGGTGAAGTCCTTGACCGCCCAGGGGGCGCGGTCGGGGTAGACCTCCTCGGCGTTCGTCGTCCGCTTCAGGTTGGTGTCGTGGATGACGACCAGTTCACCGTCCTTGGTGAGCTGCACATCGTTCTCCACCCAGTCGATGCCCAGGTCGTCCGCGGCGTCCACGGCGGCCAGGGTGTTCTCCGGCGCGTACGCCGAGGCCCCCCGGTGGGCGAAGACGACCGGGCTGTCGTGACGGCCATGACCGTCGTGACGGTCGGCGGCCTGCGTCTGGGACGCGGGCAGCAGCAGAGCGCCGGCGCCGAGCAGGGCGGCGACGGCGGTGGAGGCGGTTGCGGTACGTACGGACACGTGTACTCCTCGCTCGGAGATGCGGACACGCAGAGAGTCGCAGCCGATCACCAACGGAGAACAGGGCGCCGATGGCCACGACGTGAACGGAATCCTCGGTACCGGGTCACCGGCGGATTTCCATGTCGATAAAATGCCGCTCTTATGTTTGTCTGCCGGGCCTCGCCCCTTAGGGTCACCCCCGAACCCGGGCTTCCGTGAAGGGCGTACCAGCATGCAGGGCACAGTGGACGGTTTCAGCTACGGCCTCGTCACCCCGGTCGCGGCATTTCTCATGGCCTGCCTCGGCGCCGCGCTGGGACTGCGCTGCACCACCCGGTCCCTGAGAACGGAACAGTCCTTCAAAGCCGGCTGGCTGGCCCTGGGGGCCACCTCCATCGGCTCCGGTATCTGGACCATGCATTTCGTCGCGATGATGGGGTTCACCGTCGAAGGGGCGCCGATCACGTACGACAAGGCCATCACCTTCGCGAGCCTGGCCGTCGCGATCGTGATGGTCGGTATCGGCATTTTCATTGTCGGCTACCGCGGCGCGACCCGCATGGCACTGATCACCGGCGGCACCATCACCGGCCTCGGGGTGGCCTCCATGCACTACCTCGGCATGGCGGGAATGCGGCTCCAGGGACAGTTCGCGTACGACACGCTCACCGTGTCCCTGTCCGTCGTCATCGCCGTGGTGGCCGCGACCGCCGCGCTCTGGGCGGCCGTCTCCGTCCACGGCTTCGCGGCCAGCCTCGGCGCGAGCCTGGTCATGGGGGTAGCGGTGAGCGGAATGCATTACACCGGAATGGCCGCGCTCGACGTTCACCTGCATGCCGACGCCGCCACCGGCGCCGTCGCCGGAGACACCCCCGCCACACTGATCGTCCCGATGCTGATCGGCCCGGCCGTCTTCCTGCTGCTGGCCGCGGTGATCGTGATGTTCGACCCCCTGGTGGTCATGGGAGAGCCCGCCGGGGAGGTCCGACGGAACGGCGGGGGCGCCCGGGGCGGCGGCCGGCCCGGGTCCATGGCCGCCCAGCCGCGCCGCGCGACCCATGAAACCCCTGGCCGCAGGGATACCAGGCCGCCGCGGTACCGCTGATCCGGCCCCGTTGTCAGTGGGGGGTCGTACGGTGGTTGCATGCGGCCCGTTTCGAAGATCGAACGTTCGGTGGCGCCTTTCGAGGTCGTCAGCTCCTACCAGCCCAGTGGCGACCAGCCGGCGGCCATCGCCGAGCTGGAGCGGCGCATCCGCGCCGATGAGAAGGACGTGGTCCTGCTCGGCGCCACCGGCACCGGCAAGTCGGCGACCACCGCGTGGATGATCGAGAAGCTGCAGCGCCCCACCCTGGTGATGGCGCCGAACAAGACGCTCGCCGCCCAGCTCGCCAACGAATTCCGCGAGCTCCTGCCCAACAACGCCGTCGAGTACTTCGTCTCGTACTACGACTACTACCAGCCCGAGGCGTACGTACCGCAGTCGGACACCTACATCGAGAAGGACTCCTCGATCAACGAGGAGGTCGAGCGGCTGCGCCACTCCGCGACGAATTCGCTGCTCACCCGGCGTGACGTCGTCGTGGTCGCCTCCGTCTCCTGCATCTACGGCCTCGGCACGCCCCAGGAGTACGTGGACCGGATGGTCCAGCTCACGGTCGGCGAGGAGATCGACCGCGACCGGCTGCTGCGCCGCTTCGTCGAGATGCAGTACAGCCGCAACGACCTGGCGTTCACCCGTGGCACCTTCCGGGTGCGCGGCGACACCATCGAGATCTTCCCGGTCTACGAGGAGCTCGCCGTCCGCATCGAGATGTTCGGCGACGAGATCGAGGCGCTCTCCACCCTCCATCCGCTCACCGGAGAGGTGATCAGCGAGGACCGGTCCCTCCACGTCTTCCCCGCCAGCCACTATGTCGCGGGTCCCGAGCGGATGGAGAAGGCGGTCAGCGGTATCGAGCAGGAGCTGGAGCAGCGCCTGGCCGAGCTGGAGAAGCAGGGCAAGATGCTGGAGGCCCAGCGGCTGCGCATGCGCACGACGTACGACATCGAGATGCTCCGCCAGATCGGCACCTGCTCCGGCGTCGAGAACTACTCGATGCACTTCGACGACCGCGCCCCGGGCACCGCCCCCAACACCCTCCTCGACTACTTCCCCGAGGACTTCCTGCTCGTCCTCGACGAGTCGCACGTCACGGTGCCGCAGATCGGCGCGATGTACGAGGGCGACGCCTCCCGCAAGCGGACCCTCGTCGACCACGGGTTCAGGCTGCCGTCCGCCATGGACAACCGCCCGCTGAAGTGGGAGGAGTTCCTGAAGCGGACCGACCAGACCGTCTACCTCTCCGCCACCCCCGGCAAGTACGAACTCTCGCGCGGCGACGGTTTCGTGGAGCAGATCATCCGCCCCACCGGTCTCGTCGACCCCGAGGTCGTGGTCAAGCCCACCGAGGGCCAGATCGACGACCTGGTGCACGAGATCCGCAAGCGCACCGAGCGCGACGAGCGGGTCCTGGTCACCACCCTCACCAAGAAGATGTCCGAGGACCTCACCGACTACTTCCTGGAGCTCGGCATCCAGGTCCGCTATCTGCACAGCGACGTCGACACACTGCGCCGTATCGAGCTGCTGCGCGAGCTGCGCGCCGGTGAGTACGACGTCCTGGTCGGCATCAACCTCCTGCGCGAGGGCCTCGACCTGCCCGAGGTCTCGCTGGTGGCCATCCTCGACGCGGACAAGCAGGGCTTCCTGCGCTCGGGCACCTCGCTCATCCAGACCATCGGACGTGCGGCCCGTAACGTCTCCGGCCAGGTCCATATGTACGCCGACAAGATCACCCCGGCCATGGCGCAGGCCATCGACGAGACCAACCGCCGGCGCGAGAAGCAGATCGCGTACAACACCGAGCGCGGCATCGACCCGCAGCCCCTGCGCAAGAAGATCAACGACATCGTCGCGACCATCGCGCGCGAGGAGGTCGACACCGAGCAGCTCCTCGGCACCGGCTACCGGCAGACGAAGGGCGCCAAGGCCCCGGTTCCGGCGCTGGGCGGCAAGGGGGCCAAGGGTGGCGCGGCACGGGGCGGGGCCGCGGCGAACGGCGCGGTGGTCAGCGACCGCCCCGCGACCGAGCTGGCCGGGATCATCGAGGAGATGACCGACCGGATGCGGGCGGCCGCCGCCGACCTGCAGTTCGAGGTGGCCGCCCGGCTGCGTGACGAGGTCGGCGAGCTGAAGAAGGAGCTGCGGCAGATGAAGGAAGCGGGCCTCGCCTGACCACGCCGGTCCGGTGTGTTGCAGGACCGACACAAAAACCGCCCAAACCTGCTGCGGGCCTGGGCGGACTGCGTAGGGTGCGGGGAAACCGCACACGGACGGATGCGGGGCAATGCGGAGAGGGGACAGCGCGTGACGGTCAATATGACCAAGGGTCAGGCCATCAGCCTGCAGAAGAGCGACGGGGGGACCCTGACCGCGGTACGGATGGGGCTCGGCTGGCAGGCGGCTCCGCGCCGCGGACTGTTCGGCTCGCGCACCCGCGAGATCGACCTGGATGCCTCGGCGGTGCTGTTCGCCGACAAGCAGCCTGTCGACGTCGTGTTCTTCCGCCACCTCGTCAGTGATGACGGCTCGGTGAAGCACACCGGCGACAACCTGGTCGGCGGCGCCGGTTCGGGCGGCGACGACGAGGCGATTCTCGTCGACCTCGCGCGCATCCCGGTCCACATCGACCAGATCGTCTTCACGGTGAACTCCTTCACCGGACAGACGTTCCAGGAGGTGCAGAACGCCTTCTGCCGCATCGTCGACGAGACCAACGGCCAGGAGCTCGCCCGGTACACGCTCGACGGCGGCGGACAGTACACCGCGCAGATCATGGCGAAGGTGCACCGCGCGGGGAGCGGGTGGCAGATGACCGCCCTCGGCAACCCGGCCAACGGCCGCACGTTCCAGGACCTGATGCCCTCGATCCTGCCGCACCTGTAGGTGCCGGTCACGGCACCGGACACGGCGGAACGCGGCAGAGTCCGGTCCACAGCGGTACGAGTACTACGAGCAGTACGAGCAGTAAGAGCAGCTCCCGGAGGCCCCGCCGCCGGGAGCTGCATCACATCGCACGGCACCGCAGCACCGCGAGACCCGTTCGAACCACACACCGAGCAGCACCGCACCACAAGCCGATCGTCGAGGGGACAGGGCAGGAATGACGGCCGAACTGGTCCGGGGGCAGAACCACACCTTGCCCCAGACCCGTCTGGAGATCCGGGTATCGGCGGGTTCCCCCGTCGTGGCCGGAGCCACCCTCGGCGACGAACAGGGCACGGTGCGCGGCATCGAGTGGATCGCGCACCCCGGATCGCCCCGGCTCCCCGGTCTTGAGGTGTCCCAGCAGGCCGCCGCGGGCCACCGGCTCGCGGTGGACCTTGACGCCCTGCCCGACGCGGTCCACCGTGTCACCGTGCTGCTCGCCCTCCCCGTGGGCGCCGGCGGTCCGGTGAGGTTCGGTGCGGTCGCCGCGCCCTTCGTCGCCGTCACCGGGCTGGACGGCACCGAGATCGCCACCTTCACGCTCACCGGCCTGGACTCCGAGACCGCCGTCAGCGCCCTGGAGCTCTACCGCCGGCAGGGAGCCTGGAAGGTCCGCGCCGTCGGCCAGGGATACGCCGCCGGACTCGCGGAGATGCTCGCGGACCAGGGGGTGGCGGAGGCCGCGGAGCTGGCCGGTTCCATCCAGGAAGCCGTCGCCCGGGGCATGGCCCGCTCCGTGGCGCCGCCACCGCCCCGTACCCCGGACGGAGACCGGGCCCGCCACGCAACGGGACCCTCGGCCTCCCCGGCGCCCCGGCCCGCCGCCGAGCCCTCGTCGGGCGCCCCCCGGCCCGCCGCCGAGCCCTCCCCTGCGGTCCGGCCCGCCGCCGAGCCGTCGGCCGACCCCGCCGCGGCCGGCGTGCCCGCGTCCGGTGCCACGGGGGCAGCCGCGGCGGGCGGCCCCATCAGCTACGCGCACCCGCGTCGCCGGAGCACCGCACCGCCGCCCCCGCCCGCGGCACCCCAGGCCCCGCCCGGACAGGCCGCGCCTCCCGTCGCCGGTGACGCGACCGGCTGGTCGATGGACGAGCGCCTCTACAACCAGATCTGGGGCATGTTCGAGGATCTGGCCCGTGCCACCGCCGCCTACCGCAGCGCCGTGGACTTCGCCGACTCCCGCATGGAGCAGGAGCTCGACCGCACCCTGTCCGACCCGCGCAACCGGATCGGCGGCGCGGGCGACCGGGCCCGCGAGGCGGCCCTCGCCAAGCGCGACGAGCTGACCGGCCGGGCGCGCGAGGCCCTGGACCGCGACCTCGCGCAGCTCGTCGCCGAGGCCGCCGTCGTCGAACCCGCGCTTCCCGCCGCCTACGCGGGCTGGGGCAATCCCGTCTGGCACGGCTACCGCGTCCCGATGGAGATTCCGATGGCCCTGCGCATCGGTGACCTCCATCTGCCCGAGCGCACCGACCTGCGCATCCCGCTCCTCGTACGGCTGCCCCTGGAGCGCGGCATCTGGGTCGACAGCGGCCGCACGTCCTCCGGGGCCGCCGCGCTGGCGGACACCGACAGCCTGCGCCGCCTCGCCATGGAGAGCGCGGTCGGCCATGCCGCCCGGATGCTCGCCGTCTACCCCGCCGGGGAGTTCTCGGTGCATGTCATCGACCCGGCGGGCTCGGCGTCCGGGGCACTCGCGCCCCTGGTCGGCGCGGGAGTCCTCGCCGGGCCGCCGGCCGCCGGACCCGGGGGAGTGGCCTCGGTCCTCGCCCATCTCACCCGGCGCGTGGACCTGGTGCAGATGGCGGTCCGGGCCGGTGCCGCCGACTCGCTCCCGCCCGACCTGGACACCGGCGAGCACCTCCTGATCGTCAACGACTTCCCGCACGGTTTCGACGACCGGGCCGTCACCCAGCTGCGCTACCTCGCCGACGAGGGCCCCGCGGTCGGAGTGCACCTGCTGATGGTCGCGGACCGGGAGGACGCCGGCGCGTACGGCCCGGTGCTCGACCCGCTGTGGCGCTCCCTGCTGCGGATCACCCCGGTGGCCGACGACCACCTCGCCGACCCCTGGGTCGGCCATGCCTGGACGTACGAGCCGCTGAGCCTGCCGCCGGGCAGCCGCGTCCTGGAACAGGTGCTCGCCGCCGTGGCCGCCGCCCGTCGCACGGGCGGCCGCTGAGCCTCCCCGCCCCGGCAACCGCCTGCGGTCAGGGTGCGCGACAGTGCCCTGACCTGCCGTTTTGGCGGTTTCTTTACTCTTCCCTTTACCTTTTCTTGGTAGTGCCTGTACTGTTTCTTGGACGGAGGGGAGTACTCCCATACGCGACGTTCCCGTCAGTACGGACTGTGACCGGTCCCGGGGCGTCGGCCCAGGCGCGCACCCCGTGCGCCCAGGTGGAAGAGACCTCCGGCAGCGACGACGCTGATCAGTAGCCGTAGCGAACTGCCGGAGGCGCAGTGGACGTTTCATGGACCCTTTGGGTGCTGACCATTCTTGGTCTGTGCGCCTTGATCGCCGTCGACTTCTTCATCGGGCGCAAGCCCCATGACGTGTCGACAAAAGAAGCCGGAATCTGGACCATCATCTGGATCGCGCTGGCCGCCCTCTTCGGGTTCGGTCTGCTGCTCTTCGGCGAGAGCCAGGCATCCGGCGAGTTCTTCGCCGGGTTCATCACCGAGAAGTCGCTCAGTGTCGACAATCTCTTCGTCTTCGTCCTGATCATGGCGAAGTTCTCGGTGCCCTCCCACCTCCAGCAGCGTGTGCTGCTCGTCGGTGTGCTGATCGCGCTGGTGCTGCGGACCATCTTCATCGCCGCGGGCGCCGCGGTGATCGCCAACTTCTCGTGGATCTTCTACATCTTCGGCGCGTTCCTGATCTACACCGCCTGGAAGCTCATCCAGGAGGCGCGGGCCGACGAGGACGAAGAGGACTTCGAGGAAAACCGACTCCTCAAGTCGATCGAGCACCGCTTCGGTGTCGCCGACAAGTACCACGGCACCAAGCTCTTCATCCGGAGCAACGGCAAGCGCGTGCTGACCCCGCTGATGGTCGTCATGCTCGCCATCGGCACCACCGATGTGCTGTTCGCCGTGGACTCCATCCCGGCGATCTTCGGTCTGACCCAGGACCCGTACATCGTCTTCACCGCCAACGCCTTCGCCCTGATGGGGCTGCGTCAGCTGTACTTCCTCATCGGCGGCCTGATGAAGAAGCTGGTCCACCTCAGCTACGGCCTGTCGGTGATCCTCGGCTTCATCGGCGTGAAGCTGCTGCTGCACGCGCTGCACGAGTCCGGGGTGCACGTTCCCGAGGTCACCATCCCGTTCTCGCTGGCCTTCATCTGCGCCGTGCTGGTGGTCACCACGATCACCAGCCTCATGGCCAACAAGAAGCAGGCTGCGGCCGAGGCCGAGGCCGAGGCTGAGGCGGCGGCGAAGAAGGACGATCAGGCCGACGAGGAGAGCAAGAGCATCTCCGGCTGACCCCGAGGGGCAGTGGCGTCAGCCGCGGGGCGACGCCGAGGAATCCGGTACCGGCCGGGGTGAGCGGAGATGTCCGCCCGCCCCGGCCGGTTTCCGTTCGGCGGGGCGGGACAGGGCGGCGGTGGGCGGGGCCGAGCCGGCCGGGGACGAGGCCAACGGCCATCCGCGCGGGCCCGCTGCCCGCTACCAGCCGCGTGCGCGCCACTCGGGCAGCCGCGGCCGCTCGTCGCCGAGCGTGGTGTCGTGCCCGTGCCCCGGGTAGACCCAGGTCTCGTCGGGCAGCCGGTCGAACAGCTTCGTCTCCACGCCATGGAGCAGGCTCGCGAAGGCCGCCGGGTCCTTGCGGGTGTTACCGACCCCGCCGGGGAAGTCCTAGGTTCCTCTGAACACCAGGATGCTCCCCGCGCCGTACCCTCGTCTTCCTTTACGCGCGGATCTCTGGGGACCCGCGCGTACCGTCGACGGGGCGTCAACCGGCAGCTGAGCGACCTGCGGCCGTTCTCCGAGGAGAACGGCTGGGAGGTCGGCGGCGAGTACGTCGAGAACGATGTGAGCGCGCACTCGGGTGAGGAACGCCCCCGCGTACGACCGGCTGATGGCCGATGCCATCGAGGCAGCCGTCCGGGTGTTCAGGTCTTGCCGCTGAGGTTTCGGACAGAAGAGGTTCAGTCAGCCAGCGAGCCGGCGAAGATCTGCCACGCCAGGAGTGACTTCGCCACGAGGCTGAGGACCAGGTAGGCCTTTTCGCCATATGCGTAGTGGGACCACCGGCCGACTCCGCGGTACTGGAGCCACTGGTTGAGACCGAAGCTGAAGAAGAGGGCGGCCTGGACGAGAACGATTCCGTACACGAAGCCGGGGACGGTCTCGGCCGCGACGGTGTTATACGCGATCGAGACCCACGGCGTGACGCCGACCAGCGTCCCGAACCAGAACGGCAGCATCCTTGTCCTCGCCCGCCCCGGAGGGTTCATCACCTCCTCGACCCAGCCGAAGAGAATCATCCCGACGTTGGCGCCGACGACGGCGATGACGGCATTGAGGCTGGTAATGCCCGCGTAGAAGCCGATGAGGAGCACCATCAGGGTTGCGCTCAGCGCGTACTCCAGCCACCGGAAGCGGTTGATGCCGCGTCTGAGGTCGCGTTCGTAGGTGTCGCGGCACACTGTCGCCGTCAGCAGGTGATCTGCCGCCGCGAGGGCGAGGAAGACGGCGACGGCCCAGCCGATCGGCACGTCGAACAACGCTTCCGGGGCGGGCGCTGCCGTTCCCGGTGGCCCCTCGGGGACGGAGGAGGTCACGGTGATCGAGAAGCTTCCGGCGAGCAGGACGATGGCCACGGCCTGGATCAGGTGCAGCAGCGTGAGCCCCAGGTTCCACCTGCGGAGCCCGGTGAGACGCTCGGTGGTGACACCGGTGGCCACCGATGTGCCGTCCTCTCGCTCCACAGGTCCTCCCCAGTGGCTGGTGCCGTGGTACGTCAGCATGGTCGTACCGGTCGGCCGGGAATCACGGCAGTCACGCCACGGCCCCGCCGAAAAGTCGCCCGAGTGGCGCCCGGGAATCCGCCGAAACCGCTGGCCTCCGGGACGCCCCCCGAGATCTCTCCCGGGACGGTGTGGCTGGGGTTGCGAACGACCACAGCAGCTCGCTGTGCTGGGGTACCGCCCGCCGAACAGTCCTCCCAGGGCGCTGATCTGGAGGCTTCCGGCGCCCGGCGTCTGTTCTTGGACGGTGACCAGAGCGCAGGCCGGCGACGGGCTCCGATGTCGAGTGCGGGTGCCGGGGACGACGCCTTTGTGCCGCACCGTGTCCGGCTGCCGGCATGACGGTTGGGTGCGCGAGCCGCGTAGGACTGCGCGCAGTCACCGGCCCGGCTGAACCGGGCAGGGCGGCTGTGCCCTGGTCCGGCCCGCGGGGGGCCAGGGTGCAGGGCGTTTGCGATGTTCAACGACGTGGGGTGAGGGGTCCGGACGGATCGGCGGTGCGGGATGTGGCCCGGGACGCGTCGTGGACTCTGGCGAAGTACTGGCCGGGTGGGTGGAGGGGCACGGAAGTGATCACGGTTGTGGCACCGATGCGGGCGGCGAACCGCGCCAGGGCGCGGGCGGGTAGGCGGTGAAAGAGGTTGGTGCGGGCGGGGAACGGGACGCTGGCATTGCGGTAGTGACCGGCTGCGGCGAGGGACTCGGTGTGGGGTGCGAGAACGGCTTCCGCCTGGTGGGTCAGGCGCCGGTGGCGGGCGATATGGAGTAGGGCGTTGACGCTGAAGCCGCGGGAGCGGAAGGCGACCGCGGCGGTGACCTTGCGGCCGGTGCGGGCGGCGAGCCGGCCCGCGTGGGCGGCTACGTCCGCATCGGCGCGGGCGCCGGTCAGGATGCCCAGGACGCCACCGCCTTCCGGGCCGCCGACGACGGTGTAGGCGTGGACGGGGGAGGTGCGGGGCGGGGCGGGTGTGCTGCGGCGGTGGGGGCTGAGGGTGGTCATGACGGCCGTCCTTCCGGATGGTGCGGGCTGGAGGAGGAGGTCGAGGCGTGGGCGCCGGTGGCCGGGTGCGGCTACGTGTGGTCCGTCTGTGATGCGGTTTCGCCGCTGTCGCTGTCCTCGCCGCGGGTGGCGATAAGGGACCAGGCGATGGAGACGGTGATGACGCCGAGGGTGAGGGGGCACGGTCGCCCTGCGTCATCCCAGCGAGGCGGACCACCCCGTCGGCGACCTCCTGGCTACCTTCCTGCACCGCGAGGACACCCCCGTCGCCGATTCCGAACGCACCGCCTTGTAACCGGCGCTCGCCGGGCAGGCGGCACCAGGGTGTGCAGCAGCCGGTCCCGGTCGCCCTCTCCCCGTGGGGTGGCCGGGACCGATTCCTTTTGCCCGAGACTCAGCGGGGCGGGCAGGACGCGGCCAGCGGCGTCCACGGCACCGGTGGGCCGCGTGCACGAACGGGCCGCCACGGATGGCGGCGGCCTCCATCGCCGTGCACGCATCCAGCCTCGCCGGCCCGCTGCGCGATACCACCAGCAGCGAGCAGCCGTTAAGGACCGCCGTGTCCAGCAGTGCCTTCGCCGCATGCAGTCGCCCGCCGCCGCGCACAGCGGGACGGTGGTAGACGGCCGACCGATGGGCGATCCCCGCGCGGGCCAGCCGCGGCAGGGCCCGCCCGACCGCCGCACCGACCGCCTTCAAGTCCGGGTGGACGGTCTTGGTCCTGGGCGGCGGTGGAGGCAGCACCACGATCAGCAGCAGCGGTGCACCGCGCGAGGCGGCGAGTCGGACGGCCGCGTCCACCACGGCGGTGGGCGGTCGTCATTGGACGGTTACCAACCCCGCGCGCGCCACTCCGTGAGGTGGGGCCGCTCAGTGCCGAGGGTGGTGTCGTTACCGTGGCCGGGGTAGACCCAGGACTCGTCGGGCAGGGCGCCGAACAGCTTGGTCTCCAGGCCGCCCATCAGGGAGTCGAACTCATCCGGATGTGTTGTCCGGCCAGGGCCGCCGGGGAAGAGGCAGTCCCCGGTGAACAGGTGCGGGGCCCCGTGAGGGTCGTCGTAGACCAGCGCGATGGAGCCCGGCGTATGCCCGGTCAGATGGCGGGCGGTCAGCGTGACCCGGCCGACGCGGATCGTGTCGTTGTCCTCGACGAGCACATCGGTCGGGACCGGGATGCCCTCGGCGTCGTACCGGCCGGCGTACGTCCGTGCTCCGGTGGCCGCCACCACCTCGGCCAGGGCCTGCCAGTGGTCGCCGTGCTGATGGGTGGTGACGACGGACGCGATGCCGTCGTCACCGATCAGCCCGAGCAGGGTCCCGGCCTCGGCGGCCGCGTCGATCAGGAGCTGCTCGCCGGTGGCCCGGCAGCGCAGCAGATAGGCGTTGTTGTTCATCTGGCCGACGGCGACCTTGGAGATCATCAGATCCGTCAGCTCGTGCACATCCGCGGGTCCGCCGACCCTCACCGCTCCGCTGTACGTCATACGGCTCAGCCTATAGCGGCGGCAGTGCGGGCAGCGGGCCCGCCGTCACGGTCAGCGCGGAGCCGTCGCGGCGCCCGGAGAGCCAGCCGAGCAGTTCGGCGGCCGGGCCCCGGACGGCCGCCGGGGCGCCCCCGGCCCCGCCGCCCGTCGACCACTCGCGGCCGTCCTCGTCGGTCAGGGCGGTGGCCACGACATCGGGGTGCCCGGCGAAGCGGTCGGCGAGGAAGGCGATCTCCCGGGTCACGAACTCGTCCGACAGGTCCTCCAGCTCGTAGCCGGCACCCAGGTCGACGTGGTGCAGCTCCAGCTCGATCCGGCGCCGGAAGGGGACCCGGGACGCGGAGTCCGTCACACCGTTGCGCAGGGTGACGGTGCGGGACCAGTCGCCCGGTTCCGCGGCCGCCGCGAGCAAGCGGGCACCGCTGTCCCGGAGGTCGGCCAGCTGCTCGGCGAGGGGGCGCGGGCCGTCGCGCTCGATGTCCCGGTCGCGGGTTTCGCTGCTCGCGTACATCGGGAGACCCCGGAGAACATTTGCCAGTGCGTCGGCGTTACGTGACAGGTGGGCCAGTACATGGCCCCGGCTCCAGCCGGGCAGCCGTGACGGCTCGGCGACAGCGGCGTCGTCCCACGTGCCCGCTGCGCTGAGCAGTCGTTCGGTCGCCTCGCGTACAGCTCCCAGGTCGTGCGCATGATCGTTCATACGGTCGAGCCTAGCTCTGCCACTCATTCGGGTGAAGGAGTTCGAGGGCGACCGTAAATCGAATGTGCGTGCTATACGCTCGG
This sequence comes from Streptomyces sp. NBC_00654, assembly GCF_026341775.1. Taxonomy (NCBI): domain Bacteria; kingdom Bacillati; phylum Actinomycetota; class Actinomycetes; order Kitasatosporales; family Streptomycetaceae; genus Streptomyces; species Streptomyces sp. NBC_00654. Next base: position 1,892,977 of record NZ_JAPEOB010000002.1, on the reverse strand, counting down.
AGTCGAAAGCCTCCTCCATCGCTGTGGCGCCCCCCATACCCTGGGAGAGGGGCTCAGTTCCCCCGCTTCCCCAAGAAAGGTGCGGACCGGCGTGGCCGACCGTCTCATCGTCCGTGGCGCGCGCGAGCACAACCTCAAGAACGTCTCGCTCGATCTCCCCCGCGACTCCCTCATCGTCTTCACCGGGCTCTCCGGGTCGGGCAAGTCGTCCCTCGCGTTCGACACGATCTTCGCCGAGGGCCAGCGGCGCTACGTGGAGTCCCTCTCCTCGTACGCCCGGCAGTTCCTCGGGCAGATGGACAAGCCGGACGTCGATTTCATCGAGGGACTCTCGCCCGCCGTCTCCATCGACCAGAAGTCGACCTCGCGCAACCCGCGCTCGACGGTCGGCACCATCACCGAGGTGTACGACTACCTCCGGCTGCTCTTCGCCCGGATCGGCAAGCCGCACTGCCCGGAGTGCGGCCGGCCCATCTCCCGCCAGTCGCCGCAGGCCATCGTCGACAAGGTGCTCGGCCTGCCCGAGGGCAGCCGGTTCCAGGTCCTCTCACCGCTGGTGCGCGAGCGCAAGGGCGAGTTCGTCGACCTCTTCGCCGATCTGCAGACCAAGGGCTACAGCAGGGCCAGGGTCGACGGCGAGACCATTCAGCTCTCCGAGCCCCCCACGCTCAAGAAGCAGGAGAAGCACACCATCGAGGTGGTCGTCGACCGCCTCACCGTGAAGGACAGCGCCAAGCGCCGGCTGACCGACTCGGTCGAGACCGCGCTCGGGCTCTCCGGCGGCATGGTCGTGCTCGACTTCGTCGACCTCCCCGAGGACGACCCCGAGCGCGAGCGGATGTACTCCGAGCACCTCTACTGCCCGTACGACGACCTCTCCTTCGAGGAGCTGGAGCCCCGCTCCTTCTCCTTCAACTCGCCCTTCGGTGCCTGCCCCGACTGCACGGGCATCGGTACGCGCATGGAGGTCGACCCGGAGCTGATCGTCCCGGACGAGGAAAAGTCCCTCGACGAGGGGGCGATCCACCCCTGGTCGCACGGCCACACCAAGGAGTACTTCGGCCGGCTGATCGGCGCGCTCTCCGAAGCCCTCGGATTCCGTACGGACATCCCCTGGGCCGGGCTGCCGCAGCGCGCGAAGAAGGCCCTGCTCTTCGGCCACAAGATCCAGACCGAGGTGCGGTACCGCAACCGGTACGGCCGCGAGCGCGCCTATACGACCCCCGCCTTCGAGGGCGCGGTGCAGTTCGTGAAGCGGCGCCACTCCGAGGCCGAGAGCGACTCCAGCCGTGAGCGCTTCGAGGGCTACATGCGCGAGGTGCCCTGCCCGACCTGTGAGGGCACGCGGCTGAAGCCGATCGTGCTCGCGGTGACGGTGATGGAGAAGTCCATCGCCGAGGTCTCCGCGATGTCGATCAGCGAGTGCGCCGAGTTCCTGGGCCGGATGAAGCTCAACGCCCGCGACAAGAAGATCGCCGAGCGGGTGCTCAAGGAGGTCAACGAGCGGCTGAGGTTCCTCGTCGACGTCGGCCTCGACTACCTCTCGCTGAACCGGGCGGCGGGCACGCTGTCCGGCGGTGAGGCCCAGCGCATCCGGCTCGCGACACAGATCGGCTCCGGGCTGGTCGGCGTGCTGTACGTCCTGGACGAGCCGTCCATCGGGCTCCACCAGCGGGACAACCACCGCCTGATCGAGACCCTCGTCCGGCTCCGCGACATGGGCAACACCCTCATCGTCGTCGAGCACGACGAGGACACCATCAAGGTCGCCGACTGGGTCGTCGACATCGGCCCCGGCGCCGGTGAGCACGGCGGCAAGGTGGTCCACTCCGGCTCGCTCAAGGAGCTGCTGGCCAACAAGCAGTCGATCACCGGCCAGTATCTGTCCGGCAAGCGGGCGATCCCGATGCCCGACATCCGGCGCCCGGTCGACCCGGGCCGCCGCCTCACGGTGCACGGCGCCCGGGAGAACAACCTCCAGGACATCGACGTCTCCTTCCCGCTCGGAGTCCTCACGGCCGTCACGGGTGTCTCGGGGTCCGGAAAGTCGACCCTGGTCAACGACATCCTCTACACGCACCTGGCCCGTGAGCTCAACGGAGCCAAGTCGGTCCCCGGCCGGCACACCCGGGTCGACGGCGACGACCTCGTCGACAAGGTGGTGCACGTCGACCAGTCGCCCATCGGCCGTACGCCCCGGTCCAACCCGGCCACGTACACCGGAGTCTTCGACCATGTCCGCAGGCTGTTCGCCGAGACGATGGAGGCGAAGGTGCGCGGCTATCTGCCGGGCCGCTTCTCCTTCAACGTCAAGGGCGGCCGCTGCGAGAACTGCTCCGGCGACGGCACCATCAAGATCGAGATGAACTTCCTGCCCGATGTGTACGTCCCGTGCGAGGTCTGCCACGGAGCGCGCTACAACCGGGAGACCCTGGAGGTCCACTACAAGGGCAAGTCCATCGCCGAGGTGCTGGACATGCCGATCGAGGAGGGCCTGGAGTTCTTCGAGGCCGTCCCGACGATCGCCCGCCATCTGCGTACGCTCAACGAGGTGGGCCTCGGATACGTCCGGCTCGGACAGTCCGCGCCGACGCTCTCCGGCGGCGAGGCGCAGCGGGTGAAGCTGGCGAGCGAGCTCCAGAAGCGCTCCACCGGCCGCACGGTCTACGTCCTGGACGAGCCGACCACCGGTCTGCACTTCGAGGACATCAGCAAGCTGATCAAGGTGCTGTCCGGTCTGGTCGACAAGGGCAACACGGTGATCGTCATCGAGCACAACCTCGATGTCATCAAGACCGCGGACTGGGTCATCGACATGGGCCCCGAAGGGGGCAACGGCGGAGGTCTGGTCATCGCCGAGGGCACTCCGGAGAAGGTCGCCTCGGTTCCCGCCAGCCACACCGGGAAGTTCCTCCAGGGCATCCTGGACGCGGACCGGATCAGTGAGGCCGCGCTGCCCGCGGCCCGCAAGCCGGTGCGGAAGGCGGCCGCCGCCACCGCCGCCACCGCGGCCAGGAAGACGGCTGCGGGGAAGACGGCCAAGGCAGTGCCCGCCAAGGCCGCCAAGAGCACGGCCGCCAAGAGCACGGCGGCGAAGAAGACGGCCCGCGCCCGCAAGGCGTGACCGTCGCGCCGTGAGCCGGTGGCGGTGGTGGCCCAGGACCGGGACCACCACCGCCACCGGCCCGGCGCGCCGTCCGGCCGGTTGCCGGGCCCGCTGTCCGGTCATGTCCGGCCCGGCCGCAGAGCCTCCGGTCTCCGCCGGTATCGTCGTTTCTGTCACCGGGAACCGTGGCGCCGCTGCCACCGGTCATGTCCGGCGACCGCCCGTACCCCTTCTGAACACCGACCCGTGGAGACCGCATGCCCGGCCAGCCCGCCGCCCGCCGTACCGTGCTGAAGGGTGCCGCTCTCGCCGGTGCCGCCGGGCTGGGAGTGGCCGCCTGCTCGACCGACTCCAAGCTCGGCCACGCCGAGACGCCCACGCCGACCGCACCCGTGGACCTCGGTGCCGCGGACGCGGTCCCCGTCGGTGGCGCCAAGCTCTACCGTGAGCAGCGCGTCGTCGTGAGCTGCCCGGCGAAGGGCCAGTACAAGGCGTTCAGCGCCCAGTGCACCCACGGTGGCTGTGTCCTGGACAAGGTCGAGGGCATCGAGGGCCACTGCCCCTGCCACGGCAGCCGCTTCGACATGACCACCGGTAAGGCGCTCCACGGCCCGGCCACGGTGCCGCTGCCCTCCGTCCCGGTCACGGCCGAGGGCGGCAAGCTCGTCGTGGGCCCCGAAGCCTGACAGGCCTGCCGGGGCCGGGCCCGGCCCGTCCGTTTCCGGACCCCGTTCAGTCCCGTCCGCTCCCGGCCCCGTTCACTCCCAGTCCCAGTCGATGCCGACAAGACCGGGCCGTACCCCCTGCTCCACCAGATGCACGGTCCGGTGCCGCCCGGTGAGCGTCAGGTCGGTCCGGGCGCCGCGCGCCGCCCCCGCCGACGCCTGGACGAAGCGCCGGCACCGGACCGGCAGCGCGGCCTCGTCGAAGCGGATCTGGAGCACGTACTGCCCGCCGCCGAAGGTGAAGCCGCGCACGTATTCGCCGCTGGGCCCTCCCGTACCGTCGTCGAAGCCGTAGCCGAAGAGGTACGTCTCACCGGCCCGCAGCCGGGTGTCGAAGAGCAGCTCCGCCACCAGCACACCGGACTCCCGGTCCCAGCGGACCCGGCCGGTCCGGCAGTTCTCCCGGGCCCGCACCGTGATCCTGGACGGTTCACAGCCCGGATCGCCGCGGTGGACGGCCAGATAGCGGTCGACGCCGTCGCGATGTGCCCGTACGACATGCTGCGAGTCGCGGCCCGCCAGCTCCCGCCCGGCCCCTATCCGTACCCGCTCCTGGTGCCCCACCGTGTGCAGCCCGCCGTCGACCGGTGACTCCATCGCTGCCAGCAGTCGCTCCACCGCGCCCGACGCCTCCAGCAGCGAGCGGTACGAGCGCGCCGCGGGACGCTCGCCGTCCGCGGGCGAGTCCCCCGTCTCCAGCAGCCGCAGCAGCGAGTTGCCCGGCAGCGAGAGAACGTCCTCCAGAGCCTGCACGGCACGCAGCGACTCGGCGCGCCGGGGGCGGCGCGCGCCCTGCTGCCAGTAGCTGAGGCTCGTCACCCCGACCTTGATCCCCCGGTGCGCGAGGTGGTGCTGGACCCGCTGGAGCGGCAGCCCGCGCACGGACAGGGCGGTGCGCAGCGCCAGATGGAAGGGGCCGGTGTGCAGCACCTGGGCGAGTTCGGTCTCGGTGTGCCGCATGCCGGGCCTCCGGTGAACGTTCACGACGGGGAGCGGGTGCACCGCCCGTACGGGAGCGGGGGAGCAGGTGACCGGGGCGGCACTGTTCACACATCCGCCGCGCCGTTCACACCGCGATGTCACCCCGCATTGAAGCGTGTTGACCCGTTCCGGACAACGGTCGATGCTCCTCAACAGCGTCCGGACGCGCTCCTCCGATCCCACCCCCCCCCGCCATGGGAGGAACGCCATGCGCAACCGAAGAATCAGGCCGGGAAGGTTCCCGTTCACGGTACTCCTGGCCGCCGTGCTCCTCGCCGTACCCGCGGTGACCGCCACCGCCGCGCAGAACCCGGCCGTCACGCCGGAGGGCAGCGCCGTCGCCGCCACCCAGCGGCTGAACATCACGATGCAGGCCCAGCAGAAGACCAACTGGTGCTGGGCGGCCGCGGGCAACACCATCGCCACCTGGTTCGGGCGCACCTACTCCCAGAACCAGTTCTGCAACGCCGCCTTCGGCCGGAACCAGGGCTACGAGTGCCCCAACTCGCAGGCCACGCTGGGTGATGTCCAGAACGGCCTGTCCTGGACCGGGGTCAACCCCGGGTCGTACGTCACGGGCTGGCTCCGCTACCCGACCGTGCAGGGCGAGATATCCGCCGGCCGTCCCGTCGAGACGCGCATCCAGTGGTCCTCCGGCGGCGGGCACATGCATGTCCTGTACGGCTACGACGATGCCAACAGCTGGGTCTACTGGGGCGATCCCTGGCCCTCCAGCAACCGCTACAACTGGGCCTCCCACGCCTGGTACGTGAACAACAACGAGTTCTCCTGGACCCACTCGCTGTACCGGATCGGGGCGTGACGGCATGACTTCCACGACCCGGCGCATCGTCACGGCCACCGCGCTCACCGGCGCCGCGCTGTTCGCCGCCGCCTCTCCCCAGGCCGCGGCGGACAGCGCACCCGCCGCCCGCCCGGCCACCACCACCCCGGCGCCCGTCCTCGCCGTCAGCGCCCCGGCCCTGGCCGCCGCCCACGAGGCGGCGACCTCGGCCTCGACGCTGGACACCCTGTCCCGGTTCTTCGCCAGGGAGGGAGCGGTCACCCGGGCCGCGGCCGCACCGCGGGTCGGGCCCACGGTCGTCCCCGTCCGCACGCTCTCCGCGGACTTCGTCGCCGGGAAACCGGGGGCGGCCCTCAGCACGCTCGACTACCTCGCCTCCACCGCGGTCTCCTCGGACGGGCAGAAGGCCTCCCTGTGGACCGTCCCGAAGGCCGGCCGGAGCGGGGACTGGCAGGTGGTGAACATCGCCACCGGCGACGACGAGGCGCGGTACGCCGCGGCGGGCGAGCGCAAGCTCCCCGGCGGCACGGTGTTCCGTGAGCCGCAGATCGACGCCTGGTACGTCCACAAGGGGGCGAAGGTGCTCCCGCTGGACGAGGACGCGGCCGGGGCGGTCGGCGCGGAGGGCACCACACTGTCCGCCTACCGCGGCCGGGTGCGGGAGGCGTACGGGGACAAGCTCCCCGGCTCCGGCTACGCCCGTTCCGGGAAGGCGGGAGGCTACGGCCCCGAAGCGGCGACGGGCTCCGGCCCCGGTCCGGTGGCCGGTCCGGTGGCCGGTCCGGCCGAGGGGCCCGGCTCCGCGCCCGCCCTGGCCGCCACCGCGGAGGGCACGCCGGACGGCGGTCCGGGCACCGCCCTGACCGCCACCTCGGCCACCGCCGGAGCCGGGGCCCTGCTGGTCCTGGCCCTGTGCGGCATCACCGCGGCCCGCCGCCACCGCCGTACCCGGGAGACCCCCGTCACCGGCGCCTGACCGGCACCCGCCGGGCCCGTGCTCCGGGGTGCGCGCACCGCACCCGTACCCCGGAGCACGGCACCACCCGCGACGAGGGCCCACTGTCACACTCCGCAAGTAGGGTGTGAGACATGGCAGACCCCTCCAGCTACCGCCCCAAGCCGGGACAGATCCCCGACTCCCCGGGGGTCTACAAGTTCCGCGACGAGCACCGCCGGGTGATCTACGTCGGGAAGGCGAAGAACCTGCGCCAGCGCCTGGCCAACTACTTCCAGGACCTGGCCGGACTCCACCCGCGTACGCGCACGATGGTCACGACCGCCGCGTCCGTCGAATGGACGGTGGTCTCCACCGAGGTCGAGGCGCTCCAGCTGGAGTACTCCTGGATCAAGGAGTACGACCCCCGGTTCAACGTCAAGTACCGCGACGACAAGAGCTATCCGTATCTCGCGGTCACGCTCGACGAGGAGTTCCCGCGGGTCCAGGTCATGCGCGGGGCCAAGAAGAAGGGCGTGCGCTACTTCGGTCCGTACGGGCACGCGTGGGCCATCCGCGAGACCGTCGACCTGATGCTCCGCGTCTTCCCCGTCCGTACGTGCTCCGCGGGCGTGTTCAAGAACGCCGCCAGGACCGGCCGCCCCTGCCTCCTCGGGTACATCGGCAAGTGCTCGGCCCCCTGCGTCGGCCGCGTCACCCCCGAGGAACACCGCGAACTGGCCGAGGACTTCTGCGACTTCATGGCCGGCCGGACGGGGACGTACATCCGCCGGCTGGAGAAGGACATGATGCTGGCGGCGGAGGACATGGAGTACGAGCGGGCCGCACGGCTCCGCGACGACGCCGAGGCCCTGAAGCGGGCCATGGAGAAGAGCGCCGTCGTCCTCGCCGACGCCACCGACGCCGACCTGATCGCCGTCGCCGAGGACGAGCTGGAAGCCGCCGTCCAGATCTTCCACGTCCGCGGCGGCCGGGTGCGCGGTCAGCGCGGCTGGGTCACCGACAAGGTCGAGGCCGTCGACACCGCGGGCCTGGTCGAGCACGCTCTCCAGCAGCTGTACGGCGAGGAGACGGGCGACTCCGTCCCCAAGGAGGTCCTGGTCCCGGCCCTCCCCGAGGACCCCGAAGCGGTCTCCCAGTGGCTCGCCGGGCGCCGGGGTTCGCAGGTCAGCCTGCGTATCCCGCAGCGCGGCGACAAGAAGGACCTCATGGTCACCGTCCAGCGCAACGCCCAGCAGGCGCTCGGACTGCACAAGACCAAGCGCGCCTCCGACCTGACGACCCGCTCCCGCGCCCTGGAGGAGATCGCCGAGGCACTCGGCCTCGACACGGCCCCGCTGCGCATCGAGTGCTACGACATCTCCCATCTCCAGGGCGACGACGTGGTCGCGTCGATGGTGGTCTTCGAGGACGGGCTCGCCCGCAAGAGCGAGTACCGGCGCTTCCAGATCAAGGGCTTCGAGGGCCAGGACGACGTCCGCTCGATGCACGAGGTGATCGGGCGCCGGTTCAAGCGCTATCTCCAGGAGAAGGAGCGCACGGGGGAGTGGGAGGAGCCGCAGGAGTCCGGCCCGGCACCCACCGGACCCGTCCCCGCGCCGGAGCCCGCCGGGGACGCCGGTCCCGGCGGCAGCGAGCCCCGTGAGGACCAGCCCGACCAGTCCGACCAGCCCGACCAGTCCCGTGAGGACGAGCCCCGTGAGGACGACGGCCGCCCCAAGCGGTTCGCGTATCCGCCGCAGCTCGTCGTCGTCGACGGCGGACAGCCCCAGGTGGCCGCCGCCAAGCGTGCCCTGGACGAGCTGGGGATCGACGACATCGCCGTCTGCGGGCTGGCCAAGCGCCTCGAAGAGGTCTGGCTGCCCGATGACGACGACCCCGTGGTCCTGCCCCGTTCCAGCGAGGGCCTCTACCTCCTCCAGCGCGTCCGCGACGAGGCGCACCGCTTCGCCATCACCTACCAGCGGGCCAAGCGGGCCAAGCGCATCCGCAGCAGCCCCCTGGATGCTGTCGCCGGTCTCGGAGAGACCCGGAAACAGGCGCTGATCAAGCATTTCGGCTCCGTGAAGAAGCTGCGGCAGGCGACAATCGACGAGATCTGCCAGGTCCCGGGGATAGGCCGCAGGACGGCGGAATCGGTGGCCGCCGCCCTCGCCTCGACCGCCCCGGCCGCACCTGCCGTGAACACGGCCACAGGAGAGATCATTGAAGACGACGACGGGGGTACGTCATGACTGAGCACACGGACGAGACAGGGAACAGAACCACGGCCGGGGGCGAGCACGCCCCCGGACACGAACGCCGGCACGAACATGAACACCAGCACGAACGCACAGACCGAGCAGACGGAGCAGCAGACGTGAGTACGGGCACCACGAACGAGACGGGCGAGGCCGCCGCGTCGGCCATTCCCGAACTGGTGATCATCTCCGGGATGTCGGGCGCCGGGCGGAGCACCGCCGCCAAGTGTCTGGAGGACCTCGGCTGGTTCGTCGTCGACAATCTGCCACCCGCGCTGATCCCCACCATGGTGGAGCTCGGCGCCCGCTCGCAGGGCAATGTGGCCCGGATCGCCGTCGTGGTCGATGTGCGCGGCCGGCGCTTCTTCGACAATCTGCGGGAGTCCCTCGCGGACCTGGAGGCCAAGCACGTCACCAGGCGGATCGTTTTCCTGGAGTCCTCCGACGACGCCCTGGTGCGCCGCTTCGAGTCGGTCCGCCGCCCGCACCCCCTCCAGGGCGACGGCCGGATCGTCGACGGCATCGCGGCCGAGCGCGATCTGCTGCGCGAGCTGCGCGGCGACGCCGACCTGGTGATCGACACCTCCAGCCTCAACGTGCACGAACTCCGGGCCAAGATGGACGCCCAGTTCGCGGGCGACGAGGAGCCGGAGCTGCGGGCCACGGTGATGTCCTTCGGCTTCAAGTACGGCCTGCCGGTCGACGCCGACCTGGTCGTGGACTGCCGCTTCCTGCCCAACCCGCACTGGGTCCCGGAGCTGCGCCCGTTCACCGGCCTCAACGAGGAGGTGTCCGCGTACGTCTTCGACCAGCCGGGCGCCAAGGAGTTCCTCAACCAGTACACGGAGCTGCTCCAGCTGATCGCGGCCGGTTACCGCCGCGAGGGCAAGCGGTACGTGACCATCGCCGTCGGGTGCACGGGCGGCAAGCACCGCTCCGTCGCGATGTCGGAGAAGCTCGCGGCCCGACTGGCCACGGAAGGCATCGAGACGGTCCTCGTCCACCGGGACATGGGGCGCGAGTGACCGGTCGCAATCTGCGTCTGCGGCGGCTCAGCAGAGCCACGTCGGCGCTCTCCGGCCGCAAGCGCGGCGCCCAGCCCAAGGTCGTCGCGCTCGGCGGCGGCATGGGCCTGTCGGCGTCCCTCGCGGCGCTGCGCCGGATCACCGGCGATCTCACGGCCGTGGTCACCGTCGCGGACGACGGCGGCTCCAGCGGCCGGCTGCGCGAGGAGCTGGGCGTCCTGCCGCCCGGCGACCTGCGCAAGGCCCTCGCCGCGCTCTGCGGCGACGACGACTGGGGACAGACCTGGGCCCGGGTCATCCAGCACCGCTTCGAGTCCAAGGGCGATCTGCACGAGCACGCGGTCGGCAACCTGCTGATCGTCGCCCTGTGGGAACAGCTCGGCGACCATGTGCAGGCGCTCGACCTGGTCGGCAAGCTGCTCGGCGCGCACGGCCGGGTGCTGCCGATGTCGGCCGTGCCGCTGGAGCTCCAGGCGCTGGTACGGGGACACGACGCGGACCGCCCCGAGGAGATCGTCACGGTGCGCGGCCAGGCCACGGTGGCGCTCACCCCGGGCGAGGTCCAGTCCGTGCACGTCGTCCCGGCGGACCCGCCGGCCGTCCCCGAGGCGGTCGAGGCCGTCCTCGACGCGGACTGGGTGGTCCTCGGCCCCGGCTCCTGGTTCTCCTCGGTGATCCCGCATCTGCTGGTGCCCGATCTGCTCGACGCACTGGTCGGCACGAAGGCCCGGAAGGTCCTCTCGCTGAACCTCGCGCCGCAACCCGGTGAAACAGATGGCTTCTCCCCGCAGCGTCATTTGGAGGTTTTGGGACGACACGCACCTAAACTCGCCTTGGACGTGGTGCTGGCCGACGAGGCCGCCGTGCCCGACCGTGAGTCCCTCGCCGATGCCGCAAAACGGCTCGGTGCCGCGGTCGAGCTGGCGCCTGTGGCCTCACCCGACGGCGTTCCGATTCATGATCCGGAGCTGTTGGCCGCCGCGTACGACCGTATTTTTCGGATGCATGGAAGGATCGGCCCATGGCGATGACGCCAGCGGTGAAGGACGAAATCTCTCGGCTTCCCGTCACCCGGACCTGCTGCAGGAAGGCAGAAGTCTCGGCGATTCTTCGTTTCGCGGGCGGGCTGCACTTGGTGAGCGGCCGGATTGTGATCGAGGCGGAGCTGGACACCGCGATGGCGGCGCGCCGGCTCAAGCGGGACATCCTCGAAATCTTCGGGCACAGCTCGGAACTGATCGTGATGGCCCCCGGCGGGCTGCGGCGCGGCTCGCGCTACGTCGTGCGCGTGGTGGCGGGCGGTGACCAGCTGGCCCGCCAGACCGGTCTGGTGGACGGCCGCGGCCGGCCCATCCGCGGGCTTCCCCCGCAGGTGGTCTCGGGAGCCACTTGTGACGCGGAGGCGGCCTGGCGCGGAGCCTTCCTGGCGCACGGCTCGCTCACCGAGCCGGGCCGTTCCTCCTCGCTGGAGGTGACCTGCCCGGGGCCGGAGGCGGCGCTCGCGCTGGTCGGCGCGGCCCGCAGGCTCTCCATCGCCGCTAAGGCCCGCGAGGTGCGCGGGGTGGACCGCGTCGTCGTCCGGGACGGCGACGCGATCGGGGCCCTGCTGACCCGGCTCGGCGCCCATGAGTCGGTGCTGGCCTGGGAGGAGCGCCGGATGCGGCGCGAGGTCCGGGCCACGGCGAACCGGCTGGCCAACTTCGATGACGCCAACCTCCGCCGCTCGGCCCGCGCCGCGGTGGCCGCCGGGGCCCGGGTGGGGCGCGCGCTGGAGATCCTGGGCGAGGAGGTGCCCGAGCACCTCGCGGCGGCCGGACGCCTGCGCATGGAGCACAAGCAGGCCTCCCTGGAGGAGCTGGGCGCGCTCGCCGACCCGCCGCTGACCAAGGACGCGGTCGCGGGCCGGATCCGCCGCCTGCTGGCCATGGCCGACAAGCGGGCCCAGGACCTGGGCATCCCGGGTACGGAGTCCACCCTGAGCGAGGAGCTCGCCGACGGCCTCGTCGGCTGACCGGTTCCCCTTCCCCGCGGGCCCGCGCGGGCGGCCGGATTCCCGCCCCCGGCGGGTCCGCGCGGCCGGCCGGTCCCGGGTCGAGATCAAGCCGTCGCGGACCGCGCGAAAAGGCGCGGAGAGGCATTGACAAGCCGGGGGTCACGACTCTCGGCTCCGGTCGTCGCAGGCCGGGACCAAGGTCCCGGCCTGCGACGGGACCAAGGGCTCCCGGGCCCGTGCTCCTGCCCGGAGTACGGGCCCGAGCGCTCGTCCGGCCCTTCTCGATGTCACTCCGGCGGCCTCGGAGAGGTAGGGTCGGAGGCGGTCGGGGACATCCCTATACAACTCGCCGGCGTCGAAACCCGGCGTACCTAACGAGGAGATCGGTTCGTGACGATCCGCGTAGGCATCAACGGCTTTGGCCGCATCGGACGTAACTACTTCCGCGCGCTGCTGGAGCAGGGTGCGGACATCGAGATCGTGGCTGTCAACGACCTGGGTGACACTGCGACCACGGCCCACCTGCTGAAGTACGACACCATTCTGGGTCGTCTCAAGGCAGAGGTGAGCCACACCGCCGACACCATCACCGTCGACGGTCACACCATCAAGGTGCTCTCCGAGCGCAACCCGGCCGACATCCCCTGGGGTCAGCTGGGCGTCGACATCGTGATCGAGTCGACCGGTATCTTCACCAAGAAGGCCGACGCCGAGAAGCACATCGCGGGCGGCGCCAAGAAGGTCCTCATCTCGGCTCCGGCCAAGGACGAGGACATCACCATCGTGATGGGCGTCAACCAGGAGAAGTACGACGCGGCCAACCACCACGTCATCTCCAACGCCTCCTGCACCACCAACTGTGTGGCGCCGATGGCGAAGGTTCTCGACGAGAACTTCGGCATCGTCAAGGGTCTGATGACGACGGTCCACGCGTACACGAACGACCAGCGCATCCTGGACTTCCCGCACTCGGACCTGCGTCGCGCCCGCGCCGCCGCCGAGAACATCATTCCGACCACGACGGGTGCCGCCAAGGCCACCGCCCTGGTCCTCCCGCAGCTCAAGGGCAAGCTCGACGGCATCGCGATGCGCGTCCCGGTCCCGACCGGTTCGGCCACCGACCTGGTCGTCGAGCTCCAGCGCGAGGTCACCAAGGACGAGGTCAACGCCGCGTTCAAGAAGGCGTCCGACGACGGCGACCTCAAGGGCTTCCTGGCCTACACCGAGGACCCGATCGTCTCGTCCGACATCGTCAGCGACCCGGCGTCGTGCACCTTCGACTCCTCCCTGACGATGGTTCAGGAGGGCAAGACGGTGAAGATCCTCGGCTGGTACGACAACGAGTGGGGTTACTCCAACCGCCTCGTCGACCTGACCGTCTTCGTCGGCGGCCAGCTCTGATCCTCGGATCGGCAGGCATCTCGATGTGAGCTCGGGGGTGTCCGACCACGATCCACCGGGCACCCCCCCCCAGGGGCTCGAACGGCGCAACGTGGCGCGGTTCGAGCCTCCTTGCATGCTCATCCGCCCTTGCAAGGAGTAACGGAACAGATGAAGACGATCGACGAACTTCTCGCCGAAGGGGTCGCGGGCAAGCGGGTATTCGTCCGCGCCGACCTCAATGTGCCGCTGGACGGCACCACCATCACCGACGACGGCCGGATCCGCGCCGTCGTCCCGACGGTCACCAAGCTCGCCGACGCGGGTGCGCGGGTCATCGTCGCCTCGCACCTCGGCCGCCCCAAGGGCGCCCCGGACCCGGCCTTCTCGCTGGCGCCCGCCGCCGCCCGCCTCGGTGAACTCCTCGGCACGGAGGTCGCCTTCGCGGCCGACACCGTCGGAGAGTCCGCCCGCGCCACGGTCGCGGCCCTCACCGACGGCAAGGTCGCCGTCATCGAGAACCTCCGCTTCAACGCCGGTGAGACGTCGAAGGACGACGCCGAGCGCGGGGCGTTCGCCGACCGGCTCGCCGAGCTCGCCGATGTGTACGTGGGCGACGGCTTCGGTGCCGTCCACCGCAAGCACGCCTCGGTCTTCGACCTCCCGGCCCGGCTGCCGCACTGCGCGGGCTACCTCATCGCCACCGAGGTCGGGGTGCTGAAGAAGCTCACCTCCGACGTCAAGCGGCCGTACGCGGTCGTCCTCGGCGGTGCCAAGGTCTCCGACAAGCTCGGGGTCATCGACCACCTGCTGGAGAAGGCCGACCGCATCCTGATCGGCGGCGGCATGGCGTACACCTTCCTCAAGGCCCAGGGCCACGAGATCGGCACCTCGCTGCTCCAGGAGGACCAGGTCCCCGCGGTCCAGGGCTACCTCAAGCGCGCCGAGGAGCTCGGTGTGGAGTTCGTGCTCCCCGTCGACGTCCTGGTCGCCGGTGAGTTCCCGGACCTGAGGACCAAGGCTCCGGCCCACCCGAGCACGGTCGCCGCCGACGCCATGCCGGCTGGCCGGATGGGTCTGGACCTCGGTCCCGAGACCCGCAAGCTGTACGCATCGAAGCTCGCCGACGCGGCCACCGTCTTCTGGAACGGTCCGATGGGCGTCTTCGAGCACCCCGACTACGCCGAGGGCACGCGCGCACTCGCGCAGGCCCTCATCGACTCCCCGGCCTTCAGCGTCGTCGGTGGTGGCGACTCCGCCGCCGCCGTCCGCATCCTGGGCTTCGACGAGAACGCATTCGGCCATATTTCGACCGGTGGCGGCGCCAGCCTCGAATACCTCGAGGGCAAGACGCTTCCCGGCCTCGCCGCACTGGAGGACTGACCCTTAATGAGCACCCGCACCCCGCTGATGGCGGGCAACTGGAAGATGAACCTCAACCACCTCGAGGCCATCGCCCACGTCCAGAAGCTCGCCTTCGCCCTGACCGACAAGGACTACGACGCCGTAGAGGTCGCCGTCCTGCCGCCCTTCACCGACCTGCGATCCGTGCAGACCCTGGTGGACGGCGACAAGCTGAAGATCAAGTACGGCGCCCAGGACATCTCGGCGCACGACTCCGGCGCGTACACCGGTGAGATCTCCGGCCCCATGCTCGCCAAGCTGAGGTGCACGTACGTGGCCGTCGGCCACAGCGAGCGCCGCCAGTACCACGGCGAGAACGACGAGGTCTGCAACGCCAAGGTGAAGGCCGCGTACAAGCACGGTCTGACCCCGATCCTGTGCGTCGGCGAGGGCCTGGACATCCGCAAGGCCGGTGACCAGGTCTCCTACACGCTCGCGCAGCTCGACGGCGCCCTCAAGGACGTGCCGGCCGAGCAGGCCGATTCCATCGTGATCGCCTACGAGCCGGTCTGGGCCATCGGGACCGGCGAGGTCGCCACCCCCGAGGACGCCCAGGAGGTGTGCGGAGCGATCCGCCGCCGGCTGGCCGAGCTGTACTCGCAGGAGCTGGCCGACGCCGTCCGTATCCAGTACGGCGGCTCGGTGAAGTCCGGCAATGTCGCGGCCATCATGGCCCAGCCCGACGTGGACGGCGCCCTGATCGGCGGCGCCGCGCTGGACGCCGACGAGTTCGTCAAGATCGTCCGCTTCCGCGACCAGTGAGTATGCGCTAGCGCGGATCCGTCGTACCCTTGCGGGGGCCGAAGGGGGTATCACCCTCCGGCCCCCGTTGTCCGTAGATGCAGTCCTAGAAATTCCGGAAAGTAGGGACCAGCCGTGATTTTGGGGTTCGAGATCGCCCTGATCGTCTTCAGCCTGCTGCTGATGCTGCTGGTGCTGATGCACAAGGGAAAGGGCGGCGGCCTCTCCGACATGTTCGGTGGCGGTATGCAGTCCTCCGTCGGTGGCTCCTCGGTCGCCGAGCGCAACCTCGACCGCATCACCGTCGTGGTCGGTCTGGGCTGGTTCGCCTGCATTGTGGTCCTTGGTCTGCTGATCAAGCTGGACAACTGACCCGTCGTCCGCGAATCCCGGTGAGGGTGTAACTCCTTCCACTGGACGCGCGTTGGGCCTTACGTAGACTGGGGCATCCTCGAGCACCATCACGCAGGGAGTTACGACCGTGGCAAGTGGCAACGCGATCCGGGGAAGCCGGGTCGGAGCGGGGCCGATGGGGGAGGCCGAGCGGGGCGAGTCCGCACCGCGCCTCCGCATCTCCTTCTGGTGCTCGAACGGGCACGAGACGCAGCCGAGCTTCGCCCATGACGCGCAGGTACCGGAGACCTGGGACTGCCCGCGCTGCGGCTTCCCGGCCGGCCAGGACCGGGACAGCCCGCCGGACCCGCCGCGCACCGAGCCGTACAAGACGCATCTGGCGTACGTACGGGAGCGGCGCAGCGACGCGGACGGCGAGGCCATTCTCGCCGAGGCCCTTGCCAAACTGCGCGGCGAAATCTAGCGCCCTCCAGGCAAGCGGGAAATCGTTCACCGGCCGGACACCCCAGGGTGTCCGGCCGGTCTGCAATTCCCCCGCCGCCGCCCGCATTTCCTGTGCCGCAGCCCGCCCTCGCGCCCCGGCGACGCCCGATCAATTAGGTTGGAGGGGCAGCGGGGATGCGCAAGTACGAGAAGAAGTGGGCTGATATCCGCGATGAACGCACAAAGCCGAACCAGGCTCAATCAGACGCCCGAGTGGACGGCTCTCGGCAAGCACCGTGAGGAGCTCGGCGGGACCCATCTGCGGCAGCTGTTCGCGGACGGTCCGGACCGCGGCAGCGCCTACACCCTGCGGGTCGGCGACCTGTACCTCGACTACTCCAAGCACCTGGTCACCGACGAGACGCTCCGCCTGCTGCGCGAACTCGCCACCGCCACCGGGGTCGCGGAGCTGCGCGACGCGATGTTCCGCGGCGAGAAGATCAACACCACCGAGGACCGGGCGGTCCTGCACACCGCGCTCCGCGCCCCGCGCGACGCGGTGATCGAGGTCGACGGCGAGAACGTGGTGCCCGCCGTGCACGCCGTCCTCGACAGGATGGCCGCCTTCTCCGAGCGGATCAGGTCGGGGCAGTGGGCCGGTCACACCGGCCGGCCCATCAAGAACATCGTCAACATCGGCATCGGCGGCTCCGACCTCGGCCCCGCCATGGCCTATGAGGTGCTGCGCTCCTTCACGGACCGCTCGCTCACCGTCCGCTTCGTCTCCAACGTGGACGGAGCCGACCTCCACGAGGCGGTACGCGACCTCGACGCGGCCGAGACGCTGTTCGTCGTCGCCTCCAAGACGTTCACCACGATCGAGACCATCACCAACGCCACCTCCGCCCGCGACTGGCTGCTCACCGAGCTGAGGGCCGGTCAGGACGCCGTCGCCAAGCACTTCGTGGCGCTGTCGACCAACGCGGCGAAGGTCGCGGACTTCGGCATCGACACGGCCAACATGTTCGAGTTCTGGGACTGGGTCGGCGGCCGCTACTCCTACGACTCCGCCATCGGCCTCTCGCTGATGGTCGCCATCGGACCGGACCGGTTCCGCGAGATGCTCGACGGCTTCCACCTCGTCGACGAGCACTTCCGCACCGCCCCCGCCGAGGAGAACGCCCCGCTGCTGCTCGGCCTGCTGGGAGTCTGGTACGGCGCCTTCTTCGACGCCCAGTCGCACGCGGTGCTGCCCTACAGCCACTATCTGTCCAAGTTCACCGCGTATCTGCAGCAGCTGGACATGGAGTCCAACGGCAAGTCCGTGGACCGGGACGGCAATCCGGTGGACTGGCAGACCGGCCCGGTGGTCTGGGGCACCCCCGGCACCAACGGCCAGCACGCGTATTACCAGCTGATCCACCAGGGTACGAAGATGATCCCGGCGGACTTCATCGGCTTCGCCGCCCCGGTGCACGACCTGCTGCCCGGACTGATCGCCCAGCACGACCTGCTGATGGCCAACTTCTTCGCCCAGACCCAGGCCCTCGCCTTCGGCAGGACGCCCGATGAGGTCCGCGCCGAAGGGGTGCCCGAGGAACTGGTCCCGCACAAGACGTTCCGGGGCAACCACCCCACGACCACGATCCTCGCCGACAGGCTGACCCCCTCGGTCCTCGGCCAGCTGATCGCGCTCTACGAGCACAAGGTCTTCGTCCAGGGCGCCGTCTGGAACATCGACTCCTTCGACCAGTGGGGCGTCGAGCTCGGCAAGGTACTCGCCAAGAAGATCGAACCGGTCCTGACCGAGGGCACCGGCGGCGAGCGGCTGGACAGCTCCACCGCGACGCTGGCCGCCGCCTACCGCACGCTGCGGGGGCGCTGAGCCGATGCCGCAGGGGGAGGGGAAGATACGGCTCCGGCCGCCGGCCAACACGCTGGACGGACGGGCCGTCGGCTGGTGGCGCGCCCAGTGGGTGCTGCTGACCGCCCTGCCGGTCGTGGTGCTCGGGGTGCTGGGCCTGCTCATCGAACCGGCCCGGTTCTGGCTGCTGCTGCCCGCCGGAGTGCTGGCCGTCACCGGAGCGGCCTGCGCCGCCCTCCTCCCCCTGTGGTGGTTCCGGACCCACCGCTGGGAGGTCACCGAGGACGCGGTGTACGTCCGCACCGGCGTCCTCCGGCAGGAATGGCGGATCGCGCCGATGTCCCGGATCCAGACCGTGGACACCGTGCGCGGCCCGCTGGAACAGCTCTACCGGCTCGCCACGGTCACCGTCACCACCGCGTCCGCCAAGGGCGCGGTGAAGATCGAGGGCCTGGACCACGAGGTGGCGGCCGAGCTGGCCGAACGGCTGACCCGGATCACCCGCGACACCCCGGGCGACGCCACATGAGCGCTGCCGACGACTGGCGCCGTCTCGCCCCGCGCACGGTCCTGGTCACCGCGCTCGTCACGGCGGGCGTCGCGGCCGGCGCGGCCGTACCGACCACCCTCGGGCTGGCCGGCCGGCTCGGGACCGGCCCGGCGGTGCTCTGGGTGCTGGCCGGAGCCGCCCTGCTGATCGGCTGCGCGGCGGCCGGCGACCACATCCGCTGGCGCCGCACCCGCTACCGCGTCGGCCCCGAGCGCGTCGACCTGCACACCGGGCTGCTGCTCGTCAAGAAGCGATCCCTGGCCCGTGAGCGCATCCGCAGCGTCGATCTGACCGCCCACCTGATGCTGCGCCTCCTGGGCCTCGTCACGGTCAGGATCGGCACCGGGGAGCACACCGGCGGCGAATCCACCCTGGAGCTCGACCCGGTGACCCGCGCCGAGGGCGAACGGCTGCGCCGGCTGCTGCTGGAACGCACCGCCACCGGCCCCGGGGGCAGCCACCGCGAGGGCGACCTGGTCACCCTCGACCCGCGCTGGATCCGCTACGCCCCGGCCTCCTTCGTCGCCCCGATGCTGGGCGGTGCCGCGGCGGGGGCCGTGATGCAGGTCAGCGAATGGGCCGGGGCGCAGCGGCAGGTCATCGCCTGGATCGGTGATCTCTTCCGGGAGACCGCGCTGCTCTGGATGATCGTGATCCTGGTCCTGGCGGCCCTCGTCGCGGGCTTCCTCGGCGCGCTCGGACTCTGGGTCGAGATGTGGTGGAACTACCGTCTGGAGCGCGAACCCGGCGGCACCCTGCGGGTCCGGCGCGGGCTGCTGACCACCCGTTCCATCTCGGTCGAGGAGGCCAGACTGCGCGGCGTGGACCTCGTCGAGCCGCTCGGTGTCCGGCTGCTCGGCGCCGCCCGGCTGGACGCGATCACCACGGGGATGGCCAAGGACGAGGACTCGGACAAGGCCGACCACAACACCCTGCTCCCGCCCGCGCCCCGGCGGCTGGCCGACAGCGTCGCCGCCGAGGTGCTGCGGGAGCCGGTCGCCCCGACCGGTGTCCCGCTCACCGGCCACCCCCGCGCGGCCCGCCGCCGCAGGCTCGGCTGGGCGCTCTGGGCGGCCCTGGCCCCCGCCGCGGTCCTGGCCGTGCTCGGGGCACTGCTGACACCCGTCCTGCTCTGGATCGCGCTCGCCTGGGCCGTGGTGTTTCCGCCCGTCGCGGTCCTGCTCGCGCTGGACGCGTACCGTGCGCTGGGACACGCCGTCGGCGGCCGGTACCTGGTGACCCGCTCCGGCACCCTCCGCCGCTCCACCGCGGCGCTGGAGCGCACCGGGGTGATCGGCTGGACGGTCAGGCAGACGTACTTCCAGCGGCGGGCCGGGCTGCTGAGCATCACCGCCACCACGGCCGCCGGAGCGGGCGCCTACACGGCGCACGACGCCGACGCCCACGAGGGCCTCGGCTTCGCCGCCGAGGCCGTCCCCGGCCTGCTGGAACCCTTCCTGGAGCGTGTCGGGACAAAGGCCCGGTCCGCTCGATGAGCGAACCGGGCCTCCGTGGTGTCCTGCCGACGACCGCTCAGGGAGAGGCCGGCGGATACAGCGCACGCGGCAGCTGCGAGGCCGCCGAGGCGTCCAGCAGCCACAGCGTCCTGGAGCGGCCGTACGCCCCCGCCGCCGGGGCCTGGATCTCCCCGGCACCGGACAGCGCGATGGCCGCGGCCTCCGCCTTGTCCTCGCCCGCCGCCAGCAGCCACACCTCGCGCGCCGCCCGGATCGCGGGCAGCGTGAGGGAGACCCTGGTCGGCGGCGGCTTCGGGGCGCCGTGCACACCGACGACGGTGCGCTCGGTCTCCCGTACCGCGGGCAGCTCCGGGAAGAGCGAGGCGACATGGGTGTCCGGGCCCACGCCCAGCATCAGCACGTCGAACGCCGGTACGGGGCCGTGGTCCTCCGGCCCCGCCGCCGCGGCGAGTTCGGCGGCGTAGCCGGCGGCGGCCGCGTCCGCGTCATTGCCGTACACGCCGTCCGAGGCAGGCATCGCGTGCACCCGGGCGGGGTCCAGCGGCACCGAGTCCAGCAGGGCCTCGCGGGCCTGCGTGACATTGCGCTCCGGATCGCCCTCGGGCAGGAAGCGCTCGTCGCCCCACCAGAGGTCCAGCCGTGCCCAGTCGACGGCGTCCCGGGCGGGCGCCGCGGCGAGTGCGGCCAGCAGGCCGTTGCCGTTGCGTCCTCCGGTCAGCACCACCGAGGCGTGACCGCGTGCGGCCTGGGAGTCCACGATCCTCGTGATCAGCCGGGCCGCCGCGGCCTGCGCCATCAGTTCCTTGTCGCGGTGCACGACCAGTTGGGGGACCGTCACTTGGACGCCGCCTTCTTGGCCGGGGCCTTCTTCGCGGCCGGGGCCTTCGCCCCGTCGTCGGCGGACGGCTGCTCCGCCGCCCGAACGGTCTTCACCGTCGGCGCGGGGGACGGACCGCCGAGGCGCTCCACACCGAACTTCACCGCGGACTCGTAGGTGTTGTCCGGGTCCAGACGGCGCAGCTCTTCCGCGAGCAGCTCGGCGGTCTCCCGCCGCTTGAGCGCGACGGCGCGGTCCGGCTGGCCCTCCATGGAGAGCGTGGCCAGTGAGCCGTCGGCCCGGTCGAGAACGATGACACCGTTCTTCGTCTCCAGCCGGACCGCGGTCAGACCGGGACCGCCGGAGAGCGTGCGCTCCACCGGGACCCCCAGCCGGCCCGCGAGCCACATGGCGAGCAGTTCGCAGCTCGGGTTGTCGCTCTCGCCCTCGACGGTCGCGGCACTGACCGCGGCGGGCTGCTGGTCCAGCGCTGCGGCCAGCATCGAACGCCACGGGGTGATGCGGGTCCAGGCCAGATCGGTGTCGCCCGGGTTGTACGTCGCCGCGCGTACCGCCAGCTCGTCGAGCGGGCGTTCGGCGGAGTAGGCGTCCGTGATCCGGCGCTGCGCGAGGGCCCCCAGCGGGTCCTTCGCCGGTTCGGCGGGCGCGTCCTCGGGCCACCACACCACGACCGGGGCGTCCGGCAGCAGCAGCGGCAGGACCACCGACTGGGCGTGGTTGGCCAGTTCGCCGTGCAGTCGCAGCACGACGGTCTCGCCGGTGCCGGCATCGGAGCCGACCCGGACCTCGGCGTCGAGCCGGGCGTCGCGGCGGCTGCGGGGCGAGCGGCTGATCCGCTTGATCACCGCGATGATCCGCGAGGGGTGTTCGCGCGAGGCGTCGCCCGCCGACTTGAGCGCGTCGTACGCGTTCTCCTCGTCGGTGACGATGACCAGCGTGAGCACCATGCCGATGGCCGGGGTGCCGATGGCCCGGCGGGCCGACACCAGGGCCTGGTTGATCTTGCTGGACGTGGTTTCCGTGAGATCGATCTTCATGGCCGGCGCCAGCTCCGTCCGTCGCGTGCGAGCATCTCGTCGGCCTCGGCCGGACCCCAGGTACCGGCCGCGTACTGCGCGGGCTTGCCGTGCTTGTCCCAGTACTCCTCGATCGGGTCGAGGATGTTCCAGGAGAGCTCGACCTCCTGGTGACGGGGGAAGAGGTTGGCGTCGCCGAGCAGCACATCGAGGATGAGCCGCTCGTACGCCTCCGGGCTGGACTCCGTGAAGGACTCGCCGTAGGCGAAGTCCATCGTGACGTCCCGGACCTCCATCGAGGTGCCCGGCACCTTGGAGCCGAAGCGCACGGTCACACCCTCGTCCGGCTGGACCCGGATGACCAGGGCGTTGCCGCCCAGTTCCTCGGTGGCGCCGGACTCGAAGGGCAGATACGGGGCCCGCTTGAAGACGACCGCGATCTCGGTGACCCGGCGGCCGAGCCGCTTTCCGGTACGCAGGTAGAACGGCACCCCCGCCCAGCGGCGGTTGTTGATCGTCAGCTTGATCGCGGCGAAGGTGTCGGTCGTCGACTTGGGGTCGATGCCGTCCTCCTCCAGATAGCCGGGGACCTCCTCGCCGCCCTGCCACGCGTGCGCGTACTGGCCGCGCACGGTGTGCTTGCCCAGGTCCTCCGGCAGTTCCACCGCCGTGAGCACCTTGAGCTTCTCGGCGACCAGCGCCTTGGGGTGGAAGGAGCCGGGCTCCTCCATCGCCGTCAGCGCCAGCAGCTGGAGCAGGTGGTTCTGGATGACGTCACGGGCCGCGCCGATGCCGTCGTAGTAGCCGGCCCGGCCGCCGATGCCGATGTCCTCGGCCATCGTGATCTGGACGTGGTCGACGTAGGACCGGTTCCAGATCGGCTCGAACATCGTGTTGGCGAAACGCAGCGCCAGGATGTTCTGGACCGTCTCCTTGCCCAGGTAGTGGTCGATCCGGAAGACCTCGTTGGGCGGGAACACGTCGTGCACGAGCTGGTTGAGCTCCTGCGCGCTGGTGAGGTCGTGCCCGAACGGCTTCTCGATGACGGCACGCCGCCACGAGCCTTCCTTCTGGTCGGCGAGTCCGTGCTTCTTGAGCTGCTGGACGACCTTGGGGAAGAACTTCGGCGGAACGGACAGATAGAAGGCGAAGTTGCCTCCCGTGCCCTGTGCCTGGTCGAGCTCCTGGATGGTGGCCTTCAGGGTCTCGAAGGCCTCGTCGTCGTCGAAGTTGCCCTGGACGAAGCGCATCCCCTGGATGAGCTGCTGCCAGACCTCTTCGCGGAACGGGGTACGCGCGTGCTGCTTGACGGCGTCGTGGACCTCTTGGGCGAAGTCCTCGTCCTGCCATTCGCGGCGGGCGAAGCCGATGAGCGAGAAGCCCGGCGGCAGCAGGCCGCGGTTGGCCAGATCGTAGACAGCGGGCATCAGCTTTTTACGGGACAAATCGCCCGTTACACCAAAGATGACCAGGCCCGACGGCCCCGCGATGCGCGGGAGCCGTCGGTCCTGGGCGTCACGAAGCGGGTTGGCTCCGGGAACACCAGACAAGGTGGTCAGCCCTCCGAAGGGGCGAGGCGCTTGAGCTCCGCCTCGGTGGAAGTGAGCAGGTCGTTCCAGGACACCGCGAACTTCTCGACGCCCTCGTCCTCCAGGACCCGTACGACGTCGTCGTAGGAGATCCCGAGCTTCTCGACGGCGTCGAGCTCGGCGCGCGCCTGCTCGTAGGTACCGGCGATGGTGTCGCCGATGATCTGTCCGTGGTCCGCCGTGGCGTTCAGCGTGGCCTCGGGCATGGTGTTCACCGTGCCGGGGGCGACCAGATCGTCGACGTACAGCGTGTCCTTGTACGCGGGGTCCTTGACCCCGGTGGAGGCCCACAGCGGACGCTGCTTGTTGGCCTGCGCCCGGTCGAGCGCGGCCCAGCGGTCGGAGGCGAAGACCTCCTCGTACGCCTGGTAGGCGAGCCGTGCGTTGGCGAGCGCCGCCTTGCCCTTGAGGGCCTTGGCCTCGTCGGTGCCCAGCGCGTCGAGCCGCTTGTCGATCTCGCTGTCCACCCGGGACACGAAGAACGAGGCGACCGAGTGGATCTTGGAGAGGTCCAGGCCCGCGGCCTTCGCCTGCTCCAGGCCCGCCAGGTAGGCGTCCATGACCTCGCGGTAGCGCTCCAGCGAGAAGATCAGCGTCACATTGACACTGATGCCCTTGCCGATGACCTCGGTGATCGCCGGCAGACCGGCCTTCGTCGCCGGGATCTTGATGAGCGTGTTCGGCCGGTCCACCAGCCAGGCCAGCTGCTTGGCCTCGGCGACGGTCGGCGCGGTGTGGTGGGCCAGCCGCGGGTCCACCTCGATGGAGACCCGGCCGTCCTGGCCGTCGGTCGTGTCGAAGACCGGACGCAGGATGTCGGCGGCGTCACGGACGTCCGCCGTCGTGATCATGCGGATGGCCTCGTCGACGGTCACCTTGCGGGTGGCGAGGTCGGTGAGCTGCCGCTCGTAACCGTCGCCCGAGGAGATCGCCTTCTGGAAGATCGACGGGTTGGTGGTGACACCCACGACGTGGCTCTGGTCGATCAGCTCGGCGAGATTGCCGGAGGTGATCCGCTTGCGCGACAGGTCGTCGAGCCAGATCGCCACGCCCTCGTCGGAGAGGCGCTTGAGTGCGTCTGTCATGAGAATTGCATCTCCTACTAGTCGTATATACCGGCGTCAGCGCGCGGCGGCGGCGAGAGATTCCCGCGCGGCGGCGGCCACGTGCTCGGCGGTGAAGCCGAACTCCCGGAACAGCACCTTCGCGTCGGCCGAGGCACCGAAGTGCTCCAGCGACACGATCCGCCCGGCGTCACCGACGTACCGGTACCAGGTCAGGCCGATGCCCGCCTCGACGGCGACCCGGGCCTTCACGGACGGCGGCAGGACGCTGTCCCGGTACGCCTGGTCCTGCTCCTCGAACCACTCGACCGACGGCATCGAGACGACCCGGGTCGGCACCCCGGCCGCCTGGAGCTGCTCGCGCGCCTCCACGGCGAGCTGCACCTCGGAGCCGGTGCCGATCAGCAGGACCTGCGGCTCGCCGCCCTCGGCGTCGAAGAGCACGTAGCCGCCCTTGGCCGCGTCCTCGTTCGCCTCGTACGTCGGCACACCCTGGCGGGTCAGCGCCAGACCGTGCGGAGCGCCCTTGCCGAACACCTTGGTGTAGCGGCGCAGGATCTCGCGCCAGGCGATCGTGGTCTCGTTGGCGTCGGCCGGGCGCACGATGTTCAGACCCGGGATGGCGCGCAGCGCGGCCAGGTGCTCCACCGGCTGGTGGGTCGGGCCGTCCTCGCCCAGACCGACCGAGTCGTGCGTCCACACGTACGTCACCGGCAGGTGCATCAGCGCGGACAGCCGCACCGCGTTGCGCATGTAGTCGGAGAACACCAGGAAGGTGCCGCCGTAGATACGGGTGTTGCCGTGCAGCGCGATGCCGTTCATGGCGGCGGCCATGGCGTGCTCACGGATACCGAAGTGGATCGTGCGGCCGTACGGGTCCGCGCCCGGCAGCGGGTTGCCCGCCGGGAGGAACGAGGAGGTCTTGTCGATCGTGGTGTTGTTCGAGCCCGCGAGGTCGGCGGAGCCGCCCCACAGCTCGGGGATGACACCGCCGAGCGCCTGGAGCACCTTGCCGGAGGCGGCGCGGGTGGCGACGCTCTTGCCCGCCTCGAAGAGGGGAAGCCTCTCCTCCCAGCCCGTGGGCAGCTCGCCCGCGGCGATCCGGTCGAACTCGGCGGCGCGCTCCGGGTTGGCGGTGCGCCACGCGGCGAAGGACTTCTCCCAGGTGGCCTTGGCCTCACGGCCGCGGTCCAGCGCCTCTCGGGTGTGCCCGATGACCTCGTCGGAGACCTCGAAGGACTTCTCCGGGTCGAAGCCGAGGACCCGCTTGGTGGCCGCGACCTCGTCGTCGCCGAGCGCCGAGCCGTGCGCGGCCTCGGTGTTCTGGGCGTGCGGGGCCGGCCAGGCGATGATCGACCGGGCCGCGATGAACGACGGGCGCCCGGTCTCGGCCTTGGCGGCCAGCAGCGCCTCGTACAGACCCTTGGGGTCGAGATCGCCGCTGGGCAGCTGCTCGACACGCTGGACGTGCCAGCCGTACGCCTCGTAACGCTTGAGGGTGTCCTCGGAGACCGCGGTCTCCGTGTCGCCCTCGATGGAGATGTGGTTGTCGTCCCACAGCAGGGTCAGATTGCCCAGCTTCTGGTGACCCGCCAGCGAGGAGGCCTCGGCGGAGATGCCCTCCTGGAGGCAGCCGTCACCGGCGATGACCCAGATGTTGTGGTCGAACGGGGAGGTGCCGGGGGCCGCGTCAGGGTCGAACAGGCCGCGCTCGTACCGTGCCGCCATGGCCATGCCCACCGCGTTGGCGACGCCCTGGCCCAGCGGCCCGGTGGTCGTCTCGACGCCCGTGGTGTGCCCGTACTCCGGGTGGCCGGGGGTCTTGGAGCCCCAGGTGCGGAAGGCCTTCAGGTCATCGAGCTCCAGGCCGTAGCCGGCCAGGTAGAGCTGGATGTAGAGGGTCAGGCTGGAGTGGCCCGCCGAGAGGACGAACCGGTCACGGCCGGTCCAGTCCGCGTCCGCCGGGTCGTGCCGCATCACCTTCTGGAAGAGGGTGTACGCGGCGGGAGCCAGGCTCATGGCCGTACCCGGGTGGCCGTTTCCGACCTTCTGTACGGCGTCCGCGGCGAGGACGCGGACAGTGTCCACGGCCCGCTGGTCCAATTCGGTCCACTGGAGGTCTGTGGTGGTCGGCTTGGTGCTCACCCTGAGTCAGGGCTCCTCTCCACTGTTGTAAACCGGTGGCTGTTACCGCACCGGGCATTGTCGAGCCTACCCCCGTCACAACGCTCGATTTCCGAGCTGTTTCCAGGGTGCGTGCGACCCGCGCGGTTCGCCCGTCGGCGGAATGCGGCCGTTCATTGCCGCGCCACCTCAACACGACCCCACCCCCGCGAAGATCGGTGTATCCCCAACGTCTACAGTGGTCTGGTTCGCGCAAGTCTTTACCGGGCCTTCACTCCCGGAGCTTGCTGGGATTTCTCTGTCAGGGGTGTGCGTGACGGCCGTCGAGTCCCGACCCGCAGGGGTCGCCTTGACTCCGAGCCCAGGGGGCCATCGCCCGTTCGGGGCCCGCATCAAGGCATTCGTGGCGCTTACCAAGCCGCGGATCATCGAGCTGTTGCTCATCACCACTGTTCCGGTGATGTTCCTCGCCGCTCAGGGTGTGCCCGACCTGTGGCTCGTACTCACTACCACCATCGGCGGATATCTCTCCGCCGGCGGTGCCAACGCGCTGAACATGTACATCGACCGCGACATCGACGCGTTGATGGACCGTACGTCGCAGCGCCCGCTGGTCACCGGCATGGTGAGCCCGCGCGAGTGCCTGGCCTTCGGAATCGCCCTCGCGGTGATTTCCACCGCCTGGTTCGCGTTCTTCGTCAACTGGCTCTCGGCCTGGCTCGCGCTCGGCGCGCTCCTCTTCTACGTCGTCGTCTACACGATGCTGCTGAAGCGCCGTACCTCGCAGAACATCGTCTGGGGCGGAATCGCCGGATGCCTGCCGGTCCTCATCGGCTGGTCCTCGGTGACCAACTCGATGTCCTGGGCCGCCGTCATCCTCTTCGCGGTCATGTTCTTCTGGACGCCGCCGCACTACTGGCCGCTGTCCATGAAGGTCAAGGACGACTACGCCCGGGTCGGCGTCCCGATGCTCCCGGTCGTGGCCACCAATCAGGTGGTCGCCCGCCAGATCGTCATCTACAGCTGGGTGATGGTCGGGGTCTCGCTGCTGCTGACCCCGCTGGGCTACACGGGCTGGTTCTACACGGTGGTGGCGGTGCTCTCCGGCGCCTTCTGGCTCTGGGAGGCGCACGGTCTGCAGAGCCGCGCCAAGGCCGGGGTGACCGGCGCCAAGCTCAAGGAGATGCGGCTGTTCCACTGGTCCATCACCTATGTCTCGCTCCTCTTCGTCGCTGTCGCGGTGGACCCCTTCCTCCGCTGACGGTCACCCGCCTCACGGGCGGGGTACGTGGCCCAGGCCACGTACCCCGCCCGTCGCCGTTTGATCTACCCGTCGGTAGCATCCTGTGCATGGCAGAGACGGCAGCAGACACGGAAGAGACCCGGCGGGCGGACAGCAGGCGGGCGGCCCGCGCGGAGCGCAGGGCGGCGAGGCTCGCCAGGCAGATCGGCGCCTTCGCCAAGGAGCACGGCGGTGCCGAGGGGCAGCTCGCCTACATCGGGGAGTCCGGCGCCCGCATCGTCCTCGTCGGCGAGGACGGCGGCTGGGGCGACCTGGTCGCACCGTCGTACGCCGTCGCCGAGGACGCGGCGCGGAAGTCCGGCATCACGATGCACGAGTCCTTCGACGGCGATCTCGCGGCCAAGGTCCGCACCGGCCCGTACGAGTGGTCGAGGATGGCGGGCATCCAGGTCGGCGGCCCGTCCAACGACTGCTGAGCCGTCCGCCCGGCGGAACCCGGCGGGCGGCCCGCCCGGAGTTCACCCGTCGGGCCGTACGCACATGTGGGTCCCGGGCGCGTCCCGGACCCCGGACGCGTGATCGCCGCCCCCGGCAGCCGGGGGCGGCGATTCGCTGTCGGGAGGTCCGTCGCCCCCCGGCGGTTCAGCTCGCGGGTGCGGGCGTGGCCTTCTGCTGCTCGGCGGCGGACGGGCCCGGGACCGGGGCGCCCGCCGCGGCCGGCCGCTCACGCATGCTCAGCGCCAGCCGCAGCACGGCGATCCACATCAGGGACGAGCCGAACATATGGAGGCCGACCAGGACCTCGGGCACGTCGCTGAAGTACTGCACATAGCCGATCCCGCCCTGTGCCACCAGCACGATCAGCAGGTCCCGGGCGCGTGCCCGGGTGTCGGCGGGGGCGTCCGCCATCCGCAGGGCCAGCCACATGCCGATGGCCAGCGCGCAGACGACCCAGGCGGCGATGGCGTGCACATGGGCCGCCGCGTTCCAGTCCCACGGCATGCGCGGGACGTCGCTGCTGTCGCCGGCGTGCTTGCCGGAGCCGGTCACCGTCGTACCGAGCGCGATCAGGACCGCCGAGGTGCCGACGATGGCCCAGGACAGATTGCGTACAGGACGCGGTGCGCGGGGACTGCGCGGGCCGTCGCCCTCGCCGACCCGGACCCAGGTGATGACCGCGACGGTGAGCAGGCAGTTGGCCAGCAGGAAGTGACCGGCCACGGACCACGGGTTGAGGCCGGCCCAGACCGTGATCCCGCCGATGACGGCGTTCCCCATCACGAGCCAGAACTGGGACCAGGCCAGCCGCGTCAGCGCGCGGCGCCGGGGCTTGGCGGAACGCACCGAGATGATCGCCCAGCCGACCGCGGCCGACAGGACGTAGGTGAGCATGCGGTTGCCGAATTCGATGGCGCCGTGCAGGCCCTGCTCGGGCGTGGCGAAGAGGCTCTCGTCGGTGCACTTGGGCCAGGTGTCGCAGCCCAGACCGGAGCCGGTCAGCCGGACGGCGCCGCCGGTGATGATGATGAACACGGTCATCACGACCGCGGAGAGCGCGGCGCGCCGGACCACCTTGGTGGACGGCGTCCAGCGCTTGGCGATGTAGGAGAGGGGGGTTTCCACGCGCACCATCGTAGGCCGGGGCTTGTGCATGATTTCACGAGGGGTGGGGTGGTTCCCGGACGACTCCGGACATCACCGGAATGTCAGCAGCTGCTCACTCCCGGCGGCAGCCGCGTGCTCACTCCCAGCGGAAGAACCGTGCCGCCGCGCCCAGCCCCAGCACCGCCCAGACCGCCAGGATCCCGAGATCGCCCCAGGGCATGGACGCGCCGTGCTGGAGCACGTCCCGCAGTCCGTCCGAGAGCGCCGAGATCGGCAGCAGCCCCAGCACCGACTGCACCCCGTCCGGGAACTTGTCCAGCGGCACGATGACCCCGCCGCCGACCAGCAGCAGCAGAAAGACCAGGTTGGCGGCCGCGAGTGTCGCCTCCGCCTTCAGCGTCCCGGCCATCAGCAGCCCGAGCCCGGAGAAGGCCGCGGTGCCCAGCACCAGGAGCGGCAGGACGGCGACGGGGCCGCCGTGCGGCGACCAGCCCAGCGCGAAGGCGATGACGGTCAGCAGCACGATCTGGAGCACCTCGGTGACCAGGACGGACAGCGTCTTGGCGGTCATCAGCGCCCAGCGCGGCAGCGGGGAGGCGCCGAGCCGCTTGAGCACCCCGTAGCGGCGCTCGAAGCCGGTGGCGATGGCCTGGCCGGTGAAGGCCGTGGACATCACCGCGAGCGCGAGGACGCCGGGCGCCAGGAAGTCGACCGGCTCGCCCGAGCCGGTGTCGATGATGTCGACGGCGCTGAACAGCACCAGCAGCAGCGTCGGGATGATCACCGTCAGCAGCAGCTGCTCGCCGTTGCGCAGCAGCATCCGCGTCTCCAGCGCGGTCTGCGCGGCGATCATGCGGGACAGCGGGGCGGCGCCGGGGCGGGGGGAGTACGTACCGGCGCTCATGCGCGCAGCTCCTTGCCGGTCAGTTCGAGGAAGACGTCCTCCAGGGTGTGCCGCTCCACGGAGATGCCGTCCGGCATGACCCCGTGCTGGGCGCACCAGGAGGTGACGGTGGCCAGGAGCTGCGGATCGATCCGTCCCGTGATGCGGTACGTCCCCGGGAGCGGCTCGGCGGCCCCGCTGTCGTCGGGCAGAGCCTTGAGCAGCGAGGCGAGGTCCAGGTCGGGCCGTCCCGTGAAGCGCAGGGTGTTCTCGGCGCCGCCGCGGCACAGCTGTTCCGGGCTGCCCCGGGCGATGACCCGGCCCGCGTCGATGATCGCGACCTCGTCGGCGAGCTCCTCCGCCTCGTCCATGAAGTGGGTGGTCAGCACGGTCGACACGCCGTCGGCGCGCAGTTCCTTCACGAGGTCCCAGGTGGAGCGGCGGGCCTGCGGGTCCAGGCCCGCGGTCGGCTCGTCCAGGAAGAGCAGTTCGGGGCGTCCGACGACCGCCATGGCGAGCGAGAGCCGCTGCTGCTGTCCGCCGGAGAGCCGCCGGTACGCCGTCCGGCCGCAGCCGCCGAGGCCGAGGCGGTCGATCAGGGCGTCGACGTCCAGGGGGTGGGCGTGCAGCCGGGCCATGTGGCGGAGCATCTCCTCGGCCCGCGCACCCGAGTAGACCCCGCCGGACTGGAGCATCACCCCGATCCTCGGACGGAGCTTCTCCGCCTCGGTGACCGGGTCGAGGCCGAGCACCCGGACGGTTCCCGCGTCGGGGCGGCGGTATCCCTCGCAGGTCTCGACGGTGGTGGTCTTCCCGGCGCCGTTCGGGCCGAGGACCGCGGTCACCGCGCCGGCCGGAACGGTCAGGTCGAGGCCGTCGAGGGCGGTCTTGGCGCCGTACCGCTTCACCAGGCCCTCGACCCGTACGACAGGCTCGCTCTTCATGGCGGGTAAGTCTAGGCAGGGCGGGGAGGGCGTTCGTCCCCGGGGAGGCCCGCGGGGCCGGGTCCGGACCGGTCCGCGAGGCCAGATTAGGTGACCCTAAGTGACGAATCGCACCGTTGATCGTTCCGGACCGTGGTTGTCAGGGCCGGATGAATTACGCAACAATGGCGTTGTGAAATACGTTGGCGAGGCTCCGCAGGAGGAACTCGCGACCGGCGAGCGCTCGACGCGCAACCGGGTCGCGCGCTCCATCCTGGACCACGGCCCTTCCACCGCAGCCGATCTGGCGAAGCGGGTCGGCCTGACCCAGGCCGCTGTCCGCCGCCACCTCGACGCACTCGTCGCCGACGATGTCGTCGAGCCCCGCGAACAGCGGGTCTACGGGGCGCGGACCCGCGGCCGCCCCGCCAAGGTGTTCGCCCTGACCGCCTGCGGCCGGGACGCCTTCGACCAGTCCTACGACAAGCTCGCCGCGGACGCGCTGCGCTGGATCGCCGAGACCTCGGGCGACGGGGCGGTGCTCGCCTTCGCCCGCGCCCGGATGGCCGCCCAGGCCGAGGGATACCGCGAGGCGGTCGAGGCCGCGGCTCCCGAGGACCGCGCCGAGGCATTGGCCAAGGCCCTGTCCGCAGACGGGTACGCTGCCATGGCGCGAAGTGCGCCGGCCCCCCAGCAGGGCGAGCAGCTGTGCCAGCACCACTGCCCGGTCGCGCATGTCGCCGAACAGTTCCCACAGCTGTGCGAGGCGGAGACGGAATTCTTCTCCAGCCTCCTCGGGACCCATGTGCAGCGTCTGGCCACCCTCGCCCACGGCGACGGCGTGTGTACGACCTTCGTGCCGCGCAGCGGTCACGCAGCACCACCACAGACCACCCCATCAGCATCTGCAAGCACGGCCGGGAGGAACCCCGCATGACGCTCCCCACGGAGACTGCCCACCCTGAGCTCGAGGGTCTGGGCACGTACGAATTCGGCTGGGCCGACTCCGACGCGGCAGGAGCGGCGGCGAAGCGCGGCCTCTCCGAGGCTGTCGTCCGCGACATCTCGGACAAGAAGAGCGAGCCCGAATGGATGCTGAAGCTGCGGCTCAAGGGCCTGAAGCTGTTCGGCAAGAAGCCCATGCCGAACTGGGGCTCCGACCTGTCGGGCATCGACTTCGACAACATCAAGTACTTCGTCCGGTCCACCGAGAAGCAGGCGGAGTCCTGGGAGGACCTGCCCGAGGACATCAAGAACACGTACGACAAGCTCGGCATCCCCGAGGCGGAGAAGCAGCGCCTGGTCGCCGGTGTCGCCGCGCAGTACGAGTCCGAGGTCGTCTACCACCAGATCCGTGAGGACCTGGAGGAGCAGGGCGTCATCTTCCTCGACACCGACACCGCGCTGAAGGAGCACCCGGAGCTCTTCAAGGAGTACTTCGGCACCGTCATCCCGGTCGGCGACAACAAGTTCGCCTCGCTGAACACGGCCGTGTGGTCCGGCGGATCGTTCATCTACGTTCCCAAGGGTGTCCACGTCGACATCCCGCTCCAGGCCTACTTCCGTATCAACACGGAGAACATGGGCCAGTTCGAGCGGACGCTGATCATCGTCGACGAGGACGCCTACGTCCACTACGTCGAGGGCTGCACCGCGCCGATCTACTCCTCGGACTCGCTGCACAGCGCCGTGGTCGAGATCATCGTGAAGAAGGGCGGCCGCTGCCGCTACACGACCATCCAGAACTGGTCGAACAACGTCTACAACCTCGTCACCAAGCGCGCCGTGGCGTACGAGGGCGCGACCATGGAGTGGGTCGACGGCAACATCGGCTCCAAGGTCACCATGAAGTACCCGGCGGTCTACCTGATGGGCGAGCACGCCAAGGGCGAGACGCTCTCCATCGCCTTCGCGGGCGAGGGCCAGCACCAGGACGCCGGTGCCAAGATGGTCCACATGGCCCCGAACACCTCCTCCAACATCGTCTCCAAGTCGGTGGCGCGAGGCGGCGGCCGTACCTCCTACCGCGGTCTGATCGAGATCGGCGAGGGCGCGCCGGGCGCGAAGTCCAACGTGCTCTGTGACGCGCTGCTGGTCGACACGATCTCGCGCTCCGACACCTACCCCTACGTCGATGTCCGCGAGGACGACGTGTCGATGGGCCACGAGGCGACCGTCTCCAAGGTCTCCGAGGACCAGCTCTTCTACCTCATGAGCCGCGGACTCACCGAGTTCGAGGCCATGGCGATGATCGTGCGCGGCTTCGTCGAGCCGATCGCGAAGGAGCTGCCCATGGAGTACGCCCTGGAGCTCAACCGGCTGATCGAGCTGCAGATGGAGGGTTCGGTCGGCTAGTACGGCCGTGCGCCGTACCACCGGACGAATCCCGAGTTCCTGACTGAGAAAGCGAGCACTACGACAGCCATGGCTGAGGCTCAGAACATTCCGGTGGGCTCCACCACCGCCGGGTCCATCGCGGTGGCCGCCGAGTCGACCGTCGCCACGCGCATGAGCGCGCCCCCGTCCTTCGACGTCGCGGACTTCCCGGTCCCGCACGGCCGCGAGGAGGAATGGCGCTTCACGCCGCTGGAGCGGCTGCGCGGGCTGCACGACGGCACGGCCGTCGCCACCGGCGGCGGCGTCAAGGTCGTCGTCGAGGCGCCCGAGGGCGTCACCGTCGAGACCGTCGGCCGCGACGACGCGCGGCTCGGCAGGGCCGGTACGCCGGTGGACCGGGTCGCCGCCCAGGCGTACTCCGCCTTCGAGAAGGCCTCGGTCGTCACGGTCGCCAAGGAGGCCGTGCTCACCGAGCCGGTCCGGATCGCCGTGCACGGCGAGGGCGGTGTGGCCTACGGCCACCAGGTCATCGAGCTGGGCGCCTTCGCCGAAGCCGTCGTCGTCATCGACCACACCGGTGACGCGGTGCTCGCCGCCAACGTCGACTACGTCCTCGGTGACGGCGCGAAGCTGACCGTCGTCTCCGTCCAGGACTGGGA
Source organism: Streptomyces sp. NBC_00654 (assembly GCF_026341775.1). Taxonomy (NCBI): domain Bacteria; kingdom Bacillati; phylum Actinomycetota; class Actinomycetes; order Kitasatosporales; family Streptomycetaceae; genus Streptomyces; species Streptomyces sp. NBC_00654. Next base: position 1,858,672 of record NZ_JAPEOB010000002.1, on the reverse strand, counting down.
CGACACGGCCGTCCACGTCGGCCAGCACAACGCGCTGGTCGGCCGGGACGCCTCCTTCAAGTCGATCGTCGTCACCTTCGGCGGGGACCTGGTGCGCCTGCACCCGCGGGTCGCCTACGCGGGCACCGGCGGCGAGGCCGAGCTCTTCGGTCTGTACTTCACCGACAAGGGCCAGCACCAGGAGCACCGCCTCCTGGTCGACCACAACACCCCGCACTGCAAGTCCAACGCGGTGTACAAGGGCGCCCTCCAGGGCGAGGGCGCACACGCCGTATGGATCGGTGACGTCCTCATCCAGGCCAGGGCCGAGGGCACCGACACCTACGAGATGAACCGGAACCTCGTCCTCACGGACGGCGCCCGGGTCGACTCCGTACCCAACCTGGAGATCGAGACCGGCGAGATCGTCGGCGCCGGCCACGCCTCGGCGACCGGCCGCTTCGACGACGAGCAGCTCTTCTACCTCCAGTCGCGCGGTATCCCGGCCGAGGAGGCCCGCCGTCTCGTCGTGCGCGGCTTCTTCGCCGAGCTGGTCCAGCAGATCGGCCTGCCGGACGTCGAAGCGCGTCTCCTCGACAAGATCGAGACCGAGCTGAAGGCGTCCGTCTGATGGCCTTCGTCAAAGCCTGTGCGCTGAGTGAGCTGGAGGACGACACCCCCAAGCGGGTGGAGCTCGACGGCACACCCGTCTCCGTTGTCCGCACCGAGGGCGAGGTGTTCGCGATCAACGACATCTGCTCGCACGCGAACGTCTCGCTGTCGGAGGGCGAGGTGGAGGACTGCATGATCGAGTGCTGGCTGCACGGATCGAGCTTCGACCTCCGTACCGGCAAGCCGTCCGGCCTTCCCGCGACGCGCCCCGTCCCCGTATACCCCGTAAAGATCGAAGGGGACGATGTGCTCGTCTCCGTCACCCAGGAGTCCTGAGTCACCCATGGCAACGCTTGAAATCCGCGACCTGCACGTCACCGTCGAGGCCGACAACGCCACGAAGGAGATCCTCAAGGGCGTCGACCTGACCGTGAAGCAGAGCGAGACCCACGCCATCATGGGCCCCAACGGGTCCGGCAAGTCCACCCTCGCGTACTCGCTGGCGGGTCACCCCAAGTACACGATCACACAGGGCACGGTCACCCTCGACGGCGAGGACGTCCTGGAGATGTCCGTCGACGAGCGCGCCCGCGCCGGCCTGTTCCTCGCCATGCAGTACCCGGTCGAGATCCCCGGTGTCTCGGTCTCCAACTTCCTGCGCACCTCCGCCACCGCCGTCCGCGGTGAGGCGCCCAAGCTGCGTACGTGGGTGAAGGAGGTCAAGGAGACGATGGCCGGCCTCCAGATGGACCCGTCCTTCGCCGAGCGCAACGTCAACGAGGGCTTCTCCGGCGGTGAGAAGAAGCGCCACGAGATCCTTCAGCTGGAGCTCCTCAAGCCGAAGATCGCGATCCTCGACGAGACGGACTCCGGTCTGGACGTCGACGCGCTGAAGACCGTCTCCGAAGGAGTCAACCGGGTCCGTGAGGGCGGCGAGGTCGGCACCCTGCTGATCACGCACTACACACGGATCCTCCGCTACATCAAGCCCGACTTCGTGCACGTCTTCGCCAACGGCCGTATCGCCGAGTCCGGCGGCGCCGAGCTCGCCGACAAGCTGGAGAACGAGGGCTACGAGGCATATGTGAAGGGTGGCGCTTCCGCGTGACTGACGCCCGACAGGGGCTCTCCGGCCTCCTCGACACCGAGGCGATCCGCAAGGACTTCCCCCTCCTGGACCGCACGGTCCACGACGGCAAGAAGATCGTGTACCTGGACAGCGCGGCGACCTCGCAGAAGCCGCGTCAGGTTCTCGACGCGCTCAACGAGTACTACGAGCGGCACAACGCCAACGTCCACCGCGGTGTGTACACCATCGCGGAGGAGGCCACCGCGCTGTACGAGGGCGCTCGCGACAAGGTCGCGGCCTTCATCAACGCGCCCAGCCGCAACGAGGTGATCTTCACGAAGAACGCCTCCGAGTCGCTCAACCTCGTGGCCAACATGCTGGGCTGGGCGGACGAGCCCTATCGGGTCGACCGCGACACCGAGATCGTCACCACCGAGATGGAGCACCACTCCAACATCGTGCCGTGGCAGCTGCTCTCGCAGCGCACCGGCGCGAAGCTGAAGTGGTTCGGCATCACGGACGACGGCCGTCTCGACCTGTCCAACATCGACGAGATCATCACGGAGAAGACGAAGATCGTCTCCTTCACCCTGGTCTCGAACATCATGGGCACGATCAACCCGGTCGAGAAGATCATCCGCCGTGCCCAGCAGGTCGGCGCGCTGGTCTGCATCGACGCCTCGCAGGCGGCCCCGCACATGGTGCTCGACGTGCAGGCGCTGCAGGCCGACTTCGTGGCCTTCACCGGCCACAAGATGGTCGGCCCGACCGGCATCGGCGTGCTGTGGGGACGGCAGGAACTCCTGGAGGACCTGCCCCCGTTCCTCGGCGGCGGCGAGATGATCGAGACCGTGTCGATGCACTCGTCGACGTATGCCCCCGCGCCGCACAAGTTCGAGGCGGGTACGCCCCCGATCGCCCAGGCCGTCGGCCTCGGCGCGGCCGTGGACTACCTCTCGGCGATCGGCATGGAGAAGATCTACCGCCACGAGCACGCGATCACCGAGTACGCGGTGAAGCGGCTCCTGGAGGTCCCGGACCTCCGGATCATCGGTCCGGCGACGGCCGAGGACCGCGGCGCCACGATCTCCTTCACGCTCGGCGACATCCACCCGCACGACGTGGGCCAGGTCCTCGACGAGGAGGGCATCGCCGTCCGCGTCGGCCACCACTGCGCACGGCCGGTCTGCCTGCGGTACGGAATTCCTGCGACGACGCGAGCGTCGTTCTATCTGTACTCCACGCCCGCCGAGGTCGACGCCCTGGTGGACGGTCTGGAGCACGTCCGGAACTTCTTCGGCTGAGGGCTGACTGGTGAAGCTTGATTCGATGTACCAGGAAGTGATCCTGGACCACTACAAGCACCCCCATGGGCGTGGCCTGCGGGACGGCGACGCCGAGGTGCATCACGTCAACCCGACGTGCGGTGACGAGATCACGCTCCGGGTGAAGTACGACGGCGAGACCGTCGCCGACGTGAGCTACGAGGGCCAGGGCTGCTCCATCAGCCAGGCCAGCGCCTCCGTGCTGAACGAGCTGCTGGTCGGCAAGGAGCTCGCCCAGGCGCAGCGGATCCAGGACGCGTTCCTGGAGCTGATGCAGTCCAAGGGTCAGCTGGAGCCGGACGAGGAGATGGAGGAGGTGCTGGAGGACGCGGTCGCGTTCGCCGGTGTCTCCAAGTACCCGGCCCGGGTCAAGTGCGCGCTGCTGAGCTGGATGGCGTGGAAGGACGCGACGGCGAAGGCGCTGTCCGAAGGGAAGACGGCATGAGCGACAACGAGACTCTCACCACCAAGCCGGCCTCCGAGGAGGAGGTCCGCGAGGCGCTGTACGACGTGGTCGACCCCGAGCTGGGCATCGACGTCGTCAACCTGGGGCTGATCTACGGCATCCACGTGGACGACGCCAATATCGCCACTCTCGACATGACCCTGACGTCGGCGGCCTGTCCGCTGACCGATGTCATCGAGGACCAGGCGAAGTCCGCGACGGACGGCATCGTCAGCGAACTGCGGATCAACTGGGTCTGGATGCCGCCGTGGGGCCCGGACAAGATCACGGACGACGGGCGCGAGCAGCTGCGCGCGCTCGGCTTCAACGTCTGAGACGTCCCCGGGACGTCCCACGTCCGGTGACCCGTCGAGTCGCGCGTCGCCCCGTCGCGTCGCGCCGTTGTACGACAGTGAACGGCCGTGCCCGCCAGTCTGCCTGGCGGGCACGGCCGTTCACGCGTGTCACCGACGGCGTCGGTCACCGCCGGGTCCGGATGTCATGGGGTGGCCGGGGGCGGTCCGTACTGCTCGGGCAGCACGACGGCCGCCTCGGCCAGGACCGGGCCCAGGTTCTCCGTGCGGATGCGCCGGTCCACGTAGAGCAGGCCGACGACCAGCGGCGGGAAGATGGTGGAGAACAGCTGGCTGATCATCTGGCTGACGAGCATGAGCACGATCAGACCGCTCATGGAGGCCACGATCGCACCGGCACTCGCGCCGGGGGCCAGCTCGTCGGTGTCGATCAGCCCCGGGAACGAGCCCATGATCGAGAACGGCATCTGGAGCAGCGAACCGGCCATCGACGCCATGACGTACCCGAGCACCGAGATCCCCAGGATGCGCCACCAGTCGCCGCGCACCAGCTGGGACGAGCGGCGCAGGGCCGCGAGCGGGCCCTGGTCCTCGAAGACCACGATCGACGGGGCCAGCGAGAACTTCACATAGAGCCAGATCGCCAGCGGCCCGAGGAACAGCATGCCGGGAATGCCGATCCACAGCATCGGCAGGACGCCGTCCTCGTCGCCCACGAAATAGATGATCATGCCGATGAAGGCGGTCATGGCGAGCAGGGTCGGTACGAGGGCGATCACCGCCGTGAGGAACACGGTGCCGATCATGGCCCAGACCCGGGCCCAGGCACGCTTCCAGACCGCCCCGAAGGTGGCCGGGCGGCCCAGCACGGCCTGCTGGAGTATCGCCGGGACGGCGGCCTGCATCAGGGCGCCGGCCAGGACGTACACGACGATGCCGATGATGATCAGCACGCCGAAGGCGACCGCCAGCGGGATCCAGTCCTCCGAGGACGGGGCCTGTGAGGACGAGCTTCCCCAGTAGTCGTCGGCCGTGACCGCGTCCCAGTGGACCGCGACGGCGGAGATCGCGACGAGGACCGCCACCACCAGCACCAGCGTCGCCCCGGCGAAGGCGGTCACACCCATGCCGAACAGGGGCTTCCAGTAGCGCCCCATGGTGGAGAACGCGCCGCTGAGTATGTCCGAGACCCTCAGCGGCGCGAGGGGTATGACCCCCGGCTTCGGCGGTGCCGCCCAGGTGCCGCCGCCCCAGCCTCCGCCGCCCCAGCCCCCCATACCGGGCGGCCCTCCGTAAGGACCCCCTCCGGGCGGCCCTCCGTAGGGACCCCCGCCCTGCGGGCCCCCGCCGTAGGGTGCGCCCCCGCTGGGGCCCCCGCCCCACCCTGCATCCTGCGTCACTGCGTCTCCGTCGTGTCGTCGGCCGTGTCGTGGCCGTGTCATGGCTGTGCCTGGTCGTGCTGTCGTGCCGTGTCGTCGGTCGGGACACCGTAGCGTCCTGGGCGGACAGCTGATGTGTACGGGCGTACGCAACGATGCGTACACTCGTACACATGGGATACGGACTGCTGGCGGCCGCCATAGCCGCCGAGGTGACCGCGACGACGGCCATGAAATACAGCGAGGGCTTCACCCGGCTCTGGCCCTCCCTGGTCACCCTCGTGGGGTACGTCCTCGCCTTCGCCCTGCTCGCGCAGACCCTGAAGACACTCTCCGTGGGCACGGCCTACGCGATCTGGGCCGGGGTGGGCACCGCCGCCGTCGCCGTGATCGGCGTGATCTTCATGGGGGAGTCCGGGAACCTGCTCAAGGTGGCGGGCATCGCCCTGATCATCGCCGGGGTCGTGGTCCTCAACATGGGCGGAGCCCACTGATGGCCCGGCGCTACGACCCCGATCGGCGCGAGCACATCATCGACGCGGCTCTCCGCGTGGTCGAGGCCAAGGGCATCGCGGGGCTCAGCCACCGCTCCGTGGCCGCCGAGGCCGATGTTCCGCTCGGCTCGACGACGTACCACTTCGGCTCGCTCGACGAGCTGCTGATCGCCGCCCTGCGCCGCTGCAACGAGAACTTCGGCCAGGCCCTGCGGGAGAGCAGTGTCCTGGCCGGGGTCTCCGGCCGGGGCGGCGGTGCCGAGCTGGCCGAGGAGCTGAGCAGGCTGCTGGGCGAGTGGTTCGAGGGCGGACGCGGGGCGACGGAGCTGGAGTACGAGCTGTATCTCGCCGCCCTGCGCCGCCCCGCGCTGCGCCCGGTCGCCGCCGAGTGGACCGACGGGGCGGTCGAGCTGCTGACCGGGCGGACCGATCCGGCCACCGCGCGGGCGCTTGTCGCGCTGATGGACGGGATCTGCCTCCAGGTGCTGCTCACCGGGGGCTCCTACGACGCGGGCTACACCCGGGAGATGCTGGCGAGAGTCGCCGACGCGCCCCCGCGCCCCGTCGCGGACGCGCCCCCGCATCCCTGACCGTCCGGGTTCGGCCCGCCGGACCCGTTGCCCGGCCCGCGTGCCGGTCCCGCCGTCCGCCCGGCCGTCCGTCCGCTCAGGCGGACGCGCCCAGGCGGCGCACCGTGTCCAGTGCCGTGCGGACGCTCGCCTCGATGTCCGTGATCGGGTAGAGCACCTCGTGGACCGTCCGGTCCCGGTCCACCACCAGCGTCAGCCGCTTGAGCCGGCTCACACCCGCCACACGGAACGTCGGCAGCCGCAGGGCCGCCGTCAGGGACAGCTCCGCGTCCGAGAGCAGCGGGAAACGCAGCCCCTCGGCGTCGGCGAACGCGCGCTGCTCGTCCGGGCGCTGGGCGGACACCCCGTGCACGGTCGCGCCGGCCGCCGTGAACTCCGCCAACTGGTCCCGGTACGTGCACGATTCGAGGGTGCAGCCGCGCGCCCCCGGGATCCGGCCCCACCCCGGAGGGTAGGCGTCCGCGCGGGCGTACGCGCCGGGGAAGCAGTACAGGACCGTGTACGGGGTGGCGGCGACCGGGTCGCGCGGGGCCCCGTCGTGGTCGAGCAGGCGCAGCTCCGGCAGGCGGGTGCCCACCAGGGCGTGCACCCGGGCCGCCTCCTTCGAGGACTCCGCGGTCGTCGCCATCGTCTCTCCGTCCCCCAGGACCCAGGAATCGCCCCAGTCCTGGAGTGCGATCAGTACGGGCAGCAGGGCACGGCCGCGCGGGGTGAGCCGGTACTCGTACCGCGCGGGGCGGTCCTGGTACGGCTCCCGGGACAGCACATCCGCCTCGACGAGCAGGCGCAGCCGCTCGGTGAGCACCTTGCGCGAGACGCCCAGCTCCTGCTGCAGCGCGTCGAAGCGGTGCACACCGCGCGCGGTGTCCCGCACGATCAGCAGGGTCCACCAGTCGCCGACGACGTCCAGTGCCTGGGCGATCGAGCAGTCGGCGTCCGCCAGGCTGGTGCGCTGCGGCATGGCTCGCCTCTTCTTCCGTTCGTGGCTTCCCTGGGCTGTCGTGCACGGTCAGTTGTACGCGGTTGACCCGCCGAAAGCATGCTGCCATAGTCCGTTCCCAAGGGGAACTCTATCGGGGGCGGGTCGGATGGGCATGCTGCGCGAAGTGCCGAGAACGGTACGGCTGCTGGCGCTGGGCGCATTTCTCAACGGTGTCGTCAGCTTCACCTTCGTCTACCTCTTCGTCTATCTGACGGGGCCGCGCGGTCTGTCCGTCGCCCAGGCCGGAGTGATCAGCGGCATCGGCGGCATCGGGCTGGTCGCCGGGAACTTCACCGGGGGCTGGTTCGGCGACCGCTTCGGCCACCGCCGGATGCTGCTGGCCGGCGCCTGCGCGAGCGGCGCCGCACTCGTCGCCCTGCCCGTCCTCCCGGTCGCCGCCCTCTACGCGGTGCTGCCGCTCGCCCAGTACGCCTCGGGCGTCGTGCGGGCGGCCAACGCCGCACTCGTCGCGGTCTCCGTGCCCGAAGGCGGCCGGCGCCAGAGCTTCGCGCTCACGCGCTTCGCGGCGAACGGGGGCTTCGCCGTCGGACCGCCGCTCGGCGCGCTGATCGCCGCCCGCTTCTCGTACGACTGGCTCTTCCTGGCCGACGGGCTGGGCACCCTGCTCTTCGCCGCGTACGTGGCCAGGATCCTGCCCGCCCGCGGCCTCGCGCGCACCGGGCCCGCCCGTGACCCGCACGCCCCGGGGCTCTGGCGCGAACTGCGGGCCAGGCCCGCGGTGCTGGTGCTGCTCGCCGCGATCGTCTGTGTCGACCTCGTCTACCGGCAGCAGTACTCCACCCTGCCCGTCTTCCTCGCCGACCACGGTCACGGCACCCAGTTCTACGGCTGGCTGATCGCGGTCAACGGCGGCGTCATCCTGTGCCTCGAACTGCCCGCGGCGCACGCCCTGCGCAACCGCTCGCCGCTCGGCATCGTGGGGGTGGGCCTGCTGCTGGTGGGGCTCGGCTACGCCCTGCTGATACCGGGCGCCGGAGTGCTGTTCGCCGTCGCCATGATGGTGTCGCTGACGCTGGGGGAGATCCTCTACAAGACGCCCGCCACGGCGTATGTGGCCGACCAGGCACCCGGCCACGCCCAGGGCCGTTTCCAGAGCCTGTACGCGGGGGCCTCGATCAGCGGTCAGGTGCTGGCGCCGCCGCTGGGCGGAGCCCTGTACGCGAGTGCTCCCGCGCTGCTGTGGCCGCTCTGCGCGGTGCTCGCGGGCGGTGCCGGGGTGGCGGTGCTGGCGGCGAGGCGGCTGCGGGAACCCGGACGGCCGCCGCGTGCGGAGGGGCCCGGCCCGGGTGCGGGGACCGGTGGTCCGGTGGGGCACGGCGGTCCGGTGGGGCGCGGTGGTCCGGTGGGGCGCGGTGGTCCGGTGGGGCATGGTGGTCCGGTGGGGCACGGCGGGGACGCGGGTGTCGGCGGGGACGCGGCCCCCGGCGGGGACGTGGGCGCCGGCTCCCCGGCCCGGCGCGGCCCGGACGCCGGGACCGGTTCGCCGGAGCGGGCCCCGGCCGGTTAGGTTTCTGTCCATGACCGACACGACTTCCCAGGGTTCTGCCCGCACCACCGGCGCCGTCGCCGCCGGCCTCGCCACCATCGCCGGTGACGGCACCGTCCTCGACACCTGGTTCCCCGCCCCCGCGCTCGCCGCGGAGCCCGGCCCGGCCGGTACGCAGCGCCTCAGCCCGGAAGAGGCCGTGAACCGGCTCGGCGAGGGTGCGGCCAAGGCCCTCGGCGTGGACGCCCGGCGCGGTGTCGAGGTCGTCGCCGTCGCCACGGTCATCTCCTCGCTCGACGACAAGCCGCTCGACGCGCACGACGCGTACCTGCGTCTGCACCTGCTCTCGCACCGTCTCGTCCAGCCGCACGGCCAGAACCTCGACGGTGTCTTCGGGCTGCTCGCCAACGTCGCCTGGACCTCGCTCGGCCCGGTCGCCGTCGACGACCTGGAGAAGGTGCGGCTGAACGCCCGCGCCGAGGGCCTGCACCTCCAGGTCACCTCGGTCGACAAGTTCCCGCGGATGACGGACTACGTGGCGCCCAAGGGCGTCCGCATCGCCGACGCCGACCGGGTCCGCCTCGGGGCGCACCTCGCGTCCGGCACGACCGTCATGCACGAGGGCTTCGTCAACTTCAACGCGGGCACGCTCGGCACCTCGATGGTCGAGGGCCGGATCTCCGCGGGCGTCGTCATCGGCGACGGCTCCGACATCGGAGGCGGCGCCTCCACTATGGGCACCCTCTCCGGCGGCGGCAAGGAGCGCATCGTGATCGGCGAGCGCTGCCTGATCGGCGCCGAGGCGGGCATCGGTATCGCCCTCGGCGACGAGTGCGTGGTCGAGGCGGGCCTGTACGTCACGGCCGGGACGCGCGTCACGCTGCCGGACGGCCAGATCGTCAAGGCCCGTGAGCTCTCCGGTGCCTCGAACATCCTCTTCCGCCGCAACTCGGTCACCGGGACCGTCGAGGCCCGCCCGAACAACTCGGTGTGGGACGGGCTCAACGACATCCTGCACGCGCACAACTGAGGACACGCGCACAACTAGCGCGTAGCGGCGAGGAGTTCCTCGTACGCCTCCCGCAGCCCGTCGGCCGCCCCGCGCCCGGCGGGCTGCAGCGGTTCGCGGACCGGCCCCGCCGCGAGCAGCGCCTTGACCGTGACCGTTCCGGGCAGACCGGAGGCCATCATCAGTTCGGTGAGGCGGACCGTGAGTGCGTTCAGCCGGGCCGCCTCACCGGTGCGGCCCGCGTCGAACGCGTCCAGGGGCGCCCGCATCTGACGGGGCGCCACATTGGCGACCGTACTGACAAAGCCCGCGCCGCCCAGCGCGTACAGCGGAAGGTTCAGCTCCTCGCAACCCGAGTAGTACGCCAGGGAGGTCCGCGACATCACCTTCGTCGAGCCGAGGAGGTCGTACGCGCAGTCCTTCACCGCCACGACGCGTGGGTGCTCCGCGAGCCGCAGCAGGGTATCCGTCCCGATACGGGTGCCCGTGCGGCCCGGGATGTCGTACAGCATCAGCGGGATGCCGGACGTCTCCGCGACGCGCAGGAAGTGCGCCTCGACGGCGGCCTGCGGCGGGCGGCTGTAGTACGGGGTGACCACCAGCAGGCCGTCCGCGCCCGCGTCCTCGGCCTCCCGGGCCAGCCGCAGGGTGTGCCGGGTGTCCGCGCTGCCGACGCCCGAGAGCAGTGCCACCCCGTCGCCGACCGCCTCCCGGACCGCCCGCAGCAGAGCGGTCTTCTCCCCGTCGGTCGTGGTGGGGGACTCCCCGGTGGTCCCGCTGAGCACCAGACCGTCGCAGCCGTCCGCGACCAGCGCGGCGGCATGCGCGCGGGCCGCCTCCAGATCCAGCTCACCGGCGGCGGTGAACGGCGTGATCATGGCGCAGAGCGCGCGTCCGAAAGGGCGTGGCGTGGTCGCTGTCATGTCCGAAGTGTCGGCCCCGGCGGCCGTGGAGGTCCACTTAGATCTGCTTGGCGTGCGGGGCAAGCGGTGCTGAACAGTCCCTGTCCGCTCCCGGCCGTCTGACATGATCGAACGGACGGACGAGTGTGGACCGGGGCGAGGGGCGGGCGCATGGGGAAGCCGGTACGAAGAGCGGTCGTGGCGGTCTGGACGGCGGTGGCGGGGGCGGCCCTGACCGGCTGTGCCGGGTTCCTCGTCCCGGCCGGTGAGGGTGAGCCGGAACCGACACCGAGCGCCACGCGCACGGTCCCGTACGGTGTGCACGCCGACACGCTGCCGCCGACGCCCGCCGCACCGCAGAGCCCGCCGGTGACCGGCGGACCCGGTGGGGGCGTCGTCACCGGTCCCCCCGCCACCGCGCCCGCCGCTTCCGGTGACTGTCCCGCCTCCGGTGTCGTCGTGGACATGGGGCAGGTCGACACCGCGATGATGCACCGGGCCGTCGTGCTCACGCTCACCAACTGCGGCGACAAGCCCTACCGCGTCCACGGCTACCCCTCGGTCCAGGCGCTCGGCGAGGACGGCGAACGGCTGCCGGTCAAGGTCAACCCGGGCGGCTCCTACTTCGGTCAGGACCCGGGGCCCGTGGAGGTCATGCTGAAGCCCGGAGCCGCCGTGAAGTCGATCCTCGCCTGGGTCTCCACCAAGGAGGGCGGCGACCTCATCGAGGGCGACGCGCTGGAGATCGCCGCCGCCACGGACACCGGGGCCCGCGTCTTCCCGCTGGAGGGCCACGACATCCGCCTGATGGACGAGCTGAACATGACCGCCTGGCGCACCCGGCTGAGCACCTGAGCCGTTCAGTGGCGGAGCAGGGGCGCGGCCGAGTGGCTCACCGGGACGACATGGGTGACCCAGGCGTCCTCGGCGGTGTCCCCGGTGAGCTGATGCAGGAGGAAGGACGTCGGTTCGGGCAGATACCCCGGCACGCCCCCGCCCATGGCCAGACCGCTCTGCAGATACGTGCTCGGCGCGACGGCCACCGTGCTGCCCGCGAACGCCGCCGTGACCGGGCGGTGGACATGGCCCGCCAGGACCCGTACGACCTGCGGGTGCGCGGCGACCACCTCGGCCAGGGCCGCGCCGTCCGCCAGGCGCATCCCGTCCAGGAACGGGATGCCGACCGGGACCGGAGGATGGTGCAGACAGACGACCGCGGGTAGCTGGGGGCGGTGCGCGAGCGCCGTGTCGAGCCAGGCCAGCTGGTCCGGCCCGAGGCGGCCACCGGCCGAACCGGGCACCGTCGAGTCCAGGACCAGGACCGTGAGCGCCGGATGCTCCACCACGTAGTACGGCAGCTGCCCGCCGCCCAGGAAGGGGGTCCCGCCGAACGTCCCGGCCAGCTCGGCCGGGGCGTCGTGGTTGCCCGCCACCAGGTGCAGCGGCAGCGGGAACCCGTCGATGACCTGGCGCAGGACCGCGTACTCCCCGGGTCCGCCGTGTTCGGTCAGATCGCCGGTGACCACCACGCAGTCGGGGAGGGGCTCCAGGGCCAGCACCCGGCGCAGGGCGGTGCTCAGCCCGGCGGCGGGTGCGCCGGCCGGGGCGCCGGAGGTGAGGTGGGGATCGCTGAGATGGGCCACGGAGACAGTCATCCCGGTCCGCTACCCCGCCGTGCGGCGGGGTAGGCGGCCGGGCCGTGTCTGTTGACCTCAAGCGCGCTTGAGGGGCGACGGTGGTGACCGGAAGGGCGCGCCACCGGGGCGCGGCCGGAGGGGAGCACCACCATGACCGCGCAGTTCAACTCCCGGCCCGATCTGAGGCGTGGTGATGCCGGCGTCGTCAAGGCCAGTACCTGGGACGTCGGTACGCCCGAGCGGCAGCGGCTGACCGTCGAGGCGGTCCGTGAGGCGTGGGGCAGCCGCGACTGGCCGCACCCGGGGCTGCTCTCGTACAGCGTGTACACCGGGGAGGACGGCAGAACGCTCCTGCACTACTCGCAGTGGTCCGGCGAGCAGGCCTACCAGGACTTCTTCCGGGAAGGCCGCGATGAGCGCAACGCCGCCGTCGACGCCGCCGTGCCCGGCATCGAACGCCTCGGGCTGCACACGTACGAGCTGTACCGCTCCACGCCCCCGGACCCGGGCGACAGCCGCGAGCCCGGGTGCGTGGTGATCGTCGAGGTGGAGTTCGCCGGTCCCGGCCCGGCCCGGCAGCGGGACTGGGTGGACACGGTGTTCGAGGCGCTGGGCACCGAACCCATGCCCGCTCCGGGCGGTATCTCCGGGCACTTCCATGTGAGCACGGACGGCACACGCGTCCTCAACTACGCCGAGTGGGAGAGCGCGCGGGCGCACCGGGACGCGCTCTCCGCACCCGGCGACGGTATCGGTTCGAGGACACCGCAGTGGGAGAGGGTGCAGTCCTACCCCGGGGTCACCGGCGGCGGTGTGCACCGCTACACGCCCGCGCTCTCCCTCGGCGCGGGCGGATAGCGGTGCGGTGCACCGCGAGGCGTGACACCCCGAGGCGTGACACCCGGGGGCGTGCCCCCAGGGGCGTGGCGCTCAGGGGCGGAAGCGCAGCACCTGCGGGTCGTGGTCGCTGTTCTGGTCGGCGAACTCCGCGTTGATGTGCACGCTGTCGTAGTCGAAGCCGCGGATCGACGGGCTGGTCAGGATCTGGTCCAGGACCTGGGTGTTGCCCTGGTAGACGTAGGAGTAACGCTCCGGCCGCGGCAGGGACTTCACCGCCGGGTACAGCGCGCCCCCGGCCGTCAGCGCCTTCGTCGTACCGGAGAACTCGAAGTCGTTGATGTCACCCACGACCAGTACGTCGGCCCGCTTGTCCGCGCTCAGCAGCTTCTTCACGAAGGTGTTGACCGACTGCGCCTGGGCCAGCCGCTGGACCTCGGAGGAGCGCGTCGGCGGCTGGTGGTGCGAGAGGATCGACTCGTCCCCGCCCTTCGACGAGAAGTGGTTGGCGACGACGAACACCGGACGGCCGCGGAAGGCGAACTCGCCGACGAGCGGCTTGCGGCTGTCCGTCCACGCGGCGGCCGACGGGTCCACCCGGCCGGGGGAGTGGGTCAGGGCCGCCCGGCCCCGCTCCCGGACGACCTCGGTCGCGGTGGTCGCGTCGCCGCCCGCGCGGTCGGTGAACGACACCCGCTCCGGGTTGAACAGGAACACCTGACGGATGTTGCCGCCCGGCTCGCCGCCGTCCTTCTTGTCCTCGGGGGCGATGGAGCGCCAGTCGTACGCCGGTCCGCCCGCCGCCGTGACCGCCTCGGTGAACCTGCGCACGGTCAGTTCGGCCGAGACCGTGCCGTCGTCCTTCGGGCCGTTGTCGTCCTGGATCTCCTCCAGCGCCAGGATGTCCGGCGAGGCGAGGTTGTTCACGACGGCCGCCGCCAGCGCGTCGAACTTCTCCTGCGGGTCGCCCGGGTCGAGGTTCTCGACGTTGTACGTCGCCACCGCCAGCTCCCCGTCGCGCTGGGCGCGCGTCCGCTCCTGGCGCAGCCCGCGGTCCATGACCGTGCCGAGGGTGCGCGCGGTGAGCGTGTAACCGCCGTACTGGCTGAAGTCCAGCGGTCCCTCGGTCGGGCCCGCCAGCACATCACCGACGTCCGCCCTGGGGAACGGCTGCTCGGCGAGCGGCACCAGGGACTGGATCTGGAGCCGCCCGCTGTTCTGCGAGGAGTACGAGCCGTAGACCGTGCCGCCCCGCCGGTTCGCGTTCTCGTGCGGCTTGACCGTCACCCACAGCTCCGCGTGGGAGTCGGTGGCGCCGACCACGCGCGAGGAGCCGACACGGACGTTCATGCCCTCCAGCGACTCGTAGAAGTCCAGGGCGTACCGGCCCGGGGAGAGCCGGAGCCCGTTCACCGAGCCGCCGGCCGCCGGGTCGCCCGCCGGGGCGTAGCGGGCGGGGACCGAGTGCGCCGAGACGGTGACCGGGGCGGGCAGCGCGTTGCCGGACGAGACCACGGAGACGGTGGGCCTGGTGATCTGGGTGAGCGACTGGTTGCCGGACGCGGCGCCGCCGGGGACGTACTCGGCGACCGTGCCCGAGACGGTGACCGCGTCGCCGACCGCGACGGCGGGTGCCGAACCGGTGTAGACGAAGACACCCTCGCTGGTGGCCCGGTCGGCGTCGGCGTCCGGGTCCTGGAACCAGAAGCCCTTCGAGCCGTAGCCGCGCACACCGGTGACGATGCCCGGAACACCGGTGACCTGCGCACCGGCCAGCGGGGATATCCGGGTGGTGCCCTGGATGTCGTGGATACGGACCTGGCCGTCGGGGGCCGCGACGGCCGAGGACGCGCCGGTGAGCAGACCTGCGGCCAGGGCGGCGGTGACGACGGCGGAGACGGCGGTGGTGCGGGAGGATGCGGCTGGCATCACGGACTCCGGGGGGTTCGAGGGTGCGGACGGACGTGTACCGGGCTCGGCGGTACAACGTCTACGCGCGTCAATCTCTTGGGTCCGTACCGGAGTTGTCAAGGTTCTCCGTGGGACGGCGGCGGTACGCCGCCTGAACCGGGTGGCATGGGACGAAATGCGTCTACGCTTGGTCGGCCCAAGCCGCGTACGCACCCGGTACGCCCGAGCACGCCCGAGGAGAACCCCCGATGTCCGCAGAGCGCCCCACCCTGCCGCCGGTGCGGCTGCATTCCGAGGCCGAGCTGGCACGGGCCGCCCTGGCCGCTCCGCTGCTCGCCCGCGCCGTCCGGCTCGCCCGCTGGGCCGGACCCGCCACCCGTGTCGGCGCGGGCGGCGAGCTGGCCGAGGCGCAGCTTCCGGCAGCGGCCGAACACCTCGGCCTCACCCCGGACGAGGACGGTGCCGCGTACGCCAGTGAGGCGTGGCGCCTCGCCGTCGACACCGGGCTCCTGGACGTCACCGACCCCGAGGAACCGGCGCGGGACGCCGGGGACCCGGAGACGGGCGGGGAGAGCGCCGAGGACACCGCCGAGGCCGAAGGGACCGTCACCGAGGGCGAGAACCTGGCCCTGCTCACCGGAGGCTCCCCGCAGGACGTCCTGGCGATCTGGCTCGACGGCCTGGAAGCGGTGCACGCCGACGCCACCGCACCGGTCTTCGACGACTTCGCCGACCTCGTCAACGAGGACGGCTCGATCGACTTCGACGCCCTGGACTGGGACCCGGAGGCGGAGGCGGAGTTCCTCGACGGGGTCCTCGGCAATCTGTACCTCCTCACCCTCGCGGACAACGGCGCGGGCGACGGGCCCGTACCGCTGCCGGCCCTCGCCGCGTCGATGATCGTGCCCGACGACATGGGCGAGCCGACCGACGACATCCTGGAGCAGGTGTCGGAGGCGATGATGCGGCTGGACGACCAGTTCCGGCTGCTGGAGCCCATCGGGATCGTCGAGTACACGCCGGTCGACGAGGCGTTGCTGGTCGAGGAGGGCGAGCAGGGCGACCAGTCGGCCGCGCTCGCCGACGAGGACGACGTCACCCGGTACGGCATGGTCAAGCTCACCCCCCTCGGCCTCTACGGCATCCGGAACCGGATGCTGGAGGCCGGGGTGGACGCGCCCGCCATCGGCGACCTCGCCGGCAAGGGCGCCGACGCGCTCCTCGACGGCATCGCCCACTACCCGGAGGCGGCGGCCCGGTCCGAGGTCGAGCTCTGGCTCGGCGACCGGGGCGCCGACGGCGCGGTGGCGGCCGCCGCCGAGCTGCTGGCGGCGGCGCGCGGCACGGACGAGGGGGCGCCGCTGCGCCGGCTGCACTGCCAGCAGGCGCTCTCGCTGGCGGGTCCCGAGGCGGAGCCCGCGGTGCGCGCGGTGCTCGGCCACCCGGAGCTGGGCGGTCTGGCCCGGGTCTGGCTCGCGGAGCGGGGAGCGGCCGACGTCCCCGCGCCGCCGGAGTCGATGATCTTCTGGCTGGCCATCGACACCATCGCCGCGCAACTGGACGCGGACGGCGATCTGGAGGAGCTCCAGGGCCTTGTCGAGGGTCTCGCCGGGCAGCACAGCGGCTTCTTCGACGGCGCCTGGCGGGTGGACCACCCGGCGACGGCGGATGTCCTGGAGGCCATGGGGCGGCTGCACAGCGACAAGAAGACGGCGAAGGACGCCCGCAAGGCCGCGTTCAAGGCCCGCTCGCGCACGGGCGGCTGAGAGCGCGGGACGGTCCCGGCGGGCGGGCCCGGAATCGGCGCCCGCCCACCGGGACCGTGGGAAGCTCCCCCGCGGAGGCCTGCGCACGGCAAGGGTGTCGCTCGAAGTCGCCCGCTGTTCAGCCGGCGTTCGCACACGGCGGGGAAAGTGGGCGCGCCAGCCACCCGCCAGCCGCACCAGGAGCCCTCGATGGCCATCACGCGCAGGGAATTCACCAAGCAGTCCGCCCTCACCGGCGCGGGTATCGCCCTGACGGGTGCTGTCGGCACCCTGGCGACCGCCCCCGGCGCCCTCGCCGCAGAGGACACGCGGCACGGCCACGACGGCCACGGGCACGACCACGACGGTCACGGCCACGGCAGGGAGCCCGGCTACGGCCCCCTGATCCCCGACCCCGAGGGCATACTCGCGCTGCCGGCCGGATTCTCGTACCGCATCGTCACCCACAGCGGTGTCACCAAGCTGGAGTCGGGCGAGTACACCCCCTCCAACCACGACGGCACGGCCGCCTTCGAGGGCCCGCGCGGAGTCACCCTCCTCGTCAACAACCACGAGCTGAGCGGCACCCGCGCCAAGTGGAAGTACCCGGTCCCGCTCACCGAGGGCCTCGTCTACGACCCGGTCGCGGCCGGTGGCTGCACCGTCGTGGAGACCCGCCGCGACGGCCGCACCGCCGAGTGGGTCGGCATCGCCGGTACGTCCACCAACTGCGCGGGCGGCAGCACCTCCTGGGGCACCTGGCTGACCTGCGAGGAGACCGAGGACAAGGCGGGCAAGAACGGTCTGCTCAAGGACCACGGCTATGTCTTCGAGGTCGACCCCTACGACAGGCGCGCCAACCGTGACCCGCGCCCGGTCAAGGCCTTCGGCCGGTACGCGCACGAGGCCGTCGTCATCGACCCCAGGCGCGGCCACGCCTACCTCACCGAGGACGCCTCCGGCCCCAACGGACTGCTCTACCGCTGGGTCCCGCCGCACGGGTTCAAGCACGGCCGGGGCAAGCTGCGCACGCTCGCCGACGACGCGGGTGTCCTCCAGGCCACCAAGTGCTTCGACGGGAGCGGGCGCTTCGTCGACGACCTGTCCCGCGCCACGAGGATCGGCACGGTGTACGGGGTCGACTGGGTCGACGTGCCCGACCGTGACGCGAGGACCGTCTCCGTGCGCAAGCAGTTCACCGACGGCCAGGTCACCCGCGCCCGGAAGCTCGAAGGCATGTGGTGGGGCGACGGCGGCGCCTACTTCGTCTCCTCGTACGCCCGCGACGAGAGCCCCGTCCGGCACGACGGCCAGGTCTGGTTCTACGACCCGAAGCGGCGCACGGTGACCCTGAAGGTGATCCTCGGCGTGAACGCCGACCCGTCCAGGGAGGGCGCCTTCGACGGCCCCGACAACATCACCGTGTCGCCGTACGGCGGCATCGTCATCTCCGAGGACGGCGAGGGCATCCAGCACCTCTTCGGGGCGACCGAGAGCGGTGTCACGTACCCGATCGCGCGCAACGAGCTCAACGCGGGCACCGAGGAGGACCCCTCGTACAGCGAGATCGCCGGGGTCACGTTCTCGCCCGACGGGAAGACGCTGTTCGCCAACATCCAGACGCCCGGCATCATGCTCGCCATCACGGGCCCGTGGCGGCGTCGGCCGAACGGGCACTGACCGGGGCCGCCGGCCGCCGAGGAGGAGCCGGCGGCCCTCACGGAGGGTCGCGCTCCGTTCGCGTTCGGTGGTGACGGTGTCATGCGGCTCGGGGCGGCCGGGCCGACCGCGGCGGTTGACCGGACCGGCCGCAGTGCGTCCGGGAGTGGAGAACGCCACACCTTCGGGGGTCTTTCCGGCGCGGAATTCCGGGCGGCGAGCCTGCCGAAGGCGGGCGGAACCGCCGCCGGGGCCCGGTAGCGCCTGATTACGAATCCGGTACTACTGGGCCTCCGGGAGCGGTCGGGCATGGCGTCGGGCGTCGCGGAGGCGCATACTCAAGGTAATGAAACAGTCAGCCGGATCCCGGCGTCACCTGCCTTCCAGTCCCTTCAACCGCCCGGCCCAGGCGGCCCCACCGGTCGAATGTTTCGATGTGGGCGACAGGGTGTCGCACGATCAGTTCGGGCTCGGCAGAATCCTTGCTGTCGAGGGCGACAACGATGCAGTCCTCATCGACTTCTCGGGGCGACAGGGGAGGATCCTGAGCCCGTACTCCAAGCTGACCAAGCTCTGAGAGGGCGGACGAGTTCGAGCAGCGTCCACCCGGAGAACCTCCGGATCCGGGGCACCTGAGAACGTCAGGTGCCCCGGAAGCCGTTTGCCGGGGGCTGTTCCCGGCCCGGGGGCTACAGGGACTTGGCGGCGGGCTTCACCATGCCGCGCACGGTGCGCGACTTCACGAACTCGCCCATGGCGGTCATCTCCCACTCACCGGAGAACTGCTTGATCAGCTTGGCCATCATCACGCCGGTCTGCGGCTCGGCGCCCGTCAGGTCGAAGCGGACCAGCTCCTCGCCGGTGGCCGCGTCGAGCAGCCGGCAGTAGGCCTTGGCGACCTCGGTGAACTTCTGGCCGGTGAACGAGTTCACCGTGAAGACCAGTCCGGTGGCCTCGGCGGGGATACGGCCCAGATCCACGACGATCACCTCGTCGTCACCCGCGCCCTCGCCCGTGAGGTTGTCGCCGGAGTGCTTGACCGCACCGTTCAGGATGGAGAGCTTGCCGAAGTAGCAGCTGTCCAGGTGGTTGCGGTTCGGGCCGTAGGCGATCACCGAGGCGTCCAGGTCGATGTCCTTGCCGCGGAACGCGGGCTCCCAGCCGAGGCCCATCTTGACCTGCGAGAGCAGCGGCCGGCCGCCCTTGACCAGGGACACGGTCTGGTTCTTCTGGAGGCTGACCCGGCCCTTGTCGAGGTTGATCTTGCCGGAGCCCGCGGGCGCGGGTGCGGCCGGAGGGGCGGGCGGTGCGGGGGGAGCGATCCGCGGGTCCACCGGGGCGGTGTGCGGGACCGGAGGGGCGGGCGGGACCGGGGCCGGAGGGGCGGCCGGGGCGGCGGCCGGGGCCGCGGGCTCCTCGACCGAGACACCGAAGTCCGTGGCGATGCCCGCGAGTCCGTTCGCATAGCCCTGGCCGACCGCGCGGGCCTTCCAGGCGCCGTTGCGCAGATAGATCTCGATGACCACCAGCGCCGTCTCGGCGCCCAGCTGGGGCGGGGTGAAGGTGGCGAGCACGCTGCCGTCGTCCGCGTTGCGCACGGTGGCGGTGGGCTCGATGCCCTGGAAGGTCTGGCCGGCGGCGTCCGGGCTCGCGGTGACGACGATCTTCTCGATGCCGGGCGGGACCGCGGCGGTGTCCACCACGATCGCGTCGGGCGCGGAACCGCCGCCGGAGCGGTAGGTCACCCCGGGGCCCGAGGGCTGGTTGTAGAAGATGAAGTCGTCGTCGGAGCGCACCTTGCCGTCGGCGGTGAGCAGCAGGCCCGAGACGTCGAGCCGCACCGGAGCGGCGACGTCCACCGCCACGCGGGCGGCGGAGAGAGGGATGTTCGAGCCGGGGGTCATTGCGGTCATGCACCGGGTAACGAACGACCCCGCTTTGCCGTTCCCTTACCTTCCCGTGCCTTCACGTGCCTTCACGTGCCTTCACGCGCCTTCGCGCGACTTTCTCCCGGCAAAGGACGGCGGGGCGTGTGTGCCGCCCCCGGACCGCTCGGCGCGGGCCCGGTCCCCGGCTCGGCGCCGCTCCCGTGGGGGATCAGCGCGGCCAGATGGGCGGGTCGGTCACGAAGTGGCCGCCCAGATGGGCGTGGTCGGGGTTGGCGGGGTCCAGTTCGCCCTGTTCGGCGATGAGCCCCGCCGCGTAGCCCTCCGAGTCGTCCCTCGGTTCGTACCCGAGCGCCCTGGCGGTCGTCAGGTCCCACCACAGGCGGGTGTTGTCGGAGGAGCCGTACACGACGGTGTGCCCGACGTCCTCGGCGGTGAGCGCGGCGTGGAAGAGCCGGGCGCCGTCGGCGGGGCTCAGCCAGAGCGACAGCATCCGTACCGATGTCGGCTCGGCGAAGCAGGACCCGATGCGCACGGAGACGGTCTCGATGCCGTGCTTGTCCCAGTAGAGCTGGGCCAGATCCTCCCCGAAGGACTTGGACAGGCCGTAGAAGGTGTCGGGGCGGCGCGTGGTGCCGACGGGGAGCGGCGGATCGCCGGGGACCGGGCGCGGGGTGTGGCCGATGACGTGGTTGGAGGAGGCGAAGACGATGCGGCGCACGCCTTCCTCGCGTGCGGCTTCGTAGAGGTTGTACGTCCCCTCGATGTTCGCGCGCAGAATCCTGTCGAAGGAGGCTTCCAGGGAGATGCCCGCGAGGTGGATGACCGCGTCGGTGCCCCGCACCGCCGCGCGCAGGGCCTCCCTGTCGCCCAGATCGGCGGTGATCGCGTCGGGTTCGCCCTCGACCGGGGCCACGTCGAAGAGCCGGAGTTCGTAGCCGTACGAGGGCAGCAGCCCCCGCATCAGGGTGCCGAGGCCGCCTGCGGCGCCGGTGAGCAGGACAGTGCGGGGAGCGGGCATACGGGATCTCCTCGGTGCGGCGCGTTCGTCGGCTGCGCGGCAATCGGACGCGCGAAGCGTCAAATCCATGGATGTCATTCACATGCATGGACAAGCTAAGAACCCGTGGCCGGACCCGTCAAGTGTCGTGGGCGGGGGGCCGGCTCCGCCGTGCGGAGCGGTTGGATCGGTGCTTCGGGGGTGTGTTCCCGTCTTGACCTGCGCCGCGCGGCTGCCTTAGCGTGATGCTGTTCAGAAATATGGACGACGGTCAGAGTTGTGTACGTCTGAATCTGCTCAGGGAGCGCACGTGTCCTCAGCCCCCCTTGCCGCCCGGCTCACCCATGTCGCCGGGCCGCTCTTCTTCCCCGTCACCGCGTACGGGCCTGACGGCACCGTCGACCTCGACACCTTCCGTACACATGTGCGCCGGGGCATCGACGCCGGTGCGGCAGCGGTCTTCGCCTGCTGCGGTACGGGCGAGTTCCACGCGCTGACCCAGGAGGAGTTCCGCCTCGTCGTCACCGCCGCGGTCGAGGAGACCGCCGGCCGGGTCCCCGTCGTCGCGGGCGCCGGATACGGCACGGCACTCGCGGTCCAGTACGCGAAGCTGGCCGAGGAGGCGGGGGCCGACGGGCTCCTCGCCATGCCCCCGTACCTCGTCGTCGCCGACCAGGAGGGGCTGCTGAACCACTACGCCGCCCTCGCGGCGGCCACCTCCCTGGAGACGATCGTCTACCAGCGCGACAACGCGGTCTTCACCCCGCAGACCGTCGTCGCCCTCGCCCGGACGCCCGGGGTCATCGGGCTCAAGGACGGTCACGGCGACCTCGACCTGATGCAGCGCATCGTCAGCGCCGTACGCACCCAGCTGCCCGGCGGGGACTTCCTGTACTTCAACGGTCTGCCCACCGCCGAGCTGACCGGCCCGGCCTACCGGGGCATCGGCGTCACGCTCTACTCCTCCGCCGTCTTCGCCTTCGCCCCGGACATCGCCCTCGCCTTCTACCGGGCCCTGGAAGCCGGCGACGACGGCCTGGTCAACGCGCTGCTCGACCGCTTCTACCGGCCCCTGGTCGAACTGCGCGCCCAGGGCCGCGGATACGCCGTCTCCCTGGTCAAGGCGGCCGTCCGGCTCCAGGGCCTGGACGTCGGCGGGGTACGCACCCCGCTCACCGAGCCGACCGCCGCCCACGTCAAGGACCTGGCCGGGATCATCGCGAGCGGCCGCGCGCTGCTGGAGGAGTACGCGGACGGGGAGCGGGTGTGAGGACCTCCGTCTTCCTCTACCCGTGGGACGTCATCGGGGACCCGGACGCCCCCGCGCGGATCGCGGACCTCGGCGTCCAGCAGGTGACCCTGGCCTCCGCCTACCACTCCACCCGGGCCCTCACCCCGCGCCATCCGGTGCGCAGGATCGTCACCGCCCAGCACGCCGCGGTGCTCTACCCGCCGGACGCGAGCCGCTGGGCGGGGCGTGAACCGGCGCCCTACGCGCAGAGCTGGGTGGACCGGGACGACCCGTACGGCGACGCGGCGCACGCCCTGGCCGAGGCCGGTCTCGACGTGCACAGCTGGGTCGTCCTCGCGCACAACTCCCGCCTGGGCGCGGAGTATCCGCACCACAGCGTCGTCAACGCCTACGGCGACCGCTACCCCTGGGCGCCCTGCATCGCCCAGCCCGCGGTCCGCGGCTACCTCGTCGCCCTGGCGGAGGAGGCCGCCGCCCGGCCCGGGACGAGCGGCACCGAACTGGAGTCCTGCGGCTGGTACGGCTTCGCCCATCTGCACGCCCACGACAAGGTCACGGGCGTCGGTCTGGGGGACGCGGCGCAGTACCTGATGTCCCTGTGCTTCTGCGCCTCCTGCCGGGACGGCTACGCCGCCCAGGGACTGGACGCCGACGAACTGGGGACGGCCGTGCGCCGCGCCCTGGCCCCCGGCTGGGCCGGTTCCGGCTCCACCGAAGCCGGCTGGTCCGGCGTCGAGAAGCTCCTCGGCCCCGGCCTCGCCGACGCCACCCTCCGATGGCGGACCTCGGCCGCCCGCACGCTCCAGGAGGCCGCGGTCGCCGCGGTGCGGGCGGCAGCCGCACCGGGCTTCCAGGTCCTGCTGCACGCCGACCCCGCCCCGTACCGCTCGGGGGCCAACGCCGGAGTGGAGGCGGAGCACATCCTCGGTGTGGCGGACGGCGTGGTGCTGCCGTGCACCGGCGGTGACGCGGCGCGCGAGGCGGTGCTCGGGCCGTTCGCCGGGCGGTCCGCGGTGCTCGCCGCCAACTTCGGTGTGGTGACCGGGATGGGCGGCAGCCCCGGCACCCTGGAGCGGGACGCGGCCCACGCCGCCTCCCTCGGCGCGAACCAACTGCGCCTGTATCACGCCGGGCTGGCCTCCGACCCGGACCTCGAAGCCGTCGCCGAGGCGCTGTCGCGCATCGGGTGATGACGGGAGCGGACCGGTGGGGGCGCCCGTCAGCCTCCCCCGCCGGTCCGTACCGGCCGCGGCGCCCCCCGGCGGCCCCGGCCCGGCAGCACCGCCGCGAACAGCCCCAGCACGCCCGTCAGCGCCAGCAGCACGCGGGTGTCCAGCACCGCGACGAGCCCCGCGCCGAGCGCCAGCGCCAGCGCGTTGGGCGCCATCATCAGCGAGTTGGCCGTCGCCGCCGTCCGGCCGAGCGCCGCGTCCGGTGTCTCCCGCTGCACGGCCGTCATGGCCGCGATCAGTACGCACGGCAGCCCGAACCCGATCGCCACGGCGCTCACCGGGGCCACCGCGTCGTACGGCAGCGCACGCGCCCCCACGGCAACCGCGAACAGCGCGATCCCGGCCCCCGCGAACACCCGCTCGCCCAGTCGCCGCAGCAGCGGTCCGGCCAGCAGCCCGACCGCCACCGAACCGGCGCCCTGAGCCGCGTACAGCAGTCCGGTGTACGCGGGGGAGCGGCCGAGCACATCGTCGACATAGGCGTAGGCCGCCGCCCCGTTCAGCCCGGCGAGCAGCATCGTCGCCGCTCCGGCGCACACCAGGGGCCGCAGCACCGGCGATTCCCGCAACTGCCGTGCGCCCCGCGTCAGTTCCTTCCACCGCGAATCCTCCCCGGCCCCGCTCCGCAGCGGCTCCCGCGCCTCCTCCCGTACCGGCAGCCGTGCGAAGATCAGCGCGGCCAGGACGAAGGTCGCCGCGTCCAGCACCGCCACCGTCCCGCCGCCGAACCGTGCGTACAGTCCCGCGCCGGCGAGCGGGGCGAGCAGCTTCATCCCCTCGTTGGCGCTCATCCGCAGCCCGTTGAGGTCGCCCAGCAGTACGGGGTCCACCGACCGTGCGACCAGGGCCGCTTCCGCCGCGTCCACGAGCACCCCGCTCACCCCGTAGAGCACCAGGACCACGAAGACCAGCCAGATCCGCCCGGCCGAACCGACCAGCGGCAGCGTCAACAGCAGGACCGCCATCGCGGCGTTCACCCGGACCAGCAGCGGCTTTCCCGGCAGCCGGTCGGCGACCGCGCCGAGCGCCGGACCGATGAGCACCGGCGCCCACATCGCGAACACGGTCAGTGCGGCGAGGGAGTCGGACCCGGTGAGCGACTTGACCCAGATCCCGGCCGTGAGCCACATCGCCGAGGTTCCGAAACCGGAGACGACCACCCCCGCCAGATACCGCCCCGCCGTGCGGTCCCGGAGCACCCTGCCCACCGCTGACCCTGCCATCGCACCCCACCGTGCCTTCCTGACCTGCGCATCCGTCACGGGGACCAGGCTCGTGGCTAAGGAGGGCGGACGGCATCGGGCAGATTCCCTAAACGCTGTCCCGCGGCGCCTGACAGGCGGCGCTGTCCCGCAGCGGCTGACAGGCGCACAGCGACGACTACGATGCGGCCGTCGTGTCCGTCGCACCAACCCTCCGAGGGGACCCGAGCGTTGCGCCACAAACTGCTTCCCGCCCTGCTCTGCGCCGGAATCGTCACCGCCACCGGTGTGCTGACCGGCCCGGCGGCCGTCGCGGCCGGCTCTACGCCGTCCGCCCCCGGCTCCGTCTCCGCCGCCACGGACGTACGCGAACAGCTCGACCGGATACCGGGACTCACCGTCCTCTCGCAGACCCTCAAGGACGGATTTCCCTTCTACACGCTCACGCTGACGCAGCCCGTCGACCACCGGAACCCGGCCCGCGGTACCTTCCAGCAGCGGCTGACGCTCTGGCACAGGGCGGCGACCGCCCCGATGGTGCTCTACACCGGCGGCTACTCGCTGGCCACGTCCACCCGGGAGATCACCACCCTCCTCGGCGCCAACCAGGTCAGCGTCGAGCACCGCTACTTCAGCGAGTCCCGGCCCGCGACCGTCGACTGGCGCGACCTGAACGTGTGGCAGGAGGCGAGCGACGAACACGCCGTCGTCGAGGCCCTGAAGACGGTCTACACCGCCAAGTGGCTCGGCACGGGCGCGTCCAAGGGCGGAATGACGCAGGTCTACCACGAGCGCTTCTACCCGGACGACCTGGACGCCGTCGTCGCCTACGTCGCACCGAACGACGCGGACAACAAGGACGACAGCGGGTACGAGAGGTTCTTCCGGACCGTCGGCACGCCCGCATGCCGGGCCGCGCTCAACGCCGTACAGCGGGAGATGCTGGTGCGGCGGGACCGGATACTGCCCCGCTTCGAGGCCACCGTCAAGGAGCGGGGGCTCACCTTCCGCCACCTCGGATCGGCCGACCGGGCCTTCGAGTTCTCGGTGCTGGACCAGGTCTGGAACTTCTGGCAGAGCGGTACGCACACCGACTGCCCGGCCGTCCCCGACGCGCGTACCGCCGGTGACGAGGAGCTGTACGCCTGGTCGCTGGAGCACGGGCTGAGCATCTACTCCGACGACGGCGCCGGAGCCGACGGCAGCGGACCGTACTACCGCCAGGCGGCCGCCCAACTGGGCTGGGCCGACCTGAAGTTCAAGCATCTCAGGGACGTACGGAACCACCCGGACATCTATCGGCCGAACTCCGTGCTGCCCGCGGACATGCGTACCCGGTACGAGGGCCGCACCATCAAGGACGTCGACCGCTGGGTGACCCGTCGGGGCGAGCGGATGATGTTCGTCTACGGGCAGAACGACCCGTGGAGCGCCGAGCGGTTCGAGCCGTCCCCGCACGACTCGATGCTCTTCGAGGCGCCGGACACCAACCACGGCGCGCTGATCTCCAGGCTGAGGCCCGCGGACCGGGCGAAGGCGGAGGCGACGCTGAAGCGGTGGGCGGGGCGGTAGGCCCGGAGGCCGTAGGGCCCGCAGGCCGTAGGACCCGGAGGCCGTAGGACCCGGAGGCCGTAGGGCTCGGAAGCGGTGTCGCCCCCGGGGCACGTGAGGTCCCCGGGGCGGCACCGCGACGGCCGCGCGCCCGCTACCCCTGGAGCGCCGCCTTCATCATCTTCTGGGCGATCGGCGCCGCCAGCCCGTTGCCGCTGACCTCCGAGCGGGACGCGTCGGAGCTCTCGATCACCACGGCGACCGCCACCTCCTTGCCGGAGGACCGGTCCTTCGCGTACGAGGTGAACCAGGCGTACGGGGTGTTGCTGTTGTCCACACCGTTCTGCGCGGTGCCCGTCTTGCCGCCGACCTCGGCCCCGGCGATACGGGCGTTCGTGCCGGTGCCCTCCTCGACGACGGTGACCATCGCGCTGCGCACCTGCTCCGCCGTCCGTTCGGAGACGACCCGCTTCGTATCGCCGTCCTCGAACTTCTCCAGCGTCCCGCCGTCCGCGTCCACGACCTGGGAGACCATGTGCGGGGCGGCCAGCTCTCCGCCGTTGGCGAGGGTGGCCGAGACCATGGCCATCTGCAGCGGGGTCGCGGTGACCTCGAACTGGCCGATGCCCGTCAGCGCCGTCTGCGCCTTGTCCATGCCGGACGGGTAGACGCTCTCCGAGGCCCGCACCGGGACGTCCAGCTTCTCGGTGTCGAAGCCGAAGCCGTCCGCCATCGCCTTCACCTTGTCCTGGCCGAGGTCGGCGGCCACCTTCGCGAACACGTTGTTGCAGGAGTACTGGAGCGCGGTGCGCAGGGTGGCGTTCTCGCACGGGGCGGTCGCGCTCTCGTTGCGCAGCACCGTCGAGGTGCCCGGCAGCGTGTACGGGTCGGGGCTGTCCGTGGGCTCGTCGACCGAGCCGTAGAGCCCGTCCTCCAGCGCCGCGGCCGCCACCACCAGCTTGAAGGTCGAGCCGGGCGCCAGCGGCTGCCGCAGCGCCCGGTTGACCTGCGGTTTGTCCTTGTCGGCGAGGAGCTGCTCCCAGGCCTCGCCGTCCGTCGTCCCGCTGATCTTCGACGGGTCGTACGAGGGGGTGGAGACCATGCCCAGGATCCGCCCGGTCTCCGGGTCGATGGCCACGGCCGCGCCCTTGTCGTCGCCCAGCGCCTCGTAGGCCGCCTTCTGGACGTCCGGGTCGATGGTCGTCAGCACATTGCCGGGTGCGCTCTGCTCGCCGGTGAGCAGGTCGGCCGGATTCTTCAGCCGGTCGTCCGTGCCGTCGAGGACATCGCTGTAGATGCCTTCGAGCTGGGTGGCCCCGTACGCCTGCGAGCCGTAGCCGGTGACGGCCGCGTACAGCTCGCCCTGCGGATAGGTGCGTTTGTACTGAAGATCGCCGCCCGTCGTCCTCTCCGATCCGGTGACCGGGGAACCGGCCACGATGATGTCACCGAGCGGCTGCGCGTACTGCGCGATGACGTTCCGCCGGTTGTGCTCGTTGTCTGCGAGCGCCTCCGCCTTGTACGTCTGCAGCCAGGTCGCCCGCACCAGCAGGGCGAGAACCATCAGCAGACAGAAGACCGAAGCGCGCCTGATTGTCTTGTTCATCCCGTTGGAGGGACGAGCGGGCCCGCTCCGGGCGTTCCCGGCCGCGACCCTTCTCACTGTTTTCTCAGGCGCCCCGGCCGTGACCCGTCAGGCCTCCGGGCGAGGTCCGGAGCCTCGGAGCGAGGGTCCGGAGCCTCCGCCGAGGGGTCAGAGCCTCCGGGTGGCGAGCGTGAGCCGGTCGCGGGCGTCGAACAGGGCGTCCTTCACCATCTGCTCGTGCGCGGGCGTGAGCCGCGCGACCGGGACCGAGCAGCTGATCGCGTCGCGCGCCGGCGTCCGGTAGGGGATCGCGACACCGAAGCAGCGCAGGCCGAGGGTGTTCTCCTCGCGGTCCACGGCGAACCCCTGCTCACGGATGAGGTGCAGTTCCTCGATCAGCTTCTCGCGGTCGGTGAGGGTGTGCTCGGTCAGCGCGGGCAGCGTCTCGGGCAGCATCTTGCGGACCTGCTCGTCACTGTGGGTGGCCAGCAGCGCCTTGCCGAGCGAGGTGGAGTGGGCGGGCAGCCGACGGCCGACCCGGGTGAAGGGGCGCAGATAGTGCTGGGACTGCCGGGTGGCGAGGTACACCACGTTCGTCCCGTCGAGACGGGCCAGGTGGATGGTCTCCGCGGTGTCGTCGGAGAGCCGGTCCAGGGTGGGGCGGGCGGCGGCCACGACCTCGTCGCCGTCGATGTACGACGTACCGACGAGCAGGGCGCGCACCCCGATCCCGTACCGGGTGCCCGTCGCGTCGGTCTCCACCCAGCCGAGCTCCACCAGTGTGCGCAGCAGCATGTAGAGACTGGACTTGGGGTAGCCGACAGCCTCCTGCACGGCGGCGAGCGAGTGCATGCCGGGGCGTCCCGCGAAGTATTCGAGCAGTTCCACCGTCCGCACCGCGGACTTGACCTGTGCTCCACCAGACTCGGCAACCGCCATCGTCCCTACGCCCCTTCCAGCCCATCACGCCAAAATCCTGCGACTTCTTGCCAACACGGAACGCCCGGAAATAGAGTCCCCGTACATTCACGATCAGGAACGCTGTTCAGAATACCGAACAACGCCGTGATGCGTGGCAGCGGACCGGGAAGGAAACACGGTGGCAGCAGCACCAGTCTGGAGCGTCGACCCCCGAACCGGGAACCCGCGTGAGCAGGTTGCGGTGGAGGCTACGGCCGAGGACGTCGACCGCGCGGTCGGGGTAGCCCACGCCGTACGCGACGCGCTCGCCGACCGCACCGTACGCGCCGCGTTCCTGCGCACCGCCGCGGACCTGCTCGGCGAGGCCGGGGAACAGGTCATCGAGGCCGCGGACGCGGAGACCGCGCTCGGACCGGCCCGGCTCACCGGGGAACTCGCCCGTACCGCGGCACAGTTGAGGGCCTTCGCGGAGGCCGTCGACGAGGGCGCCTACCTCGACATCCGCATCGACCACGAGGACGCCACCAGGACCCCGCCCTGGCCCGACCTGCGCCGCTACAGGATCCCCCTCGGTGTGGTCGCCGTCTACGCGGCCGGCAACTTCCCGCTCGCCTTCTCCGTCCCCGGCGGCGACACCGCGAGCGCGCTCGCGGCCGGCTGCCCGGTCGTCGTCAAGGCGCACCCCGACCACCCCGCGACCTCCGAGCTGTGCGCCTCCGTGCTCCGCCGTGCCGCCGCCCGGGTCGGACTGCCCGAGGACGTGCTCACCCTGGTGCACGGCTTCGAGGCGGGCGTCGAGCTGATCGGGCACCCGCTGGTGAGCGCGGCGGGCTTCACCGGCTCCGTACGCGGCGGACGGGCCCTGTTCGACGCGGCGGCGGCCCGGCCCGCCCCGATCCCCTTCCACGGCGAGCTCGGCTCGCTCAACCCGGTCGTCGTCACCGAGGCGGCCGCCGCCGAGCGCGGTGAGCAGATCGGCGCCGGGCTCGGCGGCTCGATGACCATGGGCGCCGGGCAGTTCTGCACGAAGCCCGGCTTCGTCCTGGCCCCCGCGGGCGAGGCCGGTGACCGGCTGCTGAAGGCCCTCGCCGAGACGGTCGGCGCCGCCGGTGCCGGAGTGATGCTCGGCCACCGGATGCGCGACGCGTTCCTCGCGGGCGTCCGGGAGCGGGCCGCGCTCGCGGACGTGGAAGCCCCCGTCATCCCCGGCGCGGGCGGCGAACACACCGTCAGCGCGGGCTTCCTGACCGTACCGGCCGCACGGCTCACCGCCGAGGGCCCGCACGACGCGCTCCTGGAGGAGTGCTTCGGCCCGGTCACCGTCGTGGCGCGGTACGCGTCCGAGGACGAGATCACCGCGGTGCTCTCCCGGCTCCCGGGCAACCTGACCGCCACCCTCCAGATCGCCGCCGAGGAGGCCGCGGGCGGCGCGGCCGGACTGCTCGCCGCCCTCACACCGCTCGCCGGGCGCGTCCTCGTCAACGGCTGGCCGACCGGCGTCGCCGTCGCACCGGCCCAGCACCACGGCGGCCCCTACCCGGCCTCCACCTCCACGTCCACCTCCGTCGGCGCCACCGCGATCGAGCGCTGGCTGCGCCCGGTCAGCTACCAGGGCACGCCTCAGGCCCTGCTGCCGCCGGAGCTGCGGGAGGACAACCCGCTGGGACTGCCCCGCCGCGTGGACGGACGACGGGCATGACGATGAACATCCCCGAACTCCCCTTTCCGCTCCTGCCGTTCGGCCCGGACGGCGACTGGTCCTACGCGGACGGGGTGCTGACCGGCCGGGCCGGTGCCCGCCAGGACCGCTTCGTTCCCCCGGGCGGCGACGCCCTCGACTCCGCCACCGACGCGCCGCGCCTGCTGGCAGCCGTTCCGGACGGGGACTTCCAGCTGAGCGCCCGTGTACAGGTCGGCTTCCTGGCCGCCTTCGACGCCGGGGTGCTCTATCTGCACGCCGGTGAACGGGAGTGGGCGAAGCTCTGCCTGGAGCTCTCCCCGCAGACCCCGACCATCTGCACCGTCGTCACCCGTGGGCACTCCGACGACGCCAACTCCTTCGTCGTGGACGGGGACACCTTCTGGCTGCGGCTCAGCCGCACGGGCGGCGCCTTCGCCTTCCACGCCTCGGCCGACGGCGAGACCTGGACCTTCGTCCGCGTCTTCACCCTCGGCACCCCCCAGGAGCGGGCGTCCGCGCTCGCCGGATTCCTGGTGCAGTCGCCCACCGGTGAGGGGTGCGGCGCGGTCTTCGACCGGATCGGCTTCCGGGCCGAGGGACTGAAGGACCTGCGCGACGGCAGCTGAGGCGCCACCCGCCCGCACCCGCCCGCAGAGTCGGCCGCCCCGGCCCGCCCTCCGTCAACCGCCCCGGCCCCGCTCACCACATGAGCGGGGCCGGGGCGGTTCACCGGGTCCCGGACCCTCGCTCGCCGCCCCGCGACCCGCGGCAGGTACGGCCCGCGGTGCCGTTCCGTCGGCCCGATGGGGACGCCCGCGCACCGGTCCGGCAGGATTTCCCCTCCCGCCTCCTTCTGGTACCGGTATCGGCACCGGCCCTGTCCGTCCCACCTCACAGATGCGAGCACCAGCATGTCCGTACGTTCCGCGATGACGACCTGGCTCACGCGCCGCTACCTCGCCCGCCTCAGGTCCAAGGGCACCTCCCTCGACCTCTCGAAGCTGCCCGACGCCGCGTTGCTGCCGCTGCGCCGCGACGGCCTCGACCCCGTGCCCGAGATCGGGGCGCTGCGCGACCGTGAACCGGTCAGCAGGCTGCCGATCCCGGGAATGACGGTCTGGCTGGTCTCCGGATACGAGGAGGCCAAGCAGGTCCTCGGCGACGCCCGCGCCTTCAGCAACGACTTCGCCCACCTCGTCGGCCGCACCGGTGTCGTCGAGAACCACCAGCCGGGCGGCCTGGGCTTCTGCGACCCGCCGGACCACACCCGTCTGCGGCGCCTGCTCACCCCCGAGTTCACGATGCGCCGCCTGGGCCGTCTCACTCCCCGTATCCACGCGATCGTCGAGGACAGCCTGGGCGGACTGGCCAAGGCGGCGGACGCAGAGGGCCGGGTGGATCTCGTCGAGCACTTCGCGCTTCCGGTCCCTGCCCTGGTCATCTGCGAACTGCTCGGCGTCCCCTACGCGGAGCGGCAGGCGTTCCAGCAGTTCTCTGTGGCACGCTTCGATGTGCTCGGCGGCGTCGGCGCGTCCTTCGGCGCCATCTCCCGGTCCCGCGACTATCTGCGTGGCGTGGTCGAGCAGCAGCGCCGCTGCCCCGGGGACGGCCTGCTCGGCATGCTCGTCCGCGAACACGGCGACAGCGTCACCGACGAGGAACTCACCGGTCTCGCCGACGGCGTCCTCACCGGCGGCCTGGAGACGACCGCGAGCATGCTCGCCCTCGGCACGCTGATCATGCTCCAGGACCGCGAGCACTTCACCGCGCTCCGCGACGCCGAGGACCCGGCCGCCGTCGTGACGCCCTTCGTCGACGAACTCCTGCGCCATCTCACGGTGGTCCAGACGGCCTTCCCGCGCTTCGCCCGCGAGGACCTGGAAGTCGGCGGCGTCCGGATATCCGGCGGCGACATCGTCATCGTCTCGCTCAGCGCCGCCGACCGCGACCCGCGCCTGGGCCCCGCGATGGACTCCTTCGACCCGTCGCGCCCGCCCCCCTCCTCCCACCTGGCCTTCGGCCATGGCATCCACCGCTGTATCGGAGCGGAGCTGGGCAGGATGGAACTCCGGGCGGCCTTCCCCCCACTGGTGTCCCACTTCCCCCGGATGAGCCTCGCCGTGCCCCCCGCGGAACTGGAGTTCCGGAAGCTGTCGATCGTGTACGGAGTGGACGCGCTGCCGGTGTACCTGGACTGATGGACCGTCAGCGGGACGCCCCGGGGCCGGGCCTCCGTGGTGGGGGCGCAACCGTGACCGGGGTCCGGAGCGTCCCTCGCGTCATGATCAGAACAGCGACCCCCGCCGATCTCGACGCGATAGTCCGCCTGCACACGGAGGCGCGTGCCACCTACTACCAGGACCACCTGCCGGTCGAGGAGTACGCGGGCGAGGCCGAGATCTCGCGCAGCCGCGAGGGCTGGGCCGGTGCCATCGACCGTCCCGGGGCCACGGTCCTGTGCGCCGAGCGGGACGGCGCGCTGGCGGGGGTCGCCGCCTGCTCCGTACGCGACGGGGTCATGCATCTCACCCAGCTCCATGTCGCCCCGTCCCAGTGGCGCACGGGCATCGGCACCGCCCTGCACACCGCCTGCACCGACGCATGGCGGCGCGCCGGCGTGCGGACCGCCCTGCTGGAGGTCTTCGCGCCCAATGTCAGGGCCCAGTCCTTCTACGCCCACCACGGCTGGACCCAGGACCCGGACACCCCGCGCGACGGGGACCATCTCGTCCTGCGTCTCACCCTCGGGAATCAGTAGGTCCGCTTCTGCGTTCGACCTGGGTGCGGGGGCGTCCTCCGTACCGCCCGAGAGCCTGGAGAGAAGAAGAGTCATGCGCGTCGAGATCTGGAGCGACATCGCCTGCCCGTGAACCAACGGAACCATAGGTTACCGCGAGGCTCTGACCAGCGTCTATGCGGCGGGAGTTGAGCAGCGGGAAGCCCCGCTCGGACGGGAGGTTCGAGCGGGGCCAGGGGGAACGCGGGAGGCTACTCGGCAGCAGGCATCAGAGATTCCGAGTAGGGCACCGTCC
This sequence comes from Streptomyces sp. NBC_00654, assembly GCF_026341775.1. Classification (NCBI taxonomy): domain Bacteria; kingdom Bacillati; phylum Actinomycetota; class Actinomycetes; order Kitasatosporales; family Streptomycetaceae; genus Streptomyces; species Streptomyces sp. NBC_00654. The sequence goes on along the minus strand of NZ_JAPEOB010000002.1, from coordinate 1,824,934 downwards.
ACACGGACGGATGGGCAATACCGTGGCCGTGGTAGCCGTCTTCCCCGAACGCCTCACCGTGGTCTGCGCACAACAACACGAGCCACGGGCCGGTGCTCGGCGCGACTTCAAGCAGTCGGCCAAGCTGGCCGTCCGCGTAGGACAGGGCTGCACACTGGCTCTCCCAAGAGTCTGCTGTTTCGCCCGGCAGATACACATGGTGCGGCGTATGAGTGGCGGACACGTTGAGGAACAGAAAGAGCAGTTCCCCCGGATCCTGTTCCTTGAGAACCCGCAGCGCGATGTCTACCTGATGGCGCGTGGAATCTGGGCAGTCGGTTCCCGTCTGCGGACTCCAGTAGCTCTCTTGGAAAAGACCCGGCAGAACGCGGCCCAATTTCGTTTGAGACGAGAAGAAGCCGACACCCCCGATGCACACCGTGCGGTATCCCAGCCCTGATAGCCCCGTCACGATGTCCGGTGCGTCAAAGACGAAAGTCCGTTGCCGGATCGTCGTTCCACGCATTGCCTGACAGGCAAGGAGTCGGCCAGGGCGAGCCGGACCGGACGGGACGGGAAGAAATCCGGAGAAGAACGCCATGTGCGCAGGGAGCGTGAACGATCCCTGCGTACGTCGCTCCTCCCACAATCCATCCGGTAAGACGCTCTCCAGGTTCGGTGTGCGCCCGGCATGGTTCGCAGCCCGCGCAACGTCGTAGCGCAATGAGTCGAACGTGATGAACAGAACGTGATGGCTGCCGATTACCTCGTTCGCGTTGATCACAGTTGTAGTTTCCTTCCGGCTCATTGGGCCGACGTTGACCCGTGTATCAGGTGTTTGGATCCGTGGTGTGGAATTCCGGGGCCAGCATTCCCCCCGAGTTCCGGACTTCCTTGGACGCTTGCACCACGTCCTTTACGGTGTCGATGCCCCGCCAGTAGCCCGAGAGGCGGTAGCCGATAAGCCGGTTATCTTTGGCGAGTTGAGGGAAGGTGCTGTCCTCGTGGTCGCCCACGTCTGGGAGCATGGCGACCACTTCGGGGTTGAATACGTAGATTCCCGCGTTGATCCAGTACGGAAGCTCAGGTGACTGGACGAAGCCCCGAATGCGGTTGTCGTCGTCCAGGTCGGCAACACCCCAGTTCGACCGGTAGGGGGAAAGTGCGACCGTTACGGCCCCGTTGTGCTTCTCGTGGTAGGTGGAAAGATCCGCCAACGAGAATGTGCTGATCACGTCGCCGTTGAGTACGAAGAACGGTGCAGCAGGATCTGGCAGCCGGCGAGCACCAAATTTCAGCCCACCGCCACGGCCCAGAGGCTCGTTTTCAATGGCATACCGGATTTCTACACCGAAGCGGGAGCCATCGCCCGCGTACTCCGAAATCATTTCGTGCTTATATCCGCCACTGATCACCACGGACTTCACACCGTGCTCAGCGAGCCACGCCAGTTGGTAGCCGACGATGGGGGTACCGGCTACGGGGACCATCGCTTTGGGTGCGTCATCGGTGTACGGACGCATACGGGTCGCCTGACCACCTGCCAGGATCAGAGCCTGTGTCACCGGGGCTGCCGCCATGTCGTGCGCTCCTTCGAAGTCCAACAGGTGCCCGCCTGGCACCGGTTGGGGGCATCCTTTCAGTGTTTGCTCCGCAGAGGGCGGAGCCCGCCCCGGTAGCGCGCTCGACCTGTCCAAGGGTTGACGCGGATCGATCTACCGGGGCGGGGATTGTGTGCCCGATCTCGCCAGACCGGGTACCCGCTATCAGCGGAAGACCGGCCGTGATGGTTACCGGCCTTCCTGGGAAGCCCCCCCAATAGCGGAGTTGAGTCCCGTCCCTGTCGGGATTCCGAATGGAAGCAGGGGAGCCTCGAATTCGGTTACGTCCGGCAGGGACGGGGGATTAGGGGTAGACCGACGCCATACCTGTGCGGTGGAACCGGTCTAGCTCGTCGAGTGCTGCGTTAACCGTTACTGTCATACGGGCCGCTTCCTCAAGCGTGATCCAACCGACCGCAATTCGGTGCTCGTCCTGTTGGCAGGTGTCACAGGGCGGGTCAATGCCGATGCCGTCGAAGTTGATGCCCACGCGCCTAAGCGCATTGACGAAATCTGTTGCTACATCTTCAGCGGCGCTACGGTCATCGTCGTTCCAGTACTCACGCCCGACCGGCAGGTACTCCATGCGGGTTCTTTCTCTCAGTATTTTCACCAGTTGCTTTTGCGGGATCATTCGGTGACGACAGCCAGACACGCCCGACAGTTCACGGCCCGCGCCCATTCGTCGGTCTCGCCGTTGGGTTTTCCTGCTCCGCAGATGGCGCGCCGGATCTTCATCTCTTCGTCCAGCACCTTGAGCTTGTGCACGATGAGAACGTCGTCGCCGACCGTTCCCGCTACGATCCGCTTTGAGTTGTCCGCCTTGCGCCTCGTGCCTTTCATGTCAAACCCCTCTGCCGTTGCTCGTGGAGCCTGCCCACCGCAGTAAGCTGCTTTCGCTCCCACGCTGTTGCCGGTCGCAACCTTCGGAAGTGAACACGCCAGACAAGGCCCGTGGGTCGCACCATCACGACAAATTCCCCATCGACTTCCCGCACGACACCGGGCATCTCGTAGTCCTGATCGAAGATCACCGCACCATGACTGATGGAGTCCAACGTCGTGAAGAATTGGGCGAGACGGGTAGTACGAGGAGTCTTGGCAACAGGATGTCGCGCGCTCACCCGGGGAGCCTCTGGCGCACGCCTCTCCTCAACTGCCGGAGCCGACGAGAATTGCCTAGTCATTGCTCCAACCTCCTTTGCAATCCGGCCCGTACGGCAGCCAGGACGGTTCGGGTCGGCCTGGCGTACGGCCCTCGCCGGACGCCAGGCGGCATCGGGACCCACATGGGAAACCAGGACTCGTCCGGGGTTGCCTCCCAGCGCTTTCGCTGCCGCTCTGCCAGCTCAGCGGGGGGGTAGCGCGAGCCGGCGGGACCCTCTTGCCGCGCGCAGCACCCTGCTCTGTTCGGCGTCTGGGGACTCCACCACGGTCGCTCTCCTCTCTCCCTTGCTTGTTCTAGGCAACCGCGCAGTCACACTCGGCGGTACCTTGGGGGAGAGAGCAGAAGTTAAGAGCGTTAAGCAGTCAGCGCACGGGAGTTGGGGCCAGTGACGACACGACAGCCGAACGTCGAACTTGAGCGGCTGTACCGCGAGAGCGGGTGGACCTTGCAGCAGTTCGCCCAAGCGATCAACCGCATCGGTACGGAGCACGGAACCCCCCTTACGTACACAAAGCCTTCGGTACATCAGTGGCTACAGGGGCACATGCCGCGCGAAGCGGTCCGCCCGCTCATCCTCGAAGCGCTGGCCCGAAGACTTCACCGCCCCGTTACGAGTGTCGAAGCTGGCTTCCCTCTGTCGCCCGATCAGATGAAAGAACCTTCCAACCCCATAGAGGGGTTGTTCGATTTAGACAGGGCGGACATGGACCCGTCCCGGCGGGGCGTTCTCGGCGCGGGACTGTTCTCGGTGGCGCTCACCATTCCGGGCTGGCCCGATGTGGTGGGCCGAATGGATGCGATGAGGACTGATCCACAGCGACGCATCGGACAATCTGAAGTCCGGGCAGTAAAGGCAATGACTGACCGGCTGTCAGATCTCGATGACGAATTCGGTGGGCGCTATGCGCGTCCCATGGCTGCCGCTTTCCTGGTCAACACGGTTGCCCCCTACCTGAAGGCGACCGCATCAAGCGAAACCCGCAAGTCGATGGTTTCTGCTGCCTCCTTTCTCTGCTATCTCACTGGCTGGATGGCAGTAGACGAAGGGGCGCACGGCCGAGCACAGGAATACTACGTAAAGAGCCTGGAACTCGCGGGCGCCAGCGGCGACCACATGACTTACTGCCACGTACTGCGCGGCATGTCGGTTCAAGCTGCGAATCTTGGTCACGGCGTACCGGCAGTGCGACTTGCGAATGCTGCCGCAGAGGCATCGCCCGAGTCCGGCCCCCGCATGCGCGCTTTTATGGCAGGGCAGCAAGCCCACTCGTACGCTCTAGCAGGAGAAAAGGCAAACGCACTCAGCAGTCTACGCGAGGCAGAACGAGCCGTTAATCGAGCGGAAAGTCAACTCGAAACGTTTGGTGGCTTCAGTTCGGCGACTTTAGCGTATTCCACAGCGGAAGTACGGCACGCTTTGGGTGACACGAAGGGGAGCATTGAATCCCTTCAAGATCACTTCCGGTTGCGAGATTCCACCGACAGTAAGAGGTCGGAGATTCGGTTCGGTGCAATGCTAGCGGAGAGGCAGCTTGAAATCGGTCACCTTGAGGCGGCGTGTGCTACTTGGGCTGTTGCCCTGGATTCCTATCCAGAGATTCACTCAGGGCGAATCGATGAACAGGTAGGCAGGATTCCATCTCTTCTCTTTCCTTACCGGTCAAATCCAACAGCACGGCAAATGTACGAGCGTTCCCGCGAACTCTGCACCAAATGAAGAAAAGCCCCGCGCTCACCACCCAATCAGGGAGGCGAGCGCGGGGCTACATAGTGGCGCGGTCAGTCCCACACATCCGAGTCGTAACTCTCTGAATCCGGCGCCGTGATCGCCGTGCGAGCGCTCGGCGAGAGACCCAATTCGCGGATGTAGCGCGCGAGTTGAGTGCGGTACTGCGCTGCGATGGTCGCCGCCCCGTTCTTCACCGTTCCCCGCTCGGCTGTCACCAGAAGCCCCCGTTCCGAAAGGTCCCGCTCGGCCTGATCGACGCGGGCGACACACACGCACATGTCCTTGACCGTGGTGTGGTCCACGTCGCCGATCCCGGCGGAAACTTCCAGGATGGGGACGACGCGCCGCCATTCCTCCGATGCGACTTCCCGGCAACGGGCGTTCGCCGGTTCAACAGCAGGATCGGATGAGGGCGGGAACGCTCCTGACCAATCCGGCTCGGCGAGGATCGCACGTGGCACGACCACGCCCTCTCGAATCTTGGAATGTGACACATTTCCCTCACGTGCGCGCTGGATAGCGGATTTTGGTCTGTATCTGTCAGCCATGCATTTTCACTTCCTGGTAATGGGGATCTCCAAAAACAGCCACAGCCCCGGCGCGAGTAGTTTGCCTCCCTGCCGCTCAGTAGCGAGAGGGGAAAGGGGTCACCCCCTGGTCAGAACGGCGGACGCTCGGACGCCTCACGCCGTGAACGTGCTTCGGCAGCAAATCCACCCGGTTGATTGTGTGCTGTCTCGCCGTTGTGGCATGTCACGCACAGCGGACGCAGATTCTTCGCAGCATCCGGTTTCAACTCGCCCCGAGCGATCAACTCACGGCGACTCAAAGGGAAATGGTCAGCCACGTTCGCCGCGCGACCGCACAGCACACACCAAGGGTTCGCGTACAGGTACGCCTTACGGATGCGCTGCCAACGCGTTGTGTAGACAGCTCCACCACGCGAGGCGCGTTCCTTATTCGCTTTCCGCTCGTGCTCGGCACAGCGTCCCCCTGCCGTCAGCTCGGGGCATCCGGATATCGGGCAGGGGGTACGGGGTTTATGCGGCACGGGGGCCATCCGGCGGGATGACCGGGGGATCAATTGGGGTCCCGTCCGAATGGCGAGGTGTGAGGTCCACCACGGTGAGCCGGCGAGGGTCGGCAGGGTTTCGCAGCTTTCGAATCCCTCGCGGCATCGCGGTCCCGCCTCGTGGATTCTCGTCCGGCGAATCGGACCACACGGGGCGCCCCTCGCCATCACGCGGAAAGTACGGGTAATCCCCGTTCGGTCCGGGGTCGAGTGCATCAGTGGCCATGATCAGTCTGTCCCCGAAATGTAGGATTCCCGCGCTTCGTCCAACTCCCGTGCGAACTCTGCGGCACGCGCCTCTGCCTGCTTTTCTACGGCTTCCTTGATCTCCTCAAGAAGCCGCCCGTCATACCAACGCTGTTCAGGCGCGGTAACCGGCTCACCCAACGCGGTCTGTGCTCGCTGGGCTTCCGTAACGACGTGACCCCGCTTGTAGCGTGCCGCCCGATATTCGACGTACGCAGCGAACCACGGCTCATCGGTGAGCAGTTCAACAAACCGTTCGTGTGCATCGTCGCCAGAATCTGCGGCGATCCGGGCTCGATCCATCCAGGAAGTAGCAACTCCACGGTTGTAGGCAACCGACCTTTCAGCACGCCGTGCCGCTTCCGCCTCTTCCGCAGCCTGCAACTGTGCCTCAGCGTCCGCGAGCGGAGCCGATACCTTCTCTGCCTGCGCACGCAGCTTCGCGACCCGCTCAGCAGCCTTCTCGATGTCGGTAGCCATAGTCACTTACCACCCTTGCTCACGTCGCGCCCGTGCTGCGCGGCAATCTTCTTGTCGTTCTCGTAGTAGCCAAGGCTCATGCGGGCAGTGACCCCCATGCGGTCGTACACATCAGGGTTGGAATTCTGGAGTGCAGCAAGCTGCTCCATGGACTCATCCCGCTCCCATGTGTCAGCGCGGGTCTGACCCTTGTCGCGCTTCCCGTCCAGGAAGTCGGCTCGGCTGAGGTATTCGTTCACGGTCACTCCTTGTGTGCTGTGTTCGGGCATGAAAAATCCCCCGCGACATGTCAGGGGGGAGCTGGTTCCTCTATGCGGCTTGCTGTGTTCGGCGCTGCCGGTAGTCGGCCTGTTTGCAGCGCGGCGAACAGAAACGTCTAGGTCGGCCCCTGCCGCCCCATCCGGCGGGCTCGGAGCAATGGGCGCACCGGGCGGCCTGGCGGGCTTCCAAGGCGTCCTCTGCGGCTTCCTTGAGGTCTTCCTGTGCGTTGATGCAGTCGTAGCCCGCCTCAAGGTTGTAGTCACAAAACCGTTTGCGCGGGTGCCACACCTCGAACAGCTCGCCGCATAGCGGGCATGGCTTCATGGGCGGGCGGTCCCGGGGCTGCTTGGCGCGGTGGGCAGCCTGTCGGCATGCAGGGGAGCAATAACGTTCCTGTCGGCCAGTCAGGTACTCACCGCAGCGTTCACAGTGGTCTAGCTGGTCGTCGTTGGAGTAGAACCCCACGAACGGTCACCCCCTCGGGAGCGGGACGAATCCGGATGACGTGTCACGGTCTCTGGTCCTTCCTTAGTTTTCTTAGTTCGTTCCATTTTTTGTTACGCGTCAAAAAAATAAGTAACTCGTCATCCTTCAACCTCCTTCCGCTGTTGCTTGACTCTGCGGGCGTTCCACTGTCGGCAGTCGCCCGTGCAGAACCGGGGCGGACGCCCACGCCCCTCGTAGGTCACTGTGTTGAGGCAGCCCGGACGTTCGCACGGCAGCCCCCCTGAAAGCCCCTCAGCGGCCCGCAGGGCAGCCCGGATGAGGGATCGCACCTCGCTGGTGTCCATACGGCGTGAGCGGGCAAGGTGGTCCGCTGCTGTCTCTGCGCGCCGCAGCAAGCTGATAAGGCGTGGGTCTGGCATTCGTTCCTCACGGATTACAGGGCGGTGGGGTCTTCGTCGTGGGCGCGCAGCACGGAGCCCCGGCAGCCGATTGGGCTTCCGGGGCTCCGGTTTAGGTGTCGCGGGCTAACCTGCCGCGCGCTCAAGCCTCGTTCTTTCGACGTGAGCAAAGCCCGCGTCTAGTGAGGTCTCGTCCACGTCCTTGTCAATCCAGTCGATATCCATGCGCTTGCTAATTGGCGTGCGGTCTCCACGCCCCTTGGGAGGGTTCAGGACTATCTTTCGAATGGCGGCACGCAGTAGTGCGCGCTGGCCAGTGGGGCCCGCACTATCCCAGAGAAGCGCCAATGGCTTGGGGTGCACGAGCGTGGTTAGGTCGGCGTTCTTCGCCAATTCTTTTAGTTCGGCTTTTATTCCGGCTATCTGCTCGGAAAGGTTGCGGCGTAGGGAGTCGTAAAGCGTCTCATCCATCCCGCCTCCTAGGAAGAATTCTTTTTGCAGCTTGAGTTCCCGGGATGCCGCACTCTCCAGTGCTGCGTTACTTCCTGTTTGCGCTTTTCCTTTGCCGGGTCCTTGTAGTCGAGCCACTTGCGGGCGATTGCATGGATGACATCTGATTCTGGCGAGAGGCTGAGGATGTGGGTTTCCCAAAGCCCTGCCAACTCTTTGTCAATCCTGGCGCGGTCCGTCGAAATCCCCTTGCACGACGACTCGCCTTGCCGCTGCCGTGCCTGGCATCGATAGTTGATCCCACCGTTTTCCATCGGCCCTTTGCACCGCCCGCAGCGAAGAAGGTCAGTCAGGATGGCGACTATCTCACGCTTTCCTCTAGAGCGATCTCCAATTGTTGTGCCTGGGTGAGCGCGGTCAGCGAGGATGCTGGAAATCTTGACATGCTCGGAGAATGAGATAACGCCCTTCCCTAGTGGGATTGGGTGTCCCGACTTGTCGAGCAGTGGCGTACCGCCGCGATGGTATTTATCGAGTTCGTTCCCATGTGCATCGCGCATTTTCTCGCGGTTGGCAACCAGGCCGGCCCACGTGACGGAATGGGCAAGGCTGATGATTCCCGAGTCCGTCCACTTGCGCCCGTGGCGTGTCGGGATTCCTTCGCTGTTGAGCTTGTTGGCTATCCATGCGGGAGTTTTACGGTTCAGCAAGTAGACGGCAATCCGGCGGGCTGTGGCATATTCCTTTGGGTCGTGTGCAAGCTTGCCAGATCCTTTGGGTGAATAGAGTCCATAAGGTGTTACGCCGCCCGTCCATTTGCCCTCTGACTTGTTCGCAGTGATGCTCAACTTTGCGAACTGCGAGATGTCTGCGGCTTGCTCGCGTGCTTGCTCTGAAAGAATTGCAAGGATCATGCGAGATTTGGATGAGTCGATTCGTTCAGCCGTGACACAGATTCGTGCTTTCTTGGTGTCGAACTCGTCCAGCAGTAGACCAACCTGCCCCATTCCTCTACGGGAAAGGCGGCTGGTCTTGAAAACGTAGAGCGTTTTGGAGAGCCCTGCAATTATCGCGCCTGTGGCCTTCTCGAATTCTTCGCGTCGCACACTTGCCTTGCTCGCGCTCCGCTGTTCAAACCACAGGTGGCGAATGCTTTTGTTCTCGCTTCGAGCGTGCCCGCACATTTCCCTTACCTGCTGCCGCAAAGAGGTGACGGTGTCCTTTTTCTTGCTGCGGCGCAGGTACATTTCCGCCAGCGCGGAGGGTTCGCCCGTTGCGGGCTCCCAAAGCCCCAGCTCTCGCAACTCGGCATCCTCGAATCCGAGCGAGCGCAGCGTGGCGATGTCGTCGCGTTCCATGGTCATCCGTTCGCCGAAGGTGACCACCTCGTGACCCTGCGGTTGGTGTGCTGGTCGCGCCCCTACTCAGTTGTGGAACGCGGTGAGATCCCTCGTCCCGTCCCTCTGTAGGGACGGAGGGATTCCCGCCTCCCACTGGTTTGTGGGGGCCAGGGAGTTCCTGCCTCCCCCGCAGTAGGGACGGAAGGTCTCCCATGTCCTGTAGGGAGCAAGGGATTCCCCTCTACCTCTTTGTAGAGAGCGAGGAGTTCCTTTCCCTGGTCTCAACGGAAGAGCGGAGGTATCCAGCACACGTGTTTTCGCAGGTCAGACGTGGTATGGCTCCGTCAGTCCATGCCTGCCCGTGGTGCTACATCGGCAAGGCCCGGTTCGAGAAGGGCCTGGCGGAGTTCGCCCACCGGGACGAGGTCGAGGTGGTGCACCGTTCCTTCGAGCTCGACCCGGGCCGGTCCAAGGGTGACACCGCGCTGGTGATCGACATGCTGGCGCAGAAGTACGGCCGTACCCGCGAGGAGGCCGCGTCCATGGAGGCCAATGTGGCGGCCAACGCGCAGGCCGAGGGGCTCGGCTACCGCACCGAGGGACGCGATCACGGCAACACCTTCGACATCCACCGGCTGCTGCACCTGGCCAAGGCCCGGGGCCGCCAGGACGAGCTGCTGACCCTCGCCTACAGGGCCAACTTCGCCGAGGAGCGCTCGGTCTTCGACGACGAGGTGCTGGTCCGGCTCGCCGTCGAGGCCGGGCTCGACGAGGCCGAGGCCCGCTCGGTGCTCGCCGACCCCGAGGCGTACGCGGACGACGTACGGGCCGATGAGTGCGAGGCGTCCGAACTGGGCGCCGGCGCCGTGCCGTTCTTCGTGCTCGACCGGCGCTACGGGATCTCCGGCGGCCAGCCGTCCGAGGTGTTCGTCAAGGCGCTGGAGCAGGCCTGGAAGGACCGTCCGGCCACCGCGCTGACCGCGATCGGCGAGGACGGGGCCGCCTGCGACGCGGGCGGCGCGTGCGAGGTTCCGCAGGCCTGAGCACGCCCTGTCATAAGAATTCCTTGGGTGCACCCCTTAACTCTTCGCAATTGACTATGAGTTAAGGGGCCCTCAGGCTTGGGGTATGGAGATCTCTTCGCTCAGCCTCAGCCAGGCGGTGGCCGCCGAGTTCGCGCCGGAGACCACGTACCTGAACAGCGCCAGTTGCGGGCTGCTGCCCCGCCGTACCGTCGAGGCCGTCAAGGCCCTCGCCGACGAGACCGCCGCCGAGGGGCGGGGCGGCGCGGGCAGCTTCGAGGCGGTGGAGGCCGCCCGCGCCGGGTTCGCCCGGCTGGTGGGCGTCGGCGCCGACCGGGTCGCCACCGGAAGCTCGGTCGCCGTCCACGCCGGGCTGATCGCGGCGTCCCTGCCGCCGGGTGCCGAGGTCCTGGCCCCGGAGGGGGAGTTCAGCTCGGTGGTCAGCCCGTTCGCGCTCCGCGGTGATCTGCGGATGCGTTACGTCCCGCTCGCGGACCTCGCCGCATCGGTACGGCCCGGGACCGCGCTCGTCGCCTTCTCGGCCGTGCAGTCCGCCGACGGGAAGGTCGCCGACCTGGACGCCGTCCGGACGGCCGCCGCCGCGCACGGCGCCCGGACGCTGGTCGACGCCAGTCAGGCGGCGGGCTGGTTCCCGCTGGACGCAGGTGCGTACGACTACACCGTCACGGGCGGCTTCAAATTCCTGCTCTGCCCCAGGGGGCGCCTCGTTCCTCACGGTGACCGAGGAGGCGCAGTCCGCCCTGCCGCCCGTGTTCGCCGGCTGGGTGGCCGCGGAGGACCCCTGGAACAGCACGTACGGCCCGGTCGAGCGGCTGGCCGCCACCGCCCGCCGCTTCGACGCACCGCCCGCCTTCCTCGCCTACCACGGGGCCGAGCACTCCCTCGCGCTGCTGGCGGAGGTCGGTGCCGACGCGCTGTACGCCCATTCCACCGGGCTCGCGGCCCGGTTCCGCGAGGGGCTGGCGGGCATCGGGCACACGGCCGTCCCCGGTGAGTCGGCCATCGTCGCCGTACCCGGACTCGGCAGCCGCGAACCCGATCTGGCCGCGGCCGGGGTCATGGTCTCGGCGCGGGCGGGCAATCTCCGGGCGGCCTTCCACCTCTACAACACCGAGGCGGACGTGACGCGCGCACTGGACGTCCTGGGCTGACGTCCTGGATGTCCGGGGCTGACGCGGTGCGCCCGGGGGTCAGGAGACTCCCGGGCACCCCTCGGTCTCCGCGCAGAGGTTCGACTCCACCTTGGCCAGCAGCCGCGCCAGTTCCGCGCGCTCGGCGGGACCGAGGCCCGCGAGGGTGTGCTCCTCCAGACTCGTCCACGCCGCCTCCACCGCGGTGCGCAGGGCACTGCTCCCGTCCGTGGCCTCGACCAGGACGGCCCGCCGGTCGGCCGGGTCGGGGCGGCGGCGGACGTGCCCGGTCTGCTCCAGGCGCTGGAGCATCTTGGTGACCGTGGAGGGGTCGAGGTCCAGGGCACGGATCAGCTCCGACTGCCGGACCGCGCCCGCGTCCCACAGGTGCATCATCAGGAATTCCTGGCCCGGGTAGAGGTCCAGCCCCCTGAGCAGCTTGCCGGCCGTGATCCGGTGCAGCCGGGAGATCCGTGAGACGGCATGGCTGAGCGGGCCGCCGCGCGCCGCGCTGGGCAGCGCGTCGGTACAGGAGCCGCCGTCGGCGGTCCCGGCGCTTTCGGCGGTCCCGGTGTTCGCTGCGGGGTCCGTGGCGTGGGCGGTGGTCATCAGGGCTCCTCGGGGCGGGGCTACGGCGGGTCCGATGATGCCCCGGCAGCTTCCCCCAACTTTACCTTGGTCGGCCAAGTAATGCGCTACAGTGGCGAACGGAGCCAATAGTTGGCCGACCATGTAAATTCTTCGGGAGCTCTCATGACCACCGTGTTCGACCCGATCGACCTCTCCGGCACCCAGCTCACCAACCGTGTCGTCATGGCGCCGATGACCCGCAGCCGGGCCGGTGCGGGCGGCACGGCCACCGACGACACGGCCGAGTACTACGCCCAGCGCGCCTCGGCCGGGCTGATCATCACCGAGGGCATCCAGCCGTCGGCGGTGGGCCAGGGCTACTCCGACACCCCCGGTCTCCACAGCGCGGTGCAGGTCGCCTCCTGGCGCAAGGTCACCGACGCCGTGCACGCGGAGGGCGGCCGGATCTTCGCCCAGCTCATGCACACGGGCCGGATCGGCCACCCGGTCCTGCTGCCGGACGGACTGGTGCCCGTCGGCGCCTCCCCCGTGAAGGCGGAGGGGCAGGCCTACACCCATGTCGGGCCGAAGGACTTCGTGGAGCCGCGCGAGCTGACCGGTGACGAGGTCCGGGAGACCGTCGCGGACTTCGTCACGGCCGCCCGCAACGCCGTGGAGGCGGGCTTCGACGGTGTGGAGGTGCACGGCGCCAACGGATATCTCATCCACCAGTTCCTGGCGCCCAACACCAACCTGCGCGAGGACGAGTGGGGCGGCTCGGACGAGGCCCGCATCCGCTTCGCCGTCGCCGTCGTCGAGGCCGTCGCCGCGGAGATCGGCGCGGAGCGCACCGGGCTGCGCATCTCGCCCGGAAACCCGTACAACGGCATCGACGAGCCCGCCCCGGACGCCGTCTACACCGCGCTGACCGCGGCGATCGACCCGCTGGGACTGGCGTACCTGCACATCATGGAGGCGGTGGAGATCCGCGAGCTGACCCTCGCACTGCGCAAGCGGTACACCGGCACCCTGATCATCAACGTCCTGTCGGACGGCCCGACCGGGCCCGGCCACCACACGGTGATCGACGACGGGATCGCGGACCTCATCTCCTACGGCGCGCTCTTCCTCGCCAACCCGGACCTGCCGGCCCGCCTCAGGGCCGGCGGCCCGTACAACACCCCGGACCGCGCCACGTTCTACGGCGGCGGCGCCAGGGGATACACCGACTACCCGGCGCTGGACACCGTCTGAGGGCCGGCCGCTCACGCCCGCACGGTTTCCCGTACGGCTCCTCAGTCCAGCGGGGCGCCGTGCCACTTCCAGGAGGTGCGGCGGGCCCGGCCCGGCAGTTCGGTGCGGCCCGTGGACCACAGCAGGGCGCTCCACCGGTCCACGTCCGCCGGGGCCTCGGGGAAGAGCCGGGCGAGTACCCGGTCGCACAGGGCGGCGGGCGGCGCCCACGGGATGCCCAGCCCCTCGGCGATGTCCTGCGTGTGGACCAGGGTCTCCACGATGCCCATCGCGGCGAACCCCTCCGGGTCGGAGACGCCGTGCGAGTGGTACGACCGGACCCCCGCCGGAGTCGTCCGCACCATCGCGGCCAGCAGCGCACCGCTGGCCTCCAGTGTCCGGAGCAGACCGGCGGAACCGGCCGCGCGGTCCGCGAAGACCGCGTTCGCCGGGCCGCCCGTACGCTCGGCACTCCACCGGTAGGGGACCTCGCCGTCGAGCGGGGGCGTGCGCGGGCCCAACTGGACGGCGTACGCGAAGAGATCGTCGCTCAGGTGCTCCGCGGTCTCCCAGCAGGTCCACTCCAGCGTCCCGGCGGGCGCCTCCCAGCGGTCGGCCGCCGCCGCGCCAAGAGCGTCCACCGACAGCCGGACGGCCGACGTCACGTCGTCCGCGGTGACCGGCGGCCGGGCACCGGTCGCCGCCACGCGTTCGGCGGCACCGCACTTCACACAGAATTCGTTGTTCCCGGGATCTCCCATCACCGCAATCTAAGGGCTGTCCCGCGCGCCCGCCAGGGATTACGGGACAGCCCTCAGCGGCTCCGGAGTCTCGGCACGGTGGTGTCGACCCTGGTCAGCGGGAGCGGGATCACACCGTGCGGTGCATCCCCACCGAGGCCGGCGCGGTCTCGCGGAAGCCGAACTTCTCGTAGAGATGCCGGGCATCGCCGTCGGCGATGAGGGAGACATAGGCGCCGGCCGGGGCCCGGCGCTCCAGCTCGCCGGTCAGTTCGGCCATGATGCGCTTACCGAGACCCCGCCCCTGATGGCCGGGGAGGACACAGATGTCGACGACCTGGAAGAAGCAGCCGCCGTCGCCGATCACCCGACCCATGCCGACCGTCTCACCGCTGTGCCGGATCTGGACCGCGTGCCAGGTGTTCGGCAGGCTCAGCACCGCGGCCTCGCGGGACTTCGCACTCAATCCCGCCGCGGGCCGCAACCGCAGATAGGTCTCGACGGTGGGCAGCTCGACGGACAGTTCGTAAGGGTCAGGGTTTGTCTGCATGTATTACATGCTAGATGAGGCCGGCAGTCGTCGCCGATGCGGGCCCGGCCCCCTTGAGGCGCACCAACAGGGCAAAGGCCGGTGGGTACGGCCCTGGTCGCCACCCTCACCGGTGGCAGGGTTCCGGTCCGGCCGGTTACGGCGGTGGGGGCGGAGCGGTACGCCGCCCCGCCCCCACCGGTTCCGCCTCCCGCGCTACCTCACCGGAGTGAAGTCCCGCGCCCCGATGAACTCCGGGCGGCGGACCGGAGCCGCGAAGGGCTCCTCGGCCGCGTTCTCCACGCTGTTGAACACGATGAAGACGTTGCTGCGCGGGTACGGGGTGATGTTGTCGCCCGAGCCGTGCATGCAGTTGCAGTCGAACCAGGTCGCCGAACCGGCCCGCCCCGTGAAGAGCCTGATGCCGTGCCGGTCGGCCATCGTCGTCAGCGCCTCGTCGGACGGGGTGCCGGCGTCCTGCATCTGCAGGGACTTCTTGTAGTTGTCCTTCGGCGTCTCGCCCGCACAGCCGAGGAACGACTTGTGCGAACCGGGCATGATCATCAGCCCGCCGTTGGTGTCGTAGTTCTCGGTCAGCGCGATCGAGACCGACACGGCCCGCATGTTCGGCAGACCGTCCTCGGCGTGCCAGGTCTCGAAGTCCGAGTGCCAGTAGAAGCCCGAAGCCCCGAAGCCCGGCTTGACGTTGATCCGCGACTGGTGGACGTACACGTCCGAACCGAGGATCTGGCGGGCCCGGCCCACCACCCGTTCGTCGCTCACCAGCCGGGCGAAGACCTCGCTGAGCCGGTGGACCTCGAAGACGGACCGTACGTCCCGCGACTTCGGCTCTATGATCGAGCGCTCGTCGGCGCGTACCGCCGGATCGGCGATCAGCCGCTCGAGTTCCGCGTGGTAGACGGAGACCTCGTCCGGAGTGATCAGCTGGTCGACGGTGAGGAAGCCGTCGCGTTCGAACCCCTGGAGGTCCTTCACGGCGACCGGCCCCGGTGCGCCGGGCGCGGACCAGATGACCGGGTCCTGGCGGGGAGTGGTCATCTCGGCGGCGCCGCGCGAGGGATACCGGTCGGCGCGTACTTCGGTGGTCATGGTTCAGCCCTCCTCGGTCAGCAGTGGGTAGACACCGTTCTCGTCATGGTCCTCCCGTCCGGTGACGGGCGGGTTGAAGACGCAGACGCAGCGGAAGTCGGTCTTCGGCCGCAGCGTGTGGTGCTCGTGCCCGTCCAGCAGGTACATCGTGCCGGGGGAGATCCAGTGCTTCTCGCCGGTCTCGTCGTTGGTCAGCTCGGCCTCGCCCTCGGTGCAGAGCACCGCCTCGATGTGGTTGGCGTACCACATGGAGGTTTCCGTGCCCGCGTAGAGCACGGTCTCGTGGAGCGAGAAGCCGACCTTCTCCTTGGCGAGCACGATGCGCTTGCTCTCCCAGGTGCCGGACGCGGCCTTCACATGCCGGTCGGTGTTCTCGATGTCACTGAACGATCGGACGATCACGGTGGGTCGGTGCCTTTCTCTTGACAACTTCTCTTGTGCGGTGGGAGTTACTCTCCGCCTCGCGGTCTGTTCCGGGGGCCGGGTCAGGCCGTCTCACGGACGCAGCGGGCCAGCGTGCGCAGGCCCTCGTCCAGCTCTTCGGGGGTGATGGTCAGCGGGGGCAGCAGCTTGACGACCTCGCTCTGCGGGCCCGAGGTCTCCAGCAGGAGGCCCAGCTCGAAGGCGCGGGCGCAGACGGCCGTGGCGCGCGCCGGGTCGGCGAACTCCATGCCCCAGACCAGACCGCGGCCGCGGAACCGTGCGGTGGGCTCCTCGGCGCAGATGGCCAGCAGCGACTGCGTCACCTGCTCGCCGCGGGCCTGCGTCTGCTTCTCCATCTGGCCGTCGGCCCAGTAGGCGTCGAGCGCGGCGGCGGCGGTGACGAACGCCGGGTTGTTGCCGCGGAAGGTGCCGTTGTGCTCGCCCGGCTCCCAGATGTCCAGTTCCGGCTTGAACAGGCAGAGCGACATGGGCATGCCGTAGCCGCTGATGGACTTCGACAGGGTGACGATGTCCGGCACGATGCCGGCCTCCTCGAAGGAGAAGAAGCCGCCGGTACGGCCGCAGCCCATCTGGATGTCGTCGACGATCAGCAGCATGTCCTGGCGGTGGCACAGCTCCTGGAGCGCGCGCAGCCACTCGGCGCGGGCGACATTGATGCCGCCCTCGCCCTGGACGGTCTCCACGATCACGGCGGCGGGCTTGTTGAGCCCGGACCCCTGGTCCTCCAGCAGCCGCTCGAACCAGAGGAAGTCGGGGACCGTACCGTCGAAGTAGTTGTCGAACGGCATCGGCGTGCCGTGCACCAGCGGGATACCGGCCCCGGCCCGCTTGAAGGCGTTGCCGGTCACGGCGAGCGAGCCGAGCGACATGCCGTGGAAGGCGTTGGTGAACGAGACGACGGACTCGCGGCCCTTGACCTTACGGGCCAGCTTCAGCGCCGACTCGACGGCGTTGGTGCCGGTCGGGCCGGGGAACATCACCTTGTACGGCAGGTCGCGCGGACGCAGGATCACGTTCTGGAAGGTCTCCAGGAACGCGCGTTTGGCGGTGGTCGCCATGTCCAGGCCGTGGGTGATGCCGTCGCGCTCGATGTAGTCGATCAGCGCGCGTTTCAGCACCGGGTTGTTGTGGCCGTAGTTGAGCGATCCGGCACCGGCGAAGAAGTCGAGGTACGAGTGGCCGTCCTCGTCGGTCAGCCGGGCGCCCTGCGCGCGGTCGAACACCGCGGGCCAGCCGCGGCAGTAGCTCCGTACCTCCGACTCCAGGGTCTCGAAGACACTCAGGGCGGGCGGGGTGATGGTCACAGCGGTCTCCTGGTCGAGGGGGGTGCGACGGGCGGCGGTGAAGCGTGCTTCCGGCGGCGGAGGAGTGGCCGGGTACGCGCCGGGGGGTCGGGCCGGTGCGGGCGGTCGTTGCGTGGAAGCGGCGTCGGCCGGGGCCGCGTCGGTCGGAACTGCGTCGTTCGGGACGGCGTCGATCGCCTCGGCGCCGGGCGGCACCGCGCCGGGGCGCCGGGTGCCGCGGCGCTCGGCGCCTTGGTACGTCAGGAGTGGAACGGGCCTATGCGGTACAGCACTTCCGGCAGATGCGTGCCCTCGGGGAACAGGTCCCCGTCGAAGAGCACCTCACGCTCCAGGGGCACGTCGTGGCGCTGCGCGTAGGAGGTGAACAGCCGGTCGGACGCGGTGTTGTCCGGGGTGATGGTCGTCTCCACCAGGGCGAGCCCCTGCTCGGCGGCGACCCGGGCGGTCAGCGAGTCCAGCAGCGTGGCGGCCAGGCCCTCCCCGCGGTGGCCGTGGTCGACGGCGACCTGCCAGACGACGAGGGTCTCCGGGTGGTCGGGCCGGATGTACCCCGTCACGAAGGCGATCGGCCCGCCGTTCTCGTCGCGGGCGACGACGGAGGTCGCGGCGAAGTCCCGGCACCACAGCAGGTAGCTGTACGAGGAGTTGAGGTCCAGGACCTCGGAGTCGCGGGCAATGCGCCAGATCGCGGCTCCGTCCTCCACTCGTGGGGTGTCGATTCTGAGGAATTCACTTCGGGCACGGGCAAAATCTGCTGGTGCGGCGGTCATGTGAATTGAATTTACCCAGCAAATTTCGAAATTGCATCGAGGCGAAGGGTTGGGTCGGCGGTGACATTGTGCTATCACGCGGGCGCGTGCTCCTGCGCGAACCGCCTGCGCTTTCTCGCCATTTGACCGGAATTTTTCCGGCATTCCGGTCACCGTGTGGAGTCGGTCACAGGGTTGTAACTCTCGGGAGACGTGCCCGAATCGTGTGGATCGGTGTTCACGAAACTCTAGCGTTTAGGGTCCGGGAAAGCGGGCAGAAGAATGCGGGAAGCTGCTTCCGGTAAAGCGGCTCCCCGCATTTAATAATTCTGGTCCGCACGGCGGTGGGTGCCGCTGTGGACAGGCGGCGCAGCGGAAAGGCGGCGCTGCGGAATCTATTCGCTCGGCCAGGTTTCCGAAACGGCCTTGCGGGCAGCTTCGAAGTCGACCTGCCGGCCCGTATCGGCCAGCGCCGCCCCCAGAGCCGCGAGCGAGGAGAGCACCGCGCCCCGCGTCGCATCCACCCCGTAGTGATTGACCCGGATCATCTCCTTGGACAGCGCCCCGCCGCCCGCGATGAGCGGCAGCGAGGGGTCCGCCGCGAGCGCCTGCGCGACCAGTTCGGCGGCGTCGACTCCCGCCGGGGCGCGCAGCGTCGTGGCCACCGGAGCCGCGTCCCGCGCGTCGTGGACGTACGGCTCCAGGCCGCCGCCGAGCGCCTGCGCGCCGGCCCGGGTCGCGGCCGCCGCCGCCGCGTGGCGGGCCATCAGCGCATCGAGCCCCTCGGCCTCGATCCGCTCCACGCACGCCTCCAGCGCCAGCATCTCCAACTGCGCCGGGGCGTGCAGCAGCGCCTTGCGGCCACCGTCGATCCAGCGCTCCTTCCAGTCCAGGAGGGACAGGTAGGAGCGGCGCGGGGCCCGGGGATTGGCGGAGATCCGCTCCCAGGCCCGCTCGCTCACCGACACCGCCGACACCCCGGCCGGCCCGCCCATCGCCTTCTGCGCGCCGATCACGCACAGGTCGACACCCCAGGCGTCCGGCAGCAGCGGTTCGGCGCCCACCGAGGCGACGGCGTCCAGCATGAAGAGCGCGCCGTGCTCCCGGACCACCTCGCCGATCTCCGCGACGGGGTTGGTGTTGCCGGTCGCCGCCTCGGCGTGCACCAGCGACACGAAGTCGATCTCCGGGTGCGCGGCCAGTGCCCGTGCGACCTGCTCGGCGGTCACCGCGGTGTGGAACGGCACCGCGAGGTCGACGACCTCGGCGCCGCAGTCCCGCAGCCAGTTTCCGAAGGTCTGTCCGTACGGGCCCGTGACGATGTTCAGCGCGGCCGAACCGGGCCGGGCACCGCCCCGGATGCAGCCCTCCAGGGGCAGCAGCGCCTCGCCCTGCATGATGACGACGTCCTGCTGCGTGGCGAGAAGACCGGCCACCCGCCGCTCGATGGCCGCGAAACGCGCGGCGGTGAGCGGGGCGAGGTCGAGGAAGGGGTGCGTCACGGTGGTGCTCTCTTCGGTTCGGTCGGCGGTTCGGTCGGCTGTTCTGCTCACGAACGGTGCTCCGTCGAGGGTACCGAGGGCCTCGTACAGTGCGGCATATGAGTGATCAGGAGCAGCGGGTGCTGCGGGTGAAGGGGCGGGTGCTCGTCGGTCCGGACGAGATCCGGGACGAGCTGTGGGCCGTGGACGGACGGATCACGTACGAGCGGCCGCCGGGTGCGGACGGGGCGGTGACGGTCACCGGGTGGGCGCTGCCCGGGCTGGTCGACGCGCACTGCCATGTGGGCCTCGACCGGCACGGTCCGGTCGACTCCGCGACCAGTGAGAAGCAGGCCCTCACCGACCGGGAGGCGGGCACGCTGCTGATCCGGGACGCCGGGTCGCCCTCCGACACCCGGTGGATCGACGACCGCGAGGACCTGCCGAAGATCATCAGGGCGGGCCGGCACATCGCCAGGACCCGCAGGTACATCCGCAACTACGCCCATGAGATCGAGCCCGGCGACCTGGTCGCGTACGTGGCGCGGGAGGCCCGGCGCGGGGACGGCTGGGTGAAGCTGGTCGGCGACTGGATCGACCGGGACGCCGGTGATCTGACCGCCTGCTGGCCGCGCGGCGAGGTCGAGGCGGCGATCGCCGAGGCGCACCGGCTGGGCGCCCGCGTCACCGCGCACTGCTTCGCCGAGGAGGCGCTGCGCGATCTCGTGGAGGCCGGTATCGACTGTATCGAGCATGCGACCGGCCTGACCGAGGACACCATTCCACTGTTCGCCGAGCGCGGTGTCGCGATCGTCCCGACGCTGGTCAACATCGCCACGTTCCCCGATCTCGCGGCGGGCGGCGAGGCCAAGTTCCCGCGCTGGTCGGCGCATATGCGGCAGCTGTACGAGCGCCGCTACGACACCGTCCGCGCCGCGTACGACGCCGGGATCCCGGTCTACGTCGGCACCGACGCGGGCGGCTCGCTGGCCCACGGTCTGGTGGCGGCCGAGGTCGCCGAGCTGGTGAAGGCGGGCATCCCGCCCCGGGAGGCCCTCGCCGCGACGGCCTGGGGCGCCCGGCGCTGGCTGGGGCGGCCGGTCCTCGAAGCGGGCGCCCCGGCGGATCTGGTCGTCTACGACGAGGATCCGCGCGCGGACGTACGGGTACTGGCGGCGCCGCGTCACGTCGTGCTGAACGGGCGCGTGATCGGCTGACCGTCCGGGGGCGGGGTGCCGGCACACGGGGGTGCGGGCGCCCTGGTGTGCGGGCGTCGCGTTGACAGGCAGTGACCGCAGGGGTGCTTGGCTCGTTTACGCACTTCTGCGCGCACCCCGGAACGGTCAACACCCGTGCCGCTCGCACGCGGTGAAACGGGTGACGTGAAGGAACGCACGTGCCGAAAGATTCGAATACGCACGCTAAAACCCCTCTTTGGGGTGAACTCACCGCAGGTATCCGCGAGTTCACCCTCCGTGCGTAAAGATTCACGGAGTCGAGGCCACCGGCGCCCGCGATGTCCCCCATTGGACGGCGCCGGTGGCTCCATGTCTCTTGTGGGGGTTCCACCATCTTGAACAGCAACACCTTCCGTCTCGCCGCCCTGGCGGTCGCCGCGGCTCCCGTCGCCCTGCTCGCCGCCGTCCCCGCGCAGGCAGCCACCGCGACGGCCACGGCCACCGGCGAGGGCAGGGCGAGCGCGGTCGTGCTCCGTACCGCACTGAACGTCTCACTCCTGAACAAGACGATCGAGGTTCCGCTCAAGGCCACGCTCAACGAGGTACAGGCGCCCGCCAGCGCGAAGAAGACCGCCCTCAGTGTGCGGCTCGACGGCGTGGACCACGGACAGCCGTTCAGCGTGCTGCGCGCCGATGTGGCCACGGCCGAGGCCACCGTGGGCAAGCACAAGGCGCAGGGATACACCAATCTGGCGAAGGCCGCCGTCCATCTGCCCGGACTGCCGCTGCTCCCGCTCATCGAGGTCGAGAAGGTCACCTCCAAGGCGGTCTGCGAGGTGGGCAGGAAGCCGGTCGCGGAGTCGAACGTGCTGGGCCATGTGTCGGTCCTGGGTACGAAGGTCACGCTCACCGCGGGCGGGACGACCCGGGTGGAGGTGCCGGGCGTCGGTGAGGTGACCCTGGACCTGTCGAAGACCAGCACCACCTCGCGGACCGCGGCCGCGGCTGCGCTGCAGCTCAGGGTGTCCGTGAATCCGCTCAAGCTCAACGTCGCCGATGTGCAGGGAGATGTCACGCTGGCCGAAGCGACCTGCGAGACACCGAAGGCGACCGACCCGGGAGGCACCGACGGCGGCTCCAGCGGCAGCGGCGGCTCCAGCAGCGGCGGTTCGAGCGACGGTGGTTCGAGCGACGGTGGCGCGTCCGGCAGCGGTGGCTCGACGGACGGCGGTTCGACGGGCGGCAAGGGGGACGGCGGCCCGGACGTGAAGACCCAGACGGGCTCGGGGAAGGCCCCGGCGACGGAGAACCTCGCCGAGACCGGAGGCAGCTCCGCCACCCCGTACATCGCGGGCGGCGCGGCACTGCTGCTGGCGGTCGGCGCGGGAGCGACGGTGATGGCCCGCAGGCGCGCCCAGAGCTGACCCGACCGCAGGGCGTCCGACCCGAAGGCATCCGACCCGAAGGGGGCGGGGTCCGAGGGGCCGGGGCCTGAGAGGACGGGGGCCTGAGGGACGGGGGGCTTGAGGGCGGCGTTTCCTGGGGAGGGACGCCGCCCTTCGGGGCGGACCTACGGCCCGGCCCTGGGAGCCCTCAGGACAGAGGTCTCGCGGGCAGGGCCTGAAGCGCCTGATCGAAGGCCTGGAGGAAGCGGTTGGTCGTCACCCGGTCGCGTACGGCCAGCCGCAGCCACTCCGGCCCGAGGCCGGGGAACGTGTCCCCGCGCCGTGCCGCGAAGCCCAGCAGCCTCAGCCGCTCCCGTACCTCGGCCGCCCGCTCCAGTCGCAGCAGGACGAACGACCCCTCGGCGGGCTCGACCGCCCGTACCTCGCCGAACTCCGCCAGCCCGGCCAGCAGATGGGCCCGGTCCACCGCGATCCGGTCCGCCGCCCCGGCCGCCTCCACCAGCGCCCGCGGCTCCATGCAGGCCTCGGCCGCCGCCAGCGCCGGGGACGACACCGGCCACAGGGGCTGTGCGTCGGCCAGCAGCGCGATGGTGGCCGGGTCGGCCAGCACATAGCCGATCCGCAGCCCCGCCAGCCCCCAGGTCTTGGTGAGGCTGCGCAGGACGACGAGCCCGGGGATGTCCGTACGCCCGCACAGCGCCTCCCGCTCGCCGGGGACCGCGTCCATGAACGCCTCGTCGACCACCAGCGTCCGCCCGGGGCGCGCCAGACGCTCCAGGACGGCCGCCGGGTGGAGCACGGACGTCGGGTTGGTCGGATTGCCGACCACCACCAGATCCGCCTCCTCGGGCACCGCCGCCGGATCCAGCCGGAAGCCGTCCTCGGCGCGCAGCAGCACCCGCCCCACCTCATGACCGGCCGCCCGCAGCGCCGCCTCCGGTTCGGTGAACTGCGGATGCACGACGACCGGACACGCCGCCGGCAGCGCGCGGGCGATCAGCACGAACGCCTCCGCCGCGCCCGCCGTCAGGAGCACCCGTTCCACCGGGAGCCCGTGCCGTCCGGCCACCGCGGCCCGCGCCGCGGCCCCGTCCGGATAAGACGCCAGCGACACGAGCGAGGCCGCTATCCGCTGCCGCAGCCAGTCCGGCGGCGTATGGGTACGTACGTTGACGGCGAGATCGGTCAGATTCCGGTCGCGCACCTCCGCGTCACCGTGGTGCCGGAGATCCGGCTCGGTGCTCGGGACTGACTTCGTGGGGGGATTCATGGCTGCCATGGTGAAGGCGCCCGTCCCGTCCGTCACCGGCGGGGTGGAACTTTTCCGGTCAGGGGTCGCAAGGGTGGCCGGAATCCGACGGGCCACCGCACAGGTCACGGCCCCCTTCGGAGCCGTCCCGCGCGCCGACCGGGTCTTGGCGACCAGCAGTTCGTCCGCGTCGATCAGCGCGGCGGCCTCCGCGACCGAGGGAGTCCCCACGGCCGCCCCCGGCGCGCCCGAGGGGTTCGGAACGAGGACCCCGGCCAGCGCCTCGGCCGTATGCGTCCGCACCGGTACTCCCAGCCGCGCCGCGGCCCCCACGATCCCGGGTTCGGCGGCCTTGGCCTCGACGGTGGCCAGTTCCACGACGTCGGCCGCCCGCAGCCCCGCCGCCAGCAGCGTTTTCTCGATCAGGCCCAGCACCTCGTCGAGCGGTGCGCCACGACGGGCGCCGACCCCGACGACGAGCGTTCCGGTGAGGGGGACCGGGCAGGGGCCGGCGGCTGCTCCGTGCATGGGCGGAGTCCTTTCGTACGCCGGCCCGGGGGCCGGGTGTTGCGGGGGGAAGGCGGGACGGGTGGGCGGCCGGCGAGGGGTGATGGGCCGGAGCCGGTAAGGGCGGCCTGAGATGCGGGAACGGGGGTCAATCGGCTAGCAAGGGCCCATGGCGGTGTTCGTCGCGCTCGGCGCGTTCCTGATGACTCTGGCCGGCGGCTGGGTCGCTCAACGGGTGACCGACCGCCGTCACCTGGTGCTCGGCTTCGCGGGCGGGCTGATGCTCGGTGTGGTCGGCCTCGACCTCCTGCCGGAGGCGGTCGAGGCGGCGGGCGGGCCGGTCTTCGGCGTCCCCGCCGCCCTGCTGCTGTTCGTGGGCGGGTTCCTGGTGGCCCATCTGGTGGAGCGGCTGCTCGCCGTACGCCAGGCGGCACACGGGGCGGGCGAGGAACGGGTGCCGCAGGTGGGGCTGACGGCGGCGGCCGCGATGGTCGGCCACAGCCTGATGGACGGAGTCGCGCTCGGCGCCGCGTTCCAGATCGGCGGGGGCATGGGCGCGGCGGTCGCGCTGGCCGTGATCAGTCATGACTTCGCCGACGGATTCAACACGTACACCATCACCAGTCTCTACGGGAACGCCCGCCGCAAGGCGCTCCTCATGCTGTTCGCGGACGCCGTGGCTCCGATCGTGGGCGCCGCGACGACACTCCTGTTCACCCTTCCGGAGGAACTGCTCGGCTGTTATCTCGGCTTCTTCGGCGGCGTACTGCTCTACCTGGCCGCCGCAGAGATTCTGCCCGAGGCACACCACGACCATCCCGCCCGGTCCACATTGCTCTGCACGGTCGGGGGAGTGGGCTTCATCTGGCTGGTGGTGGGCATCGCCGAGTAGGCCGTACCCGCCGGGCCTCCCACCCGACGGCGGCTCACCGGCCGGTTCCTCATCCCCCGGAGGACGCGGCGCACCGCTCGACGAAGCGCCGTGCCACCCCGGGCGAGGACGCCCAGTGCGTGTGCAGATAGCTCGCGTGCACGCCCCGCTGCACGAAGCCCTCCACCCGCCGCTCCGGCTGATGCATGCCCCACGCGGGCACCGGCCCGGCGCCCGGCTCCAGCACGGTCCGGTGGAACTCATGACCGCGCAGCCGGGTCCCCGCCACCGCCAGCGAACTGTCGGAGACCGCCACCGCCTCCCGGTAGCCCAGCGTCAGCCGCTCCGACATCCGGGCCTCGGCGTCCAGCACCCCGCACATCGGGCGCCCGTCCAGCTCGCGCGCCAGATACAGCAGCCCCGCGCACTCCGCGGCCACCGGCGCACCGCTCAGCGCCAGCCGGGTCACCGCCCCGCGCAGCGGCTCGTTGGCCGACAGCTCGGGGGCGTACATCTCCGGGAACCCGCCGCCGATCACGAGCCCCGCCGTGCCCGCCGGGAGCTTCTCGTCGCGCAGCGGGTCGAAGACCGCGACCTCCGCGCCCGCAGCCGCCAGCAGCTCGGCGTGTTCCGCGTACGCGAAGGTGAACGCCGCCCCGCCCGCCACGGCCACCACCGGCCGGGTCCCGGGCGCCGGGTGGCGCTCGGGCTCCCACGCCTCGTCCGGCAGCGGGGGAGCCGTCCGGGCCAGCGCCATCAGCGCGTCGAGATCGCACCCCGCGCGCACCCGGTCGCCCATCGCCGCCACGGCCTCGACGGCATCGGTCTGCCGCTCGGCCACCGGCACCAGGCCCAGATGGCGCGAGGGCGTCGCGAGCCGCGAGGCCCGCCGCAGCACCCCGAGCACCGGCAGGCCCGACTCGTCCAGCGCGTCGCGCAGCAGCGCCTCGTGCCGGTCGGAGGCCACCTTGTTCAGGATCACGCCGCCTATCCGCACCAGGGGGTCCCAGGACGCGAACCCGTGCACCAGGGCCGCGACGGAACGGGACTGCGAGGAGGCGTCGACGACCAGCACGACGGGCGCCCGCAGCAGCTTGGCGACCTGAGCCGTGGAGGCCAGTTCCCCCTGCCCCGAGGCACCGTCGTACAGCCCCATGACGCCCTCGACGACGGCGAGGTCGCAGCCGTCCGCCCCGTGCGCGAACAGCGGGGCGATCAGATCCGTCCCGCACATGTACGCGTCGAGATTGCGGCCGGGCCGTCCCGTCGCCAGCGCGTGGTAGCCCGGATCGATGTAGTCCGGGCCCACCTTGTGCGGGGACACGGCGAGCCCGCGCGCGGCGAACGCCGCCATCAGACCCGTGGCGACCGTGGTCTTGCCGCTGCCGGACGCCGGAGCGGCGATGACCAGACGGGGAACACTCACCACTCGATGCCCCTCTGGCCCTTCTGCCCGGCGTCCATCGGGTGCTTGACCTTCGACATGTCGGTCACCAGGTCGGCGGCCTCGATCAGCTGGTCCGGAGCGTTGCGCCCGGTGATCACCACATGCTGGGTGCCGGGACGGTTCCGCATCACCTCGACGACCTCGTCGGTGTCGATCCAGCCCCAGTGCATCGGATAGGCGAACTCGTCCAGGACATACAGCTTGTACGTCTCGGCCGCCAGGTCGCGCTTGACCTGCTCCCAGCCCTCACGGGCCTTCTCCTCGTTGTCCAGCTGGTTGTCGCGCTGCACCCACGACCAGCCCTCGCCCATCTTGTGCCAGGCCACGGTGCCGCCCTCGCCGCTGGCCCCCAGGACCTTCAGCGCGTTCTCCTCGCCGACCTTCCACTTCGCCGACTTCACGAACTGGAACACCCCGATCGGCCAGCCCTGGTTCCAGGCCCGCAGCGCGAGACCGAACGCCGCCGTCGACTTCCCCTTGCCGATGCCCGTGTGGACGAAGAGAAGCGGGCGGTTGCGCCGCTGACGGGTGGTGAGCCCGTCGTCCGGTACCGATGTCGGCTGTCCCTGTGGCATTACGCGGCCCTCCCGGCTGTGGTGACGTCCTTGACGAGCCCGGCGATCGAGTCGGCCCGCAGCTCGTCGAGCGTGACGGCGGTACCTCCCAGATCCCGGGCGAGTTGTGCGGCGAGCCCGAGGCGTACGATCCCCGACTCGCAGTCCACGACGACGGACGCGGTGCCCTCGGAGCGGTGCAGACGCCCCGCCCGCCCGGCCAGCGCCACCGGTTCGGGACCGCCGGTCGCCCGGCCGTCCGTCACCACGACGAGCAGCGGCCGCCGCGACGGATCACGCAGCCGCTCCACCCGCAGGACGTCATGGGCCTTCAGCAGTCCGGCGGCCAGCGGCGTACGCCCCCCGGTCGGCAGCGATTCCAGCCGTGCCGCCGCCGCGTCCACCGACGAGGTCGGCGGCAGCGCCACCTCGGCGTCCTTGCCCCGGAAGGTGACCAGGCCGACCTTGTCGCGCCGCTGGTACGCGTCCAGCAGCAGCGACAGCACCGCACCCTTCACCGCGCTCATCCGCTGCCGGGCGGCCATCGAACCGGAGGCGTCCACGACGAAGAGCACCAGATTGCCCTCGCGCCCCTCCCGCGTCGCCTGCCGCAGATCGTCCCGGCGGACGACGAGGCCCCGCCCGGACCGCCCGCGGGCGTGCTGGTGCGGCGCCGCGGCCTGCACGGTCGCCGACAGGTGCAGCTTCGTCAGGGCACCCTGCGGGCGTCGCGACCCGGTCGTACGGCCGTGCTCGGTACGGGCCCGGGAGCGCCGCCCCGCGGCGCCCTCGCCGAGACCCGGCACGCTCAGCATCCTCGTCCGGAACGGCTCGGCCGAGGCCACGGGCTGCTGCTCCGCACCGGCGGAGCGGCCGGGCGCGTCGGTGCTGCCCTCCTGGGCAGGTCCCGTCGTACCGCTGCCGTCGGCCTGCGGCGGCACCCCGCCACCCCCGCCGCCGTCGTCGCCCCCGCCCCCGTCACCGGGGCCGTCCGGGTGCGGACCGTCGGGATCCGGGTCGTTGCCGCCCTCGCCGCCCGCCTCGTCCCCGGCGGCCTCCTGGAGCGTGTCGTCCAGCTTGTCCTCGTCGAGGCCGGGCGCGTCGAACGGGTTGCGGCGACGCCGGTGCGGGAGCGCCAGGAGCGCGGCCTGCCGCACGTCCTCGGCGAGCACCTCCTCGCGCCCCGCCCAGGCGGCCAGGGCGGTCGCCGTACGCGCCATCACGATGTCGGCGCGCATGCCGTCGACCTCGAAGGCCGCGCAGGTCGCCGCGATCTGCCGCAACACGCCGTCGCCCAGGACGACCCGGGGGAGCAGGGCGCGCGCGGCGGTGATCCGGTCCCGGAGGGCGGCCTCCTCCTCGGCCCACCGGGCGGCGAACGCGACCGGGTCGTCGTCGTGGGCGAGCCTGCGCCGCACGACCTCGACCCGCTGATCGGTGTCACGGGACGCGGCCACCTCGACCGTGAGCCCGAACCGGTCCAGCAACTGGGGCCGCAGCTCGCCCTCTTCGGGGTTCATCGTGCCGACCAGCAGGAAACGCGCGGCGTGCCGTACGGAGACGCCCTCGCGCTCGACGTACGAGGCCCCCATCGCCGCCGCGTCCAGCAGCAGGTCCACCAGATGGTCGTGGAGCAGGTTGACCTCGTCCACGTACAGGATCCCGCGATGCGCGTCCGCCAGCAGCCCCGGCTCGAACGCCTTCACGCCCTCCGAGAGCGCCCGTTCGATGTCCAGCGCGCCGACGAGCCGGTCCTCGGACGCGCCGACCGGCAGCTCCACGGTCCGCGCGGCCCGCGACACGCCCGTCCCGTCCCCGTGGGGCCCGTCGGGACACGCCGGATCGGGCGCCCCCGGGTCGCACGAGAAGCGGCACCCGGGCACCACGGAGACCTCCGGCATGAGCGCGGCGAGCGCCCGCACGGCGGTGGACTTGGCGGTTCCCTTCTCGCCCCGTACGAGCACCCCGCCGACAGCCGGACTGACGGCGTTCAGCAGCAGTCCGAGCCGAAGATCGTCCTGCCCGACGATCGCGGTGAAGGGATACGGCGTACTCACAGGGCCTCCTTGTTGACATCCGACACTTCAAGGGCCGCTCCGGGCCCGTCCGGCGCTCCGGGCCCGTCGGGCCCGCGCACCGCGTTCCGGGCCGTACCGGGCCCGTCCGGCGCTCCCGCGTCCCGTGCGCCCGCGGACGCGCCCCCGCCCACTCCGGGCGCCCCCGCCCGCGGTGCCGCCACCCCCGGTGCCCCCGGGGCGATGAACGGCAGTCCCGCGGGCGCGCCGCCCTCGATCAGCCGCCACAGCGCGTCCGTGTCCGCGTGTTCCTCCACCAGATCCCCGAGCCGGTCCAGCTGCTCCTCCCGCAGCACCCCGAAACTCGTGTCCGGCGCGGCGACGAACCGCCGGCCCGCCGCCCGTGCGACCTCCGCGAGGAACCGCCGCCGGAACGCGTCGCTCTCCAGCGACCCGTGCCAGTGCGTCCCCCACACGGCACCCACCCGGCAGCCGTCCAGGAACGGCTCACCGCCGCGCACATCGGCGACCCCGTGGTGGATCTCGTATCCCTCCACCGGCTCGCCGAGCGCCGTACCGGCCGGCCGGGCGAGCGTCTTGGCCCGCTCGAACCGGATGCGTACCGGCAGCAGTCCCAGCCCGTCGACCACCCCGGCCCGCGACTCCACCGCGTCCTCGATCCGCTCCCCGAGCACCTGGAACCCGCCGCAGATGCCGAGCACCGGCCGTCCCTCGGCCGCCCGCCGCACCAGCGCGTCGGCGAGACCCCGCTCGCGCAGCCACGCCAGTGCCCGCACGGTGCCGCGCGTGCCGGGCACGATCACCAGGTCCGCGTCGGCCAGCTCCTCCGCCCGGTCCACGAACCGCACCACCACGCCCGGCTCGGCGGCCAGCGCGTCCACATCGGTGAAGTTCGACATCAGCGGTACGGCACACACCGCCACCCGCAGCACGTCCTCGCCGTGCGGCGGCGCGACGACCGACTCCCGTACGGCTCCGCGCATCGAGACGCGCAGGCCGTCCTCCTCGTCGATGCCCAGCCCGTGCGCGAACGGCAGCACCCCGTAGGTCCGCCGCCCCGTCAGCCCGTACAGCATGTCCAGGCCCGGCTCCAGCAGCGAGACATCGCCGCGGAACTTGTTGACGAGATAGCCGGCGACCAGTGACTGGTCCTCGGCGCTCAGCAGCGCCGTCGTACCGAAGAACGAGGCGAAGACGCCGCCGCGGTCGATGTCGCCGACGACCAGCACGGGGAACCGCGCGGCGCGGGCTATGCCCATGTTCACGATGTCGGTGCGCCGCAGATTGATCTCGGCAGGACTGCCCGCCCCCTCGCAGATCACGGCGTCATACGTGCCCCGAAGCTGCTCCAGGCAGTCCACGACCGTCCCGAGGAGGGCTTCCTGCCGTCCCCCGTGGTAGCCGCGGGCGCTCATCTCACCGACCGGCTTCCCCATCAGGACGACCTGGCTGGAGCGGTCGCCGCCGGGCTTGAGCAGCACCGGGTTCATCAGCGCGGACGGCTCGACCCGGGCGGCCTGGGCCTGCATCGCCTGGGCGCGCCCGATCTCCGCGCCCTCGCGGGTGACGAACGAGTTGAGCGACATGTTCTGCGCCTTGAACGGCGCGACCTTCACGCCCCGGCGCACGAGCCACCGGCAGATCCCTGCCGTGACGACGCTCTTGCCCGCGTCCGAGGTGGTCCCGGCGACCAGGAGTCCGCCGCTCATTTCGCTCTCCGTCCCGCGAGCAGCCGGCCCGCCACGCATACGCCCAGGGCCAGCGCGCCCACCCGGCGCGACAGCCGTACCGCCCGTTCGATGTCGGCGCTCTCCACGGCCCGGCCGGCCGCCCCGTTGAGCACGGGCCGGTGCTCGACCCGCCCGGCGTACGCCAGGGTCCCGCCGAGCCGTACGCCGAGCGCCCCCGCGAACGCGGCCTCCACCGGCCCCGCGTTGGGGCTCGGATGGCTGCCCGCGTCGGCCCGCCAGGCCCGTACGGCCGCACGGGGCCGTCCTCCGGCCACCACGGCCAGCGCGGCCGTCAGCCGGGCTCCCGGCCCGCCCGCCAGGTCGTCCAGGCGGGCCGAGGCCCAGCCGTAACGCCGGTAGCGGGGCGACCTGTGGCCGACCATGGCGTCCAGCGTGTTGACGGCCCGGAAGCCGACGAGCCCGGGGACCCCGCCCAGAGCGCCCCAGACGAGGGCGCCGACGACGGCGTCCGAGGTGTTCTCGGCGACGGACTCGACCACGGCGCGGGCGATCTGCTGCCCGTCCAGCGAGTGGGGGTCGCGGCCGCACAGATGGGGCAGCCGTTCCCGGGCCACGTCGAGGTCCCCGGCGGCGAGCGCACCGGAGACGGCGCGCGCCTCACGGCCCAGCGACGTACCGCCGATCACGGACCAGGTGGTGGCGGCGGTCAGCGCGACGGCCAGGGCGGGGCGGTCCCGTACGGCGCGGGCGGCCAGCGCGGCGGCCCCCACGGCGCCGCCGGCGCAGACGAGGGTGTGCAGGGCGCCCCACCCGCGGTGGTCGCGCCAGAGCAGGCGTTCGGCCCTTGCCGCGGCCCGGCCGAACCCGGCCACGGGATGTCCCCGGCGGGGGTCACCGAGCAGGGAGTCGGCGATCAGGCCGGCCGTGGCGCCGTACGCGAAGATGCGGTCGGCACGCATGGCTCAGCCGGCCGGGGTACGGGAGATTCCCGCAAGGGGTGACACAGGTTCCGGCGCACGGCAGCCAGGCATGGCGTATGTCCTCACTCAGGGTCCGCGCCCTGGTTCGACGTGACCGGCGACGAGAGTCTCCTGGCTTCCGGATCCGCAGTTCCCCCGGCCTTCCAGTCCGCGTGGGCGGACCGTGACTTCCGATGGGGGACTGCTCCCCGGTGACAGTGGCGGGACCGCGCCGGATTCGCACCGGCTTCCTCTGCTGTCGCCGTAAACGGCTCCGGCAGTCCACCACGCTGTGAGAACGCCCGTCAACTTGCCGTTGACCTGCGGAGCCGCAGTGTGCGCAGACGCACACCGGGCCGGACACACAGTGTGTGTCCGGCCCGGTGGAGGTGCGGTGTTCCGGTCAGGCGACGATCAGATAGATCCCGTACGTGACCGCCGCCGCGCACAGCGCGAAGCAGAGGTACGCGCCGGCGCGGGCCGGGGTGAACGAGCCGCCGGAGGCGCCGTTCCGCGCCGTCGACGCCTGCTTGGAGAGGCCGACGATGCCGAGGGTGAAGAGGCCGACCAGCGCCACGGTGACCACGAGGCTGACGCCGAAGACGGAGGCGAGAGCTGCCCAGTCGATGTTCATACGGATCTGTCCTTACACCGTGGCGGGCCGCGCCGGATCGGCGGGCGTACCGGCCGGAGCCGGGATGGTGGACGTGAGGTCGGGACCCGTGGTGCCGACGGGCGGCGGGGTGACGGCGGCGATGGCCGTGGTGACGACGCCCGCGGGCTCGTCCTCCGGGCCGCCGCCGGTGACGTTGGTGTGGTCGACCGGCTTGCGGCGCGACAGCAGCCAGATGGCGCCGGAGCCCGCGACGAGCAGGACGGCGACGACGCCGACGCCCCAGCCGCCCTGCTTGGTCAGGAACTCCGCGCCCGCGCCGACCAGGCCCGCGGCCGGCAGGGTCAGTCCCCAGGCGACGAACATCCGGGTGGCCGTGGACCAGCGGACCACGCCCCCCTGACGGCCGAGGCCCGCGCCCATCACGGCGCCGGAGCAGGACTGGGTGGTGGAGAGCGAGAAGCCGAGGTGGGAGGAGGCCAGGATGACGGTGGCCGCACTGGTCTGGGCGGCGAAGCCCTGCGGCGGCTTGAGGTCGGTCAGGCCGCTGCCCATGGTGCGGATGATGCGCCAGCCGCCGAGGTACGTGCCCAGGGCGATGGCGACACCGGCGGAGACGATGACCCAGACCGGCGGGTTGGAGCCGGGGGCGAGGACGCCGCCGGTGACCAGGGCCAGGGTGATGATGCCCATCGTCTTCTGCGCGTCGTTGGTGCCGTGGGCGAGCGAGACGAGACCGGCCGAGGCGATCTGCCCGGCCCGGTAGCCCTTGGCGGTCGACTTCAGCTGTCCCTCATCGGTGACCTTGCGCCCGATGCGGTACGTCAGCTTCGTGGCCAGCAGCGCGGCGAGACCGGCGACGACCGGCGCGGCGATGGCGGGCAGCAGCACCTTGGTGACGACGGTGCCGCCATTGATCGAGGACCAGCCCGCCGACATGACCGCGGCGCCGATGAGGCCGCCGAACAGGGCGTGCGAGGAACTGGAGGGCAGGCCGACCAGCCAGGTCAGCAGATTCCACAGGATGGCGCCGACGAGCGCCGCGAAGATGACCTCGGTTCTGAGGCCGTCCTCGTTGACGATCCCGCCGGAGATCGTCTTGGCGACCTCCACCGACAGGAACGCGCCGATCAGGTTGAGAACGGCGGACATCGCCACCGCTGTCTTGGGCTTCAGGGCGCCGGTCGAGATGGTGGTGGCCATCGCGTTGGCGGTGTCGTGGAAACCGTTCGTGAAATCGAACACGAGAGCTGTCACGATCACGATCGCGAGCAGCAGCGTGATGTGTTCCATTTACCCAGGCAATCGTTCGACGTCAGTGGCTCGTGGACCGTAGGCAACCTGGGTGAACGGAAGATGAACTGGGCGGGGCGCTGTGGTGACCCGAAGCGGATGGAATCCCCTCCGCTTGTCTGCGTACGAGGTGGGGCGATGCACCTGGGGCGGTGCGAGGACTGCTCTTTGCCGGGCCTTGGCGAACATTTGGGGACGCGTTTTTTCACCCGGAAGAGATTCCGGTCACCCGGCGTCCGGTGTCACCCCCGCCGCCCCGGCGCAGCCCTTAGGGTGCCCCGCATGAGCGTGAGCGATCAGCCTCGGGAAGAAGCGATCGAACGGGCCTGGCGGGGCGTGGTCGACACCGCTCGCCGGTCCGCGGCCGACGGGCTGGTCGTCGGGACCTCGGGCAATGTCTCGGCACGTGTCGGCGGGACCGTCCTGGTCACCCCCAGCGGGGTGCCCTACGACCGGCTCGGCCCGAAGGACGTGGTCGGCGTCGACCTCGAAGGGCGCCGGGTCCTCGGCGATCTCGCCCCGACCAGCGAACTCCCCCTCCACCTGGCGGTCTACCGCAACAGCGACGCGGCAGCCGTCGTGCACACCCACGCGGTGCACGCCACCGCCGTTTCCACCCTGGTCGAGGAGGTCCCGCTGGTGCACTACGCGGCGGCCATGCTCGGCGGCCCCGTACGCACCGCTCCCTACGCGCGCTACGGAACGCGGGAGCTGGCCGACAACATGCTCGCGGCCCTGCGCGACCGCACCGGCTGCCTCCTGCGGAACCACGGCACCGTCACCTACGGCGACAGCCTCGACCAGGCGTACGACCGCACCGCGCAGCTCGAATGGCTGTGCAGGCTCTGGCTCACCGCTAGCTCCGTACCGGGCCACAGCCCGGCGCTGCTCTCCCCGGCCCAGCTGCGCGAGGTGACCGAGGCCCTGAAGGGGTACGGCCAGCCCGGCTGACCCTCCCGGGCCCGCACCGGACCACGCCGAGCCCCGCCCGGCGCCGGGCCCTCCCGGCCCGCACCGGACCACGCCGAACCCGCCCGCCGCCGAACCCTCCCGGGCCCGCACCGGACCACGCCGCGCCCGCCCGCCGCCGAACCCTCCCGGGCCCGCACCGGACCACGCCGAACCCGCCCGGCGCCGGGCCCTCCCGGCCCGCACCGGACCACGCCGCGCTCCGCCTGGCGCCGAACCCTCCCGGGCCCGCACCGGACCACGCCGCGCCCGCCCGCCGCCGGGCCCCGCACCGGACGGCCCCCGCCCGCTGGCACCGGGCCGGGCCCGCCACGACACTGAAGCAGTGCGCCCGGCAACAGCGACGGCAGCGGCCGTCACCACGATCCTCGGCGTCGGCGCGGCTGCGGTCGCGGCCGGCCGGTACGCCAGCGACGCCGCCCTCAAGGTGCCGTCCGGCCGTCCCCTCCCCGCCGACCGCAGACTCACCGTGCACGCCACGGCGGCCGGACAGGTCACCCTGACCCGCTCGTTCGCCGCGCTCCGGCCCGGTACGTACGGGCTGACCGGCCCCGGTGTCCACGCCGTCGTCGGACCGGTCGTCGACCAGGCGCCGCACGCCCCCGACACCGTCGTCCGCAGACTGGAACGGGTCGGCCACGGGGCCCTGGAACCGGGCGCCAAGGTCCGCATCACCCCCGAGCTGTACAGCGGCGACCCGGGCAGCGCCCTCGGCCTCGACCACAAGGAGGTCGAGATCCCCGGCGAACTCGGGCTCCTGCCCGCCTGGTTCGTCCCCGGCGCCCGCGACACCTGGGTGATCACCGTGCACGGCCTCGGCACCACCCGGGCACACCCCATGAACCTGATGGCCTTCCTGCACGCCCAGCGGCTGCCGGTGCTCGACCTGGCCTACCGCGGCGACGCGGGCGCCCCGCGCTCCACCGACGGCCTCGGCCACCTCGGCGCGTCCGAATGGCGCGACCTGGACGCCGCCATCCGCTACGCCGTGCGCTACGGCGCCCGGAGCGTCGTGCTGCACGGCTGGTCGACCGGCGCCACGATGGCACTGCACGCCGCAGCCAACTCCGCGCTCCGCGACCGCGTCAGCGGCCTCGTCCTGGACTCCCCGGTCATGGACTGGCAGGCCACCCTGCGCGCCCTGGCCGTGGCCCGCGGCGTACCGGCCGCCCTGCTGCCGCTCGCCGTCCGGGCCGCCCAGGGACAGACCGGGCTGCGCGACGCCCCGCTCCTGGACACCTCGCTGCCGGCCGCCCTGCGTGCCCCGACACTGATCTTCCACGGCCCGGACGACACCCTGGCCCCCTGGCAGCCGTCGCGCGAACTCGCCGCGCGCCGCCCCGACCTGGTCAGCCTGCACCCCGTACCGCAGGCTCCGCATGCGGCGATGTGGAACGCGGGTCCAGCACCGTACGAGGAGGCCCTGCGGCGCTTCCTCACGCCCCTGATGTGAGGCGATGAGCGGAACCCGGCCGGCCGCCGGCGGGCCGACGAGCGCCCGCACGGACCGGTGAACCGGCTTCCGTTTGGGCTTTCGGGCCGTCAGAGGCAAGACTGCTCCCCGTGACGTCCCGTACCCCGCGCGACTCCAGGCTGCGACTTGTCCGCCCGCGACCCCTTGCCACCGCCCGCAAGGCCGTGACCACCCGGCGCACCAGGCCGGCTCCCCGGCCTCCCGAGGGCACCCCGCCCCGGACGGAACTGGCCCGCCAGGCCAGGGCGGTCCTCGCCGATTCCGTACGGATCGCCCACTGGGCCGCCGACGGCACGAGCCCCGGCGCCGCCCCGCTCGCCGCCCAGGCCCTGGAACGGGCGGCGGCCGCACTGGAACTCTCCCCGGTCCAGGTACGCGCGGGCTGGGACCGCGCCCGGCTGGCCGGACTCGTCGAACTCCACGGCGACACCGCACGACCCGGCTGGCGGCTGCGCGCCTGGGACCGCGACGACTCCGCCGTGCTCCGCGGCTGGGTGGCGCTCTTCGACGCCTGGTCGCTCGTCCACGCCGCACCCGAGGGCATCGAGGCCACCGCCGTCGCCGAGGCCGTCGAGGCCGTACCCCAGGTGCTCTCCCTCCTCCAGCTCTCGGCGGGCCCGGTCACCGTGCCCGCACTCCTGGACCTCCTGGGCCAGCGCGTCGCGGAGCTCCACGAAGAGCGGTGCGAGGTGCCCTACGGCCCCGAACAGCCGCCCGCGCAGAGCGCCCCGGCCATCGAGCACACCGACCCGGCACAGGAAGCGGATCTCAACGCGCTCCTGCTCGACTGGGCGCTGGAGGGGCTGGCCGCGGTCGGGGCCCTCACCCTCGGCGCCGGGCACGCCACCCTGACCCCGCTCGGCAACTGGGCGGTCTGGGTGAA
This sequence comes from Streptomyces sp. NBC_00654, assembly GCF_026341775.1. Taxonomy (NCBI): domain Bacteria; kingdom Bacillati; phylum Actinomycetota; class Actinomycetes; order Kitasatosporales; family Streptomycetaceae; genus Streptomyces; species Streptomyces sp. NBC_00654. The sequence goes on along the minus strand of NZ_JAPEOB010000002.1, from coordinate 1,788,300 downwards.
GCTGGAGCAGATCTGCGTCGCCGCCCAGAGCCCCGCAGGGAACATCGAGCAGTCCGCCGCGGACATGCTGCTCGGCTGCGCCCGGCTCACCCCGGGACCGGCCCGCGACGAATACCGGGCCTGGCTCGCCGCCCGTCCGGTCGGCAGCGCCGTCACCGAACTGCTGGCCGTCGCCCGCGGCGAGGACGCGCTGCTGCGCGGCCTGGCCTTCGAGGCGCTCCGCGTCGTCGGCGCCCCCGCCGAGCCCGTGGTGCGCTCCGTGGCCACCGATCCGACGCTGCGGCCCTACGCGCTCCTCTGGCTCGCCGAGTACGAGGGCGCCGATCCGGACGACGCCCAGGAGGTGCTGAGCCGGGAGGAAGCCACCTGGCTCTGGGTCGACACCGCGGCGGCCGTCGCCGACCACGGGGAGACCGGGCTGCTGGTCCGCCACCTCGACTCCGCCGTCCAGGGCACCGTCCCCGCCCTGCTCGACGAGGTCAGGGCCGTCGGCCACCCGCGCACCGTCCAGGTCCTGGTCGCCCTGGCCGCCGCCCACCCCGACCCGGCCCTGGCCAAGGCGGTACGCCGCGCGGCCTTCCAGGTCCACACGGGCGGCGCGTAGACGCATCGGGCCGGGCAGGGTCCCGCCCGCCGTCCTCAGGCCCGGACCGCAGGCCCGGACCGCACTGCCGCCAGAGCGGTCCGGGCGTCGGGCGATCAGCGAGTCCAGGCGTCAAGGAGTCCGGGCGTCAGGGAGTCCGGGCACCCGGTGCTCGGGACGCACAAGCCCCCGCCCGGCCTCCGGCCCCGTACGCCCGACGTCCTGCGCCGGCACCCCACCGCTCCTGCGCCCTACCGCTCCTGCGCCCTACCGCTCCTGGGCCCCATCGCTCCTGCGCCCCGACGTCCCGGCGTCCGAGGAGTCAGTCGGCGGATCCCGGGGCGTACGTCCCGAAGCTCCAGATGTTGCCCTCCCCGTCGCGCGCCATGTAGTCCCGCGAGCCGTAGTCCTGGTCCGTGGGCGGCATCAGGATCTCCACGCCGTGCGCCACCGCCCGCGCATGGTGCTCGTCCACCTCGTCCACGACCACGTACACTCCGGCCGGGCCCGCGCCCGCCATCGCCTTGGCGAAGACGCCCTCGCGGCCCTTGGAGCCGAGCATCACCCGGCCGTTGCCGCACGACAGCTCGGCGTGCAGCACGCTGCCGTTCTCCCCCTCGTACACCGCTTCCTCGGTGAAGCCGAGCCCCTGGGTCAGTGTCCTGATCGCGGCCTTCGCGTCGTCGTACAGAATCGTCGGATAGATCGTCGGTACGCCGTTCGCCACGCCTGCCATCACGCTCACCCACTTCTGCCGTTCACACCGCATCGTTGTGATCTGCGTCTCAGTCTTCCACCGACCACTGACAACGCCCTCCCGGAGGGCATCCGCGCAGGTGGCGTCGCCGAACCGACGGGATGCCCCACCTCCGGCCCCGGCGGGCGAGGACCGTGCCGTTCCGGGCCCGGCGCCGGGCGGTTCGTCCCCACGAGCACGCGGAAAAGCAGTTGCACACCACCAGTAGAATGGGCCGTATGGCCATTCTCCTTGTGCATTAGCGGCGTCGAGAGACCTCCGCCCTCGTCCCTCCGCCGTCCATCACTGCCCTGGAGTTTTTCCCGTGATCACCGCTTCCGGCATCGAGCTGCGCGCCGGCGCCCGCATCCTCATCGAGTCCGCCTCCTTCCGTATCGCCAAGGGCGACCGCATCGGCCTGGTCGGCCGCAACGGGGCGGGCAAGACCACCCTCACCAAGTGCCTCGCGGGCGAGGGCACCCCCGCGGGCGGCACCATCACCACGTCCGGCGAGGTCGGCTACCTCCCGCAGGACCCGCGCACCGGCGACCTCGACATCCTCGCCCGTGACCGCATCCTCTCCGCCCGCGGTCTCGACGAGATCCTGCGCAGGATGCACGAGAACGAGGACCGGATGGCGAACGGCAAGGGCGCCACCCGCGAGAAGGCGATGAAGCGGTACGAGCGCCTGGAGACGGAGTTCCTCACCAAGGGCGGGTACGCCGCCGAGGCCGAGGCCGCCACCATCGCCGCCGCGCTCAACCTGCCCGACCGGGTGCTCGGCCAGCCGCTGCATACGCTCTCCGGCGGTCAGCGCCGCCGTGTGGAGCTCGCCCGCATCCTCTTCTCGGACGCGGACACCCTGCTCCTCGACGAGCCCACCAACCACCTGGACGCGGACTCGGTCGTCTGGCTGCGTGACTACCTCAAGTCCTACCGCGGCGGCTTCATCGTGATCTCCCACGACGTCGAGCTCGTCGAGACCGTCGTCAACAAGGTGTTCCTCCTCGACGCCAACCGTGCGCAGATCGACATCTACAACATGGGCTGGAAGCTCTACCAGCAGCAGCGCGAGGCCGACGAGAAGCGCCGCAGGCGCGAGCGCCAGAACGCCGAGAAGAAGGCCGCGACCCTCAACGCCCAGGCCGACAAGATGCGCGCCAAGGCCACCAAGACCGTCGCCGCCCAGAACATGGCCAAGCGCGCCGAGCGCCTGCTGTCCGGCCTGGAGGCCGTCCGGGTCTCCGACAAGGTCGCCAAGCTGCGCTTCCCCGAGCCCTCCCCGTGCGGCAGGACCCCGCTGATGGCGGAGGGCCTGTCCAAGTCCTACGGCTCGCTGGAGATCTTCACCGACGTCGACCTCGCCATCGACAAGGGCTCCCGCGTCGTCATCCTCGGACTCAACGGCGCGGGCAAGACCACGCTCCTGCGCCTCCTCGGCGGTGCCGAGAAGCCCGACACCGGCGAGATCATCGAGGGCCACGGCCTCAAGCTCGGCTACTACGCCCAGGAGCACGAGACCCTGGACCCCGAGCGCACCGTCCTGGAGAACATGCGCTCCGCCGCGCCGGACCTCGACCTGGTCGAGGTCCGCAAGACCCTCGGCTCGTTCCTCTTCTCCGGCGACGACGTCGACAAGCCCGCCGGGGTGCTCTCCGGTGGCGAGAAGACCCGGCTCGCCCTCGCGACCCTGGTCGTCTCCTCGGCCAACGTCCTGCTCCTCGACGAGCCCACGAACAACCTCGACCCGGCCAGCCGCGAGGAGATCCTCGGCGCACTGCGCACGTACAAGGGCGCCGTCGTCCTCGTCACCCACGACGAGGGCGCGGTCGAGGCGCTCCAGCCGGAACGGATCATCCTGCTCCCGGACGGGGTCGAGGACCTGTGGGGTGCGGACTACCGGGACCTCGTCGCCCTGGCCTGATCCGCCGGGGATAGATCATTCGGCCTAGGCGTGATCCATCATCTGAGTGAGTGCGTCTCATACCCCGGCGTGGCGCCCGGCAGATAGCTGCCGGGCGCACCCATTTCACCTTCATCTTCCCGTACGGCCCTGACCTGGCAGTTCTTTCGGGCGGTGCTCCCAGAGGCCGCCACAGCCGCAGGGAATTCGTGATTCCGATTGTGTCGGCCGCCTCCGGGGCGGGGAATCCGCCCGCACCGACCTTGCCGAATGGCTGGCCAGGAAGCGCGGGAGGGGTGATCATGAGAGTCCAGAGCGCACTTCCCATGAGGAGGCACGGGTGGCCGAGACTCTGAAGAAGGGCAGCCGGGTAACCGGCGCCGCGCGCGACAAGCTCGCGGCAGACCTGAAGAAGAAGTACGACTCCGGTGCGAGCATCCGGGCGTTGGCCGAAGAGACCGGCCGCTCCTACGGATTCGTCCACCGGATGCTCAGCGAGTCCGGAGTGACGCTGCGGGGACGCGGCGGAGCTACGCGCGGCAAGAAGGCCGCTGCGGCCTGAGGGCCGAAAGCGGTCGGGGCAGCCGTGGGGCAGGCCTCGGGGCTCACCGGAATACGTGGTGGCCACCCGGCCGGTCGTACGGCCGACCGGGTGGTTACTGTTCAGTCACTTAATTGTGAGTGCTGACTGCACCCGATCCGGAGGCGCCCCATGACCTCGCTCGACTCTGTGCTCGACAAGGATGGCGTACGGCTCACCGTCGATGACGCGGTTGCCACGGTGACTCTCACCAACCCGGCCAAGCGCAACGCTCAGTCTCCCGCTCTGTGGCGGGCGTTGACAGAGGCCGGACGGGTACTCCCCGGCAACGTGCGGGTCGTGGTGCTCCGCGGCGAGGGCAAGTCCTTCTCCGCGGGCCTCGACCGGCAGGCGTTCACCCCGGAAGGGTTCGACGGTGAGCCGTCCTTCCTCGACATGGCGCGCGGCCCGGAGGACGAGCTCGACGCGACCATCGCCGAGTACCAGGAGGCGTTCACCTGGTGGCGCCGCAACGACATCGTGTCGATCGCGGCCGTCCAGGGGCATGCCATCGGTGCCGGCTTCCAGCTCGCCCTCGCCTGCGACCTGCGGATCGCCGCCGAGGACGTGCAGTTCGCCATGCGTGAGACCAGCCTCGGTCTCGTTCCCGACCTCACGGGCACCCACCCTCTGGTGAGCCTCGTGGGGTACGCCCGCGCGCTCGAAATCTGCGCCACCGGGCGCTTCGTGCACGCCGAGGAGGCCGAGCGCACCGGCCTCGCCAATCTCGTCGTCCCGGCCGACCAGCTCGACGCGGCCGCCCGCGACCTCGCCGCCGCCCTGCTGGCCGCCCCGCGTGACGCCGTCATCGAGACCAAGGCCCTGCTGAGCGGTGCCGTCTCCCGCGGTTACGAGGACCAGCGCACGGCCGAGCGGGCCGCGCAGGGCCGCAGGCTGCGCGATCTGGCAGGCCTCGGCGACTGACCCGGCACGGGGACAGGCACGGGGACAGGCACGGGGACAGACTCAGGCACGGGGACAGGGACGGGCACAGAGACAGACTCAGGCACCGGTCCCGGTCCCGGCACCGGTCGCAGCAGGTGCCTGGGTCAGTCCCGCTCCACCACGGCTGTGACCAGTACGGCGACCGGCGGGTGGCCCTCCACGGCCGCGGCCACCGCCGTGCGCACCGCCCGCGCCACATCGAGGGCCCGGTGGTCCCCGGCCGTCGCCACCTCGACCCGGAGATGATCCGCGCCGCTGTGCACCGCACTTCCCAGCTCCCGGGTCAGCGCGACAACACCGGGCACTGCGGCGGCCGCGTCCGCCGCCGCCCCGTCCGCCTTCGCGGCCCGCACCTCGTCCGCCGGGACGCTCACCCGGTCGGGCGCACCGTCCTCCAGCAACGCTGTGACCCGCAGGTCCACCTCACTGACCACCAGGCCGAGCCGGGCGGAGGCCGCCGTCAGCAGTGCGGCGCGCAGGGTGTGGGCGGTGTCGGGCAACGGCCGGTCCGCGGAGGCCGAGAACTCCGCCTCGATCCGCAGCGGCCCGGACGGCAGCGCACTCGGCGGCGCCGGAACGGCCTCGTCCGCGGGGGACGCGTGTGATCCCGGGGGCGGCGCGTCCGCTTCCGGCCGGGCCCCGGCCGTATCGCGGCCCGGCCCGTCCGGGGCCGCCGCGCCGATCCTGAGCCTGCCCAGGACCGCGCCGGGGCCGGCCGCGGCGCTCCGCAGCACCGAGGCCGCCGCCCGCTCCGCGATCCATGCCCCCTCGGCCGGACCCCCCAGAGGGAGCAGCCGGCCGAGGCCGAGCCGTTGCCGTACCGCCGCGGTCCATCCGTCGGCCTGCTGCGGGCTGTGCGACGTTGTCATTGCTCCACCCTGCCGCATTCATGGCGCGAGTCGGGGCAAGCGCACCTAATGTGGGCAGCGAAGTCCAACCCTGCCCCCGAAGGGAAGAGCGGCGATGACTGACACCCCACAGCGGAACCGGCCCGAGAACCCCGGCAAGGATGCCGGTGACGACCGGGGCAGGAATCCGCTCACCAAGCGAGGCGGGGGAGACCCCGCCACCCGAGGCCGCACCACCATCGCCGACGGTGTGGTCGAGAAGATCGCCGGAATGGCCGCACGTGACGTCGTCGGTGTCCACGCGATGGGCAGCGGGCTGTCCCGGACGTTCGGCGCGGTGCGCGACCGGGTCCCGGGCGGCGGCAAGTCCGTCACCCGCGGGGTCAAGGCCGAGGTCGGCGAATCGCAGACCGCGCTGGACCTGGAGATCGTCGTCGACTACGGCGTGTCGATCTCCGATGTCGCCCGCGATGTACGGGAGAACGTCGTCGCGGCGGTCGAGCGCATGACCGGGCTCGAAGTCGTCGAGGTCAACATCGCGGTGAGCGACGTCAAGCTGCCCGATGAGGACGACGACGAGCCCGAGCCCGAGCCACGTCTCCAGTAGGTCTCCGCCGAAAGGCAGTTGAGGAGTCACGATGAGCATGGCTGTGGCCGGTCTGTTGGCCGGCATGGCGCTCGGTTTCGCCGGGTACTTCGGCGGGTTCGGGGCCTTTCTGCTGGTGGCAGCCCTGGGGGCGGTCGGCTTCGTCGTCGGCCGCTTCCTGGACGGCGACCTGGAGCCCGGCGACTTCTTCCGGAGTCGCGAGCGCGGCGACCGGCGACGGTGACGGCGGTGACCGGGCGGGTCGCCGCCGCCGAGCGCGGGGAGACCCGGATCGCCGACCGGGTCGTCGCGAAGATCGCCGCACAGGCGGCCGGAGAAGCGGTCGACGAGCCGCCCGAGGAAGGTTCCTCGCCGCGCGCCACGGTCACCGTGCGCCGGGACAGCGCCCGGGTACGGGTCACCCTGGAGCTCGGATATCCCAGTGATATCGGCCGCCAGTGCGGCGCGGTGCGTCGCCATGTCGCGGAGCGGGTAAGGACATTGGCGGGCATGGAGGTGCCCGAAGTGGCGGTGCGGGTCGAAAAACTGCACCCCGCGGGACCGGGCGCCGCGGCACAGGGGAGGATCCGATGACCGAGCCCCAGGAGCCGACGGGCAGCACCCAGCATCTGCCCCGGGCCGGCGGACCGGGCGCGTCGGATGTGCTCGAACTCGACCAGAGCGCGTCGTCCGCCGCGTACGACCCCGTGCCCACCCAGGGCAAGGGCGGCGGCCGGGCGGGCAGGTTCTGGTCCGCGCGCCGCGTCCCCGCCGCGCTGCTCGCCCTGGTGGTCCTCGGCGGCGCCGGTCTGCTGCTCTACGACATCGCCGCGGTACGGGCCGACCACCCGGCGATGCGGTGGCGGCGCTCACTCGCCGACGAGCTGGCCGAGCGGCCGCTGGACGACGTCTGGGTCCTGGCCGGGGCCGCTCTCGCGGCCGCGATCGGCCTCTGGCTGATCCTGCTCGCCCTCACCCCTGGACTGCGCGATCTGCTGCCGATGCGCCGCGACCGCGCGGAGGTACGGGCCGCGCTCGACCGGACCGCGGCGGCACTCGTACTGCGCGACCGGGCCGTGGAGGTGTCCGGGGTGCAGTCCGTGCGGGTCCGGATGGGCCGCGGAAAGGCCGCCGTGCGAGCGGTCTCCCACTTCCGGGAACTCGACGACGTACGCGCCGACCTGGACACCGCACTGGGGGCGGGAATCAAGGAACTGGGCCTGGCCAGGCCGCCGAGCCTGTCCGTCCATGTCCGCCGTCCGGCGAAGAAGGGGTGAACGGCGTGCTCAGGACCGTCAACCGGGTACTGCTGGGTCTTGCCGGGCTGGTGCTGATCGCCGTCGGCGGCGCCGTACTGGCCGTCGGCCTCGGCGCGTCCCTGCCCTCCTGGTGGCCGTGGGACGGACAGCACGACGTGCTGCTCAGCGAGGCCGACCGGGACCGCTGGCGGGACGACGGCTGGTGGTGGCCGACCGTCATCGCGGTCCTCGCCGTCCTGGTCGTCCTCGCTCTGTGGTGGCTGCTGGCCCAGCTGCGCCGCGGCCGGCTGGCCGAGGTGCTGGTCGACAGCGGTGACGGCGAGGGGGCGCTGCTGCGGGGCCGGGCGCTGGAAGGCGTCCTCTCCGAGGAGGCGGGCACCCTGGACGGGGTGGCCCGCGCCCAGGTCGCGCTGCGCGGCCGCCGTTCCGCGCCACGGGCCGGGATCCGGCTGCTGATGGAGCCGCACGCCGCCCCCGAGCAGACGTTGCGGGGTCTGGCCGACGAGGCGCTGGCCCACGCCCGGGACTCGGCCGGGCTGGCCGAACTGCCCGCCGAGGTCCGGCTGAAGGCAGTCAAGCACCGCGCGGAACGCGTCTCCTGACGGCTTCACGGGCCCCGCGCCCCTTCAACGGGCCCCCCGCCGCCCCTTCATGACCCCCGCGCCCCTTCATCGACCCCCAGGAGGCCCTTCACGGACCCCCGGCTTCAGAAGCCGTGCCGCGAGCCTCCGTCGACCGGCACCATGATGCCCGTCAGATACGACGCGGCGGGGGAGAGCAGGAAGGCCGCGGTCTTCCCGAACTCGTCCGGCGTGCCGTAGCGCCGCAGCGGGATGCGCGCCTCACCGGCCCTGCGGGCGGCCTCCGCGTCGCCGGACAGGGCGTCCAGTTCGCGCACCCGGTCCGTGTCGATCCGGGCGGGCAGCACCCCGACGACCCGGATGCCGCGCGGGCCCAGCTCGTCGGCGAGGGACTTGGCGAAGCCGGCCAGGCCGGGGCGCAGCCCGTTGGAGATGGTCAGTCCGGGGATCGGCTCATGGACCGAACCGGAGAGCACGAAACCGATCACACCGCCCTCGCCGAGGACGGCGGCCGCCGTCCGGGCCAGCCGTACCGCACCCAGGAACACCGACTCGAAGGCCGTCTGCCACTGGTCGTCCGTGTTGTCCGCGACGAAGCCGGGTGCCGGGCCGCCGACGCTGATGAGGATGCCGTCCAGCCGTCCGAACCGTTCGACCGCGGCGTCCACCAGGTGCTGCGCCGCGCTCGGATCGGCGTTGTCGGCGGCGATCCCCACCGCGTCCGGCCCCAGCGCGGCGGCGGCCTCCACGGCTGCCTTCTCGTCCCGGCCGCTGATGATCACCTTCGCGCCGTCGCCGGTCAGGGCGCGCGCCGTGGCGTTGCCCAGGCCGCGGGTGGCGCCGGTGACGATGTACACACGGTCCCTCAGTCCAAGATCCATGGCCCTATCCTGCCGCGTCCTCGGTGGAGAGGGCGACAGCGGTGTTCACCAGCCCGATGTGGCTGAAGGCCTGCGGGAAGTTGCCCAGCTGGCGCCCTGCCACCGGGTCGTACTCCTCGGCCAGCAGCCCCACATCGTTGCGGAGTGCCAGCAGCCGCTCGAACAGCTCCTCGGCCTCGGCCTTCCGCCCCGTCAGGAAGAGCGCGTCGGCCAGCCAGAACGAGCAGACGATGAAGGCGCCCTCGTCCCCCGGCAGGCCGTCGACCGCGGTGCCGTCGGTGCTGTAGCGGCGGACCAGCCCGTCGCTGCCCAGCTCGTCGCGCACCGCGTCGACGGTGCCGATGACCCGGGGGTCGTCCGGCGGCAGGAAACCGGTCCGGAGGATCAGCAGGGTCGCGGCGTCCAGCTCCCGTGAACCGTAGGACTGGGTGAAGGTGTTCCGCTCGGGGTCGTACCCCTTGGCGCAGACCTCGGCGTGCACCGCCGACCGCATCGCCCGCCAGCGCTCCGCGTCGCCCGGCAGGGTGGGGTTCTCCTCCAGGGTGCGCACCGCGCGGTCGGCGGCGACCCAGGCCATCACCTTGGAGTGCACGAAGTGGCGGCGTGCCCCCCGGATCTCCCACAGTCCCTCGTCCGGTTCGCGCCAGGTGGACTCCAGGAAGCCCAGCAGGCTGAGCTGGAGTTTCCAGGCGTGCGGCTTGTCGTCCAGGCCCGCCTCCCGGGCCAGCCGGAGCGAGTCGATGACCTCGCCGTACACATCGAGCTGGCGCTGGCGGACCGCGGCGTTGCCGGAGCGGACCGGCCGGGAGTTCTCGTATCCGGCCAGCCACGGCAGCTCCGCCTCCGGGAGCCTGCGCTCGCCGGCCAGGCCGTACATGATCTGGAGGTCGGCGGGATCACCGGCGACCGCCCGCAGCAGCCAGTCCCGCCAGGCGGACGCCTCCTTGAGGTAGCCGGCCGACAGCAGGGCGTTGAGCGTCAGGGTGGCGTCCCGCAGCCAGCAGTAGCGGTAGTCCCAGTTACGTACGCCGCCGATCTCCTCCGGGAGCGAGGTGGTCGGGGCCGCCACGATGCCGCCGGTCGGTCCGTAGGTGAGGGCCTTCAGGGTGATCAGCGAGCGGAGCACGGCGTTGCGGTGCTTGCCCCGGTACGTGCATCTCGCCGCCCACTTCTCCCAGTCGGCCAGGGCGTGCTTCAGCGCCTTGTACGGGTCGACCAGCTTCGGGCGCGGCGAGTGCGAGGGGTGCCAGGTGAGGACGAAGGCGACCTTCTCGCCCTCCGCGACGGTGAAGGAGGAACAGGTGCTGAACTGCTGCCCCCACGTCTTGACCGGCGGATCGCTGCGCAGCCAGACGGAATCGGGACCCGCGACCGCCACCCGGTGGCCGTGCGAGCGGCGCATCCAGGGCACGACCGATCCGAAGTCGAAGCGCAGCCGCAGGACGGAACTCATGTCGACGCTGCCGCTGATGCCTTCGACGATCCGCATGACGTCGGGCGACTTGTCGCGCTGCGGCATGAAGTCGATGACCTTGACCGTGCCGGTCCGGGTCTCCCAGTACGTCTCCAGGACGAGCGAGTTGCCCGCGTAGCCGCGCCGGGTGCAGGTGTCCGTGGTGTCCGTGCCCTGGGGCGCGATGCGCCAGTGGCCGTTCTCCTCGTCCCCCAGCAGGGCCGCGAAGCAGGCGCCGGAGTCGAAGCGGGGCAGGCAGAGCCAGTCGACGGAACCGTTCCTGCTGACGAGCGCGGCAGTCTGGAGATCGCCGATGAGGGCGTAGTCCTCGATGCGTGGGGTCACGTTCTGGCGTGTTCCCTCACCCGTGCCTCGTTAAGCAGGGCGGCCCGCGAGGGAGGTACGTCCGGGCCCGCCGTCCGGACCGGGCCCGGCGTGCTACGCGGTCGCCGGCTCGGGCTGTCCGGCCGTCTCGTCCCGCGCCGCTTCCTCGGCCGCCGCCTGCTGACGGTCGCGCTTCTCGCGGCGTACGAGAATCACCCAGCCCACCGGTACCCCGGCGGCGAACAGCCACCACTGGACGGCGTACGCCATGTGCGGGCCGATGGAGCTGTCGTCGGGGGAGGCGATCTGCTCGGGGGTGTTGCCGGGCGCGTCGGGCGCGGTCTGCTCGATGTATCCGCCCAGGACCGGCCGGGAGAGCAGCTGGGACTGCTGGGAGCTGTTGATCAGCATCACCTGGCGGTCCGGCAGCCCCTCCAGGTCCTTGATGCCGCTGCTGCCCGTCGTCTCGTCGGCCTTGAGCCGGCCGACGACGGTGACCTCGCCGTGCGGCGCGGCCGGAACCTTCGGGTAGGTCTGCTGGCTGGGGGCGGCGGGGATCCAGCCGCGGTTGACCAGGACGGTGCCGCCGCCCTTGAGGTCGAGCGGGGTCAGGACGTGGACACCGATCCGGTCGTCGTCCGACGTGCGGCGGCGCACCACCACTTCGTGCGTGGTATCGAACGTTCCCGTGGCCGTGACGGTGCGCCAGTAGTCGGCGCGCGGAACGGTGTGCCCCGGGGAGGTGATCCTCGCCACGGGTACCGGATCGGCCTGGAGGTTCCGCGAGATCAGGGCGTTCTGCTCGACCCGGTGCTGGTGCCGGTGCAACTGCCAGAAGCCCAGCTCGACCATGGTGGGAATCAGCACGAGGGTGAGGAGGGTGAGAATCACCCACTGCCGGGTCAACAGGAAGCGGTACACCCCATGACCGTACAACCGGGGTCATGGGGTGCGGCACTCAGGGGTGGGGCGGGCGAGGTCCCGGGGCGGAATGTTCCGTCACACTTTGTCCACGATGCCCGCCTTCCCCTCGGCGCGGGCGCAGTGTCCGCCGCAGTACCAGTGACCGTCGACCTCCACGCCCTGGCCGATGACCTGGACGCGGCAGTGCTCACAGATGGGCGCCATGCGGTGAATGGCGCAGGAGAAGCAGTCGAAGACATGCACCGCGCCCTGCGCGTGCACCTCGAAGGACATGCCGTAGTCGTTTCCGCAAACCTCACAACGTGCCATGCGCCACAGGGTGGGACGCGGGGCGGCGGTGGGCGAGCGGATCCCGGGCGAGTCGCGCCCGGTTCACTCCGATGACGGTGCGGGCGCCGGAGCGGGGCGCGCCGGTGACGGGAGGCCCGCCGCGGGCGGGGCGGCGGGCGCGTCCGCCGGGGCCACGTCCCGCAGCAGATGGGTGAAGGCACTCTCCTCCAGCACCGGTGTGCCGAACGACTTCGCCTTCAGCGTCTTGGACGTCGCCGCGTCGGGATCGTTGGTGACCAGCAGGCTGGTCAGCCGGGACACACTGGTCGCCACATGCAGCCCGGCCTCCACGGCGCGGTCCTCCAGCAGCTCGCGGTCGATCGAGGTGTCCCCGGAGAAGGCCACCCGCATGCCCTGCCTGAGCGGCTTGTCCTTCTCGTACCGCCCCGGATTCGGATACGGGCAGGCCGGCCGCTTCCGCGAGGGACGCCAGCTGTTCTGCTGGTACGAGGCCTGGTACCCGATCCGCGGGGTGACCGGGGAGTCGGACCACTCGGTCAGCGGCCGGCACTCCAGCAGCGGCAGCCGCACCCCGTCGCGGGCGGCGGCGTGCAGACTCGGCCGGAACGCCTCGGCCAGCACCCGGGCGTCGTCCAGGGCGTGGTGGGCGTGCTGCTGCACGACGCCGAAGTGGGCGGCGAGCGAGGACAGTTTGTGGTTGGGCAGCGGCAGCCGCAGCTCCTTGGCGAGCGCGATCGTGCACAGTCGCTGCTCGACGGGTGCGATCACCGCCGCACGGGCGTACTCCCGGGCGAGCATCGACCAGTCGAAGGCCGCGTTGTGTGCCACGAGCACCCGGTCCGCGAGCCGTTCGGAGAGCGCGGCGGCGACCTCGGGGAAGAGCGGCGCACCCTCCAGCACCTCGCTGGTCAGCCCGTGGATCCAGACGGGGCCCGGGTCCCGCTCCGGGTTGACCAGGGTGTACCAGTGGTCCTCGACGTTGCCCTGGGCGTCGAGGCGGTAGACGGCAGCGGACACTATCCGGTCGTCGCGGGCGAGTCCGGTGGTCTCCACATCGACGACCGCGTACCCCTGGGGGTAGGCGGTCGGCCACGGCGCTGCGGTCTGGCGGTCGTCGAGCATGGTCACAGAGAATACGGGCCGCCACTGACAGTTCCCTATTCGGCCGTCCCGGCGACCGGCGCCCCGCTCCCGGGCGCGCGCGGCGGCCCTCGCCCCGGGCGGGTCGGCCCGGGTCCGCGGCTCCGTGGATGAGACCCTCCCCGGGTGACGGACGGACAGGTTCACGACGAACCCCACAGCAATGGACTCGGCGCCCGGCTGAACTGGCTCCGGGCCGCGGTCCTCGGCGCCAACGACGGTGTGGTCTCCACCGCGGGCCTCGTCGTCGGCGTCGCCGGAGCCACCGGCGACCGCGGCGCGCTCCTCACCGCCGGGCTGGCCGGGCTGCTGGCCGGATCGATGTCCATGGCGGCGGGCGAGTACGTCTCGGTCTCCACCCAGCGCGACTCGGAGAAGGCCGCACTGGCCACGGAGAAACAGGAGCTCCAGGAGGCACCCGAGGCCGAACTGCTCGAACTGACGGGCCTGTTGCAGGGCAAGGGGCTGAGCGAGGAGGTCGCCCGTGAGGCGGCCCTCCAGCTGACCGAGCGCGACGCGCTGCGCGCCCACGCGGAGGTCGAGCTGGGCATCGACCCCGACGACCTGACGAACCCGTGGCACGCGGCGGGGGCGAGCTTCCTGGCGTTCACGGTGGGCGCCCTGCTGCCCCTGCTGGCGATCGTGCTGCCGCCCTCCTCGCTCCGGCTCGCCGTCACCGTGGCCTCCGTGATGGCGGCACTCGCCCTGACCGGCTGGTGGAGCGCCCGTCTCGGCGAGGCGTCCCCGGGTCCGGCGGTGCTGCGCAACATGGGCGGGGGAGCGGTGGCGATGGCGGTGACCTATGCCGCGGGGACGCTGCTGGGGGCGGCGGGCGTGTAGGCGTGTGTCGAAAGTCCCGCCTGGCTCGCGACGCCCGGCACGCACGCTCGCCGCGTTGTCCGCGTTGTCGGGGTGTCCTTGTACGTCCAGTACGAGGACACTCCTCCGCCTTGCGATCGCACGCACCGGACGCCGTGAGCCCCGCCCTTCGGGCGGACGGCGCTACTTTCGACACACGCCCCAGGAGCAATGCGGTGCGCGCGGAGGGCCTGACGGAAATCCTGCGGCGGCCCCATTGGTGGAAGGTGCCAAATACTGCTGACACCACGTCTCGCATACTTGTGGGTAACAACGTCTAGCCCTGACCGGCCGGCGGCTCTACGGTGCTGGGATGGAGCCGAACCTGCCCGATGTCGTGCTGTGGTCGATACCGGCCTTCGTCCTGCTCACCGTGATCGAGATGGTCAGCTACCGGATCCACCCGGACGACGAGGCCGCCGGATACGACACCAAGGACGCCGCCACCAGCGTGACCATGGGGATCGGCAGCATCGGCTTCGATCTGCTGTGGAAGCTGCCCATCGTGGCGATCTACATGGCCCTGTACGAACTGACCCCCCTGCGGGTGCCCGTCCTGTGGTGGACGATCCCGCTGATGCTGCTGGCCCAGGACTTCTTCTACTACTGGTCCCACCGGGGCCACCACGTCATCCGGATCCTCTGGGCCTGCCATGTGGTCCACCACTCCAGCCGGAAGTTCAACCTCACCACCGCGCTGCGCCAGCCCTGGACCTCCGCGACCGTCTGGCCGTTCTACCTCCCGCTGATCGCCTGCGGGGTGCACCCGGCGGCGCTCGCCTTCTGCCAGTCGGCCAACCTCGTCTACCAGTTCTGGGTGCACACCGAGCGCATCGACAAACTGCCCAGGCCCTTCGAGTACGTCCTCAACACGCCCTCCCACCACCGCGTGCACCACGCGTCCCAGGGCAGCTATCTGGACCGCAACTTCGGCGGCATCCTGATCATCTGGGACCGGCTCTTCAAGTCGTTCACCGCCGAGACGGAGCGGCCGGTCTTCGGGCTCACCAAGAACATCGCCACCCACAACCCGCTGCGCGTGGCGACGCACGAGTACGCGGCCATCGCCCGCGACGTACGGGCGGCCGGCAGCTGGGGCGAACGGGCCGGACGGGTCTTCCGCGGCCCCGGATGGCAGCCCGCGGCCCGGCCCGGAACCGCTTCCGGCCGCGCCCCGGCACCCGCCTCCGCCCCCTCCGCTCCCGGCGCCCCGGCGCCCGCCGCGAAGCGCACCGCCACCCCCGGGAGCACCCGATGACCGGCCCCGTGCCCGCGCGGGCGCCCGGCCGGGGGCAGCGGTTCGCCCGGCCCCTGCTCATCGCCTTCCTCGTCGCCGCGGCCGTCGACCTCGCCGGACTCCTGGCCGGTGCCGAGACCGCCCACCTCGTCGCCAAGCCCCTGCTGATGCCGCTGCTCGCCGCCTACGCCACGGCCCGCGGCGGCCCCAGGACGCTCATCGCCGCACTGCTCTTCGGCTGGGGCGGCGACACCCTGCTGCTCCCCGATCACGACCTCGCCTTCCTCGCCGGCATGGGCTCCTTCGCCGCCGGCCACATCTGCTACCTCCGGCTGTTCGGCCGGAGGCGCGCCCCGGTGCCCGCGGGCCTCGGCTACGCGGTCGTCCTGGCCGCCTTCCTCGTACTGATCTGGCCCGATCTGCCGGCCGATCTGCGCGTCCCGCTGACCGGCTACAGCCTTCTGCTCACCGCCATGGCCTGGCGGGCGGGCGCCCTCGGCCGCCTCACGGCGCTCGGCGGCGCGCTCTTCCTGCTGTCGGACGCGCTCATCGCCACCGGCATCGCCGACTGGCCGCAGCTGCCCGCGCCCGACTTCTGGGTCATGCTCACCTACATCGCGGCCCAGGCCCTGCTGACCGCCGGGATCCTCGCGACTGGGGCGAAAGCACCCGATGACGGACCCGGGGCGTACCGTGAGCGGAGTATCAGCGGATGAAATGAGCAAGGACCCCCACGCATGCGCGCCACCGTGATCCACGCCCCCCACGACATACGGGTGCAGGAGGTGCCGGACCCGACGATTCAGCAGCCCACCGATGTGGTGCTGCGGGTCCTGCGGGCCTGTGTCTGCGGCAGCGACCTGTGGGCGTACCGCGGTGAGTCCGCCCGGCAGCCCGGCCAGCGCATCGGCCACGAGTTCCTCGGCGTCGTGGAGGAGGCGGGATCCGGGGTCAACGGCTTCGCCGTCGGTGACCTCGTCGTCGCCCCGTTCGTCTGGTCCGACGGCACCTGCGCCTACTGCGCGGAGGGCCTCACCACCTCCTGTCCGCAGGGCGGGTTCTGGGGCTCCCCGGGTTCCGACGGCGGACAGGGCGAGGCCGTCCGTGTTCCGTTCGCCGATGGCACCCTGGTCAAGCTCCCGGCCGCCGCCGCGTCCGACGACCGGCTGCTCACCGCGCTCCTCGCCCTCTCCGACGTACTGGGCACGGGCCACCACGCCGCCGTCGGCGCGGGTGTGCGGCCCGGTGCCACCGTCGCGGTCGTCGGTGACGGCGCGGTCGGCCTGTGCGGGGTCATGGCCGCCAAGCGGCTCGGTGCCGGACGGATCATCGCGCTGGGCCGGCATCCGGCCCGTACCGACATCGCCCGCACCTTCGGTGCCACGGACGTGGTCGCCGAACGCGGCGAAGCGGCCCTCGCCGCCGTGCACGAGCTGACCGGGGGCGAAGGCGCCCACTGCGTGATCGAGGCGGTCGGCACCGAGCAGTCCATGCGCACCGCCATCGGCATCGTCCGCGACGGCGGTTCCATCGGCTACGTCGGTGTCCCGCACGGCAGCGGCACCGGCCTGGACCTCGGTGTCATGTTCGGCCGGAACATCGCGCTGCGCGGTGGCGTCGCCCCCGTCAGGGCGTACATACCGGAGCTGCTGCCCGATGTACTGGACGGCACGATCGACCCGTCGCCCGTCTTCGACATGACCGTCGGTCTGGACGACGTACCCGGCGGCTACAAGGCGATGGACACGCGGACGGCGCTGAAGGTGCTCATCAAGCCGTAGGCGTAAGACCGTTCACGCGACAGCGGGAGGGGCCGGAAGCACCTGCTTCCGGCCCCTCCCTGTCCTACGCGATGTCAGCGGCGGACCGCGTCCAGCGCGTCCACGATTCCGGCTCCGTAGAAGCCGTTGTACTGCTTGCCGCCCTCGCAGACCGCGTCGATGGTGCCGTCACCGTTGTAGTCGTACGGCGCACCGCACGCGGTGGCGTCGGCCTGCTGCGTCAGCAGTCGCTTCACCTGGGCCGGAGAGGCGTACGGGTGCGTCGACCTGATCAGCGCCACGACGCCCGCGACATGCGGGGAGGCCATGGACGTACCGGCCTTGTAGCCGAACTTGCCGCCCGGCAGCGTGGACAGGATCAGTCCGTTGGTGGCCGGCGGTTCCGGGGCCTGGTAGACCGTCGAGTCGCCACCCGGGGCGGCCACGTCGATGATCCCGCGGCCGTAGTTGGAGTACGAGGACTTGAGGCCCTTGGCGCCGGTGGCGGAGACCGTCACGACCCCCGGCAGCATCGTCGGAATGTCCAGGCACTCGCGCGGGTTGATCGTGCGGGTGACCGTCTCCGTGTCGTTCGGGCTGGTCACGTCCTCGATCTCGTCGGCGGCGAGGTCGTGCTTGGAGTTGCCGGCCGCGGCGACGTTGACGGTTCCGCGGCGCTCGGCGTACTTGGAAGCGCGGCCGACCGCCTCGACCAGGGCGCCCTGGTCCGGGTCGTTCTTGCAGTTGAACAGCCACGGGTCGGTGTAGTAGCTGTTGTTGGTCACCTCGACACCGTGCTCGGCGGCCCAGACGAAGCCGCAGACGACGGACTCGGCGTAGAAGAAGCCGCCCGGGTTCGACACCTTGATGCCGGAGACCTTCACGCCCGGCGCGACACCGGTCACACCGACGCCGTTCTTCGCCGCGGCTATGGTGCCCGCCACATGCGTGCCGTGGTCGCTCTCGCCCGCCGCCGGACGCCAGGATCCGGCGGTGGTGTCCGGCGCACCGGAGACACAGTTGGCCGAGGCCGCGCGGTCGAAGTTCGGGGCCAGGTCCGGGTGCGTGTCGTCGACACCCGTGTCGATCACGGCGACGGTCACGCGCTTGGAGCCGAGCGACTTCTCGTGCGCCTTGTCCGCCTTGATCGCGGGCAGATCCCACTGGAGGGGCTCCAGCGGGTCCTGCCCGGCGGTCGCCTTTCCGGCGGCGGCCGCCGCCTGCGCCGCGGTGAGCGGCTGCGCGACCGCGCCGACGTCCTTCGTGGCCTGCGGCACGATCGGGTTGGTACGGGTCGCACCGGCCGACTCGACGCCCCGGGCCCGCCGGATGGTGTTGCCGAAGTCGGGGTTCTGCGAGTGGACGACTATGACGCCTATCTGCTCGTAGGCGATCACGATCGTGCCACCGGCCTTGGCTATCGCCTTCTTCACCTGCTTGACGGTGCCGTGACCGCCCTTGGTGTTGACGACATACGACAGCTTGGGCCCGTCCGCCGGGACGGCCGCCGACACCTCGCCCGTGGGAGCGGCCGTGGCCGTCGCAGCGGGGAGGAAGCCGATCGAGGCCGTGAGCGCTAGTCCGACGGGCAGCGCGAGTGCGCGGGTCCGTCTGGATGCCAGATGAGCCATGGGTTCTCCACATCATCCGTGCCAGTCGACCGGACACCTGGCGTGTTCGGTCGAGTACATGACGAGTGAAGTTATCGCTGATCATCCCGGGACATCAATGCATATGGGTAAGTGAGTTCGAAGAGTGTTCCGGCCGGTGTGGTGCGAACGGGCGAGCGGGAGAAGGCGAAAGCGGCGGTGAACCGCTTCGTCGTCCACTCCGTGCCGTTGTCAGGGGAGTCGCTCCATCGTCCC
Source organism: Streptomyces sp. NBC_00654 (assembly GCF_026341775.1). Lineage (NCBI taxonomy): Bacteria > Bacillati > Actinomycetota > Actinomycetes > Kitasatosporales > Streptomycetaceae > Streptomyces > Streptomyces sp. NBC_00654. Next base: position 1,769,546 of record NZ_JAPEOB010000002.1, on the reverse strand, counting down.
CAGGACCGAGGTTCCCCCTGTGAAAACCACCGTTACCCCCACCACCGCACCCGCGTCGCGAGGAGATTCCGTGGCTACCGATGCACCGCCGCCCAAGGGCAGTACGGACGACGACAGCCCTGCCCAGCCCACGACCGAGGCGTTCGTCGCGGTGCAGGACGGCGCGGAGTTCTCCGAACTGCGCCGGGCACACCGCTCGTTCGCCTTCCCGCTGACCATCGCCTTCGTCACCTGGTACCTGCTCTACGTGCTGCTCTGCAACTACGCGGGCGGCTTCATGAGCACCAAGGTCGTCGGAAACATCAACATGGCACTCGTCTTCGGGCTCGCCCAGTTCGCCACCACGTTCCTCATCGCCTGGCTGTACTCCCGCCACGCCGCCCGCAGTCTCGACCCGAAGGCCGAAGCGATCAAGTCCCGTATGGAGGCCGACGCATGAGCGCCGCCCACGTCGCGTACCCCACCGTCCAGCTCGCCGCCGAAGGGGCGAGCGAACACCGGACGCTGATCATCACCCTGTTCGCCGTCTTCGTCGTCGCCACCCTCTTCATCACGGTGTGGGCGGGCCGCCAGACCAAGAGCGCCGCCGACTTCTACGCGGGCGGGCGGCAGTTCACCGGATTCCAGAACGGCCTCGCGGTCTCCGGCGACTACATGTCCGCCGCGTCCTTCCTCGGTATCGCGGGCGCCATCGCGCTCTTCGGCTACGACGGCTTCCTGTATTCCATCGGCTTCCTCGTCGCCTGGCTCGTCGCCCTGCTCCTGGTCGCGGAACCGCTGCGCAACTCCGGCCGCTACACGATGGGCGACGTCCTCGCGTACCGCATGCGCCAGCGCCCCGTCCGGACCGCCGCCGGCGCCTCCACCATCGTCGTCTCGATCTTCTACCTGCTGGCACAGATGGCCGGCGCCGGTGTGCTCGTCTCGCTGCTGCTGGGCATCACCAGTGACGGCGGGAAGATCGCCATCGTCGCCCTGGTCGGCCTGCTCATGATCGTGTACGTCACCATCGGCGGTATGAAGGGCACCACCTGGGTGCAGATGGTCAAGGCCGTCCTGCTGATCGCGGGCACCCTGCTCATCACCTTCCTGATCCTGCTGAAGTTCAACTTCAACATCTCCGACCTGCTCGGCACGGCCGCGAGCAACAGCGGCAAGGGCTCGGCGTTCCTGGAACCCGGCCTCAAGTACGGCGCCACCGGCACCTCGAAGCTGGACTTCCTCTCGCTCGGCATCGCCCTGGTCCTCGGTACGGCGGGCCTGCCGCACATCCTGATCCGCTTCTACACGGTCCCCACCGCGAAGGCCGCCCGTAAGTCCGTCAACTGGGCGATCGGCATCATCGGCGCCTTCTACCTGATGACGATCGTGCTCGGCTTCGGCGCCGCCGCCCTGCTCAAGCCCGGCGACATCATCGCCTCGAACAAGGCCGGGAACACCGCGGCCCCGCTCGCCGCACTGGAGATCGGCGGCGGCTCCGGATCCACGGGCGGGGCCATCCTGCTCGCCGTGATCTCCGCCGTCGCCTTCGCGACCATCCTCGCCGTCGTCGCCGGACTGACCCTGGCCTCCTCGTCGTCGTTCGCCCACGACATCTACGCCAATGTCATCCGCAAGGGGAAGGCCACCGAGAAGGAGGAGGTCCGCGCCGCGAAGTGGGCCACCGTAGCCATCGGCATCGTCTCCATCGCCCTCGGCGCCATGGCCCGTGACCTGAACGTGGCCGGACTCGTCGCCCTGGCCTTCGCGGTCGCCGCGTCGGCCAACCTGCCGACGATCCTGTACAGCCTGTTCTGGAAGCGCTTCACCACCCAGGGCGCCCTCTGGTCCATCTACGGGGGTCTCGCCTCGTCCGTCCTGCTGGTGCTGTTCTCGCCGGTCGTCTCCTCGAAGCCCTCCTCCATGTTCCCCGGCGTCGACTTCGCCTGGTTCCCGCTGGAGAACCCCGGCCTGATCTCCATCCCGCTGGGCTTCCTGCTCGGCTGGATCGGCTCGCTGATCTCCAAGGAGGAGCCCGACAAGGGCAAGTACGCCGAACTGGAGGTCAAGTCCCTCACCGGCGTCGGAGCCCACTGAGAGCGGAAATTCACCGGACCTTCCGGCCCATCGGCCACTGTCCGGACACGGCCGCGTCGTAGAGTCCTACGACGCGGCCGCGCCGCGCCTCGTGCCAATCGGGCCCTGTCGATGTCACAGGTCTCACGTACTCTCGGAAGAGTCAGAAACCGCAACCGCGCACACCACCGGGGGAGGGGGCCCACAGTGCTCATCGACACCTACGACAGGGTCGCCACCGACCTGCGCGTCTCACTGACCGACAAGTGCAATCTCCGCTGCACCTACTGCATGCCCGAAGAGGGCCTGCAGTGGCTGGGCAGAAGCGAGCTGCTCTCCGACGACGAGATCGTCCGGCTGATCCGCATCGCCGTCACCGCGCTGGGCATCACCGAAGTGCGCTTCACCGGCGGCGAGCCGCTGCTGCGCCCCGGCCTCGTCTCCATCGTCGAGCAGTGCGCCGCGCTCACCCCGCGTCCCCGTATGTCGCTCACGACCAACGGCATCGGACTCAAGCGGACCGCCGCCGCCCTGAAGGCCGCCGGACTCGACCGGGTGAACGTCTCACTGGACACCCTGCGCCCCGATGTCTTCAAGACGCTCACCCGCCGCGCCCGGCACCAGGACGTCCTGGACGGTCTCGACGCCGCCCGCGAGGCCGGACTCACCCCGGTCAAGGTCAATTCCGTCCTGATGCCCGGACTCAACGACGACGAGGCCCCCGACCTGCTCGCCTGGGCCGTCGGCAACGGGTACGAGCTCCGCTTCATCGAGCAGATGCCGCTGGACGCCCAGCACGGCTGGAAGCGCGACGGCATGATCACCGCAGGTGACATCCTCGCCTCGCTGCGTACGCGCTTCACCCTCACCGCCGAGGAGGCGGACGCCCGCGGCTCCGCCCCCGCCGAGCGCTGGACCGTGGACGGCGGCCCGCACCGCGTCGGCGTGATCGCCTCCGTGACCCGCCCGTTCTGCCGGGCCTGCGACCGCACCCGGCTCACCGCCGACGGCCAGGTCCGCACCTGTCTCTTCGCCCGCGAGGAGACCGATCTGCGCGGCGCCCTGCGCTCGGGGGCACCGGACGAGGAGATCGTCCGGCTCTGGGAGCTCGCGATGTGGGGCAAGAAGGCCGGCTCGGGACTCGACGACCCGTCCTTCCTCCAGCCCGACCGTCCGATGTCGGCGATCGGCGGCTGAGGACGGCACCGGGTGGCCGCTGTGCCGGTGCTCAGCTCTCACCGTTTCACTGCTTGGGTGCTTCAGTGCTCAGCGCTCACTGATCCGTGGCCGAGGACTCCCACTCCTCCAGCGTGACGACGTCCTTCAGGAACCCCCGCAGACCGAGGAACGAGGACAGATGCTCCCGGTGCTCGTCGCAGGCCAGCCAGGTCTTGCGGCGCTCGGGGGTGTGCAGCTTGGGGTTGTTCCAGGCGAGCACCCACACCGCGGCGGAGCGGCAGCCCTTGGCGGAACAGATCGGTGCACCGGCGGCGCTTTCGGCGGAAGTCCGGAGGAAGTTCACGGATCAACCCTAACGGCCCCACTCGACCGCATATTCAGGTCCATGGAGCGTCTTCTGACGCATCCCCGCCGGAGAAAGGGCGACGCCGAGCAGCCACGGGGGGAGCTGCCCGGCGTCGGTCCGTCGCTCCGACGGGGGATGCGGAGCGCCTACAAAGTATGTCATGGGGACCAGGGTGCGGTGCACCGGAACGTCATGATTGATCTGAGGATTTCCTGAGCTTCGCGGGACTTACGGGCTCAACTGTGCTCGTGCGGATGCCGCGTATCGCCGGCCACCCCGTCCGGACCGCCGGATTCCGTCGCACCGGCCGCCGGAGCCGCCTCGACGGTGGGCCGCAGGGGCGCCGGTACGAAGGTCGACGGCAGCGAAGGGGCGTTCTCCCGGCCCGCGTTGGCGATGACCACCGCGACGTACGGCAGCAGAACCCCCAGGGCGAGACCCACGATCGCGACATGCCGCTCGACGTTCCACAGCACCGCCGCCAGCACCACCGACACGGTGCGCACGGACATGGAGATCACATAGCGCCGCTGTCTGCCGCGCACATCGTCGGCCAGTCCCTGACGTGCCCCCGTGATCCGGAAGACCTCCGCACCGTGCTGCTTCCGCATCATGTTCCACCGCCAGATCGCTGTGCCGGTCTCTCCCGGACCGGGCCGCGTCCACGGTACGCCGGGCACCCGTCGGGCACGAGACCGGGGCGAGCCATATGGCCCGCGGCCGCCCCGCCGCCCCGTGCGTCCGCCCGCCGCCCCGTGCGTCCGCCCGCCGCCCCGTGCGGCCGCCCCGAACCCCGCCCCGTACCGCTCTCCCCGTTCGGGCCTTTCCGGAATGCGCCGTACCGGAGAGCGGCCGAGACTGGGCGGACGCGCACACCGCGCCGCACGAGGAGGCGAAATGAGCTGGTTGTGGGCAATCATCGTGGGTCTGGTGCTCGGTCTGATCGCCAAGGCGATCCTCCCGGGCAAGCAGAACATCCCGCTCTGGCTGACGACTGTCTTCGGCATCCTCGGCAGCATCCTCGGCAATGCCGTGGCGACCTGGATCGGTGTCAATGACACCAAGGGCATCGACTGGACGCGCCACGTCCTCCAGCTGATCGGCGCCGTGGCCGTCGTCGGAGTCGGGGACATGCTCTGGGCGTCGGTCCGGGGCAACAGACAGAAGACCTGACCCGCACGGGCCGGCGACGGCGACCGGTACCGCGCCCGACAGCACCGCGCCCGACAGCACCGCGGCCGGTACACGCGAGAGGCGTGTACCGGCCGCGGTGCCGTGCGCGTGCCGTACGGGATCAGCCGCCCGTGACCTCGACGGCGGCCAGGTTCTTCTTGCCCCGGCGCAGCACCAGCCAGCGCCCGTGCAGCAGTTCCTCGTGGGCCGGGGCGCTCTCGCCGTCCGTGACCTTGACGTTGTTCACGTAGGCCCCGCCCTCCTTGACCGTACGGCGGGCCCCCGACTTGCTCGGCGCCAGGCCGACCTCCACCAGGAGGTCCACCACCGGGCCCAGCTCGGTCACCCGGGCGTGCGGCACCTCGGAGAGGGCCGCGCTCAGTGTCGCCGCGTCCAGATCGCCCAGCTCACCCTGGCCGAACAGCGCCTTCGACGCCGCGATGACCGCCGCGCACTGACCCTCGCCGTGCACCAGGGTGGTCAGCTCCTCGGCCAGCGCGCGCTGTGCCGAACGGGCCTGCGGCCGCTCCTCGGTCAGCCGCTCCAGCTCTTCGAGCTCCTCGCGGCTGCGGAAGCTGAGGATGCGCATGTACCGGGAGATGTCCCGGTCGTCCACGTTCAGCCAGAACTGGTAGAACGCGTACGGCGTCGTCATCTCCGGGTCGAGCCAGACGGTACCGCTCTCGGACTTGCCGAACTTGGTGCCGTCCGCCTTGACCATCAGCGGCGTGGCCAGCGCGTGCACGGTGGCACCCGGCTCCAGGCGGTGGATCAGGTCGATGCCCGCGGTGAGGTTGCCCCACTGGTCGCTGCCGCCCTGCTGGAGGGCACAGCCGTGGCGCCGGTACAGCTCCAGGAAGTCCATGCCCTGGAGCAGCTGGTAGCTGAACTCCGTGTAGCTGATGCCCTCCTGCGACTCCAGCCGACGGGCGACCGAGTCCTTGGCGAGCATCTTGTTGACCCGGAAGTGCTTGCCGATGTCCCGCAGGAACTCGATCGCGGACATCCCCGCGGTCCAGTCCAGGTTGTTCACCATCGTGGCGGCGTTCGGGCCCTCGAACGCGAGGAACGGCTGGATCTGCTGCCGCAGCTCCTGCACCCACCGGGCGATGGTCTCCGGGTCGTTCAGCGTGCGCTCGGCGGTGGGCCGGGGGTCACCGATCTGACCGGTGGCCCCGCCCATCAGGGCGATCGGACGGTGACCGGCCTGCTGGAGCCGGCGCATCGTGAGCACCTGCACGAGATGGCCGACGTGCAGGCTCGCCGCCGTGGGGTCGAAGCCGCAATAGTAGGTGAGGGGACCGTCCGCGAGAGCCTTGCGCAATGCGTCCTCGTCAGTGGACTGGGCGAACAGCCCGCGCCACTTCAGCTCGTCGACGATGTCCGTCACGGTCCCGTGTCTCCCTACATGTATGGATGGTGGTGCACCCGCCAGTCTAGAGCGCCGTCCCGTCAGTGCTGACGGGACGGCCCTCGGGCGGCTCACACGCCCGGACTGACCGAGCTCATATTGAAGTCCGGGATGCGCAGCGCCGGCATGGCCGCCCGGGTGAACCAGTCGCCCCACTCGCGCGGCAGCGTCTTCTCGGTGCGCCCCGCCTCGGACGCCCGGGACAGCAGATCGACGGGCGACTCGTTGAACCGGAAGTTGTTCACCTCGCCGATCACCTCGCCATCCTCCACCAGATACACCCCGTCCCTGGTCAGCCCGGTCAGCAGCAGCGTCGCCGGGTCGACCTCCCGGATGTACCAGAGGCAGGTCAGCAGCAGGGCCCGCCCGGTCGTCGCGGCCACCATCTCCTCCAGCGACCGCTCACCGCCGCCGTCGAGCAGCAGGTTGTCGATGGCCGGGGCGACCGGCTGCCCGGTCAGGCCCGCGGTGTGCCGGGTGGTCGTCAGCCGCTCCAGCCGGCCGTCCTTCACCCAGTCCGTCGGCGCCAGCGGCAGCCCGTTGTCGAAGACCGAGCCGCTGTCCCCGGAGGAGTGCGCGATCACGAACGGCGCCGCCTCCAGGCCCGACGCGTACGGGTCGCTGCGCAGGGTCAGCGGCAGCGGCGACAGTGTCTCGCCGAGCCGGGTCCCGCCGCCCGGCTTGGAGAAGACCGTGCGGCCCTCGGCGGCGTCCCGCGCCGTGGACGACCAGAGCTGGTAGATCAGCAGGTCGGCCACGGCGGTCGGCGGCAGCAGCGTCTCGTACCGCCCGGCGGGCAGCTCGATACGGCGCTCCGCCCAGCGGAGCCGCTGCGCCAGTTCCGCGTCCAGGGCCGCCGGGTCGACGTCCTTGAAGTCCCGCGTCGCCCGGCCCGCCCAGGCCGACCTGGTCCGGTCGGGGGACTTGGCGTTCAGCTCCAGCGTGCCGTTCGGCTGGTCGTGGCGCAGCCGCAGCCCCGTAGACGTACCGACGTACGTCGAGGTCAGCTCGTGGTTGGCGAACCCGTACAGCTCCCGGCCGCCCGACCGGGCGCGGGCGAAGGCGTCGCCGAGCGCCGGGGCGAAGTCGGCGAAGACCTCCGAGCCCGTCTCGGCCGGCGCGTCCGTGAAATCGGGCGAGGAGGGCACACCGGAGACCAGCGGCCGCGCGTCCTCGGCCGGACCGGCCCCGCGTGCGGCGGCCTCGGCGGCGCGTACGAGCGGCTCCAGGTCGTCCGCGGTGACGGCGGACCGGGACACGACACCGGAGGCCGTCCCCTCGGCCCCGTCGACCGTCGCGATGACGGTCAGGGTGCGTCCCCGGGTCACGCCGTTCGTGGTCAGCGCGTTGCCGGCCCAGCGCAGGTTGGCGGAGGAGTTCTCGTCCGCGATGACGACACATCCGTCGGCGGTGGACAGCCCGAGGGCCCGCTCGACGATCTCGTACGGCTTGCTGACGCGGCTCATCGTCCGGCCTCCTGCGTCGTGTTGAGACTGTGCTGCTCCGGGGGGCGACCCCCGGGCCCCCGGCCGGTTCCGTGGTGAACGCTCATCGTCCGGCCTCCTGCGTCGTGTTGAGGATGTTCACGCCCCGGAAGAGGGCGGAGGGGCAGCCGTGCGAGACGGCCGCGACCTGACCCGGCTGGGCCTTGCCGCAGTTGAACGCGCCGCCCAGGACGTACGTCTGCGGGCCGCCGACCTTCTCCATCGAGCCCCAGAAGTCGGTGGTCGTCGCCTGGTAGGCCACGTCGCGCAGCTGTCCGGCCAGCCTGCCGTTCTCGATCCGGAAGAAGCGCTGCCCGGTGAACTGGAAGTTGTAGCGCTGCATGTCGATCGACCAGGACCGGTCGCCGACCACATAGATCCCGCGCTCCACCCCGCCGATCAGGTCCTCGGTGGACAGCCCGCCGGGATCCGGCGCCAGCGACACATTCGCCATGCGCTGTACGGGGACGTGGCCCGGCGAGTCCGCGTACGCGCAGCCGTTGGAACGGCCGAGCCCCGTCAGCTTCGCGATCCGCCGGTCCAGCTGGTAGCCCACCAGCGTGCCGTCCTTGACCAGGTCCCAGGACTGGGCCTCGACGCCCTCGTCGTCGTACCCGATGGTCGCGAGCCCGTGCTCGGCGGTACGGTCGCCCGTCACATTCATCACGGGGGAGCCGTACGCCAGCTTGCCCAGCTGGTCGAACGTGGCGAACGAGGTCCCGGCGTACGCCGCCTCGTACCCCAGCGCCCGGTCCAGCTCGGTGGCGTGGCCGATCGACTCGTGGATGGTCAGCCAGAGGTTCGACGGGTCGACGACCAGGTCGTACGTCCCCGATTCGACGCTGGGCGCCCGCATCTTCTCGGCCAGCAGCCCCGGGATCCGCTCCAGCTCCGCGTCCCAGTCCCAGCCGGTCCCGGTGAGGTACTCCCAGCCCCGGCCCACCGGTGGGGCGATCGTCCGCATCGAGTCGAACTCGCCCGTCGTCCCGTCCACCGCGACCGCCGTGAACTGGGGGTGCAGCCGCACCCGCTGCTGGGTGGTGACGGTGCCGGCCGTGTCCGCGTAGAACTTGTTCTCGTGGACGGTCATCAGGGACGCGTCGACATGCGCGACCCCCTCCGCGCCGAGGAGCCGGCTGCTCCACTCCGCGAGCAGCCCCGCCTTCTCCTCGTCCGGTACGGAGAAGGGGTCGACGTCGTACGCCGAGACCCAGGTCCGCTCGCCGTGCACCGGCTCGTCCGCCAGCTCCACACGCTCGTCCGAACCCGCCGCCGCGATCACCTTCGCCGACAGCTTCGCCATGGCGACGGCCTGCGAGGCCACCTTCGCCGCCGCGTCCATCGTCAGGTCGACACCCGAGGCGAAGCCCCACGCCCCGCCGTGCACGACCCGGACCGCGTACCCGAGATCCGTACTGTCCGACGCCCCGGCGGGCCGGGCGTCCCGCAGCCGCCAGTTCGCGCTGCGCACCCGCTCGAACCGGAAGTCGGCATGCACGGAGCCCAGCGCGCGGGCGCGGGCCAGCGCCGCGTCGGCGAGGGCGCGCAGCGGCAGGGCCAGGAACGACTGATCTACCTCATGAGGCACAGGGGATTCCCTTCTCGATACACCACGGCAGTGAACCACGGCGGAGGGTGACCACACCGGGGATATCGGCCGGTGCCCGCACCGCTCCCCGGCGCGGAGCCGCCCGGAGGCCGATCTGTAGGAACCCCACAGCACCCCGGACGAGCCACTGTCAGGGCCCGATTCCTCGATCGGTGCGTGGTACCGATAGGTTTTCGAGGTACCAGACAGCCAAGGAAAGGGTGATCCGTTGAGCCGCTCGGTTCTCGTCACCGGAGGAAACCGGGGCATCGGCCTCGCCATCGCCCGCGCTTTCGCCGACAACGGCGACAAGGTCGCGATCACCTACCGCTCCGGCGAGCCGCCCCAGGTCCTCACCGAGGCGGGCTGCCTCGCGGTCCGCTGCGACATCACGGACACCGAGCAGGTGGAGCAGGCCTACAAGGAGATCGAGGAGAAGCACGGTCCCGTCGAGGTACTGGTCGCCAACGCCGGTATCACCAAGGACCAGTTGCTCATGCGGATGTCCGAGGAGGACTTCACGTCCGTACTCGACACCAACCTCACCGGCACCTTCCGGGTCGTCAAGCGCGCCAACCGCGGCATGCTGCGCGCCAAGAAGGGCCGCGTCGTCCTGATCTCCTCCGTCGTCGGCCTCCTGGGCTCGGCGGGCCAGGCGAACTACGCCGCCTCCAAGGCCGGTCTGGTCGGTTTCGCCCGGTCGCTGTCCCGCGAGCTCGGTTCGCGGAACATCACCTTCAACGTCGTCGCCCCCGGTTTTGTCGACACCGACATGACCCAGGCGCTCACCGAGGAGCAGCGCAAGGGCATCGTGTCCCAGGTGCCGCTCGGCCGCTACGCGCAGCCCGAGGAGATCGCCGCCGCGGTGCGCTTCCTCGCCTCCGACGACGCGTCGTACATCACTGGAGCCGTCATCCCCGTTGACGGCGGATTGGGCATGGGTCACTGATCACCATGAGCGGAATTCTCGACGGCAAGCGCATCCTGATCACCGGGGTGCTGATGGAGTCGTCCATCGCGTTCCACACCGCGAAGGTGGCCCAGGAGCAGGGTGCCGAAGTCATCCTGACCGCCTTTCCCCGGCCCACGCTCACCGAGCGCATCGCCAAGAAGCTGCCCAAGCCGGCCAAGGTCATCGAGCTGGACGTGACCAACACCGAGCACCTGGACCGCCTCGCCGGTCTGGTCCGCGACGAGCTCGGCTCGCTGGACGGCGTCGTCCACTCCATCGGCTTCGCGCCGCAGGACGCGCTCGGCGGCAACTTCCTCAACACCCCGTTCGAGTCGGTCGCCACCGCGATGCACGTCTCGGCGTTCTCGCTGAAGTCGCTGGCCATGGCCTGCAAGCCGCTGATGAGCGAGGGCGGTTCGATCGTCGGCCTGACCTTCGACGCCCAGTACGCCTGGCCGCAGTACGACTGGATGGGCCCGGCCAAGGCCGCGCTGGAGGCCACCTCCCGCTATCTCGCCCGTGACCTGGGCAAGGACGGTCTGCGCTGCAACCTGATCTCGGCCGGACCGATCGGCTCGATGGCCGCGAAGTCCATCCCCGGTTTCTCGGAGCTCGCGGACGTCTGGAACCACCGCTCCCCGCTGGCCTGGGACATGTCCGACCCGGAGCCGGCCGGCCGCGGTGTCGTGGCGCTGCTCTCGGACTTCTTCCCGAAGACGACGGGCGAGATCATCCACGTCGACGGTGGCGTGCACATGATGGGTGCCTGACGCCCGGCCCACCCGCGCACAACGATGACGGCCTTCGGCCGCGTACCGCAACACCCGGATTCCCGGGCCGGTACGCGGCCGAAGGCCGTATCCGCCGGGTTCCGGGCGAGGGCGCCCCCGCGTTCAAGTCGAAAAGATGGTCGATCCACCGCAGAATGTGGAGGAACCGGACTTCTGTCAGGCTGCGGGAGGGAGATCGCTGTGCGCCCCACGCGTCGCCGACCCCGTCGCCCCCTGGTGCCGCGCCGGACCCGGCGAGTCCTGCCACCGCGCCGGACCCGTGTCCTGCTCGCGGCCTCGCTGGCCGCCGTCGGACTGGCGATCCCGGTCGGCGTCCACGCCGCCAACGGGGCCTCCGTCCCCCCGGCACCGGCCGCCCCCGTGCCCGAACCCGCCGGATCCGAGTGCCGTACGGCGGTCGACGGCTCCCGGGTCGTCGCCTACTGCCACAACCCGTACCCCTCCACCGACCTGGTCCAGCTGCACACCGAGTGCGCCCGCTGGTGGGACGTCGACGCGGACGGCGCGGCGGTCGCGGTGGAGCCGGGGCGGACCGTACGACTGGACGACCGCTGCTGGAAAGAGGTCGCCACCGCGTGGGTCAGCCACCGGCCCGGCCCGGCCTGACAGCGCGGCGAGCGTGCGTGCCGGGCGTCGCGAGCCAGGCGGGACCTTCGACACACGCCCTAGACGCGGTCCGCCAGGCAGTTCAGCGCGTGCCCCGCGGCCTCGGCCGCCGCGGTCCCGGCGTCCCCGGCCCGGATCGCCTCGACCAGCCGACTGTGGTCCACGTGGTTCTCCGGCCGCAGCTCCGGGCCCACGTCGTCGCGCAGATACTCGCGCAGCACATCGCCCAGATCCGCGTACAGCCCGGTCAGTACGTCGTTGTGCGAGGCGGCGACCACGGCCAGATGCAGGGTCGCGTCCGCCGCGACGAACGCCTCCGCGTCACCCGCGGCCCAGGTCTCCTCACGCCGCGCCATCAGCGTGTCCAGCTGCTTCAGATCCCGCTCGGTGCGCCGCTCGGCGGCCAGCCGGGCCGCCGAGGACTCCAGCGTCGAACGCAGCTCGGCGATATGGCGGGGGTCGGCCGAGGCGAACCGGCGGTGCATCACTCCGGCCAGCTCACTGGTGGCGACCACATACGTGCCGGAGCCCTGCCGGATGTCCAGCAGCCCGTTGTGCGCCAGGGCGCGCACCGCCTCGCGGACGGTGTTGCGGGCCACTCCCAGCTGCTCGACCAGCTCGGGTTCGGTGGGAATCCGCGCACCGACGGGCCACTCGCCCGAGGTGATCTGATTCCTCAGCTGGGCAATCACCTGGTCGGCGAGTGCCGAACGCCGTGGAGACGTCAGCGCCATGCTGCTCCTTGTTCGTGATCCGTGAGGCGTGGTCCGTGAAGCCGGGGCCCGATTCTCTCAGGCGGGCGGACGGCACCGGAGGATTGGACAATCAATCATCCCATGATTCTATGATGACCTCATGCCCGACGACGACATCCGGACTCTGAGCCACACCACCGAGACCCGCAGCTCCTCCGCCACCCCGGCCCCGCGGTCCCTCCGGACCGCCGACGGGCCCAGCCCATGGCTGCTGCGTCTGGTCGCCCTCGGGCTCGTCCTGGCCGCGCTCAACCTCCGCCCCGCCATCACCAGCCTCGGCGCCCTGCTCGAAGAAGTGCGCGACGGACTGCACATGAGCGGCAGTGTCGCCGGTGTCCTCACCTCCGTACCACCACTCTGCTTCGCGGTCTTCGGTGTCATGGCGCCGCGCCTCGCCCGCCGGTTCGGCGCGGGCGCCGTCGTCTGCGCGGGCATGGTCGCGATCACCGCGGGCCTGGTGATCCGTCCCTTCATCGGCGGCACGGCGGGCTTCCTCGCCGCCAGCGCCCTCGCCCTCATGGGCATCGCCGTCAGCAACATCCTGATGCCCGTGATCGTCAAGCGCTGGTTCCCGGACCGCGTCGGCAGCATGACCGGTCTCTACTCCATGGCCCTGGCCCTGGGCACCGCGCTCGCCGCGGCGGTCACCGTGCCCCTGACCGACGGACTCGGCGGCAACTGGCAGGCCGGGCTGTCGATCTGGGCCGTGCTCGCCGCCGTCGCGGTCCTGGTGTGGATCCCGCTCGTACGGGACCGGCGCGAGGCCCCCGGACAGGCCGCCCACCGGCGGCAGCAGGCCGCCCCCGCCCTCCGGATCACCCGCAGCCGCACCGCGTGGGGCCTCGCCTGCTTCTTCGGCCTCCAGGCCACCGCCGCGTACATCACCATGGGCTGGATGCCGCAGATCTTCCGGGACGCCGGGGTCTCGGCCGGTACCGCGGGCGTCCTGCTCGCGGTGACCATGGCCATGGGCGTACCGCTCGCCTTCGTCATCCCCCGGGTCGCCGGCCGGATGAAGCACCAGGGCCCGATCGTCGTCGTCCTCGGTTTCTGCGGCCTGGCCGGCTACGCGGGCCTCTACCTCGCCCCCGCCGCCGGAGCCTGGGCCTGGGCGGTGCTGCTCGGCATCGCCAACTGCGCCTTCCCGCTCGCCCTCACCATGATCGGCATGCGGTCCCGTACCGGCGCGGGCGTGGTCAGGCTGTCCGCCTTCGCCCAGTCCACCGGCTACCTCATCTCGATCCCGGGCCCGCTGCTCGTCGGCGTGCTCTACCAGCACAGCGGCGGCTGGGGCCTGCCGATCGCCCTGATGGCGGGGCTGATGATTCCGCAGATGGTGGCGGGAGTGCTGGCCGGCCGGGACCGGACGATCGAGGACGAATGCTGAGATGCGAGACTGGCCCCATGCCAGTGCTCGATCCGAATCCCCAGAACGGTCAGAAGAAGTTCCTCCTCGTCCTCGGGGCGATGCTCCTCGTGACGGTGGTCATCGGAGTGATCGCCTCGATCGCCTCACCCTGACGCGGTCGCCCCACCCCGATCGCGTCGCCTCACACCGACGCGATCGGCCCACCCCGACGCGGTCGCCGCACTCCGGCGGCGGCCGGGGGTGGCCGGGGGTGGGGCCAGCACCCCCATCCCCTAGGGGGCCAGGGTCAGGGTGAAGTGGGTGGGTCACCGGATGGGACCGGCGCCGTGCGATCCGTAGGTTCTGAGTACCAGAACCGATGATCCACGGAGGCGGACATGCCGGCCCGTACACCCACCAGCTCCCGGCCCCCGGCGACGACCGGCGTCGAGGTGCGGCTGCCCTGGTGGGCCGTCGCCCTGCCCGCCGTGGCGTTCGCCGCGCTCCTCATGCTGATCGTGAATCCCGGACAGGCCCAGGCGGCGTCCGGCGACCCCGCGATCGGACAGCTGATCGAGCGCCTGATCAGCGTGCTGTCCCGCTGACGGCCCGGGGCGCGGAAGCCCCCCGGGACCGTATCGGCCCGTACGTCAACACCCTGCGCCAGAGGCCGCATTTCGTGCGAAGCTGAGGTGTATGAGCGTCGATACACCTCGCAGGATCGTTCTTCTCCGGCATGCCAAGGCGGAATGGTCGCAAGCGTCCGACCACGAGCGGCCGCTCGCCGAGCGCGGCCGCAAGGATGCACCCGTGGCCGGCCGAAAGCTCGCCGACTCCGGCATCGACTTCGATCTGGCCCTGTGCTCGACCGCCACCAGGACGCGGGAAACCTGGAAGCTGGCGGTCCACGAGTTCGCGCAGCGCCCCAGGACCGTGTACGAGGAGCGGCTCTACGATGCCTCCCTCGGCGAACTGATCGCCCTGTTCAACGAGACCCCCGACGAGGTGCGCAACCTCCTGGTCGTCGGGCACAACCCGGGCATGCACGGCGCCGCCGACGCGCTCTCGGGATCCGCGGCCGGGGACAGCCTGGCCAGGATGACCAGGGACGGTTTCCCGACCGCCGCCTACGCCGTGGTCGAGTTCCCCGGCACCTGGAAGACCGTGGAGCACGGCGTCGGCAAGCTCACCGAGTACTGGACGCCGAACGACTGAGCACGGCCGAGAACGAACGGAGGAAGGGCCCCGGAGCGCGTCGTGTGCGCTCCGGGGCCCTTCCTCATTCCCGCTCCACGGTCCCGGGGGTCCCGGCGGTGCCGGTCAGCCGGCGAGACCGTCCGCCGCCTCGACCTCCTCGCGCGTGATGCCGAGCAGATACAGCACCGTGTCCAGGAACGGCACGTTCACCGCCGTGTGGGCGGCCTCGCGGACCACCGGCTTCGCGTTGAACGCGACCCCGAGCCCGGCCGTGTTCAGCATGTCCAGGTCGTTCGCGCCGTCGCCGATCGCCACGGTCTGCGCCAGCGGCACCCCCGCCTGCTCGGCGAAGCTGCGCAGCAGCCGGGCCTTCCCGGCCCGGTCCACTATGTCGCCCACGACCCGGCCGGTGAGCTTGCCGTCCACGACCTCCAGGGTGTTGGCGGAGGCGAAGTCGAGGCCCAGACGCTCCTTGAGGTCGTCCGTGACCTGGGTGAACCCGCCCGAGACGACGCCTACTTGGTATCCGAGCCGCTTCAGCGTACGGATCAGGGTGCGGGCCCCGGGCGTCAGCCGCACCTCGGCCCGCACCTTGTCCACCACCGACACATCGAGGCCGGCGAGGAGCGCGACCCGGGCGTGCAGCGACTGCTCGAAGTCCAGTTCCCCGCGCATCGCCTGCTCGGTCACCTCGGCGACCTGCTCCTCGCAGCCCGCGTGCGCCGCGAACAGCTCGATGACCTCGTCCTGGATGAGCGTGGAGTCCACGTCCATGACGACCAGCCGCTGAGCCCGGCGGCTCAGCCCGGCCGAAACGACGGCGATGTCCACGCCGATCTCGGCGGCCTCGGTGGCCAGCGCGGTCCGCAGTTCCTCGGTCGCCGTGCCGGACACCGCGAACTCGACGGCGGTGACCGGATACTTGGCCAGCCGGAAGATACGGTCGATGTTGCCGCCGGTCGAGGTGATCCTGGCCGCTATGGCAGCGGTCGACTCCGCGGTGAGCGGGTGGCCCAGCACGGTCACATGGGATCGGCCGTCACCGCGGGGCCGGTTGTCACCGATACCCGAGATGATCTCGGCCTGAAGCCTCAGCGAGTCGGCCCAGCTGTGCACGGTCGCCCGCAGATCGCCCTCGCTCGTACCGCCGGCGGTCGGGGCGGTGACCAGCGCGCACAGGACGATACGGCCACGGGTGACGACCTGCTCGATGTCCACGACATCGACGGAGTACGCGGCGAGAGTGTCGAAGAGCCCGGCGGTGATACCGGGGCGGTCCTTCCCGAAGATCTTGACGAGAAGGGTGGGTTCGTCGCTGCCCCGAGGGGATTCGGGCAGCTCAGGGGAGTGGGGAGGCTGAGGGGGCTGAGATGCGCTCATGGTGTTCCCACCGTATCGGTCCCGCGGCGGGGCCCGGCGGTCCGTCCCGCGTACCGGACGGAAAGTCGTTTCCGTACGGAGGCCACCCCGGAGCCACCACGGGGACCACTCCGGACACCCGCCCTGGACACCACTCCGGACACCGCCCCGGGGACCGCCCTTGGGCGCTTTCTCCCCTCCGGGCCCCTTTCTCCCAGGGGCGGAGTGCGTCCACGCAGGTCTCCGCGCCGTCTTCACCCGCCCGGCTTTCGGATCGGGGACCGCTCCTGGAATAGTTCCCCACGATGTTCAGCATCCCTAGACTCCCTGCAACGGGGGTAACTCGGGGGACAACTAGTGGGGCGCGGAGTGCCGGAACTCGTACTGGAATTGAATGGAAGGACCTGGACGCTCGATCCGTCCAGGTCGTACACCCTCGGGCGCGATCCGCAGGGCGACCTGATGATCGACGACGCCAGGGTGTCGTGGCGGCACGCCACGATCAGCTGGGGGGGACGTAGCTGGTTCATCGAGGACCACGGCAGCACCAACGGCACCTATGCGCAGGGGCAGCGGATCCATCAGCTGGAGCTCGTGCCCGGCTCCGTCGTGCATCTGGGCAACGCCACCGACGGACCCCGGCTGAGCCTCACCGGCGCGGCCGCACCGGCGGCCGCCGGTGTCCACGGGGGCCAGGCGGCGGGAGCCCAGCAGCCCCCCGTGCAGGCGCAGCAGGCTCCGCAGCAGTGGCCGGGGCAGCAGGCCCCGGCCCAGCAACAGCAACAGCAGCAGGCGTGGCAGCAGGGCCGGCCGCAGCAGGCCCATGCCCAGCCGCAGGTCCCGGCGCAGTCACCCGGTCATGGACACGGCGGCGCTGCGGGGGCGCCGCCGGTCTACGGCGACCGCAGCCCGACCACCTTCCACCAGCTGGACCTCGGCCGGGTGATGCGGATCGGCCGTGCGCTGGAGAACGAACTGGTCGTCTCCGACCTCCAGGTCTCACGCCACCACGCGGAGTTCCACGCGACGCCGGACGGCCGCTTCGAGATCCGTGACCTCGGGTCCCACAACGGCACCTACGTCAACGGTCTGCCGCTCAACAAGTCCGGCTCCGCGCTCATCGGCCCGAACGACATCGTCGGTGTCGGTCACTCCACGTTCCGCCTGGTCGGCGACCGGCTGGAAGAGTTCGTCGACACCGGTGAGGTCTCCTTCTCCGCCCGCCACCTCACGGTGACGGTCGACGGCGGGAAGCAGATCCTCAAGGACGTCTCCTTCGGCGTCCCGGAGAAGTCGCTCATCGCGGTCATCGGCCCCTCCGGGTCCGGCAAGTCCACCCTGCTCAAGGCACTCACCGGCTACCGGCCCGCCAACCAGGGCGACGTCCTCTACGACAACCGGAATCTCTACAAGCAGTTCGCCGAGCTGCGCCAGCGCATCGGTCTGGTCCCGCAGGACGACATCCTGCACAAGGAACTCACCGTCACCAAGGCGCTCAAGTACGCCGCGAAGCTCCGCTTCCCCGCGGACACCACCGAGGCCGAGCGCCAGGCCCGGATCCTCGAAGTCCTCGCCGAGCTCAAGCTCGACATCCACAAGGACAAGAAGATCACCTCGCTCTCCGGCGGCCAGCGCAAGCGCGTCTCGGTCGCCCTGGAGCTGCTCACGAAGCCCTCGCTGATCTTCCTGGACGAGCCGACCTCCGGTCTCGACCCGGGCATGGACCGCGATGTCATGCAGCTGCTGCGCGGCCTCGCGGACGACGGGCGTACGGTCCTGGTCGTCACGCACTCCGTGGCCGAGCTGGCGATCTGCGACAAGCTCCTGGTCATGGCGCCGGGCGGTTCCGTCGCCTACTTCGGCCCGCCGGAGGAAGCGCTCAACTTCTTCGGCTACACCAGCTGGGCCGATGTCTTCTCCGCGTTCGAGAACTACCGCGACTACGACTGGGCGGGCCGCTGGCGCGGCTCGCAGCACTACCAGATGTACGCCGCGGACATCGACGCCGTCGCCGCCCAGTCCGTGCACATGCCGCCGCCGCAGCAGATGCGCCCGCCGAAGCCGCAGGGCTGGATGACGCAGCTGTGGACGCTGATCCGCCGCTATGTCTCGGTGATCGCGTCCGACAAGGGCTTCATGGGCCTGATGGTGATCCTGCCCGCGGTGCTGGGTGTGGTCAGTGTGGTCATTCCGGCGGAATTCGGCCTGGCGGAGCCCACCCCGCCGTCCCGGTTCAACGGAAAGGCCGGGACGATCATGCTGATCCTCGCGGTCGGCATGTGCTTCTCCGGCGCGGCCAACTCCGTACGAGAACTGATCAAGGAACGCGTCATCTACGAACGGGAACGGGCCACCGGCCTGTCCCGTTCCGCTTACCTGATGTCCAAGGTGATCGTCCTCGGTGTGATCACGGCCCTTCAGGGCGTCATCATCTGCGGCATCGGCTTCGCCACCCGTGATCTGCCGGAAGAGGGCCTGATCATGCCCCCGGCCGTCGAGATCTGCCTGTCCATCATCGCGCTCGGCTTCACCTCGATGATGTTCGGTCTGGTGATCTCCTCGCTGGTGAAGACCTCCGAGAAGACCATGCCGCTGCTGGTCATGTTCGCGATCATCCAGGTCGTCTTCACCGGCGTGCTCTTCCAGGTGTACGGGTCGCCGGGCCTGGAGCAGTTCGCCTGGCTGATGCCGTCCCGCTGGGCCATGGCCGCCGCCGGTACGACGCTCGACCTGGCGCACCTCATGCCGCCGTGGGACCCGCAGAAGCCGACCGACCTCGACCCGCTGTGGGAGCACACGGCCGGCCAGTGGGGGATGAACATCGCGGTGCTGGTGGCACTCGGTCTCATCTGCGGCTTCGCGGTCGCGCGCCTGCTGCGCCGCCACGAGCCCGAGGTCATGCGCAAGTAAGGCGCACGGACGACACGTACGGCGCGCGCACGGCGCGCACGACGCCGGAGGGCGGCACCCCGCATGGGGTGCCGCCCTCCGGCGTGAGACCTGGGCGCGCTGGGTGAGCGCCGCGCGAGGTGGCTCAGTAGGCGCTGTTGACGTTGTCGATCGAGCCGTACTTGTCGGCGGCGTAGTTGGCCGCGGCGGTGATGTTGGCGACCGGGTCGTACTGGCTGTGCGGGGTGCCGGAGACGTGGTACGCGTCGAAGGTCGGCTTGATGATCTGGAGCAGACCGATCGAGGGGACGCCGTTCTGGGCGTTGATGTCCCAGCCGTTGATGGCGTTCGGGTTGCCGGTGGACTCACGCATGATGTTGCGGTGCAGCCCGTCGTACGAGCCCGGGATGCCCTTGGCATCCATGATGGAGAGGGCTTCCTTGATCCAGCCGTCCAGGTTGTTGGCGAAGACGGGGGTACGGGCGGCCGAGCGGCTCGCGGCCTCGGCGGAGCGCTTCTTCGCGTCGGCCTTGGCCTTCGCGGCTGCCTGCACCTTGGCGTCGGCCGCTGCCTTCGCCTTGGCCGCGGCGGCGGCCTCGGCCTTCGCCTTCGCCTGCACATCGGCCACGGCCTTCGCCTTGGCCGCGGCGGCCTCGGCCTTGGCGGCGTCGGCGGCCTTCACCAGCTGCTCGGCGGTGGAGTGCTGTTCGATGATGCTGGCCTGCACCGTCTTGGCCTGCGGGGAACCGGCCGCCGAGGTGAACGCCACGGGAGCGGCGGACAGGGTCGTGGGGGCGCTCTCGGCCTCGGCGTCGGACGGCACGAGGGAGAACACGAGTGCTGCGGCACCGAGCGCGGAAACACCGGCGACGGAGAGCTTCTGGGCCTTGTTCAGACGGCGGCGACGGCCGGAAATGCTGGACGCGGACATACAGACGTACCTCTTCGAATAGCAGGTGTCCTCACGGAGGACGGGACGGGAAGCGGCTTCGCATCTCCGTCGGGGACAGATGCAATTCTTAGCGCCAGCAAAAATCCGTGGCAAAGGTGTGACGTACGAAGCCGGTTAGTGGATCGGGTGGCCGCTCGTACGTGCCCGTGCCCGCTCATGCCCACCCAATTGCCCCTTGGGTATCCACTAGCAGGCTTCGTAAGTGACGTGGGTCCTATGTGCGGGCTCACATCGGCGGAGCGGCGGTTTCACCACCCGTTGCTCCGGCAATCCGGAGCGTGAGCCTTCTCCTTCGGGAGGATGAGAGGGGCGTCCCCGGACTCATGCCGGAGGTGCAGCCGGCCCGGCGCCTCGCCCTACCCGGGCCGTAGCGCCCCACCGCCCCAAGGCGCCGACGGCCCGACTCCGTCCGCCCTGTACTCCGCTGCCCGCTGCCCGGCCGGCCCCCGGCCCTCCGGCCCCGGGGCGTCGGACACCGGTTCCAGGTCCCCGGTCCTAGGGCTCGGGACCGAGGACCGGGCGAGGAAAGTCCTGGTCCCCGCCCCTCCGCCCGGCCGTCCACAGCCCGATACGGCTGTCGGGCCCCGCCGGTACCGTGAGCCACATGAGCCATCGCCCACCGTCCGCCCTCGCCGCGGTGAGTGCCGCGCTGCTCGCCATGAGCCGGCATCTCGAAATGCGTGACGTCCTCAAGACGATCGTCACGTCCGCCCGCGAACTGCTCGACGCCGAGTACGCGGCCCTGGGCGTTCCCGACGACCACGGCGGCTTCGCCCAGTTCGTCGTCGACGGCATCACCGACGAGCAGTGGAAGGCCATCGGCCCGCTGCCCCGGCAGCACGGCATCCTCGCCGCGATGCTCCACGAGGCGAAGCCGGCGCGGCTCGCCGACGTGCGCAAGGACCCCCGGTTCGGCGGCTGGCCCGACGCCCACCCCGATATGTCGGACTTCCTCGGCCTGCCCATTCAGGACGGCGACGAGATCATCGGCGCGCTCTACCTGGCCAACAAGAAGTGTCCCAAGGCCGAGGGCAGCTGCGGCTTCACCGCCGAGGACGAGGAACTGCTGTCGATGCTCGCCCAGCACGCGGCGATCGCCCTGACCAACGCCCGCCTGTACGAACGCAGCCGCGAGCTGACCATCGCCGAGGAGCGCTCACGCCTCGCCCATGAACTGCACGACGCGGTCAGCCAGAAGCTCTTCTCGCTCCGGCTCACCGCACAGGCCGCCGCCACCCTCGTCGACCGCGACCCGGCCCGTGCCAAGGGCGAGCTCCAGCAGGTCGCCGCCCTCGCCGCGGAAGCCGTGGACGAGCTGCGCGCCGCCGTCGTCGAGCTGCGCCCCGCCGCGCTCGACGAGGACGGCCTGGTCGCCACCCTCCGTACGCAGATCCAGGTCCTGGACCGGGCCCACAGCGCGGCGGTCACGTTCGAGAGCGCCGGAGTGCGCGCTCTGCCCGCCGCCCAGGAGGAAGCGCTGCTGCGGGTCGCCCAGGAGGCTCTGCACAACGCCCTGCGCCACTCCGGCGCCGGGTATGTCACCGTCACCCTGGCCCGGCGCGGCCCCGCGGTGGTGCTGCGGATCACCGACGACGGCAGCGGGTTCGATGTCACGGCGGTCCGGCGTGCGGGCCGTCATCTCGGCCTCGTCTCGATGCGCCACCGGGCCGGCGGCGTCGGCGGAAAGCTCACCGTTGAATCGGTGCCCGGCAAGGGCACCACGATCGAGATGGAGGTGCCCGGTGGCTGACAAGATCATCAGGGTGCTGCTGGTCGACGACCACCAGGTGGTCCGCCGCGGGCTGCGTACGTTCCTGGAGATCCAGGACGACATAGAGGTCGTCGGCGAGGCCGCGGACGGCGCCGAGGGGGTCGCCAGGACGGAGGAGCTCCGGCCCGATGTCGTACTGATGGACATCAAGATGCCCGGCACCGACGGCATAGAGGCCCTGCGCAAGCTCCGCGAGCTGGACAACCCTGCCAAGGTCCTCATCGTCACCAGCTTCACCGAGCAGCGCACGGTGGTCCCCGCCCTGCGCGCGGGGGCCTCCGGCTACGTGTATAAGGACGTCGACCCGGACGCCCTGGCCGGGGCCATCCGCTCCGTCCACGCGGGCCACGTCCTGCTCCAGCCGGAGGTCGCCGGGGCCCTGCTCGCCCAGGACGACGCGGGTGGCGGCACGGGCCGGGGGAGCACCCTCACCGAACGGGAACGGGAAGTGCTCGGCCTCATCGCCGACGGCCGCTCCAACCGCGAGATCGCGCGAGCCCTGGTCCTCTCCGAGAAGACCGTGAAGACACATGTGTCGAACATCCTGATGAAGCTCGACCTGGCGGACCGGACGCAGGCCGCTCTCTGGGCCGTACGCCATGGGGCGGCCGGCTGAGACGGGGCCGAGCGGAAGGTTCCCGCCAGGCTGAGATTCATACTGTCGGGTGTATGTCACTCACACGGCGTAACCCGTTTCGGGCTGCGGCGTTCTCCAGAGCGTGCTGCGGCCGGTCGGCCGCGGCGTTTCCAGGAGGAGCCTGAAGTGAAGAACCTGAAGAAGGCCGCAGCCGTCACCATGATCGCCGGCGGAATCATCGCCACCGGTGCCGGTGCTGCCTCCGCGACCGGTCACAGCGGCGCGGACGCCCACGCCACCGCCGCCCACTCCCCGGGCGTGGGCAGCGGCAACGCGGTCCAGGTCCCGGTCCACGTCCCGGTGAACGTGGTCGGCAACACGGTCAACGTGATCGGCCTGCTCAACCCGGCGTTCGGCAACTTCGGCCTGAACCACTGACCGACAGCCACTGACCGACCCCGGTCCCGGAGAGCCGGACGTCCCCACCGAGGGGGCCGTCCGGCTCTCGCGCTCCAGGCTCCCGCGCTCCCGCGTTCCTGCTTCGGGCTCTCGCGTTCCCGGCTCTCGCGCTCCCGCTCCGGCTCTCGCGTGGGTGGGAGCCCCCGAGGCGTGGGGAACTACCCGCGCCTGCGCTCCGCGTCCTCCACATACGCGTTGTACGCCGCCACCTGTGCCCGCCGCGCCACCCGCTCCACCGGCCGGAGCGCCTCGCCCCGCGCCGCGATCTCGGACGCGCTCACCGCACCCCCGTGCCCGTTCTCGTACGCCACCGAGACCAGCAGCCCGACCCGCTGGGCCAGCTCCAGCACCCGCACCGCCCGCGGCGGATACCCGGGCGCCAGCACCTCGCGCCCCCGCTCGGCCCGCGCCCGGTACGCGTCCAGGGCGGCCTCCGCCACCGGCCCGGACCCGGCCACGTCCAGCCGCGACAGCACCGCCGTCGCGTCCCGCAGCGCCTCCGCGAGCTCCCGCTCCGCCTCACCCAGCGACGGCACATCGGCCGGCGGCGCCTCCCGCACCGGCAGCACGCGCCACACCACCTCGACGTGCCGGTCCCCGGCGGGCCCCGCCCCGCTCACCTCCGGCACCAGCCCGTACGGCACCCCGGACGTGACCACCGCCTCCTCGGCCTCCAGCGCCCGCGCGTTGAACTCCGGGGGCCCGCTCAGCCCCAGCGGATGCCCCGGCACCGGCAGGGCGACCCGGAATCCGGTCGCCCCCAGCCGCCGCAGTCGGCCGAGCGCCAGCGTGAGCCCGACCGGCCCCGCCTCACCCGGCAATCCCTCGACGCGGTGCACCGCGTCCTCCCCGACGATCGCGAGGGCGGCGTCGTCCGGCGATACGAGTCCGGCCAGAAGCGCGTTTCCCCAGGCGGCCAACAGCCCTGAGCGTGGTTCCGAAAGCATGGGAACAGCCTAGGGAACGGACCTCACGCCTGAAGCACTCCGGCGGTGGCGTAGGTTTTCCCTGGGAGCTGTGCCCACAGGCACGCGACAATCTCGAGACTGCATGAGGGAGACAACGCGCTCATGAGCGATGTACTGGAGCTGGTGGACGTATCCGTGGTCCGCGACGGACGCGCTCTGGTGGACGACGTCTCCTGGTCGGTCAAGGAGGGGGAGCGCTGGGTCATCCTCGGCCCGAACGGCGCCGGCAAGACGACGCTCCTCAACATCGCGTCCAGTTACCTCTTCCCGAGCACCGGTACGGCCGCCGTCCTCGGCGAGCGGCTGGGCGGCGTCGGCACCGACGTCTTCGAGCTCCGCCCCCGGATCGGCATCGCGGGCGTGGCCATGGCCGACAAGCTGCCCAAGCGCCAGACCGTGCTGCAGACGGTGCTCACCGCCGCGTACGGGATGACCGCCACCTGGCACGAGAACTACGAGGCCGTCGACGAGGAGCGCGCCCGCGCCTTCCTCGACCGGCTCGGCATGACCGATTACCTGGGCCGCAAGTTCGGCACCCTCTCCGAGGGCGAGCGCAAGCGCACCCTGATCGCCCGCGCGATGATGACCGACCCCGAACTGCTCCTCCTGGACGAGCCCGCCGCCGGGCTCGACCTCGGCGGCCGCGAGGACCTGGTCCGCCGCCTCGGCCGGCTCGCCCGCGACCCGTACGCCCCGTCCATGATCATGGTCACCCACCATGTCGAGGAGATCGCGCCCGGCTTCACCCACGTCCTGATGATCCGGCAGGGCAAGGTGCTCGCGGCCGGACCCATGGAGACCGAGCTCACCTCCCGCAACCTCTCCCTCTGCTTCGGTCTGCCGCTCGTCGTCGAGCACGTCGGCGACCGCTACACGGCGCGCGGTCTGCCGCTCTCCTGAGACCCGTGACCGGCCACCGGGAATCGGCCATCGGCCTTTCGCGGCACCCCAGTTGACGGATCGGGACACTGAGAGTGCCCGGCGCCCTGTCCGTGCGCGGCCGACAGTCCTACGATGACCATGTGGACATCGACGCGTGGGTGTGGTGGCTGATCGGCGCGGTGGGACTGGGCATCCCCCTCGTCCTGACCGCGATGCCCGAGTTCGGGATGTTCGCCGTCGGAGCGGTGGCGGCGGCAGTCGTCGCGGCCCTCGGCGGTGGCATCGTCGCCCAGGTACTGGTCTTCGTCGTGGTCTCCGTGGCGCTCATCGCCGTGGTGCGCCCGATCGCCGCCAGACACCGCGCGGGCCAGGCCCAGTACGCCACGGGCATCGACGCGCTGAAAGGCCGTCAGGCCGTCGTCCTGGAACGGGTCGACGCCGCCGGCGGGCGCATCAAGCTCGGTGGTGAGATCTGGTCCGCCCGCACCCTGGACAGCGACCAGAGTTTCGAACCCGGCCAGCAGGTCGATGTCGTGGACATCGACGGAGCGACGGCCGTCGTTATGTGACCGAACCCCGCACGTGGCGGGCCACGGTCTGCCAGACTCGAAGTCGATCATGTCGATCATCATGAGAACCGCGGTCACCGGACCCCGGCTCATGGAGAGTTCGGCACGGTCATCGCGATCCGTCGGCAACCGAAGGGCACGAGACACACGATGCAACCGATCATCATCGTCCTGATCATTCTGGTGGTGCTCGTCTTCATCGCCCTGATCAAGACGATCCAGGTCATCCCGCAGGCCAGCGCGGCCATCGTGGAGCGATTCGGGCGCTACACACGCACCCTCAACGCGGGCCTGAACATCGTCGTCCCGTTCATCGACTCCATCCGCAACCGGATCGACCTCCGAGAACAGGTCGTTCCGTTCCCGCCGCAGCCGGTGATCACCCAGGACAACCTGGTCGTCAACATCGACACCGTCATCTACTACCAGGTGACCGACGCGCGTGCGGCGACCTACGAAGTCGCCAGCTACATCCAGGCGATCGAGCAGCTCACCGTCACCACCCTGCGCAACATCATCGGCGGTATGGACCTGGAGCGGACCCTCACCTCCCGCGAGGAGATCAACGCGGCCCTCCGCGGCGTCCTCGACGAGGCCACCGGCAAGTGGGGCATCCGCGTCAACCGCGTCGAGCTCAAGGCGATCGAGCCGCCCACCTCCATCCAGGACTCGATGGAGAAGCAGATGCGCGCCGACCGTGACAAGCGCGCCGCGATCCTCACCGCGGAAGGCATCAGGCAGTCCCAGATCCTCACCGCCGAAGGCGAGAAGCAGTCCGCGATCCTGCGCGCCGAGGGTGAGTCGAAGGCGGCGGCGCTGCGCGCCGAAGGTGAGGCACAGGCCATCCGTACGGTCTTCGAGTCCATCCACGCCGGGGACCCGGACCAGAAGCTCCTCTCGTACCAGTACCTCCAGATGCTCCCGAAGATCGCCGAGGGCGACGCCAACAAGCTCTGGATCGTGCCCAGCGAGATCGGGGACGCCCTCAAGGGCCTCAGCGGAGCCTTCGGCAACCTCGGCGGCGGAGTACCCGGCTTCGACACCACCGCCAAGGAACGCCGCGAGGAACCCCCGCTCGACTGACCGGAATCACCCCCGGCCCCCTGTCCGGACCGGACTTCGTGCATGATCAGTGAGGCCCCTCGACCTTCATGGCGGGGAGGCATCACTGACCATCGAAGGAGATGGCCTTGTCCATCTGGGAAATACTCGCGATCTTCGCGGCCGGTGTCGGCGCGGGCACGATCAATACGATCGTCGGCTCAGGCACCCTGATCACCTTCCCCGTACTGCTCGCCACCGGCCTGCCGCCGGTCACCGCCACCGTCTCCAACGCCCTCGGTCTGATCCCCGGCTCCATCAGCGGGGCCATCGGCTACCGTAAGGAGCTCGCCGGACAGCGCCGTCGCGTTCTCCGGCTGAGCATCGGAGCCGCGATCGGCGGCCTCGCCGGGGCGACCCTCCTGCTGGCCCTGCCCTCCACGGCATTCGAGACGATCGTGCCGGTCCTGGTGGCCCTGGCCCTCGTCCTCGTCATCCTGCAGCCCCGCATCAGCAAGGCGGTCCAGCGCCGCCGTGAGCAGAGCGGAACACCGGCCCGCCCGGACGGCGGCCCGCTCCTGTTCACGGGCCTGATGCTCGCCAGCGTGTACGGCGGCTACTTCACCGCGGCCCAGGGGATCATTTATCTCTCCCTGATGGGCATGCTGCTCGACGACACCATGCAGCGTCTCAACGCGGTCAAGAACGTCCTGGCCGCCGTCGTGAACAGCATCGCCGCGCTGTTCTTCCTCTTCGTCGCGGACTTCGACTGGACGGCCGTCCTCCTGATCGCCGTCGGCTCGGCCATCGGCGGGCAGATAGGGGCCAAGGTCGGCCGCCGCCTCAGTCCCACCGTGCTGCGCGTCCTGATCGTCGCGGTCGGCACGGTCGCCATCGTCCAGCTGGTGCTCCGCTGACATACGGAAGCCCGCCTCCCCACGGAGGCGGGCTTCCGGTACGGCAAGAGGCGTACGCGGCTCACGCCGCCGAGCGGTCCAGCCACGCCGGCAGCGCCGAGCGGTCACCGGCCCCCATGGCCAGCAGCATCGCGTCGGCCGGCGTCGGCACGAAGGGCTGCCGCAGCAGCGGCATGTCCGCCTGCTCCGGTGTCCGGGCCGCCTTGCGGTGGTTGTCCTCGGCGCACGAGGCCACCGTGTTCAGCCAGGTGTCCTGACCCCCCTGGGCACGCGGCACCACATGGTCGACGGTGCTGGCCCGCCGCCCGCAGTACGCGCACCGGTGCTGGTCCCGTATCAGCACGCCCCTCCTGGACCAGGGGGCATGTCTTCGGAACGGCACCCGTACGTACCGGCAGAGCCTGATCACCCGGGGCACCGGAATATCCACGGCGGCACCGCGCATACGGAGGAGGGGATGCGACTGCTCGACGACGGCCTTGTCGGTCAGGACCAGTACCACCGCACGGTTGAGAGTCACTGTCGACAGCGGCTCGAAGCTCGCGTTGAGAACCAGCGTGTCACGCATTCCGCCCACCTCCCGTGTGCCGCCCGCCCCCTGGCAGGCCCGGATCAACTCTGGCTGGGCGGGCCGCGATGGACAACGCAATAAAAAATGCCCTGCCCTGGTCTCTCCAAGACCAGGGCAGGGCAAACAACAGAAGAACTCATCGCCTACGGGCCCGTGTACTCACCGATCAGCTGAGCACGGCCGAGCGTGTGGAACCGCAGATTGAATCCGGCCACCGCCGGAGAGACATCGCTGTCGATGCCGAGCTTCTCCGTGTCCACCGCGTACACGGTGAACACATAGCGGTGGTTCTCCCCGGCCGGTGGAGCGGCACCGCCGAACTCCTTCGACCCGTAGTCGTTACGGGCCTGGACGGCACCCGGCGGCAGGCCTTCGAACGACCCGCTGCCCGCACCGGCCGGCAGTTCCGTGACGGACGCCGGGATGTCGAAGACCACCCAGTGCCAGAACCCGCTGCCCGTGGGGGCGTCCGGGTCGAAGCACGTCACGGCGAAACTCCGGGTCTCCGCCGGGAAACCCTCCCACCGCAGCCGCGGCGAGGTGTTCCCCGCCGCGAGCACCTGCGCGTCCGCCAGCACGGCTCCCGGAGCGAGGTCCCCGCTCACCACGGTGAACGAGGGGACCTCGGGATGGAAGTCGTGGGGCAGTGGCGCCCTCTTCGGGTCGGTCACGTCAGCACCTCTCCTGATCGGCAAACCTGCTGTCGACAGGTCTCCCCGACGACCCTAGTTCGCCGGGAGGGCGCTAGAGCCAGTTGCGCTGCCCGCCGACCTGGGACAGCCACTGGTTCAGGTACGCGGCCCAGTCGGTCTGCTGGAATTCGGTCAGCGAGACCTTGAACGCCCGGTACGAGTCGCTGCCCTCGCTGAAGAGACCCGGCTTCTTGTCCATCTCCAGGATGACGTCCATCTCGCGGTCGTCGGAGACGAAGGTGAGCTCCACCTGGTTCAGGCCCCGGTACTGCTGCGGCGGGAAGAACTCGATCTCCTGGTAGAACGGCAGCCGCTGCCGCGTACCGCGGATGTGACCCCGCTCCATGTCCGCGCTGCGGAAGCCGAAGCCCAGCTGCCCGAAGGCGTCCAGGATGGCCTGCTGGGCGGGCAGCGGGTGCACATTGATCGGGTCGAGGTCACCGGAGTCCACCGCGCGGGCGATCTCCAGCTCGGTCGTCACCCCGATGTTCATGCCGTGCAGCTGCCGGCCCGCGAACATCGTGATCGGCGTCTCCCACGGAATCTCCAGGCCGAACGGCACCACATGCACGGCGCCGGCCCGCACCTCGAAGGCACCGCCGAGACTCAGCTTGGTGAACTCGATGTCCTGCTTGGTCTCCTGGTCGTTGCCCTCGACCTCGACCCGGGCCTGGAGACCGACGGAGAGCCCCTCGATCTGCTGGTCCACGGATCCGCCCTGGATCCGCACCTCGCCCTGAACGACCCCACCGGGGACGACGTTGGCCTCGGTGAGCTCGGTCTCCACCGAAGCACCACCGGCACCCATGCTCGCGAGCAGCCGCTTGAAGCCCATGTTTACTCCTTCTTGGTCCTGACCCCTACATACGCGCCACGACCGTAGCCGGTTCCCGGAACGCCGATGCCAGTACCCTCGGGCGCCATGACCGAGGGCCTGGACCGTACGCCGCTGACGCGGGACTTTTTCGACCGATCCATACTAGATGTCGCCCCTGACCTGCTGGGCCGCACTCTCGTCCGCCGCACGGACGACGGCCCCATCGAGCTGCGTCTCACCGAGGTGGAGGCCTACGCGGGGGAGGTCGACCCCGGGTCTCACGCGTTCCGCGGTCGCACGGCCCGCAACAGCGTGATGTTCGGCTCGCCGGGCCACAGCTATGTCAACTTCACCTACGCATGCCAAGGCGATCAGCATGAACGTTGACCTCCTCTCCCATCCTGCTGAAGAGGTCGCCCCCAAGCTGCTCGGGAGTGTCCTCACCTGCAAGACCCCCGAGGGAACCGTAAGCATCGCGATCACGGAGACCGAGGCGTACTCCGGTGAGGCTGACCCTGCTTCCCATGCCTACCGGGGCCAGACACCCCGTAATGCCGTCATGTTCGGACCCGCAGGACATCTGTACGTCTACCGGTCCCACGGTCTTCACTGGTGCGCCAACGTCGTCACCGGGACGGACGGCGTAGCCTCGGCCGTCCTCATCCGGGCAGGCAGGGTCATCGAGGGGGAAGGCCTGGCACGCAAGCGACGAGGGGAGAGGGTCGAGACCCCACGCCTTGCCCGAGGCCCGGGGAACTTCTGCCAGGCACTCGGCATCACAGGAGAGCACAACGGCGCTGAACTCCTGACAGGTACCTCGGTCGTGCTGTCCGAGGGGGAGTCGGTACCTGCCGCGCTCATCCAGGCTGGCCCCCGGGTAGGCGTGAGCAAGGCTCACGACTGGCAACACCGGTTCTGCCTCGCCGGTGATCCGACGGTCTCGGCGTACCGACTGAGCCCAAGAGCCAAACCGCCCGCCGGAGCCTGAGCCGCTGTTCTTCGCGTGCCCGAAACAGGTGTAGATGCGGTACCGCTCGCCTGCCGCGTTCTTCTTGCCCCACCCTTGAGTGACGGCGGCCTGACACTTCGAGCTGCGCCACTCCTTGCCGTGCGGCGAGAGCAGCCCACGCGTGTTCCAGTCCTTCGCGATGGACCAGAGGGTGACGCCGGCCAGGACATCCCGGTACGCCTGCCGGAGGGCCTCCGCCTCTGCTTCCCCGTGCCGTCCGTCCCGCTCGAAGCCGAAGGGGCGAGTGCTCCGGCCCGCGACGACAGTGAACCGGCCAGGGGCCCGGCCCGCCCGGCCGCCGCTCTCGGCATCGACCGCGCGCTGAACGGCAGCGACGTCGTCGCGGGCCGCACCGCGCCGTTGTCCCTGCTGAACGGCACTCCGCCACCGCGCGACCGGGTACGCGGCGGTCCCCGCACGGGCGGGGGCGGCGACGGGGCCCATCAGCGCTGGCGCTTCTGGATCGACGGGGAGCGCACGGTGAGCCCCTACCGGGCCCACGCACCCCGCCGCCGCGCAACTTGACGGCGCCCGGGCGTACGCCTAATGTAGTCCGAGCCGCTTGACACGGGCACTGCTGTCGGTACGGTCCATCGGACCGGATCGAGCATCCCGAAGCGGCCAAACCACTACTGACGAATCACCCTGACGGGTGCGAATTCGGCATGCCGTAATTCGTCCGATCGACTCGATTATGAGTCGTCAAGGGAATCCGCTAAAGTAGTGGACACGCCGAAAGGCAAAGGCCACTCCGCAGGCTGCTGGAATCGAATTCGGACCGGAAACGGAACGGAAAGAGTCTGGTAAAGTCGGACTCGCCGGAAAGGGAAACGCGAAAGCGAAGAACTGGAAAGCGAAAAAAGTTTGACCCGCTTCGACCGGGAATCGGACACGAAAGAGTCTGATAGAGTCGGAAACGCAAGAACGAAGGGAAGCGCCCGGAGGGCCCCGGTGAAACGGGACCGAAGGAAGCGTCCGTTCCTTGAGAACTCAACAGCGTGCCAAAAGTCAACGCCAGATATGTTGATACCCCGGCCTGCTTCGGCAGGTTGGTGGTTCCTTTGAAAGTCCTGCCGGGCCTCACGGTTCCGGTAGGCAATTACACAGCGAGGACGCTGTGAACGACTGGTCTTATTCCGACCGGTCGTTCCGCTCTCGTGATGTGTGTCCCGATTACGGGAAAACATTCACGGAGAGTTTGATCCTGGCTCAGGACGAACGCTGGCGGCGTGCTTAACACATGCAAGTCGAACGATGAAGCCCTTCGGGGTGGATTAGTGGCGAACGGGTGAGTAACACGTGGGCAATCTGCCCTTCACTCTGGGACAAGCCCTGGAAACGGGGTCTAATACCGGATAACACTCCTGCCTGCATGGGTGGGGGTTAAAAGCTCCGGCGGTGAAGGATGAGCCCGCGGCCTATCAGCTTGTTGGTGGGGTAATGGCCTACCAAGGCGACGACGGGTAGCCGGCCTGAGAGGGCGACCGGCCACACTGGGACTGAGACACGGCCCAGACTCCTACGGGAGGCAGCAGTGGGGAATATTGCACAATGGGCGAAAGCCTGATGCAGCGACGCCGCGTGAGGGATGACGGCCTTCGGGTTGTAAACCTCTTTCAGCAGGGAAGAAGCGAGAGTGACGGTACCTGCAGAAGAAGCGCCGGCTAACTACGTGCCAGCAGCCGCGGTAATACGTAGGGCGCAAGCGTTGTCCGGAATTATTGGGCGTAAAGAGCTCGTAGGCGGCTTGTCACGTCGGATGTGAAAGCCCGGGGCTTAACCCCGGGTCTGCATTCGATACGGGCTAGCTAGAGTGTGGTAGGGGAGATCGGAATTCCTGGTGTAGCGGTGAAATGCGCAGATATCAGGAGGAACACCGGTGGCGAAGGCGGATCTCTGGGCCATTACTGACGCTGAGGAGCGAAAGCGTGGGGAGCGAACAGGATTAGATACCCTGGTAGTCCACGCCGTAAACGTTGGGAACTAGGTGTTGGCGACATTCCACGTCGTCGGTGCCGCAGCTAACGCATTAAGTTCCCCGCCTGGGGAGTACGGCCGCAAGGCTAAAACTCAAAGGAATTGACGGGGGCCCGCACAAGCAGCGGAGCATGTGGCTTAATTCGACGCAACGCGAAGAACCTTACCAAGGCTTGACATATACCGGAAAGCATCAGAGATGGTGCCCCCCTTGTGGTCGGTATACAGGTGGTGCATGGCTGTCGTCAGCTCGTGTCGTGAGATGTTGGGTTAAGTCCCGCAACGAGCGCAACCCTTGTTCTGTGTTGCCAGCATGCCCTTCGGGGTGATGGGGACTCACAGGAGACTGCCGGGGTCAACTCGGAGGAAGGTGGGGACGACGTCAAGTCATCATGCCCCTTATGTCTTGGGCTGCACACGTGCTACAATGGCCGGTACAATGAGCTGCGATGCCGCGAGGCGGAGCGAATCTCAAAAAGCCGGTCTCAGTTCGGATTGGGGTCTGCAACTCGACCCCATGAAGTCGGAGTTGCTAGTAATCGCAGATCAGCATTGCTGCGGTGAATACGTTCCCGGGCCTTGTACACACCGCCCGTCACGTCACGAAAGTCGGTAACACCCGAAGCCGGTGGCCCAACCCCTTGTGGGAGGGAGCTGTCGAAGGTGGGACTGGCGATTGGGACGAAGTCGTAACAAGGTAGCCGTACCGGAAGGTGCGGCTGGATCACCTCCTTTCTAAGGAGCATCTAGATTCCGCAAGGAATCCAGAGCCACTACGTCGGCAAATGTTCGACGGTGGTCAGCTCATGGGTGGAACGTTGACTATTCAGTACCTGGTGGTTCAACCGGGTCGTGAGTACTGCTCCTCGGAGCGTGGAAAACGAACCGAATGAATTCCGGGTACTGGGCGCGCTGTTGGGTGTCTGAAGGTATGGCCGCAAGGCTGCCTTCGACGCCGGCCCCAGTGAACTCGTCGGACAAGACGGGGTGATGGGTGGCTGGTCGTTGCTTGAGAACTGCACAGTGGACGCGAGCATCTGTGGCCAAGTTTTTAAGGGCGCACGGTGGATGCCTTGGCACCAGGAACCGATGAAGGACGTGGGAGGCCACGATAGTCCCCGGGGAGCTGTCAACCAAGCTTTGATCCGGGGGTTTCCGAATGGGGAAACCCGGCAGTCGTCATGGGCTGTCACCCGCTGCTGAACACATAGGCAGTGTGGAGGGAACGAGGGGAAGTGAAACATCTCAGTACCCTCAGGAAGAGAAAACAACCGTGATTCCGGGAGTAGTGGCGAGCGAAACTGGATGAGGCCAAACCGTATGCGTGTGATACCCGGCAGGGGTTGCGCATGCGGGGTTGTGGGATCTCTTTTTCACGGTCTGCCGGCTGTGAGACGAGTCAGAAACCGTTGATGTAGGCGAAGGACATGCGAAAGGTCCGGCGTAGAGGGTAAGACCCCCGTAGCTGAAACATTAACGGCTCGTTTAAGAGACACCCAAGTAGCACGGGGCCCGAGAAATCCCGTGTGAATCTGGCGGGACCACCCGCTAAGCCTAAATATTCCCTGGTGACCGATAGCGGATAGTACCGTGAGGGAATGGTGAAAAGTACCGCGGGAGCGGAGTGAAATAGTACCTGAAACCGTGTGCCTACAAGCCGTGGGAGCGTCGCTGTATGTGCTTGCACATGCAGTCGTGACTGCGTGCCTTTTGAAGAATGAGCCTGCGAGTTTGCGGTGTGTTGCGAGGTTAACCCGTGTGGGGAAGCCGTAGCGAAAGCGAGTCCGAATAGGGCGATTTAGTAGCGCGCTCAAGACCCGAAGCGGAGTGATCTAGCCATGGGCAGGTTGAAGCGGAGGTAAGACTTCGTGGAGGACCGAACCCACCAGGGTTGAAAACCTGGGGGATGACCTGTGGTTAGGGGTGAAAGGCCAATCAAACTCCGTGATAGCTGGTTCTCCCCGAAATGCATTTAGGTGCAGCGTCGTGTGTTTCTTGCCGGAGGTAGAGCACTGGATAGGCGATGGGCCCTACCGGGTTACTGACCTTAGCCAAACTCCGAATGCCGGTAAGTGAGAGCACGGCAGTGAGACTGTGGGGGATAAGCTCCATGGTCGAGAGGGAAACAGCCCAGAGCATCGACTAAGGCCCCTAAGCGTACGCTAAGTGGGAAAGGATGTGGAGTCGCAGAGACAACCAGGAGGTTGGCTTAGAAGCAGCCACCCTTGAAAGAGTGCGTAATAGCTCACTGGTCAAGTGATTCCGCGCCGACAATGTAGCGGGGCTCAAGCGTACCGCCGAAGTCGTGTCATTCGTACATATATCCCCAACGGGAGTACGGATGGGTAGGGGAGCGTCGTGTGCCGGGTGAAGCAGCCGCGGAAGCGAGTTGTGGACGGTTCACGAGTGAGAATGCAGGCATGAGTAGCGATACACACGTGAGAAACGTGTGCGCCGATTGACTAAGGGTTCCTGGGTCAAGCTGATCTGCCCAGGGTAAGTCGGGACCTAAGGCGAGGCCGACAGGCGTAGTCGATGGACAACCGGTTGATATTCCGGTACCCGCTT
Source organism: Streptomyces sp. NBC_00654 (assembly GCF_026341775.1). Lineage (NCBI taxonomy): Bacteria > Bacillati > Actinomycetota > Actinomycetes > Kitasatosporales > Streptomycetaceae > Streptomyces > Streptomyces sp. NBC_00654. The sequence continues at coordinate 1,734,643 of NZ_JAPEOB010000002.1, read as the reverse complement.
TGAAACGCCCAGTACTGAATCAGGCGATGCTAAGTCCGTGAAGCCGGCCCGATCTCTTCGGAGTTGAGGGTAGTGGTGGAGCCGATGAACCAGACTTGTAGTAGGTAAGCGATGGGGTGACGCAGGAAGGTAGTCCAGCCCGGGCGGTGGTTGTCCCGGGGTAAGGGTGTAGCCCGTGTGGTAGGCAAATCCGTCACACATATAAGGGTGAGACCTGATGCCGAGCCGATTGTGGTGAAGTGGATGATCCTATGCTGTCGAGAAAAGCCTCTAGCGAGTTTCATGGCGGCCCGTACCCTAAACCGACTCAGGTGGTCAGGTAGAGAATACCGAGGCGTTCGGGTGAACTATGGTTAAGGAACTCGGCAAAATGCCCCCGTAACTTCGGGAGAAGGGGGGCCATCACTGGTGATCCGATTTACTCGGTGAGCTGGGGGTGGCCGCAGAGACCAGCGAGAAGCGACTGTTTACTAAAAACACAGGTCCGTGCGAAGCCGTAAGGCGATGTATACGGACTGACGCCTGCCCGGTGCTGGAACGTTAAGGGGACCGGTTAGTGCACTTTCGGGTGTGCGAAGCTGAGAACTTAAGCGCCAGTAAACGGCGGTGGTAACTATAACCATCCTAAGGTAGCGAAATTCCTTGTCGGGTAAGTTCCGACCTGCACGAATGGCGTAACGACTTCTCGACTGTCTCAACCATAGGCCCGGTGAAATTGCACTACGAGTAAAGATGCTCGTTTCGCGCAGCAGGACGGAAAGACCCCGGGACCTTTACTATAGTTTGATATTGGTGTTCGGTTCGGCTTGTGTAGGATAGGTGGGAGACTTTGAAGCGGCCACGCCAGTGGTTGTGGAGTCGTCGTTGAAATACCACTCTGGTCGTGCTGGATGTCTAACCTGGGTCCGTGATCCGGATCAGGGACAGTGTCTGATGGGTAGTTTAACTGGGGCGGTTGCCTCCTAAAGAGTAACGGAGGCGCCCAAAGGTTCCCTCAGCCTGGTTGGCAATCAGGTGTTGAGTGTAAGTGCACAAGGGAGCTTGACTGTGAGACCGACGGGTCGAGCAGGGACGAAAGTCGGGACTAGTGATCCGGCAGTGGCTTGTGGAAGCGCTGTCGCTCAACGGATAAAAGGTACCCCGGGGATAACAGGCTGATCTTCCCCAAGAGTCCATATCGACGGGATGGTTTGGCACCTCGATGTCGGCTCGTCGCATCCTGGGGCTGGAGTCGGTCCCAAGGGTTGGGCTGTTCGCCCATTAAAGCGGTACGCGAGCTGGGTTTAGAACGTCGTGAGACAGTTCGGTCCCTATCCGCTGTGCGCGTAGGAATATTGAGAAGGGCTGTCCCTAGTACGAGAGGACCGGGACGGACGAACCTCTGGTGTGCCAGTTGTCCTGCCAAGGGCATGGCTGGTTGGCTACGTTCGGAAAGGATAACCGCTGAAAGCATCTAAGCGGGAAGCCTGCTTCGAGATGAGTATTCCCACCCTCTTGAAGGGTTAAGGCTCCCAGTAGACGACTGGGTTGATAGGCCAGATGTGGAAGCCCGGTAACGGGTGGAGCTGACTGGTACTAATAGGCCGAGGGCTTGTCCTCAGTTGCTCGCGTCCACTGTGTTGTTCCCGGGTTGCGAACAGTCGCACCGGTTGAACAGCTTCACTACTTAATTGAAAAGTGTGCTTGTTCGCTAGAACCCGATAGGGTTTCGGTGGTCATTGCGTTAGGGAAACGCCCGGTTACATTTCGAACCCGGAAGCTAAGCCTTTCAGCGCCGATGGTACTGCAGGGGGGACCCTGTGGGAGAGTAGGACGCCGCCGAACAATCTTTCAAGGACCCTTGGTCCCAGCGTTCACGCTGGGACCAAGGGTCCTTTTTGTTTTTGCCGAAGCGCGTCGGATCGTCGGCTGCGCGAGAATGTCTGTGGTACCCGAAGACAGGAGTCACACCCATGTCCACCAACTCTCCCGACGATCGTCCGGAGCGCGAGCCGCGTCGCCGGGACGGTGGTGACAGGGGCGGTTTCCGCGGTGGTCGTGACGACCGGTCCGGTTCCGGTGCGCCTCGACGTGACAACGACCGCGGTGGTTTCCGCCGTGACGACAGCCGGCCCTCGGGCAGCGGCGGTGGCGGTGGCGGTGGCGGTTTCCGTCGTGACGACCGTGACCGTGGACCGCGCCGTGATGACAACCGCGGTGGTGCCGCCGGTGGTGGTTTCCGTCGTGATGACAACCGTGGCGGTGGCGCTGGCGGTGGTTTCCGCCGTGACGACCGTGGTGGCAGCGGTGGCGGTGGTTTCCGTCGTGATGATGACCGTGGTGGGTATCGCGGTGGTCAGCAGCGTGATGACCGTGGTGGGCGTCCGGGCGGTGGTTTCGAGCGTCGTGATGACCGGCCGCGTGGGCCGCGTCGCGATGACGACCGCCCCTCCGGTGGCGGCTTCCGCCGCGATGACAACCGCGGTGGCGGCGGCGCCGGTGGCGGTTTCCGCCGCGACGACCGTGGTGGGCGTCCCGGTGGTGGTTTCGAGCGTCGTGATGACCGGCCGCGTGGGCCGCGTCGCGATGACGACCGCCCCTCCGGTGGCGGCTTCCGCCGCGATGACAACCGCGGTGGCGGCGGCGCCGGTGGTGGTTTCCGTCGTGATGACAACCGTGGCGGTGGCGCTGGCGGTGGTTTCCGCCGTGACGACCGTGGTGGCAGCGGTGGCGGTGGTTTCCGTCGTGATGATGACCGTGGTGGGTATCGCGGTGGTCAGCAGCGTGATGACCGTGGTGGGCGTCCGGGCGGTGGTTTCGAGCGTCGTGATGACCGGCCGCGTGGGCCGCGTCGCGATGACGACCGCCCCTCCGGTGGCGGCTTCCGCCGTGACGACAACCGCGGCGGCGGCGCCGGTGGCGGTTTCCGCCGCGAGGACCGTGGTGGCAGCGGTGGCGGTGGTTTCCGTCGTGATGACAACCGCGGTGGCGGCGGCGCCGGTGGTGGCTTCCGTCGTGATGACCGTGATCGTGATCGTGGGCCGCGTCGTGATGATGACCGTGGTGGGTACCGCGGTGGTCAGCAGCGTGACGACCGTGGTGGGCGTCCGGGCGGTGGTTTCGAGCGTCGTGATGACCGGCCGCGTGGGCCGCGTCGCGACGACGACCGCCCCTCCGGTGGCGGCTTCCGCCGCGACGACAACCGCGGTGGCGGCGGCGCCGGTGGCGGTTTCCGCCGCGACGACCGTGATCGTGATCGTGGGCCGCGTCGTGATGACGACCGCGGTGGCTACCGCGGCGGTCAGCGCGACGACCGCGGTGGTTTCGGGCGGCGTGACGACCGGGACCGCGACCGCGACCCGATCAAGCGCCTCCCGATCCCGGATGATGTCACCGGTGACGAGATCGACAAGGACGTGCGGCAGGAGCTGATGAGCCTGCCGAAGACCCTCGCCGAGGATGTCGCGCGCAACCTCGTCATGGTGGCCCGGCTGATCGACGAGGACCCCGAGCAGGCATACGCGTACGCACGCATCGCCCTGCGGCTGGCTTCGCGGGTCGCAGCGGTGCGTGAGGCGGCCGGCTTCGCGGCGTACGCGACGCAGAAGTACGCCGAGGCGCTGGCGGAGTTCCGGGCGGCGCGGCGGATGACCGGGTCCGTGGACCTGTGGCCCGTCATGGCCGACTGCGAGCGTGGGCTGGGGCGGCCCGAGAGGGCCATGGCCATGGCCGGTGACCCCGAGGTCCAGAAGCTGGACAAGGCCGGGCAGGTCGAGATGCGTCTCGTCGCGGCCGGGGCCCGCCGGGACATGGGGCAGATCGACGCCGCCATCGTCACGTTGCAGAGCCCCGAGCTCGCTTCCAGCTCCGTTCAGCCCTGGACGCCGCGTCTTCGCTACGCGTACGCGGACGCCCTGCTCGAAGCGGGGCGCGAGGACGAGGCGCGTGAGTGGTTCGCGAAGGCGCTGGAGGCCGACAAGGACGGTTCGACCGACGCGTCGGACCGGCTCGCCGAGCTCGACGGGGTGGAGTTCGTGGACGCCCTCGGGGACGACGAGGCATCGGGCGCGGAAGCGGACGCCGGTGCGGACCAGGACGAGGACGGCACCGTTGACGGCGCCGAGGTTTCGGACGACGAAGACGAAGACGAGGCGGACGGTTCCGCCAAGGCGTAAGCGGTGAAGAAAGGGCGGCACTCCTTCCGGAGTGCCGCCCTTTTCCGTTTCCGGAGTCCTCAGCCGATGTCGAGGCTGCGCAGTACCAGGCCGGTGGCCGGCTTGGGGCCGAAGGACGTCGACTTGCGGGGCATGGTCACGCCTTGCCTGGCCAGGTCCCGGACGACCTCTTCACGTACCGGGTGCATCAGCACGGCCGTCGCCCCGAGCCGTTCGGCCTGCTCGACGGCGGCCGCGGTGTCGTGGATGTACGAGATGTGTTCGGGGGCGTCGGGGATTCGCCAGACATGGTCCAGCAGTGTGGAGTGCAGGACCGTCGCGTCCAGGGTGCGCCAGGCCGGGGGGCGGTCGGCCGGGACCGTACGGGCCAGGAGGGCCGGGTCCGGGCGGTCCACCAGGTGGAACCCGCCGTCGCCCGCGAGGAGGAACGCGTTGCCTTCGGCTGCCGCCTCCGCCAGGGCGTCGAGGGCGAGGGGGAGCGGCCCTTCGGTCTTCCGTACGCGGCAGAGGCCGGTGAGGGCTGCCACCGCCTTCGTCACCGGCAGGCCGCGCAGCAGCCGGTGGATGGCGCGGACCTGGAGCGGGTAGCGGGCCGTGTCGACGAGGAGGACCAGGCCGAAGTCCCACGGGCCGGGCGCGGTCTGCTCGCGCTGGAGCCGGAGGTACGTCGCCCAGCGATGGTGGCCGTCGGCGATGAGCGCCTGGTGGTGGGAGAGACCGGTCTCCGCCTCGGCCCGTTCGGCGGGGTCGGTGACGGCCCAGAGACGGTGGCTGAAACCGTCCTCCGTCGTGGTGGCGAGCAGGGGTGGGCGGTCCGTCACGCGCTCGATGACGTTGGCCACGCCCGTCGGCCGGCCGTCGCCGCGGTAGGTGAGAAGCAGCGGTTCCAGATGGGCCTGGGTCGTCCGCATGAGGTCCGCCCGGTCCTCGACGATGTGGTCCATGACGTCCTCGTGCGGGAGGACGATGCCGTCGGCGGCGGGCGAGAGCGCCAGGGCGCCGATCAGCCCGCGTTGCAGGATCTCGCTGTTGCGCTGCTCGTAGACGTAGAGCGCCGGTGCGGGGTCCGGGGCGAGGACGCCCTCCGCCAGCCAGCGGCCGAGGGTCTCGGCGGCCTGCCGGTGGCGGGCCTCGGCGGTGTCCGCCTGCGGCAGGATCAGCCGGACGATGTTGTGCGGGTCCGCCGACTCCAGGTGGTGCAGTCCGTCGGGCCTGACGACGACGTCGTACGGGGGCGAGGTCACCGCGGCGAGGCTGCCCACCTGCTCGGGGACGTAACGCAGCCCGCGGAACGGAATCAGCCGCAGCCCCTGCACGGCGGGACCTGATGTGTTCATTTCTGCATCGTATGTGCGCTCGGCGCATGCGCGATGATCGGGGGAGAAGCCTGTATCGAGGAGCGAGGACATATGAGTGACCAGCAGTACGCGTCCCGGCCGCGCGGGAGTCGCACGGCGCTGAGCGAGGCGTACGACACGGCCTTGCTCGACCTGGACGGGGTGGTGTACGCGGGCGGGCAGGCGATCGTGCACGCCGTCGAGTCGCTGGGCACCGCGCGGGACGGCGGGATGCATCTCGCGTACGTGACCAACAACGCGCTGCGGACACCGGACGCGGTGGCGGAGCACCTGACCGAGCTGGGCGTACCGGCCGAACCCACCGATGTGATCACCTCGGCACAGGCGGTGGCCCGGCTGATGTCGGATCAGCTGCCGTCCGGTGCCCGGGTGCTGGTGATCGGCGGGGAGGGGCTGCGGGTCGCGCTGCGCGAGCGCGGTCTGGTGCCGGTGGATTCGGCGGACGACGGACCGGTCGCGGTGGCACAGGGGTACGGCGGGCCGGACATGGCGTGGGGGCGCTTCGCCGAGGCGAGCTACGCGATCGCCCGGGGACTCCCGTGGTTCGCGTCCAACACCGATCTGACCATTCCGAGTGCCCGCGGTATCGCGCCCGGAAACGGTGCCGCGGTGGAGGTCGTACGGATCGCCACCGGCGCCGAGCCCCAGGTCGCCGGGAAGCCGTTGCCCCCCATGCACCGCGAGACCGTGCTGCGGACCGGGGCCGAGCGGCCGCTCGTGGTCGGCGACCGGCTGGACACGGACATCGAGGGGGCGTCCAACGGAGGCGTGGACTCGCTGCTCGTGCTGACCGGAGTGACCGACGCGGCGCGGCTGCTGGCCGCCGGGCCGCACCACCGGCCGACCTATGTGGACCGGGACCTGCGGGGGTTGCTGACGGGGCAGCCCGAGGTGACGGTGACCGGTGGGGTGTTCCGGTGCGGGGACTGGACGGCCTTCGTACGCGAGGAGGCCCTGGTGCTGGAGGGCGGCGACGGGGACGGAGACGGCGACGGCGACGTGATCGACGGGCTGCGGGCGCTGTGCGGGGCCGCGTGGACGTTCGCCGGCGAGGGTTCGTGCGGGCTGGACGCGGGGAAGGCGATCGCCGTGCTCGGGCTGTAGGGGGTCCGGCCGGTGGCTCCGGGAACGGCCTCCAGGTGGAGGGTAGGCTAACCTAACTTGCTGGTGGTCGGTGGTCTGCGGTTCTCCAGGGTTCCTGTCCGCCCTTCTGCCCGCCCCTCCGTACGGCTCGCGCCCGGCGCGCGCACCGCGCGGACCCCACCCATCGAATCCCGGGAGTACGACCATGCAGCGCCTCACCGCGGACTCGGTGACCCTTGGCTACGACCGGCGGATCATCGCCGAGAACCTCTCGGTGGAGATTCCCGACAACTCCTTCACGGTGATCGTCGGGCCCAACGCCTGTGGCAAGTCGACGCTGTTGCGTGCGCTCGCCCGGATGCTGAAGCCGAGCGCCGGTCAGGTGCTGCTGGACGGGCAGACCATCCACCGGATGCCCGCGAAGCAGGTCGCCAGGACGCTGGGGCTGCTGCCCCAGACCTCCATCGCCCCGGACGGCATCACCGTCGCGGATCTCGTCGCCCGCGGCCGGTATCCGCACCAGGGGCTGCTGCGCCAGTGGTCGCCGGAGGACGAGCGCGTCGTCGTCGAGTCGATGGAGTCGACGGGCGTGGCCGATCTCTCCGATCGCTATGTCGACGAATTGTCCGGCGGTCAGCGCCAGCGGGTGTGGATAGCCATGGCGCTCGCGCAGCAGACCCCGCTGCTGCTCCTCGACGAGCCGACGACGTATCTCGACATCCAGCACCAGATCGATGTGCTGGACCTCTGCGCCGAACTGCACGAGACGCGGGGACGCACGCTCGTGGCGGTGCTGCACGACCTGAACCACGCTGCCCGGTACGCCACCCATCTCATCGCGATGCGGGACGGCGAGATCCTCGCCGAGGGGGCGCCGTCGGACGTCGTGACGGCGGAGCTGGTGGAGCGGGTGTTCGGGATGCGGTGCCAGGTGATCGACGATCCGGAGACGGGCACGCCGCTGGTGGTGCCCGCCGCGCGCAAGAAGCGCCGGGCGGGAGCGGTCACCGACACGGTCACCGACACGGGCGCCGCCGGGGGTGCCGATGGGGAGGCCGGTGACGGGGGTGCCGGCGACGGCGGTGCGGTGAAGGCTTCGGCGCGGGCGGTGTGAGTGAGGGGCGGGGAAGTGCCCCCGCCCTCACAGCAGTGCTCTGAGCTTCAACAGGTCCCGGAAGCCCGCCTCCAGGCGGACCCGGCCCGATCCCCACGCCTTGGCGAAGTTCAGGTCGCCGTTCACCATCGCCACCAGGTCGTCGCCGGTCATGGCGAGACGGATCTCGGCCTTCTCCCGGGGCGGGCCCTCGACCGTGTCGAGCACCCGGATCCGGCCATCCGCCAATCGGCCGGTGAACGTGATGTCGAGGTCCTTGATGTGGCAGCTCAGCGAACGGTCGAGGGCAGCCGCGCTGCGTACGTCGCCGTCGGCCCCTGCGAGATTCTCGGAAAGTCTGTCGAGTGCGCTGCGGCACTCCGCCATGGTCGCCATCATGATCGACGGTACACCGGCCCGTCGCGGTAGCGTTTCGGCATGAGCGACTGGATGCCGGGACCGGACACGGCGCCCGCGAGTACGCTCGGGGAGCCTCCGGTGGCCCCGGCGGCCGCCGGGCCCACCGCCGAGCCCTCCCGCGAGCCGGCCGGCCCCGCACCCATCGGCGTCGGGCGCACCCCCACCGGCAGCGCGGACGTCGATGCCCAGCTGGAGCGGCTGGCCGATGCCGACCACCTCCCGGCGGACGGGCACATCGATGTGTACGAGGATGTACACCGTGGGCTGCGCGATGCGCTGACCTCGCTGGACACCCGTCCGGCACCCGCACCCGGGCCCGCGCCCATGCCCTCGTACGACAACAGGAGCTGAACCGAACGTGGCAGGAGTGGTACGTCGCCGTCTCGACGCCGAGCTGGTACGCCGAGAGCTCGCCCGCTCTCGTGAGCACGCGAGCCAGCTGATCGCCGAAGGGCGGGTGACCGTCGGCGGCAACACCGCGACCAAACCCGCCACCCAGGTCGAGACCAGTGCCGCGGTCGTCGTCACCAAGGACGACAACGACCCCGAGTACGTCTCGCGCGGCGGGCACAAGCTCGCGGGCGCCCTTGCCGCCTTCGTACCCCTCGGACTGGCGGTCGAGGGGCGGCGGGCGCTGGACGCCGGGGCGTCCACCGGGGGTTTCACCGATGTCCTGCTGCGGGCCGGTGCCGGACACGTCCTCGCCGTCGACGTCGGCTACGGGCAGCTCGCCTGGTCGCTCCGGTCCGACGAACGCGTCACCGTCAAGGACCGCACCAACGTGCGGGAGCTGACCCTGGAGGCGATCGACGGCGAGCCGGTGGACCTGGTCGTGGGCGACCTGTCGTTCATTCCGCTGGGGCTCGTGCTGCCCGCCCTCGCGCGCTGCGCCGCCCCCGACGCGGACCTGGTCCTCATGGTCAAGCCGCAGTTCGAGGTGGGCAAGGAGCGGCTCGGCACCGGCGGCGTCGTGCGCAGCCCGCAGCTGCGGGCCGAGGCGGTCCGGGAAGTCGCGCGCCGGGCCTGGGGCCTGGGGCTGGGCGTCCGGGGCGTGACGGCCAGTCCGTTGCCCGGACCCGCGGGAAATGTCGAGTACTTTCTGTGGCTGCGGGCCGGTGCACCTGAGCTGGATCCCGCGGATGTCGACCGTGCAGTGGCGGAGGGGCCTCGTTGACGACGAATGCGGCACGAACAGTCTTTCTTTTGGCACATACCGGCCGTCCGGCCGCGATCCGGAGCGCGGAGCTCGTCGTCCAGGGGCTGCTGCGCAGCGGCCTCGGTGTACGGGTCCTGGCGACCGAGGCGGCCGATCTGCCGCTGCCGCCGTCCGTGGAGACGGTCACGGACACCACTCCGGGGGCCGTGGACGGCTGCGAACTCCTGATCGTCCTCGGCGGGGACGGGACCCTGCTGCGGGGCGCGGAGTTCTCCCGGGCGTCCGGCGTACCGATGCTGGGGGTCAACCTCGGCCGGGTCGGCTTCCTCGCCGAGGCCGAGCGGGACGACCTGGACAAGGTGGTCGACCGGGTCGTCACCCGTGCGTACCGGGTCGAGGAGCGGATGACGCTCGATGTGATGGTCCACAGCAACGGTGACATCGTCCACACCGACTGGGCGCTCAACGAGGCGGCCGTGCAGAAGGTGTCGCCCGACCGGATGCTGGAGGTCGTCCTGGAGATCGACGGCCGGCCGGTCACCGGGTTCGGCTGCGACGGGATCGTCTGTGCCACCCCGACCGGTTCGACGGCGTACGCCTTCTCGGCGGGCGGGCCCGTCGTGTGGCCCGAGGTCGAGGCGCTGCTGATGGTTCCGATCAGCGCGCACGCCCTGTTCGCCAAGCCGCTGGTGACCTCGCCCACTTCCGTGCTGGCCGTCGAGGTCCAGCCGCACACCCCGCACGGGGTGCTCTGGTGCGACGGGCGCAGGACCGTCGAACTTCCGGCGGGCGCACGCGTCGAGGTGCGGCGCGGCGCGGTGCCCGTGCGGCTGGCCCGGCTGCATCAGGCCTCGTTCACGGACCGGCTGGTGGCGAAGTTCGCGCTGCCCGTGTCGGGCTGGCGGGGCGCTCCGAACTGATCTTCCGGTGCTCCGTCGCGGGGGGCCTTCCGGTGCCCGGGAGAGTGAATTAACGACCGGGGGCCGTCGCACACCGGGCCGCGGACCTCGTAAGGTCATGTCCGTGTTGGAGGAGATGCGGATACGGTCGCTCGGAGTCATCGACGACGCGGTGGTGGAGCTGTCACCCGGCTTCACCGCCGTGACGGGCGAGACCGGGGCCGGCAAGACCATGGTCGTCACCAGTCTCGGGCTGCTGCTCGGCGGGCGCGCCGACCCTGCCCTGGTGCGGATCGGCGCCAAGGCCGCGGTCGTCGAGGGACGGATCACCGTCTCCGACGGCGACGCGGCCGCGCTGCGCGCCGAGGAGGCCGGTGCGGAACTCGACGACGGGGCGTTGCTGATCAGCCGTACCGTTTCGGCGGAGGGCCGCTCCCGGGCCCACCTCGGGGGCAGATCCGTGCCCGTGGGGGTGCTGGCCGAGCTCGCCGACGAACTGGTCGCCGTGCACGGGCAGACCGACCAGCAGGGGCTGCTCAAGCCCGCGCGGCAGCGGCAGGCACTGGACCGGTACGCGGGCGGCGGCGTCGATGTGCCGTACGTCAAGTACGAGGGGGCCTACCGGCGGCTGCGGGCCGTCGTCTCGGAGCTCGACGAGCTGACCACCCGTGCCCGGGAGCGGGCCCAGGAGGCGGATCTGCTGCGCTTCGGCCTCAACGAGGTCGCCGCGGTCGACCCGCTGGCCGGTGAGGACGCCGAACTGGCCGCCGAGGCCGAACGTCTCGGTCACGCGGAGGCCCTCGCCTCCGCGGCAGCCCTCGCGCACACCGCGCTCGTGGGCGACCCCGAGGACCCGGAGGGCGTCGACGCCACGACCGTGGTCGCGGCCGCCGGGCGGTCCCTGGACGCGGTACGGGCCCATGACCCGGTGCTGGCCGCGCTGGCGGAGCGGACCGGGGAGATCTCCATCCTGCTCGCCGATGTGGCCGGGGAACTGTCCGGGTACGCGGACCAGCTCGACGCCGATCCGCTGCGGCTCGCCGCGGTCGAGGAGCGGCGGGCCGCCCTCACGGGGCTGACCCGTAAGTACGGCGAGGACATCACCGCCGTACTGGCCTGGGCCGAGGAGGGCGCGGGGCGGCTCACCGAACTGGAGGGCGACGACGACCGGATCGGCGAGCTGACGGCCGAGCGGGACGCGTTGCGCGCCGAACTGTCCGGGCTCGGGCAGGCGTTGACCGACGCCCGTACGGAGGCGGCGACGCGTTTCGCCGACGCGGTGACCGCCGAGCTGGCCTCCCTCGCCATGCCGCACGCCCGGGTCTCCTTCGCCATCCGGCAGACCGGGGCGCCGGACGAGGACTCCGGCATCGACATCGGCGGACGGAGCGTCCTGTACGGCCCGTCCGGCGCCGACGAGGTCGAACTGCTGCTGGCCCCGCACCCCGGGGCGCCGCCCCGGCCGATCGCCAAGGGTGCCTCGGGCGGTGAGCTGTCCCGGGTGATGCTCGCCGTCGAGGTGGTCTTCGCGGGCTCCGCCCCCGTACCGACCTATCTCTTCGACGAGGTCGACGCGGGAGTCGGCGGGAAGGCGGCCGTCGAGGTGGGCCGCCGGCTGGCGAAGCTGGCCAGGTCGGCGCAGGTGGTGGTGGTGACGCACCTGCCGCAGGTGGCGGCCTTCGCCGACCGCCAGCTGCTGGTGGAGAAGACGGTGGACGGCTCGGTGACCAGGAGCGGTGTCACGGTCCTGGAGGGCGAGGACCGGGTACGGGAGCTGTCCCGGATGCTGGCCGGCCAGGAGGACTCCGAAACGGCCCGTGCCCACGCCGAGGAGCTGCTGGCCACGGCGCGCGCCGACGGATAGCGGACGGACGGGGGGAGCGGGCGACGGTCCGGGGCGGCCGGGTGACGGGGGAACGGCCCGTCACCCGGCCGCCCCGGGCGTTCGCGGTGCCCCCGTTGCCCGGGGCCCCTACCGGAGTTGGCAATTTCGCGCCATAGATCTCACCCATGTGGGTGATGACGTGTGTCCGGTTGTCGATGCAGGTGCCGCAGCAACGTTCCTGCGGTCCCGGAACGTGCGTACGGACTGGCATCCTTGGCGCAGTACCCACCACCGACTCGGGAGCCCCGGGAGCCATTCGACGTGTCACAGCTGCGTACGGTCCAAGTCCTGGGCGGCGGCAGTGCGGGCAGCAGCGCGCACGTCAGCTCGCTGGCCGCGGGGCTGATCGCCAGAGGGGTACAGGTCACCGTCTGCGCCCCCGCCGCGGTGGACCGTGCCTATGGCTTCCCGGCCACGGGCGCCCGCTTCACCCCCGTGCCCCGGCGCAGTGATCCGGCCGCCGTCGCCGCGCTGCGCGCCGCCTGCGCGGGCGCGGACGTCGTTCACGCCCATGGGCTGCACGCGGCCGTGCGCACCGCTCTCGCACTCAGCGGCCGGACCGTTCCCCTGGTCGTGACCTGGCACACCCGTACCCACGCCGAGGGCGCCCGGCGCCGGATGCTGCACCTGCTGGAGCGAAGGGCCGCACGGGCGGCGGCCGTTGTGCTCGCCACCTCGTCGGACCTGGTGGACCGGGCCCGCAGCCGGGGCGCCCGCGACGCCCGGCTCGCACCGCTCTCCGTGCCGCTCGCCCGGTTCCCCGGCGCGGCCCCGGACGGCAAGGCGAGGGCCGAACTGGGGGCGGTGGGGCGGCCGTTGCTGATGGCCGTCGGAAGTCTCGTACCGCATCGCGGATTCCACACCCTGCTGGACGCCGCCCGGGTGTGGCGGGAACTCGACCCCGAGCCCCTGCTGATCATCGCGGGGGAGGGGCGGGACCGGGCGGCGCTGCAACGGCGCATCCGGGACGAGGAGCTGCCCGTCGTGCTCATCGGGTCCCGGGAGGACGTCGGCGAACTGCTCAGCGTCGCTGATGTGGCGCTCCTGCCCAGTCGCTGGGAGGCCCGGTCGCCGCTGGCGCAGGAGGCGCTGCGGCTGGGTGTTCCGCTGGTCGCCACGGCGGTCGGCGGGGTCCCCGAACTCGTCGGGAACGCCGCCGAACTGGTCCCGTACGGGAACGCCGAGGCGCTGGCCCGTGCCGTCGTGCGGCTGCTCGGTGACCCGGCGCGGTGCGAGCAACTGGCCCGGGAGGGGCGGGTGCAGGCGGCGAGCTGGCCCACCGAGGACGACACGATCGCCCATGTGCTGAGTGTGTACGACGAGTTGGCACAGCCGCTGGCGGCGGCCCGGCCGCGCTGAGCCGGACCCGGGCGGTGCGCGGGGTGCCCGGGGAGGCGTCACCCCGGGGCAGTCGGGCGGCGGGACCGGCTCAGCCGGCGTGGCGGCGGGCCCGCAGCGCCAGGCTCAGGGCCAGTACCGTCTGCGGGTCGTCCAGATCGGTGCCGAGCAGCTCACCGATGCGGGCCAGCCGGTTGTAGAGCGTCTGCCGGTTCAGATGCAGCTCGCGCGCCGTCTCCGCCTTGCGGCCCGCATGGGCGAGATAGGCCTCCAGGGTGGGCAGCAGCGGCGGGCGCGAGGTGCGGTCGTGGTCGCGCAGCGGGCCGATCGCCCGGTCCACGAACGCCGCCAGGTCCGGATGGTCCCGCAGCCGCCAGAGCAGCAGATCGATGTCCAGCCGCCGGGCGTCGTACCACGGGCGGTCGCTCAGCCCCTGCGCCGCGGCCGCCGTCTCCGCGGCGTGCCGCAGCCCGGCCCCGGCCGCCGCCCAGCCGCCCGGGACGCCCACCACGACGACCGGCGGATGGGCCCCCGCCCCGGCCCGCTCCAGCCCGGCCCGCTCCACGCCCGCCCGCAGCGCCGTCGCCACCCGGTCGGCGACCGCGGCGCGCTCCGACTCCGAGCGCAGGCCCAGCAGCAGCGGCACCCGGCCCTCCACGGGACGCACCCCGAGCAGTACCGGCACGCCCACGGAGGACAGCTCCTCCAGCACCGCGCGGGCCAGCAGCGCCCAGTTGCCCGAGGGGGACAGCTCCGGGGCCAGCCGCATCACGACCGGCAGCAGCGGGGTGTCGCCGGGCTTGAAGCCGAGCACACGGGCCTGCGCGGGCGCGTCCTCCGGGGCGATCCGGCCCTCCGCGAGGTCGGTGAGGAAGTCGCCCCGGCCGCGGGCCGCCAGCTCCTCCTCCTGCCGGGCCTGCATCAGGACGACGGCGAGGATGCCCGCCGCCCGCTCCGCCGCCATGCGGTGCACCGTCACGAGCGGGCCGGACACGGCGAGCAGCACCAGCCTCGCCCGCACCGAACCGGCACCCGGGCCGCCGCCCGGCACATCCACCAGGACCGCGCCGGCCGGCGGTGTCTCGCGGGCCGCCCGGCCGCCGCGCATGCCGTCCCAGACCTGGAGGGGGTCGGCGCCGACCGGGCCGGTACCGGTGCCGGCCGCGTACAGGAGCTGGCCGTCGGGCGTTTCGAGGAAGACCGGGTTGGCGGTGAAGTCCGCCAGGATCCCGAGGACCTGCGGTACGCCACCGCCGCCGAGCAGCGCCTGCGTACAGCGCCGGTGCACCTCCTCGGCCTGCTGGAGCAGCGCGTAGTGCCCGTTGACGATCTCGGTGTGCACCTCCTCGGTCACCGCGACGAACGGCACCTCGCGGTGCAGCTGGACCAGGGGCAGCCCGGCCGTGCGCGCCGCGTCCACGATGGAGGCGGGCAGCCTGCTGAAGCGCGGGCCCAGCTCGACCACGAGGGCGGCGATGCCGCGGTCGGCGAGCCTGCGGACGAACGCCCGCTGCTCGGCCGGCCGGGTACCGAGCCCCAGACCGGTGGTGAGGAGCAGCTCGCCGCCCTTGAGCAGTGAGGCGATGTTCGGCACCTCGCCCGCGTGCACCCAGCGCACCGTACGGTTCAGCCGCTCGGCACCGGCCACCACCTCCGGGAGCCCGCCGCGCAGGCCGGGCAGTTCCAGCGCGCGTCGGACGGTGATTCCGCCTTGGCTCTCCACAGGATCCGGCCTCGTGCTTCCACTCGCGTACGACAGGGCGACAGCCCTGGTCAGGAAGCTACCGGGCAGCCGGTGCCCGCGTCATGCGCCGGCGGCGGCGGGCTCGATGTTGTGATTGAGACGGAACACGTTGTCCGGGTCGTACCGCGCCTTCACCGCCGCGAGCCTGGCGTAGTTGTCCGTGCCCACACCGGCGACGACGCGGGCCTGGCCCTCATGGCCGATGAAGTTGAGGTACACGGCGCCGCTCGCCCAGGACCGGAAGTCGTCGCGGACCCGGTGGACCCATTCACGGCCCCGCTCGTCGTCGTCCGGGCTCTCCCAGACGCCGAAGGGGTGGACGGCCCAGGGAGCGGCACGCCAGGGCAGCGGGTGGTCGGCGGGGCCCCGGGCGACGGCTCCGCCCATGGGGAACAGGACGTGCTGGGAGCCGGAGGGGACGGGCATCGCTCCGGCGGCGGCGCAGAAGGTGTCCACGGCGGCATCGGGGAACGCGTCCAGGTATTCGGCGGACCAGTAGTTCCGCATCCCCGGCGGGTCGTCGAGCATGCACTGGAGATCCGCGTACGGAATCCCGGTGACGATCTCGGCCTCGTGGGGGAGGGCGAGCAGCGGAGCGGCCGCCGCACGGGCCTCGGCCTCCGGGCCCGCCCAGGTCAGCAGCGCCGCGAAGGTCAGCTGTCCGACGAGATGCGCGGGGACGAAATCCTCGGGCGGCCCGGTCAGGTACATGCACGCCCCGCCCGCCTCGTCGGGGGCCGACTCCATCAGGTCCCGGTAGGCGGTGAGGACAGCGGGGCCGTCGTCCGGGCGGAACAGCAGGAACACGATGCTCATCGCGGGCAGCGGGTGCAGCCTCAGGGTCAGTGAGGTGGCCACGCCGAAGTTTCCGCCGCCGCCGTGCAGCGCCCAGAAGAGGTCGGGGTTCTCCTCGGCACTGGCCCGTACGCTCTCGCCGTCGGCCGTGACCAGTTCTGCGGCCAGCAGGCTGTCGCAGGCCAGCCCGAACTTGCGCTCCAGCCAGCCCGAGCCGCCGCTCAGGGTGAATCCGCCCACGCCGGTGGTGGACACCCGGCCGCCGGTGGTCGCCAGCGCGTACGGCTGGGTCGCCCGGTCCAGGTCGCTCATGGTGGCGCCGCCGCCGACCTGTGCCGAAGCCGCTCGCGGGGCCACGGTCACGTCGTGCATCCGGCGCAGATCGACCACCAGGCCGCCGTCGCTCACGGACATTCCGGCGACGCTGTGGCCGCCGCCGCGCACGGCGATCTCCAGGCCGTTGTCGCGGGCGAAGCGGAGAGCCCGTGCCACGTCCGCGGGGGACACGCACTGGGCGACGACCGCGGGCCGGCGGTCGATCATGCTGTTGAAGACGGTACGGGCCTCGTCGTACCCGGCATCACCGGGCGCGAAGGCGTCGCCGGTCAGATCCTTGCGGAGCCCGGAGAGCCCGGAGAGCCCGCCGGGTCCGTCACCGCTGCTGCGGGGCGTCATGATGCCCCCCTTCGAAGGGTGCTGCAGGACCCTTCAAGCCTAAGGGCGGGGCGGCGGGACAGCCCCTTCCCAGGACTGTCCCGCACGGGTGGGGGATCCCGGGATCCCCCACCCGTCAGCCGACGTACGCCCCGCTGGCCGTCAGCCGCAGTGCCGTGTCGATCAGCGGCACATGGCTGAACGCCTGCGGGAAGTTGCCCACCTGGCGCTGGAGCCGGGAGTCCCACTCCTCGGCCAGCAGGCCCAGGTCGTTGCGCAGGGACAGCAGCTTCTCGAAGAGCTGGCGGGCCTCGTCGACCCGGCCGATCATCGCGAGGTCGTCGGCCAGCCAGAACGAGCAGGCCAGGAACGCCCCCTCGTCGCCCGCCAGGCCGTCCACGCCCGCGTCCTCGCCGGACGTGGGGTAGCGCAGCACGAAGCCGTCCTCCGTGGAGAGCTCACGCTGGATCGCCTCGATCGTGCCGATGACGCGCTTGTCGTCCGGCGGCAGGAAGCCCATCTGCGGAATCAGCAGCAGGGACGCGTCCAGCTCCTTCGACCCGTAGGACTGGGTGAAGGTGTTGCGGTCCTTGTCGTAGCCCCGCTCGCAGACATCGCGGTGGATCTCGTCGCGCAGCTCGCGCCACCGCTCCAGCGGCCCCTCGGCGTCCCCGGACTCGATCAGCTTGATCGTGCGGTCGACCGCGACCCACGCCATCACCTTGGAGTGCACGAAGTGCCGGCGCGGCCCGCGCACCTCCCAGATGCCCTCGTCGGGCTCGAACCAGTGCTTCTCCAGATACTCGATCAGCTTGAGCTGGAGCCCCATCGCGTAGTCGTTGCGGGTCAGGCCCGTCATGTGTGCCAGGTGCAGCGCCTCGGTGACCTCCCCGTAGACATCCAGCTGGAGCTGGTTCGCCGCACCGTTGCCGACCCGGACCGGGCCGGAGTTCTCGTAGCCGGGCAGCCAGTCCAGCTCGGCCTCGCCCAGCTCCCGCTCGCCCGCGATCCCGTACATGATCTGCAGGTTCTCCGGGTCGCCCGCCACCGCGCGCAGCAGCCACTCGCGCCAGGCGCGGGCCTCCTCGCGGTAGCCGGTGCGCAGCAGCGAGGAGAGGGTGATGGCGGCGTCGCGGAGCCAGGTGTAGCGGTAGTCCCAGTTCCGTACGCCCCCGATCTCCTCCGGGAGCGAGGTGGTCGGGGCCGCCACGATGCCGCCGGTCGGCGCGTAGGTGAGGGCCTTGAGGGTGATCAGCGAGCGGACCACGGCCTCCCGGTAGGGCCCGTGGTACGTGCACTGTTCGACCCAGTCGTGCCAGAACAGCTCGGTCGCCTCCAGGGACCCCTCGGGGTCCGGGAGCGCGGGCGGCTGGTGGTGCGAGGGCTGCCAGCTGATCGTGAACGTGATCCGGTCCCCGGGTGCCACGGTGAAGTCGGAGTACGTCGTCAGGTTCTTGCCGTACGTGTCGGCCTCGGTGTCCAGCCAGACGGAATCCGGGCCCGCCACCGCGACGGTACGGGAGTCGACCTTGTGGACCCAGGGGGTCACCCGGCCGTAGCTGAACCGCATGCGCAGCTCCGAGCGCATCGGCACCCGGCCGCTGACGCCCTCCACGATCCGGATGAGCTGCGGTGCGCCGTCACGCGGCGGCATGAAATCGGTCACGCGTACGGTGCCGCGCGGTGTGTCCCACTCCGATTCCAGAATGAGGGATTCGCCGCGGTAGCGGCGCCGGTCCGCGGACGGCGGCTCGGCTCCCTCCGCCCGCGCAGGTCCCAGACGCCAGAAGCCGTGCTCCTCGGTGCCCAGCAGTCCTGCGAAGACGGCGTGCGAATCGAAGCGGGGTAGGCACAGCCAGTCTGCTGTGCCGTCCCGGCAGACCAGGGCGGCGGTCTGCATGTCTCCGATGAGTGCGTAATCCTCGATGCGCCCGGCCACGTGCATCTCCAGTCGAACGGCCATGTCGCCCCTGAGGGGCTCTTACTGCTGGTCAAAGGGGGGGTCGTAGAGAAACCGACGAGCTCTTGCGACCGGTGTGCGGGCTGGGGTGGTGCCGCTGGCAGGCCGGCTCGGCAGCGAGTGTTTGAGCAGGATACGACGCACCGGCAAGATCCGCGCGACGGTCTTCGCAAGACAACTGAGCTGAACGGGTGGGACGTGAAACCAGTGCGATGAACCTGTGATGCCAGTGTGAGGGCTGTGGCCGGAAGCAGCCTCTCGCCGTCGCTGTTACCCTGGTAGCCCGTGGACCGGTGGTCGTTCGCGACAGCGGACGAGGCCCCCGAACCGCAGCGACGGCACCCCCGGATTCTCCGGTTCGGCGGCCGGTACGCACCTCATCATCGCGACCACGGGAGCCCCCTTTGGCTATGCAGCCCACATCCACGACGACCAAGCACATCTTCGTCACCGGGGGTGTCGCCTCCTCCCTCGGCAAGGGTCTGACTGCCTCCAGCCTGGGTGCCCTGCTCAAGGCGCGTGGCCTGCGGGTCACCATGCAGAAGCTCGACCCCTACCTCAACGTCGACCCCGGCACGATGAACCCCTTCCAGCACGGTGAGGTGTTCGTCACCAACGACGGCGCCGAGACCGACCTGGACATCGGCCACTACGAGCGCTTCCTCGACGTCGACCTCGACGGCTCGGCCAACGTCACCACCGGCCAGGTCTACTCCCAGGTCATCGCCAAGGAGCGGCGCGGCGAGTACCTCGGCGACACCGTCCAGGTCATTCCGCACATCACCAACGAGATCAAGCACCGCATCCGCCGCATGGCCACCGACGACGTCGATGTCGTCATCACGGAGGTCGGCGGCACGGTCGGCGACATCGAGTCGCTGCCCTTCCTGGAGACCGTCCGCCAGGTCCGCCACGAGGTCGGCCGCGACAACGTCTTCGTCGTGCACATCTCGCTGCTGCCCTACATCGGTCCCTCCGGCGAGCTGAAGACCAAGCCCACCCAGCACTCCGTCGCGGCGCTGCGCAACATCGGTATTCAGCCGGATGCCATCGTGCTGCGCGCCGACCGTGACGTCCCCACCGCCATCAAGCGCAAGATCTCGCTGATGTGCGACGTGGACGAGGCCGCCGTGGTGGCCTGCGTGGACGCCAAGTCGATCTACGACATCCCGAAGGTGCTCCACACCGAGGGCCTGGACGCCTACGTCGTGCGCAAGCTCGACCTGCCCTTCCGCGACGTCGAGTGGACCACCTGGGACGACCTGCTGGACCGGGTCCACAACCCCGACCACGAGGTCACCGTCGCGCTCGTCGGCAAGTACATCGACCTGCCGGACGCCTACCTCTCGGTCACCGAGGCCATCCGCGCCGGCGGCTTCGCCAACAAGGCCCGGGTCAAGGTCAAGTGGGTCGCCTCCGACGACTGCAAGACCCCGGCGGGTGCCGCGAAGCAGCTCGCCGACGTCGACGCGATCTGCGTACCCGGCGGCTTCGGCGACCGCGGTGTCAACGGCAAGATCGGCGCCATCCAGTACGCCCGTGAGAACAAGGTGCCGCTGCTCGGCCTCTGCCTGGGCCTCCAGTGCATCGTGATCGAGGCGGCGCGCAACCTGGCCGAGATCCCCGACGCCAACTCCACCGA
Source organism: Streptomyces sp. NBC_00654 (assembly GCF_026341775.1). NCBI lineage: Bacteria > Bacillati > Actinomycetota > Actinomycetes > Kitasatosporales > Streptomycetaceae > Streptomyces > Streptomyces sp. NBC_00654. The sequence continues at coordinate 1,714,462 of NZ_JAPEOB010000002.1, read as the reverse complement.
GTTCGACGCCGCCACCTCCCACCCCGTCATCTCCACGATGGAGGAGCAGCTCGCCTACGTCGAGGGCGCGGGCGACCTGGGCGGCACCATGCGGCTCGGCCTCTACCCGGCCAAGCTCGCCGAGGGCTCGCTGGTGCGCGAGGCGTACGACGGCCAGCCGTACGTGGAGGAGCGTCACCGCCACCGCTACGAGGTCAACAACGCCTACCGCGCCGAGCTGGAGAAGAAGGCCGGACTGGTCTTCTCCGGCACCTCCCCGGACAACAAGCTCGTCGAGTACGTCGAGTACCCCCGCGAGGTGCACCCCTACCTGGTCGCCACCCAGGCGCACCCGGAGCTGCGCTCCCGCCCGACCCGCCCGCACCCGCTCTTCGCGGGTCTGGTGAAGGCGGCCGTCGAGCGCCGGCTGGCCGCCCGCGAGACGGGCGAGTAGCGCCGAGGCACTACGGTTGACCGGGGTACGCGTCCTTGAGGGACGCGTGCCCCGGTTTCCGTTTGTTCGTGGGAGGACGTACATGGGTTTCCAGGACACGCCCGAGGAGTGGCAGGTCACCGCGACCGTGACCCCCTTCACCGGCAACAAGACCAGCGTCCGCACCGACGACGTGGTCATGCCCGACGGCAGCGTCGCGCGCCGTGACTACCAGGTCCACCCCGGTTCCGTGGCCGTCCTCGCCATCGACGAGGAGGACCGGGTGCTCGTGCTGCGGCAGTACCGGCACCCGGTGCGCCAGAAGCTCTGGGAGATCCCGGCCGGACTGCTGGACATCCCCGGGGAGAACCCGCTGCACGCGGCCCAGCGGGAGCTGTACGAGGAGGCGCACGTCAAGGCCGAGGAGTGGCGGGTGCTGACCGACGTCTACACCACTCCCGGCGGCTGTGACGAGGCCGTACGTGTCTTTCTCGCCCGGAACCTCTCCGAGGCCGAGGGCGAGCGGTACGCGGTCTCCGAGGAGGAGGCCGACATGGAGCAGGCCAGGGTGCCGCTGACGGAGCTGGTACGCGGGGTGCTCGCCGGGGACCTGCACAACAACTGCCTGGTGGTGGGCGTGCTCGCGCTCACCGCGGCGCTCGCGGGCGAGGGTGTGGACGCACTCCGTCCGGCCGGGGCGCCCTGGCCGGCCCGGCCGTTCGAGGCCTGAGGGGCCCGACCGCCAGAGGTCCGGACGGTCCGGCCGTCCGGGAACGGCCATCGGCTCCCCTGCCTTCCCTGGGGCGGGCTCCCGGTCGGACGATCGTAAAGAACGCTGATCCGATCGGGGGACTTTCCCGCCACGCTCCGCCATGATCGTCCGCACGCCTGAACTACGCTCGGACGGTCCCGCCCGGAGTCCCGGCGGGCACCGCGTGCAGCGAAGTGGAGCGTGGCTCGTGACGGATCAGGCGGTGGACACCAGCGGCCCGGCCCGGCCTGCGGGGACCGAGGAGCCGTCCGGCGCCGCCCCACCCCAATTCTTCGGCCGGGAACGCGAGTTGAAGGCCCTCCGGGCCGACATCGAGCGGGCCGGTCTGGACACGCTGGCAGGCCGCAAGACACCGCGTTCCCGGGTCCTGCTGATCGCCGGGCGCCCGGGTTCCGGCCGCAGCACACTCGCCGCGGAACTGGCGCGGCGGCTCCTGGCCACCGGTGACTATCCCGACGGGGTGCTCCGGGCCGGGCTCACCGACCCCGGCGGCGAACGTGTGCCCACCGAGCGCACCGCCCGCGACCTCCTCGGCCTGCTCGACCTGACGGCCCCGCCCGGTGCAGACGAGGACGAACTCTCCGAGATGGTGCGCGAGGCCCTGGCCGTACGCCGGGTCCTGCTGGTGCTCGACGACGCCGTGGACGCCGAACAGGTGGACCCGCTGCTCCCGGACAGCCCGGACTGTCTGGTCGTCGCCACCGCGACGGGCCCGCTGACCGGCATCCCCGATGTGCGCCCCTGCACCATCGGCGGGCTCGACGCGGGCTCCGCCGTGCGGCTGCTCGGCCGTCTCATCGGCCAGGTCCGCATCACCGTCGACCCGTTGACCGCGGAGGCCCTCAGCGAGGAGTGCGGGGGACAGCCCGCGGCCCTGGTCCTGATCGGCGGCTGGCTCGCGGCCCGTCCCGGGGCCTCGGTCGCCGATGTCGCCAAGCGGCTGCACCTGCTGCCGGACACGGGGGAGCCGCGGCCGGCCGGGGCACGTCCGCTGGCCCGTGCCTTCCGCCTCGTCCACGAGTCCCTCCCGCAGGCCGCCGCCCGGATACTGCGATTCCTCGCGCTCGCGCCCGCCGGGCTCGCCGACGCCCACACCGCCTCCGCGCTGGCAGGCTGCTCGGTGCCGGCCGCCCAGACGACGCTGGACGACTTCGTACGGCTGGGACTGCTGCGGAGCAACGGTGCGCAGCAGCCCCAGTACGAGGTGCCCGGCTGCCTGGCCCCGCTGCTGCGGGCCCTGCTGGAGGAGTCCGACCGCCCGGCCGAGATCCAGCTGGCCAGGGCCAGGATGCTGGAGCGGACGGTGCGCCGGCTCCAGTCCTGCCGGGCGATCACCGAACCGGAGAGCTCCGCCGCCCGCCGCAAGCTCGCCGGACTGCCCCGCTCGCTGCGCTTCCCCAGCGCGGAGGATGCCGCCGAATGGCTGCGGATCCGCCAGCCGGCCCTGCTGGCCTCGGCCAGGATCGCCGTCGAGGACGGTGAACTCGACACCCTGGCCCGCAGGTTGGTGGCCGCGCTGGTGCGCGCGCTGGCCGCGCACCGGGGCACCGAGGCGGCCGCGCCCGAGCTGTACGGGCTGCACGGCCTGGTCCTGGACGTGGCCGAGCGCCGCGATCTGCCCCGGGAGCGGGCCGCCGCGCTGCTCAATCTCGCCGATCTGGATGCCAGGACCGGCCGGACCGAGGAGGCGCTGGCCCGCTACCGGGCCGCGCTGGACGCGGGACGGGAGGCGAAGGACCCGTACGCGACCGGACGCGCGATGGAATCCGTCGGCGGCGCCTATGCGGAGCTCGGGGACTTCCACCGGGCCTCCGACTGGTACGGCAGGGCGCTCGCCCAGCGCCTCACCCAGGGGGAGCGGGCGGACGAGGCGCGGCTGTACGGGCGGCTCGGTGCCGTGCACACGTACGCCGGGCGGTACGGGGAGGCGCTGCGGAACTGGCGGGCGTCGGCGTCCGGCCACCGCCGTCTCGGCGATCTGCCCGCCCAGGCGCGGGCGCTGAGCGAGGCCGCGCGGGTGCAGGAGTACGCGGGCCGGCCGCAGGAGTCGCTGCACACCTGCCGGGAGGCCGTCGAGCTGGCCCGGCGGGCCGGGGACGTGCGGCTTCAGGCGGCGCTTCAGCTCAGGCTGGCCGACACGCTGGACCGGCTCGGGGACCCGGCGGCGGCCGGGCTGCACCGGGGTGCAGCCGACAGATTGCTGGGCGAGGAAGGATCTGCCTACGAAATCCGTAGTGCCACGACTGAAAATTAATGCTTTGTAAGGCTAGACAGCGCGAAGTCCTTCATTAGACTGGCTCTGCCGCGTTCCTCCGTGGCGTCTCCATTTACTCTGTGTATATCCGGGTATGTCTAGTTATGCCCCGGTAGCCCCCCGAGCCAAGGACCGTGATCGACGTGAAGGTCGGCATCCCCCGCGAAGTCAAGAACAACGAGTTCCGGGTGGCGATCACCCCCGCCGGAGTGCATGAGCTCGTCCGTCACGGCCATCAGGTCCTCGTCGAGCGGAACGCCGGTGCGGGCTCCTCCATCACGGACGAGGAGTACGTCGCCGCGGGGGCGCGGATCCTGCCCACCGCCGACGAGGTGTGGGCCGCCGCCGACCTGCTGCTGAAGGTCAAGGAGCCGGTCGCCGAGGAGTACCACCGCCTCCGCAAGGGGCAGACCCTCTTCACCTACCTCCACCTCGCCGCCTCCCGCGAGTGCACGGACGCGCTGCTGGAGTCCGGCACCACCGCCATCGCGTACGAGACCGTGGAGACCGCGAACCGCGCGCTCCCGTTGCTCGCCCCGATGTCCGAGGTCGCCGGCCGGCTGGCCCCGCAGGTCGGCGCGTACCACCTGATGCGCTCGGCCGGTGGCCGCGGTGTGCTGCCGGGCGGTGTCCCGGGTACGGCGGCGGGCAAGGCCGTCGTCATCGGTGGCGGCGTCTCCGGCTGGAACGCCACCCAGATCGCCGTCGGTCTCGGCTTCCACGTCACGCTGCTCGACAAGGACATCAACAAGCTGCGTGAGGCCGACAAGATCTTCGGCACCAAGGTGCAGACGGTCGTCTCCAACGCCTTCGAGCTGGAGAAGGCCGTCGTCGAGGCCGACCTCGTCGTCGGTGCGGTGCTGATCCCCGGAGCGAAGGCGCCGAAGCTGGTCACCAACGAGCTTGTCGCCAAGATGAAGCCCGGAAGTGTACTTGTCGACATTGCAATTGATCAGGGCGGTTGCTTCGAGGACTCGCACCCGACGACGCACGCCGAGCCGACCTTCATGGTCCACAACTCGGTCTTCTACTGCGTCGCCAACATGCCCGGCGCGGTTCCGAACACCTCCACCTATGCCCTCACCAACGCCACGCTGCCGTACATCGTGGAGCTGGCGAACCGGGGCTGGGCCGAGGCGCTGCGCCGCGACGCCGCACTCGCCAAGGGCCTCAACACCCATGACGGGCAGGTCGTTTACCGTGAGGTGGCCGAGGCGCACGAGCTCCCGCACGTCGAGCTGAGCACCCTTCTCGGCTGACGGGTCAACACCTTCCGTCAACCTCTTACGTCCGGCCGGACCTTGCCGCGCAAGGTCCGGCCGCAGGCGTATCCGGCCCTGTGGCGCCCTCGTGCAACTCGTCTCGAACGTAACTCTTTACCCGTTTCGTGCAGCGGCGAAATGTGAGCCTTGCTCGCTGTGCACCCTTGACAGAGGGGTGTTCGATTGCCGACACAACGGGCCGGGTCCGGCGGATTGTGTTGCTGCGGACCGGTGACACGCCATAGAGTCGCCAATCGTCGGCATGGTGCCACGCTGACCTATCGATAAGTTTCCTGGTCACGTCCCAAGGAGGTAAGACGACTTGTGAATGAGTCGACATTTACTCCCGGGGGTGGTCAACCAGGGATGCCTGCACGGGGTCAGGGCCCGATCGGGCTCGAAGCTGTCGGCTCCGTCGCTGTCCGCACCTTCGCCACCCAACAGCACATGACGACAGCCCCCCAGATGATGGACGGCCTACACGTGAACGCCATGGCCGGCAACGAGAGTGGCCGGGACTCCGCCCACTTCGCCGACTTCGCCGAGGTGCCCGAGGGGCACTTCTACGACCCCGACGCCGAGTACGAGCCCGATCCGGAGTACGCGGCCACCCTCGCGCCCGACGCCGCGCGCCAGCGCCGCGAGCGGATCGGCCCGACCGGGCGGCCCCTGCCGTACTTCCCGATCCCGGGTCCGCTGACCGATCACGGCCCCGCGAAGATCATCGCGATGTGCAACCAGAAGGGCGGCGTCGGCAAGACCACGTCGACCATCAACCTGGGCGCGGCACTCGCGGAGTACGGACGCCGCGTCCTGCTCGTCGACTTCGACCCGCAGGGTGCCCTGTCGGTCGGTCTCGGGGTCAACCCGATGGAGCTCGACCTCACGGTCTACAACCTGCTCATGGAGCGGGGCATGTCGGCCGACGAGGTCCTGCTGAAGACCGCCGTACCCAACATGGATCTGCTGCCGAGCAACATCGACCTCTCCGCCGCCGAGGTGCAGCTGGTCAGCGAGGTGGCCCGGGAATCGACGCTCCAGCGCGCGCTGAAGCCGCTGATGGCCGACTACGACTACATCGTGATCGACTGTCAGCCCTCGCTGGGCCTGCTGACGGTGAACGCGCTGACGGCGGCTCACAAGGTCATAGTGCCGCTGGAGTGCGAGTTCTTCGCGCTTCGCGGAGTGGCACTGCTCACCGAGACCATCGAGAAGGTCCAGGAGCGGCTCAACCCGGAGCTGGAGCTCGACGGCATCCTCGCCACCATGTACGACTCCCGTACGGTGCACAGCCGCGAGGTCCTCGCGCGGGTCGTCGAGGCCTTCGACGACCACGTCTACCACACGGTCATCGGCCGTACGGTGCGCTTCCCGGAGACCACGGTCGCCGGTGAGCCCATCACCACGTACGCCTCCAACTCGGTCGGCGCCGCCGCCTATCGACAGCTCGCCAGGGAGGTGCTCGCCCGGTGTCACGCCGAGTGAGTCTGCCGGGGGCCGACGAACTGTTCCGTACCACCGGGGGGATGGGGCTCCAGGCGTCCTCCCCCGCGGACCGGCGACGCAAGGCGAACAGCGAGGGGCGGGTGCCCGCCCCGGCGGGCGAGGGCGACGCCCCGGCGGACGCACCGGGCCCGGAAGGGGCCGGCAGCGGCCCCTCCGGCCGTCCGGCGGCCCGGACCCGTGAGGAGCACTCGGCGGCGGGCGCCGACGGGGGCGAGTCGCGCAGCCGCGGCGCCGAGGGCGACCGGTCCGCGCCGGGCGCCAAGACCGTCCCCGCGACGCGTTCCGCCGCTCAGGCCCCCTCCGCCTCCCAGGATCCGGCTTCCGCCGTCCAGCAGCAGCAGCGCAGGCGCGGCGGAGGGCGTGGGGCCAATCGCCGGCCCAGCGGCCGGGAGCGCCACGACGAGAAGATCACCGTCTATGTGTCGGCCGAGGAACTGATGGACCTCGAACACGCCCGCCTCGTCCTGCGCGGCGAGCACGGGCTCGCCGTGGACCGCGGGCGCATAGTGCGTGAGGCCGTCGCGGTGGTGCTGGCCGATCTGGAGTCCCGGGGCGACGCGAGCATCCTCGTACGGCGGCTGCGCGGCCGCTGAGCGGCGCGGCGCCGGTAGCCTGCCCGGGAGGGGCCGGCCGCGACAGCCGGGCCCGGCTCCACGCCCGTACGGGGCCGGGGGCGTCCTTCCGGGCCCCCGTCCCCGCCGCCCGTGCCGGGGCCGCCACCGCCCGCCCGTGTTCCCGCCGCACCCCTGGACCGCGATGCCCACCACCGACGACTCCGCGAGCCCGCGCCGCCGTACGCTCGGCCGCGGGCCCGGTGCCGGCGCGGCCCGGCACCCACGGACCGGGCCCGGCGCCGGGCCGGAAGCGGGAACCGCACCCGAGCCGGAGACCGGGCCCGAGCCGCCTGTGCCCGTGGCCGAACCCGAGCCGCCCGTGGCAACGGCCGGGACCGCGCCCGGGACCGCGCCCGAGCCTGAGCCCGCGTCCGGGCCCGCGCCCGCGTCCGAGCCCACGCCTGAGCCCCCGTCCCCGGACGGGGACGGTCCCGGCGGTGACGACAAGCGCTTCACGGTGCGGCTCGCGAACTTCGAAGGGCCCTTCGATCTTCTCCTCCAGCTGATCTCCCGGCACAAGCTCGATGTGACCGAGGTCGCCCTGTCCAGGGTCACCGACGAGTTCATGGCGTACATCCGTGCCATGGGAGCGGACTGGGACCTCGACCAGACCACCGAGTTCCTCGTCGTCGCCGCCACCCTGCTGGATCTGAAGGCCGCCCGGCTGCTGCCGGCCGCCGAGGTGGAGGACGCGGCGGACCTGGCGCTCCTGGAGGCCCGGGACCTGCTCTTCGCGCGGCTGCTCCAGTACCGCGCGTACAAGCGGATCGCCGAGATCTTCCACACCCGGCTGGAGTCCGAGGCCCGCCGCCACCCCCGTACCGTCGGTCTCGAACCCCAGCACGCCGAGCTGCTGCCCGAGGTCGTCATCAGCGTCGGCGCCGAGGGTTTCGCCCGGCTCGCGGTGAAGGCGATGCAGCCGAGGCCCAAGCCCCAGGTGTACGTCGACCACATCCACGCACCGCTGGTCAGCGTGCGCGAACAGGCCGGGATCGTGGTGGCGCGGCTGCGCGGGGCGGGCGAGGTGAGCTTCCGGGTGCTCGCCGGGGACGCGCCGGACACCCTCACGGTCGTCGCCCGGTTCCTGGCGCTGCTGGAGCTGTACCGGGAGAAGGCCGTCACCCTCGACCAGCAGGAGGCGCTCGGCGAGCTGCTCGTGCGCTGGTGCGGCGGGGAGGGGGCGGAGCCCGCGGTGACGGACGAGTTCGACCAGGAGATCCACGCGGCGGCCGAGGAGGACGCGGAGACATGAGCACGCAGCACCGGGACGGCGACGAGGGGCCGGAACCCGGTACGGTCGCGGCCCTCGATCTGAAGCCCGCCCTGGAGGCGGTCCTGATGGTCGTCGACGAGCCCGCCACCGAGGAGCACCTCGCCAAGGTCCTCCAGCGGCCGCGCAGGGCCGTGGCGGACGCGCTGCGGGAGCTGGCCGACGAGTACACCGCGCAGCGCCGGGGCTTCGACCTGCGGCTCGTGGCGGGCGGCTGGCGCTTCTACACCCGGCCCGAGTACGCGGACGCCGTCGAGGGTTTCGTCCTGGACGGCCAGCACGCCCGTCTCACCCAGGCGGCCCTGGAGACGCTCGCGGTGGTCGCGTACCGCCAGCCGGTGAGCCGTTCGCGGGTCTCGGCGGTGCGCGGAGTGAACTGCGACGGTGTGATGCGGACCCTCCTGCAGAGGGGTCTGGTCGAGGAGGCGGGCGCGGAACCCGAAACAGGTGCGATCCTGTACAGGACGACGAACTACTTTCTGGAGCGTATGGGCCTGCGAGGCCTGGACGAGCTCCCGGAGCTCGCGCCCTTCCTCCCGGAGGCGGACGCGATCGAGGCTGAGACGCTAGAGGGTGTGCCGTCGTTCGATCCGGACGCACCGGACACCCCGGATACTCACGCAGACGACAAGACGGATTTTTGATGCGAAGCAGTGGCAGGAACAGCGGAAGCGGCGGCGGCAACGGCGGCGGCAGGAGTGGCGGCAGCGGCGGCGGCAGGAGTGGCGGCAGCGGCGGCGGCCGGAACCCCCGGGGCGGCAGCGGCTCCTCCGGCGGCTCCTTCCGGCCGAAGGGCCAGGGCGGCGGTGCCGGCGGCGGCCAGGGCGGGCGCGAGGACAAGCAGGAGCAGCGCCCCCGCCGTCCCCGCCCCGAGGAGCGCCGCTACGACGTGGGCGCCGACAAGCCCGGCGGCGACGGCGGCCTCCGCAAGGGCCGCGGCGCGGCGGCCCGCGGCGGTGCCAAGGGCGGCCCGAAGCCCTCGCAGGGCGCGGGCCGCGGCCGGCGTGCCCCGTACGGCGCCCCGGCCCGTCCGCGCGAGCTCGAAGCCAAGATCGAGCAGCGCAACCGGGACAGGTACGCGAACAAGCCCGACATCAAGCTGCCCAAGACCCACCCGGGTGCCGAGGAGGAGGGCGAGCGCCTGCAGAAGGTGCTCGCCAGGGCGGGCATGGGCTCGCGGCGTGCCTGCGAGGAGCTGATCGAGCAGGCCCGTGTCGAGGTGAACGGCGAGATCGTCGTCGAGCAGGGCATGCGCGTCGATGTGCACCAGGACGAGATCAAGGTCGACGGCCTGACGGTCGCCGCCCAGTCGTACCTCTTCTTCGCGCTGAACAAGCCCGCCGGTGTCGTCTCCTCCATGGAGGACCCGGACGGCCGGCAGTGCCTCGGCGACTACGTCACCAACCGGGAGACGCGGCTCTTCCACGTCGGCCGGCTGGACACCGAGACCGAGGGCATCATCATGCTCACCAACCACGGTGAGCTGGCCCACCGTCTCACCCACCCCAAGTACGGCGTGAAGAAGACCTACCTGGCCGCCATCCAGGGCCCGCTGCCGCGCGATCTGGGCAAGCGGCTCAAGGACGGCATCCAGCTGGAGGACGGGTACGCCCGCGCCGACCACTTCCGGGTCGTGGAGAACACCGGGAAGAACTACCTGGTCGAGGTGACCCTCCACGAGGGCCGCAAGCACATCGTGCGCCGCATGCTGGCCGAGGCCGGTTTCCCGGTCGAGCGGCTGGTGCGGACGTCCTTCGGGCCGATCCCGCTGGGCGACCAGAAGTCCGGCTGGCTGCGCCGTCTCACCAACACCGAGGTCGGCATGCTGATGCGCGAGGTCGGTCTGTAGCCACCGCGTCCGTCCCCGAGGCCCGCGGCCCGGTTCCTGTCCGTGATTCGACAGGAACCGGGCCGCGGGCCTTTCGCTGCCGGCCTTCCGCCTTTATAGTCAGAGTGACTATTAAGGAGGCGGGCGTGAGTCTCGCGGATTTCCTCGATCCCCTGCAGCAACCCCTGGTGACGGTCCTGGACACCCCGGTCAGCTGGACCGAGGTGCTCGGCTTCGGCAGTGGGGCGCTGTGCGTCTGGCTCGTGGCCCGCCAGCACATCGCCAACTGGCCCATCGGCATGGCCAACAACCTCTTCTTCATCCTGCTGTTCGCCCAGTCCGGCCTGTACGCCGACGCCGGCCTCCAGCTCGTCTTCATCACCCTCGCCGTGTACGGCTGGTGGACCTGGACCCACGGGGGTGGACCGGGGACGCCCGTCCTGCCGGTGCGCACCACGACCCGCACCGAATGGGCCTGGCTGCTCACGGCGGGGGCGGTGGGGACCCTCGCGCTCACGCTTGTGCTGTCCCGGGCGACCGACTCGACGGTGCCCTTCTGGGACGCGCTGACGACCTCGCTGTCGCTGATGGCGACGTACGGACAGTGCCGCAAGCGGGTCGAGTCCTGGTGGCTGTGGATCGCCGCCGACGTGGTGTACATCCCGCTGTACGCGTACAAGGAGCTCTATCTGACCTCCCTGCTGTACGTCGGCTTCCTCACGCTCTGCGTCATGGGGCTGCGCGGCTGGAGCCGTGACCTCGCCGCGGGCCGGAACCGCCCGGTGGAGGTGGCCGCGGTATGAAGCGCTTCGCGCACGGCCTGGTCCTCGGCAAGTTCTACCCGCCGCACGCCGGTCACCACCACCTCGTCCGCACCGCCCGCGACCGCTGCGAGCGGCTGACGGTCCTGGTCTGCGCCGCCTCCGTGGAATCCGTCCCGCTCGCCGACCGGGTCGCCTGGATGCGCGAGGCGCACCCGGACGTCCGGGTGGTGGGTGCCGTCGACGACATCCGCATGGACCTCACGGACCCGGCGATCTGGGACGCGCACATGGCGGTGTTCACCGGCGCGGTCCCGGAGCCGGTCGACGCCGTCTTCACCTCGGAGTCCTACGGCGCGGAGCTGGCCCGGCGCTTCGGCGCCACGTCCGTCCTCGTCGACCCCGGCCGCACCCTCTTCCCGGTCTCCGGAACCGCCGTGCGCCAGGACCCGGCCGGCTGCTGGGACTTCCTCGAACCGCCCGTCAAGGCCGCCCTCGCCCGCCGGATCGTCGTCGTCGGCGCCGAGTCCACCGGTACGACCACCCTGGCGCGGGCGCTCGCCGAGCACTACCGGGCACGTGGCGGGATCTGGGCGCGGACCGGGTACGTCGCCGAGTACGGGCGCGAGTACAGCGAACAGAAGCTGGCCGCGCTGCGCGAGCGGTGGCCGGGCGCGCAGTGGGAGGACGTCGCCTTCACCACGGACGACTTCCCGCTCATCGCGAAGGCCCAGAACGCCGCGGAGGAGGCGGCCGCGCGCACCGGCTCCCCGGTGCTGTTCTGCGACACCGACTCCTTCGCCACCACCGTGTGGCACGAGCGCTACGTCGGTGGCCGCAACCCGCTCGTCGAGGAGATCGCGGACCGGGTCCGGCACCATCTGTGGCTGCTCACCGACCATGGGGGCGTCGCGTTCGAGGACGACGGGCTCCGCGACGGCGAGGAGCTGCGGCCCTGGATGACGGACCGGTTCCGCTCCGAACTCACCCGTACGGGAAGGGAGTTCATCGAGGTGACCGGTCCGCGCGGGACGCGGCTGGAGACGGCGGTTGCCGCTGTGGACGCGGTGCTCGCCGCCGGGTGGAACTTCGCCGCGCCCCTTCCGGAGCGGCGGTGAACAGCATCGCGAACGATGATTCCGCGGCGCGGGCGCGGGGCCGCCGCGAACCCGCTCCCGGCGCCCCGGAGGGCTACGACCCGCACGCCTACACCCCCTTCGCGGTCACCGTGGACCTCGCGGTCTTCACGGTCCGGGCGGGGCGCCTGCACGTCCTGCTCGTCGAGCGCGGCGAGGAGCCGTACCGGGGCCACTGGGCCCTGCCCGGCGGCTTCGTCCTGCCCAGGGAGTCGGCCGAGACGGCCGCCCGCCGTGAACTCGCCGAGGAGACCGGCCTCGGCGAGGACACCGTCCGCAGCCTCCACCTCGAACAGCTGCGCACCTACTCCGAACCGGACCGCGACCCGAGGATGCGGGTCGTCTCCGTCGCGTACGCCGCACTCCTGCCCGACCTGCCCGAGCCGCGCGGCGGCGGGGACGCGGCCCACGCGCGCTGGTGGGAGGCGGGCGGCCCCGGCGGCCTCGCCTTCGACCACCGGCGGATCCTCGCCGACGCCTACGACCGGATCGGCGCCAAACTCGAATACACCTGTCTGGCCACGGCGTTCTGCCCCGCCGAGTTCACCCTCGGCGAGCTCCAGCAGGTGTACGAGACCGTGTGGGGCGTAGAGCTCGACCGCCCCAACTTCCGGCGCAAGGTCCTCAACGTGCCCGGCTTCGTCCAGGCCGTCGAAGGGCCGCCGCGCCGCACCGGCGGACGGGGGAAACCGGCCGCTCTGTACCGGGCGGGTGCCGCTACCGCCCTGCACCCTCCACTCCTGCGACCGGAAGGACGGACGACGCGATGAACGCGACCAGGACCCTCACCAAACAGGCGGCCACGGGTGCGCTGACCGGGCTCGCGCTCGGCGACGCGCTGGGCTTCCCCACCGAGTTCAAGGACGTGCCCTCCATCCTCGCCATGTGCGGCCCCTGGCGGCGGATGAAGCTGCCGGAGCCCGCCGTCGTCAGTGACGACACCCAGATGACCATCGCGCTGGGACGCGGCATACGCACGGCGATGGACCGCGGACCGCTCACCCCGCTGCGGCTGCTCCGCCCGGTCCGTGAGGAGTTCGTGGACTGGTACCACTCACCGGACAACAACCGGGCCCCGGGACGCACCTGCATGAAGGCCTGCCACCTGCTCGACGGTGACCGGATCTGGCAGGAGGCCAGTCAGACCGGCTCCAAGGGCTGCGGCGCCAACATGCGGGTCGCGCCCATCGGACTCGTACCCGGCCTCAGCGAGGAGCAGCGCGCCGGTGCCGCCCAGCTCCAGGCCGCCCTCACCCATGGCCACCCGACGGCACTGGCCGCCTCCGACCTGATGGCGCGTGCGGTGTTCCTGCTGGCCCAGGGCGCGGAACCACTGGGACTCGTGGGGCAGTTGCGCTCGTACGCGTACGAGAACAGCGGGCGCTACCCGGAGCGGTGGCTCGGAGACCTCTGGCGCTACGCGGGCGACTCCTCGCCCGAGGCGTACATCCGGCGCGGCTGGGACGAGTGCCTGACCGCGCTGGGCAGGACCCAGGACGCCCTGCGTTCCCCGTCGCCGGAGACCGACCCCTGCCTCGCCACGGGCGACGGCTGGGTGGCGGAGGAGGCCCTCGCCACCGCCCTCCACTGCTTCCTGCTCTTCCCCGAGGAGCCCGTCACCGCCCTGCGCAGGGCGGCCTGCACCCGGGGCGACTCCGACTCGCTGGCCTGTCTGACGGGTGCGCTGGCCGGGGCGCACCTGGGCGCGGGCGCCTGGCCCAAGGAATGGTCCGAACGTATCGAGTACCGCAGCGACCTGTTGTCGCTGGCGGCGCTCTGGGACGCGTGATCCATGACGGCCGCGACCACCCTCCTCCGGCGGGCCGGGCTGCCGGTCACCGACCTCGGCCCGGTCCTCGCCGACGAGCCGGCACCCCTGCTCTTCGCCACGGTCTCCGGGGCCCATCTGTACGGATTCCCCTCCAAGGACTCGGATGTGGACCTTCGGGGGGTCCACATCCTGCCCCCGCACGACCTGGTCGGGCTGCGGGAACCGGAGGAGACACGCACCCGGATGTGGGACCGCGACGGGGTCGAGATGGATCTCGTCACGCACGACCTCCGCAAGTTCGCCCGCCTCATGCTGCGGCCCAACGGATATGTGCTGGAACAGCTGCTGTCCCCGCTCGTCGTGCACACGAGCCCGCTCCACGCGGAGCTGTGCGCCCTGGTCCCGGGCGTGCTGACCCGCAACCACGCGCACCACTACCGGGGGTTCGCCGGTACCCAGTGGCGGCTCTTCGAGAAGACCGGTGAGCTGAAACCGCTGCTCTACACCTTCCGCGCGCTGCTCACCGGCATCCATCTGATGCGCAGCGGCCGGGTACTGGCCCATCTGCCGACGCTGCTCGGTCAGGTGGCCGCCCCGGCGTATCTGCCCGGCCTGATCGCGGCGAAGGCCGAGGCCGAGCACGGGGCGGCGGAGGAGCTGGACACGGCGGCGGTGGAGCGGGACGTCGAAGGGCTGCACCGGGTCCTGGACGAGGCGCGGACCAGGTCGCTGCTGGCGGACGCGGTGACGGAGTTCGACGCGCTGAACGAACTGGTCGTGCGCGCCCGGCTGGGGGACTGACCCCGTTCCGGCCCGCGGGCCGGGCCGGGTCCCTCAGGCGGCCCTTCCCGCCGACGCCCGCCGGGCCCGGACGAGGAAGTCCTCCACCCGGGCCCGGTCCGGCCCGGCCGGCAGCGGGGAGCGGGCGGCAGCCTCGTCGCTCTCGTCGGCCAGCCGGTTCATCCGGCGTTCCACCTCCGCCCACGGGACCTCCCCGCGCTTCACTGCCAGCAGTTCCTCGCGGGCGTCACCGACCTCGATCGTCAGCTCTCCCGTACGGAGCAGGTCCCGGCAGCTCGCCAGCAGCCGCAGCAGATGCATCGCGTGCTTCCAGCGCGGCGCGCCGTACTGTCTGACGTCCGCGTCCAGCTTCCCGCGCTGGCCCCGGGCGTAGCGGACGAACGTCCGGTGGGCGACCCGGGACAGGAACGCCCCGCGCAGTGCGAGCAGTTCGCGGCCCGTGTCGTCGATCCGCTCCACCAGCGGGGAGTGCAGGCACTCCAGCACATTCGGGTTGGCCCGCAGCGCCAGCTCGCAGAAGCGTTCCAGCTCCCAGGAGAACTGCTCGTCGGCCGGACCGTCGACATGCGTCGGCGGCTTCTCGAAGCACCAGAACAGCGGGGTGGGGGCGAGGAAGATCCCGCGCCGGTCCGTGTCGCTCCCGTCCGTGGCGAGTCCGAACGCGCGCGATCCCATCACGCACGAGTAGATCGTGTGGTCGCGTACGAGGTTCTCGGCTTCGGCGCTGGTCATCTGCGCGACAGTACGTCAGGGACGGCCGTTCCGCGCCCGAAAATCATTGCGCGCCGACGGTGCCCGGTGCCACCATGACGATGATCCGAGAGGTCCGGCCCGCCCCCACCCGGTGAGCGCTGTGAACCCACCCACGTCCCGCAGAGAAGAAGCCGCCGTTCTGTACGCCCGGTTCGACCACCTTCCGTACCCGGCCCGTATGCGGGCCATCGCCGTACACACCCGCTCCCTGGACGACGCCGGCTATCGCGCCGCCCGCGCGGCCCTGGACACCGCGGACCCGGACGACCGCCGGCTGGCGCTGTTCCTGGCCGTCGTCCGCCGCGATCTCGAAGCCGTCGCCCACGCCCTCGCCGACCCGGTGCTGCGCCCGCGCGCACTGGCCGCCGCGATCCGGCTGCCGGTGCCCGGACAGGCCCTGGAATCCCTCGCCCTGAGCCCCCTGAGAGCCGTACGCCACGACACGTACCGCGTGCTGAGGCTGTCCCGCCGGCGCGCGCTCGCCGACCTGTTGCTGACCCGGGTCCACGCGGCCCACGGCGACGACGACACCGCCCGGCTGCTGCCCGCCTGCACCTCCGGGGCCGTCGCCCGGTGGCTGCCCCGGCTGTCCGGGGTGCCGCGGCCGGTCCTGCACGCGCTGGCCCGCACCGCGCCCCTCGCGCTCGCCGCCCACCTCGCCGACAGCGCCCCGGCCGGCGGCCCGGACCGCTGGGAGGCGGACCGGCTCCGCGACCGGAGCCGGTACCTGGTCGGCCGCCTCACCGCACGCGATCCGGCCGCCGGAGCGCTGCTCCTGGAGCGCGCCCCGCACCTGGTCACCGGTCCGGCCGCGGCGGTGCTGCTCAGGGAACCCGCCGCCGTGGCGGCCTCCCTGCGGCGCACCGGAACCGAACGGATCCCGCTCGCCCCCGATGGCCTGTCCCGGCGGACGCGCCGTGCGCTGGTCGCGTGCGGCCCGGACGACGCTGCCCTGCTCGCGGACGTCCTGCGGGTGGAGCACCGGACCGGCGGCCCGTTCGAACGGTGGACCTCGCAGGAGCCCCTGCTCGCCCTGCTGCCACCGGACGTACGCCGCCGCAAGGTCGAGGAACGGATGGCCGAGGGCAACTGGACCGGCCACATCGGCCCCGTCTCCGCCCTGGCCCCCGAGGACCGGACGGCGCTCGTCGGCCGCCTGCTGACGGGGCGGACCGGACGCCGCACCTTCCCGCGCACCCGGTTCGCCTCCCTGCTGCCGCTGCCCGAGGCGGAACCGATCCTGCGGGAGCTGAGCGCCGCCCACCGCCCGACGGAGCGGGCCATGGCCTGGGCCGCCCTGCTGCGCTGTGTCAACGATTCCGAGGATCCGGAGGCGTACGCACGCGTCCTCCTCTCCTGCGAGCGGGCCTGGCACGACCAGGAGGAGGTCCGCCGCAGCACCCTTCTCGCGGCGGGCGAGGCCCCCGGCCCGCTGCTGGACGCGGCACCCTTCGCAGCCCTGCGCGACGCCGCGATGACCACTGTGCAGTCCCGCGACTCGACGGCGGCGACGCTCCGGACCGCCGGACAGTGGCTGCGGCGCACCGCCCTGTCCGCCGTACGCGCCGGTGACCCCGGGCGGGCGGCGGCCGTCATCGGGCTGCTCGTCGAGGTACTGGCCGATCCGCGCGGGAGCGGGGAGGTGCGCCCGCTGGACATGGCGGGCGACGGGGTGCTCGCGGTCCAGGAGCACTGCGGCGGGCCGGCCCCCGGCCGGCTGCCGCTGTACGCGGGCCTGTTCGCACGGCACCTCGCACGGCTCCCCGGACTCGACGCGGCGGTGGGGCGCGCGGCCCTGGACGATCCCCGCGGCGAACGGGGACGGCGGGCGGCCGCGCTGTGGCTCGCCGACCCGGCCACCCGCGAGCGGCGGTGCGCCGAACTGCTCGCCGCCGACGTGTCCTTCGCGGCCGTGCCGGAGGTCTGGCAGACCCTGGCCCGGCGCCGCACCGATCTCCTCGACACCGTCGTCGGACCGGGACTGCCACCGCGCTGGGCACCCCGGCAGACGCGCACCGGGCTCGGACGGTGGCTGCCGCACCAGCGCGCCCTGCTGGACGCCCGGCTGGCCCGGGTGGCGGCCGACGACGGCGTACCCCTGCGGGAACGGGCCGACGCGGCGGCCCTGCTGGGCGACACCGAGGCCCTGCACGCACTGGCAGCCGGGGCGCCGCAGCCCGTCGCGGCGGCCGCCTGCACGGCGCTGGGGGCACGGGCCGCCGAGCGGGGCGGGGCCGCCGCACACCCGGAGACGCTGGACTTCCTGCTCGACCGCGCCGGAAGCGGCGGGGTACGGGGCCGGGCGGCGATGGCCGGGGCCTCGCTGCTGCTCGACACGGTGCCCGACGGGGAGGCCACGGCCCGGTTCGCCCGGATGGTGCTGGACACCGGCCGGTCCGTCGGCAGCCGGAAGGCGGCCGTCCGGGGGCTGTCCGCGCTGGCCTCCCCGGCCGCGTTCGCCGCCGTGCTCGCGGGCTGGGACGCACCGGAGCAGCACCGTGACGTCCACGCCGCGATGGCCGGCCCGCTGACGGAGCGGATGGACGATCCGGGTGTCGCGGAGCGGCTCGCCGCGCGGCTGCACCATCGGGCGGTACGCGAACGGGTCCTCGCGGCCAGCCCCGGCCGGGCCCCGGCCGCCGGTGCCCTGTACCGGTTCCTGGCCCGCACGGCGGCCACCGCCGAGCGGGACACCGCCCTTCCGGCAGCCCGTGCGCTGAAGGGGCCGGCCCGCGCCGACCGGGCGGTGCGCGCGACGATCGCCGGCGTGGCCACCGACCCGGAGCGCCCGCGCGAGGTCCGGGGCGTCGCGGCGGACCTGCTGTGCGAAGGGGCCGATCCCGGGCCGCGCCACCGGGAACTGGTCACCGTGCTCGGCATCCTGGTGGCGCAGGCCCGGGGCACCGCCCCCGACGTGCGGCGCGGCGCGCTGTGGGTCCTGGACGGGCAGAACACCCCGTACGGCGACCGCCCGGCCGGTGCGCTGGACGCGGTCGCCGACGCGCTGGAGCAGGCCGGACTGACACACTCCGCGTCCCGGGCGGCCCTGCTGGCGGCACTGACGGCCCTGGCGTCCTCGGACGCCTCCCCGGAGCGCTGGGAGCGCTGGCTCGGCCTGGCGGGGGAGCGGCCCGGCTGTCTCGACCCGGTGCTCAGCCACCGGCGGATGCCGAGGAACACCCAGCCCGTGGAGACCATCGCGGCGGTGGTGGAGACACTGAGCCGGCACGGCTCGGTCACGGCCGGGCTCGCCGCCGTGCAGCTGGTCGTCCGGGCGGGCGCGGCCGCCTCCTGGGCGCGGCCGTGGACGGACCGGCTGGACGCGCTGCGCGCGAGCGGGCATCCGGAGGTCGCGGAGGCCGCGCTGCTGGCGGACCTCGGGCGCCCGGCCGCCTGACAGGTGTGCCTCTCCCCGCCGCGACGGCCGTACCGGCGGGGAGAGGCACGGGCGGGACGGTCAGGCCGTCCGGATGATCCCGCCGGAGACGGTGATCCTCTCGGCGGGCAGCGGGCGCGGCGCGGGACCGGCTTCCACCGCGGCGTCGGTGATGGCATACCTGCTCCCGTGGCAGGGGCAGTTGATGGTGCCGTCACTGACGGACGAGACCGTGCAGCCCGCATGGGTGCAGATGGCCGAGAACGCCTTGAAGTCGCCGGCCACGGGCTGGGTCACCACGATCTTCCGGTCCTTGAGGACCGTGCCGCCGCCGACCGGGATGTCGGAGGTCCTGGCGAGCGCCTCACCGGCTCCGGGCGAGGTGCCCGTACGGTCCGGGGCCGTCGGTGCGGGGCTCTCGCCGCCGCCGTCACCGCCCGACGACCCGCAGCCGGCCGCCAGTGCGGCGGCGCCCGCCGCGCCCGCGGTCAGGACCGTCCTTCGCCGTGCTGCGTCCATCGCTCTCCGCCATCCGTCCATGCGCCGGTTCGGCGGCCGTGAGTCGTCGGCCGGCCGGGGAGGGCCATCGTGGCGCCGCGTACCGGGCACGCGAAGCGACCCGGCGGTGCCGTGCGCCACGACACCCGTCCGGCGGATGCCTCACGCCGTCCGCGCCACCGCCCGTCTCACGGACAGAGCACGGTGTCCCGGGGCCCCGCCGCACCTCTAGGCTGAATCACACCGTGCGTGAAGACGCCGGAACACGAAGACGCTGAACACGAAGAGGCGAGGAGTACGACGTGGCGGTACGAGCGGTCCGCGGAGCCGTCCAGCTGGAGCAGGACGAGGCCGGACACATGGGCGAGCAGGTCGGTGCCCTGCTCACCGCCGTCCTGGAGCGCAACAACCTGGACGCCGACGACCTGATCAGCATCTGGTTCACCGCCACCCCGGACCTGCACAGCGACTTCCCGGCTGCCGCGGCCAGAAGCCTGGGCATCGTCGACGTCCCGCTGATCTGCGCCCAGGAGCTGGACATCGACGGGGCCATGCCCCGTGTCGTGCGGATACTCGCCCATGTGGAGACCCCGCTCTCCCGGGCCGGGATCCAGCACGTCTACCTCGGTGCCACCGCCACCCTGCGCAAGGACATCGCCCAGTGAGAACCGCCCTCGTCATCGGCACGGGACTGGTCGGCACCTCCGCCGCCCTCGCCCTCGCCGGCCGCGGCATCCATGTCCACCTCGTCGACCACGACCCCGAGTCGGCCCGCACGGCCGCGGCACTCGGCGCCGGTTCGGACGAGGCGCCCGAGGGCCGCGTCGACCTCGCCGTCGTCGCCGTACCGCCCGCCCACACGGCGTCCGTGCTGGCCACCGCCATGCGCGAGGGGGTGGCCCGCGGCTACCTGGACGTCGCCAGCGTCAAGGGCGGCCCGCGCCGCGAGCTGGAAGCCCTCGGCATCGACCTCACGCCCTACATCGGTACGCATCCGATGTCCGGCAAGGAGCGCTCGGGCCCCCTCGCCGCCACCGCCGACCTCTTCGAGGGCCGCCCCTGGGTCCTCACCCCGACCCGGGACACCGACACCGAGGTCCTCAACCTCGCCCTGGAACTGGTCGCGCTCTGCCGCGCCGTCCCGGTCGTCATGGACGCCGACGCCCACGACCGCGCCGTCGCCCTCGTCTCCCACACCCCGCAGCTGATCTCCTCCATGGTGGCCGCCCGGCTGGAGGAGGCCGACGAGAGCGCCGTACGCCTGTGCGGCCAGGGCATCAGGGACG
Source organism: Streptomyces sp. NBC_00654 (assembly GCF_026341775.1). Taxonomy (NCBI): domain Bacteria; kingdom Bacillati; phylum Actinomycetota; class Actinomycetes; order Kitasatosporales; family Streptomycetaceae; genus Streptomyces; species Streptomyces sp. NBC_00654. The sequence continues at coordinate 1,694,162 of NZ_JAPEOB010000002.1, read as the reverse complement.
TCACCCGCATCGCCGCCTCCGACCCCCGGATGTGGGTGGAGATCCTCTCCGCCAACCCCGGCCCGGTCGCCGATGTGCTGACCGGTCTCGCCGCCGACCTGGAGGAGACGGTACGGGCGCTGCGCGGCCTCCAGTCCGCCGACGAGGACGAACGCCGCGCGGGCACCGACGGCATCGAGGACGTCCTGCGCCGCGGCAACGCGGGCCGGGTCCGGGTGCCCGGCAAGCACGGCGCGGCTCCCGCGTCGTACGAGACCGTGGCCGTACTCATCGGCGACCGGCCGGGCGAGCTGGCCCGGATCTTCGCCGACGCGGAACGCGCCGGGGTCAACGTCGAGGACGTCCGTATCGAGCACGCCACCGGCCAGCAGGCGGGCCTGGTCCAGCTGATGGTCGAACCGAACGCGGCGGCGGTGCTCGCGGCGTCGCTCCAGGAGCGGGGCTGGTCCCTGCGCCCGTGAGCGGCCCCGGCCGCACGGGGTACGAGGCTCCGCCCGGCACTCGGTAACCTGGTGCGTGGCCCTCCGTGCGGCCCGTTCGCCCTCACCCGTGTACCAGGAAGGTGTCCACCACCGTGGAAACCGTAAGCGCCTCAGTGATCGTCGCCATTGACGGGCCCTCCGGCACCGGCAAGTCGAGCACGTCCAAGGCCGTCGCCGCCCAGCTCGGCCTGAGCTACCTGGACACCGGCGCCCAGTACCGGGCGATCACGTGGTGGATGCTGAACAACGGTATCGACGTGCGGGACGCGGCGGAGGTGGCGACCGCCGCAGCCAAACCGGTCATCGTCTCCGGGACGGACCCGGCCGCACCGACGATCACCGTCGACGGCGAGGACGCCTCGGGCCCCATCCGCACCCAGGAGGTCACCTCCAAGGTCAGCGCCGTCAGCGCGGTCCCCGAGGTGCGCACCCGGATCACCGAGCTCCAGCGCTCCATCGCCGCGGCCGCCGAGCACGGCATCGTGGTCGAGGGCCGTGACATCGGCACCACGGTGCTCCCGGACGCCGACCTCAAGATCTTCCTGACCGCCTCGCCGGAGGCGCGCGCCGCCCGCCGCAGCGGCGAGGTCAAGGGTTCCGATCTCGCCGCCACCAAGGAGGCGCTGATCAAGCGGGACGCCGCCGACTCCGGCCGCAAGACCTCGCCGCTGGCCAAGGCGGACGACGCCGTCGAGGTGGACACCACCGAGCTGACCCTTCAGCAGGTCATCGAGTGCGTCGTCACCCTCGTCGGGGAGAAGCGGGTCGAGGGGTGACCGACGCCACGGGGGCGCCCACGCTGCGCGGAGCGGCCGTCGGGCGGGGCATCGGGATCGGCCTGATGTACGGGCTCTTCAAGCCCCGGGTCCTCGGCGCGTGGCGGGTGCCCGCCGCCGGACCCGTCATACTCGCGGTGAACCACTCCCACAACATCGACGGACCGATGCTGATGGGCACCGCGCCCCGGCCGGTGCACTTCCTGATCAAGAAAGAGGCGTTCGTCGGGCCCCTCGACCCGTTCCTGCGCGGAATCGGTCAGCTGAAGGTGGACCGTACGACCGTCGACCGTACCGCCATCACCCACGCCCTGGGCGTGCTGGAGGACGGCGGGGCCCTGGGGATCTTCCCCGAGGGCACCCGGGGCGAAGGAGACTTCGCCTCGCTGCGTGCCGGACTCGCGTACTTCGCGGTACGCGGCGGGGCTCCCATCGTCCCGGTGGCCGTCCTGGGAAGCACGGAGCGCCGCGGACGGTTGATACGGGGGCTGCCGCCGCTGCGCAGCCGGGTCGATGTCGTCTTCGGCGACGCCTTCGACGCGAGCGACGGCAGCGGGCGGCGGACGCGCAGGGCGCTGGACGAGGCGACCCTGCGGATCCAGGGGAAGCTGACCGCCCACCTGGAAAGTGCCAGGCGCCTCACCGGGCGTTAGGCGAGACTTGAGTAGTGGACCGCGCTGACCGCGGTCCATCGATGATGATGCAAAGAGGAACGGACTTCATGAACGACCAGATTCACTCCGACGGCTCGGACCACGAGCACGGAGCACTTGGCGATGCCGAGTTCGCGGAGTTCATGGAGCTCGCCGCGCAGGAGGGCTTCGACCTCGAAGAGGTCGAGGGCGCCCTCGGTGAGGCCGGTCACGGCCCGCTTCCCGTGCTCGCCGTCGTCGGCCGCCCCAATGTCGGCAAGTCGACCCTGGTGAACCGGATCATCGGCCGCCGTGAGGCCGTGGTCCAGGACAAGCCCGGCGTCACCCGCGACCGCGTCAGCTACGAGGCCGAATGGGCCGGACGCCGCTTCAAGGTCGTCGACACCGGCGGCTGGGAGCAGGACGTGCTGGGCCTCGACGCCTCCGTCGCCGCCCAGGCCGAGTACGCCATCGAGACGGCCGACGCGGTCGTCTTCGTCGTCGACTCGACCGTCGGCGCGACCGACACCGACGAGGCCGTGGTCAAGCTGCTCCGCCGGGCCGGCAAGCCCGTCGTGCTCTGCGCCAACAAGGTCGACGGCCAGAGCGGCGAGGCGGACGCCACCGCCCTGTGGTCGCTGGGCCTCGGCGAGCCCTACCCGGTCTCCTCCCTGCACGGCCGCGGCACCGGCGACATGCTGGACGCCGTCCTCGAAGCCCTGCCCGAGGCCCCGGCCCAGCGCTTCGGCGACGGCACCCTCGGCGGTCCCCGCCGGATCGCCCTGATCGGCCGCCCGAACGTCGGCAAGTCCTCCCTCCTGAACAAGGTGGCGGGCGAGGACCGCGTCGTCGTCAACGAACTGGCGGGCACCACCCGCGACCCGGTCGACGAGCTGATCCAGCTCGGCGGCATCACCTGGAAGTTCATCGACACCGCCGGTATCCGTCGCCGCGTGCACCTCCAGGAAGGCGCGGACTACTACGCCTCCCTGCGTACCGCCGCCGCCGTCGAGAAGGCCGAGGTCGCCGTCGTCCTGATCGACTCCAGCGAGTCCATCAGCGTCCAGGACCAGCGCATCATCACCATGGCGGTGGATGCCGGGCGCGCCCTGGTCGTCGCGTTCAACAAGTGGGACACCCTCGACGAGGAGCGCCGGTACTACCTGGAGCGCGAGATCGAGACGGAGCTGGCGCAGGTCGCCTGGGCCCCGAGGGTCAATGTCTCGGCCGTCACGGGCCGCCACATGGAGAAGCTCGTCCCGGCGATCGAGACCGCGATCGAGGGCTGGGAGACCCGTGTTCCCACCGGCAGGCTGAACGCCTTCCTCGGCGAGATCGTCGCCTCCCACCCGCACCCGGTCCGCGGCGGCAAGCAGCCCCGGATCCTGTTCGGTACGCAGGCGGGCACCAAGCCGCCGCGCTTCGTCCTGTTCGCCTCCGGCTTCCTGGAGCACGGCTACCGCCGCTTCGTCGAGCGCCGGCTGCGCGAGGAGTTCGGCTTCGAGGGCACCCCGATCCACATCTCGGTCCGGGTCCGCGAGAAGCGTGGCCGCAACAAGTAGCCGGCCACGGCGGCAGCGGGCCGCCACGGGCAGGGAGAAGCCCCGGACCGCTCGCCCGAGCGAGCGGTCCGGGGCTTCGTCCGTCGTACGCGGTACGCCGGTTCAGTACTCCCGGGACCCCGACCCCGGTGGCAGCGCCGCAGGCTGAGCCCGTCCGGCGTGCCGTCCGACCCGCTGCCAGGAGCCGAGGCTCCCGCCGGGCGTGCTGGCGTGCCCGCTCTGGCCGCCGCCGCTCTGCCCGCTCTGAGCACTGTGGCTGCTGTGCCCGCTCGCGGCGGAACGGCCGCCCAGGGGGGAACGGCTGCCGAAGAGCCCGGCGCCGAAGGCGGCGAAGCCGAGATTCTCCTCACCGCTCCGATCGCCCGGCAGCGCCCGGAACGAGCGCCGGTACTCGGAGTACAGCGCGTCGTAGATCGGGGTGGGGGACTTGCCCTCCGATGGATCCTGCGCGGGGCGCATGGCAGGGATCTGACGCTGGTGCTGGCGGGAGGAGTCGTATGAGTGCACGTAGGTGCCAACGACCTCACCGCCCGTCGGATGCGGTCCCGGCGGAGAAAACGCTGTTCGGCGGGGGTGCCCGGGAGGGACGGACATGATCAGGTCCCGGCCAGCGGCATGGCCGCGGCCACCAGGAGGCCATTGACCGCGGCCTTCTCCAGGGCGTCGCGGAGCAGGTCCTCACGCGGCTGCTGGCCGATCGAACCCGCCGGCGCGGCGAAGACGAGGACGGTCTGCGACTTGTTGACCGCGGCCCGCCACCCCTCGGTGACCTGGAGCGGCTGATGGGCCTGCCACCAGGCGACCGGGGCGCCGCCGGAGCCCGGCTGCAGCACGGCGTGCAGCTGGCCCATGGCGAGCAGGACCGACCAGCCGGGCAGGATGTCCGGCAGCCGGTTCATGTCGGGGGCCGAGCGGAAGCCCTGCTCCAGCAGCAGCTGGAGGAAGGCGTCGCCCCCGCTGCCGTCGGTGCCCGGCCGGGCGACCGGGCCGGTCGGTTCCACGACCAGGGCGGGGCGGAGATCGTCCTCGATCAGGACGAGGCCGCTGGTGATGCCGAGGACGGCCTGTTCGGGCATGAGACCCTCCGGGTTCTGTGGTTCGCTGCCGGTGATGCTTCGCACCGCTCCCTGGAGCTGGTCCTCCGCGACCTGGACGACCTGCGAAGGAATGCAGGTCGCGTGGGCGAACGCGAGCACGGCGGTCTCGTCGCCGATGAACAGCACCGTGCTGGTGCGTTCCTGGTCGGAGTCGCCGGGGGTGCGGCAGGAGGTGCAGTCGTAACTGCCTGGGGCGTTGTCGCCGACGAGCAGCCGGTCGGCTTCGGCGTCGCCGATCTCGGCGCGTACGTCCTCGCTGACGTCGAGCATGCGCGGCACGGGGGGCTCCTCGGACTCGGTGCGTGAGCCGGGCGGTTCCCGGCTCATGAAAGAGACAACGCGGGATCCGCGGCCGGGGTCACGCGCCAGGGCGCGCGGATACGGGAGACCGGGCGCCGCACCGGCACGCCGGCCTGCCGGAGCGGTCCGTCGGCGGCCGGGCGGGCGGCGATCCGGACCGGATCATTCCGTGAACACGCGGGTCAGGTAAGGGACTTGGCGCGTTCCGCCACCGGCCCGTCCGACCCGCCCGGGGGCGCTGTTCGGATTCTGTGCGAGCGGTGGGCGGCCAGTACAGTCCGCAGCAGACCGAGTCGATCAGGGGGATATGACGACGACATGCACATTTCATTCCTGCTTCACAACGCGTACGGCATCGGGGGAACGATCCGTACGACCTTCAATCTCGCGAGGGCGCTCGCCGAGCAGCACGACATCGAGATCGTGTCGGTCTTCCGGCACCGCGACGCACCCGCGCTGGGCGCGCCTCCGGGGGTGACCGTGCGTCACCTCGTCGACCTGCGCAGGAAGAGCGCGGCCTACGACGGCGATGCGGCCGAATGCGCCAGGCCCGCGGCGGTGTTCCCGCGCGGCGACACCAGGCACAAGCAGTACAGCAGACTCACCGACACCAGGATCGCGGCCCATCTGCGCTCCCTGGCGGCGGACGTGGTCGTCGGCACCCGGCCCGGCCTCAACGTGCACATCAGCAGGCAGGCCCGCCGGGGTCCGGTGCGCGTGGCTCAGGAACACCTCACGCTGGACAGCCACAGCTACCGGCTGCGCCGCGAGATCGCCCACCGCTACGCGCTGCTCGACGCGGTCACCACCGTCACCCGGGCCGACGCCGAGGACTACCGCAGCCGGCTCCGGCTGGACGGCGTACGGATCGAGGCGATCCCCAACAGCGTGCCCGCTCCGGCGGGCGCGCCCGCGCGGGGCGACCTGAAGTGGGTCGTCGCGGCGGGCCGGCTGCACAAGGTCAAGCGGTACGACCTGCTGTTACGGGCCTTCGCCGAGGTGAGCGCGGTGCGCCCCGACTGGCGGCTGCGGATCTACGGCGCCGGCGACGCCACCGGCAATGAACAGCAGGCGCTGCGCACCCTCATCGGCGAACTCGGTCTGGGCGAGAGGGCCGTCCTGATGGGCTCCGTCCACCCGATGGAGGCCGAGTGGCCCAAGGGGTCCATCGCCGCCGTCACCTCGGACCGGGAGTCGTTCGGCATGACGATCGTCGAGGCGATGCGCTGCGGTCTGCCGGTCGTGGCCACCGACTGCCCGCACGGTCCGGCCGAGATCATCGAGGACGGGGCCGACGGACGCCTGGTGCCCGTGGGGGACCGGGCGGCGGTCACCGCCGCGCTGCTGGAGCTGATCGACGACGACGGACTGCGGCGGCGGATGGGCGCCGCGGCGCTGGCCGCGTCGGAGCGATTCGACCCGGCCCGGATCGCCGAACGCCACGAGAGCCTGTTCACCGAGCTCGCCGCGCACGGGAGCCGGGGGCGCACGCAGAGTGCCCTGCGTACCGCGGTGCACCGCTCCAGGGGCACCGTCCTGGACGGGGCGTACGCCCTGCGCTACAAGGCCGCGGACACGATCCGCAAGGGGCGGTCCGCCTGAGCGGCGCCGCCGCACCCGTCGGCCGGGTCGTGTCGGCCGGTCGCCGGGTCGCCCGTGTCGCGGTCCGCTGCCGCCGCTTCTCGGATGGCGAGATTCCGATAGTGCACGCCGGTGGAGCGGAGTGTGGGAAGCGTGTGGGGAATATAAGACCTGCATAAGGGCGTATGAATTCCCGGGGTTATGGGCATTCGAGTGAATCATTCCGGGTGCCGAGCGGAAAGGCGGATCATGTCCGTGATCCCGGAAGAGATTTCCGCGCTCCCGGTTCCCGGACCCTTTTCCCGGCGTACGGAAAGGAACGATCACCCGTTCAGGCTGCCCGTTCGGGTGAATAGTTCGAAGTAAGCGAGTGTGGGGATCCTGTGACACAAGCGTGACCGGCACGGCATGCGGGGATGGGACACGGGCCGTCGGGACCCCGCCTTCCGTCACGGTCCGAGTCCGCCTACGGTGAGAGACATGGCATCCATACCGACCCCTCCCACGCAGCCGGACGACGTCCCCGAGTCGTATGTCGGCCTCGGTGCCGAGGCCGCCGAGCGGCGGGCCAGATCCCGTGGCTGGACCTCGGTCAGGGCCGTGCCGCCGGGCACGTTCCTCACCATGGAGTTCCGTGGCGGACGCATCAACTTCCAGGTCGAGGACTCGACCGTGACGCGCTGCTGGGTGGGCTGACGGCCGGCGCGCGCCCTGGAGCAGGCGGGCCCGGGAACCGGGGGAACGCGCCGGGGCGGGACGGACACGAGCGAGGGCCCCGACATGTGCGTCGGGGCCCTCGCTCGTGCGGGGAGAGGCTTGTGCGTACCGTCCCCGCGGTCCGGGGGCGGCTCAGCCGCCCGTCATCGGGCGGGCCGGGCTCGTGCTGCCGCGTGGCGTGCGGTCCGCGTGCGGCGGGCGACGGGGGCCCGCCGGGGTGACCGGGGTGCGCTCCGAACGGGCCGGATGCGCCGGGTGCGCGGAGTGTGCCCGCGCCCGTGCCCCCACGCCGGGGTACGCGGGGTTCTGCCCGGCGCTCTGTCCGGTGCCCTGCGCGGCGCTCTGCCCGGCCGCGGGAACCGCTCCGGCCGCCGGGACCGCCGCCGCGCTCCCGTCCTCCGCGGCGATGCTCTCGGAGCCGATCGGCTGGGGGAGCGGCACCGTCTGCGGGGCGCCGGCCGCGACGGGCGCGGGTACCGGCGCCGGTGCGTCGGCCCGGCGGCGCTGCCGCCACTGCGCGCGCACCGAGAAGATCCAGGTCTCGGCGCGGGTGATCAGCGGCTCGAACCACGGCAGGGCCAGCAGGATCAGCAGTCCCGCCGCCCAGCCCAGCAGGACGTCGCTGAGCCAGTGCGTGCCGATGTAGACGGTGGTGAGGCCGACGCCCAGGGAGACCGTCGCCGACAGGGCGGACAGATAGCGCCTGGCCCGCGGCGTGGTGGCCAGGTAGGCGAGGATTCCCCAGGTCACCACGGCGTTGGCGGTGTGTCCGGAAGGAAATATATCGCCGCCCGCGAACATCTCCGCGGAGCCGATCTGGGTGGCGTAGTGCGGTCCGAGCCGCCCGAGGCCCAGCTTGACCGCGCCCACCGTCACATTGAGCAGCAGCAGCGAACAGCCGAGGGTGAGCAGCGGCCGGATCGTGTGCTGCCGCCAGGAGCGCCAGCCCAGCCAGCTGGCGATCATCACGGCCGTGGGGCCGCGCTGGCCCAGCACGACGTAGTAGTCGAGGAAGGCGTGGAGTTCGGGCCACTGCTGATAGGGCCGGAACAGCATGACCTTCCAGTCGAGGGCCACCAGCCAGGACGAGACCAGCACCGCGACGACGATGGCGACATAGAACGCCAACGTCCCGCCGAAGAGAGCGATGCGGTGACGACTCATCCGCGGTGCCTCTATCTTCGGCGGTTCCGGCTCCCGGTCCAGCCGGGCAAAGATGTCGGTACGCACCCAATCGACGTTACAGCGAGTGAGTAGGCGACCAGGCCGATCCGGCCGCTTTGTGATGACGATGTGATGTGGACCATGTCTCAGAGCGGTGGGAAATCGCGGTGCGGCGGAGAATATCCGTGATCTTGTGATCAATTGCCCGCGCGCCCGATTCGTCAGGGTGTTTGAACGGCCGGGCAATTCCGCTCCGGGGTTTTCCGGGAATTCCGCCGGACGGTCTCGGGGGGCGCGGTTCATCCGCCGGCCGGCCGGCCGCGGCCGTCGCTCACCGCCCCGGAAGGGGCCCGGGGCGGGCTCGCGGAGGGGGCGCCGCGGGGCGCGGGGGTGGCGTACGCCACACTCGGTGGCGCACCGGCGTATGAGCTGGACCACGTGTGACCACGGCGAACTCGCGTACGCTGACGGCTCACTCGCCCGTCGATGCCGGGCCTGCGGGACACCGTGCACCGGGTCCCCGGTTGGTCTGCCGAGCGCGAGGGACTCTCTGGGAGGTACGTAGATGTCCGCGACGACCACGGCCGGGGTCCGGCTGCGTGCAGCTGCCGACGGCGCCAACCGCTGGGTCGTCCTCGTCGTTCTCTGTCTCAGTCTGCTGCTGGTCGCGCTGGACGCGACCGTGCTCCATGTCGCGGTGCCCGCGGTCACCGAGGACCTGCGGCCCAGCGCCGTCGGCCTGCTGTGGATCGTGGACGCCTATCCGCTGGTCTGTGCCTCGCTGCTGATCCTCTTCGGCACTCTCGGTGACCGGATCGGCAGACGGCGGGTCCTGCTGTTCGGGTACGCGCTCTTCGGCGTCGCCTCCGCGATGGCCGCGATGGCCGACACTCCCGCCGTACTGATAGCGGCGCGCGCCCTGCTCGGTGTCGGCGGCGCGATGATCATGCCCGCGACGCTGTCGATACTCCGCCAGGTCTTCCCCGACCGCCGGGAGCGCGCCACGGCCATCGGGGTCTGGACCGCGGTGGCCGCCGTGGGGGCCGCCACCGGACCGGTCATCGGCGGTTTCCTCGTCGAGCACTTCTGGTGGGGCTCGGTCTTCCTGATCAATATCCCGCTGATGGCGCTGATCCTGCCGATCGGCCGCTGGCTGCTTCCGGAGTCCCGCGGCGGCGACGACGGCCCGTGGGACGTGCTCGGCGCGCTGATGGCGGCGGCCGGTGTGCTCGGCGTCGTCCTCGGGGTGAAGCGCGTCGGCGGCGGCGAGGGCCTCCTCGGCCCGGCCACCCTCGTCCCGCTCACGGTCGGCGCCGCGCTCCTGATCGTGTTCGTGCGCCGCCAGAAGCGCCGTACGCATCCGCTGATCGATGTCGGGATGTTCGCCCGGCCCGCCTTCAGCACGGCCGTCGGCTGCATCGTGCTCGCCATGCTGGCCCTGGTCGGCCTGGAGCTGATAGCCGTCCAGTACCTCCAGCTGGTGCTGGACCTCAGCCCCCTGGAGACCGGACTGCGGCTGCTGCCGCTGACCTTCGCGGCGATGGCCGCGGGCGTCACCGGCTCGTACACCCTGCGCCGCGTCGGGCCCCGCCGGATGGTCGGCTGGGGCTTCGTCCTCACCGCGGCAGCCGTTCTGCTGCTGACCCTGATGGGGCAGCACGACCGGCCCGCCCTGCTGACGGCCGGCTTCGTCCTGCTCGGCTTCGGGCTCCAGTCCACGCTCTTCGGGGCGTACGAATCGATGCTCAGCGAGGCGCCCGCCGACCGGGCGGGCGGCGCGGCGGCGATCGGTGAGACGTCCTACCAGCTGGGCGCGGGCATGGGGATCGCCCTGCTCGGCAGTGTCATGAACGCCGCGTACGCCCCCGGCCTGGCCACGCTGCACGACAAGGGCGTGCCCAAGGAGGCGGGCGAGGCGGCCGCGAACTCCCTGGGGGAGGCCTACCAGGTGGCGGCGCAGCTGGGCGGCCCGCTCGGCGACCTGCTGCGGTCCACCGCCCGGCACGCCTTCATCGACGGGCTGCACATCACGCTGTTCGTCAGCGCGGGGCTGCTGCTCCTCGGGGCGCTGGCCGCGCTGCGGCTGCCCAGGGCGATGGACTGCACCGTGCGGGAGGCCTGCCCCGAGGAGGAGCCCCGGGTTCCCGCGCCCGCCGCGGCGGGCGTCCAGGACCGTCCGGGACGGCGGATCGCGCTGCCCGCGCGGCGCGAACCGGCCGAGGCCACCGGCTCTGGACGCGCGGCACACTGAGCCGTAACGTCAGCGCACGACGCCCTGACTATCACTGCTAAGGGCTGTCCCGTAATCCCTGGCGGACGCACGACGACAGCTACGGCACCTCGCCGCGTTGTCGGAACGCCCGCATACATCCGGTATGCGGGCGTCCCTCCGCCTTGCGATGCACCGCATCCGACGCCGCGCGCTGATCCGCCAGGGATGACGGGACAGCCCTTGGTTTCCGTAGGGCCCGCGGGCGTCCCGAGGGCCCTTCGAGCACCGTGCGAGCCGCCGGAGGCATCCTGATGTCCACCACCGAGTCCGCGAACCCGTCGAAGCGGGAGAAGCCGTCGAAGCTTCCGCCCTTCGACGCGGGCGATCCCCTCGGCATCGACGATCTCCTGGACCCCGAGGACCTCGCGATCCGGGACGCCGTCCGCGCCTGGGCCACCGACCGGGTCCTTCCGCACATCGCCGAGTGGTACGAGAACGGCGAGCTGCCCACCATCCGCGAGCTGGCCCGCGAGCTGGGCTCGCTCGGTGCGCTGGGCATGTCCCTGGAGGGGTACGGCTGCGCGGGCGCCACCGCCGTCCAGTACGGGCTGGCCTGTCTGGAGCTGGAAGCGGCGGACTCCGGGATCCGCTCCCTGGTCTCCGTCCAGGGGTCCCTCGCCATGTACGCGATCCACCGCTTCGGATCCGAGGAGCAGAAGCGGCGCTGGCTGCCCGGTATGGCGGCCGGTGAGATCATCGGCTGCTTCGGCCTGACCGAGCCGGACCACGGTTCCGACCCCGCCGGGATGCGCACATACGCCAAGCGCGACGGTGACGACTGGATCCTCACCGGCCGCAAGATGTGGATCACCAACGGCTCGGTCGCCGGGGTCGCGATCGTCTGGGCGCAGACGGGCGACGACGACGGTGGCAGCGGCATCCGCGGTTTCGTCGTACCGGCCGACAGCCCCGGCTTCACCGCGCCGGAGATCCGGCACAAGTGGTCGCTGCGCGCCTCGGTCACCAGCGAGCTGGTCCTGGACGGCGTACGGCTGCCCGCCGACGCGGTGCTTCCGGGGGCCGCGGGGCTGCGCGGTCCGCTCAGCTGCCTCGGTCACGCCCGTTACGGAATCGTCTGGGGGGCGATGGGCGCGGCGCGCGCCAGCTTCGAGGCGGCCCTGGACTACGCGAGGACGCGGGAACAGTTCGGCAGGCCGATCGGTGGCTTCCAGCTCACTCAGGCCAAGCTCGCGGACATGGCCGTCGAACTGCACAAGGGCATCCTGCTCGCCCACCATCTGGGCCGTCGGATGGACGCGGGCAGGCTCCGCCCGGAACAGGTCAGTTTCGGAAAGCTCAACAATGTGCGGGAGGCGATCGGGATCTGCCGCACCTCGCGCACGATTCTCGGCGCCAACGGGATCTCTCTGGAGTACCCGGTGATGCGTCATGCGACGAATCTGGAGTCGGTGCTCACCTACGAGGGCACCGTGGAGATGCACCAGCTGGTGCTGGGCAAGGCGCTCACCGGTCTGGACGCGTTCCGGTAAACGGGACGCCGCCGGACCTGTCCGGCGAGCGCCCTGCTCAGCTCTGGTTGAAGAAGCCGTCGGCCTTCCGGCCGGCGGCTTCGCCGTTGAGTACCTGTGTGTCGGCCGGGGTCAGCAGGAAGACCCGGGTGGCCACCCGGTCGATCGAGCCGCGCAGACCGAAGATCAGTCCTGCCGCGAAGTCCACGACGCGCTTGGCGTCGGCGGGGTCCATGGCCGTGAGGTTCACGATCACCGGGACGCCGTCCCGGAACAGCTCGCCGATGGCCCGCGCGTCCCGGAAGCTGTCCGGGGTCACGGTCGCGATCCGGCGGTCCTGCTCCTCGGCCGTCTCGGCGGCCACCTGCACCCGCGGGTCGGTCACCCAGGCCTGGCCGTTCGTCCCGGTCTCCGCACCCCCGGCGTACTCGTCGTCGTAGTACCGATCGTCGTTGTCCTCTACGAGGCCCAGCCAGGCACTCGCCTTGCGCACCGATCCCATGGACGCCTCCTCTCACCGCGGTTCCTTGGCGTTCCGCATCTCTTTCGTATCCCTATGGTCGTCCATGATGCGGATACCGCGCCAAGTGGATAGTCGGCGCGCAGGGGATTCGTGACGGTACTGGTGCAGAACATGTGGCGGTTCGTCAAGGTTCCTCCTGCCTACGGGCGGTTGCGGAAGGAAAATATGATGCGCCGGTCCGTACGGGTGACATGGGGGACGTACGGGTGAACGGAGCACTCGATACGATGCACGACGCGCGGGTGCACGAGTGGCGCGCGCCCGCTGAACGGCTCTCGGGGGATCGTCGTGTTCGGAATCGTCAGGCCCTGTACCCATCGGCTCTCCGAGGGACTCAGGACGGAGTGGATGGCGCATCTGTGCGGGCTCTGTCTCGCTCTGCGCGCGGACCATGGACAGTTCGCCCGTATCGTTACGAACTATGACGGCCTGATCGTCTCGGTCCTGACGGAGGCTCAGTCCGTGCGCACTCCGGCGGGACGGCGCACCGCGGGCCCCTGTCCGCTGCGTTCCCTGCGGACCGCCCCGGTCGCCCGGGGCGAGGGAGCCAGGCTCGCCGCGGCCGTCTCGCTCGTCCTGGCCTCGGCGAAGGTCCGCGACCACGTCGCCGACCGGGACGGTCTGTTGGCCCGCCGGCCGGTCGCCGCCGCCGCCCGCCGGGTCGCCGCGAGCTGGGACCGGGCCGGGGCGCGCACCGGCGCCGCGCTCGGGTTCGACACCTCGCTGCTGGTCGACGCGGTGGACCGGCAGACCGGGATCGAGGCGCTCGCCGGGCCGGGCACCCCGCTGCTGACCGTCACCGAACCCACCGAGACGGCCACCGCCGCGGCCTTCGCGCACACCGCCGTACTCGCGGGAAAGCCGCGGAACGCCGCACCGCTCGCGGAGGCCGGCCGGCTCTTCGGACGGCTCGCGCATCTGCTGGACGCCGTGGAGGACCGGGAAGCTGACGCGGCGTCGGGAGCCTGGAACCCGCTCACCGCGACCGGCACCCCGCTCGGCGAGGCCCGCCGGCTCTGCGACGACGCGCTGCACGGCGTACGGCTGGCGCTGCGCGACACGGAGTTCACCGACGGCAGGCTCGTCCATGTGCTGCTCGCGCACGAGCTGCGGCGCTCGGTGGACCGGGCGTTCGGCTCCTCGTCCTGCTCGCACCGGGGCGCGTTCGGACCGCCGCCGGGGCATCCGTACGCACCGGCGCCCGGCGGCCCGGCCTCCCCGCCGCAGCCTCCGCCCGAGCCGCCGCGCGACCGGCGCGGGCTGATCGCGGGGTGCCTGGTGTGGGCCGGGCTCGCCTGCACCTGCCAGATGTGCTGCGGGTCCTTCTCGGACCCCTGGTCCCGGCAGGAACGCGAAGGACTCTGCCGTCAGTGCGACTGCGGAGGCTGCTGCGACGCCTGCAACTGCTGCAGTTCCTGCGGCGACGGCTGCTGCTGCGACTGCGACTGCGGGTGCGACTGCTGAAACCGGTGACGGGACGCGGCCGCCGGGACGGGGGTGACCGCGGCCGTGCGGCGCCGGGTCACCTCAGCTCGGGCGGGGAGATCCGCGAGGTGGTGATCGCCGACTCGGTGGTGCCCCACTTCTTCAGGATGCGGTCGTACGTGCCGTCCGCCCGGAGGCCGTTGACCGCGGCCTGGAAGGCCGGCGCCAGCGGGGTGCCCTTCCTGAAGGCGAAGCCGACGTCCAGCCGCTTGTACTCGTTGAGGAAGCGCAGCCCCTCCTGCTGGGTCACCGCGTAGCGGAGCCCGTTGATGGTGGACATCACCACATCGCTGCGGCCCTGCTGGAGGGAGATCCAGATGGCGGCCTGGTCGTTGTACGTCTTCACCTCGTACGGCTTCCTGCCCGCCTTCTCGCACAGGTGCCTGTTCTCCTCCAGCGTCACCTCGAACGTGGTGCCCGCCCCGGTGCCCACGGTCAGACCGCAGAGCTGGGTGAGGTCGGTGACCTTCTTCAGCTCGCTGTCGTCGCGGACCGCGAAGCCCTGGCCGTCGTTGATGTACGTCACGAAGTCGATCGTCCCGCGCCGCTCGTCGGTGACCCCGAAGTTCCCCGTGCCCAGGTCGTACTTCCCGCTGCCCAGCGCCGGCAGGATCGCCTCGAAGGAGGCGACCTCGCGCTTCAGCCTCAGCCCGAGCGCCCTGGCTGCGGCGTCCGCGAAGTCGATGTCCGCGCCGGCGGCGGTCCTGCCGTCCTCCAGATAGAAGGCCCCGGGCGGGGCGCCGATGCTGGAGGCGATCCTGAGCGTCCCGGAGGAGCGGACGTCCGCGGGCAGCAGTGCCGCCGCGGCCTCGTTCTTCCGCACCGCCGACACCACGTCGGCCGTCGGGATCTTTCCCCGGCCGGCGCCCGCCGCCCCCGCACCACCGCCCGGCGCGGCCGCCGGAGCGTCCGATCCGCACGCGGTGAGCGTGAGCACGGCGACGGTGATCAGGGCGAAGGCGGCGGTGTGGCGGGTTCGGGGCATGGCGGGGCTTCTCCGGATTCATCGGATGCGGCGGGTACGTCGGACCGGGTGCGGGTACGCCGGCCGGACCCCGGTGCCGGAAACAGCACGGGGCCGGAGGCGGGAGATCAGCGGTGCGAGGGGAGGGTGACGCGGCGTTGTGTACGTGAGGGCACGCGGGAAGGGGCGCTCGAACGCGGACAGGGGCGCGAGCGGATGAGAACGAAACGCAGGGAGTCAGCTCAACAGGAAGAGGACCACACGCGACCGAAGTCGATGTGGGAGCGGGTGACCAGCCACTGCTGCGAATGCATGGCCCAAGTGGAACAGTCATCCGGTTGCGCGTCAACTGACATGAGACGTACGGCTCATAGTGTGGACAGCCTTGACAACAGGCCTCGTGCACCGCTTATCTCGGAAGCGGACCGGCGCTGAGGGGCCCGGTCCACGTTGTGTTTGGTGTGAAGGCACGCCCCGTGTTCGATCTCTGCATCCACGGAGCCTTCGCATGTCCGCGCAGACAGATGTCCTGCCTCCCTCTCCTCTTCCCGTACCGCCCGCCGCGGCCGACGCCGCCACCGTGCCGCGCATCGTCCCGGTCCGCCGAACAGGCCAGTGGGCGGCGGCCGTTGCCGTTCTGGTGCTGCTCGCACTGGCGCTGGGATCCGTCATCCGCAACGACGCCTTCCAGTGGGACGTCGTCGGCGAGTACGTCACCACCGCCTCCGTCCTGCGCGGACTCGGCCTCACCCTCTGGCTCACGGCGCTCGTCATGGTTCTCGGCTTCGCGCTCGGTACCCTGCTCGCCATCCTCAGGCTCTCCGGCAACCGCGTGCTCCAGGCGGTCAGCTGGGGGTACGTCTGGCTGTTCCGGTCCACCCCGATCCTGGTCCAGCTGCTGTTCTGGTTCAACATCGGCGCCCTGTACCCGCAGATCCTCGGCGTCAGCACGGTCAACCTCCTCGGGCCCGTCACCGTCGCCGTCGTCGGACTCACCCTGCACGAGGCCGCGTACGCCGCCGAGGTCGTGCGCGGCGGCATCCTCTCCGTCGAGCGCGGACAGGTGGAGGCCGCCCAGTCACTGGGGCTGGGCCCCTGGCGCAGGCTCCGCCGGATCGTGCTCCCGCAGGCCATGCGCTCCATCGTGCCGCCCGCCGGGAACATGCTGATCGGCACCCTCAAGGGCACCTCGATCGTCAGCATCATCGCCGTGCAGGACCTGCTCTACTCCGTGCAGCTCGTCTACCACCGCACCTACCAGGTCATCCCGCTGCTGCTCGTCGCCACCCTCTGGTACGTGGCCGTCACCTCGCTCCTCGGCATCGGACAGCACTACGTCGAACGGCACTACGCACGCGGCACGGCGGGCACCCGATGACCGGCGCCCCCGCTCCCGGAACCACCCCCGCCCTCGTCGTCATCGGCGCCGGACCGCGCGGCACCGGTGTCATCGAGCGCATCGCCGCCAACGCGGCCGGCCTGTCGCCCGGCCTCCGGCTCGACATCCACCTCGTCGACCCGCACCCACCGGGCGGCGGCCGGATATGGCGGCAGGACCAGTCGCCGCTGCTCTGGATGAACTCCATGGCCGAGGACGTCACGATGTTCACCGACGACACGGTGCAGCAGGACGGCCCCGTAGTGCCCGGCCCCGCCCTGGACGCCTGGGCGGACGACGTCCGCGCCGGGCGGATCACCGTCGATGCCGCGCCCGCCGTACTGGCGGAGATACAGCGGCTCACGGGGCAGGACTTCCCCAGCCGCCGGCTCCAGAGCGCCTACCTGCGGTGGGTGTACGAACAGGCGCTGGCCGCGCTCCCGCCCGGCATCACCGTGCACGAGCACCGGACCCGTGCCCTGCGGATCAGCGGACCGCGCGGCGGCCGTCAGCGCGTCCGGCTCCAGGGCCGCGGCGAACCCCTCCTCGCCGACCTCGTCGTCCTCACCGTCGGCCACCTCGACGCCGAGCCCGACGCCGGACAGCGGGAGCTGAGCGCGTTCGCCGGACGGCACGGGCTCACCCACCTCCCGCCCGACTTCACCGCCGACAGCGACCTGAGCGCGCTTCGCGCGGGCGAACCCGTCATCGTCCGCGGCTTCGGGCTCGCCTTCATCGACCTGATGGTCCTGCTCACCGAGGGCCGCGGCGGCCGGTACGAGAACGGGGAGTACCTGCCCTCGGGCCGGGAGCCCGTACTGCACGTCGGATCGCGGCGCGGAGTCCCGTACCACTCCAAGATCGGTTACGGCTGGGAGGGCGAACGGCCGCCCCTGCCGCGCTTCCTCGGCCCCGGTCTCACCGCGGAACTGCTGAGCGGACCCGGACCGCTCGACTTCCGGCGCGATGTGTGGCCGCACGTCGCCAAGGAGCTCGGCCACGCCCATTACCACCGGCTGTTCACCGCCCACCCCGAGCGCACCACCGTCGACCGACAGGTCTTCGAGGACAAGTACGCCGCCGCCGGGCCGGGCAGCCCCGAACTGGACTCCCTCGTCGCCGCGGCCGTGCCCGACCCCGCCGACCGGCTCGACCTGGCGGCGCTCGACCACCCGCTGGACGGGGTGCGCCACCCCTCGTACGACGCGCTCCAGGACGGCCTGCGCGGCTACATCACCGCCGACCTGGCACGCCGTCACGACCCGGCCCACAGCCCCGACCTCGCGGTCTTCCTCGGACTGCTCTCCGCGTACGGGCAGCTGATCAGGCTCGGCGACATCGGTGACTGGTGGCACGGCTTCTTCAGCCACCTGGCCTCCGGCCCGCCCGGCCCCCGGCTGGAGCAGCTCCTCGCCCTCTCCCGGGCCGGAGTCGTCCGCTTCCTCGGCGCGGGTGTCACCGTGGAGGCCGACGAGGAGGCGGGGCTCTTCCGGGCCGGCAGCGCCACCGTCCCCGGCGGACGGGTCGAGGCGAGGGCGCTGGTCGAGGCCCGCCTCCCGGACCCCTCGCTCCGCCACACCAGCAGCCCGCTGCTCCGCGGCCTGTACGAGGACGGCGCCGCCACCACCGGCACGGGCCTGCTCTCCGTCGACCCGGCCGACGGCCGGATCCTGGACCGAAACGGCCTCGCGCACCCGCGGCGCTTCGCGCTCGGCCCGTACACCACCGCCCGCAGCAGCGGTGCCTTCACCCGGCCCCGCACCGGCGGCCCGGCCTTCCGCCAGAACGACGCCACCGCACGCACCGCGCTGATGTTCCTGCGCGACCTCTCCTGTCGCGGCCGCCTCAGCGCCTGACCGCGACCCCTCCTCCCGTACATATACATGTCGCTTAAGGAACCCTCATGTCGCTCACCAGCGATCCACCCATCGACAAAGAGACCGTGCAGGACCCCGTCACCGACCACGGCCGGCTGACCGTCGTCCCGGTGCGCCATCCCTGGCGGTGGGTGGCCGTCGCCGCGACCGCCGTGCTGCTCGCCCAGTTCCTGCACGGGCTGGTCACCAACCCCGGCTGGGAATGGGACGTCTTCGCGCGGTTCTTCACCACCGAGACCATCCTCAGGGCCGTCTGGGTCACCCTCCAGCTGACCTTCTACGGCACCGTTCTGGGCTTCGCGCTCGGCATCGTCCTCGCCTTCATGCGCCTGTCGTCCAGCCCGTTCCTCAGGGCGGTGGCGTACGCGTACATCTGGGCGTTCCGCTCGATCCCGCGCATCGTGCAGCTGCTGTTCTGGTTCAACCTCGCCTACCTCTACAAGGAGCTGCAGTTCGGCATCCCGTTCGGGCCGGGCTTCTTCACCTTCGACACGATGAACCTCGTCGGCGCGATGAGCGCGGCGGTGCTCGGGCTCGCGCTGCACCAGGCCGCCTATGCGGCGGAGATCGTCCGGGGCGGCGTACTGGCCGTGGAGGCGGGGCAGTTGGAGGCCGCGGCCGCCCTCGGCATCCCGCGGCTGCGACAGCTGCGCCGGATCGTGCTGCCGCAGGCGATGCGCTCCATCCTGCCGAACGCGGCCAACGAGATCATCTCCCTCTTCAAGGGCACCTCGATCGTCTCCGTCATGGCGATCGGCGAACTCTTCTACCAGGTCCAGGTCGTCTACGGCCGCAACGGCAGGGTCGTGCCCCTGCTGATGGTCGCCACCGTCTGGTACATCCTGCTGACCACCGTGCTCTCCGTCCTCCAGTACTACGTCGAACGTCACTACGCCAAGGGGGCCGTGCGATGAGCGCACCCAGCGATGCCATGGTCGAGATCCGCTCCGTGCACAAGAGCTTCGGCTCCCTCGACGTGCTGCGCGGCATCGACCTGACCGTCCGCACCGGAGAGGTCACCGTCATCCTCGGCCCCTCCGGCTCCGGCAAGTCCACCCTGCTGCGCACCATCAACCACCTGGAGAAGGTCCAGGCGGGCTGGATCAGCGTCGACGGCTCCCTGGTCGGCTACCGCAGGGAGGGCGACAAGCTGTACGAGCTGCGCGAACGCGAGGTCCTGCGCCAGCGCACCAAGATCGGCTTCGTCTTCCAGAACTTCAACCTCTTCGGACACCTCACCGTCCTGGAGAACATCATCGAGGCGCCCGTCTCCGCCCTGCGCCGCCCCCGCAAGGACGCCGTCGAAGCGGCCGGAGAACTCCTGGCCCGGGTCGGGCTCGGCGACAAGGCGCAGGCGTACCCCCGACAGCTCTCCGGCGGCCAGCAGCAGCGCGTCGCCATCGCACGGGCGCTCGCCCTCGAACCGAAACTGCTGCTCTTCGACGAACCGACCTCCGCGCTCGACCCCGAACTGGTCGGTGAGGTCCTCGACGTCATCAAGGACCTGGCCCGCCGGGGCACCACGATGATCGTCGTCACCCACGAGATCGGCTTCGCCCGTGAGGTCGCCGACACCGTCGTCTTCATGGACGAGGGCCGCATCGTCGAGCAGGGCCCGCCCGCCGGCGTACTCGACCGCCCCGCCCAGGAACGCACCCGCGCCTTCCTCTCCAAAGTCCTGTGATCCCGCCCGTGTTCTCACCGAGGAGCCCTCACGTGCCCGTCCGCCGCACCCTCGCCGTCGCCCTCGCCACCCTCACGGCCGCGGGGCTGCTCACCGCCTGCGGCACCAGCGACGCCGCCACCGATGTGATCGGACCGAAGGGGCAAAAGGACACCGGGGTCAACATCGGCCCGGACCAGAAGCGGATCAGGGGCGAGAAGGTGGCCGCCATCGCCGCCCGAGTACCGCGGGCCGTCCGCGAGCGCGGCACCCTCCGGATCGGCTCGGGCGCCGACGCCTCGCCGCCCCTCGGCTTCTACGCGACCGACGACCGGACCCGCATCGGCTCCGAGATCGACCTCGCGACCCTGATCGCCGACACCCTCGGACTGGAGCCCCGGTTCGACGAGGTGTCCTGGGAGAACCTCTTCGTCGGCCTCGACAGCTCCAAGTTCGACGCCGTCCTGTCCAACGTCACCGTCACCGAGGAGCGCAAGGAGAAGTACGACTTCGCGACCTACCGGCTCGACAACATCGCCTTCGAGGCCAAGAAGGGCTCCGGCTGGAAGGTGAAGGCGGCCCCCGACATCGCCGGGAGGACGATCGCGGTCGCCTCCGGCACCAACCAGGAGAAGATCCTCGTCGACTGGAGCGCGGAGAACGCCGAGGCCGGCCGCGAACCGGTGGAGATCAAGTACTTCCAGAAGGACACCGACTACTACCTCGCCCTCCAGTCCGGCCGGATCGACGCCTATCTGGGCCCGAGCCCCTCCGTCAGCTACCACGTCGCCTCGGCCGGACAGTCCGAGATCATCGGCACCCTGTCCGGCGCCGGGGACGGGCTCCAGGGGAAGATCGCCGCCACCACGAAGAAGGACAGCGGCCTGGTCGGGGCCTACGCCGCCGCGATCGACCACATCGTGCGGAACGGCTCGTACGGCGAGGTGCTGAAGCGCTGGGGACTGACCGACGAGGCCGTCGAGAAGTCGGAGATCAACCCGCCCGGACTCCCCAGGACCGAGAACTGACCCCGAGAGGTCCCGCATGACTGCCAACAGGCCCCTTCACCTGGCCGCCGAGATCGGCGGCCCGCCCCACTACGACGCCGGGCACTACCTGGCCCTCGCCCGGCTCGCCGAGCGCGGCACCCTCGACTTCGTCACCCTCGGCGACTCCTTCGCGCGCCCGGGACCCGATGCCCTCGCCGTACTCTCCCGCATCGCCCCCGCCACCGACCGCGTCGGCCTCGTACCGACCGTCACCACCACCCACACCGAGCCCTTCCACGTCTCGTCCGCCGTCGCCACCCTCGACTGGGTGAGCCGCGGCCGGGCCGGCTGGAACGCGGAGGTCTCCACGACCGAGGCCGAGGCCCGGCTGTTCGGCAGACGCTCCGCCGCACCGGCCGCCGCGCTCTGGCAGGAGGCGGGGGAGACCGCCGACGTGGCGGCCCGGCTCTGGGACAGCTGGGAGGACGACGCCGAGATCAGGGACACCGCCACCGGACGGTTCATCGACCGGGACCGGCTGCACTACGTCGACTTCGAGGGCAGCACCTTCTCGGTCCGGGGACCCGCCATCGTGCCGCGCCCGCCGCAGGGCCGGCCCGTCACCGTCATCGACGGCACCGGGACCCCGGCCCGTGAACCGGCCGCCCGGCACGCCGATGTCGTCCACATCCGGGCCACCACCCCCGAGCAGGCTGCCGCGGTGCGCGACGACGTACGCCGCCGGGCGGCCGCGCACGGCCGTGACCCCGCCGACCTGCGGTTCCTGGCCGCGCTCACCGTCGACCTGGGGGACGCCGAAACGACGCCCGAACCCGGTCTGGAGAGCGGCCCGCGGTTCGCCGGGCGGGACTCCTACTTCCGGGGCGGCCCGGTCGACCTCGCCGAACTCATCACCCGGTGGCACCGCTCCGGGGCCGTGGACGGCTTCCACCTCACCCCCATCACCCCGGCACGCGACCTCGAAAGGATCGTCAACGGCACCGTGGCACTCCTCCAGCACCGCAGCCTCTTCCGCACCTTCTATCCCGGCGGCACCCTGCGCGAACACCTGGGCCTCACCCGCCCCGCCTCCCGGTACGCCCTCGCCCGGACCGCCGGGGAGGGAGCATGAGCACGCCGCGCCGGATGCACCTCGCCGCGCACTTCCCGGGCGTCAACAACACCACGGTGTGGGCCGATGCCCGGTCGGAGAGCCAGATCGACTTCTCCTCCTTCGAGCACCTGGCCAGAACGGCGGAGCGTGGGAAGTTCGACTTCTTCTTCCTCGCGGAGGGGCTGCGGCTGCGCGAGCACAACGGCCGCATCCACGACCTGGACGTGGTCGGCCGGCCCGAGTCCCTGACCGTGCTGAACGCGCTGGCCGCCGTCACCGACCGGCTCGGGCTCGCCGCGACCGTCAACGCCACGTTCAACGAACCGTACGAACTGGCCCGCCGCCTCGCCACGCTCGACCACCTCAGCGACGGCCGCGCCGCCTGGAACGTGGTGACCTCCTCCGACGCGTTCACCGGGGAGAACTTCCGGCGCGGCGGCTACCTCGACCGCGCCGACCGCTACACGCGGGCCGCGGAGTTCGTCGCCACGGCCCGGGAACTCTGGGACTCCTGGACCCCCGACGGGGAGTCCCGGCCCTTCGCGCACCACGGGCGGCACTTCGCCGTCTCCGGGGAGTTCACCGTCCCGCGCTCCCCGCAGGGGCACCCGGTCGTCATCCAGGCCGGAGACTCGGACGAGGGCCGGGAGTTCGCCGCAGGCGCCGCCGACATCATCTTCACCCGGCACGGCACCCTGGAGGCGGGCCGGGAGTTCTACGCCGACGTCAAGGCACGGCTGGCGAAGTACGGCAGGCGGCCGGCGGACCTCAAGATCATGCCCGGGGTCACCTTCGTCCTGGGGGACACGGACGAGGAGGCGCAGGAGAACGCCGCGGAGATCCGGCACCAGCAGATCTCCCCGCAGAACGCCCTCCTGGCCCTGGAACAGGTCTGGGGCCGTGACCTCTCCGGGTACGACCCCGACGGACCGCTCCCCGCGAGCGACCCCGTCCCGGACTCCGACCTGGTCCAGGGCCGTGTCCGGCACGGCGACCCCCTCGCCGTGGCCGCCCGCTGGCGTGCCGTGTCCGAGGCCAAGGGGCTGTCCATCCGGCAGACGGTGATCGAGACGACCGGGCGGCAGTCGTTCATCGGCTCCCCCCGGACCGTCGCCGCGCAGCTGACCGCGTTCACCGAGGCCGGCGCGGCCGACGGGTTCATCCTCGTACCCCATCTCACCCCGGGCGGCCTCGACGACTTCGTCGACCGGGTCGTCCCGCTGCTCCAGGAGAGCGGGACATTCCGCTCCGAATACACCGGTTCCACACTGCGGTCGCACCTCGGCCAGGCGGATCCGGTATGGAAGGGTTGACCGCATGAGCACGGACGCACAGCAGAACGAGCAGGGCCGGCAGGACTGGCAGCGGTGGCACGAGGAGCGGATCGTCGCGGTCGCGGCACCGTACGGTCCCCTCTCCCTGTCCGGTACCCATTGGCTCTCCGACTACCCGGAAGGGCGAATTCCGGCCGTCCCGGGGCACTGGCGCGAGGACGGTGACGAGCTGGTGCTCACCGCCACGGCCGAGGACGGTCTCGAGGTCGACGGCAAGCCGCTGACCGGTGAGGTCCGGCTCGGACCCGACCGCGGACCGATCGGCACGGCCCGGGTGGCGCGGGGCGAACGGCGGCTGTTCGTCCTGCGCCGCGAAGGGCTCTGGGCGGTACGGGACTTCGATCCGCACTCCCCGGCCCGGCACGCCTTCCGGACCATCGAGGCGACCGGCTACGACGGGAGCTGGACGCTGCCCGGCACCTTCCGGCCCTACGCCGCCGACCGCACCGTCCGGGTGAAGAACGCCGACGGGGCCGAGCGGGGTCTCGGGCTGGCCGGTGAGATCGCCTTCGAGGTGGACGGCACCGCGCACACCCTTCAGGTCGCGGTCGAGCCCGACGGTTCGCTGTGGGCCGTCTTCGCCGACGCCACCAGCGGGAACAGCAGCTACCGCTTCCGCTTCCTGCGGCCCGCCGCACCGGCCGAGGACGGCAGTGTGAGCGTCGACTTCAACCGTGCGCTGCTGCCGCCCTGTGCCTTCGCCGATCACTTCATCTGCCCGTTCCCGCCGCCCGGCAACACCCTCACGATCGCCGTCCCGGCCGGGGAGCGGAACCGTCTCGACGCCTGACCGGTCACACCGGTCTCCCGGATCCGGTCCACCCGGAATCCCTGATCCCGGACATCGCCCCGGCAGCCGCGGAGCTGCCGGGGCCGATCCGTGTACGGGGCGGGTCGGGCGCGGGGTTCGGCGCAGGTTCGGCCGAAAACGTGCCCTTGCGCGGCCGGTTGACGCCCCCTGATACTCCCGAGCAGCGCTTGTCAGGAGCACGGCGCTCGGAATCCGGACGTACTCCTCGACTGCGCCTCACGGGTCCGGCCACCCCACAGGCAGGACCCCCGATTCCCCTCGGGAGGAACGACAAGTGAGGATCAAGCGCAACACCCCCCGTAAGGGCACCGCGAGACGCAACAGGGCCACCGCCGTCTTCGCGGGCCTCGTCGCCGTCGCGGCCCTCGCCGCCCCCACCGCCAGCGCCGACTCCACCGAAACCTACAGCGCGAGCCGGCTGACCGCGGCCGCGGACGCCGTGCTCGGCGCCGATGTCGCGGGTACCGCCTGGAACATCGACCCGAAGACCGGCCGACTCCTGGTGACCGTGGACAGCACGGTCTCGCAGGCGGAGATCGAGAAGATCAAGGAGTCCGCGGGAGCCGACGCGGGCGCCCTGCGCATCGAGCGCACGCCCGGCCGGTTCAGCAAGCTGATCTCCGGCGGGGACGCGATCTACGCCGACAGCTGGCGCTGTTCCCTCGGGTTCAACGTCCGCAGCGGCAGCACCTACTACTTCCTGACCGCCGGCCACTGCACCGACGGTGCGGGCACCTGGTGGGCGGACTCCTCGCACACCACCGTGCTCGGCACCACCACGGGATCCAGCTTCCCGACCAACGACTACGGCATCGTGCGGTACACCAACACCACCATCGCCAAGGACGGCACCGTAGGCAGCCAGGACATCACCAGCGCGGCCGAGGCCACGGTCGGGATGTCCGTCACCCGCCGCGGTTCCACCACCGGCACCCACGGCGGATCGGTCACCGGTCTCAACGCCACCGTCAACTACGGCGGCGGGGACATCGTCTACGGCATGATCCGCACCAATGTGTGCGCCGAGCCCGGCGACTCGGGCGGCCCGCTCTACTCCGGCACCAGGGCGATCGGTCTCACCTCCGGCGGCAGCGGCAACTGCAGCTCGGGCGGGACGACGTTCTTCCAGCCGGTCACCGAGGCGCTCAGCGCGTACAACGTCAGCGTCTACTGACCCAACCCCGGACCTGTCCGGAATTGGGAGCCCTCGTCCGGAAATCCGGACGGGGGCTCCCGCTCGCCCCGCGGCTTTTGAGAGGATGTCGGGACGGTCGGGTGCAGACACGCAGGGGGTTCCAGGTCCGTGAATCGCATCGGAGTGACCGGTCACCGTTCGATCCCCGTGGAGGCACGGGCGGATGTGCTGGCGGGACTGAAGGCGGCACTGTGCGCGGCGGGCGGTTCCCTGGAGGCGCTCTCCAGTCTGGCGGTCGGCGCCGACCAGATCTTCGCCGAACTCGCGCTCTCCCGCGGGGCGAGGCTGACGGCGGTGATCCCCAGCGGCGACTACGAGGACTGTTTCGACGGCGACGCCGAACTCGCCCACTACCGGATGCTCAAGTCCCGTGCGGCGCGTGAGGTCCGGCTGGACTTCCCGCACTCCACCGACGAGGCGTACTACGCGGCGGGCACCTATATCGCCGACCACTGCGACCGGCTGCTGGCCGTCTGGGACGGCCGCCCGGCGAGGGGTCTGGGCGGTACGGGCGACATCGTGACGTACGCCCGGAACCTGGGCCGTCCGGTCACCGTCATCTGGCGGGACGGCGTGGAGCGCGCCTGACCCCGAGGATGTGAGCTGATGCATCGTCACATGCGGTGTCTGGCCAGCCAGTCGGTGTGTTCCGGGGAGACGATCCGCTCGGTCTCGAAGACCGCGACGGGCCACTGACGCTCGGTCAGCGTGGTCTCCATCGCTGCCTGCATCGACTCCAGGTCCGTCTCCACCAGCGAGTGCGCGGAGATCAGCGGATGATGACGGCGCATCTCGTTCCAGGCGAGACAGGCGGCCGCGGCGGCGGAGAGCGTCCCGGTCAGCGCGAAGGACCGCCCGGCCCCGAACGTCTGGAACACGGCCAGCACCAGGGCGGGCGCGGTGAGCGCGGCGATGGTGCTGGACCAGACGAACGCACCGCGCCGCGAGACCTGCAGACGCCTGCGGTACCAGCGGCGCTGCTCGATCAGCCGGTCCCGGATGTACGTCTCCTTGCGTACGGTGAACGCCTTGTCCCGTAACTCGCGCATGGACTCGGTGATGAGGCCGTCACCGGAGCCGTCCAGTTCGTCGCGGGGGTCGGCCCAGCCGACCTTCCGGAGCTCCTGGAGGCCCTCTTCGAGCCGGTTGGCGAACACCGCCTCCGGGTGCGGTACGGCGGTGTCGAAGGGGGAGCCGTGGACGGCGTACCGCCAGCAGACGGACTTGATGAACTCGGCCGCGGAGCGGTTGAGCTGCCAATGCGACTTCGCTTTGCGGCGCGAGGCGAGGAAGGTCGTGACCAGGACACCCGTGTAGGCCAGCACGCCTATGGCGTCGAGCAGTTCGACGGGGCCGGCACCGACGTGCCAGGGGAGTGCCGCGGGCACCGTTCCGAGGACCAGCAGGACCAGCTGCCCGCGCGTGGTGTTCACCGCCTCGCGCTGACGTGCGATGGCGATGGCGTCCGTGTGGTGGAAGAGCGCCGGGAGGTCCTCGTTCCTGAAGACCATGGACCGGAGGGGTCCGGGAAGCGCCGTCATGTTCACCCCGTCTGCAGTTGTGGGCATGCCTGAACCGGTCGCGCCGCCGGCCCGGGGCCATGCCGCGACGGGTCCGCCGCGCGACGGGTCCACGTCCCTGCCGGGTCCACGAGAGTAGGGGTGGCCGCCGGGGACGGCAATGGCGCCCGTCGGTGCGGACCGTGTTCCCCGGCGAGGCTCCGGCCACTCTCGTGCGAACCGGCGTGCTATGAGAAAGTATTTCAACGTGCGGTGCACAAAGGTGAGTTGCAGATCAGCCACTTGGGCGATCGGCTCTCGGCGGGGGGAGTGCGTGATCGAGACGGACCGGAGAGACCAGGACGGCGGCGTGCCGCTGTCCGACAGCCAGCGCAGGGTGCGCCGCAGCCCTCTTCTGTTCACCGCGCCCCTGGTGCTGCTGGGACTGCTGACCCTCGTGCTGATCTGGGAGGCCGTCCGCGCCAATATGACGGGCGAGGCGCGGACCGAATGGCCCTGGCGCCTGCAGCTGCTCGACATGGAGGCGCTGGGCAGCCTGCTGGCCGTGGCCGCCGGGGCGGTCCTGGCCAGGGCGCAGTACGCCCGTACGGTGCGGCCGTATCTCGGCTGGCGGGGCGTCTGGGCCAAGGGGCTCCTGAAGGGGGACGCGGACGCCTGGCGCGTGGGCATACTCAACGGCGGGCAGCACATCGCCGTCATCGAGAACTGGGACTGCCGGCTGGTCCGCCGGGGCGATCCCGATGCCGCCGACGCGCCGTGGGCCGATGTCTCCGACGTCCTGGCAGACCTGACGGCGGCCGGACTGCTCGTCAAGGAGGACTTCCAGCTGATCGCCTTCGGCCCGGGATTCCCCCTGGTGGGCACCGGAGGATATGAATCGGTCCTGGTCGGCGCCTTCTCCCGGAGATTCGTCGAGCAGGTCGACGCGCTGTATGTGCGCGTCAGGGTGACCGACGTCGTGGGCGACACCCACGAGCGGGTGCTGGACTGCATGAGGGGCTCGCGGGTGGGCTACAACGCCCCGCTCGACTGACGTCCGCCCCGCGGGGGCGCGTTCGCGGTCATGCGCGCGGGCACGTTCGTGGTCATGCTCACGGCCATGCTCGCGGTCATGCGCGCGGGTGCGTTCGCGGGCGGAACCCCCGTGACGGAGCGTCTGCCGGGCCGGCGGGACACACCCGGGACCGCGGTACGGGGCGGTGTCCCGTGGCCCGCGAATTCAGGTCATCCGGCAATCCGGAAGTTGCGTGCCCCCGCTGTCCGTGCGCGGGTCGCGCGCCGGTCCGCGGGCGTCCTCACCGGGGAATGCCGCGGGTGCCGCAGGTCCCGTCGGCCCCCACCCCCGCGGCCTGCGGTTTCTCCCCTCACCCGACCGGTCGGTCGCGCACGGTGTTTTCGCCGGGGAAACGGGGCGTCAATGGCACCCCGGTCAACGTGTGTGAGGGCTCGGATGGGAGTAAAGTCATGCCGCCGGACGCTGCAATTATGCAGATACCGGTGACATTCAAGTGTCCGGAAACAACCCCTCAAGGACGGCCGTGAAGACCAACGAATCCTCCCCCGCCTTCGCCAACGCGAAGAGTCGTGCGCCGCTCGTCGAGATCGACGCCCGCAGTGCCGATGCCACCCGGAAGCTCAGCAGGGTATTCGGCGCCACCGCCGGCCGTCCCACGCGGACTTCGACCTTCAGTTCGGCGCTCTGATCCGGTCCGCCGGATGGCTAGACTGGGGGAATGACAGGACCCCTGGTCCCCTTTCGCGAAATCGTACTCAAGGTGCACAGCCGGTGCGATCTCGCCTGCGACCATTGCTATGTCTATGAACATGCAGATCAGAGCTGGCGTACCCGCCCCAAGACAATCTCTGACGACGCTATTTCCTGGACCGCCCGACGCCTGGCCGAACACGCGGCGACTCATGGGCTCTCTTCCCTTTCAGTGATCCTGCATGGGGGAGAGCCGCTCCTGGCGGGGCCCGCGCGGCTGCGCCGCGTCTGCGAGGAGCTCGGCTCGGCACTGCACGGTATCGCTGAGCTGGACCTCAGGATCCACACCAACGGTGTCCAGCTCAGCCCCCGATACCTCGACCTCTTCGACGAGTTCGGCGTCAGGGTCGGGATCTCGCTCGACGGCGACCGTACGGCGAACGACCGGCACCGCCGCTTCGCGAACGGACGCACCAGCCACCCGCTGGTCCTCGACGCGGTCAAGCTGCTCCGGCAGGAGCGCTACCGCCATCTCGACCTCGGCCTGCTGTGCACCATCGACATCCGGAACGATCCGATCGCGGTGTACGAGGCGCTCGCCGAGCAGGAACCGCCGCTCGTCGACTTCCTCCTCCCGCACGCCACCTGGGACGAGCCCCCGCCGCGCCCGGACGGTTCCCCCACCGCCTACGCCGACTGGCTCCTCGCGGTCTTCGACCGCTGGACGGAGCAGGGCAGGCCGGTCCCGGTACGGCTCTTCGCCTCGGTCCTCTCCAGCCTGAGCGGCGGCCCCAGCCTCACCGAATCCCTCGGGCTCGCCCCCACCGATCTGGTCGTCGTCGAGACCGACGGGCAGCTGGAACAGGTGGATTCCCTCAAGAGCGCCTACGAGGGCGCGGCGGCCACCGGGTTCGACGTGTTCACGAACTCCTTCGACGAGGTCGCCGCCCACCCCGGTGTCCGGGCTCGGCAGCTCGGTCTTGCCGGGGTCAGCGAGACCTGCCGCAGCTGCCCGGTCGTACGCTCGTGCGGCGGTGGTCTCTACACCCACCGCTACCGCTCGGCCGGCGGGTTCGACAACCCCTCGGTGTACTGCGCCGATCTGAAGGCGCTCGTCCGGGGCATCGAGGAACGCGCCGGGGCGTCCCTCGGATCGCCCGCGGTCACGGAGCCGAACGAACTGGCCGCGGAGCAGCAGGACCTGACGCGCACCCTGCTCGCCGCGCTCAACGAGGAACTCGACGGGCGGGGCGGGGAGAGCTGGGACCGGGCGTGGGAGCTGGCGGTGCGGATCGAGGGGACGGCGGCCGGTGCCGCCGGGCTGGACGCCGTGCTGGGCCATCCGTTCACCCGGGGCCGGCTGCTCGACGCGCTGGAGGGGGTGCGTGCCGGGCGGCCCGACGACGGCCGGGCGGCGGAGCGGCTGGCCGCGTCCGTGGCCGCCGCCGCCGTGCGTGCCGGACTCGATCTGCCCGTCCGGGTGACCTGCCGGGACGGGCGGTTCCACCTGCCCACCCTGGGCACGGTGCGGATCGGCGGACCGGGGGACCGGGGCGCGGCTCTGGTCCGCGGCACCGGCGGGGGGTTCACGGTCCGCCGTGAGGGCGACGGCGGCCACCCGGAGCCGCACATCGCGCTCAGCGACACGGACGGCCCCCACTGGCAGCCGGTACGCCGGGTGGCGGCGCCCGGGGCGCCCGGGTTCCTCCTCGACGACCTCGATCCCTACCGCGACTGCTTCGGCGCCCCCGTGGCGCCGCGGCTCGGCCGGGACGGGGCCGAGGCCTGGGGCGCACGGCTCGCGGCGGCCTGGGCGCTGCTGGAGGACGCCGTACCGGAACTGGCGGCCGAGGCGGCCGGGGCGCTCACCACCCTGACCCCGCTGGCCCCGTCGGCCGCCGGCGGGGCCGCCGTGGGGCGGCACGGCTACGGTGCGCTCGCGATCGGCGCGGGCGGGGACGCCCGGGAGCTGGCACTCGCACTGCTGGGCGGTTTCCGGCGGGCGAAACTGCGGGCGCTTGCCGAAGTCACGGATCTGTACGCGTCGGACGGTTCCTGGGATCATCGGTTGCCCTGGCGGGAAGAATCCGTATCGTTCTCCCGGCTGCTGACGGAGACCTATGAACGGGCAGGACTCGGTCTCTTCGCGCCACGGTTCCTCAAGGGCGTACCGGAAGCGCTCGACATGATCGAAAAGGCGGCAGAACCGACCGTCGACGGAAAGCGTCTTCTGGCCGTAGTACGGAAAGAGATCAGCGGTACACACGGGACAACTGGGGGAAAGGGCCGCGACGCTGTTCTTGATCAATAACACCCGGGACCGAAACCGGGAACGGTTGACCGAAAAGCGGCGTTCAATGACCGAACGCCAGGGGGGTGGAGCGCAGTCTGCTCCGGAATGATGAATTCGCTCGCATTCTTTTCCTACTCCTCGGATGCGAGTGCTCACACAGGACGGGGGTCGTGTGCACGCATCGACGCAGCAGCGAGCGGCGGACCATCGGCCGTACTTCTTTCTGAGTTACGCGCATACACCGGGGTACGGCGGTGGAACGGACCCCGATATGTGGGTCGAACGGTTATTCCAAGATCTGTGCGGCCATGTGATGGCCATGACCGATCTGCCCGCGGGCGCACCCGCGGGGTTCATGGACCGGGAGATACGCTCCGGTGAGGGCTGGTCGGAACGGCTCGGCGGAGTGCTCGCCACCTGCCGGGTCTTTGTCCCCCTGTTCTCACCGCGTTACTTCGCCAGCGAGATGTGCGGCAAGGAGTGGTACGCGTTCGAACAGCGCGCCATCCACCACCGGGCGCGCTCGAACCAGCCGGCCGAAGCGATCGTCCCGGCGCTCTGGGTCCCGGTGCCTCCCAGCCAACTGCCGGGATCGGCGGAGCGGTTGCAGTTCAACCACCGGGACTTCGGGGACCGGTACGTCAGCGACGGACTCTATGGGCTGATCAAGCTCAGGCTGTTCGCCCAGGACTACGAACGGGCCGTCTACGAACTGGCCAAACGGATCGTCAGCGTCGCCGACACGGTGCGGATCGACACCGGCCGGCCGGTCGACTACCGGCTCGCGCCCAGCGCCTTCGGCTCGCGCAGCAGCGGGGTGGGCGCCCCCCGGCCGATGCGGATCACCATCTGCGCGCCCACCCGCCACGACCTGCCCGAGGGGCGCAACAGCGACTACTACGGCGACAACCCGCAGGACTGGAACCCCTATCATCCGGCCGCCGCGAGACCGCTGGCCTATGTGGCCGAGGAACTGGTGCGCTCGCTCAACTACCAGGCCGTCATCTCCTCGTTCGACGAGGAGTCCGGGCAGCCCGAGGGCAAACAGTCGCCCAGCACCCCCGAGATACTCCTCGTCGACCGCTGGGCCCTCCAGGACGAGGAGCGGCGGCGCCGGCTCGCCTCCTTCGACGCCGAGAACCGCCCCTGGGTGACCATGGTCGTGCCGTGGAACCGCGACGACCACCAGAGCCGGGCGGCCGAGGCCGAACTCACCGAGAAACTCGAACAGACCATGCCGGCCAAGATGCGGCAGGGGCGGGCCTTCTGCCGCGTGGCGGCCAAAGGAGTGCCGACCATGGACGCCTTCGGGCAGATCCTGCCCCAGGTGGTCGAGGTGGCCGCCCAGCAGTATCTGCGCCACGCGACGGCGTACCCACCGGCCACCGGCGGAGGACACAGCGAACGGACGCGGCTGATGGGACCCATGGGCAACACCAGCTTCCTACCCGACCCGAACGATCCTGCGACGCAAGCGGAGGACGTATGACAGCCGGTCGTGACGGGCGCATCGTCACTTTCTACTCGTACAAGGGCGGTACGGGCCGCACGATGGCCCTGGCCAACACGGCCTGGATCCTGGCCGCCAACGGCAAGCGGGTACTGGCCGTCGACTGGGACCTGGAGGCACCCGGTCTGCACCGGTTCTTCCACCCCTTCCTCGACCCCTCCACCCTCGGTGCCACCACCGGGGTGATCGACCTGATCACCGAGTACGCCTGGGCCGCGACCAGCCCCGCCCAGCGCGCGGACGACTGGCACCGCGACTACGCCCGCATCCAGCCGCACGCGGTCTCCCTCACCCCCGAGGCGCTCGGCTGGGAGTTCCCGCAGGGCGGCACCCTCGACTTCGTCTCCGCCGGCCGGCAGAACCGCGAATACTCCGCGACCGTCTCCACCTTCGACTGGGACAACTTCTACGACCGGCTCGGCGGCGGCCACTTCTTCGACGCCCTGCGCGAGGACATGAAGGCCAACTACGACTACGTCCTCATCGACAGCCGTACCGGCCTCAGCGACATCGCCGACATCTGCACCGTCCACCTCCCCGACGTGCTCGTCGACTGCTTCACCCTCAGCGACCAGTCCATCGACGGTGCCGCCTCCGTCGCCCGGCAGATCGCCGAGCGCTACACCGGCCGTCCCATCGCGATCTTCCCCGTCCCGATGCGTATCGACGAGGGCGAGAAGGAGAAGGCCGACGCCGGACGGGCGCTGGCCCGGCTCAAGTTCGACCGGCTGCCGCGCGATCTCTCGGGCGACGAACTCACCGCCTACTGGGGCGCGGTGGAGATTCCGTACCGCCCCTACTACGCGTACGAGGAGACGCTCGCCACCTTCGGGGACGAGGCCGGGCTCACCAACTCGCTGCTCTCCGCCTTCGAACGGCTCACCGCGGTCATCACCGGCCGGCAGATCACCGCCATGCCTCCGGTGGGCGAAGAGGTGCGCCTGCGCATCCGGGACGCCTTCACCCGCCGCAGGCCCGCGCTGCCCGCCGACCTCTTCCTCAGCTATGTGGCGGAGAACCGGATGTGGGCCGACTGGATCGAGTCCGTCCTCACCCGGGCCGGCTTCCGGGTGGTCCCGCGCGATGTCTCCGCCGAACGGAGCGAGCGCCCGGAACCGGCGGACGTCACCGCCGAGAACGCGGCCAGGACCGTCGTCCTGCTCTCCAGCGCCTACCTCAAGTCGCAGCGCGCGGTGGGCCTGTGGGACCGCGCGGTCTCCGAGGACCCCGGCGGCGGCCGGCGCCAGCTGCTGCCGTTCAGGGTCGGGGACGTACGCCTCAGCGCCCCCTACATCGACCGCAACCCCGTCGACCTCTTCCGGCTCGACGAGGTGCACGCCACCACGGCCCTGATGCGCGCACTGGACCGGCCGGTGCAGCTGGTCGACGGGACGTCACCGGGGCCCCGCTTCCCCGGCACCGTACCGAGGATCTGGAACGCCCCGCCGCGCAACCCCGGATTCACCGGCCGCTCCCTCGTCCTGGAACGGATGCGCGACCAGCTCGGCGGCGGCATGGCGGTCGTCCTGCCGCAGCCGCAGACCCTGTACGGACTCGGCGGCGTCGGCAAGACCCAGGTGGCGCTGGAGTATGTGCACCGCTTCATGGCCGACTACGACCTGGTCTGGTGGATATCGTCCGAGCAGCCAGACGACGTGGTGGCCTCACTGGCCGAACTCGCCGTCCGGCTCGGTGCCCAGGGCGGCGAGGACATGGCCGCGGCCTCGCAGGAGGCCGTCGACCTGCTGCGGCGCGGAGTGCCCTCGGACCGCTGGCTGCTGGTCTTCGACAACGCCGACGATCCCGAACAGCTCCGCCGCTACTTCCCGCAGGGCGGCTCCGGCCACATCCTGGTGACCTCCCGGAACCAGACCTGGTCCCAGCACGGCGACGCGCTGCCCGTCGATGTCTTCCTCCGCGAGGAGTCCGTCGAGCACCTCCAGCGCCGCGCCCCGGGACTCAGCGACGACGACGCCGCACAGGTGGCCACCGCGGTCGGTGACCTGCCGCTCGCCGTCGAGCAGGCGGCGGCCTGGATCGCGGAGACCGCCACCCCCATCGGCGCCTATCTGGAACAGCTCGCCCAGCAGGCCCCGCAGGTGCTCGCCCTCAACCAGCCCGCCGGCTACCCCGAACCGGTCGCCGCGACCTGGAACATCTCCATCGCCCGGCTCAAGGAGCGCTCGCCCGCCGCGGTGCGGCTGCTCCAGCTCTGCGCCTTCTTCGCTCCCGAGCCGATCTCCGCGAATCTCCTCTACAGCAAGGAGATGATCGAGGCCCTGAAGCCGTACGACGCCTCGCTCCAGGAGAAGCTGGTGCTCGGCCGGGTCATCCGGGAGATCGGCCGGTTCGCCCTCGCCAAGGTCGACCAGGTGTCCAACTCCATCCAGGTGCACCGTCTGGTGCAGGCGGTGATCAGGGCCCAGCTCAGCGAGGAGGAGCAGCGGGAGGCCCGCCATGTCGTCCACCGCATTCTGGCGGGTGCGCGGCCCGACGACGACGAGCCGATCGACAACCCGGAGACCTGGCAGACCTTCGCCACCATCTGGCCGCACCTGGGCCCGTCCGACGCGCGCAACTGCAAGGAGCCGGAGCCCCGCAGGCTCCTGATCGACCGGGTGCGCTATCTGTGGAAGCGCGGGGACGTCCGGACCGCGGCCACCCTCGGTGACGAACTGCGCGAGACCTGGCTGGAGACGCTGGGGGAGCGGGACCTCCAGTACCTCTACCTCTGCTTCCACCTCTCCAACATCCTGCGTACGCGCGGACGGTACGTGGAGGCGAAGGAGCTCGACGAGCTGACCCTCCAGCGGCAGCGGGAGGTGCTGGGCCAGGAGCACCCGCACACGTACATGACCACCAGCAGTCTGGCCATCGACCTCGGTCTGCTCGGTGACTACGGCCGGGCGATCGAGCTGGCGACCGACGCCCGCGACGGGTTCAGCCAGATCTTCCACGACGATCACCCCAGGACGCTGGCGGCGGCCAACAACCTGGCCCTGAACCTGCGGAGCATCGGGCAGTACGCCAAGGCCCGCGAGATCGACCAGGACGTCTACGACTCACGGACCGAAGTGCTCGGCGCGGAGCACCCCTACAGTCTCTCCTCCGCCATGAACCTGGCCCGTGACCTGCGGGAGATCGGGCGGTACGAGGACTCCGTCGGTCTGCTCAGCCGCACCTACGACGCCTTCAAGCGGACGCTCGGCCGGAGCTATCCGACCACGCTCAGCGCCGCGAAGAGCCTGGCGGTCTCGCTGCGCAGGGCGGGCCGTTTCGAGGATGCCCACCGGCTGACGGTGGCCACCCGTGCCAGGTACCGCGCGAAGTACACCATGGCCAACCCCGATTCGCTGGCGTGCGACCTCAACCTGGCGGCGGACCTGTTCGCGGCGGGCGAGCCGGTCCAGGCCAGGGACGCGGCACGGGAGGTGGTCGACCAGTACATGAAGGTGCCGGGGGAGAAGCACCCGTACACCCTGGCCGCCCAGAACAACCTCGGTGTCTATCTGTCGGGGACGGGGGAGGCGGAGCAGGCCGAGAGGCTGCTGAAGCAGGTGGTCGCCTCGATGCGGGAGCGGTTCGGCCGCGAGCACCCGAACACCCTGTTCTGCGTGATGAACCTGGCCAGCGCGACCGCGGACCGGGGGGAACTCGACATCGTGCTGGAGACGGAGGAGCGGCTGTCCTCGCAGCTGCGGGAGGCCCTCGGGGCCTACCACCCCGAGACCCTGGCCATGACCTCGAACAGGGCGGTCACGCTCGACGCGCTGGGACGCGAGAACGAGGCGGTGCACCTGCGGGCGGAGGTGGTCGCCGAGCTGTCCAGGCAGCTCGGCGACGAGCATCCGCTGACCCGGATCGCCCGGGACGAGCGCCGGTTCCGGCGCGAACTGGAACCGCTCGCGGTGTGAGCCCGGCCGGGCCCGCCCCGACGGGCCCGGCCGTGGCCAAGTGCCCAGCCGTGGCCGGGGAGTGCCCGGCCGTGGTCAGGCGGCCGGGCACTCCCGGTCGTCCAGCAGCCAGTTGAGGATGCCGGGGAGCGCGGACAGCGCGTCGAAGTGCGCCGCCGCCGGTTCCAGTACGGCGGTGGCCCCGGGGATCTGGCCGGCCAGCCAGCGGGAGTGGCCGACCGGTGAGAACACGTCCTTCTCGCCGTGCCAGAGCATCACCGGACCGGTGATCTCCGCCGGGTCGAAGCCCCAGGGACGGCAGAAAGCGATGGCGTCGTCGATCCATCCGTACGCCGAAGTGCGCAGCCCCTCCCGGTAGTTGCGCAGCAGCATCGAGCGGATCCCGGCGTCGTTGACCACCACGCGGTCGGACGCGGTCAGCTCCCGGCGCAGATCGTCCAGAAGCCTGACAGGGTTCTGCCGGATCTCCTCGGAGCGGATGATGAAGGACTCCGCGAGGCCGTCCGGGTCGGCCGCGGCGGTGGAGTACGCGAGCACATTCGACTCCGCCATCCCCTCGAACCAGTCGAGTCCCTCCGCGTCCCAGGGCGCGAGGCCGACCAGGGCGGCGGTGCGGGTGACCCGGTCCGGCATCAGCGCCGCGCAGGCCAGGGCGTGCGGGGCACCGCCGGAGCGTCCCACGACGGCGAACCGCTCCAGACCCAGGGAGTCGGCGATCGCCCGTACGTCCTCGACGACATCGCTCACCCGGCGGCCCGCGTGACGGTCGGAGCCGCCGTATCCGGGGCGGTCATAGGTGATCAGCTGGGTGCGGCGCTGATAGAGCACCATGCCGCGTGGAGCGGGGCCCAGCCTGCTGCCCGGCATGCCGTGGAGCAGGAAGACCGGTCTGCCGCGCGGATCACCCAGGCGCTCCACCATCAGATGCCGCCCGTCCGCCGCGCGCACCCGACTTCGCACCCGTGCCTCCTCCGCCTCGGTTCCCCGGCCGGTCCGGGCACGGTGTGCCCGGCGTGTGCTGCCTTTTCGATGATGACCCATCAGGGGCGTCACGGGGACTCCCTGTCGGAAGGAACCGTGAAGGTCTTGGCGTGAAGGTACGGGGCGGGGGGCTTTCGCCGGATCCCGCACCGCGGCCGCGCGCTTCCCCGCGCGCCGTCGCGCGCATTATTCGTGAACGTTTTCACAAGCTTGCGAAGGGCTTTGGTCCCCGATGTCTTTGCAGGTGGGAGCGGGTTTCATGGGGAGAACGAGCGCTCGGGAGAGGACTTTGGGCCCTTCCGCCAGGGTCTTTGGTGGCCGATTCCGGAGTGATCACAGGTGTCGAATGGAGAGGTCAAGGAGCGCGACTCGATGAAGGAGTTCCTGTCATGCAGGCCGAAGAGATGGTGGACGGACTGGTCCGTAGGGCCTTGAACGCGCTCGACGCATACGGGTCGTTCACACAGGAGCAGATCGACCACATCGTCAAGAAGGCCTCGCTCGCCGCACTCGGCCGGCACGGCGAGCTCGCGCGGCTGGCGGTCGAGGAGACCGGGCGCGGGCTCTTCGAGGACAAGGCCGTCAAGAACCTGTTCGCCTGCGAGCACATCACGCACTCGATGGCCGGGCTGAAGACCGTCGGGGTCATCGGCCGCGACGAGGTGAACGGCATCACCGAGATCGCCGAGCCGGTCGGTGTCGTCTGCGCGATGACCCCGGTGACCAACCCGACCTCCACCACCGTCTTCAAGGCGCTGATCGCGCTGAAGACCCGCAACCCGGTCGTCTTCGCCTTCCACCCCTCCGCGCAGCACTGCTCGGCCGAAGCCGCCAGGACGGTCCGCGACGCGGCGGTCGCGGCCGGCGCGCCCGAGGACTGCGTGCAGTGGATCGAGGAACCCTCGATGGAGGCGACGGGCCTGCTGATGCACCACGACGGTGTCTCCACCATCCTGGCGACCGGCGGGAACGCCATGGTCAAGGCCGCCTACTCGTGCGGGAAGCCCGCCCTGGGCGTCGGCGCGGGAAACGTGCCCGCGTATGTCACCAGCAGCGGCAGGCTCCGGCGCGCGGTGCATGACATCGTGCTCTCGAAGTCCTTCGACCACGGCATGATCTGCGCCTCCGAGCAGGCCGTCATTCTCGACCACGAGGTGTACGACCGGGGTCTCGCGGAATTCGAGCGCCTGGGCGCGTATGTCGTCACCGCCGCCGAGAAGACCAAGCTGGAGGAGTTCGTCTTCGGCACCACGGCCTTCGCCGCCGACTGCTCCGGCGGGAAACTGAACGCGGACGTCGTCGGGAGGTCCCCGCGGTGGATCGCCGAGCAGGCCGGATTCCAGGTCCCCGAGAACACCGCGCTGCTGATCGCCGAATGCGCGGAGGTCGGTGAGGGCGAACCGCTCACCCGGGAGAAGCTTTCCCCGGTGCTGGCCGCCCTGAAGGCCGATTCCACCCGGCACGGCCTCGAACTCTCCGCCCAGATGGTCGAGTTCGACGGACTGGGACACAGCGCGGCCATTCACACCGAGGACGCGGAACTGGCCGAGGAATTCGGCAGTCGGGTCAAGGCGGTCCGGATCATCGTCAACGCGCCCTCGACCTTCGGCGGTATCGGCGACGTGTACAACGCCTTTCTGCCCTCCCTCACCCTCGGCTGCGGCAGCTACGGGCACAACTCGGTCTCCGGCAATGTCTCCGCGGTCAACCTCATCAACATCAAGCGGATCGGGCGGCGCAACAACAACATGCAGTGGTTCAAAGTGCCGCCGAAGATCTACTTCGAGCGCAACGCGCTGCGCTACCTCGGCGAGATGGACGGGCTGAACCGGGTCACCGTCGTCACCGACAGGACCATGGGCAGGCTGGGTTACGTACAGAAGGTCATCGACATCCTGCACTCCCGCGAGGGCGGACCGGTGACCCTCCAGGTGATCGACAACGTCGAGCCGAACCCCGAGCTGGAGACCGTACGGGCCGGGGCCGCGCTGATGCGCGACTTCGCACCGGACACGATCATCGCGCTGGGCGGCGGCTCCGCGATGGACGCGGCGAAGATCATGTGGCTGATGTACGAGCACCCCGAGGTCGAGTTCGCGGACACCAAGGAGAAGTTCTTCGACATCCGCAAGCGCGCCTACACCTTCCCCTCACTGGGCGAGAAGGCGCAGCTGGTCGCCGTCCCGACCACCTCGGGCACGGGCAGCGAGGTCACCCCGTTCGCGGTGATCTCCGACCCGGCGGCCGCCCAGAAGTACCCGCTCGCCGACTACGCCCTCACCCCGAACGTCGCCATCGTCGACCCGGTGCTGCCGATGGGCCTGCCGCCGAACGTCACGGCGGACTCCGGGTTCGACGCGCTGACCCATGCCACCGAGGCGTATGTCTCCGTCTACGCCAACGACTACACCGACGGGCTCTGCCTCCAGGCCATCAAGCTGATCTTCGGCAACCTGGAGCGCTGTGTGGTCGACGGGGCCCGGGACCCCGAGGCGCGGGAGAAGATGCACAACGCGTCGACCGTCGCCGGAATGGCCTTCGCCAACGCCTTCCTCGGCCTGGTGCACGCCATGGCCCACACCCTGGGCAACACCTTCCACGTCCCGCACGGTCGCACCAACGCGCTGCTCCTGCCGCATGTGATCCGGCACAACGGCCAGGTCACCGGCAAGGCCACCCCCTGGCCGAAGGCCGAGGTCTACCGGGCCCCGGAGCGGTTCCAGGAGATCGCCCGGATGCTGGGGCTGCCCGCCTCCACCCCGGCCGAAGGGGTCGAGTCCTACGCACGTGCCGTCGAGGAACTGCGCGCCAAGTGCGGGATCCCGGCCTCCTTCGCCGAGGAGGGCGTCGAGGAGACGGCCTTCGTCGAGGCGCTGCCGCAGCAGGCGATGAACGCGTACGCCGACCAGTGCGCCCCCGCCAACCCGCGGATGCCGATGATCGACGACATGATCCGGCTGATGCGGCAGGCGTACTACGGCAGCTGACCGGAGGCGCGCGTACCCCGCCCGGATGCCCGGTGCCGAGCAGGCACCGGGCGTTCGGGCATCCGGCGTTCGGGTTTCCGGCCACTCGGGCGTCCGGCCGTTCGGGGCGGAACCCGTGAAGAGTGGTGGTATCCGGCACAACCCATGCGCATATCCAGCCTTTCTGTGTGTGTCAGGTGTGCGCTCCGGTCGCATCGGCACATGCTCATCGCGGCGGCGGTGCCCGAAGGGCGGGCGCCGCGTCACCATGCAGGGGGAAGCGCGATGAGACGTGGACGTCGTCCGGCCGGAGGGATCGTGGTGGCTGCCGTCGCCGCGGCGTTGGTGACGGGAGCGGTGCCGGCCTCGGCCGCCGGTGCGGCGGAGGCCGCGATGCCGGGGTTCCTGGAGCCGTCGGACCTGCCGCCGGACCCCTTCTCGGCGTGGTACCGGTCGTCCGGTCCCTCCGAGGGGCCGCACCAGGCGATCTGTGCGGAGGCGCTCGTTCTGCCCGAGGGGGATGTCTGGAGCGCCACCTACAGCACCCCGGAGACGGCCGGGGCCTCGCAGGTGTCCGTGGTCTTCCCCACGGAGGCCGCGGCCGCCGGATTCGGTGCGCAGGCCGAGGCCTCGATCACGGGCTGCGAGGCCCGTATGGAGCAGGAGCAGCCGGGCCGCCCCGTGACGTTCCAGGACCACGGCACGGTCGGCGTCGAGGAGGGCGCCCATGTCTACGGCATCGGCTTCCAGGGCGGCTGGGGCTATCAGAACCAGCTCGTCTCGGTGGGCCGCGACGGCGACACCGTGACGATCGTCAGCTGGGAGAGCAACTGGGGCGACCCGCCCGTCGACGCCTTCAGGGAGACCACCCGGGTGGCCGTGGACAAGCTCAGGTGAGGGTCGGCCCGCCCGGTGCCGTCGCCGCCGAGGGCGCCGGACCGGACGGGTCCGTCTCCGGCCTGTGCCGCAGGGACAGCAGCAGGGTGCCGGCCGTGCCGACGACCGCCCAGGCGGAGAGCACCAGCAGCGGCCCGGTGACCGCGTTGCCCTTGAAGTACGCGATCGAGCGGGCCACCCAGGTGCCGGCGCCCGGGGGCAGGGCGGGGCCGATCGCCCGCCAGAAGTCCGGCAGCATCGGCAGCGGGAAGGCGCCGCCCGCGCTCGGGTTGCCCGCGATCACGATGATCAGGACGGCCAGTCCGATGCCGACGATGCCGGTGAGCGCCTCCAGGGCGAGCGTGATCATGCCGACCGAGAAGACGACCAGCGCGCCCAGGCCGGACAGCCCCCACACGCTGCCTGGCAGGGCACCGAGGATCGGCCCGATGATGACCGCGCCGCCGATGCCGCCCGCGATCGAGTACAGCGCCATGACCCCGGTCCGGATCACCGCGCGCTGTCGGTTGGCGGGCTTGGTGCCGGCGCTGATCGCCAGGATCGAGGCGCAGAGGTAGCCGCCCACGCACCAGCCCACGACGAGGTAGAAGGACGAGAGCCCGTCGAAGTCGTCGGGGGAGGCCGGGGCCACGTCCACGGTGCGCACGGTCCGGCGCTGGGTGGCCTCGACCTCGGTGAGGATCTTCTCCAGGGAGGTGGCCAGCACGGTGCCGCCGCCGGAGGCGACCAGCACGATGTCGGTCCTCCCCGCCGGGTCGACGATCAACGCTCCGTCGATGTCGCGGTTCAGGATCTGCTCGCGGGCCTGTGCGGCGTCACCGACCGTGCGGGGGTCCAGCGGGCCGCCGGGCAGATCGTCCAGCTGGGTGACGAGCTGCTGGGACATCTGCTGGGGGGCCACCACCCCGAACGGGACATCGGTCGGCTTCGGCTTGTGCAGCGCTCCGACGTAGGACGCGATGAACAGGAGCTGCAGCCCGAGCACACCGATCACGAGCAGTGCGGCCCGTGTGGTGACGGCGTTCTTCACCTCGTCGACGAAAGTCATGCCCCCACGGTCCGGGCGGCCCGCTGTTTACGCAGGCGGGGCTGGGCCGAATGGCTGATGGGGCGGCCGGGAGGTGCCCCGCACCCCGGGTATCGTACGAATGTTCGAAACTTGGTCTATGGTGGAGAACGAGGGGGGTGAGTTACGGAACGGTCCAGGAGGTGCGGATGCCCGGGTTCACGCATCTGCACACCGTTTCCGGGTTCTCCCTGAGATACGGGGCCTCGCACCCGGAGCGGCTGGCCGAACGTGCCGCCGAGCGGGGGATGGACGCCCTCGCGCTGACCGACCGCGACACCCTCGCGGGCGCCGTCCGCTTCGTCCGGGCCTGCGAGAAGGCCGGGATCCGGCCGCTCTTCGGCGTCGAACTAGCGGTGGCGCGGCGTACGGGGGAGGAG
This sequence comes from Streptomyces sp. NBC_00654, assembly GCF_026341775.1. NCBI lineage: Bacteria > Bacillati > Actinomycetota > Actinomycetes > Kitasatosporales > Streptomycetaceae > Streptomyces > Streptomyces sp. NBC_00654. The sequence continues at coordinate 1,651,545 of NZ_JAPEOB010000002.1, read as the reverse complement.
GGCCGCACGCATCGGCTGCGGGCGCCCGTGCGCGGTGGTGCCTTTGTCGATGAATCCGCACCCCGGGTCACCTTTCTCGCCCGTGACGGCGCACGGGGCTGGGCGGAGCTGTGCCGGCTCGTCACCGCCGCCCATGCCGCGTCCCCGGACCCGTCCGCCGACGCCGGACCGCCCCTGGTGGACTGGCCCTCGCTGCCCGCCGAAGGGCTCACCGTGCTGCTCGGGCCCGCCTCCGAGGTGGGCGGGGCGCTGGCCGCGGGCCGCCCCGACCGGGCCGCCGCGCTGCTCGCGCCCTGGCGGGAGATGTACGGCGACGACCTGCGCCTCGAAGCCGTCCACCACGGCCGCGGGGGCACCGGGCCGGGCTCGCTGCGGCTCGCCGCCCGGACCGTCGGTTTCGCCGCCGAGCAAGGGGTGCGGGCCGTGCTGACCAACGCGGTCCGGTACGCCGACCCGGGGCAGGGTCCGGTCGCCGATGTACTCGACTCGGCCCGCAGGCTCGTCCCCGTCGACCCGCGCCGCTCGCCCCTCGACAGCGGTGAGCGCTGGCTCAAGGACGCCCGCGCGATGCGGGAGACCGCCGAGCGGATCACCGCCGCCGCGGGTCTCGGCCCGGACGCCGGGGCGAGGCTGCTGGCGGAGACCCGCCGCACCGCCGACGCCTGCCTCGTCGACCCCGAGGACGACCTCGGCCTCGGCACCGTCCACTTCCCCGAACCGCGTCTCGTCGGTGCCGGGCGGCGCACCGCCCAGCGGGTGCTGGCCTCCCGGGCCGCCGCGGGCATGGTGCTGCACGGCCACGACCGCAGGCGCGACTACTGGGAGCGGATGCACCACGAACTGGACATCATCGCCCACCACGGCTTCGCCTCGTACTTCCTCACGGTCGCCCAAGTCGTCGACGACGTACGGGACATGGGAATCCGGGTCGCCGCCCGCGGCTCCGGCGCGGGCTCCCTGGTCAACCATCTCCTGGGCATCGCGCACGCCGACCCGGTCGAGCACGGGCTGCTGATGGAGCGCTTCCTGTCCAAGCGGCGCTTCGTGCTGCCCGACATCGACATCGACGTCGAATCGGCCCGCCGTCTCGACGTCTACCGCAGGATCATCGGCCGCTTCGGCGCCGAACGGGTCGCCACCGTCGCCATGCCCGAGACCTACCGGGTGCGCCACGCCATCCGGGACGTCGGGGCCGCGCTCTCCATGGACCCGGCCGAGACCGACCGGCTCGCCAAGGCCTTCCCGCACATCCGGGCCCGCGACGCCCGCGCCGCCATGGAGGAACTGCCCGAACTGAGGGCGGTGGCGGAGCGGAAGGAGACGTACGGGAGGCTCTGGGAGCTGGTGGAGGCGCTGGACGCGCTGCCCCGCGGCATCGCCATGCACCCGTGCGGGGTGCTGCTCTCGGACGCCGCGCTGCTGAGCCGTACCCCCGTCGTGCCCACCAGCGGCGAGGGCTTCCCGATGTCGCAGTTCGACAAGGAGGACGTGGAGCACCTCGGACTGCTCAAACTCGATGTGCTGGGCGTACGGATGCAGTCGGCGATGGCGCACGCGGTCACGGAGGTGAAGCGGGCCTCGGGGGAGGAGGTCGACCTCGACGCCGTGCCGCCCGGCGATCCGGAGACGTACCGGCTGATCAGGACCGCCGAGACACTGGGCTGCTTCCAGATCGAGTCGCCGGGCCAGCGCGATCTGGTCGGCAGGCTCCAGCCCGCCACCTTCCACGACCTGGTCGTCGACATCTCGCTGTTCCGGCCCGGCCCGGTCGCCGCCGACATGGTGCGGCCGTTCATCGAGGCCCGGCACGGCCGGGCGCCCGTCCGCTACCCGCATCCCGACCTGGAAGGGCCGCTGCGCGACACCTATGGCGTGGTCGTCTTCCACGAACAGATCATCGAGATGGTGGACATCATGACCGGCTGCGGCCGGGGCGAGGCCGACCGGGTGCGGCGCGGGCTCTCCGACCCCGGGTCGCAGGACCGGATCAAGGTCTGGTTCGCGCGGCGCGCGGCCGCGAGGGGGTACGGCATCGAAGTGATCGCCCGTACCTGGGAGATCATCGAAGCGTTCGGCAGCTACGGCTTCTGCAAGGCGCACGCGGTCGCCTTCGCCGTACCGACGTACCAGTCGGCCTGGCTCAAGGCGCACCATCCGGCGGCCTTCTACGCCGGGCTGCTCACGCACGACCCGGGGATGTACCCCAAGCGGCTGCTCCTCGCGGACGCGCGGCGGCGCGGGGTGCCGGTGCTGCCGCTGGATGTGAACCGTTCGGCGGCCGCCCATCGAATCGAACTGGTGTCCGGCGAAGAAGGGGACCCCGGGACCTGGGGGCTGCGGCTGGCGCTCTCGGACGTCCATGGCATCAGCGACGCCGAGGTCGCCCGGATCGAGGCCGGGCAGCCCTACAGCTCGCTGCTGGACTTCTGGCAGCGCGCCCGGCCGGGCAGGCCGGCCGCCGAACGGCTGGCCCAGGTCGGCGCGTTGGACGCCTTCGGCGCCAACCGCCGCGATCTGCTGCTGCACCTCTTCGAGCTCCACCGTGCCCGGCGGAGTGCCGGACCGGGCGCCCACGGGGCTCAACTCCCGCTGGGGGAGGGCCGGAAGTCCGGTTCCGCGGGCCTGCCCGACCTCAATGACGCGGAGCGGCTCAGCGCCGAACTCGGTGTGCTGAGCATGGATGTCTCGCGCCATCTGATGGAGGACCACCATGTCTTCCTGAAGGAGCTGGGCGCGCTCTCCGCCAAGCGGCTGCGGGAGGCACGGCACGGCGAGACCGTGCTGGTCGCGGGGGCCAAGGCGGCCACCCAGACTCCACCGGTCCGCTCCGGCCGCCGGGTCATCTTCACCACCCTGGACGACGGCACCGGCCTGGTGGACCTGGCCTTCTTCGACGACAGCCACGAGGCCTGCGCGCACACGGTCTTCCACTCCTGGCTGCTGCTGGTGCGCGGCGTGGTGCAGCGGCGCGGTCCGCGGAGCCTGAGCGTGGTCGGCGCCGCGGCCTGGAATCTGGCGGAACTGGCGGAGCTGCGCCGCAGCGGCGGACTCGACGCGGTCGCGGCGCGGCTGGCGGAGGTCCCGGACGGCGCGGACGCCGCTCCGGGGGAAGAGCCCCAAGGCACCGGCACCGGCCGGCGCATCACGCTGCCCACCGGTTACGAGATGAACCCCTGGTCCGACCTCCAGCCCCCCGGCGAGGGGACTCCCACCGGAAGGAAGCTGTGGCACCAGAGCCCCGGGAGCGCGGGATGAACGGCCGGGCGACGATTCTGTTCCTGCGGTTCCGCCGGATCGGCGGGGGGCCGGTGGGCGGCACCGGTTACGAGGGGCTGCTCGCCCTCCTGGGCGCGTTCACCCCGGTCGTCGAGGCCGCACCGCCCGACGGGGCGCTCGCCGATGTGAGCGGCGCGCTGCGCTACTTCGGGCAGGACGCGGTGGACCTGGCCTCGGTGATCCGGGTCCGGGCGCTCGCCCTGCACGGCGTGGACTGCGCGATCGGGGCGGCCGGCAACCCCATGCTGGCCCGGATGGCGGCGCGGCAGGCCGCGCCCGGGACGACCTTCGTGGTGCCCGACGGCCGGGAGGCCGCGTTCCTCGCGCCCCGGCCGGCCGCCGCGCTGGACGGTGTCGGGGCGGCGACGGCACGCACCCTGTGCGGATACGGGCTCGACTCCGTCGGCCGGATCGCCGCGGCGCCGCTGACCACCCTGCAGCGGATCACCGGGGTGCGGACCGGGCGCGAGGTGTGGGAGCGGGCGAACGGCATCGACCGCACCCGGGTCGTCCCGAACGCCGCCGCCCGCTCCATCGCCGCCGAACGCTCCTTCCCGCGCGACGAGCTGGACCGGGAGCGGCACCGCCGCGCGCTGCTCTCGCTCACCGAGGAGCTCGGTGCCCGGCTGCGCGGCGAGGGGCAGGTGTGCCGGGGGCTCGCGGTCTCCGTGCGGTACGCCGACCGGAAGGGCTACACGACGCTGACCCGCAGCCGCGCGCTCCGGGAGCCCACCGCCCACTCGGCGGCGCTCACCGAACTGGCGTACCGGATCCAGGACTCGCTCGGTCTGCAACGGGCCCGGGTCCGGGGGATCGGGCTGCGGGCCGAGGGGCTCGGCGACGCGGAACGGGCGGCCCGCCAGCTCAGCTTCGACCCGGCGGACGAGCGGGCGCGCCGGATCGAGGAGGTGTCGGACCGGCTGCGGGCGAGGTTCGGGCCGCAGGCGGTGAAACCGGGGCGGCTCGCTGCCTGACGTGCTGTCATGTGCCTGGAGCGCGGCCTGCGGTGAGGCGGCGCCAGTTTTTACCGACGCGTAACTTCCCCCGCGACCCTACTCGTGCGTAATTTGGCATGAGCACGGTAAGTGCATCGGAAGGAACAGCACCACCCGACTTGTGGTCCGGGCCGCAGGACGACCGACATCGCCACTCCCTTGAGCCGCAAGGAGACCACACGATGCTGCCCTGGACACGTGCGTCGCGCACCCCGCGTCCGCGCAGAACGCTCGCCGCACTGCTCCTCGCCGTCGCGGCCCTCGCCACCCCCGCGGCGACCGCGACCGCAGCCGCCCCCACCGCCTCCCCCTCGGCATCCACCGCCGGGGAGACCGCCACCTCCCGTGGCTGGAACGACTACTCCTGCAAGCCCTCCGCCGCCCACCCCCGCCCGGTCGTCCTGGTCCACGGAACCTTCGGGAACTCCGTCGACAACTGGCTCGTCCTCGCCCCCTACCTCGTCAACCGGGGCTACTGCGTCTACTCGCTCGACTACGGACAGCTCCCCGGCGTGCCGTTCTTCAACGGGCTCGGCCCCATCGACAAGTCCGCCGGACAGCTCGACGCGTTCGTCGACAAGGTGCTCGCCGCCACCGGAGCGCCGGAGGCCGACCTGGTCGGCCACTCGCAGGGCGGCATGATGCCGAACTACTACCTGAAGTTCCTCGGCGGCGCCGACAAGGTGAACGCCCTCATCGGGATCGCCCCCGACAACCACGGCACCACGCTCCTCGGGCTGACCAGGCTCCTGCCGTACTTCCCCGGCGCCGAGGACCTGCTCACCGAGAAGACCCCCGGCCTCGCCGACCAGATCGCGGGCTCGCCGTTCATCACCCGGCTCAACGCGGGCGGCGACACCGTGCCGGGCGTCCGCTACACCGTCATCGCGACCCGGTACGACGAGGTCGTGACCCCGTACCGCACGCAGTACCTGGACGGCCCGAACGTGCGCAACGTCCTGCTCCAGGACCTGTGCCCGGTCGACCTGTCCGAGCATGTGGCGATCGGGACCATCGACAGGATCGCCTTCCACGAAGTGGCCAACGCCCTCGACCCGTCGCGCGCCACCCCGACCACCTGCGCCTCGGCGGTCGGCTGACCCGGCCGGCGCACCGGGGACCGCTGCCCGGCGGGGGGCGGGCGGCGGTCCCCGGCAGCCGCGGGGGGAGGGGCTCAGCCCAGCGCCCGGTAGCGGCGCTCGGGCCGCCCCGTCCCCCCGTACCGCAAGGTCACCTCGGCCCGCCCCGTCTCCGCGAAGTACTCCAGATAGCGGCGGGTGCTGACCCGGGACAGTGACCCCGCCTGCGCGCACTCGGAGGCGGACAGACCCCCGGGGTGCTCCCGCAGGATGCGCTCCACCAGGTCGGCCGTGTGCGCCGCGAGACCCTTGGGCAGTTCGCGGGAGCCCGGCGGACGGGTGCCGAAGATATGGTCCACGTCCTCCTGCCGGGCCTCCTTCCGCGCCTCGTCCAGCGCGTCGAGCCGATTGCGCAGCGAGGCCACGTGCTGCAACTGCTCCACCAGGGCCGACCGGTGGAACGGCTTGATCAGATAGTGCAGCGCCCCGGCCCGCAACGCCGCGCGGACCACGCCCGCGTCGCGGGCGGCGGTGATGAAGAGCGCGTCGGCGCTGTGGCGGTCCGCGTCCCGCTCCTCCGCCGCCCGCAGCTCCCGCAGCACACTGATTCCGTCCATGTCGGGCAGATAGATGTCGAGCAGGATCAGATCGGGGCGCAACCGCCCCGCCGCGCGCAGCGCTTCGGCGCCGTTGTGCGCCACCCCGACGACCGTGAATCCGTCCATCGCGGACACATAACGGCTGTGCAGCTTCGCGACCATGAAGTCGTCGTCCACCACCAGCACCTTTGTCACGCGGCCACCGTAGAGCGCGACCACAACGACCACAACGTCCGTTGATTCCGGAACGGAGACAGGCCGTCGACGCGCGGGCAGCATGTGGGCCACTTCACAGCGAAAGGCGGAACCCGTGCGATTGCGCACTCCCCTCGCCCTGTTCGGGGCCGCGGTGCTGGTGTTCGTGGGGCCGCCGCTGCTCTCCACGGGCGGCGGCCCGGACAGCGGCACACAGATCCCCGGACTGCGCCCTCATGGTCCCCAACACCCCCGGCGGCGGCTACGACATCACGGCGCGCACCGCCGCGAAGAACGCCGAGGACGCCGGACTCACCCACAGCATCGAGGTGTTCAACCTCCCCGGCGCGGGCGGCACCGTCGGTCTGACCCGGCTCGTCGGCGAGCACGGCAACGGCAGGCTCGCGATGTCCATGGGCCTCGGCGTGGTCGGCGCGGTCCACACCAACAAGTCCCCCAAGACCCTCGGTGACACCACCCCGATCGCCCGGCTCACCGAGGAGCAGGACATCGTCGTCGTCGCCAAGGACTCCCCGTACCGCTCCATCGGCCAGCTGCTCACGGCCTGGCGGGCCGCCCCGGCGAAGCTCCCGGTCGGCGGCGGTTCCTCGCCCGGCGGCCCCGACCACCTCGCCCCGATGCTGATGGCGAAGGCCGCGGGCATCGCCCCGAAGCAGGTCAACTACATCCCGTTCGACGGCGGTGGCGAACTGCTCGCCTCGATCCTCGGCGACAAGGTCGCCTTCGGCGTCAGCGGGGTCGGCGAATACCTCGACCAGATCGAGGCGGGCGAGCTGCGCCTGCTCGCCGTCACCGGTCCGGAGCGGGTCCCCGGGCTCGACGCCCCCACCCTCCGCGAGGCCGGGCTCGACACCGACTTCACCAACTGGCGCGGCATCGTCGCACCGCCCGGCCTCTCCGACGCCGAACGCGACAAGCTCGTCGGCCTGATCCGGAAACTGCACGACTCGAAGCAGTGGAAGGACTCGATGAAGAAGAACGGCTGGGACGACGCCTTCCTCACCGGCGATGCCTTCGGCGACTTCCTGGACGCCCAGGACCGGCGCGTCGCCACGGTCCTTGAGGAGCTGGGACTGTGACCACCGACGACAGGCGATCCCCCGCCCCCGATCCCGCCCCCGCCCCCGATCCCGGACCCGCCCCCGCCCCCGATCCCGGACCCGCCCCCGCCCCCGATCCCGGACCCGCCCCCGCCCCCGATCCCGGACCCGCCCCCGCCCCCGATCCCGGACCCGGCCCCGCCCCCGATCCCGGACCCGGCACCCCTTCGGGGCGAGGTTCCTGGCTGCGCGAGCACTCCGAACTCGGCGTCTGTGTCCTGCTGCTGGCCCTCGGTGTCCTCGTCCTCACCGATGCCCTCACCATGAGCCCCGACATCACCCAGCGCGGACCCGTCGGTCCCAGGACCGTCCCGGTCGTCGTCGGCGCCGGGCTGCTCCTGGTCGCCGTCCTCCTCGCCGTGGACGTCCTGCGCGGCGGCCGCGGCGAGGCGGAGGGAGGCGAGGACGTCGACCTCGCCGAGCCGGCCGACCGGCGCACCGTGCTCCTGCTCGCCGCGGTCTTCCTCGCGGGCGCCGTACTGATCGACCCGCTCGGCTTCCCGGTCGCCGGCGCACTGCTCTTCTGGGGCTCCGCCTACGCGCTGGGCAGCCGGCACCACGACCGCGACCCGCTCATCGCGGCCGGGCTCTCCCTCGTCACGTACATCGTCTTCGACAGGCTGCTCGGGGTCCCCCTCCCCGGCGGCCCGCTGATGGGAGTGGTCTGACCGATGGATTCCCTCAACTCCCTCATCGACGGCTTCGGTACCGCGCTCACACCGGTCAACCTGCTCTGGGCCGCCCTCGGCGTCCTGCTGGGCACGGCGATCGGCGTGCTCCCCGGCATCGGACCGGCCATGGCGGTGGCGCTGCTGCTGCCGGTCACCTACGGACTCGAACCGACCGGTGCGTTCATCATGTTCGCCGGGATCTACTACGGCGCGATGTTCGGCGGCTCCACCACCTCGATCCTCCTCAACACCCCCGGGGAGAGCGCGGCCGTCGTCGCCGCGATCGAGGGCAACCCGATGGCCAGGGCGGGCCGCGGCGCACAGGCGCTGGCCGCCGCGGCGATCGGACACTTCGCGGGCGGCATGATCGGCACGGTCCTGCTGGTCGTCCTCGCCCCGACGGTGGCCTCGCTCGCCGTGGACATCGGTGCCCCCGACTACTTCGCGATCATGGTGCTGGCCTTCATCGCCGTCACCTCCGTCCTCGGCTCCTCCCGAATCCGCGGCCTCGCCTCCCTCCTCATCGGTCTCACCATCGGCCTCGTGGGCCTCGACGGGATGACCGGCCAGCAGCGCCTCACCTTCGGCTCGCTCCAACTGGCCGACGGAATCGACGTGGTGATCGTCGCGGTCGGCCTCTTCGCCATCGGCGAGGCGCTCTGGGTCGCCGCCCATCTGCGCCGCTCCACCGCCGAACCGATCCCCGTCGGCCGCCCCTGGCTCGGCCGGGAGGACCTCGGGCGCACCTGGAGGCCCTGGCTGCGCGGCCCCCTCATCGGCTTCCCGTTCGGCGCGATCCCGGCGGGCGGCGCGGAGATCCCCACCTTCCTCTCGTACGTCACGGAGAAACGTCTCTCCCGACACCGCGCGCAGTTCGGCAAGGGCGCCATCGAAGGTGTCGCGGGGCCGGAGGCGGCGGCCTCCGCCTCCGCCGCCGGCACGCTCGTGTCGATGCTCACCCTCGGTCTGCCCACCACCGCCGTCGCCGCCGTGATGCTGGCCGCCTTCCAGCAGTACGGCATCCAGCCCGGACCGCTCCTGTTCGAACGCGAACCCGAGCTGGTCTGGGGCCTCATCGCCTCGCTCTTCGTCGGCATGGTGCTGCTGCTCGCCCTCAACCTGCCGCTGGCACCCGTGTGGGCGAAGCTTCTGCGGATCCCGCGCCCCTATCTGTACGCGGGCATCCTGTTCTTCGCCGCGGTCGGCGCGTACGCCGTCGGCGGCGAGTCGTCCGACCTGGTGATCCTGCTGGTCATCGGACTGATCGGGTTCGGCATGCGGCGGTACGGACTGCCGGTGCTCCCCGCCGTGATCGGGGTGATCCTCGGCCCCGCCGCCGAACAGCAGCTGCGGCGCGCACTCCAGATCAGCGACGGGAGCGTCTCGGGCCTGGTCGACACCCCGTTCTCGGTGACCGTCTACGCGATCGTGGTGCTGATCGTGGCCTGGCCGTTGGCGCGCGGGCGGGTGGTGCGCCGGCGGGCCGGGGCCACGAAGCAGCGCACGTGACAAGGAGCACGGGACAAGGAGCACGGGACAAGGAGCGCCGGACAAGGAGCACGTGACAGTCCTTCGACGTCCGAAAAGGACCGGAACGGAGGGAAGAGGCCCCCGCACTGTCAGCGGCTGCTGAGACCATCGGGGGCATGACGACGATCGACTGGGACGCCGCCGCCGACTCCTTCGACGAGGAGCCCGACCACGGGCTGCTCGATCCGGCGGTCCGCCATGCCTGGGCCGGGCGGCTGGAGGGCTGGCTGCCCGCCACCGGCTCCGAAGTGCTCGACCTGGGCTGCGGGACCGGCAGCATCTCGTTGCTCGCCGCCGGTCAGGGGCATCGGGTCACCGCCGTCGACCGCTCGCCCCGCATGGCCGAGCGGGCACGCGCCAAGCTCGCCGGGACCGGCACCGAGGTGCTGGTGGGGGACGCCGCCCGGCCGCCGGTGGGGGACCGGCGGTTCGATGTGATCGTGGCACGGCACGTGGTGTGGCTGCTGCCCGATCCGGCGGCGGCCCTCCGCCACTGGTTCTCCCTGCTGAGGCCGGGCGGGCGGCTCGTGCTGATCGAGGGGGTGTGGGGAGGCGTCGGGCTCTCCGCGGCCCGTCTCACCGGGCTGCTGGCCCCGCACACGGAGCGCATCCACCACGAGGCCCTCTCCGGGGACGCCCGGCTGTGGGGCAGGGAGGTGGACGACGAGCGGTATGCCCTGGTGGCCCGCGCGGAGCCGCCGCGGCGGCACACCGAGGTCGTCGACGTCCATCTGATCCTCCGCCGGGGCCCCGACGTCCTGCTCGCCCGCCGGGCCGGTACGGGATACGGGGACGGCCTGTTCAACCTGCCCTCCGGCCACGCGGAGGACGGCGAGGACGTCCGGGAGGCGATGATCCGGGAGGCGTCCGAGGAGATCGGCGTGGCGCTGGACCCCGAGGAGCTGCGGGTGGCGCTCGTGATGCAGCACCGGGGTCCCGGCGGTGGTCCGCGCATGGGCTGGTTCTTCGAGGCGGAGTACGACGCGGCCCGCCCGCCGCGCAACGCCGAGCCGGACAAGTGCGCGGAGCTGGCCTGGTTCCCGCTGGACGGCCTGCCGGACGACATCGTCGCCTACTGCCGTGCGGGACTCGACGGATACCGCGCGGACGAACGGTTCCTGATCCACTGGCACGAGGACGGCGACACCATCGCGTACGACCCGGCGGGCGTCCGCCGGGCCGTCCCCCTGCCGCCCGCCGGGGCAGGCACCGGCCGGGTCCACCACATCGAGCTCTGGGTGCCCGACCTGGCCGGGGCCGCGAGGAGCTGGGGCTGGCTGCTCGGACGCCTCGGCCATGTCCCGTACCAGCAGTGGCAGTACGGCCGCAGCTGGCGGCGCGGCGACAGCTATCTCGTCCTGGAACAGTCGCCCGACCTGGCCGACGGCCCGCACGACCGCCGCCGCCCCGGTCTCAACCACCTGGCCTTCCACGTCCGCGACCGGGCCGCCCTCGACGCCCTGGTCGACGATGCCCCCGGGCACGGCTGGCGGCTGCTGTTCCCCGACCGTCATCCCTACGCGGGCGGCGCCGGGCACTGCGCCGCGTATCTGGAGGACCCGGCGGGGTACGAGGTGGAGCTGGTGGCGGGCACGTGCTGAGGGTCGTCCGCAGGGTCAGCTCAGGGCCGGGCGCACGGCGGGGCGGGCCCTCACGCGAGCAGCGGGGCCAGCCCTTCGGTGCGGGCGAGGTGTTCCAGTTCGTCCAGGGCCCGCACCGCCGCGCCGGCCGCGGCCGGGTCGCGTACGGCGAGGCCGCTGTCGGCGAACTCGTCCTCGTCCAGCCGCAGTACGGACGAACCGTCCGCCGACACCCACAGGTCGAGATCCAGATCCTCGACCTCCAGCACGCCGTCCGCCAGGAGGGCGGGCCGGGTGATGTCGCAGTACCAGCCCTTCAGCTCGCCGGCACCCGTGCGTACCTCCTTCACCGCGAACCACCGGTCCCGCCAGTAGTGCTCGGTGAACACATCCCCCGGTTCGAACCGTACGAAGCCGAAGTCCCGGATCCCGGGCGCCGCCCAGGGAGCCCTCACGGTCACCCGCCCGCCCTCGTCGCGGATCAGACGGGCGGGGTAGCGGATCTTGGTCCGGCCCGCCTTGGTCAGGGCGACGACCACGTCCGCCGGTTCAGCCGAGTGCGCGGACATGGCGTACCTCCGTGGCACAGATCCGGTAGCCGAACCACTCGTTGATCGCCAGCATCGGACCGTTGCCCGCGTCATTGCCGGTGTACGCGTCCGTGTATCCGGCGGCGCGCGCCCGGTGCAGGGAGTCGTTCTTCGCGAGCTTCGCCAGCCCCCGGCCGCGGTGGGCCCGGCGGGTTCCGGTCATCCCCGTCGCATACGTCGTGCCGCCGTCGGTGGTGGCCGCGCTGAACGCCGCCACCTCGCCGTCCACCATCGCCACCGAGGTCAGCTCACGGTCGAAGGAGGGATGGCGCCAGGTGCTGTTCAGCCAGTCCTCGTAGTCCGCCAGTTCGGAGGGGGTGTCGCTGGGCTCGTCCGCCGTCGTCTCCGCGTCCGCCTCGAACAGCGGCCGCGGATCGTCGGCGAAGGAGGCCGCGGTACGCAGTTCGACGCCCGCCGGGACGTCCTGGAGCGGCGGCAGTGTGCTGTTCTTCAGGTCGAGGTGGAGGAAGTGGGCCGGGCGGCTGGGCCCGTAGCCGCGCTTCCGGGCGAACTCCCGGCAGGCCGTCTCGTCGAGCACCCAGGTGTACACGGCGACCGCCCCGACCCCGGCCAGATACTCCTCGGCCGTGCTCAGCAGCAGCGAACCCGCCCCGCGCCCCAGCCGGTCCGGGTGGGTGTACGGGTTGCAGAACCCCTGGCCGGGCTCGGGGGTGTCGTGGGAGATGCCCACCTGCGCGGTTCCGACGACCTCCCCGTCCTCCTCGGCGACCAGCAGCCGGTACCGGCGGTCCGGATGGGCGGTGGCGAGGTCGAAGGCCACCTGCTCGGCCGTGGTCACCATGTACGGAAGGGCGGCCCGGCGCACCCGTACCCAGCCCTCGGCATCGGTGGGGAGGAAGTCGCGAACAATCACAGTCATGCGCCGGACGCTACGTGGAGCACGGCCGCGACCGCCTCCCCATTTTCCCGCGGTGGGGGAGAATCGCCCCGTGACTCTGAAGATCGCCATTGACCCGGATGCCGGCACCGCCCCGTACGAGCAGTTGCGCACGCAGCTCTCCGAACTGGCCCGCTCCGGCGCTCTGCCCGTCGGCTACCGGCTGCCGACCGTACGCGGCTTCGCCGATGAACTCGGCCTCGCCGCCAACACCGTGGCCAAGGCCTACCGGGCGCTGGAGGCGGACGGGGTGATCGAGACCCGGGGCCGGAACGGGACCTTCGTCGCCGCGGCGGGGGACGCGGCCGAGCGGAAGGCCGCGGCCGCCGCGCAGGAGTACGCCGAACTGGCCCAGCGGCTCGGGCTGTCCCGTGCGCAGGCGGTGTCGCTCGCCCAGGACGCCGTGCGGGCCGCGTACACGCGCTGACGAAGCCCCGGACGCACCGGGTCCGCCGGGCGGAGGTACGGCAGCGGGGACGGCGGACCGCCGCTCAGAGATACAGGCCCGCGTCCGCTCCCGCGTCCTGCTTCGGCACCGACGCGGGCCCGCTGCCGCGGCGCAGCGCGTACAGCTCCGCGAGCGTCGCACCGTCCCGTCCCAGCCCCTCCTCCGTACCCAGCCAGGACACCGACTCCTGGTGGGTCAGCGGCCCCACCTCGATACGGGCCAGGCAGCGGCCCGGCCTGACGACCGCCGGATGCAGCCGTTCCAGGTCCTCATTGGTGGTGACCCCCACGAGGACGTTGCGGCCCTGGCCCAGCAGACCGTCCGTCAGGTTCAGCAGCCGGGACAGCGCCTGGCCCGCCGTGTGCTTGGCCTCGCCGCGGATCAGTTCGTCGCAGTCCTCCAGGAGCAGCAGGCGCCAGCGTTCCTTCGCCGTGCCGTCGTCCTCGCCGATCGCGATGTCCATCAGATAGCCGACATCGTTGAAGAGCCGCTCCGGGTCCAGTACACAGTCGACCTGGCACCAGTCGCGCCAGGACCGGGCCAGGGTGCGCAGCGCCGAGGTCTTGCCGGTGCCCGGCGGGCCGTGCAGCAGGAGCAGCCGGCCCGAGATGTCGTCGGGGGTCACCTTCATCAGCCGGTCCATGGCCTCGGCCACCGGAGCGGTGTAGTTGGGGCGGACCTCGTCCCAGGTCCCGGCGGAGATCTGCCGGGTGGTGCGGTGCGGCCCGCGCCGGGGCGAGACGTACCAGAAGCCCATGGCCACGTTGTCGGGCTGCGGTTCCGGCTCGTCCTGGGCGCCGTCCGTCGCCTGTCCGAGCACCTTCTCCGCCAGCTCGGGGCTGGTCGCGGTGACGGTGAGGTCGGCGCCGCGGCTCCACCGGGAGACCAGCAGGGTCCAGCCCTCGCCCTCGGCGAGCACGGCACTGCGGTCGTCGCCCCGGGCGGCCCGCAGCACCTTGGCGGCCGGAGGCAGCAGCGTGGCCCCGGACTTGACGCTTTCGAGGGAGGAGCTGTGGGAGTACGGCTGCTCACCCGTCGCGAACCGGCCGAGGAACAGCGCGTCGACGACATCGGAGGGTGAATCACTGTCGTCGACGGTGAGCCGGATCGGCAGAGCGGACTCAGGGTTGGCGGACATGGCGCCCATGATCCGGCACGGGACCACCCCGCGCACCCGGGTTTCACCACTTCGTACCGGGGCCGGCCGCCCCGGCGTCCGGTGAACTCAGGGGGGCGGCAAGGCGCATTCGACAAATATCTTTGACATGCACACTTCCTGATCGGCGGTGGGTCCTGCTACGACGTAGGGACGCAGATACCCCTGCTCAAGGAGGTCCCATGAAAATGTCCAGACTCGTGGCGTTCTCGTCCTCTCTCCTGCTCGGTACGGTGCTCGCCCTCACCGGCGCGGGTGCGGCGAGCGCCGCGGATTCCGTGAAGGCCGTCGACTACGTGGCGCTCGGCGACTCGTACTCCTCGGGTGTCGGGGCCGGCAGCTACGACAGCGGCAGCGGCGACTGCAAGCGCAGCACCCGCGCCTACCCGGCGCTCTGGGCCGCCGCCAACTCGCCCGCCTCGTTCGCCTTCACCGCCTGCTCCGGCGCCCGCACCGGTGATGTCACGGGCGGTCAGCTCGGTCCGCTGAACTCCTCGACCGACCTGGTCTCGATCTCCATCGGCGGAAACGACGCGGGCTTCGCCGACGTCATGACCACCTGTGTCCTCCAGTCGGAGTCGACCTGTCTGAGCCGGATCGCCACGGCCCGCAGCTATGTCGACTCCACCCTTCCCGGCAAGCTCGACTCCGTGTACGCGGCGATCAGCGCCAAGGCCCCCTCCGCCCGGGTCGTCGTCCTCGGCTACCCCCGCTTCTACAAGCTGGGCGGCAGCTGCCTCGCCGGTCTGAACGAGAACGAGCGCGCCGCCATCAACGGCGCCGCCGACTACCTCAACGCGGCCACCGCCAAGCGGGCCGCCGACCACGGCTTCACCTTCGGTGATGTCGCGAAGACCTTCACGGGCCATGAGATCTGCTCGGGCAGCGCCTGGCTGCACAGTGTGAACTGGCTCAACATCGGCGAGTCCTACCACCCCACCGCCGCCGGGCAGTCGGGCGGCTATCTGCCCGTCCTGAACTCGGCCGCCTGACCGCGGCCGGCCGGCCGTCCGTCGCCGGTGCCCGTGGCAGGAGGCCTTGTCCGCCAGGGTCTCCTGCCTGTGGCTCCGACCTTCCGATCTGTCCAAGTCGCCCAGGAATCGGACAGATTCGGTAACTGGTCGTCAACCTCCGTATGTGTGTGCTCAATCCTGTGGCCGGGATACACGGGTGTCACTGCGGGGGGATAGGGTTAACCTGCCCGAGCCGGGTGCCCTCGTACGGGTGGGGAGTGACATGGAACAGATAACGGTGCGAAGCAGGCCGCGTGTGCCTGCCATTACATGCGGAAGCAGCGCGACCAGTTCGCGCCTCGACCGCCATCTCGCGGTGCTCGGCGGCCCTGCCGTCCCACAGCGTGATGCCGCGGAAGCGACGCTGCTGATGCGTGAGCTGACCTCGCGCGATGCCGCGCACCGCCGCCGGAGCAAGAGCGCGCGTGTCTCGCTCTTCGCGCCCCTGCGGCGACTGCGGCGCTCGCTCTTCGGCAGCCGCCGCTGAACCGACCGCATCACTCCGGGCCGGCCCGCTGTTCGGGACGGCGCGGGCGATCACACCTCCCGGCACAGCACTGCTGCCTGCTCGTCCGTCATTCCCAGGGCTCGCAGCAGTGCTTCGGTGTGCTCGCCCGGCGCTGGAGCGGCACCCGGCCCCGCCCTCACCGGCTCGGTGCGGGAGCCGCGGCCGGAGCGGGCCTGCGGCCCGGTCACAGCAGGGCGAACTGTCCCTCCGGCCCTTCCTCGTGGTGATCGAGCACGGACGCGGGCCGCCGGGCCGCCGCGGGAACGGGCAGCACTCCGGCGCCCACCAGTTCCTCCCGGGTGATCAGCGGCGCCCCGTCCAGCCGCGCCAGCAGCGCCTGCCGACGGTCCTCCAGCCCGTCGAGGAGCGCGAGGACGGTGATGAGTTCGAGGAGCTCCGAGGTCCACTCCTGCAGCCAGCCGTGCGGGCCGACCGCCGCCAGGCCCCCGTCCACCGGCGGCCGCCCGGCCTCAGCCGTGCTTTCCGGTCCGTTCCCCGCCCCGCTGCCCGGTGCGCTTCCTGTTCCGCTTCCTGTTCCGCTTCCGTTCGCGGCACCGTTCCCGGCGCCGGTGCCGGGCCCCGCCGTCGCCGCCGTACGCCGCTCGAACCAGAGCTCCAGCATCCGTACGCCGCCCACCCGGAACTCCCAGGCACCCGCCGGTACGGGGGAGATACGGCCCTCGCCGACGGCGAGCACCTCGCCGTCCGGGTCGTAGTCCAGCGTCCGCGGCCGGGGCGGGATCGCGGCCCGCACATAGGGGCGACGGCCGCCCGGCAGCCGGGGGCGCTCCCCGCCGCGTGCCCCGCGCAACTGCGGCCGCATCAGCTCCCGGCCCAGCCCCACACCCGCTGCCCAGAGCCGCCTGTCGGCGGGCAGGGGCACCCGGCAGCCGCCGGGGGAGGGGAGGGCGACGGCGAGGGCCCAGGCCAGGACGGACTCGGCGGTGAGCGCGTCCTCGCTGCTGCCGTCGTTGCCGCCCCAATTGCCGCTGCCGGTGCCGCTGCCGCCCTCGTCGCCCAGCCGGCCACGCAGCAGATCGAGCAGGCCCGGCGCCAGATTGGGTTCCGTGCCGCCCGGCCGCCGGTACAGCGGCCGGATCCGGCCCGGCCGGCCGGCGGGGGAGTGCCCGTCGGGAAGCAGCGCGCTCACCCAGAGGGCGGGCCCGGTGCCCTGGGGGACGGAGCCGTGCTCGACGGCGAAGAGCTGGTGCCCGTCGGCGACCCGCCACAGTTCGGGGCGGGCGGCGTCGATCAGCCGGTGATCGGGGATCAGCCACTGTTCGTCGAACGGTCCGTGCAGGATCCGTACGGGGTCGGGGAACGGGCCGGGGTCCCGGGCGAATCTGCCCGTACGGGTGGCCCGGCCGGGCAGGGCGGCGACCGCGGTGTGCGGCGTACGGTGGCGGCTGGGCGCGAACAGCCTCTCCCGCTCGGCGCCTTCGGCCCGGACCAGCCGCTCCCAGCGCGCCCTGAGCGTCGCCGGGTCGGGGCTCCTCACCCAGGGGCGTCCGGTTCTGAGGGGCCGTACAGACCACGGCATCAACTCGTCGAGCAGTGGGAACTCCGCGTTCCCGCCGGCTCCGGCCGCCCTCCGCGCTGCCACCGTGTCGTCCTCCGCCCCGCCGCGTCCGCCGAACCACCGGCATCGTAGCGGCGGGCGGTGCCACCGTGGGGTGGGGTCAGTGCGCCTCGACCGTCACGGAGAAGGAGAAGCGGTCTCCCCGGTATCTGATCCGCGCCACATCCACGACGCGTCCGTCGTCGTCGTAGGTCACCCCCGTGTAGTGCAGGATCGGGCTGAGCAGCGGGACCTGGAGCAGCTCGGCGGTGTCCGGGTCGGCCAGGCGTGCTTCGACGGTGTCGGTGATCCGGGAGATCCGCACCCCCACGGCGTCGCGCAGCACCTTGGTCATCGGCCACCGTTCGAGATCGGCCACATCGAGCCGGGCCGCGATCTCGGGGCGCAGCGCGTTCTCCGCCCAGTTGGTGGGCTCGCCCGTCTCGCCGTCGCAGCGGAGGCGCCGGTAGCCGACCACCTCGGCGCAGTCCGGGAAGAACTCGGCGAGGTCGCCCGGAACCGGGCCCGGCCCGTGGCCGAGCACGGTGGTCCGCTCGCCCGACTGCTGCGCCACGATCGCGTCGACCGAGCCCAGCAGCCGGACCGGCGAGACGCGCCGGGCGCGCGGCTCGATGAAGGTGCCGCGCCGCCGGTGCCTGCTGATCAGCCCTTCCGTCTCCAGCTCCTTGAGTGCCTGGCGCATGGTGAGCACGCTGACCCCGTAGTGCGCGGCGAGCTGCTCCTCGGTGGGCAGCCGCGGGGAGGCGTCCTGCGGGCGACCCAGTATCGAGGCCCGCAGCGACTGCGAGACCTGGTACCAGAGAGGGAGCTTCCGGTTCAGGACCAGGGAGTCGGGTGCGAAGGAGGGCGGGCGACGCGCCTCGGTCGCCCTGTGCGCTTCGTTCGCCCCACGCGCGCCCTGGGTCCCACGCGCGCCCTGGGTCCCACGCGTTCCCTGGGCCCCGAGAGCCCCCTGCCCCCCGAGAGCCCCCTGAGCCCCACGCGTTCCCTGGGCCCCGAGCACATCCCCGGCCCCGTGCGGTCCATCGACCCGGCTCGCGCCCTGAGCTTCGCTCACCCTGCCCACCTCGTTCAGCTCGCTCGCCCTCCGCCGTCCCGGCACTGCGGCCCGGTCCGCCCGGTCCGCCTATGGCCGGAAGTTGCGGGTCAGACCCTGCCATACGTCGTCGTACCCGCGCTGCAGGTGGTCGGCGCCCGCGGCCTGCGAGGTCGCCGTGACCGGCCACCGCGTCTCGAACATGAAGGCCAGGCCGTCGTCGATCTTCTGCGGCTTCAGCTCCGCCGCGCTCGCCCGGTCGAAGGTCTCCCGGTCGGGACCGTGCGCGGACATCATGTTGTGCAGGGAACCACCGCCCGGGACGAAGCCGTCCGCCTTCGCGTCGTACGCCCCCTCGATCAGTCCCATGTACTCGCTCATCACATTGCGGTGGAAGTACGGCGGGCGGAAGGTGTCCTCGCCGACCAGCCAGCGCGGGGCGAAGACCACGAAGTCCACTCCGGCGAGTCCGGGGGTGTCGGACGGTGAGGTCAGCACGGTGAAGATCGAGGGGTCCGGGTGGTCGTAGCTGATGGTGCCGATGACATTGAAACGGCGCAGGTCGTAGACGTACGGGGTGTGGTTCCCGTGCCAGGCGACGACATCGAGCGGGGAGTGGCCGTACGTCGCGGACCACAGGTTGCCGCAGAACTTGTTGATCACCTCGACAGGGCCCTCGTGGTCCTCGTACGCGGCGACGGGCGCCAGGAAGTCCCGGGCGTTGGCGAGGCCGTTGGCGCCGATCGGGCCGAGGTCGGGGAGGGCGAACGGCTGACCGTAGTTCTCGCAGACATAGCCGCGGGCGGTCTCCTCCAGCAGCTCCACCCGGAAGCGGACACCGCGCGGGATCAGCGCGATCCGGCCCGGTTCGGCGTGCAGCAGGCCCAGTTCGGTCCGCAGCAGCAGACCGCCGCGCTCCGGGACGATCAGCAGCTCACCGTCGGAGTCGCTGAACACCCGGTCCGTCATGGAGGAGTTGGCGTGGTAGAGGTGCACGGCCATGCCGGTGCGCTGCGCGGCGTCGCCGTTGCCGCCCAGCGTCCACAGACCGGAGAGGAAGTCGGTGCCGGGGGAGGGGGCGGGCAGCGGGTTCCAGCGGAGCCGGTTGGGGTCGGGGACCGACTCGGTGAACGGTGCGGTGCGCACGGCGCCGTTGTCGACACGGACGAACGGCGGGTGCGCCGCGGAGGGGCGGATCCGGTAGAGCCAGGAACGCCGGTTCCGGGCCCGGGGTTCGGTGAACGCGGACCCGCTCAGCTGCTCGGCGTACAGCCCCAGCGGGGCGCGCTGCGGTGAATTGCGGCCGTGCGGCAGGGCGCCCGGCACCGCCTCCGAGCTGTGCTCATTGCCGAAACCCGAGGAATAGGCCAGCCCCTCCGCCGTCTTCCTCGCCTGCTCGATGCCGCTCATCATGCGCTCCCGGTGCTGAGGGTGCCTGGAATCCGCCGGACAACGAATCCTATGGGTAACCGTAGGAATCGGAACCTGGCGCGTCAACGGCATTCGTGGTGCGCAAGGGGGTTCCAAAAGATGAACAATGCTCTACTCTCCCGCACATGTCGTGGACACGCAGACTCCTGGTGGTTCTCGCGGCGCTCGTCGCCGCGCTGCTCGCGGCCCCGGCCGCCCAAGCGCACGAAGAACGGCCGCTGACCCTGCCCGACGGCACCGGCAGCGTCCCCGAGTACCGCACCGGACCACCGGACCTGCTGGTCTGCAAGACCGACCGGGCGGACTTCGTACGCCGCACGGCGGGCTTCCCGGCCCGGCTGCGCGCCCGGAACATGGCCCTCTTCGAGCAGTGCCGCGAAACCGGCTACCGGCATCTCCAGCAGGCGGTCGACGCGGCCGTCCGGCCCGGCACCAACATCGCCGTCCTGCCGGGCCTGTACGAGGAGGAGCCCTCGCTCCCGAAACCGGCCGGGGAGTGCGCCCGGCTCAAGGCTCCCGACTCGCAGCTCGGCTACCAGATCCTCAGCTACGCGCAGCAGGAGCGGTGCCCGCACAACCAGAACCTGGTCGCGATCCTCGGCAAGAAGAACCTCCAGATCGAGGGGACGGGCGCGGACCGCACGGATGTCGTCATCGACGCCAAGTACCAGAAGCTGAACGCGATCCGCGCCGACAAGTCCGACGGGATCTACTTCAAGAACTTCACCGCGCAGCGCACCACCTTCAACTCGCTGTACGTCCTGGCCCAGGACGGCTTCGTCATCGACGACGTCCTCACCCGGTGGAACGACGAGTACGGCTTTCTCACCTTCGCCAGCGACCACGGGCTCTACAAGAACTGCGAGTCCTACGGGAACGGCGACTCCGGCATCTATCCGGGCAGCGCGTCGAACATCAACGACGGCCGGGGCTACGACGTCCCGCGCTACGCCATCGAGATCACCGGCTGCCGGAGCCACCACAACATGGTCGGCTACTCCGGCACGGCGGGCGACTCCGTCTACGTCCACGACAACGAGTTCGACCACAACATGGGCGGCGCCTCCATGGACAGCGCCTTCCCCGGCCACCCCGGCCTGCCGCAGAACCACGCCCGCTTCGAACGCAACCTGATCCACGACAACAACGCCGACTACTACCCGTACGTCGCCGACGGCACCTGCGCCAAGCCCCCCGTCGAACGCGGCTACGAGCGGGGGGTCGTCTGCCCGCAGATCTCCATGCCCCCCGGCACCGGCATCATCACCGCGGGCGGCAACTGGAACCTGTACGAGAACAACTGGGTCTACGGGCACGAGCGCGCCGCGTTCTTCCTGAGCGCCGCCCCCGCGTTCATCCGGGGCGAGGACTCCCTCGCCAAGCAGACCGACACGTCCCATCACAACCGCTACGCCGACAACCACCTCGGCACGGACAAGCAGGGCAGGTCCCGGCCCAACCGGACCGATGTGTGGTGGGACGGACAGGGCGAGTCCAACTGCTGGCAGCCCGGAACGGGACCCTCCACCCCGCGCACCCTGCCCGAGTGCGGGGCGGAGCGCGGCGAGGTGTCCGGGTCCACCGACCGGCTGGCCGGCGAGCCGGTCAAGCTCGCCCATCTGCTGGTCTGCGCCGACTACAGCGTGCAGGCGCGCCGGCTCCCGGCGGGCTGCGACTGGTACGGGGCACGGGGCATCGAACGCATCGAGGTGCAGGCGGCCCTGGGGCTCGCGGTGGTTCTCGCCCTGGTCGGCGGGGTGCTGTGGTGGCGCAGGCTGCGCCACAGCCGGGCCGCGACCGCGCTGACCCTGCTCGGCGCCGTCGGCCTGGCCCTGGATGTGGCCGGCGCGACCATGGGGCTCACCTCCACCTATCTGCCCGCGGTGGCGCTGCTGCTGACGGGTGTGTGGTGGACCGGCATCGGGCTCGTGCTGCGCCGCGAGCGGCCCGGCTTCGGCTGGACCACCGTCGCCCTGGGGACGCTCACCCTGCTGGACGCCTTCGACAAGGGGGTCCTGATGATCCCGTGGATACCGCTGAGCCCGGCGTGGGTGCGTGGGCTGCTCGGTGTGGTGTGGGTGGTGTGGGCGGTCGTCGCCGCGGCCCGGCACGGCGCGGAGGCCGCGGAGCGGGCCGGCGGGTCCCAGGAGAGCCCCGGCGACCCGGACCGGCAGCACTCCGCCGCCCGGCCCACCCCGAACGGAGAGTTGTCATGAAACCGGCCCGTACCCGCACCGCCGGCCCCGTGAAGGTCCCGGTCGGCCGCGAACAGGCGGCGAAGGCCCGTACCCGCACCGTCGCACTCCTTGCCGCCCTCACCCTCGCCCTCGTCCTCGGGGCGAGCGGCTGCGGCGGGCGCGCCACCACGCACCACAAGCCCGGGACCGGCCATGAACAGGCGAGCGGTGCCGTCGGGCGACTGCTCGCCGCGGACGACGGCAACGGCCACCGTCTGCGCCAGGTGGACGCGGACCGGGCGCCGGAAGCGGAGCTCTCCGTGCGGCCCGACTCCGAGGACGGCTGGAACGTCCATGTCTCCGTACGGAACTTCCGCTTCACCCCGGACAGCGTGGGCGGTGCGGCCCTTCCCGGGCGCGGCCATGTCCGCCTGTTCCTCGACGGACGCCCGCTCGCCCGGCTCTACGGGCCCTGGTACCACCTCCCCGGCGCGCTCGCCCGCTCCACGGCAGACGGTCCCCGCTCCCTCACCGCCCGGCTCTACGCCGACGACCACACGGCCTGGGCCGTCGCGGCCGGCCCGATCGAGGCCACCGCTCCTCTCGCCCCCGGCGCTTCCGGTACGTCCGGTGCCTCCGGGAAACCGTCAGGTCCACCGGAACGGCCCGCCGCCGACCGCACCCTGGACATCTCCATCGCCCACGGCAAGGTGAGTCCCGCGCCCGGCCGCACCGAGGTCGAAAAGGGCGAACGTGTCGCCCTTCGGGTCCGCAGCGACCGCGCCGACACCCTCCACGTCCATGGCTACGACAAGGAGGCCGATCTGCCCGCCGGCCGCACCACCACCCTCACCCTCACCGCCGACCGCACCGGGCTCTTCGAGGTCGAGACACACGGGTCCGGCCTGCTCCTGACCCAGCTCGTCGTACGGTGACGGGTCCGGAAGGCCCGGTGCGCACGGTGTCCGTACTCGCCCACGGCGTCGGCTCGCAGCACGACCTGCCGCTGTCGCCCTTCTACGCCTTCGCGGGCGCGTTCACCGCGCTCTTCGTCTCCTTCCTCGCGCTCGGCCTGCTCTGGTCCGCCTCCCGTTTCCGGGGCGACCGGGCGGGCCGCCCGCTGCCGGGCGCCGTGCAACGGCTCGCCGATGCCCGGCCCACCCGTATCGCGGCGCGCGTACTCGGGGCGGGCGCCGCCCTGTTCGTCGTACTCCAGCTCCTCCTCGGCCCGGAGGACCCGGAACGCAATCCGGCCGCCGGTGCGCTCTATGTGCTCTTCTGGGTCGGGCTCGTCCCGGCCTCCCTGTTCCTGGGCCCCGTCTGGCGGCTGCTCAACCCCCTGCGCACCACGCACCTCCTGGTCTGCCGCGCCCTGCGCCGGGACCCGGCCGCCGGCCGCCCCGTCCCCGTCCGGCTGGGGATGTGGCCCGCGGCGGCCGGGCTCCTCGCCTTCACCTGGCTCGAACTGGTCGCCCCCGACCCCGCGTCGGCCACCGCGCTCCTCCTCTTCCTCGCCGTGTACACCGCGATCCATCTCGCGGGCGCCGCCCGCCACGGGGACCGCTGGTTCGACCACGCCGACGCCTTCGAGGTCTACTCCGGCCTGCTGGCCCGCCTCTCCCCGCTCGGGCGCCGCCGCTCCGACCGCCGCCTCGTCCTGCGCTCCCCGTTCAACGGACTCGACGCCACCGCGCAGGTCCCCGGGCTCGTCGCCACCGTCTGCGTCATGCTCGGATCCACCGCCTACGACGGCTTCTCCGACGCCCCCTCCTGGATCACCACCGTCCAGACCTCACCCCTGGGCCGCACCGCGGCCGCCACGCTCGGACTCCTCGGCGCCGTCGCCCTGGTCGCCGCCCTCTACACCCTGTGCGCCGGAGCCACCCGGCTGATATCCGGCCGGCTGCCGCACCCCCTCACCGCCTTCGCGCACTCGCTCGTCCCGATCGCCCTCGGCTATCTCGTCGCCCACTACTTCACGCTCTTCGTCACCGAAGGGCCACGCACCGTCATGATGGCACTCGGCACCGACAATCCCGCCGCCCCCGGGCCGCCCCTGGGACCCGGCGCCCTCGCCACGCTCCAGGTCGCCGCCATCGTGCTCGGCCATGTGCTCGGGGTCGTCGCCGCCCATGACCGGTCCGTGCGGCTGTTCCCGCCGGGCCGCGCGGTCGCCGGACAACTGCCCCTGCTGGTCCTGATGATCGCGTACACCCTCGGCGGACTCACCCTGCTCATCGCCTGAGAGCCTGTCGGACCGGCGGCCACCGCCCGTTCCCGCGGAGGAGACCCACGGCATCATGGAGCCCGTGCCCCATGCGAACCCGAACCTCCGCCGCGCCCCCGTGCAGCGGCGCAGCGCCGAACGTCTCGCCCGGATACTCGACGCCTGCGCCGAACTGCTCGACGAGACCGGCTACGAACAGCTCTCCACCCGTGCCGTCGCCGTCCGGGCGCAGGTGCCCATCGGCTCCGTCTACCGGTTCTTCTCCAACAAGCGGGCCCTGGTCGACGCCCTGGCCCTGCGCAATCTGAACAGCTACACGGAGCGCATCACCGCGCGGCTCACCGGCGTTCCGGCCGCCGACTGGCGCGCGGTCGTCGACGCCGTGCTGGACGAGTACCTCGCGATGAAGCGGTCCGTCCCCGGCTTCGCCCTCGTCGACTTCGGCGCCCCGTCCCCGGCCGACGACCCCATGGGCG
Source organism: Streptomyces sp. NBC_00654 (assembly GCF_026341775.1). Taxonomy (NCBI): domain Bacteria; kingdom Bacillati; phylum Actinomycetota; class Actinomycetes; order Kitasatosporales; family Streptomycetaceae; genus Streptomyces; species Streptomyces sp. NBC_00654. The sequence continues at coordinate 1,626,960 of NZ_JAPEOB010000002.1, read as the reverse complement.
ACGCCAACCCGCGGGTCGCGGCCAAGCTCGCCGACCTGCTCGCCGACCACCTCGGCCGCACCCCCGACGAGCACCTGCTCCGGGCGAGCCTGGTCAGTGTCGAGGCCGCCGACGCACTCTTCCAACTCGCCTTCCGCACCGACCCGTCGGGCGACCGGGCCATCGTCGCCGAGACCCGGGTCCTGGTCATGGCCTACCTCGGGCGGATCCTCGACTGACTGGTGCTGCCCCCGCCGCCGCCCTCGCAGAGCGCCCACTTCGACTTCGCGCTGAACTCCCTGGCCGTCCGCAACCAGGTCCGCTGCACACGCCCCGCCGTGCTCAACGCCATCCCCGTCTCCGTAACGGCACCCCATTGACCTGGGGTTTTGCTCGTATTGCTCGCACGTCAACATCTTGTTAACGCAGGAACGGGGCACCTAACGTCATCCGGACCGCCGACTCCGGTGGGAGTTCAAAGGTGAACGTTAGGTGTCTCCCATGCTGACAATCCTCGGCTTCGCCATGATCGCCACCTTCCTGGTGCTGATCATGACGAAGAAGATGTCGCCGATCGCGGCGCTGGTCCTGATCCCCGCGCTCTTCTGTGTCGCCGTCGGCCAGGGGGCCGAGCTGGGCGACTACGTCATCGAGGGCGTCGGCAACCTCGCGCCGACCGCCGCGATGCTCATGTTCGCCATCGTGTACTTCGGCGTGATGATCGACGTCGGCCTCTTCGACCCGATCGTCCGGGCCATCCTGCGCTTCTGCAAGGCCGACCCGCTGCGGATCGTCGTCGGTACGGCGGTACTCGCCGCGATCGTCTCGCTGGACGGCGACGGCTCCACCACCTTCATGATCACCGTCTCGGCGATGTATCCGCTCTACAAGCGTCTGAAGATGAGCCTGGTCGTGATGACCGGCGTCGCCGCCACGGCGAACGGCGTGATGAACACCCTTCCCTGGGGCGGCCCCACCGCCCGTGCCGCCACCGCGCTCAAGGTGGACGCGGCCGACATCTTCGTCCCCATGATCCCGGCGCTCGCGGTCGGACTGCTCGCCGTCTTCGTGCTGGCGTTCGTCCTCGGCCGGCGTGAGCGCAAGCGGCTCGGCATCCTCACCCTGGACGAAGCCCTCGTGCGGGAGACGGAGACGGTGCTCGTCGGTGCGGGTGGCGGCAGCGACCGTACGGCCAAGGCTTCCGGCGGGTCCGGCACGGTCACTGCTGGTGCTGGTGCTGGTGCGGACGCCGACCCCGCACCGGCCGCCGGTCATGCCGGCGACGAAGAGGAGTTCAAGGGCCTGGACCCGAACCGGGCCACCCTGCGCCCCAGGCTCTACTGGTTCAACGCCGGCCTCACCGTGGCCCTGCTGACCGCGATGATCATGGAACTGATGCCGATCCCGGTCCTCTTCCTGCTCGGCGCCGCCCTCGCCCTCACCGTCAACTTCCCGCACATGCCCGACCAGCGGGCCCGCATCGCGGCCCACGCGGACAACGTCCTCAATGTCTCCGGCATGGTCTTCGCCGCGGCCGTCTTCACCGGCGTCCTCTCCGGCACCGGCATGGTCGAGCACATGGCCGACTGGCTCGTCGGGGCGATCCCCGACGGCATGGGCCCGCACATGGCCGTCGTCACCGGCCTGCTCAGCCTGCCGCTCACGTACTTCATGTCCAACGACGGCTTCTACTTCGGGGTCGTCCCCGTCCTCGCCGAGGCCGGAGCCGCGCACGGCGTCTCCCCGCTGGAGATCGCCCGCGCCTCCCTGGCCGGACAGGCCCTCCATATGTCCTCCCCGCTGGTCCCCGCCGTCTACGTCCTCGTCGGCATGGCGAAGGTCGAGTTCGGCGACCACACCAGGTTCACCGTCAAGTGGGCCGTGCTCACCTCCCTGGTGGTGCTCGGCGCGGGCATTCTCTTCGGCATCGTCTGAGCCGTGACGGCCACCGACGGGACCGGGCGAATCCGCGGGCCGGACGTGACCGGTGTCTCCGGACGGTCCCTGGCGCCCAAAAACTAACGGCGCTAGTTTGGGCTCGGACGACATCGGCGGTACCCATGCCCTGGAGGACATGCCATGAAGGCCCATGACGGGATGTACATCGGCGGTACGTGGCGGCCTGCCGAGGGACCGGACACGATCGAGGTCGTGAACCCGGCGGACGAGCGGGTCATCGCCCGGGTTCCGGCGGGCACCGCCGCGGACGTCGACGCCGCCGTACGGGCCGCCCGCGCCGCGTTCCCCGGCTGGGCCGCCACCCCGCCCGCCGAGCGCGCCGCCCGGCTCGCCGCGCTGCGCGACGTCCTGGCCGCCCGCAAGGACGAGATAGCCGAGACCGTCACCGCGGAACTGGGCGCGCCGCTTCCGCTCTCGCAGGCGGTGCACGCGGGTGTGCCGGTCCTGGTCGCCGGTTCGTACGCCGAACTGGCCGCCTCGTACAGCTTCGAGGAGAAACTCGGCAACTCCACCGTCCTGCTGGAGCCGGTCGGTGTGGTCGGCGCGATCACTCCCTGGAACTACCCGCTCCACCAGATCGTCGCCAAGGTCGCCCCCGCGCTCGCCGCGGGCTGCACGGTCGTCCTCAAGCCCGCCGAGGACACCCCGCTCACCGCCCAGCTGTTCGCCGAGGCCGCCGAGGAGGCCCAGCTGCCGGCCGGCGTCTTCAACCTCGTCACCGGACTCGGCCCGGTCGCCGGTCAGGCGCTCGCCGAGCACGAGGGCGTCGACCTCGTCTCCTTCACCGGATCGACCGCCGTCGGCAGGCGGATCGGTGCCACCGCGGGCGCCGCCGTCAAGCGCGTGGCCCTGGAACTGGGGGGCAAGTCCGCCAATGTGATCCTGCCCGGCGCCGATCTCGCCAGGGCCGTCGCGGTCGGGGTGGCCAATGTGATGTCCAACTCCGGCCAGACGTGCAGTGCCTGGACCCGGATGCTGGTCGACGGCGAGCGGTACGAGGAGGCGGTGGCCCTCGCGGCGGCGGCCGTCGCCAAGTACGTACCGGGGGAGCGGGTCGGCCCCGTCGTCAACGCCGGGCAGCAGGCCCGGGTGCGCGGCTACATCGAACAGGGCATCGCGCAGGGCGCCAGGCTGGTCGCGGGCGGCCCCGAGGCCCCGAGGACGCCGGGGTACTACGTCAGCCCCACGGTGTTCGCCGATGTCACCCCGGAGATGACCATCGCCCGCGAGGAGATCTTCGGCCCGGTCCTCTCGATCCTCAGGTACGAGGACGTGGACGACGCCCTGCGGATCGCCAACGACACCGTGTACGGCCTGGCCGGCGCGGTCTGGGCCGCCGACGACGCGGAGGCCGTGGCCTTCGCCCGCCGGATGGACACCGGCCAGGTCGACATCAACGGCGGGCGGTTCAATCCGCTGGCCCCCTTCGGCGGGTACAAGCAGTCGGGCGTGGGGCGCGAACTGGGCCCGCACGGTCTGACGGAGTACCTCCAGACCAAGTCGCTCCAGTTCTGAGCGAAACCGCCCCGCCCGCCCTTTCGCGCATCCGCCCCGTTCGCGCATCCGCGCATCCGGGCCAGCCTCAGCCAAGGAGCCTTTCCGTGGTCCGCGCCGCCGTACTGCCCGCTGTCGGAGCTCCCCTGGAGATCACCGACATCGAACTCCCGCAACCCGGTCCCGGTCAGGTGCGCGTCGCGCTCGCCGCCGCCGGGGTCTGCCACTCCGACCTGTCCCTGTCGAACGGCACCATGCGGGTCCCGGTCCCCGCGGTCCTCGGTCACGAGGGCGCCGGAACCGTCGTCTCCGTCGGGGAGGGAGTCGCCGGTGTCGTCCCCGGCGACGCGGTCGTCCTCAACTGGGCGCCGTCCTGCGGGAACTGCTTCCACTGCGGAATCGGCGAGGTCTGGCTCTGCTCCGACGCGCTCAAGGGCACCGCCAACATCCATGCCCGTACCGCGGACGGCACCGAACTCCACCCCGGCCTGAACGTCGCGGCCTTCGCCCAGGAGACCGTCGTCGCCGCGAACTGCGTGCTGCCCGCCCCGGCCGGTATCCCGCTCACCGACGCGGCCCTCCTGGGCTGCGCCGTGCTCACCGGTTACGGGGCGGTCCACCACTCCGCCCGGGTCCGCACCGGCGAGAGCGTCGTCGTGTTCGGGATCGGCGGCGTCGGCCTCGCCGTGCTCCAGTCCGCCCGGATCGCCGGCGCCTCGCGGATCATCGCGGTCGACGTCTCCCCCGGAAAGGAGGAGCTGGCCCGGCTGGCCGGCGCCACGGACTTCGTCGTCGCCTCCGCCACCACCCCGCGAGAGATCCGCAGACTGACCGGCGGCCAGGGCGCGGATGTCGCCGTGGAGTGCGTCGGGGCGCCCGCCACGATCCGGGGCGCCTGGGAGTCCACCCGGCGCGGCGGCCGCACCACCGTCGTGGGGATCGGCGGCAAGGACCGGGAAGTCACCTTCAACGCCCTGGAGATCTTCCACTGGGGCCGGTCGCTGACGGGCTGCGTCTACGGCAACAGCGACCCGGCGCGGGATCTGCCGGTGCTCGCCGAGCACATCCGCGCGGGCCGTTTCGACCTGTCCATGCTGGTCACCGAACGGATCGCGCTGGACGGCATCCCGGCGGCCTTCGACAACATGATCGCGGGCCGGGGAGGGCGCGCCCTGGTGGTCTTCTAGGGCGTGTGTCGAAAGCAGCGCCGCCCGCCCGCACGGAGCAGCGCCGCCCGCCCGCACGGAGCAGCGCCGCCCGCCCGCACGGAGCAGCGCCGCCCGGCCCGCACGGAGTCGCGGGCGGGCGGGACCTCAGGAACCGCGCGGGGCCTCCGGGGCCAGCAGCCGGGCGTCCATCTCGCCCTGCTCGAACAGCCGTGAGGCCGGACCCGCGATCAGCGGGTCCGGTGCTCCGACCACCTCGGGGTCCTTGTCCGGGTAGTCGAAGCGGTGCAGCACATGGCGCATCGCCTCCAGCCGCGCCCGCTTCTTGTCATTGCTCTTCACCACGGTCCAGGGCGAGTCCGCCGTGTCCGTGTGGAACAGCATCAGCTCCTTGGCCTCCGTGTACGCGTCCCACTTGTCGAGCGACGCCAGGTCGACCGGGCTCAGTTTCCACCGGCGTACCGGATCGATCTGCCGGATCATGAACCGGTTGCGCTGCTCGTTGCGCGAGACGGAGAACCAGAACTTCACCAGGTGGATGCCGTCGCGCGCCAGCATCCGCTCGAAGTCCGGCGCCTGGTGCATGAACTCGAGGTACTCACGGGTCGTGCAGAACCCCATCACCCGCTCCACACCGGCGCGGTTGTACCAGGAGCGGTCGAACAGCACGATCTCCCCGGCGCTCGGCAGATGCGCCGCATACCGCTGGAAGTACCACTGGGTGCGTTCGCGTTCGGTCGGCTTCTCCAACGCCACCACCCGGGCACCACGCGGATTGAGATGCTCGGTGAACCGCTTGATCGTGCCGCCCTTGCCCGCCGCGTCGCGCCCCTCGAAGAGGATCACCAGCCGCTCGTCGTGCTCCTTCACCCAGTGCTGGAGCTTCAGCAGCTCGATCTGCAGGGCACGCTTGCGCTTCTCGTAGTCCCGGCGGGGGAGCTTGCGCTCGTACGGGTAGTCCTCGCGCCAGGCCTCCCGGGCGTGCCCGCGCGGTGTCACCAGCACCGGGTCGTCGTCGCCGCTGTCGGCCACGGCGAAGCCGTCGAGATACGGGCCCCCGTAGCGCGCGGCTTGCTTCGCGTCCTCCGAAGCGGAAGCCGACGCGGATGCCGACGCGGAAGCGGACCCGGCCCCGGACCCGGGTGCGGAACCGCGCTTCCCGCCACCCTTCCGCCGCGCCCCGTTACCCTCGCCCCGCTGCTTGGTGCTCCTCGTCATGACGGGATCCCTCCACCGGCCGTGCCCGACTCTTCCGCGTCAGGCCAGTCTGCTTACGGGTCCGGGAGACCGCCACTCCGGCCAGGCAGAGCAGCCCGCCGGCGATGCTGAGCGGTGCGGGCACCTCGTCGAGCAACAGCCAGGCCAGCACCACCACCAGCGCGGGTACCGCGTACGTGGTGGCGCCCATCCGGCCCGCGGTGGTGCGGGCCAGGGCGTAGGCCCAGGTGGTGAAGGCGAGGGCGGTCGGGAAGACGCCCAGGTACACCATGTTCAGCGTGGCGGACAGCGGCGCGTCGGCGGCCTCGGAGACCAGCACGCCGGAGAACGGCAGACAGGCGACCGTACCGATCAGGCAGCCGAAGGTGGTGACCTGGAGCGCGGATCCGTGCCGCAGCGCGGGCTTCTGGCTCACCACCCCGGTCGCGTACGCCACGGCGGCCAGCAGACAGAGGAGCACTCCCCGCACCGACGAGCCGCCGTGCCCGGACATCGAGAGCCCGACCACCGCCGCCCCCGCGAACGAGACCGCCATGCCCGCGAGCAGCCGGCGCGGCAGCCCCTCACCGAGCAGCCGTCCGCCGAGCAGGGCGATCAGGACCGGTGCGATGTTCACCACCATCGCGGCGGTTCCCGCGTCGACCTCCTGCTCGCCCCAGTTGAGCACCACCATGTAGAGCCCGAACCAGAGCAGCCCCGAGGTGACGATGCCGGGCCAGGCCCCCCGGGCCGGCAGCCCCTCCCGGCGTACGAGAAAGATCGCACCGAGGACGAGCGTGCCCGCCAGCAGCCTGCCGAGCGCCAGCGCACCGGGCGAGTAGGCCTCCCCCGCGCTGCGGATGGAGACGAAGGCGGAGGCCCACAGGACCACGGTGGTGGAGGCGGCGGCGACCGGCCGCCAGTCGGGCCCCGGTGCGGAATCAGCAGGTGGGATCGGTGTTGTCATGACCGAGAGGCTACGACCGCGACGTTGCGGCCCCGGCCGAATTGTCGTCTTCCGTCAATCGTCGGCGTCGCCGGATGCCGGATGCCGGGAGCCGGAGGCCGTCGTCCGCCGCCCCGTCCGCCGCGACGGCCGGCCACCGGGCGGCCGTTGCCGGGGCCGTCAGGCGATCGACGGCGCCTCGATGCCGAGCAGCTCCGACAGCGCCCGCTCCCCGTCCGGCGTCGCCCGCACCGCACGCCCCGAACCGATCCGTACGCACCATCCGGCCTCCAGCGCATGGCGGCACAGCGCGGCGCCCGCGGCACCCGCCAGGTGGGGGCGGCGTTCCGTCCAGTCCAGACAGCTCCGTACGAGGGGCCGCCGGGACGTGGACGGGAGCCCGATGCCCAGCGCGTCGAACCAGCCGAGGCCGGCGTCCGTGAGTGCGAGGCCGTTGTCCTGCCGCAGCAGTCCGCGGTCGGTCATCGCGTCGGTGATCCTGATGCCGAGCCGGCCCGCGAGATGGTCGTAGCAGGTGCGCCCACGGGCCAGGGCGCTGCTCATGCTCGCCTCCCGCAGGCCGCGCGGCCGCTCGTCCGCCCCGGCCACGACCCCGGCGGCCAGCTCCTCGACGAGGTGCGCGGTGCGTTCGTCGGCGAGCCGTACGTAGCGGTGGCGGCCCTGCCGTTCCTCGGCCAGCAGCCCGCCCGCGACCAGCTTGCCCAGATGCTCGCTGGCGGTCGACGGGGCGACCCTCGCGTACCTGGCCAGCTCACCGGCCGTCCAGGCGCGCCCGTCGAGCAGGGCGAGGCAGAAGGAGGCGCGGGTCTCGTCGGCGAGCAGCGCGGCCAGTGCGGCGAGGCGCGGAGCGGCCGGATCGTGCGGTGTCTGGCGTGCCATGCGTCCAGGATGCGTCAGGCACGGTTCGGCAGCGGCCGAACCGTGTCGTTCCCGGTGCGGGCCATCTGCTCGTACTGGAGCGCGAGCCCGTCCAGCAGGGCCCGCAGCCCGGTCGCGAACGCGCCCTCGTCCACCTGCCGGCGGCGGTCGGCCAGCAGATGCGCCTGGCCGAGGTGCGGGTAGTCGGCGGGGTCGTAGGCCGTCTCGTCGTCGACGAAGCCGCGGGCGAAGGAGCCCAGGGCCGAACCGGTGATGAAGTAGCGCATCAGGGCCCCGATGTACGTCGCCTGGGCGGGCGGCCAGCCGGCCCCGACCATGGAGCCGAACACCACGTCGGCGACCCGCAGACCGGCCGGACGGCGGCCGGGCCCCTGGGCGAGGACCGGGACGATGTGCGGGTGCTCGGTGAGCGCCGCGCGGTAGGAGACGGCCCAGTCGTGCAGGGCCTCCCGCCAGTCCCGGGGGTCGGACTCCTCGAACATCGACAGATCGACCTGGGCGGAGACGGCGTCGGCGACCGCGTCCAGGATCTCGTCCTTGTTGCGGAAGTGGTTGTAGAGCGAGGGCCCGCTGACCCCCAGCACGGCCGCCAGGCGCCGGGTGGAGACGGCGCCGAGCCCCTCGGAGTCCACGAGCGCGCTCGCCGCCTCGACGATGCGGTCTCTGCTGAGGAGGGGCTTGCGCGGTCGGGCCATGCGGCTCATAGTAGGGCCTGCGAACCATAAACTAGCAGTGCTAATTAAAGTGGGGTGTCGCTCGATGAACCTGGAACTCAGCGAGGAACAGGAAGCCGTACGGCGGCTGGCGGCGGACTTCGTCGCCCGCGAGGTCACCCCGAACGCCGTCGCGTGGGACCGGGCCGAGAGCGTCGACAGGTCGATCGTGAAGAAGCTGGGGTCGCTCGGCTTCCTCGGCCTCACGGTCCCCGAGGAGTACGGCGGCTCCGGCGGCGACCACCTCGCCTACTGCCTGGTCACCGAGGAGCTGGGCCGCGGCGACTCCTCCGTCCGCGGCATCGTTTCCGTCTCGCTCGGCCTCGTCGCCAAGACCGTCGCGTCCTGGGGGAGCGAGGAGCAGAAGCGGCGGTGGCTGCCGCGCCTGACCGCGGGCGAGGCGGTCGGCTGCTTCGCCCTCACCGAGCCCGGGACCGGATCCGACGCCGGGAACCTCACGACGGGGGCCGTCCGCGACGGCGGGGACTACGTCATCAACGGCACCAAGATGTTCATCACCAACGGCACCTGGGCCGATGTGGTGCTGCTCTTCGCGCGGACCGGGGACGCCCCCGGTCACCGGGGGATCTCCGCCTTCCTGGTGCCCGCCGACACTCCCGGCCTCACCCGCCGCGCCATCCACGGCAAGCTCGGCCTGCGCGGCCAGGCCACCGCCGAACTGGTGCTGGAGGACGTCCGGGTCCCCGCCGACACCCTGCTGGGCCCGGCGGGCAAGGGTTTCTCCGTCGCCATGTCGGCCCTGACCAAGGGGCGGATGTCGGTCGCGGCGGGCTGTGTCGGCATCGCGCAGGCCGCACTCGACGCCGCCGTACGGTACGCGGGCGAGCGGGAACAGTTCGGCAGGTCCATCGCGGGCCACCAGCTGGTGCAGGAACTGATCAGCGACATCTCCGTCGACGTCGACGCCGCCCGGCTGCTGACCTGGCGGGTCGCCGATCTCGTCGACCGGGGCCAGGACTTCGCCACGGCCGCGTCCACGGCGAAGCTGTTCGCCTCCGAGGCGGCCGTGCGCGCCGCCAACAACGCCCTCCAGGTCTTCGGCGGCTACGGCTACATCGACGAGTACCCCGTCGGCAAGCTGCTGCGCGACGCCCGGGTCATGACCCTCTACGAGGGCACCAGCCAGATACAGAAACTGATCATCGGCCGCGCGCTGACCGGGGTCTCCGCCTTCTGACCGGCCCTCGCGCTCGAACGGGCGTCTGAGTACCGGGCTGAGTACGGATGCGGATGTGGCGCGCGCCACGCCGGCGGATGCTGTGCGGCATGAGTGAGACGACATCGGTCAAGCAGCAGGGCACCGCGGCCTTCTACGGTCAGGCCGTCGCATCCTTCGGGGTGGCGATGGGCGCGGTGGCCCTCGGGATCTACTTCCTCGACGCCGACGCCTGGGTGCGCGGCTTCCTCGCCATCGGTGTGCTCTACCTCGTCACGTCGTGCTTCACCCTGGCCAAGGTCATCAGGGACCGCCAGGAGGCGGGGCAGCTCGTCAGCCGCGTCGACCAGGCGCGCCTGGAGAAGATCCTCGCCGAGCACGACCCCTTCCAGAAGCTCTGATCCGGCGACGGTATCCGGCGCCCCGGACCTAAGCGCTTGCTCAGGTTCGGGGTATGGTGTGCGTCCTGTTGACGGAGAGGGGCACGTGGCGATGAGTACGGCGCAGGAGATGGACGGTGACGACACGCCGTGGGGCGAGGTCACGCCCGAGGCGGCCAGGCGGCTCCTCGTCGCCGCCGTCGACGCGTTCGCCGAGCGCGGGTACCACGCGACCACCACCCGTGACATCGCCGGCCGCGCGGGTATGAGCCCGGCCGCGCTCTACATCCACTACAAGACGAAGGAAGAGCTCCTCCACCGGATCAGCAAGATCGGCCATGAGCGGGCCCTGTCCGTCCTGGAGGCGGAGGCCGACCGGGACGGCACGGCGGCCGTCCGGCTCGCCGCGGCGGTGCGCTCCTTCGTCCGCTGGCACGCCGAACGGCACACCACCGCACGCGTCGTGCAGTACGAACTGGACGCCCTCGGCGACGAACACCGCGCCGAGATCGTCGAACTGCGCCGCAGGAACGACGCCGTGGTGCGCCGGATCATCACCGAGGGCGTACGGGCGGGGGAGTTCGACGTCCCCGATGTGCCCGGCACCACCCTCGCGGTGCTGTCGCTCTGCATCGATGTGGCCCGCTGGTTCAACGCCCGGGGGATCCGGACGCCCGACGAGGTCGGCGCGCTCTACGCCGACCTCGTGCTGCGCATGGTGGGTGCGCGGACATAGCCCCTGGCCCGGCGGCCGGGTCCGGGGCGGCTCAGAAGTAGTAGCGGGACACCGATTCGGCGACGCAGGCGGGCTTCTCGCCGCCCTCGCGCTCGACGGTGACGACGGCGGTGACCTGCACACCGCCGCCCGCCTCCTCGACGCCGCCGAGCACGACCGTGGCGCGCAGCCGTGAACCCACCGGGACGGTCGAGGGGAAACGGACCTTGTTGGTCCCGTAGTTGATGCCCATCTTCATGCCCTCGACCCGCATGACCTGGGGTACGAGCGCGGGCAGCAGGGAGAGCGTCAGATAGCCGTGGGCGATCGTCGCGCCGAACGGCCCGGCCGCCGCCCGCTCGGGGTCCACGTGGATCCACTGGTGGTCGCCGGTCGCCTCGGCGAACTGGTCGATCCGCTTCTGGTCGATCTCCAGCCATTCGCTGTGACCCAGTTGCTCGCCCACCCCGTCGCGCAGTTCCTGCGCGGACGTGAAGATCCTCGGCTCTGACATGGTTCTGGTCCCTGCCTTCCGGCTCTCTGCCCTCATGCTGCGCCTCGCAACGTCGATTTCTAAGCGCTTGCTCAGCATCCTTCGGGCGGTGCGCCCCTGTCAACGACGCTGCGCACCGGTGTACGGGGGCGGCGTCCGGCGCACCGTGGTGATCGGCAGGGTTTTCGAAGAGTGCGGCGGGGTTCGAGGGGTGCCAGTAGGGTTCGAGGGGTGCCTCAGATCCCACAGACACTCCATGAACTCTCGGTCGGCCAGCTCTCCGCGCGCAGCGGTGCCGCGGTCTCGGCCCTCCACTTCTACGAGTCCAAGGGCCTGATCCACAGCCGTCGGACCAGTGGCAACCAGCGCCGGTACACCAGGGACGCACTGCGCCGGGTCGCGTTCGTGCGCGCCGCGCAGCGGGTCGGCATCCCGCTGGCCACCATCCGCGAGGCGCTCGCCGAGCTCCCCGAGGGGCGGACCCCGAACCGGGAGGACTGGGCCAGGCTCTCCCACGCGTGGCGCGGCGAACTGGACGAGCGCATCGATCAGCTGGGCAGGCTGCGTGACCATCTGACCGACTGCATCGGCTGTGGCTGCCTCTCGTTGGAGAACTGTGTGCTCTCCAACCCCGATGACATCTCCGGCGGCATGATCACCGGCTCTCGTCTGATGCCCGAGCGCACGAAGAGCGAGCGGGGAGAGCGGCCGGGCGGGTAGCGGGAGCAGCCGGGCGGGCAGGGGGAGCCGACGGGGTCGACCGCCCCTCCGGGCGCACCGCTCACGCCGCCGAGGCCAGATTCCGCTGCCGTGTCCGCCCGGCCCGCGCGAGTGCTCCTTCCGTCAGCACGGGGCGCGGCACCACGATTCCGCATCCGGTGCAGACCGGCCCCGACCACGGGTCCCGGTCCAGGTCCTGCCGCCAGGTGATGCCCGTCGCCGCGCAGACCGGGCAGGCGGACCCGGGCTCGGACCCCAGCGCCGCGATCAGCCGCCGCAGCACCTCGGCCAGGGGCGCGGACGGATGGACCCCCGGATCGGCGCAGCGGGCGACACCGTTGCCGCCCCAGGTCCGGCGGTGCCAGTCGTCGAACGCCCGCGGCCGGCGGAGTCCGTCGTGCTTCTCCCGGCGCCTCCGCTCGGCGAACCCCGTCTCGTACGCGAGCCAGATGGCCCGCGCCTCCTCCAACTCCTCCAGGGCGCCCATCAGACGAACCGGATCGGGGGCCCGGTCCTCGGGTCCGATCCCGTGCCGGGCGCACAGATGGTGCCAGGTCGCCCGATGACCGTACGGGGCGAACCTCTCCAGGCATTTGCGCAGCGAATACCGCCGCAATGCCAGGTCGCCCAGCGGATCGCGGACCTGTCTCGCAAGACTCCGGAAACCGGCCATGTCACTGCCACCTCCGTCACTCGTACTTCGGCGTCAAGGAATGGACGTACGACTGCCCGTTTCGGCTCCATCGAAAGATGAGAATCGTCCATTGGCCGAGACACCCCACGTGAGGCGGGGGTGATGACCGGTAGCGCGGCGGCGTGCGGCCGGTGGTGAGAGGGCGTGCGGGTGGGCGGCGATGCGGAAGAGGTGACCGGTGTTCGCCCTGCCGGCCGGGGACACCGCCTCCTTCCAGCGCGCGGCCTCCCGCATCGACCGCGCCTTCAACTGGTTCGGCGCGGACTCCCGCACCGCCGCCTACTGCAACAGCGGAATCAACCCGGTGCGCGCGGCGGACGTCGATCCGGCCACCTCGTATCACCGCCCTGAGCAGGCGTTATTCGGTGGCCAGGCTTTCCGGGCCGCGCATAGGGTCCGCATATGACAGTGTCCCCACGCCTGGAGAAACCCACCCCCGCGAACGTGCTGAGCGCCTGCCGTCTCCGGGTCCGCCCCGACCAGACGGCGTTCGTGTCGCCGGTCGCCGAATCGCTGGCGGAGGCGTATGTGCACCCCGGCACCGCCTGGCCCCGGCTGATCCGCGACGGTGACCGGACCGTGGGCTTCGTGATGGCCTTCTTCGGCATCCCCTTCGACTTCGACGCGGACGTGCCGGGCGCACCGCCGCGCTCCGGTCTCTGGCGCCTGGCGATAGACGCCGGTGAACAGGGCCGCGGGTACGGGCGCTTCGCGGTACGGGCGGTGAACGAGGAGATCCGCAGGCGCGGCGGGACGCTCTCCACGGTGACCTGGCACCCCGGCGAGGGCGGCCCGGAGGACTTCTATCTGCGGCTCGGGTACCTCAAGTGCGGGCTGACGAACGACGGCGACCATCTCGGCGAGCTGGACCTGACCCGCTGACGTCCGGGGCCGCCGGAGGACGGTGGGGGACGGTGGGGGCCGACCGGGGGACAGCCGGGGGACAGCGCCCCCCGGCCCTGCGTCCGGGACAGCCGCTACCCGCCGTACCGCAGGTACTTCTTCCGCTTCGCCCGGAACGCCGCCAGGTCATCGCGCCAGGCGCCCACCACCTCATCGGTGTCCGCGCCCGCGTCGATCATCGTGCGGACCCGGGTGTTCCCGGTGAGCTTGTCGATCCAGTTGTCCGGCCGCCAGGCGAAGCCGCTCCAGGACCGCTTCGCCGTCACCAGCAGGGCGATGCCGGTGCGCACCGGGTCGAACACCTCCCGGTCCTGGACATGCAGCTGCACCCCGCCGACCGTCTTCCCCTGGAACTTGGAGAAGGTCGGCGCGAAGTACGCCTCGCGGAACGCCACCCCGGGCAGGTCCAGCGCGTTGGCGGCGGCCGCCCAGCGGTAGTCGATCCCCTCCGCCCCCAGCAGCTCGAACGGCCGCGTGGTGCCCCGGCCCTCGGAGAGGTTCGTCCCCTCGAACAGGCAGGTGCCGGAGTAGACGAGGGCCGATTCGGGCGTCGGCATGTTCGGGCTGGGCGGCACCCACGGCAGCCCCGTCGTGTCGAAGAAGTCCGAGCGCCGCCACCCCGACATCGTGACGACGTCCAGTCGCACCGGCCGCTCCGCCAGGAACTCCGCGTTGAAGAACAGCGCCAGCTCCGCCACGGTCATGCCGTGCGCCTGGGCGATCTCCCGGCGGCCCACGAACGTCGCGAACGCCGGATCCAGGACCGGTCCCAGCGCGGCCCGCCCGGTCACCGGGTTCGGCCGGTCCAGGACGACGAAACGTTTACCCGCGAGGGCGGCCGCCTCCATGCAGTCGTAGAGCGTCCAGATGTACGTGTAGAAGCGGGCGCCCGCGTCCTGGATGTCGAAGACGACCGTGTCCACCCCGGAGGCGGTGAAGACGTCCGCCAGGGGCTGACCGCTCTTGAGATAGGTGTCGTAGACCGGCAGTCCGGTCGCAGGGTCGTCGTACCGTCCCTCGGAGCCGCCCGCCTGGGCGGTGCCCCGGAAGCCGTGCTCCGGGCCGAAGACGGCGGTCAGGTTCACCCGCGCGTCCGGGTGCATCACATCGACGATGTGCCGCACGTCGGAGGTGATCCCGGTCGGATTGGTGACCACCCCGACCTTCTGCCCCTTCAGCAGCCGGTAGCCGTCGGCGGCCAGCCGGTCGAACCCGGTGCGCACCCGGCCGTGTCCGGAGCCGTGACCCGGGCGGGCGGCTGCGGGGCCGGTCCCCGCCGCCGTGGCCGCGAGGGCTCCCACAGCGCTCCCGGCGGCCAGCAAACCACGTCTGGACAGGCTCATTCCGCTACCTCCATGATCGCGCCGTCTGTCATGGTCACGCACGCTAGCGCGGGTCCGCGCCGCACGGAACGACCCGGACCGGGCGGATTCCCCGTACTGGCCCCGGACCCTTCCCCAGGGACATACCGACCGGTTAGTCTGCCGGGACGGTCGGCTGGGAGAGGCGGGATCCGATGAGTACGGTGCAGGGCGCCGGCGTAGTGGTCACAGGGGCCGGGGGCGGCATCGGCGCCGCGCTGGCCCGCAGATTCGCCGCGGAGGGCGCGCGGGTCGTGGTCAACGACCTCGACCCCGGCCGGATCGGGCCGCTCGCCGAGGAGATCGGTGGGGTCGCGGTCGCCGGTGACGCCTCGCGGATCGTGGACGCCGCCCGCGACGCGCTCGACGGCACGGTGGACATCTACTGCGCCAACGCGGGCCTCGCCTCGCCCGGTGACGTCTTCGCCGACGAGGAGGTCTGGGCCGCCGCCTGGGACGTCAACGTCATGGCCCACGTCCGTGCGGCCAGGGCCCTCCTGCCGGACTGGCTGGAGCGGGGCAGCGGCCGCTTCGTCACCACCGCCTCCGCCGCCGGACTTCTCACGATGATCGGCGCGGCCCCGTACAGCGTCACCAAGCACGGCGCCGTCGCCTTCGCCGAGTGGCTCTCCCTGACCTACCGCCACCGCGGTCTCAAGGTCCACGCGATCTGCCCGCAGGGCGTGCGCACGGACATGCTCACGGCCGCGGGCTCCGCCGGGGAGCTGGTCCTCGCCCCCGGCGCGATCGAGCCTGAGGCGGTCGCCGACGCGCTGTTCGACGCCATGGCCGAGGACCGCTTCCTGGTCCTGCCGCACCCCGAGGTGGCCGGGTACCACCGGGCCCGCGCCACGGACCCGGACCGCTGGCTGGGCAGCATGAACCACCTCCAGCGGAAGTGGGAGGGGACCGGCGCGTGACCGCCTCGCGCCCGGGGCGGAGGTCCTGACCGAGCCCGCCGGGGCCGCGAGTGGGAAGATCCTCGGGCGGGAACCGCGTTCCCCCCGTCAGAACAGTTCACGCACCGTACGAAAGGCAGGTGGCCGCAGATGGCCAAGGCGACGGACGGGGACGGCACGCCCGTTCCCCAACGGCTGCTGGCCGCCGCCACCCGGCTCTTCGCCGAGCAGGGCTACGACCGCACCTCGGTCCAGGAGATCGTCGAGGCGGCGGGCGTCACCAAAGGGGCGCTCTACCACTACTTCGGCTCCAAGGAGGACCTCCTCCAGGAGGTGTACTCCCGGATGCTGCGGCTCCAGCAGGAACGGCTGGACGCCTTCGCGGAAGCCGAGGCGCCGGTCGAACAGCGGCTGCGGGACGCGGCCGCCGACGTGGTCGTCACGACCATCGACAACCTGGACGACGCCGCGATCTTCTTCCGCTCGATGCACCATCTGAGCCCGGAGAAGAACAAGCAGGTGCGGGGCGAGCGGCGCCGCTACCACGAGCGCTTCCGGGCGCTCATCGAGGAGGGGCAGCGGAGCGGGGTGTTCTCCACGGCCACCCCCGCGGACCTGGTGGTCGACTACCACTTCGGCTCCATCCACCATCTGTCCACCTGGTACCGGCCGGACGGCCCGCTCAGCCGCCAGGAGGTCGCCGACCACCTGGCGGACCTGCTGCTGAGGGCTCTGCGCCCGTAGCGGGTACGGCGTGGGCGCGCGGCCCCCGGGCCTGCGGGCCGGTGCCCGTGTGCGTACCCGGGCGCACAACCGGGCACAAAGGCGTCTCCGAAGGGTTGTTCGTTTATAGAACGGACATGTCCGGTTTCCACTCTTGACGGTGTGCCGTCATGTCGCTGACCATCGGTCACGCATCTCGCACCAGTAGCTCACGCACCTCGCACCATCAGCTCCAGGCATCCCGCACCAGCAGCTCCAGGACCCGGCCGGGCCCGACGACGTCGGCGCGACCGGGTGCCCCCCGCACGTTCCGTCAGTCCCCGAACGGAATCCGGAGCCCCTCGATGAGCCCGAACCGCTTTGCCCTGCGCAGATCCCCGGCCCTTCCGGCCGCTGCCGTCCTCTCCCTCGCCGCACTCCTCGTGACCGCCGCCCCCGCCGCCGAGGCGACCGGGACGACCGGGACGACCACGGTGGCCGCCGCCCCTGACATCCCGCTCGCCAACGTCAAGGCGCATCTCACCCAGCTCCAGTCGATCGCCACCGCCAACGGCGGCAACCGCGCCCACGGCCGCCCCGGCTACAAGGCGTCCATCGACTATGTGAAGGCCAAGCTGGACGCCGCCGGATACACCACGGCCCTCCAGCAGTTCACCTCCGGCGGCGCCACCGGCTACAACCTCATCGCCGACTGGCCCGGCGGGGACGCGAACAAGGTCCTCATGGCCGGGGCCCATCTGGACTCGGTGAGCTCGGGCGCCGGCATCAACGACAACGGCTCCGGCTCCGCCGCCGTGCTGGAGACGGCCCTGGCCGTCTCCCGGGCCCAGCTCGCGCCGGACAAGCACCTCCGGTTCGCCTGGTGGGGCGCCGAGGAACTGGGTCTCGTCGGCTCCCGGTACTACGTCAACAACCTGCCGTCCACCGAGCGTTCCAAGCTTTCCGGCTATCTCAACTTCGACATGATCGGATCGCCCAACGCCGGTTACTTCGTCTACGACGACGACCCGGTCATCGAGAAGACCTTCAAGGACTACTACGCCGGTCTGTCCATACCGACGGAGATAGAGACGGAGGGCGACGGCCGCTCCGACCACGCCCCGTTCAAGAACGTGGGCATCCCGGTCGGCGGTCTGTTCTCGGGAGCGGACTACACCAAGACCGCGGCCCAGGCCCAGAAGTGGGGCGGAACGGCGGGCCAGTCCTTCGACCGCTGCTACCACTCCTCCTGCGACAACACGAGCAACATCAACGACACGGCCCTCGACCGCAACAGCGACGCCATCGCCCACGCGATCTGGACCCTGTCGGCCGGCACGGGCGAACCGCCCACGGGCGAGGGCGTCTTCAGCAACGCCGCCGATGTCGCCGTCCCGGACAACGGTGCCGCGGTGACCTCCTCGATCGCGGTCACCGGGCGTACCGGCAACGCGCCCGCCGCACTCCAGGTCGGCGTGGACGTCAAGCACACCTGGCGCGGTGACGTGGTCGTCGACCTGGTCGCCCCCGACGGCACCGCCTACCGGCTGAAGAACTCCAGCAGCGGCGACTCGGCCGACAACGTGATCACGACCTACACGGTCGACGCGTCGAGCGAGACCGCCAACGGCACCTGGAACCTCCGGGTACAGGACGTGGCCTCGCAGGACACCGGCTACATCGACAGCTGGAAGCTCACCTTCTGAGTCCCGGGCCGCATCCGTACCCGTGGCCGCCGCGGCCGCCGGTACCCGCGCGTGCGGCCGCGCACGGTCCCCGGTGCGGGGCGGACCCATCCGGTCCGCCCCGCACCGCCGGTATCACCGGTCACCGGTACTTCTTGATCTCCTGCCGGGCCAGCGAGCGCTGGTGCACCTCGTCCGGCCCGTCCGCCAGCCGCAGCGTCCGCGCCGCCGCCCACAGCTCCGCCAGCGGGAAGTCCTGGCTGACACCGCCCGCGCCGTGCAGCTGTACGGCCCGGTCGAGGATGTCCACCACCGCGCGCGGGGTCGCGATCTTGATGGACTGGATCTCGGTGTGCGCCCCCCGGTTGCCCACGGTGTCCATCAGCCAGGCCGTCTTCAGTACCAGCAGCCGCAGCTGCTCCACCGTGACCCGGGCGTCCGCGATCCAGTTCTGCACGACGCCCTGCTGGGCGAGCGGCTTGCCGAAGGCCGTACGGGACACCGCCCGTCGGCACATCAGCTCGATCGCCCGCTCGGCCATGCCGATCAGCCGCATGCAGTGGTGGATCCGGCCCGGACCCAGCCGCGCCTGCGCGATGGCGAAGCCGCCGCCCTCCTCACCGATCAGGTTCGACGCGGGCACCCGCACATTCTTCAGGACGACCTCCGCGTGGCCGCCGTGGTAGTGGTCCTCGTAGCCGTACACCCGCATGGCGCGGCGCACTTCGAGGCCCGGGGTGTCCCTCGGGACGAGGATCTGCGACTGCTGGCGGCGGATGTCCTCGCCGTCCGGATCGGTCTTGCCCATCACGATGAAGAGCCGGCAGTCCGGGTTCATCGCCCCGGAGATGAACCACTTGCGGCCGTTGATGACGTAGTCGTCACCGTCCCGGGTGATCCGGGTCTCGATATTGGTGGCGTCGGAGGAGGCGACCTCGGGCTCGGTCATGGCGAACGCGGACCGGATCTCACCGGCGAGCAGCGGCTCCAGCCACCGCTTCTTCTGCTCGTCCGTGCCGAACTGGTGGAGCACCTCCATGTTCCCGGTGTCCGGCGCCGCGCAGTTGAGCGCGGTCGGCGCCAGCTGCGGGCTGCGGCCCAGGATCTCGGCCAGCGGGGCGTACTGGAGGTTGGTCAGCCCGGCACCGTACCCGGCGTCGGGGAGGAAGAGGTTCCACAGGCCCTGCCTGCGCGCCTCCGCCTTCAGATCCTCGACGACCTGCGGGGTGTCCCAGGGGGAGGCGAGGAGCGCGCGCTGTTCCTCCGCGGTGCTCTCGGCCGGGTACACATGCTCGTCCATGAAGGTGAGCAGCCTGGTGCGCAGTTCTTCGGTACGGGCGTCGAACGCGAAGTCCATGGGGTGATCAGCCTTCCTGGAGGGTGGTGAGGCCGTGCTCGATGAAGACGGGGACGAGATCGCCGATCGCGTCGAAACCGGCGCCCACGGTCTGGCCCCGGGTGTAGCGGTAGTGGATGCCCTCCAGGATCACGGCGAGCTTGAACCAGGCGAACGCGGTGTACCAGGAGAGGGCGGAGGTGTCCCGGCCGGAGCGGGCCGCGTAGCGCTCGATCAGCTCGGCGGGCGCGGGGTGGCCGGCCGCGCCGCTGGTGGTGGAGACCGGTGACTGCGGCAGGCCGAGGTCGGAGCTGTACATCACGAGCAGTCCGAGGTCCGTCAGCGGGTCGCCGAGGGTGGACATCTCCCAGTCGAGCACGGCCCTGATCCGGTCGTCCGGGCCGATCAGGACGTTGTCCAGGCGGTAGTCCCCGTGCACCACGGTGGGCGCGGGGGAGTGCGGCAGCGCACGGCCGAGCGCGGCGTGCAGTTCGTCGATCCCGGCGAGTTCGCGGTTGCGGGAGGCGTCGAGCTGCTTGCCCCAGCGGCGCAGCTGACGGTCCAGGAAGCCGTCGGGGCGCCCGAAGTCCCCGAGCCCGACGGCCCCGGGGTCCACGGCGTGCAGATCGACCAGGGTGTCGACCAGCCCGAGGACCACGCCCCGGGTGCGCGCGGGGCCCAGCGGGGCGAGCTGCTCGGCCGTGCGGAACGGGGTGCCCTCGACGTACTCCATGACGTAGAAGGGCGAGCCGATGACGGTCTCGTCCTCGCAGAGCAGCACCGGTTGCGGTACCGGTACGGCGGTCGGGAACAGTGCGCTGATGACCCGGAACTCGCGCTTCATGTCATGTGCGGTGGCCAGCACATGGCCGAGCGGGGGCCTGCGGACGACCCACCGGCCGGTGCCGTCGGTGACCGTGTACGTGAGGTTCGACCGGCCGCCCTCGATCAGCCGGGCCTCCAGCGGTCCGCTCACCAGCCCCGGCCGCTCGCGGTCGAGATGCCGGCGCAGCGGGCCGGGGTCGAGACCTGGCGGGTGGACTTGGCTCATGGTGCGCACCTCCGGGGCGTCGGAACGATCGCAGCCCATGATGCCGACCAGTCGGTATGTCGTCCAGTGAACTCCCGGAATCGACTGCGGCAACTCCCCTCGGGCTCTGGTGTTCAGTCGTATCCCTGAATAGAGTTCACGTATGGATACAGCCTTGTTGATCGACGAAGTCCGGCTCACCCCGATTCTCATAGCGGATCCGCCCCTTCTGAACACCCAGGGCGTCCATCAGCCGTACACCCCCCGGCTCATCGTCGAGGTCGTCACACGGGGTGGAGTGACGGGCATCGGGGAGACCTACGGCGACGGCACCTATCTGGATCTCGCCCGTCCGCTGGCCGAGGCCCTGCCCGGCCGCCGGGTCAGCGATCTGAACGGCCTGTTCACGCTCGCCGAGCAGGTGTGCGGCGACTCGCGCGCCGCCGACGACCGGGTCGACGCCGGTGGACTGCGCGGCGTGCGGACCGCCGACAAGCTCCGGCTCTCCGTCGTCTCCGGCTTCGAGGTCGCCTGCCTGGACGCGCTCGGCAAGAGCCTCGGCCTGCCCGTGCACGCCCTGCTCGGCGGCAAGGTCCGCGACACCGTCGAGTACAGCGCGTACCTCTTCTACCGCTGGGCCGCGCACCCGCGGGCCGGGGAGCGGGACGACTGGGGGGCGGCCCTGGACCCGGCCGGAATCGTCGCCCAGGCCAGGCGCTTCGCCGACGAGCACGGCTTCACCTCCTTCAAGCTCAAGGGCGGTGTCTTCGAGCCCGACCAGGAGATCGCCGCCGTCCGGGCCCTCGCCCAGGAGTTCCCGGGGCAGCCGCTGCGCCTGGACCCCAACGGCGCCTGGTCGGTGGAGACCTCCCTGTACGTCGCCGAGCAGCTCAAGGGCGTACTCGAATACCTGGAGGACCCGGCGAGCGGTACGGCGGCGATGGCCGCCGTCTCCGCGGCCACCGATGTGCCGCTGGCCACCAACATGTGCGTCACGACCCTCGCCGAGGTGCCCGAGGCCTTCGCCCGGGACGCGGTCCAGGTCGTCCTGAGCGACCACCACTACTGGGGCGGGCTGCACCGCACCCGTGAACTGGCCGGGATCTGCCGTACCTTCGGCGTGGGGCTCTCCATGCACTCCAACACCCACCTCGGCATCAGCCTCGCCGCGATGACGCAGGTCGCCGCCACCGTGCCCAACCTCGACTACGCCTGCGACAGCCACTACCCCTGGCAGACCGAGGACGTCATCACCACCCGGCACGTCTTCACCGACGGCCGGCTGACCGTCTCCGACGCTCCGGGCCTGGGCGTCGAACTCGACCGCGAGCGGCTGGCCGCGCTGCACCGGCGCTGGCTGGACGACGACGGCGCGATGCGCGAGCGCGACGACGCGGCCGCGATGCGCGAGGCCGAGCCGGAGTGGGTGACGCCGGCGATCCCGCGCTGGTGAGCGCCCGCCCGGTACCCCGGCCCTGAGTTGCGCCGAGTGTGGCCTGCGCCGAAGGTCGAAGGATGAAGGCGATCAGCTACAGCAGGTACGGCGGGGCCGACGTCATGGAGTACGGGGAGCGTCCCGACCCGAAGGTCGGCCCGGACACCGTCCTGGTGAAGGTGCGGGCCGCGGCCGTCAACCCGGTCGACTGGAAGGCCCGGGAGGGCTACCTCCAGTCGGGCCTCGAAGCGGTCTTCCCGGTGATCCCGGGCTGGGACGTCTCCGGAGTGGTCGTGCAACCCGGTGTCGCGGTCGACGAGTTCACCGTGGGTGACGAGGTCATCGGCTATGTGCGGGAGGACTTCCTCTCCCGGGGCACCTTCGCCGAATACGTCGCCGCGCCCGTGCGCACGCTCGCCCGCAAGCCGATGGGCCTGAGCTTCGAGGAGGCCGCGGGGCTGCCGCTGGCCGGCCTCACCGCCTACCAGGTGCTGCACCGCACCCTGAAGGTCCGCAGCGGCGAGACGGTCCTGGTCCACGCGGCGGCGGGCGGGGTCGGCTCGCTCGCGGTGCAGCTCGCCCGGCACGCGGGCTGCCGGGTCATCGGTACGGCGAGCGCCCACAACCACGACCATGTGCGCAGCCTCGGCGCCGAACCGGTGGAGTACGGCGACGGGCTCGCCGACCGCCTGCGGGCCCTGGCACCCGACGGCTTCGACGCCGCCTTCGACACCGTGGGCGGCGAAGCGCTCCGGGCCTCGGCGGACACCCTCGCCCAGGGCGGCCGGCTCGCCTCCATCGCGGACGGGGAGGTCTTCTCGTACGGCGGCCGCTACGCCTTCGTGCGGCCCGATGCCACGGACCTGGCCCATCTGGCGGAGCTGGCCGAACAGGGCATCGTCACGGTCCATGTGGACCAGGTCTTCCCGCTGGACCGGGCGGCGGACGCGTACCGGCTCAACGAGCGGGGCCGCACCCGGGGGAAGATCGTCGTCACCGTGGCCTGGGACAACTGAGAGGTCGCGCACGGACCGTGACAGCCCGGAAGCCGCGTGCCGCGACGGCCGGGAAGGTCATGCGCCGCGACGGCCGACCGTGTGCCGCGACGGCCGGGAGGACCGCCCCCCGTGACGGCTCAGAACAGCATGGCCGCGGCGAACACCGCGAGCGCCACCGTGCACACCGCCGCCGTCAGGGCGTGGCGCGAGGACAGCGGCTGCGGCCGCGCCACATGCATGCCCAGCACCCGCCGGTGCGCCACCCGGAGGAACCCCAGCCAGGCCAGCGCGCTCAGCGCCACCGCGGCCACCGCACCGGGCGTCGCGCCGCCGTGCAGCGCCTGCCGGCCCGCCAGCAGCGCCACCACCGTGCAGGACAGGGTGGTGCGCCGCCAGGCCAGCCTGGTCCGTTCCGGCTGCAGCCCCGGGTCCCTGGGGGCCTCGGTCACCGGCCCTCCCAGCCGAAGAGGACGACCACCACCATCGCCACGGCGACCACAGCGACCGCGAGACTCAGCAGCGTCGGGAAGCGGGAGACCGGCAGATCCTCACCGCGCCGCATCGCCCGCTCGCACCGCACCCAGTGGTTGACCGCCCGCAGCGCGCAGAGCACACCGGCGGCCAGCAGCCCCAGCGCCAGGCCCGCCCGGATGCCCCAGACGAGTTCCGGGAGGAATTGGTCGACGGCGAAACCGCCCCCGATGAGGGCCAGCGCCGTCCGGATCCACGCGAGGAACGTACGCTCATTGGCGAGCGAGAACCGGTAGTCCGGGGTGTCGCCCTCTTCGCGGATCCGCTGCGGCGCGAACCACAACCGGATGCCCTGTACAAAATCGTTCACGCCCGCGCCCTGTCTGTCGTTCCGCCGCTGTCCGGGTGCCGTGCTCACCGGGAACGGAGCTCCCGCAGCCGGTGGTACGCGGCCAGCCCGTCGGGCACCCACGGCCACTCGCCCAGCCGCGCCGACAGCTCCTCGTCGGTGAGGAAGGCGTGCCAGGCGACCTCTTCCGCCTGCGGATCCACCGGAGCCTCGCACCGCACCCGGTACACGTACGACCACCAGGTGTGCTCGGAGCTCTCGTAGAGGAACTTGAAGAGCGGCTCGGGGCGGGGGAGTCCGGACACGCCCAGCTCCTCCTCCGCCTCGCGCAGCGCCGCCCCGTCGTAGGACTCGCCCGCGCCCACGACCCCGCCGACGAACATGTCGTAGTGCGAGGGGAAGACCAGTTTGACGGGCGTTCTGCGATGCACGAAGAGCCTGCCCGAGGCGTCCCGCACCTCGATGAACACACAGCGATGACGCAGGCCCCGCGCGGTCGCCTCACCGCGCGGGGCCTGCCCGACGACCTCGTCGTTCTCATCGACGATGTCCAGGATCTCGGCAGTCGGGTCAAAGGGCTCCATACGCCCCATCCAACATCATGCCGCCGGCGGGGATCACTGCCCCATGACCCGCGGGGCCCCTGATCCGCGAAGGATCACCGGACAGCCTCTACGCCGTCACTGCCCCATGACGTACTTGACGGTCGGGCCGGTCGTCCAGCCGCCGTCCACCGCCAGCTCGGCGCCCGTGATGTACGAGGCGGCCTCCGAGAGCAGGAAGACGACGGCCTCGGCGATCTCGGGAGCCTCGCCGACCCGGCCCATCGGTGTGTTCGGGTAGTTGCCGTCGCCCTGCGCGATGCCCACGGCCGCGGTCATCGGGGTGTAGGTCATTCCGGGGTGGACGGAGTTGACCCGGACCTTCGCCGTGCCCAGCTCCACCGCGCCGATCTTGGTCAGGCCGCGTACGCCCCACTTGGAGGCGCCGTAGCTGGAGGTCATGGCGAGGCCCATCAGACCGGCGGCCGAGGAGATGTTGACGATCGAGCCGCCGCCGTTCTCCTTCATCACCGGGATCACGGTCTTCATGCCGATGAACACCGCGGTCAGATTGATGTCGATCACCTTGCGGAAGTGCTCGACCGACTCGGTCTCCAGCGGCTGACCGGTGGAGACACCGGCGTTGTTCACCAGGCCGTCGATCCGGCCGAACTCGGCGAGCGTGAACCGCGCGACGCGCTCCCAGTCCTCCTCGGAGGTCACGTCGTGGTGCAGGAACCGGGCCCGGTCCCCGAGCGCGGCGGCGGTCGCGGCGCCGTCCTCGTCGAGGATGTCGGTGATCACGACGTTGCCGCCGCCGGCGACGGCGAGACGGGCGGCCTCGGCGCCGAGGCCGCGGGCTCCGCCGGTGATGATGACGGTCCTGCCGGTGAGACTGGTCTTGTCGCTCATGGTGCTGTCCTTCATCTGCGGGTGGTTCCGGTGCGGCCCGGCACGGGGGCGCGCAGAAACGCGGTGGTGGTCTCGACGAGATCGGCGAGGAAGAGCTCCTCGCCGGTCAGTGGTTCGGTGCCGTCGAGGTATTGGCGGGCGCGGTCGGCCATCGCCGCGCCGATCAGGGTGAGCGCCAGATCGAGCCGCTCCAGGCGTACCGGCGTGGGCAGTGCGCCCAGGCGGTCCGAGACGCGGGCGATCAGCCGTCCGTACGCGGTGGCGTCGACCGCGGGGTGCAGTTCGCCCGTGCGCAGCCCGGTCTCATGGCTGAGCTGCGCGGAGATGCGCAGACAGCGCCGGCCGCGGTCGTCGGCCAGCAGACCGGCCTCGGCCGTCACCAGCGCGCCGACCAGCTCCCGTACGTCCGCGTCCGCGCCCAGCCCGTCCAGGAGCGGGGCCATCACCCGCTCGGTGCGGGACTGCCTCCCGGACATCACCGCGTCGAGCAGTCCGGCCCGGGAGCCGAAGTGGTACTGCACGGCGGACGGATTGCTCTGCCCGGCGAGCCGCACGATGTCGCGTATCTGCCCACCCGCGACACCCTGCGAGGCGAAGACCTCCTCGGCGGCGCGGATGAGCTTGTCCCTGGTGTCGGGCCCTGACGTTCTCGCCATGGGTCCACTGTAATGCTGGCCATTATTAATAACCAGTGCGGAGAGTCCGGACCCGCCGCGGGCCACTCCGGCCCGGCCCGCGTCAGCGCGGCTGGAGATCCTTCGTCCGCCGCCCGCCCACCGGCCCCGCCGGCATCGCGGGATGCAGCCCGAGCAGCACGATCCCGGTGACGATCGCCGCCAGACCCGCCGCCTCCCAGGCCAGCGCCCCCGTGTCCGTGCGCACCCGGTCCCCCAGGAAGCCGATCCCGCAGGCGATCCCGGCCAGCGGCTGGGCGGCGGTCAGCGCGGGCAGCGACATCCGCAGCGGCCCCGTCTCGAAGGCGCTCTGGACCAGGATCAGTCCCGTCACCCCCAGGACGAGCACGCCGTACGGCTGCCAGGCCGTCACCAGCGCGTCCCAGCCGCCCTCGGTCAGCCGCTCACCGCTCGCCCGGGTCAGCGCGTCCTGGAGCCCGTACAGCAGCCCGGCCGCCACCGCCAGGAGAGCCGGCGCCGCCCCGATCCGTGAGTGCCTGGCGGCGGCCGTCAGCAGCAGGGCGAGCCCCACCACCCCGCCGATCACCACCCAGTGCCGCAGCGGGTCGGTCACCGGATCCCCGCCGCGCGGCTCGCCGGCCAGCAGGAACGCCGCGACGCCCCCCGCCAGCAGCCAGAGCCCGGCCCAGCCCTGCCGCCCCAGCGGCTGCCTGGTGCGGCGGCGCGACAGGGCCATGGCGAAGAGCAGATTGGTCGCCAGCAGCGGCTCCACGACCGACACCTCGCCCCGGCCGAGGGCCAGCGCGCCCAGCACCATGCCGCAGACCATCAGTCCGATCCCGGCCAGCCAGCTCCTCACCCGCATCAGGTCGAGCAGCAGCCGGGGGGAGAGGAAGTCGCTCATCGGGGCACGCCGGGCGGCGGCCTGCTGCAGGACGAAGCCGAAGCCCAGACAGCAGGCGGCACCCACGGAGAGAACCAGGACCAGCACCGACACGATCTCTTCCTCAGGTCGGACCGGGAGGGAGTGATGTGGTTCGACGATAAGCCCTGCGCCGTACGGGAGCGGTGAGAATGCCGCCGACCGGGCGGTTGACGGCGCGGCGGACGGTGCCGAAGATCTAACGCACGAGTAACTTCGCCCACCGCTCCGCCCGGCGCAGGCCCCCCGACAAGGATGGAACCCCATGGCGTACGACGCTGATGTCATCGTGATCGGGGCCGGCCTCGCGGGGCTCGTGGCCACCGCCGAACTGGTCGACGCGGGCCGCTCGGTGATCCTGCTCGACCAGGAGCCCGAGCAGTCCGTCGGTGGCCAGGCGCACTGGTCCTTCGGCGGCCTGTTCTTCGTCGACTCGCCCGAACAGCGCCGGCTGCGGATCAAGGACAGCCGGGAGCTGGCCCTCCAGGACTGGTTCGGCACGGCGGGCTTCGACCGCGAGGAGGACCACTGGCCCCGGAAGTGGGCCGAGGCGTACGTCGACTTCGCCGCCGGTGAGAAGCGGCCCTGGCTCCACGCGCAGGGGCTGCGGATCTTCCCGGTCGTCGGCTGGGCCGAACGCGGCGGCTACGACGCCAACGGCCACGGCAACTCCGTTCCCCGCTTCCACATCACCTGGGGCACCGGCCCCGGCATCGTCGCCCCCTTCGAGCGCCGGGTGCGCGAGGGCGTCGCCAGGGGCCTGGTGCAGCTGAGGTTCCGCCACCGGGTCACCGGACTCGGCCGCTCGGCAGGGGCCCTCGACACGGTCACGGGCGAGATCCTGGAGCCGAGCGGAGCCGCGCGCGGCACGGCGAGCACCCGCGAGGCCGTCGGCGCCTTCGAGCTGAAGGCCCAGGCGGTGATCGTCACCTCGGGCGGTATCGGCGGCAACCACGACCTGGTACGGGCCCAGTGGCCCGAGCGGCTCGGCACCCCGCCCGCGAAGATGCTCTCGGGAGTCCCCGCCCACGTCGACGGGCTGATGCTGGGCATCGCCGAGGAAGCGGGCGCCCATCACATCAACCGCGACCGGATGTGGCACTACACCGAGGGCATCGAGAACTGGAACCCGATCTGGGCCAGGCACGGCATCCGGATCCTGCCCGGCCCCTCGTCCCTCTGGCTGGACGCCCGCGGCAAGCGGCTGCCGGTCCCGCTCTTCCCGGGCTTCGACACGCTCGGCACCCTCGAACACATCATGCGGTCGGGCCACGGATACACCTGGTTCGTCCTGGACCAGCGGATCATCGGCAAGGAGTTCGCGCTCTCCGGCTCCGAGCAGAACCCCGACCTGACGGGCAAGTCGGTCCGCGACGTGATCGGGCGGGCCCGCGCCGATGTGCCCGCACCGGTCAAGGCGTTCATGGACAACGGTGTGGACTTCGTGGTCGAGAACGACCTCGGCGCCCTCGTCCGCGGCATGAACGCGCTCACCGGCGACACCCTGATCGACGAGGACGGCCTGCGCCGCGAGATCACCGCACGCGACCGCGAGATCGCCAACCCCTTCACCAAGGACCTCCAGGTCACAGCCATCCGCGGGGCCCGCGCCTACCTGGGTGACCGGCTGATCCGTACGGCGAAGCCGCACCGCATCCTCGACCCGGCGGCGGGCCCGCTGATCGCGGTGCGCCTCAACATCCTCACCCGTAAGTCCCTGGGCGGCCTGGAGACGGACCTGTCCTCGCGGGTGCTCGCCGCCGACGGCGATCCGCTGCCCGGGATGTACGCGGCGGGCGAGGCGGCCGGGTTCGGCGGCGGCGGGGTCCATGGCTACCGGTCGCTGGAGGGCACGTTCCTCGGCGGCTGCATATTCTCGGGCCGCGCGGCGGGCCGGGCGGCGGCGCAGGCGGTCGGTTAGGGCGTGTGTCGAAAGCAGCGCCGTCCGCCCGAAGGGCGGGGCTGCTTTCGACACACGCCCCAGCGGGAGCGGCCGGGCAGCCGCTCCACCACCCGGAACCGCTCGGCCACGATCATCGTGCCGGTCCGGCACGCGTCGCCCGGCTCCCGGACGCCGGCGGCGGACCACGCGGACCCCGCGGGCCACCGGAGCCATCGTGGGCGGACAGCCGGCGGGCAGCGTGTCGTTCCAGCCAACTGTGCGGAATTCGGACGGAGTTGGCGGAGGGATGCCCTTGACTGGGAGGCTTCCGTGCGGCTTGGCTGTGCGCGATCATTTTGCTCGTACACCGCGTCGAAAGAAGCCTGCGGATGTCTCCGCCTCCGCCGCCCCTGGGCCGCTCCCGCAGACGGGGCGGTCGCTCGGACCACTCCTTCGACCCGGCCCTGGACGACAGCGACCTGATCGACGCCCGCCATCAGTTCGCCCAGGGCAGATGGACCAGGGCCCGCGCCCTGCTCGTCGGTACCGGCAGCGACTGGGACCGCCGCGGTCACCGGGTGCTCGCCCTCGCCGGCATCCCCTCCGCCGTCGACTGGGCCCGTGACTGGCTGATCGCCGAACCCGACAGCGCCGACGCCACCACCCTGCTCGGCTGCGCCTCCGTCGCCCGCGTCCGGCACCGGCGGGCCGCCGCCGACGAGGCCTCCCGGGCCCGCGAAGCCTGTCTGGCCGCCGCCGGGCTCGACCCGGCCGACCCGACCCCCTGGCTCGGACTCCTGCTGCTGGACCGCACGCTCGGCGGCGACGGAGCGGACACCGGCAAGCTCTTCGAAGAGGTACGTTCCCGGCACCCCGAACACCACCACGCGCACCACCTGATGGCCGCCCATCTCGCCGAGAGCCGCCCGGACGTCGGCCAGGACCCGCTCCACGAGGTCTACGACTTCGCCGCCTGGGCCGCCGAACAGGCCCCCGCGGACTCCCCGCTCGCGGTGCTCCCGGTCATCGCCCACGCCGAGCGGTACCGCGTCCTGGTCGCCGCCGGCACGGAGTCCGACGACCCCGTGGCCTCCGGGCACTGGTCGGGGCGGCGGGCCCGTCAGGTCATGAGGACCGCCTTCGACTGGTGGCTGGAGTGGGAGCGCGAGGACCACCCCCGGCACCGCACCGACCTCAACTTCCTGGCCCACGCCAAGTTCTGCGAGGGCCGTCCCGCCGAGGCGGCCGCGCTCTTCCACCGCATCGGCCCGCATGCCACCCCCGCGCCCTGGTCCTACTCCGGCGGTGACCCGTACCCCGCCTTCCTCGCGGCGCGCCGCTTCGCGCTCGGCACCCCCTGAAGGACTCCGCACACCGAAGCACCGCACACAGACACCCAGCACGGACACGCACAGCACGGACGCACAGCACAGACGCCACCGAAGAAGGGAACAACCCCGCGATGTCGACGGGCAGTTCATTTCCGAGTGATTCCGGCACCACGAAGGTGACCGGCGATACCGGCGGGATCAACACGTACAAGGGAGAGGAACGCGCCCTGCGGGCGAACCGGCTCGGCACCCCGGGCCTGCTGCTCTCGGTGCTCGCCGCCAGCGCCCCGCTGATGGTCGTCGCCGGGGTCATGCCCACGGTCTTCGGCGTGATGGGCATCGTCGGCCAGCCCCTGCTGTTCGTCATCCTCGGCATCGTCCTGATGCTGTTCAGCGTCGGGTACGCGGAGATGAGCCGGCACGTCCACAACGCCGGCGCCTTCTACGCGTACATCGCCCGCGGGCTCGGCCCGACGGCCGGGGCGGGCGCCTCGCTCGTCGCGCTGGTCGCCTACAGCGCGATGCAGGTCGGCATCTACGGCATTCTCGGCTTCGAGGTCTCCGGACTGTTCGCCGTCTATCTCGACATCGACCTGGACTGGTGGATACCGGCCCTCGTCGCCGTCGCGATCGTCGGCTTCCTCGGCTGGCTGAAGATCGACCTCAACGCCAGGGTGCTGGGAGTGCTGCTGGTCGTGGAGTGCGCCCTTGTCGTGATCTTCGACATCGCGGCCGTCAGCAAGCCCGGTCCCGAGGGGCTGTCCCTGCACGCCTTCGACCCGCAGACCCTCAGCGGCGCGGGGCTCGGCACCGCCCTGTGCTTCTGCATCGCCGCGTTCGTGGGCTTCGAACAGGCCCCGGTGTACGCGGAGGAGACCAGCCGCCCGCAGATCGTCGTCTCCCGGGTGATGTTCCTGGCCGTCGGCTACGCGGCGCTGTTCCTCGCCATCAGCTCCTGGGCCCTGACCGTCGCCACCGGACCCGGCTTCATCGCGGACACCTCCCTCAAGGAGGGCCCCGGAATGCTCTTCGGGCTCACCGAGGAGCGGCTCGGCACCACCTTCACCGACGTACTGCACGTCCTGTTCGTCACCGGTATGTTCGCCGCGCTCCTGAGCTTCCACAACGTCGTGGCCCGCTACGCGTTCGCGATGGGACGCGAGGGCCTGCTGCCCGCCGGATTCGGCCGCACCAACAAGGCGAGCGGCGCCCCCGCCACCGGATCGCTGCTCCAGTCCGTCGTCTCCGCCGTGATCGTGCTGGCCTTCGCGCTGACCGACGACAACCCGGTGGGCGACCCCACCGCGCCCGTCCTGCATCTGTTCACCTGGATGGGCAACGTCGGGGCGCTCGGCATCATCGTGCTGATGGCCGCCGCCTCGTTCGCCGTCATCGCCTTCTTCGTACGCCGCGGTGCGGGCAGGGCCCAGGCCCCCCGGCTCGTCGCCTCCGGGCTGGCCGGAATCGCCCTGCTGGCCATCGCGGTCTTCACGATCCGGGACTTCGGCGTCCTCGTCGGCTCGGGCCCCGGCTCGGTGCTCGACTGGGTGCTGCCCGGCGTGATCCTCGCCGCGCTCGCCGGCGGGCTGGTGTACGGGGCGGTGCTGCGCTCCACCAAGCCGGAGGTGCACGCCAGGATCGGCCTCGGCAACGAGGCGTTCCAGCTGGAGAAGGCCGCCGAGAACACCGCCGAGAACACCGCCGGCCCGCGCCGGAGGTACTGATCCGCGCGGGCGCTCCCGGGATCCTGCGGGCCGCACAGGGCGATGGCGCCCGTCGGCCGGTACGCATGCCGTACATGCGTACCGGACCGGCGGGCGCCATCGTGCACGGCCCCGTACGAACGTGGGGGGAGGGCCGTGCGGGCAGCCGGTGCCGGGGCCCTTTCCGTCGGGACGGAAGGGCTTCTAGAGCACCAGCGAGAGCAGCAGGATGAAGGCCAGCGAGACGACGGAGATGATCGTCTCCATCACCGACCAGGTCTTGATGGTCTGGCCGACGTCCATCCCGAAGTACTCCTTCACCAGCCAGAACCCGGCGTCGTTGACGTGGCTGAAGAAGAGCGAGCCTGCGCCGACGGCGAGGACCAGCAGCGCCGCGTGCGAGGTCGACATGTCGGCGGCCAGCGGGGCGACCAGACCGGCCGCCGAGATGGTGGCCACGGTCGCCGAACCCGTCGCGAGCCGGATCGCGACGGCGATCAGCCAGCCGAGCAGCAGCGCGGGTATCGACCAGTTCTCGGAGAAGTCCAGGATCATCCGGCCGACACCGGCGTCGATCAGCGTCTGCTTGAAGCCGCCGCCCGCGCCCACGATCAGCAGCACACCGGCGATCGGGGCGAGTGACTTCTCGACCGTGGTGGAGAGCCGGCCCTTGGTGAATCCGGCGGCCCGGCCGAGCGTGAACATCCCGACGACAACGGCCGCGAGCAGGGCGATCAGCGGCGAGCCGATCACATCGGTGACCCGCTGGACACCGTTCTCCGGATCGTCCACGACGATGTCGACCAGGGCCTTGACCAGCATCAGGGCCACGGGCAGCAGAATCGTCGCCAGGGTGGCGCCGAAGCTGGGGCGGCGGTCCAGTTCCTCCGAGGGGCGCTGCGGGATCATCTTCTCCGGCGCCTTGATGTCCACCCAGCGTGCCGCGTAACGGGAGAAGACCGGGCCCGCGATGATCACCGTGGGGATGGCGACCAGTACGCCGAGGGCCAGCGTCACACCGAGGTTGGCGCCCAACGCGTCGATCGCCACCAGCGGGCCGGGGTGCGGCGGGATCAGTCCGTGCATCACGGAGAGCCCGGCCAGCGCCGGGATACCGATCCGCATCAGCGAGTAGTTGCCGCGCTTGGCGACCAGCAGCACCACCGGGATCATCAGCACGATCCCGACCTCGAAGAACAGCGGCAGACCGATGATCGAGGCGATCAGGACCATCGCCCACGGCATGGCCCGTCCGCTCGCCCTGGCGAGGATGGTGTCGACGATCTGGTCCGCGCCGCCGGAGTCGGCGAGCAGCTTGCCCAGAATGGCGCCGAGCGCGATGAGGACACCCACACCCGCGACCGTCGAGCCGAGCCCCGCGGTGAAGCTGGCGATGGTCCTGGCCGGCGCGGCGCCCGCGAACGAGCCGAGCGCCAGCGAACCGATGGTCAGCGCGAGGAACGCGTGCATCTTGAACTTGGTGATGAGCAGAACGATGACGGCGATGCCCGCCAGCACGGCTATGCCCAACTGCGCGTTGCCGGCCGAGGTGATCGGTTCGACGGCGTCCGCTGCCAGCGTCTCGACGCTGAGACTGGTCACGGTGATGATCCTTAACTGTCGAGCCGGCGCAACGCGGCGACGGCCCGCTGGGTGATTTCCTCGGGCGTGCCGGACACATCGACCCCGACGCCGGCCTCGTCCTCCCCGAGCGGCTCCAGGGTGGCGAACTGCGAATCGAGCAGCGCGGTCGGCATGAAGTGACCCTTGCGGTCCGCCATCCGCCCCTCGATCAGGGCCCGGTCGCCGGTCAGATGGAGGAAGACGGCATCGGGGGCCTCGGCCCGCAGCCGGTCGCGGTAGACACGCTTGAGCGCCGAACTGCTGACGACACCGCCGAGTCCGGCCCGGCCGTGTGCCCACCGGCCGATCGCGTCCAGCCAGGGCAGGCGGTCCGCGTCGTCCAGCGGGGTGCCGGCCGACATCTTGGCGATGTTCGCCGCGGGGTGGAAGTCATCGCCCTCGGCGTACGGAACGCCGAGGGCGGCGGCGAGCAGGGGACCGATCGTGGTCTTGCCGGTTCCTGCCACGCCCATCACCACGACGACGTGGGGGGTGCTCATGGGTGCCTCGCTGTCTTCTTCGACATCGGTCCGTCGCGCTACTGAAACCCATTAGGTACGACTTATTCAAGTGGGTGTGACGCAAACGTCGTACTTTTTGTTCCCGAGGTGTGCCCCGTAGGCTTGCCCCATGACCACACAGGGCCAGGGGCTGCATACACATGTGCTGGACACCCTGGGTCTGGAGATCGCCTCCGGCCAGTGCCCGCCGGGCACGGTGCTGCGTACCGACGAGCTGGCCCAGCGCTTCGACGTCTCCCGTACGGTCGTGCGCGAAGTGGTCCGCGTCCTGGAGTCCATGCACCTCGTCGAGTCCCGGCGCCGGGTCGGGGTGACCGTGCGGCCGGCCGAGGCCTGGAACGTCTACGACCCCCAGGTCATCCGCTGGCGGCTGGCCGGCCGGGACCGGCCGCGGCAGCTGCGCTCGCTGACCGTCCTGCGCTCGGCGATCGAACCCGTCGCCGCCCGCCTCGCCGCCCGCAACGCCACCCCCCAGCAGTGCGCGGAGCTCACCGAACGCGCCCTCGGCATGGTCGCCACCTCGCGCGGCCAGCAGCTGGAGGGATATCTGGAGCACGACATCGCCTTCCACCGGATCGTCCTCAACGCCTCCGGCAACGAGATGTTCGCCCGTCTCGGTGACGTGGTCGCCGAGGTCCTGGCGGGCCGCACGCACCACCAGGTGATGTTCGAGGACCCCGACCCGGCCGCGGTCACGCTCCATGTCCGCCTCGCCGAGGCCGTACGCGAGCGGGACGCGGACGGGGCCGAGCGCCTCACCAAGGAGATCGCGGTGGGCGCCCTCCACGAACTGGACGTCCTCGCGCCCTGATCGAGGGGCCGGACCGGACGTGCCGGACAGGCCCTACGCCGTCCCGCCCCGTACGTGCGCCAACCGCCCCGCGGCAGCCGCGAGCACCATCTCCAGCGCCGCGGGATACCCGCTGCGCTCCATCTCCGCGACCAGCACTCCGGCCGTCGCCGCGATATGCGGATGTGTCCGGGCCGGCAGCCGCGCGTACGTCTCCCGCCAGGTCCGTTCCTCCAGGTCCCGGGCCCGGTCCGGAAGTGCCAGCGTCGACGCGTCGAGCGCGGCGAACGACAGCGTCTGGTCGACGAACACGTGGTAGATCCGGACGGCCTCCGCGTCCGGGAACCCCGCCCCGCGCAGCACCCCGAGGATCGCGTCGACCGACCGGATCTCGTGCCTCCGCCCCGTCACCCGGGCACAGGCCAGCACGGCGGCCTGCGGATGCGCCATGTAGTCCGCGTGCATCCTCAGCCCCAGCGCCCGCAGATCGGCCCGCCAGTCGCCGGTGGGGCGCCAGCTGTTCAGCGTACGGCCGATCAACTCGTCGGCCACCGCCAGCAGTAGCTCGTCCGTGTCCCTGAAGTACCGGTAGACGGCGCTCGGATCGCACCCCAGCGCCGCGCCGAGCCGGCGCACCGTCAGCGCCGCCGCCCCGTGCTCGCCGATCAGTCTCAGCGTCGTCTCCACGATCAGCTGCTCGGACAGAACCGCCCCGCCCTTGGTGGGACGTCTGCGCCGACGCGCGCTCTCCGGCACCACCCGCTCGCTCGCACCCATGGGGCGCACCTTATGACAACGGCGTTGACGTGTGAACCCGGCGAGGAGTTCGATGTGCCGCCATCGGGGCCGAACGGTGCCCCTCGGCGAAGGAGCGACGGTGACGGTTTCATTGACCCCGTACAGCAGCGACCCACCGGCCCCCGAGCCCCCGCAGGCCCTGCGCAAGAGTCTCGGCGTCATCGACGGCGTGGCCATCGCCGCCTCCTCCACGGCGGCCACCACCAGCATCGGCATCGGCCTCGGTGTCACCGCGGGCGCCGTCGGCCTGCATCTGCCGATCATCATGCTGCTCGCCTTCCTGCCGATCCTGGGCATCGCGAGCGCCTACTCACGGCTCAACAGGGTCGAGCCGAACATGGGCAGCGGCTACGTCTGGGTCGGCCGCTCCCTCAGCCCCTGGCTGGGCTTCCTCGTCGGCTGGATCGCCATCGCCGCCACCGTCGTCTTCCTCTCGTACACCACGACCGTCACCGGCTCCGCCCTCATCCAGCTCGCGGGCGAGGCGGGGCTGCACGAGTTCGCCGGCCTCCGCCTCGATCCCGACTCCACCGCCCAGGCGACCGCCCTCGGGATACTCGTGCTGGTGGCCGTCACCTTCACCGCGATCACCGGCCTCCGGGCCGCCGCCACCTTCCAGAAGTACCTGCTCGTCTTCGAGTACGCCGTCCTGCTCGGCTTCTGCGGATACGGACTCGTCGTCGGCCCCCACCCGTTCAGCCTGGACTGGATCAACCCGTTCACCATCCCGTCGGGACAGCAGTTCGCCCAGGGGCTCCTGCTCTCGGTGTTCTGCTACTGGGGCTTCGAGTCCTCCTTCAGCGTCACCGAGGAGGTCCGTGATCCCGAGGACGCCTCCCGGGCCGGGATCATCACCCTCTTCACCATGCTCGGCCTCTTCCTTCTCGGCTCCTTCGCCTTCCAGCGTGTGCTGTCGCTCGACGAACTGACCGCCAACGGAGCCCAGGGCCTGACCTACTTCGGCGACCGCCTGGCCGGGCAGCCGCTCGCCGCGCTCCCGCTCATCGCCCTCACCTTCTCCGCCGTGGCATCTCTCCAGTCGGGTGTGATCCCCACCGTCCGCGGCATGTTCGCCATGGGACGCGACCGTACGCTCGGCCCGCTGTGGAGCAAGGTCAGCCCCCGCTACGGAACTCCGGCGGCCGGGACCGTCGCCATCGGCTGCGTCGCCGTCGCCGTGGCCGTCCTCTCCCTGGTCATCCCGAAGGTCGGCGACAGCATCCTGGCCTCGGTCAACGCGATCGGCGTCGTCGTCTCCCTCTACTACGCGCTGACCGCCCTGGCCGCCGCCGCCCGCTTCCGCGGCACCCTGCGCGAAAGCCGCACGGAGGCGCTGCGGGCCGTCGTTCTCCCCGTCCTGAGCGCCGTCGTGCTGCTCGGCCTCGGCGGCTATCTGAGCTGGACCTTCTACACATCGGCCGATCACTTCGAGATCAGCCCGGACAACGGCTGGTTCATGCTCCTCTGCCCGGCGGTCATGCTGCTGACCGGCGTGATCGCGGCGGCCTGGGCCAAGTGGGTACGGAAGTCCCCGTACTTCGTCACCGGCCGCTCCGTCGCACCGGCCGTCGCGGAAGCTGCCTGACAGCGCACCGCACCCCACCCCGCACCCCAACGGACCGAAACGGAACCACCCATGCGCCACGCACCCGCCGACCTCGTCCTCACCGGCGGCCCCGTCCTCACGATGGACCCGGCCCGCACCCGCGCCACCACCCTCGCCGTCACCGGCGACCGGATCACCGCCGTCGGCCACGACGAGGTCCGTGAACTCATCGGCCCCCGGACCGAGGTCGTCGATCTCGCCGGGCGCCTGCTCGTCCCCGGCTTCCAGGACGCCCACATCCACCCGGTCACCGCCGGACTGGAACTCGCGCAGTGCGATCTCACGGACACCCGTACGGCGGCGGACACCATCGCCGCCGTACGCGCCTACGCCGACCGGCTGCCCGAACAGGAATGGATCACCGGCGGCGGCTGGTCCATGGACGCCTTCGAAGGCGGGGCCCCGACCAGGGACCTGCTCGACGCGGTCGTACCCGACCGCCCCGTCCACCTGGTCAACCGCGACCACCACGGAGCCTGGGTCAACACCCGCGCCCTGGAACTCGCCGGCGTCACCCGGGACAGCCCCGAACCGGCCGACGGACGCATCGAGCGCGACGGACGGGGCGAGCCCACCGGACTGCTCCAGGAGGGCGCCATGGACCTGGTCGCCCGTCTCACCCCGCGCTCCACCCCCGCCGACCGGCTCGCCGCACTGCTGCGCGCCCAGCGGATCCTCCACGGATACGGCATCACCGCCTGGCAGGACGCCATCGTCGGCTCCTACGGCTCGATGGACGACGCCGCCGACGCCTATCTCACCGCCGCGCGGGACGGATCGCTCACCGCCCGGGTCGCCGGCGCCCTCTGGTGGGACCGCGAGCGGGGCGCCGAGCAGATCCCCGAACTGGTCGCCAGGCGGGCGGAGCTGAGCGCCGGCCGGTTCCGGGCCGGCTCCGTGAAGATCATGCAGGACGGGGTCGCCGAGACCGGCACGGCCGCACTCCTCACCCCGTACCTCGACGCCTGCGGCTGCGCCACCGCGAACAGCGGCACCAGCTTCATCGACCCCGTGGCACTGCGCGGATACGTCACCGAACTCGACGCCCTCGGCTTCCAGGCCCACTTCCACGCGCTCGGCGACCGCGCCGTACGCGAGGCACTGGACGCGGTGGAGGCCGCCCGCGCCGCCAACGGGCGCAGCGACACCCGCCCCCACCTCGCCCACCTCCAGGTCGTCCACCCGGACGACATCCCCCGCTTCCGGGAACTCGGCGCCACGGCCAACATCCAGCCCCTCTGGGCCGCGCACGAACCGCAGATGGACGAGCTGACCATCCCCTTCCTCGGCCCCGAGCGGGCCGCCCTGCAATATCCGTTCGGCGCGCTCCTGAGCGCGGGCGCCACCGTCGCGGCGGGCAGCGACTGGCCGGTCAGCAGCGCCGATCCGCTCCACGGCATCCACACCGCCGTCAACCGGATCACACCGGACGGCGAAGGCCCCGCCTTCCTCCCCGGCCAGCGCATCACGCTCACCTCCGCCATCGCCGCGTACACGGCGGGATCCGCCCATGTGAACCACCTCGACGACACCGGATCGCTCCGCGCCGGGGCCCTCGCCGACCTGGTCGTCCTGGACCGCGACCCGTACGCCGGCCCGGCCGACGAGATCGGCGCGACCCGTGTGCTGCGCACCTATGTGGGCGGCCGGAAGGTCCACGACGCGGAGGACTGACCCCCGGGGGCGCGGCCGGGCGGCCCCGTGGGCGCGATGCTCCGCGGGGCCGCCGCGGCACCTCATGAGGCGTACGGTTGTCCGTGATCAATCTTCACAAGAGCCTCATTCGGAAAACAGGGAGTCCACGGTATGGCGCAGCAGGTGCAAGGGGTCATCGCACCGGGCAGGAACGAGCCGGTGCGGGTCGAGACGATCGTGATCCCGGACCCCGGTCCCGGTGAGGCCGTGGTGAAGATCCAGGCGTGCGGTGTCTGCCACACCGACCTGCACTACAAGCAGGGCGGCATCAACGACGACTTCCCGTTCCTGCTGGGCCACGAGGCCGCGGGCATCGTCGAGTCCGTCGGCGACGGGGTCACGGACGTCGAGCCGGGCGACTTCGTCATCCTGAACTGGCGCGCGGTGTGCGGACAGTGCCGTGCCTGTCAGCGCGGCCGGCCCTGGTACTGCTTCGACACCCACAACGCGAAGCAGAAGATGACCCTGCTGGACGGCACCGAGCTGTCGCCCGCCCTCGGCATCGGCGCGTTCGCCGAGAAGACCCTGGTCGCCGCGGGCCAGTGCACCAAGGTCGACCCCGAGGTGTCCCCGGCCGTCGCGGGACTGCTCGGCTGCGGCGTCATGGCGGGCATCGGCGCCGCCATCAACACCGGCGAGGTCGGCCGCGGCGACTCGGTCGCCGTCATCGGCTGCGGCGGCGTCGGGGACGCGGCCATCGCCGGTGCCCGGCTGGCGGGCGCGGCGAAGATCATCGCCGTGGACATCGACGACCGGAAGCTGGAGACGGCGAAGAAGATGGGTGCCACGCACACCGTCAACTCCCGTGCCACCGACCCGGTCGAGGCGATCCGCGCGCTGACCGGCGGCAACGGCGCCGACGTCGTCATCGAGGCGGTCGGCCGCCCGGAGACGTACAAGCAGGCCTTCTACGCCCGCGACCTGGCCGGCACGGTCGTCCTGGTCGGCGTTCCGACCCCGGAGATGCAGCTCGAACTGCCGCTCCTGGACGTCTTCGGGCGCGGCGGCTCCCTCAAGTCCTCCTGGTACGGCGACTGCCTGCCCTCGCGCGACTTCCCCATGCTGATCGATCTGCACCAGCAGGGCCGCATCGACCTCGGCGCGTTCGTCACCGAGACCATCGGGATCGGCGACATCGAGCAGGCCTTCGCCCGCATGCACGACGGTGACGTCCTGCGCTCGGTGGTGGTCTTCTGATGACCGCCCGCATCGACCACCTCGTCACCTCCGGCACCTTCGCCCTCGACGGCGGCGAGTGGGACGTCGACAACAACGTCTGGATCGTCGGCGACGACACCGAGGCGGTCGTCATCGACGCCGCCCACGACGCCGACGCCATCCTGTCCGCGCTCGGCGGCCGTACGCTGCGCGCGGTCATCTGCACCCACGCGCACAACGACCACATCGACGCGGCCCCGGCCCTCGCCGCCGCCACCGGCGCACCGGTCCTGCTGCACCCGGACGATCTGCCCCTGTGGAAGCAGACCCACCCGGACCGCGCGCCCGACGGCGAACTGGCCGACGGACAGGAGCTGGAGATCGCCGGTACGGTCCTGAAGGTCCTGCACACCCCGGGCCACGCCCCGGGCGCGGTCTGCCT
Organism: Streptomyces sp. NBC_00654; assembly: GCF_026341775.1. NCBI lineage: Bacteria > Bacillati > Actinomycetota > Actinomycetes > Kitasatosporales > Streptomycetaceae > Streptomyces > Streptomyces sp. NBC_00654. Next base: position 1,586,698 of record NZ_JAPEOB010000002.1, on the reverse strand, counting down.
GTACGCCCCCGGGCTCGCCACCGTCTTCACCGGCGACACCCTCTTCCAGGGCGGGCCCGGCGCCACCGGCCGTTCGTTCTCCCACTTCCCGACGATCGTGGGCTCGATCAGGGACCGGCTGTTCGCCCTGCCCGCGGAGACCACCGTCCGTACCGGACACGGCGGCTCCACCACCATCGGCGCGGAGTCCCCGCACCTGGACGAGTGGATCGCCCGCGGCCACTGACCGGGCCGTACACCGTTCCGTTCACCGCGTCGTTCACCGCTCCGGCCACGCTGAGAGCCGCAGCCCGCTCTCGAAGCGGCGCGGTTCTCCCGTGACCGGGTCGGTGAACTCCAGCGTCCTGGCGAGCAGCTGGAGCGGACGCGTCCAGTCCTCCGGTGTGCCCTCCGGCACCACCACCGGGTAGAGCGGATCGTGCACGAGCGGCAGGCCCAGGCTGTTCATGTGGACCCGCAGCTGATGGGTCCGTCCGGTGGCGGGCAGCAGCCGGTAGCGGCCCAGCCCGCCCCGGTGCCCCAGCAGCTCGATCCGGCTCTCGCTGTTCGCCGCGCCCGGTTCCTCCCGGGCGGCGAGCACCCCCCGCTCCTTGACGATCCGGCTCCGTACGGTGCGGGGGAGGGCGAGCGACGGATCGTACGGGGCCACCGCCTCGTACTCCTTGCGCACCAGCCGGTCCCGGAACAGCGTCTGGTACGCGCCCCGCTCCCCGGGCCGCACGACGAGGAGCACCAGCCCCGCGGTCAGCCGGTCCAGCCGGTGGGCGGGCTGCAGCGCGGGCAGGTCCAGCTCGCGGCGCAGCCGGGCCACCGCGGTCTCGGTGATGTGCCGGCCGCGGGGAGTGGTGGCCAGGAAGTGCGGCTTGTCGGCGACGACGAGGTGTGCGTCGCGGTACACGACGCCGACGGGGAAGGGCACCGGCTCCTCCGGCGCGAAGTCCCGGTGGAACCAGATCAGCCGCCCGGCGGTGTACGGCTCGTCGCCGCCCACCGCACCGCCGTCCGCGCCCACGAACCGGCCCTCGTCGAGCATCGCGGCCACCCGCCCCGCCCCGATCGCCCCCGCGAACCGCTCCAGCAGATGGTCCCGGACGGTGGCCCAGGAGCCATCGGCGTCCTCCGGCAGCCGCACCCGCACGGCATCGACCCCGTTCCGCTGCGCCAGCGGTGCGGCGGGCGGCCTCCCGCGCCCCCTCACCGGCGGGCGCCGGACGGGGCGGCGGCGGGAGCGCGGTGCCGGCTGTCGGCGGTCGTACGGGGCATGCGGGCGTCCTCCCGGCGGGCTGCGGTGCGTGAGGCGCCGTGCGCCCGGACGCGCAGCGCGAAATGGCCTCCATCGTGTTCACGATGAAGGCCATAATCGGTGTACTGCGTGGTGTCCGAGGGGGGACTTGAACCCCCACGCCCGATAAAGGGCACTAGCACCTCAAGCTAGCGCGTCTGCCATTCCGCCACCCGGACAAGGTGTCTGTCTCGCGGGCCCGGCCCGTTCCGACGTGGAAAACCATAGCAAACAATCGGGGGTGCTCGATCACGCACCGGCAGGCGTGAACGGCGCATGACGGGGGGTGGGTGCCCTTGGGTGTGCGGGGCGGGCGCGGGAGGATGAAGGGGAGCACCACAGCGACAGCGGAAGGAAGCAGTGTGAGCGAGACCAACGTGGCCCGGACCGTATCCGGCGAGGACGAGGTCGTGGACCTCTGCCGTGAGCTGATCCGGATCGACACCAGCAACTACGGCGACCACTCGGGCCCCGGTGAGCGGCTCGCCGCCGAGTACGTCGCGGAGAAGCTCGCCGAGGTCGGGCTCGAACCGCAGATCTTCGAGTCCCACAAGGGCCGTGCCTCCACGGTGGCCCGGATCGAGGGCGAGGACCCGTCGAGGCCCGCGCTGCTCATCCACGGGCACACCGATGTCGTCCCGGCCAACGCGGCCGACTGGACCCATGACCCGTTCTCGGGGGAGATCGCGGACGGCTGTGTGTGGGGCCGGGGTGCCGTCGACATGAAGGACATGGACGCCATGACCCTCGCGGTCGTCCGTGACCGCATGCGCAGCGGCCGCAAGCCCCCGCGCGACATCGTGCTGGCCTTCGTCGCGGACGAGGAGGCGGGCGGCACCTACGGCGCCCGCTACCTGGTCGACAACCACCCCGGGCTGTTCGAGGGGGTCAACGAGGCGATCAGCGAGGTCGGCGGGTTCTCCTTCACCGTCAACGAGAAGCTGCGGCTCTACCTCGTCGAGACGGCCCAGAAGGGCATGCACTGGATGAAGCTGACCGTGGACGGCACCGCCGGCCACGGCTCGATGATCCACAAGGACAACGCCATCACCGAGCTGTCCGAGGCCGTCGGGCGGCTGGGCCGGCACAAGTTCCCGGTGCGGGTGACCAAGACGCTGCGGCACTTCCTCGACGAGCTCTCGGACGCCCTGGGTACGGAGCTGGACCCCGAGAACATGGAGGAGACGCTCGCCAAGCTGGGCGGTATCTCCAAGCTCATCGGCGCCTCGCTGCAGAACACCGCGAACCCGACCCAGCTCGGCGCGGGCTACAAGGTCAACGTCATTCCGGGACAGGCGACCGCCCATGTGGACGGCCGGTTCCTGCCGGGGTACGAGGAGGAGTTCCTGGCCGACCTGGACCGGATCCTCGGCCCCAACGTGAAGCGTGAGGACGTGCACGCGGACAAGGCCCTGGAGACGACGTTCGACGGTGCCCTCGTCGACGCGATGCAGACGGCGCTGGTCGCCGAGGACCCGATCGCGCGGGCCGTGCCGTACATGCTCTCGGCCGGCACCGACGCCAAGTCCTTCGACGACCTGGGCATCCGGGGGTTCGGTTTCGCCCCGCTCAAGCTGCCGCCGGAGCTCGACTTCGCCGGGATGTTCCACGGAGTGGACGAGCGGGTGCCGGTCGACGGTCTGCAGTTCGGCGTGCGGGTGCTCGACCGGTTCATCGACAACTGCTGAAGCCCCGGTACGTATTCGCCTGCGTGTGCGTATGTGACCGGAAAGAGTGAAACGGGTTGCCCACTCGTAGCCCCGTTAACCACTTCTCGTTACAAGGGATGCGGTCCGCGGCTGGGACCGCATTTCCAACGAGGAGGAATAATGATCAAGAAGGTCGTCGCAATCGCGGCTGCTACCGGTGGTCTGGTGCTCGCGGGTGCGGGTATGGCTGCCGCCGACGCCGGTGCCCAGGGTGCCGCTGTCGGCAGCCCCGGCGTGCTCTCGGGCAACGTCGTCCAGGTTCCGGTCCACGTGCCGATCAACCTGTGCGGCAACACGATCTCCGTGATCGGCCTGCTGAACCCCGCCTTCGGCAACACCTGCGTCAACGCGTGACGTTGTGCGTCAACCCGTAAGGGTTTGAGCCCGGCCGGTCCCGGAGTGCGTGCCATGCACTCCGGGGCCGCTCGGCATTCGGCCCTCGCACGGTCGTGTCCGGGGGTATTTCGAAAGGCAGAAGGCAGGAAACGAACCTATGCGACAGGTCACTCGTAAAGGCCTGATCACCATCGCGGCGGCGGGCGGAGTGCTCGCGCTCAGTGGTGGCTACGCACACGCCGACGCCGGGGCGAACGGCGCGGCGACCAATTCCCCGGGGGTGCTGTCCGGGAATTCGGTCCAGATTCCGGTCGAGGTACCGGTCAATCTGTGCGGAAACTCCGTGAACGTGGGCGGACTGCTGAACCCGACGTTCGGCAACGACTGCGCGAACGGCACGTCGGGGACCGCGTCGCACGCCGGTGCGGCCGACAGCGGCGGCTCGGGCAACCACGCGGCGGCGGGCAGCACCACCGCGCAGGCGCCGGGCGGTGACGCCGGAACAGCGGGCGGCGGGACCGGCGGCGGGAAGCACCGTGCCCCCGGCGCCTCGGCGGAGGGCACGGCGCAGGGGTCCCCCGGGCTCCTGTCCGGCAACAACGTCGCGGTGCCGATCGACATCCCCGTGAACGCCTGCGGCAACAGCGTCACCATCGGCGGGCTCCTCAACCCCACCTTCGGCAACAGCTGCGGCAACGGCGCCGGGATCACCCCGCCGCGGCCGGAGGTGCCCGTCACGCCGGAGACGCCCCCCACCCCGCCGGTGAACAGCCCGCCCGAGCCCAACGCTCCGCAGGCGCAGAACCACCCCGGCGAGCAGCTCGCACAGACCGGTGGCGGCGGGCTCGACCTGCTGATCCCGGCGGGCGCGGGCCTGCTCCTGGCCGGTGTCGGATCCGTGCTGTACCGCCGCTCCCGGAACGCCGCGTAGCGGCTCCGCGACGGTCGCGGACCGTACGGTGAAACGGAGCGGGCCCCGTATCCGCGGGGCCCGCTCCGTGTTACCAGGTGGCCCGTATCTGACGGATGATCCGTCTGCGCAGCCGCACTCTGCGGCTGCCGTCGAGGCGCAGGGTCAGGCGGTCCAACTCCCAGTGCCCGTACTCGGCGTGGTCGGTCAGCAGTCGGGCCGCATCGTTGCGGGACACCCCGCGCGGCACGTACACGTCGATAAATTCGTATTCCGGCATCGCATCTATTGTGCGGGCACAGCCCCGGTACGGATAGCGTCTGCTCTATGTCTGATGCTGTGCAGCCCACCGCTGCCGAGGTACGTGCCGCCGCCGAAGCGGTCAAAGCCGCGCTCGACCACCACCTCGACGCGGTCGAACGCCGTACCGGGGACGACGACCCCGCCGTCTACGACGCGTTCAATGAACTGGCCGCCGCGGCCGAGGTCTACGACGAACTCCTCTACGACCGCTACGACGAGGTCACCCCCTTCGAGATCCCCGGGGCGGACGACTCCCTGCCGCCCTATGCCGGTCCCGGGGAGCCCGGCGCGCTGAGCGTGCTGATCCGGCGCGACTACACGGTCGTGGAACCCCCGCGACTGCTCGCTCAGGCACAGCGCCTCGCAGATCTGGAGTCGGACGACCTGGGCACCGGGAACGGCCCTGTCGTCGGCACCAGCGTCCATGCCGCGCTCGGCGTGCTCTTCGGTGAGTACGAACCGGACGAGATCGCCTCCCGGCACAAGGAGTTCGGCCTTGAGGAAGGTGACTCCACGCTCTGGGTCTCGGCCGCCGACGTGCCGCCCGAGCCGGGCGAATGGCTCGGGGCACCGTTCGACCACGCCGATCCCCAGCTCGTGGTGTGCCGGTTCGATGTCAGCTCGGTCTTCGACGAGGAGGAGCTGGACGAGGACCTGGACGACCTGACGGCAGGCACCTCCTGAACAACCGGTGAGTTCCCGCCGACCGTGGCCCCCGGTGAGCCGGGGGCCACAGTGCTGCCGGGACAGCCCTCAGGACGCGGCGCCGGGGGTCGGCAGAGCCTCCAGCAGGGGGCGCAGCCGCGTTGTCCGCTCCTGGGCGGGGATCCGGGCGACCGCGTGCGCGAGCGCTTGGTCCACGCCGTGCACGACGGACAGATGCCGCTCCCCGCGGCTGAAGGCGGTGTACACCCAGGGGCGGCTGAGCCCCTGCGCGGCGTCGCCGGGCAGTACGACGACCGCGGCGGGCCAGCGCATCCCGGCCGCCTGGTGGGCACTGAGCGCCCAGCCGTGCCGCACGGCCGACTCCACCCGGTCCTGGGGTACGACGACGGGGACGCCCGCGCAGTCCAGGCGCAGTCCCTCGGCGTCGGCCGAGAGCACCACCCCGGGCACGGTCCGGCCGGGTGCGGGGACATGGACGACGCGGTCGCCGGGATCGAAACCGCCGAACCGGCCGGGGCCCGGGTTCAGACGCTGCTTCAGCGCGGCGTTCAACGCCCGGGTGCCCGCCGAGCCGCCATGCCCGACGGTGATCACCTGGGTCTCGGCGGAAGCGATGCCGAAGGCTCGCGGAACCGAGTCGGCGACCAGCTGAACGGTGCGGTGGACCGCCTCGCCCGCATCGCGCACGGGGACGATCACCACCTCCTTGCCCGGTGCCTCGACCTGGTTCAGCTCACCGATGCCGATGCCGGAGACCAGCTCGCCGACCGGGCCCGGGTCCGGTGTACGGGACACGACCTGCGGGCACGCGCGCGCGGCCAGCACATCCGCGAACACCCGGCCCGCGCCCGCCGAACCCAGCACACCGGGGTCGCCGCTCAACACCAGCCGGGTGCCGTCCGCGAGCGACTCCACCAGGATCGCCGCCGCCTCCACGTCCAGCTGCGGGGCGTCCAGCACGACCAGCAGATCCAGGGCCAGCGCACCGTCCTCGTCCCGCCCGGGGCCCTCGGCGCCGGTGAGCAGCCCGGCGACGGTGACGGCCGACCGCGGGTCGCCGACCGACCGGGCCAGCCTGTCGCGGCCGTCCTCGCTGTGGGTGGCGCCGAGGGCGCGCAGCCCCAGGCCCCGGGCCGCCGCGATCAGGGCCGCCGGTTCGGCGCGGGCCGCCTCTCCGCCGCTGTGGGTGACCAGACCGCCGGTGGCGGCCGTACGGATCAGCTCGGCCGCCGAAGGGGACGGGGCGGCGGCCGCGGCTGCGGACCAGTCAGCGGTCTTCTCGCAGGCGTTGACCAGCCGCGCCAGACCGTCGGCGAGGCTCTCCTCGGCCAGTGCGTACCGGTCGAGGCCCAGCAGCACCTGGACCGGCTCCGGAGCCTGACCGGCGCCGTCCTGCCGGTCCGCGCGGCTCTCGTCGCCGCCCTCCGTGTCCTCCCCGTCCTCGGGTCCGGGCTCGTCCGCGGCCTCCGCCGCGTCCAGGCCGTCCTGGAAGACCAGCACGACGCCCTCGGCGACGGCGTGTTCCACGGCCGCGTCCGGGTCGCCCACCGCGCGCTCGGCGAGTGCCGCCCGGACGTCCGCGGCGTCCAGCGCCGTGTGGCCCTGGCGGGCCGCCCGCTCCAGCAGCCAGCCGACCAGTGCCGCCGTCCTGCGTTCGTCGTCCGGGCCGCATCCGGCGCCCAGCAGCGCCCGCGCGAACCCGTCCGCCTGCTCCGGGCCGACCCCGGGGACGGCGAGCAGCCGCCATGGGTCCTCGCGCAGGGCCTCGGCGGCCTGCTCGCCCAGCGTTTCGGCGGCCGGGCGGGCCAGCGCCTCGGGAGCCCCGCCCTCGGTGAGCAGCGCCCGCACCGATGCGGCCGCCCCGGGCGACGCGCCCGGTGCCGCGGGGGCGGGCCCGGACGGCCGGGGGCGCGGCGCGGTGGGCTGCGTGGGGGCGGGGGCGGCGCGGCGGGGGGCGGGGGCCGTGGCGGGGGAGTCGAAGAACGCGGTGCCGGCCTTGTCGCCGCTCTCGACGGCCCGGACGGCCGCGAGGAGATCGGCGGCGGTGCCGCTGAGCTTCGTACCGGCCGGGATGGGGCCGGCCTTGTCGGCCTTGCGCTTCTCGATCCGCTCCCGCAGTTCGCGCTGGGCGGCGAGCTCGGCCTCCGCCTCGGAGGGTGCGGCGGCGGCCTCCGCCGCACCGGCCGTCTCCCCGGCGGCGGCCTCCGTCCCGTCGGCCTTCTCGTCGGCCGTCCCCTCGGCCGTCCCCTCGGCCGTCCCCTCGGCCGTCCCCTCGGCCGTTCCGTCGTCCGGGGCTTGCGCCTCAGGTCCGCCGGACTCCGGCACGGCTTCGGAGGCGGCCTCGTCGTCGCCGTCGCCCTCGGCACTCCCGTCCGCGGCGGCTTCCGGCCCGTCGCCCGTCGCCCCGTCCGGCGTGTCGGGGGCGTCCGGCACCGGCGGGCCGTCCTCGGCCGAGGGGCCTGGGGTTTCCCCCCGGGGAAGCGCAGTCACAGAGTGCTCCAGTCCTGGTCGGGATAGCGGTGCACGGGCGCCGACACATCGTCGAGCGCCTGGCAGATCTCGTCAGGAAGACTAAGCGCCTCCACTGACAAAGCCTCTCTGAGCTGCTGCGCGTTGCGCGCGCCGATGATCGGGGCCGCCACCCCGGGCCGGTCCCGGACCCAGGCCAGCGACACCTGGAGCGCCGTCGTGGCCAGACCGTCCGCCGCCGTCGCCACCGCGTCGACGATCCGGCTCGCCGCGTCGTCGAGATAGGGCTCGACGAAGGGGGCCAGCTGATCGGAGGCGCCCCGGGAGCCGGACGGGGTGCCCAGCCGGTACTTGCCGGTCAGCACCCCGCGGCCCAGCGGGGACGAGGGCAGCAGGCCCACCCCGAGGTCCAGCGCGGCCGGCAGCACCTCCCGCTCGATGCCGCGCTGGAGCAGCGAGTACTCCATCTGCGTGCTGGCCAGCCGGGTGCGTACGCCGGGTGAGGCGAGCTGCCAGGTGGCCGCCTTGGCCAGCTGCCAGCCGCAGAAGTTCGACACGCCCGCGTACCGGACGCGGCCGGACGACACCGCCAGGTCCACCGCCTGCAGGGTCTCCTCCAGCGGGGTCGCCGGATCGAAGGCATGGACCTGCCACAGGTCCACGTGGTCCGTCCCGAGCCGTTCCAGCGAGGCGTCGAGCGCGGCCAGCAGATGGCCGCGCGATCCGTCGAAGCGGCGGTAGGGATCGGGGACGCTGCCCGCCTTCGTCGCGATGACCAGATCCTGCCGGGGCACGAGGGTGTCCACGAGCTGCCCGAGCAGATACTCGGCCTCCCCGCCCCCGTACACATCGGCGGTGTCGACCAGGGTGCCACCCGCGTCCCAGAAGGCCTTCAGCTGGTCGGCGGCGTCGTGCTCGTCGGTGTCCCGGCCCCAGGTGAGGGTGCCGAGCCCGATCCGGGACACGCGTAGGCCGGTACGGCCGAGTTGCCTCTGCTCCATGGGCGCTGAGATTACTGGCCATGGCCCCACGGAGTGGAGGCCTGTGGACAACCGATGGGCCGCCTAAGGGCTGTCCCGTCATCCCTGGCGGGCGCACGACGACAGCTACGGCACCTCGCCGCGTTGTCGGAACGCCCGCATACATCCGGTATGCGGGCCTCCCTCCACCTTGCGAAGCACCGCATCCGACGCCGCGCGCTGATCCGCCAGGGATGACGGGGCAGCCCTTGGCCTGCCGGAACGCCGTGACGCGCGCTAGAGTCCGGACCACAGGGACGTTACTGATCAGTAAGGGGAGCGGTTATGCGGCTCGGCATCAATCTCGGTTACTGGGGCGCGGGCATGGACGGCGACAACCTCGCCGTCGCCCAGGAGGCCGACCGGCTCGGTTACGACGTGTGCTGGGCCGCCGAGGCCTACGGGTCCGACGCGCCCACCGTCCTGGCCTGGGTCGCCGCGCAGACGGAGTCCATCGACGTCGGCTCCGCGATCCTGCAGATCCCGGCCCGTCAGCCCGCCATGACGGCGATGACCGCGGCCACCCTCGACTCGCTCTCCGGTGGCCGCTTCCGGCTCGGCCTCGGGGTGTCGGGCCCGCAGGTCTCCGAGGGCTGGTACGGCGTCAAGTTCGACAAACCGCTGGCCCGCACCCGTGAGTACGTCGAGATCGTCCGCAGGGCGATGTCCCGCGAGCGTCTCAGCTACGAGGGCCTGCACTGGACGCTGCCGCTGCCGGACGGTCCGGGCAAGCCGCTCAAGCTCACCGTCCACCCGCAGCGCGAGCACATCCCGCTCTACATCGCGGCCATCGGACCGAAGAACCTGGAGCAGACCGGCGAGATCGCCGACGGCGCCCTGCTGATCTTCCCGTCCGCCGAGCACCTGGAGGACACCGCGGTGCGGCACCTGCGGGCGGGCCGCGAGAAGGCCGGGAAGACCATGGACGGCTTCGACGTCTGCCCGACCCTGCCGCTGGCCGTCGGCGACGACATCAACGGCCTGGCCGACATGTTCCGCCCGTACACCGCGCTCTACGTCGGCGGCATGGGCAGCCGCAAGCAGAACTTCTACAACCGGCTCGCCCAGCGCATGGGGTACGAGAAGGAAGCCGCCGAGATCCAGGACATGTACCTGTCCGGCGACAAGAGCGGCGCCGCCGCCGCCGTACCGCACCGGCTCATCGACCAGACCACGCTGCTCGGGCCGGTGGAGCGGATCGCCGAGCGGATGCAGGCGTACGCCGCCGCCGGGGTCACCACCCTCACCCTCGCCCCGGCCGGCTTCACCCTCGACGAGCGGATCTCCGCCCTGCGCGCCGGCACGGACGCCCTGGAGCGCTCCGGCCTCGCCTGAGCACCGCGGGGGCGCCGTAACGCCGCCCGGGAGCCCCGGGCGGCGCTACGGCCGTGGTGGGGGCTCGGGGTCGACCCCGCCACGGCCGTCACGCGGAACAACGCGCCGCGCGGCCGACGGTTACGCGGCGCGTCCCCCGCCCCGTCGCGCCCTCCTCCGGTTGCCGAGCGCCGCGTACCGCACTTGACTTTGCCTCTGCGGACACCCGTACGGAGGTGGCATTGATGCTCTCGGCAAAAAGCCTGTTCCAGGAGATACTCGACGACGACGAGTCCTTCCGGCTCTTCTGTTCCATCGCGGCCAGCGGGGAGTCCCAGGGCGGCTGGGAGAACGGCCGGATCGCCGCTCTCGTCCCCGCGAGCCAGCGGGAGCTGGCTCCCAGGATCGTCCGGCACGGCGCCGACGAGGACAAGCACGGCCGGATCTTCAACGCGCTCCTGAAGAAGCGCGGACTGCGGCCCGTGGAGGTCCCGGGGGAGACCGACTACACGATGCTCCTGGAGAGGAACGGCATCGGCCTCGCGCACGGCCGCCTCAAGCGGGAGGAGCCGCTCTCCGAGCGCGACATCATCACCTATCTGGCCCACAGCAGGGTCACCGAGCAGCGGGCCTCGGAGCAGATGCGGCTGCTGTGCAGGTACTTCGCCGACGACCCCGATATCGGCCGCGCGGTGAAGATGATCTCCAACGACGAGGACAACCACCTCGCGTACTGCCACGAGGAACTGCTCCGCCTCGCCCGCGCCGGACACGGCCGTACGATCCAGCGCACCCTGCGGGAGTGCGCGCTGTCCGAGATCCGGGTCTACCGCGACGTCAGCCTCGCGGTGATGGCGCACATGGGCCGGGTACTGCGCTGGCCCCGCGCCAAGGCCGCCGTGCTGGCGGCGGGTATCCACGCGATGTACGCGTACGAGCGTCTCGTCGGCTGGCGGCGCATGGTGAGCCTGACACCGCCCGAGCGGCGTGACGCGCTCGGCGGCCCGGCGGTCGCGGAAGCCGAGTACGCGTGAGCCCGGCGGCCCCCGCCCGGCCCGGACCGCTCCGGGCCGCTCCCCGACGCTCCGGGCCGGCCGCCACGCTCAGAGCCAGCCGCGCCGCTTGAACTGGCGGTACAGGCCGATCACCGCGCAGGCCATCAGCCCGACCACCACCGGATAGGTCCACGCCCAGTGCAGCTCCGGCATGTGGTCGAAGTTCATGCCGTAGATGCCCGCCACCATCGTCGGGACGGCGGCCATGGCGGCCCAGGCGGAGATCTTGCGCATGTCGTCGTTCTGCCGCACGCCCATCTGCGCCAGGTGCGCCGACAGAATGTCCGAGAGGAGCCGGTCCAGGCCTTCCACCTGCTCGTTGGCGCGCGTCAGGTGGTCGGCGACATCGCGGAAGAACGGCTGGGAGTGCTCGTGCACGAACGGCACCCCCGCGCCGGCCAGCCGGGACATCGGTACCGCCAGCGGCCCGCTCGCCCGGCGGAACTCCAGCACCTGGCGCTTGAACGTGTAGATCTCGGCCGCGGTGTTCTTGGAGTTGCCGCTTCCGCTCGGTGCGAACACCTGGGTCTCCAGCTCCTCCAGGTCGACCTGGAGCTCGGCCGCGACATCGATGTAGTGGTCCACGACCGCGTCGCTGACCGCGTACAGCACCGCCGTGGGGCCGTGCTTGAGCACCTCGGGCTCGGCCTCCAGACGGCGGCGGACGGCCGCCAGCGGGGCGCCCTCGCCGTGCCGGACCGTCACCACGAACGAGTCGCCCATGAAGACCATCAGCTCATCGGCGCTGACCGTGTCGCTCTCGGGTTCGTAGACGATCGGCTTGATGACCGCGAACAGCGAGTCGTCGTACACCTCCAGCTTGGGCCGCTGGTGCGCGCTCAGCGCGTCCTCCACCGCCAGCGGGTGCAGCCCGAACTCGTGGCTGACCAGGTCGAACTCCTTCTCGGTCGGCTCGTGCAGCCCGATCCAGAGGAAGGCGTCCCCGGTGGCCCGCGCCTCGTCGAGCGCGTCGGAGAAGTCGGCGGGGCCGTCGGTACGGCGCCCGTCTCGATAGATGGCACAGTCCACGATCATTCGGGACATACTTCCTGGTTATGGGCCATAGCGCAGATGGCACCGTCCACGATCACGGCGGGCATTCTTCCCTGCCGCCGCCCGCTGTGCACCTTTGCCGGGCCATCTACCCTGGCCCGTATGCCCACGCTGATCCTCGTACGCCACGGACGCTCCACCGCCAACACGGCCGGAGTGCTCGCGGGCCGCACCCCCGGTGTCTCCCTCGACGAACGCGGTGCCGAGCAGGCCGCCGCACTCCCCGGACGGATGTCCGCGCTCACGCTCGCCGCCGCCGTCTGCAGCCCCCTGCAGCGCTGCCGCCAGACGCTCCAGCCGCTGCTCGACGCCCGCCCCGGCCTTCCCCTGCACACCGAGGAGCGGATCAGCGAGTGCGACTACGGGGACTGGTCGGGGCGCAAGCTCGCGGAGCTCTCCGACGAGCCGCTGATGACCGTCGTGCAGCAGCACCCCTCCGCCGCGGCGTTCCCCGGCGGTGAGTCCATGCGGGCCATGCAGGCCCGCGCCGTGGACGCCGTACGGGACTGGAACGCCCGCATCGAGGCGGAGCACGGCGATGACGCGACGTATGTGATGTGCTCGCACGGCGACATCATCAAGGCACTCGTCGCCGATGCGCTCGGCATGCATCTGGACCTGTTCCAGCGCATCCACGCCGACCCCTGCTCGGTCACGGCGATCCGCTACACACGGCTGCGCCCCTTCCTCCTCAGGCTCGGCGACACCGGCGACCTCGCCCCGCTGGCACCGCGCGAACGGACCGCCGGGGCGGACGCCTCGGCGTCACCCGGCGGAGACGGTTCGGCGGACGCGGCGGTCGGGGGCGGCGCGGGGGCGCCGTGATCGCTCCGCACAGTAGGGTGGACGCGCCGTAGGCGCCCCTCATCCGCCGTCAATTCTCAAGGGAGACAGGACGTGTCCCGTCAGGTGTTCCTGTACGACCCGCCGGACCGGTTCGTGGCCGGTACGGTCGGGCTGCCTGGCCGCCGTACGTTTTTCCTCCAGGCGTCGTCGAGCGGCCGGGTCACCAGCGTGGCGCTGGAGAAGACCCAGGTAGCCGCCCTGGCCGAGCGGATCGACGAACTGCTCGACGAGGTCGTACGGCGGACCGGCGGCAACTCGCCGGTGCCCGCCGTGGCCCCCACGGACATCGCCGACACCGCACCCCTCGACGCACCCGTCGAGGAGGAGTTCCGGGTCGGCACGATGGCGCTGGCCTGGGACGGTGAGGAGCAGCGCATGATCGTCGAGGCGCAGGCCCTCGTCGAACTGGACGCCGACTCCGAGGACGACCTCGCGGAGGCCGAGGAACGGCTTCTGCAGGACGAGGAGAACGGACCGCCGATGCTGCGCGTCCGGCTGAGCGGCGCCCAGGCGCGCGCCTTCGCCAAGCGGGCGCTGGATGTCGTGAACGCCGGCCGCCCGCCGTGCCCGCTGTGCAGTCTGCCGCTCGATCCGGAAGGACACGTATGCCCGCGCCAGAACGGATACCGTCGCGGGGCCTGACGGACACCGATTTGCTCACCCTGCTCACCGAGGGGCGGCTCACGGTCCTGGGACAGGTCCGCGGCGCGTCCAACGCGGTGCTCCACTGCACGGTCGCGTACGAGGGCGAGGAGCGCACCTGCGTCTACAAGCCCGTCGCCGGGGAGCAGCCGCTCTGGGACTTCCCCGACGGGACGCTCGCCCAGCGCGAGGTGGCCGCCTACGAGGTCTCCGAGGCGACCGGGTGGGGACTCGTCCCGCCCACGGTGCTGCGCGACGGACCGTACGGCCGGGGCATGTGCCAGCTGTGGATCGAGACCCCCGGGGGCGAGGCGGAGCCGTCGCTGCTCGCGCTCGTCGAGTCCGAGGAGCCCGGGGAGGGCTGGAAGGCCGTGGGCTTCGCCGAGGTGGGGGAGGGCCGGACGGCGCTGCTGGTGCACGCGGACGACCCGCGGCTGCGGCGGCTGGCGGTCCTCGACGCGGTGATCAACAACGGTGACCGCAAGGGCGGGCACCTGCTGCCCGCGCCCGGCGGGCGGCTGTACGGCATCGACCACGGCGTCACGTTCAACGCGGACGACAAGCTGCGGACGCTGCTGTGGGGGTGGGCCGGGGAGCCCCTGACGGCCGAGGCCGTGGAGGTGCTCGGTCTGCTGGCCGCGGAGCTCGCGCCGGGCGCGGCGCTGGCCACCCGTCTGGCCGGACTCGTCACAGGGGCCGAGCTGGAGGCGCTGCGGGGGCGGGTCGCGGGGCTGCGTACGGCGGGGCGGCATCCGGAGCCCAGCGGGGCGTGGCCGGCGATTCCGTGGCCGCCGGTGTGACAGCCGGGAACGGACCGTCCCGGGACCGGTAGACGAACCGTCCCGTCCGCGCAAGACCGCCTCTTCGGCCACGTTCCCCTATCCGGTTCGTATCCGGAAGCATCGTCCGGTTACGCTCATGACATGCATGCCTGGCCCGCTTCTGAGGTCCCCGCCCTGCCTGGCAAGGGCCGCGACCTTCGGATCCACGACACCGCGACCGGCGGACGGATCACCCTTGACCCCGGTCCCGTCGCCCGCATCTACGTCTGCGGCATCACGCCGTACGACGCGACCCATATGGGTCATGCGGCGACCTACAACGCGTTCGACCTCGTTCAGCGCGTGTGGCTCGACACCAAGCGGCAGGTTCACTACGTCCAGAACGTGACCGACGTGGATGATCCTCTGCTGGAGCGGGCCGTGCGCGACGGTCAGGACTGGACCGAGCTCGCGGAGCGCGAGACGGCCCTCTTCCGGGAGGACATGACCGCCCTGCGCATGCTCCCGCCGAAGCACTACATCGGCGCGGTGGAGGCGATACCCGGCATCGTCCCGCTCGTCGAACGCCTCCGGGACGCGGGCGCCGCCTACGAACTCGAAGGCGATGTGTACTTCTCCGTCGAGGCCGACCCGCACTTCGGCGAGGTCTCGAACCTCGACGCCGAGGCGATGCGCCTGCTCTCCGCCGAACGCGGCGGCGACCCGGAGCGCCCCGGCAAGAAGAACCCCCTCGACCCGATGCTCTGGATGGCCGCCCGTGAGGGCGAGCCGAGCTGGGACGGGGCCTCGCTCGGCCGCGGCCGGCCCGGCTGGCACATCGAGTGTGTGGCCATCGCGCTGGACCATCTGGGAATGGGCTTCGACGTTCAGGGCGGCGGTTCCGACCTGGCCTTCCCGCACCACGAGATGGGCGCCTCGCACGCCCAGGTACTGACCGGCGAGCACCCGTTCGCCCAGGCCTACGTCCACGCCGGCATGGTCGCGCTGGACGGCGAGAAGATGTCCAAGTCCCGGGGCAACCTGGTGTTCGTCTCCGCGCTGCGCCGCGAGGGCGTGGACCCGGCCGCCATCCGGCTGGCCCTGCTCGCGCACCACTACCGGGCCGACTGGGAGTGGACCGGCCAGGTGCTCACCGACGCCGTGGAGCGCGTGGGCCGTTGGCGTGCCGCCGTCTCCCGCCCCGACGGGCCGTCCGCGGACGGCCTGGTCGAGGAGGTCCGCGAGGCCCTCGCCGATGACCTGGACGCCCCCGCGGCGCTCGCCGCGGTGGACCGCTGGGCCGCGCTGGCCGTTGCCGAGGGCGGTACGGACGAGAGCGCGCCGGGGCTCGTCTCGCGCACCGTCGACGCACTGCTGGGCGTCGCGCTCTAGGGCGGTGCCGAAAGTGGCGCCGTCCGCCCGAAGGGCGGGGCTCACGGCGTCCGGTGCGTGCGATCGCAAGGCGGAGGAGTGTTCTCGTACCGGACGTACGAGAACACTCCAGCAACGCGGACAACGCGGCGAGCGTGCGTGCCGGGCGTCGCGAGCCGGGCGGGACTTTCGACACACGCCCCAGGCCTCGGTGCCGTCACCCACCGCTCGATCCGTTCACGACGGCCGGCCCCGGACTTCTTCCCGAAGTCCGGGGCCGGCCGTCGTTTCCGCCCGTCGCGCGCCGCGTGCCCGCCCTTGTCCCCGGACGGTGCCGAGGCCTGCTGCCGCCGATCGGCCCTCGAATCGGTCCTCGGATCAGTCCTCGGACGAATCCTCGGATGTTTCGTCCGGGTTTTCGTCCGGTCCGCCGTCCTTGTCGGAGGACGAGGGCGTGGAACCGTCCTGCGGCGGGGCGCCGGGGGTGTTCTCGAGGCCTGTTTCCGGCCGCGGTGGTCTGGGGGGTCTGGCGCGGCCGGAGGAGGTGTCCCGCAGGTACGAGGCATCCCCGGACTCCGTGGCATGGCCGCCGGGCGCCTGTCCCGGGCCGCCGTCCCGGCGCCGCAGATAGCGCTCGAACTCCCGGGCGATGGCCTCGCCGGACGCCTCGGGCAGCTCCGCGGTGTCCCGGGCCTCCTCCAGCGTCTGGACGTACTCCGCGACCTCGCTGTCCTCGGCGGCCAGCTGATCGACGCCGAGCTGCCAGGCGCGGGCGTCCTCGGGCAGTTCACCCAGCGGGATCCGCAGGCCGATCAGGTCTTCGAGGCGGTTCAGCAGCGCCAGCGTCGCCTTGGGGTTGGGCGGCTGCGACACATAGTGCGGCACCGCCGCCCACAGGCTCACCGCGGGCACGCCCGCATGGGTGCAGGCTTCCTGGAGGATGCCGACGATGCCTGTCGGGCCTTCGTACCGGGTCTCCTCCAGGTCCATGGTCCTGGCCAGATCCGGGTCCGAGGTGACGCCGCTGACCGGTACCGGCCTGGTATGCGGGGTGTCGCCCAGCAGCGCGCCGAGGATGACGACCATCTCGACGCCCAGCTCATGGGCGTAACCCAGGATCTCGTTGCAGAACGAGCGCCAGCGCATCGACGGTTCGATGCCGCGGACCAGGACCAGGTCGCGGGGTTTCTCCCCGCCGACGCGGACCACGGAGAGCCGGGTGGTGGGCCAGGTGATCTTGCGCACCCCGCCGTCCAGCCACACCGTGGGCCGGTTGACCTGGAAGTCGTAGTAGTCCTCGGCGTCGAGCGCCGCGAACACCTCGCCCTTCCATTCCCGGTCCAGATGTCCGACCGCTGTGGAGGCGGCGTCACCGGCGTCGTTCCAGCCCTCGAACGCGGCCACCATGACCGGGTCGATCAGCTCGGGTACCCCCTCGAGCTCGATCACCCAGGCCTCCTTCCGAAGTCTTCTTGTGTACGGAGCAACCTTACGGGTTGGCCCCCCTCCTGCAGCAGCCTCTTTGCACGGGTGGGTGAACCTTGCCACTGAGGGGTGCATCAACGGTCGAATCAGGGCATCAGCCCCTGGATTCATCCGAGCTGTATGACGGAATTTCCCCTCAACCCTGGACGCCTGCCCCTGTACGGCGCTATACATCGGATGACCACACCAGAGATCCGATGTTATTTGCCCTGGGGGGCGCACATGAGTCAGACCGTCACGGATTTCGAGGTCCACGACATCCGTTTTCCCACCTCGGAACAGTTGGACGGCTCGGACGCCATGAACCCCGACCCGGACTACTCCGCCGCCTACGTCGTCCTGCGCACGGACCTGCCCGGCAGTGACGGCGCGGGTATCGAGGGACATGGCTTCTGTTTCACCATCGGACGCGGCAACGAGGTCATGGCCGCCGCCATCGAGGCACTGCGCCCCTACGTGGTGGGGCGTCCCGCCCCCCGTACCGCCGCCGACCTCGCCGCGCTGTACCGCGATCTCACCCACGACTCGCAACTGCGCTGGCTGGGCCCGGAGAAGGGCGTGATGCACATGGCGGCCGGCGCGGTCGTCAACGCGGCGTGGGACCTGGCGGCCACCGCGGCCGGCCTGCCCGTCTGGCAGTTCCTCGCCGGGATGACGCCCGAGGAACTGGTCTCCCTCGTCGACTTCCGCTACCTCACGGACGCGCTCACCCCCGAGGAGGCCCTCGCGATCCTGCGGGCCGCCGAACCGGGCCGCGCCGAGCGCACCGAGCGGCTCCTCGACCGGGGCTACCCGGCGTACACCACCTCGCCGGGCTGGCTGGGCTACTCCGACGAGAAGCTCGCCAAGCTCGCCCGGGAGGCCGTCGCCGACGGCTTCGGCCAGATCAAGCTGAAGGTCGGCGGCGACCTGGACGACGACATCCGCAGACTCGCCATCGCCCGCGAGGCCGTCGGCCCCGGCGTCCGGATCGCCGTCGACGCCAACCAGCGCTGGGACGTCGCGGACGCGGTGGCCTGGATGAGCGCGCTCGCGCCCTACGACCCGCACTGGATCGAGGAGCCGACCAGCCCCGACGACATCCTCGGCCACGCCGCCGTGCGCGCCGGACAGTCCGTCAAGGTCGCCACCGGCGAACACGTCGCCAACCGCGTCGTGTTCAAGCAGCTCCTCCAGGCCGGCGCCGTCGACTTCGTCCAGATCGACGCGGCACGCGTCGCGGGCGTCAACGAGAACCTGGCGATCCTGCTGCTCGCCGCCAAGTACCAGGTGCCCGTCTGCCCGCACGCCGGCGGTGTCGGACTGTGCGAACTGGTCCAGCACCTCTCGATGTTCGACTATGTGGCGGTCTCCGGAACCTGGGAGGACCGCGTGATCGAGTACGTCGACCATCTCCACGAGCACTTCGCCGACCCCACCGTCCTCAAGGACGGCCGCTACGTCGCGCCGCGCGCACCGGGCTTCTCCGCCCGGATGCTCCCCCGGTCGATCGCTGAACACCGCTACCCGCAGGGCCCCGTCTGGCAGGCCCGCCTTACGCCTCAGGAGGCCGACCGATGACCGGCACACAGGACTTCGACGGGATGTCCGCCCTGGTGACAGGCGGTGCCTCCGGGATCGGGGCCGCCGTGGCGGCCATGCTCCTGGAGCGCGGCGCACAGGTCGCCGTCCTCGACCGGGAGACCGCGGGCGCACCCGCCGGAGCGCTCGCGCTCCAGGCCGACGTGAGGGACGACGCGGCCGTGCGCGACGCCGTGGACCGGGCCGCCGCCGAACTCGGCGCCCTGCACACCCTCGTCTCCAACGCCGGGATCGGCTCCGTCGGCACCGTCGAGGACAACGCCGACGACGAGTGGACCCGGGTGCTGGACATCAACGTCCTCGGCATGGTCCGCACCGCCCGTCACGCGCTGCCCCATCTGCGCCGCGCGGCCGCCGCCCGGCCGGGCTCCGTCTCGATCACCCAGACCTGCTCGATCGCCGCCACCGCCGGACTGCCCCAGCGCGCCCTGTACAGCGCGAGCAAGGGCGCGGTGCTCTCGCTGACCCTCGCCATGGCCGCCGACCACGTGCGCGAAGGAGTCCGCGTCAACTGCGTCAACCCCGGCACCGCGGACACCCCGTGGATCGGCCGGCTGCTGGGGCAGGCCGATGACCCGGACGCCGAACGCGCCGCGCTCAACGCCCGCCAGCCGCTCGGCAGACTGGTCTCGGCCGACGAGGTCGCCGCCGCCATCGTCTATCTGGCGAGCCCGTCCGCCGCCTCCGTCACGGGCACCGCACTCGCCGTCGACGGCGGGATGCAGGGCCTGAGGCTGCGCCCCGCCGACGCCTGACAGCAGCGGTCCCGCACGGACCCGCGCCACCGCACGACCCCCGTGACCACCGTACGGAAGTGACCACCGCGCCCCGGGACACCGCACGAGCCGCCCCATCCCGCACCGCCGAAATGCTCCGATCCGGTACTCCACGAAGGACGGGACCCATGAGAGTGCGTACGACGAGTGCGGCGGCCTGCGCCGTACTGCTGGCCGTCACAGCCCTTGCCGGCTGCAACCGCGACTCCGCCGACAGCGGGTACGGGGGCGGAAAGGTGGGCATCGATCTGCCGCGCAGCGACAGCGACTTCTGGAACTCCTACCAGCAGTACGTGGAACAGGGCGTCAAGGGCGGCGAGGTGAAGGCGCTGCCGCTGACCAACTCGCAGAACGACATCGGCAAGCTCGTCGCCAATGTCCGGACGTTCACCGACCAGGGTGCGAAGGCCGTCGTGATGGCCCCGCAGGACACCGGTGCGATAGCCGAGACGCTCAACACGCTGAACGAGAAGAAGATCCCCGTCATCAGCGTCGACACCCGCCCCGACAAGGGCAGCGTCTACATGGTGGTGCGCGCCGACAACAAGGCGTACGGGGCCAACGCCTGCAAGTACCTCGGCGAACAGCTGGGAGGCAAGGGCAAGGTCGTCGAATTCCAGGGCGACCTGTCCTCGATCAACGGGCGCGACCGCTCCCAGGCCTTCAAGGCCTGCATGGACAAGGACTTCCCCGGCATCGAGGTCTTCGAGCTGGCCACCGACTGGAAGGGCGACGTCGCCTCCGCCAAGCTCCAGTCGACGCTGGCCGCGCACCCCGACATCAACGGCATCTACATGCAGGCCGGCGGGGTCTTCCTCCAGCCCACGCTCGCCCTGCTGGAACAGAAGAAGCTGCTGAAGCCGGCCGGTGCGCCCGGTCACATCACGATCATCTCCAACGACGGCATCCCGGAGGAGTTCGACGCCATCAAGGCCGGGAAGATCGACGCGACGATCTCCCAGCCCGCCGACCTGTACGCGAAGTACGCCCTGTACTACGCCGAGGCGGCCCTGGACGGCAAGACCTTCGAGGAGGGCCCGACCGACCACGGCTCCCACATCATCAAGATCCCGGGCGGCTACGAGGACCAGCTCCCGGCACCCCTGGTGACCAAGGAGAACGTCGACGACCCGAAGCTGTGGGCCAACCAGCTGGAGAAGTGAGCCTGCCATGAACCAGGCACCACCACCGGCGGTACGGGCGACGGGCATCGTCAAACGCTTCGGGCCCACCGTGGCGCTCGACGGCGTCGGACTCACCGTCCGGCCCGGCGAGTCCCACGCGCTCGTCGGGCGCAACGGCGCGGGCAAGTCCACCCTGGTCGGCGTCCTCACCGGACTCCACCGGGCGGACGGGGGAGCGGTGACCTTCGGCGGGGAGCCCGCGCCCGCCTTCGGGGACACCACGGCCTGGCAGTCCAGGATCGCCTGCGTCTACCAGAAGTCCATGGTCGTCCCGGATCTGACCGTCGCCGAGAACCTCTTCCTCAACCGGTTCGACGACAAGGCCCGCTGGATCAGCTGGGGCAGGCTCCGCAGACGCGCGGAGACGCTGCTGGCCGAGTACGGGGTGCGGGTCGACCCCGACGCGCGGGCCCGGGATCTCGCCGTGGAGCAGCGGCAGTTCGTGGAGATCGCGCGGGCGCTGTCGTTCGGCGCCCGGCTGATCGTCCTGGACGAGCCGACCGCGCAGCTCGACGCCCGGGGCATCGGGCGGCTCTTCGACAAGCTGCGGGAACTCCAGGGCCAGGGAGTGGCCTTCCTGTTCATCTCCCACCACCTCCAGGAGGTGTACGAGCTGTGCACCGCGGTCACCGTCTACCGGGACGCCCGCCATGTGCTGACCACCCCGGTCGCCGACATCGGCAAGGCCGATCTGGTGGCGGCCATGACGGGGGAGCGGGGCCGCGTCGCGGGTGCCTGGCACGCCGCCGCGGCGGGCGCGGCCGACGAGTCGGCCGACCCGGTGCTGCGTACCGAACGGCTCTCACTGGCGGGCGAGTTCGAGGCGATCGACCTCCAGGTACGGCCCGGTGAGGTGCTCGGCCTCGCCGGTTCGGCGGCCAGCGGCAACACCGCGCTCGGCGAGACGCTGGCCGGGATGCGCAAGGCTTCCGGTGGCACGGTCTCCGTGCACGGCGGCGTCGTACGGCCGGGCAGCGTGCCGCACGCCCTGGACGCCGGAATCGGGTACATCCCCGAGGACCGTCACGACCAGGGGCTCGTGCTGGACCGGAGCGTCGCCGAGAACGCCACCCTCACGGTCACCGACCAGCTGGGCCCGTGGGGGACCGTACTGCCCTCCCGCACCCGGCGGTTCGCCCGGTCGATGATCGACTCCCTGGACATCAAGACCCAGGGGCCCGAGCAGCCCGTCTCCGGACTCTCCGGCGGCAACCAGCAGAAGGTGGTGGTCGCCCGCGCGCTCGCCCGGAAACCGAGCGTGCTGGTCGCGGTCCGGCCCACCGCGGGAGTGGACATCAAGTCCAAGGACTCGCTGTTGGGCGTGGTCCGGCGGGTCGCCGACGAGGGAAACGCCGCAGTGATCATCTCGGACGAGCTGGACGACCTCCGGGTGTGCGACCGGGTGCTCGCCCTGTTCCACGGGCGGGTCGTCGCGACGTTCGCAAGCGGGTGGACCGACGGGGAACTCGTCGCCGCCATGGAAGGTGTGGGGGAAAGGGAATGACCGGGACGATACAGCCGTCCGTCGCCGACGACGGCATCACGAGCGGGGCGAAGGGCACCGGCCCGCGCGGCCGCCTGGCGCTGATCCGGTGGAGCGACTTCTCCCTGGTGCCGGTGATCCTGGTGCTGATGGTGATCGGGTTCATCGTCTCGCCGGTCTTCCTCACCTCCAACAACCTGATCAGCGTCGTCCAGCAGTCCTCCGAGCTGAGCCTGCTGGTGCTCGGCCAGGCGCTGATCCTGATCTGCGGCCGGATGGACCTGTCGCTGGAGTCGACGATCGGCATCGCGCCCGTCGTCGCCATGTGGCTGGTGCTGCCCGAGGACGGCGGCCGTTTCGCCGGTCTGGAACTCTTCCCGGCCTGGTCCGCGATCCCGCTCTGTCTGCTCGTCGGCCTGGTCGTGGGTGTGATCAACGGCTTCCTGATCCTCAGGCTCCGGGTCAACGGCTTCATCGCCACGCTCGGCATGCTCACCATGCTGCGCGGCCTCCACATCGGCATCACCGAGGGCAAGTCGATCACCGACGTCCCGGAGTCCTTCCGCTACCTGGGCAGGAGCGAGTGGTCCGGCGCCCCCGCCGCGGTCTGGATCTGCCTGGCCCTGTTCGCGATCGGCGGCGCCGCGCTGGCCTGGCTGCGCCACGGACGCGCGCTGTACGCGATCGGAGGCAACCCGGAGGCGGCGCGGGCCGCCGGTATCAGGGTGGACCGGATCACCTGGATCGTGCTCGCCGTCGGCGGTCTGCTGGCGGCCTTCGCGGGCATCCTCTACACCGGCCACTACGGATCGGTGGCGGCCACCCAGGGCAACGGCTGGATCTTCCAGGTGTTCGCCGCGGCGGTGATCGGCGGCATCAGCCTCAAGGGCGGGCGCGGGACGCTGTTCGGCGCCCTCACCGGCGTACTGACGCTCCAGCTCGTGGTCAATGTGATGACCCTCGGAGGTGTGCCCGCGCTGTGGAACCAGTTCCTCAACGGCGTGATCATCATCGTGGCGCTGGTCATCTCCCGCTTCGCGAGCGGTGAGAAGCAGGACTGAGGAGGACCGAGGACATGCCGTACGGGCCGGTGGGGAAGCGCCCCCACCGGCCCGTACGGCATGTCATGGCCCCGGATCTCCGGCGCCGTCCGCCTCAGAGCGTGGACCTGAGCCACTGCTCCACGCTCGCCACATGCACCGTCGCCCAGGCCCGTGCGGCCTCCGCGTCCCGGTCCCGCAGCGCGGCGAGGATCGCCCGGTGCTCGTGCAGGGTGCGGCTGACGGCGTCCTCCTGCGTCAGACCGCGCCAGACCCGCGCCCGTGTGGTGGGCCCGGACAGGCCGTCGAGCAGGGAACAGAGCACCGAGTTGCCCGAGGACTGGACGATCCCGCGGTGGAAGTCCAGGTCCGCGGCGACCAGTTCCTCCACCGAGGGCTGCCCGCCCAGGGCGTCCAACTGGGAGCTGAGCAGGTCCAGTTGGGTATCGCTGATCCGGCCCGCCGCCATCGCCGTGGCGGCCGGTTCCAGGATCCGGCGCACCGCGAGGAACTCCAGCACCGTGTCGTCGCGGTGGAAGTCCACCACGAAGCTCAGCGCCTCCAGGAGCAACTGCGGGTCCAGGCTGGTGACATAGGTGCCGTCCCCCTGCCGCACATCGAGGATCCGGATCAGCGACAGCGCGCGCACCGCCTCCCGCAGGGAGTTGCGCGACAGCCCCAGCTCCGCGGCGAGTTCGCTCTCCTTGGGCAGCCGGTCGCCGGGACGTAGCGCACCCGAGACGATCATTCCCTTGATCTTCTCGATCGCCTCGTCGGTGACAGCCATGACGGTCCTCCTGGATTCGGACTGGATTCAGACATCCGATGTCTGTCCCCATTATGCGGGTCCGTTCACCCGGAAGAGCAGCCCCCGGCGCATCCGCGCCGCCGGCCCGCGCCGCCGGCCCGCGCCGCCGGCCCGCGCCGCCGGGGCCGTGATGTCGGCCCGCGCTGCCGGCCCGTGGTGCCGGTCCGCAGTGCCGGTCACTCCCAGAGGGAGGACGGCGCCTCGCGGCGTACGACGGGAGCGATCTCCTCGGCGAACCGCTGCAGGGTCTCCAGCTGCTCCGCGTGCTCCAGCCCGAAGCCGTCCACGGTGATCGACTGGAGATCGTGACGGTACACCGCGTGGTAGCCGAGGATCTTGTCGATGATCTGCTGCGGGCTGCCGATCAGCTGGGGCCCGTTCTCGATCGCGTCCTCGATCGTCCGGAACGGCGTGTTGTACCCGGCCCGTCCGGCGAGATGGGGCTTGAAGCTCTGCCGCACCCGCGCCTCGTACAGCTCCTTGTAGCGCGCGACGGCCGCCCGCGGGGTGCCGGCGATCAGCAGCCCGCCCGAGCCCGCCGCCACATGGGCGTCGGCCGGATCGTGCCCGTACGCCTCGAACCGCTCCCGGTAGTGCCCGATCAGCCGGGCGTAGGCCTCGCGCGGCTGGACGGCATTGGCCGTGAACAGCGGATCGCCGTGCTTCGCCGCCAGCTCGGGGGAGTGGAGACTGGTCGCCGAGCCGTGCCAGACGCGGGGCGGCCCAGCGTACGGACGGGGGACCGTCGTCACGTTCTTCAGGGGCGGCCGGAACTCGCCCTCCCAGTCCACCCCTTCCTCCGTCCACAGCCGCCGCAGCAGCTCGTACTTCTCCTTCTGGAGGTCCCACTGCCGGTCCTCGTCGAGCCCGAAGAGGTCGAAGTGCCCTGCCTCCGCGCCCTTGCCGACGACCAGTTCGATCCGCCCCCGGGACAGCTGGTCCAGCGTCGCGAAGTCCTCGGCCACCCGCACCGGGTCGAGGATCGCGACGACCGTGACACCGGTCAGCAGCCTGATGGTGCGGGTGCGGGCCGCCATCGCGCCCAGCACCACGCTCGGGCTCGACGAGAGGAAGGGGCCGGCGTGCCGTTCCCCGATCGAGTACGCGTCGAAACCGAGCCGCTCCGCCGCCGCTCCGGTTTCGATCACCTCCTCGAACCGGTCCGCGGCGGTGGGGAGTTCGCCGGTCAGCGGGTGCAGGGCGTGGCCGATCAGGGAGAGTACGGAGAATTTCATGACATCCACTCTCCCCGCGTCGTATTGCGCGCGTGTGGCGGCGGTATGGCACCTGCCGGGGACGCGCCGCACCTCGGCCGCACGCCTGCCGCACCTCGTCACGGACACGCGGACGGGGGCGCCTCCCCGTATCCGGGAAGCGCCCCCGTCGCACCCCGCCCGGTTCAGCCCCGGTCGGCCAGCATGCCGTCGACCCTGCCGCGGATCCCGTCCGTCGCCAGGCCCCGGATCGTCAGCGTCGTCCGCCGGCGCAGCACGTCGTCCGCGGTCTCGGCCCACTCGTAGTCCCGGGCGTAGGCCACCTGTGCCCAGATCTCCGGTGCGTCCGGGTGGACGCGCTCGGCCAGCGCCGGGTCCTCGTTCGCCATCCGCGCGATGTCGAAGGCCAGCGAGCCGTAGTGGGTGGCCAGGTGCCGGGCGGTGTCGGCCGCCATCCGCGGGCCGGGCGTGCCGCCGTCGATCAGCAGCCGGTGCGCGACCGCGTCGGGGTTGGCTATGCCGGGCAGCGGCAGCTTCCTCGGCAGCCGGGCCATCGGCTCCATGTCCTCCGCCAGCGGGTGCCCCGGCAGCGCGGCGAGCTTGTTCATCACGGTGCGGCCGATGTGGCGGAAGGTCGTCCACTTGCCGCCGGCCACCGACAGCATGCCGCCGCGGCCCTCCGTCACGACCGTCTCCCGCTTGGCCTTGGACGTGTCCCCGGGGCCGCCGGGCAGCACCCGCAGACCCGCGAAGGAGTACGTGATCAGGTCGCGGGACAGCTGCTGGTCCCGGATCGAGAACGCGGCCTCGTCCAGGATCTGCGCCGTGTCCGCCTCGGTCACCGCGACCTCGCCCGGGTCGCCCTCGTACTCCTCGTCGGTCGTACCGAGCAGCAGCATGTCCTCCCACGGCAGGGCGAACGTGATGCGGTACTTGTCGATCGGGGTGGCGAGCGCCGCCTTCCAGGGGCGGGTGCGCTTGAGCACCAGGTGCGCGCCCTTGGACAGACGTATGGAGGGGGCCGCGTCCGGGTTCTCCATCTTCCGCAGGTGGTCCACCCACGGCCCCGTCGCGTTCAGTACGAGCCGGGCGCCGACCCCGAACTCCGTACCGTCCGTACGGTCCTTCAGATCGGCGCCCGTGACCCGGCCCCCGGTGAACCGGAGGCCGGTCACCTCCGCGTGGTTGAGCACGACGGCACCCGCCTGGACGGCCGCGCGGACCGTCATCAGCGCCATGCGGGCGTCGTTCATCTGGTCGTCGCCGTAGACCGCGACGGCCTTCAGATTGTCCGTACGCAGCTCGGGGACGTCGCGCCGCGCCTTCGCCGGGCTGATCACATGGCCGACGCCGTCACCGAACGCGGACAGCGCCGAGTACGCGAACACCCCCGCCCCGAGCTTGGCGGCGCCATGCGGCCCGCCCTTGTACACCGGCAGGTAGAAGGTGAGCGGGTTGGCCAGGTGCGGGGCGACCTCGCGGGAGACCGCCCGCCGTTCGAAATGGTTCTCCGCGACCAGCTTCACCGCGCCGGTCTGCAGATAGCGCAGACCGCCGTGGAGCAGCTTGGAGGAGGCGGAGGAGGTGGCGCCGGCGAAGTCGCCGGCGTCCACCAGCGCCACCCGCAGTCCGGACTGCGCGGCGTGCCAGGCGGTGGAGATGCCCAGGATGCCGCCGCCGATGACCAGGAGGTCGTACGTCGCCCTGGAGAGCTGCTCCCGAGTCTCGGCGCGGCTCGGGAGGGAGCCGGAGGCCGGGTGCGTCCCGAGAGCCGGGACGCATCGCAGGGTGGTCATGGTGATTACTCCTCGACTGTGTCGTCGAGCCAGCCCATGGTCCGCTGCACGGCCTTGAGCCAGCTCTTGTACTCGCGGTCGCGGACATCCGCGTCCATGCGGGGGGTCCACTCCGCGGCCCGGCGCCAGTTGGCACGCAGGGCATCGGTGTCCGGCCAGAAACCGACGGCCAGACCGGCGGCGTAGGCCGCGCCGAGGCAGGTGGTCTCGGCGACCATCGGGCGCACCACGGGCGCGTCCAGGAAGTCGGCGAGCGTCTGCATCAGCAGGTTGTTGGAAGTCATGCCGCCGTCGACCTTGAGCGCGGTCAGTTCGACGCCGGAGTCCTTGGTCATGGCGTCGCTGATCTCGCGGGTCTGCCAGGCGGTGGCTTCGAGCACGGCACGGGCGATGTGCGCCTTGGTGACGTACCGGGTGAGACCGGCGATGACGCCGCGGGCGTCGGGACGCCAGTACGGGGCGAACAGCCCGGAGAACGCGGGCACGAAGTAGGCGCCGCCGTTGTCCTCGACCGAGGAGGCGAGCGTCTCGATCTCGGCCGCGGACTTGATCAGGCCCATCTGGTCGCGCATCCACTGCACCAGCGAACCGGTGACCGCGATGGAGCCCTCCAGGGCGTACACCGGACGCTGGTCGCCGATCTGGTAACCCACGGTCGTCAGCAGGCCGTTGTACGAGTTCACCGGGGTGTGGCCGGTGTTCAGCAGCATGAAGGTGCCGGTGCCGTACGTGGACTTGGCCTCGCCCACGGCGAAGCACGTCTGGCCGAACAGCGCGGCCTGCTGGTCGCCGAGCGCGGAGGCCACCGGGACCCCGTCGAGCACCCCGCCCCTGGCGGAGCCGTACACCTCGGCGGAGGAGCGGATCTCGGGGAGCACGGCGGCGGGGATGCCGATGGAGTGGAGGATCTTCTCGTCCCACGCCATGGTGTGCAGGTTCATCAGGAGGGTCCGTGAGGCGTTGGTGACGTCCGTGACGTGGACGCCGTCGTCGGTGCCGCCGGTCAGATTCCAGATGACCCAGGAGTCCATGGTGCCGAAGAGGATGTCGCCGCGCTCGGCGCGCTCGCGCAGCCCCTCGACGTTGTCGAGCAGCCAGCGGACCTTGGGCCCGGCGAAGTACGAGGCGAGCGGCAGCCCGGTCTCGCGCCGGAAGCGGTCCTGGCCGACGTTGCGGCCGAGCTCCTTGCAGAGCGCGTCGGTGCGGGTGTCCTGCCAGACGAGGGCGTTGTGGACGGGCTCGCCGGTGTGCTTGTCCCAGAGCAGCGTGGTCTCGCGCTGGTTGGTGATGCCGATCGCCTTGACGTCGGCGGAGGTGATGCCCGCCTTGACGATGGCGCCGGCGACGACCTCCTGGACGTTCTCCCAGATCTCGGTCGCGTTGTGCTCGACCCATCCCGGCTTCGGGAAGATCTGCTCGTGCTCCTTCTGGTCGACGGAGACGATCCGGCCGTCCTTGTCGAAGACGATGCAGCGGCTGGAGGTGGTGCCCTGGTCGATGGCCGCGATGAACGGCCCGGTGCCGTGGGTGCCGGTGGTGTGTGCGTCGGTCACGGTGTGCTCCCGGAAGTCTGTGTAGTACGGCTCTGAGGGCTCAGGCGAAGGCGAGCTGGTAGATCCCGCCCGCGAGGGCGCCGCCGATCAGCGGACCCGCCACGGGGATCAGGGCGTAGCTCCAGTCCGAGCCGCCCTTGTTGGGCAGTGGAAGCAGAGCGTGCACGATCCGGGGGCCGAGGTCACGGACCGGGTTGATCGCATACCCGGTCGGGCCGCCGAGCGAGAGACCGAGCCCGACGACGACGAACGCGGTGATCATCGCGCCGAGGACACCCGGACCCTTGGGGTCCTCGGGGGTGAGGCCGGGGATGGTGCTCTGGGTGAGGATCGCGAGGACCAGGACGGTGGTCGCGATGATCTCGGTCGTCATGTTCTGGCCGACGTTGCGGATCTCCGGCGAGGTGAAGAAGACGCCGTGCACCGGGCCCGGGTTCTCCGCCCCGCGCCCGGCGACCTCGGGGTCGTTCAGGTGCAGCTTGAAGTGACCGAAGTACGCGGCCCAGACCAGCACCGCGCCGATCATCGCGCCGAGGAGCTGTCCGGCGAAGTAGACCGGGAGGTCGCTCCACTCGGTGGCGCCCTTGATCGCGAGGCCGACGGTCACCGCCGGGTTGAGGTGGGCGCCGGACATGCCGGCGGAGATGTACGCGCCGGTCAGCACGCCGAAGCCCCACCCGAAGGTGATGGCGAGCCAGCCGGCGTTGAACGCCTTCGAGCGCTTCAGCGTGACAGCGGCACAGACGCCACCGCCCAGCAGGATGAGCACGGCGGTACCGATGGTCTCGCCGATGAAGATGTCGGAGCTGGACACCCGTGACTCCTTTGTCCTTCGTCCAGGGGAGGGCGAATCACCGGGTCCCTCCGGTGATTCGCGCCCCAGATGGGTATCCACGTGGTGTGGTCACGCCACCTGTAAGGGCTTGACCGGCGCTTGGCACTGTCACACCCTAACGTGTAATTCCGTTAAGTGTTCGACAATGCCGACCGGTGAACGGCAGTGTTTCCCCCGAACGAATGACGCGTCAAGGGTGTGTGGCGTACGACTCGGCGCGGAACCCGATCGTTACCGACGGCGCGCGGGCGCCCGCGCGCGTGGACCGCGCACGCGGAGAGGCCCCGGCGCGGGCCGGGGCCTCGGAGGGTGCGATGCGGTTCTGCGGGCGGTGCGGTGGGGGTGCGTGGCCGTACGGGCCCGCGGGGCCGGTCCGCGCGGCCGTCCGGCTCAGAAGCGGCCGGCGCCCAGGTCCCGGGAGACCGCGCGGGCGCAGTCCCGTACCGCCGCGACCAGTTCGGGGCGCAGCTCGCCGTCCGGGCGCACCCGCTCCACGGCGCCGGTGACGGCCACGGCGCCCACCGGCATCCGCCGCCGGTCGTGGATGGGCGCGGCCACGGCGGCCACCCCCTCCCAGGTCTCCTCCGCGTCGGTGCCGTAGCCCCGCGCCCGTACCAGGTCGAGCAGCGACTCGAACTCGTCCGCCGCGGTCACGGTGCGCGCGGTGAAGGACCGCCGTTCCGCCTCCATGGCCTCGCTGTGCGCCACCGGGTCGAACGCGGCGAGCACCTTGCCGAGCGCGGTGGAGTGCAGCGGCTGCATGGCCCCGACCTCCAGCACCTGGCGGCTGTCGTCGGGGCGGAAGACATGGTGGACGATGAGGACGCCGTGCTGGTGCAGGACGCCCAGGTGCACGCTCTCGCCGCTGGAGCGGGCCAGGTCGTCGGTCCAGACCAGGGCGCGCGCCCGCAGCTCGTGGACGTCCAGATAGCTGTTGCCCAGCCGCAGCAGTTCGGCGCCGAGCTGATAGCGCCCGGACGCCGCGTCCTGCTCGACGAAGCCCTCCAGCTGGAGCGTGCGCAGGATGCCGTGCGCGGTGCCCTTGGCCAGCCCCAGGGAGGAGGCGATGTCGGAGAGTCCGAGCCGACGCTCACCGCCCGCCAGCAGACGCAGCATCGCGGCCGCCCGCTCCAGCGACTGGATGTTCTTGGCCATCGCGCCGTACTCCTCCACCTCGGTTCGACAATGCTGAACACTATCGGTCGATGCCGACCTGTGCTCGGCGCCCGGGAAAGTCCGTTCCACCACTTGTCACGTGCTGTCCCCCGCACAGCATGCAGTCCGTCCCATGGACGGACTGACGGGGCGGGGCGCCACCCCGCTAGGCTGGCGAGGTGCGCCTTCCGACAGAAGGTCGCAAAGCCGACAGCCGTCGCATCCCTGGGAGATCATCCATGGCCTCGTTGCCGACATCCGCCGCCGACAGCCGGACCCGAGCCGACGCCCTTCGCGAGGCGCTCGCCACCCGAGTGGTGGTGGCCGACGGCGCCATGGGCACCATGCTCCAGGCGCAGGACCCCACCCTTGAGGACTTCGAGAACCTCGAAGGCTGCAACGAGATTCTGAACGTCACCCGCCCCGACATCGTCCGGTCGGTGCACGAGGAGTACTTCGCGGTCGGAGCGGACTGCGTCGAGACGAACACCTTCGGCGCGAACCTCGCGGCCCTCGGCGAGTACGACATCCCCGAGCGGGTGTACGAACTCTCCGAGTCCGGCGCCCGCATCGCCCGCGAGGTCGCCGACGAGTTCACCGCGTCCACCGGACAGCAGCGCTGGGTGCTGGGCTCCATGGGGCCGGGCACCAAGCTGCCGACCCTGGGCCACGCCCCGTACGACAAGCTCCGCGACGCCTACCAGCGGAACGCCGAAGGCATGATCGCCGGAGGCGCCGACGCCCTCCTGGTGGAGACCACCCAGGACCTGCTCCAGACCAAGGCCTCCGTCATCGGTGCCCGGCGCGCCCTGGAGGCCACCGGCAGCAGCCTCCCGCTGATCTGCTCCGTCACCGTCGAGACCACCGGCACCATGCTGCTCGGCTCCGAGATCGGCGCCGCGCTCACCGCGCTGGAGCCGCTCGGCATCGACATGATCGGCCTGAACTGCGCCACCGGCCCCGCCGAGATGAGCGAGCACCTGCGCTACCTCGCCCGGCACTCCCGGATCCCGCTCTCCTGCATGCCGAACGCGGGTCTGCCGGTGCTCGGCAAGGACGGCGCGCACTACCCGCTGGGCCCCTCCGAGCTCGCGGACGCCCAGGAGACCTTCGTACGCGAATACGGCCTCTCCCTGGTCGGTGGCTGCTGCGGTACGACGCCGGAGCACCTGCGCCAGGTGGTCGAGCGGGTCCGGGGCACGGTCCCCACCATCCGCGAACCGCGCCCGGAGCCCGGTGCCGCCTCGCTCTACCAGAGCGTCCCGTTCCGCCAGGACACCTCGTACCTCGCGATCGGTGAGCGTACGAACGCCAACGGCTCGAAGAAGTTCCGCGAGGCGATGCTGGAAGCCCGCTGGGACGACTGCGTCGAGATGGCCCGCGACCAGATCCGCGAGGGCGCGCACATGCTCGACCTCTGCGTCGACTACGTGGGCCGCGACGGTGTCGCCGACATGCGGGAGCTGGCCGGCCGCTTCGCGACCGCCTCCACCCTCCCGATCGTGCTCGACTCCACCGAGCTGCCCGTCCTGCGCGCCGGACTGGAGAAGCTCGGCGGGCGTGCCGTGCTGAACTCCGTCAACTACGAGGACGGCGACGGCCCCGAGTCCCGCTTCGCGAAGGTCAGCGCGCTGGCCTCCGAGCACGGCGCAGCCCTGATCGCCCTGACCATCGACGAGGAGGGCCAGGCCCGTACCGTCGAGCACAAGGTCGCCATCGCCGAGCGGCTCATCGAGGACCTCACCACCAACTGGGGCATCCATGAGTCGGACATCCTCATCGACACCCTGACCTTCACCATCTGCACCGGTCAGGAGGAGTCCCGGGGCGACGGGATCGCCACCATCGGCGCCATCCGCGAGCTGAAGAAGCGCCACCCCGACGTCCAGACCACGCTGGGCCTGTCGAACATCTCCTTCGGCCTCAACCCGGCCGCCCGCGTCGTGCTGAACTCCGTCTTCCTCGACGAGTGCGTCAAGGCGGGCCTCGACTCCGCGATCGTGCACGCCTCCAAGATCCTTCCGATCGCGCGCCTGGAGGAGGAGCAGGTCAAGGTCGCCCTCGACCTGATCCACGACCGCCGCGCCGAGGGGTACGACCCCCTGCAGAAGCTCATGGAGCTCTTCGAGGGCGTCAACATGAAGTCGATGAAGGCGGGCAAGGCCGAGGAACTCCTCGCCCTGCCGCTGGACGAGCGCCTCCAGCGGCGCATCATCGACGGCGAGAAGAACGGCCTGGAGGCCGACCTCGACGAGGCCCTCCAGGACACGCCCGCCCTCGACATCGTCAACAACACCCTGCTCGAAGGCATGAAGGTCGTCGGCGAGCTCTTCGGCTCCGGCCAGATGCAGCTCCCGTTCGTGCTCCAGTCCGCCGAGGTCATGAAGACCGCGGTGGCCCACCTGGAACCGCACATGGAGAAGACGGACGCCGACGGCAAGGGCACCATCGTGCTGGCCACCGTCCGCGGCGACGTCCACGACATCGGCAAGAACCTCGTCGACATCATCCTGTCCAACAACGGCTACAACGTCGTCAACCTGGGCATCAAGCAGCCCGTCTCCGCGATCCTGGAAGCCGCCGAGGAGCACCGCGCCGACGTCATCGGCATGTCCGGTCTCCTGGTGAAGTCCACCGTGATCATGAAGGAGAACCTCCAGGAGCTGAACCAGCGCAAGCTGGCCGCCGACTACCCGGTGATCCTCGGCGGCGCGGCCCTCACCCGGGCCTATGTCGAGCAGGACCTCCACGAGATCTACGAGGGCGAGGTCCGCTACGCCCGCGACGCCTTCGAGGGTCTGCGGCTGATGGACGCCCTCGTCGCCGTCAAGCGCGGAGTGCCGGGCGCCGTACTGCCCGAGCTGAAGCAGCGCCGGGTGCCCAAGCGCGAGGCAGCCGCCGTCGAGGTGACGGAGCCGGAGGAGGGTGTCCGCTCCGACGTCGCGACCGACAACCCCATCCCCGAGCCGCCCTTCCGGGGCACCCGGGTCGTCAAGGGCATCCAGCTCAAGGAGTACGCCTCCTGGCTGGACGAGGGCGCGCTCTTCAAGGGCCAGTGGGGTCTCAAGCAGGCCCGTACCGGCGACGGACCGACGTACGAGGAACTGGTGGAGACCGAGGGCCGCCCGCACCTGCGCGGCTGGCTCGACAAGCTCCACACCGAGAACATGCTGGAAGCCGCCGTGGTCTACGGCTACTTCCCCTGTGTGTCCAAGGGGGACGACCTGATCCTGCTCCACGAGGACGGCTCCGAGCGCACCCGGTTCTCCTTCCCGCGCCAGCGCCGCGGCCGGCGCCTGTGCCTCGCGGACTTCTTCCGGCCCCAGGAGTCCGGCGAGGTGGACGTCATCGGCCTCCAGGTCGTCACCGTCGGCTCGAAGATCGGCGAGGCCACCGCCGAGCTCTTCGAGGCCAACTCCTACCGCGACTACCTGGAGCTGCACGGCCTGTCCGTACAGCTCGCCGAGGCCCTGGCGGAGTACTGGCACGCCCGGGTCCGCAGCGAGCTGGGCTTCGCCGGGGAGGACCCCGCCGAGGTCGAGGACATGTTCGCGCTGAAGTACCGCGGCGCGCGCTTCTCCCTCGGCTACGGCGCCTGCCCCGACCTGGAGGACCGGGCGAAGATCGCGGAACTGCTGGAGCCGGAGCGGATCGGGGTCAAGCTCTCCGAGGAGTTCCAGCTGCACCCCGAGCAGTCCACCGACGCGATCATCATCCACCACCCGGAGGCGAAGTACTTCAACGCCCGATGAGGCACTGTTCCCCGCCCGGCCGCCCGCCGTTCCCCGCGCGGTGGCCGGACGAGTCGTAGACTGGTCGGTCCAGTGCAGGCCGGTCGCCCTCCCCACCGGGACGGCGGCCGGCCTTCTCGTCCCTACGGAAGGTGTGCCCGGATGACCAGTACGGTTCCCGCGTCCCTGACCCGCACGGCCGAAGGCGCCGCCCTGCAGGCTGTCCTTCTCGACATGGACGGAACCCTCGTCGACACCGAGGGCTTCTGGTGGGATGTGGAGGTGGAGGTCTTCGCCGATCTGGGTCACCGGCTCGACGAGACATGGCGGGACGTGGTCGTCGGCGGGCCGATGACCCGCAGTGCCGGCTACCTCATCGACTCCACCGGAGCCGACATCACGCTCGACGAACTCACCGTGCTGCTCAACGACCGGTTCGAGAAGCGCATCGGTCGAGGTGTCCCGCTGATGCCGGGCGCCGGGCGCCTGCTGGCGGAGCTGGCCGCGTGCGACATGCCGACCGCGCTCGTCTCCGCCTCGCACCGCCGGATCATCGACCGGGTCCTGGACTCCGTCGGCCACCACCACTTCGCACTGACCGTGGCGGGCGACGAGGTCACCCGCACGAAGCCCCACCCCGAGCCCTACCTCACCGCGGCGGCGGGCTTCGGCGCGGACCCCTGGCGCTGTGCGGTCATCGAGGACACCGCCACGGGAGTCGCCGCCGCCGAGGCCGCGGGGTGCCGGGTGGTCGCCGTACCGTCCGTGGCGCCGATCGCTCCGGCGGCCGGACGCGTGGTCGTCGGTTCCCTCGAGGACGTCGATCTCGCGTTCCTCCGGGAGCTGGTCACAGGGCAGCCCTGAGCAGCACCTGGTTCCCCCGCAAGGGCCCGGGCAGCGCGATCCGGTCCGGGAACCCCAGGGCCCCGGACCGGATCGCCGCACAGAGGGATCCCCGCGAGGGCGGCACCGTCACTGGGCGCCGGGGCGCACCAGACCGCTCTCGTACGCGTAGACGGCGGCCTGCACCCGGTCCCGCAGGCTCAGCTTCGTCAGCACATGTCCCACATGCGTCTTGACCGTCGTCTCGCTGACGAACAGATCCGCGGCGATCTCCGCGTTGGACAGGCCGCGCGCCACCAGCTTCAGGACCTCCACCTCGCGCTCCGTCAGCGTGTGCAGGGCGTCCGGAACCGGGTCCTCGCCCGAGGGCAGGTGGTCCGCGTACTTGTCGAGCAGCCGACGTGTGATGCTCGGCGCCAGCATCGCCTCACCGGCCGCGACCACCCGGATGGCCTGAACCAGCTCATTGGCCGGAGCGTCCTTCAGCAGGAAGCCGCTCGCGCCCGCGCGCAGCGCCTCCACCACATACTCGTCGAGGTCGAACGTCGTCAGGACGAGCACCTTCGCCGGACCGTCCCGGCCCGGACCGGTGATCTGACGGGTGGCCTCCACACCGTCCATGCGGGGCATACGGATGTCCATCAGCACCACATCGGGCTGGAGCGCCCGCACCTGGTCGATGGCCTGCAGACCGTCGCCCGCCTCTCCGACCACCGCCAGATCGCCCTCCGCCTCCAGGATCATCCGGAAGCCGGTGCGCAGCAGCGGCTGGTCATCGACCAGTAGGACGCGGATCGCCACGAAAACTCCTTAAGGGCCCTCAAGGGCCACCGGTTGGCCGGCCTCGGCCCGGACCGGTCCCATTCTGCCCTGGCCATCCTCGTCCGACTCCGCCGGGCGTACCGACAGGGGATAGACCGGGGGAGTCCCGCCGAATTCCGGGCAGACCGCTCGGTGGTCGCACCAGCCGCACAGCTTCGTCGGACGCGGCCGCCACTCACCGGTCTCCGTCGCCAGCGAGATCGCGTCCCACAGGGCCAGCAGCTTGCGCTCCACCCGCTCCAGGTCCGCCGTCACCGGGTCGTACGTCAGCACGTCGCCGCTGCCCAGATAGACCAGCTGCAGCCGCCGCGGCACCACACCCTTCAGCCGCCAGATCACCAGGGCGTAGAACTTCATCTGGAAGAGGGCGCCCTCCGCGTACTCCGGGCGCGGGGCCTTTCCCGTCTTGTAGTCCACGATCCGGACCTCGCCGGTCGGCGCCACATCGATCCGGTCGATCACCCCGCGCAGCCGCAGCCCGGACTCCAGCTCCGTCTCGACGAACAGCTCCCGCTCGGCCGGCTCCAGACGCGTCGGGTCCTCCAGCGAGAACCAGCGCTCCACCAGCTGTTCCGCCTCGCCCAGCCAGCGGGCCAGCCGCTCACCCTCCGCGTCCTGCGCGAACAGCTCGGTGAGCTCCGGCCTCGATTCCAGCAGCCGTTCCCACTGCCCGGGAACCAGCGCCCGCGCCCGCGGTGCCGTACGGTCCGCGGCAGGTGCGTCGAAGAGCCGCTCCAGCACCGCATGCACCAGCGTGCCCCGGGTAGCCGCCTCACTGGGCTTCTCCGGCAGCCTGTCGATGACCCGGAAGCGGTACAGCAAGGGACACTGCATGAAATCGCTCGCCCGCGACGGCGACAGTGACGAAGGCGGCTGGGGCTGCCGCGGTACGGAGGTCATGACTCAGACCCTACGGCCCGCCACCGACAGCGAGCGGCATACCATCGACCACAGAGCCTCGCACACTGCATGATCGTGGCAAACGCCACCGACCGGAGGGACCCCGTGGACGAGAGCGGCGACAGCGGGCGGCCGCAGCCCGGCGCAGGGGGAACGGACCCCGGCGCCGCACCCGAGAACGGCAAACCGCGACGCCCCGAGGAACCCGGCGGCGGCCTGCTCATGGGCCGCCCCTTCGGGGTGCCCGTGTACGTCGCCCCCAGCTGGTTCGTCGTGGCCGCCCTCATCACCTGGGTCTTCGGCGGCCAGCTCGACCGGGTCCTGCCCGAGCTCGGCGGTGCCCGCTACCTGGTCGCCCTCTTCTTCGCGATCGCCTTCTACGCCTCCGTGCTCGTCCACGAACTCGCCCACACGGTCGCCGCGCTGCGCTACAAGCTGCCGGTCCGCCGCATCCAGCTGCAGTTCTTCGGCGGTGTCTCCGAGATCGAGAAGGAGTCGGAGACGCCCGGCCGCGAGTTCGTCCTGGCCTTCGTCGGCCCGCTGCTCTCCCTCGTCCTCAGCGGTGTCTTCTACCTCGCGATGCAGTTCGTCGAGCCCGGCACCGTACCCGGCGTCCTGCTCGCCGGACTGATGATCTCCAACCTCATCGTGGCCGCCTTCAACCTGCTCCCCGGTCTCCCGCTCGACGGCGGCCGGATGCTGCGCGCCGTCGTCTGGAAGATCACCGGCAAGCCCATGAGCGGCACCATCGCCGCCGCCTGGGTCGGCAGGGGCCTCGCCGTCACCGTCCTCATCGGTCTGCCGCTCCTCACCCACACCGGGGCCCTCGGCAACGCCACCGACGAGATCGGCGGTGTGGAGACCGTCACGGACGCCCTGCTCGCCGCGATCCTCGCCGGAATCATCTGGACCGGTGCCGGCAACAGCCTGCGCATGGCACGCCTGCGCGAGCACCTCCCCGATCTCCGCGCCCGCAGCCTCACCCGGCGTGCCGTCCCGGTGGAATCGGCCACCCCGCTCTCCGAGGCGCTGCGCCGCGCCAACGAGGCGGGCGCCCGCGCACTCGTCGTCGTCGACGGACAGGGCAACCCCAAGGGCGTCGTCCGGGAGGCGGCCATCGTGGGTGTCCCCGAGCACCGCCGCCCCTGGGTCCCCGTCAGCGGTCTCGCCCAGGACCTCACCGACGGTATGAAGGTCCCCGCCGAACTGGCCGGCGAAGCCCTCCTCGACCGGCTCAAGGCGACCCCGGCCACCGAATACCTGGTGGTCGAGGAGACCGGCGAGATCTACGGAGTCCTCTCCACCGCCGACGTCGAACGGGCATTCGTGGCAGCCATGGCCCGCCCCGGCGCCTGATCCGGCGCCCGATCCGGCGGCGAGGCAGCCGCCCGCCGCCCCGGCAGGCGGTCGGCACCCCCGGAATCACCGGTACGCTGGTCACATGTCTGAACCGACCGGTGCCGCCCGCCGACGTGGGCCCTTCAAGGTCGGGGACCAGGTCCAGCTCACCGACCCCAAGGGACGCCACTACACCTTCACGCTCGAAGCCGGAAAGAATTTCCACACCCACAAGGGTTCTTTCCCGCACGACGAGCTGATCGGTGCTCCCGAGGGCAGTGTTGTCCGAACCACGGGAAACGTCGCCTATCTCGCGCTGCGCCCCCTGCTCCCCGACTTCGTCCTGTCCATGCCCCGCGGCGCCGCCGTGGTCTACCCCAAGGACGCGGGCCAGATCCTGGCCTTCGCCGACATCTTCCCCGGCGCCCGCGTCGTGGAGGCAGGCGTCGGCTCCGGCGCGCTGAGCACCTTCCTGCTGCGCGCCATCGGCGAGCAGGGCATGCTGCACTCCTACGAGCGCCGCGAGGACTTCGCCGAGATCGCCCAGCAGAACGTGGAGCGCTACTTCGGCTCCCCGCACCCCGCCTGGCAGCTCACCGTCGGCGACCTCCAGGACAACCTCTCCGACACCGAGGTCGACCGCGTCGTCCTGGACATGCTCGCGCCCTGGGAGTGCCTGGAGGCCGTCTCCAAGGCGCTCGTGCCCGGCGGCATCCTCTGCGCGTACGTCGCGACCACCACCCAGCTCTCGCGGACCGTCGAGTCCATCCGCGAGATCGGCTGCTTCGCCGAGCCGCAGCCCTGGGAGTCGATGATCCGCAACTGGCACGTCGAGGGCCTGGCCGTCCGGCCCGACCACCGGATGATCGGCCACACCGGCTTCCTGGTCACCGCCCGCCGCCTCGCGGACGGCGTCGAGGCGCCGCTGCGCCGCCGCCGCCCGTCCAAGGGCGCCTACGGCGACGACTACGACGGACCCGGCAGCCAGAGCGGTTCCGCCGCCCGCGGCTGACCCCGCACAACGCACCGGCGCCGCCGCGCAGTTCCCGGGGACGAACCGGGACCTGCGCGGCGGCGCCTTTTCGTTGTCCCGGGGGACGGCCGTCCCCCGGGGCTTCCCCCGGGGGGAAGCCGGAGTCCACCCCGCCGTTCCCCCGCGGTGTGAGGTATGGCACGATGCTGGCCTCCCCTCACCCCTCACCCCCACCGTTCCGACACCGTCCGGCACCGCCTTCCGGCTCCACAGGAATCACAGGAGACATACCGCGTGCAGACCTCCGCGCTCCCGGACCTCGCGCACACCGGCACCAAGCCGGTGCACTGGCTCGCCACGGCGGCGGCCATGGCCGCCGTCGTCGCCGGAGCGGGTCTGCTCCAGCCGGACTCCGCCACCGCGACCGCCTCGGCCTCCGAGCACCGCACCGCCGCGCGGCACGGCACCGCGCCCGCCAAGGCCCCCGATCCGGCGGCGGTGACCTTTCCGCTCGACTGCGGCACCGTGGGGAGCGTCGTGGCCCGGCAGGCGCCCGGAGACCTCGACGGCGACGGCAGGCCGGAGACGGTGGCGGTCGTCCACTGCGCCGCGGGCTCCGGCACCCCGCCCAGCGGTGTCTACGTCCTGACACAGGGGAACGGGGCCGCACCCCGGGTCGTGGCGACCCTGGTGGACCCCGCTCAGAAGATGACGGTCGGTGATTTCGCCGTCCATGGAGGCGTCGTCTCGGCGACCCTGCTCAGCTACTCCTCGGCCGATGTCCCGCGTTGCTGCCCGGACCGGCAGGAGAAGGCCGCCTGGCAGTGGAAGGGCGGCGCCTTCGTCCGTTCCGCGGGCGATCTCACCCGGAGCGCCTGAGCGGTTACGCCGCGTCCGGCCCGTACACCTCGACGCTGTCCGAAACCCGACGGACGTGAATGCAGTCGCCGGGGCACTCCTTGGCCGAGTCCACGACGTCCTGGAGAAGCGGCAGCGGCACCGGCGTTGTGGCGCCCTTGTCCTGCAACAGCTCGTCGTCGCCGCTCTTCACGTACGCCAGGCCGTCGATGTCCAGCTCGAAGACCTCCGGCGCGTACTGCACACAGATGCCGTCGCCCGTGCAGAGGTCCTGGTCGATCCAGACCTCCAGGTTCTGCGTGCCACTGTCGTCCGACGCGTCCTGCTGCACGGTCATGTGTCCTGCCGTTCCCTGCGTATCTGAACCAATTGGAGCCAGCCCTGACGGGTGTTGAACGCTTCGACGATACAACCGGCCGCTTTCCGATGTTGAAGGGTGGGTATTCCCTTGTCGTGAGGGAGAGCGCAAGGGTGAAGATCGGACACGTCCCGGAGTCTTTGTGATCTAGGGGTTTCAATCATCACCCACCCAGGTAGGGTCAGGAAGCGTCCAGCTCCCCATGGAGGAGGTGAGGACCGTGGCAGCCCACGACGACGACATCAACCGCGGCATCCGGCCCGGGCGGGGGTCTGATGACCCAGCCGGCCAGGTTGCCTATCTCGAGCAGGAAATCGCCGTCCTGCGACGTAAGCTCGCCGACTCTCCGCGTCATACGAGGATTCTCGAAGAGCGGATCGTCGAGTTGCAGACGAACCTGGCAGGCGTTTCCGCACAGAACGAGCGGCTCGCCAGTACGCTCCGCGAGGCCCGCGACCAGATCGTGGCCCTCAAGGAGGAAGTCGACCGGCTCGCACAGCCGCCGGCCGGCTTCGGAGTCTTCCTGCAAGCGAACGAGGACGGTACGTGCGACATCTTCACCGGGGGCCGCAAGCTCCGGGTGAATGTCAGCCCCAGCGTCGA
Organism: Streptomyces sp. NBC_00654; assembly: GCF_026341775.1. NCBI lineage: Bacteria > Bacillati > Actinomycetota > Actinomycetes > Kitasatosporales > Streptomycetaceae > Streptomyces > Streptomyces sp. NBC_00654. The sequence goes on along the minus strand of NZ_JAPEOB010000002.1, from coordinate 1,545,626 downwards.
GCTCGAGGACCTCCGGCGCGGCCAGGAGGTCATGCTCAACGAAGCGCTCAACGTGGTCGAGGCCATGGCGTACGAGAGCGCGGGGGACATCGTCACCCTCAAGGAGATCCTTGAGGACGGCGAACGGGCCCTGGTGGTCGGGCACACCGACGAGGAGCGGGTGGTGCGGCTCGCCGAGCCGTTGCTGGACATCACCATCCGCCCCGGCGACGCCCTGCTGCTGGAGCCGAGGTCCGGCTACGTCTACGAGGTGGTCCCCAAGAGCGAGGTCGAGGAGCTCGTTCTCGAAGAGGTCCCGGACATCGACTACGACAAGATCGGCGGACTGGGCGACCAGATCGAGCTGATCCGCGACGCGGTCGAGCTTCCGTACCTCCACCCCGACCTCTTCCGGGAGCACGAACTGCGGCCACCGAAGGGCATCCTGCTCTACGGTCCGCCCGGCTGCGGCAAGACCCTCATTGCCAAGGCGGTCGCCAACTCGCTGGCCAAGAAGGTCGCCGAGGTCACCGGACAGCCCGCGGGGAAGAGCTACTTCCTCAATATCAAGGGCCCCGAGCTCCTCAACAAGTACGTCGGCGAGACCGAGCGGCACATCCGCCTCGTCTTCCAGCGTGCCCGGGAGAAGGCGAGCGAGGGCACGCCCGTCATCGTCTTCTTCGACGAGATGGAATCCCTCTTCCGCACCCGCGGCAGCGGCGTCAGCTCGGACGTGGAGAACACCATCGTCCCCCAGCTGCTCGCCGAGATCGACGGGGTGGAAGGCCTGGAGAACGTCATCGTCATCGGCGCCTCCAACCGCGAGGACATGATCGACCCCGCCATCCTGCGGCCGGGACGTCTCGATGTGAAGATCAAGATCGAGCGCCCGGACGCCGAGGCCGCGAAGGACATCTTCGCGAAGTACCTGACCCCGTCCCTCCCGCTGCACGCCGACGATCTGGCCGAGCACTCCGGCTCCAAGCCGGCCGCCGCCCACGCCATGATCCAGTCCGTCGTGGAACGGATGTACACGGAGTCCGAGGAGAACCGCTTCCTCGAGGTCACTTACGCCAACGGCGACAAGGAAGTCCTGTACTTCAAGGACTTCAACTCCGGCGCGATGATTCAGAACATCGTCGACCGGGCAAAGAAGATGGCCATCAAGGCATTCCTCGAACAGCGGCAGAAGGGCCTTCGCGTCTCCCATCTCCTCCAGGCATGCGTGGATGAGTTCAAGGAGAACGAGGACCTTCCGAACACCACCAACCCGGACGACTGGGCCAGGATTTCCGGTAAGAAGGGTGAGCGGATCGTCTTCATCCGCACACTCGTCACCGGAAAGCAGGGCGCGGACACCGGCCGTTCCATCGACACGGTGGCGAACACCGGGCAGTACCTGTAAAAAGCGGTCCGGCTGCGGATGCCCGAACGGGGCGTCCGCAGCCGGTTGCTTTCCGACACGTCGGCCCGGCCGGAACAATGACGTAATTGATCTCCCCACCGGCGCAGAGGCACTCTAGGCTCTGCGGTACCGCCGAGACGCGCAGTGCGGGGACGGGCACCGCATCACGCACACCGGACAAGCAGCGGTACTTGAGCGTCGTCCCGGAGGGGAACGGCGCCGGGCAAGGAGGGCCGCATGACCGTACGGCGAGTAATGGGCATCGAGACGGAGTACGGAATCTCCGTCCCCGGCCACCCCAACGCCAATGCCATGCTCACCTCGTCCCAGATCGTCAACGCCTACGCGGCGGCGATGCACCGGGCGCGGCGCGCCCGCTGGGACTTCGAGGAGGAGAATCCGCTGCGCGACGCGCGAGGCTTCGACCTCGCCCGGGAAACCGCCGACTCCAGCCAGCTCACCGACGAGGACATCGGCCTCGCCAATGTGATCCTCACCAACGGTGCCCGGCTGTACGTCGACCACGCGCACCCCGAATACAGCTCACCCGAGATCACCAATCCGCGCGACGCGGTCCTGTGGGACAAGGCCGGCGAGCGCATCATGGCCGAGGCCGCCGAACGGGCCGCGGCGATCCCCGGTGCCCAGCCGATCCACCTCTACAAGAACAACACCGACAACAAGGGCGCCTCCTACGGCACGCACGAGAACTACCTGATGCACCGGGAGACCCCGTTCTCGGACATCGTGCGCCATCTGACCCCGTTCTTCGTCTCCCGGCAGGTCGTCACCGGCGCGGGCCGGGTCGGCATCGGCCAGGACGGCCAGGAACACGGCTTCCAGCTCAGCCAGCGGTCGGACTACTTCGAGGTCGAGGTGGGGCTGGAGACCACACTCAAGCGCCCCATCATCAACACCCGGGACGAGCCGCACTCGGACGCGGAGAAGTACCGCCGCCTCCATGTGATCATCGGTGACGCGAACCTCTCGGAGATCTCGACCTATCTGAAGCTCGGCACCACGGCCCTGGTCCTGTCCATGATCGAGGACGGCTTCATCAACGTCGACCTCGCTGTCGACCAGCCCGTACGCACCCTGCACCAGGTCTCGCACGACCCGTCCCTGAAGCAGCTGATCACGCTCCGCAGCGGCCGGACACTCACCGCTGTCCAGCTGCAGATGGAGTACTTCGAACTGGGCCGCAAGTACGTCGAGGAGCGCTACGGCGCCGACGCCGACGAACAGACCAAGGACATCCTGCTCCGCTGGGAGGACACCCTCAACCGGCTGGAGAACGACCCGATGAGCCTGGCCGGGGAGCTGGACTGGGTCGCGAAGCGGGAGCTGATGGAGGGCTACCGCCGCCGCGACAGCCTGGAGTGGGACGCTCCCCGTCTGCATCTGGTGGATCTCCAGTACGCCGACGTAAGGGCGGAGAAGGGGCTGTACAACCGTCTGGTGGCCCGCGGCAGGATGAAGCGGCTGCTGGACGAGAACGAGGTCGCCAGGGCGCGCACGAAGCCCCCCGAGGACACCAGGGCCTATTTCCGCGGCCGGTGCCTGGAGCAGTACGCGGACGATGTCGCCGCGGCCTCCTGGGACTCGGTCATCTTCGATCTGCCGGACCGTGACTCGCTGCAACGGGTTCCCACGATGGAGCCGCTGCGCGGGACGCGGGAGCACGTCAAGGAGCTCCTGGACCGCTGCCGCACGGCGGAAGAGCTGGTCCGGGTGCTGTCGGGCGGCTGAAAGCTCTCCCGGCTGGGAATCATTCAGATGACCTCCGGACGTTGAGACAAGTACCGGGCCAATGTCGGACCCCATGGGTAGGGTCTGATCAAGTGCTTCGAACCGAGCGGGGTGAGCTACATGGCGACCAAGGACACCGGCGGCGGACAGCAGAAGGCGACACGTTCCACCGAGGAGGCCGAGGAGCAGGCGCAGGACGCGCAGGCGTCCGAGGACCTCAAGGAGCGCCAGGAGAAGCTGAGCGACGACGTCGACTCGGTGCTGGACGAGATCGACGACGTCCTGGAGGAGAACGCCGAGGACTTCGTCAGGTCCTTCGTGCAAAAGGGCGGACAGTAGTTCACGGATGTGAACGCTCGGATGTGAGCCGGGCGCCCCGGGCCGGAAACGGTCCGGGGCACGGTCCGGCGGAGGACGGCCCGCGGAGACGGGGCGGCCGCCCGCGCCGCGCCGGCCTTTCCCCGTGCGTGGCCGCACGGTCACATCCCGCTACTCCCGCCGAACAGGTGGATCACCGTCACGGGGCGGGTAGGGTCCGTGGCGTAATGTGCTGCAACTGCAATTCGGCCATCGGCAAGTTGGGGGATGATCCTGACACCTTGCGCAGGGCCATCGCATACCTGGAGGGAAACGCGTGGAAGCCAACACTCGTAGCACCGGGCGTCTACCAGCTGCCTTCCTGACGCCGGGTTCGTCCTCGTTCATGGACTTCCTGTCCGACCAGTCGCCCCAGATGCTCCCGGGCAACCGGAATCTGCCGCCTCTGCAGGGAGCCATCGAGGCACCGCACGGCACGACGATCGTCGCGGCCTCGTTCCCCGGCGGAGTCGTACTGGCCGGTGACCGGCGCGCCACCATGGGCAACATGATCGCGCAGCGCGACATCGAGAAGGTCTTCCCCGCCGACGAGTACTCGGCGGTCGGTATCGCCGGCACGGCCGGCCTGGCCGTGGAGATGGTCAAGCTCTTCCAGCTGGAGCTGGAGCACTTCGAGAAGGTCGAGGGCGCCCAGCTCTCCCTGGAGGGCAAGGCCAACCGGCTCTCCACCATGATCCGCAGCAATCTGGCCATGGCCATGCAGGGCCTCGCCGTCGTGCCGCTCTTCGCCGGCTTCGACGTCGACCGCGAGCGGGGCCGGATCTTCTCGTACGACGTCACCGGCGGCCGCTCCGAGGAGCACGGCTACGCGGCGACCGGTTCCGGCTCGATCTTCGCCCGCGGGTCGATGAAGAAGCTCTACCGCGAGGACCTGACGGAGGAGCAGGCTCTCACCCTGGTCGTACAGGCGCTGTACGACGCCGCCGACGACGACTCGGCGACCGGAGGCCCGGACGTGGCCCGCCGGATCTACCCGATCGTCACCGTCATCACCGACGAAGGCTTCCGGAGGCTGACGGACCAGGAGTCCGCCGAGATCGCGCGCTCGATCCTGGAGCGGCGTCTGGAACAGCCCGACGGCCCGCGCGCCGCGCTGCTCTGACCGGGTCCTGAGACCTCTCCGATGCACTCGTCACTGACAGAAAGGGACGGATAGCCGGTGTCGACGCCGTTCTATGTCTCACCCCAGCAGGCCATGGCCGACCGGGCGGAATACGCCCGGAAGGGCATCGCCCGTGGTCGCAGCCTGGTTGTGCTGCAGTACGCCGACGGCATTGTGTTCGTCGGCGAGAACCCGTCCCGTGCGCTGCACAAGTTCAGCGAGATCTATGACCGGATCGGCTTCGCCGCCGCCGGCAAGTACAACGAGTACGAGAACCTCCGCATCGGCGGCGTGCGCTACGCCGATCTGCGCGGATACACCTACGACCGCGACGATGTGACGGCCCGTGGGCTGGCCAACGTCTACGCGCAGACGCTGGGCACCATCTTCTCCAGTGCGGCCGAGAAGCCGTACGAGGTGGAGCTGGTGGTCGCCGAGGTCGGTTCCGCGCCCGACGGCGACCAGATCTACCGGCTGCCGCACGACGGCTCGATCGTGGACGAGCACGGCTCGGTCGCGGTCGGCGGCAACGCGGAGCAGATCGGCGGTTTCCTGGACCAGCGCCACCGTGACGGCATGACGCTCGCGGAGGCGCTCAAGCTGGCTGTCCAGGCGCTGTCCCGGGAGCCGAACGGCGGCGAGCGGGAGATCCCCGCGGAGCGGCTGGAGGTCGCGGTCCTGGACCGTACGAGGCCGCAGCAGCGCAAGTTCAAGCGCATCGTCGGGCGGCAGCTGGCGCGTCTGCTGGGCGCGGACGACGCGGCGGGGAGCACCCCGACGGACGCTCCGTCCGACACCGAGGACGCCGATTCCACCGACACCCCGGCGGAGTCGGCGGGTTCCGCGGAGTCCGGGTCCACGGAGTCCGGGTCCGGGAAGTCCGGTTCCGGGAAGCCCGGCGGTTCCGCCGCGGACACGGACGCTCCGGATTCTTCGGGATCCTCGGACGCGTCGGGGTCCTCGGAGGGATAGCCCCCTTCGGGCACCGTGCGTTTCTGTGTCCCGGCCCACCGCGGAGGCGGCGGGCCGGGACACCGTCATGACCGGGCGGCGACGGCGGGCGGCGGTGCGGTGGAGCCGCGTTCCACCAGCCGGACGGGCAGGCTGCCCCGCTCGGCCGGGCGGCCGTCCAGGACGGCGAGCAGTGCCGCCATGCCCCGCTCGCCGACCTGCTCGGCGGGCAGCTGGACGGTGGTGAGCTCCGGTTCCACGGCGGTGGCCAGCGCCAGGTCGTCGAAGCCGGTGACCGAGATGTCGTCCGGTACCCGCAGCCCGATCCGGCGGACCGCCTTGCAGGCACCGGCGGCCAGCACGTCGTCGTCGCAGATGACCGCGGTGGGCCGGGGCCCCGGAGCGGCCAGTGCCCGCGCGGTGGCCTCGTGCCCCGCCCGTACGTCCAGGGAGGCCCGGACGGTGCGGACGGCGGCGTCCGGAACGTCCCGCAGCGCGTCGTGCAGCGCCTGGGCCCGGACCGCGAAGGTCCAGGTGTCGACGGCGGACGCGACATGGACGAACCGGCGGTGGCCGAGGGACAGCAGATGCTCCGTCACCTGGCGCATGCCGTCGGCGATGTCGAGGTTCACATGCGCGGCGGCCTCCGGGCCGGCCGGATCGCTGTCCAGCATCACCAGCGGCAGCTCCGCGCCGTGCAGCGCGCCGAGGGCGTCGGACGCCATGGAGGAGGCGATCACTCCGTCGAGGGCCGCCTGCGCGGAGGCGAAGGGGTCCCGCGCCGGGCCGGTCCCGTCGGGAGAGGGATAGAGCACGACGCCGAAGCCGTGCTCGGCGGCGACGGCGGCGGCGCCGGTGTAGACGCGGGCGAAGAACTCGTTGGTGAGCGCGGGGACCACCAGCAGGGCGGTCCGGGTGCGGCCGAGGCGGAGGCTGCGGGCGGCGAGGTTGGGCCGGTAGCCCAGCTCCCCGGCGCACTCCCGTACGCGCTGGGCCGTGGCCTGCGACACCCGGCCGTGCCACTTGTCGCCGAGGACGAGGGAGACGGTGGCCTGGGAGACCCCTGCGGCCCGTGCCACGTCGCGGCTGGTGGGCCGGGGCGGGACGGGCTGCTGTGCGCTGGTCAATCGGGCCTCCGTGCGGGGTGGTGCGGGGGTGATCGGGGTCGTGTGCCGCGAGATCCCGGGGTGCCGGGAGGTGGACCCGCCGACTGCCGACATGGTACGTATGGGCCTCGACGTTATACGTAAAACTCCAGCGCGGCGGAAGCCGGACCGGGGGAGAGGGACGGACATGGCCGCGGGATATCTGGAAATCCTCCGGGCGCGGCACGCCGCCCGGCTGCTGACGGGCACTCTGGTGGGGCGGCTGCCGAACGCCACCGCCCACATCGCGATCGTGATGTTCACCCGCGCCGAGGGCGGCAGCTACACCCAGGCGGGTGTTCTCGCCGCCGCGTACGGTCTGGCGACGGCCGTCGGGCAGCCGCTGCTGGGCCGGGCCGTCGACCTCTACGGGCAGCCGCGCGTCCAGTTCCCCGCCTCGGTGCTCTCCGCGCTCGGCATGGCCCTGCTCGCGCTGACCGGCCTCGGCACACTGCCGCTGGCCTACCTCGCCGTGATCGTCGCAGGGGTCTTCACGCCGCCGCTGGAGGGCGGGCTGCGGGCCCTGTGGCCCACCGTCCTGGGGCGTGAGGACCGGGTGCACCGGGCGTACGCCATGGACGCCGTGGCCCAGGAGGTGATGTTCACCCTGGGCCCGCTCCTGGTGACCGTGCTCGTCTCCCTGTGGTCGCCCGCCGCCGCGCTCCTCGTCATCAACGCGATAGGCGTCGTCGGGGCCCTGTCCGTGGTCCTCTCGGAGCCCTCCCGGACCTGGCGCTCGGCGCCGCGCGAGGCGCACTGGCTGGGTGCGCTGCGCTCGCCCGGACTCCTCGCGCTGCTCGGCTCCTTCTTCTTCGTCGGTCTGGCGATGGGCTCGATCACCGTGGCGGGAGTGGCCTACGCCGACGACCACGGCAGGGAATCCGTGTACGGCTGGCTGATGGCCGCCCTCGGCCTCGGCGCGCTGATCGGTGGCGCGGCCTACGGGGCGCGGCAGTGGGCGGGCGCGCCGGAGCGGCGGCTGCGGGTGATACTCGCTCTGCTGGCGCTGGGCTACCTGCCGTTGACGCTGACCCCCTCGGTGCCCGTGATGACGGCGCTGGCCGCACTCGCCGGGGTGTTCCTGGCCCCGGCGATCGCCTGCTCGTTCATCGTCGTGGACCGGCACGCGCCGCGCGGCACGGTGACCGAGGCGTTCTCCTGGCTCGTCACCACGTTCGGCGTAGGTGCCGCCGCCGGAACCGCCGCGGCGGGCCCGGCCGTCGAGCTCGGCGGAACGGCGTGGAGCTTCGCGGTGGCGGGGGCCGGAGGGGTGGCCGCGCTGCTGGTGCTCCTGGCCACCGGAAAGGTCCTCGCAGTTCCCGGGCGTACGCCCGCTGTTGTGGCGGGATCGGAAAATGATCGAAACGGTGCCGTCGAACCCGGTTTCAGCTCAGGCCATAAGGCGTAATGTTCAGTCATGGACCGCCGCATTTTCGGGCTGGAGAACGAGTACGGCGTCACGTGCACGTTCAGGGGACAGCGCCGACTGTCACCTGACGAAGTGGCGCGCTACCTCTTCCGCCGTGTTGTGTCATGGGGCCGCAGCAGCAATGTCTTTCTGCGGAACGGCGCCCGCCTCTACCTCGACGTGGGATCGCATCCGGAATATGCAACCCCCGAATGCGACAATGTGACCGAACTGGTCACGCACGACAAGGCCGGCGAGCGCATTCTGGAAGGTCTGCTCGTCGACGCCGAACGCCGCCTGCACGAGGAGGGAATCGCGGGCGACGTCTATCTCTTCAAGAACAACACCGACTCGGCGGGAAACTCCTACGGATGCCATGAGAACTACCTCGTGGCCCGGCACGGAGAATTCTCCCGGCTCGCGGACATCCTCATTCCGTTCCTCGTCACGAGGCAGCTGATCTGCGGCGCCGGCAAGGTGCTCCAGACGCCGCGCGGAGCGGTCTACTGCGTCAGCCAGCGCGCCGAACACATCTGGGAGGGCGTCAGCTCCGCGACGACCCGCTCGCGTCCGATCATCAACACCCGGGACGAACCCCACGCGGACGCGGAGCGGTACCGCCGCCTCCACGTCATCGTGGGTGACTCGAACATGTCCGAGACGACGATGCTGCTCAAGGTCGGCGCGACCGACCTGGTGCTCCGCATGATCGAGGCGGGCACCGTGATGCGGGACCTGACCCTGGAGAACCCGATCCGGGCGATCCGCGAGGTCAGCCACGACATCACGGGGCGGCGCAAGGTGCGCCTGGCCAGCGGCCGTGAGGCCTCCGCCATCGAGATCCAGCGGGAGTACTACGAGAAGGCCGTCGACTTCGTCGAGCGCCGGGGCATCCGGACCGGCACCGTCGACCAGGTCCTCGAACTGTGGGGCCGCACGCTCGACGCCGTCGAGGCCGAGGACCTCGACCGGATCGGTACCGAGATCGACTGGGTGATGAAGTACAAGCTCATCGAGCGGTACCGCGCCAAGCACAACATGACCATGTCGAATCCGCGGGTCGCCCAGATAGACCTCGCGTATCACGACATCCACCGTCGCCGCGGGCTCTACTACCTCCTGGAGCGCAAGGGGCAGGTCGCCCGCATCTGCGACGACCTGAAGATCTTCGAGGGCAAATCGGTGCCCCCGCAGACCACCAGGGCGCGGCTTCGCGGTGACTTCATCCGCAGGGCGCAGGAGCAGCGGCGGGACTTCACCGTCGACTGGGTACACCTCAAACTCAACGACCAGGCACAGCGCACGGTGTTGTGCAAGGACCCGTTCCGTTCCGTGGACGACCGAGTGGAGAAGCTGATCGCGGGTATGTGAGCCGGCGACCAGGACGCGCCCCGGCCTATCGCGTGACAGGGCCCCGTACGTTCCTCGTACGGGGCCCTCCGCACGGCCTAGAGTGTCCGGGACCCAACTACCGTGCCCCCTGAGATCTGAGGAACCAGTGCGCCGACTTGCCGGCCTTCTCGTCGTCCCCCTCCTGCTGCTGTCGACAGCGGCATGCGGCAGCGACGACAAGGCCTCCGACTCCGCCTCGTCGAAGAACGGAATGCCCGCGATCACCGCGGGTGCGAAGTTCGGCGAGAAGCCCACCCTCGCCAAGGGGAAGGGTGATCCGCCCAAGGAACTGAAGACCGAGGTCATCAGCGAGGGTGACGGCGCGAAGCTCAAGAACGGCGACGCGATCCAGGTCAATTATCTCGGTCAGTCGTGGGACTCCACCAAGCCGTTCGACAACAGCTTCGACCGCAAGACGCCGTTCGATCTGACGCTCGGCGCCGGAATGGTCATCCAGGGCTGGGACAAGGGCCTGGTCGGCCAGAAGGTCGGCAGCCGCGTCCAGCTGGTCATTCCCCCCGAGCTCGGCTACGGCGAGCAGGGCCAGGGCGACATCAAGCCCAACGCCACCCTCGTGTTCGTCGTCGACGTCCTGAAGGCGACGCAGATCCCCGCCTCCGCCAAGGGCAGCGAGGTCGCCCAGGACAACATCGACCTGCCGAAGGTCGGCACCAAGACCGACGGCAAGGCACCGACCGTCACGATCCCCAAGAGCGATCCGCCGAAGAAGCTGGTCTCCAACTACATCCTGGAGTCCGACGGCGCGGTCATCAAGGAGAGCGACAGTGTCGTCGTGAACTACGTCGGTCTCCTGTGGAAGGGTGGCAAGGAGTTCGACAGCACCTACGCCCAGGGCAAGACCCAGACCTTCCCGCTGGCCCAGATCACCCTCAAGGGGCTGAAGGACGGTCTGATCGACAAGAAGGTCGGCAGCCGCGTGCTGCTCGTCATCCCGCCGGACCAGGCGTTCGGCGACAAGGCGCAGCAGAGCATCCCCGCCAACTCCACGCTCGTCTTCGCCGTGGACATCCTGGCAAAGATGTAAGACTGTCCCGGTTGCCCAGTTCATCATTTAGAGGAGCAGTTCAGTGAGCATCGAGAAGCCCGAGATCGACTTCCCGGGTGGCGAGCCGCCGGTCGACCTGGAGATCAAGGACATCTGGGAGGGCGACGGTGCCGTCGCCAAGGCCGGCGACACTGTCTCCGTCCACTACGTGGGTGTGGCCTTCTCCACCGGCGAGGAGTTCGACGCCTCCTGGAACCGCGGCACCCCGCTGCGCTTCCAGCTCGGCGCCGGTCAGGTCATCTCCGGCTGGGACCAGGGCGTCCAGGGCATGAAGGTCGGCGGCCGTCGCCAGCTGACCATTCCCGCCGCCCTCGCGTACGGCGACAGCGGCGCCGGTGGCGGCCGCATCGCCCCCGGCGAGACGCTGATCTTCGTCTGCGACCTGGTCGGAGTCTGATCCGTCCGACGGACGTGAGCACAGGGCCCATGCCGTACGGCATGGGCCCTCGCTCTGTCCAGCGGGAGGCCCTCGCTTTTGTCCGGACACGCGGGGGCGGTACGGTCGACGGTCATAGCACGTAGAGAAAGGGCGTCGATGGCGATTGCCAAGGCCGAGCGGCTGATGAACCTGGCGCTGTGCCTTCTGGGAACCAGGCGTCCGCTCAGCAAGCGTGAGCTCCGCGGCTCCATCGAGGCCTACCTGGAAGCCGGCTCCGACGACTCCTTCAACCGGATGTTCGAGCGCGACAAGGACGATCTGCGCGAACTCGGTCTGATCATCGAGACCGTGGAGAACCTGGACGGTGACACCGGATATCTCGCGCGCCGCGACAGCAACCGGCTCCCGCCCATCACGCTGGACGCCGAGGAGGCCGCGGCGCTGGGGCTCGCCGCCAAGGTGTGGCAGCAGGCCCGGCTCGCCGGGGCCGCGAGCGGCGCGCTGCAGAAGCTGCGGGCCGCGGGCATGCCCGAGGCGGAGGACGCGTACGAGGTGCACAGCGCCCTCGAACCCCGCATTCCGGTCCATGAGGCGGCCTTCGAGCCGCTGATGCTGGCCTGCCGGGACCGCCGCCCGGTCACCTTCGACTACCGCAAGGCGAACTCCGCCCGCCCCGGACAGCGACAGGTCGAGCCCTGGACCCTGGAGTGCTGGCGCGGGCACTGGTACCTGGCCGGCTGGGACCGGGACCGGGGTGCCGAGCGAGTGTTCCGGCTCTCCCGGATCACCGGCCGGGTCCGCTCCAGGTCCGGCGCCTTCACGGCCGAGGTGCCCGACGTCGTGACGGTGCGCGAGACCGTCGAGAGCTGGGCGGGGGAGACCGCGACCAGGACCGCGCGGATCAGGCTGCGCGCCGGTTCCGGATACCCGCTGCGCTCACGCGCGATATCGGTACGGGACCTGGGCGGCGGGTGGGACGAGCTGGAGATTCCGTACGGGCACGGCCTGGACGCCTGGCTCGTCGAGTTCGGCCCGGACGTCGTCGTGGAGGAGCCCGCCGATCTGCGGGCCGATGTGGTGGACCGGCTGCGTGCCGTGGCCAAGGACTAGGGGACCCGTACCGATGGCCACGAACGCGATCGACCAGACCCGCCGGATGCTCTCCCTGGTGACGTATCTGCGTGAGCGCCCCGGCGCGCACGTCCAGGACGTGGCACGGGCCTTCGGGATCACCGAGGACGAGCTGATCTCGGACCTCGATGTGCTCCCGATGTGCGGGACCAGCTTCCGGGGCGGTGACCTGCTGGACATCGACACCGACGGTGACCGCATCTGGTGGCACAACCCCGACGACGTGGCCGAGCCGCTGCGGCTCGCCGCCGACGAGGCCACCGCGCTGCTCGTCGCGGCGCGCGCCGTGGCGACCCTGCCCGGACTGCGCGAGAGCGACCGGCTGGCGCTGGTACGGGCCACCGCCAAGCTGGAGACGGCCGCCGGTGAGGTGGGGGCCGCGAGCTCCCGGCTCTCGGTGACCTTCGAGGCGGAGGGCGGGGTCTTCGCCGATGTCGACCGGGCCATCTCCGAGCGGCGCCGGCTCTGGCTGCGCTACTACTCGCCAGCCCGCGACGAACTGACCGAGCGCGAGGTGGACCCGATCCGGCTGTTCGCGGTCGGGCACACCTACATGGAGGGCTGGTGCCGGCTCTCCGAGGCCCGGCGCACCTTCCGGCTGGACCGGGTCGCCGAGATCAGGCTGCTCGACGCACCGGCCGCGCCGCCGGAGCTGGAACTGCGCGATCTGTCGGAGGGGCTGGTGCAGCCCTCGGCGCAGGACCCGGAGGTCGTCATCGAGGTGGGCCCCGGCGGCCGGTGGGTCGCCGAGTACTACCCGCACGACAGCGCGGAGGAGCTTCCCGACGGCGGGATGCGCATCACGCTGAGGACCCCGGACCCCGCCTCGCTGCGCAGGCTCGCCCTGCGCCTGGGCGGGGAGGGGCGCATCGTCGCCCCGCCGGAGCTGGCGGACAGTGCGCGGCGGGCGGCCCGCGAGGCGCTCGCCGCCTACGACGGCGTGGCCTGAGCGGCGGCCGGAGGAGCGATGGACCAGATGTCTGTGATGTCCCGCGTCACGGTGCTCCCGTACCCGGTCCCCGGGCCGGGACGGACACCGGGACAGGGGCGGGCGCAGGGGTACGTCCCCGGCCCGGTGCCCGAACCCGTACCCGCCGCCGTGCGCTTCCGTGCCTCCTGCCCGGACTGCCAGGGGCGCTTCGAACTCGCCGCGGGCGGCCTGCGCCTGGTGATCGGCGCCGGCCCCCGCACCACGTTCTACTCCTTCACCTGCCCCGAGTGCGGCGCCACCGTCCGCAAGCCCGCCGGGGAACGCATCATCGAACTCCTCACCGGCGGCGGCGTTTCCACGCTGCGCCTGCACACCGCCCCGTAGGAAGAAGAGGCCCCGCCGCATGTTCTGGCCCATGCTCGCCATCGCCCTGGGATTCCTGGGCATCGCCGTGCTCGGTGTCCTGGCCGTCAAGGTCTTCGTCGAAGCGGAGCGGCTGGGGCGTCAGGTGTCCGCCACCACACAGCGCATCAACCGAGCGGCCGAGGACCTCGAACGAGCGGCGACCGACCTCGCCGCCACCGGGGATGCCCTGCGATAGCAGGGCCGCGGCCTGATGTTTCTCCACTTCGGGGGGTACGCTGCTGAAGTCGGCCCAGGCAGGGAGGTGCGGGCCGCAATCGGGAGTATGCACAGGCATTGCCTCGCGTTTACCCCTGCGGGTTACGATCGCTGCCAGCGCACAGGTCGGACGTATGTCCTGCCGAACGGGTAGCGAGCCCACCCTCCAGTCGCCTCAGTGAGAAGGAAGTCGCCCATGATCGGCAATCTGAAGCCCCTCGAGATCGTTCTGATCATCGCTGTCATCCTGCTGCTCTTCGGTGCCAAGAAGCTTCCCGACATGGCGCGCTCGCTCGGCAAGTCGGCCCGCATCCTCAAGAGCGAGGCCAAGGCGATGAAGAAGGACGACGCGGAGCCCGCGGCCCCCACGACGGAGACCGTCGCGGACCAGACCCCGCCGCAGTCCACCACCGCGCGCACCATCCAGGCCGCTCCGGGAGACGTCACCAGCTCCCGCCCGGTCAGCGAGGCCAAGCCCACCACCCAGAGCTGACAGCTGACGCGTTCCGGCGACAGCCGCTGCACGAGACGAGGGAAGTGGGTTGCTCAAGTCTGCCCGCAAGCAGGAGAAGGACGACGAGGGGCGCATGCCCCTCCTCGATCACCTGCGTGAGCTGCGTAACCGGCTGCTGAAGTCGGTACTGGCCGTCGTGATCGCGGTGATCGTGGCAGCGTTCTTCCAGAAGGAGATCTTCGAGTTCCTGATGGAGCCGATCCTGGACTCGGTCGGCTGCAAGAACGGCGCCGTCACCATGGTCAACGGTCGGCCATGCGCCGAAATGACCACCAACGGTCTGCTGTCCCCCTTCACCATCGCCCTGAAGGTGGCGCTGATGGCGGGTGTGCTGGTGGCGACGCCGGTGTGGCTCTACCAGCTGTGGGCGTTCGTCGCCCCGGGCCTGCACAGCCAGGAGAAGCGGTACGCCGTCGCCTTCGTCGTGGCAGGTGTGCCCCTGTTCATCGGCGGGGCCTACCTCGCGTACGCGATTCTTCCGCAGACCGCCGAGATCATGCTCGGGTTCACACCGGACAACGTGAAGAACCTGCTGCCCCTCGACGACTTCCTCGACCTGATCACCCGCATGGTGATCGTCTTCGGCCTGGCCTTCGAGCTGCCGCTGCTGCTCGTCGCGCTGAACATGACGGGCGTCGTCTCCGGCAAGCGGATGCTCACCTGGTGGCGCGGCATGATCGTGGGGCTCACCGCCTTCGCCGCCATCGCGACCCCCGGCGGTGAGCCGGTCTCCATGCTGCTGCTCGCCGGGCCGCTCGCGCTCCTGTACTTCGTCGCGGTCGGCTTCTCCCTGCTGAACGACAAGCGCAGAAGGCGCAACAACCCGGACGCCGATCTCGACGACGACGAAGCCTCCGAGATCGACCTCACTCCCGAGGATGTGGGAGGAGTGGAGAGCGTGTCCTCCTCGCGCAGGGCACTGCCGGAGCAGGCTTCCGGCGAGTCCGGCCGCAGGGACCCGCATCGGCTGAACGGCTACGACGACATCACCTGACCTTGTAGGGTCCGGCGGGTGACCAGCGAGATCACCCTTTTCGTCAATCCCACCGCGGGAAGCGGCCGGGGCGCGCACGCCGCGCAGCCGGCCGCTTCCGCGTTGCGGGACGCCGGATTCTCCGTCCGCACGGTTCTCGGCGAGGACGCCGACGACGCCCTGGGCCGCGCCCGCGAGGCCGTGGCCGCGGGGACCGGGGCACTGATAGCCGTGGGCGGGGACGGCCTGATGTCCCTCGCCCTCCAGGCCGTCGCCGGGACCACCACACCCCTCGGTGTCGTCGCGGTCGGTACCGGCAACGACTTCGCCCGCGCGCTGGGCCTGCCGGTGAGGGACCCGGCGGCCGCCGGCCGGCTCGCCGCCGGGGCACTCAAGTCCGGGGGAGTGCGCGAGACGGACCTCGGCCGGGCCGGCGGGCGGTGGTTCGGCTCGGTGCTCGCCTCCGGCTTCGATTCACGGGTGAACGACCGGGGCAACCGGATGCGCTGGGTCGGCGGGCGGTTCAAGTACGACCTCGCGATCCTCGCCGAACTGGCAGCCTTCCGCCCGATCCCGTACCGGATCCGGCTGGACGGCGGCGAGGTACGGGAGACCGAGGCGACGCTGATCGCTGTCGGCAACGGGAGCACCTACGGCGGCGGGATGCGGATCTGCGCCGACGCCGTGATGGACGACGGGCTGTTCGACGTGACCGTGGTGGGGGACTGCAGCCGGGCCACCCTGTTGAAGGTGTTTCCGCAGGTCTACCGGGGAACGCATCTGGGCCACCCGAAGGTCACCGTGCACCGGGTCTCCTCGATCGAACTCGCGGCCGCCGGTGTCACCGCGTACGCGGACGGTGAACCGATGGGAGCGCTGCCGCTCACGGCCACCTGCGTGCCCGGTGCGGTCAGGGTGCTGACCGGGTGAGATGCGGGGTGAATTAAAGATCGGGCTGACTGTCGGAGGTGGCGGGTAGGCTCGTATCAAGATGACAGAGGACCTCTCACCAGCTGAGCGATACCAGGCTTCTCGGGTCCGTGCGGCCGAGCAGGCCACGGCCCTCGGGCCCTTCCGCGAGATGTACGAATTCGGACTGGACCCGTTCCAGATCGAGGCCTGCCAGGCCATGGAAGCGGGCAAGGGGGTGCTGGTCGCGGCCCCCACCGGGTCGGGCAAGACGATCGTCGGCGAGTTCGCCGTGCACCTGGCTCTGGAGCAGGGCCGCAAGTGCTTCTACACCACGCCCATCAAGGCACTGTCCAACCAGAAGTTCGCCGACCTGGTCAAGCGCTACGGCGCGGACAAGGTCGGCCTGCTGACCGGGGACAACAGCGTCAACTCGGAGGCACCGGTGGTCGTCATGACCACCGAGGTCCTGCGGAACATGCTGTACGCGGGCTCCCAGTCCCTGACCGGACTCGGATATGTGGTGATGGACGAGGTGCACTACCTCTCCGACCGCTTCCGGGGCGCGGTGTGGGAGGAAGTGATCATTCACCTGCCGGAGTCGGTGACCCTGGTCTCCCTGTCGGCGACCGTGTCCAACGCGGAGGAGTTCGGCGACTGGCTGGACACCGTCCGGGGCGACACCGCGGTGATCGTCTCCGAGCACCGGCCCGTGCCGCTCTGGCAGCACGTCATGGCCGGGCGCAGGATGTACGACCTCTTCGAGGAGGAGACCGACCACGGCGGCCGCGGCGCCGGACGCCGCGAGGTCAACCCCGACCTCGTCCGGCTCGCCCGGATGGAGAACCAGCGCGGGTACAACCCGCGCGAGCGCCGTCGCGGCAAGATGGTGCGCGAAGCGGACCGCGAGCGCGAGCGGCGCCAGCGCAGCCGGATCTGGACACCCGGACGGCCCGAGGTCATCGACCGGCTGGACGCCGAAGGGCTCCTGCCCGCGATCACGTTCATCTTCAGCAGGGCCGGCTGCGAGGCCGCCGTGCAGCAGTGTCTGCACGCCGGACTCCGGCTCAACGACGAGGACAAGCGCCGCCTGGTCAGGGAGATCGTCGAGGAGCGGACCGCGTCCATCCCCGGCGAGGACCTCCAGGTCCTCGGGTACTACGAGTGGCTCGAAGGGCTGGAGCGGGGCATCGCCGCGCACCACGCCGGCATGCTGCCGACCTTCAAGGAGGTCGTCGAGGAGCTGTTCGTGCGCGGCCTCGTCAAGGCGGTCTTCGCCACGGAGACGCTGGCCCTCGGCATCAACATGCCCGCGCGCTCGGTGGTGCTGGAGAAGCTCGTCAAGTGGAACGGCGAGCAGCATGCCGACATCACCCCCGGCGAGTACACCCAGCTCACCGGCCGCGCCGGGCGCCGGGGCATCGACGTCGAGGGCCACGCGGTGGTCCTGTGGCAGCGGGGCATGGACCCGACCGCGCTGGCGGGCCTGGCCGGCACGCGTACGTATCCGCTGCGCTCCAGCTTCCGCCCCTCGTACAACATGGCGGTGAACCTGGTGCAGCAGTTCGGGCGGCACCGTTCGCGTGAGCTGCTGGAGACCTCCTTCGCCCAGTTCCAGGCCGACCGGTCCGTCGTCGGGATCTCCCGGCAGGTCCAGCGGAACGAGGAGGGCCTGGAGGGCTACCGGGAGGGCATGACCTGCCACCTCGGTGACTTCGAGGAGTACGCGCGGATGCGGCGCGACCTCAAGGACCGGGAGACGGAACTGGCCAAGCAGGGTGCCGCGCAGCGGCGTGCCGCCGCGGCGTCGTCCCTGGAGAAGCTGAAGCCCGGTGACGTCATCCATGTGCCGACGGGCAAGTTCGCGGGTCTCGCCCTGGTGCTGGACCCGGGGCTGCCGGCCGGCCGGGCCAACGGGCACCGGGGATTCGACCACCACGACGGTCCGCGCCCGTTGGTGCTGACCGCCGAGCGGCAGGTGAAGCGGCTGGCATCGATCGACTTCCCGGTGCCGGTGGAGGCGCTGGAGCGGATGCGCGTCCCGAAGTCGTTCAATCCGCGCTCGCCGCAGTCGCGCCGCGACCTGGCGTCCGCGCTGCGGTCGAAGGCCGGGCACATCGCGCCGGAGCGGCACCGCAAGCAGCGGGCCGCGGCCGCCGACGACCGGGAGATCACCCGGCTGCGCACCGAGCTGCGCGCCCACCCCTGCCACGGGTGCGACGAGCGCGAGGACCACGCGCGGTGGGCCGAGCGGTATCACCGCCTGCAGCGTGACACCCGGCAGCTGGAGCACCGGATCGAGGGGCGGACGAACACCATCGCCCGGACCTTCGACCGGATCGTCGCACTCCTCACCGAGCTGGACTACCTCCGGGGCAACGAGGTCACCGACAACGGCAGGCGGCTCGCCCGGCTCTACGGCGAGCTGGACCTGCTGGCCAGCGAGTGTCTGCGCGAGGGCGTCTGGGAGGGCCTGAACCCGGCCGAACTCGCCGCGTGCGTCTCGGCGTTGGTGTACGAGGCGCGGCAGGCGGACGATGCGGTGGCGCCCAAGCTGCCGTCCGGTCCCGCGAAGACCGCCATGGGCGAGATGGTCCGTATCTGGGGCCGGCTCGACGCCGTGGAGGAGGACTTCAAGATCAACCAGACCGAGGGGGTCGGGCAGCGCGAGCCCGACCTCGGGTTCGCCTGGGCGGTCTACATGTGGGCCTCCGGGCGCACGCTGGACGAGGTGCTGCGCGAGGCGGAGATGCCGGCGGGGGACTTCGTGCGGTGGTGCAAGCAGGTCATCGATGTGCTGGGGCAGGTGGCGGCAGCCGCTCCCCGGGACGGGAGTTCGGTGGCGAAGAACGCGCGCAAGGCCGTGGACGCGGTGTTGCGCGGCGTGGTGGCGTACAGCTCCGTGGGATGAGGCGTGAGGCGGGGCGGGCGGGGAGGACCACTCCCCGCCCGCCCCTTACGCGTCCGCCGCCGCGGCAGCCTCGGGGGCGGTCACGGGGCGGGCCGGTCCGCCTGCCGGGACGCGTCGCGCTTGGCCACTTCCTCGCGGACGATCGGGATGACCTGCCGGCCGAAGTCGATCGCGTCGTCCAGCAGGTCGTAGCCGCGGGCGGAGAGGATCTCCACTCCGAGGTCGTAGTAGTCGAGCAGCGCCTGCGCCACCGTTTCCGGGGTGCCCACCAGGGCCGTCGAGTTGCCCGCGCCACCTGTCTCGGCGGCGGTGGGAGTCCACAGGGCCCGGTCGTGGCGCTCGCTCCGCGCGGCCACCCGGAGCAGCCGCTGCGAACCCGAGTTCTCGGGGTTCGTCAGCGGGTGGCGGCGGGCCGGCGGGGCGCCCGCCCTGCGGGCCCTGATGCGGTCGAGCGTGCGGTGCGCCTTCTCCCGGGCCAGCTCCTCGGTCGGCGCGATGACCGGGCGGAACGCGACCTGGATCCTGGGGGTGTCGGTGCGGCCCGCGGCCCTGGCCGCCGCCTTCACCGACTCGATCTGCTCGGCGGTCTCGGCGAGCGGTTCGCCCCAGAGGCAGTAGATATCGGCCTCGGCGCCCCCGGCCGCGTAGGCCGCGGGTGACGATCCGCCGAACGAGACGCGCGGGTGCGGCTGTTGGACGGGGAAGGTGTCGCTCACGAAGTCGTTGAACCGGTAGTGCGTTCCTTCGTGGTCGAAGGGTTCGTGCGAGGTCCATGCCTTCTTGATGATCTGGATGGCCTCGCGGGTGCGGGCGTAGCGCTCGTCCTTCGGGAGGAAGTCGCCCTCGCGCTGCTGCTCGTGGTCGTTCCCGCCGGTGATGAAGTGCACGGCGAGACGGCCGTCGCTGATCCGGTCCAGGGTCGCGAAGGTCTTCGCCGCGAAGGTGGGGTACGAGACGTTGGGGCGGTGGGCCACCAGGATCTGCAGGGTCTCGGTACGGGCCGCGATGTAGGCGGCGGCGGGCGACGGGTCGGGGGAGCCGGAGCCGTAGGCGAACAGCACCCGGTCCCAGCCGTAGTCCTGATGGGCGCGGGCCAGTCTGAGGGTGTACTCCTTGTCGAAGGACGCCCCGGAGCGGGATGTCACTTCGGAACCTTCGTTGGTCGCCGCTATGCCGAGGAACTCGACGGGCATGGCAAGGCCTCATCTCGTGCTGTGCTGGAAACTGCCGTGTCGGGGAATGCCGTGACGTGGAGCGGTCAGGGACGACACGAGGCGGACCACACTCGACCGAAGTCGATGTGGTCACGGGTGACCAGCCGCAGCTGAGGGCGCATCCGCCCAGTGGAACAGGCGTGTTGGCGTCCCGTCAACCATGGGCCGGGAGCTCCCGCCGTGCGGAGCGGGCACATCGGGGAGGGAAGCAGGGGGTGCGGCGGGAACGGAACGGGGGGTGACCGCGGCCCGTCGTCCGGGCTCGCGGCCACGATGTATCCCCGCCCGTGATACCGCTCGGTCAGGTCCTGCGGCTCTTCGCCGCCGTCCCCGCGCAGATCAGTCCCAGCAGGACGGTCAGCCCACCGATGACGACGTTGTTGATCACGACCCCGGCGTCCGGGCTGCTGCCCACGACCCAGGTCGACACGATGATCCAGGCGCCCATGGCGCACATGGCCCAGCTCAGGCCGTACATGCGCTCCGGCATGACGGAGAATCCCAGGGCCAGTACGGCGATGGCGATACCCATCACGAGGTTGTGCGTCACGAGTGCGGGCTGGCTCGCCGTGAAGTGGAGCACCCACGGCGAGATGGCGCAGTACAGACCGACGAGGAATGCCGGTCCGTCCACCAGCGCCACATCACGGCCGCCGAGCATGCGGTCGTACCGGTCGCGCATTTCGGAGACATCGGGGTGACCAGCCAGGTCATGCCCGGTGTGCGAGACGTTGCTCATGAGTTTTCGTCTCCTTCGGTTCTGCAGGCCCGACCGCTGTGTGTGGAGTGCGCGGAAAATGCCTGCTATCCCATGATGCTCTTATCTGCTCCTTATGCGTAGATTTATTTGGCTATGACTGTTCCGGATGCGCGGCTGCGGATCCCGCCCCGTCCGGCCGCCGGGCCGGCGACACAAGATCCGCGGTCCGGAGGGCCGGGCCCCCGTACCCGGCAGCGGCACGTGCAACGGCTCCTTCCCGGGGTCATCCGGTCAGGGCAGGGGGCGCCCGCTCTGCGGCTTCCGGGATGCGCGGGCCACCGGGCCGGGCAGGAAGGAGCGTGTTGTGCGCCGTCCGGCCGTGCCGCGCCGAGGAGCCGCCACCATGACCGATCCCCTCAGCCCGCCACCGGCCGTCGTCGCGGTACTGGGCCCGTGTCACCGGCCGATGCCGTCCTATGGGCCGGTGTCGTTCTCGGCCTCCGAACAGGGCCACGGCGCCGAGGACATGGCCGCCGGACACTTCGCGAGCTTCGGCACCTGAGCAGGGCGGCCGGGTACCTCACCGCCCGGCCGCCCGCCCACGTACCTCCCGGCCCGCCCTGCCGGTCACATCGGGGGCATCAGGACCGTGTCGACGATGTAGACCGTCGCGTTGGCCGTCGGAACAGCGCCGCAGACGACCTTCGAGGAGTCGTTCACGGTGTACGTCACACCGGAGCCGGATGCCGTCAGCGTGCTCTTCGCCAAGGTGTCGAAGGTCCCCTTCTCCAGCTGCTTGGGCGTCAGCTTCTGCCCCACCACGTGGTAGGTGAGCACCTTGGTCAGCGCCGCCTTGTCCGCCAGCAGCTTGTCCAGGTCCGCCTTCGGGATCTTGGCGAAGGCATCGTCGGTCGGCGCGAACACCGTGATGTTCCGCGCGTTGTTCAGGGTGTCGGCCAGGCCCGCCTGTCCGACGGCGGTGACCAGGGTGGCGAGGTCCGGGTTGTTCGAGGCGGCCGTGGCGACCGGGTCCTTCGCCATGCCCGCGAACGAGCCCGCGCCGTCCTTCGGCACCGAGGCGCATCCCGGGCCGAACGGCTCGCTCTTGTTCAGGGAGTCCCCGTCCGGCGTGACAGGAGTCGACGCGGCGCCCGGCCGGGACCCGCCGGCGGAGGCGGAGTCCTTGGAGTCGTCGGAGGAACAGGCCGTCAGGGCCAGCGGCAGAACGGCGGCGGCGGACACGGCGAGGGCGGCGCGGCGGAAGTGGAGGGCGTTCATGGTGTTCTCCTGGATCAGAATGCGAGTGATCGCTCGGGGACCGGTATCGGTCATGTGCGGTGGGTGACGGGGGATCAGGGCACGTCGACCACCACCGAATGCCAGCCGGTCGCTCCGTCGGGGACGGTGCCGGCCCGTTCGCCGGTCTGGGTGACGCCGGTACGGTCCGTCGCGCGGACCTCAAGGGTGTGGTGGCCGGAGGTGGCCGGCCATTCCCACACCCATTGGCGCCAGGTGTCCAGGCTGTCCTGTGCACCGAGGCGGGCGGTGTGCCAGTCGCCGCCGTCCACCCGGACCTCCACCCGGGCGATGCCCCGGTGCTGGGCCCAGGCGACCCCGGCGACGGGCACCGTGCCCGGCCCGGGGGAGGCGAACGGGCGCGGGGTGTCGATGCGTGACTGGGTCTTGACGGGCGCCCGGCGCGACCAGCTGCGCTTGACCCAGTAGGCGTCGTAGTCGTCGAACGTCGTCAGTTCGATGTCCTGGATCCACTTGCAGGCGGACACATAGCCGTACAGGCCGGGGACGAGCATCCGGACGGGGAAGCCGTGCGCGAAGGGCAGCGGTTCGCCGTTCATGCCGAGCGCGAGGAGCGCGTCGCGCCCGTCCATGACGTCCTCGACCGGCGTACCGATCGTCATGCCGTCCACCGACCGCGCCACGATCTGGTCGGCGGGTCCGCCCCGCGAGGGCGGCCTCACCCCGGCCTCGCGCAGCAGGTCGGCCAGCCGCACACCGATCCAGCGGGCATTGCCGATGTACGGTCCACCGACCTCGTTGGACACGCAGGCCAGCGTGATGTCGCGCTCGACGATCTCCCGCTCCAGCAGATCGTGGAAACCGACGGTGAGGGGACGGCTCACGCCCCTGCCGTGGATCCGCAGCCGCCATCCGCCGGCGTCGATCTGTGGGACCACCAGGGCGGTGTCCACCCGGTAGAAGCTCTTGTTCGAGGTGATGAACGAGCTCACGCCCCGGATTCCCAGGTCCGCGCCGCGCGGCACTGCGGGCGCCGCCGAGTCCGGCACCGGGAGGACCACCGCACGGCGTGAGGCGGCGGCCCCGGCCTGCACGGACGCGGTGAGCCGACGTCCCACCAGGCCCGCACCGGCCGAGGCCGCCGCCGCGGCGGTCGCCGCGATCACGAACCCGCGACGGTCGAAGGTGCCCCGCGCCCCGTTGTCCGGCTCCCCTGCCGCGGGGGCTCGCCCCGGTACCGGGGCGAGCCGACCGACCAGGAGATACAGCACCCCCGCGGCCACCGCGGCACCCACCACCGAAGGCAGCGCGTCACCGGGCCCGCCCTCCGGCCGTCCGGCCGCCGCCACCGCCCCGACCGCGCCGAAGACCAGAACCGCCGCCGAGCCGGTCCGCCGGTGCTGCAGCGCGAGCACCCCCACCGCCAGGGCGAAGAGCGCCAGCAGCGTGAGGATGCCCAGTTGGAGCACCAGTTTGTCGGCGGTGCCGAAGTTCCGTACGGCGAAGTCCTTCAGCGCCGGGGGAGTGCGGTCGATGACCGCCCCGCCCACCGCCGTGACCGGACCGGCCTCGGGACGTACGGCGGCAGCGACCAGTTCGGCGACGCCCAGGGCGCAGAACCCGGCGATCAGACCGCTGAGCGCGGCGAGCGCGGCGCGCGTCCAGCGGGACCTCCGGGATCCGGTGGAGCCGCGCGGCGGCGGATCGTTCTGATGTGGTCTCACACCATGCATTCGGCACGGAACCGGCTGCGGATTGGTCATTCACCCGTTCGGGGGGCGGCCGAAGAGCCGCCGGTCCGCGCGGTCCCCGGCGAAGCGTCGAGGGCACATCCGTGCGGGGCGGCGCCCGGGAGGCCGGACCGATCACGGTGCACAGCCTCCCGGCACGACACGGCCCGACCTGACACCACACGGCCCGGCACGGCTGAGCCCGGCACGGCTGAGCCCGGCCCGGCTCAGTCCGGCCCGGCTCAGCCCGGCCCGGCGGATCACCCTCAGCGCGTCAGGTGGGGAACGCCAGCACGGCCAGGGGAGCCGACGTCGGCTGCTCGGACCCGCCGGCCGGTTCGGCGGTGATGCCCATGCCGGACGCCCGGCCGACCGGCCCGTCCAGCAGGACCGCCCCGTCGGTGGCGGAGGGGTCCATCAGTCCGGCGGACCGCATGGTGCCGTTGTCGTCGAACCACAGCTGGTACACCTTGCCGTCGGGCGGCGGGGCCATCCCGGAAGCCAGGAACACCGCGTGATCCCGGCTCGCCGAGACGACGACTGTGCCCCGGGCGCCCCCGGCCAGCTCGCCCGATCGGCTTCTCGCGTCCGGTGCGGAAAGCACCTGGGCCAGCAGCTCGCCCTGCCGCCGCGAGAGGTCGGCCTCCTGCCGGGCATCCTGTGCCAGCCGGCCCTGCCACACGGCGATGCCGCCGAAGGCGGCGGCGGCCGCGGCACAGGCGGCCAGCGCGAACGTCAGCCGGCGGCGGGAGCGGACACCGGCATCGGCGCGGCCGGTGGAGGACGGGCCGCCGTGGCCGTGGGCGGGCGGCTCCTGCCGTACGGCCGTGATCTCCCGCAGCACGCGGGCGCGCAGTTCGCCCGGCGGTGTCCGTGCCGCCGCGAGGCCGAGCCGGGCGGCGGTCGCCGACAGCTCCTGTACCTCCTGGGCGCAGGCCGCGCAGTCGTGCAGATGCCGCTCGAACTCACGGCGCTCGGACTCCGGCAGCGCGTGCAGGGCATAGGCCCCGGTCAGTGTGTGCAGGTCGGCGGCGCTCACACGCTCACCCCCAGGCAGTCGCGCAGCCGGATCAGCCCGTCCCGCAGCCGTGTCTTGATGGTTCCCAGAGGTACGCGCAGGAGTTCCGCGACCTCACGGTAGGTCAGGCCCCGGTAGTAGGCCAGGTTCACCGACTGGCGCTGGAGTTCGGAGAGGTTGCGCAGACAGCGCCGGACCTGTTCCCTCTCCAGCCGTGTCTCGACCTGCTCGGTGACCTCGTCGAAGGCGGGCGTACGGTCCAGCAGCGCGGCCCGGTGTTCCCTGGCCGCCGAGGCCTCCGCCGAGCGGACCCGGTCCACCGCCCGCCGGTGGGCGAGGGTCAGCACCCAGTTCATCGCGCTGCCCCGGGACGCCCGGAAGCGGGGCGCGGTCCGCCACACTTCGACCAGCACCTCCTGCGCCACCTCCTCGGACTGGGCGGGATCGCGGAGCACGCTGCGCACCAGCCCGAGGACCGGTCCGCAGACCGCGTCGTACACCTCGGCGAAGGCGTCCTGGTCGCCCGTGGCGACCAGGACCAGAAGCTCCTGGAGATCGGGCCCCGGCACGGGTGCTCCGCTGATGTGTACGGCTTCCTTCACGCGGGTTTCCTCCTGGGACGCTCATCGGTTCCGGGAGTGATTCGGAGCCGGTGGCGGCGTGGATTGGCCGGTGCGCGTGAAAGTCCGGCGCAGGCGGTCATCGAGCGCGCGTGATCCTGCCACGCCGCGGGCGCACCGCCGTCAGCGCACCGCGGTCTCGCCCGCCCGGCCGGGGATCCCGTCATCGGACGGGGCGTCCGTCGCCTCGGCCCCCTTCGCCTGCCGTACCGCGCGGATGGCCAGGAAGATCAGCAGCCCGAACGGCGAGAGCAGGATCGTCAGCACCAGCAGGGGGCCCATCACCAACGGGGACACCGCCAGTTTCCGTGCCTGGAGGAACATCCACTGACCCAGCAGCAGATCCCACGCGATGACCTGCGCCCAGAGCGCTCCCGCACCGTTCCCGAGCGCCGCCAGATCGCGGAAGGCGTCGATGTCGGGGTTGCTCACCGCCGTCCAGAGTTCGGGGAAGACGGGCAGGGCCAGCACGAGATAGACCGCCAGCACCGGCAGGACGGTGAGGGGCGAGGAGACGATCCGGGTGGTGGTGGCCCAGCGGGGCGCGAAGATCATGAGCAGCCAGAACGGGGCCGTCAGATAGAACGTGATCTCGAAAAGTGCACCGGTCATGCCACGAGCTCCTTGTCGTAGGAATCGGTGTTCCGCCGCGCGGGTGTCTGCCGCAGCGCCGCCCAGGCGCCGAGTGCGGCGGCGGCGAGGATCATGCCCGCGACGGCCAGGGTCGACCCGTCCGGGTGAATCAGCGGCTGGCCGCGCAGGGCCTGCCAGGTGATCAGGGCCACGACCGCCGCGTACGCGCCGGAGGCGACGAGCACGAGGCGGAAGCGGACGCGCGGGTCGCGCAGCCTCGCGACACGAGGCGCGAGCGCGAGCAGCAGGAGCAGGAACAGGGGTATGAGCTGGAGCGCGTGCATGCCGACGAAGTGGGGTATTCGCAGGTCGCCGCCGGTCGTCGACCAGCCGGTGATCGGCATGGAGGGGCCGCCGTCCGGTACGCCCACGGCGTGCGCGCCCACCACGTCGGCGGTGTCCAGATCGCCGGCCGCCCGCTGCTGTGCGCTCGGCTGGGACATCAGGAAACCGATCCCCGCGCCCACCAGGGCGAGCACCACGCCGGAGCGGATCGCCCAGGCCGAGGCCCGGTCGGCGATCCGGGCGCGCAGCAGCAGCAGGGCGATCACCAGGGTCGCGGTCCAGAGGGTGATGACGGTGTACGCCATCACGTCGTAGAGCCGGGTGTCGAACGGCGTCTCGTGATTGAAGTGGCTGCGCTTGCCCCGGATGACCTGCCCGGTGATGATCGCCATCTCGCCGAGGCTGGCCAGGACGACCACATTGCCGGCCCACCGGCCTGTTCGCCGGCCGTGGGTGAGGAGCGTCAGCATCCATGCCAGGGCCAGGCAGTAGGGCACGAACGAGACGGCGAACTTGAACGGCTTGGCCCAGATCGGCGCACCCGCCAGCATCCGGTCGTCGACCACCAGACCCACCGCGGAGACGACCGCCATCACGGCCATCGCGGCGGAGAACAGGACCAACGGCCGGTGCCATAAACGCCACGTCGACATGGAGAACCCCCTGGAGCGAGATGATTATGGATAGCGGGACTCCCCACTATCCGATAGAGGGACTATCTATGATGGGCGAGGGATTTGGCAAGTCATGAAAGGGCGGACACGCGGTGCGCATCGGTGAGTTGAGTCGTAGGTCCGGGGTTCCGGTGCCGACGATCAAGTACTACGTACGCGAGGGGCTGCTGCCCGCCGGGCAGCTGACCAGCCCGAACCAGGCGAGCTACGACGCCGGGCACGAGCGCAGGCTGCGGCTGATCCGCGCGCTGCTGGATGTCGGCGGGCTCTCGCTCTCCGCCATCGGGGATGTGCTGGAGGCCGTCGACGACCCCGAGCAGCCGGTGCACAAGGTGCTGGGTGCCGCGGCGGAGGGCGTCACGCCGACGGACGAGGAGGAGACGGGCCCCGAGCTGGAGGAGGCCCGTGAGGAGGTGGCCGAGCTGCTGGAGCGGCGGGGCTGGCACGTCGAGGAGGAGAGCACGGCCGGTGAGTCGCTGGCCGGGGTGCTGGTCGCGTTGCGGCGGGCCGGGCACGGAGGATTCACCGAACTGCTCGATGTGTACGCGGATGCCGCCGAGCCGGTCGCCCGCGCCGACCTCGACTATGTGGCGCGGCGGGTGGCGCGCGAGGACCTGGTGGAGAGCGTGGTCGTGGGAACGGTGCTCGGAGAGGCGATGTTCGGGGCGCTGCGGCGGCTCGCGCATGTCGATGCCTCCGCCCGTCTCTACGAGGAGCCGGGTACGGGCGACGAGGGGGTAGCGGACGCAGGGGAGCCGGGCGGCGAGGGCGTTGCGGACGCAGGGGAAGGGGCACCGGGCGGCGCTGAAGACGCGTCGGGTGGCGGTTCGGCGGCGTCAGGGGCCCCGGAGCCCGGCGCGCGCGTCTGACGTGCGGAGACCCCGGTCGCCATGGCAACCGGGGTCCCTGCCGGGCGCGAACGCGCGAAGGCGGGAAGGCGCGCGAACGCGAAGGCGCGCGAACGCGAAAGTGCGTGGGCGTGCGCAGGCGCGAAAGTCTGTGAAGCTGCGCGGGTGCGGCCTGTGCGTGCCTACGGGGGCGACGGCACGCGCTACGCGGCGCCCTCCTGCTCGCGCTCCACCTGCTCGTTCCACTCGCGCTTGACGGCGCGCCAGGCATCGTCGTTCTTCCCGAGCCGCCAGTAGCCGGAGATCGACAACTGCTGGAGGGGAATCTGCCGGTCGAGCCGCAGATAGCTGCGGATCTCCTTCACGAAGCCCGCCTCGCCGTGCACGAACGCCTGCACCTCACCCGCCGGGAAGTCCAGCCCCTTCACGGCGGCGGTCAGGGCCTCGCCGACCGGACGGTCACCGCGGTGCAGCCAGGTCACCGCCACCCCGTCGGCCGTCACGATCTTCTGCTCCTCCGAGGCGTCCGGCACCTCGATGAACGCGTGCACCGGCGCACCCGCGGGCATCTGCTCAAGCGCCGCGGCGATCGCGGGCAGCGCGCTCTCGTCGCCGGCCAGCAGATGCCAGTCGGCCGAGGCCTGCGGTCCGTAGCCGCCGCCGGGGCCCAGGAACGTCACCTGCTCGCCCGGCCGGACCCGCGCCGCCCACGGTCCGGCGAGACCCTCGTCGCCATGCACCACGAAGTCGATGGCCAGCTCGCGGGAGGCCGGGTCCCAGGAACGCACCGTGTAGGTGCGGGTGGTGGGCCACAGCTCACGGGGGTGCGACTCGCGGATCGCGGCCATGTCGAAGGGGTGTGCGTAATCGGCGCCCTCGGGTGCGAAGCACAGCTTGACGTAGTGATCGGTGAAGCCGGAGAGCTCGAAGCCGGCCAGCCCGTCACCGCCGAGGACCACCCGCACCATGTGCGGGGTGATCTGCTCGGTGCGCACGACCTGCGCGCCCTGAGCCTTGGGTGCCTGCCGGGCCGGCCGCTCTGCCACGAGGTTCTCCCTGATCTGGACGTTCGGGGACCCGGGAACGGGACCCCTCTAGGTTAGGTAAACCTAACCTAGCATCTCAGGCCCGAAGAGTGGAGAGCAGTCTCCGCACGGCGCCGCCCAGGCCCCACTGCTCCGCCAGCGCTTCGAGGGCGGCCGGATCGCGCGGCTCGTGGGGCAGCGCCGGGTCGAAGGCGGGCAGTGGGACGTCACCCGCGACGCGGACGACCTTCGGCGCGACGGCGACATAGTCCCGTGCCTCGTCCAGCCGCTTGCGCTGCGAGGGTGTCAGCCCGGCGGCCGGATCGTCCACGGCGGCCATGATTCCGGCCAGATCACCGAAGGCGTCCAGCAGCTTGGCCGCCGTCTTCTCGCCGATGCCGGGGACGCCGGGCAGGCCGTCGCTCGGGTCGCCGCGCAGCAGGGCCAGATCGACATAACCGGCACCGTCCACGCCGTACTTCTCGCGCAGCCATGCCTCGTCCGTCACCTGGAGCATTCCGACCCCCTTGAGCGGGTACAGCACGCGCACCCGCCGGGCGTCGTCGACCAGCTGATAGAGATCGCGGTCGCCCGTGACGATGTCGACGGGGCCGGACGCCAGGCCGGTGAGTGTGCCGATCACATCGTCCGCCTCGTACGGCGTGACGCCCACCCGGGCGATCCCGAGCGCGTCCAGCACGTCCTCGATGATCGGGACCTGGGGGGACAGGGTGTCGGGCGTGTCCTCCTCGTCGGCGAGTCCCTCGGCCGTCTCCACCGCCACCCGGTGCGCCTTGTACGTGGGGATCAGCTCGACGCGCCAGTGCGGGCGCCAGTCGTTGTCCCAGCAGGCGACCAGGTCGTCCGGTCGGTGGTCCTGCACCAGGCGGGTGATGAAGTCGAGCAGTCCGCGCACGGCGTTGACCGGGGTGCCGTCCGGCGCGCGCACCGAATCGGGGACGCCGAAATAGGCGCGGTAGTAGAGGGAGGCGGTGTCGAGGAGCATCAGGCGTCGCGTCACACCCCGATGATGCCCCACACCACTGACACCGGCCCGGAAGTGAGCTGAATCACACTTGTGTTTGGTGTGCGTAAGTGCGGGCAGGCGCGCCACCGGAGCGGACCACGTCGCATTTTCAACCAATGCGCGTGCAGTGCGGACCGAATCCGCACCGCTCCACGGTCTGCCGGAGGGGGTGGCAGACCGTTTTTCGGTTCAACGCGTGAGGTGTATGTGTCAAGGCTGCAAGCCGACCACTTGTACAAAGTGTTCGGCAGACGACCCGATCAAGCCGTGCGGAAACTCGAGAGCGGCACCGGCCGCGACGAGCTGCGCGCCGACGGAACGACCGCAGCGGTGATCGACGCCTCGTTCACCGTGGAACCGGGCCAGATCTTCGTCGTGATGGGTCTCTCGGGGTCCGGTAAGTCCACGTTGCTGCGGATGCTCAACGGACTGCTCGACGCCACTGCCGGACGTGTGCTGTTCGACGGCCAGGACCTGACCGCCCTGAGCCCCCGTGAACTGCGCCATGTCCGGTCCTCCAAGATCAGCATGGTGTTCCAGCACTTCGCGCTCTTCCCCCACAGGAGCGTGCTGGAGAACGCCGCGTACGGTCTCGAAGTGCAGGGTGTGCCGCGCGCCGAGCGTGAGCAGCGCGCCGCCCAGGCGCTGGAACTGACCGGCCTGGCCGGCTGGGAGAAGTCCTGGCCCGACGAACTTTCCGGCGGTATGCAGCAGCGCGTGGGCCTGGCCCGCGCCCTGGCCACCGACGCCGATCTGCTGCTGATGGACGAGTCCTTCAGCGCCCTGGATCCGCTGATCCGCCGTGACATGCAGGACCAGCTGCTCGAACTCCAGAAGCGGCTGAAGAAGACGATCGTGTTCATCACCCACGACCTCAACGAGGCCATGCGCCTCGGTGACCGGATCGCCGTGATGCGCGACGGCAGGATCGTCCAGCAGGGCACCGCCGAGGACATCCTCGTCCGTCCGGCCAACGACTATGTCGCGTCGTTCATCCAGGACGTCGACCGCTCCCGGGTGCTCACCGCCGGTTCGATCATGGAGCAGCCCGAGAAGGGCCGCTCCGACCAGGACGTGCTGGCCGAGGCGCCCGCGACCGTGACCGCCGGGACGCCGATCGCCGAGCTGTTCACGCCCTGTTCCACCAGTGGGGTCGCCGTGGCCGTCACCGATGCCGGGGGCGAGGTGATCGGTGTCGTGCCGCGCGGCCGTCTGCTCGCCGCGCTCGGTGAGGAGCCGCGTGTCGACGACGTATCGCCGGCCCGGTCCTCCGACGCCGAGAAGGTGAGCGCCGGTGCCTAGGTTCACCTTCGGCGAGTGGGTCGAGGACGCGGTCGACTGGCTCCAGTCGAACCTCACCTGGATCTTCGACGCCATCAAGGCCGTGCTCGGCGGAATGTACGACGGGGTCAACGCCGTCCTCGGCGGCGGTGAGCCGCTGCTGATGGCCGCGATCTTCGCCGTCATCGCGTTCTGGCTGCGCGGCGTGATTCCGGCCGTACTCACCTTCGCGGGCTTCGCCCTGATCGACTCCCTCGCCCTGTGGAACGAGGCGATGGCCACGCTGTCGCTGGTGGTCGTGGCTGCCGTCATCACCATCGTGATCGCGGTACCGACGGGCATCTGGGCCGCGCGGAACAACAAGGTCAGTGCCGCGCTCCGGCCGGTCCTCGACGTCATGCAGACGATGCCCGCCTTCGTCTACCTGATCCCCGGCGTCATGTTCTTCGGCGTCGGTGTCACCCCCGGGGTCATCGCCACCATCGTGTTCGCGATGCCCCCCGGTGTCCGGATGACCGAGCTCGGCATCCGTCAGGTGGACAGCGAACTGGTCGAGGCCGCCGAGGCGTTCGGCACGACGCCCCGCGACACCCTGACCCGGGTGCAGCTGCCGCTCGCCCTGCCGACGATCATGGCCGGTATCAACCAGGTGATCATGCTGGCGCTGTCGATGGTGGTCATCGGCGGTATGGCGGGCGCGGGCGGTCTCGGCGAGAAGGTGTACGCCGCGATCACCCAGCTCCAGGTCGGCCTCGCCGCCGAGAGCGGCATCGCCGTCGTCATCCTCGCCATGTACCTGGACCGGATGACCGGCGCGCTCAACGAGCGGGTCTCCCCGCTCGGCCGCCGGGCCGCCGCCAGGATCGCCTCCGGCGCGCGTGGCCTGAAGATCACCCACTACAAGCCGGGCACCGCCGTCGCGATGGTCGGTGTGGTCGTCCTCGCGCTGATCGCGGGCGGGCTCAACATCGCCGGCTCGGACGACGGTGGGAAGAACGTCGCCGGGGACAGCGCGAACGTCGGCAAGGGCCAGAAGATCAACCTGGGCTACATCCCGTGGGACGAGGGCATCGCCTCCACGTTCCTCTGGAAGGAGCTCCTGGAGCAGCGCGGCTATACGACCGACATCAAGCAGCTGGACGCCGGTCCGCTCTACTCCGGTGTCGCACGCGGCGACATCGACTTCCAGACGGACTCCTGGCTGCCCACCACGCACAAGGACTACTGGGACAAGTACAGCTCCCAGATCGACGATCTCGGCGCGTGGTACGGGCCGACCTCGCTGGAGCTGACGGTTCCCTCGTACGTGAAGGGCATCGACTCGCTCGACGACCTCAAGGGTCAGGGCAAGAAGTTCAACGGCAAGATCATCGGCATCGAGGCCAGTGCCGGGATGATGGGCACGCTCAATGAGAAGGTGCTCAAGGAGTACGGCCTGGAGGGTGAGTACAAGGTCGTCTCCTCCAGCACGTCCTCGATGCTGGCCGAGCTGAACGCCTCGATCAAGAAGAAGGAGCCGGTCGTGGTGACCCTGTGGTCGCCGCACTGGGCCTACGGCAAGCACGACCTGAAGAAGCTCAAGGACCCCAAGGGTGCCTGGGGCAAGGGCGAGAACGTGCACACCGTCGCCCACAAGGGGTTCGCCGAGAAGGCGCCGGCGGTCTCCGAGTGGCTGAAGGACTTCAAGCTCACCGAGGAGCAGCTCACCGGCCTGGAGAACGAGATCCAGACCGCCGGTGAGGGCAAGGAGCAGGAGGGCGTACGCGCCTGGCTGAAGAAGTCCCCGGGCCTCGTCGACCAGCTTGCCCCGCTGCCCGGGGGCGCCGGTGGCGGTCAGCAGGGCGAGGACGCGGGCAAGACGGTCAACATGGGCTACTTCCCCTGGGACGAGGCCATCGCGAGCACCTACCTGTGGCAGAACCTGCTGGAGGACCGCGGCTACCGCACGACCGTCAAGCAGCTCGACCCCGGTCCGCTCTACACGGGTCTCGCGCAGGGGCAGATGGACGTCCAGTTCGACTCCTGGCTGCCGACGACGCACAAGGCGTACTGGGACAAGTACAAGGACAACCTCACCGATCTCGGTTCCTGGTACGGGCCGACCTCGCTGGAGCTGACGGTTCCCTCGTACGTGAAGGGCATCGACTCGCTCGACGACCTCAAGGGTCAGGGCAAGAAGTTCAACGGCAAGATCATCGGCATCGAGTCGAGTGCCGGGATGATGGGCACGCTCAATGAGAAGGTGCTCAAGGAGTACGGCCTGGAGGGTGAGTACAAGGTCGTCTCCTCCAGCACGTCCTCGATGCTGGCCGAGCTGAACCGCTCGATCAAGAAGAAGGAGCCGGTCGTGGTGACCCTGTGGTCGCCGCACTGGGCCTATGGCAAGCACGACCTGAAGAAGCTCAAGGACCCCAAGGG
Organism: Streptomyces sp. NBC_00654; assembly: GCF_026341775.1. NCBI lineage: Bacteria > Bacillati > Actinomycetota > Actinomycetes > Kitasatosporales > Streptomycetaceae > Streptomyces > Streptomyces sp. NBC_00654. The sequence continues at coordinate 1,511,952 of NZ_JAPEOB010000002.1, read as the reverse complement.
TGCCTGGGGCAAGGGCGAGGAGATCCACACGGTCGCGAAGAAGGACTTCGCGAAGGACTTCCCCGAGGTCACCCGCTGGCTGAAGGACTTCAAGCTCACCGAGGCGCAGCTGGCCTCGCTGGAAGTGGAGATCCAGAACGGGGGCGGTGGCAAGGAGAAGGAATCCGCCCGCCGCTGGATGGACGCCAACCCCGAGGTGGCCGCCGCGCTGACGCCTGTCGGCAGCTGATTCCGGCACCCGGCGGAGAAGGGGACGGCCCCGGTGGAGCACCGGGGCCGTCCCCTTCTCCATGGCCGAAGAACGCCCCTGGCGGGTTTCCCGCCTCTTCTCCCGTGCTCCATCTCCCGAACGATGTGCGTAGTGTGCTCGCAACCGGGAGGATGGCCAGGCGGGAGGGAGCCCGGACATGGACGAGAAGGAAGCACTGCGGGTCGGTGCCGCGGTCCGCCGACGGCGCAGAACCCTGGGGCTCACGCTGGCCTCGGTCGCCGCGCGCAGCGGGCTGTCCGTGCCGTTCCTGAGCCAGATCGAGAACGAGCGCGCCCGCCCCAGCGCCAGGTCGCTGGACCGGGTCGCCGAGGCGCTGGAGACCACGACCGCACGGCTGCGGGCCGCCGCCGACTCGGCGCGCTCGGTGGACGTGGTGCGCGCGGGCGAGGGGGACGGGGTACGGCGCGTGGTGCGCGGCCGCCACCAGCTCAGCGCGCTGGAGTTCACCGGTGAGCAGGACCTGGGGCGCGAGTTCCAGCACCGCAACGACGAGGTGATGTACGTCGTCGAGGGCGCCGCCGAGGTGGAGGCCGAGGGGCAGGCGTACCGGCTGGAGCGCGGCGACACGCTGTTCCTGTCCGGCGGTGTCCGGCACCGCTGGCGCGCCACCGTCCCGGAGACCCGGCTGCTGATCGTCTCGGTGGCCGAGAACATCGACGCCACGTACGATTCCCGCCGCTGACCGCCGCTGACCGCCGCTGACCGCCGCTGACCGCGGCTGACCGCCGCTGACCGCTGCGGGACAGTCCCCGGGCCGCCGCAGGACAGTCCCCGGGCCGCCCCGGACCGGCGGGTGTCACCGGGCCCGCCCCCGTACGTCCGTCCGAGAAAGGCCCGCCCGTGCGCGTCGTCTCCCTGGTCCCCTCGCTCACCGAGGCCGTCGCCGCCACCGCACCCGGGCTGCTGGCCGGGGTCACCGACTGGTGCACCCACCCGCCGGGCCTGGCCGCCGCCCGCATCGGCGGCACGAAGAACCCCGACGTGGCGGCGGTGGCCGCGCTGCGCCCGGACCTGGTCATCGCCAACGAGGAGGAGAACCGCGCCCCCGACCTCGCCGCGCTGCGGGAGGCCGGGCTCGATGTCATGGTCACCGTGATCCGCACCCTCGACGAGGCCTTCGCCGAGCTGGAACGGGTGCTGGTCACCGGCTGCGGCCTCGGCCGGCCCCGCTGGCTGGACGAGGCGGAGGCCGCCTGGGCGGCGGTCCCCGCCCCGGGAGCCCCGCGCCCGGCGGTCGTGCCCGTCTGGCGCAGACCCTGGATGGTGCTCGGCCGTGACACGTTCGCCGGTGATCTGCTGGCCCGCCTGGGGGTGCGCAACGTCTACGCGGACCACGCCGAGCGCTACCCCCGTATCCCGCTCGCCGAACTGAACGCGTCCGGCGCCGAACTGGTCGTGCTGCCCGACGAGCCGTACCGCTTCACCGCCGACGACGGGCCCGAGGCCTTCCCCGCGCTGCCCGCCGCACTCGTCGACGGGCGCCACCTCACGTGGTACGGGCCGTCACTGGCCGAGGCGCCCGCGGTGCTGCGAGCAGCGCTCCGCTGACCAGCCCGCGCAGCGTCCGCGCCCCGGCCACCGCCCAGGCGGTCACCAGGAACACATACAGCGCGACGGCCAGCCAGGTGAAGGCGTCGAGCCCGGTGTGCCGGGCCAGCCCGGCGGCCCCGGTCACACACGTACCGACGGGGAAGGTGAATCCCCACCACGTCATCGCGAACGTCATCCCGGCCCGCAGCGCCCGCACCACCATCGCGAGGGCGAGCGCCAGCCACAGCAGCGCGAACCCCATCACCGGCACCCCGTAGAGCACGGCGAACGCACCGAAGGCCGAGGCGTACGGGGCACCGACCGCCCCCGGCGCCACATCGGCCAGCTGGTTGACCGCGGTGGTCGACTGGCCCAGCGGGCCCAGAACCAGGAACAGCGTCGGCGTCAGCGCGAGCGGCAGCGGCCCCTGGTGCACCAGCCGCGCGAAGACGGTCGGGAGCACCACCAGCGTGGCCAGCAGGGACAGCCCGAACATCGCGTAGCAGGCCATCAGCAGCGTCCCGCGCCACTGGCCCGCGGGCAGTTCGGGCACCAGCAGCGCGCCGAGCGAGGCGGAGACCATCGGCGCCACCAGCGGCAGCAGCCAGACGGGCGAGGCGCTGCCGGGCTCCAGCCGGTGGCGTACGACCATCAGATACGGGACGGCGACCGCGGCGGCGAGACCGATCAGCGTGCCCGCGACGTACAGCACCGAGTGCACCACGAGCGCGGCCTGCTCACCGATGACGTCCTTGCCGACCACCATGGTGCCCCCGCCGACCGCGAGCAGAGCCATGGACAGGCACCCGTAGAACGGGGCGACGGCCGGGTCCAGGAGATGGGCGCGGGCCTGGTCGCGGTGGTGGATCCAGTGCCCGGTACGGGCCACCAGGACGGCGGCGAGCCACAGCGCGGACAGCGCCCACACGACGGTGCACACGGTCCGCAGGCCCGGCACATCCACGGGGAGCGCGACACCCGCGCTCGCGACGATCGCGGTCCCCATCACGGAGGCGTACCAATTGGGGCCGATGTGCCGCAGGGACGGCAGCCGGAGGGCGGCCGGGCGGGAGGCGTCGGACGGGGAGGACGACGGCGTCCGGGGCTGGGGCTCTGCCTGGGTCTGCGGAAAGATGGCCATGCCACGATTCTTGGCCGGACCGCCGCTCCCCACCAGGGAGTCCGTCCCTATGAGGTCATAAGCTGGCTTTATGCCCAGCGATGAACACGTACCCCTGTCCCACCGGGTTCCCGACCTCGGGGCGCTGGAGCTGCTGCTCGCCGTGGCCCGGCACGGCAGCCTCGGACGGGCCGCCCGGGACGTCGGTGTCACCCAGCCCGCCGCCTCCAGCCGCATCCGGTCGATGGAGCGGCAGCTCGGCGTCGCCCTCCTGGACCGCTCCCCGCGCGGCTCCCGGCTGACCGACGCGGGCGCCCTGGTCACCGACTGGGCGCGCCGGGTCGTCGAGGCCGCGGAGGCGTTCGACGCGGGGGCCCAGGCACTGCGTGACCGCCGGGACTCGCGGCTGCGGGTCGCGGCGAGCATGACGATCGCGGAGTACCTGCTGCCGGGCTGGCTCATCGCGCTGCGCGCCCAGCGGCCGGACACCGCCGTGTCCCTCGTCGCGGGGAATTCGGCGGCGGTCGCCCGGCGGCTGGTGACCGGTGAGGCCGATCTGGGGTTCGTGGAGGGGCTGTCGATACCGGAGGGCCTGGACGGTACGGTCATCGCGCACGACCGCCTGGTGGTCGTGGTCGCCCCCTCCCACCCCTGGGCCCACCGCCGGACGCCGTTGCTGCCGGTGGAACTGGCCGCGACCCCGCTGATCCTGCGGGAACACGGCTCCGGCACCCGGCAGGTCCTGGACGCCGCGCTCGCCCCGCACGGCGGGCTCGCGCAGCCGTTGCTGGAGCTCTCCTCCACGACCGCGGTGAAGGGCGCGGCGGAGAGCGGCGCGGGTCCCTGTGTGCTCAGCGAACTGGCGCTGGGCGAGGAGCTGTCGGCCCGCCGCCTGGTGAAGGTCCCGGTCGCGGGCGTACGCCTCCGCCGCCAGCTGCGCGCCGTATGGCCCTCCGGTCACCGGCCCACCGGACCGGCCCGGGACCTGCTGTCCCTCACCCGGCCGGACTCCGACGCCCCGGGCGTCTGAACGGGGCGGGGAGGCCGCCGGGCGGACCGGTCTCCCCAGGCCCCCCGGCGGACCGGTCCCCCCAGGCTCCCGGGCGCACGGCATCCGCCCCGCTGCCCGGGGGCGTCAGGCCCGGCCGGGTGCCGACACCAGGGCGGTCCGGCCGGCGCGCCGCCGGTCCGGCCCCGCCGCCGAGGCGGCCGCCACTAGCGCCCGCATCACTCGCGAGTCCTCGCCCATCTCCGGGTGCCACTGCACGCCCAGTACCCATTGCGGACCGGGGAGTTCGACCGCCTCGACGGTGCCGTCCACCGCGTGGGCGGAGGCCACCAGCGCCGGGGCCAGCCGTTCGACGGCCTGGTGGTGGTAGGTCGGTACGGCGCACTCCCCGGCGACCACCGAGGCGTAGCGGGTACCGGGCACGGGCGTCACCACATGCTCGCCGAGGATCCCGGTCGTGCCGGGCGGACCGGCGTGCCCGTCGATGTGCTGGACCAGGGTGCCGCCCAGGGCCACGTTCAGCAGCTGCATGCCCCGGCAGATCCCGAGCACCGGGATCCCGGACTCCAGCGCCGCGTCGAGCAGGGCCTTCTCCCAGGCGTCGCGCTCCCGGGCGGGCGGCCCGGTCCGGGGATCGCGCTCCGCCCCGTACAGCTCGGGCCCGACATCGGCGCCGCCCGCCACCACGAGCGCGTCCAGCCGGGACACGGTGGCCGCGGCCCGCTCGGGGGCGTCCGGCGGAAGCAGTGCGGCCAGCCCGCCCGACCGCTGCACCAGACGCGGGTACGCGGCGGGGAGGACGGCGGCGGGCAGCTCCCAGACGCCCCACCTGGCCGCGGGCTCCAGATAGGTGGTGATGCCGATGAGGGGTTCGGGCATGGTGCGGTCCCTTCGGTAGGCCGCGTGCAGCGGGCCGAAGTCAATGGTGTCACCGCATACCTTAGATTCTCGGTGCGATGCGGCAAGGAGACCGGGAAGATGTTCCGGTCAGGCCAGGAAGCCGCGCAGCAGCGCCGCCGTTCCGGCGCAGTGCTCACGCATCACCGCGCGTGCCGCCTCCTCGTCCCCGTCCAGGACCGCCTCGACGAGAACCGTGTGCTGATGCTGCGAATGCTCCAGGTTGCGCACGAGCAGCGGAATGCAGTCCAGCAGGCCGTTCACCGTGGCCCGGACCGCCGCGTACTGGGCGGTCAGCGACGGCGAACCGGAAAGCCGGGCCAACGTCAGGTGAAACAGGGTGTCGTGCCTGCGGTAGTCGGGCAGAGGTGTCTCGTGTGTCGCCGCCAGTGCCCTGCGCAACCGGTCCGCGCCCTCGCCGGTCAGCCCGTGCGCGGCGCAGAGTCCGGCCGCTCCGGTCTCCAGGACCTCGCGGAAGCGCAGCACGTCCTCCATGTCGACCTCCGCCACCCGGCGCCGCAGTTCGTCCTCGCCGGCCGTGCCGGTGCGCGGTGTCACGAACGTGCCGCCGTAACGGCCGCGCCTGCTCTCCACCAGGCCTTGCTCCTGGAGCACCTTCAGCACCTCGCGCAGCGTGACCCGGCTGATCCCGAGCAGCTCGGCCAGCTCCCGCTCCGCAGGCAGCCGTTCGCCGCCCGCCACCAGGCCGAGCCGCGTCACCTGGAGGATCTGCTCCAGTGCCTCCTCGAAGCCGTTGCCCGCGCGGACGGGGCGCAGCACCGGCTTCAGGCGGGCCGCCGCCGGATGCTCACCGGATTCCTCGGTCACGTTCCGTTTCCCTTTCTTTCAAAGGTCTCATCCCATACCTTAAGGCTTCCGTCCGGCCGAAGGAGGAGTATCCCGTGGCAGTGCGAACACCCCCGCTCGGTATCGAGGAACTGCGTGTTCTCGTCGCGAGCGGTGAGATCGACACCGTCGTCCTCGCCTTCCCCGACATGCAGGGAAGACTGCAGGGCAAGCGGTTCGCCGCCGCCTTCTTCCTCGACGAGGTCATGGAACACGGCACCGAGGGCTGCAACTACCTGCTCGCCGTGGACACCGACATGAACACCGTCGACGGCTACGGAATGTCCTCCTGGGACCGGGGGTACGGCGACTTCGCCATGCACCCCGACCTCGGCACCCTGCGCCGCGTCCCGTGGAACGAGGGCACGGCCATGGTCATCGCCGACCTCGCCCGGGAGGACGGGTCGCCCGTCGTCGCCGCCCCCCGCCAGATCCTCCGCCGCCAGCTGGAGCGGCTCGCCGGACTCGGCCTCACCGCCCACGTCGGCACCGAACTCGAGTTCATCGTCTTCAAGGACACCTACGAGCAGGCCTGGGACCGCAACTACCGCGGTCTGACACCGGTCAACCAGTACAACATCGACTACTCGGTCCTCGGTACCGGCCGTATCGAGCCCCTGCTGCGCCGGATCCGCAACGAGATGGCGGGCGCCGGCCTCACCGTGGAGTCGGCCAAGGGCGAATGCAACCCCGGCCAGCACGAGATCGTCTTCCGCTACGACGAGGCACTGGTCACCTGCGACCAGCACGCGGTCTACAAGACCGGCTCCAAGGAGATCGCCGCGCAGGAAGGGGTCGCGCTCACCTTCATGGCCAAGTTCAACGAGCGCGAGGGCAACTCCTGCCACATCCACCTCTCGCTCCAGGACGCCCGGGGCCGCAACGTCATGGCGGGCGACGACGGGGCCATGTCCCCGCTGATGCGCCACTTCCTCGCCGGACAGCTCGCCGCGCTGCGTGAGTTCACCCTGCTCCACGCCCCGAACATCAACTCCTACAAACGGTTCCAGCCCGGCTCCTTCGCCCCGACCGCGGTCGCCTGGGGCCATGACAACCGCACCTGTTCGCTGCGCGTCGTCGGCCACGGCCGCTCGATGCGCTTCGAGAACCGGCTGCCGGGCGGCGACGTCAACCCGTACCTGGCCGTCGCCGGTCTGATCGCCGCCGGACTCCACGGCGTCGAACAGGAACTGGAACTGCCCGAGGGCTGCGGGGGCAACGCCTACACCTCCGGGTACGAGCGGGTCCCCACCACCCTCCGGGAAGCCGCCGAGCTCTGGGAACGCAGCGAGGTGGCCCGTGCCGCCTTCGGCGACGAGGTCGTCGGGCACTACCGCAACATGGCGCGCGTCGAACTCGAGGCCTTCGACGCCGCGGTGACCGACTGGGAGCTCCGCCGCTCCTTCGAACGCCTGTGAGGAATCCGTGACCACCGACCACCGCACCGCTTCCCCCGACACCCGTCACCACACCCCCGACGCACCCGGCGCCCACGACGTACTGAACCCGGCGACCGGGGAACACCTCGCCACCGTCCCGGCCACCACCCGGGCCGGGGTGGACGCCGCCGTGACCCGGGCCGCCGCCGCCCAGCGCGTCTGGGCCGCCCTGGCCCCGGCCGACCGCGCCCGCCTGCTGCGCCGCTTCGCGGCAGCGGTCGACGCCGAGACCGAGTCCCTGGCCCGGCTGGAGACGGCCGAGGCGGGGCACCCGCTCGGCAACGCCCGCTGGGAGGCGGGCAACGTACGCGACCTGCTCGAATACGCCGCCGGGGGAGTGGAACGCCTCAGCGGCCGGCAGATCCCGGTGGCGGGCGGAATCGACTTCACCCTGCTCGAACCCCTCGGCGTCGTCGGCGTGATCGCCCCGTGGAACTTCCCCATGCCGATCGCCGCCTGGGGCGTCGCACCCGCCCTCGCCGCAGGCAACGCCGTACTCCTCAAGCCCGCCGAGACCACCCCGCTCACGGCCCTGCGGCTGGCGGAGATCGGGCGGGCCGCGGGCCTTCCCGAGGACCTCTTCCAGGTGCTGCCCGGAGCGGGCGCGGTGACCGGCGACGCCCTGGTCGAGCACCCCGGCGTCGCCAAGATCGTCTTCACCGGTTCCACCCGGGTCGGCAAGCGGATCATGGCCAAGTGCGCCGACCGGGTGAAGCGGCTCACCCTCGAACTCGGCGGCAAGAGCCCCAACATCGTCTTCGCCGACGCCGACATCGAGGCCGCCGCGGCCGCCGCCCCCATGTCCTTCCTGGACAACGCGGGCCAGGACTGCTGCGCCCGCACCCGCATCCTCGTCCAGCGCTCCGCGTACGACCGCTTCCTGGAGCTGCTCGCCCCCGCCCTCGCCGCGGTCGTCGTCGGGGACCCGGCCGACGAGAAGACCCAGATGGGACCGCTGATCTCACGGGCCCAGCTGGAACGGGTCCGCGGCTACGTCCCCGGACACGCGCCGGCCCTGCGGGGCAGCGCTCCCGAGGGCCCCGGCTTCTGGTTCCCGCCGACCGTCCTCACCGGCGTCGCCCCGGACGCGCCCGTCGCCACGGAGGAGGTCTTCGGCCCGGTCGCTGTCGTCCTCCCCTTCGAGGACGAGGCCGACGCCGTCCGGCTCGCCAACGCCACCGACTACGGCCTGGCGGGCTCCCTGTGGACCCGTGACGTGGGCCGCGCCCTGCGCGTCGCCCAGGCGGTCCGGGCCGGGAACCTGTCCGTCAACTCCCACTCGGCCGTCCGCTACGGGACCCCCTTCGGCGGCTACAAGCAGTCCGGCCTCGGCCGCGAACTGGGCCCCGACGCCCTGACCGCCTTCACCGAAACCAAGAACGTCTTCCTCAGCACGGAGGCCTGAACCAGCATGAGCAACGACAACGAGAGCATCTGCCGCCGACTGGTCGGCCGCACCGCCGTCATCACCGGAGCGGGCAGCGGTATCGGCCTGGCCACCGCCCGCCGGCTGGCCTCCGAAGGGGCGCATGTCGTCTGCGCCGACATCGACGCGGCCGCGGGCGGGGCCGCCGCCGAGGAGGCCGGCGGCCTCTTCGTCCAGGCCGACGTCACCGACCCCGGGCAGGTCGAGGCGCTCTTCAAGGCCGCGTACGACACCTATGGCTCCGTCGACATCGCCTTCAACAACGCGGGCATCTCCCCGCCCGACGACGACTCCATCCTCACCACCGGCCTGGAGGCCTGGAAGCGCGTCCAGGACGTCAACCTCACCTCCGTCTACCTCTGCTGCAAGGCAGCCCTGCCCTATATGCGCCGCCAGGGCCGCGGCTCGATCATCAACACCGCGTCCTTCGTGGCCAGGATGGGCGCGGCGACCTCCCAGATCTCGTACACCGCCTCCAAGGGCGGCGTGCTCGCGATGTCCCGGGAGCTCGGCGTGCAGTTCGCCCGGGAGGGCATCCGGGTCAACGCCCTGTGCCCGGGGCCGGTCAACACCCCGCTGCTGCGGGAACTGTTCGCCGCCGACCCGGAGCGCGCGGCCCGCAGGCTCGTCCACATCCCGCTCGGCCGCTTCGCCGAGGCGACCGAGATCGCGGCCGCCGTCGCCTTCCTGGCCAGCGACGACTCCTCCTTCGTCAACGCCACCGACTTCCTGGTCGACGGCGGCATCTCCGGGGCCTATGTGACCCCGGTCTGACAGCCCGCGCGGCCTGTCGGACCCGGACCCTAGAGTGGGGGCATGAGTCACGCGACACCGCCCGGCTGGTACCCGGACGCGGGTGCGCCCGGCACCGAGCGCTGGTGGGACGGCACGGCCTGGACCGCGCACACCCGTCCGCTCGCCGCCGCGCAGCCCGGTCCGCAACAGCCGTACGCGGCACAGTCGTTCGGGCCCCCGCCGCTTCCGGCACTGCCGCGGCAGCGGACCGGCGGCAGCGCGCCCCCGGGCGGCGGGGCCCGCACCCGCATCCTGGCGGTCGCCCTGTCCGGGCTGGTGATCGCCGGGGTGGCCGTCACGGCGGCCGTGCTGCTGGGCGGGGACGACAGCGGTACGGGCCCGGCGGTGGTGTCCAGCGGCACCGCACCGCACCCCACCGCGTCGGCCACCGCCTCCGGGGGTACGCCCGCCCCCGGCGACTCGGCGGACGAGGACCCCGGCATGCTCACCGATCAGCTCAACGGGATCACCCTGCCGGTCCCCGAGGGCTGGGAGAAACCGGAGAGCACCGTCGACGACACGACCACCATGCGGACCGTCGGCTCCTACGCCTGCCCCGGAGACTCCGCCGCCCTCTGCTACCACGGCACCGTCACCACCCGCACCCCGAGCCGCACCGACGCGACCACCCCCGAGGCGCTGGCCGAGCAGGACATCACCACGGCCGCGGACAGCGTGTACGAGAAGAACCTCGTCGGCCGGCGCGTCCACGGCGGCATCGTGTCGCACACGGTGCTGAAGTCCGCGTCGGTGAGCGTGGCGGGACGTACCGGCCATCTGGTGCGCTGGCAGGTCACCACCGCCAAGGGCCCCGGGGGCGTGGTGCAGTCGGTGGCCTTCCCCTCGGCGGTGGGCAGCGAGACACCGGTCCTCGTCCGCATGGCGTTCGACGCCGGACAGAAGGACCTGCCGCTCTCGCTCATGGACACGATCACCCGGGGCATCCGCCCGGTCGGCGACAGCGCCACGGGCGGAGGGGTCGGCAGCTCGGTCGCGCCCTGAACGCCGCGTACCGCCGTGCGCGCTGCCGCCACGTACCGCCGTGCGCGCCGCCGCCGCGACCGCCGGTCAGAGGAAGGTGCGGCCCTCGCCCCGGTACGTCGGAACGGTCGCCGTGATCCGGTCGCCCTCGATCAGCCGAAGCTCCTCGAACCGCTCGCACAGCTCACCGGCCTTGGCATGCCGGAACCACACCTTGTCGCCGATCAGCAGATCGTCCGCCGGGGCGCCGAGCAGCGGCGTCTGCACCTCGCCCGCGCCCTCCTGCGGGTCGTAGCGCAGCCCCTCGGGGAGATACGGCACGGGCAGCCGGTCCGCACCGGCCGCGCCGGACGCCGGATAGCCGCCGCCGAGCACCGTCACCACACCCACCCCGGGCCTGCGCACCACGGGCTGCGCGAACAGCGCCGCCGGACGGCCGGTGAACGACGTGTAGTTGTCGAACAGCCGGGGCACGTACAGCCCCGACCCGGCCGCGATCTCCGTCACCGCGGGTTCGGCCGCGGTGTGCTGCACGCTGCCCGTGCCACCGCCGTTCACGAACTCCAGGCCGGGTGCCACCGCCCGGACCGCCCGCACCACCTCGGCCCGGCGGACCGCCAGCTCCCTGCGGGCCGCGGACTGCATCAGCCGGATCGCCCGGGACCGCAGCGGACTCCCCGCGACCGCGTCGCCGACCCCGGCGACATGGCCCTCGTACGCCATCAGGCCCACCAGCCGGAATCCCGGGCGGCGGGCGACCGCGCGGGCCAGCTCCGCCAACTCGACGGGCGAGCGCAGCGGCGAGCGCAGCGCGCCGACCCGGACGCGGCCGCCCAGCAGACGCAGCGAGGTGTCCAGTTCCAGACAGACCCGGATCTCCTCCCGCCCGCCGGACCGCGCCGCGTCGATCAGCTCCAGCTGCGCCCGGTCGTCCACCATCACCGTCACCGCGGCGGCCAGCTTCGGGTCGGCGGCCAGCTCGGCGAACGCGGTGCGGTCGGCGGACGGGTAGGCCAGCAGCACGTCCTCGAAACCGGCCCGCGCCAGCCACAGCGACTCCGCCAGCGTGAACGACATGATCCCGGCGAACCCGGGACGCGCGAGCACCCGCTCCAGCAGGGCCCGGCAGCGCACCGACTTGCTCGCCACCCGGATCGGCTTCCCCCCGGCCCGGCCGACGAGATCGTCGGCGTTGGCGTCGAAGGCCTCCAGATCGACCACCGCGATCGGGGCGTCGAGATGGGCGGTGGCCCGGTCGTACCGGGCCCGGTCAGTGGCGCGGGCAGTCATGGCCGCAGCTTGCCAGACACCCGTACCGCTGGGTAGGGGGACGATCGGGGCAGATCCCCCCGGGCGTGGCGTCCCGTTCCCCTCCGTCGCCTCCCAGCCCGTAGAGTGACGGGCACGCGCGAACCGATCGGGCCTGCCTGTGACGGTGATCCGCGGACGGTACGGGGACGTGAACCAGGGGGCGGGCCGGATGAGTACCGAAGCGCAGCGCGCTCCCGTGCCGCCCCGCCCGGCCACTCCGCCGCCCGCACCGGCGACCGCGCCCGGGGTCCCGGCGCCGACGGCCCCGGTGAAGCCGCGGCCCGGACCGGCCCCCGCACCGGCCCCGCCCGCCGCGGCCCCGCTCACACCCGGGCGACCGGCCCCGGCCCCGCCCGCCCCGGCGGCTCCGCCCGTACCACCCGTACCGCCGCCCCCGCGGACCGCCGCCGGGACCCCGCCCGCCGCCGCGCCGGCCACCCGGGCCCCAACCCCGGCCACCGCCCCGGCCCCTGCTCCCGCCGAGACCACCGCCCGGCTGCGCCCCGTACCGCCCGCGCCCCGGCGCACCGCCCCGCAGCCGGGACAGTCACCGGATCCGGCATGGTCACCGCAGCCGCAGCCGCAGCCGCAGCCGCAGCCGCAGCCGCAGCCGCAGCTGCAGCCGCAATTGCAGGTGCCCGCGCACCCCGCCGTGCCGCCGGCCGCGCCCCCCGCGACCCGGCGCAGACCCGTCGGCGCGGTGGACCTCACCCCCCACCCCGGCGGCGCCCCTCCCGGCCCGCCGCCCACGCACCCCGTCCCGTACCCCGTACCGCTCCGCTACGGCTTCCCCGAGACGCCCGCGGAGACGACGACCCGGCTGCGCCCCGTACGCCCCCGGCGCCGGGGGCGGACCGCGGTGGCGGCCACCTGTGTCGTCCTCGGTCTCGGGCTGATCGGCGGCGCGGCCACCGGCACCTGGCTCACCGGCGACTCCTCGGCCGAACCGGGCACCCGCAGCGCGTACGCCACGGGCCGGACCGTCTGGCACACCGCCCCTGTCGACACCCTCTTCCCGCGCACGCTCAAGGGCATCGGCGCGGGTCCCGGTGCCGCGGACCGGGTCTGGACCCGGATCGCCGTCGCCCCCGACAGCGGCTGCGCCAAGGGGATCGACCCACTGCTCCTGACGACCCTGCGCCCGGCCGGCTGCGAGCGCATGGTGCGGGCCACGTACACCGACGCGACCCGCAGCAGCGTCACCACGGTCGGGATGATCTTCACCGAGGCCTCCGAGGAAGGCATGAGGGCGCTCGCCACCCGTTTCACCGAGCAGCGCCTCGGCGCGCGCAAGGACCTCATGCCCCGTGCGTACGCCGTCGAGGGGACCGTCGCCGCGGCCTTCCGCGACGGGCAGCGCGCCAGCTGGACGGTCCATGTCCTGACCGAACTGCCCGTCGTCGTGTTCGCCGTCTCCGGCTTCGCGGACGGGCGCACCGTCGCCGACCCGCAGCCGGCGGCCGCGGCCACGGCCGCCGGAGCGACGACCGCCGTCGCCCAGGCCGGGCTCGGGCACGAGGCGAAGGGCGTGGCGGACCAGGTCGAGCGCGGGCTGCGCGGGACCGTCACCGACCTCACGGAGAAGCCGGAATGAACCGCCGCCGCCGTGTCCTCGCCGCGGCCTGCGCCGCCACCGTCCTCGCGCTCTCCGCCGCCGCCCCCGCCCACGCGGACGCCATCCGGGACCAGCAGTGGGGACTGGCGGCCCTGCACACCGACCGGGCCTGGCAGACCACCAAGGGCAAGGGCATCACCGTCGCCGTCCTCGACACGGGGGTCGACAACACCCACCCCGACCTCGCCGGACAGGTACTCCCCGGCAAGGACCTCATCGGCTTCGGCGCCGGCCGGGGCGACGCGGCCTGGGCCCTGCACGGCACCGCGATGGCCGGCATCATCGCGGGCCGCGGACGAGGTCCGGGGCGCGGTGACGGCATCCTCGGCATCGCCCCGGAGGCACGGATCCTCCCGGTCCGGGTGATCCTGGAGTCCAACGACCCGTCCCGCGCCAAGGCCCGCAAGTCCCGCGGCACCGCGCTCGCCGAAGGCATCCGCTGGGCCACCGACCACGGCGCCGATGTCATCAACCTCTCCCTGGGCGACGACAGCAAGTCCGCGCACCCCGAGCCGGGCGAGGACGCCGCGATCCAGTACGCCCTGGGCAAGGGCGTCTCCGTCATCGCCTCGGCGGGCAACGGCGGCGAGAAGGGGGACCGGGTCTCCTACCCGGCCGCCTACCCCGGGGTCATCGCGGTCGCGGCCGTCGACAAGCAGGGCACGCACGCCTCGTTCTCCACCCGGCGCTGGTACGCCACCGTCAGCGCGCCCGGCGTCGACATCGTCGTCGCCAACCCGGACCGCAAGTACTACATCGAGTGGGGCACCTCGGCCGCCTCGGCCTTCGTCTCCGGAGCCGTGGCCCTCGTCCGCGCCGCCCACCCCGGGCTCACACCGGCCCAGATCAAGAAGCTCCTCGCGGACACCGCCCGCGACGCCCCGGCCAACGGCCGTGACGACGCCCGCGGTTACGGCATCGTCGACCCCGCCGAGGCCATCGAGACCGGCTCCCGGCTGCGCCCCGCCGACCTGAGCGCCCGGTCCGCCACCACCGGCTACCGCGAGCGGTACTTCGGACCGGGCCCCACCCCGCCGCACCGGGAACCGGGCCCCGTGAACTGGCTGGCCCCGGCCGCGGGCGGCCTCGGCGCCGTCCTGCTGGCCCTGGCCGTCGTCCTGTGGCGGGGCAGGACGCTCACCGGGCGCCGCTGACCGCCGGGACCGCCGCCCCGCGGGCCGGAGCTCCGGCTGCCGCCCCGACCTGTTGTCGGGGCGGCAGAGCGCAGGGACTACGCTCGTCCCGTGGCGCTCAAGAACATTCCGGACCCCGGTTTCTCCGACGACGACGGCACGGCCGCTCCCGCACTGACGGCGGCGCTCGCCGCCTGGTCGCAGGACCGTACGGCGGTCGGCCCGGTCCTCGAAGCGCTCCGGGGCGCCCGGCTGCTCGTTCCCGTGGTCGCCGTCCTCGGCGAGGTCGAGGAGGACGAGAACGGGCTGCGCCGCGAGAAGACCAGCGACATGGCGGTGCCCACGCTCCAGGCCGGTGACCGGCGCGCGCTGCCCGCCTTCACCTCCACCGCCTCGCTGGCCCGCTGGGACCCCGCGGCCCGCCCCGTCGCCGTACCCCTGCACCAGGCGCTCCAGGCCGCCGCGCACGAGAAGGCCGACACGGTGGTGCTGGATCTCGCGGGGCCGGTCGCGTTCGAGCTCACCGGCCCGGCACTGCTGGCGCTGGCCGAGAACCGCACCAGTACCGACCCGCTCCAGGACCCGGCGGTCGTCGCGGCGGTACGCGACACCGTCGCCGCCGAACCCGCGGTCGTCCGTGCCCACCTCGGTCCGGGCCGGGCCGACGGCACCCTCGCGCTGGTTCTCGCCCCGGACGCCGTGCCCGCCGAGGCGGCCCGCCGCGTCGCCGAGGCGTTGTCGGCCAGCGAGGTCCTGCGGGCCAGGCTGGTACGCGGCCTCGATCTGGCGCTGCTGCCCGCCGGGGCGGCCACCGAGGGTGACCCGCTGTTCACTCGCTGATCGCCCGAACGGCTCAACGCGCGCATCTCTCTCCGCGCCGTGAGAATTGACGGGTAATCGGTTGAAACCGACCGATCGCCCCAGATCTCGCGAGGTGGTTGTATGCAGACGCGGACAGTGGTGTCGGAGTTCCTGGGCACGCTGCTGCTGGTCTTCTTCGCCGTCGGATCGGCGGTGCTCGCCGTCGAGTACATCGGGACGGTGGGCATCGCCCTCGCGTTCGGATTCACCCTGCTCGCGCTCGCCTACGCGCTGGGCCCGATCTCCGGATGCCATGTGAACCCCGCGGTCACGCTGGGCATGCTCGTGGCCCGCCGGATCGACCTCCGTACGGCCGTCGAGTACTGGGTGGCCCAGTTCCTCGGCGCCATCGTGGGTGCGGCCCTGCTCTTCCTGCTCGCGAAGCAGGTTCCGGGGCTGAAGACGAGCGGCGCGTTCGGGAGCAACGGCTACGACGACCGGTCGGCCGTCGGGATCAACCTGGGCGGGGCCTTCCTCGCCGAGGTGGTGCTGACCTTCCTGCTGGTGTTCGTGGTGCTCGCGGTGACCCACAAGGTCGCGGTCGTCGGCTTCGACGGGCTCCCCATCGGGCTGTCCCTCGCGGTGATCCACCTGGTGGGCATCCCGCTGACCGGTACCTCGGTCAACCCGGCCCGGAGCCTCGGACCGGCTCTGTTCGCGGGCGGCGCGGCCCTCTCCCAGCTGTGGCTGTTCATCGTGGCGCCCCTGGTCGGCGGTGCCATCGCGGCGTACGCGCACCGGCTGACCCACCCGGTGCCGGCCCAGGAGGCCGCCGGGCTCGGCGGGACCGGCTGAGCGGGAAGGGGGCGACGCCCCGGCCCGGACGCGAAGCGCGGGCCCGCCTCCCGTGAGGGGAGGCGGGCCCGCGCGGTGGGCCGTGGGGGAGCGGTCAGCCGTAGACCGGGCCGGTGTACTTCTCGCCGGGGCCCTGGCCGGGCTCGTCCGGCACCAGCGACGCCTCGCGGAACGCCAGCTGGAGCGACTTCAGGCCGTCCCGCAGCGGGGAGGCGTGGAAGGTGCTGATCTCCGTGGTGCTCGCGTCCAGCAGGCCGGCCAGCGCCTGGACCAGCTTGCGCGCCTCGTCCAGGTCCTTGTGCTGCTCGCCCTCCTCGGTCAGGCCGAGCTTCACGGCGGCCGCGCTCATCAGGTTGACGGCGACCGTGACGATCACCTCGACCGCGGGGACCTCCGCGATGTCGCGGGCCATGTCGTCGAAGCCGGGAGAAGCGGGAGAACCGGTGCTGGGGGTCGCGTCACTCATGCCCCACACGATAAGGCCAGGCCCGGACCTCACCGCCCGCGGGAGCCCGGAGCCGGGGGATTCGCGCGCCCGCCACCGGGCTGCTAACCTTGTGTAACGACCGGCCGGACATCTATGTGCCCGGCCCACAAGTGGAGGCTCCGATCTCCCACCTGGCTGTCCTTCTGGGACGGCGGGTCACCGGTCAGGTGGCGACCATCGTTCCGTACGGACGATGGAGCCGCCCGATGCGCCCCGCGGTTGAACGCGGCGGTGTTCCGGTATTTCCAGGAGCCCCGCCTGTGTCCCGTCCGGGGCATTTTTGATGTTCCGGCTCGGTTGGTCTGACGAAACAGACGTTACGCGGCTGTCCGCCAGGCGGTCCGCGTGGTGCTACCGAGGAGGATCCATCAGCGCCGAGCCCCGCATCAACGACCGGATTCGCGTTCCCGAGGTGCGACTTGTCGGTCCCAGCGGCGAGCAGGTCGGGATTGTTCCGCTTGCCAAGGCCCTGGAACTCGCACAGGAGTACGACCTCGACCTGGTCGAGGTGGCGGCGACCGCCCGTCCGCCCGTGTGCAAGCTCATGGACTACGGGAAGTTCAAGTACGAGTCGGCCATGAAGGCCCGTGAGGCGCGCAAGAACCAGGCGCACACGGTCATCAAGGAGATGAAGCTCCGGCCGAAGATCGACCCGCACGACTATGACACCAAGAAGGGTCACGTCGTCCGGTTCCTCAAGCAGGGCGACAAGGTCAAGATCACGATCATGTTCCGTGGTCGTGAGCAGTCCCGCCCCGAGCTGGGCTTCCGACTGCTCCAGCGTCTCGCTTCGGATGTCGAGGACCTCGGTTTCATCGAGTCCAACCCGAAGCAGGACGGCCGGAACATGATCATGGTTCTGGGCCCGCACAAGAAGAAGACCGAAGCCATGGCCGAGGCCCGTGAGGCCCAGGCCGCCCGCAAGGCGGAGCGTCAGGGCTACGCGCCCGACGCCGAGTCCGAGGGTGAGGCTGCCGAGGCTCCTGCCGCGGCCGCCGAGGCTCCGACCGAGACACCCTCCGAGGCGTGACCTTCGGGGGCCGCCATCCAGGCGCCCCGGGTCCCCGCGGAATCCCATAGAGATCTGACGCCCCTGCAGTCCGGTGCCCGCACCGTGAGGGGCGCCACTGACGAGGAGAGAACGGCGCGATGCCGAAGAACAAGACGCACAGCGGTGCCAGCAAGCGCTTCAAGATCACCGGCTCCGGCAAGGTGCTCCGCGAGAGGGCCGGCAAGCGCCACCTGCTCGAGCACAAGTCGTCCAAGAAGACCCGCTCGCTGACCGGCACGGTCGTCGTGGCTCCGGCCGACGCCAAGAAGATCAAGAAGCTTCTCGGCAAGTGAGGTCCGGCCCCCGGTGAATCCGGGGGCACGACCTCGATCACACCGGGACCAATTCGTTTCCGGGCCGTGTGAGGACAACCACGGCCCCGCTACAAGGAGTTAACAAGTGGCACGCGTCAAGCGGGCAGTCAACGCCCACAAGAAGCGCCGGGCAATTCTCGAGGCCGCCAGCGGCTACCGCGGTCAGCGTTCGCGCCTGTACCGCAAGGCCAAGGAGCAGGTCACCCACTCCCTGGTCTACAACTACAACGACCGCAAGAAGCGCAAGGGCGACTTCCGTCAGCTGTGGATCCAGCGCATCAACGCCGCTGCCCGCCAGAACGGCATGACGTACAACCGCCTCATCCAGGGTCTGAAGGCCGCCAACATCGAGGTGGACCGCAAGATCCTGGCCGAGCTCGCGGTCAACGACGCCAACGCGTTCGCCGCCCTCGTCGAGGTTGCCCAGAAGGCCCTCCCGAGCGACGTCAACGCCCCGAAGGCCGCCTGACCCAGGCCGCTCTTCCAGGTACCGAGCCGGACCCGCAGGCGTACACCGTCTGCGGGTCCGGTGCGTTGCACCACCTGAACCCCACCTCCGTACGCAGAGAGGCTCGCCGCCGACCATGGGCACCCCCGAACTGATCTCCCCGCGCTCGCCCCGTGTCACCGCCGCCCGGCGGCTGGCCAAGCGAAACTTCCGCGGCAAGGAGCGCCGGTTCATCGCCGAGGGGCCGCAGGCCGTCCGCGAGGCCGCCGGGCACCGGGGCAGCGACGGCGAGCCGACACTCATCGAGCTGTTCGCCACCGTCGAGGCCGCCGAGCGGTACACCGACATCGTCGAGGCCGCCCACGCCGCGGGCGCCCGGGTGCATCTCGCCGACAGTGAGGTACTGGCCGATGTGTCGCAGACCGTCACCCCGCAGGGTCTGATCGGCGTCTGCCGCTTCCTGGACTCGCCGTTCGAACAGATCCTCGCCGCGAAGCCCACGCTGGTGGCCGTGCTCGCCAATGTACGGGACCCCGGGAACGCCGGTACGGTGCTGCGCTGCGCCGACGCGGCGGGCGCCGACGCGGTCGTGCTCACCGATGCCTCGGTGGACCTCTACAACCCCAAGTCGGTACGGGCGTCGGTCGGGTCGCTGTTCCATCTGCCGGTCGCCGTCGGCGTCCCCGTCGAGCACGCCGTGCGCGGACTGCGGGACGCGGGGGTGCGGATCCTCGCCGCCGACGGCGCGGGCGCCGACGACCTCGACGACGAGCTGGACGCGGGCACCATGGGCGGGCCCACCGCCTGGGTCTTCGGCAACGAGGCCTGGGGCCTCCCCGAGGAGACCCGCGCACTGGCCGACGCCGTGGTCCGGGTCCCCATCCACGGCAAGGCGGAGAGCCTGAACCTCGCGACCGCCGCGGCCGTCTGCCTGTACGCCTCCGCACGGGCACAGCGCCCCCGCCGTACCGCCTGAGCGGCCGTACCCGCCTCCCCGCGGCGCCCCCGGAACCGGTGTACATGTGTTCACCGACGGTTACCGGCCACGGTCCGGGCCCGTGCCACCGGCGCACCGGCCGAGTGCGCCCCCGCAGGGTGTCGCTCGTTCCCCGACGACTAGTAGGGTGACGAACTCGGGGGCCCACTGCACCGGTTCGAGAGGTGGGGTACGGGAATATGGCTGTCGGCATGAGTCCGCGTCAGGCACACAAGGCCGTCGTGCGCACCGGGGCGGACCGGGACGGCACCGGCCCGGACACCACGGACACCGTCGGCGACCTCCGGGGCGGCCTTCTCCCCGGCGTCGACCCGGACGACCTTCCCGACGGCCTCGTCGTCGCCGACGAGAGCGGCCGGGTCGTCTGCTTCAACGCCGCCGCCGCCCGGATCACCGCCACCCCCGCCGCCGCCGTACTCGGCCGGTCCCTGGAGCACGCGCTGCCCCTGGAGGACCTCAAGGGGAAGCGCTGGTGGTCGCTGACGGACCCCTACGGGGGCCTCGCCACCCGGGGCGGACAGCCCGAGCGCAATCTCCTGCTGCCAGGTGGCCGTGAGGTCCTGGTCTCCGCACGGTACGTACGCGAACGGCCCACCGGCCCGGTGCGCCGGGTGGTGGTCTCCCTGCGCGGGACCGAGGCCCGCCGCCGTACCGAACGCAGCCACGCCGAGCTGATCGCCACGGTCGCCCATGAGCTGCGCTCCCCGCTGACCTCGGTCAAGGGCTTCACCGCGACGCTGCTCGCCAAGTGGGAGCGGTTCACCGACGACCAGAAGCGGCTCATGCTGGAGACCGTCGACGCCGACGCGGGCCGGGTCACCCGGCTCATCGCCGAACTGCTCGACATCTCCCGGATCGACTCCGGCCGCCTCGAACTGCGCCGTCAGCCCGTCGACATCTCCGCCGCCGTCGAACGCCACGTCCAGGCCCTCACCGCGAACGGCCAGGCGCCCGACCGCTTCCTCGTCCGCACCCGGCAGCCGCTGCCCGATCTGTGGGCCGACCCCGACAAGGTCGACCAGGTGCTCGGCAACCTGCTGGAAAACGCGGTGCGTCACGGCGAGGGAACCGTCACCATTGAGATCGCCCCCGCACCCGCGCCGGCGAACAGTGACGAGACAGGGACGGCGGTCACCGTGAGCGACGAAGGTCCCGGCATCCCCGAGGAGTCGATGGGCCGCGTCTTCACCCGCTTCTGGCGGGGCAGCAAGCGCGGCGGGACCGGCCTGGGCCTGTACATCGTCAAGGGCATCGTCGAGGCACACGGCGGCACGATCACCGTCGGCCGGGGGCCCGGCGGCGGCGCGCAGTTCCGATTTATTCTGCCCGTGAGCGCGCCGGGCTACTTGAGCTAGCAGAACCCTTCGGACCGGGCGGTGGCGGGCGACGGGCGGGCCCGACCGGCCCGCGGGCCCCCTCCGCTTCGCGCGGCCTTTAGACTCGACCATTGGCACCTTTGTGTCCTCCAGGCGTCGAGCGGAGCCACGGAGGTCCGGGGGTATCCCCCGGTAAGAGCAGTATCAGCCAATCGGAAGCACGGGAAGAGATGTCGGCACCGAACAAGTCGTACGACCCAGTCGAGGTCGAGGCACTGAAACCGGAAGAGATCGAGCGCCTGCGGGACGAGGCGTTCGCCGCCTTCGCCGCCGCGGGCGACCTCGACGCGCTCGCCCAGGCGAAGACCGCGCACACCGGAGGTACCTCGCCGCTGTCCCTCGCCAACCGCGAGATCGGCGCCCTGCCGCCGCAGGCCAAGGCCGAGGCGGGCAAGCGCGTGGGTCAGGCCCGCGGCGCCGTCTCCAAGGCCCTGGCCGCCCGCCAGGCGGAGCTGGAGGCCGAGCGCGACGCCCGGGTCCTGGTCGAGGAGGCGGTGGATGTCACACTGCCCTACGACCGCACCCCGGCCGGCGCCCGGCACCCGCTCACGACCATCATGGAGCGCGTCGCGGACGTCTTCGTGGCCATGGGCTACGAGATCGCGGAGGGCCCCGAGGCCGAGGCGGAGTGGTTCAACTTCGACGCCCTGAACTTCGTGCCCGACCACCCGGCCCGGCAGATGCAGGACACCTTCTTCGTCCGGGGCACCACGCCCGAGGGCAGGCCGACCACGGGCGACGAGTCCGGTGTCGTACTGCGTACACACACCTCGCCGGTCCAGGCCCGCTCCCTGCTGGAGCGCAAGCCCCCCGTCTACGTCGTCTGCCCGGGGCGGGTCTACCGCACCGACGAGCTCGACGCCACGCACACCCCGGTCTTCCACCAGATCGAGCTGCTCGCCGTCGACGAGGGCCTGACCATGGCCGACCTCAAGGGCACCCTGGACCACATGGTCCAGGCGCTCTTCGGGCCGGACATGAAGACCCGGCTGCGGCCGAACTTCTTCCCGTTCACCGAGCCGTCCGCCGAGATGGACATGGTCTGCTACGTCTGCCGCGGCGAGTCCGTCGGCAACCCGGACCGTCCCTGCCGCACCTGCGGCAGCGAGGGCTGGATCGAGCTGGGCGGCTGCGGCATGGTCAACCCCAAGGTGCTCGTCGCCTGCGGTGTCGACCCCCAGAAGTACAGCGGATTCGCCTTCGGGTTCGGCATCGAACGGATGCTGATGTTCCGCCACAACGTCGAAGACATGCGAGACATGGTCGAGGGTGACGTCCGGTTCACCCGGCCGTTCGGGATGGAGATCTGATGCGCGTCCCGCTTTCCTGGCTGCGGGAGTACGTCGACCTGCCGGCGACGGAGACCGGCCGTGACGTACAGGCCAAGCTCGTCGCCGTCGGCCTGGAGGTCGAGACCGTCGAGCAGATCGGCGCCGGCCTCAAGGGCCCCCTGGTCGTCGGACAGGTCCTGACCATCGAGGAGCTGGAGGGCTTCAAGAAGCCCATCCGCTTCTGCACGGTGAACGTCGGCACCGCCAACGGCACCGGTGAGCCGCAGGAGATCGTCTGCGGAGCCCGTAACTTCTCCGTCGGCGACAAGGTCGTCGTGGTCCTGCCCGGTGCCGTGCTGCCCGGCGACTTCGCGATCGCCGCGCGCAAGACGTACGGCAGGACCTCGCACGGCATGATCTGCTCCACCGACGAGCTCGGCATGGGCGACGACGGCACCCACGGCATCATCGTGCTGCCGCCGGAGCACGAGGCCGGTACCGACGCGATCGAGCTGCTCCAGCTCGTCGACGAGGTCCTCGACATCGCCGTCACGCCGGACCGGGGCTACTGCCTGTCCATGCGCGGTGTCGCCCGTGAGACGGCCATCGCCTACGGGCTTCCGCTGCGCGACCCGGCGCTCCTGGACGTGCCCGCGCCGAACGCGTACGGCTACCCGGTCAAGGTGGCCGACCCGATCGGCTGCGACCGCTTCACCGCGCGCACCGTCACCGGTCTGGACCCCGAGGCGCGTTCCCCGATCTGGATGCAGCGCCGTCTGCAGAAGGCCGGGATGCGTCCGATCTCGCTGGCCGTGGACATCACCAACTACGTGATGCTGGAGCTCGGCCAGCCGCTGCACGCCTACGACCGCACGCGGGTCGACGGGCCGATCGGGGTGCGCCGCGCCCAGCAGGGCGAGAAGCTCACCACCCTCGACGGCACCGTACGGGTACTGGACGCCGCGGACCTGGTCATCACCGACAACCGCGGGCCGATCGGCCTCGCCGGTGTCATGGGCGGCGCCAACACCGAGATCGCCGACGCCCGGAACGGCGAGAGCCACACCACCGAGGTCGTCATCGAGGCCGCGCACTTCGACGCGATCTCGATCGCCCGGACCGCGCGCCGCCACAAGCTGTCCTCCGAGGCGTCCAAGCGCTTCGAGCGCGGCGTCGACCCGCAGGCCGCCGCCGCTGCCGCGCAGCGCACCGTCGACCTGCTGGTCCTCGTCGCGGGCGGCACCGCCGAGGCGGGCGTCACCGAGATCAGTGCTCCCTCGGCGCCCCGCACCATCGCGATGCCCGCCGACCATCCGGACCGGGTCGCCGGTGTGGACTACGGCCGCGAGACCGTCGTACGCCGCCTCCAGCAGGTCGGCTGCGACGTCTACGGGCAGGACGAGCTCATCGTCACGGTGCCGTCCTGGCGCCCCGACCTGAACGAGCCGAACGATCTGGCCGAAGAGGTCATCCGGCTGGAGGGCTACGAGAACCTCCCGTCCACCCTGCCGACGCCGCCGTCCGGCCGCGGGCTCACCGACCGCCAGCGGCTGCACCGCCGCATCGGCCGGGTGCTCGCCGGATCGGGCTATGTCGAGGCGCTGAGCTACCCGTTCATCGGCGACGCCGTCCTGGACCAGCTCGGACTGGACGAGGACGACGCCCGCCGGCGTACGGTCAAGCTCGTCAACCCGCTGTCCGACGAGGAACCGGCACTGCGCACCACGCTGCTGCCCGGCCTCCTCGGCGCACTGCGGCGCAACGACGGCCGCGGCAGCCACGACCTCGCGCTCTTCGAGACCGGGCTGGTCTTCCGGCCGACCGGCCAGGAGACCCGCGCCGTACGGCTGCCCGTCGACCGGCGGCCCTCCGCCGAGGAGATCGCCGCACTCGACGCCGCACTGCCGCGCCAGCCGCGCCACGCCGCCGTCGTCCTCGCGGGCGCCCGCGAGCAGGCCGGCTGGTGGGGCAAGGGCCGTCCCGCCGACTGGGCGGACTCCGTCGAGGCCGCGCGGGCGATCGCCCGTGAGGCGGGCGTCGAACTCACCGTCCGCGCCGACCAGCACCAGCCGTGGCACCCCGGCCGCTGCGCCGCGCTGTTCGTCACGGTGAACGGCGAGGAGACCCTGTTCGGTCACGCGGGCGAACTGCACCCGCGCGTCATCAAGGAGCTCCACCTGCCCGAGCGGACCTGCGCCATGGAGGTCGAGCTCGACGTCCTGGAACAGGCCGTCGACGGCGCGCTCCAGGCGCCCCGGATCTCCGCCTTCCCGGTGGCCACCCAGGACGTCGCGCTGATCGTCGCCCAGGACGTGCCCGCCGCCGAGGTGGAGCGCGCCCTGCGTGAGGGAGCGGGTGAACTCCTCGAATCGCTGCGGCTGTTCGACGTGTTCACCGGTGACCAGATCGGTGCGGACCGCAAGTCCCTGGCGTACGCGCTGCGGTTCCGCGCCGCGGACCGCACGCTGACCGTCGAGGAGGCCTCGGCCGCCCGTGACCGCGCGGTCGCCCTGGCCGCCGAGCGCACCGGCGCGGTGCTGCGCGGCGCCTGACGCACAGCACGGCCGCACAGCGGGGAGGGGCGTGACCGGTGCACCGGTCACGCCCCTCCCTCATGTCCCGCCGAGCGGCGCGGGGACCGCACGCGGACCCGGAGGCGGAACCGGGAGGAACTCGGTTCCGGCCTCGTTCCGCGGCCACCCTCCTCTTCGTTGGGCAGTGGGTCGTGCGGTCCGGCGCCGTCCGGCCGGCCACGGAGTGTCGGGCAGGCCGGCTGGGCGGACGGCGCGGGTGCGGGCCGTCGTCTGTACGAGGGGGAGCCGACGACCCGGCCGCCTCCGGCGGGGACGACCAAGTCAACCGATCCGGGACGGGGAGCGACAGGGCGCACAGCAGGATGGTTCGGGCATTCCGTTCACACCCCGTGTGAACCGTGCTCCACTAGGGTCATTGCGACACGCACCATGGGGGGGCAATGGAGCCCAACATCCTGCTCGAATCCCTGATCGACGAGGCAGGCGTGTCCCGGGCGGGGCTCGCCGGGCACGTCAACCGGGCGGGCCTGGCCCGCGGCCTGAACCTGCGCTACGAACACACGGCGGTGTCCCGCTGGCTCAAGGGACAACGCCCGCGCGGCCAGGTGCCCGACCTCATCTGCGAGGTCCTCGGCGGCAGGCTGCGGCGCCCGGTCGCGCTCGACGACATCGGCATGGGGCGCTCCGGCCCGGACACATCGCCGCACGGCACCACACTGTCCTGCTTCGTCGACCGGGCCACCACACTGTGGCGCGGGGACGAGCAGCACCGCCCGCACCTCGCCACCGCACCCGCGGTCACCGGCACGGCGGCGGTGATGCCGGTCTGGGAGTGGGAGAACCCGCCGGAGGACACGGATGTCTCCCGGCCGGGACCGGTCCGGGTGACCGCGGCCGGCATCGTGGTGCTCAGGGCGGCCCGCGACCACTACGAGCAGATGTACCGCAGGGCCGGTGGCATCGTGACCCGCTCCCGTGTCGTCGGCTTCCTCAACGCCGAGGCGGCACCCCTGCTGCGCGGCGGCTGCGGCGACGCGCTGGGCCGCCGGCTGCACCGGGCGACGGCCGGTCTGGTGGCCGTCGCGGGCATCTGCGCCTACGACTCCGACGCCCATGGCCCGGCGCAGCGCTACTTCCACCAGGCGCTGCGGTTGGCCAAGGCGAGCGGGGACCGGGGGCTGGGCGGCTATGTGATCGCGCTGCTGGTCAACCAGTCGCTGTTCCTGGCCGACTACCGGCGCTCGATCGCCTTCGCGGAGGCGGCGCTGCGGGCCGCCGGAGCGCACATCACCCCGGCGCTGGCCGCCGATCTGTACGCGATGCAGGCGAAGGCCTACGCGCGCCTCGGCGACTCCGCCGGCGCCCGGGCGTGCATCCGGCGCGCCGAGTCCCAGGCGGAGCGCATCAGCGCCGGCCGGGAGCCGGAGGAGACGGGATACGTCCAGCCGGGTCTGGTCGATGTGCAGGTGGCGGAGGCGCTGCTCGGCCTGGGGGACCTGTCGGCCGCGCGGGAACACGCGGTCGCCGCGGTGCGAGCCCCGGCGCACGACCGGGGCATGGTGCACCGGCTCGCCATGCTGACCCGGCTGGAACTGCTGCAGGGCGAGGCCGACCGGGCGGCGTGCACCGCCGCGCACATGGCCGAAAGGGCCCGGGGCATGGATTCCCGGCGGCTGCGCGACCGGCTGTGCTCGGTACGGGAGCACCTGTCGGCGAGCGGCTGCCCGGAAGCCGCGCGGACGGCCGAGATGATCGACGGGGCGCTGCGCGTGCCGCTGTAGTTCTTCCGCCCGCCCCGCCACGAGTGCCCCTCCGGCCCGGGGGCGTCCCGGCCGGCCCCGGAGGGGCAGTGGCGCCACGGGTCAGGCGTACGGGTAGAAGCCCGAGCCTGTCTTGCGGCCGAGCCGGCCCGCGTCCACCATGCGCTGCAGCAGCGGGGGAGCGGCGTACAGCGGCTCCTTGAACTCGGCGTACATCGAGTCGGCCACCGAGGCCACCGTGTCCAGACCGATCAGGTCGGCGAGCTTCAGCGGACCCATCGGGTGGGCACAGCCGAGCTCCATGCCGTTGTCGATGTCCTCACGGCTGGCGATGCCCGACTCGAACATCCGGATCGCGGAGAGCAGATACGGAATCAGCAGCGCGTTCACGACGAAACCGGACCGGTCCTGGGCGCGGATCGCGTGCTTGCCGAGCACGTCGTGGACGACCGACTCGGCGCGCGCGATGGTCTCGTCCGAGGTGGTCAGCGCCGGGATCAGCTCGACGAGCTTCTGCACCGGGGCCGGGTTGAAGAAGTGGATGCCGATGACCCGGTCCGGGCGCGAGGTCGCGACGGCCAGCTTCACCAGCGGGATGGAGGAGGTGTTGGACGCCAGGATCGCGTCCTGCCGGGTCACCACCTGGTCGAGCACCTGGAAGATCTCGGTCTTGACCTGCTCGTTCTCCACGACGGCCTCGATGACGAGATCGCGGTCGGCGAACTCACCGAGGTCGGTGGTGAAGCTGAGCCGGCCGAGGGTCTCGTCGCGCTCGGCTTCGGTGATCTTGCCGCGTTCGGCGGCCTTCGAGAGGGAGTTGTGCAGCCGGGTGCGGCCGATCTCCAGCGCCTCGCCGGTGGTCTCGGCCACCTTCACTTCGAGGCCGCTGCGCGCGCACACCTCCGCGATACCTGCGCCCATCTGGCCACAGCCCACCACCCCGACGCGTGCAATGTCGGCCATAGAGTCCGTCACCTCGTGCCTTTCGCCGTTCTCCGTATCGCAGGGTCCCGTGTGATTCCGGTGCCCGCCTCGACCCCCCGACGTTACTCCGCGACGCGGCCCCGATGGTCCGCGGGTCAACCGGCTGTCAACGGGCATGATGTGCGTCACGCAGTGCTACCGGTCGCGTACGAAGAGGTGGAGAGGTGGAGGGTGCAGGAAATGAGGCATCTGGGGAGAAGAGCGCTCGTGGCGGGCGCGGCCGCGCTGATCGCCGCGACGACGGGCGGTGACGCCATGGCATCCTCGGGTGCGGCGGCCCGCGACAGGGAACGGAGCGGGAAGCCGCACAAGGCGCGTGGGCACCGCCGCGCGGTGGCGCGGAACGAACTGCGCGGGATGTGGATCGCCACGGTCGCGAATCTGGACTGGCCCTCCGCGTCGGGCCGTACGGTGGCGGAGCAGAAGGCCGAGCTGACCGGGTATCTGGACAGGGCCGTCGCGCTCCGGCTCAATACCGTGGTGCTTCAGGTCCGGCCCACCGCCGACGCGCTGTGGCCCTCACCGTACGAACCGTGGGCCCAGTGCCTCACCGGAGTGCAGGGCCGGGACCCGGGCTGGGACCCGCTGGGTACGGCGGTGCGCGAGGCGCACGCCCGCGGACTGGAGCTGCACGCCTGGTTCAACCCGTATCGCGTGGCGAACCACACGGACCCCTCCAAGCTCATCGCCACCCACCCGGCACGGCTGCACCCGGAGTGGATCCTGCCGTACGGCGGGAAGCTCTACTACAACCCGGGGCTGCCCGAGGTCCGCGGCTTCGTCCAGGACGCGATGCTGGACGCGGTGCGCCGGTACGACATCGACGCGGTCCACTGGGACGACTACTTCTACCCCTATCCGGTGGCCGGCCAGGTCTTCGACGACGACGACGCGTACGCGCGCCACGGCGCGGGCTTCCCGGACCGGGCCGCCTGGCGCCGCGACAACATCGACCGGCTGGTGCGGGAGACGGCCGAGCGGATCAAGGCCATCAAGCCGGGTGTCCGGTTCGGGATCAGCCCCTTCGGGGTGTGGCGCAACGCGACGAGCGACCCGCTCGGTTCGGACACCCGGGCCGGGGTGGAGACGTACGACGACCTGTACGCCGACACCCGTAAGTGGATCAAGGAAGGCTGGATCGACTACATCTGCCCGCAGATCTACTGGAACCTCGGGTTCGCCGCAGCCGACTACGCCAAGCTGCTGCCCTGGTGGAACGAGACCGTACGGGGCACGGGCGTCGACCTCTATGTGGGGGAGGCGCTCTACAAGGCCGGCGACCCGGCCCAGCCCGCTGCCTGGCAGGACCCGGCCGAGCTGTCCCGCCACCTCACCTTCGCCCGTGACTACGGCGGCGTCGGCGGGCACATCTTCTTCTCGGGCAGAGCTGTACTGGCCGACCGCATCGGCGCGCTGGCGCGAGTCGCGGCCGATCACTATCCGAGCGCCGTCAGGCGGTCCGGTGACCGTCGCGCCCCGGGCGCCGACGGACGAAGCGGCGGCTGAACCGGCGGCTGAACCGGCGGGGTGCGCCGGGGCCGGGGGCGCACGCCCCCGGCCCTCGGCCCCCGGTTCCTAGTACGTCCCCCGGTCCTTCTCCGCTGCGGTGTGCTGCACGACGCTGTCGGGCCCGGGTGACACCAGTGATTCGTGTCCGTCGGCGAAGCGCACACGGTACGGGGGAGCACCCCCGTCGCCGAGCACTTCGATGATCTCCGCGACACGGTCGTGCTGCCCCACGGTCCTGCCGTGCGTCAGCAGCCGGTCGCCGGCGTGTGCCTCCATCGGGAGTGACCTCCTCACGGATGGTGATCCATGTCGACAAGTCTATGACCGTACGCCAGGATCGCCTCCCGCACGCGGGGCGGCCGCGATACGGACGGGCATGTCCGGTCGAGCTGCGCGGCGGTCTCCGGCCCGGCGGAGATCACGGAGGGCGTCCGCAGGCCGCGCACCGCCTGCGACGGACTCTTCGCCCGCCCCGAACGGGGCGATAGCCTCCGGCCATGAGCGAAACTCCCGAGCACCGTTACGAGATCTCCGCCGACCCCGGCCGGCTCGACCCGGCCCGTATCCACCACTGGCTCTCCACCGACGCCTACTGGGCGCTCGGACGCGCCCGCGAGCACCAGGACCGGGCCATCGCCGGATCGCTGAACTTCGGCGCGTACGACACCGCGTCGGGCGAACAGGTCGCGTACGCCAGGGTCGTCACCGACCAGGCCACCTTCGCCTGGCTCTGCGATGTGTACGTCGACCGCCCGGCCCGCGGCCACGGCCTGGGCACCCGGATAGTGGAGGCCGTCCGCGACCATCTCGCCCCCACCGGCGTACGACGGCTGCTGCTGGCCACCGACGACGCCCACGGTGTGTACGAGAAGGTCGGTTTCACCGGACTGGACAACCCGGAGAAGTGGATGTCCCTCCGGCCCGCCTGATCCGGCATCCCGGGCCCGCCCCCTTGACCGGCGTGGCGTTCGGCCCCACGATCACCGCCATGAGTGTTCGATTCTGCCTGGTCGCCGCGGCGCGCAGCTCCTCCCTGCTGGCCGAGCGCTTCGACGACGACCGGCCGCTCGACCACGCCGGCTGGCACGAGATCCAGCTGGTCGCGCACACCCTGGTGCCGCTCGGCGGGGCCGAACTGCGCTACTGCTCGCCCACCCCGCGCAGTCGCGCGACCGGCGACGCGCTCGGCTTCGCGCCGATGGCGCAGCCCGCCCTCCGGGACTGCGACATGGGCCGCTGGCGGGGCCTGACGCTGGCCGAGGTCACCGCCCGTGAACCGGCCGCGGTCGACGCCTGGCTCGCCGACCCGCGCTCCGCCCCGCACGGCGGTGAATCGCTGCACGCCTTCATCTCGCGGATAGGGGGCTGGCTGGACACCCGCCCCGCCCGCGACGGTCTCATCGTCGCGGTCGCCGAACCGGCGGTGATCCGTGCCGCCCTGGTCTACGCGCTGAACGCCCCGCCACCGGCGTACTGGAACGTGGACGTCCGCCCGCTCTCCACCCTCACGCTGACCGGTCTCCCGGGCCGCTGGAGCGTGAACCTCGAAGCCGGTGCCGGCTGACCGGCCGCCCGGCGCCTTTCCTCCGGTCCGACCGGTCGGTACGTTACGGGCAGCAGGGTTCCCGTGGGCGTGGGCCCCGGACGAGGAGGCCAGGGTGCCGCAGATCCAGGGTCATTGCGACGAACGGTTCGCCGGGGTGCGCGAGGCGTTCGAGCGGAACTTCACGGAGCGCGGCGAGCTGGGTGCGGCCGTCACCGTCCTGGTCGACGGGACGCCGGTGGCCGACCTCTGGGGCGGCTGGGCGGACGCGGCCGGGACCCGCCGCTGGGAGCGGGACACCCTCGTCAACGTCTGGTCCACCGGCAAGGGGCCCATGGCCCTCTGTGCCCACCTCCTGGCCGACCGCGGCCTGCTCGACCTGGACGCGCCCGTCGCCGCGTACTGGCCGGAGTTCGCCGCCGCCGGCAAGGGATCCGTCCTCGTACGCCACCTCCTCTCGCACCGGGCCGGCCTGGCCGGACTCCGCGAGCCGCACACCCTGGCGGAGCTGTACGACTGGGAGCTGACCTGTGCCCGGCTGGCGGCCACCGAACCCTGGTGGGAGCCCGGCACCCGGTCCGGCTACCACGCGCTCTCCTACGGTTTCCTGGTCGGTGAGGTGGTCCGCCGGATCAGCGGGCTGATGCCGGGGGAGTTCCTGCGGCGGGAGATCACCGGGCCGCTCGGCATCGACTTCACCTTCGGGCTCCCGGAGAAGGACACGGACCGCGTCGCCGAACTCGTCCGGGCGAAGCCCCTGAGCGACGAGGGGGGCGAGCACTTCGCACGGTTGCGGCCGGTGGCCATCGCCTCTCTCGCCAACCCCGCCACCGGTGTGGCCGTGGCCAACACACCGCGGTGGCGGTCCGCCGAGATCCCCGCGGCCAACGGCCACGGGACGGCCCGTGCGGTCGCCTCCCTGTACGGCATCGTCGCCGGGCGCGGCAGTCTGGCCGGCCGGCGCGTCCTGTCGGAGAGGGCGGCCGAACGGGTCCGTGAAGGCCAGGGCAGCTGCCGGGACCTGGTGCTCGGCCCCGGCTTCGCCCATGACACCGAGATCGGACTCGGCCTGTGGCTGAGCGGCCCGAACCGCTCGTACGGCCCCAACCCGGCGGCGGTCGGCCACGACGGCGCGGGCGGCTCCTGCGGCCTGGCCGACCCGGAGGCCGGAGTCGCGCTCGGCTATGTCATGAACCGGATGGGTACGGGCATCACGGACGACCCGCGCAAGAGAGCGCTGGTCGAGGCGGTGTACGCGGCGCTCCGGCGGCCGGGCGGGCGGCCCCGGAACCCGGCTCGGTGATTCATCGGCCGTCCCCGGGTTTCACCTGTGGTTGTCAGGAGTGTGAGGATGGCTCCATGACAACCAAGGTCTTCTTCGACATCACCATCAATGACGAGCCCGCAGGGCGGATCAACTTCAACCTGTTCGACGACGTCGTGCCCAGGACGGCGGACAACTTCCGTGCCCTGGCGACCGGCGAGAAGGGCTTCGGCTACAAGGGCTCCTCCTTCCACCGGGTCATCCCGGACTTCATGCTCCAGGGCGGCGACTTCACCCGGGGCGACGGCACGGGCGGCAAGAGCATCTACGGCGAGAAGTTCGCCGACGAGAACTTCAAGCTCACCCACGACCGTCCCGGTCTGCTGTCGATGGCCAACGCCGGACCGAACTCCAACGGTTCGCAGTTCTTCATCACGACCGTCGTGACCTCCTGGCTGGACGGCAAGCACGTCGTCTTCGGCGAGGTCGACGGCGAGGACAGCATGGAGCTGGTCCGCAAGATCGAGAGCCTGGGCACGCCGAACGGCCGTACCCGCGCCAAGGTCACCATCGCCGACTGCGGCGTTCTCTGACCTTTCCAGGACCTGTACGGGCCCGCGGCTGAGCCGGCCGGCCGACGTCGCACCGTCGGCCGGCGCCTCGCCCCGGGCGGCCGGGCCGGGCCGGGCTGTGCCCGGCCCGTTGTCGTACCCGTGTGGAAGGGTGCCTCCCGGACGCCGAACGGGGTGTCCGCATCCGTGTCCAGGCCGCAGCCGCCCGGCTGCCGAAGGAGTCCGCACCATGTCCGGCACCGACGCCGTCCGTACGTCCCTCGAAGCCATCGCCACCCTGCTGGCGCCCGCCCGTCCGGCAGTCGCCGAGCGGACGCTGTACGCCCATGACGACCCCGCCGGCTACCTCCGCGACCACGCGGACGCGCTTGAGGACCGGGGCATCGACGAGCCCGTCGCGAACCTCGCCTGGATAGCACTCATCGACGCGCTCACCGAGAACGGGCTGCTCGCGGAGTTCGACTGGAAAGAGGACCCCGGCGAGATCCGCTCCCTGCTCGGCCGGCTGGAGTCCCGCCCGTCCGTCGACCCCTGGGTGCTGTTCGACGCCGACGAGATGCTTCTGCCGGCCTTCGAGTTCCTGGAGGCGTGCGGCCGTCACTACCGGGAGGTCGGGGCCGCGACGGCCGTTCTCGACATCGAGTCCGACTGCTATCCCGTGGTGATCGTGCGCGCCGCGCGGGCCCAGGAGCTGACCGCACTCGCCAGGAGCGCGGGATTCACCGTCCTGAGCCCCGGCGCGTGATGACCGGCGCCCGTCGTCCGTGAACCCCTGGGTCCGCCGCGGCCCGCGGGACGGCCGTCGGGGCTGGGGGGAGGCGGAGGTCCGGCCGGTCATCGCGGCATTGACGGTCTCGTACGGGAGCCCGTCGGCGAATGCCGTGCTCGTACCGCTGGTGAGGAGTTCACGCGCGCTGCGGGAGACCACGGCGTAGGCGGCCTCGGCGATCGCGGATCCCGCGCTGACCCGGGCGACCCCGAGCTTCGCCAGCGCGGGGACGGGGAGCGCACCGGGTCCGGTCAGCAGGTTCAGGGGCGCCGGTACGCCGTCGGCCAGGGCCGAGACCGTCTCCTCGTCGAACGCGCCCAGGACGAACACCCCGCCCGCCGGGGGGCGCACCACCGCCGGGTCCTTCGGCCCCCGGCCCCGGCCCCTGTGCGCGGAGGCACGCGCGTCTCCCGGATGGCAGGGGCGGCGAGCCGGTCCTAGCGTGGGCGGCGAGTGTCACGGAACCGAGCCGGAGAGTTGGTGCGTGGAGATGACGGACGGGCCCACGATCGTCCTGGTCCATGGATTCTGGGGCGGGGCCGCCCACTGGGGGCATGTGATCACCGAGCTGGACCGGCGCGGTCATGGCTCGCTCCGGGCGGTGGAGATGCCCCTCACCTCGCTGGCCGACGACGCCGAGCGCACCCGCAAGATGGTCCGCCAGGTGGAGGGCCCCGTCCTGCTGGTCGGCCACTCGTACGGCGGCGCGGTCATCACCGAGGCGGGTGACCTGCCCCAGGTCACCGGGCTCGTCTACATCGCCGCGTTCGCCCCGGACGCGGGCGAGAGCCCCGGCGGGATCACCCAGGAACACCCGCCCGCCGCGGCCGACAACCTCGCCCCGGACTCGGACGGCTATCTGTGGGTCGCCCAGGACAAGTTCCACGAGAGCTTCTGTCAGGACCTGCCCGCCGACGAGGCCCGGGTCATGGCCGTCACCCAGAAGGCCCCGCTCGCCTCCACCTTCGGCGACACCGTCACCGCCCCGGCCTGGCGGACCAAGCCCTCCTGGTACCAGGTCTCCACCGAGGACCACATGATCCACCCCGACAACCAGCGCCGTATGGCCGCGCGCATGAACCCCCGGCGGACCGTCGAACTCGCCGCCGGCCACGCGTCCCTGGCCTCCCGGCCCCAGGCCGTCGCCGATCTCATCGAGGCCGCGGCCGACGACCGCGGCACCGGCTGAGGCCTCCCGGACCGGCCGGCCCGGTTCGTCCTGCGGTCGTGTGACCGTGCGTCCTGCCCGGACACGGAGGACCGGGGGTGGCGCGTGGGGGGAGCGCGCGGGTAGCGCGCCGTAGTTCGATCTTTCTGCGCCTATGTCACGCCTGGTCAGATTGCCGGGCGCGCTCTCACACTGTGTGTCGGCCCGCCCGGGCTGTCGTCGGCACTGCGCCGCCCCCGGGTGCGAGGGCGCATGCGGGCTCAACGTACCGGCATGCGCGTGCGGGAAGGCCGAAATTTCCGGGTGGTAGCAGATATGAGTCATCAGAGTTGGCCGATTTTCGCCGTATGTGCTCATGCCGGGGAGCGAACGGTGAATTTCGGCGAACAATTCCAGTCACCTCTCGGTGAGGTGGCCGACATGGATTCCCTGATCCGTACGGCATATGGGTATTTTTCGGCGCTCGGTTCGCATGTTCCGGCATCGCCGTCCGGGTTCTGCGGCTGCGGCCATGGGCGCGACCTGGTGTGCGCGGAGTGCGGCGGACGCTGGCTGGCTGCCGCGTACCGGGCCGCGGATATTCCCGAGAAAGCCAGTCGTGGCGCCTTTCTCGAAGATCTGCTGAAGGCGGAGAGCGGGGATGCTTCCGGGATTACCAAGGCGGCAATCCTGGGCAGTGTCCTCAAAGTGGTGGGCGATGTGCTGCGGGAATGGCATCGGGAAAGTCACTTCGAATATCCGGGAGGCGGTGAAAGGATTTCGCTGCTCGGCAGGAACCCGTTCTTGCGGCCCGCTCCGGAGTTGTGCGCCGACCATGTCGGCGAATGCGCGATCCTGGTGCTGACCAGCGGATTCCCGCTCGCCCGTGACCGGTCGGACCTCTGGGCGGCATCGCGGCTGGGCCTCGGCTGGGCATGTGACTATCAGGGCGGAGACCATTACGGGTACGCGGACTGGCTGAAGGTGCAGCGGGAGACGACGCTGCCGGGCCGGGTGCGCGACGCGGAAGAAGCGGTGTGTCTCGGACTCAGCCAGGGCGTGGACTCCGGCGGGCGGGTGGACGCGCACTGGCTGTGCGATGTCGCCCTGCCCGCGGGAGTGGACCCGCTGCCGATCCTGCTGGGCTCCGAACTCGTCAACTTCGGAATCCTCGGCGATGTCGAGTCCGACTGCGACGAGTTCGCGCGGAGCGTGGTCGCCCGCCTCGGAGTGATGATCATCTGTAGCAGTGTCGACATCGTGGACGAGGCCGTGTGCGGGGAGCGCAATCTCCTCGACACCCTCTGCGAGTCCGGTGCCCGGGGCGCGGTCGGCTGGGCGGTGGAGCGGATCCGCGACGACACGTGGTCCCCGGCCGAGACGGACGCCTGGGCCCTGTGGAGCCACTACGTCTGGCTGGGCCAGCGCCACCGGTTCGTGTTCCGGGGAATGCCGGAGCGTACACAGGCCGCACTGGCGACGAGCTGGAAGGACTCCGACACTCTGCCCGCGCTGCTGCGGACCCAGCGGGAGTACCTCTCCACTGTGGTGGCCGACCCGGAGCTGCTGGTGGCCTGCGACTGCTGCGACCATGTCGCCCTGGCCCGGGAGATGACGGCCTGGCTGAAGGCGGCGAACGGCTCGGTCGATGTGCGCGACGAAGGGCAGCTCGCGTTCCTCAAGCTCGTGGACGCGTGCGGGATCAACGAGTGCGACACCTGGCATCGCAGCATCCTCGATCTGTGCCCGTCCCTGCGGGAGCGGCACCGGGTCCTCCTGCGGTCCCTGGTCCGCGACGTCCGGAAGTTCACGGCGGGGCTGGACCACTATGTGGCGTACCTCAAGGGCGCGGACTGCCGCTTCCTGCCCGTCCGGCCGCAGTGGATCGCGCACGAAGCGTCGGCGGACCTGTGCGCGAAGCACCACGGGTATCTGATGCGGGCCGCGCGGAGCGAGCGCCTGGAGCCGGCCGGAGGCCGATGACCCGCGGAATACCGGGCGTACGCCGATCGGCCGCGTACGGACCCGACGGGCCGTCGGGAACGTTCGGGAGGGCCGCCCGGAACACTGAAGGGCCCGGACGCGAGGTCCGGGCCCGGTGCCGCTCCCGTACCGCCCCGTACTTCTTTGCATAAAAGTGCGGCACTGCGTATAGTCATGCCATCGACGAGGAGGATACCGATGGTGGTACGTGCGGCAGTGGCAGGGGCGAGCGGTTACGCCGGCGGGGAGCTGCTGCGCCTTCTGCTGGCCCACCCCGAGGTCGAGATCGGCGCCCTCACGGGCCACTCCAACGCGGGACAGAGCCTCGGCCCGCTCCAGCCCCATCTGCGGCCGCTCGCCGACCGGGTGCTCCTGCCCACCACCGCCGAAGTTCTCGCCGGGCACGACGTGGTCTTCCTGGCCCTGCCGCACGGGCAGTCCGCCGCGGTGGCCGAACAGCTCGGTGACGAGGTTCTCGTGGTCGACATGGGCGCGGACTTCCGGCTGGGGAACGCGGCCGACTGGGAGAAATTCTACGGCTCCCCGCACGCCGGCACCTGGCCCTACGGACTGCCCGAGCTGCCCGGCGGCCGGGCGGCGCTGGAAGGGGCCAGGCGCATCGCCGTGCCCGGGTGCTATCCGACCGCCGTCTCCCTCGCGCTCTTCCCGGCGTACGCGGCACAGCTCGCCGAGCCCGAGGCCGTCGTCGTCGCCGCGTCCGGCACCTCCGGAGCGGGCAAGGCGGCCAAGCCCCATCTGCTGGGCTCCGAGGTCATGGGCAGCATGACCCCGTACGGCGTCGGCGGCGTCCACCGCCACACGCCGGAGATGATCCAGAACCTCAGCGCCGCCGCCGGAGAGCCGGTCACCGTCTCCTTCACCCCGACCCTCGCGCCCATGCCCCGCGGCATTCTCGCCACGTGCAGCGCGAAGGCGAAGCCCGGCGTGGACGCCGAGGCCGTACGCGACGCCTACGAGAAGGCGTTCGCGGACGAGCCGTTCGTCGATCTCCTCCCCGAGGGCCAGTGGCCCGCCACCGCGTCCGTGTACGGCTCCAACGCCGTCCGGATCCAGGTCGCCCATGACGCGGCGGCCGGCCGGATCATCGCGATCAGCGCCATCGACAACCTCGCCAAGGGCACCGCCGGCGGCGCCCTGCAGAGCATGAACATCGCGCTCGGACTTCCCGAGGGCACAGGTCTTTCCACGATCGGAGTGGCACCGTGAGCGTCACGGCAGCACAGGGATTCTCGGCGGCGGGTATCGCCGCCGGAATCAAGGAGAGCGGTAACCCCGACCTGGCCCTCGTGGTCAACAACGGGCCGCGTCGCGCCGCCGCGGGCGTCTTCACCTCCAACCGCGTCAAGGCCGCCCCCGTCCTCTGGTCGGAGCAGGTGCTCAAGGGCGGCGAAGTCACCGCCGTCGTCCTCAACTCCGGCGGCGCCAACGCCTGTACGGGACCCCAGGGCTTCCAGGACACCCACGCCACCGCCGAGAAGGCCGCCGAGGTCCTCGACGGGCACAGCGCGGGCGAGATCGCGGTCGCCTCGACCGGGCTCATCGGCCTGCTGCTCCCGATGGACAAGCTGCTGCCGGGCATCGAGAAGGCCGCCGCGGCCCTCAGCGAGCACGGCGGCGAGAAGGCCGCCATCGCCATCAAGACCACCGACACCGTGCACAAGACGGCCGTCGCGGGCGGCGAGGGCTGGACCGTCGGCGGCATGGCCAAGGGCGCGGGCATGCTCGCCCCCGGCCTCGCCACCATGCTGGTCGTCCTCACCACCGACGCCGACGTGGACGCGCCCGGTCTCGACGCCGCGCTGCGCGAGGCCACCCGCACCACCTTCGACCGGGTCGACTCCGACGGCTGCATGTCGACCAACGACACCGTGCTGCTGCTCGCCTCGGGGGCGAGCGGGATCACCCCCGAGAAGTCGGAGTTCGCCGAGGCCGTACGGGCCGTCTGCGCCGACCTCGCCCGCCAGCTCATCGGCGACGCCGAGGGTGCCTCCAAGGACATCCGGATCGAGGTGATCAACGCCGAGAGCGAGGACGACGCCGTCGAGGTGGGCCGCTCCATCGCCCGTAACAACCTCCTCAAGTGCGCCATCCACGGCGAGGACCCCAATTGGGGCCGTGTCCTGTCCGCGATCGGCACGACGAAGGCCGCCTTCGAGCCCGACCGGCTCAACGTCGCCATCAACGGTGTCTGGGTCTGCAGGAGCGGCGGCGTCGGCGAGGACCGCGACCTCGTCGACATGCGCTACCGGGAGGTCACGATCACCGCCGACCTCGCCGCCGGCGCCGAGTCGGCCGTCATCTGGGCCAACGACCTCACCGCGGACTACGTCCACGAGAACAGCGCGTACAGCTCATGAGTACGGCCCGCAAGCACACCGCGCTCCCCAAGGCACAGATCCTCATCGAGGCGCTGCCCTGGCTGACCCGGCACAACGGCAGGACCGTCGTCATCAAGTTCGGCGGCAACGCCATGGTCGACGAGGAGCTGAAGGCCGCCTTCGCCCAGGACGTCGTCTTCCTGCGGCAGGCCGGCCTCAAGCCCGTCGTCGTGCACGGCGGCGGCCCGCAGATCAGTGCCCAGCTGGACAAGCAGGGCCTGGTCAGCGAGTTCAGGGCCGGGCTGCGCGTCACCACGCCCGAGGCGATGGACGTCGTACGGATGGTGCTGGCCGGACAGGTCCAGCGCGAGCTCGTCGGGCTGCTCAACCAGCACGGCCCGCTGGCCGTCGGAATGACCGGCGAGGACGCCCGCACCATCACCGCCACCCAGCACCGGCCCACCATCGACGGCGAACTCGTCGACATCGGCCGGGTCGGTGAGATCACCGCCATCGACACCGGGGCCATCCAGGCGCTGCTGGACGACGGCCGCATCCCGGTCGTCTCCTCCATCGCCCGCTCCGCCGACGACAACCACGTCTACAACGTCAACGCCGACACCGCGGCCGCCGCACTCGCCGCCGCGCTGAACGCCGAGACCCTCATGGTCCTCACCGATGTCGAGGGCCTCTACGAGGACTGGCCGCACAGCGACGATGTGATCAGCCGTCTCACCGCCTCGGAGCTGGAGAAACTCCTGCCCGACCTCTCCAGCGGCATGGTCCCGAAGATGCAGGGCTGCCTGCACGCGGTACGCAACGGGGTCGAGACCGCCCGGGTCATCGACGGCCGGGTCCAGCACTCGATCCTGCTGGAGATCTTCACCGACGAGGGAATCGGCACGATGGTCGTGCCCGACGCACCGCACGCGACACAGGGGGAAGCATGACCAACGCCGGGCTCTCGAAGCGGTGGCAGGGCGCGCTCATGGACAACTACGGCACCCCCCAGCTGTCCCTGGCGCGCGGCTCCGGCGCCCGCCTCTGGGACGCGGACGGCGCCGAGTACCTCGACTTCGTCGGCGGCATCGCGGTGAACGCGCTGGGCCACGCCCACCCCGCGGTGGTCGAGGCCGTCTCCGCCCAGGTCGCCGCACTCGGGCACGTCTCCAACCTCTTCATCGCGGAACCGCCCGTCGCCCTCGCCGAGCGGCTGCTCCAGCTGTTCGGCCGGACCGGACGGGTGTACTTCGCCAACTCCGGCGCCGAGGCCAACGAGGCCGCCTTCAAGATCGGCCGGCTCACCGGACGTACCCATATGGTCGCCACCGACGGCGGCTTCCACGGCCGGACGATGGGCGCGCTCGCCCTCACCGGCCAGCCCGGGAAGCGTGACGCCTTCCTGCCGCTGCCCGGCGAGGTCACCCATGTGCCGTACGGGGACGTGGCGGCCCTGAGGGCGGCGGTGACCACCGACACCGCGCTGCTGATCATCGAGCCCGTCCAGGGCGAGAACGGCGTGGTCGTGCCCCCCAAGGGCTATCTGGAGGCCGCCCGCGAGATCACCCGGGCCACCGGCACCCTGCTCGTCCTGGACGAGGTGCAGACCGGTATCGGCCGGTGCGGCCACTGGTTCGAGCACCAGGCCCACCAGGGTGTCGAGCCCGATGTGGTCACCCTGGCCAAGGGGCTCGGCGGCGGACTGCCGATCGGCGCCACCGTCGCGTTCGGCCCGGCCGCCGACCTGCTGACGCCGGGCCGCCACGGCACGACCTTCGGCGGCAACCCGATCGCCTGCGCCGCCGGACTCGCCGTCCTGGACACCCTCGCCGCCGACGGCGCCCTGGACAACGTCAAGCGGCTCGGCGAGCGGATCCGCGAAGAGGTCGAGGGACTGGGACACCCCCTGGTCTCCCATGTCCGCGGCTCCGGACTGCTGCTGGGTATCGTGCTCACCGGACCCCTCGCACCGCAGGTGCAGCAGGCGGCCCAGGGAGCCGGACTCCTGGTGAACGCGCCCGCCCCCGATGTCGTACGGCTCATGCCGCCGCTGATCATCGGTGACGAAGAGGTGGACGCGTTCCTGCGGATTCTGCCGGGCGCTCTCGACGCGGCATACGGGGACGGACGATCCGGAGAATGACGATCCGGAGAATGAGGCGACGACGATGACCGAGGCGCAGGAATCCGAGCACGGCGGGCCCTCCGTGCCGCAGACCCGCACCGCCCGCCACCGCCGGATCGTGGACATCCTGAACCGGCAGCCGGTGCGCTCCCAGAGCCAGCTGGCCAGACTGCTGGCCGACGACGGGCTGAGCGTCACTCAGGCGACGCTCTCCCGGGACCTCGACGAGCTGGGCGCGGTCAAGATCCGCAACACCGGCGGCGAACTGATCTACGCGGTGCCGAGCGAGGGCGGATTCCGTACCCCGCAGGCGCCGCTGGGCGGCTCGGCCAAGGAGGAGCGGATGCGCAGGCTCTCCGCCGAACTCCTCATCTCGGCGGAGGCCTCGGCCAACCTCGTGGTGCTGCGCACACCGCCGGGCGCGGCCCAGTTCCTCGCCTCGGCCATCGACCAGGCCGAACTGCAGGACATCCTCGGGACCATCGCGGGTGATGACACCCTGATGCTGATCAGCCGTGACCCGAACGGCGGCCAGGCGCTCGCGGACCATCTGCTGCGGCTGGCCCAGAACGACCGCTGAGCCGGTCCGGGCCGGACGGGAGCGTCCTCAGTACCGGGTGATCGCGGTCGGGCCCGAGGAGGTCCCGATCGCGATGTGCGGCCGGCGGGCCGGGTCCGCCCAGGCCAGGATCCGGTCCATCGCGGCGGCGGGTACGGAGACGCAGCCCGCCGTCGCCCCGCGCCCGTTCACATGGAGGAAGATCCCGGCGCCCCGGCCCCGTACCGGCCGGTCGTAGTTGAAGCCGATGACCAGCGCGCGGGCGTACTGGGCCCGGTAGGTGACCAGATGCTCGGCCTCGCCGGCCCGGCAGTCCGCCGGCAGCGGCTCCACCCAGCGGTTGTAGGCCCGTGCCGCGTTGTCCTGGCACCACCAGGAAAGCTCGCCCACACGGCGGTAGGGGTACGCCGTCCCGGGTACCGGTGGCGCGGTCCCGAAGGCGTACGGGAGGCGGTACAGGCCACTGGGCGTGGTGCCGGTGCCCTGCTCGCGCGTCCGGCCCTCCGCCAGACCCTTCGCGCCGAACCGGGCGGGCGCGGATCCGGCCGCCGCCCACCGGCCCCGTCGCCGCTCCCACCAGGTCACCGTGCCGGTGGTGGATCCCGCGTCCGGAGCCTCCGCCGTGATCAGCTGGCTGCCGCCGCCGGTGTCGGCCAGCAGTACCGGCAGGGGCGGGCCGTCCGCCGGCCGGGCCGCGACCGAGCCCACCAGGGCGAGCAGTACCCCACAGGTCACCAGAGATCCGCGCATGGTCCGGACCGTACGGTGCCCGGTGCCTGCGCCCCACCGGGCCTGCGCCGTACGGCCGAACGTCTCACCGCGCGGGCGGCGCCGGCTCCGGTGCCTCCGGCCGCGGGGTCATCGGCGGCAGCGGCAGCGGGAGGCCCGGCAGCCCGTCGATGCTGGTGGCGATGTCCTGCTTCTTCTCGAAGTACGCGCTGAGGCTCTCGTCGTCCTCACGCCGGAAGCGGTCGGCGTGCAGCGTCCGGTCCTCGTCGTACGAGAGGTGGGGCACCGCGAATCCGCAGGTGTCGCGGATCAGTTCGGCCCGCACGAGGATGACCGCGCGCAGCCCGTGCGGTGCGGTGTCGACGCCGGGGAAATGCGTGAGGAGCCCGTTGAACCGCGGGTCGTCCCGGAAGACCGGCTCCCCGCGGCCGTGCACCCGCACGATGTTCGGAGGCCCCTGGAAGGCGCACCACATCAGCGTGATGCGCCCGTTCTCGCGGAGGTGGGCGATGGTCTCCGCGTTGCTCCCGGCGAAGTCCAGGTACGCCACGGTCGTTTCGTCGATGACGGCGAACGAACCGCTGACGCCCTTCGGGGAGAGGTTGACGGTGCCGTCGGAGTCCAGGGGAGCGGTCGCGGTGAAGAAGATGTGCTGTGCCTCGATGAAGGCTCTCAGCCGTCCTTCGATGCGTTCATGTGTTTTTCCCATGGCGCTGATTATCTGTGGCAGCGGTTTCACCGGCGAGGTCCTTTCCTGCCGCGCGTCCTGGCCGCAAGCCCCTGACCTGCGGTTTTGACAAAGCATACGGAGGACTGCATAGTTATACCCATCAGTGATTGCACCGTAAGGAGAAACCCGTGACCGAGCGCGTCGTACTCGCCTACTCGGGCGGCCTGGACACCTCCGTCGCCATCGGCTGGATCGCCGAGGAGACGGGCGCCGAGGTCATCGCCGTTGCCGTGGACGTCGGCCAGGGCGGCGAGGACCTGGACGTCATCCGCAAGCGCGCGCTCGCCTGCGGTGCCGTCGAAGCCGAGGTCGCGGACGCGAAGGACGAGTTCGCCGAGGAGTACTGCCTCCCGGCGATCAAGGCCAACGCCCTCTACATGGACCGCTACCCGCTGGTCTCCGCCCTCTCCCGGCCGACCATCGTCAAGCACCTCGTCGCCGCCGCCAAGAAGCACGACGCCGGCATCGTCGCCCACGGCTGCACCGGCAAGGGCAACGACCAGGTCCGCTTCGAGGCCGGCATCTCGGCCCTCGGCCCCGATCTGAAGTGCATCGCCCCGGTCCGCGACTACGCGATGACCCGGGACAAGGCGATCGCCTTCTGCGAGGAGAAGAACCTCCCGATCGCGACCACCAAGAAGTCCCCGTACTCCATCGACCAGAACGTCTTCGGGCGCGCCGTCGAGACGGGCTTCCTGGA
This sequence comes from Streptomyces sp. NBC_00654, assembly GCF_026341775.1. NCBI lineage: Bacteria > Bacillati > Actinomycetota > Actinomycetes > Kitasatosporales > Streptomycetaceae > Streptomyces > Streptomyces sp. NBC_00654. Next base: position 1,468,732 of record NZ_JAPEOB010000002.1, on the reverse strand, counting down.
GGACATCTGGAACGCGCCGATCGAGGACATCTACGAGTACACGGAGAACCCGGCCGCCGTCCGCGAGGCCGACGAGGTCGTCATCTCCTTCAAGGAGGGCGTGCCGGTCGCCATCGACGGCCGGCCCGTCACCGTGCTCCAGGCGATCCAGCAGCTCAACGAGCGGGCCGGCGCCCAGGGCATCGGCCGGATCGACATCGTCGAGGACCGGCTCGTGGGCATCAAGTCCCGCGAGGTGTACGAGGCTCCGGGCGCCATCGCCCTGATCACCGCGCACCAGGAGCTGGAGAACGTCACCGTCGAGCGCGAACTGGCCCGCTACAAGCGGCAGGTCGAGCAGCGCTGGGGCGAGATGGTCTACGACGGCCTGTGGTTCTCCCCGCTCAAGCGCGCCCTGGACGGCTTCATCAACGAGGCCAACCAGCACGTCACCGGCGACATCCGGATGACCCTGCACGCCGGCCGCGCCGTCGTCACGGGCCGCCGGTCCGAGGAGTCGCTGTACGACTTCAACCTCGCCACCTACGACTCGGGCGACACGTTCGACCAGTCCAAGGCGCAGGGCTTCATCGAGATCTTCGGCCTCTCGTCGAAGATCGCCGCCAAGCGTGACCTGGCCTGACCCCGGCCCGTTTACGTCACCGCCTCCCTGTTCCTCCGCGGCGGGGAGGCGGTCGCACATCCACCCCCTGTTCTCCGAGGAGCACGCAGTGAGCAACGGCACCGGCAACGGCAACGGCGATGTACGCCTCTGGGGCGCCCGCTTCGCCGACGGCCCGGCCGAGGCGCTGGCCAAGCTGTCCGCGTCCGTCCACTTCGACTGGCGGCTCGCGCCGTACGACATCGCCGGCTCCCGCGCCCACGCGCGTGTCCTCAACAAGGCGGGACTGCTCACCGAGGACGAGCTGACCCGGATGACCGAGGGCCTGGACCGGCTGGAGGCCGATGTCGCCGACGGGTCCTTCACCGGGACCATCGCCGACGAGGACGTCCACACGGCACTGGAGCGGGGGCTGCTGGAGCGCCTGGGCCCGGATCTCGGCGGCAAGCTGCGGGCCGGCCGTTCCCGCAACGACCAGATCGCCACGCTCTTCCGGATGTACCTGCGCGACCACGCCCGGATCATCGGCGGCCTGATCGCCGAGCTCCAGGACGCCCTGGTGGGCCTGGCGGAGGCGCACCCGGACGTGGCGATGCCCGGCCGTACACACCTCCAGCACGCCCAGCCCGTCCTCTTCGCCCACCATGTGCTGGCCCATGCGCAGTCCCTGACCCGGGACGCCGAGCGGCTGCGCCAGTGGGACGAGCGGACCGCCGTGTCCCCCTACGGTTCCGGCGCGCTCGCCGGGTCCTCGCTCGGACTCGACCCGGAGGCGGTCGCCGCCGACCTCGGCTTCGAGCACGGTTCGGTGGCCAACTCCATCGACGGCACGGCCTCGCGGGACTTCGTCGCCGAGTTCGCCTTCATCACCGCGATGATCGGCGTCAACCTCTCCCGGATCGCGGAGGAGGTCATCATCTGGAACACGAAGGAGTTCTCCTTCGTCACCCTGCACGACGCCTTCTCCACCGGCTCCTCGATCATGCCGCAGAAGAAGAACCCCGACATCGCCGAGCTGGCGCGCGGGAAGTCCGGCCGCCTCATCGGCAATCTGACCGGCCTGATGGCCACGCTGAAGGCCCTGCCGCTCGCCTACAACCGCGACCTCCAGGAGGACAAGGAGCCGGTCTTCGACTCCTGCGACCAGCTCGAAGTCCTGCTGCCCGCCTTCACCGGCATGATGGCCACCCTCACCGTCAACCGCGAGCGCATGGAGGAGCTGGCCCCGGCCGGCTTCTCGCTCGCCACCGACATCGCCGAGTGGCTGGTCAAGCAGGGCGTGCCGTTCCGCGTCGCGCACGAGGTCGCGGGCGAGTGCGTCAAGGAGTGCGAGCGGCACGGCATCGAGCTGGACCAGCTCACCGACGAGCAGTTCGAGAAGATCTCCGCGCATCTGACCCCGGAGGTCCGCACCGTCCTCAATGTGAAGGGCGCCCTCGCCTCCCGCAGCGGCCGGGGCGGTACGGCTCCCTCGGCCGTCGCCGTACAGCTCGCCGAGGTGAAGGCGGACCTGGCGGCCCAGCACGCCTGGGCGACCGCGCGGCGGTAGCACCGGTCCGGTACACCCCGTCCGGCCGCCCTGCGGCACCCGGGCAGGCCACAGGAGGTGTACGAACGGCATCGCGGGCTACGTTGGTCGGGAAGGAGTGACGGAACCCGACACGAGGAGCCCGCGATGCCCTTCGCCGCACTGGCCGCCGCGACGACCCCGACCGCTCACATCGGGCTCGGCCTCGCCGCCGTCGGCAGGCCCGGCTACATCAATCTGCACCGCGACCGGGACCTGCCCGCCGACCGCGGTGTCGACGCCCTGCGCGCCCGTACCCATGAGCTGCTGGACGCCGCCTACGCCCAGGGCGTGCGCTACTTCGACGCGGCCCGCTCCTACGGCCGGTCCGAGGAGTTCCTCGCGGGCTGGCTGACCGCGCACCCCGATGCCACGGACGTCGTCGTCGGCAGCAAATGGGGCTACACCTACACCGCGGGCTGGAGCGTCGACGCCGAGGCGCACGAGGTCAAGGACCACGGCCTGGCCATGTACGAACGCCAGCGCGCCGAGACCCGTGAACTCCTCGGGGACCGGCTCGACCTCTACCAGATCCACTCGGTGACCGCCGACAGCCCGGCGCTGGGCGACAAGGAGCTGCACGCACGGCTCGCCGCGCTCGCCGCCGAGGGCGTCACCGTCGGCCTCTCCACCAGCGGCCCCGGCCAGGCCGACGCGATCCGGGCCGCCCTCGCCGTCACGGTCGACGGCGAACCCCTCTTCCGTACCGTCCAGGCCACCTTCAACGCGCTGGAGACCTCGGCCGCGGGGGCGCTCGCCGAGGCCCATGACGCCGGGCTCACCGTGATCGTCAAGGAGGGCATGGCCAACGGCCGCCTCGCCGGGACCGACGCCCCCGCCGTGATCCGGGAGATCGCCGACGAGGAGGGCCTGGGCAGCGACGCGGTCGCCCTCGCGCTGATCCTGCACCAGCCCTGGGCCGGCGTCGTCCTCTCCGGCGCGGCCACCGTGGACCAGCTCGCCGGGAATCTGCACGCCGCGGTGGTCGACCTCGACGAGGAGCGGCGTGACCGGCTCGACGCCCTGGTGGAGGAGCCCGAGGCGTACTGGCGCCACCGCTCGGCACTGCCCTGGAGCTGACCGGTCCGCCGGCCGCTCACCCGTCGGACCGTGCGCCCGCGGCGGCCCAGCCGGCGAGCGCGTCGAAGTCGTCGCGCACCAGGCCGACCCGCGGATCGACGTACCGCAGCAGTGCCCGGACCGGGTGGTGGGCCCCCACCCACACCCGGTCCCGGTCGGTGATCTCGTCGTCGACCCAGGCGAACGGGCGCCCGGCCGCGTACTCGACGACGTACCGCGTCTTCCAGTACGTCCCGTCCGGCCCGGCGCCGTGCATCTCGGGCCAGTCGATGCAGGGCAGCTCGGGCAGTCCCAGACGCGGGCCGACCCAGTGGTTGGCCTCGTTCTTCCAGGTCGTGGCCCAGACCAGTTCGTAGGCGGCCGCCAGGCCCAGCAGTTCGCCGCCGTGCTCCGGCTTGAGCAGGACCGGCAGGGCGGGACCCTCGGTCCACCCCGTCGGGCGCATGAGGTGCTGGCGGTATCCCTCCGGGGCTCCGCGGCGGGACAGCGCCAGGTAGGGGTTGAGCGGGCCGTCGATGTCGATCAGCAGCAGCGGCTTCATGTCCTTATGCTGCCCACTCCCCGCGGGCCTCGGCATCAGCCGGTGAGACAATAATGTCTCGTATGGGTTAGGGTTGTCTCATGACTCTCGACCGTGAGCAGGTGCTGCGCAGTGCCGCCACCCTGCTGACCCACAAATCCACCGCCACCATGGACGAGGTCGCCAAGGCGGCCGGCATCGGCCGCGCCACCCTCCACCGCCACTTCGCGGGGCGGGACGCGCTGGTGAAGGCGTTGGAGGACCTCGGGATCCGGGAATTCGAAGCGGCCCTGGATGCCGCCGCCCTCGACGAGGGCACCTCGGAGGAGGGGCTGCGCCGCCTTGTCGCGGCCGTCGAGCCCGGAGCCGGACTGCTGTCCTTTCTCGTCAACGAGAACCAGCTCTTCGAGGGCGACGAGGTCCACGAGGGCTGGAACCGGCTCGATGCCAGGGTCTCCGCCTTCTTCCGGCGCGGTCAGGAGCGCGGCGAGTTCCGTATCGACCTCACCCCGGCCTGGCTGACCGAGGCCCTCTACGGGCTCATCGGCACCGGCGCCTGGTCCGTCCAGACGGGACGGGTGGCCGCACAAGACTTCCAGTACATGATCGTCGAGCTGCTGCTCGGCGGAGCACGGCGGAGCGTGAAGCAATGACCAGCATCGACCAGCACCAGGAAACCGTGGACGTGGTACGCCGCCCCGGGCGGTGGATCGCCCTGGCCGTGCTCGTGCTCGCGGTGCTGCTGGTGGCCGTCGACGCCACCGTGCTCGGCCTCGCGACCCCGTTCCTCAGCGAGGACCTCGAACCGACCGGCACCCAGCTGCTCTGGATCGGCGACGTCTACTCCTTCGTCATCGCCGGACTCCTCGTCTCCATGGGCAGCCTCGGTGACCGCATCGGCCGCAAGAAGCTGCTGCTGATCGGCGCCGTCGCGTTCGGCGCGGTCTCCGTGCTCAACGCGTACGCGCACACCCCGGAGATGATGATCCTGGCCCGAGCGCTGCTCGGTGTCGCGGGCGCCACCCTGATGCCGTCCACCCTGGCCCTGATCCGCAACCTCTTCCACGACCCGCGCGAACGCAGCCTCGCCATCGGTATCTGGGGTGCCATGGCCTCCGCGGGTGCGGCGGTCGGCCCCGTCGTCGGCGGATTCCTCCTCGAACACTTTTGGTGGGGCTCGGTCTTCCTCATCAACCTGCCCGTCATGGCGGTGCTCGTGGTCGTCGGCATCAAGCTGATCCCCGAGTCGAAGAACCCGGCACCGGGCCCCTGGGACCTGATGAGCGTCGCGCTCTCCCTGATCGGCATGATCGGAGTCGTGTACGCCATCAAGGAGGTGGCCGCGCACGGGGCGAGCTGGGAGGTCGGAGCGGCGGCCGTCATCGGCGTCGCCGCGCTCGCCTGGTTCATCCGCCGGCAGCTGAAGCTGCCCGCGCCCCTGCTGGACATGCGGCTCTTCCACCACCGGGGCTTCTCCGGCGCGGTCCTCGCCGATCTGCTGACCATCCTCGGCCTGTCCGGGCTGGTCTTCTTCCTCTCCCAGTTCCTGCAACTGGTCCAGGGCCGAGGCCCGCTGGAAGCCGGGCTCGCCGAACTGCCCGCGGCCATCGGCGCGGTGACCGCGGGTCTGCTGGCCGGATTCGCGGCCCGCCGATTCTCGGTCCGCTCCGTGGTCTCCGGCGGACTCGCGGCGGTCGGCCTGGCCCTGGCGTCCGTGACCCTGCTCAGCAAGGACACCGGATACCCGATGCTCGGCGGCATGCTGCTGGTCGTCGGCGTCGGTGCCGGGTTCGCCTTCACCGTCACCGCCGACGTCATCCTCTCCAGCGTGCCGAAGGAGCAGGCCGGCTCCGCGTCCGCCGTCTCCGAAACGGCGTACGAACTCGGCGCCGCCCTCGGTATCGCGCTGCTCGGCTCCATCGTCACCGGGGTCTACCAGGACTTCGTGACCCCGCAGGGCATCCCCTCCGACACGGCGGCGGCCGCCCATGAATCCCTGGGCGGTGCCGTCGAAGCGGCCGGCGGCCTGCCCGCCGGGCAGGCGGATCCCCTGATCTCGGTGGCCCAGGAGTCGTTCGTCGAGGGGCTGCAGCTCGCCGCGGGGGTCGGTGCCTCGGTGCTCCTGGCCACCGCGGTCGCCGCCTGGTTCCTGCTGCGGGGCCAGAAGCTGGAGGAGGGCATCGAGCACCCGTAACCGCCCGTGGCCGCTACGCGAAAGGGCCCGCGACCTCTCGGGGTCGCGGGCCCTTTCGCATACGGTTCAGGCGGCCTTGGCCTTCGTGGCGTACATGTCGACGTACTCCTGGCCGGACAGCCGCATCACCTCGGCCATCACCGAGTCCGTCACCGCCCGGAGCACATAGCGGTCGCGGTCCATGCCCTCGTAGCGCGAGAACTCCATCGGCTCACCGAAGCGCACCGTGACCTTGCCCGGACGGGGCAGTCCGGCGCCGCCGGGCTGGAGCTTGTCCGTGCCGATCATCGCGAACGGCACCACCGGCGCGCCCGTCATCAGCGTCAGCCGGGCGATTCCCGTACGGCCCCGGTAGAGGCGGCCGTCGGGGGAGCGGGTGCCCTCCGGGTAGATCGCGAAGGCATGGCCCTCGTCCAGCACCCGGCGCCCGGTCATCAGCGCCGCCACGCCGCCGCGTCCGCCGTCCCGGTCCACCGGGATCATGCCGCAGCCGGTGAAGAACCAGGCCATCAGGCGGCCCTTGAACCCCTTGCCCGTGACGTACTCGTCCTTGCCGATGTAGAACACCGGCCGGTCGCAGCAGATCGGCATGATCATCGAGTCGATGAACGTGAGGTGGTTGCCCGCGAGGATCACCGGCCCGGTCCCGGGGATGTTCTTCGCGCCTTCCACCTGCGGGCGGAACATCAGGCGCAGGATCGGTCCGAGCACTGCCTTGATGACCGTGAGTCGGGACAACGGTTCCTCCGGTGTCGTGGCCGGGCCGGCCGAGGTGCGGTGAGGGTCTGTGCGGATGCGGGTCTGTGCAGGTGAGGACGATACTCGCGGGTACCGCCTGATCGCACATCGGGTTCACGAAGCGGATACGCGGTGTTGACGTGTGTTTGCGCCATGTTCGCCGCGGGGCTGCCGTGCGGACGGCCCGGCTGCCTACGATCGGCCCTCGCTCGACAGGTACCAGACATTACATGCGAGGAGCATTCATGACAGAGCGTGAGCGGACGAGTCCCGGCCGGCGGACCCTTCTGGGGGCGGCCGTCCTCGGTACCGCGGCCCTCGGGCTGTCCGGTACGGCGCAGGCCGCCGAGCGGGGCCGCGGCGGCCACGGCCACGGCTCCTTCCGGGACCTGCCCGTGCCGACCGTCATAGGCCACCGGGGCGCCAGCGGCTACCGCCCCGAGCACACTCTCGGCTCCTACCAGCTGGCGCTCGACATGGGCGCGCACATCGTCGAGCAGGACCTCGTGCCGACGAAGGACGGCCATCTCGTGTGCCGCCACGAGAACGACATCACCGCCACCACGGATGTCGCCGACCACCCCGCGTTCGCGAGCCGTCGGACCACCAAGAAGGTCGACGGGGTCTCCCTCACCGGCTGGTTCACCGAGGACTTCACCCTCGCCGAGCTGAAGACGCTGCGGGCGAAGGAGCGCATCCCGGGCACCCGTCAGGAGAACACCCTCTACGACGGCCGCTGGGAGATCCCCACCTTCGAGGAGGTCCTGCGCTGGGCCGACAAGGAGGGCCGCCGGCGCGGCCGGCCCGTCTGGCTGTACGTCGAGACCAAGCACCCCACGTACTTCCGCGGACTGGGCCTCGGCCTGGAGGAGCCGCTGGCCCGGCTGCTGCGCCGCCACAACCGCCACCGCGCGAACTCTCCGCTCATACTCCAGTCCTTCGAGCCCGGCTCCGTCCAGCGGCTGTCCCGGCTGGTCGCCACCCCGCGTGTCGTCCTGCTGTCCGGCCCCAAGGAGCGCCCCTGGGACTTCGTGGAGGCCGGGGACCCGCGTACGGTCGCGGACCTCGTCACGCCGGCCGGTCTGAAGTGGATGGCGTCGTTCGCCCAGGGCATCGGCCCCACGCTGGACCTGATCATCCCGAAGGACGCCTCCGGCCGGCTGACCTCGCCGACCGCTCTGGTGAAGGACGCGCACGCACAGGGCCTGGTCCTCCACCCGTACACGATGCGCAACGAGAACAGCTTCCTGCCCGCCGACTTCCGCCGGGGCACCGACCCCAGCGCGTACGGCGACGCCTTCGGCGCGTTCCGGGCGTACTTCGCGACCGGCATCGACGGGATCTTCTCCGACAACCCGGACACCGCGCTGCTCGCGGCGGCGGACTTCGCCGGGAACTGACGTACCTGCTCCGGCGCCGTGCTGAGCACCGTCCGCCGTCAGCCACCCGGCCGGACATGCCCCGGTCGGGTGGCGCTCCCCGCGCACGGCAACCGGGTGCGGGCCGGGCACGTCCGCTGGGGCATGACACTTCATGATCATGCTCCGGCCGCATCCGCCGCATCCGCCGCATCCGCCGCATCCGCCGCATCCGCCGCGTCCGGTCCGTCCGCCGCGTCCGCCGCCCGTGTCGTCCGCGCCCTGCACCCCCTGGTGCGTGCTGAGGCGACGGCCGAGGCACCCGCCGCCGCGGTCGACCCCGCCGATCTCGAACAGGCCGTATGGCTGCGGCTGATGGAGCGGCTGGCCGCGGTGGGGCCGCCGGACGACTCCGCCCGCTGGGTGCGCGACTCCGTACGGGCGGAAGCCCGCCGGGCCCGCCGCAGGGCCCGGCACGAACACCCGTACGCCGGAAGGGAGCCCGTCGCCGGCCCGTCCGGCTGCCCCGAGCGCACCGCGCTGCGTGCCGCCGAACGACGGGCGCTGCGCGCGGCGGTGGCCCGGCTGCCCCGGCGGTGTTCCCGGATGCTGGAGGCGATGCTCGCCCCGGGGGATCCGACCTACCGGGAAATCGCAGGGGAGTTGGGTATGTCACAGGGCAGTTTGGGTCCCATGCGTTCCCGTTGCCTTGGATGTCTGCGCAGAATGCTCGCGGCGGAGGTTGTCGCTCCTGAACTGCGGGGATAGGAGCGGGTAGACAACCGGCGGACAGGTGAGCGGGAGGCATGCACACATGGGCATGAGCGTGACCATCTCGGCGGCGACCACACAGGACGTCGAGCAGATCTTCAAGCTTCAGTACCTCTGCTTTCAGAGCGAGGCGGAGCTCTACGACAACTACCGGATAGACCCTCTCGTCCAGACCCTCGAATCGGTGCGCGGTGAAGTCGCCGAGGACGTGGTGTTCGTGGCCAGGCTGGGTGAGGAAGTGGTCGGTTCGGTACGCGGATTCACCGACCAGGACGGTACGGGCCAGATCTCCAGGCTCTGCGTCCATCCCCGGCTCCAGGGGCACGGCCTCGGCGCCCGTCTGCTGCGGGCCGCGGAGGCGGGCCTGGCCGAGGGCCGGTCGGCCACCCGCTTCCGGCTGCGCACCGGGCACCGCAGCGAGAACAACCTGCGGCTCTACCGCAGGGCGGGCTACGCGCGGGTGGGGGCCGCCACCGGGGCGGACGGGGTGCGGATGATCCTGTTGGAGAAGGACGCCGACGCGCGGGCCTACGCGGCCAGCGCCTGAGCGGTCCGACCGGCCCGCTCCGGTCCGGTCCGTACGGACTGTTCCGGGTCCGTCGGGACCGGTTCAGGAGGTCTTCGCGCGGCGCAGCCAGATCATCCCGGTGACCGGCAGGATCACCGGGATGAACAGGTATCCCATCCCGAAGTCCGACCACACGGTCGCGTCGGGGAAGGCGGACGGTTCCGCCAGCGTCCACGCACCGACGACGAGCACCCCCACCAGCTCGGCGGCGCAGCACACCAGCGCCGCCCTCCGGGCCTTCTCCCCGCCGCGCACCAGCGAGTACGTGATGAATCCGTACACGACGGCCGCGACGGCGGACAGCACATAGGCCAGCGGCGCCCTGTCGAAGTCCAGGATCATCTGGACGACCGAGCGGGAGGCGGCCGCCACGGTGAACACTCCGTAGAACCAGACCAGTACCCGTCCGGGCCCGGTGCCCAGCTCGAAGGACGGCTTCGCGGGAGCCTCGGGGCGTTCGGTGTCGGTCACGGTCAGTTTCCCCAGATGTCGTAGAGCCGCACTTCGAGCACCGCCAGCACGACGGCGCCGGCCGCCACCGTCACCGAGCCCCAGCGGGTCCGCTCGGTCAACGACAGGAATCCGGCCGCCGGCACGGTCGCGAAGGAACCGATCAGATAGGCGATGAAGATCGTCATGCCCTGTTCCGGCCGCTCACCCCTGGCCAGCTGCACGATTCCGACCGACAGCTGGGCCAGGGCCAGTACCGAGACGATGGCCATCCCGATGAAGTGCCAGTCCTTCGTGGGCTGGTCCCGGTAGGCGGCGTATCCGCACCAGGCGGCGAGGGCGAGCGCGGACACGGCGACCGCGACCGTCAGGGCGTCAAGCATGAAGCGAGGGTATTACGGACGTGCCGGGCGTCCGCGCGGGGGCCGGGGGCCCTGCCGCCGGGCGCCGGGGCGCACGCGACGGGGCGGCGGTCGCGGGATCGTGGCCTTGGCCACAGCGGCCACCGGCCCCACACCGGCGCACGGGGTCGCCCCCGCAGGAGAAGCCCCCGTGTCGACGCAGGTCACAGCCTTTCCGAGGGGGACTCGGGCCGTGGCCCCGACCGCGCGGCGTGACCATCCACGACTGTCCGCTATTCGGACAGCCTGGTTCGGGGAGGCGATACGTCTGTTTTACTTGGGGACATGACCACGACGAGCAGCCGCACCCTTGCGACCGAGGCGATCAGCACGCCCGGTGCTCGTTGTATGTGTCGAATGCGCGCCTTCTGAGGGCCCCCGCCTGAGCCTCGCGCCCCGAAGCGAGACCGAGCCTGCGCCGTTTGCACCCAATGGAACGAGCCCGCCCGAGCATGCGCTGCCGCCCGGCCCTCCGCCGCGCCCGGCCATGCCGAGACCCATCGGCAGATCAGCCCGAACAGTCTCTTCAGACGAATGCCCCGTGCCCGGCGGACACCGCGCCGCGCACTCGACAGTGACGGAAACCCCTGTGATCACCACTACGGGCCTCACGAAGGTCTACCAGTCGCGCGGCCGTGAGGTCACCGCACTCGACGGCGTCGACCTGCATGTCCGCGAGGGCGAGGTCTACGGAGTCGTCGGACAGAGCGGCGCCGGGAAGTCCTCCCTGATCCGCTGCGTCAACCTCCTGGAGCGGCCCACCTCCGGCACCGTCACGGTGGCCGGTCAGGACCTCACCGCACTCGCCGGCCGCGGCCGGCGCGCCGGCCGGGAACTGCGCGAGGCGCGCAGCCGTATCGGCATGGTCTTCCAGCACTTCAATCTCCTGGCCTCGCGCAACGTCCGGGACAACGTGGAACTCCCGCTGGAGATCCTCGGCGTCTCCGGCCGGGCCCGCACCCGCAAGGCACTCGAACTGCTCGACCTCGTCGGCCTCTCCGACAAGGCGAAGGCCTACCCCGGTCAGCTCTCCGGCGGGCAGAAGCAGCGCGTCGGGATCGCCCGCGCCCTGGCCGGCGACCCCAAGGTGCTGCTCTCGGACGAGGCGACCTCCGCACTGGACCCCGAGACCACCCGCTCCATCCTCGCGCTGCTGCGCGACCTCAACCAGCAGCTGGGACTCACCGTCCTGCTCATCACGCACGAGATGGACGTCGTCAAGACGGTCTGCGACTCCGCCGCGCTGATGCGGCGCGGCCGCGTCGTCGAGTCCGGCACCGTCGGCGAACTGCTCGCCACTCCCGGTTCCGAACTCGCCCATGAGCTCTTCCCGGTCGGCGGCACCGCCTCGGCACCCGACCGCACGGTCGTCGACGTCACCTTCCACGGTGAGGCCGCGAGCCGGCCGGTGATCTCCCAGCTCTCCCGTACGTACAACATCGACATCTCCATCCTCGGCGCGGCGATGGACACCGTCGGCGGCAACCAGATCGGCCGGATGCGCATCGAGCTGCCCGGCCGGTTCGAGGAGAACGTCGTCCCGATCGGCTTCCTGCGCGAGCAGGGTCTGCGGGCCGATGTCGTGGACGAGGAGTCCGCCGCCGTACCGCAGGACGCGGAGTCCGCCGCCGTACCCGGACAGGCCGCCGCCCCGCTCACCAAGGAGGTCGCCAAGTGACCTGGTCCGAAATGCAGCCACTGCTGACCCAGGGCACCGTCGACACCCTCTACATGGTGCTGTGGTCCGCGGTCGTCACCGTGCTGGTGGGGCTTCCGCTCGGCATCCTGCTGGTCCTCACCGACAAGGGCGGGCTCCTCCGGAACACGGTGGTCAACAAGGTCATCGGCGTGATCGTGAACATCGGCCGTTCGCTGCCGTTCATCATCCTGCTGATCGCCCTGATCCCCTTCACCACCTGGGTCGTCGGCACCTTCATCGGGCCGACGGCGATGATCGTGCCGCTCGCCGTGGGCGCCATCCCGTTCTTCGCGCGGCTCGTGGAGACGGCGGTCCGCGAGGTCGATCACGGGCTCGTCGAAGCCGTCCAGTCGATGGGCGGATCGATCCCGACGATCGTCCGCAAGGTACTGCTGCCGCAGGCCCTGCCCTCGCTCGTCTCCGGGGTCACCACCACCGTCATCGTGCTCATCGGCTACTCCGCGATGGCCGGCGCGGTCGGCGGCGAAGGGCTCGGCTCCAAGGCCGTGACCTACGGATTCCAGCGCTTCGACAACCAGTTCATGCTCATCACCGTCGCGCTGCTGATCGTCATCGTGACCGTGATCCAGCTGATCGGCGACGGGGTCGTGCGCCTGCTGGCCCGCCGGGGCCGCACCCTCTCCTGACCCCGCCCGCCCCCTGACTCTCTTCCTCCACCAAGCCCGAACTCCTTGTCCGGGCGCACCACCTCATCACCGAAAGAGGCACTCTTCGTGCGTAAGAACATCAAGATCACCGCAGCTGCCGCAGCCACCGCCGCCGTCGCCCTGGGCCTCAGCGCCTGCGGTACGGACTCCGACCCGGTGTCCAAGAGCGGCACCGGCGCCAAGGCCGACACCTCCAAGGCACTCGTCGTCGCCGCGTCCCCGACGCCGCACGCAGACATCCTCGGCTACGTCCAGAAGAACCTGGCGGCCAAGGAAGGCCTCAAGCTGGAGGTCAAGGAGTTCACGGACTACGTCCTGCCGAACACCGCCACCGAGACCGGCCAGGTCGACGCCAACTTCTTCCAGCACCAGCCCTACCTGGACGACTTCAACAAGAAGAACAACACCCACCTCGTCCCCGTCGGCACGGTGCACCTGGAGCCGCTGGGCCTGTACTCCAAGACGGTCAAGGACCTCAAGGACATCAAGTCCGGCCAGACCGTCGCGGTGCCCAACGACACCACCAATGAGGGCCGCGCCCTCCAGCTGCTCGCCCAGAACGGCCTGATCACCCTCAAGGACGGCGTCGGCACCGACGCCAAGCTGAGCGACATCACCGACAAGAAGGGCCTGGAGTTCAAGGAGCTGGAGGCCGCCACCGTGCCCCGCGCGCTGAACGACGTCGACGCCGCCGTCATCAACGGCAACTACGCCATCGAGGCGAAGCTCAAGCCCTCCACGGACTCCCTGGCGCTGGAGAAGGCCGACGGCAACCCGTACGCCAACATCATCGCCGTGAAGAAGGGCAACGAGAAGGACGCCCGCGTCGAGAAGCTCATCAAGCTCCTCAACTCCGACGAGGTCAAGAAGTTCATCGAGGACACCTACCAGGGCTCGGTCATCCCGGCCTTCGGTACCCCCGCCAATTCCTGACCCCCGCCGGGTACTTGCCGACGGAGCCCCGCGCCTTCCCGGAGGGAAGCGCGGGGCTCCGCCGTGCGGACCCGCCCATGCGCGAGGCCGGGCCGATGCTGCATGCTGTGCCTTTACCCGGTCTTCGGCATGGAGCTGCGCATGACTACCACCTTTCCGTCCATCTCCATCAGCACGGACAGGTTGGTGATGCGCCCCTTCGAGATGGACGACATCCCGGCGTACATCGAGATGATGAACGACGAACTCGTCACCGCCTGGACCGACGGACCGCACCCCTACACCCAGGTCGACGCCGAACGCTGGGTCCGCAGGATCGCCCCGGCCGAGCGCACCACCGGCAACGGAATCGTCCTCGCCGTCACCGAGTTCCTCACCCAGCGCCTGGTCGGCTCCGTCCAGCTGCTGAACACCGACTGGCGCACCCTGGCCACCGAGGTCCGCTACATCACCGCCCCCTGGGCGCGCGGTGAGGGGTACGCCACCGAATCCGTGCTGGCGCTGGCCGAATGGCTCTTCCGCGACCAGCGGTTCGAACGCATCGAGCTGCGCACCCCCGCCGACAACACCGCCTCCCAGCAGGTCGCCCAGAAACTGGGCTGCATCAGCGAGGGCGTCCTGCGCAACGCCCGGATAGCGCGCACCCGCACCGAGAACGGCACGGACGGCGGCTGGACCGACATCCGCACCGATCTGATCGTCTGGGGCCTGCTGCCCGAGGACCTCGAAGGTGTCGCCGAGGAGCTGGCCGACGCCGGCGGCTACGGCACCTACAACGACTGGAACTGACACCGGCGACGACCGGAGGCGACACCGCGCGGCCCCGCCGCCGGGCCCCGGCACGGGCCAGGTACTCTCACCCTGCCCGCCACCCCCGCGGGCACCCCGCCCTGCTGCACCCCGCCTGCTACACCCCAGGAGACAGACGACGATGGCCGACCGGGTCACGGTGATCGGCTGGGACGGCTCGCCACTGACCGGAGCGGCAACGGCCGCGCTGTCGGCCGCCACGCTCGTCGCGGGAGCCGCCCACCACCTCGCACTCCCCGAGATCCCCGGACGCGCCGAACGCATCCGCCTCGGCAGCGTCGACCTCGCCGCCCGCCGGATAGCCGGACACCGGGGCAGCCCCGTGGTCCTCGCCGACGGAGACCCCGGCTTCTTCGGTGTCGTACGCACCCTGCGCGCCCCCGAGCACGGCCTGGAGGTCGAAGTCGTGCCCGCCGTCTCCTCGGTCGCCACCGCGTTCGCCCGCGCCGGAATGCCCTGGGACGACGCACAGGTCGTCGTCGCCCACCCGCGCACCCTGCGCCGCGCCGTCAATGTCTGCCGCGCCCACCACAAGGTCGCCGTCCTGACCTCGCCCGGCGCGGGCCCCGCCGAACTGGCACTCCTGCTCGAAGGGGTTCACCGCACCTTCGTGATCTGCGAGGAGCTCGGCACCGCCCGCGAACAGGTCTCCGTCCTCACCTCCGACAAGGCCGCCGACCACGCCTGGCGCGACCCGAACGTGGTCATCGTCATCGGCGGCGGCCCCGAGACCACCGCGTCCGGCGCCTGGATCGCCGGCCGCCTGCCCGCCTACCCCCAGGGCGTACGCGGCTGGGCGCTGCCCGCCGAGGCGTACCGGGACGGCCCGGCGGACCACGGCGGGAAGGCGGGCGAGGGCGAGTCACCGGCCCTGCGCGCCGCCCAGCTGGCCCGCCTGGGCCCGCGCACCGGCGACCTGCTCTGGGACATCGGCTCCGGCGGCGGAGCGCTGGCCGTGGAGGCGGCCCGCTTCGGTGCGGCGGTGCTGGCCGTGGACAGCGACCGGGCCGCCTGCGACCGTACGGCGGCTGCCGCCCGCGCCTTCGGCGTACCCCTCCAGGTCGTTCAGGGGCGGGCCCCGCACGTTCTCGAACGGCTGCCCGAACCGGATGTCGTACGGATCGGGGGCGGCGGCGTTCCCGTCGTCACCGCGGTCACCGACCGCCGCCCGGAACGCATCGTCACCCACGCCTCGACCCGGGACGAGGCGGAGGCGCTCGGGGCGGCGCTCTCCGGGAACGGATTCACCGTCGAATGCTCCCTGCTCCAGTCCGTCGACCTGGACACCTCCGGGTGGGCGGAACGCGAACGGTCCGTTGTCTTCCTGCTCTCCGCACGGCGTTCGGACCTCGCCCCCTGACCTGTGCGGCGCGCCGATCGGGGTAGGCTGGCCGATCGTTGTACCGCGCCCGGCCGTTCGTCGCTTCGTTCGTCAATGTCCGGAAAAGGGGACCGTTTTGGTCCCCGTTGTGGTACGGCAGATCCCGGGGACGCGCGAAGTGGCGCAGTCCACAGAGAGCCGTGGCAGAACTGCCTGTCGCGGCGGCGTACGGCCGCGAGAATATGAAGAGGTCCGCGGGCGTTTCGTGCCGCGCGGCGAGCCCGCTCGTTCTTGTTGACGAGCACCGGCGTGCCGTGGTTCGGGCGTCCCGGGCGAAGGGCCGAAGGAGCACTGACGATGGGCGAGGGGTACGCATGACTGACACCGGCCAGATCCCGGGCGAGGGACTGCCGGAGAACGCAGGCATGGTGGAGCAGCCGGGCATCCCCGCCCCGGACGCGTACACCTTCCTCGATCCCTCCGAGCACACACCCGAGGACGACGATCTTCTGCTGATGCCGACTTCCCAGGGCGCGTGGAGCGACCCGCAGGTCGTTCCCGCCCCCGTTCCGGGCCAGGCCGTTGAGGGCGCCGCCGCGTACCCGCAGGCACAGGGGCACGCCCCGGCGGCGACGGCCGAACAGGCCGCACCGCAGGCGCAGACCCAGGCCCAGGCGCAGCCGGCTGTTGCCGCGCAGGGCCGGGCCGCGTACGCCGGCCGGCAGCCCGGCGCCGCCCACGGCACCCATGAGTCCGGTGGCCGGGACACCGGTTCCGTCGACCTCAACGGTGTACGGATCCCGGGCCCCACGCCCGCCCCCGCGCAGGTCCCGGCGGCCGCGCACGCCGCCGCCCCCACGCGCCGCCCGCTGCACCGGGGCCCCGCGTCCGCCGAGGCCCCCTCGTACGGCGGTACGCCGACCGGCGGTGTGGTCCGCTCCCTCGCCGACCGCGGCCCCGCCGGAGCGCCGCAGCCTCCCGTGTCCGCACGCCATGCAGGGCCGCCCACGGCGGGCCCGCAGTACCTCGACGCCCCCGCCGGGGAGACCCCGCTGCTGCCCGGACCGCAGCTGGGCGAGATCCCGCCGCAGAGCGGTGCTCCGTGGTCCGCCCAGCCCCCCGTGCAGCCCGAGGCCGTGGTCCAGCCGGAGCAGGCTGTCCAGCCGGAGGCCGTGGTCCAGCCGGAGCCGGTGGTGCAGCCCGAGGCCGCCGCCGTGGAGACGGCCGTTGTCGTGGAGACGGCCGCTGTCGCAGAAACGGTCGCTCCTGAGCCGACGGAAGCGCAGGCTCCGGACATCCTGAACGAGGTACCGGCACCGGCGGAGCCGACCGCCGAGGCTCCGGCCGCGGTGGCTCTGGCCGCGGTGGCGGAGGAGTCCGCGGAACAGTCCGTACCCGTCGAAGGGCCGGAGGCCACGCCGCCGCAGCACGCCCCGGCCCCGGTCGTGGAGGCCGCCCCGACGGAGGCCGCCCCGACGGAGGCCGCGCTGCCGGAGGCCGTCGTCGAGGCGGAAGCCGCGCCCGTGCCCGAAGCCGCGCCCGTGCCCGAAGCCGTCGTGGAAGCGCCCGTGGAAGCCGTTGCCGAGGAGCCCGCGGCGACCGCACCCGCTGAGACCCCGGTGATGGCCCCCGCCGCGCCCCCCGTGGAGGCGGAGCCCGTCGCGGAGCCGTTCCTGGCGGAAGCAGTGCCGCCCGAGACCGTCGAGACCGCCGCGCCGGTGGAAGCGGCACCCGTCGAAGCGGCACCCGTGCCCGCCGATGCCGCGCCCCCCGTCGTGGTGGAGGCGCCGGCGGAGGTCGCGGCCCCGGAGCCCGCCGCGGAGCCGGAACCCGTCGCCCACGTGGAGCCGGAACCCGTCGCCGCCGCGCAGCCGGAAGCCGTTCCCGATGACGCCACGGGGCCCGAGATCATCGAGACCCCCGAGCTCGTGGAGCCGGTACAGGCAGAGATTCCGGCCGGGACCGAGCCCGCGCCGGCCGAGGAGCAGCCCTCCCAGGAGCAGCCCTCCCAGGAGCAGCCCTCCCAGGAGCAGTCCGCCGAAGCGCAGTCCGCCGGAACGGAGCCCGCCCCGGCGGAGCCCGCCGAGGAGTTCACTCCTCCCGCCCCCGGCTACGACGACGCCGAACGCGAAGCGGTCCTGCGCGTCATGCGAGAGCGCCGCGACATCCGCAACGGCTTCCGCAGCGACCCGATCCCGCACGAGGTCCTGCTCCGGGTCCTCGAAGCCGCGCACACGGCCCCGAGCGTGGGCCACTCGCAGCCCTGGGACTTCGTCGTCATCCGCTCCGCGGAGACCCGCCGCTCCATGCACGAACTGGCCCAGCGTCAGCGCGACGCCTACGCCAGCTCGCTCCCCAAGGGCCGGGCCAAGCAGTTCAAGGAACTGAAGATCGAGGCCATCCTCGACACCCCGGTGAACATCGTCGTCACCGCCGACCCCACCCGTGGCGGCCGGCACACCCTCGGCCGGCACACCCAGCCGCAGATGGCCCCGTACTCCTCGGCCCTCGCGGTGGAGAACCTGTGGCTCGCCGCACGCGCCGAGGGCCTCGGCGTCGGCTGGGTCAGCTTCTTCGACGAGCGTGAGATGGTCCGCGCGCTCGGACTGCCCGAGCACCTCGAAGTCGTCGCTTACCTCTGTGTCGGATACGTCGACGAGTTCCCCGAGGAGCCCGAGCTGATGCAGGCGGGCTGGTCCAAGCGACGACCGCTCTCCTGGGTCGTTCACGAGGAGACGTACGGGCGCCGCGCCCTGCCCGGCGAGGAGCCGCACGACCTGCTCCAGGAGACCATCTCCAGCATCCGCCCGCTGGACGCCAAGGCGCTCGGCGAGGCCTGGGAACGCCAGAAGCGGATGACGAAGCCCGCCGGTGCGCTCGGCATGCTGGAGATCATCTCCGCCCAGCTGTCCGGGCTCTCCCGGATGTGCCCGCCGCCCATTCCCGAGCCCGCCGCCGTGGCGATCTTCGCCGGGGACCACGGGGTGCACGCCCAGGGCGTCACCGCCTGGCCGCAGGAGGTCACGGCCCAGATGGTGGCCAACTTCCTCGGCGGCGGAGCCGTCTGCAACGCCTTCGCGGCCCAGGTCGGCGCCGAGGTCTGTGTGGTCGACGTCGGTGTCGCCTCCGAACTGCCCGCGACGCCGGGACTCCTGCCGCGCAAGGTGCGCCCCGGAACGGCGGACTTCACCACGGGGCCCGCCCTCAGCCGGGAAGAGGTCCTCGCGGCCGTCGAGGTCGGCATCGAGACCGCCCGCGATCTGGTCGCGGCAGGCAACAAGGCGCTGCTGACCGGCGAGATGGGTATCGCCAACACCACCGCCTCCGCCGCGCTGATCTGCGTGTACACCGGTATCGACGCGGCCGAGGTGACCGGCCGGGGGACCGGTATCAACGACGAGATGCACGCCCGCAAGGTCGATGTCGTCCGCCGGGCGCTCGACCTGCACCAGCCGGACCCGTCCGACCCGATCGGTGTGCTCGCCGCGGTCGGCGGCCTGGAGCACGCCGCGATGGCGGGCTTCCTGCTCGGCGGCGCGTCGCTGCGTACGCCGGTCATCCTGGACGGCGTGAGCGCGGGCGCGGCGGCCCTGGTCGCGCGGGCCATCGCCCCCGAGGCCCTCGCCGCCTGCATCGCCGGTCACCGCAGTGCGGAGCCCGGCCATGTCGCCGCGCTCAACAAGCTGGGCCTGCGCCCGCTGGTCGATCTCGACCTGCGCCTCGGCGAGGGCACGGGAGCCCTGCTCGCGCTCCCGATCGTGCAGAGCGCGGCCCGCGCGATGCACGAGGTGGCCACGTTCGATTCGGCGGGCGTCACCGAGAAGTAGCCGCGCCCCACCCGTGCGCCGGGCGGACCACACGGCCCGCCCGGCGCACGACGGCACCCCTCGGGTGCTCCCCGGGCCGGTCCGCGGCGGCGGTCGAGTCCGCCGCAGATGTTCCACCGGCCGGCCGCCCTCCCCGCCGGTCGACCGCCCCCTCACCCGCACGCCACCCCGCGTATCGTGGTGCCCACCCCGCGCGCGCCCCGCGCCGTATCCCCCCGCACGTCACAGCCGCTCCACCGCCGCAGCGGCCCCCTACGCAGCACCCGTACGAGGAGTCCGCACCGCCATGGCCGAGCACGCCGATCACCCCGCGTACCCCGTCGGACTGCGCCTGAACGGGCGCCGCGTCGTCGTCGTCGGCGGCGGCCAGGTCGCGCAGCGCCGCCTGCCCGCGCTCATCGCGAGCGGTGCCGACATCACGCTCGTCTCCCCGTCCGCGACCCCGTCCGTCGAGGCGATGGCCGACACCGGCGAGATCCGCTGGGAGCGCCGCCGGTACGAGGACGGTGACCTCGCCGACACCTGGTACGCCCTCGTCGCCTGCTCCGACCAGGCCGCCGCCGACGCCGCCTCGGCCGAGGCGGAGCGCACCCGCACCTGGTGCGTCCGCAGCGACGACGCCGAAGCCGCCACCGCCTGGACCCCGGCCACCGGCCGCAGCGAGAACGTGACGGTCGCGGTTCTCACCACCACCTCGCAGGGCCGGGACCCCCGCTACTCCGCAGCCGTGCGCGACGCCATCGTGGAGGGCCTGCGCGACGGCACCCTCGCCGCCCCGCACCACCGCACCCGCGCCCCGGGTGTCGCGCTCGTCGGCGGCGGTCCCGGTGACCCCGACCTGATCACCGTCCGGGGCCGCCGGCTGCTCGCCGAGGCCGACGTGGTCATCGCCGACCGGCTGGGCCCCCGTGACCTGCTCGACGAACTCCCGCCGCACGTCGAGGTCATCGACGCGGCGAAGATCCCGTACGGCCGCTACATGGCGCAGGAGGCGATCAACCAGGCGCTGATCGAGCACGCCAAGGCGGGCAGGGCCGTCGTCAGGCTCAAGGGCGGCGACCCGTTCGTCTTCGGCCGGGGCATGGAGGAGGCCCAGGCGCTGGCGGCCGAGGGCATACCGTGCACCGTCGTCCCCGGAATCTCCAGCTCCATCTCCGTGCCGAGCGCGGCGGGCATCCCGGTCACCCACCGCGGCGTCGCCCACGAGTTCACCGTCGTCAGCGGCCACGTCGCCCCGGAGGACCCGCGCTCCCTGGTCGACTGGGCGGCGCTCGCACAGCTGCGGGGCACGCTCGTCCTGCTGATGGCCGTCGACAAGATCGGCGCCATCGCCGCCGCTCTGATCGCCCACGGCAAGGACCCGCTGACCCCGGTCGCCCTGGTCCAGGAGGGCACCACGGCCGCCCAGCGCCGGGTCGACGCGACGCTCGCCACCGTCGGCGAGCGCGCCGTCGCCGAAGAGGTGCGCCCGCCCGCCGTGATCGTCATCGGTGAAGTCGTCGCGGTCGGCCCGGTCCCCCTCGTACCCTCCGCGGAGTAACCGGCGGTAACAGAGTTTCATCCAAGGCGTTGGCACCACACACCGGACAAGGCAGTATCACCCTGTGGCAGATCTCATCACCGTCGACGATCCCGACGACCCGCGCCTGCGCGACTACACCGGCCTGACCGATGTCGAGCTCCGGCGCCGCCGTGAGCCGGCCGAGGGCCTCTTCATCGCCGAGGGCGAGAAGGTGATCAGACGGGCCAGGCACGCCGGGTACGAGATGCGGTCGATGCTGCTCTCCGCCAAGTGGGTCGACGTGATGCGCGACGTCATCGACGAGGTCCCGGCACCCGTGTACGCGGTCTCTCCGGAACTCGCCGAACGCGTCACCGGCTATCACGTGCACCGGGGTGCACTGGCCTCCATGCAGCGCAAGCCGCTGCCCACCGCCGAGGAACTGCTGGGCACGGCCCGCCGGGTGGTCGTCATGGAGTCGGTCAACGACCACACCAACATCGGTGCGATCTTCCGCAGCGCCGCCGCCCTCGGCATGGACGCCGTGCTGCTCTCGCCGGACTGCGCCGACCCCCTGTACCGGCGTTCGGTCAAGGTCTCCATGGGCGCGGTCTTCTCCGTCCCGTACGCCAGGCTCGACGCCTGGCCCAGGACGCTGGAGAGCGTACGGGGAGCGGGCTTCACGCTGCTCGCGCTCACCCCCGACGAAAAGGCCTCCAGCATCGACGAGGCGGCACCGCACCGGATGGAGCGGGTGGCGCTGATGCTCGGAGCCGAGGGGGACGGGCTGTCCACACAGGCGCTGATGGCCGCCGACGAATGGGTCCGTATCCCCATGGCGCACGGCGTCGACTCACTGAACGTGGGAGCGGCGGCCGCGGTCGCCTTCTACGCCGTGGCGACAGGCCGCCCGCAGAGCTGACCCCGGCCCGTCCGGCCGGGGCCTGTCCGACCCTAGAGGGCCCGTCCCGGAACCGGCCCGCCGGGAGCGGCTGCCCCCGGCGGGGTGTGCTGCGCGCCGACGGCCCGGTCGTGCGGCGACCGGGGTACGTCCATCCCGCGCGCCGGTCCCTGACAGCCCTGCGCCGCCGCGATACCCAGTGCCACGAGCAGTGTCACGACGACGAAGACCACCAGCCGCTGCCGGAGCAGTCGCGGATTCGCCGGCCGGCGCCCCGGTGAAGTGGTCCGGTTCCCGCCCCGTGTGCCCGGCCTCCCGTTCGTCGCGCCGGGGCGCTTCCCGGACCGCGTGGTGTTGCGGGGAGCCTGCTGGGGGCGCGGGTCTCCGGTGCGGGAGGCGGCCGGACGCGGCCCGGTGCGCCTGCTCCGCTGCGGCCGCGAGGAGGACGGGCCCTCCGAACGGCGGGTGTGCTGCTCGGTGTACGGGCCGTCCAGGCGGCCGGTCGGGCGGTCCAGCTCCTGCGCGGAACGCTGGGCGGGCGGCCGGCTCTCGTGCAGGCCCTGCGCCTCCCGGGCCGCGATCTCCTTGAGCCGCATGGAGAGTTGCAGCGTGCTCGGCCGCTCCTCGGGGTCCTTCGCCAGACAGGCGCGCACCAGCGGGGCGAGCGCGTCGTGCACATCGTGCAGCTGCGGCTCCTCGTGCACCACGCGGTAGAGCATCACCTCGGAACTGCCGTGCCCGAAAGGCGAGTCGGCCATCGCCGCGTACGCCAGGGTGGCACCCAGCGAGAAGACGTCCGTCGCGGGTGTCACGGCCGCGCCCCGGACCTGCTCGGGCGCCAGGAAGCCGGGCGACCCCACCGCCGTACCGACATGGGTCAGCGTGCTCGCCCCGGTCGCCCAGGCGATACCGAAGTCGATGATCCGGGGACCCTTGGGGGAGAGGAGGATGTTCGACGGCTTCAGGTCCCGGTGGACGACACCGGCCTCGTGCACCGCCACCAGTCCCTCGGAGAGCGCCGCTCCGATCGAGGCCACCTCGGCGGCCGGCAGGGGCCCCTCCTCGGCGACCTTGTCGTGCAGTGAGGGGCCGGGGACGTACTGCGTGGCGAACCAGGGGCGGTCCGCCTCCAGATCGGCGGCGACCAGCCGTGCCGTACAGCCGCCCCGGATCCGCCGGGCCGCCGACACCTCGCGTGCGAAACGCGAACGGAACTCCTGATCCTCCGCCAGGTCGGGGCGGATCACCTTGAGGGCGACCCGCTGACCGCGACGGTCGGAGCCCAGATAGACGACACCCATGCCGCCCGCGCCGAGTCGCCGGTGCAGCCTGAACGAGCCGAC
This sequence comes from Streptomyces sp. NBC_00654, assembly GCF_026341775.1. NCBI lineage: Bacteria > Bacillati > Actinomycetota > Actinomycetes > Kitasatosporales > Streptomycetaceae > Streptomyces > Streptomyces sp. NBC_00654. The sequence goes on along the minus strand of NZ_JAPEOB010000002.1, from coordinate 1,445,481 downwards.
GAGACGCGGGTCCTCGCGCCGGAGCCGCATCATCGCCATCGTCTGCCCATCCCCGCTGCCTGGTCCGCCTGACGAGGCACAGCTTACGTACCCGGCGCCCGGCTCGCTCAGAGGCCGCGCCCTCGCCGGAGATTCGATTGTCAGTGCCGGGTGGGAAGCTTGAAGAGTGGTCAGGGAGCCGTGGATCCGGGCTCCCCGCCCCGTGCGAGATCTCAAAGGACCGTCGCAGAAGGGGGATTGGATCAGTGAAGGGCGATCGCGTGGAGATAGTCGTGGACGCGGGAGACACGACCAGGACCTACGAGGTGGTGGCCTCCAGGGCGGGCCGCAGAGTGGAGACCGCCGTCCGCCGGGGGGTGGTGGAAGTGAGTGAAGTCACCCGGAACGGCACGGTGGTGCGCACCGCCCGCTTCATGGCGACCAGGGTGCTCGCCCTGGTCGAACAACCGGTACCCAGGGAGGACAGCTCCGAGCGACCCCTCCGGGATGACCCCCAGCCCTGAGGCCCGGTCTCCACCCAGGGGAGTACGCCGACTACCCACAGCTCATCCTCCGGGAGGCCCGGCAATCGGTACGCGGGCATGACGACCCCTGCCCGCAGCTTCCCTAATGTGGAGATCAAGCGGCGGGCGAACACTCGTCCCCCGAGGTCAACGCCCGTCGCCCCACATCAGGTCAGGAGAGGAACCATGTCGGACACGGCAACGCGGACCATGATCCGCACGCAGGGACGCAGGGCATCCGCCGCGTTCGGCGCCCGTCGGTCCGGCACGCGCCACCCCTTGGTGGCGACGGCCATGGTTCTTCCTCTGGCGGCCCTGCTCGTAGTCGTCTTCGGCGGCTGGGAGGCAGTGGTCACACAGGCGTCGTCCGTGGCGGTGATGCTGGGGCGCTGAGCGGCGCCCCGGGTCCGGAAGAGCGGTCCGGACCGGGACATCCGGCCAACAACCCCGTGGGGACGGGGGTGCGGCGGACGGCAGCGTTTGTCCGGTCAGCTGGGGAGCTGACCGGACATCGCGCTGTCCGGCCCCGCGCTGTCCGGCCCCGCGCAGTCACCCGCTCCCCCCACCCGCGGTCTTCCTGCCCGCAAGCCCTCCGCTCCCGCCCCCCCCAAGCACCCTTCGCTCCCCGCTCCCCGCTCCCCGCTCCCGCCCCCGGCTCCCGGGCCCGGCGCGTACGCTCGACGCGGGACCGGCGGCAGGACCGGACCGATTACCGCGGGGGAGCCGTTGAGTACCACCACAGTCGTAACGGAGCTGGGCACCCTCGCTCACGACCGCTCCCACCCGCCCGCCCCCCGGTGCGTCTGCGCCCCGCCGCAGGTACTGGCGGACCGCCCCGACGGCACCGTGGTCCGCAGCGGCCCGGTCGTCGCCAAGGCGCACGCCGCGGACACGGACCGCGAGGCCCTCGCCGCCCGCGTCGCCCTGGCGGCCGCCCCCCAGCTGGCCGGCATCCTGCTCCCGCCCCTGCCCGCGCCGCCGGGCGGCCCCCGCCCCGGCCGCCCCGTCACCCTCTGGCCGCACGGCGAACCCGTCGACCCGGCGGACCCCGACGCCGCGCCCTGGGAGGAGGCCGCCGCCCTGCTCGCCCGCCTCCACCGCACCCGGTCCCCGCTGCCGCTGCCCCCGATGCGCGGCCCCGCCAAGGCCGCCGCGGCCGTTGCCCGGATGCGCGCGGCCCGCCCCGGCGAACCGGCCACCGACGCCGTCCTCGCCGCCTGGCGCGGGCTGCCAGCCTGGGCCCGCGGCGAAGAAGCCGCCCCGGGGCACCGTACGGGCTTCCTCTGCCACGGGGATCTGCATCTCGGCCAGCTCGTCCGCCACCCGGCACCGTACGGTTCCTGGCTGCTCATCGATGTCGACGACGCGGGTCTCGGCGATCCGTCATGGGACCTCGCCCGGCCCGCCGCCTGGTACGCGGCCGGGCTGCTGGACCCCGATGTCTGGCTGCGCTTCCTGGCCGCCTACCGGGCCGGGGGCGGCCCGGCCGTGCCCGCCGACGGGGATCCCTGGCCCGCTCTGGATGTGCCGGCGCGCGCCCTGACCGTGCAGACCGCGGCCCTCGCCCTCGCCAAGTCCGTTGCGGAGGGCCGGTCTCCGGATGAGGTGGAGCAGATGATGATCGACACCTGTGCCCGAATTGCCTCCCTCCCGCCCGAGTTGGCGGCCGGACGCTCGTCGTAGGGTGAACCGACCGCCGCCGGGCACGTATTCCGGCGACGGCACACCGAAGGCGAGGAGCCGAGTCGATGATGCAGTGCCCCAAGTGTCACGCCCAGATGCACACGTACAACCGCAATGGTGTCCAGATCGAGCAGTGCAGCGGCTGCCGGGGGATATTCCTCGACTACGGTGAGCTGGAGTCCCTGACCCGTCTGGAGTCCCAGTGGACGCAGCAGGCGCCGCCCGCGCCGCCCGCCCCGCAGGCCTACCCGGCCGCTGCCGCTCCGGCACCCGCGTGGGGCGCCCCGCACCACGGCGGACACCACGGCCACCACCGTCAGAAGGGCTTCGGCCGGATGCTCTTCTCCTCCTGACCCCCTTGTCGTACCGCGGGTCCGGGCACATCAGGTCCGGACCCGCGGTACGCGCTGCCGTGCGCGCCGGCGCGACGACCGCGATCCCGGTACGACAGAACCCCCGGTCGTCGGAACGACCGGGGGTTCTGGCTGGTGCGCGATACTGGGATTGAACCAGTGACCTCTTCCGTGTCAGGGAAGCGCTCTCCCGCTGAGCTAATCGCGCAGGGTGACCCTGCGTGTACTGCGTGCGCGATACTGGGATTGAACCAGTGACCTCTTCCGTGTCAGGGAAGCGCTCTCCCGCTGAGCTAATCGCGCGGGGGTCCTCGCGGACCGGTGGACGATACTGGGATTGAACCAGTGACCTCTTCCGTGTCAGGGAAGCGCTCTCCCGCTGAGCTAATCGTCCTTGGAGGTGGAGACGGGATTTGAACCCGTGTAGACGGCTTTGCAGGCCGTTGCCTCGCCTCTCGGCCACTCCACCAGGAGTGGGGGTTCGGGAAGATCCCCCACTTTCTGCGAGCGGACGACCAGGTTCGAACTGGCGACCTCAACCTTGGCAAGGTTGCGCTCTACCAACTGAGCTACGTCCGCGTGTCTTTCCCGGTTCACTCGCGTGTCCCGGCGACGTGTTGAACTCTAGCGGATTCCTGGGCCAGTACAAAAACGCGTTTGCGCAGCGTGCTGCGGTGCCTTTGCCCCGGCGCAGGTCATCGTGCGCCGTCCTAGACTCACCAGAGTGTTCGACCTCGCCCCAATGGCCCGCTTCGGCGGCCTCGTCGCCTCCGGTCTGCAGGATGTGACCAGTGATCCCGCGGCCCTCGACTCGTCCGGCTTCTGGGCCGTATGCGCCGATTTCGAAGGCCGCCTCGTCTGCGCCCGCTTCTCCACCGTACGGAGGGAGCCGGTGCCCGCCCCCGTCCCCGGAGCATGGCGCGGTCCCGCCGTGGGGGACTGGACCTCATCGATGGACCGCGACGCCTACAAGGCGGGCGTGCGGCGGATCCGTGAACACATCGCGGCGGGTGAGGTCTATCAGGCCAATCTCTGCCGCGTGATGTCCGCGCCGCTGCCGGCCCCGGACACCGCCGACGTGGACGCCCTCACCGCGCTGCTGGCACGTGGCAACCCCGCCCCGTACGCAGGAACGATCCGGCTGCCCGCGCAGGGCGTCGAGATCGCCACCGCGTCCCCCGAGCTGTTCCTCGCGCGAAACGGGCGGACCGTCGAGTCCGGGCCGATCAAGGGCACCGGGCGCACCGAGGACGATCTGCTGGAGAAGGATCACGCGGAGAACGTGATGATCGTCGACCTGGTCCGCAACGACCTGGGCCGGGTCTGCGCGACGGGCAGTGTGAGCGTCCCCGATCTCTGTGTGGTGGAGAAGCACCCCGGGCTCGTCCACCTCGTCTCCACCGTCCGAGGACGGCTGGCCGACGGGGCGGGCTGGCCGGAGCTGCTGGCCGCGGCCTTCCCGCCCGGTTCCGTCACCGGGGCACCGAAGTCCAGCGCGCTGCGGATCATCGAGGCGCTGGAGACCGCCCCGCGCGGGCCGTACTGCGGCGGGATCGGCTGGGTCGACGCCGACCGGGCCACCGCCGGCCTGGCGGTCGGCATACGGACGTTCTGGATCGACCGGGCCGGCCCCGCGCCGGTGCTCCGCTTCGGTACCGGGGCGGGGATCACCTGGGGCTCCGACCCGGAGCGGGAGTGGGACGAGACCGAACTGAAGGCGGCCAGGCTGCTCGCTGTAGCGTCGGGCGCGTTCGAGGAGACAGGAAGGACCGGTTCATGAGGATTTGGGTCAACGGCGAACTGCGGGCCGCCGACGATGCCCGGCTGTCCGTGCTCGACCACGGGCTCACCGTGGGCGACGGCGTCTTCGAGACGGTCAGGACCACCCACGGCCGCCCGTTCGCCCTGACCCGGCATCTGGACCGGCTGACCCGCTCGGCGCGGGGGCTGGGACTGCCCGATCCGGATCCCGACGAGGTCCGCCGTGCCGCCGAGGCCGTTGTCGAGGCCAATCCCATGGCGCTCGGCCGGCTGCGGATCACGTACACCGGCGGTCTGTCCCCGCTCGGCTCCGACCGCGGCGACGCCGGTCCCAGCCTGGTCGTGGCGCTGGGCGGGGCGGTCCGCCGCCCCGACACCACGGCCGTGATCACCGTTCCCTGGACGCGCAACGAACGCAGCGCACTCGCGGGGCTCAAGACCACCTCGTACGCGGAGAACGTCGTGGCCCTGGCCCGCGCCCATGAGCGGGGCGCTTCGGAGGCGCTGTTCGCCAACACGGCCGGGCGGCTCTGCGAGGGCACCGGGTCCAATGTCTTCGTCGTTCTCGACGGGCAGATCCACACCCCGCCCGTCGCCTCCGGGTGCCTCGCCGGGATCACCCGCGCGCTGGCCGTGGAGTGGACGGGGGCGCGGGAGACGGACCTGCCGATGGACGTGCTGGAGCACGCCGAGGAGATCTTCCTGACCTCCACGCTCCGGGACATCCAGGCCGTCCACCGGGCCGACGCGCGGGAACTGCCCGCGGCACCGGGACCGGTGACGGCGAAGGCCATGCGGATCTTCGACGAACGCGCCGGGGACGACCTCGACCCGTGACGCCGGAACCCCGTCCGTAAAAGCGGGTGACGGACGGCCTCCCAGCGGATAGAAAGCCCGTGATGACCACGACACTCCGGCCGACCGGGCCGATCCAGCAAGGCGCCGACGGCGCACGGGCGCGTACGTACGACGTGTGCGACAACGGAAGAGCCGTCGGTGCCGTCGCGATCGGCACCGACGACTCCTTCGGTGCGACGGCCGGGGTCCTGAAATCCCTGCGGATCGACGAGCCGCAGCGCAGGCGGGGCCGGGGGACCATCGCCGCGCTCGCCGCCGAGGAGGTGCTGCGGGGCTGGGGCTGCACCCAGGTGCGCGTGGCGGTGCCGGAGGGCGACGAGGGCGCCCTGCGGCTGGTCACCGGGCTCGGCTACGCGGAGCGCAGCCGCAACATGATCAAGGGTCTGGGGCCGGGGCCCGCGGTGCTGCCCGCCGGGCTCACGGGGCGTCCCATGACCGCCGGGGAGTTCGCCCGCTGGCAGGTCACCAGCAAGGAGGCGTACGCGCAGGACTGGATCGACCGGGGCGTACCGCAGGAGCAGGCACGCCGGAAGTCGGAGACCGACCACGCCCGTAATCTCCCGGACGGCCTGGCCACCGAAGGCATGTGGTTCCGTGTGCTGATCCACGCGGACGAGCCCGTCGGCCATGTGTGGGTGGCGCGGCTGGAGACGGAGCCGGGAGAGGCGATCGGTTACGTCTTCGATGTCGAGGTGGAACCGGCGCACCGGGGCAGGGGCCACGGCCGCGCCCTGATGCACCTGGCCGAGGACGTCACCCGCGATGCCGGGCTCGGCCGGCTCGGCCTGCACGTCTTCGCCACCAACACCCCGGCGCTCCGGCTGTACGAGTCGCTGGGCTACGCGGTCACCCAGCACAACCTGGCCAAGGCGCTGTAGCGGGCGGCGGGCCCCCGGGGCCGCGCCGGACCCGAGGGTCAGCCCCGCCCGGCGAGCAGCCGGTCGATGATCTCCTCGACCCGCTCGCGGAGCCCGTCCTGGCTCTTGCCGCCGTCCAGCCGTTCGTCGCCGATCACATAGGTGGGCGTGCCCGTCACACCGATCGCCCGGCCCTCGGCCTGGTCGGCGTCGACGATCAGCAGGTGCCGGCCGTCGATGAGCGCGGTGTCGAACTCCTCGGCGTCCAGGCCCAGTTCGCGGGCCACATCCAGCAGCAGCGGCTCGCCCCGGCGGGTGAGCTCGTCGGTCCTGGCCAGCACCGCCTCGATGTACGGCCAGTCCTTGCCCTGCGCGGCGGCCTCCTCGGCGGCCTGCGCGGCGGCGTACGCGTACTTGTGCTTGTCCAGCGGGAAGTGCCGGAGCCGGACCTCGACGCGGTCGCCGTAGCGGGCGCGCAGGGCGTGCACATCGCCGAGGGCCAGGAGGCAGTCCGGGCATTCGAGCTCGCACCAGATGTCGAGGACGACCGGGGCTGCGGGGGTGGATTCGCTCATGCGATCAGTCTTCCAGGCCGGGCGGGCAGGTCCCAATCGGGACCTGGGGAGGAGCGCGGCCCTGAAAAGTCCCTGATGTGGCCCAGGGACGTGGCCCCGGCGGCGGTGATCGGTGCAGGATGGAAGGGACGTTTCCCCACACGCCTGGAGGCCCTGATGCTTGCCGAGACCATTTGTTCCGCGGTGTCGGCGGCCGGCCTCGGCATCGCCGCGGTCACCGCGTACCGCAAGCGGTTCCTCACGGCGACCAGGATCGCCGCCTACTCCCTGGTGCCGGTCGGGCTGGTCATGACCGGGGTCGTCGAGTGGGTCTCCGGGATCGCCTTCAAACCGAGCGTCTGGCTCGGCTTCGGCGTGCTCGGGGTGGCCTGGCTGCTCTTCATGACCACGCGCGCCGTCGAACGCCGCAGCGGCACCACCCGCAAGGAGCGCAGGGCGGCCCGCGCCACCGATCGGAACGAGGCGGTCGCTCCCGCGGCCTCCGCGCCGTCCCTCGGAGCCGGCGCGCCGGCGTCGGCGCGTCCCCAGGACCGGCCGGGGAAGAAGCAGCAGCAGTCCGCCGCTCCCGGTGAGGACTTCAGCGACATCGAGGCGATCCTGAAGAAGCACGGCATCTGATCCGTCCGGCCGGCCCGGCCCCGGCCCGGGGCGGTACGGGCGAACGGCGGCCGTGACGGCGCCGAGGCGCGTGCCGCCGTCGCTACGATGGGGAACGCCGCGTGCTCGTGCGGTGCCGGACACATCAGTGGGGCAGGGCCAGTGGGGCGTGTGGCAGGGATCAAGGACGTGGCCCGGAGGGCCGGGGTCTCCGTGGGCACGGTCTCCAATGTGATCAACCGGCCCGAGGCGGTACTGCCCCGCACGCGTGCCCGCGTCCTGGCGGCCATCGACGAGCTGGGGTACGTACGCAGCGAGTCGGCCCGGCAGCTCCGGGCGGGACGCAGCCGGATCATGGCGCTGCTCGTCCTGGACATGGGCAACCCGTTCTTCGTCGACGTGGCCCGCGGTGCGGAGAGCGCCGCCCGGCGGGCGGGCCTCGGTGTCATGGTCTGCAACAGCGGCCGGAGCGCGGCGGAGGAGGCCGAGTAGATCGGACTCTTCGCGGAGCAGCGGGTGTGCGGCGTGCTGGTCACCCCGGCGGACGCCACCGGGCGCAACCTGGAGGCGTTCGGCCGCCACCGCATCCCCTACGTCCTGGTCGACCGGGTGGCCTCCGGCGCCGAGTCCTGCGCGGTCTCCGTGGACGACGTGCGGGGCGGCGCGCTGGCCGTCGGGCACCTCCTGGAGGCCGGCCACCGCTCCGTCGCCTATGTCGGCGGCCCCACCGACCTGCACCAGATCAGGGACCGCAAGCAGGGGGCCCTCGCCGCCCTCGCCGAGGCGGGTCTCCCGCCGGAAGCGCTGGTCCCGATCGCCTCGGCGCACCCGGACGTGGCGTCGGGCCGTGACGCCGGAGCCAGACTGCTGGGTCTCGTACCGCGCCCCACCGCCGTCTTCTGCGCCAACGACCTGCTCGCGCTGGGCGTGCTTCAGGCGCTGTACGGGGCCGGCGTGCGGGTTCCGCAGGATGTCGCCATCGTCGGCTACGACGACATCGAGTTCGCCGCGGCGGCGGCCGTACCGCTCACCTCCGTGCGTCAGCCCGCCGTGGAGATGGGGCGGTTGGCCGCGGAACTCCTGCTGGAGGAGGCGGACGACGCGGACGGCACCCACCGTCATCGCGGCGTGGTGCTCCAGCCGGAACTCGTCGTGCGCGCCTCCAGCACCGCACCGCCCCGTGAGGGGCCGGACGTTCCGAATACGTGACGGCGACTCGGACGCCGGAGCGAATTCGGATGACCCCTCAGCGGTGAACTCCCGCAGGAAAAAAGCGTGTTGATCGCCAAGAGGGGCCGGGGTGAGTCATGATCACTTCGAGATGGTGGACACATCCCGGGGCGAGGCCCCCGCACCCCCGGTCGAAGAGCCACGTGGCTGCCTCTTCGCGCTTTCCCAGCCACCCCTGATGATCTTTCTGTCGGTGATCGGCGTCCTGCTGCTCATGGCCGCGCTGCATGATCTCTTCATGCTGTGAGCCGGGCCGGGCCGTGCACCGGACGGCTGCCGCCACCCGCCGGGAACGGGTCAGCCCGCGGCTTCCCGGCGCCGGGCCCGGTACGCGGCGACATGGAGCCGGTTGCCGCAGGTGCGGCTGGAGCAGTAGCGGCGGGAGCGGTTGCGCGACAGGTCGACGAAGGCCCGCCGGCAGTCCGGTGCCTCGCAGCGCCGCAGCCGCTCCTGCTCGCCCGCGACGACGATGAAGGCCAGCGCCATCCCGCAGTCGGCCGCGAGATGGTCGGAGAGCGCGGCGTCCGGAGCGAAGTAGTGCACATGCCAGTCGTAGCCGTCGTGATCGGTGAGCTGCGGTGTCGTGCCGGCCGCCGCCACCAGACGGTTGACGAGGTCGGCCGCGGTACGGGCGTCCGGCGCCGCGAAGATCTCCGCGAAGCTGGCCCGTACGTCCCGCACGGCCCGCAGGTCCTTCTCGCCGAGCGTGCCGACACCGCTGATGAGATGGCGTTCCGCGAAGGCGTACAGCGCGTCGGTGTCGGCGAGCTGGTCGCGGGCCGTGGACGCGTCCGCGGGGCCGTCCGCGGGGCCGCCTTCCGGCAGCCCGTTCCCCGGGGCGGTGTTCACCAGATCGACCACCGTGTCGAGGGCGATCCGGGTGTCGTGTGGGATCAGCACGCTTCGCTCCCTGGCCTCCGGCGGGCGGGCGCCCGCCGATGGCGGCTGACTCTACTGGCTCACCGCGGGCGCACCGGGCCGGGAGCGGGCGCGCGGGGGCCGCGGGGAGCCTTTATCGGCCACCGGGGCCGCGCGGGCCCTCAGCGCCCTCGGAGCGGGGCGGAAGGCGGCTGTGGGGCTCGTGGGGCCGGTGCGGTGCCGGTGACGGCGGTGTGACACCGCCCGCGCGACGGTCGTCACACGCGCCGACGCCGTCGCCGCGGTGGATTCCGCGATGACGGCGCCGGTGTCTGCCGTATGAGGTTGTCCGCGCGACGCCGTCTCCCCGAGTCGGACGGCGTCCCGCAGCTCTCGGCCTGGCTCAGCTCTCGGCCAGGATGTGTGAGAGCTCCGTATCGAGATCGAAGTGACGATGCTCGGTGCCGGGCGGAACCGCGGCGTCGGTCCTTTTCAGGAACGACTCCAGGGCTCGCGCCGGGGCTTCGAGCAGGGCTTCGCCCTCCGGGGAGCTCAGTGCGATGCAGACGACGCCCTGGCCGTGACTACGTGATGGCCAGACGCGGACGTCTCCGGTGCCGGTGGGCCGGTGCAGCCCCTCGGCAAGGAGGTCACGGGCGAATACCCATTCGACCGTCTCCTCCGCTCCGGTGTGGAAGGTGGCGTGCACGGCATAGGGATCGGCCGTGTCATACCGCAGGCCCGCGGGTACAGGCAGTGAGGACTCGCTCGACACAACGAGGCGCAGGTGCAGCTCGCAGCTGACCGTGGTGTTCATAAGCGCCAGGGCCTTTCGCTCAGTGTGCGCTCGGGGATTCGCACGTCGGCGAAATCGACATGCCACCTACGGTGGTGTTGTAAACCCCTCTGACCCTTTTGTGATCCTTGAGGTAGCTCGTACAGCGGTGTGTAACTTTGGGTTATGCGGCCATTCCGGTGACGAGGAGCGTTCGGGTAGGTTGGGGTTCATGAGTGCGGAGAGTGACGAGCGGGGCGAGGCCGTCGAACGGGCGGGCTCGGAATCCGCTGCGGGGGGTACCGCGAAAGCGGAGCGTGAGCTGGGGTCGCGGGCGCCGGCGTTCATCAAGTCGTCCAGGACGCTGCATCTGAGCTGGCAGGTCGGGGTCTTCATCGTCGGCCTCGCCGTCGTGGTCGCGGGCATCATCATGCTTCCGCTGCCCGGCCCCGGGTGGCTGGTGATCTTCGGAGGCATGGCGATCTGGGCGACCGAGTTCGTCTGGGCGCAGCTGGTGCTGCGCTGGACCAGGCGAAAGGTCACGGAAGCCGCCCAGCGAGCGCTCGATCCCAAGGTCCGGCGGCGCAACATCATCCTCACCACGGTGGGCCTGGTGATCATCGTGGTGCTGGTCGGGATCTACGTCTGGAAGTTCGGGATCACCATGCCGTGGAAGATCAGCCAGTGACCCGGGCATGGTCCTGGAGCACCGCTGACATGGGGTAATGTTTGCGGTGCGCCGGGGCGATTAGCTCAGTGGGAGAGCGCTTCGTTCACACCGAAGAGGTCACTGGTTCGAAACCAGTATCGCCCACCCGGACAGAGGGGCCGTGAGACTGCGAAGTCTCACGGCCCCTCCGCGTTTTCCGGCTCCATCGGCCCCCGCCGGCCCCGGGCAGTCGTTCCCGGGGCCGGCGGGGGCCGGGATCAGCGCATCCTGCCCAGAGCCTCCCGCACCCGCCGCGCGTCGCGCTTGCGCTGCTCGTACGTGGCTCCCACGACCAGCAGCAGCGCCCCGGCCAGCGCCGGCGGCAGCCACCGCGGCAGCGCGCCCACGACCTGCACCACATAGGGCGCCAGCTCATGCAGGGCCACCAGCGCCAGCACCGCGCCGCCGAGCAGCAGCACCGCCTGGAGCCGGAACCTGGCCCCCAGCAGCGTGGCCACCAGGGCAGCCACCCCCAGCAGCAACGGACGTACCCAGCCCGGATCGGCCCACGCCGCGCACAGACTCGGCACCAGCGTCACCGCGAGCCCCGCCCCGTACGCCGTCCACGAGGACGCCGCCGGATCGCGCCGCCGCCTCAGCACCCCGACCACCAGCGCGGGCACCGTCACCGGCAGGGTGTACGCCTCCGGGTCGGCCACCTCCGCCGCCGCCAGCCGCACCCAGGTGGCGGCCAGGAACAGCCCCACCGCCAGATACCCGGCCACCGGACGCCGCTCGGGCCGCACCGCCGTACCCGCGGCCAGCACCCCGCACAGCGCCAGCGTCAGCGCCAGGAACGGCGCGTCCGGGACCGCGAGGGCCAGCGCGACCACCGCGCCGAAGGCCCCCGTGAGTTCCACCGGCAGCGCCACCGGATGCCGCCGCAGCCGCGCCCCGAGCAGCACCGTCACCGCGGGCACCACCAGCATCAGCGGGGCGGCCCGGTATCCCGCCGGTCCCAGGGAGGCACAGGCAGCGGCGGTGAGGACGATCCCCCACACCACCGCCGCACACGCGAACAGCGACCGGGCCACCGCCGCGCGCGTCCGCACCGCCGCCCCGGCGAACAGCGCCACCAGCAGCGCGAACACCGCGTGGGTGGCGGCCTCGGAGGCCAGCGACAGCAGCCCCACGCTCACGGCGCCCAGCACCGAACCCACCAGCGCGGTCACCGCCGTACCCGAGGGCGGGCCGCCGGCCGGCCGGGCCATCGCCCGTACCGTCAGCTCCAGCGCCGCCGCGACCAGCGCCGACTCCAGGGCGAGTGCCACCGGGTAGGGCACATCCAGCGCGGTTGCCGAAAGGAGCACCGCGCTCCATCCGAGAACCAGGGCACCCGCGCCCGCCGCACCCCGCAGCGGCTCACCCGGCGACACGAACGGAGCGGCGGCCCGCACCACAGCGGTCCACCACCGGTACGCCGACCCCAGCGCGGCGGCCACCAGCGCGAGCACCACCGGGGCGGCGATCATCTGCGACCACGGCACCGAGGCCCCGAGTGCCGCCCGGACACCGCCGGGCGCCCCCCGCCACACGTCGGACACCAGGGACAGCGGCCCCATCAGCACCGCCGCGACCGGAGGCAGCGCCCACACCAGCGCACCGCCCGTCACCGCCGCCGAGGCGACCAGCACACCCCGCCCGGCGGCCCGCGGCACCCGGGCCCGTACCACCGCCAACAGCGCCGCACCGCACAGCAGATACCCGATCACCTGCCACTGCGACGGCATCGCGGCCCGCAGCACACCGCCCACCGCGGCCACCGCGGCCAGCCCGGCCACCGCACCGGCGACGGGCGCGAACCCGTTCGGCGCGCGCCATGCCCCGGCCAGTGCCACCGCGGCCCCGGCGAGCAACAGCGCCCCCGGCGCCACCGCGCCGGGCGCACCGCCGGCCGCCAGTGACTCCACCAGAGCCACCAGCAGCGCGCCCAGCCCGGTCGCCGCCGCACCCACGCACGCCGCGACCCGCACCGCGAGACCCTTGCCCCGCAGCGCGATCACCACGTCGAACGCCGCTGTCACCAGCAGCGCCCACCCGAACACGAGCGTCGGCGCACCGGCCGCCCACGCCCACAGGAACAGCGGCCACTGGGCCATCGCCACCGCCGCGGGCAACGGCAGCCGCAGTCCGCCCAGCGTCAGACCGTAGGCCGTCCAGAGGGCCGCGAGCACCGCCGAGGCGGCCGCGGTGAAACCGAGCCCGTCCGTGCCCGGTGCCGCCACCGCGTGCAGCGCGTAGGCGTCGAGGACGGTCAGCACCAGGGCGAGCGCGGCCAGCGCCTCGGCGGTGGCCGCGAGCTTGCGGCTCAGCAGCAGCGCGGGAGCGCCGGCCGCCACGAGGGTCACCGTGCTGAGCACCGCTGCGCGCCCGCCGATGCCCATCGTGCCCCAGCTGACCAGGGTGAACGCGATCGCCGCGATGGCCAGCAGCAGACCGCCGAGTGTGAGCAGCACGTTCTGCGCGCTGCGCGGTGCGGCGGCCGGCACGGCACCCCAGGGCCGGGACCCGGGTCCCGGGGGAGATCCCCAGGCGGGAGCCCCGGCCACCGGCGGAGGCCCCCACGGGCGCGCCGCCGGGGCCGTCGGCTGCTGGAGCGCGCTCACCAGCCAGGCTCGCCGGTTCAGCAGCTGGAGCCTTCGGGCGTCCAGCTGCACCAGTTCTCGGTCGAGGAGCGCCAATTCCTCGGCGGGTGGCGGCACATGTTCCATGGACGCAGTGTGACCGCGGCCATATCGTCGTACATGCGCGCGGATACTCAGTTCCGGGCCTGAGTAGGTGCGCGGACGACGCGGTCGCACACCTCTGGCCGACGGGCGTTTGAACGAAGCCCTCGGAGCCCTGTATGGTTCAACCCGTTCCCGGGCGATTAGCTCAGTGGGAGAGCGCTTCGTTCACACCGAAGAGGTCACTGGTTCGAAACCAGTATCGCCCACCGGGAAGAGCCGGTCCGTCAGCATCATCGACGGACCGGTTTTCTCATGTCCGGGCTGCGGACCACGCGCCGTACCCCCGGGCTCAGGCGGCCTCCGCCGGAAGGTCCGGGCGCAGCGGCCACGCCGGATCCACCATCTCCGGTGTACCGCTCCCGGCGAACCACGCCTGGAGCCCGCGCGCCTGAGCCGCGTGCCACACCGCCTGGAGGGTGTGCAGCTCGGCCGGGGTCAGCCGCTCCAGACGGCCGGAGAAGCGCCGGCCCACCGCCCGTACCAGCTCCAGCGACGCCGTGGCATCGGCCGCCGCTTCGTGCGCCGCCTCCAGCACCACCCCGTACAGCTCGCAGAGATCCGCCAGGGTGCGGCGGCCCTTGCGGTAGCGGTCCAGATGCCTGTCGAGCACCCGGGGGTCCACCACGCACAGCGGGGAGTTCTCCAGATATCCGGCCAGCGACGACGCCCGGTGCCGCCTCAGCTCGCGGTCCAGCAGCGTCAGATCGAAGGGCGCGTTCATCACGACGAGCGGACGGCCCGTCGCGCAACTCTCGGCCAGCGCCCGCGCTATCTCCTCCACCACGGGCGCCGGCCACCGCCCGTTGCGCTGGAGGTGATCATCGGTCAGGCCGTGGATCCCGGTCGCCCCCGCGGGCACCGGCACCCCCGGGTTGACCAGCCAGCGGGTGACGCGGCAGCGCCCGCCCGCGGTGTCCTGGACGACCAGGGCGGCCGAGACGATCCGGTCCTCCTCGACGTCCACACCTGTCGTCTCCGTATCGAAAGCGGCCAGTGGCCCCTCGAACCAGTGCGTCATCCCCGAACTCCTCGCACCTGCACGGCAGATGGGGTGATTCCCCCCCTGCCCGATATCGGTGATACCCGGGCTGTTTGCCGGATACGCCGTTTGCGACCGGTCTCCTGCGGTGACAACGCAGGCGACGGACAAGGCAGTTGATCCGCCCGTCGGCCCTCATCGGCAGACACCGGGGCGGGGCGCGGGCGGCGCTGGAGGAGGCGTGGCCGGCGGGCGCCCGCTGTCCGCGCGACGAGCCCGCCGTGCCGGTCCGGATCACCGGCGCCGTCGTCCGCCTGCGCCGCTCCGGGCCGCGCGGCCGCGGAATCGTACGGCCGCGGGTCTCGCGGGCGCCGAGGTCATCCACGTACGGATGGGACGGGACGAGGAGGCGTACCGGATCGCCGGCCACGCCCGCCCCGCCGGGCTGCCGCTCCGGGGCGAGGGGCGGCTGGAGGGCCGGGGCGGGTTCCGGCGGCTCTCCGGGCCTCGCAGGTGTCACCCGTCCAGGCCGGCGAAGCCGAACGGGACCGGCCGATGAAGTCGCTCCGGGAGAACCTGGACGACGTCGAGGGGGCCTGCACGGGCGGGGAGGAGCGGAGCCCGCGCCCTCGGGACCGGGCGCACCGGGCGGTCCCGGCCGGACCGCGCCGACCGGGCCCCGGCAGAACCCTTTCGCGTCCGGGGCCCCCGGCTCGGTACGATTCCTCTTGCGTGCGCAAGAGGAATGCGCCGCACCCCCTGAGTCAGGAGAGACCGGTGTCAGACGTCCGTGTGATCATCCAACGCGATTCCGAGCGGGAAGAGCATGTGGTGACGACGGGCACGACGGCCGCCGAGCTCTTCCCCGGTCAGCGCACCGTCGTGGCCGCCCGCGTCGGGGGCGAGCTCAAGGACCTCGCGTACGAGCTCAAGGACGGCGAGACCGTCGAGCCCGTCGAGATCTCCTCCGAGGACGGCCTCAACATCCTGCGGCACTCCACCGCGCATGTCATGGCGCAGGCCGTGCAGGAGCTCTTCCCGGACGCCAAGCTGGGCATCGGCCCGCCGGTCAAGGACGGTTTCTACTACGACTTCGACGTCGAGAAGCCGTTCACGCCCGAGGACCTCAAGGCCATCGAGAAGAAGATGCAGGAGATCCAGAAGCGGGGGCAGCGGTTCTCCCGCCGGGTCGTCACCGACGAGGCCGCCCGCGAGGAGCTGGCCGACGAGCCGTACAAGCTGGAGCTCATCGGCATCAAGGGTTCCGCCTCCTCCGACGACGGCGCGGATGTCGAGGTGGGCGGCGGCGAGCTGACCATCTACGACAACCTGGACCCCAAGTCCGGGGAGCTGTGCTGGAAGGACCTCTGCCGGGGACCGCACCTGCCCACCACCCGGTTCATCCCCGCGTTCAAGCTGATGCGGAACGCCGCGGCCTACTGGCGGGGCAGCGAGAAGAACCCGATGCTCCAGCGCATCTACGGCACCGCCTGGCCCACCAAGGACGAGCTGAAGGCGCACCTGGAGTTCCTGGAGGAGGCCGCCAAGCGCGACCACCGCAAGCTCGGCAACGAGCTGGACCTCTTCTCCTTCCCGGACGAGATCGGCCCCGGGCTCGCGGTCTTCCACCCCAAGGGCGGCATCATCCGCCGGGCCATGGAGGACTACTCGCGCCGCCGCCACGAGGAGGAGGGCTACGAGTTCGTCTACAGCCCCCACGCCACCAAGGGCAAGCTCTTCGAGAAGTCCGGTCACCTGGACTGGTACGCCGACGGCATGTACCCGCCCATGCAGCTCGACGACGGGGTGGACTACTACCTCAAGCCGATGAACTGCCCGATGCACAACCTGATCTTCGACGCGCGTGGCCGTTCCTACCGTGAACTGCCCCTGCGCCTCTTCGAGTTCGGCACGGTGTACCGGTACGAGAAGTCGGGCGTCGTGCACGGCCTGACCCGCTCCCGCGGCTTCACCCAGGACGACGCGCACATCTACTGCACCAAGGAGCAGATGGCCGAGGAGCTGGACAGGACACTCACCTTCGTCCTGAACCTGCTCCGCGACTACGGGCTCACCGACTTCTATCTGGAGCTCTCCACCAAGGACCCGGAGAAGTTCGTCGGCTCGGACGAGGTCTGGGAAGAGGCCACCGAGACGCTGCGCCAGGTCGCCGAGAAGCAGGGCCTCCCGCTGGTCCCGGACCCGGGCGGCGCCGCGTTCTACGGCCCGAAGATCTCGGTGCAGTGCAAGGACGCCATCGGCCGTACCTGGCAGATGTCGACCGTGCAGCTCGACTTCAACCTCCCGGAGCGCTTCGACCTGGAGTACACCGGCCCCGACGGCACCAAGCAGCGCCCGGTCATGATCCACCGTGCCCTGTTCGGTTCCATCGAGCGCTTCTTCGCGGTGCTCCTGGAGCACTACGCGGGGGCGTTCCCGGTCTGGCTGGCCCCGGTCCAGGCGGTCGGCATCCCGATCGGTGACGCCCACATCCCCTACCTCCAGGAGTTCGCCGCCAAGGCGCGGAAGCAGGGCCTGCGGGTCGAGGTGGACGCCTCCTCCGACCGGATGCAGAAGAAGATCCGGAACCAGCAGAAGGCCAAGGTCCCCTTCATGCTCATCGCGGGCGACGAGGACATGGCCAACGGCGCCGTCTCCTTCCGCTACCGCGACGGCTCGCAGGAGAACGGCATCCCGCTCGACGAGGCCCTGGCGAAGATCGCGAAGGCCGTCGAGGACCGCGTCCAGGTCTGATCCCGCACCGGGGGCCGGGTCCGGTCCCGCACGAGGCCGTACGAGGGGCCCTCGGGGAGTCACCGACTCCCCGAGGGCCCCTTCTCGTCCTCCCGGGTGAACACCTGCAGCAGCCATGACGAGAACGAACCCGTCACCGCCCCCAGCAGCCCCAGCCCGCAGGCCATCAGCATGGCGGCGATGACCCGGCCGCCCGGGGTGACCGGTGAGACATCCCCGTATCCGACCGTGGTCAGCGTCTCGCAGGCCCACCACGCCGCGTCCCCGAAGGTAAGGATCGTGGCCCCGGCGGCCGTGTGCTCCTGGTGGTACACGGCCAGGGCGGCGGCGAACCCGAGGAGTACGGCGCTCAGGCCGGCGTAGGACATCACCCGGGCGTACAGGTTCAGCCGCGGCCGGTCACGGCGGTTCTGCACCGCCGTGTAGATCCGGATCACCCGCAGCGGGCGCAGCAGCGGCAGCGCGAGCACCAGCGTGTCGAGCCAGTGCACGCGGACGAAACGCGCGCCGAGGCCGCTCTGCCGGAGCCGCACGAGGTAGTCCACGACGAAGAGCAGCCAGGTCGAGCAGACCAGGGTGAGGCCGATGTCGGGCCAGGGCCCGGTGTCATGGGGTGCGAGGACGCGGACCGCGTAGCCGAGGAGGAAGACCACGGAGGCCAGGAACAGCGGTACTTCCGTGCGCTGCTCCCAGCGGGTCTGCTCGGGGGCGGCCGCGCCGGCCGGTCGGTTGCTCATGTGCTCAGCCTCGCGGGGCGCGGACCGGGGCAGCCCCGGCGACACGCTCGGCGGGGGTGAAGCAATATGCTGATCGGCATGACGAGTGAGCCGGAGCAGCAGATCGGAGTGGGGACGCCCGACGCATTCCAGCGCCTGTGGACGCCCCATCGGATGGCGTACATCCAGGGTGAGAACAAGCCGAGCGGTCCGGGCGCCGAGGACGGCTGTCCGTTCTGCGTGATCCCGGCCAAATCGGACGAGGACGGGCTCATCGTCGCACGCGGCGAGAGCGTCTATGCCGTGCTGAACCTGTACCCGTACAACGGCGGCCATCTGATGATCGTGCCCTACCGGCATGTGGCCGACTACACGGAACTGAACGGTCCGGAGACCGCGGAGCTGGCCGGCTTCACCAAGCGCGCGATGGTCGCGCTGCGGGCGGCGTCCGGGGCCCACGGGTTCAACATCGGGATGAACCAGGGGTCGGTGGCCGGGGCGGGCATCGCCGCGCATCTGCACCAGCACCTGGTGCCGCGCTGGGGCGGGGACACCAACTTCATGCCGGTGGTCGGTCACACCAAGGTGCTGCCGCAGCTGCTCGGGGACACCCGGTCGATGCTGGCCGACGCCTGGCCCGCCGGGGAGCTTCCGGCCGGCTGAGCCGCGCCGCGCGACGGACGTGGGGCGCCCCCGGCGATCCGGCCGGGGGCGCCCCACGGTTTGTCCGTACGGACCCGCGTGTGCCGGCACCCGTACGCGCGTTCCTACGCGTCGTAGACGTCCGCCTTCTTCGGCGACGGGTCCTGCACCATGCCGCTCAGCACCATCGAGCGGTTGTCGAAGCGCTCGGTGTCGACGCCGTGCTCCGCGAGGACCCGCATCGCCGCCGAGTGCACGACGCGCAGGACGGGGGTCGCGGCGCGCATCGCGTCGTCCGCCATGAAGCGGTGGTTCCACGGCTTGGCGGCCCAGGCGTGGCGCAGGCCGAAGGGTTCCGGGAGGACGATCTTGCCGCCGAGGTAGTCCAGGAGCGGCGGGTACCAGGTCAGCGGGGCGCGCAGCGCGAGCCGCACCACCTCGGTCGCGTCGACCAGCGGCAGCTGGATCTTGCGGGTCTCCCAGAACCTGACGGTCTTGTTGACCGTCCGGGACTTCTCCTCCGGCTTGGACAGGAAGAGCCCGTGGACCGGGCCGAGCGCGTGCCCGGTCACCTCGATGCGCAGGGTCTCGTGGAGCACGGTGACGGTGATCATCATGGTGATCACGAGCTGTCCGTCCCAGAGCGTGAACTGGACACCGAGGTAGTGACGGTCACCGCTGCCGAACTGCTGGTGGTTGCAGATCCGCTGTATCTCGTGCGGTTTGACCTGGAAGGTGGCGACGTCCTCGCCGTCGGGGCGGGAGACCGACCCCGCGTTCTCGCCCACGGGCGACACGATCCAGTGCTTGACGGACGGGGTGGGGAAGCCGCCGGTGTTCAGCGGTCCGCGCTCCAGCATCTTCAGCTGGTCGTGGATGATCCTGATCAGGTCCCAGCTGCGGAACTGGTGGATCTCCTTGGACGGGTCCTTGGCGACCAGTTCCTCCGCGAGCTGCCAGCTGCCCCAGCGGGTGCCCATCCCGAGGACACCCTTGGGGCCGGCGTAGAAGACCGAGTTGGACTGCTGCTCGGCGGAGAGCTTCTCCAGGCCCTGGCGCAGCGCCTCACGGGCCGTCTCGTTGGGGTTCTTCGGTACGGCCTCGGGGATCTTGGCCACGACGCCGCCACCGGACAGAAGCCCCTCCCAGCGGGCCCGCATGTCCTTGGCGGAGGCCTCCGCGATCCGTTTCGCGACGAGCCAGCCGATCACCGGGGCGATGATCGTGCCGCGCAGGTAGAACGCCAGGATTCCGTCCAGGGGCAGCTTGACCAGGAGGATCAGGGCGCCGATGCCGAAGGCGAACAGGAGGGCGGTGCCCACCGACCGGAAGACCTTGTCCTTGGACTTGTTGAGAGCGTCGCGCCCCCGGAAGACCAGGACCCACGCCAGCAGTCCGGGCAGGAACAGGATGCCGAACACCCCGGTGACCAGGGTCAGCCGGGTGTCCCGGGCCTTGCGCAGTCTGCTCGCGGAGAGGCAGTGCTCGACCACGGTCTGAGGGTCGGTGCCGAAGGACTGGATGAGCGCGCCGCGGGCGCCTCCCAGCATCCTTTCCTGGACGGCACGGGCGAACGCCTCGCCAAGATTCGGCTTGAAATAGTCGGACTTGAAGAGCTTGGAGGAGCCCGGCTTCACTTCGGACTTGTGCCACTCGCTGTTGGCTTCGAGGATCTTCTCCACCGGGCTGTCGCGGTACGCGGCGGAGGCCAGGGCGTTGGTCGCCACCGCCTGTCCGCCCGATCCCTGCAGCGGAATCTGCGCTCCGGGTGAAAAGTCGAATCCGTCGTTGGCCACTGTCGCCCCCACTCGCCGCATGGTCTGCTCCTGCGGGTGTGCCCAACTACCGTACGCGGCATACCTTCTGAGCTGCGACCACAGCGTAGCGTCCGGATCGCGACACCGCCCGGTCCCCGGTCGGGGGCCGGCAGTGATTGCGACACTCCGTCAGGCATGCGCCGCACACCGCGGCGCGTGCGCCCCGTATGCGCCGCGCATGCTGCCGTGCAAGTGCCGAGCCGTCGTCGCTGCCCGCTCGTCCCGCTCCGCGCTCGCTGCCCGCTCGTCCCTCGCTCGTCCCCCTCGCCGCTCGTCCCCCTCGCCGCTCGTCCCTCGCTCGTCCCCCTCGCCGCTCGTCCCCCTCGCCGCTCGTCCCGGCCGCCGCTCACCCGCCGTCCTTCGTCTCCTCGCGGACACGGTCGGCGAGCCGGTGCGGCATCGCTTCGTGCCGGGCGTACGAGCGGTCGAAGCGGCCGGTGCCGTGCGACAGGGAGCGCAGGTCGACGGCGTACCGGCCGATCTCGATCTCCGGCACCTCGGCCCGTACGAGGGTGCGTCCGCCGCCGGCCTGCTCGGTGCCGACGACCCGGCCGCGGCGTCCCGAGAGGTCGCTCATCACGGGGCCCACGTAGTCGTCGGGTACCAGGACCCGGACCTCGGCGACCGGTTCCAGGAGCTGGATACGGGTCTCCGCGGCGGCCTCGCGCAGCGCCAGCGCGCCGGCGGTCTGGAAGGCGGCGTCGGAGGAGTCCACCGAGTGCGCCTTGCCGTTCAGCAGGGTGACGCGCAGATCGACCAGCGGGTGCCCGGCGACGAGTCCGCGGGCGGCCTGGGCCCGGACGCCCTTCTCGACGGAGGAGACGAACTGGCGGGGTACCGACCCGCCGACCACCTTGTCGACGAACTCGATACCGGTGCCGGAGGGCAGCGGCTCGACCTCGATCTCGCAGACGGCGTACTGGCCGTGGCCGCCGGACTGCTTGACGTGCCGGCCGCGGCCGGACGCGGGACCGGCGAAGGTCTCCCGCAGCGGGACCAGGTGCGGTACGGCGTCGACGTTGACGCCGTACCGGCTGCGCAGGCGCTCCAGCGCGACGTCCTGATGGGCCTCGCCCAGGCACCACAGGACGACCTGGTGGGTGTCGGGGTTCTGTTCCAGGCGCATGGTGGGGTCCTCGGCGACCAGCCGGGCCAGGCCCTGGGAGAGCTTGTCCTCGTCGGCCTTGCTGTGGGCCCGGACGGCGAGCGGGAGCAGCGGATCGGGCATGCTCCAGGGCTCGATGAGGACCGGATCGTCCACGGGGGACAGGGTGTCGCCGGTCTCGGCGCCGCCCAGCCCGGTGACACAGGCGAGGTCGCCGGCGACGCACCGGTCCAGGGTGCGCTGCTGTTTGCCGAACGGGGAGGAGAGCGCGCCGATCCGGACCTCCGCGTCATGGCAGGGGCGCGGCTCATGGCCGCCGCCCGTGGGCCCGAGGCCGCGGACATGGACGGTGTCGTAGGGGCGCAGCGTGCCCGAGAAGACACGGACGAGCGAGATCCGGCCCACGTACGGGTCGGAGGAGGTCTTGACGACCTCGGCCAGCAGGGGACCCTCCGGATCGCACACCGGGGCCGGACGGGGTTCGCCCCCGGGGGTGGTCACGGCGGGCAGGACGCGTTCCGGCGGGGCGGGGAAACCGCGGGTGATCAGTTCCAGGAGCTCGACGGTGCCGATGCCCTGGCGGGCGCCCTCCGGCGCGGGGGCGGCGGTGAGGACGGGGTGGAAGGTGCCGCGTGCGACGGCGCGTTCGAGGTCGTCGATGAGCGTCCGGGTGCTGATGTCGCCGCCGCCGAGATAGCGGTCCATCAGGGTCTCGTCCTCGCTCTCGGCGATGATCCCCTCGATCAGCCGGTCGCGGGCCTCCCGCAGCTGTTCGCGCCGGCCGCCGACGGGTGCGCTCTCCTTCCGTTCGCCGCCGGAGTAGTCGAGGACCCGCTCGGTGAGCAGGCCGGTGAGTCCGGTGAGCGGGGCGTGGCCGTCCGGGCCCTCGGGGCCCTGGATGGGCAGATACAGCGGGAGTACGGCGTCGGGGTCGTCGCCGCCGAAGATCTCCGCGCAGATCCGGGTCATGTCGTCGAAGGAGGTGCGCGCGGTGTCGAGGTGGGTGACGACGATCGCCCGGGGCATGCCGACCAGCGCGCATTCCTCCCACACGGCGCGGGTGGTACCGGCCACGGCGTCCGCCTCCTGGGCGGCCGAGACGATGAAGAGGGCCGCGTCCGCCGCGCGCAGACCGGCCCTGAGTTCCCCGACGAAGTCCGCGTAGCCGGGGGTGTCCAGCAGATTGATCCGGTGGTCGCCCCATTCGACGGGGACCAGGGAGAGCTGTACGGACCGGTGCCTGCGGTGCTCCATCTCGTCGTAGTCGGAGACCGTCGCGCCGTCCTCGACCCGGCCGGCCCGGTTGACGGCGCCCGCCGCCAGGGCCAGGGCCTCGACCAGGGTGGTCTTTCCCGATCCGCTGTGGCCGACCAGCACCACGTTTCGCAGGGAGGAGGGGTGGTCGGCCGCCGGTGCCCTTCCGGCGGCTCCGGGGTGTGCGTGCGATGTGGCGCCCATGAGGTGTGCCTCCCGGCTGAGTGCGCGGTGCGGGAGAGAGATCCGTCCGCGAGGTGGGGGAGATCGGTCACGGGCACGGGGGAGCCGCCGCGGCGGCTTCGGCGACGCCCGCGGTGTCTGCGGCCCGCCCCGCGACGGAGAGCGGGCTCCCCGCCGTGGGGTGGGCCGTAATCCGAGCTTTCCACTCCGGCCGTGCCGCGTCCATACGTCGCGCCCCGGCGCGGCCGTACGTGGTGCGCCGGCGCGGCCGTACGTGGTGCGCCGGGGCGCGACCGCGGGCCGTGCGCCGTCGAGCCGGGAGGCCGTGCGTGAGCGCGGCGGTACACCGTGGGTGAGCGACGGTGAGGGAGAAGACACCCCCGCAGCGGCGGGTGCCCGTCCGGTGGAGCGCACGGGTCGTGACTACGATGGGCCAGCCGGTGGCCGAAAGGGCCGCTCGGCCAACCGAACCCTCGGGAAGGCCATGCTGAACAAGTACGCGCGTGCATTTTTTACGCGTGTCCTCACACCGTTCGCCGCTCTGCTGCTCCGTCTCGGGGTCAGCCCCGACGCGGTCACTCTCATCGGCACGGCCGGAGTGATGGCAGGCGCGCTGGTCTTCTTCCCGATGGGGGAGTTCTTCTGGGGCACGATCGTCATCACGGTCTTCGTGTTCTCCGACCTCGTCGACGGCAATATGGCGCGGCAGGCCGGGATCTCCAGCCGGTGGGGCGCGTTCCTCGACTCGACGCTCGACCGGGTCGCCGACGGGGCGATCTTCGGCGGGTTCGCCCTGTGGTACGCGGGCGGCGGTGACGACAACGTGCTGTGCGCCGTCGCGATCTTCTGCCTGGCCAGCGGCCAGGTGGTCTCGTACACGAAGGCGCGCGGCGAGTCGATCGGTCTGCCGGTCGCGGTGAACGGTCTGGTGGAGCGCGCCGAGCGACTGGTGATCTCGCTGGTCGCGGCGGGCCTGGCCGGTCTGCACACGTTCGGTGTGCCGGGGGTCGACGTCCTGCTGCCGATCGCGCTGTGGATCGTCGCCGCGGGCAGCCTCGTGACGCTGATCCAGCGCGTGGTGACCGTACGCCGCGAGTCCGCCGAGGCGGACGCCGCCGCGGCCGCCGGGGGTACGGCGGAGCAGGGGAGCGGGGCCGCACCGTGAGCGGCACCGTGTCCCGGCTGAGGGGACGGCTGACCGACGGGCTGTACGGGCTCGGCTGGGGCGCGGTGAAGAAACTTCCCGAGCCCGCGGCCCAGGCCCTCTTCCGCACCATCGCCGACCGGGTGTGGAAGCGGCGGGGCAAGAGCGTCCTGCGGCTGGAGTCGAACCTGGCGCGCGTGGTGCCGGACGCGAGTCCGGCCCGGCTCGCCGCCCTGTCCAAGGCCGGGATGCGCTCGTACATGCGCTACTGGATGGAGTCGTTCCGGCTGCCGACCTGGAGTCCGCAGCGGATCAAGGACAGCATCGACGTCACGGACGCCCACCGGCTGACCGAGGGCCTGGACGCCGGGCGCGGCGTGATTCTGGCGCTGCCGCACCTGGGCAACTGGGACCTCGCGGGTGCCTGGGTCACCACCGATCTCAAGGTGCCGTTCACGACGGTCGCCGAGCGGCTCAAGCCCGAGACGCTCTACGACCGCTTCGTGGCCTACCGTGAGGGCCTGGGCATGGAGGTCCTGCCGCACAACGGCGGGGCGGCCTTCGGCACCCTGGCCCGGCGGCTGCGCGCGGGCGGGCTGGTCTGCCTGGTCGCCGACCGCGATCTGTCGGCCTCCGGGGTCGAGGTGACCTTCTTCGGCGCGGCGGCCCGGATGCCCGCGGGGCCGGCGCTGCTGGCCCAGCAGACCGGCGCGCTGCTGCTCCCGGTCACGCTCTCGTACGACGGGACGCCCGTGATGAAGGCCCGGATCCACCCGCCGGTCGAGGTGCCGGACACCGGCGGCCGCGGCGAGAGGACGTCCCTGATGACACAGGCGCTGGCCGACGCCTTCGCCCTCGGCATCGCCGAGCACCCGCAGGACTGGCACATGCTGCAGCGGCTCTGGCTCGACGACCTGGACCCCCGGGGGGAACAGCCGTGAAGATCGGCATCGTCTGCCCGTACTCCTGGGACGTACCCGGCGGGGTGCAGTTCCACATCCGGGACCTGGCCGAGCATCTGATCCGCCTCGGCCACCAGGTCTCCGTGCTGGCGCCCGCGGACGACGAGACCCCGCTGCCGCCGTACGTGGTGTCGGCCGGCCGGGCCGTTCCCGTGCCGTACAACGGCTCGGTGGCCCGGCTGAACTTCGGTTTCCTGTCGGCCGCGCGGGTGCGCCGCTGGCTGCACGACGGCACCTTCGACGTGATCCACATCCATGAGCCGACCTCGCCGTCACTGGGCCTGCTGGCCTGCTGGGCCGCGCAGGGGCCCATCGTCGCCACGTTCCACACGTCCAATCCGCGCTCCCGGGCGATGATCGCCGCGTATCCGATCCTCCAGCCCGCGCTGGAGAAGATCAGCGCGCGGATCGCGGTGAGCGAGTACGCGCGGCGGACCCTGGTGGAGCACCTCGGCGGCGACGCCGTCGTCATTCCCAACGGTGTCGACGTCGGATTCTTCGCGAAGGCCGAGCCCCGGGCCGAGTGGCAGGGCGGGACGATCGGCTTCATCGGCCGGATCGACGAGCCCCGCAAGGGCCTGCCGGTCCTGATGAAGGCGCTGCCCGCCATCCTGGCCGCACGTCCGGGAACCAGGCTGCTGGTCGCGGGGCGCGGCGACGAGGAGGAGGCGGTGGCCTCGCTGCCCGCACCGATGCGCGAGCGCGTCGAGTTCCTCGGCATGGTGAGCGACGAGGACAAGGCGCGGCTGCTGCGCAGCGTCGATGTGTACGTCGCGCCGAACACCGGCGGCGAGAGCTTCGGGATCATCCTGGTGGAGGCCCTGTCGGCGGGCGCACCCGTCCTGGCGAGCGACCTGGACGCCTTCGCCCAGGTGCTGGACCAGGGGGCGGCGGGCGAGCTGTTCGCCAACGAGGACGCCGACGCGCTGGCCGGTGCGGCGATCCGGCTGCTGGGCGACCCCGAGCGGCGTGCGGAGCTGCGTGAGCGGGGCAGCGAGCATGTGCGGCGCTTCGACTGGGCGACGGTGGGGGCGGACATCCTCGCGGTGTACGAGACGGTGACGGACGGTGCGGCGTCGGTGGCGGCCGACGAACGGACGGGCCTGCGGGCGCGGTTCGGGTCGGCCCGGGACTGACGGCCGGGCGCGGATACCGGCCGGGACGACAGACAGCCGGGCCGGGAGGCATGGATTCCTTGGGTGTGGGCATGACAAGGCCCACACCTGAGAAGTCCACACCTCCCCGAGGAGAACCACCATGACCGGGTCACTGGGCGGCCACGACCGCCGCCCCACCAGGAGAACGCTGCTGCGCGGGACGGCGGCGGCCATCGGGATCACCGCGGGCGCGGGCCTGTTCGGCACCCGTGCCGCGTACGCCGTCTCCTTCTACAACCCGTTCGCTGGCTACCCGGTCACCGGCACCTGGCAGGACCACCTCAACGACGGTTCGCTGGGCGGCATCGACTTCGGTATGGGAGTCGGTACGCGACTGCCCGCCTCGGGCGGCGGCACCGTCCGCAACATCCCGGACAACGGCACCGGCGGCCACACCGTCACGATCCACCACGACAACGGGTACCGCACGCAGTACATGCACCTGTCGCAGTTCCTGCTGGCCGACGGCGCCTCCGTGGGCACCGGGGGCATCGTCGGACTCTCCGGCGGGCAGCCCGGCGCACCCGGCTCGGGCTCGTCCACCGGACCCCACCTGCACTGGCACATGATCGATCCCAACGGGGTCCGGATCGACCCGCTGGTCTACCTCGGCGGCGGCTCCGGCGGCGGCCTGCCCAAGACGAGCACCGAACAGGACGGCGAACCCGGCACCGTCTTCTGGCAGCGGGCCCAGCGCTGGCTCTCCATCGAGTCCGGTTACACCGGTCCCGTCGACGGCGACCCCGGCGCGAACACGTACGCGGCCCTCCAGCGCAACCTCCGCGACCACTACGGCTATGCGGGCCCCATCGACGGCGAACCCGGCCCCCACACCTGGGCCGCCCTCCAGCGGCTCGCCGCCGCCCACGGCTACACCGGCCCCATCGACGGCGAGATGGGCCCCAACTCCTGGCGCGGAGTGGCCCGTTTCCTCAACCAGGACCGCTGGGACTGACCCCGGCGCCCGCCCCGTCACGGCCGGAGGGCAGGGTGCGGCCTGCCCGACGGTAGCCTTTGCGCGGTGACCGAAACCCTCATCTGGATCGCCGTCGCGCTCTTCGCGATCGGCCTGTACCTCAGCTGGACGGCCGGCAGGCTCGACCGGCTGCACACGCGCATCGACGCGGCGCGGGCCGCGCTCGACGCCCAACTGCTGCGCCGCGCCTCGGTCACCCAGGAACTGGCCACCTCGGGCGTCCTCGACCCCGCCGCGTCGATCGTCCTCTACGAGGCCGCGCACGCCGCCCGGCAGGCCGAGGAGGACCAGCGGGAGGTCGCCGAGAGCGAGCTGAGCACGGCGCTGCGGGCCGTCTTCGGCGAACCGGCCCAGGTCGAGACGGTGAAGGAGATCCCCGGCGGCGAGGAGGCCGCCACCGAACTGGCCGCCGCCGTGCGCCGGGTGCCGATGGCCAGGCGCTTCCACAACGACGCCGTGCGGGCGGCCCGCGCCCTGCGCAGGCACCGTACGGTACGGCTGTTCCGGCTGGCCGGGCACGCGCCGTTCCCGCTCGCCTTCGAGATGGACGACGCGCCGCCGGTGGCCCTCGCGGACCGCCCGGGGACCTGAACGCCGACGCCGTCGAGGCCGCGGCGTCGAGGCCGCGGTGCCAAGACCATGGCGTCAGGACCGCGCCGTCAAGGCCGCGCCCCGCGGGGAAGGGTGACGGTGCGCGGCGGGAAAACGGGCCACGGGCTGTCCATTGGCCCTTGCTGTGGACTGGTTCCGGAGCGTTTGCTCGGTGCTGCAGAAACCAGCGTCTTTTCACCGAGTGAGGTCCCGTGTCCACGCTTCCCAGCACCCCGCAGTCCGCCGAGTCCCCCGCCACCGGCACCGCCCGCGTCAAGCGCGGCATGGCCGAGCAGCTCAAGGGCGGCGTGATCATGGACGTCGTCGACGCCGAGCAGGCGAAGATCGCCGAGGACGCGGGCGCCGTGGCCGTCATGGCCCTGGAGCGGGTGCCCGCCGACATCCGCAAGGACGGCGGAGTGGCCCGGATGTCCGACCCCAACATGATCGAGGAGATCATCGCGGCCGTCTCCATCCCCGTCATGGCCAAGTCCCGCATCGGCCACTTCGTCGAGGCCCAGGTCCTCCAGTCCCTCGGCGTCGACTACATCGACGAGTCCGAGGTCCTCACCCCGGCCGACGAGGTCAACCACAGCGACAAGTTCGCCTTCACCACCCCCTTCGTCTGCGGCGCCACCAACCTGGGCGAGGCCCTGCGCCGGATCGCCGAGGGCGCGGCGATGATCCGCTCCAAGGGCGAGGCCGGCACCGGCAACGTCGTCGAGGCCGTCCGCCACCTGCGCCAGATCAAGAACGAGATCGCCCGGCTGCGCGGCTACGACAACAACGAGCTGTACGCCGCCGCCAAGGATCTGCGCGCCCCGTACGAGCTGGTCAAGGAGGTCGCCGAGCTCGGCAAGCTGCCCGTCGTCCTGTTCTCCGCCGGTGGCGTGGCCACCCCCGCCGACGCCGCTCTGATGCGTCAGCTCGGTGCCGAGGGCGTCTTCGTCGGCTCCGGCATCTTCAAGTCCGGCGACCCCGCCAAGCGCGCGGCCGCCATCGTCAAGGCCACCACCTTCTACGACGACCCGAAGGTCATCGCGGACGCCTCCCGCAACCTGGGCGAGGCCATGGTCGGCATCAACTGCGACACGCTGCCCGAGGCCGAGCGCTACGCGAACCGTGGCTGGTAGCCACCGATGAGCGACACCCCTGTGATCGGAGTCCTGGCCCTCCAGGGCGACGTACGGGAGCACCTGATCGCCCTGGCCTCGGCCGATGCCCTGGCCAGGCCGGTCCGGCGCCCCGAAGAGCTCGCCGAGGTCGACGGCCTCGTCATACCCGGCGGCGAATCCACCACCATGTCCAAGCTCGCCGTCCTGTTCGGCATGCTGGAACCCCTGCGCGAGCGGGTACGGGCGGGGATGCCGGTCTACGGCACCTGCGCCGGAATGATCCTGCTCGCCGACAAGATCCTCGACCCCCGGTCGGGCCAGGAGACCGTCGGCGGCATCGACATGATCGTGCGCCGCAACGCCTTCGGGCGGCAGAACGAGTCCTTCGAGGCCGCGGTCGAGGTCGACGGCATAGCGGGCGGCCCGGTCGAGGGCGTCTTCATCCGGGCGCCCTGGGTCGAATCCATCGGGGCCGCGGCGGATGTCATCGCCGTGCACGGCGGCCATATTGTCGCCGTACGGCAGGGAAACGCCCTGGCCACGTCGTTCCACCCGGAACTGACCGGAGATCACCGGGTTCACGCGCTCTTCGTCGACATGGTGCGCGCAGTCGGCTGACCGGATCCCGGTAGGATCTCTCGGGTTCGGATCGATTTTGGTGACGCGAAGGAGAAGGCAGATGTCCGGCCACTCTAAATGGGCTACGACGAAGCACAAGAAGGCCGTGATTGACGCCAAGCGCGGCAAGCTCTTCGCAAAGCTGATCAAGAACATCGAGGTCGCGGCCCGTTCCGGCGGTGTGGACCCCGAGGGCAACCCGACGCTCGTCGACGCCATCCAGAAGGCGAAGAAGAGCTCCGTCCCGAACAAGAACATCGACTCCGCGGTCAAGCGCGGAGGCGGTCTCGAAGCGGGCGGCGCCGACTACGAGACGATCATGTACGAAGGCTACGGCCCCAACGGTGTCGCGGTGCTCATCGAGTGCCTCACCGACAACCGCAACCGCGCCGCCTCCGACGTACGTGTCGCGATGACCCGCAACGGCGGCTCGATGGCCGACCCGGGCTCCGTCTCGTACCTCTTCAACCGCAAGGGCGTCGTCATCGTCCCCAAGGGCGAGCTGTCCGAGGACGACGTCCTCGGTGCGGTGCTCGACGCGGGCGCCGAGGAGGTCAACGACCTCGGTGAGACCTTCGAGGTCGTCAGCGAGGCCACCGACATGGTCGCGGTCCGTACCGCGCTCCAGGAGGCCGGCATCGACTACGACTCCGCCGAGGCCAACTTCCTGCCCACCATGCAGGTCGACCTCGACGAGGAGGGCGCGCGCAAGATCTTCAAGCTCATCGACGCGCTGGAGGACAGCGACGACGTGCAGAACGTCTTCGCGAACTTCGACGTGTCCGACGAGGTCATGGAGAAGGTCGACGCCTGAGGCGCGATCGGCGGAACGGCTTCTGCGGACGGGCCGACGGGGACACACCCCGTCGGCCCGTCGCATTGTCGGTGCGAGCCGATAGCCTGCCAGAACAGTTGACCGAGTGGTGAGGACAGGGGGCTCCATGCGGGTACTCGGCGTGGACCCGGGGCTGACCCGGTGCGGTGTCGGTGTCGTCGAGGGGGTCGCGGGCCGCCCGCTGACCATGATCGGCGTCGGTGTCGTCCGCACCTCCTCCGACGCCGAACTGGGGCATCGGCTGGTCGACATCGAGCGGGGCATCGAGCAGTGGCTCGACGAACACCGCCCCCAGTTCGTCGCCGTGGAGCGGGTGTTCGCCCAGCACAACGTCCGTACGGTGATGGGCACCGCCCAGGCCAGCGCGGTCGCCATGCTCTGCGCCTCCCGGCGCGGCATCCCCGTCGCCCTGCACACCCCCAGCGAGGTCAAGGCCGCCGTCACCGGTTCCGGCCGCGCGGACAAGGCACAGGTCGGCGCCATGGTGACCCGGCTGCTCCGGCTGGACGCGCCGCCCAAGCCCGCCGACGCCGCCGACGCCCTCGCGCTCGCCATCTGCCACATCTGGCGCGCACCCGCCCAGAACCGACTCCAGCAGGCCGTCGCCGCCCACCGCACGCTGAAAGGCCGTACCGCATGATCGCCTTCGTCTCCGGCCCGGTGGCCGCCGTCACCCCGACCACGGCCGTGATCGAGGTCGGCGGGATCGGCATGGCCGTCCAGTGCGCCCCGAACACCCTCACGGATCTGCGCGTCGGCAAGGAGGCCAGGCTCGCCACCTCCCTCGTCGTACGGGAGGACTCGCTCACGCTCTACGGCTTCGCCGACGACGACGAGCGCCGGGTCTTCGAGCTGCTCCAGACCGCCAGCGGCGTCGGCCCCCGGCTGGCCCAGGCCATGCTCGCCACCCACAGCCCGGACGCGCTGCGCCTGGCGGTCTCCACCGGCGACGAGAAGGCGCTCACCGTCGTCCCGGGCATCGGCAAGAAGGGCGCCCAGAAGCTGCTGCTGGAGCTGAAGGACCGGCTCGGCGAGCCCGTCGGCGCCCACATCGGCCAGCAGGGCGTCGGCACCCCCGTCACCCCGGCCTGGCGCGACCAGCTCCAGGCCGCGCTGATCGGGCTCGGCTACGCGACCCGCGAGGCGGACGAGGCGGTCTCCGCCGTGGCCCCGCAGGCCGAGGCCGCCGTCGCCGAGGGCGTTCAGCCCCCCGTGCCGCAGCTGCTGCGCGCCGCCCTGCAGACTCTCAACCGCGCACGCTGACCGGCACCGAAACACCCGAGGCGGGACTGACCGAATGAACTGGGACGAGACCGGACCCGACACCGACGAGCGGCCGGTGCCGCAGTTCGACGAGCGGCTGGTCGACGCCGGCGCGGACGGCGAGGACACCGCGGTCGAAGCGGCCCTGCGCCCGAAGGACCTGGAGGAGTTCGTCGGCCAGGAGAAGGTCCGCGAACAGCTCGACCTGGTCCTCAAGGCGGCCCGCGCCCGTGGCGCCACCGCCGACCACGTCCTGCTCTCCGGTGCTCCCGGGCTCGGCAAGACCACTCTGTCCATGATCATCGCGGCCGAGATGAACGCCCCGATCAGGATCACCTCGGGACCCGCCATCCAGCACGCGGGCGACCTCGCGGCGATCCTCTCCTCCCTCCAGGAGGGCGAGGTCCTCTTCCTCGACGAGATCCACCGGATGTCGCGGCCCGCCGAGGAGATGCTCTACATGGCGATGGAGGACTTCCGGGTCGACGTCATCGTCGGCAAGGGCCCCGGCGCCACCGCGATCCCGCTCGAACTTCCGCCGTTCACCCTGGTCGGCGCCACCACCCGGGCCGGTCTGCTGCCGCCCCCGCTGCGCGACCGCTTCGGCTTCACCGGGCACATGGAGTTCTACGCCCCCGCCGAACTGGAACGGGTGATCCACCGCTCGGCCCGGCTGCTCGATGTCGGCATCGACGCGGACGGCGCCGCCGAGATCGCCGGACGCTCCCGGGGCACCCCCCGCATCGCCAACCGGCTGCTGCGCCGTGTCCGGGACTACGCCCAGGTCAAGGCCGACGGCACGGTCGACCGGGAGATCGCCGCCGCGGCGCTCAAGGTGTACGAGGTTGACGCCCGCGGCCTCGACCGGCTGGACCGGGCGGTCCTCGGCGCCCTGCTGAAACTCTTCGGCGGCGGGCCGGTCGGCCTGTCCACGCTCGCGGTCGCCGTGGGGGAGGAGCGCGAGACGGTCGAGGAGGTCGCCGAGCCCTTCCTCGTACGGGAAGGACTGCTGGCCAGGACGCCGCGGGGCCGGGTCGCCACCCCCGCGGCCTGGGCCCACCTCGGCCTCGTACCTCCGCAGCACGGCGGAAAGGGACAACAGGGTCTCTTCGGGGCGTGATGCGTCACAGGTTGACCCGTAGCGGAACCACGGTGCGATGCTGGGCGTTGTTCCATCGATGCGGACTCGCTTAGACTCCGCCGATGCCGCCCTTAAAGGTCGGTGTACCCACCCCCGTATATACAGGCCGCATTCCAGCGCGGTCGTGCGAAGGAATTTCCGTCCCGTGAATATCGTGACTCTCCTCCCCTTCATCGTGCTCATCGGGGCCATGTTCCTGATGACCCGGTCCGCCAAGAAGAAGCAGGCGGCGGCTGCGCAGATGCGCAACGACATGCAGCCCGGCACCGGCGTCCGGACGATCGGAGGCATGTACGCCACCGTCAAGGAGGTTCACGACGACACGGTTCTCCTTGAGGTCGCCCCCGGCGTCCACGCCGTCTACGCCAAGAACTCGATCGGTGCCGTCCTCGACGACGAGGAGTACAACCGCATCGTCCACGGTGACGACGACCTCAAGGTCGACGGCGCGGTCGTGCCCGACGACGCCTCCTCGCTCACCGGCGACGACGACGCGAAGATCGACCTGGTCAAGAAGGACGAGGACGAGGACGCCGAGCCGGCGGACACCGAGGACGCCGCGGCGAAGGATGCCAAGGACTCCAAGGACGGCAAGGCCGACGGCGAGGCCGACGCGAAGTAGTTCACGATTCGGGGACGCCACGCCCACCGGTGCGCGGCGTCCCCCGGGCCGTGCGGTTTTCTGCGGGGGCAGGTCCCCACAACACTTCGTGGCCGCTCGGGCGCGTACCCGGCGCGGGGCGGTTGGACAGGGAGAAACGAGAAGGTGGCAGCACCGAAGAAGGGCCGCGGGCCGGCCGGTGGTCAGAGCAGGCCGGGGCGTGCCCTGGTTCTGATCCTGATCGCCATGGTCGCGCTCACCGGCGGGATGTTCCTGTCCGGTCACACCACGCCCCGGCTGGGTATCGACCTGGCGGGCGGGACCTCGATCACGCTTGAGGCGAAGAGCCAGCCCGGCAAGCCCGACGCGATCAATCCGACCAACATGAACACCGCGGTCGGCATCATCGAGCGGCGGGTCAACGGTCTGGGTGTCTCCGAGGCCGAGGTCCAGACCCAGGGCGAGAAGAACATCATCGTCAACATCCCCAAGGGGACGAACTCCGAGCAGGCCCGGGAGCAGGTCGGTACGACCGCCCAGCTCTACTTCCGGCCCGTTCTGACCGTCCAGGCCGGCGGCCCCGGGGAGCCGGTGCCCACGGGCAGCGCGAAGCCCTCGGGCAGCGCCACGCCGAGCGCGGAGGAGTCCGCCAAGGCCGGGGACAAGGCCAAGGGTGACGAGGCCAAGGGCGACGAGGCCACCTCCCCCGGCTCGCCGTCGGCGAGCGCCACCACCCAGGGACGCGCGGTCACCGGAGCCCTGAAGAAGGACCCCACTCCGAGCGCCACCGACTCCGCGAAGCCGAAGTCGTCGAAGTCGCCCGACGCGTCCGCGACGCCGTCCGCCGACCCCGCGACCGCCAAGCTCCAGGAACAGTTCGCCAAGCTCGACTGCACCGACCCGAAGCAGCGCACGGACGCCGGCAAGGACGCGAAGCCCACCGACTCCATCGTCGCCTGTGGCTCGAACACTCCCGGCCAGTACGAGAAGTACGTGCTCGGCCCGGCCGAGGTCTCCGGTGCGGACGTCGACGACGCCCAGGGCGCCATCGACCAGACCACCGGCGAGTGGATCGTGTCGATGGAGTTCACCTCCGGCGGCGCCAAGAAGTTCCAGTCGATCACCTCGCGGCTCTCGCAGCAGCAGCCGCCGATGAACCAGTTCGCGATCGTCCTCGACGGCGAGGTCGTCTCCGCGCCCTCCGTGCGTACGGCGCTCAGCAAGAACGCCCAGATCTCCGGAAGCTTCGACCAGCAGTCCGCCGAGGACCTCGGCAACATCCTGTCGTACGGCGCGCTCCCGCTGACCTTCGACGAGGCGAGCGTCACCACCGTGACCGCCGCCCTCGGCGGCGAGCAGCTCCAGGCGGGTCTCATCGCCGGTGCCATCGGTCTGGCGCTCGTCGTGATCTACCTGGTGGCCTACTACCGCGGGCTCGCGTTCATCGCGCTCCTCAGCCTCCTGGTGTCCGGCATCCTGACGTACACGATCATGGCCCTGCTCGGCCCGGCCATCGGCTTCGCGCTGAACCTGCCGGCGGTCTGTGGTGCGATCGTGGCGATCGGTATCACGGCGGACTCGTTCATCGTGTACTTCGAACGTGTACGTGACGAGATCCGCGAGGGCCGGACGCTCCGCCCGGCCATCGAGCGGGCCTGGCCGCGTGCCCGGCGCACCATCCTGGTCTCCGACTTCGTGTCGTTCCTGGCCGCGGCGGTGCTCTTCCTGGTCACCGTCGGCAAGGTCCAGGGCTTCGCGTTCACGCTCGGCCTGACCACGCTGCTCGACGTCGTCGTGGTGTTCCTCTTCACCAAGCCCGTCATGACGCTGATGGGCCGGACGAAGTTCTTCTCCAGCGGCAACCCCTGGTCCGGGCTGGACCCGAAGCGGCTCGGCGCGAAGCCGCCGCTCCGCCGCTCGCGCCGTGCCAACGCTTCCACCGACCCGAAGGAGGCGTGAGATGTCGCGACTCGGCAATCTCGGCGCCCGGCTCTACCGCGGCGAGGTCGGTTACGACTTCATCGGCAAGCGCAAGATCTGGTACGGCGTCTCGATACTGATCACCATCACGGCCATCCTCGGCCTGGCGGTCAGCGGCCTCAACATGGGCATCGAGTTCAAGGGCGGCGCGGTCTTCACGACCGACGTCAAGGCCAAGATCTCGAGCTCCCAGGCCCACGAGGCCGCGGTGGAGGCCTCCGGCCACGAGGCGATCGTCCAGGAACTGGGCAACGGCGGTCTGCGCATCCAGATCACCGAGGTCGACACGGCCAAGGCCGACGCGATCAAGACGCAGCTCTCCCAGGACCTCGGGGTGCCGGCGGAGAAGATCAACGCGGACCTGGTCGGCCCCAGCTGGGGTGAGCAGATCGCCAACAAGGCCTGGATGGGCCTCGGGATCTTCATGGTCCTCGTGGTGGTCTACCTGGCCATCGCCTTCGAGTGGCGGATGGCCATCGCGGCCCTCGTCGCCCTGATCCACGACATCACCATCACGGTCGGCGTCTACGCGCTGGTCGGCTTCGAGGTCACCCCGGGCACCGTGATCGGTCTGCTGACCATCCTCGGTTACTCCCTCTACGACACGGTCGTCGTCTTCGACAGCCTCAAGGAGGGCCAGAAGGGGATCACCAAGCAGACCCGCTTCACCTACAGCGAGATCGCCAACCGGTCGATCAACAGCACCCTGGTCCGTTCCATCAACACCACCGTCGTGGCGCTGCTGCCGGTCGCCGGCCTGCTGTTCATCGGTGGCGGTGTCCTCGGCGCGGGCATGCTGAACGACATCTCGCTGTCGCTGTTCGTCGGTCTCGCCGCCGGTGCGTACTCCTCGATCTTCATCGCCACTCCGCTCGTCGCCGACCTCAAGGAACGCGACCCGCAGATGAAGGCGCTGAAGAAGCGGATCCTCGCCAAGCGCGCGGCGGCCGCCGCCAAGGGCGAGTCCGCCGACGACGAGCGCGAGGACGAGCCGCAGGACGCCTTCCCCGAGGACGCCGAGACCGCCGGTGCCACCGTGGGCCGGCCCCGGCAGCCCGGGGGCCACGGCCGGACTCCGGGGAAGCGATGATGACCAGCACCACCGCGTCGACCCGGGAACTGCTGCTCAGCCGCATCCGTGATGTGGCCGACTATCCGAAGCCCGGTGTGGTCTTCAAGGACATCACCCCGCTGCTCGCGGACCCGGTCGCCTTCACGGCGCTGACCGACGCCCTCGCGGAGCTGTGCGTCCGGCACGGCGCCACGAAGATCGTCGGACTGGAGGCGCGCGGCTTCATCCTGGCCGCCCCCGTCGCGGTCCGGGCCGGGCTCGGCTTCGTACCCGTCCGCAAGGCCGGGAAGCTGCCCGGAGCCACGCTCCGGCAGGCCTACGAGCTGGAGTACGGCAGCGCGGAGATCGAGATCCACGCCGAGGACCTCACCGCGGACGACCGGATCATGGTCATCGACGACGTCCTCGCCACCGGCGGCACCGCCGAGGCCTCTCTGGAGCTGATCCGGCGGGCCGGCGCTCAGGTCGTGGGCGTCTCGGTCCTCATGGAGCTCGGCTTCCTCTCCGGCCGGGCCCGGCTGGAGCCCGCGCTGCGGGGCGCGCCGATGGAGGCACTGATCACGCTCTGAGCCCCGCACGGCGGCGCTCACCCGCCGCACGAGCCCCTGTCGACGCGGAACGGGCACCCGGGAACACCGGGTGCCCGTTCCGCGTCGACAGGGGCTCCCGCGGTCCCCGGGCGAGGTCCGGCCGGGGGGTCGATACCATGGGCTTCCGGGTACCCCGGATCCGCACGAGGAGCGCTCTTGCCAGACGAGGCCCAGCCAGCCGCCGCCCCGCAGCCCGAAAAGCCCGCGGCGGCCCCCGCAACGCCCGAGAAGGCCAAGCCCTCGGGTGCGCCGGAGCCCGCGCCGCGTGAGCCGTCCGGCAGCTCCCCGCAGGCCCCGGCTCCCGCCTCCGCCACCCCCGCGAAGCCCGGCGGGCCCGCGCGGCCGGCCACCCCGGGGAGCCCGGCCCCGGCGTCCGCGAAGCCCGCCGCCGCACCCGCCGCCCCGGCCCCCGCCGAGCCCGCGTCCAAGACCCCGGCCAGGCCCGCCGCGAAGCCCCTCGCCCCGGCCGGTTCGGCGACCCGCTCGGGCGGCTCCTCCAACCGCGTCCGGGCCCGCCTCGCCCGACTGGGTGTGCAGCGCTCCAGCCCGTACAACCCGGTCCTCGAACCGCTGCTGCGCACCGTCCGAGGCAATGACCCCAAGATCGAGACCGCCACGCTGCGCCAGATCGAGCGGGCCTACCAGGTCGCCGAACGCTGGCACCGCGGCCAGAAGCGCAAGAGCGGCGACCCGTACATCACGCATCCGCTGGCCGTGACGACGATCCTGGCCGAGCTGGGCATGGATCCGGCCACCCTGATGGCGGGCCTGCTGCACGACACCGTCGAGGACACCGAGTACGGCCTGGACACCCTGCGCCTCGACTTCGGCGACCAGGTCGCGCTGCTCGTCGACGGCGTCACCAAGCTGGACAAGGTCAAGTTCGGTGAGGCCGCGCAGGCCGAGACCGTACGCAAGATGGTCGTCGCCATGGCGAAGGACCCCAGGGTCCTCGTCATCAAGCTGGCCGACCGGCTGCACAACATGCGCACCATGCGCTACCTCAAGCGGGAGAAGCAGGAGAAGAAGGCCCGCGAGACGCTGGAGATCTACGCGCCGCTCGCCCACCGCCTGGGCATGAACACCATCAAGTGGGAGCTGGAGGACCTCGCCTTCGCGATCCTCTACCCCAAGATGTACGACGAGATCGTCCGTCTCGTCGCCGAGCGGGCCCCCAAGCGCGACGAATACCTCGCCATAGTGACCGACGAGGTCCAGTCCGACCTGCGCGCCGCCCGGATCAAGGCCACCGTCACCGGGCGGCCGAAGCACTACTACAGCGTCTACCAGAAGATGATCGTGCGGGGCCGGGACTTCGCCGAGATCTATGACCTGGTGGGCATCAGGGTCCTCGTCGACACGGTCCGCGACTGCTACGCGGCGCTCGGCACCGTCCACGCCCGGTGGAATCCGGTGCCGGGGCGGTTCAAGGACTACATCGCGATGCCCAAGTTCAACATGTACCAGTCGCTGCACACCACGGTGATCGGTCCCAGCGGCAAGCCCGTCGAGCTCCAGATCCGTACGTTCGACATGCACCGTCGCGCCGAGTACGGCATCGCCGCGCACTGGAAGTACAAGCAGGAGGCCGTCGCGGGCGCCTCCAAGGTGCGTACCGACGTCCCCAAGAACACCGGACGCGGCCAGGACACCGTCAACGACATGGCGTGGCTGCGCCAGCTCCTGGACTGGCAGAAGGAGACCGAGGACCCCAGCGAGTTCCTGGAGTCCCTGCGCTTCGACCTCTCCCGCAACGAGGTCTTCGTCTTCACGCCCAAGGGCGATGTCATAGCGCTTCCCGCGGGTGCGACGCCGGTCGACTTCGCGTACGCCGTCCATACCGAGGTGGGCCACCGGACCATAGGAGCACGGGTCAACGGGCGGCTCGTCCCGCTCGAATCCACCCTGGACAACGGTGACCTGGTGGAGGTCTTCACCTCCAAGGCGGCCGGCGCCGGGCCCTCGCGGGACTGGCTGGGCTTCGTCAAGTCGCCCCGCGCCCGCAACAAGATCCGCGCCTGGTTCTCCAAGGAGCGCCGCGACGAGGCGATCGAGCAGGGCAAGGACTCCATCGCCCGCGCGATGCGCAAGCAGAACCTGCCGATCCAGCGCATCCTCACCGGCGACTCCCTGGTCACCCTCGCGCACGAGATGCGCTACCCCGACATCTCGTCGCTGTACGCGGCGATCGGCGAGGGCCATGTCGCCGCCGCGGGCGTCGTGCAGAAGCTCGTGCAGGCACTCGGCGGCGAGGACGCCGCCAACGAGGACCTCGTCGAGAGCGCTCCGCCCTCCCGAGGCCGCAGCAAGCGCCGCGCCAACGCCGACCCCGGCGTCGTGGTCAAGGGCGTCGAGGACGTCTGGGTCAAACTGGCCCGCTGCTGCACACCCGTCCCCGGCGACCCGATCATCGGCTTCGTCACCCGCGGCAGCGGCGTCTCCGTGCACCGCGCCGACTGCGTCAACGTGGACTCGCTGTCGCAGCAGCCGGAGCGCATCCTCGAAGTCGAGTGGGCCCCCACCCAGTCCTCGGTCTTCCTGGTCGCCATCCAGGTCGAGGCTCTGGACCGTTCCCGGCTGCTCTCCGACGTCACCCGGGTCCTGTCCGACCAGCACGTCAACATCCTGTCGGCGGCCGTGCAGACCTCCCGCGACCGGGTGGCCACCTCCCGGTTCACCTTCGAGATGGGCGACCCCAAGCACCTGGGGCACGTCCTGAAGGCCGTACGCGGCGTGGAGGGCGTCTACGACGTGTACCGGGTCACCTCCGCCCGCAGGCCGTAGGTCCCCGTCCGGGCCTGCCCGTTGCATACGGGCCCGCCCGGGACATACGGAGAGGGGCCGCTGTACGTGTCACGTACAGCGGCCCCTCTCCGTATGTCCGGTCCACGGTCGGTCCGACCGGCCAGGTCCGACCGGTCAGGTCCGGCCTAGCCGCCGAACTCCTCCAGCCCCTTCAGCGCCTGGTCCAGCAGCGCCTGGCGGCCTTCGAGCTCCTTGGACAGCTTGTCCGCACGGGCGTTGTTGCCCGCCGCACGCGCGGTGTCGATCTGCGCGCGGAGCTTGTCCACGGCATCCTGGAGCTGGCCGGTGAGACCGGCGGCGCGGGCCCGCGCCTCCGGGTTCGTCCGGCGCCACTCGGACTCCTCCGCCTCCTGGAGCGCCCGCTCCACCGCGTGCATCCGGCCCTCGACCTTCGGGCGGGCGTCACGCGGTACGTGGCCGATGGCCTCCCAGCGCTCGTTGACGGCACGGAAAGCGGCCCTGGCCGCCTTCAGGTCCTTCACCGGCACCAGCTTCTCGGCCTCGACCGCGAGCTCCTCCTTGAGCTTGAGGTTCTCGCCCTGCTCCGCGTCCCGCTCGGCGAACACCTCGCTGCGGGCGGCGAAGAAGACGTCCTGCGCGCCCCGGAAACGGTTCCACAGCTCGTCCTCGGACTCGCGCTGCGCACGGCCCGCGGCCTTCCACTCGGTCATCAGGTCGCGGTAGCGGGCGGCCGTGGTCACCCAGTCCTTGGAACCCGAGAGCGACTCGGCCTCGGTGACCAGCTTCTCCTTGGCCTTGCGGGCCTCCTCGCGCTGGGCGTCCAGCGAGGCGAAGTGGGCCTTGCGGCGCTTGGAGAAGGCCGACCGGGCATGCGAGAAGCGGTGCCACAGCTCGTCGTCCGACTTGCGGTCCAGCCGGGGCAGCCCCTTCCAGGTGTCCACCAGCGCCCGCAGCCGCTCGCCGGCGGACCGCCACTGCTCGCTCTGCGCCAGCTCCTCGGCCTCGGCGACGAGCGCCTCCTTGGCGTGCTTGGCCTCGTCGGTCTGCTTCGCCTTCTGGACCTTGCGCTCCTCGCGCCGCGAGTCGACCGTCGCCACGAGTGCGTCCAGCCGCTTGCGGAGCGCGTCGAGATCGCCGACGGCGTGGTGCTCGTCGACCTGCTGCCGCAGATGCTCGATCGCGGTCGTCGCGTCCTTGGCCGAAAGGTCGGTGGTCTTCACCCGCCGTTCGAGGAGGCCGATCTCGACCACAATGCCGTCGTACTTGCGCTCGAAGTAGGCCAGAGCCTCCTCGGGGGAACCGGCCTGCCACGATCCGACGACCTGCTCGCCATCGGCTGTACGCACGTACACGGTGCCGGTCTCATCGACGCGGCCCCACGGGTCGCTGCTCACAGCGCCTCCTCCACCTGATGCCTGCGAGGGGGTTCGCCCCCCGGGCATCGTCCACAGTTTCCTGGGGCGGGCATCGCCCGCCCTGCACAACGCCAATCTAGGCGACCGGCCGCCCGGCTGTCCGCACTCAGCGCGGCCGAAATTCTCCGGTGCTCCTGGGCCGCCCCGGCGGCGGCCGGGAGCGCCCGGCCGCCCCGCCGGTCAGTCCTTGGCGACGGACGCCTTCTCGATGCTCACGGCCTTCTTCGGCGCACCGTCACCCGCACCGCCCTCGACACCGGCCTCGCCGACCTTCTGGACGGCCTTCAGACCGGCCTCGTCGATGGTCCCGAACGGGGTGTAGGTGGGCGGCAGCTTGGTCTCCTTGTAGACGAGGAAGAACTGGCTGCCACCGGTGTGCGGCTGGCCCGTGTTGGCCATCGCCACCGTGCCCGCGGGGAACGTCACATTGCCGTCGGCGCCGGCCTTGCCGAGCGCGGTCAGGTTCTCGTCCGGGAGCGTGTAGCCGGGACCGCCGGTGCCGTCGCCCTTGGGGTCGCCGCACTGGAGGACGTAGATGCCCTGTGTGGTCAGGCGGTGACACTTCGTACCGTCGAAGTAGCCCTTGTCGGCGAGCGCCTTGAACGAGTTCGCGGTGTGCGGGGTCTTCGCCGCGTCCATCGTGAACGCGATGTCGCCCTGGCTCGTCTTGAGCGACATCGTGTACTTGGCCTTCTTGTCGATCTTCATCGCGGGCTCGGGGGCCGCGCTCTCGCTCGCGGAGGGCGAGGCGGACGGGCTCTGGCTCGCGGCGGCTTCGCTCTTGCCGTCCTTGCCGTCACCGCTGTCCGCCGCGACGTACGCGCCCACGCCGACCACCGCGGCCACGGCCACCGCGGACGCGGTGATCACGGTGACACGCCTGGTCCTGCGGCGGGCTTCCTCCCGGCGCTGCTGCTGCCGCTCGTACTTCTCCCGGGCGAGCTGCCGCCGCCGCTGATCGCTGCTGACCACCGGTTGATCTCCTTGTACGTCGTGTCATCGGGCCTGGGCTGACCCGTACGGTATATGGGTTACCTGTGTAATGAGGAGCGCCGGTAGGCTCTGATCTGCTGCATCCTTCGCTGCGGCCGCTTCCGCCGGACGAACATTAAGGACGATCGTGCTCATTGCCGGGTTCCCCGCCGGGGCCTGGGGGACCAATTGCTACCTGGTCGCCCCCGCCGCAGGCGAGGAGTGCGTGATCATCGACCCGGGCCATCAGGCCGCCCAGGGCGTCGAGGACGCGCTCAAGAAGCATCGGCTCAAGCCCGTCGCCGTCGTGCTCACCCATGGACACATCGACCATGTCGCCTCGGTCGTCCCGGTGTGCGGCGCCCATGACGTCCCCGCCTGGATCCACCCGGAGGACCGCTACATGATGAGCGACCCGGAGAAGGCCCTCGGCCGCTCCATCGGGATGCCTCTCATGGGCGAGCTGACCGTGGGGGAGCCGGACGACGTCAAGGAGCTCACCGACGGCGCGCTGCTGAGGCTGGCCGGTCTGGAGCTCGGTGTCTCGCACGCGCCCGGCCATACGAAGGGGTCGGTGACGTTCAGGATGCCCGAGGCCGCGGACGTACCGCCGGTCCTCTTCTCGGGCGACCTGCTCTTCGCCGGCTCCGTC
Organism: Streptomyces sp. NBC_00654; assembly: GCF_026341775.1. Taxonomy (NCBI): domain Bacteria; kingdom Bacillati; phylum Actinomycetota; class Actinomycetes; order Kitasatosporales; family Streptomycetaceae; genus Streptomyces; species Streptomyces sp. NBC_00654. Next base: position 1,402,693 of record NZ_JAPEOB010000002.1, on the reverse strand, counting down.
GGACGCACCGACCTGCCCGGCGGCGACCACGCCGAGCTGCTCGAGTCGCTGGCCCGCGTGTGCCTGCCGCTCGACGACTCGACCGTGGTGCTGTCCGGCCACGGCCCCCAGACGACCATCGGCCGCGAGCGCGCCTCCAATCCGTATCTGCACGGTATGGACGCGCCGCGACGAGGAATGTGACGAGAGACTTTCCGTGAGCACCTTTCAGGCCCCCAAGGGCACGTACGACCTGACCCCGCCGGACTCCGCGAAGTACCTCGCGGTGCGCGAGGCCATCTCCGCGCCCCTGCGCAACTCCGGCTACGGCTACATCGAGACGCCCGGCTTCGAGGACGTGAACCTCTTCGCCCGCGGCGTCGGCGAGTCCACCGACATCGTCACCAAGGAGATGTACACCCTCACCACCAAGGGCGGCTCCGAGCTGGCGCTGCGCCCGGAGGGCACCGCGTCGGTGCTCCGCGCGGCGCTGGAGGCCAACCTCCACAAGGCCGGCAACCTCCCGGTCAAGCTCTGGTACTCCGGCTCGTACTACCGGTACGAGCGCCCGCAGAAGGGCCGCTACCGCCACTTCTCGCAGGTCGGTGCCGAGGCCATCGGCGCCGAGGACCCGGTCCTGGACGCCGAGCTGATCATCCTGGCCGACCAGGCGTACCGCTCGCTGGGCCTGCGCGAGTTCCGCATCCTGCTGAACTCGCTCGGCGACAAGGAGTGCCGCCCCGTCTACCGCGAGGCGCTCCAGGGCTTCCTGCGCGACCTCGACCTCGACGAGGAGACCCGCCGCCGCATCGAGATCAACCCGCTGCGCGTCCTGGACGACAAGCGGGCCGAGGTGCAGAAGCAGCTCGTGGGCGCCCCCAAGCTGCGCGACTACCTCTGTGACGCCTGCAAGGCGTACCACGAGGAGGTGCGCGAACTGCTGAACGCCGCCTCGGTCGTGTACGAGGACGACGAGAAGCTCGTCCGCGGTCTCGACTACTACACCCGCACCACCTTCGAGTTCGTCCACGACGGTCTGGGCTCGCAGTCCGCGGTCGGCGGCGGTGGCCGCTACGACGGCCTGTCCGAGATGATCGGCGGCCCCGCGCTCCCGTCCGTCGGCTGGGCGCTCGGCGTGGACCGTACGGTGCTGGCGCTGGAGGCGGAGGGAATCGAGCTGGACATCCCCGCCACCACCAGCGTGTACGCCGTCCCGCTCGGCGAGGAGGCCCGCCGGACCCTGTTCGGCGTCGTCACCGAACTGCGCAGGTCCGGCATCGCCGCCGACTTCGCGTTCGGCGGCCGGGGCCTGAAGGGCGCGATGAAGAGCGCGAACCGCTCGGGGGCGCGCTTCACGGTCGTCGCGGGCGAACGCGACCTGGCGGAGGGCGTCGTGCAGCTCAAGGACATGGAGTCCGGGGAGCAGACCGCCGTACCGCTGCCCGAAGTCGTCGAGGCGGTCCGCGCCCGTCTCGGCCGGTAGCCGAACACCGTGTGCCCCGGGGGCTGTTGACCCGGGGCACACGGGCGTCCGCGCCCGGTGGCCACGTGGCGCCGCCCGTCAGCCTCTTTCTCTGTCGTCAACTCGGTGCGCGCGAATTCATGCGGTGGGGTGGCGTCGATGTCACGACGCCGCCGGAGATCGGCATCCGCCGAGAGTCCGCCGGACCGACGGGCGTCCGGCGGAGGCGGGGGCCAGCGGCGGTCCGGTGCCTCCCGTGTGAACACCTTTATGTCCATCGAACGGTTGACCTGCGCGGTGGTGCGGCACAATGACCGTGCCCGGCTGGATACCCATTGATGGAACGGCGATATGACGACTGCAGCGGTAGATCATCCCTCCTCGCACCAGGAAGAGGACGGCGGGAAGAGGACCATCGGCGGCACGCGCGCGTTCGCACTGCTGCTGGTGATCACCGGAGCGGCCGGACTGCTCGCCGCGTGGGTCATCACGATCGACAAGTTCAAGCTGCTCGAAGACCCCAGCTTCACACCCGGCTGCAGCCTCAACCCGGTGGTCGCGTGCGGGAACATCATGAAGAGCGAGCAGGCGGCCGCCTTCGGCTTCCCCAACCCGATGCTCGGGCTCGTCACCTACGCCATGGTGATCTGCATCGGCGTGGGACTGCTCGCCGGAGCACGCTTCCGCGGCTGGTTCTGGCTGGGCCTCAACGCCGGCACGCTGTTCGGTGTCGGCTTCTGCACCTGGCTCCAGTACCAGTCGCTCTACAACATCAACTCGCTCTGCCTGTGGTGCTGCCTGGCCTGGGTCGCCACGATCTTCATGTTCTGCTACGTCACCACGCACAACATCAAGAACCGCGTTCTCCCCGCCCCCGCCTGGCTGCGGAACGGGCTGACGGAATTCCACTGGGTGCCGCCGGTGCTCTGGATCGGCATCATCGGCATGCTGATCCTGACCCGCTGGTGGGACTTCTGGACCAGCTGAGCGGCACCGTCGGCGCACCGGCAGCGCGGGCCGGGCGGGCGACCGCCCCGGCGGCGCTGTCAGTGCGGTGACATAGGCTTCAAAACGTGGAGCCCGACCTCTTTACCGCAGCAGCCGAAGACCGCCAGGAGAAGGACCCGTCCAGCAGCCCCCTCGCTGTCCGGATGCGTCCCCGCGTCCTCGACGAGGTCGTCGGCCAGCAGCATCTGCTCAGACCGGGCTCCCCGCTGCGCCGCCTCGTCGGCGAGGGGAGCGGCGGCCCCGCGGGCCCGTCCTCGGTGATCCTCTGGGGTCCGCCCGGCACCGGCAAGACGACACTGGCGTACGTGGTCAGCAAGGCCACCAACAAGCGCTTCGTCGAGCTCTCCGCGATCACCGCCGGGGTCAAGGAGGTCCGGGCCGTCATCGACGGCGCGCGCCGCGCCACCGGCGGCTTCGGCAAGGAGACCGTCCTCTTCCTCGACGAGATCCACCGCTTCTCCAAGGCCCAGCAGGACTCCCTGCTCCCCGCCGTGGAGAACCGCTGGGTGACCCTCATCGCCGCCACCACCGAGAATCCGTATTTCTCGATCATCTCCCCGCTGCTCTCGCGCTCCCTGCTGCTCACCCTGGAGCCGCTGACCGACGAGGATCTGCGCTCCCTGCTGCGCCGGGCCCTGAGCGACGAGCGCGGGCTCGGCGGCGCGCTGACGCTTCCGGAGGACGCCGAGGCGCATCTGCTGCGCATCGCGGGCGGCGACGCCCGCCGGGCGCTCACCGCGCTGGAGGCCGCGGCCGGTGCGGCGCTCGCCACACACGGGTCCGAGATCAGCCTGCGGACGGTCGAGGAGACCGTCGACCGCGCCGCCGTGAAGTACGACCGGGACGGCGACCAGCACTACGACGTGGCCAGTGCCCTCATCAAGTCCATCCGCGGTTCCGACGTGGACGCCGCGCTGCACTATCTGGCGCGGATGATCGAGGCGGGGGAGGACCCCCGGTTCATCGCCCGGCGGCTGATGATCTCCGCCAGCGAGGACATCGGGCTCGCCGACCCGACGGCCCTGCCGACGGCGGTGGCCGCGGCACAGGCCGTGGCGATGATCGGCTTCCCGGAGGCGGCGCTGACCCTCAGCCATGCCACGATCGCGCTGGCCCTGGCCCCCAAGTCGAATGCGGCGACCCTGGCGATCTCCGCCGCCCAGGAGGACGTGCGCAAGGGCCTCGCCGGCCCCGTCCCGGCCCATCTGCGCGACGGCCACTACAAGGGTGCGGCCAAGCTGGGCCACGCCCAGGGGTACATCTACCCGCACGACGTCCCCGGAGGCATCGCCGCCCAGCAGTACGCCCCGGACGCGGTCCGCGACAAGCGGTACTACACCCCCACGCGCTACGGCGCCGAGGCGCGGTACGCGGACGTGGCGGACCGGGTCCGCGAGCGGCTCGGGCGCGGCGGGCCCGAGGCCGCGACGGACGGCCTCTAGCGGGACGCCGCCTCGAAGAGCGTGTGCATCGCGCGGCGCAGTCCGCCGACGTCCCGCACCGGCTCGGGGAACTCGAAGCGGGCGTCGAAGCACGCGCCCCGGCCCTCGACGAAGCGGATCCGCAGCCCGAAGCGGTCGAGGGCGACCGGCACGGCGGTGGGCCCATGGGCGGAGCAGGTGTGGTCGGTGCGCTCGCCGAGCAGTCCGCACAGCTTCCGCAGCTGTTCGCCGTGGGCCGCGTGCAGGTGCTGGAGCAGTTCCGCCTCGTGGATGACGAGCGGGTCGGGCGCCGCGTCCCGGAAGTCCTCCTGCGCGATGTCCTCGGCCCCCCAGAGGTCGTCGACGTACGCCTCCCCGAACTCCAGCCGCAGCATCATCCGGCCGGCGTCGGCGAGACCGGGTACGCAGGTGAGCCGGCCGGACACCCAGGCGCGGCCGCGAATGCGGTGCGGGACGGAGACCGGGGCGACATCCGTGATCTCCAGCACCGCGGTCGGCTCGTCGCCCCGGGCGTGGGCCGCGGCCCGTACGGCGGGGGAATCCGCGGGGAATTCGAGGAACAGATCGCCCTCGGGTCCTACGCTCCGGGTGCCGGGGACGAGCTGCTCGGGGCGGGCCACATCGAGCCCTGGTACGACCAGTACGGCGGAGCAGGTACTCTGTACGAGAGTTCGTGTGCGCTCGGCTGCTGACGGCATCCGAGTGTTTTCAAGCCCGCTGGGACGCGGCTGACCACGATCAGATCGGCCTTCCGTCGTAGCAGTGCCTTTTTGCGCGCTGCCGCTGTCTGTGCTGTCCGTGACGTGAGTGGTGTTCCCAGGGCGAGACATGCGATCTCCTTGAGTAAGGTAAGCCTAACCTAACCTACAACGGAGGTCTGGAGAACGTGCCTAACCAGTCGCGTCCCAAGGTCAAGAAGTCGCGTGCCCTCGGCATCGCCCTGACGCCCAAGGCTGTCAAGTACTTCGAAGCGCGTCCGTACCCGCCGGGCGAGCACGGCCGTGGCCGCAAGCAGAACTCGGACTACAAGGTCCGTCTGCTGGAGAAGCAGCGCCTGCGTGCGCAGTACGACATCAGCGAGCGCCAGATGGCGCGCGCCTACGACCGTGCCAAGAAGGCCGAAGGCAAGACGGGCGAGGCGCTGGTCGTCGAGCTCGAGCGCCGCCTCGACGCCCTGGTCCTGCGTTCGGGCATCGCCCGCACCATCTACCAGGCCCGTCAGATGGTCGTCCACGGTCACATCGAGGTCAACGGTGGCAAGGTCGACAAGCCGTCGTTCCGCGTCCGCCCCGACGACGTCGTCCAGGTCCGCGAGCGCAGCCGCTCCAAGGTCCCCTTCCAGGTGGCCCGCGAGGGTGGTTACGACACCGACGGTGAGACCCCGCGCTACCTCCAGGTGAACCTGAAGGCCCTGGCCTTCCGCCTGGACCGGGACCCGAACCGCAAGGAGATCCCGGTGATCTGCGACGAGCAGCTCGTCGTCGAGTACTACGCCCGCTGATCCAGGCGTAGCCGCTCTCACCAGCGCTCCGGCCCGCCCCTCCCTGTTGTACGGGAGGCGGCGGGCCTTCGCGTTTCCCCGGGCGCCGGTACGGCGGTCAGCCCGTGCGCGCCCGCCTCCTCCGGGGGTCCGCCGGTCAGCGCCCGTGCCACCGCCCCGTCCGGATCCAGCCGGCCCCCGGTGCGCAGCCCCGCCGTGTACGCGGCGTCCCCGAGTTCCCGGCGCGCGAGCTCCTCGCACTCCGCCTGCGGCCGGCCGTAGTGGACCGAGCCGAACAGCGGCAGTCCCACCGACGGCCAGATCCGCTCCGCCGCCCCCTGCAGCACGGCGGCCTCCGCGGGGTTGCCCTCGATCGCCGTGACCAGGGCCAGCAGCTCCAGGGAGAGGACCGTGCCCAGCAGGTCGTTGAAGGTATGACCGATGGACAGGGACTCCCCGAGCATCCGCCGGGCCGGGCCCGTCTCGCCCCGCCGCAGCGCCGCGTAGGCCAGGACGTACAGCGCGTAGGCCAGGGCCCACCGCTCCCCGTGGTCCTCACAGATCTCCCTGACCTCGTCGCAGATCGCGGCCGCACCGTCCAGATCGCCGCGGAAGGCCACCGCCATGGCCAGTTCGACCTGGGCCATCAGCACATTGCTGTTCAGCTCACCGATCTCCCGGTACCGGCCGAGCGCGTCGCGCAGCAGCTCCTCGGCGCGCGGCATGTCGTCCGTGACGATCGCCAGACAGCCGGTCCGGTGCACCGCGTAGGCCATGGCCGTGGCATCGCCGCTCCGTTCGGCCTCCTCCCGGCACTCGTGCAGCGCCGAGACCGCGCCGATCGCGTCGCCCTGGAGAACCGCCACATGACCCAGGACCCACAACGCCTTGAGCCGGGAGGGATCATGCGGTGCCTCGCCCTCCAGCACATGATCCAGCCAGTGCCGGCCCTCGGAGAGCCGGCCGCAGCCCACCCAGTAGAACCAGAGCGTGCCCACCAGGTACTGGGCCAGATGGATCTCCTCCGGACTCTCCATCGAATACTCCATGGCCCGGCGCAGGTTGGGCAGCTCACTGTCGATACGGACCGCCACCTCGGCCTGCCGGGGACTGAACCAGTCCAGCTCGCACCAGGTCGCCAGGCCCAGGAACCAGTCCCGGTGCCTGCGCCTCAGCCGCCGGGTGTCACCGGTGGCCGCCAGCCACTCGGCGCCGTACTCGCGCACGGTGTCCAGCAGCCGGTAGCGGGTGCCCGCCGGGGAGTCCTCCCGCAGGACCACCGACTGCGCGAGCAGCTCGTCCAGTACGTCCAGCACCGAGTCGGCGGGCAGGTCGGGGCCGCCGCAGATGTACTCGGCGGCCTCCAGGTCGAACTGTCCGGCGAACACCGAGAGCCGGGCCCACAGCAGCCGCTGTTCGGGGGCGCACAGCTCATGGCTCCAGCCGATGGCCGTACGCAGCGTCTGGTGGCGGGCCGGCGCGCAGCGGCTGCCGCCGGTCAGCAGCCGGAACCGGTCGTCCAGGCGCACCAGCACCTGGTCGACGGAGAGCGCCCGCAGCCGCCCGGCGGCCAGCTCCAGGGCGAGCGGAATCCCGTCGAGCCGGCGGCAGAGCTCCCGTGCGGCCGCCGCCTCCCCGTCCGTCGGCCGGAATCCGGGCCGCACGGCGCGGGCCCGCTCCGTGAACAGCTCCACCGCGTCCTCGTCGTTCATCGGCGCGAGCGGGAACGTCAGTTCACCGTCCACCTGGAGGGGCCGGCGGCCGGCCGCGAGTACCTGGAGCCGCGGGGCCCGGCGGAGCAGTTCCCGTACGAGTGAGGCACAGGGGTCGATGAGGTGCTCGAAGCCGTCGATCACCAGAAGCAACTGGCGGGGGGCCAGATGCTCGACGAGGGTGGCCCGGGGCGGTCTGCCGGTGTGATCGGTGAGGCCCAGCGCGTCGACGAGGGCGTGCTCCAGCAGTCCGGGGTCATGGATGGCGGACAGCTCGACGATCCAGACACCGTCGCAGTACCGTTTCTTCAGCAGAGTGGCGACCCGGGTGGCGCACCGGGTCTTCCCGGCCCCGGCCACTCCCGCGACGGTGACGATCCTGGACTCCTCCAGGAGCCGGCACAGTTCGGCGACCTCGGCGTCGCGGCCCACGAATCTGTTCAGATCCGCCGGCAGGTTCCCGCGTGAGTCGGGGTGGGGCCCGGGTTCGTCGGAGGTGGCGAAGTGGCGCTGGAGGCGTCGCATAAGACACGCAGAGTACTGGCTTGAAAGCTCTCCGTACAATCTCTTCGTGCCGACTCCCCGTCCCGCACTGTTATGCGGTACGGGTGGTGACGCCCGGCGCGATAGGGTCGTGGGACGACGATTGGCGGCGCTGACAGCGGCCTGCGTCGGATGCGGAGACAAGTCCCGACAGGGGCGAGCGACAAGCAGAGAGCGGTGCACTGTGTCCGGTGGAGAGGTGGCCGGGATCCTGGTGGCCGTCTTCTGGGCGATCCTGGTTTCGTTCCTCGCCGTGGTGCTGGTGAGGCTGGCCCAGACGCTCAGGGCGACCACGAGACTCGTGGCGGACGTGACCGAACAGGCCGTCCCGCTGCTCGCCGACGCCGCCGCGACCGTGCGCTCCGCGCAGACCCAGCTCGACAAGGTCGACGCCATCGCGACGGACGTCCAGGAGGTCACCTCCAACGCCTCCGCGCTCTCCACCACCGTCGCGTCGACCTTCGGCGGACCGCTCGTGAAGGTCGCCGCGTTCGGCTACGGCGTACGGCAGGCGATCGGCCGCAGGACGGCCGGCGAGCCGGAGCCGGAACCGGAGCGCGGACGCTCCCGTCGTACGGTGATCGTCGGCCGCACCGTGCCGTCCGCGCGGGCCAGGAAGCGGAACGGCCGAAGCTCCCGCGGACAGAAGGACTGACGCTGCGATGTTCCGCCGTACGTTCTGGTTCACCGCCGGCGCAGCCGCCGGTGTCTGGGCCACCACCAAGGTCAACCGCAAGCTCAAGCAGCTGACGCCGGAGAGCCTCGCGGCGCAGGCCGCCGACAAGGCGATCGAGACCGGCCACAAGCTCAAGGACTTCGCCCTCGACGTGCGCGACGGCATGGTCCGGCGCGAAGCCGAACTGGGCGGCGCCCTGGGCCTGGACGCACCGGTCGACCCCGAGCTCCCCGTCCGGCGGCACTACGCGGTCGAGGCCGCCGAACCCACCTACCGCAAACTCCCCTACAACTCGTACAACCGGAATGAGGACCACTGATGGAGTCGGCTGAAATTCGCCGCCGCTGGCTGAGCTTCTTCGAGGAGCGCGGTCACGCCGTTGTCCCTTCGGCGTCGCTCATCGCGGACGACCCGACTCTGCTGCTCGTCCCCGCGGGCATGGTCCCCTTCAAGCCGTACTTCCTCGGCGAGGTCAAGCCGCCCGCCCCGCGCGTGACCAGCGTGCAGAAGTGTGTCCGTACCCCGGACATCGAAGAGGTCGGCAAGACCACCCGGCACGGCACCTTCTTCCAGATGTGCGGCAACTTCTCCTTCGGGGACTACTTCAAGGAAGGCGCCATCAGCTACGCCTGGGAGGCTCTGACGAGCCCCGTGGCGGAGGGCGGCTTCGGCCTCGACCCCGAGCGGCTGTGGATCACGGTCTATCTGGACGACGACGAGGCCGAGCAGATCTGGCGCGACAAGATCGGCGTGCCGGCCGAGCGCATCCAGCGCCTCGGCAAGAAGGACAACTTCTGGTCGATGGGCGTCCCGGGCCCCTGCGGTCCGTGCTCCGAGATCAACTACGACCGCGGCCCCGAGTTCGGCGTCGAGGGCGGCCCGGCCGTCAACGACGAGCGGTACGTGGAGATCTGGAACCTGGTCTTCATGCAGTACGAGCGGGGCGCAGGTGACGGCAAGGAGAACTTCCCGATCCTCGGCGACCTGCCGTCGAAGAACATCGACACGGGTCTCGGCCTCGAACGCCTGGCCATGATCCTGCAGGGCGTACAGAACATGTACGAGACCGACACCCTGCGCGTGGTCATGGACAAGGCCACCGAACTGACCGGCGTGCGCTACGGGGCCGAGCCGGGCACCGACGTCTCGCTGCGCGTGGTCGCCGACCACATCCGTACGTCCGTGATGCTCATCGGCGACGGTGTCACCCCCGGCAACGAGGGCCGCGGCTATGTGCTGCGCCGCATCATGCGCCGCGCCATCCGCAACATGCGGCTGATGGGCGCCTCCGGCTCGGTCGCGGGCGAGCTGGTCGACGTCGTGATCAACACCATGGGGCTCCAGTACCCGGAGCTGATCACCGACCGCAAGCGCATCGAGACGGTCGCCCTCGCCGAGGAGGCCGCCTTCCTCAAGGCCCTCAAGGGCGGCACCAACATCCTCGAGACCGCTGTCACCGAGACGAAGGCCGCCGGTGGCCAGGTGCTGGCCGGCGACAAGGCGTTCCTGCTCCACGACACCTGGGGCTTCCCGATCGACCTCACCCTGGAGATGGCCGCCGAGCAGGGGCTGTCCGTGGACGAGGACGGTTTCCGCCGCCTCATGCAGGAGCAGCGGGACAAGGCCAAGGCCGACGCCCGCGCCAAGAAGACCGGTCACGCCGACCTGTCCGCCTACCGCGAGGTGGCCGACAACTCCGGCGCCACCGAGTTCACCGGCTACATCAGCACCGCGGGGGAGTCGACCATCGTCGGCCTCCTCGTCGACGGTGTGCCCTCGCCCGCGGCCACCGAGGGCGACGAGGTCGAGGTCGTCCTCGACCGCACGCCTTTCTACGCCGAGGGCGGCGGCCAGCTCGCCGACCAGGGCCGGATCCGGCTGGACACGGGCGCCGTCATCGAGGTCCGCGACGTGCAGAAGCCGGTCCCCGGCGTGCATGTGCACAAGGGGGTCGTCCAGGTCGGCGAGGTGACCGTGGGCGCCTCCGTCTACGCCGCCATCGACAACACCCGCCGCCGGGCCATCGCCCGCGCCCACAGCGCCACGCACCTCACGCACCAGGCGCTGCGCGACGCGCTGGGCCCGACGGCCGCCCAGGCCGGTTCGGAGAACTCGCCGGGCCGCTTCCGCTTCGACTTCGGTTCGCCCGCCGCCGTACCCGGCACGGTCCTGACCGATGTCGAGCAGCGGATCAACGAGGTCCTCTCCCGCGAACTCGACGTCCAGGCCGAGGTCATGTCCATCGACGAGGCCAAGAAGCAGGGCGCCATCGCCGAGTTCGGCGAGAAGTACGGCGAGCGGGTCCGCGTCGTCACCATCGGGGACTTCTCCAAGGAGCTGTGCGGCGGTACGCACGTCCACAACACCGCCCAGCTGGGCCTGGTGAAGCTGCTCGGTGAGTCGTCCATCGGCTCCGGCGTGCGCCGTATCGAGGCCCTCGTCGGCGTCGACGCGTACAACTTCCTCGCCAAGGAGCACACGGTCGTCGCCCAGCTCCAGGAGCTGGTCAAGGGCCGCGCCGAGGAGCTGCCCGAGAAGATCTCCTCGATGCTCGGCAAGCTGAAGGACGCCGAGAAGGAGATCGAGAAGTTCCGCGCGGAGAAGGTCCTCCAGGCCGCCGCCGGGCTCGTCGAGTCCGCCCAGGACGTACGCGGTGTCGCCCTGGTCACCGGCCAGGTGCCGGACGGCACGTCGGCCGACGACCTGCGCAAGCTCGTCCTGGACGTCCGGGGCCGCGTCCAGGGCGGCCGTCCGGCCGTCGTGGCCCTGTTCACCACCGCCAACGGCCGCCCGCTGACGGTCATCGCCACCAACGAGGCCGCCCGCGAGCGCGGCCTCAAGGCCGGCGACCTCGTCCGTACGGCCGCCAAGACCCTCGGCGGCGGAGGCGGCGGCAAGCCGGACGTCGCCCAGGGCGGCGGTACGAACCCGGACGCCATCGGCGACGCCGTCGCCGCTGTCGAACGCCTCGTCACGGAAACGGCGTGACGCCCGAAATGACGCAGATGCGCCGTGGGCGTCGGCTCGCGGTCGATGTCGGGGACGCCCGGATCGGGGTCGCCTCGTGCGACCCCGACGGGATTCTCGCCACCCCGGTGGAGACCGTGCCGGGACGTGACGTCCCGGCCGCCCACCGGCGGCTCGGGCAGATCGTCGAGGAGTACGAGCCGATCGAGGTCATCATCGGTCTGCCACGCTCGCTCGGCGGTGGCGAGGGCCCCGCGGCCGCCAAGGTCCGCGCCTTCGCCCAGGTGTTCGCCCGCGCGGTCGCACCCATTCCGGTGCGGCTCGTGGACGAGAGGATGACCACAGTGACGGCGAGTCAGGGACTGCGCGCCTCGGGCGTGAAGTCCAAGAAGGGCCGGTCTGTCATCGACCAGGCTGCCGCTGTGGTGATCCTTCAGAACGCTCTGGAGTCCGAACGGGCGTCAGGCAATCCTCCTGGCGAGGGCGTCGAAGTGGTTGTCTGATCGCGATACGGTAACGTTCCGCGCGATGCGGCGGTGTTCGAACAAACCGCACAGCGAAGCGAAGAGACGGAACGTCGTCTCGCGGCTCTAGGGGATCGATGACTGAGTATGGCCGGGGCCCCGGCTCCGAACCGTGGCATCCCGAGGACCCGTTGTACGGGGGCCAGGGATGGGGGGGCCAGGAGGCCGCCCACGGCCAGAGCCAGTACGGCGGCCAGCAGCAGCCCTATCCGCATGACCCGTACGCCCAGCAGCAGCCGCAGCAGCCGCAGCAGCCGTACCAGCAGCATCCGGAACAGCAGCAGCCTCAGCAGTCGTACCAGCAGCACCAGCAGTACGGCGCGCAGCAGGATCCGTATGCGCAGCAGCCGCACCAGCCCCAGGCGCACCAGCAGCCGCAGTACAACGGCGGCTGGGACACCGGTCAGCAGGCCGCGATGCCGTACGGGGCCCAGCCCCAGGACCCGTACCAGCAACAGCCCGGTGGCTACGGCGAGTCCCAGGACTACTACGGCACCCCCGAGGCCTATCCGCCGCCGCAGCCCCCGGGCCGGCGCGAGGCCGTGCCCGAACAGCAGCAGTCGCCCGACTGGGATCCGGACGCCCCGCAGGAGGAGACGCATCCGTTCTTCACCGGCGAGGACGAGCCCGAACCACGTGACGGCCGGGAATCGAGTGACGACCGGGGCTCGCGTGACGGCCGGGGCTCCGGCGACGACGATGACGCGTACGACGACGACCCCCGCGAGTCACGGCGCGCCGGGGGCCGGGGCGGCCGCGGCGGAAGCGAACGCCGGGGCAAGGGCAAGAAGAAGAACCGCAGCGGCTGTGCCTGCCTGGTGGTCTCCGCCGTTCTGATCGGCGGCCTCGGGGGAGTGGGCTACGTCGGCTACTCCTTCTGGCAGAAGCAGTTCGGTGAGGCACCCGACTTCGCGGGCGGCGGCACCGGCTCGGTCGAGGTGGAGATCCCGAAGGGCGCCCTCGGCTACGACATCGCGAACATCCTGAAGAAGAAGGGTGTCGTCAAGTCCGTCGACGCCTTCGTTTCGGCCCAGAACAACATCCCCAAGGGGAAGTCCCTTCAGGCGGGTGTCTATCTCCTGAAGAAGGAGATGTCCGCGGACAGCGCCGTGAAGCTGATGATGGATCCGAAGAGCCAGAACGCCCTGGTCATCCCCGAGGGCACCCGTAACGCCAAGGTCTACGAGATGATCGACCAGCGGCTCGGCCTGAAGGAGGGCTCGACCGCCGACGTCGCGAAGACCAAGGCGGAGAGTCTCGGGCTGCCGGACTGGGTCGATGACGATCCGGACATCAAGGATCCGCTGGAGGGCTTCCTCTTCCCGGCCGCCTATCCGGTCGCCAAGGGGACGAAGCCCGAGGACGCGCTGAAGAGGATGGTCAAGCGGGCCAACGAGGAGTACGAAGAGGTCGACCTCGAAGGCGCCGCGAAGAAGTACAAACTGGACGACCCGTGGCAGGTGCTCACTGTCGCCAGCATGGTCCAGGCGGAGGGTCTCACGCACGACGACTTCCGCAAGATGGCCGAAGTCGTCTACAACCGCCTGGAGCCGGGCAACGTGGTGTCGAACGGGAAGATCGAGTTCGACTCCGCGTTCAATTACCTCAAAGGGCAGAGCGAAATCAAGATTACGTCGAAGGAGATCCGGACCAATCCGGATCCCTACAACACCTACTACCATGCGGGTCTGCCGCCCGGCCCCATCAGTAATCCCGGGAACGAAGCCCTGCGCGCGACGCTCAGTCCCACCTCCAACGGGTGGATGTTCTTCATCTCGCTCGACGGCAAGAAGACCCAGTTCACCAAGACGGCCGCAGAGCACGACAAGCTCAACGAGAAGTTCAAGGAACTGCATGGCCTCGACTGACGGGCGCCACCGGGCAGCCGTACTCGGCTCGCCCATCGCCCACTCGCTCTCCCCGGCCCTGCACCGGGCCGCGTACGCGGAACTCGGCCTGGAGAACTGGTCCTACGACCGTTTCGAGGTCGACGAGGCGGCGCTGCCCGGGTTCATCGAGGGGCTGGACTCCTCCTGGGCCGGGCTCTCGCTGACCATGCCGCTCAAACGGGCGGTCATCCCCCTGCTGGACTCGGTCACCGAGACGGCGTCCTCGGTCGAGGCGGTCAACACGGTCGTGTTCACCGAGGACGGCCGCCGCGTCGGCGACAACACCGATATCCCGGGCATGATCGCCGCGCTGCGCGAACGCGGCACCGAGAAGGTCGGCTCCGCCGCCGTCCTCGGTGCCGGAGCCACCGCCTCCTCCGCCCTCGCCGCGCTCGCCGAGATCTGTACCGGGCCGGTCACCGCCTTCGTACGAAGCCGCGAGCGCGGAGCCGAGATGCGTGCCTGGGGCGAGCGCCTCGGGGTCGACGTCAGGATCGCCGACTGGGCGGAAGGCGCGCGGGCACTGCGCGAGCCGCTGGTCATCGCCACCACCCCGGCAGGAACCACGGACGGCCTCGCCACCGCCGTGCCGGAGGCGCCCGGCACCCTGTTCGATGTGCTGTACGAGCCCTGGCCGACCGCTCTCGCCTCGGCGTGGACCGCCCGTGCGGGCGCGGTCATCGGAGGTCTGGACCTTCTGGTGCACCAGGCGGTGCTCCAGGTCGAGCAGATGACCGGCCACGTTCCGGCGCCTCTCGCCGCCATGCGGAGCGCCGGGGAAGCGGCGCTCGCGGCCCGCTGACCGGGCCCCGCCGGGAACCCGGCGGGCTCCGCGCAGCCTCCCCGAGGGATGGCCGGATCGTCCGTCTGCTGGACCGGCGGCCGGTTCGCCGCCCCGGTCGTGGGAGGATCGGGGGCGGCGGGCCAGGGCCGCGCACCCGGTCGCGCCGCCGCAGTTTCAGGGCGCGAGCATGAGGAGCACCGTTGAGCAGGTTGCGCTGGCTGACCGCAGGGGAGTCGCACGGCCCCGCACTGGTGGCGACGCTGGAGGGTCTTCCCGCCGGTGTGCCGATCACCACGGAGATGGTGGCGGACGCGCTCGCCCGCAGACGCCTGGGCTACGGCCGCGGCGCGCGGATGAAGTTCGAGAAGGACGAGGTCACCTTCCTCGGCGGGGTCCGGCACGGGCTCACCATGGGTTCCCCGGTCGCCGTGATGGTCGGCAACACCGAGTGGCCCAAGTGGGAGCAGGTCATGTCGGCCGACCCGGTCGACCCCGACGAGCTGGCCGCGCTGGCCCGCAACGCCCCGCTGACCCGTCCCCGCCCCGGCCACGCGGACCTCGCCGGGATGCAGAAGTACGGCTTCGACGAGGCCCGGCCGGTCCTTGAGCGCGCCAGTGCCCGGGAGACCGCGGCCCGGGTCGCGCTCGGCGCGGTCGCCCGGTCGTACCTCAAGGAGACCGCGGGCATCGAGATCATCAGCCATGTCGTCGAACTGGCCGCGGCCAAGGCGCCCTACGGGCTCTACCCGCGCCCCTCCGACGTGGAGAAGCTCGACGCCGACCCCGTGCGCTGCCTGGACGCCGACGCGTCCAAGGCGATGGTCGCCGAGATCGACCAGGCCCACAAGGACGGCGACACGCTGGGCGGCGTCGTCGAGGTGCTCGCGTACGGGGTCCCCGTCGGCCTCGGCTCGCACGTGCACTGGGACCGCCGGCTCGACGCCCGGCTCGCCGCGGCGCTCATGGGCATCCAGGCCATCAAGGGCGTCGAGGTCGGCGACGGCTTCGACCTGGCGCGGGTGCCCGGCTCCCAGGCGCACGACGAGATCCTGGCCACCGCGGACGGCATCAAGCGCGCCTCCGGCCGCTCCGGCGGCACCGAGGGCGGTCTGACCACCGGTGAGCTGCTGCGGGTCCGCGCCGCGATGAAGCCGATCGCGACCGTGCCCCGCGCGCTCGCCACGATCGATGTGGTCACCGGCGAGGCGGCCAAGGCGCACCACCAGCGCTCCGATGTCTGTGCCGTTCCGGCCGCCGGGATCGTCGCCGAGGCGATGGTCGCCCTGGTCCTGGCCGACGCGGTCGCGGAGAAGTTCGGCGGCGACAGCGTCCCCGAGACCCACCGCAATGTGCAGTCGTACCTCGACCACCTGCAGATCCGATGAGCGGCCCACTGGTCGTCCTCGTCGGCCCGATGGGCGTCGGCAAGTCCACGGTCGGTGAACTGCTCGCCGACCGGCTCGGCACCACCTACCGGGACACCGACGCGGACATCGTGGCGTGCGCGGGCAAGCCGATCCCGGAGATCTTCTACGACGAGGGCGAGGAGCACTTCCGCGCGCTGGAGCGGGAGGCCGTGCACACCGCACTCGCCGGACACACCGGTGTCCTCTCCCTCGGCGGCGGCGCCGTCCTCGACGCGACGACCCGCGAACTGCTCGCGGACCACGCCGTCGTCTACCTCTCGATGGACGTCGACGAGGCGGTCAGGAGGGTCGGGCTGAACACCGCGCGGCCGCTGCTGGCCGTCAACCCGCGCCGTCAGTGGCGCGAGCTGATGGACGCCCGCCGCCACCTCTACGAAGAGGTCGCGAGCACCGTCGTCGCCACCGACGAACGCACTCCCGAAGAGGTCGCCCAGGCGATCATCGACGCACTGGAACTGCCGGAGCGCGCGGGCGAGGAGTCCGCACCCTCCGGCGTGGAGAACACACGCATGACGCAGCAGGGCCCCACCCGCATCCAGGTCGCCGGCACGGCGGGCTCCGAGCCGTACGAGGTACTGGTCGGCCGGCAGCTCCTCGGCGAACTGCCCCACCTCATCGGCGACCGCGCCAAGCGCGTCGCGGTCCTGCATCCCGAGGCGCTCGCCGAGACGGGCGAGGCGGTCCGCCAGGACCTCGCGGACCAGGGCTACGAGGCCATCGCGATCCAGCTGCCGAACGCCGAGGAGGCCAAGACCGTCGAGGTCGCCGCCTACTGCTGGAAGGCGCTCGGCCAGACCGGCTTCACCCGCACCGACGTCATCGTCGGCGTCGGCGGCGGCGCCACCACCGATGTGGCCGGGTTCGTCGCCGCCAGCTGGCTGCGCGGGGTGCGCTGGATCGCCGTGCCCACCACCGTGCTCGGCATGGTGGACGCGGCCGTCGGCGGCAAGACCGGCATCAACACCGCCGAGGGCAAGAACCTCGTCGGCGCGTTCCACCCGCCGGCCGGGGTCCTGTGCGACCTCGCCGCGCTCGACTCGCTGCCGGTCAACGACTATGTCTCCGGCATGGCCGAGATCATCAAGGCCGGCTTCATCGCCGACCCGGCCATCCTCGACCTCGTCGAGGCCGACCCCGAGGGCGCCCGTACACCGTCCGGCCCGCACACCGCCGAGCTGATCGAGCGCTCCATCCGGGTCAAGGCCGAGGTCGTCTCCAGCGACCTCAAGGAGTCCGGACTCCGCGAGATCCTCAACTACGGCCACACCCTGGCCCACGCGATCGAGAAGAACGAGCGCTACAAGTGGCGCCACGGCGCGGCCGTCTCGGTCGGCCTGGTCTTCGCCGCCGAACTGGGCCGCCTCGCCGGCCGTCTCGACGACGCCACGGCCGACCGGCACCGCACCGTCCTGGAGTCGGTCGGACTGCCGCTCACCTACCGCGGCGACCAGTGGCCCCGGCTGCTGGAGAACATGAAGGTCGACAAGAAGTCCCGCGGCGACCTGCTGCGCTTCATCGTCCTGGACGGCCTGGGCAAGCCCACCGTCATGGAGGGCCCGGACCCGGCCGTCCTGCTCGCCGCCTACGGGGAGGTCTCCGCGTGACCCGCAGGGTCTTCGTGCTCAACGGCCCCAACCTCGGCCGGCTCGGCTCCCGCGAACCCGATGTGTACGGGGCCACCTCCTACGCCGGACTCGTCGACACCTGCCGGGAACTCGGCAAGGAGCTCGGCTTCGACGTCGACGTCCGGGAGACGAATGACGAGGGCGAGCTGATCCGCTGGCTCCACGAGGCCGCGGACGGTTCGGTTCCGGTCGTTCTCAACCCGGGTGCCTTCACCCATTACTCGTACGGGATGCGGGATGCGGCGGCCCAGCGCACCGCCCCGCTGATCGAGGTGCACATCTCGAATCCGTACGCACGGGAGGAGTTCCGCCACACCTCGGTGGTCGCGCCCGTGGCCACCGGGACCGTGGCCGGTTTCGGCATCGGTTCCTACCGGCTCGCCCTGCGGGCCCTGGCCGACGAACTGACGGACTGACAGCCGTCCCATCCGGGCGTGGCCGCCGGGCACTTCGGACGTTCCCGGGCCGTTCACCCAGTGACGGCCCGGGAAGGTACGGTGGCCGTCCGATCAGCGTCAGTTGCCTGTACGAGACGGAGTGGCACCGGATGCAGCACGCAGTGGGGGCCCCGCTGCCGCCGCCCCAAGGATCCGGAAACGGACCTGCCGGCTGGACGCACCAGGCCCAGCACCCCGGCCACCCCGGCCGGCCCGTTCCACCGGGACCGCCGCCGATACCCCCGCCGCCCGGTCACGGCCCGGGGCAGGGTGTGCCCGGCCCGGTCCCGCAGCATGCCCCCGCTCCACCGCATGCCCCGGCCCCGCCGCACGCTCCCGTGCCACAGCACGCGCCGTCCCCCGTTCCCCGGGAGACCACCGGCCACGTCCAGCTGCCCCCGGGCGGCCCCGTGGCGCTGCCCGCGCCGCCCGCCGAGCCCGGCACCGGCGCCGCGACGCTCGCCGTGCTGCTGATCGGCCCCGCCGGCGCCGGAAAGACCACCGTCGCCAAGCTCTGGGCCGCCCGCCGCCGGGTCCCCACGGCGCATGTCTCGCTCGACGACGTACGGGAATGGGTCTGCTCCGGCTTCGCCGATCCGCAGGCCGGCTGGAACGACCACTCCGAGGCGCAGTACCGCCTCGCACGCCGCACCTGTGGGTTCGCCGCCCGCAATTTCCTCGCCAACGGCATCTCCTGCATCCTCGACGACGCGGTCTTCCCGGACCGGCCCGTCGTCGGTCTCGGCGGCTGGAAGCGCCATGTCGGCCCCGGGCTGCTCCCCGTCGTCCTGCTCCCCGGACTGGAGATCGTCCTGGAGCGCAACGCCGCCCGCAGCGGCAACCGGCGCCTGTCCGACGAGGAAGTGGCCCGGATCCACGGCCGGATGGCCGGCTGGTACGGCTCGGGCCTGCCCATCATCGACAATTCCACGTACGACGTGGAGACCACCGCCCGGGTCCTGGACGACGTGCTGGCCCGTTCCCTCGCCAGCCCGCCCGCCTGGTAGGGCGCCGGTGATCCGCCCCCCGGTCGGATGCGCTGACCGGGCGAAGCTCCGCCCCCGCTCGTACGCTCGGGGCATGTCAGAGGTGTACGCCGTCCGACGCGGGCTGCTCCGCGACCGGTGCGCCGCCGTCGGATCCGCGGCAGCCCTGGTCTCCCGCCCCGCCAACGTCCGCTATCTCGCGGGCGGAGCCCCTCCCGGCGCCGTGCTGCTGCTCGGCCCCGGCGAGGACGTGCTGCTCTGCCCCCGCGCCCCGACGGGCGACCCCTCCCACGGGCGGCCCGACGAAGCGCTTCGGCTGTCCGTGCTGCCCGCGCCCGGCGGCGACCCGGTCGTGGCCGCCGCCGACCTGGCGATGTCCTCGGGGGCGGAGTCCCTCGCCATCGAGGAGCACGATCTGACGGTCGCCCGGCACCGGGCCATGGGCTCGGTCGCCCCGAGGCTGCACCTGGCCGATCTGGGCTTCACGGTGGAGCAGCTGCGCGTCGTCAAGGACGAGGAGGAGATCGCCTGTCTGCGGATCGCCGCCGAGATCACCGACCAGGCCCTGGGCGAACTGCTCGAATCGATCCTGGTGGGCCGTACCGAGCGTCACCTCGCCCTGGAGCTGGAGCGCCGTCTGGTGGACCACGGCGCGGACGGCGCCGCCTTCGAAACCTCCGTCGCCACCGGCCCGAACTCCGGCCAGGGGCGTCACCGGCCCTCGGACCGCCGGGTGGAGGAAGGCGATTTCCTCTCCGTCTGCCTGGGCGCGAGCTATCGCGGCTACCGGTGCGAGATCGGCCGCACCTTTGTCATCGGCACGACTCCGGCGGACTGGCAGATCGAGCTGTACGACCTCGTTTTCGCCGCTCAGCGGGCCGGAAGGGAAGCCCTGGTCCCGGGTGCCGCCTATCGCGACGTGGACCACGCGTCGCGTCATCTGCTGGACCGCGCGGGCCATGGAGAGGGCCTCGTACCCTGGACCGGGCACGGGGTGGGGCTCGAAATCGACGAGGACCCGCAATTGGCACCGACGGCCATGGGTAAACTGGACGCTTGTGTGCCGGTCACCGTCGAACCGGGGGTCCACCTCCCGGGCCGGGGCGGTGTCCGGATCGATGACACGCTCGTCGTGCGCCCCGAGGCGGACGGCGGACCCGAGCTACTCACCATTACGACCAAGGAGCTGCTCGCGCTCTAGCGCGCATCCTTGGCCGTTCCACCAGCTTCAGTCCAGGAGATTCCGCAACCGTGGCTTCCACGAACGACCTCAAGAACGGCCTGGTGCTCAAGCTCGACGGAGGCCAGCTCTGGTCCGTCGTCGAGTTCCAGCACGTCAAGCCCGGCAAGGGCCCCGCCTTCGTGCGCACCAAGCTCAAGAACGTGCTCTCCGGCAAGGTCGTCGACAAGACGTTCAACGCCGGTGTGAAGGTCGAGACGGCCACCATTGACCGCCGAGACATGCAGTTCTCGTACATGGACGGCGAGTACTTCGTCTTCATGGACATGAACACCTACGACCAGCTGATGGTCGACCGCAAGGCTGTCGGCGACGCCGCCAACTTCCTGATCGAGGGCTTCACCGCCTCCGTCGCCCAGCACGAGGGCGAGGTGCTGTACGTCGAGCTGCCGGCCGCGGTCGAGCTGACCATCCAGCACACCGACCCGGGCGTCCAGGGCGACCGCTCCACCGGTGGCAGCAAGCCCGCCACCCTGGAGACCGGTTACGAGATCGGCGTGCCGCTCTTCATCACCACCGGCGAGAAGATCAAGGTCGACACCCGCACCGGCGACTACCTCGGCCGGGTGAACAGCTAACCGTGGCTGCCCGGAACAAGGCCCGCAAGCGCGCCTTCCAGATCCTCTTCGAGGCCGACCAGCGCGGTGAGTCCGTGCAGACGGTCCTCGCGGACTGGGTTCGGCACTCGCGGACCGACGACCGTCAGCCGCCGGTCGGCGAATTCACGATGGAGCTCGTCGAGGGCTACGCGCAGTACGCGGAGCGGATCGACGACCTCATCGTCACCTACGCCGTGGACTGGGAGCTCGACCGGATGCCGGTCGTGGACCGGAACATCCTGCGGCTCGGTGCGTACGAGCTGATCTGGCTGGACGAGACCCCGGACGCCGTGGTGATCGACGAGGCGGTCCAGCTCGCCAAGGAGTTCTCCACCGATGACTCCCCGTCCTTCGTGAACGGCCTGCTGGCCCGTTTCAAGGACCTCAAGCCGAATCTCCGCCGGGAGCAGTAACCCCGGCGGCGTTCTGCCGACGAAGGGCCCGCGGTCTGCCGACCGCGGGCCCTTCGCCATCTCCGGGCTGTCCCGAGGCTGTCCCGGCGCGATGGCGGGGAAATCGCCTGCCGCGCCTGCCGCGGCGGGCGCGCCTGCCGCGGCGGGCGGGCCGGCCGGGCAATGAGAACGCCGGGCAGGCGGGGCTCCCGGAAGGGCCCCGCCGACCCGGCGGTACGTTTCTGCGGTGCGGCCGCTCCCTGGGGGGAGGGCCTTTGGGCCGAGAGAGTGTCTCAGCCCTCCTCGTGCGCGACCGCGCGGCGTGCGTCGGCGTCCAGCACACCCCAGCTGATCAGCTGCTCCGTGAGCACGGACGGCGACTGGTCGTAGATCACGGCCAGCGTGCGCAGGTCGTCCTGGCGGATCGACAGCACCTTGCCGTTGTAGTCACCGCGCTGGCTCTGGATCGTCGCGGCGTAGCGCTGCAGCGGTCCGGCCTTCTCCGGCGGGACATGGGCGAGGCGCTCCAGGTCCAGGACGAGCTTCGGCGGCGGCTCGGCGGCCCCGCCCGGAGTCGTGCCGGGCAGCAGCTCCTGCACCGGGACCCCGTAGAAATCCGCCAGCTCGGCGAGGCGCTGCACGGTGACGGCACGGTCGCCGCGCTCGTACGAACCGACCACGACGGCCTTCCAACGGCCCTGCGACTTCTCCTCCACGCCGTGGAGGGAGAGGCCCTGCTGGGTGCGGATGGCGCGGAGCTTGGCCCCGAGCTGTTTTGCGTATTCGCTGGACATAAGGCTCCCCGGACGCTGGAACATTCTGCGGCTCCGCCGCGTGGCTGGTAACTCACTGTGAGGTTACGCAGCGTTACTTGGATGCGTCAAGCCGAAAGGGTTCGGACCGGTACCTCCCGGGGGTGCCGCCAGGGCCCGGTGCAAGCCCTGGTAACGTGGATGACGCAATTTCGACGTCCTTTAAGATCCGTCCGGTGAGGCGGAGAAGGAGGTCCGTTTCTTATGGACGCACAGCATGACGACACCGGCAATCCGGCACGCCCCGTTCTCGAGGCTCCCGACATAGCCCGTGTTCTGACCCGTATCGCCCACGAGATCGTCGAACGCGCCAAGGGCGCCGACGATGTGGTGCTGCTCGGCATCCCGACGCGAGGCGTGTTCCTCGCCCGTCGGCTGGCCGACAAACTCGAAGAGATCACCGGCCGGAAGATGCCGGTAGGATCGCTCGACATCACCATGTACCGCGACGACCTGAGGATGCGCCCGGCGCGTGCTCTGGCCCGTACCGAGATCCCCGGTGAGGGCATCGAGGGCAGCCTCGTCGTCCTGGTCGACGACGTGCTCTTCTCCGGCCGCACGATCCGTGCCGCCCTCGACGCGCTCGGCGACATCGGCCGCCCCCGCGCCGTGCAGCTCGCGGTCCTCGTCGACCGCGGTCACCGCGAACTCCCCATCCGTGCCGACTACGTCGGCAAGAACCTCCCGACGTCGCTGCGGGAGACGGTCAGGGTCCAGCTCGCCGAGGAGGACGGCCGCGACGCCGTGCTGCTCGGTGTCCAGCAGACCGCTCAGGCGGGCGAGCAGTAGCCCACCCCCTCCCGTGCGGCCCCGTGGGGCCGTACGGCAGCTTCCGCACGCCCGCATGCCGGGAAACCCCTCCAGCCACCCGGAGAACCCCCAGATGAAGCGTCACCTCATCTCGGCCGCCGACCTCACCCGCGACGACGCCGTCCTGATCCTCGACACCGCCGAGGAAATGGCCCGTGTCGCGGACCGGCCGATCAAGAAGCTCCCGACCCTGCGCGGCCGTACGGTCGTCAACCTCTTCTTCGAGGACTCGACCCGTACCCGCATCTCCTTCGAGGCCGCCGCCAAGCGCCTCTCCGCCGATGTCATCAACTTCTCCGCGAAGGGTTCGTCCGTCTCCAAGGGCGAGTCGCTCAAGGACACCGCCCTGACCCTGGAGGCGATGGGCGCGGACGCCGTCGTCATCCGGCACGGCGCCTCGGGCGCCCCGTACCGGCTGGCCACCTCCGGCTGGATCGACGGCGCCGTGGTCAACGCCGGTGACGGCACCCACGAGCACCCCACCCAGGCGCTCCTCGACGCGTTCACCATGCGCCGCCGGCTGGTCGGCGCCGACAGCGGACTGGGCCGGGACCTCGAAGGCCGCCGGATCACCGTGGTCGGCGACATCCTGCACAGCCGGGTCGCCCGTTCCAACGTCCATCTCCTGACCACGCTCGGCGCGCACGTCACCCTGGTGGCCCCGCCGACCCTGGTGCCGGTCGGCGTCGAGCAGTGGCCCTGTGACGTCAGCTACAGCCTGGACGAGGTGCTGCCCGACTCCGACGCGGTGATGATGCTGCGTGTGCAGCGTGAACGGATGAACGCCGCGTACTTCCCGACCGAGCGCGAGTACTCCCGCCGCTACGGCCTGGACGGCGAGCGGATGGCCAGGATGCCCGGCCACGCCATCGTCATGCACCCCGGCCCGATGGTCCGCGGCATGGAGATCACCGCCGAGGTCGCCGACTCCGACCGCTGCACGGTCGTCGAGCAGGTCGCCAACGGCGTCTCGATCCGCATGGCCGTCCTGTACCTGCTGCTCGGCGGCTCCGCCGCCCCCGCCACTTCCGCCCGTACCGAGGAGAACAAGTAACCATGAGCAAGATCCTTATCCGCGGTGCGAAGATCCTCGGCGGCGCGCCGGGCGACGTCCTCATCGACGGCGAGACCATCGAGCGGGTCGGCACCGGCATCGAGGCCGGGGACGCCACGGTCGTCGAGGCGGCGGGCCAGGTCCTGCTGCCGGGCCTGGTCGACCTGCACACCCATCTGCGCGAGCCCGGCCGCGAGGACTCCGAGACCGTCCTCACCGGCACCAAGGCCGCGGCGGTCGGCGGCTTCACCGCCGTCCACGCCATGGCCAACACCTTCCCGGTCGCCGACACCGCCGGAGTCGTCGAGCAGGTCTGGCGCCTGGGCAAGGAGTCCGGCTACTGCGATGTGCAGCCCATCGGGGCCGTCACCGTCGGCCTGGAGGGCAAGCAGCTCGCCGAGCTCGGCGCGATGCACGACTCGGCCGCCGGAGTGCGGGTCTTCTCCGACGACGGCAAGTGCGTCGACGACGCGGTGATCATGCGGCGGGCCCTGGAGTACGTCAAGGCGTTCGACGGCGTCGTCGCCCAGCACGCCCAGGAGCCCCGCCTCACCGAGGGCGCCCAGATGAACGAGGGCATCGTCTCCGCCGAACTCGGGCTCGGCGGCTGGCCCGCCGTCGCCGAGGAGTCGATCATCGCCCGCGATGTCCTCCTCGCCGCCCACGTCGGCTCCCGGGTGCACATCTGCCACCTCTCGACCGCCGGCTCCGTGGACATCGTGCGCTGGGCCAAGTCCAAGGGCTGGAACGTCACGGCCGAGGTCACCCCGCACCACCTGCTCCTCACCGACGAGCTCGTCCGGTCCTACAACCCGGTCTACAAGGTGAACCCGCCGCTGCGCACCGAGGCCGATGTGATGGCCCTGCGCGAGGCACTCGCCGACGGCACCATCGACTGCGTCGCCACCGACCACGCCCCGCACCCGCACGAGGACAAGGACTGCGAGTGGGCCGCGGCCGCCATGGGCATGGTGGGCCTGGAGACCGCGCTCTCCGTCGTCCAGCAGACGATGGTGGACACCGGCCTCATCGACTGGGCGGGCGTGGCCGACCGCATGTCGCTGCGCCCCGCGGCCATCGGCCGCCTCGAAGGACACGGCCGGCCCATCTCGGCGGGTGAGCCCGCCAACCTCACTCTGGTCGATCCGGCATACCGTGGGGTCGTGGACCCCGCGGGCTTCGCGTCCCGCAGCCGCAACACTCCCTACGAGGGTCGTGAGCTGCCGGGCCGAGTGACCCACACCTTCCTGCGGGGCCGTGCCACGGTCGTCGACGGGAAGCTCGCGTGACAACACTGACCCCCCTGTACCAGCTGGCCGCCGAGCAGAAGTCGGCCGAAGTGACCGACTGGTCCGCCCGCGTCAGCTGGGTGATCGGACTGGCCGTCCTCATCGCCTTCGTCTACTGGCTGATGCGCCAGGGCTGGAAGTGGCGCGCGAGCCTCCAGTCCGACCTGCCGGAACTGGCGACCACCCCGGAAGGGTTCGCCGACGGCGAGCCGCTGCTGACCCTCACCGGGCGGTACCACGCATCCACGACCGCCGGGCAGTGGCTCGACCGGATCGTCGCGCACGGCCTGGGCACCCGCAGCCGGGTCGAGCTCACGCTCACCGCGCGGGGCCTGGACGTCGTACGCCCCGGCGCGGCCGGCTTCTTCGTCCCGGCCGAAGCCCTGCGCGAGGCCCGCCTCGACAAGGCGCTCGCGGGCAAGGTCCTCCCCGAGGGCGGCCTGCTGATCATCACCTGGGCGCACGGCGACCAGCTGATCGACTCCGCATTCCGCTCCGACCACGCCGCCGAGCACCAGACCTGGGCCGACGCCGTCAACCACCTCACCAGCACTACGGAAGGCACCGCACGATGACGATCTCCACCCGGGGAGCCGGCAAAGCTCCCGCCGTACTCGTCCTGGAGGACGGCCGCTCCTTCCGCGGCCGCGCCTACGGGGCCGTGGGGGAGACCTTCGGCGAGGCGGTGTTCTCCACCGGCATGACCGGCTACCAGGAGACGCTGACCGACCCCTCGTACCACCGCCAGGTCGTCGTGATGACCGCTCCGCACGTCGGCAACACCGGCGTGAACGACGAGGACCCCGAGTCGCAGCGGATCTGGGTCTCCGGATACGTCGTCCGCGACCCCGCCCGGGTCCCCTCCAACTGGCGCTCGCGGCGTTCGCTCGACGAGGAGCTGGAGACCCAGGGCGTCGTCGGCATCAGCGGCATCGACACCCGCGCCCTCACCCGCCACCTGCGCGAGCGCGGCGCCATGCGCGTCGGCATCTTCTCCGGGAACGCGATCGCCGACGAGGGCATGCTGCTCGCCAAGGTCCGCCAGGCCCCCGAGATGGACGGCGCGGACCTCTCCGCCGAGGTCGCGACCAAGGAGGCGTACGTCGTCCCCGCGATCGGTACGAAGAAGTTCACCGTCGCCGCGGTCGACCTCGGCATCAAGGGCATGACCCCGCACCGGATGGCCGAGCGCGGCATCGAGGTGCATGTGCTGCCCGCCACCGCCACCCTGGACGAGGTGTACGCGGTGGAGCCCGACGGAGTCTTCTTCTCCAACGGCCCCGGCGACCCGTCCACCGCCGACCACCCCGTCTCCGTCATGCGGGGCGTCCTGGAGCGCGGTACCCCGCTCTTCGGCATCTGCTTCGGCAACCAGATCCTCGGCCGCGCCCTCGGCTTCGGCACCTACAAGCTGAAGTACGGCCACCGCGGGATCAACCAGCCCGTGCAGGACCGCACGACCGGCAAGGTCGAGGTCACCGCGCACAACCACGGCTTCGCCGTCGACGCTCCGCTCGACAAGGTGTCGGACACGGAGTTCGGCCGCGCCGAGGTCTCCCACGTCTGCCTGAACGACCAGGTCGTCGAGGGGCTCCGGCTCCTGGACCGGCCGGCCTTCAGCGTCCAGTACCACCCCGAAGCCGCCGCGGGCCCGCACGACGCCGCGTACCTCTTCGACCGTTTCGTCTCCCTGATGGAGGGCCAGCGTGCCTAAGCGCTCCGATATCCAGTCCGTCCTGGTCATCGGCTCCGGCCCGATCGTCATCGGCCAGGCCGCCGAGTTCGACTACTCCGGCACCCAGGCGTGCCGCGTCCTCAAGGCCGAGGGCCTGCGCGTCATCCTGGTGAACTCCAACCCGGCGACGATCATGACCGACCCGGAGATCGCCGACGCCACGTACGTCGAGCCGATCACCCCCGAATTCGTCGAGAAGATCATCGCCAAGGAGCGCCCCGACGCGCTGCTCCCCACGCTGGGCGGCCAGACCGCGCTCAACACCGCGATCTCCATGCACGAGAACGGTGTCCTGGAGAAGTACGGCGTCGAGCTCATCGGCGCCAACGTCGAGGCCATCAACAAGGGCGAGGACCGCGACCTCTTCAAGGGTGTCGTGGAGGCCGTCAAGGCGAAGATCGGTTACGGCGAGTCCGCCCGCTCCGTCATCTGCCACACCATGGACGACATCATCAAGGGCGTCGACACGCTCGGCGGCTACCCCGTCGTCGTCCGCCCCTCCTTCACCATGGGCGGCGCCGGCTCCGGCTTCGCCCACGACGAGGAGGAGCTGCGCCGCATCGCCGGACAGGGCCTCACGCTCTCCCCGACCACCGAGGTGCTCCTGGAGGAGTCCATCCTCGGCTGGAAGGAGTACGAGCTGGAGCTGATGCGCGACAAGAACGACAACGTCGTGGTCGTCTGCTCCATCGAGAACTTCGACCCGATGGGCGTCCACACGGGTGACTCGATCACCGTCGCCCCGGCGATGACGCTCACCGACCGCGAGTACCAGCGGCTGCGCGACATCGGCATCGCGATCATCCGCGAGGTCGGCGTCGACACCGGTGGCTGCAACATCCAGTTCGCCATCGACCCGGCCGACGGCCGGGTCATCGTGATCGAGATGAACCCGCGCGTCTCCCGCTCCTCGGCGCTCGCCTCGAAGGCCACCGGCTTCCCGATCGCCAAGATCGCCGCCAAGCTGGCCGTCGGCTACACGCTCGACGAGATCCCGAACGACATCACCGAGAAGACCCCGGCCTCCTTCGAGCCGACCCTCGACTACGTCGTCGTCAAGGCCCCGCGCTTCGCCTTCGAGAAGTTCCCCTCCGCCGACTCCACCCTCACCACCACCATGAAGTCGGTGGGCGAGGCCATGGCGATCGGCCGGAACTTCACCGAGGCCCTCCAGAAGGCCCTGCGCTCCCTGGAGAAGAAGGGCTCGCAGTTCGCCTTCACCGGTGAGCCCGGCGACAAGGCCGAGCTGCTGGCCGAGGCCGTCCGCCCGACCGACGGCCGGATCAACACCGTCATGCAGGCGATCCGGGCCGGCGCCACCCAGGAGGAGGTCTTCGACGCCACGAAGATCGACCCCTGGTTCGTCGACCAGCTCTTCCTGATCAAGGAGATCGCCGACGAGCTCGCCGCCGCCGAGCGGCTGGACGCCGACCTGATCGCCGAGGCCAAGCGGCACGGCTTCTCCGACGCCCAGATCGCCGGGATCCGCGGCCTGCGCGAGGACGTCGTACGCGAGGTCCGGCACGCGCTGGGCATCCGCCCCGTCTACAAGACCGTTGACACGTGTGCCGCCGAGTTCGCCGCGAACACGCCGTACTTCTACTCCTCCTACGACGAGGAGAGCGAGGTCGCCCCCCGCACCAAGCCCGCGGTGATCATCCTCGGCTCGGGACCCAACCGCATCGGCCAGGGCATCGAGTTCGACTACTCCTGTGTCCACGCCTCCTTCGCGCTGAGCGACGCCGGCTTCGAGACCGTGATGGTCAACTGCAACCCGGAGACCGTCTCCACCGACTACGACACCTCCGACCGGCTGTACTTCGAGCCGCTGACGCTGGAGGACGTGCTGGAGATCGTGCACGCCGAGTCGCTGGCGGGCCCGATCGCCGGTGTCATCGTCCAGCTCGGCGGCCAGACTCCGCTGGGTCTGTCGCAGGCGCTCAAGGACAACGGCGTGCCCGTCGTCGGTACGTCCCCGGAGGCGATCCACGCCGCCGAGGACCGCGGCGCCTTCGGCCGGGTCCTCGCCGAGGCCGGGCTCCCCGCGCCCAAGCACGGCACCGCCACCACGTTCGGCGAGGCCAAGGCCATCGCCGACGAGATCGGCTACCCCGTCCTCGTACGCCCCTCGTACGTGCTCGGCGGCCGCGGCATGGAGATCGTCTACGACGAGACCCGCCTCTCCTCGTACATCGCGGAGTCCACCGAGATCAGCCCCACCCGGCCGGTCCTGGTCGACCGCTTCCTCGACGACGCGATCGAGATCGACGTCGACGCGCTCTACGACGGCACCGAGCTCTACCTCGGCGGCGTCATGGAGCACATCGAGGAAGCCGGCATCCACTCCGGCGACTCGGCCTGCTCCCTGCCCCCGATCACCCTCGGCGGCTACGACATCAAGCGGCTGCGCACCTCCACCGAGGGCATCGCCAAGGGCGTCGGCGTACGCGGGCTGATCAACATCCAGTTCGCCCTCTCCGGCGACATCCTGTACGTCCTGGAAGCCAACCCGCGCGCCTCCCGCACCGTGCCCTTCACCTCGAAGGCGACCGCGGTCCCGCTCGCGAAGGCCGCCGCCCGCATCTCGCTGGGCGCGACCATCGCCGAGCTGCGCGAGGAGGGCCTGCTCCCGCGGCACGGCGACGGCGGCACCCTGCCGCTGGACGCGCCGATCTCCGTCAAGGAGGCGGTCATGCCGTGGTCGCGCTTCCGCGACATCCACGGCCGCGGCGTCGACACCGTCCTCGGCCCGGAGATGCGCTCCACCGGCGAGGTCATGGGCATCGACTCGGTCTTCGGCACGGCGTACGCCAAGTCGCAGGCCGGCGCGTACGGCCCGCTGCCCACCCGGGGCCGCGCGTTCATCTCCGTCGCCAACCGCGACAAGCGCTCGATGGTCTTCCCGGCCCGCGAACTGGTCGCGCACGGCTTCGAGCTGCTCGCCACCTCCGGCACCGCCGAGGTCCTCAAGCGCAACGGCATCAACGCCACGGTCGTGCGCAAGCAGTCCGAGGGCGAGGGCCCCAACGGCGAGAAGACCATCGTCCAGCTCATCCACGCCGGCGACGTCGACCTCATCGTCAACACGCCGTACGGAACGGGCGGCCGCCTCGACGGCTACGAGATCCGGACCGCGGCCGTCGCCCGGTCCGTGCCCTGCCTGACCACGGTCCAGGCGCTCGCCGCCGCCGTCCAGGGCATCGACGCGCTCAGCCGCGGAGAGGTGGGCGTACGTTCCCTCCAGGAGCACGCGGAACATCTGACCGCGGCCCGCGACTAGGGCCTGTATCGAAAGTCCCGCCCGGCTCGCGACGCCCTTCGGACGGACGGCGCTACTTTCGACACACGCCCCAGCAGCCAGCAGGGGGACACCGGAAACGGTGTCCCCCTCTTCATGAGGACACCGCCGATGTACAAGTTCTTCTTCCAGCTGGTCTTCAAGCGGATGGACCCGGAGCAGGCGCACCACCTGGCCTTCCGCTGGATCCGTCTCGCCGCCCGCGTCCCCGTGCTGCGCACCTTCGTCGCCGCCGCGCTCGCCCCCCGCCACCAGGAGCTGCGCACCGAGGCGCTCGGCCTGCGGATGCACGGCCCCTTCGGGCTCGCCGCGGGCTTCGACAAGAACGCCGTGGCCATCGACGGCATGGCGATGCTCGGCTTCGACCACATCGAGATCGGTACGGTCACCGGCGAACCGCAGCCCGGCAACCCCAAGAAGCGCCTCTTCCGCCTCGTCGCGGACCGCGCGCTGATCAACCGCATGGGCTTCAACAACGAGGGATCGGCCGCCGTCGCCGAACGCCTGGCCGCCCGCAACCCGGTCTTCCGGACCACCGTGGGCGTCAACATCGGCAAGACCAAAGTCGTGCCGGAGGACGAGGCGGCCGCCGACTACGTGAAGTCCACCGAGCGCCTCGCCGCGCACGCCGACTACCTCGTGGTGAACGTCTCCTCGCCCAACACGCCGGGCCTGCGCAACCTCCAGGCCACCGAGGCGCTGCGCCCGCTGCTCACCGCCGTGCGCGAGGCCGCCGACCGCACGGTCACCGGCCGCCGGGTGCCGCTGCTGGTCAAGATCGCGCCGGACCTCGCCGACGAGGACGTCGACGCGGTCGCGGACCTCGCCGTCGAGCTGGGCCTGGACGGCATCATCGCCACCAACACCACCATCGCCCGCGACGGCCTCGGCCTGAAGTCCTCGCCCTCCCTGGTCAAGGAGGCCGGCGGGCTCTCCGGAGCACCCCTCAAGGAACGCTCCCTGGAGGTTCTGAGCCGTCTGTACGCCCGGGTGGGCGACGGGATCACCCTCGTCGGGGTCGGGGGCATCGAGAACGCCGAGGACGCCTGGCAGCGCATCCTGGCCGGTGCCACGCTCGTCCAGGGCTACAGCGCCTTCATCTACGAGGGCCCGTTCTACGCCCGCGCGATCCACAAGGGCCTGGCCGCGCGCCTGGCCGCCTCCCCGTACGCCACGCTCGCCGACGCCGTCGGCGCCGAGACCCGGAAGGTGTCGCAGTGACCCCCGAACCCTTCGGCGCACGGCTGCGCCACGCCATGGACACCCGCGGGCCGCTCTGCGTCGGCATCGACCCGCACGCCTCGCTGCTCACCTGCTGGGGCCTGAACGACGACATCGCGGGCCTGGAGCGCTTCACCCGTACGGTCGTGGAGGCCCTGGCCGACCGGGTCGCCGTGCTCAAGCCGCAGTCCGCGTTCTTCGAGCGCTTCGGCTCGCGCGGCATCGCCGTACTGGAGAAGGCCGTCGCCGAGGCGCGGGCGGCCGGCGCGCTCGTCCTGATGGACGCCAAGCGCGGCGACATCGGCTCGACCATGGGCGCCTACGCGGCGGCCTACCTGGACAAGGACTCGCCGCTGTTCTCGGACGCGGTCACGCTCTCGCCGTACCTCGGCTTCGGCTCGCTGCGTCCCGCGCTGGACGCGGCGGCCGTCTCCGGCGCCGGGGTCTTCGTGCTGGCGCTCACCTCCAACCCGGAGGGCGCCCAGGTGCAGCGCGCCACGGCGGCCGACGGCCGCCCGCTGGCCCAGCTGATGCTGGACAGCATGGCCGCGGAGAACGAGGGCGCGACGCCGCTCGGCTCGGTCGGCGCGGTGGTCGGCGCCACGCTCGGCGACGCGGGGGTGAATCTCGCCATCAACGGCCCGCTGCTCGCCCCCGGCATCGGCGCGCAGGGAGCGACCCCCGCCGATCTGCCGGGAGTGTTCGGCGACGCGGTGGGCAATGTGGTGCCCAGCGTGAGCCGGGGCGTGCTGCGCCACGGACCCGACGCTTCAGGGCTGCGCGAAGCCGCCGGACGGTTCGCGGACGAGGTCCGTGCGGCCGTGGCCGACAGCTGACCCTGACACGTTTGCCGTGTGTTGACGAATTCCTGACCCGAAATCCCCGCTGTTTCGCCTGAAATGTCCTGGTCGGCTGAGGCTGACCAGGACTTTTCGTCCGTTCTCGCTGACTAGCGCGGCCTTGGCCGCTAGTCTCCGTCGAGAGCCAACGAGCACATGTTGTTCGTTGCTCAGGTGTGGGGCGACCAGCTTCCTCACCGGTCCGTATCCGACAGATCGACATCCGAGGTGACGTAGGCGTGGCTCTTCCGCCCCTTACCCCTGAACAGCGCGCAGCCGCGCTCGAAAAGGCCGCCGCGGCTCGCCGGGAGCGGGCCGAGGTCAAGAATCGACTCAAGCACTCCGGTGCCTCGCTCCAAGAGGTCATCAAGCAGGGTCAGGAGAACGACGTCATCGGCAAGATGAAGGTCTCCGCGCTCCTGGAGTCCCTGCCGGGCGTGGGCAAGGTCCGCGCCAAGCAGATCATGGAGCGTCTCGGTATCTCCGAGAGCCGCCGGGTCCGGGGTCTCGGCTCCAATCAGATCGCATCCCTGGAGCGTGAGTTCGGCGGCACCGCCGCCTGACGTTCTCAGGCACTCCTGAGAACCTGGATAATCGCTCCATGGCTGCAACATCCCGGGGGACGTCCCCCGTACCCCCGGACGTACGTCCGCGGCTGACCGTGCTCTCCGGCCCCTCGGGGGTCGGCAAGAGCACGGTCGTCGCTCATATGCGCAAGGTTCACCCCGAGGTCTGGCTCTCGGTGTCGGCGACGACCCGCAGGCCGCGCCCCGGGGAGAGCGACGGTGTCCACTACTTCTTCGTGGACGACGAGGAGTTCGACAAGCTCGTCGCCAACGGCGAACTGCTGGAGTGGGCCGAGTTCGCGGGCAACCGGTACGGCACGCCGCGCCGGGCCGTGCTCGACCGCCTGGAGGCCGGCGAGCCGGTCCTGCTGGAGATCGATCTCCAGGGGGCCCGGCTCGTCCGGCAGTCCATGCCCGAAGCGCGCCTGGTCTTCCTCGCCCCGCCGAGCTGGGACGAACTGGTGCGCCGGCTCACCGGCCGCGGGACCGAACCCCCCGAGGTCATCGAGCGCAGGCTCGCCGCCGCCAGGATCGAACTGGCCGCCGAGGCGGAGTTCGATACGACGCTGGTCAACACCTCCGTCGAGGATGTGGCCCGTGAGCTGCTAGCCTTGATGTTGCAGGCTTCCGCCCACCGTGACAGCAGCGACTGAATCACACGGAGCATCACCCCGGCGGAATCCGCACTGTCAAAGATCTCTTTGATATTTACCCCCTTCGGAAGGCAGAGAGTGTCCTCTTCCATCACCACGCCCGAGGGCATCATCAACCCGCCGATTGATGAGCTCCTCGAAGCCACCGACTCGAAGTACAGCCTCGTGATCTACGCCGCCAAGCGCGCGCGCCAGATCAACGCGTACTACTCGCAGCTCGGTGAAGGCCTCCTCGAGTACGTCGGTCCGCTCGTCGACACCCACGTGCACGAGAAGCCGCTCTCGATCGCGCTCCGCGAGATCAACGCGGGCCTGCTGACCTCCGAGGCCATCGAGGGCCCCGCGCAGTAGGCAGCGAAGCACCTTCACCTCAGGCCCGGCGGGCAGACCGCCGGGCCTGAGGTGTGTCCGAGGTCCGTGCGGACGGCTTCGGGCGGTGAGGCAGCATGGAGGGACACGTAGCCGAGTGCGGGGAGACGCAGTGCAGAAGCCGAAGGTCGTCCTGGGGGTCAGCGGAGGCATCGCCGCCTACAAGGCGTGCGAGCTGCTGCGCCGGCTGACCGAGTCCGGGCACGACGTACGCGTCGTGCCGACCGAGTCCTCGCTCCACTTCGTCGGCGCCGCCACCTGGTCGGCGCTCTCCGGACACCCCGTCTCCACCGAGGTCTGGGACGACGTCCACGAGGTGCCGCACGTGCGCATCGGACAGGGGGCCGACCTCGTCGTCGTCGCCCCGGCCACCGCGGACATGCTCGCCAGGGCTGCCCACGGCCTCGCGGACGACCTCCTCACCAACACTCTGCTCACCGCGCGCTGTCCGGTGGTCTTCGCGCCCGCCATGCACACCGAGATGTGGGAGCACCCCGCCACCCAGGAGAACGTGGCCACGCTGCGCCGCCGGGGCGCCGTCGTCATCGAGCCCGCCGTCGGCCGGCTCACCGGCGTCGACACCGGCAAGGGCCGGCTGCCCGACCCCGGAGAGATCTTCGAGGTCTGCCGCCGGGTCCTGAGCCGCGGCCCCGCCGCGCCCGACCTCGCGGGCCGCCATGTGGTGATCAGCGCGGGCGGCACCCGTGAACCCCTCGACCCCGTCCGCTACCTGGGCAACCGCTCCTCCGGGAAGCAGGGGTACGCCCTGGCGCGTACCGCTGTCGCCCGAGGGGCCAGGGTCACCCTGATCGAGGCCAACACGGGACTGCCCGACCCGGCCGGCGCCGATGTCCTGCGCGTGGGGACCGCGCTCCAGCTGCGCGAGGCCGTACTGAAGGCCGCCGCGGACGCGGACGTCGTGGTGATGGCGGCGGCCGTCGCCGATTTCCGGCCGGCCGAGTACGCCCAGGGAAAGATCAAGAAGAAGGACGGCCAGGAGCCCCCCGCCGTCGCCCTGGTCCGCAACCCCGACATCCTCGCCGAGGTCGCGGGCGGGCGGGCCCGGCCGGAGCAGATCGTCGTGGGATTCGCCGCCGAGACCGACAACGTCCTGGCCAACGGCCGGGAGAAACTCCGCCGCAAGGGCTGCGACCTGCTCGTGGTCAACGAGGTGGGGGAGCGCAAGACCTTCGGCTCGGAGGAGAACGAGGCCGTCGTGCTCTCCGCCGACGGCGGGGAGATCCCCGTGCCGCACGGCCCCAAGGAAGACCTCGCCGACACGGTGTGGGACCAGGTGACGTCGAGGTTCGGACAGATTTCACATTCGCCGCTTCGGGGGATCTAAAGCCAACGAAAACGGATACATTCGCCACCCCGAAGGGCGATTCTTCCTACCGGCCGCAGCAGTGCCGCACATCACAGACATGCCAAAGTGCGAGACACGTGGGCCAAGCGGCGGGTGCGACCGATAAACTGGACGACGGTACGAGCCGGGCGCAGCTCCCGGTCGTACCACCAATGATCAGCCAGCAGCCGCTGCAACCCCAGGGAGCGATGTGTCCCGCCGTCTCTTCACCTCGGAATCTGTGACCGAGGGTCACCCCGACAAGATCGCTGACCAGATCAGCGACACGATTCTCGACGCCCTCCTGCGCGAGGACCCCACCTCGCGCGTCGCCGTCGAGACCTTGATCACCACTGGTCTGGTGCATGTCGCGGGTGAGGTCACGACCAAGGCCTACG
Source organism: Streptomyces sp. NBC_00654 (assembly GCF_026341775.1). Taxonomy (NCBI): domain Bacteria; kingdom Bacillati; phylum Actinomycetota; class Actinomycetes; order Kitasatosporales; family Streptomycetaceae; genus Streptomyces; species Streptomyces sp. NBC_00654. Next base: position 1,367,132 of record NZ_JAPEOB010000002.1, on the reverse strand, counting down.
CCGACATTCCCAACCTCGTGCGCAACAAGGTCCTGGAGATCGGCTACGACTCCTCCAAGAAGGGCTTCGACGGCGCCTCCTGCGGTGTCTCGGTGTCCATCGGCGCACAGTCCCCGGACATCGCCCAGGGCGTCGACACCGCCTACGAGAAGCGCGTCGAGGGTGCCTCCCAGCGGGACGGGGAGGACGAACTCGACAAGCAGGGTGCGGGCGACCAGGGCCTGATGTTCGGCTACGCCTGCGACGAGACGCCCGAGCTGATGCCGCTCCCGATCCATGTGGCACACCGGCTCTCGCGCCGCCTCTCGGAGGTCCGCAAGAACGGGACCATCCCCTACCTGCGCCCCGACGGCAAGACCCAGGTCACCATCGAGTACGACGGTGACAAGGCCGTCCGGCTCGACACGGTCGTGGTCTCCTCGCAGCACGCGAGCGACATCGACCTGGACTCCCTGCTGGCGCCGGACATCCGTGAGTTCGTCGTCGAGCACGTCCTGGCGCAGCTCATCGAGGACGGCATCAAGCTGGACACCGAGGGCTACCGTCTGCTGGTGAACCCGACCGGACGGTTCGAGATCGGTGGCCCGATGGGCGACGCCGGGCTCACCGGTCGCAAGATCATCATCGACACCTACGGCGGCATGGCCCGGCACGGCGGCGGCGCCTTCTCGGGCAAGGACCCGTCCAAGGTCGACCGCTCGGCGGCGTACGCGATGCGCTGGGTCGCGAAGAACGTCGTCGCCGCGGGTCTCGCCGCCCGCTGCGAGGTCCAGGTCGCGTACGCGATCGGCAAGGCCGAGCCGGTGGGCCTGTTCGTCGAGACGTTCGGCACGGCCGCCATCGAGACCGAGAAGATCGAGAACGCCATCGGTGAGGTCTTCGACCTCCGCCCGGCCGCGATCATCCGTGACCTCGACCTGCTCCGCCCGATCTACGCCCAGACCGCGGCGTACGGTCACTTCGGCCGCGAACTCCCCGACTTCACCTGGGAGCGCACCGACCGCGTCGACGCCCTCCGTCGGGCCGCGGGCCTGTAGGACCGCCGCGCAGTCACGGCTTGCCGGGGCCCGGACACCGATCGTGGTGTCCGGGCCCCGGTGTCGTGACACCCGGCGCCGCTGTCAGTCCCGTCTGGTAGGAATTTGGCTGTGAGCAGCGACAACGAGCAGTCCGCCGAGCCCGCGGCCGGGGCGCCGGAGCAGCTTGCGCTGATCCGCGAGACCGTCCGCAGGGCGAAGGTGCCGAGGGCCAAGCCCCGGACCTGGCGGGGCGCCGCGCTGGCCAAGGAGCTCCCGGTCGCCCGGGTCCTGGTGAACAAGGGCGTGCTCCATCTCGACCAGTACTTCGACTACGCCGTCCCCGAGGAGCTCGACGCCGACGCCCAGCCCGGGGTCCGGGTACGCGTGCGGTTCGGCGCCGGGGGACGCAATGTGCAGGGCGGGCGGCGCGAGGGCGGCGGGCTGATCGACGGATTCCTCATCGAGCGGCTCGCCGAGTCCGACTATCAGGGCGCCCTTGCCGCCCTCGCCTATGTGGTCTCCCCGGAGCCCGTGCTCGGACCGGAGCTGCTGGCGCTGTCGCGGGCCGTCGCCGACCGGTACGCGGGCAGCCTCGCCGATGTGCTCCAGCTCGCCGTCCCGCCGCGCAACGGGCGGGCCGAGGCCAAGCCGTCCCCGGCCCCCCTGCCGCCGCCCGCGGCGCCCGGTCCGGGCAGCTGGGAGCGGTACGGACAGGGCCCCGCCTTCCTGCGGGCACTGGCCGCCGGTGGTGCGCCGCGGGCCGTGTGGACCGCGCTGCCGGGACCGCACTGGCCGCGGGAGATCGCCCTCGCCGTCGCGGCGACGCTCTCCTCGGGGCGCGGTGCGCTGGTCGTCGTACCGGACGGACGGGCCGCCGGCCGGATGGACGCCGCGCTGACCGAGGTGCTGGGGGACGGCCGGCACGCCCTGCTCACCGCGGACTCCGGACCCGAGAAGCGCTACCGCCAGTGGCTCGCCGTGCGCCGGGGCTCGGTACGGGCGGTCGTCGGCACCCGGGCCGCGATGTTCGCCCCCGTGGCCGATCTCGGCCTGGTCGTCATCTGGGACGACGGGGACTCCAGCCACAGCGATGACAACGCCCCCTTCCCGCATGTCCGCGAGGTCCTGGAGCTACGGGCGGCACACGGCGGATGTGCCTTCCTGCTCGGCTCGACGGGCTGCACCGTGGAGGCCGCCCAGCTCGTGGAGAGCGGCTGGGCACTGCCCCTGAGCGCGGACCGGGACAAGCTGCGGGCCGCGGCGCCCCTGATCCGTACGGTCGGCGACGGCGAACTCGCCCGGGACGGGGCGGCGAGGACCGCCCGGCTGCCCAGCCTGGCCTGGCAGACCGTGCGGGACGGGCTGCGTTCCGGCCCGGTGCTGGTCCAGGTGCCGCGCCGGGGTTACGCCCCCCGGCTCGCCTGCGAGCGCTGTCGCACTCCGGCCCGGTGCCGGCACTGCGCGGGGCCGCTGGAGGCCCCCGACCAGCGGGACCTCGACTGCGCCTGGTGCGGCCGCGCCGAGCGGGCCTGGCACTGCACGGCCTGCGGGTCCACCCGGCTGCGCGCCCGGGTCGTCGGAGCCCGCCGGACCGCCGAGGAGCTGGGCCGGGCCTTTCCCGCGGTGCCGGTCCGGACCTCGGGGCGCGACCACATCCTGGACGCCGTACCGGGCGCACCCGCGCTCGTCGTCAGTACGCCGGGGGCCGAGCCCGTCGCCGAGGGCGGCTATGCCGCCGCGCTGCTGCTCGACGGCTGGGCGATGCTCACCCGACCGGATCTGCGGGCCGGGGAGGAGGCGCTGCGCCGCTGGACCGCCGCGGCGTCGCTGGTCCGGGGGCAGGACGAGGGCGGCACGGTGGTGATCGTGGCCGAGCCGACGCTGCGGCCCGTGCAGGCGCTGGTGCGCTGGGACCCGGCCGGGTTCGCCCGGCGTGAGCTGGCGGAGCGCGCCGAGCTGGGCTTCCCTCCGGTGTCCCGGATGGCTTCGGTGACCGGTCCGGCCGAGGCCCTGGCCGGTTTCCTCGCCACGGCCGGACTGCCGCCGGAGGCCGAGATCCTGGGTCCCGTGCCGGTACCGGCTGCCGAACCGGGCAGGCCGCGCCGGCCGTGGGACGCGCCGCCCGGCGAGACCTGGGAGCGGGCACTGATCCGGGTGGTCCCGGGCCGCGGAGCGGCGCTCGCCGCCGCGCTGAAGGGGGCGCGGGCGGCGCGTACGGCCAGGGGCGGGGGCGACCCGATCCGGATCAGGATCGACCCGCCGGACATCGGCTGAGGCACCCTCCCCGGACCCACCGTCAGACCCCCGGTCCCGCGGGCCTTTGTCGGCCCGGCAGACCTCACCAGCACCCCGGGCCCCACCAGCACCCCGGGCCCCACCGGCACCGCAGACCTCACCGGCACCCCGGGTCTCACCGGCACCCCGGGTCTCACCAGCACCCCGGGCCCCACCGGTCCCGTGGGCCTGCCCGGCGGAGCGGCGGCCGTGCGCCGGTCGCCCCGCACCAGCCGCGCGCGGAGACGGGGCTGCCCCGCCGTGCGACCGGCACGGTGGGGCAGAAGGGGGGTACGGGCGGCGTCGGGTCAGCCGTTGCGCGGGCCGGGGAAGGCACCCGGGCGGATTTCCTCCCGCGCGACAGCGGCGCCCGTCGAGGGCTGCGGAGGCATCGAGCGGGCGGCGGGCACCCCCGGGAGCACGGGGCCAGAGGGGACGGTGGGAGCCCCGGGAGAGACGGTGACAGGACGGGACACCGCGCTCTCGGCGGCGACGGCTTCGGCGGTGCCGGGCTGGGGGGCGGCGCGACGCGACCCGTAGCGCCGGTGCACCGCCTGCTTGGTGACCCCGAGCGCAGAGCCCACCGCGTCCCAGGAGAAGCCCAGCGAACGGTCGAAGTCCACCGCCGCGGTGACCAGCGTCTCGACGCTGTCCCGCAGTTCCTGGGCGAGGCGGACGGTGGGGGCCGGGGCCCTGCCGTAGACGACGAAGCCCGCGGAAGGGCCGGAGCGGCGGGGGCGGTAGACATTGCCCAGCTGGGCGGTGAGTGTGCGCAGCGCGTCCACCTGCCGCCGGACCCGCTCGATGTCCCGCACCAGAAGATGCAGACTGGCCCGCGCTTGGGCGTCGTGGGTTGCGTGGTCGGCCATGAAGAAGCCTCTCGAACCGGCGTTGAAAGGGACCGGGCCGCACCGCGGCGGCCCGCTTCGGTCAATCTCTTTTGACCAACGCCTCAGCCGGGGATGTGGTCACGCTATCGGGGCGTATGTGCATATGCGTGGGGCGCAAAGGCGCGCGTACGCCCCCGACGGGATCAGAACGTGAGCCCCCCGGCTCGCGGTTGCCCGTCCGCACGCCGGAGGCCTTCCGGGCACGCTTTAGACTGGTGCGCTGCTCGCCACCGTACGTTCTCGGCCCGAGAGGCAGTCAGCCACCCATGAAGCTCGTCTTCGCCGGCACCCCCGAGGTCGCCGTCCCCGCCCTGGACGCCCTGATCGCCTCCGAACGGCACGAGGTGGCCGCCGTGGTGACCCGTCCCGACGCCCCCGCGGGCCGCGGGCGCCGTCTGGTCGCCAGCCCCGTCGCCGAGCGGGCCGAGGAGGCCGGGATCGAGGTCCTCAAGCCGGGCCGGCCGCGGGACGAGGACTTCCTGGCCCGGCTGCGGGAGATCGCCCCCGACTGCTGCCCGGTCGTCGCCTACGGGGCGCTGCTGCCCAAGGCGGCGCTGGCCGTGCCCGCCCGGGGCTGGGTCAATCTGCACTTCTCGCTGCTGCCCGCCTGGCGCGGTGCCGCGCCGGTGCAGCACTCGGTGATGGCCGGGGACGAGGTGACCGGAGCGTCCACCTTCCTGATCGAGGAGGGTCTCGACTCCGGTCCGGTCTACGGCGTCCTCACCGAGGAGGTCCGGCCCACCGACACCAGCGGCGATCTGCTCACCCGGCTCGCCTTCGCCGGTGCCGGGCTGCTCGCGGCGACGATGGACGGCATCGAGGACGGCACACTGCACGCCGTGCCGCAGCCCGCCGAGGGCATCACCCTCGCCCCGAAGATCACTGTCGAGGACGCGCAGGTGCGCTGGGCCGACCCGGCCCTGCGGGTGGACCGGGTCGTGCGCGGCTGCACCCCGGCCCCCGGGGCCTGGACCCTCTTCCGGGGCGAGCGGCTGAAGCTCGTCCAGGCCACCCCGGTCCTGGACCGTACGGATCTGGCGCCCGGCGAGCTGGCCGCCGCCAAGAACAACGTGTACGCCGGCACCGGTTCGCACGCCGTCGAGCTGCTCTGGGTGCAGCCGCAGGGCAAGAAGCCGATGAAGGCCGCCGACTGGGCGCGCGGAGTGCGGATCGCCCCGGGCGAGCTGCTCGGGGTGTAGTCCCCGGCACCGGGCCGCGGTCCCCGGGGCCCGGGACTGCGGTCACCGGCGTCCGGGGCGGCGACGTAGGCTGGGGAGGTTCGCCCCCTCACCCTCCGCGGAGCACCTTCACGTGAACGACCAGCAGCGTCGCCGTCCCGCCAAGCCCCATCGCCGTCCCCAGAAGGATCCCGTCCGGTTCCTCGCCTTCGAGGCGCTCAGGGCCGTCGACGAACGTGACGCGTACGCCAACCTGGTGCTGCCGCCGCTGCTCAGGAAGGCCCGCGCCAAGGGCGACTTCGACGCCCGGGACGCGGCACTGGCGACCGAGCTGGTCTACGGGACACTGCGCCGCCAGGGCACGTACGACGCGATCGTCGCGGCCTGTATCGACCGGCCGCTGCGTGAGGTCGACCCGCCGGTCCTCGATGTGCTCAACATGGGCGTCCACCAGTTGCTCGGCACCCGCATCCCGACCCACGCCGCGGTCTCCGCCAGCGTGGAACTGGCCCGGGTGGTGCTCGGCGAGGGGCGCGCCAAGTTCGTCAACGCGGTGCTGCGCAAGGTCTCGGCGCACGACCTCGACGGCTGGGTGGAGCGCGTCGCCCCGTCCTACGAACAGGACGCCGAGGACCATCTCTCCGTCGTCCATTCGCACCCGCGGTGGGTCGTCTCCGCGCTCTGGGACGCCCTGGGCGGTGGCCGCGCCGGGATCGAGGACCTGCTGGAGGCCGACAACGAGCGGCCCGAGGTCACGCTGGTCGCCCGTCCCGGCCGCTCCACCACCGAGGAGCTGCTGGAGGCCCTCGGTGAGGAGAACGGCCTGCCCGGCCGCTGGTCGCCGTACGCGGTACGGATGGCGGAGGGCGGCGAGCCGGGAGCCCTGACCGCCGTGCAGGAGGGGCGGGCGGGCGTCCAGGACGAAGGCAGCCAGCTCGTCGCCGCCGCCCTCGCCAACGCCCCGGTGAAGGGCAACGACACCCGCTGGCTGGACGGCTGCGCGGGTCCCGGCGGCAAGGCCGCCCTGCTGGCCGCGCTCGCGGCGGGTCGGGGCGCCGCTCTGCTGGCGGCCGAGAAGCAGCCGCACCGCGCCCGGCTCGTGGAGCGGGCGCTGGCCGGCAACCCCGGCCCGTACCAGGTCATCACCGCGGACGGCACCCGCCCGCCGTGGCAGCCCGGCACCTTCGACCGGATCCTGATGGACGTGCCCTGCTCGGGACTCGGTGCGCTGCGCCGTCGCCCGGAGGCCCGCTGGCGGCGCCGCGCGGCCGACCTGGAGAGCTTCGCACCCCTCCAACGCGGGCTGCTGCGCGAGGCGTTGAAGGCCGTCCGGGTCGGCGGCGTCGTGGGGTACGCGACCTGCTCGCCGCACCTCGCGGAGACCCGGGTCGTCGTGGAGGACGTCCTGAAGGGCCGGGGCGGGGAGCCGGTGAGCGCCGAGTGGATCGACGCCCGGCCGCTGATGCCCGGAGTGCCCGCGCTGGGGGACGGCCCAGACGTCCAGCTCTGGCCGCATCTGCACGGCACGGACGCGATGTATCTCGCGCTGCTGCGCCGGACCGGCTGAGCGGTGGCCGGGGTCCGTCCCGTACGGAGCCGGTAAAAGAGCGGTAAAGCACAGGCAAAATGCCGGGATTGTGCGAACTGTGATGATCGCGTGTGGCTTTGCGGCGCACGAAGGCGGGGAACCGGCCAGGAACGTGGCAGGCTTGGGTGCATGGCCCAGATCAACCCCAGCATTCTGTCCGCCGATTTCGCGCGTCTCGCCGACGAGGCGAAGGCCGTCGAAGGTGCCGACTGGCTCCATGTCGACGTGATGGACAATCACTTCGTGCCCAATCTGACCCTCGGGGTACCGATCGTCGAGGCGCTGAGCAGGGCGACGGACACTCCGCTGGACTGCCATCTGATGATCGAGGACGCCGACCGCTGGGCTCCGCAGTACGTCGAGGCGGGGGCGGGCTCCGTCACCTTCCACGTGGAGGCCGCGGCGGCGCCGGTCCGGCTGGCGCGGGAGATCCGGGCGAAGGGGGCGCGTGCGTCGATGGCGCTCAAGCCCGCGACGCCCATCGAGCCGTACGAGGACCTGCTCCCCGAGCTCGACATGCTGCTGATCATGACGGTCGAGCCGGGCTTCGGCGGCCAGGCGTTCCTGGACATCATGCTGCCCAAGATCCGCCGCACCCGTGAGCTGATCTCCAAGCACGGCCTCGAACTGTGGCTCCAGGTCGACGGCGGCGTCTCGGCGTCCACCATCGAGCGGTGCGCCGAGGCCGGTGCCGATGTCTTCGTCGCCGGCTCGGCGGTGTACGGGGCGGCGGATCCGGCCGAAGCGGTGCGGGCCCTGCGCGCGCGGGCGGACGCGGCAACGGCCGTGGCGCCCTGGGCGTGCGGCCACTGAACAAAGCGCAGATGAACGTGGCCCGACGGGGCCGATCAAGGATCGCCGGATCTGACAGGATGAACGGCGTATCGGGCGTGTGAACAGCAGTGAGGAGATCGCGGTGTCTGGCATCTCGGCGGGTCGGTCAGCCATGCGGATGGGACCCGCGGAGCTGGTGCAGGCGGCGGCCATGGCCCGCCGGTTCTACCTTGAGGGAAAGTCGAAGATCCAGATCGCCGAGGAGTTCGGCGTCAGCCGCTTCAAGGTGGCCCGGGTCCTGGAGACGGCCCTTGAGCGTGATCTCGTACGGATCGAGATCCGGGTACCGGCCGAGCTGGACGCCGAGCGTTCCGACGCGCTCCGGGCCCGCTACGGGCTCCGGCACGCGGTCGTCGTCGAGTCCCCGGCGGACGAACAGGACGACGCGGCCGACCCGGAGAACCTGGGCGAGGTCGCGGCCGACCTGCTCGGCGAACTGGTGAACGAGGGCGATGTCCTGGGCCTGGCCTGGGGCCGCTCCACCATCCATATGGCGGCGGCCCTCGACCGGCTGCCGCCCTGCACGGTCGTGCAGCTCACCGGCGTGTACGACGCGGGGACGGCCGAGCGCGGCTCGGTCGAGGCGGTCCGCCGGGCCGCCCAGGTATCCGGTGGCGAGGCGCACCCGATCTACGCGCCGATGCTGCTGCCGGACCCGGCGACCGCCGCGGCCCTGCGGCACCAGACGGGCATCGCCCGCGCCTTCGAGTACTTCGACAAGGTGACGGTCGCCGCCGTCTCGATCGGCTCCTGGGAGCCGGGCATCTCCACGGTCCACGACATGCTCTCCGACGAGGAGCGGGCGCACTACGCGTCGCTCGGCGTCGCCGCGGAGATGTCCGCGCACCTCTTCGACTCCGACGGCCGCCGGGTCGGGCGCGACCTCGGCGAGCGGTGCATCACGGTCGAGGCGGACCGGCTGCGCCGGATCCCCGAGGTGGTGGCGATCGCGGGCGGCCAGCGCAAGGCGGCGGCGATCGGTGCCGTACTGCGCTCCGGGCTGGTCACCAGCCTGGTGACGGACACGGCGGCGGCCGACTTCCTGCTCACCGAGTCGGTGGCCGGACCGCGCCCGGCGCTGGAGCGGGCCGACCCCGACGGGGAGTGACCCGGACGGACGGATACGGCGGAGGCCGGGCGCTGTGCGAGCGCCCGGCCTCCGCCGTGTGTCCGTCCCCTCAGACGGTGCGGTTCGTCTCCCCGGCGCACTGGACGGCGTGGTCACCGCCGATGCCCAGCACCGTCTCCTCCAGATACTCCCCGGGCTCCGCGTACTGGCTGACGTCGGCCGGGTTGTAGCGCGGGGTCTGCCGGGACCAGTCCAGATTGCCGCGCATCCAGCTGCGCATGCCGTCGAGGTAGGGCACGAGCAGACCGGAGAGCTGCGGATAGAGCTCCAGGAGTTCTTCCTCGGCCGTCAGGAACCGCTCGGTCTCCGTGGCTATCCGCTCGGCGACATGGTCCAGCGCCTGCTGTTCCCCCAGGGCCCGGTGGTGCCGGACCAGGTGGACGAGGTTGTGGATCTCGCCGAGCACCTGCTCCTTCTCGAAGGAGTAGACGTCATTGGCCCAGCACACGACGTTGCACGAGGCCTCCAGGGCGGTGATGAACCGGGGGTCGTTGTGGATCGACTCCGGGGCCTCGATGCCGGCCACGATCTCTATGAGGTCCATGCAGACATGGATGGCCCCGGTGTGCCGCCGCTTCGCGATGTACGTCTCCTCGGACGGCACCACGTCGTCGGCCCGGTTCCCGGCCTCCCAGGTGGTGGCCGTCGTGAGGTACATGACCAGATGCCAGGCGAAGCGGGTGCGCCAGTGCGGCGCGGCATTCGGAGTCGTACGTTCCCACAGGTCGGCCAGGGCCGTCACGGCGGCCGGGAGCTCCTCTCCCGGCAGCGGACGGGGAGCGGAGCCGTCCACCACGGCCCGCATCCGGTCGACCACGTCGCGTACCCGATCCGGGCTGCGGCCGAGATGCCCGTCGTCGAGCTGGTCGTCCACGAGGAAGAGCCAGACGAACCAATCGGCCACCAGATCGAGGTGTTCACCCTTGGCCGCCGGGTAGACCATGCCGACGAAGGCGCCGAAATCGGCCTGTTCGAAGCGCTTTCTCGCCGACTCGCGGTGTACCAGCCCGGTACGGCGCGTCCAGGCGTCAAGATGGTCCCGGGTGTGACCGACGTGCGGGTTGGTCCGCTGCGGGAACGGGCAGTAGATGTCCGGCAGTTCGCTGTCCACAGGCGGATCTGCATCCTCTCCGGTCAAACGGGCGTGTCGGGTTCTTCGACAGCGCCCCTACGGCGCTGCGCTGACCCCGAGACCTGCGGATTTGAAGCTACCTGACCCCTTGTCATCGGGTCCAGGGATGGTGATCACGAATGGTTCGAATTCCGTTCGGGTAGAGTCTGTGGGTAAGGCAGGTTCCACTTGCCCGGCCCCCCCGACCGCCTCCTTGGAGGAATACACGAATGCGGGGGTCTTTTGCTGTGTCTTCGTGGAAACGACCTGCACCGTTTCGTATGAAAATATGAGTGTTATGCGTTTTCTCGAGCCTGGCACCGGTCGTTACACAGAGTCCCCCTCGGTCCCGTACGACCTCACGTACGACGACGTCTTCATGGTCCCGGGCCGCTCGGCGGTCGGATCCCGCCAGGGTGTCGACCTCTCGTCGCCCGACGGCACCGGCACCACCATCCCGCTCGTCGTCGCCAACATGACCGCGATCGCGGGCCGCCGGATGGCCGAGACCATCGCCCGCCGCGGTGGCCTCGTCGTCATCCCCCAGGACATCCCGATCGAGGTCGTCACCGACGTCATCACCTGGGTCAAGACACGCCACCTCGTCCTCGACACCCCGATCGTGCTGGCCCCCGGCCAGACCGTCGCCGACGCCCTGTCGCTGCTGCCCAAGCGTGCCCACGGCGCGGGTGTCGTCGTCGACGAGGAGCGGCGGCCCGTCGGCGTCGTCACCGACCACGACCTGACCGGCGTCGACCGCTTCACCCAGCTGTCCGAGGTCATGTCCAAGGACCTGGTGCTGCTCGACGCGGACATCGACCCGCGCGACGCGTTCAACCGGCTCGACGGAGCCAACCGCAAGCTCGCGCCCGCGGTCGACGCGGACGGCAGGCTGGTGGGCATACTCACCCGCAAGGCCGCGCTGCGCGCGACCCTCTACACGCCCGCCACCGACGCCGGGGGCAGGCTGCGCATCGCGGCCGCCGTCGGCATCAACGGCGATGTCGCGGGCAAGGCCCGGCAGCTCCTGGACGCGGGCGTCGACACGCTCGTCGTGGACACCGCGCACGGCCACCAGGAATCCATGATCAGCGCGGTCAGGGCCGTCCGGGCACTCGACCCGAAGGTGCCGATCGTCGCGGGCAACATCGTCGCCGCCGAGGGTGTGCGCGACCTCATCGAGGCCGGCGCGGACATCATCAAGGTCGGCGTCGGCCCCGGCGCCATGTGCACCACCCGGATGATGACCGGCGTGGGCCGCCCGCAGTTCTCCGCGGTCCTGGAGTGCGCGGCCGAGGCGAGGAAGCACGGCAAGCACGTCTGGGCCGACGGCGGTGTCCGTCACCCGCGCGATGTCGCCATGGCCCTGGCGGCCGGCGCGTCCAACGTGATGATCGGCTCCTGGTTCGCCGGCACGTACGAGTCGCCCGGCGACCTCCAGCAGTCCGCCGACGGCCGCTACTACAAGGAGTCCTTCGGGATGGCCTCGGCGCGCGCCGTGAAGAACCGCACCTCGGAGGAGTCCTCGTACGACCGCGCCCGCAAGGCGCTGTTCGAGGAGGGCATCTCCACCTCACGGATGTTCCTGGACCCGGCCCGTCCGGGTGTCGAGGACCTGATCGACTCGATCATCGCGGGTGTCCGTTCCTCCTGCACGTACGCCGGTGCCGGCTCCCTGGAGGAGTTCGCCGAGAAGGCGGTCGTCGGGGTGCAGAGCGCCGCCGGCTACGCCGAGGGCAAGCCGCTGCACGCCAGCTGGAGCTGATCCCGCACCCTCCACGACACGTCTGCCCCTCCCGGTGGTTCACCCGGGAGGGGCAGTTGCGTTCAGCCGGTCGCGCCCCGACCGAAAGGCGTTTGTTTCCGGCTGCAGGGGGGTGCCTTTCCCGCGCTTCAACTCTGTTGAGATATAAGTAATATGAAGCGCAATCAGCTGCCTTTCTCTCTGTGGTAAGGGATCTCATGTCCTTCTTCACCGACCTGGCCCATCAGTACATCGACGGCGAGTGGAGGCCGGGGAAGGGGTCCTGGGACATCATCGACTTCAATCCCTACAACGGGGAGAAGCTCGCCTCGATCGCCGTCGCCACGGCCGGCGAGGTGGACCAGGCCTACCGTGCGGCGGAGCGGGCACAGCCGGCGTGGGCGGACACCAATCCGTACGCCAGGCGGGCCGTGCTGGAGAAGGCCCTGCGGATCGTCGAGGAGCGCGAGCCGGAGATCAGCGAGGCCATCGTCGCGGAGCTCGGCGGGACCGGGCTGAAGGCGGCCTTCGAGCTGCACCTGGCCAAGGAGTTCCTGCGCGAGTCCATCCAGCTGGCGCTGCGCCCGGCCGGTCAGATCCTGCCCTCGCCGACCGAGGGCAAGGAGAACCGTGTCTACCGGCTGCCCGTCGGTGTCGTCGGGGTCATCAGCCCCTTCAACTTCCCCTTCCTGCTGTCGCTCAAGTCGGTCGCCCCCGCGCTGGCGCTCGGCAACGCGGTCGTCCTCAAGCCGCACCAGAACACCCCGGTATGCGGCGGCACCCTGCTGGCGAAGGTGTTCGAGGACGCGGGCCTGCCCGCCGGACTCCTCAACGTCGTCGTCACCGATATCGCGGAGATCGGCGACACCCTGCTGGAGCACCCCGTCCCGCAGGTCATCTCCTTCACCGGGTCGGACAAGGTCGGGCGGCACGTCGCCACCGTCTGCGCGGCCAACCTCAAGCGCGCCGTCCTCGAACTGGGCGGCAACAGCGCGCTGATCGTGCTCGACGACGCCGATGTGGACTACGCCGTCGACGCGGCCGTCTTCAGCCGGTACATCCACCAGGGCCAGGTCTGCATGGCCGCCAACCGGATCCTGGTCGACCGGGCGGTGGAGGCGGAGTTCACCGAGAAGTTCGTCGCCAAGGTCGCCTCCCTGACCGTCGGCGACCCCGCCGACCCCGCGACGCAGATCGGCCCGCTGATCAACTCCTCGCAGGCCGAGGCCGTCTCCAAGCTCGTCGACCAGACCGTCGAGGCCGGCGCGACGGCCCTGCTGCACGGCCGGGCGGAGGGCAATGTGGTCAGCCCGTCGGTGCTCACCGGGCTCGCGGCGGACTCGCCCGTCCTGCAGCAGGAGATCTTCGGTCCGGTGGCCCTGCTGGTGCCCTTCGACGGCGAGGACGAGGCGGTCCGGATCGCCAACGACACCCCGTACGGGCTGAGCGGCGCCGTTCACACCGGCAACATCGAGCGCGGGGTGCGGGTCGGCAAGCGCATCCACACCGGCATGATCCACATCAACGACGGCACCGTCCACGACGAGCCCATCGTCCCGTTCGGCGGCGAGAAGAGCTCCGGCCTCGGCCGGCTGAACGGCGAGTCCATGATGGAGGCGTTCACCACCCAGAAGTGGATCTCGGTCCAGCACGGCCGCTCGCAGTTCCCCTTCTGACCCGGCCGCACCCCGCTGCGTCCGGCGCGCCCCGAAGGGGCGGCCCATGGTCTACTGCGGGGGCGGCACCGCCGCCCCCGCAGCAGACCCATCGCAGAGAAGTGAACCGCCCGACGTGCGCCTGAACGACCTCGACGAACGCATCGTCCACGCCCTCGCCGAAGACGCCCGGCGCAGCTACGCCGACATCGGCGCGATCATCGGACTGTCCGCCCCCGCCGTGAAACGCCGGGTGGACCGGCTGCGCGCCGAGGGCGCGATCACCGGATTCACCGTGCGGGTGGACCCGGCGGCCCTGGGATGGGAGACCGAGGGCTTCATCGAGATCTACTGCAGCCGCAACACGTCGCCGGAGGCGATCAAGCGGGGTCTGGCCCGGTATCCGGAGATCGCCGCCGCCTCCACGGTGACCGGAGACGCCGACGCGGTCGTGCAGGTCTTCGCCGCGGACATGCGCCACTTCGAACAGGTGCTGGAGCGGATCGCCGGCGAGCCGTACGTGGAGCGGACGAAATCGGTGCTGGTGCTCTCGCCGCTGCTGCGGCGGTACTCGGCGAGTCCGCCCCCGGCCTGAGACACCCGTGCCCCGGCCGGGCACCCGCGCCGCCCCGGCCGGCGGGAGCCTTCGCCCGAGACCCACATCACCCTTCTGACCTGCGGCGATGCGGTGCGCAACAAATCACCGCAGGGCCCGGGGGACGCGCAACGAATCGACGGTCCCCGCGCAACGGTCGCGCCTTGTCCGGGGCGACGGCCGCCCGTACCGTCGATACGTCTCCCCACTCCACCCCCGCACCGCCCGAGGTCAGCCATGCCGTCGTTGCGTACCGCCCTGCTCCAGAGCTCCGGCCGGCCCGGCGCCGTGGACGCGAACATCGGGATCCTCGACGAAGCGGCCGCCCGCGCCGCCGCCGCCGGGGCACGCCTGCTGGTCTGTCCGGAGATGTTCCTCACCGGATACGCCATCGGTGACGCCGTCCCCCGCCTGGCCGAGCCCGCCGACGGCCCCGGTGCGCGGGCCGTCGCCGACATCGCCGCACGGCACGGGATCGCGGTCCTCTACGGCTATCCGGAGCGTGCGGAGGAGCTGATCTTCAACGCGGCACAGCTCATCGGTCCGGACGGCAACCCGCTCGCGAACTACCGCAAGACCCATCTCTTCGGCGGTTTCGAGCAGGAGTGGTTCACCCCCGGTGAGCAGCCCGTCGTCCAGGCCGAACTGGACGGTGTCCGCATCGGTCTGCTCATCTGCTACGACGTCGAGTTCCCGGAGAACGTCCGGGCGCACGCCCTGGCCGGCACCGGCCTGCTACTGGTACCCACCGCACTGATGCACCCCTTCCCGTTCGTCGCCGAATCCCTCGTACCGGTACGGGCCTTCGAGAGCCAGATGTACCTTGCGTACGTCAACAGGACCGGCCCGGAAGGCGAGTTCGAGTTCGTCGGGCTGAGCTGCCTGGCCGGACCCGACGGCACCGTACGCGCCCGCGCCGGACGCGGCGAGGAACTGGTCGTCGGTGATGTGGACCCCGGTCTGCTGAACGCCTCGCGCGCCGCCAACCCGTATCTGCACGACCGCCGCCCCGGTCTGTACGGCTCCCTCGTCCGAGCCCGCCCCACCACTTCGTCCCCGCAAGGAGTCCGTACCCCATGACGTCCACGGTGCCCAACGCCGTCCAGCACACCGACGCGGCTCCGCCGATCACCATGTTCGGGCCGGACTTTCCCTACGCCTACGACGACTTCCTCGCCCACCCCGCCGGCCTCGGCCAGATTCCGGCGACCGAGCACGGGGCCGAGGTCGCCGTCATCGGCGGCGGGCTCTCCGGGATCATCACCGCGTACGAGCTGATGAAGATGGGGCTGCGGCCCGTGCTGTACGAGGCCGACCGGATCGGCGGCAGGCTGCGCACCGTCGGGTTCGACGGCTGCGACCCCACGCTGACCGCGGAGATGGGCGCCATGCGCTTCCCGCCCTCGTCCACGGCGCTCCAGCACTACATCGACCTCGTGGGGCTGGAGACCCAGCCCTTCCCCAACCCGCTCTCCCCGGCCACGCCCTCGACCGTCGTGGACCTGAAGGGCGAGTCGCACTACGCCGAGACCATCGACGACCTGCCGCAGGTCTACCGCGACGTGATGGACGCGTGGAACGCCTGCCTGGAGGAGGGCGCCGACTTCACCGACATGAACCGGGCCATGCGGGAGCGCGATGTGCCGCGCATCCGGGAGATCTGGGCGAAGCTCGTCGAGAAGCTGGACAACCAGACCTTCTACGGCTTCCTCTGCGACTCCGACGCCTTCACGTCGTTCCGGCACCGGGAGATCTTCGGCCAGGTCGGCTTCGGCACCGGAGGCTGGGACACCGACTTCCCCAACTCCATCCTGGAGATCCTGCGGGTCGTCTACACCGAGGCGGACGACCACCACCGCGGCATCGTCGGCGGCAGCCAGCAGCTTCCGCTGCGGCTGTGGGAGCGCGAACCGCGCAAGATCGTCCACTGGCCGCTGGGGACCTCGCTGGCCTCGCTGCACGACGGCGAACCCCGCCCCGCCGTGACCCGGCTCAACCGCACCGCAGGCAACGGCATCACGGTCACCGACGCCACCGGGGACATCCGCACCTTCCGGGCGGCGGTCTTCACCGGGCAGTCCTGGCTGCTGCTCTCCAAGATCGACTGCGATGACGCGCTCTTCCCGATCGACCACTGGACGGCGATGGAGCGCACCCACTACATGGAGTCGTCCAAGCTGTTCGTCCCGGTCGACCGGCCGTTCTGGCTGGACAAGGACGAGGTCACCGGCCGCGACACCATGTCGATGACGCTCACTGACCGGATGACCCGGGGCACCTACCTCCTGGACAACGGCCCGGACGAGCCCGCCGTGATCTGTCTGTCCTACACCTGGTGCGACGACAGCCTGAAGTGGCTGCCGCTCTCGGCGAACGAGCGCAT
The DNA here is from genome assembly GCF_026341775.1 of Streptomyces sp. NBC_00654. Classification (NCBI taxonomy): domain Bacteria; kingdom Bacillati; phylum Actinomycetota; class Actinomycetes; order Kitasatosporales; family Streptomycetaceae; genus Streptomyces; species Streptomyces sp. NBC_00654. The sequence goes on along the minus strand of NZ_JAPEOB010000002.1, from coordinate 1,350,732 downwards.
GGACGTCATGCTCAAGTCGCTGGGCGAGATCTACCCGAACGTCGACATCCGCAGTCATGTCATCGGCAACCCGGTGACGGTGTCCTGGGAGAACGAGCCCTGGTTCATGGGGGCGTTCAAGGCCAACCTGCCCGGCCACTACCGCTACCAGCGGCGCCTGTTCACCCACTTCATGCAGGACCGGCTGCCCGCCGACAAACGGGGACTCTTCCTCGCGGGCGACGACATCTCCTGGACGGCCGGATGGGCCGAGGGCGCCGTACAGACCGCGCTGAACGCCGTCTGGGGTGTGATGACCCAGTTCGGCGGTGCCACGGACGCGACGAACCCCGGCCCCGGCGACGTCTTCGACGACATCGCCCCGGTCGAGCTGCCGGAGGACTGAGACCGGCCGGCGCGGTCGGTCCGGCCGCCCCCGTTACGCCGGCCGGCAGACGCTGCGCTGTCGGCCGAGGCCCGAGATCTCCACCTCCATCACGTCCTTGTCACCCAGGTACGGGAAGCGGCCCGACAGCGCCACGCCCTGCGGCGTACCGGTGTTGATGATGTCGCCGGGCTCCAGCACCAGGTACTGCGACAGATGGTGCACCAGATGCGCCACGCTGAAGATCATGTCCGCGGTGCTGGAGTCCTGCCGCGGCTCGCCGTTGACGTAGCTGCGCAGCCGCAGTCGCTGCGGGTCGCCCACCTCGTCGGCGGTCACCAGGACCGGGCCGAGCGGGTTGAACGTCGCGCAGCTCTTGCCCTTGGACCACTGGCCGCCCGACTGCTCCAGCTGGAACGCGCGCTCGGAGACGTCGTTGCTGACGGCGTAGCCCGCGATGTGCGCGGCGGCGTCGGCGGGGGAGTCCAGGTAGGAGGCGCGGCGGCCGATGACGACGGCCAGCTCCACCTCCCAGTCGGTCTTCTCGGAGCCGCGCGGGATCAGGACGTCGTCGTACGGTCCGACGACCGTGTTCGGCGACTTGTAGAAGAGGATCGGCTGCTCGGGCGGGAGCGCGCCCGACTCCGCCGCGTGGGCGGCGTAGTTCTGGCCGATGCACAGCAGGGCCGAGGGGCGTGCGACGGGCGCCCCGATCCGCAGCCCGGTGATGTCGGTCTCCGGGAGCTTCGGCTCGTCCGGGACCAGCCGGGGATTCTCGCCGAGCGCGGCGAGGAAGTCGCCGTCGATGTCACCGGTGATGCCCGACAGGTCGTAGTGAAGGCCTTCGGGGCAGACGAGCACCGGGCGTTCGGAACCCGGCTCGCCTACGCGCATGAAACGCATGGGGGTGAACTCTCCTGAGGTGAAAGGGGGGTGGGGTGCTCGCGTGACCGGGCCGGAGCCTCAGAGCAGCCGTACCAGGGCTTCGGCGGTCACGGCGTGCACGGGGGGACGGCCGTCCAGCAGGCGCAGTACCTCGTCGACGGCGCTCGCGCCCAGCCGCTGCCGGCACTCGACGCTGCCCGCCGCCTGGTGCGGGGTGAGCAGCACATTGGGCAGGGTGCGGAAGGGGTGGCCGACGGGCAGTGGCTCCGCGTCGAAGACATCGATGGCCGCGTCCAGCCGGCCCGGGGCCAGCTCCGCCAGGAGGGCGTCCTCGTCGACCAGCCAGGAGCGGGCGGTGTTCACCAGGCCCGCGCCGTCCGGCATCAGGGCCAGCTGCTCGGCGCCGATCATCCGGTGCGTCTCCTCCGTCACCGGGGCGTGCACCGCCACGATCCGGCTGCGGCTCAGCAGGGTGGGAAGGTCCACGGACTCCACGCCGAGCTCCGCCGCGTCCGCCGGGGACAGGAACGGATCGCTCACGCTCACCCGTGCCCCCATCGCCCGCACCAACGCGATGTACGCCCGTCCGGTGCGGGACGCGCCGATCACCCCGATCTCGCTGCCGTGGATCTCGTGGCGCGGCGGCGCCTCGCTCGCCGCCGCCCAGTCGGCGCCGCTCCGCAGGGCATGGTCGAAGCGCTGGATGCGGTGGAGCAGGGAGAGGGTGAAGGCGAGGGCCACCTCCGCCACCGGGCGCGCCATCTCGTCCCCGGCCTGGGTGACCCGGATGCCGCGCCGGAACACCTCCTCGGTGACGTACGGGGCGACCGCCGAGCCGGTGTGCGCCACCAGCTCCAGCCGGTCCGCGACGTCGAGGAGCCCGGTGTCCGCACGGGGGCTGCGCCACGACGTGATGAGGGCCCGCGCTCCCGGCATGGCCGCGAGCAGGGCCTCCCGGTCGCGGTGCTCGTCCAGGACGGTCAGTTCGGCCGCGTCCTGGAGCGCCCGCCAGACCTCGGGGGTGAAGAACTGGGCACGCAGGTGCGGGGGGACGGAGACGACCACCCGGGAGCGGTCGGCAGGATCAGGAGAGCCAGGCATCGAGGTGCTCCGCAACGAAGGCGTCATCGGTCAGCCAAGGGTAGGCCTCGGCCACCCGGGTGATCTCCTCGGCCTGTCCCGGAGACAGGGTCTCGGCCGGGTCCAGGCAGCGGATGTTCGCCAACAGGCCCTGGCGGTGCAGCACTTCGTGCACTCCGGCGATGCAGCCGCGGAACGCGCCGCGCACATCGAAGACCGCGCTGTTGGCGTCGGTCAGCTCGGACCGCCGGGCCAGGCAGCGCACCATCGCCGCGTGGTCCCCGGCACGGGCGGCGCGCACCTCGTCCAGGAGCGTCACGGCGGAGCTCGTCCAGACGGCCCACTGGCCCAGGAGCCCGCCGGCGAACCAGCGCCGGGTCCCGTTCGCCGTCTCGTACGGGGTCAGGAGGTCACCGATGATGTCGTCGTCGTTGCCGGTGTACAGGGCGACCTCGTCCGCACGGTCCGCGGCGGCCACCGCCCGTACGACATCGGCGGTGCGGTAGCGGTCGAACGGGGCTATCTTCACCGCGGCGGTGGACGGCAGGTCGGTGAACGCCGACCAGAAGCCGGGCGACAGGTAGCGTCCGCCGACGGCCTCCTGGAGGTAGAAGCCGATGACCGGCAGCACCTCGCCGACCGCGCGGGCCCGCTCCAGCAGACCCTTCTCGTCGGCACCGGGCACCGCCGGGCTGAGCAGCACCGCGTCATAGCCGAGCGCGGCGGCCGTCTCGGCCTCGGCGACCGCCTGCGCGGTGTAGCCGCAGGCCCCGGCGACCTTGATGAAGGGCCGGCCGGCCTCCCGGTCGATGGTCTCGGCGGCCAGTTCGAGGACCGGCCGCAGCAGCCCGACGCCGGGCTCCCGGATCTCGAACTGGGTGGTGTGCACGGCGACGGCGACGCCGCCCGCCCCGGAGGCGAGGTAGTAGCGGGTCAGCGCACGCTGGCGGCGCTCGTCGAACGTGCCGTCCGCGTGCAGCGCGAGCGGATGGGCGGGGATCACCGCCCCGTGGGCGAGCGCGTCCAGAGCGGGCGTGGAGGCGGGCGACGACGCGGACACGGGCGAAGGAGTGGACATGGGGTGGATCAGAACCTTCCGTCACGGACCTGGAACTTGGTGGGCTTGCCGGAGAGCGGCAACCCGCGGCGCAGCCAGTCGGCCTGCCAGGTGACGAGGGTCCGCAGCGTCACGTCCGGGTAGCCGAACAGCGCGTGGCAGCGGCTCGCGTCGGAGAGCAGCGCGGTCGGCGCCTCGGTCCCCGCGAACACCGGCTCCCGGTCGAACTCCTCGCCGAACCACTGCGCCAGACGGCGTACCGGAGCGGTCTCCGGGCCGGTGAGGTTGAGGGTGAACGCCGCACCCTCGGTGGCGTGCGGCAGCGAACGCAGGGCGACCTCGTTCGCGTAACCCTGCCACACCACATTGGCATGACCGGTCGTCACATCGACGGGCTCGCCGGCCCGGACGCGTGAGGCGATGTCGGCGAGCACGCCGTAGCGCAGGTCGACCGCGTAGTTGAGGCGGATGTTGGCGACCTTCGTGCCGCGGGTCAGCGCGGCGTGGTCGAAGATCCGCTCCCGGCCGAGGCAGGACATCGCGTACTCGCCGACCGGTCCCACCGGGTCGCTCTCCGTGCAGCCGCCCGAGGAGACCGGGACCAGCGGGTACACATTGCCGGTGGAGAACGCGGCGATCCGGGCGCCGGGCCAGCGGCGCGCCACCCGGTCCGGCATCGCGGCGTTCACCGCCCAGGCGTGCGAGGGCGCCCCGGCCGAACCGAACTTGGCGCCGACCATGAAGACGATGTTCCCGGCCTCGGGAAGCTCGCCCAGATCGGCCGCCGGGTCCATCAGGTCGAAGGCGACGGTGGAGACGCCCGCGGCCTCCAGTTCCCCGGCCGCCGCCTTGTCCGACCAGCGGGACACCGCGTACACGGTCACGTCCGTCCGGCCGGCGGCGTCCAGCGCCCGGCGGGCCAGCCGGCACAGGCTCGGCCCCATCTTGCCGCCGGCGCCGAGGACCAGCAGGTCGCCCTCCAGCCCGGCGAGGTCGGCGATCAGTGCGGGGGAGGGGGTGGCGAGCCGCTCTTCGAGCGCGGCCTCATCGGTGAACATTCGTAGCTATCCCTTGATTCCGGACGCGGTGACGCCCTCGGTGAAGTAGCGCTGGCCCACCAGGTACGCGGCGAAGATGGGCACGAACGCGATGACGGAGCCGGAGAGCACCACATTCAGCGGCACGTTCTGCTGCTGGAGCGAGGCGATACCGACGGTGAGGGTGCGCATGTCGGTGGACTGGCCGATGACCAGCGGCCACAGGAAGTCGTTCCAGTGCCACAGGAAGACGAACACCCCGAGCGTGGCGAGGATCGGCTTCAGCAGCGGCAGCACGATCCGGTAGAAGATCTGCCACTCGCTGCACCCGTCGAGCCGGGCCGCCTCGAACAGCTCGTCGGGCAGCCGCTGGATGAACTGCCGCATCAGGAACACCGCCTGGGCGTTGGCCAGGGTCGGCACGATCAGGCCCCAGTAGGTGTCGACGCCGCCCATCTTCGCGATCATCGCGAAGGTCGGGATCATCGTGACGTGGTACGGGACCATCACCATCGACAGGAACGACCAGAACATCGCCTCCCGGCCGGGGAAGCGCTTCTTGGCGAACGCGTACCCGGCCAGCGAGGCCAGCAGCAGCACACCCACGACCGAGACGACCGAGTACATCAGGGTGTTGAACAGCCAGCGCGGTACGTCCTGGGCGTTCATGACGGTGTCGTACGCCTCGCCGGTGAGCGGCCACGGCAGCAGACTGCCGGGGAACTCGACCGCCGCGGACGGCTTCAGCGAGAGCACGACCATCGCGTAGAACGGGAAGATCGTCACGATCGCGGCGACGGTCAGCAGCGCACCGCGGGCGATCCGCCCGGCCGGCGTGGCGCGCATGCCGTGCGGGACGGTGTCCTGTTCGGAGAGTTTGCGCAGCTTGCGCTCCGCGCGGCGGGCGGCCCGGTCGCCGCCCGCGGGTGCCTTGGGCGCGGGGGGTGCCTTCTCGGTTTCCACGGTGCTTGCGGTCATGGTCACTGGTCCTTCCCGATCACGAGCCGCTGGATCACGGCCACCACCACGGTCAGCACGAAGAGCGCGACGCCGATGGCGGCGGCGTAACCGAGGTCGAAGTACTTGAAGCCCGCGTCGTAGAGCTGGAAGACGAGCGTGTAACTCGCGTTGGCGGGGCCGCCGCCGGTCATCGTGTAGACGGCGTCGAAGACCTGGAAGGAGGCCGTCGTCTCGATCACGGCGAGGAAGAACAGGGCGGGCTTGAGCTGCGGCAGCACGATGTACCGGAACCGCTGCCAGGGCCCGGCGCCGTCGGTGAGGGCGGCCTCCTCCAGCTCCCGGGGGATGTCCTGCATCCGGGCGAGCAGGATGAGCATCCCGTAGCCGAACCGGGACCAGACGCCGACGATCGCCAGCGCGGGCAGCACCAGGACGTCGTCGGAGAGCCAGGAGCCCTCGGACATCCCGAACCAGCCCATCAGGGTGGACCACGGGCCGCCGGTCGAGAAGATCCAGACGAACACGGTGGCGGCCAGCACCAGCGAGGTGACGACCGGCAGGAAGAACACCGACCGGAAGAACTTCGCGCCGCGGAACGCCCGGCGGGTGATCAGCGCCAGGGAGACGGACGCGATCAGGGTGCCGGGCACGGCCAGCACGGTGTAGAGGACGGTGACCTTCAGCGCCTGCCAGAACAGCGGGTCGTCCCAGAGGCGGGTGAAGTTGTCGAGCCCGATGAAGCTGCCGCCGCCGGTGAGCGAGTAGTCCGTGAAGCTCATCAGCACACCGGCGATACCGGGGCCGAACCGGAAGGCGAGGAAGAGCAGGAAGCACGGGAGGACGAAGAGCAGGCCGATCCGGGCCTCGCGGCGCGCCTGCGGCCCGCTGCGACGGCCCCGGCGGGTTGGTTCCGCGACGACTGCCACGGGGATCTCCTTGCGGTACGGGAACATTGCGGGGTGGTACGGCCCGGCGCGATGCCGGGAGGGGCGGGGTCCGGAAGGTGCCCGGACCCCGCCGGGGCGCGGGACCTGGGGTGTGTGTCGAAAGCCCCGCCCGGCTCGCCCTTCGGGCGGACGGCGCTGCTTTCGACACACGCCCTAGCGGCCGAGCATCGCCTGGGCGGCCTTGGCCGAGTCGTCGAGCGCCTGCTGCGGGCTCTTCTTGCCCAGCAGCGCCGCCTGGATCTCCGGCGCCAGCACACCCATGACCTCGCGGGACTTGTCCTCCAGCGGGCCCACCGTCATCGTCGGCAGCGTCGCGCCGACGGCCTTCTGGAGCGCGTCACCGGGGTAGAGGTCGCCGCCGGACTCACGGGCCGGGAAGTAGCCCGCGCCCTTCTGGAGGCCGGCCGCGTTCTTCGACTCGGCGACGAAGTTCAGCCAGTCGCCGGTGTTCTTCTTGTCGGCGCCCTTGAGCATCGACAGGGCGCCGACGGTGCCGTAGCCGACGGACTCGGTCTCCTTGAGCGGGGGCTGGACGACGATGTTCTCCTTGCCCCAGAACGGCTCGACATCGGCCGGGGTGTTCTGCCAGGTGCAGGCGACCTTGCCCTTGGCGACCGGCGTCTGCTCCAGCTTCGGCGTGGTGGTCACCAGGTCCTTGTCGCTGTAGCCGCCCTCGACGAGCTTCTTCAGGTACGTCAGCGCCTTGACCCCGGCGGCGTCGTTGAAGGTGACCTTCTTGCCGTCCTCGGAGAAGACGTCGCCGCCCGCCTGCCACAGCAGCGGGTAGAAGGTCATGTTCAGCGTCTGCTGGGTGTCCCCGCTGTAGCTGGTGGCGTAGAAGCCCTTGTCCTTGAGCTTGGGGGCCAGGGCCTCCAGCTCCGCCCAGGTCGTCGGGTACGAGGTCTCACCGATGGCGGAGAACACCCGCTTGTCGCAGATCAGCGGGTTGGCGCTGGTCAGGACCGGGGTGCCGAGCGCCTTGCCGTCGTACGTCACGGACGTGAGGGCGAAGTCGGTGTAGTCCGCCTTGGCGTCGGCCGGCATGTAGTCGTCGGCCGGGACGATGTTCTTGGCGTACTTGGGCAGCTGGTCCGGGATGAGGTACACGGCGTCCGGGCCCTTGCCCGAGGCGATCGCGGTGGCCAGCGCGGTGTCACGGTTGGCCCACGGGAAGGTCTCCACCTTCACCTTGACACCGGAGTGCTCCTTCTCGAACGCCTTGACCAGACCGTCCCAGTAGGCCTTGTTCTTGGCCTCGTCGAAGATGACGGGGTAGGTCCACATGGTGACGGTGTTGCCGTCGCTGTCGCTGGAACAGCCGGCCAGCACGCCGGTGGCCAGCGCGGTGGCGAGGACCGGGGCGGCGAGGGAACGGACTCTGGAACGGCGCTTCGGTGCACGGGACATGAGGGGGTCCTCCGAGGACGTGAGGGTGATGCCGGGACGAGGGGGAGTCATGCGACGGGCACCTGCTGGACGGTGCCGGTGTGGCGGGCGCGTTCGGCGGCGAACGCCGCCAGATGGCTGCCGAGAGAGGTGGCGGGGCCGGAGCGGACCGCCCCGGCGTCCCCGGTGGCGACGGCGGTGACGAACGCCTCCACGAGCGCGGCGTCCCCGCCGCCGTGCCCGTCGGCGGCGTTCGAACCGGACGCGCCGAGTTCCTGGACGGTCGTCTCGCCCGTCCGGAAGTCCTGCACGGTGACCCGCTCGCCGTCACCGCGCAGCCAGCCGTGCGAGCCGAAGATCCGCGTCTGGCGGTGCGTCTGCTCGGTGAACGCCACCATCTGGAAGGTGGCGGTCACCCCGTCGGTCAGCTGCATGGCGATGACCTGGTGGTCGACCACGTCGTTGTCGCTGCGGTACGCGCACACGCCGTACGGGCCCTCCCGCAGCGCCTGTACCAGACCGGCCTCGTCCGTCGCCTCGGTGACATGGGTGACCGGCCAGACCGCGCCCTTCTCGCGCAGCGTGGGCATGTACAGCTTCAGCGCGCTGTACGGGCAGTCGGACTCCACCGCGCAGTCCAGACAGCGGTCGGCGGAGCCGGCCGGGGCGTTCTCCGGCCGGAAGTGCTTCAGCCCGCCGAAGCCGGTGACCTGCTCGATCCGGCCGCCCATCACATACGTGATCCAGTCCAGGTCGTGGCAGGACTTGGCGAGCAGCATCGGGGACGAGTCCTTCTCGCTGCGCCACGGGCCGCGCACATAGCTGTGGGCGTAGTGCCACCAGCCGACCGGCTCCAGATGGTCGAGCGAGACCAGCTGGCCGAGGACGCCGGAGTCCACCACGCTCTTCACCAGGTCGGTGTAGGGCGTGTACCGCATGACGTGGCAGACGGCGAAGAGGACTCCGGCCCGCTCCACGCCCTCGACGATGCGCCGGGTCTCGTCCTCGGTCGGGGCGAGCGGCTTCTCGGCGAGGATCGCGTATCCGGCCTCGGCCAGGGCCAGGACGGGCTCCACATGGAAGCGGTCCTGGGTGGCGACGATGACGGCGTCGGCGATGCGGTTCTCGACGAGCGGCCGCCAGTCGTCGAACTCGACGGGGGCGCCGGCTGCGGCCCGCGCGGCCGGACGCGGGTCGGCGACGGCGACGAGCTCGGCGCGCTCCGGGTGGGCCTTGATCCACTCGGCGTACGTCAGACCGCGGTTTCCGGCGCCGACGAGGGCGACCCGTACGGGCCGGCCGGTGATCGGGGTGTGCGTGGACACGGGGATTGCCTCCTCGGACTCAGTGGGTCGGGTTGATCAGAAGCGCAGCGTGGCCGCGGTGTGGGCGACGCGGTCGCCCTCGTCGGGCAGCGCGGTGCGTTCGGTGCCGGTCTCGACGCAGCCGGTGTGCAGCAGGTGGCTGCCGGAGCCGGCGAAGGCCGCGGGCCGCAGTTCCAGGCGCCCGCCGGTGAAGGTGGACCCGGTCGCCCGGTAGCGGTTGGGTCCCTCGGTCACCAGCACATGGGCGGTGCCCGCGGGGGCGGTGGAGTCGAGTCCGGCCAGCTGCCAGTCGACGGTGCGGCCGGTGCCGGTACGGGACAGGAGAGCGGCGTCCTTGTTGGTGCCGTTGATCCGGGTGCCGTCGACCCGCAGCCGCTGGTCCTTCGCGGAGGTCAGCTTCAGCCCGGTGTCGCGGAGCTCGCCGCCGTGCACCGTGATGTCCGCGTGGGCGAGGGAGACGGGGGCGGTGTCCTTGGAGCCGGACAGCGTGCACTGGTCGAGGACGAGGGGCCCGGTGCCGTTGAACACCGCGCCGTCGACGCCCTTCAGCACGGTGCGCGCGATGGTGACCGGGGCGGAGACATTGGCCTGGGTGATCTCGGCACCCGCGGCGAAGGCGAACGAGGAGTCGGCGATCACATTGGGCCGGGTGGACAGGTCCGAGGCCCGGGAGACGATCAGCGGCCCGGTGGCGGTGCAGCCGCGCAGCTGTACCCCGTCCGCGTTGACCCAGAGCATGCCGGAGCCGGCGAGCGACTTCTTGCCGACGACGAGCACGTCCTCCAGGGTCAGGTCGGTGATCTTGACCCGGGCCACGAACCAGGAACAGGCGTGCCTGCGCACCGTGATCCGCTTGGCCCGACCGCCCCACGCGGCACCGGAGTTGGCGAAGGTCATCAGACCGGAGTTGCCGGTGTAGACGAGGTCGTGCTCGAACTGACCGTGCGTCACGAACGGGCCCTCGTCGTCACCGTCGCCGTGGCAGTTGGTGACGTAGCAGTAGGCGGAGGCCGTGAAGTCGTTGAGGTGACGGGCGTTGGAGGTGTGACAGTCCTCGACGTGCCCGTACAGGCAGTAGATCTGCTGGGTGAGATAGCCCGCGCCGCCGTAGGTGACGGACTTGGGGTTGGTGAGCGAGCACTGCTCGGTGCGGTAGTACGTGCACCAGCGGCGCATGACCACCGGCCAGAACGTGCCGATCGCCTCGATCCCGGAGACGTCGCAGCGCACCGCGTACTCGTACGCGACCGGGTGTGAGCCGGTCATCTCGTCCTCGCCCCAGCCCTCGAAGACCATGTTGCGCACATGGGCGCGGTCGACGGGCTCGATCCGGGTCCAGCTCAGGGTGCGGCCCGCGGCCAGGTCCCAGCCGATCTGGTAGTTGACCCGGATGTGGGTACCGTCCACGATCCCGGTCACCTGGACGAGGCGCTGGATCTCCTTCTCGTACTTCCCCGTCAGCGCGTCGCTCTCCACGGCCCACCACTGGCCGACCGCGAACTTCCCCGAGTCGCCGACCTCGAAGAGGTCGGACAGGTCCGGCATCGGCGCACTCAGCTTGTGGGTGTGCGTGGTGTCGGTGGGGGTGCCGCGGAAGGAGAGGACGGCGCCGAAGGGGTTGTCGTGGGTGTTCTTCTCGATGCCTTCGGTGCGGATGGTGTGGCCGCCGAAGTCGAGTTCGATGTGGGAGCGGTCGAAGAGGTGGCGTTTGGTGAACAGGAGGTCGGTGTGGGCCTCGATGCGGTGGATAGCGGGGTCGTTGATCATCGCGTCGAGTGCGGTGTCGGCGGGGGTTTCGGCGTCGAAGTGGCCGAAGGTGCGGAAGTCGACGGTTCCGGTGTGGAGCTGGTGCCAGCGGCCGGTGGCGGGCTTCTTGGCGGGGGTGATGACGGTGCCGCCGTTGTGGGCGGCTTCGGAGGTGCGGTTCCAGCGGACGGCCATCGCTCCGCCGTCGCCGGGGGTGTGGTGGCCGGCGACGAGGACCACGGTGCCCTCGGTGAGGTGTTTGGTGTTCAGGGCCCGCAGGGCGGTGACCGTGTCGGCGCGGGTGACCTCGCCGGTGTGTCCGGGAGCGGCCTGCGCGGAACCGGTGGCCACGGCCGAACCGGCCACGACCAGACCGGCGAGACCCGAAGCCCGCAGCAGATTGCGACGGCTGGACTGCGCGGGGGTGGGACTGGTGGGAACGCTCATGCGGACTTCGCCTTCCGAGAAGTGCCGAAAATGAGGGAGCGTTCCTGCGGGGGACTGCCATGGGGCGGATGGCTGAAAAGGGTCCGGCCGTTGGATGTCCACGACGCGATGGGCAGGCGTCGGTAACGGGCCGGAAGGGGTGAATCACCGATGACCTGTGGGTGTCATCGGGGTTGGCAGGGAACCTACGGCGGGTTGTGCCGATCGGTCAAGACCTGATTTCGTCGGAATGCGCCTGAACCGTGTCGGACACGGATCCGGCGGTGTCGTCGACCCAGCCCAGCGACACGCTGATCCGCCGGGCCGCGTCGCGCACCTGACCTCCCAGTTCCTGGTAGCGCCAGGCCGGCAGGCCGAGCTTGAGGCCGGTGATGCTGACCGCGCCCGCGCACACCGAACGGTCGTCGAAGACCGGCGCGCCGATGCAGATGATCCCCTCGGCGTCCTCCTCGTCGTCCAGGGCGTATCCGACCCGGGCGATGTCGCGCAGGTGGGACAGGAACGTGGCCGGGTCGGTGATGGTCCGCGCCGTACGCCGGGGCAGCCCGAACCGCTCGATCACCGCGGCGGCCTCGCTCTGCGGCACGGCGGACAGCAGGGCCTTTCCCAGCCCCGTGCAGTGCGGCAGCTCGCGCTGTCCCATCCGCAGGTCCAGCCGGACCCGCTGGTCCAGCTCGACCTGGTCCACCACCACGGCGTGCCCGTCCTCGGGAACGGCGAGCCGGGAGGCCATCTCGGTCAGCGCGGTGAGATCGCGCAGGACGGGGTGGGCGACGCCGCGCAGGGAGACCTGGGAGCGGGCCCGGTCGCCGAGTCTGGCCAGGCTCATGCCGAGCCGGTAGCGCCGGTTCATCCCTTCGCCGTCGTCCGAGACGAGTCCGTACGCGCGCAGGGTCTGGAGCATGCCGAAGGCGGCGCTCTTGGAGATGGAGCAGGCCTGGCCGACCTCGGTGACGCTCAGGCCGTTCCCCTGGGCGGGGGCGGCGAGCGCTTCGAGGATGTCCGCTGCCCTGGCCACGCTCTTGACCCAGTACTTCGGTTCTTCTTGGGCAGCACTGTTCGTCATAGCAGAACAGCGTAGTGCCTGAGCCGGTCCGAGCGGACCCTTCATGGCGGGGAAAGGTCCAGGAAGAGCCCAGGAAGGGCTGGGAATCGGCGTTTTGGTGGCCGAAAGGGGGTTGACCGTCCCGAAGGGCGGACGTAATATCCAGGCACTGTTCTGCTCTACAGAACAGTGTTTTGAAATCAGAAACGCATCACCACGAGCACCACGGATCACCCTCTTCCTGCGGCGACTGCCGGGCGGATGGCGCCAGGGACTCACGGGCCGGGCAGGGTCCGCGACAACCGACGACTCTCGACGCAAGGAGCAAGCACCATGAGTTCAGGCCCGGTGGGCAACGAATCCGGAGCCCGACTCGCCGAGCGCGCCCGCCAGGTCGTACCCGGCGGCGTGAACAGCGGTCAGCGCAGCGTTCCCGGACTGACCGACCTGGTGGTCACCGGCACCGACGGCGCGCGGTTCCGTACCGCCGACGGACGCGAGTACACCGACTTCCACTCGGCGTTCGGCCCGCCGCTGCTCGGCCACAACGACCCCGACGTGGCCCGTGCCACCGCCGAAGCGGGCGCCACCCTCGGCCACATGGGCGTCGGTGTCACCGAGGGCGAGGTCCTCCTCGCCGAACAGCTCACCGAGCTGATCCCCTCGATCGAGAAGGTCCTGCTCACCAGCACCGGCAGCGAGGCCACGTTCCACGCGCTGCGCGTCTCCCGCGCCGCCACCGGCCGCCGCCTCGTCGTCAAGTTCCAGGGCTGCTACCACGGCTGGCACGACTCGGTCAGCCTCAACGTGATCTCCGCCCCCGAGAAGGTCGGCGGCCACGACCCGATCTCGACCGGCATCCTGCCCGAGGTCCTCGAAGCCACCCTCGTCCTGCCGTTCAACGACAGCGAGGCCGTCCGCCGCACCTTCGCCGAGCACGGCTCCGACATCGCCGCCGTCATCGTCGAGCCCGTCCCGCACAACGTCGGCGCCCTCCTGCCGTACCAGGAGTTCCTCACCACGCTCCGCGAGGAGACCACCAAGGCCGGCAGCGTCCTGATCTTCGACGAGGTCATCACCGGCTTCCGGCACAGCACCGGCGGCTGGCAGCAGATCTCCGGCGTCACCCCCGACCTCACCACCCTCGGCAAGGCGATCGCCAACGGCGCCCCCGTGGGCGCGATCGGCGGCCGCGCCGACCTGATGGACCTCTTCTCCACCCGCCCCGGCGCCCCCGCCTTCTTCGCCGGTACGTACAACGGACACCCCTCCGTCGTCGCCGCCGCCCTCGCCACCCTGCGCAAGCTCCGCGAGGAGCCGGTCCACGAGCACGTCTTCCGGCTCGGCGACCGGGTCCGTACCGAACTGACCGCCCTGTACGGACGCCTCGGCGTCCCGGCCGTCGTCACCGGCTACGGCTCCGTCTTCGTCAGCTACTTCATGCCGGGCGAGGCCCCCCGTACCTACGCCGACCTGCTGAACAACGACGCCTCGCTCTTCGTCGGCTACCGCCGCAAGCTCCTGGAGCACGGTCTGTTCGAGCTGCCGCTCAACCTCAAGCGCAGCCACATCAGCTACGCCCACACCGACGCCGACGTCGACCGCCTGATCGAGGGCACCGAGGCGGCCGTCAAGGCGGTGCTCGCCGACGGAGGCGCCCGCGACCTGGAGAACACTTCCACCATGGGCGGAGCGACCCGCTGATGCTCACCGTCAACCGCACCCGCCCCGCCGGCCCCGCCGGGCGGATCACCCGCGTCGAGACCCTGATGCTCGGCACCTCCTGGCGGGACTTCGGCTATGTCCGGGTCCACACCGACGAGGGACTCAGCGGCATCGGCGAGATCACCCACCCCTACCGGGTGGGCGAGGTCTGCGCGCTCACCGAGGCGATCGCCAGGCGCCACCTCATCGGCGCCGACCCCTTCGACATCGAGGAGCTCTGGCTCCGCGTCTACCAGGGCGACTTCCTGCGTGGCGGCGACATGGGCGGCGTCGCCCTGTCCGGTCTCGACCAGGCCATGTACGACCTGATGGGCAAGGCGCTCGGAGTCCCCGCCTACCGGCTGACCGGTGGCGCCTGCCGCGACACCGTCCGGGTCTACGCCAACGGCTGGTACACCGGCGAGCGGGAGCCCGAGACCTTCGCGGCCAAGGCGAAGGAGACCGTGGCGAAGGGCTTCACCGCGCTCAAGTTCGACCCCTTCGGTCCAGGTCTGCACGAGCTGGAGCGCGCCGAACTGCGCCGCTCCGTCGATCTGGTGGCCGCCGTCCGCGAGGCCATCGGCCCGGACATCGACCTCTTCATCGAGGGCCACGCCCGCTTCGCCATGCCGACCGCCGCGCGGCTGGTGCGGGAGCTGGAGCCGTTCGACATCGGCTGGTTCGAGGAGCCGATGCCCTGGACCCACATCGAGCGGTACGCGGAACTGCGCCAGCGGGCCGCCTTCCCGATCTCCGGCGGTGAGCACTTCCACAACCGCTACGAGTACAAGCAGCTCTTCGCGACCAACGCCGTCGACATCATCCAGCCCGACCTCTCGATGGCCGGCGGCTTCACCGAGGTAAGGAAACTGGCCGCGATCGCCGATACCCACGGCATGCTCGTAGCCCCGCACAACTCCAACTCGCCGCTCTGCACCACGGTCTCCGTGCACGCGGCGCTCGGAATCCCCAACTTCAAGATCCTGGAGACCTTCGACGGGCTGCTGGAGCCCTTCGTCTTCGAGGCGCTGAAGGGCACCCTGCCGATGGCGGACGGCCACATCGGCCTGCCGACCGCCCCCGGCCTCGGCGTCGAACTCGTCGACGAGGTCTTCGAGGAGCACCCGCCCAGCCACCGCTTCTGGAACATGTTCGCGGACGGCTGGGAGAAGCGGAACCGGACATGATCGTCGACGTCCACTCGCACCTCTTCCGGCACAGCCACGACTTCACCGAACCCTTCAGCTCCGACTCCGCCCGCGCCCACGAGGGCGAGGTCGACCTGACGGTGACGTGGGAGGACTACGCCGCCACCGCGCCCGCGTCCACCCGGACCGTCGTCGTCGGCGGCAAGGCCCGCCGCAGCGGACTCTGGGTCGACGACGCCGCCGTGGCCTCGTACGTCCAGAAGCACCCCGACCGCCTCATCGGCTATCTCTCCCTCGACCCCACCCAGCCCGGCTGGCAGGACGAACTCCGCTACGGCCACCAGGAGCTGGGTCTGCGCGGCATCAAACTGATGCCGATGTACGCGGGCTTCGACCCGGCCGCCGAGGAGTACGACGAGCTCTACGCCTACGCCGAACGGCACGGGCTGCCGCTCCTCGTCCACACCGGCACCACCTTCGTGTCGAACGCCCCGCTGGAATGGGCGATGCCACGCCACCTGGACGCGGTCGCCATCCGCCACCCGGAACTGCGCATGGTCCTCGCCCATCTCGGCCACCCCTTCGAGGGCGAGTGCATCGCGGTGATCCGCAAGCACCCGCATGTGTACGCGGACATCAGCGCCCTGCACTACCGGCCCTTCCAGCTCTGGCACAGCCTGCGGCTGGTCCAGGACTACGGGGTCTTCGACAAGGTGATGTTCGGCAGCGACTACCCGTTCACGACGGTCGACGACTCGGTGAAGGGGCTGCGGGAGATCGCCCGCATCCCCGGCATCCCGGGGCTCGCGCCGCTCGACGTGGACAAGGTGGAGGAGATCATCCACCGGCCGTCGCTGGACCTGCTGGGCCTGAACGGCTGACCGGCGCCCCACCGCGAACGGCCGGGCTCCACCCGTGGACCCGGCCGTTCACCCCGGACAGCCGGGTCCGCACCGCCGGCCCGGCCGTTCCCCACCGACCTGCCGGCCCGAAGCCCGGGGCGCCACCCCCCGGTACCCGGGCACCCGTCCGGCAGCAGGGCCGCCGCGCTTCCTTCCCCGGTTCGGCGCGGCGGCCCACCTCTCCGTACCGCTCCGCCTGGAGGAACCCGCCATGACCGCAGCCGTCCCGCCCCGCGGCACCGAGCGCTTCGGCCTCACCGGCCGAACCGCCCTCGTGACCGGGGCCGCCCGAGGCCTCGGCCGGTCCTTCGCCGTCGGCCTCGCCGAGGCGGGCGCCGACGTGGTCCTCGTCGACCTGCCCGGCGCCGACGGGATCACCGAGACCGCGGCGGCCGTCGAAGCCCTCGGCCGCCGGAGCTGGACGTACGGGCAGAACCTCGCCGACATCGACGCACTGGCCGGGTTCGCCGACGCCGTACGGGCCGAGGCCGGGCCGCTGCACATCCTGGTCAACAACGCGGGCACGGCGGCCCTGGAACGCTTCAACGAGATCACCCCCGCGAGCTGGTCGCACATCATGCGGGTCAACGTCGACGCGGTGTTCTTCCTCAGCCAGCGCATCGCCGAACACATGACCGCGGACGGCATCGCGGGCCGCATCATCACCATCACCTCGAAGAACGCCCTGGTGGCCGAGGCCGGCCTGGCCCACTACAACGCCTCCAAGGCCGCCGCCCAGCTGCTCACCGAAACCCTGGCCGTGGAACTCGCCCCGCACGGCATCACGGCCAACACCCTGGCACCCGGCATGGTCGAGACGCCCATCGACGGCGAATTCCCCTTCGACCGGGAGAGCTTCGAGTCCGCCTACCGCGAGCGCATCCCGCTCGGCCGCTACGCGCGGCCCGACGAGTGCGTGGGCGCGCTGCTGCTGCTGGCCTCCGACGCGGGGGCCTACCTCACCGGGGCACGGATCGTGGTCGACGGGGGAGTCCTCGCCGACCAGATGCCGCGCATGCGGTTCATGCCGCCGTACCGCAACACGATCTGACGTCACCGGTCCGCCGGTCCATCGACAACGCGAGGAGCACCTCCGTCATGGCAGTTCCAGATTCGTCACGCCGTCATCTGCTGCGGGCTTCGGGTCTCGCCGGTCTGGTCGTGGCCGGTTCGGCCGTGGCCACCGGTTCCGCGCAGGCCGCTCCCGGACACACCGGCGAGGTCACCCGCGCCGACACGGTCACCGCCCTGCGGGCCCTGAACACCAGACACCTCACCGAGGGCACCGTGGTCCTCGTCGCCGGCCACCACACCCCCGGCGACGGCGGAGCGATGGCCGTCCGCTGGAACCGCACCTCCGAAGCCGCCCACAACGGCGGCACCGTCATCACCCCCGCCAAGAAGCCCGCCACCGGCCGCTGGCACCAGCTCCACACCGGAACCGTCGACTTCCGCACCTTCGGCCACTTCGACGCCGAAACCCCCGCCGACACCGCACTCGACGCGATGATCAACGACCCCGCTATCCACCGCATCGAGGCCCACACCGACCTCCTGTTCACCAAACGCCACCTCTTCGACCGCTCCCACATCGAACTCGACTTCGGCGGCCACACCATCCGCACCGAAGGCATCGAGAAGAACACCCACGACAACCCCTTCGGCGCCGTCCTCTCCTTCCGCGGCACCCCCACCGACACCACGGTCGAGCACAAGCTCGCGGCCAAGGTCATCGAGCTCACCGACACCTTCCCGGTGCCGGACTCCAAGGCCTTCACGGTCGGCCAGTGGTGGACCGTGCAGGTCGCCCCGGTCGAGGGCGGCGGCGCGGACGAGCGAGAGCTCCAGAAGCTGGTCGAGATCACCGAGATCATCGACGCCGGCCACATCCGGATCGGCTACCTCAACGGCTGGGAACTGGCCGCCGGGCGCAAGCTGACCTGGCGCCGCATCGAGCCGGTCCAGGACAGCCACGTCCGCAACCTCGTCTTCGAAGGAGCGGGCAAGGACGAGTACACCGGCTCGCACCCCGTCAGCTACGAGTACGCCGTCGGCTGCGACGTCTCCGGCATCCACGCCACCGGAAGCTTCTGGCCGGTCATCATGCGCCGCTGGTGCACCCGGTTCCGTACCGAACAGTGCTCCCTGAAGAACCCGCCGACCGTCGAGTACGGCGGCGCGGGCTATCTCACCCAGCAGATCTACTGCCTGTACGGACGGGTGTCCGACTGCACCACGAGCAACGTCCGCCACCTCAACGACCTCACCGCCTCCGCCTACTGCACCGTCGTCAACTGCCACGGCGACGGCGACGACTCGGGCGGCAACCCCTTCACCACCCATGGCCAGTACGAGCACGACCTGCTCTTCGACGGCAACTCCGGCCTGATGGACATCGCCAACTCCGGGGCCCAGTGGGGCATATCGGCCAAGCGGATCACTGTACGCAGACATGTCTGCTCCTGGTTCACCGCCAACACCAAGATCACCGACCTCACCCTTGAGGACATCACGGTGATCGCCCGCCCGACGTTCGACCAGGCCGGCACCCTCACGGTCAACGCGGACGGCGCCCAGGTGCGCGGCTGCACCGCGAAGACGTTCGCCGTCGCCCAGCGCTCCGCCCGCTCCACCCGGCCCACCGTCATCAGCGACTGCTCCTTCGAGCCGCCCGCGGGCGCCGTCCTCGTCCAGACCCCGGTCACCGCACCCGTCCACTTCGTACGCTGCACGTTCAAGGGCGTCGACGGAGCGGTCCTCCGGGGCGCCGGCCCCGTCCACTTCACCGACTGCACGGTCACCGGCGCCGACAACGCCGCCCCGCTCTCCGTGGGCTCCGCCGACCTGCGGATCGACGGCGGACGCTACGAGGGCACCGGCTTCGAGGCCAGCGCCGTACGCGACCAGTCCGTCACCGTCACCTCCGGCGCCCGGTTCACCGGCACCAACAAGGCCAAGGCCTTCCTCGGCCGCGCCGCCGGACCGGGCACCGTCACCTGGGACCTCTCGGCGGTCAACAGCACCACCAACGACGCCGCGACGGCCCACGTCCGCATCGAGGGCGGAACCAACCACTACGCGGCGACCGGCAGCCGCTTCACCGGCGGCACCCTCCACCTGGCTCCGGCGGCCCTCGCCTCCGCGCTGCACACCGCCTGCGTGGAGCGCGGCACCCGGCGCACCGCCGTGCCCGAGAACGGCGGCCCGGCCCGCACCGACGGGAACCTGATCCTGTGACCGCGCTCCTGCGGACCGCCACCCCCGCCGACGAACCCGCGCTCCGCGCCCTGTGGGACACCTGCTTCGACGCCCCGCAGATCGCCGCGCTGTACGCCCTGGATCCCGACCGCCACCGGCACACCTTCGTGGCGCAGTCCGCCCCGGACGGCTCCATCGACGCGGTCGTGGTCTACGTACCGCGCCTGATCCGGGACGTACACGGCACCCCGCGGCGGGTCGGCGGCATCGGCAGCGTCGCCACCCGGCCCGAGGCCCGGGGGCAGGGGCTGGTGCGGCGGCTGCTCGCGGAGGCGGAGCGGACGATGCTGGCCGAGGAATGCGCCTGGTCCCTGCTGTTCACCGGCACGCCCGGGGTGTACCGGAGTTCGGGCTGGCAGGAGTTCCGCAGCACGTACACCGAAGGGACGATCACCCCGGCGCCGCCCGCCGGCACCCACCGGGTCCGGGAGGCCACCGCGGCGGACGGCGGCGCGGTGGCGGGCCTGCACGGCGCGGCCAACGCGGCCCGGCCCCTCAGCTCGCTGCGCGCCCCCGAGGACTGGGCGGTCCGCGTCCCCGCCTGGTACGGCCCGCCGGAGCGCGCACTGGTGGCCGAGGACCCGGTGACGGGCGAGCCCGTCGGCTGGCTCGTGGCGCAGTACACGGGCGAGTACGCGGAGGTACGGGAGTTCGCGGGCGCCCCCGGCTGCCTGGACGACCTGCTCGGCGCGGTCGCCGCCCGGGCCCGCGCGGGGGGACTCACCCGCGCCCGGGTCCGGCTGCCCGGCACCCCCTCACGCGCCGGATGGCCGGCCCTCCTGACGGAGCCCAGGTCCGTGGACGAGCAGGTGGGAATGGCCCGGCCGCTGCTCGCCGCCCCCGAGGCGGTACGGGCCACGGTCACCGCCCCCGGGGCGGTCCACTGGTACGGCGACTGCTTCTGAGCCCGGCGCCCGGCGGAGTCAGGACGCGTCCGGCCGGCCCCGGTCGTATCCCGGCTCGGCCGGTTCGGCGAGCGGCGGCTCGTTCTTCATGTGCGCGGGAGCCAGGAACCGCAGGGCGTGGTAGCCGATGACGACGATCAGCGTCCCCAGCGCGATACCGCTGAGCTCGAAGTTGTCGGTGAGGCTCAGGCTGACATTGCCGATCCCGACGATGAGTCCCGCGGCCACCGGCACCAGATGCAGCGGATTGGAGAGGTCGACGCGGGAACGGACCCAGATCTGGGCGCCCAGCAGGCCGATCATGCCGTAGAGGATGACGGTGATACCGCCGAGGACACCACCCGGGATGGCGGCCACGACGGCGCCGAACTTGGGGCAGAGACCGAACAGGATCGCGAAGCCGGCGGCGCACCAGTAGGCGGCGGTCGAGTAGACGCGGGTGGCGGCCATGACCCCGATGTTCTCCGCGTACGTGGTCGTGGCCGGACCGCCGACCGAGGTCGACATCATCGTGGCCGCGCCGTCGGCCATGATCGCCGTACCGAGCTTGTCGTCCAGGGGGTCGCCGGTCATCTCGCCGACGGCCTTGACATGTCCGGCGTTCTCGGCGATGAGCGCGATGACGACGGGCAGGGCGACCAGCACCGCCGAGAGGGAGAAGCTCGGCGCGTGGAAGCTCGGCAGCCCGATCCAGTCGGCCCTGCCGACCCCCGAGAGATCCAGACGCCAATGGTCGACCGCCTCGGTACCGCCCGCCGGCGAGTGGATCCTGCCGAAGACGCGGTCGAGGACCCAGGAGAGGCCGTATCCGAAGGCCAGCCCCAGGAAGATCGCGATACGGGACCAGAAACCGCGCAGCACGACGAGCGCGAAGCCGGTGAACAGCATCGTGAGCAGCGCGGTCCACTGGTCCTGGGGCCAGTAGGTGCCCGCGGTCACGGGAGCCAGGTTGAACCCGATGAGCATGACCACCGCGCCCGTGACCACCGGGGGCAGCACGGCGTGGATGACACGGGCGCCGACCGCACGGACGACCGCCCCGCACAGGAACAGGACGGCGCCGACGACCAGCAGCGCGCCGGTGAGCGTCGCCGCGTCGCCGCCCTGCGTCTTGATGACGGCGGCGACCCCGATGAACGACAGGCTGCTGCCGAGGTAGCTGGGGATACGGCCGCGGGTGATGAGCAGGAAGAGGATGGTGGCCACACCGGACGCCATGACGGCGAGGTTGGCGTCGAGGCCCATCAGGATCGGGGCGACGAAGCAGGCTCCGATCATGGAGACCACATGCTGCGCCCCCAGGCCCGCGGTGCGCCCCCAGGTGAGGCGCTCGTCCGGTCTCACGACCTCGCCCGCACCGAGGTGCTTCCCGTCGCCGTGCAAGGTCCAGCGCACGCCGAGACTCATGTTCGCTCCCTGTGGGTCTGTGCGGTGCGCCGGTCCAGGTACGGACATCCGGGGTTCACCTGCGGAAATGATCGGAGCCATGGTAGGGCCTGCGGTACCGGGGCCCTGTACGCGGGAGGCGCGGCAGACGTCCGCCGG
The DNA here is from genome assembly GCF_026341775.1 of Streptomyces sp. NBC_00654. NCBI lineage: Bacteria > Bacillati > Actinomycetota > Actinomycetes > Kitasatosporales > Streptomycetaceae > Streptomyces > Streptomyces sp. NBC_00654. The sequence continues at coordinate 1,328,991 of NZ_JAPEOB010000002.1, read as the reverse complement.
GACCGGCTTCCGGGTAGGTTCGGAGGCGTCGGAAGAGCGGCCGGCCCGGACGTACCGGTCGGGAACGGACGTACCAGTGAGGAACGGAGGCCCGCTGTGAGCGGAGCGGACCGGAACGTGTCACGGGAGCGGGTCCTGGACTACCGGGCCGCGGCGCATCAGCTCGACCGTTCCTCCACGGAACCGGCGGTGCTGGAGCTGGGGGCGCAGGACACCCCGAGCGGCTCCGCCCGGCTCGCGCTCGCCGCCCGCGGCGCGTCCGCCGACGGCCTGGAACTGGTGTGGACCTTCCGCGGCGCACCGCATCTGCACCGCCGGCCGGACCTTCCGGCGCTCGCCACCGCGCTGTGGCCCCTCGACGACGCCGACGCGACGGCGCGGATCAGTACCACCGTGATCAAGGAAGGCGCGAAGCTCGGCCTGGAGGCGTTCCGCGCCACCGCCGGGGCGCTGCGTGCCGTGGTGACCGGGCCGATGGCCAAGGGGGAGGTGAGCCGGGCGGTGAGCGCGGCGGTGCCGCCCTCACTGACGTTCTGGTGCGAACCCTGCGGATCGCGCCATATCTCGGGGCTCCTCTTCCAGCAGGCCGGACTGCCGGGCGCCGTCGGCGTCGGCCGCCGGCAGGGCACCACCACGCTCTCGCCGCTGGAGCCGGGCTACCCGATGCCGACGGCGGCCGACGGGACCGGCGCCCTGGTCCGGGCCTATCTGCGCTTCCTGGGACCGGCCACCCCCGCCGACGCCGCGAAGTTCCTCGGCATCAAGCCGGCCGTGGCCAGGGCGGTGTGGCCCGGGGACCTGGCGGAGGTGACGGTCGAGGGGAAGCGGGCGTGGCTGCCCGCCGAACGGCTCGACGCGCTGCTGTCGGCCGAGCGCCCGCACCTCGTCCGGCTGCTCCCGCCCGGCGACCCGTTCCTCCAGGCCCGCGACCGGTGGCTCCTCGCACCCGAGAAGTCCCACGAGAAGGAGATCTGGCGCGCGATCGGCGCACCCGGTGTGCTCCTGGTCGGCTCGGAGCCCGCCGGGACCTGGCGCGCCAGGGCCGCCGGCCGCCGGGTCGACCTGACCGTCACCCCCTTCGCGCCGCTGACGGCGGCCACCCGCAGGGCGCTGGAGACCGAGGCGGCCACCGTCGCCGGGGCCCGCGGCGCCGACGAGGCCCGTCTGCACGTCGCCTGAGTCACCCGGACCGTCCTGCCGCCCGCACGTTGCCTCTCAGTACGTTGCCCTTCAGCACGTTGTCCCTCAGCACGTTGTCCCTCAGTGCGGGGAGAGGTCCTCCGGGAGCAGCAGCCGCAGATCGTCCAGGCTCGGTACCGCGACGCCGCTCAGCCGTCCCGCGTGATGGGTCATCATCTGCTCCAGCGTCTGCCGGGCCAGCCGCGCGTTGCCGAACGTCGCACTCCTGGGGATGCCGTCGAAGTGGGTCCGCAGCGCGCCGGCCGTGCCGGGCGCGCACTCGTAGCCGTTGTCGGCCGCGTGCATACGGACGATCGTGACCAGTTCGTCCGAGGAGTAGTCGGGGAACTCGATACGGCGGGGGAAGCGCGAGTCGAGACCCGGGTTGGAGCCCAGGAACCGGTTCATCTCCGTGGTGTACCCCGCCACGATCACGACCACCTCGTCGCGGTGGTCCTCCATCAGCTTCAGCAGTGTCTCCACCGCTTCCTGGCCGAAGTCCGCGGAACCGGCGCCCGAGCGGGGCGTCAGGGTGTACGCCTCGTCGATGAACAGGACGCCGCCCAGCGCCCGTTCGAATACCTCCCGGGTCAGCTGCGCGGTGTGTCCGACGTAGCGGCCCACCAGGTCCGCGCGTGAGACCTCGACGAGCTGGCCGCGCGGCAGCACGCCGAGGGAGGCCAGCAGTTCGCCGTAGAGCCGTGCCACCGTCGTCTTGCCGGTGCCGGGCGGGCCCGCGAAGACCAGATGGTTGCTGATCCGGGGCGCGGGCAGACCGGCCTCCTTCCTGCGCCGCGCGGTGGCGAGCAGATTGACCAGATCGGCGACCTCGCGCTTGACGGCCGCGAGGCCCACCAGCGCGTCCAGCCGCAGCAGCGGATCCTCGTCCGGCCCGTCCTGCGGCACACCGCCCGCCGGAACGCCCACGTCCTGCGCGGTCAGCACGGCCAGTTCCCGCTCGCCGGCCTCCGGCAGGGCGGCCAGCCGGGACGCCTGCCGGTCCACCATCTCCTCGAAGACCTTGCGGGCGGTACGGCCGTTGCCGAAGCCCGCGTCGCGGGGAATCCGCTCGAAGCGCGTGAGCAGTGCCGAGCGCGCCGCCGGATCCAGCTCGTAGCGGTGGCCGGTGCACATCCGCTCCACGATCGTGACCAGCTCGTCCGAGGTGTAGTCGCTGAACTCGACGCTGCGCGTGAACCGGGAGGCGAGACCCGGGTTGGACGCCAGGAAGTCCGTCATCTCCTTCGGATAGCCGGCCGCGACCACCACCACGTCCTCGCGGTGGTCCTCCATCAGCTTCACCAGCGTGTCGATCGCCTCGCGCCCGAAGTCGGCGCCGCTGCCGCCGCCGTCGGAGAGCAGGGTGTACGCCTCGTCGACGAACAGCACACCGCCGAGCGCCTTGTTGAAGGTCTCGGTGGTCTTGATGGCCGTCCCGCCGATGATCTGCGCCACCAGGTCCGCACGCGACACCTCCACCAGATGCCCGGAGCGCAGCACGCCGAGCGAGGCGAGGATGGAGCCGTAGAGCCGCGCCACCGTCGTCTTGCCGGTGCCGGGCGGGCCCGCGAAGACCAGGTGACGGCTCATCGGCGGCGCGGGCATGCCGATGCTCGCCCTGCGCTGCGCCATCCGGTTGAGGTTGATCAGCGTCAGCACCTGCTGCTTGACCTCGTCGAGGCCGATCAGCGACTCCAGTTCGGCCACCGGGCCCGTACCGGACCGGGCTTCGGCCGCCGCCGGGGCCGCTCCGCCGGGCAGCCGGCCGTCACCCGCCGCCTCCGCGTCCCGCGCGGAGCCCCAGGCGTCCGGGGCGCCGTTCTCCGTACTGGTCAGGCCCTCGACGGTGAGCCGGTCGCCGGGCACCGTCTGGCGCACTCCGCTGCCCCGGTTGGCGCGGACGGTGCAGCCGGTCAGGGCTATGGCGTCGGTGCCCTCCACCCGTATGCCGTCGGCGCCCGAACCGGTCACCTCGCAGCCGTTGAGCGAGGCCCGCGCGCCCGCGGACAGCAGTACGCCGCACTCGGCGGACCCCGTCACCACGGCACGCACGGCCGCCAGTTCGCCCTCGGGCGCGAGGTGGACGCCCGCGCCGCCGGACTCCTCGATCCCGGTGTCCCGCAGTGTGAGCGTACCGAGCGCCCCGATGTGGATCCCGGCCCCGGCGGAGGCCCGCAGCCGGCCCTTGCCGACGAACAGATTGCCGTGGCCCGAGACATGGACGGCCGAGCCGCCCGACCGCTCGACGACCCCCTCCTCCAGACGCCCCCGGCCGTCCTTCACGACCTCCACGCCGTGGGTGCCGGCGCCGGTGACCGTGGCGCGCAGCAGCAGCGGGTTGGCGCCGCTGCGGATCACGATTCCGGACCCGCCGCTGTCCCGCACCTCAAGGCGGTCGAACTCGGCGGCCGAGTCCTCGTCGAGCAGCACCCCGGTGCCCTTGGCGTCGTGGACGACGGTGTCCGTCAGCACCGGCGAGGAGAAGCCGGTGACCCGCACCGCAGGTTCCCCGGCGGTGGCGAACACACACGCGTCGAACGCGCCACGGCTGCGCTCGGTCACCAACAGGCCGTTCCCGCCGGTCCGTTCGGTGCTGCACCGGGTCAGCGTCGGGGAACTGCCGCCGCCCAGGACGAATCCGTGCCCGGTGACATCGCTGACGGAGACATCCTCCAGGACGACCGGCCCGGCGCTGTTCACGAACACACCCACGGCGGCCTTGCGGACCGTGCCGCGCACCATCCTGACCGAGCTCTCCTCCTCGACGGCGACGCCCGGCTTGCCGGTCGCCGATATCGCGCACTCCTCCAGGAGGACATGCGCCTGCCCGTTGGTGAGGACACCGTTGCCCTTGGTGTCCCTGAGCCGGCTGAAGCGGGCGGTGATCCTGCCCTGCTCACCGGCCACCACGGCGGAGGTGCCCAGGTGTTCGACGACGCAGTTCTCCAGGAAGCTCTCGGCGGAGGAGGTGGACACCACACCGGCGCCCACCGGGTTGCTGATCCGGCACTGACGCAGGGCCAGCGACCCGCCCTCCCGGGCGAAGAGCGCCGACCAGGCCGAACCGTGGATGTCGCACCGGTCCATCGCGAGCTGCCCGCGCGGTGCGTCGACCACGGGAAGCTCGTCGTCGTGCCCGCGCAGCACGAGATCCCTGACCATCACCGCGTCCCCGGTGAGTGTCAGCGCCGTCCCGCGCCGGGGCGCCAGCTCCACCGTCCCCTGGCCCTCGGCGGCGGTCAGGGTGATCGCGGACGAGACCGTCAGGCTCTCCTCGTACCGCCCCGGAGCGATTCTGACGACCGCTCCGGCACGGGCCCGTGCGACGGCCTCCCCGACGGTGCGGTGGTCGCCCGTCCCGTCGGCGGCGACGGTGAGCATCTGGCGTGACACTTATCTGACCTCCCGGACCCCTGCGCCGTAGGTACGGGGCGGAGACGCGCGGCATGTAGGGCATGGGAAACTGCTGTGCCCATCATGCCTGTTGCCGCAGGTCGCCCGCCATGGTGGTCGGCGATTCCGGGACCTCCGGGGCACCGGTCCCGGGCGGGTTCCGGGGCCGGTACCGGTGGTGCGGGGAGCGTCGTTACCATCGGCGCATGCGATCTTCGAGGTCCTCGGTGTCCCGCGCACTCGGACCGGCAGCACTGGCCGCCCTGCTCCTGATACCCGGTACCGCGGCTCCCGCCGGGGCGGCGGGGGACGCGGACAGCCCCTCACTGCCGGGAATGCCCGCCACCGTCGCCGACGGCCGTCCGTGCACTCCGCGCTCCGCCAAGAAGTCCGCCCAAGTCCCGTGGGCACAGAGCTTCCTGGGGATCGACAGGGCCTGGGAACTCAGCCGGGGCGCGGGGGTCGAGGTCGCTCTCGTCGGCACCGGAGCGGACCTGCGGCGGGTTCCGGCGCTGGACGGCCGGGTCACCGGCGGCCCGGACGTGGTGGCGGGCGGCACCGTGCGGGACGACTGCGTCGGATACGGCACCTTCCTCGCCGGGATCGTGGCGGGCGGGCGGCAACAGGGCCTCAAGGCGGCCGGGGTGGCCCCGGATGCCGAGGTGATCGCGGTGCGGGCCACCGACAAGCACGGTGCGACCACACCCGAGGCGCTGGCCAAGGGCATCAGGGCGGCCACCGCGTCCGGGGCGCGGATCATCCAGGTGGCGCTGAGCGTCCCTGCCGCCCCGAAGCAGCTGAAGGACGCCGTCCTTGCCGCGCAGAAGGCCGGTGCGCTCGTGGTGGCGCCCGCCTCGGCACGGGAGTGGGAGCGCGGCGCGGCGGCGTCGCAGGCGGTGGACGGGCCCGCCTACCCGGCGGCGCTGCCCGGGGTGCTGGCTGTTTCCTCGGTCGGGCCGGGCGGCGAACCGGAAGCGCCGGGCACGGAGAAGGGGCGGCGTACGCGGCCCAGGCTGAGCGCCCCCGGCGTCTCGGTGATGGGGCCGGGGCCGGGCGGCCCCGGCCAGTTCACCGGCCGAGGCGACGCGGTGGCCGGTGCGTTCGTGGCCGGTACGGCGGCCCTGGTCCTCTCCTACCACCCCCGGCTGACCGCCGAACAGCTCGCGCACCGGCTGGAGTCCACCGCGTACGGGGCCGTGGGCGACGTGCCGGACCCCGGTATCGGGCTGGGGGTCGTCGATCCGGTGCGGGCGCTGTCCGCCGTACTCCCCGAGGAACACGCGCAGTCCCCGGCCGGAACGGGGAAGGCCTCCGCGCAGGCCGTCCCGCCGCTCGACCCGCCGGAGGCGCGCAACCGGGCGCTGGCCGTGGCCGGCGGGGCGACCGGGGTGACGCTGCTGGTCGCGTTCGTGGGGTTCGTCCTGCCCCGCGGGCGCCGCCGGGGCTGGCGGGCGGGCCGGGCGGCGGGTCCGGTCACGCAAGCGGACTGACTCCCGGCCGGTACCGCCCGGGCGGGCAGCGGCCCGGGTCCGGTCACGCAAGCGGACCGACCCCCGGCCGGTACCGCCCGGGCGGACAGCGGCCCCGGCGTCCTGCCCCGCCGGGCCCGACGGCGCCCCGGTGCCGTGCGTCCCGTTCCGCCGGACGTAGTCAGTCCTCGCCCTCCGGGTCAGTCCTCGCCCTCCGGGTCAGTCCTCGCCCTCCGGGTCAGTCCTCGCCCTCCGGGTCCGGCAGCAGCGGGGTCTGCACCTGCACCACACCCCTGCGGGTGATCAGCTGTGCCCGGCCCGGCGGCAGCTGCCTCGGCTTGGTGTCGTTGAACAGATATCCCTCCGAGGGCGGGCAGGAGAGCAGCGCGGCAGGCGTGTTGACCTCCAGCAGCCGGCGCAGCAGCGGATCGTTCATCGCCCGCGCCGCACCGTTGGCGCTGCGTGCCACGATCAGGTGCAGCCCCAGCTCCGCGCCCTGCGCGAGATAGTCGAGCAGCGGCCCGAAGTGGTTGCTCATATTGCCGCCGGACACCATGTCGTAGTCGTCCACGACCAGGAAGACCTGCGGGCCCTTCCACCAGTCCCGACGCTTCAGCTGGGCGGGCGAGATGTCCGCGCCGGGCAGGCGCTCCTTCATGGCCCGCGCCACGCCGTCCACCGCCTGCTTGAGCACGTCGACGGATACGGCGTAGCCCAGCCGGTGCGACTCGGGGACGCTCTCCAGCAGCCCGCGCCGGTAGTCGACCAGCAGTACCCGGGCCTCGGCGGGGGTGTAGCGGTCGGTGACCGCCTTGCAGACCGAGCGCAGCAGATTGGTCTTCCCGGTCTCCGCGTCGCCCACCACCACCAGGTGCGCGGTCTGCGCGAAGTCGTGCCACATGACGTCGAGCTGGTTGCCCTCCAGGCCCAGCGGCAGGCGCAGATCGCCGTCCGTGCCGACCTCGGCGTCGGGCAGTTCGGCGGGTTCCAGTACCGAGGGCAGGGTACGGACCGCGGGTGCGGGCGGCCCCTGCCAGTGCTCGGCCACCCGGGCCACCGCGTCGGCGACGCCCGCCCCGAGGTCCGCGGCGCTGTCGCCGCCGTCCAGCCGGGGCAGAGCGGTGAGGAAGTGGTGCTTGGACTCGGTCATGCCGCGGCCGGGCGACTTGGGGATGGTCGCGGCGGCCCGCATGTTGATCATGGAGTCCATGCTGTCGCCGAGGCGCAGCTCGAAGCGGGTGCCGAGCTGGTCCCGCAGCGCGGTGGGGATCTCCGACCAGCGGCCCGCCGCCACGATGAGGTGCACACCGTAGTTGAGGCCCCGCGCCGCCAGCGCCGTGAAGGTGTCCATGATGTCCATGAAGTCCTGGCGGACCGTGCCCCAGCCGTCGACGACGAGGAACACATCGCCGTACGGCTCGTCGGGCATCTCACCGGCGGCCCGGCGGGCACGCAGCATCGCCATCGAGTCGATGCCCAGCTCGGCGAACTGCTTCTCGCGCCGGGCCACCAGCCCGTGCACCTCGGCCAGGGTGCGCTGCACCCGCTCCAGGTCCAGCCGGCCCGTCACACCGCCCACATGGGGCAGGTCGCGGAGCGATCCGAGCGAACCTCCGCCGAAGTCCAGGCAGTAGAACTGGACTTCGCGCGGAGTGTGCGTGAGGGCGAGCGACATGATCAGATCGCGTACGAGCGTGGACTTGCCGCTCTGCGGGCCGCCCGCGATACCCACGTGCCCGCCCGCGCCGGACAGCTCGGCCACCAGGGGCTCGCGGCTCTGGTCGAAGGGCCGGTCGATGATGCCCACCGGCACCGTCAGCCCGCCGTGCAGCTCGGGATCGATGGTGGTGAGACCCCGCTCGGCATGCGGCTCCACCCCCATCAGCAGGACGTCCAGCGACAGCGGGCTGTCCAGCGGCGGCAGCCAGACCCGGTGCGCCGGCCTGCCGCCCTCCCGCATCCGGGACACGGCCAGCGCGAGCAGGGACTCCTCGCTCTCCTCCTCCGCCACCGGCTGCGGGTCCGGGTCGGGCGCGGGGAGCCGGGGCGCGGTCCACTCCGTGCGGTACGGGACCACCTGCCCGGCGACCGCCGACGCGCCGACCCTGCGGACGCCCTGATAGGGCCCGGAGACATACGCGGCCTTGAACCGGACCAGGGTCCCGGTGTCCTTCTTCAGGATGGCGCTGCCGGGTACCGAGGGCAGCTGATAGGCGTCCGGCACGCCCAGGACACCGCGGCTCTCCATCGAGGAGAACGTGCGCAGCGCGATCCGGTACGACAGATGCGACTCCAACTGGGTCATCCGGCCCTCGTCCAGCCGCTGCGAGGCGAGCAGCAGATGCACGCCCAGACTGCGGCCGAGACGGCCCACCATCACGAACAGGTCCATGAAGTCACGGTGTGCGGAGAGGAGTTCGCTGAACTCGTCGACCACCACGAACAGCGTCGGCAGCGGATCCAGCTCGGCGCCCGCCGCCCGCGCCGTCTCGTACTCGTACGCCGAGGTGTAGTTCCCGGCGCTGCGCAGCAGTTCCTGGCGGCGCATCAGCTCACCGTGCAGGGCGTCCTGCATGCGGTCCACCAGGGAGGACTCGTCGGCGAGGTTGGTGATGACCGCAGAGGTGTGCGGCAGACCGTCCAGGCCCAGGAAGGTCGCGCCGCCCTTGAAGTCGACCAGGACGAAGTTCAGCTTCTCCGAGGAGTGGGTGAGCGCCAGCGCCAGCACCAGGGTCCGCAGCAGCTCCGACTTGCCGGAACCCGTCGCGCCGATCAGCACGCCGTGCGGGCCCATACCGCCCTGCGCCGCCTCCTTGATGTCCAGTTCCACCGGGGTGCCGTCGCCGGCGAGCCCCAGCGGCACCCGCAGCCTGGCACGCTCGCTGCGGTCCTCGCGCACGGCGTCCAGATCGACCGTGTGCAGGTCGGGGAGGCCGAGCAGGGTCGTCAGCTGCACGTCCGAGGTGAGTGCCTCACCGTTGTCCGTGGTGATGCCCATCCGGTAGGGGGACAGCAGCGTGGCCAGCGCCCTGGCCCGCCGGGGACCCAGCACATCGGGCCTGCCGAGCGCCGAGGTGGTCTCCTTGCCCGACCGGTCGGTGCTGACCAGTTCGAGCCGCTGCCCGGCGATCCGCAGCCGCAGCGTGTGACGGGACTGACGCCAGGGCAGGGAGCCGGACACGTCCAGCGTCACCGTGTTGCGGTAACCGTCGGTGGCCAGCCGGGAGTCGGCGGGCGTCCGGGCGCTGTCCAGCACCACGACGCAGTAGGGCTCCTCGGCGCTCGGGACGGCGTCCGTCTCGAAGGCGGGCCGTCCGGTCAGTTCCTCACCGAGCAGCGATTCGAGACCCAGCACGGAATCGGTGACCAGGCGCACCGGGCCGCCGCCGTCGACGTCCGTCGGATGCTGGGCGTGCGGCAGCCACTTCACCCACTCCCAGGCGTCCCGGCGGTCATGGTCCGCCAGCACCACGATCCGCAGGTCCTGCGGGGCGTGGAAGACACTCAGCTGGGCCAGCAGGGCCCGCACCATCGCGTGCGCGTCCTCCTGCCCGGACTGGAGCAGGACACGGGCGTAGGTCCGCAGATAGACCGCGACCGGCTGGTCGGACACCGTGCCGTACGCCTTGATGAAGCGCCGCAGGGCGTGCGCGGACAGCGGCTCCAGATCCTCGACCGGCTTGGTGCTCAGCGGTGTCAGCTTCGTCGCCAGCTGCTGCTCGCCCACCGCGATCCGTACCTCGGCGAAGTCCCCGTGCGCCGCCCGCCGCTCCCACAGCCTCGCCGTCGGCACCAGGCTCCACAGGGAAGCCGGGTCCGGATGCGACCACGCCTGCGCCTCCCGCTGCTGGGTGATCACCTTGCGGATGCGCCTGCGGCTGATCGACAGGTAGCGCATGTAGTCGCGCCGCTCACCGAGCAGCGCCCGCTTGCGGTCCCCGGAGGCCCGGACGATCTGCGAGACCAGCATGCCGACGGCCGACAGCGCCATCAGGCCGATGGCGACGTACATCATGGGACCGCCGCCACTGCCGGGGCGCAGGAAGATGAGCACCATGCCGAGCGAGCTGAGCGCCATCGGCATGTACGTGATCATGTTGCCCATCGCGCTCTGCGTCTCCGGCACCGTGGGCGGCTCCTGGAGGCTCAGTTCGCCATGGGGCATCTCGGGGCCAAGACGCCGGGGAGGCCTCTTGAAGAGGACCACGCTCAAAGGGAATCGCCTTCCTGAGGGGTGCCGGCGGTTGCCGTGACGCGTCTTCGGAGTGACGGGACGTCAAACGCCTGCGGTACGGCCGACGGTGCGGGAACGCAGGCCGGGTGGTGGGCGGGGGCGGGGCCGCCGATCTTGGCGGCACCCCACAACGTACAGACTGCACGCACAAGTTAATGTGATCAATCTGACCGCGTCGACCACTGTCCTGGAAGGCGATGAAACGCGCTTGACCGACATCTCCGCGGCACCCCTGTGCCGCCTCACGGTGCTGACGCCCGACCGCTCCGTCGAACTCGCCGTACCGTCCGACATCGTGCTCGCCGATCTGCTGCCGACCATCGTCGACCACGGAGGCACCGACCTCTACGAACGTGGCGCACAGGCGGGCGGCTGGGTGCTCCAGCGCCTCGGCCAGGGGCCCCTCGACGACGAGAGCACCCTCGGCGACCTGGGCCTGCGCGACGGCGAAACGGTACATCTGCGGCTGCGCGGGGACGCCCTCCCCGAGATCCACTACGACGACCTCGTCGACGGGCTCTCCAGCCGGCTGCGCGAACGCCCCGACTCCTGGCGGCCGGTGTGGTCCCACCACCTCATGACCGCGCTCGCCCTGAGCACCCTCGCCACCGGCCTGCTGCTCCTGTTGCTGCCCGGTTCCACGGGGCTCAGGGCGGTCTGCTCGGCGGGGACCGCGATCCTCCTGCTGGCCGGTGCGGCGGCCGCCTCACGGGCGGTCGGCGACGTCGGCGCGGGCGGCGCGCTCGGCGCCGCGGCCGTCCCCTTCCTCGCCCTGGCCGGAGCCCTGGTGCCCCAAGGGGCGGCGTCCGACGCGGAACTGGGCGCCCGGCTGCTCGCGGGCTGCTCCGCGGCGGCCGGCGCCGCCGTGCTCGCCCTGGCCGCCGTGGGCGCGTGCGCCCCGCTGTTCCTGGCCGCCGCTCTGGCCGCGGTCCTCGGAGCGGTCGGGGGAGCCGTGATGCTCTTCGGCGTCCCGGCCACCGGCACGGCCGCCCCGCTGATCCTGGCGGTCGTCCTGCTGGGTCACTTCCTGCCGTCCCTGGCGTTCCGCCTGTCCGGGCTGAAGGTGCCGCTGCTGCCCACCAACGCGGGCCAGCTCCAGGAGGGCATCGAGCCCACCCCGGACGAGCGGATCGCCGCCCGCGGCGCCGTCGCCGACAGCTACCTCACGGGCCTGTACGGTGCCACCGGGCTGGTGGCCGCGGGCTGCCTCACGGTGCTGGCGTTCGAGACGTCCTGGGCACCGCTCACCCTGGCCGCGGTCCTGTGCGCGCTGATGTTCACGCACGCACGGGCGATCGGCGGCGCCTGGCAGCGTCTCGCCGTCGTGCTCCCCGCCGCCTACGGTTCCGTACTGCTGACGGTGCAGCTGGTCCTGCGGACCGGTGACGGTTCCCGGCCGCTGCTGCTCGCCGGTCTGCTGGCGGTCGCGGCCGTGCTCGCCATCACGGGCTGGACGCTCCCCGGGCGCCGCCTGGTGCCCTACTGGGGGCGCGCGGTCGACCTGCTCCACCTCCTCTTCGCCATCGTCCTCGTCCCGCTGGCCCTGCTCGTCGCCGGTCTCTACCAGTACCTGCGGGGCCTCAACAGCTGAGCCGGCTCTCCGGCGTCCGCCGCCGGACAGCCGGCGGATCCCGGGGTCCGCCGGCCGAAAGCCCCGGTACCCCGGGCCCTCGCGCGCCGGGCCGATGCCCGGTCGGAAAGGCAAGGAATGCAGTCCAGGCGGGACCAGGTCCACGCGCACATGTTCGTCATGAGCCGGCTGTCACTGGGAATGCTCCGGGACGACCCGGACGCCCCGGAGTCCGCGCACCGGCGGACCACCAAGGGCTTCGTCATCGGCCTGGTGGTCGCGGCCCTGGCCGCGCTCATCGTCGCGGTGTACGGGCTCGTGGTGCCCGGCGGCTCGAACGCGTGGAAGGCCACCGGAACGCTGGTGCTCGACGAGCGTTCGGGCGCCCGCTACCTCACGCTCGACGGAGTCCTCCATCCGGTCCTCAACGAGACCTCGGCCAGACTGCTGGCGGGGGACCGGATGAAGGTGGTGAGCGTCAAGCCCGCCTCCATCGAGGACGCCCCGCGCGGCGCCACCCTGGGCATCGTCGGCGCGCCGGACCCGCTGCCGCAGGCGGGCGCGCTCAGCCGCGAGGCCTGGTCGGTGTGCGCCACCCGTCCCGACGCCGCCTCGGAGCCGCTCCTCACCCTGGCCGTCGGCCTGAGCGCCAAGGGCCGGCCGGTCACCTCGGACGGGGCCACCCTGGTGCGTACCGTCCCGGGCGGCACCACGTACCTCCTCTGGCACGGCACCCGGATGCGGCTGAACACCGCGAACTACGCGGTCCAGGCGCTGGGTTACGACCCCGACGGGGCCTACCCGGTCCCCGACGCCTTCCTCAACGCCCTGCCGGCCGGCCCCGACCTGGCGGTTCCGGACGTGGCCGGACGCGGGAAGGCGGGCCCCTCGCTGGCCGGCCGCCCGACACGGATCGGGCAGCTCTTCGACGGCTCCGGCGGCCACTACCTGCTGACGGAGCGGGGCCTGACCGAGGTCACCGCGCTGGAGGAGGCGCTGCTGAAGGGCGATCCGCGTACCCAGCGGACCGCCTACGCCGGGGATGCCGTCGTCCTGGGGAAGATCGGCCCGGACGACCTGGCGCGCCACGAGGACCCGAAGGCGTCCCGGCTCGTGGGAGCCGGGGGCGGCACGGTTCCGACCGGTCTGCCCAGGCCCGGTCCGGTCGGCGCGGGCGAGGGCGTCTGTGCCGTCGTCGGCACCGCCGACGGCAGGCCGACGGTCTCGGTCGTCCTGCCCCGCGCGGACGCGGTGGGCGGCCGGGCGGTGTCCAACCAGCCGGGGATCACGGCGGGTTCCGGAGCGGCCGACCTGTTCGCGGTGCGTCCGGAGGGCGGCGCCCTCGTCGCGGCACTCTCCTCGGCGGGCACCGGCACGGCCTACTACCTGGTCACCGAGTCGGGTGCCAAGTACCCGGTCCCCGGGGGCGAGAAGGGACTCCAGCGGCTCGGATACCGGGCCGATCAGTCCGTGCCCGTCCCGTCCGGTGTCCTCGGGCTGCTCGCGTCGGGGCCCGCGCTGGACGACACGGCCCTGCTGACGCAGGGACTCGTGGAAGCGCCGGAGAACACGGCATCGCGATAGCCGATTCCCCTCCGCCTTAAGGGAATTGAGGTTTCTTTGAGGATAGGAGGGATCGGGGGCACGCGCTTTCCCCGGCATTCCCGCAGCTCACGCGCGTATCGCAGATGAACACTCAGATTGCCGGGGGACATTCGTTCCAAGATCCCGTACGGCGTATTAACCTGATGATCCGTCGACTACCGGAGGGCCTGATTCCCGGTCTGGTCGGCCTGTCGTGCGCCCGTGGTGCCGCCGTGTTCCCGCAGTGTCCAGGAGGACCCCCATGTCTGATGTCTCCGGCTTCAACGTCAACTCGGCCGATGGCCTGTCCAACGATGAAACAGCGATGCTCGAGACGCTGAAGACGCTGGACCAGCATCTTCGCGACATGGACGAGGCGGGCCGCAAGGTCAGGACCATCCAGGGCCAGGTCCGGGCCGCCTACCAGGCCGTCTCCTCGGAGACCCACGCGGCCGGCATCGACGAGTGGCTCAGGGCGCACGCCCGGGTCATGGAGCGCACCCAGTTCTTCCGTGAGGGCACCGCGATGGCCAACCGGCTCCTCACGGACGCCGAGTTCGAGGCGAAGGGCTACGCCGCCGGTATCGCCGGCACGATCAACCCCGGGTGACCTTCCCCGCCTTTGTTCCCGCTTTTCCCGCTCTTCCCTTCCCCGCTCTTCCCTTCCCCGCTCTTTCCACTGCCTCACGAGGAGTTCCGCCATGACCGTCAAGATCAGCCACCAAGGGGTCCTGGACGCCATCAAGAACATGGACGCGGCCCAGCAGGAGATGAAGGAGGCGCTCGCCTGGATGGAGAAGAACTTCGGCGCGCTGCGCGACACCCTGAGCGGTCAGACCCGTACCTCCTGGGAGGAGTTCCAGGCGGAGCTGGGCCGGATCAAGCTGCAGCTCGACGAGCAGTACGGGGTCGCCCGCACCACTCTCCAGCGGATGCACGCCCGGCAGATCGACGGAGACCTCGACGGCGGCCGCGGCCTGAACAACCTCCAGGGCAGCTGACCCGGCCGGCCGAATCGACTTCTGTGAGGTGTGAGCATGGCTGACGACGCGACTCCGGGCGGCATCTACCAGTCGACCGACGGTGTCTATCTCAGGTACGCGAATCAGGAGATCCCCAGGTTCCGTCGTGACCTCACGGTCAAGCCGGACTATGTGAGCCTGGGATCGAAGATCCCGCTCGCCATCGGAAACCCCGAGAAGTGCACACAGGCGAAGGCGCTGGAAGGTCAGCTGGAGGCGTACCGCGCGAGCATGCGAACCCGGTACGAGACGGCCATCACGCTCCTGAACAACTTCTCGGCCAGCCTGCGGGACGTCGAGGCCAAGCACCAGGACGCCGAGGACGACTCGACGACCATCGGTGGTGCCCTCGCCGACGAGTTCTCCGAGATCCTGACCCCGAAGGGAAAGTGAAACCATGGTCGCGGTGCCCCCCGGGATGCCGGCCAAGTGGGAGGACATCCTCGCCATGTTTCACGACGGCACCACCAAGCTTCCGGACCGGAACCTTGTGGCGGGGCCGGGGTCCAAGCGGTGGATCGCCTCGGCGGTGAACGGGGCCTGGTCCGATACCGCTACGAGGAGCGGCGGCGAGGACTGGGGGTTCGACGGGTACAAGGCATACTATTTCGCCTCCAGGTCGGAGAAGCCGTACCTCGTTTTCGGATTCAGGTATGACTGGAAGGAATTCGGCAACGACCCGGGGCCGTTGAGTGATTTCACGGGGGCCGCCGGGGCCATCTTCGGCTCCGTCTGGGCGGGTACCAACAAGGACACCAATCCGCTGATGTCCAAAAAAGCGGCCGAGGTGTTCAACAACATGGATCTGTGGACCGGCGGGTGGGCCGTCGAGTTCAACAAGTGGGCCGAGAGCGTGGGGAACGGCTCGGAGGAACTCGAAGGGAAGTCCGCGGCTCTCTTCGAAGCCGTGCTCCTCGCGGTCAAGCGTTCTCTCCTGGAGACGCAGTCCTACTACATGAGCGGCGTCATCAAGAGCGATCTGGAAGACGTGAGCTCCAAGCTGAAGACGACCATAGATGTTCTGGCGAAGAATGCCTGGGATTGGTTCGAAAAGCGGGAGACAGTGCCGGTGGTCGCAGGGCAGACGCCCCGCGAAGCAGGTCCCATCTCCATGCCCTTCACCCACCTCTACGCCGAATTCCTGCGGGCGTTGGCAGCCAAGACCTTCACCACGGCTTACCGGGACAGGTTCGACGGTCTGGATTACGAGAGTGTGGAAGGCGAAGCCAAGCTGAACTGGCTCGCCGGAGTCAAGACCGAACTGGACGACGCGTCCGCACAGACGATGCTCGACCTGGCGACGGCCTACGACAAGGCGAGCGCGAAGCTCTCCGACGCGAATGCTGTCGTGAAGCCGACATTCACCATCTCGCTGACGCCCGAGGAGCAGAAGGACTTCTACGGCGACACGGGTACCGGCGATGGCGGCGGCCCGGGCGGCGCCGACGACTTCCTCAACAAGTTCAAGGAGATGTTCGGCGGCGGCGCGGGCGGCGGCGCGGGCGGTGACGAAGGCGGCGGCGGGGATCTGGGCCTCGGTGGCCCGCCACCGGTGACGGGGCCGAACGGGAGCGAGTCCTCGTCCAAGGGCCCGGGCACGAACGGCCTCGGTCTCGGTCCGAATCCGATCACCGGCCCCAATGGCAGCACCTCCGGCACGAGCAACCCCCTGGGAAGCGGCGGGCTGCCGGCCGGCTCGCGCATCGACCCCAAGACCGGGGCCGTCACCGACTCCAAGGGCAAGCCGGTCCTCGGTGCGGACGGCAGGCCCCTGGTCGTGCCGCCCGGCTCCACCATCGGCCCCGGCGGCAAGATCATCTCGCCCGCCGGCCCGAAGCCGCCGACTCTTCCGAACGGCTCCACCTCGGGGGGGAACCCGCCGCGTGGCTTCGGAATCGACGCCGAGGGCAACGTCATCGTCCCCAAGGGCACCAGGGTGGACGCACAGGGAAACCTGATCGGCGCGGACGGCAAGCCGCTGACCAACGCGTACGGCGGGAAGCTCACCGTTCCGCCCGGCTCCCGGATCAACGCCGACGGCACCATCAGCGACCCGCAGGGCAAGCACATCACCGAGGGCAGCAACAACCTGAAGGCCCGCAACCCCAAGACGCTCGACGAGCTGTTCAACGGCCAGCGCCGTCCGTCCACATCGAGCGGTGAGCTCTTCGGCGGCTCGAAGGGGGCCTCCGAGAACCTTCGCAGAATGGTCGACAGCAACGGCAACGCGATCCGGGAACCGTCTTCCGTCGTGTCCGGGCTCAGCAACCGGGCCCGTGCGGCCATGGGGCTGCCCGCCACCCCCGGTGTCCCGCCGACGCAGGGCAATGTGTCCACGCAGTCGCTCGGCGCCCTCGGACGGGGCGGCGCGGGGGGCGGGACGGGGAGCGGGATGCCCTTCATGCCGCCCATGGGCATGGGCGGCGGTGGCGGCGCCCCGGGCGGCGGGGCCAACGGCGGTGACCGGCAGCGCAACGTATGGCTGTCGGAGGACGAAGAGGTGTGGGGCACCGAGCCCGACGCCGGAACGGGCGTGATCGGACGATGAGTTCCACAGGTGCGGAGGCGGCCGGGACACCTCCCGGGGACCAGGATTCCGTCATGCCGCCCGTGCCCGACGACATCCGCGCCGCGGCGCGCACCGCACCCGAGCACTGGTTCGGCACGGTGGACCCCGCGTGGAGCGGGGACGGTGAGCCGCCGCTGTGGGCGGTGATCGGGCAGTGGCGCTCCGACGCCGGCGGCGAGATCGTCGAATGGCAGCGCAACGACCGGTACCGGCCCTCTCCGGGCATGCTCGGCTGGCCCGAGCCGACGGACGACGTGGACGCCGCCATGCAGCTCGCGGCCACCGGCTACGGCCCGGTCGAGGGCGTCGCCCTGGCCGTGGTCACGGCCGAGCTGGCCGTCCTGACGGCTCCCGGCGGTGGCGCAGTGAGCGTCTGCACCCCGGACGGTGATCCGGTGGTGCCGGTGTTCACCTCGCCCGCCCATCTGGAGCGGGCGGGCGCGATCGCCCACCGGGTGCTGCCGGTCTCGGAGGCGTTCGCACTTGTACCGGAAGGCCAGGACCTCTACCTCAACCCGACGGGCCCCGTCGCTCTGCGGCTGTCCGCGGACGACCTGTCCCGCGCGGTCGACGTGCTGGAAGCGGCGGCGGAAGCCAAGGAGGAGCAGTACTGATGGTGTCGTTCCAGGAACAGCTCGCGGAGGCCATGGCCGGCCTCGCGGAGCAGACGAAGAAGATCCAGCAGGTCCAGGAGGAACTGGCCAGGGCGTCCGCGTCGGCGACCTCGAAGGACCGTATGGTGACCGCCTCGGTCAACGCCCACGGCGAGATCCTCTCCTTCAAGTTCCACACCGAGGGCTACCGCACCATGCCGGGTGCCCAGCTCGCCGAGGTGCTGAAGACCACCGTCAACGCGGCACGTACGGAGATGAACTCCAAGGTGAGCGGCACGGTCCGGCCGCTGATGGGCAGCCAGGACGAGCTGGCGAGCGGCCTCTTCGGCGGTGGTGAGCTCGACGATCTGCTCGCTCCGCTGCGCGCGATGCAGCCGGAGGGGCTGACGGAGACGGTGCTGGGCGGCGGGCGCAAGCCGTCGGGCAACCGCGGCGAGGAGGACGAGTTCTATGGCTGACGGAACCCTGAGCGTTCCGGGCGATCTCCCGCGCCGGTTCACCCAGTTCGGCGCCATCTCGAGAATCGTCGGCGAACTGGGCGTCCTCAACGACCACATCAACCTGGAGAACAGGACGGCGGGCGGCAAGGACGACGTGTACGCGAAGGAGTACCACAAGTTCGTCGACTCGACGGGCAAGGGGCTCACCTACGGCCTCGAAGGCCTCTCCGACCTGCTCGAAATGGTCGGCATCAGCGGTAACAACGCCTCGGTCATCCTGAACGACGCCGAGGACGACGCCAACCACATCGCCGCCGGCTGAGCCGGCCGAACTCCGAAGACGCGGCACCACACCATGGCGATTGAGGTTTCCGGGGGATGGGCGACCCTCCTCAAGACTCTGACCGGCATGCCCTTTCCGCAGGCGAACGAGGACACCCTGCGGCTGGTCAGTGACGAGTATCGCCAGATGGCCGAGAAGTTCCGCGAGGTGGAGGAGCTTCTGCGGCAGGTCGTCGGCCGCGTCGACGAGGACTTCGAGGGCGAGACCGCGACCCGTTTCGTGGCGTACGCCCGGCAGTTCGTCGAGAGGACGAACGGCAATGAGAGCATCCTCGAACGGGCCTACGAGGATGCCATCAAGCTGTCGAAGAACGCCCACAAGACAGCCGCCGACATCGAGTACACGAAGTGGATGATCTTCGGCCAGCTGGCCCTGCTCGTCGTGCAGATAGCCCTCGCCCAGGCCCTGATGCCGGTGACCGCGGGGCTGTCGGAGATCTGGGCGGCCGCCGCGATCGCCGCGTTCCGCTCCATGGCGCTGCTGATCCTCAAGTTCCTGCTGGCCCAGATCATCATGCAGACCATCACCGGTCTCGTCGGCGGCCTGCTGCTCGACTCCATCCTCCAGCTCACCCAGATCGGCCGCGGTGACCGTACGGAGTGGAACAAGAACTTCACCGCGGACGCGGCGAAGTTCGCCGCCATCGGTGGCGCGCTGGGCGGGCCGTTCGCGCTGCTGGGCGGCGGGCTCGGCAAGCTGCTCGGCAATCTGACCGGCAAGGGCCTCGGCAAGATCCTCGGCAACGACGCGGGGAAGGTGCTGGGCAAGGGGCTGAGCGGGGGCGGCAAGGGCGCGGGCGGCGCCGCGGGCGGTGCGGGCAAGGCCGCGGGGGGTCTCGGCAAGGGTGCCGGCGGCGCGGGTGCGGGCGGTCTCGGCAAGGGCGCCGGCGGCGCGGGGGCCGGAGCCCTGGGCAAGGGCGCGGGTGCCGCGGGAGCGGGTACGGGCAAGGGTGCCGGCGCCGCCGGCGCGGGCCTGGGCAAGGGCGCGGGCGCCGCGGGTGACGGCGCGGCCGGAGCGAGCGGCAGGGCCGGAGCGGGCGCCGCGGGCCAGACGATCTCGGAGGAGTCCGCCCGCAAGCTCGGCGAACGCCTGGGCAACATCATGGGCCGGACCAACGAGTCCCTGAACCATGTGGGTGCGGACGGCGTCAGGGGAGCGGCCGCCGGAGCGGTCGGGCGAGAGGTCGTCAAGGACTTCGCGAACGCCTTCGAGAAGAACCTCGGCGGCTCCCTCGGCAACGAGACCGCCCGGAACCTGGGCCGCGACTACGGCGAGGCGCTGGTCAAGAACTGGGGCGGCAAGGCCGACTGGCAGGGGCTGACCCACTCGCTGGACGACGCGCTCAAGCCGTACGTGAAGGACCTGGGGGAGAACGGAGTGCGTGCGCTCTCGCACGACCTGCCCGGCTCCTTCGTCCAGACCATCAGCAAGAACATCGAAGGGAACATCGGCTTCCGGATCGGTAACTTCGTCGGCGAGATCGCCGGTGAATCGGGCCACGCCGTGGTCACCGAGGGCATGTACAACCTGATCTTCGGGCCCGAGCACAAGTTCACGGTCAGCGGCTGGACCGCGGCCGCGGGCGCGGCGGGCGGTGTCATGGGCCGGGGAGTGGCCCACGGCTTCCAGGCCGCGCACCACGCGGTCTCGGGCCCCCCGGCCGCACCGCCGCCGCGCCCCCCGGTCTTCTCGTCCGACTCGCCGACGCCGCCGTCCGGCGCGTCGCGGCCGAGCACGGAGTCGAGCACGACGGTGCGCGACGGCTCCGAACCGAAGAACGACTCCGACAATCGCACGCTCACGGATTCGGCCTCGGACTCCGGTTCGGACAGTGCCTCGCTGCGGAGCGACGACGGCTCGGACGGCGACAGCCTGTACTACCTGGACCTGGACGACCTCTCGGACAGCCGGACGCTGTACTCGCACGACGACGACGGGAACGCCGCACCGTACGACACGTCCGGGGCATCCGCCCCTTCCTTCGCCACCAGTTCGAACGGCACGGACTTCACGAACGGCTCGAACGTCCCGCACGACGGCGACTTCACGCACGACGGCAACTTCACGAACAACACGGACGGGTCCAACAACGCGAACAACGGCAACAACGGCAACAACGGCAACACCGCGAACAATGACAACAACGCGACCAACGACAACAACGCGACCAACGGCAACACCGCGAACAACTCCGTGGCGGAGCTGGACCTCCTGCTGAACAGCCTCCCGGACGTGCCCGAGACGCTGCCCATCCCGGATCAGGTGCACGAGAACGTCACACAGGACGTCCCGGACGCGAACGCGCTCCTGGACGACCTCCCGGACGTACCCGACACCCCGCTGGGCACGGTGCTGTCGCCGGAGGTGGAGCGGCTTCTGGCGGACCTGCCCGACGTACCCCGCAACGACCTCACACAGACGTCCGACGACGGCTCGGGCGTGTCGGCGTCCGGCCGGAGCGACGACTCCGGGCAGGGCAACCGGACCGCGAACGACCTCGATCGCCTCCAGGAGCGCCTGGACCGGCTCAAGGACCGGCAGAACGCCGACGACTCCGACGCCGACCTGGCGGCACGGCTGGCGAAACTGCGGGAGGGCGGCTCGGACGGCCTCGGCAGCCCCGCACGCGTGGACGAACTGCGTGAGCAGTACCGCGCGGCCCTGGAGGAGGAAGGTGTCGACGGGCTGGAGCCCGACGGGACGACGACGGGCATCGGGGGCGGGGGAGCTCTCCCGTCCCACGCCGCGGGCGGCATCGCACCGCCGCCGCGCCCCGTACCGACCGTGTCCACGGGCCAGGGCTCCGGCTCCGCGCCCGGCGGGATACGGCAGCAGACACCCGCAGGTCCGTCCCCGGACGGGGCCGACGTGCTGTTGCCCGACGTCCCGCAGCACGAACCCGGTGCCCGGCCCTTCACGGAGGACGAGCCGGACCTCGTGTTCCCGGACGTTCCCGAGGCCCCGCCCGGCACCGAGCCCCCGTCCGGGAACCGGCCGGAGACGGAGCGGACCGAGAGCGACGGGAAGGGACCGGTCACCGAGGACCCGCCGAATACCCTCCGTACGGAGTCGCACGACGAACTGCCCTTCCGCGACGGCTTCGACACGCACGACGACGGCGACGTCGAGGCGCTGGTCACGCGCCTCGACGAACTGGGCGGCCTCACCGACGACCCGGTGAGCCGGCTGGACCAGCTGCCCGACGTGCCCGAGGTCCTGACCCCCACCGAGCAGCGCAGGCTGACCAAGGACGTGGAGCGGGAGACCGACGCCCTGCTGGCGGACGCCCGGCGGGTGGGCGTCGACAGCGAGACACGGCAACGGCTGAGCGAGCGCATCCGCGACGACGCCCGGTCGGGCAGGCACGCCGACGCCGCCGACGGCCTGCGGGAACTCGGCGACCTCGTCGCCCTGCACGGCCTCGGTGAACGCCTCCAGCAGTTCCGCGGGCATATGGACGGCGGATACGAGGCACGGGCCGCGCAGCTGGGCATGCGCCGCACGGAATGGCTGCGCCACGCCCTCGACATCGAGCAGTCGGCCCTCACCGGCGATCCCCGTCGGACGACCCAGCTGCTGGACGACTTCGAGAACCGTCTCGGCACCCTCGGGTCCGAGCTGAGCGCC
Organism: Streptomyces sp. NBC_00654; assembly: GCF_026341775.1. Classification (NCBI taxonomy): domain Bacteria; kingdom Bacillati; phylum Actinomycetota; class Actinomycetes; order Kitasatosporales; family Streptomycetaceae; genus Streptomyces; species Streptomyces sp. NBC_00654. The sequence continues at coordinate 1,306,947 of NZ_JAPEOB010000002.1, read as the reverse complement.
CGCGCCGACAGCACTCCCGAGGCGCTCCGGAAGCAGTTGGCCGACAACCGGCGGGCCGACGCCGAAGCAGCGGGCATGGACCGCGAGCGGTTCCGCGCATGGGAGGACCGCCGGGAGCAGGCGGCGACCCCCGAGGATCTCCGCAGGGTGCAGGCCGACTACGACGCCGAGCTGGAGACGGCGCGGCGGCTGGCGACCTTGCGGGAGCTCGGAGCGTCCGAGACGGAGCTGGCCACCTGGAAGAGCCGGTTCGAGGAGCCGGGGCGGGGAAGCGACCTCGACGCGCAGTACGAACGCCGCACGCTCACCCTCGGCAGGGATGCCGAACTGGCGTCCTTCCGGACGAGGCTGGACGCCCTGCGCGAGGGCGGCCATCAGCAGGAGTCCACGGAGCCGCTGCCCCCGCCGAACGACGGGCACGGCGGGGACGGCGGCGACAGCGGGGACGGCGGTGACGGCGCCCCCGGCCGGGACCGGTCCGAGGACTCCCGGGCGGAGAGCGACCGGATCCTGGAGGAGCGGCTCGACCGGCTGCGCGAGGGTACGGACGACACCTGGATGTCGCGGGAGGAACGGCAGCAGTGGGCGGACCGGCGCGCGAACGCCGAGGACGACACGGCCCGGCAGGCCGTCGAGCGCGAACAGCTCGACCGGATGGCACAGCTGGAGCGTGACCGGCGGCTGAAGGCCATCGCGGACGGCGGCCCCGAGGGCGCGGAGCGCAGCACCGAACGCCGCGCCGCGTGGCAGAGCAGGCTGGACGAGGCGGCGGGCGATCCCCGGGCCATCGACCGGGTCCTCGACAGCTACGACGCCGAAACGGCGGAGCTGAGACGTGAGGGACAGGAGCGCCTGGAACAGGAACTGCGTGCTCCGGACCGGCTGCGGGACCTCGACCGGCGTATCGACCGCTCGCTCGGCAAACTGCCCGAAGAGGTACGGGAACAGGCGGCGCACGACGCCCGTTCGCTGGTGGAACGCCTGCGGAACCTGGTCGCCACGGGCAATGAGTCCGGTGGACCCAAGGTGGACGACGGCGTTCCCCGGAAGAGCACGGATGTCCAGGACACGGACCTGACGGACACGTCGAACACGTCGGACACGTCGAACACCTCTGACACGTCAGGCCTGGCGGGACCGTCGAACACCGGCCCGTCGATCACCGGCCCGTCGACCACCGTGCGCAATCCGGTCTCCCGGACGACGAACGTCGACGAGGGCGCCGGCAACTCGGTGAAGACCCCGCGGCCGGCCGGCCCCGGACAGGACAGGCGTGTTCCCGTGCAGCCGGGCGAGCAGCTGATGGAGGCTCCGCGTCAGTTGGACGACGCGTCGGAGTCCGGGGGCAAGGACGGGGACAGCCTCCACTCGCGGGAGCGGGACGACCTGCCGTCGCCGAACACCCGTCGTGTGCGCACACAGACCGAGGACGACACACCGTCCCTCACCGACGCACAGTCCCTCGACGACACACCGTCCCTCACCGACACACAGTCCCTCGACGACACGCGGAAGACCACCTCGGAATCCGCACCGGACAACGACGCCGACCTCAAGTCCGGCCGCGATTCCGAGGACAACACCGACGACAACACCGACGACAAGGCCGGCCTCACGTCCGACGACGACGCCGACTCCGTGGCCTCCGGCCCGAAGGACTCCGACATCCCGGCGAAGGAGAACGAGGAGCCGCCCGGCGGCCCCGGCGGTGGCGGCTCCGCACCCGCGGGCCCGTCGGGTGCGCACCAGCCCACGGCCCGTGACAAGGCCCTGAGCGCGCTCTCGGCGGACGAGTACGAGCAGCGGATGTACCGGGTGCGCCGCGACCTTCCGGACCTGACCGAGGAGGCCCTCCGGGACGAGGTGTTCCGCCGGATCGGGGACCCGGGCGTGAAGGTGGAGAAGGCGCACTTCGCCGAACCGCAGCTGACCGAGGGCGTGGATCCGCTCCCGCGGGAGCGGTCGGGTGAGTTCATCACGTTCGACGACAACGCGATGCTGCCGAAGTCGCTGAAGGGCCACGGACACGGACGGATCACCGTCAGAGGTGTCGACGCGCTGGCCGAATCCATCGCGGCGGGAGGGCGTCTGCGCCCCGACGGGCTCGAAGAGTTGAAGCGCGTGCTCATCCAGAGTCCGCATACGCTGCTCAGCCCCCGGACCTTCGTCCTGCCGACCATGGACGGCGGCCACCGGGAGATCTCCCTCTCGATGGAGAGCTACGGAAACTGGCGCCGTCACACCGAGCCCTCGCCGTTGGCCGTCGTGGACGAAGTGACCGAGCCCGTATCGCACAAGGAGGACGGGAAGGGCAACGAGGGCAGTTCGAGCAGCTCGAAGACGGAGCGGCCGCAGGCGGAGGGTTCCACGACCGACGCGTCGAAGACGGACCCCTCCAAGACCGATGCTTCCACGACCGACGAGTCGGCGAAGGACGCGTCGGCGAAGGACGCGTCGAAGACCGCCGGGGCCGAGGCCAAGACCACCGACGCCCCCGTCAAGATCGAGACCGAACTCCGCACCCGCCCCGGCGCGACGGAGACCAAGTCCCTCGGCACGTCGCGTGCCTTCGGAGTGGCGGTCCCGCTGGGGCCCTCCGCGGGCACCTTCGGCGCGTTCGGCTCGGTGTCCCTCAGCGCGCGGCGGATGGAGGCCGGCTACACGTACACCCACGAGAGCCGCGCCCAGAGCAGTGTGACGGCGGTCGGCAAGGACGGCAGCCATGTGCATGTGAGCGACCTGCACATCGTCGTCGAGTCCTCACGCGTCTGGGACAGGAAGGGCCGTGAGCTGTCCCCGGACCAGCAGGGGCCCGGTACTCCCGCCCAGCAGCGCTACCGCATCCAGGACGGAGTCACCTGGCGGGTCCCGGACAGCGTCACCGACCCGGCGATCCCGGACCGGCTGCCCACCGCCTTCGCGTTCGCGCCGGGCGCCCGCCCGAACCTGCTCGCCCCGCTGAGCGTCACCACGGAGACCCGCCTGCTGGACTGGGCCCTCGCGAACTACCCCGAGGCGACCCCCGGCAGCTTCCTGCGCCACCAACTGGCCGATCTGTTCGGCGAGGAGAGCCTGCGCACCATGATCGCGCAGAGCTCCGGCGAGACGGTGGTCAGCGCCCCGCTCTTCGCCGGTCTCGGCAACCGGTCACTGGGCTCCGTCGAGCTCCGGCTGGTCCCGGTCGACGCCACACTGCTCCGGGCGTCCGACAAGACCGAGATCAAGAAGGCCGACGCACAGCGCTCCACCGCCACCACGGAGAAGAAGAACACCCAGGGCGCCGGGGCCGGGATCTCCGCCGGTCCCCAGTTCGGGCTGCTCCAGCCCGCCGGCACCCTGAACCTCCAGATCGGGGGATCGGCGGCCCTGACCACCCAGCGTGCGGAGAGCAGCTACAGCGGCAACACGGCCGAGTCCGTACGGACGCTCAACAGCCGGGGCCACTCGGGGCTCTACGACGTCCGCTTCCGGATCGAGGTGCGCAAGCAGGGCGGCGACTGGGAGTCGCCCGAACCGCCCGGGGCGACCGCCCCGGCCAACCGGAACGGCCCGCACGAGGACGGCGCCTTCCTCAACGCCACCGTGCAGTTGCCACGGGCCGACGCCCGTCGGCTGGCCGGCTGGGACGACGGCACCGCGCCCCTCCAAGGTGCCGAGGCGCCCCCCGCCCCCGCATATCTGTCGCAGTCGAACCCGGCGACGTTCGGCCTGCACGCGGTCGTGGACCTCGCGGCGACCCGAACCCAGGAAACGGTCCCGCCCCACGTCTCCCTGACGGACGAACTGGCCGACCGCATCCAGACAGGGCTGCACCACGCCTACCCCGACCTGGTGCTCCCGCCCCGCCGGGACACCGGGGTCACCGGCGACCGGAACAGTGCCGGCGACCGGAAGTACAACAACGCGGTCCGCAACACCCACCTGCTGCGCCAGGCCCTCTCCCGTACGGTGCTCGAAGGCTCCCTGGACCGTCTGACGAGCACCGGACTGCGCATCCAGCTGGAGCAGCTCGACTCCCTGCACAAGCGGTACGTCGTTCTCACCGTGCGCGCGGAGGCGACGAACCGCCGGTTCGCGGGTACCCACCACGATCTGGGTCTGGCGAACAACGTCCTGTCGACCCGTCGCGCGGACAGCGCGACCACCCGTACCCACGGCTGGTCGGTCGGCTTCGATCTGGGACTCACCGGGATCGAGCGCTACGGCGCCACCGGGAGCGTCGGCTACCGGTACGGCAGGCAGACCGCCTACGGCATGACGTACGGCCCGACGCTGACCCCGGACGGCGGCATCACCAGCTCCGGGTCGCAGCACCTGTGGTCGTACGACCTGGCCTTCACCGCCGAAGCCACCAGCTTCACCCGGCCGCGCCAGATCGCCCGGACGATGACCGGCGAACTGCTCAGTACCCGGTGGTTCGTGAAGCAGGCGGCCGGGAGCGTCGATGTGCTGGCCACCGGGCAGGGGGACGGACAGACCGCCCCGGCCCCCGTCACCGGCCGTGTCACCCTCGCCGTACCCGCCTCGCTGTCCGTCCCCTCCACCCTGCCCCTCAACCGGCCGGAGACGGTCGCCGTCCCCGCGCCCGTACCGATGGACCCGGCCCTGGCCGGACTGCTCTCTTCCGGAAAGCCCGTCTCCACGGACCACTGGACGCCCCACGCCCTCTTCGGCGGCCTGCACTCCGTGCAGAGCGTCACCGCGCCCGAGCTCGTGGTGCGCCATCTCAAGGAACTGCTCGCCTCCGTCTCCGGCAACTCCTGGGTCTACGGAGCCGACGGGACCCCCGCCTCCAGCGCTCTGGCCGAGGCGTTCACCCCCGGTCGCAACGAAGCGGACTTCAGCGACGCGGCGCAGACGGGCAAGCACGTCAGCGACCTGTTCGGGCGGACGGCCGTCACCGACATCACCGCCTCGGTCAGCGCCTGGCCCCAGGTGCGCGGGACGCGCGTCCTGGCCATCGTCGACTCCAGCGACCTCGCCCTCTCCAACATCGGCTCGGGCACCAGCGGGGCGGGACACTCGGTCGCCCATGTCCGCAGTCACACCGTCTCGGCCCTGCTGGCCTTCCGGGCCAAGCACACCGACGCGTTCCAGACCGCCGGCACGTACGGCATCACCGCGTCGCCGTACCAGCGCACCAGCACCGCGACCACGGCCGAGACCTTCTCGGCGAACCCGGCCCACACCGTGCAGTACACCGGACCGATGGTCCTGGTCGGCGCCGATGTGGCCTGGCACCTCGCGGCCCGCTCCCAGCCGTCCGGCCTGCTCCAGGCGCCCATGGAACTGATGCGCGGACGGCCGCCCCAGGGCCGGATCGTGGAGATCCCCGACGGCCTTCTCGTGTGGATGCCGCTCGCCGAGGCGAGGAAGGCCGGTCTCTTCGACGACGGTCTCACCGCTCCGCCGCCCCAGCAGCTCTTCACCGCCGTCGAGGCGGCCGCTCATGCCACGCTCACGGTCGGACGCGTCGACATGTCCGGGGCGATCGGCGAGTTCATGAACCACCTGTTGGACACCCTGCCCCAGCACAAGAGCTGGCTCGGGCCCAAGAGTCTGCTGGCCGACCAGCTCGGCGGCCTGGCACGGCAGATGACCACCCTGTCACCGTCCGGCATCCGGGCTCTCCAGACGGGCATGGAGAACGGCGGCACCTCCCTGCGGCTGTCCCGGAACAAGATCGGGCCCGCCAAGGACGCCAGCCTCACCGTGACCCTGCGACGGTCCGGCTTCACCCCCGGCGCGCTGCGCCACGACGTGAAGCCCACCATCACCCGGCCCACATCCACGGCGGAGACCGTCACGGAGAAGCTGGCGCGCGGGTACGAGGCCGGTTACCGGCTCGGCGAGGTGCCCACCATCTGGGACCGCCCCGGGCTCCGCAGCGGCGGCTTCACCCTCGACGACCGGGTCGGATCCACCCGCTCGTCCTCCCTGGCACACGCGGTCTCCGACGCCGTCAGCGCGCAAGTGGCCTTCGAAGGACCGGTGGTGACCGGTCGGACCACGTTCAGCGTCACCTTCACCCTGGAGCTGCCCGACGGGACGGTGGTGCCCCGGACGTACTCCGTCGGCGAAGCCGAGGTGGTGCTGCCGCTGAGCCTCGCCCGACCGCAGAAGACGGAACAGCAGACGACGGAACAGGAGAAGACGGAACAGCAGAAGACCGAGCAGCGGACGAACGAATCCCGGAATACGGAACAGCAGAAGACCGGACAGCGGAACACGGAGCCGAAGAAGACCGTGACGTCGGCGGCCCACCCGCCCCGGGAGGCCACCCGCCCGACGCTGCTCCCCCCGGACCGGCAGCACGCCATGGCGCTACGGGAGCGCGGCACGCCGGGCAGGAAGCTGTTCGCCACCGGCCCGGAGAGCGTCGTCGTCACCACCGTCGGCGGCATCCCCGTGCTGCGGGACGCCGCGGCGTACGCCGTCGACCTCGCCGTCAAGGGACGCGGCACCACGACCGACGCCACGACACCGATGCCCGTGGACAGCAACGGCCGCTATCCGCGCAGGACGGTACTGACGCGGCCCGGCACCGCCGCCGGTGAAGTCCTCAAGGGGGGCATCAGCACCGATGTGCTGAGCGCCTACCTCCCGCAGATGATCCGCGACAGCCTGACCGTCACGCTGCACGACACCACATCGACGATCGGCGGTACGGACGCGACGCTGAAGATCTCCGCCGATGTCGACCTGTCGCGGGCCCGGCTGCTGGCCGTGGACCCGGGCGCGGGACTCGGCGGCAGCCGGCGGACCATGGACAACGACACCTACACGGGTGACACCATCGAAGCGCACATGCCGGCGATGACCGCGGGACCGGTCTTCCAGACGCAGCCCCTGGTACAGGCCGCGGCCACCGTGCCGGGCTGGACGGACTCCGACGCGGCGGGCGGTGCCGCCGACCGCCGGACCTCCGCGCTGACCACGCTCAAGCCGTTCGCCGGCGGTGCCGTGCTCATCCAGGCACCCCTGCACGTACTCCAGACGGCGAAGGCGTCGCACCGCATCGCGGACCTGCCGGTCGTCCCGTCGGCGCTCAGGCCCGGAGGCCGGCCGCCGGTCACCGTCGAGCACACGGTGCAGGACGGGGTGACGATGTGGGTGTCGTTCGACGTCGCCCGCGAGCACGGACTGCTGCCGACCGAGGTCGAGGCAGCCGCGGACACCGTCAAGGAGCAGACCAAGAAGTACACCGAGGCCGCCACGAACGCGGAGCAGGCCGAGCGGCGCCTGCGCGCACTCGACAGTGAGGTCTCCTCCCTCCGTACGGAGCTCCTGCGCCTCCTGGAGACGCCGGATCCCACCGGCCCGGACGTGGACGCGGCGCGGGAGAGGCTCGCCACGGCCCGCTCCCGGTACGCCGAGGCCCAGCAGGACCTGGCCAACCACCGCCGCGACCTCGCGACCGCCGAGCAGCACCTCGCCGGCGCCTCCGAGGCCGCCTGGCAGGCGGTCGACCACTACACGATCACCGGAACCCGCCCCGCCGGCCCGCCGCCGGCCGCCTGGAGCAAGCCGGCCGCCGCCGAGGCCACCGAACAGGCTCCGGCCACGGTCACCGGCTACCCGCCGCTCGCCGAAGCCCTCGAAGCACCGGCCCCCCTGGACGGTCGGACCGGGCCGCCGCACCTCGTCGCGCGGGAGGACGTCCTCGCCCGTACGGAGATCTGGCTCGACAACACCGGGCCGCTGTCGGACAACGACGCCGTCCGCCGGGAACAGATCAAGGCCGCGGGCTGGGCGCAGCGCCTGCGGACGGCGGACGCCGCCTACCGGTCGTCGCTGGAGGCCGTGCTGGCCGCGCGGTCACCCATGAGGGCCGCCGAGCTCCAGGAGGCGCGGGCCCACAAGGCGACGGAACGGGCGGAGGCCGAGCGCCGGCTCGACGCGCTCGACGCCGGGCTGAAGAACGCGCGGTCGGTCCACGACCGGGCGGTCGCACAGCTGACGGCCGACTACCGGGAACTCGGCCTGGTACAGGCGAACTTCGACTCGGTGACCGCGGCCACCCGCGAGGTCCTGGAGCCGCGGGCCGAAGGCGGCCCGCCCCGTGTCGTCACCCCCTGGCACCCCGCACCCGAACCCGAGGGCCATGTCCGCCCGGCCGACGCGAAGTCCGCGCCCGAGCCGTACACCGCCGAGGGCGAGGACACACAGGGGCGGCCGGTCAGCCTGAAGTCGCCGGACGGCCGTGTCCTGCGGCTCATGGAGCCGCCCGCCACCGGACCCGCGCACCTCGACATCGGCACGAGCTTCCACCGGTCCCTGCTCGACGCGGTCGAGCGTGCCCATCCGGGGCTCCTCGCCGAACTGGGGCTCCACGCGACCGGCCGAGCCCTGTCCGCCGACGACGTCCAGCACTTGAGGGGACGCCTCGCCGACCGGCTGATGGCGGACCGCGGCGAACTCGCCGAGTTCCTCGCGATCGATCCCCAGGAACGGTTCACCGCACAGGAGCTGGCCCACGCGGGAATCGAGCTCAGCCCGGCGCAGGCCGCCGAACACCTCGACTCGCGCGGACGCCTCCCGGACACCGTGGCCGCCGGGCTGACTCCCGGACAGCGCCTGCAACTGGCCCGTACGACACTGCTGCGCTCCGGCGACGGGCAGATCGGCGACCGCAAGGACGCGGGCTGGAACCACTCCGCGGGAGACCTGGCGGCACTGCTCGCGGCCCGTGTGCTCGGGGTACCGGTCACCGTGGTCCAGTCGGACCTGAGCCATCTGACGTTCACCCCTCCCGAGACGGACACGGGAGGAAACCCGCCGTCGGGCGTGGTGCTGCACCTCGCCGACGACCAGTACCGGCCCGCCGTGCCCACCGCGACGGACGGCCTGCTGCTCAACGCCGACGCGGAGATCGTGGAGATCGCGGAGCAGCACACGCAGTCGGCCCCGTCCCAGAACACCGCGGTCGTTCCGCAGCCGCCCGCCGAAGGCCCGATCCACTATCTGGGCGCCGGAAGCGGCCCGCGTACGGCGGTGCCCAGGGAGCTCAACTTCATCTGGCTGGGTGGCGAACTGGCCGAGGCGGCCCGCACCAACATCCGGGCCTGGGCGGCCAAGGCCGAAGAAGCACAGTGGAAGCTGAGCATCTGGACCGACGACGACGGCTGGAAGAACAACAAGGAGTTCCTGAAGGGCCTGGTGGAGTCCGGAACCGTCCATCGGGGGCAGGTCAGCGAACTGTTCTCCGGCAACAGGAGCGCGGACGGGAAGAGTCTGCCGTCCAAGGTGTCCCATCTGTACAAGGCCGCGCGGAAGGTGAGCAGCTTCGCGATGGCCTCCGACGTCGCCAGGTACGCCCTGCTCCACAAGCACGGCGGGGTGTACCTCGATGTGGACCTGGCGCCGGGGGCCGTGGTGCTGAGCCCCGGTGGCGTGATGCTGGCCAAGGGCGATGACACCCTGCCGATGTTCGGCCCGCTGCTCCAGGACTTCGGCAGCGTCCGAAGAGTGCTCGGACTCGCGGAGGATGCCCCGGTCGGGGACCGTGTCCAGGAGGCCGCCGAACTCGCCTACGGTCAGGGGGGCTTCGGCAATCAGTTCATCGTCGCGCACCCCCGCAGCCGTTTCCTGAGGCAGGTTCTGGAGAATCTGCCGGACATCAACAACAAGGACGCCTACGTCAAGGGTGTCCTTGAGGCGGCCATGAAGTCGAAGAACGTGGCCAGCAGTACGGGTCCGGGGTTCCTCTCACGGCAGTTCGACGTGCACGTCAAGGACCTCGGGCTCGTGCCGGCCACGAATTTCTCGTTCAGGGCGCCGCCCACCCGGTTCCGTGTCGACCTGTCCGACTGGGAGGACTGGGCGGGGCTGGGCTGGGTGACCGCCGAGAGCGAGAACCAGGAAACCCCCCTGACGACGTCCGCGCCGTCCCGGCAGGGAACCCTGATCAAACGCATCGGCGACACCGTCAGGAGGATGAAGGGCTCGACGCCGTGGGGCACGGGCAGGTCCGATGCGCAATCGGCACAGCTGCCGAACGACGGGACGTTGCTGACGGGCATCCACCCGGCACCGGAGCGGCTCGACCTCGGCAGCGGGACGCCGAAGGACGAACTCGTCGGCAAGGACGGCCGGAAGCTCTCCTTCGAGCAGGCGCGGCAGAGCCTTCGGACGATCCGCGACGCCACGGGCGAGGTCATCGGATACGCGTCCCACAGTGACCGGGACTGGGCTCCGCGCAAGGACTTCTACGCGCACTACCGCGCGGACGAGAAGTCCTTCAAGGCCTACCGGGCGGTGGACGGCGGGAAATTCGTCCCCGTGGCCGAGGACCAGGCGTCACCCCACACGGTGCCCTGGCACCCCGGCACGAGCACACCGGGCGGGCAGCGGACTCCCAAGCCGGTGTTCTTCGACGCGCACGGCTCCCGGGACGGCGTCAAGCTCCACATCGACGGCGGGCTTCCGCTGGAGGTCGACGGTGCCCAGTTCGCACGGTTCATGGAGTTCCTGAGGGACCCCGACCAGCCTCCGGCCCCGGTGGTGCTGGTCGCCTGCGACACCGCGAGCGTCCGCCCCGCGGACGGGGGGAGCGTCGTGAGGGACGCGGCACGCGCGGTGCCCGGACGCCTCTGGTACGCCCCCGATGTCGCGGTCGGCCATGTGGGACCGCCGGCCGGAACCGCCGCGGGCGGAGCGACCGGAGTGCTGGCCCTGCTCCAGGACCGGACGACCGGGCGCCGGGGCCGGTGGGTGACCGCGAGCGAGCCCACCGAACTGGAAGCCCTTCTCGCGAGCGGGAGTGGTAAGGCCGCGAAGACCGAGGAGGCCGCGAGGGCCACCGAGGACGCGACGGAACTCCTGGACGAGGCGCCGGTTCCGCGGCAGCGCGTGGATGAGCTGATGCTGAACAACCCGCCCGGGGGCGACCAGCCCGGCCTTCTGCGGGCGGGCGGCGGCCTGGGCGAGTCCACTCCGATCCCCAAGACACTGCACTTCGTCTGGCTGGGCGGCGATCTGAAGCCCGCCGCCCAGGTGAACCTGCGGGAGTGGGCGGCCAAGGCCCAGGAGTCCGGGTGGCAGATGAAGATCTGGACCGATCAGGCGGGTGGTGACGTCAACCGCGCGTTCCTGGACACCCTGGGGCGGCAGTACTCGGCCGTGTTCGAGTCCGCCCCTGCGGTGTTCGACAAGAAGTGGCTGCCCGTGCCGCTCCGCAGGAGCACGCTGTCCAAGGCCCACGTCCTCTACCAGGTGGCGCAGGAGCGCCGGTGCTTCGCGATGGCCTCGGACGCCGTCCGGTACGCCGTCCTCTACAAGCAGGGGGGCGTGTACCTGGATGTGGACCTGGGGCCCGGTGGAATCGGTCTGCCGAATGACGGCGTGCTGATGCCAAACGGGGATTCGCTGCCCATGCTCGGGCCCCGTCTGCAGAATGAGGCCAGTGTGCGCGGGCGCCCCGGCGTTACCGGCACAGCGGAGCCGGGACAGGCCGTGAGCGCGGCGGACATCCGAGCGGCGGCCGTGGACTGTTATGCCAAGGGCGAGTTCGGCAATCAGTTCATCGCCGCCCACCCCAAGAACCCCTTCGTGAAACACCTGCTGAAGAACCTTCTGGACTGGGGCAACCTGTCTCCGCTGCAACAGAACGCGAAGGACGGGGACATCAGGGAGAAGAAGGTGGCCGGCATCACGGGGCCGGGGTTCATCGACGCGATGATGAACGACTACAACAGGGAGTGGGTGCGGGCGAATTCCGATCAGGCGAAGACCGATCTGACGGGAACACGCAGGTTCAGGCCGACGGACGCGACCCGGGACGTCTGGGTCGACATGACCTGGGTGACCGAGGAAAGCGCCAACCAGGAGACCGCGTCCCTGGCCGGATCGGACGAGCCCGCACCCGCTCCGCTCGAGCGCCACCCCACCCTGAAGGAGAAGCTGAAGAAGTTCACCGGCACGCTCAGGGGCAGCTCCACCGGCGGAGGCGGCTCCTTCTCCGGTACGAGGGATCTGTTCGCCAACAGCCGGGCAGCGGCCCTGTCCGGCGACGCCTCCACCACGCGGCCGTCATCGTTCTCCTTGCTGTCGGACGAACCGCTGCTCACACCGACGCCCGACAACAGGACGCCCGATGCCGTGCTCACAGGGACGGACGGGCGCCGGGTCACCTACGGCCAGGTCTACGAAGGCCTCCAGGTGGTCCGCGGCGCCGACGGCAGCACGCTGGGCTACGCCTCACACAGCCCCCAGGACTGGGCGCCCCGCAAGGACTTCTACGCCACGTACCGCTCGGACGAGAACCTGTTCGCGCACTACCGGAGCAAGGACGACGGGGCCTACGTCCCCGACACCGGCGAAGCTTCCCCGGCAGGCGAGGTCCCCTGGCAGGCCGGTGCCGCCGCGCACGGTACGAAGGAGCCGGTCAAGCCGCTGTTCTTCGACGCGCACGGCACCGAGAACGGCATCGAACTCCATGTGGCGGGCGGATCGCCGCTGGTCGTCGACGGCGCTCGGTTCGCGCGTTTCATGGAGACGCTCAGGGACCCGGCCCAGCCCCCGGCCCCGGTCGTCCTGGTCGCGTGCGAGACGGCGAAGATCCGGAGCGGCGACGGCGGCAGCGTGGCGAAGGACGCGGCGGACGCCATACCCGGACGTCTCTGGTACGCACCCGACACCGAGGTCGGCCATGTCAGACCGTCGAACGGTTCCGACCGTGCCACCGGCGTGCTGGGTCTGCTCGCGGACCCCGTCACACAGCGCCGCGGCGAGTGGATCGTGGCGGGGGAGTCACACGGCTCCGCCACCGCCCCCGTGCCCGCGCCGCGGGTGGAACCGGTGCCGCACACGGCCACGTTCTCGGACATGATCTTCGAAGCCCTCAACTCCGCCTCGCAGAACACCGCGGAGCAGACGATGTCGCAGGACTTGGCGCACAGCGGTCCGGAGGCCGAGCAGACCGAACCCGTAGCACCGGTGCCGGTCCACGAGGAGCCCGCTCAGCCGGCGCTCACCCAGCCACTGAACATCACCTACACGGGGGACGGCGCGCCGGAGGCCCTGGGTGCCGATGACCACGCCGCGGACGGGGTACGCAGGTACGTCTTCACCTCGCTGGGCCGGGGGGACCACGACGCGGTGGCGCTGCTCCTGGACCGGTTGGCGGCATCGGACCCACCGCCGGCCTATCTGGAGAATCTGCGCGTTCAGGTCAACGAGCTCTCGGCGGGTGCCGTGGCGGCTCCCCCCATTCCGAAGGAGCTCCATTTCGTCTGGCTCGGCGGCGACCTCCCCTCGGCCGCGCTCAATAATCTCTTCGCATGGGTCGGCAGGGCCCGTAGCGCCGGTTGGAACACCAACCTGTGGACGGACGGCAACACGAAACTGAGCACGACCACCCAGTGGAGAATCCGGACCACGAAGGGACTGACGCGGATGCAGATCGATACCGTCATCGACCCGCGCCTGGCGGATTCCTTCAGGGTGGCCAGCGCGGGCGGCGCGTACCCGTTCGCCTCCGACCTCGCCCGGTACAGCATCCTCAGGTCGGGCGGCGGGGTGTACGCCGACGTGGACCTGGGCCCCGGTGACGTCGACCTCGCCCCCGCGGAGAACATTCCGCGGCTCCGGAGCAATGACCTGCCCGTGTTCGGTCCGCTCATCCGTGACGTGGCCAGCCTGAATGAAACGCTGACGGTCAAGGCGCGGCTGGAGGGCGTGGACCATGTGCCGCTGACCGGTCCGCCGACCAGGGAGCAGGTACGCGAGGCGGCGGAGTACCAGCTCCACACCGCTTCCTACGGCAACCACTTCATCGCCGTGCCGCAGAACTCGGTGTTCATCGACCAGCTGATCGACAAGGTCGCCGAGAACATCTCGGAACGTGGAGTCGACAGTGTGGACGACATGAAGTCCGGGGGGCCGGTGGCCTCGGGGCCGTTTCCGCTCATCCAGCTGATGTTTCACCATCTGGAAGCGGAGTTCGGCGTGAGCAACCTCCAACCGGGCGAGTTCGGCTGGTTCCAGCGCCAGGGAAGGCATTTCCACGACGCCATGGCGTGGCTGACGGCGGAGAGCGAGAACCAGAGTTACGAGAGATGACGACTCGTCATGTCTCATGATGCGGGCGGGAATTGAGCTCGCCGCAGAACGACCGAGAGGATGAGAAGAGTCGATGGCAGGGAAAGAGGGCTCACCTGTGGAGCCAGTGCGATCCACCGAGGAGAGCGAGCCCGCGCGTAACCGGCCTGAGGCCGAGGGCGCATCGGCTCCCGGCAGTGGGACGCCCGGAGCCCCGGGGAGCATAGGTGCCCCGTCCGCGCCGTCGTCCCGCACGGTGACGGAAGGCGGCGGCACTCCGGTCCCCGGCGGCAGGGACGGCTGCGTACGGACGCCGACCTCGTCGAAGCCCGGTCCGGAGGAGACCGAGGAGCCCGCGGCGCGGACCCCGGCGGTGGTGCACGCGGCCGGGGTCTCCATCGGCAGGACCACGTCCGAGCCCGAGGGGCAACCGGACGGTGAGGCGTCGGCGGTCGCCCAGGAGGAGGCGCCGACGGCCGCGAAGTCCGCTGCGGTGGCCGTCTCCACCGCGGCCGCCGGTACGGCCGCCGCTGCCTCGTCGGGCGCCGGGAAGAGCGCGGCCGGGAAGACGGCCGAGGCGAAAACGTCCCTGTCCGCCGCGGAACCGACCCCTGCGAGCGGGACCTCCGTACCCACGGCGACGACTTCCGCAGCGACGACTTCCGAAGCGACGGCTTCCGAGGGGACAGCCTCCGCAGCGGCGGCAGTCGCCGCCGAGCCGGCCGGCGCCACCGCCACCGCCACCGCCGCGGCCGCGGCGTCCTCCAGCCCTCCGGATGGTGCCGCGGCGGGCGAGGGCGGCGCCCCGGAGCGACCGGGCCGGGTGTCGCGCCCGATGGTGGTCGCGGCAGCCTTCGCCGGTGCGCTGCTTCTGGCGACCCCGTTCGTCGTGGCGAGCGCCCAGAAGGACGAGGCCAAGCCGGAGAGCCGCGAAGCGGCGGCGGCGTGGAAGGGGGACGGGCGGGCGGGCGGCTACGTACCGGGCACCGACCCCGACAGTCCCGAGGGCAAGCGGGCCGCCGCCGCCGGCAAACCGGGTGCCGGCCCGGCCCGGGGCGACAAGGGCCCCGTCGGCGACGTGCGCGCGGACACGGGCGACGGGCGCAAGCCCGCGGACGGTTCCGCCGAAGCCGGGACCAAGGGCGCCAAGGACACCAAGGGCGGGTCCGACAGTACGGCGAAGAGTGGTTCCGGCGCCAAGGCTCCCACCGGCACGGGCTCGGGCACCCCCACCAAGGCCCCCTCGTCCGGTTCGGTGCCCAAGTCGGCACCCGCCGTGGTCTACAGCGGTGTGTCCGGACCGGAGTGCCCCACGCAGCGCTTCCAGAAGTCCGGCTACTACAGCGACGGCAAGGAGGGCTGGGCCACCCACAGCGGTGGTTTCGGCGGCTACGGCTGTGCCGGGAAGTACCTCTCCATGCCCATGTCCGGCAGTTCCTCGAAGGACTCGGGCGGATCGGCGACCTGGCTGTTCGACCTGCCCGCCTCCGCCAGGAAGTGCAGCATCTCCGTCCACGTACCCGGGAGTTCCGACATCGCGCGGGTCGGCGGCGACCCGAGCTACTACACCGTGTACGACCGGTTCCTGCCCAGGACGAGCAACCTGGTCGGCTCCTACTACGTCCGCCAGCAGGAGCGGCGCGGCACCTGGTACAACGTGCCGGGCACCTTCGCCGTGGACGCCCAGAAGCTCTCCGTGCAGTTGCACGACCGGGGCGAGGACAACGACTACGAGCACCACGCGATCTCCGCGCTCAAGGTGACCTGCACCGGCTGAGAACCCGCCCGGACAGCGGCGCGGAGACCGCCGGACACGTCACGCGGCCCGGTCCTCCCGCACCCTGTACGGGTGCGGTGGGACCGGGCCCGCGCGCCCGGTTCAGCTCCCGCCGGGCTCCACCGCGCTCTTGGCCGGCGCGGCGTCCGGCCCGGACGGCCCGGACGGCCCTGACGGCCCGGACAGTTCGGACGGCCCCGCACCCGGCCCGGCGACGTTGCGGTCGCCCGCCCGCAGCACCCCGGCCCCCAGGATCAGGCCGAACGCCAGCACCGTCACCAGGCCGAACGACACGACGAGTGACGTGGCCTCGGCGAGCGAGCCGATCGCCGACGGGGCGATGAGCCCCGAGGTGTACGTGATGGTGGCCACGCCCGCGATGGCCTGGCTCGGGTTCGGCCCGCTGCGCCCGGCCGCGGCGAAGGCCAGCGGCACCACGACCGCCACGCCGAGCCCCAGCAGCCCGAAGCCGCACAGCGCCACCGCGGGGTCGGGCGAGAGCACGACCAGCAGTCCTCCGGTGGTCGCCAGCGCACCGCCGACGCGCACCGTGCGCACCGCCCCGAACCGGTCGACGATCCGGTCCCCGGCGATCCGCGCCACCGCCATCGTCAGCGCGAACGCCGTGGTGGACGCGGCCGCGAGACCCGCCGAACTCCCCATGATGTCCCGGAGGTAGACCGCCGACCAGTCCAGGCTGGCGCCCTCGGCGAACACCGCGCAGAACCCGACCGCGCCGATGACCAGCGCCGACTTCGGCGGCAGGGTGAAGCGCGGCGGAGGCTCCTCGTCCGGCTCGCTGCGCAGATCCAGGACACCCTGACAGGCGATCAGGCCCAGCACGGTGAGGGTGAGCGCGGCCATCGTGTGGTGCAGCCGCGCGTCGGTGCCCAGATGGGCGGCGACCGTACCGGCGGCCGAACCGATCAGCGCGCCCACGCTCCACATCCCGTGCAGGCCCGACATGATCGAACGGTCGAGACGGTTCTCCACCTCGACGCCCAGCGCGTTCATCGCCACGTCGGACATCCCCGCCGTCGCCCCGTAGACGAACAGCGCCGCGCAGAGCGTCAGCAGATTCGGGGCCAGCGCGGGCAGCACCAGAGCGAGAGTCCACAGCGCCAGCAGCCCGCGCAGGGCGGTCCTGGCACCGAACCGATGGCTGATCCGGCCGGCCAGCGGCATGGCGAGCGAGGCGCCGATCGCCGGGAAGGCCAGGGCGAGGCCGAGCTGACCGGCGCTGACCCCGGCATGGTCCTGGATCCAGGGCACCCGGGTCGCGAAACTGCCGGTCACCGATCCGTGCACCGTGAAGACGGCGGCGACCGCGAATCTGGCCCGCCTGACCTGATCCGTGCCGAAGGCCGTACCTGTGGAATCCGTTGTCATACCGCCGTGCCCTCCCCTGGAGATTCTGGCCCGCCGGGTCTGCTCCGACGCCTCTGCCCGCGATCCGGGGCGTAAACTATCAGGAACCCTGCCTGATAAATAGAGCGTCTTCCCGCCGGATGCCCATGGAAGGAGTACGACGTGATCTGGAAGGATCCCGGCATGCCCGCTTCACCGAGCACCGCCCGAGCCATCAACGACCGGCTCGCCCTGCGACTGCTCCAGCAGGACGGCCCCTTGACGGCGACCCAGCTGAAAACGCTGACCGGCCTGTCCCGCCCCACGGTCGCCGACCTGGTCGAGCGCTTGCGGGACTCCGGGCTGATCCAGGTCGTCGGGGAGAGCGGAGCCGCCCGCCGCGGCCCCAACGCACGGCTGTACGGGATCGTCGCCGACCGCGCCCACCTCGCGGCCCTCGATGTGCGCACCGGGAGCGTCGCCGTGGTCGTCGCCGATCTGCTCGGGACCACACGCGCCGAGGCCACCATGCCCATCGGCAGCGACACCGGCACGGAACCCGCCGTCGAGCAGGCCGTCGCGCTCCTCGAACGCACCGCGCGCGAGGCCGGGACGGCCCCCCTGCACAGCGTCGGCATCGGCGCACCGGGACTGATCGACCCGGTCACCGGCGAACTGCGGGACACCAGCGGCCTGCCCGCCTGGCACCGGGGCCTGGTCCGGGTGCTCCAGCAGCGGCTGCCCGCGACCGTCCTGGTGGAGAACGAGACCAATCTGGCCGCCGTCGCCGAGCACCGGGTCGGCGCGGCCCGCGACCGCGACACGTTCGTCCTGCTCTGGCTCGGCCACGGCATCGGAGCCGCCGTGATGCTGGACGGAAGGCTGCGCCGGGGGGCCTCGGGCGGTGCGGGGGAGATCGGCTTCCTGCCGGTGCCCGGCACACCGGGGATTCCCTCGGCCGTCAACTGCGAGGGCGGCTTCCACTCCCTGGTGGGCTCGGCGGCCATCTGTGAACTGGCCGCCGTCCACGGTATCGAGGTGCCCGCGTGCGCGGCCGGGGGAGACGCGGAACCCGCCGCCGCGGCCGCCGTCCGGTCCGCGCTGGGCCGGGGAGCGGAGGGCGGACCGTTCCTGGACGTCCTCGCCGACCGGCTGGCGCTCGGCTGCGCCTCCGTGGCCGCAGTGCTCGACCCGGGCTGTGTCGTGCTGGCGGGCGAGGTCGGCCACGCGGGCGGGGCCGGCCTCGCCCAGCGGGTCGAGGAGCGGCTGGCCGGGATGTCGCCCCTGCGCACCGAGGTGCGCGCCGGATCGCTCGGCGGCGCCGCCGTGCTGCGCGGCGCGCTGCTCACGGCGCGCGAGGCGGCCCAGGACGCGCTGTTCGCCCCGGGCGGCTGAGCCCTGGACGGGCCGTGGGGGCCGCTCACACCGGGCGGCGGTACCTCCTGGTGAGGAACTCCTCGAACGTCGTCGTCCCCACGGCCCGTTCGGGTGTCAGATGGCCACCGCTCCGGAAACCCGCGTACGCCCTGCCCGCCAGCCGTACCGGCACCACACGCCTCTTGCGGCCGGTGGCCCGGAGGTAGGCGGCGGCCAGCCCGGTCAGCTCCCGGACCTCGGGGCCGCCCATGTCGGGCACCCGTCCCGCCGGGCCGCCGAGCGTCAGTCCGGCCAGCCGCTGGGCGACCTCACCGCTGTCCACCGGCTGGACCGAGACCCCCGCGGGCACCGGCAGCACGGGCAGCCGGGCGGCAGGGGAGAGCACGCGCAGCACAAGGTCGTGGAACTGGGTGGTCCGCAGGACCGTCCAGCCGAGTCCCGATTCCTCGATCATCCGCTCGACCCGGTGCTTGACGGTGTAGTAACCGAGCGGCACCCGGTCCACACCGACGATCGAGATATAGACCAGATGGGGCACCCCGGCCCGCTTCGAGGCCGCGAGGAGATGCCCGGCCGCCCTGTCGTCACCGCCACCGGGAGCCGTCGCGCAGTGCACGATCGCGTCCACCCCCTCCACCGCGGCGTCCAGCCCCTTGCCGTCGCGCAGATCGACGGCGTACGAGGGGGAGCGGCGGCTCAGAACGCGCACGTCCGCCCCGGAGTCGCGCAGCCGCGAGGCGACCTGCCGGCCGAGTGTTCCGGTACCGCCGGTGACCAGAATCGTCGTCATGGACGCAAGCGTGCCAGAGCGGCGGGAGACCGGGCGGTTCACCGGCCGGACCGGGGTGTGCCCACTTCTTCGAGGTTGCCCTGTGAGCCAGGGCACAGACATCACCCGCATGGCCGAGGGCGGTCCGTGGCAGACTGTTTGCGTACCAGTAGCAGCGCACTCCGGGGTCGGTGCAATTCCGAACCGGCGGTTATAGTCCGCGACCCGTCCGCAGCCAGCGGCCGGTTGACCAGGTGAGATTCCTGGACCGACGGTGAAAGTCCGGATGGGAGGCAGTGCGCGGCGGGTCGTCACAGGTACGCCGCCGTAGGCGGACGCGTGTTCCGGATCATCGGGACAGCCGCGTCCGTGTCCTCGGATTTCGGCGTTCCCGTGGTGTTCCGCTTCATCTGTCGTCATCGACAGGCCCCGGAGTCCGTGCCCGAAGAGGCAGGAGGACCCGGTGGCCACCGCAGCCGACACCACCGCCATGCGCCGAGCGATCGTGCTCGCAGCCCGCGGACTCGGCTCCACCAGCCCCAATCCGGTCGTCGGATGCGTGATCGCCGACGCCGCCGGTGAGATGGCCGGAGAAGGCTTCCACCAGCGCGCCGGAGGGCCGCACGCCGAGATACACGCGCTGCGCGCGGCCGGCGGGCGGGCCCGGGGCGGTACCGCCTACGTCACCCTCGAACCCTGCAACCACACCGGACGCACCGGCCCCTGCGCGCAGGCGCTCCTGGACGCCGGGATCAGCCGCGTCGTGTACGCGGCCGGCGACCCGGACCCGCAGGCCACCGGCGGCGCGGAGACCCTGCGCCGGGCCGGGGTCCAGGTGACGGGGGGCCTCCTGGCCGACGAGGCGGCGGCGGGCAACGCGGCCTGGCTCACCTCGGTGCGGCTGGGCCGCCCGTACGTCCTGTGGAAGTACGCGGCCACCCTCGACGGCCGGATCGCCGCCGCCGACACCACCAGCCGCTGGATCACCTCGCCCGAGGCCCGCGCCGACGTCCACCGGCTGCGTGCCGAGGCCGACGCCGTGGTCGTCGGGTCCGGCACCGCACGTATCGACGACCCCCAGCTGGCGGCGCGCGGCATCAAGGGCGCCACCCAGCCGCTGCGGGTGGTCGTCGACACCGGGGCCACCGCCGTCGGGCCCGGCGCCCGCGTCCTCGACGACACGGCACCCACCCTGATCGCGGTCGCGGACGACGTCCCCGCCGCGCACCTGCCCGAAGCGGCCGTCCTGCGGCTGCCGCGGGCCGCCGCCGGGCCCGGCCTGGATCTGCCGGCCCTGCTCGCCGCCCTGCACGCACGCGGTGTCCGGTCCGTACTCCTCGAAGGCGGGCCGACACTGGCCGGTGCCTTCGTCGCCGCGGGAACGGTCGACAAGGTCGTCGGCTATCTCGCACCCGTCCTGCTCGGCGCGGGCCCGTCCGCCCTCGCCGACGCCGGAATCTCCACCATCGCCCAGGCGTTGCGCCTCGAAGTGACCGAGACCGTCCGTATCGGCCCCGATCTGCGCGTCACCGCCGTCCCTGTCACCGCTCGGAAGGGAAACTGAGTGTTCACCGGAATTGTCGAAGAACTGGGTGAGGTCACCGCCGTCGAGAAGCTCGACGACGCCTCCCGATTCCGCCTGCGGGGCCCCGTCGTCACCGAGGGCGCCAAGCACGGTGACTCCATCGCCGTCAACGGTGTCTGCCTCACGGTGGTGGACCTCGGCGACCACGAGTTCACGGCCGACGTGATGGCGGAGACGCTCGACCGCTCCAGCCTCGGCGCCCTCACGACCGGCTCCCGGGTCAACCTGGAGCGCCCCATGGCGCTCGGCGGCAGGCTCGGCGGACACATCGTCCAGGGCCATGTCGACGGCACCGGCCGCATCGTCGAGCGCAGGGTCTCCGAGAACTGGGAGATCGTGAAGATCTCCCTGCCCGCGGAGCTGACCCGCTACGTGGTGGAGAAGGGCTCCATCACCGTCGACGGTGTGAGCCTGACCGTCGTCGACGCGGAGGCCGACCACTTCACCATCAGCCTCATCCCCACCACTCTCGCCCTGACCACGCTCGGCATCAAGCAGCCGGGCGACCCGGTCAACCTGGAGGTGGACGTGATCGCGAAGTACGTCGAGCGGCTGCTCGGCGCCAACGCGGTCCCGGGAGCTTCCCCCGGCGCGGCCGGGGGCATGGTGCCGGAACCCGGGGAGCCGGTGACATGAGCGCGCTCACCTGGCTGAACTCGGAGGCGTTCACCGTCC
The DNA here is from genome assembly GCF_026341775.1 of Streptomyces sp. NBC_00654. Taxonomy (NCBI): domain Bacteria; kingdom Bacillati; phylum Actinomycetota; class Actinomycetes; order Kitasatosporales; family Streptomycetaceae; genus Streptomyces; species Streptomyces sp. NBC_00654. The sequence continues at coordinate 1,285,377 of NZ_JAPEOB010000002.1, read as the reverse complement.
TCGGACAGCACATCATCTGGTCGGACATGATCGGCAACACGATCGGGGTGGCGGCGCTCACCCTCGGCTGGCTGCGCTCCATCTGGACCTGGCCCGCCCAGCTCCTCTCCGGCGTCGTCCTGGTCGCGGCCAATGTCTCCGTGCATCAGGCGGGCAGCGTCGGCAAGCAGCTGGTGGTCATCGCCGTCGCCGTCTGGGGCTGGCAGCAGTGGACCCGCGGGAGGCGGCAGGCCCAGGACGGCAGCATCGCCGTACGGTTCGCCACCTGGCGCGAGCGCGGCTACCTGATCGGCGGCGCGGCCCTCGGCACCCTGGCCGTCGGCGGTCTCTTCACCGCGTTCCCGTCGCTGTCCTGGAGTCCGTGGGCGGACGCCTACATCTTCGCGGGCACGCTCGTGGCGATGCTCGCCCAGGCACGCGGCATGGTCGAGTTCTGGTTCGCCTGGCTCCTGGTCGACCTGGTCGGCGTACCGCTCAATTTCCACAGCGGACTCGCCTTCTCCGGTCTCATCTACGTCGTATACGGCGCCCTCGTCCTGTGGGGCATGCGCGACTGGTGGCTGCGTACGCGGACACCCGCTCTGGAAGGAGCCACGGCATGACTGCCCAGCCCACCTGGTTGCACCGGGATCACGCCCATCTCGCCCTGGACCTCGCCCTGGACCCCGTCGAGCAGGCCATTCGCGACATCGCCGCGGGCCGGCCCGTCGTCGTCGTGGACGACGAGGACCGCGAGAACGAGGGCGACCTCGTCATCGCCGCCGAGAAGGCGACCCCCGAGATCGTCGCGTTCATGATGAGCGAATGCCGCGGTCTGATCTGCGCGCCGATGGAGAGCGCCGAGCTGGAACGGCTCGAACTGCCGCAGATGGTCGACAACAACACCGAGTCGATGAAGACCGCCTTCACCGTCTCCGTCGACGCCTCGGCCGCACACGGCGTGAGCACCGGCATCTCCGCCGCGGACCGCGCCACCACGCTGCGCATGCTGGCGGGCGGCGTGGCCGGCCCCGGCGACTTCGTCCGCCCCGGCCATGTCTTCCCGCTGCGGGCCCGCAGCGGCGGCGTCCTCGTCCGCAACGGCCACACCGAGGCCGCCGTCGACCTCGCCCGGCTCGCCGGGCTGCGGCCCGCCGGGGCGATCGTGGAGATCGCGGGCGAGGACGGCGTGATGCTGCGGCTGCCCGAACTCGTCCCCTTCGCCCGTAAGCACGGTCTGACGATCATCTCCATCGAGGACCTGATCGCCTACCGCCGCAGCGCCGAGCCTGCCGTCCGCCGCGAGGCCGAGGTCCGGCTGCCGACCGCGTTCGGCGAGTTCACCGCGTACGGCTACCGCTCCACCGTCGACGGCGTCGAGCACGTGGCGCTCGTCCACGGCGACATCGGCGACGGTGAGGACGTCCTCGTGAGGATCCACTCGGAGTGCCTGACCGGCGACATCTTCGCCTCCCAGCGCTGCGACTGCGGCCCTCAGCTGCACGCCGCCATGCGACGCATCACCGAGCGGGGCCGCGGCGTCGTCGTCTATCTGCGCGGTCACGAGGGCCGCGGCATCGGACTGCTCTCCAAGCTGCGCGCGTACGAACTCCAGGAACGCGGCTCCGACACCCTCGACGCCAATCTGGAACTCGGCCTGCCCGCCGACGCCCGCGACTACGCGGCGGGCGCCCGGATCCTCGCGGACCTCGGTGTCGCCAGTCTCCGGCTGATGACCAACAACCCCGACAAGACCGCCGCGGTCGTCCGCCACGGACTCGCCGTCACCGGCCGCGAGCCCATGCCCGTACAGGCCGGCGAGCACAATCTGAGGTACCTGCGCACCAAGCGCGACCGCATGGGCCACGACCTGCCGTGGCTCGACGGCGCCACCGCGCCGGCCTGCGGCAACCAGTAGCCGGAACCACCCCACCACCCCTCCCGTTACCCACGGAACGAGCAGTAGGAGAAACATGAGCGGCAAGGGCGCACCCGAACTGTCCGTACGCAACTGCGGTGACCTGCGGGTGGCCGTGGTCGCCGCGCAGTGGCACGAGAAGATCATGGACGGACTCGTCGACGGTGCCCTGCGCGCGCTGCACGAACTCGGCATCGACGAGCCGACCCTGCTCCGGGTCCCCGGCAGCTTCGAACTCCCCGTCGTCGCCAAGGTCCTCGCGGGCCGGGGCTACGACGCGATCGTCGCCCTCGGCGTCATCATCCGCGGCGGAACCCCCCACTTCGAGTACGTCTCCCAGGGCGTCACCGTCGGCCTCACCCAGGTCACCGTGGACACCGGGGTCCCGGTCGGATTCGGCGTCCTGACCTGTGACACGGAGGAGCAGGCACTGGACCGGGCCGGTCTCGAAGGGTCCAACGAGGACAAGGGCCACGAAGCGGTCACGGCGGCCGTCGCCACCGCCGCGACCCTGCGTGCCGTCAGCGAACCCTGGCGCTGAGGACGGCCCGGCGACCCCGTATTCTAAGGACCATCATGGCGAACAAAACCTTCGAAGAGCTCTTCGCCGAGCTTCAGCTCAAGGCCGCCGACGGCGACCCCTCCACCTCCCGTACCGCCGAACTGGTGGACAAGGGAGTGCACGCCATCGGCAAGAAGGTCGTCGAGGAGGCGGCCGAGGTCTGGATGGCCGCCGAGTACGAGGGCAAGGAAGCCGCCGCCGAGGAGATCTCGCAGCTGCTGTACCACGTCCAGGTGATGATGGTCGCCCGCGGAATCTCCCTCGACGACGTCTACGCCCATCTCTGAGCCGACCGCCGCTTCCGCACGTCCCGCACAGCCCACCCCTTCGCACCAAAGGACCTGACCCCATGCTGCGCATCGCCGTCCCCAACAAGGGTTCACTCTCCGGGCCTGCGATGGCGATGCTCCATGAGGCCGGATACCAGCAGCGCAAGGAGTCCAAGGAACTCGTTCTCGTCGACCCTGAGAACGAGGTCGAGTTCTTCTACCTGCGGCCCCGCGACATCGCGATCTACGTCAGCTCCGGCCGGCTCGACATCGGCGTCACCGGACGTGACCTGCTGCTGGACTCCGGCGCCGACGCCGAGGAGATCCTCCAGCTCGGCTTCGCCCGCTCCACCTTCCGTTACGCCACCAGGCCCGGCACCGCCCACGGCCCGCAGGACTTCGACGGCATGACGATCGCCACGTCCTACGAGGGCATCGTCGCCAAGCACCTGGCCGACGCGGGCGTCAACGCCTCCGTCGTCCACCTCGACGGCGCCGTCGAGACCGCCATCGAGCTCGGGGTCGCCCAGGTCATCGCCGATGTGGTGGAGACCGGAACCAGCCTGCGCAACGCCGGACTCGAAGTGATCGGCGAGCCGATCATGACGTCGGAGGCCGTGGTCATCCGGCGGACCGGCGCCCCCGCGGACGACCCGAAGGTGCAGCAGTTCCTGCGCCGCCTCCAGGGCGTCCTGGTCGCCCGCTCCTACGTGATGATGGACTACGACTGCCGCGTCGAGCACCTGGAGCGCGCGGTGGCCCTCACTCCGGGCCTGGAGTCGCCGACCATCTCCCCGCTGCACCACGAGGGCTGGGTCGCCGTCCGTTCCATGGTCGCCGCCAAGGAGGCGCAGCGGATCATGGACGACCTGTACGAGCTCGGTGCCCGCGCCATCCTCACCACGGCCATCCACGCCTGCCGTCTCTGACGGCAGGGGCACCGAGAACACCGACAGACAAGAAGAGCCCCTGATGTCCGCGTCCGCGCCCCGGCCCGAACAGCCCGCCCTCCCGGTCACCTTCAGGCCCACCCTCACCCGGGTGGTCCTGCTGGCCGTGGGTCTGGCGATGTTCCTCGTCATCACCGTCATCGCCCTGACCCTGGAGAAGCTGAACCCGGGGGAGCGGACCAGCTTCATCTTCGTCGCCGCGCTGTTCCTCGGCGTCCTGGCCCTGCTCAGCAGGCCCAAGGTGGTCGCCGACGACACCGGCGTCACCGTCGTCAACCTCACCCGTACCCGCAGGCTGGCCTGGGCGGAGATCCTCCGCGTCAACCTGCGGGTCGGCGACCCCTGGGTCTTCCTCGACCTCAGCGACGGCACCAGCCTGCCCGCCCTCGGCATCCAGCCCGGAATGGCCAAGAAGCAGGCCATTCGCGACGCCCGTGCGCTGCGCGTCCTCGCCGAGACCCACGGCACCGGAGCGGACACCGCCACGGAGAACGACTGAGCCCCTGCCCGGTCCGGCCTCTTCTTGATTACTCTGGAGGGCGGCGGCGCCCTGTGGCGCCCCGCCCCGCACCAGAGGGGCCCTCAGGGGCCCGCGGGGCTTTTCCTGCGACCCAAGGAGTGACTCCCTCCAGCAATGGACGGATCGTCCGGTAGTACCTGCGCCGCCCCTTCCCAGGAGGCGGCGGCATGACCACCCCCCTGCTGCTTCTGAGCGCGGCATTCCTTCTCATCCTCGCCAACGGATTCTTCGTGGCAGCCGAATTCGGGCTCGTCACCGTGGAGCGGCCGGACGCCGAACGCGCGGCCGCCGAGGGCGACCGCCGGGCCCGTACTGTCGTCGAAGCCCTGCGAGAACTCTCCTTCCAGCTCTCCGGCACCCAGCTCGGCATCACCATCACCTCGCTGGTCGTCGGCATGCTCGCCGAACCGGCACTGGCCCAGCTGCTCGCCGGACCCCTCACCGCGGCCGGACTGCCCGAAGGCGCCGCCCCCGGCGTCAGCGTGGTCATCGGCATGCTGCTCGCCGCAGCCGTCCAGATGGTGATCGGCGAACTCGTACCGAAGAACTGGGCGGTCTCCAGACCGCTCCAGGTCGCCCGCTTCGTCGCCGGACCCCAGCACCTCTTCTCGGCCGTGCTGCGGCCCGTGATCACCGCACTGAACACCGTCGCCAACCGGCTGGTGCGGCTGCTGGGCGTCGAGCCCACCGACGAGCTGGCCTCCGCCCGTACCCCGGGCGAACTGGTCTCACTGGCCAGGCACTCGGCGCGGGCCGGCACCCTGGAACAGGACACCGCCGACCTCTTCGTCCGGACGCTGTCACTGGCGGGCCTCACCGCCCAGCATGTGATGACGCCCCGGGTGAGGGTGAGCGCCCTCCAGTCGTCGGCGACCGCGGCGGACGTCCTCAACCTCACCCGCGCCACCGGCCTCTCCCGCTTTCCCGTCTACCGGGACCGCATCGACGAGGTCGTCGGCATGGTCCATCTCAAGGACGCCCTCGCCGTCCCCGCCCGGGAGAGGCTGCGCACACAGGCCGGCCGGATCGCCGTACCACCGCTCCTGGTGCCGGAGAGCCTGCCCGTCGAACAGCTCCTCCAGCGACTGCGCAACGAGCAGCCGATCGCCGTCGTCGTCGACGAGTACGGCGGCACCGCCGGAGTCGTCACCCTTGAGGACATCATCGAGGAGCTCGTCGGCGAGGTCCGCGACGAGCACGACGCGGAGGGCGACGACCGGCCCGAGCTGGCCACCGCCGTCGGCGACGACGGCCGCACCGTCTGGGACGCCGAGGGCAGCTGCCGGGTCCTCACCCTGCGCCGGATAGGCCTGGAAGTACCCGACGGGCCGTACGAGACCGTGGCCGGACTGGTCGCCGATCTGCTCGGCCGCATCCCCGCCCCCGGGGACCGCGCCGAACTGCCCGGCTGGCGGATCTCCGTCCGTCAGGTCGGCCATTACCGCGCCGAACAGGTCCGCTTCACCCGCACGCCGGACCCGGCCGGGACGGCAGCGGCCGCGGCGCCCTCCGCACGAGGGCTGCTGGAGGCCGTGCGATGAGCCTGGTCCAGCTGCTGTTCGCCGGGCTCCTGGTGCTGGCGAACGGCTTCTTCGTCGGCGCCGAGTTCGCACTCGTCTCCGTACGCCGAAGCCAGGTCGAACCGCTCGCCGCGAGCGGATCGGGCCGGGCCCGCCAGGTCCTGTACGGACTGGAGAACCTGCCGCAGATGATGGCCGCCGCCCAGTTCGGCATCACCATCTGCTCACTCACCCTGGGTGCCGTCGCCGAGCCGACCGTGGCCCACCTCCTCGAACCCGTCTTCCACGCGGCGCGGGTCCCCGAGGGGCTCATCCATCCGCTCGGCTACGCCCTGGCCCTCGTCTCCGTGGTCTTCCTCCACCTCGTCATCGGCGAGATGGTCCCGAAGAACCTGGCGATGGCGGCTCCGGAGCGGACCGCCCTGTGGCTCAGCCCCGGACTGGTCGGCTTCGCCCGGCTCTGCCGCCCCGTCACCTCGGCACTGGGCACCTGTGCCCGGCTGGTGCTGCGGCTCTTCCGGGTCGAGCCGAAGGACGAGGTCGAGGCCGTCTTCACCAGCGAGCAGCTCAACCGGCTGGTGGAGGACTCCGGGCAGGCCGGACTGCTGGAGCCGGAGGCACAGGAACGGCTGGAGGACGCCCTCGGACTGGGCAGCCGGCCGGTCACCGATGTGCTCCTGGAGCGGTCGTCGCTGGTGACGGTGGACCCCTCCGTCACCCCGCGGCGCATCGAGGAGCTGACCGTGCGGACCGGATACTCGCGCTTCCCGGTCTGCGCGGAGGGCGGTGGCCCCTTCATGGGCTACCTGCACGTCAAGGACGTCCTCGATCTGGAGGACGGCGACCGAGCCGTCCCGCAGCAGATCTGGCGCCCCATGGCCACGGTGCGCGCCGAACTGCCGCTCGACGACGCCCTGACCGTGATGCGCCGCGCCGCGACCCATCTGGCCCAGGTGGCCGACGGGTCGGGCCGGGTGCTCGGCCTGGTCGCCATGGAGGACGTCCTGGAGATGCTCGTGGGAGAGGTCCGCGACCCGGCCCACCGCGTCTCGGTACCCCGCCGCACGGTGGACGTACCGGCCGCCCAGCAGGGACGGAAGACCCTGGCGGGACGGACCTGACGGGGAGCGCCGCACACGGCCCGGTGACACCCGGTGCCGGACGTGTGCGGACCTCCCCCACCGGACGGGAGCGGATCAGGCCCGTCCGGTGAGGGGGACACCGCCCGGCGCGCGGCCCGGCGCGTTTCCGGCACCCCGGGAGGCACCGGCGGCCCGGCGCCCCGGACCGGCCCTCAGCCGGCCCCCGGCTCCTGCTGCGGTCCCCGGTCCACCGGACCCCGCCCCGAGAGCACCTCTCCGTACGCCTGCATCAGATCGGGCAGCCGCAGCGTCGCCAGATCGTCACGCGTCGGCATGGCCGCGTACCCCGACAGCCGCAGATCCCGGTACGCGCAGCTCTTCTCGTACAGCGTCCGCAGGAAGCGGCCGTTGCCCAGCTCGTCGATCCAGCCCTGGTCGACGACATGCCCGCTGATGCTGCGCAGCTCGTCCACCGACTCCTCGTCCCACACATCGCCGTTCTCGGCGGCCAGCACCCCGCCGATCGCGGTGAGCTCCAGGGGGCGGTAGCTCGGGAAGTCCACCCGGCTGGTGAAGCGGGAGGAGAGCCCGGGATTGGTGGCGAGCAGCCGGTCCATGCCCTCCGGGTAGCCCGCGAGGATGACGACGAGATGGTCCCGGTTGTCCTCGGCCCGCTTCAGAAGAACCTGAAGCGCCTCGTCGCCGTACGCGTCGCCCTTGCTGTAGCCCGAGTTGGACAGGCTGTACGCCTCGTCCACGAAGAGCACCCCGCCGAGCGCCGAGTCGATCAGCTCATTGGCCTTGACCGCCGTCTGCCCCAGGAACTCGCCGACCAGGTCGGCCCGTTGGGCCTCGACCAGATGGTCGCCGCCGAGCAGGCCCAGCGCGTAGAAGACCCGGCCCAGAATGCGGGCCACGGTGGTCTTGCCGGTGCCGGAGGGGCCGGAGAAGACGAAGTGGCGCTTCGGGGGCTGGACGGGCAGCCCCTGCTCGGCCCGCAGCCGCGCCATGTTCAGCTGCGCGGACAGGGCCTTGACCTGGCGTTTGACCGGTTCCAGGCCGACCATGCGCTCCAGTTCCGCCAGCGCGCGGGCCAGCAGCACGGGATCACTGGGCCCGGCGGGGAACGCGGTCGCCCTCGGCGCTCCCGCGGCCTTGTGCCGTACGCCCTCGACCGGCGGTGGCGCGGCGGCCACCGGTTCCGCGTCCGGCCACGGCTCCCTGCCCTCCACGAGCTCGGTGCCGAGCGGGGAGTCGGCCTCCGGCTGGGGTTCCGCGCCGGTGGCGTCCGCGCCGAACCCGGTCAGTGACACGGAGGCCAGATCCGCCGATTCGTCGTACCCGTCGCCCTCGGAGATCGCCGCGAGCCGGGCGGAGGTGTCCATGAAGGCCGGATCGACGCGGTGCACCGCACGGTAGAGCGGCAGGGCGGCGGCGCTGCGCCCCGTCCCCTCGTGGGCCCTCGCCAGCCAGTAGCGCAGCTCCTTGCGCTGCGGCTGTTCGCTGCGGCAGCGCATCAGGGCGGCCGAGAGGAGCGGTTCGGCCTGTCCGTACATCTCCATGCGTACCCGCGCCATGCCGCCGAAGAGTCCGGCCTCGATGCCGAGCATCGGATCGTCGACGAGCTGCTCGGTGTTGCGGACGAGCTGGTCCCAGTCCTTGACGAGATAGGAGCGGCAGGCGTGCAGGAACCGCACCTGCGGGTCCGTGTCGACCGGGGGCAGCCCGGCCAGCGCCCGGTCCAGCTCCGGCACATGGCGGCCGTCCAGCCAGTGCGAGGCGTGCGCGAGCAGCAGATCGCGCGGGCTCTCCAGCACCGGCTGGACCCACCAGCCCAGCCAGTACCAGGAGTTGAGTGTGCGGCGATGACGGGAGCGCTGCTCGCCGAAACGCTCGCGGTGGCGGTACATGCGCAGCAGCGCCGTGGTGGTGTCGATGCGCAGCGCGTGCAGTCCGAGCCAGCCGTCCGCCATGCCGGGATCGAACCGCACCGCGGTTCTGAACTCCTCCTCGGCCTGCGGATACGCGCCCATGGTGTAGGCGTCCACGCCGCGCAGCCAGGCGAGGTCGGCCGGGGCCTGTGCGCCCTGCGTGCCGATGTCCATCAGGTCCCCCACAAACCGTGCCCCCAGGATGTCCCGCCCGCACAGCATGCCCACCGGAGCGCGCTGAATCACTGTGCCGAGGAGGGGAATTGACCGCACCGAGGTGCATCGTACCGGTACGGAGGGTGAGCGGCTAAGAGGCCGTAGGCGCAGGTGAGACCGTGACCGAGGGTGATCGGATCGTCCTCGGTGGCAGGAAGGGAAGGGCGATGAGCGCAGAACGAAGCCCCCGATCACGGGGGAACAATCGGGGGCTTCGCGTCCGCGGGGGCTCCGAAAAGCCGCACAATGAGAACGTAAGACCTGTAAGGCCCCTCGGTCAAGCCGAGTTGGGGTACTTCCGGGCCGATTTCCGGCTGCTCAGCACGATCCCGTAAGCCATTCACCCTGGGTGACGGAACGGTTCATTCCTGCATCGGTACGAGGCCCCGGCAGCCACTCGTACCCCTCGGGCAACTGGCGTACCAGCGCATCGGCGAAGGGCCGTGAGGGATCGTCGGCGAAATGCCGCTCCTCGGCGGCGGTCCAGCCGTCCCAGAACTCCGAGAGCTCCGGCCCGTCGCGGTGCCTGCCCCGCGCCCAGGACGCGGCCCGGTCCCACTCCATCCAGTACAGCGCGGCAAGCCGCGGGCGCAGCGCCCGGCGGCCGGCCCCCACCCCCTCGATCAGCACGACGGGCGCGGGCTCCACCGTCCGCGCCGGGCCGAAGCGCCGGGCGGTCCAGTCGTACGGGGTACAGCGGGCGGTCTCCCCGCGCGAGAACGGCCGGAGCACCTGCTCGCGCAGCCGGTCCGTCCAGTCGAAGAACTGTTCGTGGGTGGCGAAGTCGTCCAGGTGCAGTACGGGTGCGCCGCCGAGCGCCGCCGCGAGCCGGGCCGCGAGGGTGCTCTTGCCCGAGCCCGCGTGTCCGTCGATCGCGACCAGCCGCACCGGCCCGCAGGAAGGGGGCAGGGAGCGCAGGGCTCCGGCCGGGCCGGTCAGGTCGTTCATGTGTCCAGCGTACGCAAGGGCCGCCGCCTGTCCGGAGCCGCCGCAGGTCACGCCAGTGGAGCAGACCAATATTGGTGACGCGGCACAGGACGAATCACTGGCCGAATGCGGCGGTGACCCGGGATAGTTGGCGCACCGATCGGCATCCGCAGCCCCATTCCGCTCACGACCGGGGGTCTCGCCCATGACCAGACCGACTTCACGCAGAACCGTACTGACCGCCGCACTCGCCGCGGCGGCGGGCACCGGCCCGGTGATCGCCGCAGGCTCCGCGACGGCCGCGGCCCCTTCCTCCCCCCGATCCCCAGCACCCCTGGCGGCAGTCTCGGACGTGGACAACCGTTTCTGGAGCACCTACACCGACTGGCGCTGCGGCTCGGGGGACGGAACCCGTGCCGTGGCCGGCCGCAGGCCCGGTCTGGTGATCGCCGCCCCCGCCGGGCGCACCGACTACACCGACCCGCACACCGGGAGGACCACCGCCTGGGAGTACGCGACCTGGACCTCACCCGTCCACCGCTCCACCGTTCCGGCCACCGAGGTGATCGCCTCGTGGAACGCCGACACCCCGGCAGGCACCTGGATCCAGGTGGAGCTGGGCGGCGAGTACGCGGACGGCACCACGACGCCCTGGTTCGTCATGGGGCGCTGGGCGGCCGGCGACGGCGACATCCGGCGCACCTCCGTCGACGGCCAGACCGACGGCAGGAGCTCGGTGTGGACCGACACGTTCTCCGTGGACGACCCGGCGAGCGGGCTGCGGCTGGCCTCGTACCGGCTGCGGGCGACGCTCCACCGCACCCCGGGCAGCCGGCTCACCCCGACGCTGTGGCGGCTGGGCGCGATGGCCTCGGACGTCCCCGACCGGTTCACCGTCCCGGCCAGCACCCCCCGCCTCGTCCGCGAACTGCCGGTGCCGCGCTACTCGCAGAACGTCCACGTGGGGGAGTACCCCGAGTACGACAACGGCGGTGAGGCGTGGTGCAGCCCCACCTCCTCGCAGATGATCATCGAGTACTGGGGACGCAGGGCCACGGCGGAGGACCTCGCGTGGGTGAAGCCGGGCCTCGCCGACCCGCAGATCTGCCACGCGGCCCGGTACACCTTCGACTACCAGTACGAGGGGTGCGGCAACTGGCCCTTCAACGCCGCCTACGCCGCCACGTACCGGGACATGAGCGCGGCCGTCACCCGGCTCGGCTCGCTGACCGATGTGGAGCGGCTGGTCCGCGTGGGCATCCCCGTCATCACCTCCCAGTCCTTCCTCAAGGAGGAGCTGACCGGGGCGGGCTACGGGACCTCGGGCCATCTGATGACGGTGATCGGCTTCACCGAGCAGGGCGACATCGTCGCCAATGACCCCGCCTCGCCCGACAACCCCGCCGTGCGCCGCGTCTATCTGCGCCGTGAGTGGGAGAACATCTGGCTGCGTACGAAGCGGTACGACGCCAACGGCAAGGTCAGAAGCGGTACGGGAGGGGTCTGCTACCTCTACTGGCCCGCCAAGCCGGCACCGAGCCAGCGCCGCGTACTGCGCTCGCTCGGGCTGGCCTGACCGTGTGAGCCCTGCGGCCGCCTCGGTCCTGATGGCGGCGCTCCCGGCCGTCCCGGGCGAGGTGGCCGTGTTGGTTCACCGTGGCCTTGACCCGAGCGGTGTCCGAGCCATCGAGGCACATGATGGAGGGACACGTCGCTCGTCAAGGTCATGTCGGGCGCCGTACGCGAGGGGTCGGGCGTCTGTCCCGTGCCGAGGTGCGGATCCTTCGTGAGCGTCGCAACCTGGAGGGAAGCGGGCACGCAGGTACAGACATGGGGCCAGGTGGGGACCGTCGGGGGAGATGCGGAGGCGATCCGGCCTATGGCATCCGACGACGCGCTGCTGGTCGTGGACGTGTCGTGAACCGTGCTTGAGTGCACCGAAGAGGCAGAAGAATGGTGGGGGGCGCGCCGAGCGGCATCCGGCGCGGGTGAAGGCCCGCTCGGTAAGGCTCTGCTCAGAGCACTGTTGACTCCGTCGCCCGTAGGGATGCACGTCCTCGACCCCGACCTGCGGATCCTGCGGGTGAACACGGCAGCCCACGGCATCAGCGGAATACCTGCCGGGCGCCTGGTCGGGCGCCGACTGGCCGACGCGTTCCGATTCACCAGCCCCGACCGCCACTGCGGCCATGGTGCGGAGCGTCCTCGCCACCGGCGAGCCCGCGATCGGCAGGCTCGTGGCTGCCGACCCGCCCAGACGGCATTTGTCGCACCGACCGCCTGAAACGGAGGAACCTGTATGACGAGCGATTGGGTGGCACCCCGTAGCGCAGTGTGGGCAAGGACCGTAGACCCTGCGCCGGCCGGACTCAGCGTGATCGCGAACGTCATGTGGCTGCCTCAGGCACCGTTCCGGGCATTGGCGCTCATCACGATCGACGTATTTGTCATCCTGGCCTTGTGTACGGCCCCCCGACCCCTGAGGGCTTGATGTCCGGCATGTCCGCGGCTGCCGCTCACGACGGGTCTTGCGAACCGTCGACTCCTGTGGTGCTGATCGTCGGTATGTCCGGCTCCGGCAAGACCACGGTGGGCCAACTGCTGGCCGAGCGGCTCGGCTGTTCCTATCGGGACGCGGACGAGTTCCACTCCGCGACAGCACGGGCCGCGATGGCGGCCGGGCAGGCTCTCACGGACACCGATCGCGAGCCCTGGCTGGATGCCATCTCCGCATGGCTGGACCACGAGATCGCCGCGGATCAGCCGGCGGTTGTTACCTGTTCCGCCCTCAAGCGCGCCTACCGTGACCGGCTTCTGCGCGGGAGGCCTGAAGTGCGTCTGGTGTACCTGCACGGCACACCGGAGCTGAACCGCTCCCGGCTCTCAGACAGACGAGGACACTTCTTCCCGGAGAGCCTGCTGGAGAGCCAGATCGCCGCTTTCGAGGAACCGGAACCGGACGAGCGTCCGCTGGTGGTGGAGATCGATCGACCGCCGGAGGCGATCGTCGCCGCGCTGGTCTCGCTGCTGCACCGCGAACCCGCAGACGTCAGGGCATTCCATGGGCGCGCCGAGGGATTCACTGCAGCCGCTCCCGGCAGCCCGACTGGTGAACAGTGGACCTTGAGAGGGAAGGGGCAGAGAGCAGTCGTGGTCCAACTGGGCGCCGCCCTGCGCCACTACGAGGCGGACGGCCTGACCCTGCTGGACGGCTTCGCCTCCGACGCCCCCATTACCGGCGGGAGAGGTCAACTGCTCGTCCCGTGGCCCAACCGCATCGGCGGCGGCCGCTACCACTTCGCCGGAACGGACCTGCAACTCCCGCTCACCGAACCGGGGAAAGGCAACGCGATCCATGGCCTCGTACGCTGGGTCCCGTGGCAGTTGCACGCCCGAAGCGAGGAATCACTGAGGCTGGGTACGCTTCTCCGTCCCCAACCGGGCTATCCCTTCCTGTTGGACGTGACCGCCGAGTACCGCCTGGGGCCCGCCGGCCTCGACGTCATGGTTTCCGCGACCAATGTGGGGGACGGGCCCGCGCCCTATGGCGTGGGGCAGCATCCGTATCTCACGCTCGGCACCGGCCTGGTCGACACGGTTCTGCTGACCGTGCCCGCACGGGACCGCTTTCTCAGCGACGACCGGGGCCTGCCGACCGGCCAGGAGCCCGTCGAAGGTTCGGACGTCGACTTCCGTGCGGCACGCCCCATCGGATCCCGACAGATGGACACCGCCTTCAGCCTCGACCGCGTCGACGGCGACGTGTCCGTGGTACGGCTGGCGCACCCTTCGGGGACTCACGGAGTGGATGTCCGGCTCGGCGAAGGCGTTCGATACGTGCAGATCTACACGGGTGACAGTCTGCCGGAGACAGAACGCCGACGGGGCGTCGCGGTGGAGCCCATGTCCTGCCCCCCGGACGCCTTCCGTAGCGGCCTCGGCCTCGACGTACTGGAGCAGGGTGCCACCCATGTACTCCGATGGGGCCTCACGGCATGGCAGGCGTCATGAACGTCGCCCGGCGCCGCAGCTGAGCCGACCGGGGGAAGCCGCTCCGCCCAATGGCCCAGCAGCGGCCCGTCAGGACTGCGGCCCCGCTCGTCCGGTGATTGCCTGATACCCGCCTGCCGGGCAGTAGCCGGGCGGACCGGAGCCGCAGCGAGGAGACAGGGCATCATGGATTCCCACGTCGAGGCAGTGCGGGGTGCTCTGCCGTCCGACTTGCTGAAGGGCCAGACAGCTCTGGTGACCGGCGCCAATTCGGGCATCGGCAAGGGCACGGCCATCGCGCTGGGCCGGGCGGGCGCCGATGTGGCGGTGAACTACGTGAGCGACCGGGAAGCCGCCGAGCAAGTGGTCGAGGAGATCACGTCGTTCGGGGTGCGTGCGGTGGCCTACGAGGCGGACGTGTCGCAGGAGACCCAGGTGACGGCGATGGTGGACCGGACGGTCCAGGACTTCGGGACTCTCGACATCCTGGTCGCCAACGCCGGTATGCAGCGTGACGCCAGGTTCACCGACATGACTCTCGCCCAGTGGCAGAAGGTGCTCGACGTCAACCTCACGGGCCAGTTCCTGTGCGCCCGGGAAGCGGCCAAGGAGTTCCGTCGGCGCGGAGTTGTCCCGGAGGTGTCCCAGGCGGCCGGGAAGATCATCTGCATGAGCTCGGTGCACCAGCTCATCCCGTGGGCGGGGCACGTGAACTACGCCTCCTCCAAGGGAGGCGTGCAGATGATGATGCAGACCCTGGCCCAAGAGCTCGCACCGGAGAAGATCAGGGTGAACGCCGTCGCTCCCGGGGCGATCAAGACCCCCATCAACCGCAGTGCCTGGGAGACGTCGGCGGCCCGCGAGGACCTTCTGCGTCTGATCCCTTACGACCGGATCGGGGACCCCGAGGACATCGCCCATGCTGTTGTCCTGCTGGCATCCGACCTTATGGACTACGTGGTGGGGACGACTCTGTACGTCGATGGCGGTATGACGCTCTTCCCAGGGTTCGCGACCGGCGGCTGACCTCTTTCGCAGGACCCGAACAGCGAAGGCGGTTATGCACACCTCGGTCCAGCTCCTGGCGAGCGCACCGGATCAACTCCTGCCGGCCCGGGAACTCATGGCCTTCACCCTGGCCTCTCACATCATCCTGGTCCCGTTGGGCGTTGCCCTGCCTCTGATCACCCTGGTCATGCACTACCGCGGGCTGCGCCACAACGATGCGACAGCCCTTCTGCTGGCACGGCGCTGGTCGGCGGTCATGGCGGTTCAGTTCGCCGTCGGAGTCGTCACCGGCACCGTGCTCTCCTTCGAGTTCGGCCTGCTCTGGCCGGGGCTGATGGGCAGGTGGGGCGATGTCTTCGGAATCGGCTTCGGGGTCGAGGCCTGGGCGTTCTTCCTCGAAGCGGTCCTCATCGCCATCTACCTCTACGGATGGCGGCGGCTGAAGCCCCGGACACACTTCCTGCTCGGGCTGCCGCTCCCGGCCGCAGCGCTCCTGGGGGCGTTCGGCATCCTGGCGGCCAATTCCTGGATGAACACGCCGCAGGGCTTCTCCCTCGACGCCGTCGGCAACCCGACGGACGTGAACATCTGGAAGGCGATCTTCACGCCGATGTTCGGGCCGCAGTACTGGCACTTCGTCGTGGCCATGCTGCTGACCGCGGGATACATGGTGGCCGGCGTTTACGCGGTCGGTCGGCTGAGGGGACGCCGGGACCGTTACCACCGGCTCGGCTTCACCGTTCCCTTCACCATCGCCGCGGTCGCGACCCCGGTGCAGTTCGTCCTGGGCGACGCGATCGCCCGGTCGGTGTTCCACAAACAGCCGGTGAAGTTCGCGGCCATGGAGATCGTCTGGAAGACCGACACCCGTGTGCCCGAGTACCTGTTCGGCCGCCTGCACTCCGACGGGTCCATCTCCGGCGGCATCAAGATTCCGCTGCTCGACTCCGTCCTCGCCGGCTTCAGCCCGAACACGAAGGTCGTAGGGCTGACGTCCGTCCCGCCGGACCAACGGCCGACAGCCGTTCAGGCGACGATCGCACACTGGGCTTTCGACATCATGGTCCTCATCGGCTCCGCCCTGGTGCTCCTCGCCCTCTGGTACGGCCTGGTCTGGCTGAGGCACCGCAGGCTTCCCGAGTCCGCGTGGTTCTACCGCAGCGCGGCCTGCGCGGGTCTGGCCTCGGTGGTGGCTGTCGAATGCGGCTGGATCGCGACCGAGGTGGGACGTCAGCCGTGGATCGTCTACCAGAACATGCGTGTCGCCGAGGCAGTCACGGCGACGCGCTCGTCCACTTTGTGGATCATGCTCGGCCTGGTGATCGTCGTATATATGTTCATCTTCGGTTCGCTCCTGGCAGTGCTGCTCAAGCTGCGCACACGATGGCGGCTCGCTGACGCACAGCAGGCCCTTGGGGCCCCGGTGGACCCGCCGGAGACGGACAGCCCGTACGGCCCCAGAGGTTCTGTCCTCGCAGGTGACGGCGGCGTCGCCGCGTCCCAGGGCGAACGGTCGTGACGGCCGACCTGATGGCAGTGGCCCTGCTGCTGGCCATCACTGCGTACACCTGCGCAGGCGGTACCGACTACGGGGCCGGCTTCTGGGACCTGACGGCGGGCGGCTCCGAACGCGGCAAGCGGCCCCGATGGCTCATCGATCACGCGATGGCACCTGTGTGGGAGGTCAACAACGTTTGGTTGATCTTCGTCTTCGTCATCATGTGGACCGGTTTCCCCACTCTCTTCCAGGCCGTGTTCTCCGCGATGTGGCTGCCACTTGCGCTGGCGGCCGTGGGCCTGGTCCTGCGTGGCGCCGGCTTCGCCTTCCGAAAGGCCGCCCGCAAGCTCGCCGACCGGCGCCTCTACGGTGCCGTGTTCGCCTTGGCCTCGCTCGTGACGCCGTTCTTCCTCGGCGCTGCTGCAGGGGGAGTCGCCTCAGGCCGCGTGAGGCTCGGTACGGAGGCGTCGGCGGACGCCTGGTCCAATCCCACCTCGATCATGTTCGGCCTGCTCGCCGTCGCCGCGACGGCCTTCCTGGGCGCGGTTTTCCTGGCAGGGGATGCCCGCCGCTTCGACGCACCCGACCTGATCGCCTACTTCCGGCGGCGCGGGCTACTGAGCCTCACCGCACTCGTGGTGCTGGTGGTGATCACCCTTTTCGTCACCGGAGAGGACGCCCCGCACGTATGGCACGGGCTCACCCACGGGGCGGGCCTGGCCTTCGGCATCGCCGCCGGAGCGGCCTCCTTCACCACCGCGTGGCTGCTCATGCGTAGACCGGGCGGCTGGGCCCGCGCCTCTGCCGTCTGCGCCGTCGCCTGCGCGGTCATCGCCTGGGGCCTGGCTCAGCGTCCCTACCTCCTTCCGACATCGATGACCGTCGCGGAAGGCGCCGGCGCATCGACCACGCTGACCTGGCTGGCGTTCGTCACCCTTGTCGCCCTGGTGATCGTGGTACCGGCCGTCGTCTTCCTGTACTGGCTCGACACCCGAGGCGATCTCGAAGAACTCACCGAGGCCGACCTGCGACGAGGCGGCGATCCCGACGGCGGTGGCAGGGCGGGCACCACCTGACCGTCCGCACGGTTCCCCACCCACCACGCCAGGACTCTGCCGAAGGGAGTTGCGGTGACAGACGACGAGATCTACCTCGGAATCGCACTGACCCTGATCCTTGCCACCGGCTCACAGATCCTGGCGAGCAAACTGCGCGTTCCCGCCCTCATCATCCTGCTGCCCGCAGGGTTCACCGCAGGCGCGCTGACGGACGTCATCCACCCCGACAAGCTGATGGGGCAGAGCTTCGACGTCCTCGTATCGATGACCGTGGCGGTGATCCTCTACGACGCCGGCCTCGGGCTCAACCTGCGCAAGCTCACCGGCCGCACGCGGTGGATCGTAGGACGGCTGTTGCTGCTCGGGGTGCTCGTCACCTTCCTGACCACCGCCGCCGTCGCACCGGCGATGTTCGACATGCCCCTCAGAGTGGCGTCGATGCTCGGTGTCATCCTGGTGGTCTCGGGCCCCACGGTCGTGGGCCCCCTCCTCGACTTCGTACGGCCCACGGACAAGGTGCGCCGCATCCTCATCTGGGAAGGGACCCTCACCGACCCGATCGGTGGCATCCTGGGCGCACTGGTCTTCCATGCCATCGCCACCACACACCGGATCGACATCGGCCGGGGCTACCAACTCGGCCAGTTCGCCCTCAGCATGGCCGTGGGCCTGGCCGGCGGCGCGGTCGGCACGGCGTTGCTGTGGCTGACGCTCCGCACGCTGCGGCTCGGCGAGACCCTCGGCACGCTGGCTCAGCTGGCCACGGTGATCGTCGTGTCCGCGGGCGCCGACATCGTGAGGGACGACACAGGACTCATCGCCGCCATCGTCACCGGCCTCGCCGTCACCAACATCAACGGATTCGACATGCCGGCGCGGCGTCCCTTCTTCGAGACTCTGGCCCAGCTGATCATCGGCCTGCTGTTCGTCTCCATCTCCTCCACCATCACACCGGCGTCACTCGTACCCGTGCTCCTTCCCGCCCTCGCCCTCATCGCCATCCTCGTCCTCGTGGTACGTCCACTCGTCGCGTACGTGTCGACTGCACGCGCCGGGCTGACCCCGGGCGAACGGGCTTTTGTCGGATGGATGGCCCCTCGTGGCATCGTCGCGGCAGCCACAGCGACGGCCTTCTCCGCGAACCTCGTCGACAGGGGAGTCGACGGGGCCGCCAGAATCCTGCCCGTCACGTTTCTCGTGATCGTCGGCACGGTCCTCCTGTACGCCCTGAGCGCGGCACCGGTCGCCAGAATGCTGGGCATCGTCAAACCCGCCGGGACGCGGATCCTGCTCGTGGGCGGCGAGCCCTGGGTGGTGGATCTGGGAAGGAGCCTGAAATCCGCCGGCTTCGACCTGCTGATGTGGGCAGGCCTCGAGCAGGAGCGCCAAAGGATCACGGAAGCCGGTGTCGAACTCGCCACGGGTGATCTGCTGGCCACGGCCACCAACCCGGGTGCCCGGCTGGAGGGCGTGACGGCAGTGTTCCTGGCCACGGACGACGACGACTTCAACGCGCTCGCTTCGGTCGTGATGCAGGACAGCGTCGAAGGACCGGTCTACCGGGTCGGACCTCCGCACGACAGCCATGGAGTCGTGGCTCCCTATACCGGCGGGGACATCCTCTTCGGCAGATCGCTGGTCCGCCACGCCCTGGCCGCGCGGTACGAGTCGGGGGCGCGCTTCCTGGTTCAACCGGCCTCCTCTCCACTGCCGCCCGGGAGCGAGACCCTCTTCGTGGTCCGTGACGACCTGAGGCTGGAACCCGTCACCGAGAAGCGGCGGGCCACTCCCGGGCAAGGCGACAGTGTCGTGCTGCTGGCCCCCGGAACCGAGCAGTGAGGCTCACTCGCGTACGTGTCGCGCCTGACCGCGGCGGAATGTGCCCGCACCATGGCACCGAGGAGCCGGCGTCCGAAGGGAGGGATGCCGCATGCGCATCATGATGTCCTGGGCCTCCGCATTCCGGCTGCGGCAGTACGTGAAGGCCAGCTTGTGGATCAGCCCGTTGTTCGGTCTCGTCCTGGGAGTTGTTCTGGCCGAACTGGCCATTACCGCCGACGCATCGGACTGGCCACCGAGCGGCTGGCGTTATTCGGCGACGACGGCGAGCGGAGTGCTGAGCTCCATCGTCGGGTCGATGATCGCCCTTCTGGGGTTCGTTGTGACCATCGGTGTTCTCGTCATTCAGCAGGCAACCGGAACGTTGTCCCCGAGGTATATGCGCCTCTGGTACAGGGACCGGCTGCAGAAGACCGTGCTGGCCACCTTCACCGGCACATTCGCGTTCGCTTTCTCCTTGCTGCGCAGTATCGAGTCGAGTTCGGTGCCGGACCTCGGGGTCACCCTGGCCGGCGGAGCCGTAGCCGTCAGCCTGTTGCTGCTGCTCGTCTATCTCAACCGCTTCACCCACAATCTCAGGCCGGTGGCCATCGCCGATCTCGTCGGCCGCATGGGGGAGGACGTCTTCGAGCGCGGGACCGGGATGATCAGGGCCTCGGCGCCGGACGGTGGTGGAGGCGCAGACAGCCTGGGCGGAAGGGTGACCGTCGTCCGCGCGACCCGAGGCGGAGCCGTGCAGGCACTGGATACGGCAGGCCTCGTGGCTGTCGCCGCGCGGCACGACTGTGTGCTCTCGGTGCCCCACGTGATCGGTGACTACGTCCATCGGGGCGCCGTCCTCGTCGAGATCCATGGCGGCACGTCCATCCCTGACAGTCGGCGGGTCACCGGTCTGATCGCGCTCGGTCCCGAGCGGACGATCGAACAGGACCCGGCCTTCGCCCTGCGGGTGCTCGTCGACATCGCCATCCGCGCCCTCTCGCCCGCTGTCAACGATCCCACCACCGCCGTGCAAGTCCTCAATCACACCGAGTCGTTCCTCACCGTTGTCGGCCAGTCGCCGCTCCCTGGCCGGTATGTCCTGGCCGGTGACGACGGCAAGCCGCGGCTCGTGCTCCGGGGGAGGGCATGGGAGGACTACCTTCAGCTCGCCGTCTCCGAGATCCGAGACTACGGGGCAACGTCCGTGCAGGTCTGCCGACGGTTGCGGGCGCTGCTCGACGGGCTGCTCGACAGCCTGCCGCCCACCCATCATCCGGCGGTCCGGGGAGAGTTGGTTCTCCTGCGCGAATCGGTGGAACGGGCGTTTCCCGATGCGGCGCGCCGTTCCCTCGCACAGACGGCCGACAGTCAGGGCTGGGAGGCAGCTCCCGGCCTGGCCGATAGCCGGGGTGGCCGTTTCTCCAGCCAGGCGGAGCCGGCCTCGCACCGGGTCCGGGCGCCCGCTCGGCGTTGCTCCACCCAGCCGTGTCGGACGGCTGCACCCAATCCGGACTCCGGCTATGTCCATGAGGCGGCGAAGACGTCGGTGCAGCGTGCGCGGTGACACTCCGAGCTGTGTCGCGGCCGTCGGGTCGGTCAGACCGGCGAGCAGGAGGGTGAGGATCCTCCGGTCCAGGTCGGTCGGGCCTTCCGCACCGACCTCGACACGCGGATCCGCTTCTCTGCCGGAGCCCGACAGTTCGAGCGGGTGCGGCGGCGCGCCATACGGTCTCGAACAGCGCGTCCAGCAGGCCGCCGCGGTGCAGCAGCACGGTGCCGGGCTATCCCGCGGGCGTGACGGCCAGTGGGACGAGGCCGAGGTCGGCGTCGGCCAGTACGAGTTTCATGGGCAACTGGTCGGCGACACGCAGTTCCACGCCGTTGCGCAAGGAATCGATCGCTTCGGTGATGATGCCGGGCTCTGCCAGTACGGCCCGGTCCAGTACGGCCCGGAAGCGCACGCCGCGGCCGATGGCCATCGGTTCGGCCGAGTTCTCGTCCGGGGCACGGCGACGAATGGCGCGGTGATGAAGGTGCGGACCTGTCTGCGGGCGGCCTGCTGCACCTGGAAGAAGCGATGGTGGATGGCGTCGACGCCCGTGACGACCTCGATCAGATCGCTGATGCTGTTCCCGGTCATCACCGCCCGGTGTTCCTCGGCGAAGGTCGCCAGCGCCTGCTCGGCCACTCGAACCCGTCTCGGCGCTGGGTGATGAGAGCGCCCAGCGCCACGGCCGGCGGAGCGGCCGTGAACCGCTCGTCCGCCGAACTGATGACCAGTCCCCACCCGACCAGGTGGCACAAGGCTCTGTCGACGTGGGCCTGCGGCACTTCGAGCAGATCCGACAGCAGCGTCGCGGTGTAGTTCGGCCGTCCGATCAACGCCTTCGCACCGGCCGCGACTGCGGCGGGACCTCGTCGCTGCGCTCGATTACGACGACCTTGCCCTTGGCGCGGACCTTCTCGTATTCGGTCGCCGCGTCGTTGCCCGCGTAGACGGCGCCCAGCGTGTCCGAGGCGGTGCCCGCCTGCACCCGTGACTCGAAGCGCAGCCGACCGCTCGACGTGCTCATGCCGAGCTGCGGCTCGCCCTTGCGCCTGCGGGTGGTGAGCAGGAACTCACCGTGCTTCATCGGCTCCGTCGGTGCGACGTGGACGTCGTCGTATTGGCAGGCTGCTGGGGACGATCGGGGAGTGCGTCAGTAACCGGTCCCGCGCTTGACCTGGGCCCGCTCGACACCGTGAGTCGAACCCTTGTCGTCCAAGGTGCGACACGCGTCGGTGATGTCCTGGCTCAGGCGATGGATCTGCTCGCGGCTCAGGGTCTCCTTGACCAGGGCACGCAGGATCTTCACCCCCTCCGCGTCGGGCGGCAGGGTGTACGCCGGCACCATCCAGCCGCGCTCGGCCGAGAGCTGCCAGGCAACGTCGGACTCGTCGTAGGAGTGCTTGCCAGCGAGTCGGAAAGCGACAAGGGGCAGCTGCTCAGCGTCGCTGCCGATCACTTCGAAGCGGCCGCTGTTACGTAGGTTCTCCGCCAACGCGTGGGCGTTCTCCTGCATGATTTTCATGACATAGGTGTAGCCCTGGCGGCCGAGACGCACGAAGTTGTAGTACTGCGCGAGCACCATTGCCGAGCCGGTTGAGAAGTTCAGGGTGAACGTCGCGTCGGTCTTGCCCAAGTAGTTCTCGTAGAACACGAGGTTCTGAGCCAGGTCGGACTCCTCACGGAAGATCAGCCAGCCGACGCCGGGGTAGACCAAGCCGTATTTGTGGCCCGAGACGTTGATGGAGCGGACCTGTTCGAGCTGGAAGTCCCATGTGGAGTCCGGATAGAGAAAGGGCCACACAAAGCCGCCGCTGGCCGCGTCGACGTGGATCGGGATGTCGAGGTCTCGCTCTTTGCGGACATCCCGCAGGAGCTTGTCGATCCCGACGACGTCGTCCTTGTGTCCGGTGAAGGTGGTGCCCAGGACGGCGACGACGCCGATCGTGTTCTCGTCGAGGTGGGGCTCCACGTCCTCCGGGCCGATGGTGTACTTACCCTCGGCAAGTGGCACGATCCGCGGCTCGACGTCGAAGTAGCGGCAGAACTTCTCCCACACGACATGGACGTCCCCGCCGAAGATCAAGTTCGGCCTGTCGACCGACAGGTTGGCCGCCTGGCGGCGCTCGCGCCATTTCCACTTCAGTGACAGCGCGCCGAGCATGATCGCCTCGGAAGAGCCCTGGGTCCGGCATCCGGTCGTCTTTCCCGGCGCGTGGAAGAGGTTGGCGAGCATGCGCACGCAACGCTGCTCGATCTCGGCGGAAATGGGGTACTCCGCATGGTCGATAAAATTGCGGTGGAGATTCTCGGCGATGAGTCGTTGCGCCTCCGGCTCCATCCACGTGGTGACGAACGTCGCGAGGTTGCGCTGGGGGTCGCCCTCCATGGCGAGATCGACGTCCACGAGCCTCATTGCGTCCGTTGCGGCCATGCCTTTTTCGGGGAAAGTATCCGAGGGGGCGGGCGCGGTCAGAAATCGATTGCCAAAGAGGGCCGCGTCGTCGCGCATAGTCATACGGCGGATTCAAACAGTTCCGGTGCTTGCCTCCGGGAGGGACACGCCGAGGCGTAATACGCGGCTTCGGATATGGATGAGGCCGCGTATCGCCGCTATTCACGCGCGAATTTCGACCCGCGAAGGGGCCAGGGCCGGGGGCCGGCCGGAAGCGCGGAACGGGTGCCATGTACACCCCGCTTCGGCCACGCCGCCCCCACCATGCGCAGAAACCCGCGGTACGCCGGAACACGGCGTGGGCCGCACGCGGTGGCGGAGAGTGTCTCGCCCCTGTCGCCACCTCGCGTCACCACCTCGCCAGGACGGGGCACCGTCCCTGGCCTAGGCTTGTCATTCGGGGTCGAAAGGGGTTCAAAATGGACGATTACCCCCTCATTGAGAACCACGGTCTGATTGGCGATCTACAGACCGCAGCACTCGTGACGACCGATGCGACTGTCGACTGGTTCTGCTGCCCGCGCTTCGACTCACCCAGCGTCTTCGGTGCTCTGCTCGACCGGCAGCGGGGCGGACACTGCACTGTCAGGCCGGCTGCGGACACGTACACCACCAAGCAGCTCTACCATCCGGACACCGCCGTGTTGGTGACGCGCTTCATGACTGAAGCCGGGGCGGGCGAGGTGGTCGATTTCATGCCGGTGACCGGCGCGACGGCGACGGACCGGCACCGTTTGGTCCGCATGCTGCGCTGTGTCCGGGGGAGCATGACGTTCGAGGGCGAGATCGCTCCGCGCTTCGACTACGGCCGTAAGCCGCACGAGCTACACATCACCGAGCATGGGGCCGTGTTCACTTCGCAGGACATGGACCTCGCTGTCCACACCGTCCGTGAGCCCCAGGACGAGCGGCTGCTGAACACTCTCTCCGGTGACAACGACCTGCGCTTCACCCTGACTCTGCAAGCGGGGCAGCAGCGCGGGCTGGTCCTGGAGTCGTCCCCCGGCGGGCCGCCGCACGAGGTCCGAGGAGCGGAGTTCGAGGAGCTATTCGATGAGACGGTCCTCTTCTGGCGCTCCTGGCTGGGGCAGTCCACCTACACGGGCCGTTGGCGGGAAGCGGTGGAGCGTTCAGCCGTGACCCTGAAGCTCATGACCTACGCGCCGACCGGCGCCCTGGTCGCGGCCCCCACGGCAGCTCTGCCCGAACAGCTGGGGGGAGAGCGTAACTGGGACTACCGGTTCACCTGGATCCGTGACGCGTCGTTCTCGGTGTACGCCTTGCTGGGCATGGGATTCAGGGAAGAGGCGGCGGCGTTCAACAGCTGGCTGCACGATCGGGTGAAGGAAGAGGCAGGCCAAGGCGACGGCGCGGGGCCACTGAACATCATGTACCGCGTCGACGGCTCGTCCGACATGGTCGAGGAGGCCCTGGAGCATTGGGAGGGCTACTGCGGCTCCGCGCCGGTCCGCATCGGCAACGGAGCAGCTACCCAGCGGCAACTGGACATCTACGGTGAGGCACTCGACAGCATCTACTTCGCACACCAGCACGGCATGCACCTCGACCACAGAGGCTGGACCGCGCTGCACACTCTTCTCGACTGGCTGGTGGACCACTGGGACCAGCCCGGAGAGGGGCTGTGGGAGACCCGCGGCGGCCGGAAGGACTTCACCTACGGCCGCGTGATGTCCTGGGTGGCCTTCGATCGTGCCCTCCGGATCGCCTACGACGACGGACGCCCCGCCGCCCGTGGTCGCTGGGTGGACGCGCGTGACGAGATCTACGCGCAGGTGCTCAGCCGGGGTTGGGACCCGCAGAAGCGGGCCTTCGTCCAGCACTACGGCGACGATGTGCTCGACTCGTCGCTGCTGCGCATGCCGACGGTCGGCTTCATCACCCCCGATGATCCGATGTGGAAGTCCACGCTGGACGCCATGGAGCATGAGCTGGTCAGCGACAGCCTGGTCTACCGCTACAACCCCGAGGCGTCCCCTGACGGGTTGCGTGGCTCCGAGGGAACGTTTTCACTGTGCACGTTCATGTACGTCGATGCCCTGGCGCGGGCCGGGCGCACCGATCAGGCCCGGCTGGTGCTCGAGAAGATGCTCACTTATGCCAACCACCTGGGCCTGTACTCCGAGGAGATCGGTCTGACGGGGCGGCAACTGGGTAACTTCCCGCAGGCCTTCACGCACTTGGCCCTGATAGACGCGGCGATCACCTTGGACGCGAAGCTCAATGGGGCAAGCAGGGGCGGGACCTAGGGGCTCAGCCGCCCGTGCGCGATGCCGACCGTCCCTGCCGAACACCGCGGCTCCCGTGCCTGCCCGATGTGGTCACCAAAGATGTCGACGCCACACGCGAGATGTGTCACCGAGTAGCTCGCCTCCTGCGAACAGTTCTCGGTCCTACGTACGTGCCCGGCGCTGTCGACCTGTGCCCCCATGGGGCACTGCTGGGTGAGATGGCGGGTTGATTACGCGTCCCCGTCAGGCGCGGCACGGAATGCACGGTGCTCGCCAAAGCCAACGATGGTCGAGGGTTCGTACGTGACCTCCGAACGGCAAGGTCAGGAGCGGTACGGGCGGGGTCTGCTACGTCTACTGGCCCGCCGGGCCGACGCCGGGCCAGCGCCGGGTTCTGAAGTCGCTCGGCCTGCTCTGAGCCGCCCTGGCCGGGGCGGGCCGGCCCCGGCCCCGGCAGTTGGCCCGCTCCCCGCCTCGCAGCAGGTGTGTGACACGGTGTGGTACGGGGGCGAGCAGGGTGATCCTCAGGTACCTACACGGCGCGGTACAGGCCGCGGCCCGTGCGGCGGACCCGGGACGTGCCGACCAAGCGGTCGAGGGTGCTGCGGACAGCGTTGATGCTGGAGCTGTCCGTGGCGCGGCCGAGCGCCGCGGCGACATCGCGCGCGCGTACCTCGACATCGCCGACTCCGGCGAAGTACTCCAGGATCTGTTCGGTGAGCCTGCCGTACTGCTTCTGCCCGCCCGCTTCGGGGGAGGACACCGGCGCCGGGCCGTGTTCCTCGGGGGCGGCCGTGGACCCAGCCCCCCGGCCGGGGCCGGGGCTCGGACGTCCGGCCGTCGCCGCGGCGTCGGCCGGAGGCACCGCGGGCGTCCGCGGCAGCGGTTCCCCGTGTGCGGCAGTCCCGGACCTGTGGCCGGGCGAGGTGCCGACGGTGCCGGAAGGTGCCGATCCGGCGGGGGACATCAGGGTCTGAAGGGCCCCGAGAGCCCGCTGTACGGAGCTGAGATGGGCGACGACCGCGGCGAGTTCCCGCTCCAGGGCCTGCTTCTGGATCATCAGACGGGCGAGGTCCTCCTGCAGGCTCTCCGCGGTGACCTCGATGTCATGTGCCCTGTGGGTTACGGAGACCATGTGTTCCTCTCGTCCTCGACCCGTTGTGGCCGCATCCGCGCCCGGCGTCCCTCGACATGTTGTCCGGTTCCCACGTGGGGTACTGCCGGACATCATATGCGGGTACACCCTCGCGTCGACGAGAGACCGAGGCCGCCCCAACGGCGCTTCACGCACGCCTCCTCCAGGTCTCTCAGGACGTGCGCGGCCCCCTCCGTGGAGGCAGGAGCCCGGAGGAGGGGCTCGGCGGGGGGAGCGCGTCCTCGGAGCTGACGGCCCGAAGCCGGTGCAGGGTGTCGGACACGGACTGCATCTGCGCGTTGAGCAGAGCGAGCGATCGGCGCAGGTCGGTGATCCGGGACTGGAGCGAGAAGGCCTCCGCGGCCAGGGACTGCGCGGTGGCCGCGACGGTGAGTGGGGTATCGGAGCGCTTCAAAGGGGGCGGCCTTTCCGCGTGCACGGGAAACGCATGGCGTGGGAGCCGGTCGGGTGCCCGTACGGGCCGGTGCGGAATGCCGTGGCCGCATCGCCGGTTACGGGACGGCCTTCAGCCGTTCTCCTCGTGCGCTGGATGTCGAACGGGGTGGAATTCGAGAATGGCCGGACGGGAATCCACCGCGATGGCTTCCGTACGGCGAAAGGGGGCGCCGTTCCCGGGGTGGCCCCGCTGCCAGGACCACCCCGGGAACTCATGACTGCTGGGCCGGCCAGTCGGTGAAGCGGGTGCCGGCGATCTGCGCGTCGGGACCGGGCAGGAGCGTGGTCTCCCCGAGCGCGGCGCCGAAGTACGGGGCGCGCGGAGCCGGCACCGCCCGGTGGCCGCGCTCGTTGAGCCCGGCGACCAGCTTCGGGCCGATGAGCCCGGTAACGCCGATGACGACAACCTGCATGAGGGGAATCCTCTCGGGAGATTCTTGGACGCGCCCGCGCGGTCTGAGATCTGTCAGCGCTTCGGCATCGACTTCTTTCCGGCTTCATCGAGTAAAGACCGGAGGGCCCCTGCGTTTGTGACAGGTGCCCGGAAGAATCTCCGAACCTTTCTTCTCCGTCAGGCCGGTGGCCCCGGGGAACGCGGCGAGCGGTGCCGCGACCGCTCCTCACCCCGACGGCAGCGCTCGAAACGCCGGGACGGGCCTTCAGCCGTTCAAGGACGCCGCGAAGGGTGACAGCTTCGCTGGGTTCATGACCCACATGATCCGGTCGATCCCCTCCGCGGACACATCCACGGACAGCAGGGCCACGGCGTCCCCGGCAGAGGAGACGAGCACGGCCGGCCGTCCATTGGCCTCCGTCCACCGCAGCTCCGCCCGGGGCCAGAAGCGCGGCGCGAACGCCACGAGGTACTTGGCGACATGCGTACGTCCGAGGACCGGGATCCTCGAAGCGCCGCGCACCCCACCACCGTCGGAGTAGCTGACGACGTCCGCGGCGAGGACCTGTTCGAGCACCGTCAGATTCCCGGTCCGTGCGGCGTCCAGGAACACCGTGAGCAGGCGCCGGTGGTCGGCGGAGCTGACCTGCTTCCTGCGCTCGGCGGCCAGGTGCTTGCGAGCCCGGCTGACCAGCTGGCGGGTGTTGGCTTCGGTCGTCTCCAGGATGTCCGCGACCAGCCGGTAGGGGTACGCGAAGGCCTCGCGCAGGACGTAGGCGGCCCGTTCCACCGGGTTCAGCTTCTCGAGGAGCAGCAGGACGGCCAGTTCCAGGGCCTCGGCCCGCTCCGCCCCCATCTGCGGGTCCACGCTGGTGTCGACCGGCTCGGGCAGCCACGGACCCGTGTACGACTCACGTCGTACCCGGGCGGACCGGGCGACGTTGATGGCCAGACGTGTGGTGACCGTGGTCAGGAAGGCCGCCGGTTCGAGGACCTGCGCCCGGTCGGCCCCCTGCCAGCGCAGCCAGGCGTCCTGCACGATGTCCTCGGCCTCCGCCACGCTGCCGAGCATGCGGTAGGCGATGCCGAACAGCTGTGGGCGTACGGCGAGGAAGTCCTTCGTCGCCCGGTCGAGGGAGGCGTCGTCGTCGCCGGCGTGCATGGTCGCTCCGTTCCCCGCTTGCTCGTCCTCATGCTACAAACCGGCGGAGCGGGGCGTCGGTTCAGCCGCGCGAACCCGGAACGGCGAGGTCAGTCACTCACCCCACCTCAAGGCTGTCCTGTCATCCCTTGCGGGTCACCACTGATGAGCAGTCGTGGAAGCCCCGCTACCGGGGACTCCGTACGGAGAACTCGTTGCCGTCGGGGTCGAGCATCAGCAACCGGCCGCCCTCGCCGATGCCGGTGCGCGTCGCGCCGAGCGAGAGCAGACGGTCGATCTCCGTATCCCGGTCCGCGTCGGCAGGGAGCGCCAGCTCGAAGTACAGCCTGTTCGTGCCCGTCTTCGGCGCCACCGGAGGACCACCCCACGTGATCTTCGTACCGCCGTTCGGCGACTGGATCGCGGTCTCCTGGTCCTGGTCCCAGACCAGCGGCCACCGCAGTGCCTCGCTCCAGAAGTAACCGACCTCCTGCGTGCCGTCGCAGGCCAGTGCTCCGATGAAGGCGGTGTCGGTGAGGAACCTGTTGCCCGCCTCGATCACGCAGAACTCGTTGCCGTCCGGGTCGGCGAGCACCACATGCCCTTCTTCCGGGAGCTGCCCCACGTCGATGTGCTGCCCGCCGAGTTCCAGCGCCCTGGCCACCGTCTGCCGCTGATTCTCCGGTGATGTGCTCGTCAGGTCGAAGTGCGCCCGGTTCTGGCCGGTCTTCGGCTCCTGGCTCGGCAGGAACCGAACGCGGAACCCGGCGGCGTCAGGGGGCAGGATCGCGGCGTCGTCGCCCGGACCGTCGGCCAACTCCCAGCCGAGGACCCCGGACCAGAATCGTGCCAGGCCCGACGGTCGGGTCGCGTTGAAGCAGATCGCGAACAGTTGACTGGTCATACCCCGTGTGTCTCCGATTCCCTGACGGCGGCTGCGGCACCCGCCGCCCCGCGGGCGCAGCCTAGGGGCGGCCGTGCGCATCCGCATCCGGGTTTCCGTCGCGGGCGAGCGAGGCCCGCCGCGGGACGACGATCGTGCGGTCCGGTGGCATAAAGAGTGTGACACCGTGTGAAAGGGCGAGGAAGAGGCGGTCGGGGCCGGGCCGTAGCTCCGCCTCCCGCCGCAGGCCGGAGCGGGCGACGGACGACGGGCGACGGGAGCGGGCGGCACGTGTTCGGCTGCGCCGGGCGACTCAGCCGAACTGGCCGGGCTGATAGCTCCCGGCGGGCTGCTGGTTGATGACGTTGATGCGGTTGTAGGCGTTGATGACGGCGATGAGGGAGATCAGCGCGGCCAGTTGGTCCTCGTCGAAGTGCTTGGCAGCGCTCGCCCAGGCCTCGTCGGTGACGCCGCCGGCGGCGTCGGCGAGCCGGGTGCCCTGCTCCGTCAGCTCCAGCGCGGCGCGTTCGGCGTCGGTGAAGACCGTGGCCTCCCGCCAGGCGGCCACCAGATGGAGACGCTGCACGGACTCGCCCGCGTGGGCGGCGTCCTTGGTGTGCATGTCGGTGCAGAAGCCGCAGCCGTTGATCTGGCTCGCGCGGATCTTCACCAGCTCCTGTGTCGCGTGCGGCAGCGTGGAGTCCGAGACCACCTTGCCGGCCGAATTGATGTGCTTCAGGACCTTGGCCCCCAGCGCATTGCCGAAGTAGTTGAGACGCGCATCCATGGTGTGCTCCTCGCCGTAGTGCGGATTCGCACTGTTGACCTGGCTGACCCGTGAACTGTGACAGGACAGGTGATGTGACCTGCGGCACATTTGATGCGTGTCCGCCCCGCCTCAGGGCGTATGCCCCTTCCTCCGCACCCGGGGGCCCGGCTGACGGAGCCGTGCCGCCGCCCGGGGGTACACCCGGGTTTCCACGGGCGCGCCCGGCACCCGCTCCGGACGACGGTGGCTGGGTCACCGAGCCGGGCCTCGGCGCACGATGAACCGGTCCCGGCGGTCCGGACCACCGGGAGTGGGGAAGATCGTCATGCACTTGTCCAGCATCGATGTCGTGCCGGAGCCAGGCACGTCGAGCGTGGGTACGACCGGGAACGCGACGACGGCCACCGTGCGCCCCGGGCCCGAGACGGCGGTGCACTTCGAGAGCGTCCGTTCCCTGCTGTTCGGGATTGCCTACCGGACGCTGGGCCGTGCCGCCGACGCCGAGGACGTCGTTCAGGACGTGTGGGTCCGCTGGCAGGGCGCGGACCGGGCACGGGTGCGGGACCGGGTCGCGTTCCTCGTGACCATCACGATCCGGGTCGCGCTCAACGCGGCCACCTCGGCCCGCGCCCGCCGCGAGATCAGTGTCGGCGGCTGGGGTCCGGAACGCGGGCCGGTCTACGTCGATCCGGTGGGGGAGGCCGAACGCGGGGAGTCGCTCGCGTTCGCGGTCCGGCTGATGATGGAACGGCTGTCCCCCGTCGAACGTGCCGTGTACGTCCTGCGCGAGGCATTCGAGTATCCGTTCCGTGAGATCGCCGACATGCTCGGGCTCAGCGAGGCCAA
Source organism: Streptomyces sp. NBC_00654 (assembly GCF_026341775.1). NCBI lineage: Bacteria > Bacillati > Actinomycetota > Actinomycetes > Kitasatosporales > Streptomycetaceae > Streptomyces > Streptomyces sp. NBC_00654. The sequence goes on along the minus strand of NZ_JAPEOB010000002.1, from coordinate 1,254,254 downwards.
CGCGCGGCAACTGGCGGTCAGGGCCCGCAGGCATCTCGCCGAACCCCGGCACAACCCGGTCGGTTCGGCGGAGCGGGACGGGCTGCTCGAAGCCTTCCTCGACGCGGCGCGATCCGGCGACATGGCGCACCTCCTCGACCTGCTCCAGGAGCTCGGTCCCCCTGCTCCGCCACCTCGGTGATCCCCCGGGGCAACCATGCGGCGAGGGGCAGTTGACGAGGCGCCGGCCGGCCTGGAGCGGTGGCCGCACCGGCTGATTGCCCGGGTCGCGCGCACTGGTGCATGATGTGAACGACCCGGGTTGATCAGGGTCTGGCCCTCTGACCTGCGCGGTGGTGGTGGATGTCGAGCAGCGCTCCTCGGCGCGGGCTGCGTGGTCGGCGTAGCGAGTGCGGGGCGCTGGATCAGGTGGTCGCCGACGCCGGGGCGGGCCGGAGCCAGGTGCTGGTGCTGCGCGGCGAGCCGGGGGTCGGCAAGTCCGCGTTGATGGAGTACCTGGTGGGGAGCGCGGCGGGATTCCGGATCCTGCGGGCCACCGGCGTCGAGTCCGAGATGGAGCTGGCGTTCGCCGGGTTGCACCAGCTGTGCATGCCGATGATGGGGCACCTCGACCGCCTTCCCGGCCCGCAGCGCGATGCTCTGTCCATCGCGTTCGGTCTGAGTGCGGGAAGCGCGCCGGACCGTTTCCTGGTCGGGCTGGCGGTGCTCAGCCTGCTGGCCGAGGAGGCGGAGGAGCGGCCGCTCGTCTGCGTGGTGGACGACGCCCAGTGGCTCGATCTGGTCTCCGCGCAGACACTGGCCTTCGTCGCGCGTCGGCTGCTCGCGGAGCGGTTGGCGTTGGTGTTCGCGGTGCGTGCGTCGACACCTGCCCCGGGTGACGACCCCTTGGCGGCGCTGAGGGAGCTGGTGGTCCGGGGCCTGCGCGACGACGACGCGCGGGCGCTTCTCGACTCGGTGGTCCCCGGGCGGCTGGACGAGCGCGTCCGGGACCGGATCGTCGCCGAGACGCGCGGCAACCCGCTGGCGCTGCTGGAGTTGACACGTGGGTTGACCGCGGCGGAGCTGGCCGGCGGGTTCGGGCGCCCCGACGCGCGGCCGCTGGCGAGTCAGATCGAGCAGCGCTTCCTGCGGCGCATCGGCTCGCTCCCGGACGCGGCGCGACGGCTGCTGCTGGCGGCTGCCGCCGAGCCGGTGGGGGACGTGCCGTTGTTGAGGCGGGTGGCCGAGCGGCTCGACATCGGGGCGGACGCCGCAGGGGCGGCCGAGGCGGCGGGGCTGATCGAGTTCGGTGCGCGGGTGCGGTTCCGCCACCCTCTGGTGCGCTCGGCGGCGTATCGCGCGGCCGACCCCGGAGAACGCCGGGACGTGCATCGTGCGCTGGCCGAGGCGACCGCTCCCGAGTTCGACTCCGACCGCCGGGCCTGGCATCGGGCCCACGCGGCGGCCGAACCCGACGAGGCCGTGGCGGGCGAGCTGGAGCGGTCAGCCGGCCGGGCCCAGGCCCGCGGCGGTATCGCGGCGGCGGCCGCGTTCCTGAGAAGGGCGACCGAACTGACGCCGGATCCGGCCAGACGCGGAACGAGGGCGGCGGCCGCCGCGCAGGCCACCTTCGAGGCAGGGGCCCCCGACGCGGCACTCGAACTTCTCGCCGCCGCGGAGATGAGCCCGTTGGGCGAGGTCCAGCACACACGGCTGGCCCGGCTGCGCGCCCAGATCGTCTTCGCGCGCAGGCGCGGCGGTGAGGCCCTGCCCTTGCTGCTCGACGCGGCCGGCCGGCTGGAACGGATCGACGATGGACAGGCCCGTGAGGCCTACCTCGAAGCGGTCGGAGCAGCGGTCTTCGCCGGCCGCCTCAATGGAGGCATCGGAGTGCGGGAGGTGGCCGAGGCCGCCCGCGCCGCACCGCGCGGAGCACAGCCCCCGCGGCCGTCGGACGTACTTCTCGACGGCCTGACGACGCGGTTCGCCGACGGCTACGTCCCTGGCGCGTCGCCACTGAAGCCCGCGCTGCGGGCGTTCCGGCGGGCCGCCGGACGCGACGAGGACGACGCCATGCGCTGGCTCTGGCTGACGTGGCTGGTCGCCGGCGACATGTGGGACGACGAGGCCTGGCATGAACTCACCACGCATGCGGTCCGGGCGGCTCGCGCGACCGGCGCGCTCAACTTCCTTCCCCTGGCCCTCGCCTACCGGGCCGCCGTCCATGTGCACGCCGGAGAGTTCGACCTGGCCTCGGCGCTGATCAACGAGTCCGACAACATCACGGAGGTGACCGGCAATTCGCCCCTCGGCTACCCCTCGCTGCTGCTCGTGGCCTGGCGTGGTGAGGCCCGGGCGGCGGAGCTGATCCAGGCCGGCGCCCGGGACGCGGCCGCCTGGGGGGAAGGGCGGGCGATCGGCCTGGCCCACTACCTGCTCGCGGTGCTGTACAACGGGCTCGGCCGGTATCGGGAGGCCCTGGCCAGCGCCGGACGGGCGGGGGAGTACGAGGATCTGGCGGTCGTCGGGTTCTCCCTCGTCGAACTCGTCGAGGCGGGCGCTCGCGGTGATGCCCTCGACGCTGCCGAGGAAGCCCTGCGCCGGCTCGCGGAACGGGCGGAGGCCAGCGGTACGGACTGGGCCCTGGGCGTTCTGGCCCGGTCGAGGGCGCTGCTCGGCGGCGGCCGGACCGCCGACCTGCTCTACCGCGAGGCCATCGAGCGCCTTGAACGCAGCCGGGTCGCCGTCGACCTCGCTCGCACCCATCTGCTGTACGGCGAGTGGCTTCGTCGCGAGAACAGGCGCCTCGACGCGCGCGAGCACCTGCGCACCGCCTACGAAATGCTGCACGGTTTCGGAGCACGAGCCTTCGCCGAGCGCGCCCGCCGCGAACTCCTGGCCACCGGCGAGTCGGTACGGCAACGGGCGGCCGACATACGCGAGGCGCTGACCACGCAGGAAGCCCAGATCGCCCGACTGGCCGCCGAGGGAAGGACGAACTCCGAGATAGGTGCCGAGCTGTTCATCAGTCCGCGCACGGTGGAATGGCACCTGCACAAGGTGTTCACCAAGCTTGAGGTCAACTCGCGCAACAAGCTCCGCGGAGCGCTGGCCCGCGCCTGACGGCCGGGAGTTCATCCGACGAGCTCGCTTGCGGCGGACACCTGGCCCCGCCCCAGGACGTCTTCCCCTTCACACGGCATCTTTCACCTCTCCTGGGCTCGATCCGGGAGTCGTGCGAGTCCCGGGCGGTGCGACGAACGGGAGCGTGTACGGCACAGCCCCGTACCCGGATTGACCGAGCAGCCGGGGAAGTTGTGACAGGGCGGTCGGAACGGCGTTCGTCCACCACCGATGAGCAGCCGCGCGCCCATGGCACACGGTGTTTTCGCAATGAGCGGACCGGAACTCAGGTGGAAGGCGGACCCGTGGTCCGCAGGACGACGGGTCCGGCGTGGCGCAGGAGCCGCACGGAAATCTGTCTCGGACGTCTCCGAAGTCCCCAGGTAGACACTGAAGTTCACTCACGGGAGAGGCGGGCGCCAGGCTCCGGGGCGGCCGCTCCACCGGGGCGGGCGGGATTGCCTCGGAGCGCCCGCCCAGCCACTGTTGACGCTGGCGCCGCCCCGCATCCGTATGTATGGTGTGACAACGTGTCACAGTGAAGGTTCGTCAGTGACGGCGTGAGGTGTGCCGTTGACAAGGCCGGCCGCGCTGCGGGCGGAGGTGAGCGGTGGGGGTGTGGGATCGAGACTTCCCGTTTCATGAGATTCGCTCGCGGCATGCGCGATTTGCCGCGACCCACTCGGCAGGCACTTCCCTCCTCTCGTCCGGTTCTCCCCAGTGGCACTGCGCACGCGTTCTCGAATGTCACCCATCACGCAAGGAGAAAAGCGTCCATGAAAAAGATCGCTTCAGCTGTGGCTGCCGTGTGCCTGACCGCGACGGTCGGCATAGCGGCTCCGCTCCTGTTCGCGGCGCCCGCCTCGGCGGCGCCCGAGTCGGAGAATGCCCAGAGCGGCACGGCTGCCTGTTCGCACGTCTGGCTCTACTCGCAGCAGAACTACGGCGGAACCCAGTTCTTCCACGACTGCAACCAGAAGGAGATCCAGGGGTACCCGACGGCCATCAACTCCCTCATCTACAACGGTGGGGGGAAGCTCTGCGGACTGGGTCTGCAGAGATCGCAGAAGTACGCCTTCATGAACGGTTCCTACAGCTACATCGGGGCGCCTTTCACGGACAGCAACCCGATGAGGGCGAGCGCCTGGAGCGGCATCCGGATCGGAGTCGATCCGACGGGGACCCCGCTCTTCCTGGAGTGCTGAAGGCTGTCCCGCGTCTAGGGCGTGTGTCGAAAGTCCCGCCCTGGCTCGCGACGCCCGGCACGCACGCTCGCCGCGTTGTCGGGGTGTCCTTGTACGTCCAGTACGAGGACACTCCTCCGCCTTGCGATCGCACGCACCGGACGCCGTGAGCCCCGCCCTTCGGGCGGACGGCGCTACTTTCGACACACGCCCTAGAGCCGGCGAAAACCTCGCACGGCTCGCCCCGGAGTTTGACATCTGTACGGCCTCTTCGCTGCCGGCGGACAGGGTCGCGAGACCCCGTCCGCCGGGGTGAATCGTCCGCGCAGGATCTTCCGTCGTACATGGAGAGGAACCTCATGAAGCGTCTGCTGTCCGCTGTCGCCCTCACCCTTCTTCCGTTGTCCGGTCTGGCTGTCACGGGCGTGACGGCGGTGCCGGCCCACGCCGAGGAATCCGCGGCAGCCGCGGACTACGCATATCTCTACGCGCAGCAGAACTACGGTGGAGAGCAATGGGAGAAGTGGACGAAGTACAACAGCATCCTGAGCACCGGTACACCGGTCAACTCCGTGATCAACCACACCGGAAAGGACCTGTGCGGCTTCAATGACCGCAACCATGGCATCAACTACAGGTTCTGGAAGGGCGGTGCCTGGTCCTACGTCGGAAGCCCGTTCAGCGGTTCGAGCCCCCTCATGTGGGTGAACTGGGCCGATGTGAACGGTTGCTGAGGCAAGCGCGGCCGACGTAGCAGGGGCCGCGGACTTCGCTACGTCTCCGAAGGTGTTGTGAAAGGCCACCTGGTTGCCTCGTGTTTCTGCTTGAGGGACGGCAACCAGGTGGCTCCGCACGGTTCGCGGGAGCGCCGGTAGGAACTCTTGCGAAGGAAACGCAGGATGGCATTTCTGCATCCGTCATCCACATCAGTATGGTGGTTCTCTTGATTCGCGAACATCGAAATGCCTTGTCCGATGGCACATCAAGGAAGCCCGTATGGGGTTCCAGGCGACGTGTGGTCGCGCTTTCTGTCACGTTGGCGCTGGGACTTTCTGTCGCCATGATTTCCGCCATGACGGTAAACGGATCCTCCGGAAGACCGGTGTCGGGGGATCTGATGAAAGAAACTCTGCGATCCCTGCTTCCGGCAGGAAAGGTTTCCCATGCATCCGGATCGGGTCTTTCGGAGTCACTCGCACCGTCCGCCGGCGTGGTTTTCGATGACGGACGCGACAGATCGATCGTCGAAGTGACGGTGTCACGCCTGCCTCGTTCCGCCCGGCGCCTCGCGTCCGAATGCCCCCTGCGCTCGTACAGCCCGTATGACCATTGCGTGAAGAAGACTGTCGGTGGTCAGCGCACGCTGGTCGTCAACCAGGGCTACGCGGACCCGTTCGAGCCCAAGGGGGCGAAGCAATGGTCCGCGCGGCTGCTGTCCCGGGACGGGGTGCTGGTGTCCGTCGTGCAGAGTGACGCATCAGCCGGAACGGCGGGCTCAGTTCGCCCCGCACTGCCCTTGACGGCCGAGCAGCTCTCAGGAATCGCCACATCCAAGGACTGGGAACCCGTCATGGCGGCCGTGCCGCAGGCGCCGTCTCCTCCCGAGCCGCCCAGCACCGGAAAGATGACCAAGCGGGAAATCCTGCGCAATCTGGAGAAGCTGATTCCGGGGAACCTCCACGTCTCACATCAGGAGGGAAGTCGCACGGGTTATGCCGACGTCACGGTCGATGACGGACGAGGAGAGTCCTTGCTGGCCGTGAGCGTCCAGCAGTGGAAACCCGGACGCCAGGAACTCGTGCCCCTGTTCAGCAAGGGGAAGAGCCTTCCGGGCGGTGGGAAGATCGTGACCCGCAGGGCACCCCTGCAGGGCCATCCCGACATCGTGCAGTGGGATGTGGACGTCCTCTACGACGACGGACGCAGGGTGCTGGTCTCGGAGCTGAACAGTTCCTCCTTCGGGACTCCGGTCACACGCGAGGCCCCTGTCTTCTCCATGGAGCAGATCAAGTCGATCGCTCTCGCGAGGGTGTGGCGAGGAAACTGACGCGCTTTTGCCCGATGCCGGCCGGTCGACCGCGGGCCGGACGACCGCCGCCGGCGCCCGGCATCCACACCCGGCCCGAGGTGACCCCGGCACGGCGAAGGGGCGGGGGCCCGTTCGGCTCCCCGCCCCCCACACACGGTCCGTGGCTGTCAGCTGATCGCCTTGATCAGCTCACCGTCGGTGGTGTCACCGCTCAGTTCCCAGAAGAAGGTGCCGCCCAGGCCCTGCTGGTTCTTGTAGTCCATCTTCGAGGCGATGGTCGCCGGGGTGTCGTAGCTCCACCAGTTGGTTCCGCAGTGGGCGTACGCGGTTCCGGCGACGGTGCCCGTCGCCGGGCAGCTGCTCTTGAGGACCTTGTAGTCCTCGATGCCCGCCTCGTACTTGCCCGCTGCCGCACCCGTGGCCGTACCGCCCGGCTCGGACTGGGTGACCCCGGTCCAGCCGCGGCCGTAGAAGCCGATCCCGAGCAGCAGCTTCTCGGACGGGATGCCGAGACCCTTGAGCTTGGAGATCGCGGCGTCGGTGTTGAAGCCCTCCTGCGGAATGCCGGTGTAGGAGGTCAGCGGGGAGTGCGGAGCCGTCGGGCCCTTGGCTTCCCAGGCGCCGAAGAAGTCGTACGTCATCGGGTTGTACCAGTCGAGGTACTTCGCCGCTCCCGCGTAGTCCACCGCGTCGATCTTGCCGCCGTCCGAGCCGTCGGCGGTGATCGCGGAGGTGACCAGGTTGCCGGTGCCGAACTTGGCGCGCAGCGCGGACAGCAGGTTGCCGTAGGCGTCACGGCCACTGGTGTCGCAGGTCAGGCCGCAGGCGTTGGGATACTCCCAGTCGATGTCGATGCCGTCGAAGACATCGGCCCAGCGGGGGTCCTCGACCAGGTTGTAGCAGGACTCGGCGAACGCGGCCGGGTTCTTCGCCGCGTCACCGAAGCCGCCCGACCAGGTCCAGCCGCCGAACGACCAGAGGATCTTGAGGTCGGGGTGGAGCTTCTTCAGCTTGCGCAGCTGGTTGAAGTTGCCGCGCAGCTCCTGGTCCCAGGTGTCGGCGACACCGTCGACGGACTGGTCCGCGGTGTAGGCCTTCTCGTAGTCGGCGTAGGAGTCGCCGATCGCGCACCTGCCGCCGGTGACATTGCCGAAGGCGTAGTTGATGTGCGTGAGCTTGTCCGCGGAACCGGACGTCTCGATGTTCTTGACGTGGTAATTCCGGTCGTAGACACCCCAGTTGGTGAAGTAGCCGACCACCTTGCCGCCGGCTGCCGTGGGGGCGGCCTCGGCGGCCGGGGCCGCCTGCTGCTGGGGGGCGGGGGCCGCGCCGGCCGATGACGTACCCGCGACGCCGAGAAGTGTGGCGCCGAGAGCGGCCGTACAGGCGGCTGCGGCGAGCGCCCGGAAGCGGGCGCGGGGACGGTGCAGTCTGAACATCGTGGCTCCTCGTGGGGGAGGGCTTGAGCGTGGGGGGTGCGGGGTCGGACTCCGCGCAGCCGGTGCCGGTGCGCGGCCGATCATGGTGAGACTTGGCATGAACGCGGTAAGGCGTTCGGTGGAACCGTAGAAGGACTAGACCAGTTGGGTCAATGGTTCGGACCAATTTCCATGACCGTCGGGCCCGTCGCGCACCCCGTGACGGAAGCGCTCCGATCGGGCATACTCAACGCGCCACAGCCGCTGGCCAGCGCCTCTCGTGATCCGAGAGGGCAGGATCGGTTGGGCAGTATGACTATTCCCGGGTGTGGCCCGGGAGATCACCCGGCGCCGCCGCCCACACCCCTGCGCGCGCGACCGTCGCAACGCCCGACAGGGAGGAGAGCGCCGTCATGACCGACCGTGCCCCGCAGCTGGTGGAACGCCACCTGCCCACCGAGGAGTCCCGGCAGCTCGTCGCGCTCGTCCGCGACATCGTGTCGAAGGAGATCGCTCCCCGGACCGCCGAGGAGGAGGAAGCGGGCACGTTCCCGCGCGAGGTATTCACCCTCCTCTCCGGATCCGGCCTGCTCGGACTGCCCTACGACTCCGCGTACGGTGGCGGCGACCAGCCCTACGAGGTCTATCTCCAGGTGCTGGAGGAACTGGCCGCTGCCCGGCTCACCGTGGGCCTCGGTGTCAGCGTCCACTCGCTGGCCTGCCACGCGCTCGCCGGATACGGCACGGAGGAGCAGCGGACCGCGCACCTTCCGGCGATGCTCTCGGGCGGCCTGCTGGGCGCCTACTGCCTCTCCGAGCCCTCCTCGGGATCCGACGCCGCCTCGCTGCGTACGAAGGCGGTACGGGACGGTGACGACTGGGTCATCACCGGCACCAAGGCCTGGATCACCCACGGCGGAATCGCCGACTTCTACACGGTGCTGGCCCGCACCGGCGTCGAGGGGCCGCGCGGCATCACCGCCTTCCTCGTCCCGGGCGACGCCGAGGGCCTGAACGCGGCCGTCCCGGAGAAGAAGATGGGCATGAAGGGCTCGCCCACCGCCCAGCTCAACTTCGACGGCGTACGCATCGGTGACGACCGCCGCATCGGCGAGGAGGGGCAGGGCTTCGCCATCGCGCTGTCCGCGCTCGACTCCGGGCGTCTGGGCATCGCGGCCTGCGCCATCGGTGTCGCCCAGGCGGCGCTGGACGAGGCCGTCGGATACGCCACCGGGCGGCGTCAGTTCGGCCGCCCCATCGCGGACTTCCAGGGGCTGCGTTTCATGCTCGCCGACATGGCGACCCAGATCGAGGCGGGGCGCGCCCTGTATCTGGAGGCGGCGCGGCGGCGCGACGCGGGGGAGTCGTTCTCGCGGCAGGCGGCCATGGCCAAACTGTTCTGTACGGACACGGCCATGCGGGTGACCGTGGATGCCGTCCAGGTGCTCGGCGGCTACGGCTACACCCTGGACTTCCCCGTCGAGCGGCTGATGCGCGAGGCCAAGGTGCTCCAGATCGTCGAAGGCACCAACCAGATCCAGCGCATGGTCATCGCCCGCCACCTCGCGGGTCCCGAGACGCGCTGACCCGGAAGCCCGGGTCGGACCGTGCGGGCGTCGCCATGATCCGGTTCCACTCCTGGTCGTGGCGGCCCGGCAGGGTCCGGCCGGCGCTCTCCCCCGGCGAAGCGGGGCCCGGTGGACAGGTGGTTCGCCGACGGGCGCTCCGCGGTACGTGCCGTGTGGGCGGCCCGCTCGACGTCGTGGAGCGTCGACTGCGGGCACCACGCCGGACGGTCCGTCGTGGTGCGGCGCGAGAAAGGGGTGCGCCCCGCAGAGGAAGCGCTGCCCGGAGAAAAGGCGCGACGCGCGGGGCGAGGCGCGGCGCGCGGGCGGGACGTCAGGCGGCGTGACGCCGCATCTGCGGCACCTGCAGCGGTCGCGAGCCGGGGCCACCGGCGTGCGAGAAGGGCTGCATCCGCCAGTCGAGTCCCTGAGGGAGCGTCAACAGCAGGGCCGTCTCCTGCTCCTGGGCCTCCAGCGACTCGTCGGCCGGCCGGGACTCCGAGGCGCCGCGTCCGGTACCGGCGCACACCGTGAGGACGAACGGGTTCCACGGGGTCGGGCACAGCGCGTGCTCCGGGAGGGTGTCCTCATCGGCCAGGAGCGCGATCGGCTGCGCGCAGTCCGGGCAGATCACCCGGTACATCTCGAATGTGTCGTACGCGTCGGGCGCGCCGTCCTCGTCGGGATCGACGGGCTCCGGTTCGGTACGTCCGGTGAGCTTCAGGCTCTGCATGGAAATTCCCCCCTCGGGTGGGCCGACAAGGCGCCACGGCCTCGACCACAGCAAGCACTTCCCGTCGCGCGCGGGCCGTAATCGCGAGCCCGTCGGCTACCCACCCGTAAACCTGTGGTATTCGTCACATGCCGCCCGCAGGTGCCCCTCCTGAGCGCCCATGGGTGTGCCGGGAGGTACCTGGGGCAATAGGTTGATCCGCATGGAGGAGCTGGACCGTCAGATTGTGGAGTTGCTCGTCAAGGACGGGCGGATGAGCTACACCGACCTGGGCAAGGCCACGGGCCTGTCCACCTCGGCCGTTCATCAGCGCGTCCGCCGGCTGGAGCAGCGCGGGGTGATCCGCGGTTACGCCGCGGTCGTCGACCCCGAAGCCGTCGGACTGCCCCTCACCGCGTTCATCTCGGTGAAACCGTTCGACCCGAGCGCACCGGACGACATCGCGGAGCGGCTCGCCGGGGTGCCCGAGCTGGAGGCCTGCCACAGCGTGGCCGGGGACGAGAACTACATCCTCAAGGTGCGGGTGGCCACGCCGCTGGAGCTGGAGCACCTGCTCACCCGGATCCGTTCGCTGGCCGGGGTGTCCACCCGGACGACCGTCGTCCTCTCCACCCCGTACGAGGCGCGCCCGCCGCGCGTCTGAGGCGCCGGGGGAGCTCCCGGCGAGGGGGCCGCGGCGCGAGCGGCTCCCGGCAGGCGCGAGACTGGTCCCATGACCGACAGCACCGCCCCCCAGAGCGCCCCCGAACACCGCACCGTGCTGCTGCGCGGTGGAGACGTCCACAGCCCCGCCGATCCGTTCGCCACCGCGATGGTCATCGAGCGCGGGCATGTCGCCTGGGTGGGATCCGAAGGAGCCGCCGACGCCTTCGCGAGCGGCGTCGACGACGTGGTCGACCTCGAAGGGGCCCTGGTCACACCGGCCTTCACGGACGCCCATGTGCACACCACGGCCACCGGGCTGGCCCTGACCGGGCTGGACCTCTCCGGTGCCCGCACGCTCGCCGACGCCCTCGATCTCGTACGCGCGTTCGCGAACAGTCACCCCGCCGAACGGGTCCTGCTCGGACACGGCTGGGACGCCGCGCGCTGGCCCGAGCGGCGCCACCCCTCGCGGGCCGAACTGGACGCCGCCGCCGGTGGGCGGGCCCTCTATCTGCCCCGGATCGATGTGCACTCCGCGGTTGTCACGACGGCGCTGCTGGACCTCGTCCCGGGTGTCGCGGCGATGACCGGCTACCACCCCGACGCCCCGCTGACCGGCGCCGCCCACCACGCCGTACGGTCCGCCGCGCACGGCGCCCTCTCGCGGCGCCAGCGCGCGGACGCCCAGCGGGCCGCACTGCGCCACGCCGCCTCGCTCGGCATCGGCACCGTCCATGAGTGCGCCGGGCCCGACATCTCCGACGAGGAGGACCTCACCGGACTGCTGGCGCTCGCCGCCGAGCGGCCCGGACCGCGGGTCTTCGGACTCTGGGCGGAGCAGGTCACCGACGAGAAGAGCGCACGCCGCGTCCGTGAGCTCGGCGCGATCGGCGCGGCCGGGGACCTCTTCGTCGACGGTTCCCTCGGCTCGCACACCGCCTGCCTGCACGAGCCCTACGCGGACGCCCCGCACACGGGTACCGCCCACCTGGACGCCGCGCGGATCGCCGCGCACGTGACCGCCTGCACCGAGGCAGGGCTCCAGGCCGGCTTCCACGCCATCGGCGACGCGGCGGTCTCCGCCGTCGTCGAAGGGGTCCGGGCCGCCGCCGAGACCCTCGGGCTCGCCCGGATCCGGGCCGCCCGCCACCGTGTCGAGCACGCCGAGATGCTGACCCCCGAAACCGTCGCCGCCTTCGCCGAACTGGGCCTCACCGCCTCCGTCCAGCCCGCCTTCGACGCGGCCTGGGGAGGCGCGGAGGGCATGTACGCCCAGCGTCTGGGCGCCGAGCGGGCCGGGACGCTCAACCCCTACGCGGCCCTGCTGCGCGCCGGGGTGCCGCTCGCCTTCGGCTCGGACAGCCCGGTCACCCCGCTGGATCCCTGGGGGACGGTGCGGGCCGCCGCCTTCCACCGCACGCCGGAGCACCGGATCTCCGTGCGCGCCGGCTTCACGGCCCACACCCGTGGGGGCTGGCGGGCCATCGGCCGCGACGACGCCGGGCTCCTGGTGCCCGGGGCCCCGGCCGACTACGCGATCTGGCGTACCGATGACCTGCTGGTCCAGGCCCCCGACGACCGGGTCGCCCGCTGGTCCACCGACCCCCGGTCCGGCACGCCCGGCCTGCCCGATCTCACGCCCGGGGCCGAACTCCCGGTCTGTCTGCGCACCGTGGTGTTCGGACAAACTGTCTACGTACGGCCGAACGAGTGACGTGTGACTATTTCGTACCGCCGATCGAAGGGCGTACGCCCGCTGCCGCGACCTGCGGATCTTCGGCACTGACCAGGCAATTTGGGCAAAAGCCGCAGGTCGAGCGAGTGTTGACAGAACGCGCCCAGGGGCCGGTAGGTTCGGCCGGGTCCACCACAGGACGTCCGACCGGTCAAACCTCCACGCAGTCGTCGAACGCCGCTGGGTCATGGGGCGGTGTGCCGCACCGGCGCACCACCACTGACAGCCAGGTTCAGCGTCCGCGCCTCGGGGGCGAGGGAAGGTTCGAACCGGACGGAGGGTGCGACCCGGGTGGGGCCCGGACGTTCAGTAGACAACGGCTTTCGGTCGACCCGCAGCCAGCGGGTCCCAGGTCGGCCCGAAGGGCGCCGGGCCCCGATCCGCAGCACCCGCCACGGCTCCGCCGGCTGCTCCGTCCGTGGGTTCTGTCCCCAGTTCCACGGGTCTGCCCCGACCTGCGGGGGCGGCTGCGCCACCGCGTCGGAATCCGACGGCGATGCGCTCGATATGGTGTGCGTCTGCGTACGGACTTTAAGGGGCAGCAGTGAACGACGGCGGTCAGAGGCAGTACGGCCCGCTCGGCAAGGTTTTGGTGATCATCCCGACCTACAACGAGGTCGAGAACATCAAACCGATCGTCGACCGCGTGCGCGCCGCCGTGCCGGAGGCCGACATCCTGGTCGCCGACGACAACAGCCCCGACGGCACCGGAAAGGCCGCCGACGAGATCGCGGCCGGGGACGACAAGGTCCACGTCCTGCACCGCAAGGGCAAGGAAGGGCTCGGCGCGGCCTACCTGGCGGGCTTCGGCTGGGGCTCCGAGCACGGATACGGCGTGCTGGTCGAGATGGACGCCGACGGCTCCCACCAGCCCGAGGAGCTGCCCCGGCTGCTCACCGCGCTCAAGGGGGCGGACCTGGTCCTCGGCTCCCGCTGGGTTCCGGGCGGCCGCGTGGTGAACTGGCCCAAGAGCCGCGAAATGATCTCCCGCGGCGGCAGCCTCTACTCCCGACTCGCCCTCGGACTCTCGGTCCGGGACGTCACCGGCGGCTACCGGGCCTTCCGCACCGAGACCCTCAAGGGCCTCGGGCTCGGCGAGGTCGCCTCGCAGGGCTACTGCTTCCAGGTGGACCTCGCCCGCCGCGCCGTCGAAGCCGGCTATCACGTCGTCGAGGTGCCGATCACCTTCGTGGACCGCGAGGTGGGCGACTCGAAGATGAGCCGTGACATTCTCGTCGAGGCGCTCTGGCGGGTCACCGGCTGGGGCATCACCACCCGGACGAACAAGGTCCTGGGCCGCAAGTCCTCCTGAGGACCGCCCCCGCGGCTCGCCCGAGGTCACGCGTCGCCCCCGCGGCCGCCCCGTCCCGACCGCCGTCCCCCCGGCCCCATGATCACCCTCTTACGCCGTCCGCACGCCCGTACAGGCACACTGGAAGCATGACGACCGGCACACCGCCCCCGACCCGTCCGAAGCGTTCGCGCGCCCGTACCTTCCTGCCGCTCGGCATCGCCGCCTGGCTGGTGCTGGAGATCTGGCTGCTGACCGTGGTGGCCGACGCGGCGGGCGGGCTCACCGTCCTGCTGCTCCTGGTCGCCGGTGCCTTCCTCGGGGCCGTGGTCATCAAGCGGGCCGGCCGCCGGGCCTTCCGCAATCTCACCGAGACTCTCCAGCAGATGCCGGGGCAGCCGGGCGCCCCGGCCGCCGCGCCCGCGGCTCCTCCGGGCACCAAGGGCAACGGCTTCCTGATGCTGGGCGGCCTGCTCCTGATGATCCCCGGCATGATCTCGGACGTGGCCGGGCTGCTCCTCCTGGTGCCGCCGGTCCGCACGATGCTCGGCCGGTACGCGGAGCGGTCCCTGGAACGCCGGATGCGGGCCGCCTCGCCCGGCAGCCTCTCGGACGCCTTCCAGCAGGCCCGTATGCACCGGCCGGACGGAAAGGTCGTTCAGGGAGAGGTCATCCGGGAGGACGGCACTCAGGCGCCCTCGGGGCCCGACGGCGACGTCTCCCGGGGCCCGCGCCCGCCCCTGACGCCGTAGCGCGTTCCCCGGGGGTGTCACCGCGACAGTCCCACGGTCCGCCCCGGGCCTCAGGCACGGCCCCCGGGGCGGTTGCCCCGCCCCGAAAGGTACGGCCCCGGCGCGGGGCAACCGCCCCGAAGCCGAAGCCGAAGCGGGCGCGCAGCGCGAAACCGAAGCGGGCGCGCAGCGCGAAACCGAAGCAGGCGCGCAGCGGAAGAGCCGCGGGCCGTGACACAAGAACTGTGTCACGGCCCGCGGCTCTTCGATGCGGTGTTACGCGGTCAGGCAGATTTCCTGCTGTCCCGCGGATGCACGGCGATGTTCATGGCTCCGGAGCGCAGAACCGCCAGCCTCTCGGCCAGCACCTCCTCCAGCTCCTCGCGGGTGCGCCGCTCCATGAGCATGTCCCAGTGCGTGCGCGCAGGCTTGCCCTTCTTCTCCTCGGGGCCATCCCCGTCCACCAGGAGTGCCTGGGCGCCGCACGCCTTGCACTCCCACTCCGGCGGAATTTCCGCCTCTACCGAGAACGGCATCTCAAATCGATGTCCGTTCTGGCATGCGTACTCCACCGCCTGGCGCGGGGCCAGATCGATGCCGCGGTCCGTCTCGTAGCTGGTAACCACGAGTCGCGTGCCGCGGAGAGCTCGCTCACTCATGAATCGTGCCTCCCGGGCTTGTCGCCCACAGGACAGGTGTCGCTGTCGTCGTCATCCGGTCAACGTCCGGTCGGCGGTAAAGATTCCCGTTGCCGGTCATGCGTCGCCCGTCGTGCCGCTGCTTTTCAGGGTTGAGTACCCACCATTGCCCGGTTTGTCACATCTGGCGGAAGGTGTCACTCAACGGTTTGGCTGTTTCCACTCGCAGTAACGGTCCTCCGGGCAGGCCAAAGGCGTACACTACCGGCCTTTGAGTTGAACGTCTAAATCCTCTCCGGAACAGGATTGCCTGCGGCCGCCACGGCCCGCCGTACCGGGACCCTCGCGAGCAGCACGGAACCGAGCACGAAGAACACGACCAACGAGATGATCGCCTCCCGATAACTGCCGGTCAGCTGGTACGCCACGCCGAAGACCAGTGGCCCCAGCCAGCTCAGACCGCGGTCGCTCATCTCGTACGCCGAGAAGTACTCGGCCTCCTTCCCGCGCGGCACCAGATGCGAGAACAGCGAACGGGACAGCGCCTGGCTCCCGCCCAGGACCAGGCCGATCGCCGCCGCGAGGGCGTAGAAGAACGCCGGCGCGCCGGCGGGCAGGAAGTACGCGGCTGCCAGGATCAGCGTCCAGACGACCAGCGACGCCAGAATCGTGCGCTTCGCACCGTGGACCCGGGCGAGCCGCCCCATCCCCAGCGCCCCCGCCACCGCGAGCACCTGCACCAGCAGCACCGCCGTGATCAGGGTCGTCTGGTCCAGGTCCAGTTCCTCGGAGCCGTACACCGAGGCCTGCGAGATCACTGTCTGCACCCCGTCGTTGTAGATGAGGTACGCGAGCAGGAAGGACAGGGTGAGCGGATGGCGGCGCATGTCGCGCAGGGTGGCCATGAGCTGACGCCAGCCGGAGCCGACGGCCCCCTCGCCGTCCGGCGTCACCCGTCGGTCGCGCAGCCGGCGCAGGGGGATGAGCGTGAAGGCGCCCCACCACACACCCGCCGAGGCGAGACAGATGCGTACCGCGTCGGACTCCGCGAGCCCGAAGGATTCGTGGCCCGTGTAGAGGACCAGATTCAGCACCAGGACCAGTGCGCCCGAGGTGTAGCCGAACGCCCAGCCGCGCGAGGAGACCGCGTCGCGCTCCTCCGGCTCGGCGATCTGCGGCAGATAGGAGTTGTAGAGCACCATCGACACCGAGATCGCCGCGTTCGCCACGATCAGCAGGAAGGCGCCCAGCAGATAGCGGTGGCCCTCCAGAAAGAACATCCCGGTCGTCGCCGCGGCGCCGACATAGGCGGCGACCGCCAGCAGCGGTTTCTTGCGGCCCGTACGGTCCGCGGCGGCGCCCACGATCGGCATCAGCACCACGGCCACCACGACGGACGCCGAGACGGCGTACGCGAACAGCGACCCGGCGCGCACGGGTATGCCCAGCGGATGGACGAAGCCGTCCGGGTCCGCCGCGGCCTTGGCTATCGACGTGAGATACGGGCCGAGGAAGACCGTGAGCACGCTCGTGGAGTACACGGAGCACGCGAAGTCGTAGAAGTACCAGCCGCGTTGCTCACGCAGCCGGGCGGCCGCCGCCCCGGCGTCCGGCGGCGGCAGCTCCGCCGGATCGGCCTTCCCTGTGGTTCCGGTGCTCAACCCGCGCCCCCTCGATCGACCCCGTACGGACGTGGACGGGCCGGCGTCAGGACCAGGCCCCCCGCTCGTTCAGCACCGTTCGCAGCGTCTCGATGTGATCGGTCATGATGCCATCCACTCCGAGGTCCAGGAGCGCCGCCATCCGTTCGGGTTCGTTCACCGTCCAGACGTGGACCTGGAGACCGCGCGCGTGCGCGGCGCGGACGAAGCTCCGGTCGACGACCCGGATGCCGTTCTGGCTCTCCGGGACCTGCGCGCACACGGCGCCCGCGCGCAGCGCCGCCGGAATGCCGTACGCGCGAAGCCGCAGGCCGAGGACCCCGCGCACGCCGTACGACGTGGCCAGGCGCGGACCCGCCAGGCGGTGCGCCCTGGCCACCCGCGCCTCCGAGAACGAGCCGACGCACACCCGGTCCCAGGCGCCGGTCCGGCGGATCAGGGCGAGGAGCGGCGCGAGCGCGGACTCCGCCTTCAGATCGACGTTCCAGCGGGCCTCGGGAAACTCCTCCAGCAGTTCCTCGAAGAGCGGCAGCGGTTCGCTGCCCGCCACCCTGGCCCTGCTCACCTCGCTCCACGGCAGCTGCGATATCCGGCCCCGCGCGTCCGTCACCCGGTCCAGCGTGGCGTCGTGGAAGGCGACGAGCCGCCCGTCGGCCGTGGTGTGCACATCGGTCTCGAAGTAGCGGTAACCCGCGGCGGCCGCCCTGCGAAAGGCGGCCGCGGTGTTCTCCACCCCGTTCGCCGTCCCGCCGCGGTGGGCGAACGGGATCGTCGTGGGGTGGTCCAGATAGGGGTGGCGTCCTGAGTTCACTGCGGCAGTATGGACTGCTCCGGTGTCGTGGCGGCAACGTCCCCGGGGCCCTCGGCCGGCGCGGGGACGGCGAACACCCGCAGGAAGATCTGGGCGAGGGGGCCGATCGCCAGCGCGTAGACGACCGTGCCGACGCCGAGCGAGCCGCCGAGCAGGAAGCCGGTCACCACGACGGCCACCTCTATCGCCGTGCGGACCAGCCGGATGGATTGCCCGGTGACCCGGTTCAGGCCGGTCATCAGCCCGTCGCGCGGGCCGGGGCCGAACCGGGCCGCGATGTACAGCCCCGTCGCCACCCCGTTGAACACGATGCCCGCGAGCATCAGCGGGATCCGCGCCGCGAGCCCGTGCGTCTCGGGCAGCAGGGCGAGGGTGCCGTCCATGGCCAGGCCGACCACGAAGACGTTCGACACGGTGCCGAGCCCGGGGCGCTGCCGGAGCGGGATCCAGAGCAGCAGGACGACCGCGCCGACGATGATCGAGACGACGCCGATGGATATGCCGGTCAGTTCGGCGAGGCCCTGGTGCAGTACGCCCCACGGCTCCAGGCCCAGCCCGGCACGTACCAGGAGAGCCGCACTCGCGCCGTACAACGCCAGACCGACGTACAGCTGGACCAGCCGCCGCGTGAGGTGGGTTCCGCTCGGGGTGGTGGTCCTGAACAAGTGGTGCCCCCTGATGTGGTGGTTGTGGACTGCTTCACGGTTACTCTGGGGCGGGGGATTGGCCACCAACCATGGCCAATCCGAGGAAGGTGGACTGATTTCGATGGTGCAATGGACTTCGACGGTGGGGGCCGCGCAGCTCGCCCGGCAGCTCCAGGCCCAGCAGCCCCGGCCGGCCGGATCGGGCAGCCGCAGACCGCCCGCCTACCGGGCGCTCGCCGACGGGGTGCGGCTGCTCGTCCTCGAAGGCCGGGTCCCGGTCGCCGCCCGGCTGCCCGCCGAACGTGAACTGGCCCTGGCCCTGGCCCTCAGCCGGACCACGGTGGCCGCCGCCTACGAGGCCCTGCGGGCCGAGGGGTTCCTGGAGTCCCGCCGCGGCGCCGGCAGCTGGACCGCGGTCCCGGCGGGAAACCCGCTGCCGGCCCGCGGACTCGAACCGCTCCCCCCGGAGTCGCTGGGCTCGATGATCGACCTGGGCTGCGCCTCGCTGCCCGCCCCCGAGCCATGGCTGACCCGCGCCGTCCAGGGCGCGCTGGAGGAGCTGCCTCCGTACGCGCACACCCATGGTGACTACCCGGCGGGTCTGCCCGCGCTGCGGCAGATGATCGCCGACCGCTACATCGAGTGCGGCATTCCGACGATGCCGGAACAGATCATGGTCACCACCGGCGCCATGGGCGCGATAGACGCCATCTGCCACCTCTTCGCCGGACGCGGTGAGCGCATCGCGGTGGAGTCGCCCAGCTACGCCAACATCCTCCAGCTGATGCGCGAGGCCGGCGCCCGCCTGGTGCCGGTGGCGATGGAGGAGGGGCTGCGCGGCTGGGACATGAACCGCTGGCGGCAGGCGCTGCGCGATTCGGCCCCCCGGCTCGCCTACGTCGTCGCCGACTTCCACAACCCGACCGGCGCGCTGGCCGACGAACAGCAGCGCAGGGCCCTGGTCGACGCGGCCCGCTCCGCCGGTACGGTCCTGGTCGTCGACGAGACCATGAACGAACTGCGCCTGGACGCCGATACCGAGATGCCGCGCCGCGTCTGCGCCTTCGATCCCGCGGGCAGCACGGTCCTGACCGTGGGTTCGGCGAGCAAGGCGTTCTGGGCCGGGATGCGGATCGGCTGGGTGCGGGCCGCCCCGGATGTGATCCGCAGCCTGGTGGCCGCCCGCGCGTACGCCGACATGGGCACACCGGTACTGGAACAGCTCGCCATCAACTGGCTGATGCGGACCGGCGGCTGGGAGCAGGCGGTGGAGGTCCGGCGCGGCCAGGCCCGGGAGAACCGCGACGACCTGATCGCCGCGCTGCGCCGGGAACTGCCCGACTGGGAGTTCGAGACCCCGCGCGGCGGGCTGACCCTCTGGGTACGTACGGGCGGCCTCTCCGGGTCCCGGCTGGCGGTGGCGGGCGAGCGGGTCGGCGTCCGGGTGCCGTCCGGCCCCCGGTTCGGCGTGGACGGGGCGTTCGAGGGCTATGTGCGGCTTCCGTTCACGGTGGGCGGCCCGGTGGCGGACGAGGCGGCCGTGCGGCTCGCCGCCGCCGCCGAGCTGGTGAGGTCGGGTGCGGGCGCCGGGGTGGAGACCCCGCGGAGCTTCGTGGCCTGAGCGCCCCGGCCCCGTCCCGTACGGCGCCGGACGGACGGCGGACCCGGAGATCCGCTGTCCGCCCCGGGCCGTACGGGACGGGGGCGTCATCCCTCTGCGACCGCGGGCTGGGGCCTGCCCGCCGGCTCCGGCGCCCTGGTGTCCCTCGGCACCGCCTCGACGGGCACCGTGCCGAGGGACCCGGTCCCGGCCGGAACCGCTTCCACCGGTTCTTCCGCCGGAACCGTTTCTGCCGGGATCGCTTCGACGGGCACGGGCACGGGAACGGGCACGGGAACGGGCAGCGGCTCGGCGGCGTCCGCGTCCAGCGGCGTCTCGTGGCCGGGCAGCAGGTCCAGCACCGCCCGGCGGTGCGTCTCGCTGGTGGCG
Organism: Streptomyces sp. NBC_00654; assembly: GCF_026341775.1. Lineage (NCBI taxonomy): Bacteria > Bacillati > Actinomycetota > Actinomycetes > Kitasatosporales > Streptomycetaceae > Streptomyces > Streptomyces sp. NBC_00654. Next base: position 1,234,074 of record NZ_JAPEOB010000002.1, on the reverse strand, counting down.
TCGTCGTGCGGGTCCGGTGTGGCCGGCACCTGGAGCCGCAGCACCGGACCGGTGCCGAGCCGGGCGTACCCCCGGCCCGCCGGGACCTCGGCGGCCGGCGTGGTGTGCGGCCGGACACCCAGCACGGACTCGGCCTGTTCGTGCGAGGCCGGGCCGAGGACGACCCGGGCCCGGGTGTGCGTCCGTACGGTCTCCGTGAGGCTGTCCAGGCAGTCGAACTGGTCGGTCATGACCACGATGACCCCCGCCGCCCGGCCGTGCCGCAGCGGCACCTGGAGCAGTTCCTGCGGATCGGGCCGCCCGTCGGCCGCCGCGAGGGGCGCGAGGGCGCTGGGCCGGTCCAGCAGGATCCAGAGCGGGCGCCTGATGTCGTCGGGGGCGGGATGCCCGGCCTGCCGTGCGCGGTTGGCGGTGATCAGGCGCCGCTCCGTCTCGTGCGCGGCCCATTCGAGGGCCGCCAGCGCTCCGGAGAGCCCGCACTCCACGGCGAGGACTCCGGCCCGCCCGGTCAGACAGCCGTACTCGCCCGTTCCGCTGCCTTCGACGACGAGGACGTCGCCGTGCTGGAGGGCCTGGAGGGCGATGGAGCGCAGCAGGGTCGTGGTGCCGCTGCCGGGCTGCCCGACGGCCAGCAGATGCGGTTCCGTGGAGCGGGCGCCGGTCCGCCAGACGACGGGGGAGGCGTCACGGGTCTCCTCGCCGTCCCGTACCGGCACGGTGCGCCGGACCGCGTCCGCGTCGGTGAAGCCGAGGACCGTCTCGCCGGGGGAGGTGACGAAGCGCTGGGCGGCGATGGAGGTGGGGAGCGGGCCGAGCACGGTCATCACGAGCTGGTTGGCCTCCTCGTCCCAGGCGAAGCGGTACTCACGGCCGCGGCCCGACTTGGCGTGCAGCAACTGCTCGATCCGGGCCCGCGAGGACTCCTCGCCGTCGGTGAAGTACGCCGGGTACGTCACCTGGAGGCGGGTGAGGCGCCCGTCGCCGTCGAAGGTGAAGCCGCTGAAGACCTTTTCCCAGTCACCGCCGTGGGAGAACAGCGGACCGGGGTCGTCGGCCACGGAGAAGTAGGGCACGAGCGCGTCGTAGAGCGACTGCAGCCGCCCGGTCTCCGCCTCGTCGGGCCCGGTTCTCACCGGGGTGCGTTCCCGGCCCGTCCATGCGGCGGCGCCCATCACCGTGATCACGGCCATTCCGGGCCCGTACGGGATGAGCGCCACCACGAGTACACAGGCCGCGCCGAGGAACAGCATGGGGCCACGCCGCTCCTTGGGGGTCGCCACCCACCTCCGCCGGCCCGCCACGGCCAGCAGCCGCAGACCACGGGTGACCGTGATCAGTGGCTGGAGCACGTCGGTGGCGCTGTCGGCGGCCGTGCGCGCGAACTCTCGACTGCGAGCGATCGAAGCGCTGCCGCTGGTCAGAATGCGGGGGAGTGGTCGCCGGGCCACATCTGTCTCCTGAAGGGGGTGGAAGCGGTCGCGGAGCGTCAGAACTTGATCCCGCCCAGCAGGCCGGCGAGGCTCGCCCCGCCCGCTGTGATGCTCGGAGCGATGGCGGTGCCGGCCAGATAGAAGCCGAACAGGGCACAGATGAGGGCGTGCGACGCCTTGAGCCCGTCCTTCTTGAAGAACAGGAAGACGATGATGCCGAGCAGGACGACGCCCGAGATGGAAAGGATCATGAGTGTTCTCCTGGTTGGGGGGACAGTCACCATGAGTCCTTCCAGGCTCACAGGAAGTATCTATACGATAAAGAGGACAATCAGGTGAAAAGTGATGATTTTCACCTGATTGGCAGACGGAAGTTGGTTGCCCGGAGGAGCATTTCGGCTCCCGTGCCGGGCAGGAGTCACTCGCGGTGATGTGTTGCCGCATCCGGGCCGGGGCATGTCGGACCCGGAGCAGTACCCTGTCGATTCACTCGTACGGCCCTGTGCCGTGCACCCCACCTGGTCAGCGGCAGCATGAACGGTTATGGAAGGCGGTCCGTCCGATGAGCGAAACCCCCGATCCCGAGGTGGTCGAGCTGGCGGCCAAGGTCTTCGACCTGGCCCGCCGCGGTGAGACCGACGCGCTCGTCGCGTACGTCGACGCGGGTGTGCCCGCCAACCTCACCAACGACCGGGGCGACTCGCTGCTGATGCTCGCCGCCTATCACGGGCACGCGGCGGCGGTCACCGCCCTCGCCGCCCGCGGCGCCGACCCGGGCCGGGCCAACGACCGGGGGCAGACACCGCTCGCCGGAGCCGTCTTCAAGGGCGAGCGGACCGTGATCGAGGCGCTGCTCGCCGCGGGCGCCGATCCGGCCGCCGGAACGCCGTCCGCGCTGGACACGGCGCACGTGTTCGGCAAGGCCGACCTGCTGGAACTCTTCGGTGCCCGCTGAGGCGCCCGCGGGCCTGCCGTGCGGCATGCCCGCCGGTATGTCCCGTGACCGGTCCGTCGTAAATGTGGTCGCGGTGGCGAAATGGCTGGGTCATCATGACGTCGCGGGTCCGCTCCGGACCACCGACGAGAGGCAGAGGAAGATGGTCTACACCAGGCAGAAGACGGCGGTCGGCCGATCATGTTGCTGCGCGGCATAGTGCCCTCGGGCACGTGGAACGGCACAGTCCCGGTTGCGTCGACAGCTTGATGTGAGGCATTTTCCATGTTCGATCCGTTCATAGCGCCGAGCGGCACCCTGCTCGGCCTGTTGCAGAGGGGCCGCGGCGACGGCACGCTCCACGCACTCGCCGCACCGCGCCCCGAGGCCCTCGCGGCCCTCAACCACTGCGTCCTGAGCGATCCGCGGCACGACTGGCAGGTCGAGAACCGCTCCCTCTACTACGCCCGCCTGTACCTCGATCTCGACGGCGGCATCGAGGAGATCGAGCGGCACCTGCGCGATCCCGAGGACCACCTCGACACCGAGGACTCCCGGACGGGCCTGGCGCTCGCGGTCCTGGGGCACCTCGCCTCCTACGGACGTGCGGACGCCCTGGCGCTGCTGCGGCGGTACGCGGCCACCGGGGCCAACTGGGCCTGGGCGCTCGACGAGCTCGCCCTGCGCGACGACGACGCGGGGCTGCGCTCACTGGCCGTGCCCGTCCTCGGCCGCTTCCCGGCCACCGAGGAAGGCGCCGCCGACCTGGCCGTCGCCGTACGGGACGCCTTCGAACCGCGCCCCTGGCGGCTGTGGGCCGACGATCCGCGCGACGAGGTCGGCGCCCGGGTCAGAGCCGCCACCGAACAGGGCTCGTTCGACCGGTGGCAGCGCCAGATGCGCCCTGGTGGCCCGCGCCCCGGCTGGAGCGTCCAGGCCGTCTTCGACTGGGCCCAGCAGGCACTGGAACGCGGCAGCGAACTGCACGTCCCGGCCGCCCGCTGCCTCGCCGCGGTCGCCGGCCCCGACGACCGGCCGATGATCGTCGAGGCGGCCCGCAGCGGCCCCGAGGGCGCCCGCTGCGCCGCGCTGCACTATCTCGTCGAGGCCCAGGACCCGGCCGTGCTCGACCTCATCGAGGCCGCCGCCCTCAGCCCCGCGCGCTCCGTCGCCGATGCGGCCGTCGCCGCGTTCGAGCGGATGCCCGGTGAAGCCGCCGTGGACCGGGCGCGGAGCTGGGCCCACCGGCCCGACGCGCTCGGCGCCTCGGCCGGCGGGATCCTCGCCTGCCGGGGAACGGCCCAGGACGCCCCGCTCGTCCTCGGCGCCCTGCGCGAAGCCGTACGCGGCGACGGCGCCGACGCCCGGCGGCTGTGGACCCTCGTCGACGGCACCGGCCGCCTGGGCATCGCCTGCGCCGCGCCCGTGCTGCGCCATGTCTACCGCGAGACGTCCTCCTCGCACCTGCGCGGCCGGGCCGCGCGGGCCCTGGCCGCCACCGACCCGTCCTTCGCCACCGGATTCGCGGTGGAGTGCCTGTGGGACTGCGAGGAGACCACCCGGGAGCTCGCCGCGCTCCACGCCGAGACCGGGGACATCCGGGTCGCCGAGCGCCTGCGCCGGCTGGCCGCGGACCCGGCCGAGGAGGCCGAGGTGCAGACCGCGGTACGCAGCAGGATCGGGCCCGACGCACCGGCTGTCTGACACGCGCGAACGCCCGGACGTACGCGCCGGGCGGTGACCGGTCCGGCGGATCCGGTCACCCGACGGGGGACCCGGGCACCGGACGCGCCGGGAGGGGGACTCCGCCACGCCCCGCGAAGTCCTTCCCCGCCCGCCCCCGCGCTCCGGGCCAGAATGACGGAATGACCGGACGCTGGGAGTTCTGGATCGACAGGGGCGGTACCTTCACCGATGTGGTGGGCCGCCACCCCGACGGCCGTCTGATCACCCGCAAGCTCCTCTCGCACGACCCCGGGCGCTACCGCGACGCGGCGGTCGCCGGGATCCGGCTGCTGCTCGGTCTGGGCCCCGCCGACCCGGTGCCCGCCGACCGGATCGCGGTCGTGAAGATGGGCACCACCGTGGCGACCAACGCCCTGCTGGAGCGCCGCGGCGAACCCACCGTCCTCCTCATCACCCAGGGCTTCCGGGACGCGCTGAGAATCGCGTACCAGAACCGCCCCCGCCTCTTCGACCGGCATATCGTGCTCCCCGAGGCCGTCCACGACCGGGTGATCGAGGTCCCGGAGCGGATCGACGCCGGGGGACGGACCGTCAGACCCCTGGACCTCGCCCCGGTGGCGGAGGGGCTGAGAGCCGCGTACGCCGACGGCCTGCGCAGCGCCGCCGTCGTCCTCATGCACGGCTACCGCCACCCCGCCCACGAACGGGCCGTCGCCGACGCCGCCCGCGAGGCGGGCTTCACCCAGGTCAGCAGCTCCCACGAGGTCAGCCCCCTGATCCGCCTCGTACCGCGCGGCGACACCACGGTCGTGGACGCCTACCTCTCGCCGGTCCTGCGCCGGTACGTCGACGGGATCGCGGCCGAACTCCCCGGAATCCGGCTGATGTTCATGCAGTCCAACGGCGGCCTGCGCGAGGCCGCCCGCTTCCGAGGCAAGGACGCCGTGCTCTCCGGACCGGCCGGCGGCGTCGTCGGAATGGCCCGCACGTCGCAGCAGGCGGGATACGACCGGGTCATCGGCTTCGACATGGGCGGTACGTCCACCGATGTGTCGCACTACGCGGGCGAGTTCGAGCGGGAGCTCGGCACGCAGGTGGCCGGGGTCCGGATGAGCGCGCCCATGATGCGCATCCACACGGTCGCGGCCGGCGGCGGGTCCCTCCTGCACTTCGACGGCCGCCGCTACCGGGTCGGCCCCGATTCGGCGGGCGCCGTTCCCGGCCCGGCCTGCTACCGGCGCGGCGGACCGCTCACCGTCACGGACGCCAATGTGATGCTCGGCCGGGTCCAGCCGGCCCATTTCCCCGCCGTCTTCGGACCGGACGGGGATCTGCCCCTCGACGCGGACCTGGTGCGCGAGCGCTTCGACGCCCTGGCCGCCGAGGTGGCCGCGGCGACCGGGAACCGCCCCACCGCGGCCGAGACCGCCGCGGGATTCCTGGAGATCGCCGTGCTGAACATGGCGAACGCCGTCAAGAAGATCTCCGTACAACGCGGCCATGACATCACCCGCTACGCCCTGACCGCCTTCGGCGGAGCGGGCGGCCAGCACGCCTGCGCGGTCGCCGACGCACTCGGCATCGACACCGTCCTCGTACCGCCGCTCGCCGGGGTGCTCTCCGCGTACGGGATCGGCCTCGCCGACGCCACCGCGATGCGCGAACAGTCCGTCGAGGCAGAACTGGACGAGCCCGCCCGCGAGCGGGTGGACCGGCTCTGCGCCCGACTGGCCGACCGGACCCGTGCCGACCTCCGTGCCGACGGGATCCCCGACTCCGCCGTCAGCACCGGGGCCCGGGTGCTGCTGCGGTACGCGGGCACGGACGCGGCGCTGCCCGTCGCCCTGGACACCGTGGCCGCCATGACCGAGGAGTTCACCTCCGTCCACCGGGCCCGCTACGGCTTCACGATGGACAAGCCGCTCGTCGTCGGGGCGGTCTCGGTGGAGGCGACCGGAACGGCCGGGCCGCACACCCCGTACCGGCCCGGCGCCGCGGCGAGCGGGGGCGCACCGCGGCGCCGGGACACGGTACGGATGTACGCCGACGGCCGATGGCAGCGGGTCCCGCTGTTCCGGCGGGAGGACCTGCGCCCCGAGGACACCGTGACCGGCCCCACCGTGGTCGCCGAGGACGATGCCACCACCGTCGTGGACCCCGGCTGGCAGGCCGCGGGCAGCCCGACCGGCCATCTGGTCCTGACCCGGGCACGCCCGCGCCCCGACCGGACCGCGGTCGGCACCCGGGTGGACCCGGTGATGCTGGAGGTGTTCAACAACCTCTTCATGTCGATCGCCGAGCAGATGGGCGTGCGCCTGGAGAACACGGCCCACTCCGTCAACATCAAGGAGCGGCTGGACTTCTCCTGCGCCCTCTTCGACGCCGAGGGCAACCTCATCGCCAACGCGCCGCACATTCCGGTGCACCTGGGTTCGATGGGGGAGTCCATCAAGGAGGTCCTGCGGCGCAACGCGGGAACGATGCGCCCCGGCGACGTGTACGCCATCAACGACCCGTACCACGGCGGCACCCACCTGCCCGATGTGACGGTCGTGACGCCGGTGTTCGACAGCGACGACAGCGACGGCGGCGACGGCGGCGGGGACGGCAACGACGGTGGCGGCAGCGAGATGAGCGAGGGCCGGGACGGGGGCGCGAGGGCCACGCTGCGATTCCTGGTCGCCTCGCGCGGGCACCACGCCGAGATCGGCGGCATCACCCCCGGCTCCATGCCCGCCTTCAGCCGCACCGTCCAGGAGGAGGGCGTGCTGTTCGACAACTGGCTCCTGGTACGTGACGGCCGGCTGCGCGAGTCCGAGACCCGGGAGCTGCTCACCTCCGCCCCCTACCCCTCGCGCGCCCCGGAGACCAACCTCGCCGACCTGCGCGCCCAGATCGCCGCCAACGAGAAGGGCATCACCGAACTGCGGCGCATGGTGGACCGGTTCGGAGCGGATGTCGTCGAGGCGTACATGGGCCACGTCCAGGACAACGCCGAGGAATCCGTACGCCGGATCATCGCCGGGCTGGACGACGGCTCCTGCCGCTACGAGACCGACAACGGCGCCGTGATCGAAGTGGCGCTGAGAGTGGACCGGGCCGCCCGCGGCGCCGTACTCGACTTCACCGGCACCTCGCCCCAGCAGACGGGCAACTTCAACGCGCCCGGATCCGTCGTCATGGCCGCCGTCCTGTACGTCTTCCGGACCCTGGTCACCGAGGACATCCCGCTCAACAGTGGCTGCCTCAAACCCCTGGAGGTACGCGTCCCGGAGGGCTCGATGCTGTCACCCGTCCCTCCGGCGGCGACCGTCGCGGGCAATGTGGAGACCTCCCAGGCCATCACCGGGGCCCTCTACGCGGCCCTGGGGGAGCAGGCCGAGGGGTCCGGCACGATGAACAACGTCACCTTCGGCAACGACCGTGTCCAGTACTACGAAACGGTCGCGAGCGGCTCCGGAGCGGGGGAGGGCTTCGACGGCACCGACGCCGTACAGACCCATATGACCAACTCCCGGCTCACCGACCCCGAAGTCCTGGAGTGGCGCCTGCCCGTCCTGCTGGAGAGCTTCGGGGTGCGGGAGGGAAGCGGAGGGGCGGGCCGGTGGCACGGGGGCCGGGGCGTGGAGCGCCGGATCCGCTTCCTCGAACCGGTCACACTGGACCTGCTCTCCGGCCACCGGCGCGTCCCTCCCTACGGCATGGCGGGCGGCGGACCGGGCGCGCTGGGAAGCCAGCACATCGAGCGCGCCGACGGCACGACGGTCACGGAGCTGAAGGGCTGCGACACCATCGGGCTGGACGCCGGGGACGTCCTGGTCCTGCGCACGCCGGGAGGCGGCGGATACGGGCCGCCCACGGGGTGACGCGGGGCCGGTCCCGCCGTGCGCGCAGCGCTCCCGGTAGAGTGCGCGGGCCGGCTCCCCGCGGTGCGCGCCGGTCGTCCGGTACGGTGCACCGGGCATCTCCCGGCTCACGGAACACCCGGGCCGGGGCGGTCGCTTCTGCGCCGTTTCGACCGTTGTCAGTGCGAGGACCTAATCTGTCCCACGTGACTTCGCCTGCCTACACGGACAACGCTGCGCCCCAGCTCAGCGCGGGGCCGCGGCCTGCCCCGGGCCCCGCCGCCGACGAGGGGCTCTCGCGGCGGCTGCGCGCGCTCGCCTGCACGGCGCCGCTGCACGATCTCGACGTCCGCAAGGCGAACCTGGCCGGTGAGTACACGGTCTACGCGATGGCGGAGGTCGCCCTCGCCGCCATCGACCTGGTCACGCTCAACATGGACTTCGACACGGGTGCCGACCACGACCAGATAGTGGCCAGACTCCTGCCCCGGGTGGGCGCGCAGGCCCCGCGGCGCCCCGTCGCCGAGCACGAACGGGTCGCCCGCTGGGTCCTGGAGAACCTGATCAACGTCGGGAGCGTCGACCGCGGATTCCGTGCGGTGTACGGCACCTTCGGGCCGGACGGCGTCTACGTCCGCCGGGACTACGACTTCAAGCTGATCGAGGAGGTCCCGGGGTACGGCGGCACCGTCTACCTCCGCGCCACCGACGAGGCGGTCAACGTCCTCGTCGGCGCCCTGGACACCGACGTCACCAGCGCCCAGATCGCCGCCGAGGTGAAACTGGAGGTCCTGATCAGCCGGGGCCGCCTCGCCGATGCCCAGCTCGCCGCCGAGCAGGCCCGCTACCGCACCGTGCAGTACGCGCAGACGCTCCGCAGGACCCTGGAGGCGACCCGGCGCAATGTGCGCGCGGTCGACTGGCTCAACACGGTCCCGGACATGATCGACGAAGCCCTGGACCACGTGGCCGACCGCTACCGCCACGAGAACGCGATCCTCACCAACATCCGCAAGGCGCGTGACGAGGCCGAGGAACCCGAGCACAAGCGGCGCGCCGCCGAGCTGGTCGACATCGTCAAGGACTGCATCCGCCGCCACACCCAGCTCCAGTCCCGGCTGCTGGAGGCCGGACCGCTGTTCCGCGCCGAACAGGACCGCCAGGCGTTCGCCGCCCCCACCGCCCGGGTGGGCCTCGACCTGTACGGCCAGCTGGTCGCCCCGCTGCTCCCGCTCCCCGTCGAACAGTCGATCCGCGCCACCGACGCCTTCTTCGCGCACGGGACGGGACTGCGCACCCCCACGTCCGTACGCGTGGGAGACCTGGTCGACATGCTCCTCACCCCGCCCCTGGAGCGGGAGCACCTGGGCGCGGAGATGCCCGAGCCCGATCTGATCGCCACGCCGGACGACAGCCGGTTCAGCGAGGACCAGCTCGCGAGCGCCATGACCCTGCTCGACCTGGAGCACGACGCACCGCGCCGGCTCTCCGGTCTGCTCGCCGAGGCCCGGCTCAGCGATCCCGAACTGCCGTACCTGGTCGCCCTGCTCGCCGTCCACGCCGCCAGCCCGCCCGTCGGTACCGCCTACCGCCAGGGCGAGCGGCGCCTGCTGTTCGCGGTCGACGACGGTACGGAGCTGGACGACCCGGAGTTCGGCGGCGCCGACCTCATAGTGGGCACCGCTCTGCTGGACGCGGCCGGAATGGCCGCCGACCGCAAGGAGGCCTCATGACCGCCGCCCCCCACCCCGTGCCACCCGGGCCCGGACACCGCCCCGTACGGCTCGCGCCCCGCCGTGCCGTACGGCTCGCGCCCCGCCCCGTACCGAAGCCTTTCCGCAGCAAGGAGCCACGGCCGTGAGCGACCACCACGCCGAGCACACCGACGTGTGGGGCGAGCCGTCCGGCCCGCATGCCACGCACAGCACCGACCCCGCACCGGCGGCCGAGACGGCCACCGGTGCGCCGGTCACCCCGGCCGACGCCGCCGACGCCGCACGGCTGGTCTCCTTCGGACTCCAGCCCAAGCTGCTTCCCGCACGCGACGCCGAGTACGCCGAACTGCTCCGCCGCTACCGCGAGGAGCCCGCCTTCGCCCGGCTCGCCGACGCCGTCGCCACCGGGCTCGGACTCATCGTCCTGGAGGTGTCCACCCGGGCCGGCATGGCGGTGACGGCGGGCGAGGACTCGGTCTTCGCCGTACGCATGGGCGACTACGCCCGCCGCGCCTCCTCCGACGCCGCCGACCGCTTCCTGCACGGCCTCGCCCACCTCGCCGTCGCGGCCATGGCCTTCCCCCGCCCCGAGGACCTCGCCGACGACGCGTACATCGGCCGCATCACGGTCAACGGGGTCGACGCGTTCGTCCGTCAGGCCTGCCACCGGCTGGAGGAGCGCGCCGAGGAGCAGGGCGACAACAGCGACCCGGCCACCGACGCCCCGGGGCTGGAGGCCGGGTGGCGGATCTACGCCCGCCGCAGCGCCACCGGAGCGACCAAGGACGCCCGGCGGCTGGCCGGTTCCACCACCGGCATCATCGGCAAGGCCGTCGCCTTCCTCACCGACTCCGGCTTCCTCCAGCGCACCGGGGACGACGCGGGCGGCGCCTACCGCACCACCGCCCGCTACCAGCTCCAGGTACGCGACATGGCGGGCAGCGCCGCCATGGCCGAGCTGCTGGATCTGGGGGTCGTCCCCGTCACCGACGGCACGGCCACGCTGCTGCCCCCGCCCGACCCCGACAGCCTGGAGCTGGCCGCCGACGCGGGCCTGCCCTTCCACGCCTGAAGCCGCCCCGCAACCGCCGCTCCGCACCCGCTTTCCGAACGACGAGAGTCCGCCGCCATGTACGAGTTGTCCCGGGTCCGCCTCTACTCCATCGGGCCTGCCGGTGCGCGCTACGCCGACACCGTCCTCGACCTGCGCGGAGTGGGCGAGCCCGTTCCCGACCCCGCGCCGGCCCAGGCCGAGTTCTTCGAGGAGGAGCCGGTCGGCCCGCCGCGCCGTCCGGCGCCGGCGGGTGTGCTCTTCCTGGAGAACGGCGGCGGCAAGTCCGTCCTGCTCAAGCTGATCTTCTCGGTGATGCTGCCCGGCCACCGCAACACCCTGGGCGGCGCCAGCTCCGGCGTCCTGCGCAAGTTCCTGCTCGCCGACGACTGCGGCCATGTCGCCCTGGAGTGGCAGCACACCCTCACCGGCGAATGCGTCGTCGTCGGCAAGGTCAGCGAATGGCGGGGACGTCAGGTCTCCAACGACCCGCGCAAGTTCGCCGAGGCCTGGTACTCCTTCCGCCCCGGCCCCGGACTCAGCCTGGACAGCCTCCCGGTCGCCGAGGCCACCTCCGTGGTCCGCCCGGCGGAAGGCGCCTCCGGCGCTCAGGGCAGGCGCCGCACCATGAAGGGCTTCCGCGACGCGCTGATGGACGCGGGCAAGTTCTACCAGCACCTCGACGTGCACTGGGAAGAGATCCACGACCGCTGGAACGAGCACCTCGGCGACCTCGGCCTGGACCCCGAACTCTTCCGCTACCAGCGCGAGATGAACGCCGACGAGGGTGAGGCCGCCGGGCTCTTCGCGGTCAAGAAGGACTCCGACTTCACCGACCTGCTCCTCCGCGCCGTCACCGACACCCGCGACACCGACGGCCTCGCCGACCTGGTCAGCGGCTTCGGCAACAAGCTGGGCCGCCGCGCCGAACTCACCGCCGAACGCGACTTCACCGCGGGCTCGGTCGATCTGCTGGGCCGGATCGTCGAGGCCACCGCCACCCGCTCCCGTACCCGCGACATCCACGCGGGCGCAGAACGGCGCACCCGCACCCTCGCCCGCCGCCTCGCCGCCCGCGCCGCCGAGGAACGCGGCCGCACCGCGGAGCTGGCCCAGCAGGTCACCGCCGCCGCCCACACCGTCACCGAGGCCGAGGCGACCCGGAGCCACCGTGCCCTGATCGCCGCCGAACTGGCCTACCGGCACGCGTCGCTGGCCCTGACCGCCGCCGAGAAGGGCGCCGCCGCCCAGCGTCGTGAGCTGGGCGAGGCCAGGACCCTGCACGCCGCCTGGCAGGCCGCCGAAGCGGTCCTGCGCCACCGGGCCGCCGCCGACCGTTCGGCCAGGGTCGCCGTCGCCATCCGCGAGGCCGAACGCGACGCGGCGCCCGCCCTCGCCGCCCGTGCCACGGCCGCCGCCGATCTCGTACGGGCCCTGCACACCGCCGCCGAGGACGGCGAGCGGGTGGCCAACGAGGAGGAGGAGCGTTCCGACACCCTCCAGGCCACCGGCGAGCGGGCCCACCGCGACGCCACGATCGCCGCCACCGAGGCCCAGCGCGCCCGCAGCGAGGCCGGACACCTGCGCCAGCGGCTGGCCGAGGTGGAGCAGGAGACCACCGAAGCGGTCCGGGCGGGCTGGCTCGACAACACCGCGCCCGACGCCGACCCGGCCCGCGCCGCCCTCGCCGCGAGCGACGCCGAACAGTCGGCCGTCGCCGCCTGGGACACCGCCCGGGACGCCGCGCGGGCGGCGGCCGACCTCGCCAGGGAGGCGGCGGCCGACGAGAGCCGCGCCGAGCTCGCCGCGGCACGGGCCGCGGACGGGGCGAAGGCCGCGGAGCAGTCCTACGAGGACGAGCTCGGGGCCGCCGGATCGATCGCCGCCGACGACCGCCTCGCGGACCTGCTGAGCCTGCCGTCGGCCACCGGGGTACCGCACCCCCGCCGAGGCGCCCGCACCCCCGGCACGGGGACGGGCACCGGCACGGAGCCGGGCGAGCCGTACGCCACCGCGCACCGGGACACCACCGGCGCCCCCGAGGACGACGGCCGGCCCACCGCGCCCGTCGCCGGCCGCCGGGCCGGCACCACGACGGCTGTCGCCGAGGACACCGACGGCGCACCGCGGCCCCTGACCGCCGAGGAGTTCGACCGGAGCGCCGACGAGCTCCGCGACCTCCTCGACCAGGGCATCGCCGCGGCCGAACGCAGGCTCTTCGACCTGCGCACCGCCGCGGCCGACGACGCGCGGATCCTCGGCGCGCTCGGCGACGGCGGCCTGCTCCCGCCGGGCCCCGACGTCCTCGCCACCGTCGAATACCTCGGCGAGCACGGCATTCCCGCCCTGCCCGGCTGGCGCTACCTCGCGCAGGCCGTCGACCCGGCCGACCACGCCTCGGTGCTCGCCGCCCGTCCCGAGCTGGTCGACGGCGTCGTCATCACCGACCCCGACTCGCACGCCCGCGCCCGTGAGGTCCTGGGGGCCGCGGCCCTCCTGCCCCGGTCCGCCGTCGCCGTCGGCACCGCCGCCGCGCTCCTCGCACCCGTCCCCGCCCCCGGCACGGACGGGCACACGGACGGCGTCTTCCTCGTCCCGCCGAACCCGGCCATGCACGACGAGCACGCCGCGGACGAGGAGCGGCAGGCGCTCCGGAGCAGGGCCACCGCCCGTGACGAGGACATCAGGACCCTCGCCGCCCGGCTCACCGGCGACCGCTCGCTCGCCGCCCGGATCGGCTCCTGGCGCGCCGACTGCCCGCCAGGGATGCTCGCCGAGCTCGCGGCCGCTGCCGCCGCCGCCCGTACCGCCGCCGAAACGGCCCGAGTGGCTCTCGCGGAGGCCCGCTCGGTCCGCGCCGAGGCCGACGAGGCCGCCGCCGACACCGCCCGCGTCCGCGACGAGCGCCAGGAGACCGCACAGCGCGCCCGCCGTGCCGCCGACGCCCTCGCCGGGCTCGCCTTCCGCCTCCGTGAGCGCGCCGGGTGGCAGCTGCGTCTGCGTGAACTGGTCGACGAGGCCGCCGAATCCGAAGCCCGCGCCACCGTGTATCTGGACCGGGCCCGCGCCGCCGACGAGGACCGCAGGGCCGCCCAGCGCGCCGGGGACGACGCCCGCCGCACCGCACGGGCCCTGCGCGCCGAGCGGGCCGAGATCGCCGGCGCCCCGGAAGTGCTCCCGGAGCCCGGACCGGACACGGTCCGCACCGCCCTGCCCACCCTGCGCGAGGCCTACCGCGCCGCGTCCCAGCTGTACGAGAAGGTGGGCGTCGGCGCCGACCTGCGCGCCGAACAGGCCCGTGCCGAGAGCGACGAGAGCGCCGCGCTCGCCGAGCTCGACCGCCTCACCAACAAGGTCCGCACCCGCGCGGCCCAGCTCCTCGAAGGGACCGACGGCGCGGACGGCCCCTCCCGTCAGGCGGCGGCGGCACGGGCCGAATCGCTGGTCCAGCTCCTGGAGACCCGCGCCTCCACCGCCAGCGAGCAGCTCGGCCGGCTGCGCGGCGAGGCGGAACGGCTCGCACCGCAGGACGACGAGCCGCACCACACCGAGCTGTCCGACGAGCTGTCCCCGGCGGACGCCGAACAGGCCCAGGGCCTCCTGCGCACGGCCACGTCCGAACGGGCCGCCGCCGACGGAGCCCTGGACACCGCCCGCGCCGCCCACGCCGAACTGCTCCACGCCCACCGCACCGCCGAGGACTCCGCGGGCGGCTTCGACGAGACCGCCGCCCTCCTGCGCGACCTGCTCCGGGACAACGGCGCGGACGACACCGCCGAAACCCCCGACACCTACCCCGGCAGCCTCGACGAGGCCCGGCAGTCCGCCGCCGAGGCCCGCCGCTCCCTGCGCGGCTGCGCCACCGACCTCTCGGCGGCCGAGAGCGCCGTACGGGAGGCGAGCGACATCCTGGTACGGCACGCCAACTCCACCCGCTACGAGCAGGTGCGCACCCCCGCCCGCCAGCAGATCCGGGAGCTTCCCGCAGCGGCGCTGCCGGAACACGCCGAGAAGTGGGCCGCCGCCTTCGCCCCCCGGCTGCGCGTCCTCACCGACGAGCTGGTGCAGCTGGAGCGCAACCGCGACTCCATCGTCGACCGGCTCCGCGGGCTGGTGGAATCCGCCCTCACCACCCTCCGCTCCGCCCAGCGGCTCTCCCAGCTGCCCGAGGGACTGGGGGAGTGGTCGGGGCAGGAATTCCTCCGCATCCGCTTCGAGGAACCCGACCAGGCCACACTCACCGAACGCCTCGGCGGGGTCATCGACGAGGCCACGCACGCCGCACTCAAGAAGAACTCCGACCTGCGGCGCGACGGAATGTCCCTGCTGCTGCGCGGAGTCGAGGCGGCTCTGCGGCCCAAGGGCATCGCCGTGGAGATCCTCAAGCCGGACGCCGTGCTCCGTGCCGAGCGGGTCCCGGTGGGACAGATGGGCGACGTGTTCTCCGGCGGCCAGCTGCTCACCGCCGCGATCGCCCTGTACTGCACCATGGCGGCGCTGCGCAGCAACGACCGCGGACGCGACCGCCACCAGCACCGGCACGCGGGGACGCTCTTCCTCGACAACCCCATCGGCCGCGCCAACGCCACATATCTGCTGGAGCTCCAGCGCGCGGTGTCGGACGCGCTGGGTGTTCAGCTGCTCTACACGACCGGCCTGTTCGACACGACGGCGCTCGCCGAATTCCCCCTGGTCATCCGCTTGCGCAATGACGCGGACCTCAGGGCGGGCCTGAAGTACATCAGCGTCGAGGAGCACCTGCGTCCCGGGCTGCCCCAGCAGCACCCGGACGGCGAGGTGGTGCACGGCGAGATCACGGCGACCCGGATGTTCAAGCGGAACGCGGCCCCGGAGGGGGCAGGCACACCTTCCCCGGAGCCGGCCGCGGGCTGACGTCCCGGACGGGCGCACGGGCCGTACCCACGCGCGCACGGACGCGAGCGGGCGATCTCCCGCTGTGCGGAGCCGCGTGCGCCCGTACCCGCGTGCGCCCGTACCCACGCGTGCACGGCTACGAGCATGGGGCCGGTCCTCCGGATCAGGACCGGCCCAGCACCTCAGGCCTGGGACAGGTCGCTCGCGCCCCGGTGGTCCCGTCGTATCCCGGTACCGTCCAGGTCCGCCGTCCGGGCCGCGCGCCGTGCCCGGCGGCGCTCGCGGCGCATCCGCCGCGCCGTGCTGCTGGGCACGGACACCACACCGTTGCGCTGATGCCACACCTGACGGGTCACCCACACATCCAGCACCGACCAGGTCGCGACCACCGTGCTGGCGACCGAGCTGAGCACCATCGGGAAGGCGAGCCAGGAACCCGTCAGCGTGCACAGAAAGGCCACCATGGCCTGGATGAGCGTCAGCGACATGATCAGCACGGCACGCACCGCGGCCGTCCGCACCGCATCAGGCATCCGCCGCTTCGACGCCGGTTCCTCCACCCACAGCTGCCGCGGAATCCGCGCCCCTCCCGTGGCCCCGGCCGCCGCGGTGCCGTCCGGCCTTCCGGTTCTCCGGCGCTCGTCCGTATTCAAGGACCTTCAACTCCCCACCACTGTCCGACTTCAGGGTGGCTGCCCGGCTTGTGCCCGCTCCACGCGGGCGGACCGGGTCCATCGTGCCGCGCAGGCCCCGCAGTGCCATCTTCCCCCATACAGAGGGACGTATGAACACTCGTGAAGATTCCCGCAGAAAGGCCCCAGGGAGCCCGGACGGTCACGGAACGAAGAATTCCAGCCAAGTGCCACGCCCGGGTATACGGCGCTCTGTCACACAACCGCTGTCGCTTTCGCGAAATTCATCTCAGGGAATACCAGGACAACTCACGATCAACTCGCAGGCGGGCGGCCGAAAATCTTCCGGAGGTGTCTTCGAGTTGCCTGTGTGTCAGTAGTAGGCTCGCGCCGTTTATTGACGCAGGACCGACGGTCGTCGACGCAGAAACGACCGACGGACCGTCGGGGCACGGGCGACGGACGTCGAGCAGGACCGACGGAACACACCCCCGCGTGCGGGGGCGATCTGGGGGAGGCCATGCGCTTTCGCGGGAAGTCCATCCGCAGGAAGATCGTGGCGTTGCTCCTGGTGCCGCTCGTATCCCTCACGGGCCTCTGGGTCTTCGCCACCTTCCTCACCGGCCGCGAGGCCAACCAGCTGATGAGCGCGAGCGCCATCGTGGAGAAGGTCAGCCACCCCCTGGAGGAGACCGTCCGGGCCGTCCAGGGCGAACGCAGACAGACCCTCGCCTTCCTCGCCGACCCCAGGGCCTCCGACGCCCTGCCCCTGCTGCGCCGTCAGCGTGCCGCCACCGACCGGATCGTGGCGGAGGTCCGGGTCGGCGCACAGCGGCAGGACATCCGCGACGCGCTGCGCCCCGCCGCCGAGACCGAACTCGACTCGATCCTCAGCGCCGTCGACGGACTCGACGCCCTGCGCGACTCGGTCGAGAACCGCACCATCAGCCGCAACCAGGCCCTGGACTTCTACAACGGCCTCGTGGACCCCTGCTACCGCTTCCTGAACGGTCTCCACCGGATGGAGAACGTGTCGATGGACAAGCAGGTCCGCGCCCTGGTCGGCATATCGCGGGCACGGGAAATGCTCTCCCGCGAGGACGCGCTGATCAGCTCCGGACTCAGCGCGGGCCGTCTCACCGCTCCCGAACTGCGCGCGATATCCGACCTCGTCGCCAACCGGAAGCTCCTCTACGAGATCAACCTCGAACTCCTCCCCTCATCGGAGCGACGACGCGTCGAGCAGTACTGGGGCAGCCCCGACACCGAACCGCTGCGCACGGCGGAGAGCCGGCTGATCGACGCCGGACCGGCGAAGGAGCCGGGCACGGTCGACGCCGAACGGTGGCAGCAGGTGGCCCCGCCCGTACTGGACCGGCTGGCCAACGACTCCACCGAGATGAGCAACCGCTTCCAGGGCCGCGCCGAACCGGCCGCCTACCGCGTTCTCGTCCAGGCCGGCATCGCGGGCGTCCTCGGCTTCCTCGCCCTCCTCATCTCGGTCTTCGTCTCCGTGCGCATCGGCCGTGAGCTGATCCGCGACCTCTCCCGGCTCCGCAAGGACGCCCACGAGGTGTCCGGCGTCCGGCTGCCCAGCGTGATGCGCCGGCTCGCCGCCGGGGAACAGGTCGACGTCGAGACCGAGGCCCCTCGACTCCAGTACGAACGGGATGAGATCGGCCAGGTCGGCCAGGCCCTCAACACCCTTCAGCGGGCCGCCGTCGAGGCCGCCGTCAAACAGGCGGACATGCGCCGCGGTGTCTCCGAGGTGTTCGTCAACCTCGCCCGCCGCAACCAGGTGCTCCTGCACCGCCAGCTGACGCTGCTGGACACCATGGAGCGCCGTACGGAGAACAGCGACGAACTCGCCGACCTGTTCCGCCTCGACCACCTGACCACCCGCATGCGGCGCCACGCCGAGGGCCTCGTGATCCTTTCCGGGGCCGCCCCGTCCCGGCAGTGGCGCAAGCCGATCCAGCTGATGGACGTGGTCCGGGCCGCGGTCGCCGAGGTGGAGGACTACGAGCGCATCGAGGTCCGGCGGCTGCCGCGGATCGGGGTCGGCGGTCCCGCCGTCGCCGACCTCACCCACCTGATCGCCGAACTCCTGGAGAACGCCACCGTGTTCTCCCCGCCCCACACCGCCGTCCAGGTCCACGGGGAACGCGTCTCCAACGGCTTCACGCTGGAGATCCACGACCGGGGGCTCGGCATGGCCCCGGACATCCTGCTGGACGCCAACCTGCGGCTCGCCGAGACCCCCGACTTCGAACTCTCCGACACCGACCGGCTCGGCCTCTTCGTGGTCAGCCGCCTCGCCCAGCGGCAGAACGTACGGGTCTCGCTCCAGAAGTCCCCGTACGGAGGGACGACCGCCGTCGTGTTCATCCCGGCGGCGCTGCTGACCGACGCCCCCGACACACACGGCACCGGATTCCGCCTGGACCGCCGGGCCGAGCGGGCGATCATCGGCGGCCGCCCGGCGGACGACGCCCGGGGCGGCGACCGGTCCGGGAAGGACGGTGCACGGGAGAGCGAGGACCGCAGGGCGGGCGGCACCGGCAGGTCCTCGGCGCTCTCCCCGGTACCCACCGGTCTCACCGACCCGGCCGTGCTCGACGGACCCGTCGAACTCGAAGGCCCCGTCGGACCGCTGGACTTCGTGAACGGCGCGCTCGACCGGCCCCTCGACCCGGCGCTCGGCCCCGTGCTCGACGGCGTCCGCGATCTGGAGGACACCGAGAGCGAACGCGGCGGCATCTTCCGCTCCCGGGACCTGCACCGCGCCGGCGACCGTGACCAGCACCAGCAGGCCCGCGACCACGGCGGTGAACCGTCGGCGGACGTCCGTCCGATGCGGCCGGCCGGTCCGGTGCCGCTGCCCCGCCGCAAGCCTCCGACACTCGTCGCCGACCGGGGGCGCCGGGTGGACGACTCCGGCCGTGCCGCCCACCCCACCGACGAGGACGCCCCGGCATCGCCCGGGACGGGTTCCGGTTCCACCGGTCCGACCCGCACCACGACCGGCCCGGTCGCGCACACCGGCACACCACGTACCCCCAAGACCCCCCGGGCCGCGGCGTCCCCCGAGTCCTCGTACGCCTCGCGGTTCCCCGGCGAACCGGCGGAACCGGGAACCGTGGGCGGACTGCCCCGACGGGTCCGGCAGGCGAGCCTCGCCCCCCAGCTCCGCGGGGAATCCGCGGGAGGGCCGCCGCACCACGACCCCGTGGACGGCGCCGACGACGTCGAGCGCGACGCGGACGAAGTACGCGATCGCATGGCCTCGCTCCAACGGGGCTGGCAGCGCGGCCGCCGGCAGAACGCCGAGGACGCGTCCGGCCCCGGCGATACAGCACCAGGAACCACTCCGGGAGGGGACGGTCGATGACCGCACCGAACGCCGCAGCACAGGACTCCGTACGTCAGGGGTCCGGCGAACTCAACTGGCTGCTCGACGAACTCGTGCAGCGCGTCGCCAGTATCCGTAAGGCGCTGGTGCTCTCCAGCGACGGTCTGGCCACCGGTACCTCGCAGGATCTGACCAGGGAGGACAGCGAGCATCTGGCCGCTGTCGCCTCCGGCTTCCACAGCCTGGCCAAGGGCGTGGGCCGGCACTTCGACGCGGGCCGGGTGCGCCAGACCGTCGTCGAGCTCGACGAGGCGTTCCTCTTCGTCACGGCCGCGGGCGACGGCAGCTGTCTCGCCGTCCTGGCCGACGCCGACTCCGACGTGGGTCAGGTGGCGTACGAGATGACGCTGATGGTCAAGCGTGTGGGCGCCCATCTGGCCAACGCCCCACGGACCACCGGTCTGTCCGCCGGAGGGTGAGGGGATGGCATGAGCGCCGACTCCTCCGGGGAGACCGCCCCCGGATCCTCTGATGCCCCCGGTGGCCCCCCGTCCTCACGCTGGTACGACGCGGACGCCGGACCGGTGGTCCGTCCGTACGCGATGACCCGGGGGCGTACCAGCAGCGCGTCACGCCACCGGCTCGACCTGATCGCGGTCGTCGTCCCCGAACCGGCGGCCGATGACCCCGGCCGGGACCAGACGCTCTCCCCGGAACACGTGGAGATCGTCGAACTCTGCAGCGACATGCCCCAGTCGATCGCCGAGCTCTCCGCCGGCCTGGACCTTCCCGTGGGAGTGGTCCGGGTGCTGGTGGGCGATCTCGTGGAGGACGAGCTGGTGCACGTAACCCGTCCCGTTCCGCCGGCCGAGCTGCCGGACGTGAACATTCTTCGCGAGGTGATCAATGGCCTTCGGGCGCTCTAGCCGCAAGAGGCGGCCCGTTGAGCCCGTTACCCTGAAAATCCTGGTGGCGGGCGGATTCGGTGTGGGCAAGACGACCCTGGTGGGCGCGGTCAGCGAGATCAGGCCGCTGCGTACGGAGGAGAGGCTGAGCGAGGCGGGCCGTCCGGTGGACGACCTGGAGGGTGTCGAGGGCAAGACCACCACCACGGTGGCCATGGACTTCGGACGCATCACGCTCCGCGAGGACCTGGTGCTGTACCTGTTCGGTACCCCGGGCCAGGACCGCTTCTGGTTCCTGTGGGACGAGCTGGCCCAAGGGTCCCTGGGCGCGGTCGTCCTCGCGGACACCCGGAGGCTGGCGGACTGCTTCGCGGCGGTCGACTACTTCGAGCGCCGGAAGATCCCGTTCACCGTGGCCGTCAACTGCTTCGAGGGCGCCGACCGCTTCCCCGCGGAGACGGTGCAGGCCGCGCTCGACCTCGATCCCGGGGTGCCGGTCCTCGTGTGCGACGCACGCGAGCGGTCCTCCGTGCGTGACGTACTGGTCAGGGTGGTCGAGCACGCGCTGGCCCGTGCCGACCGGCCCAAGGAGCCCGTCACCACCTGACAGCCGCGGGCGTGCGGGCCGTACCCCCGACGACGGCGCGGGGGTGCGGGCCGCACGCCGTCCGGCAGGAGGACGCGCGGCCCGCACGGCGGGAGGCCGCGTCGTCGTGTGCGTCCGTCTCCGCCGCTCTCCCGCCGCCGCTCTCCCGCCGCTGCTCTCCGGTCGCCGCTCAGCGGTTCTCGGCGAGCCACTTCTCCGCGGTCTCCGCCAGCTCCCGGTCCCGGCCCGCGAGCATCATGCGGATCATCTGCACATCGCCGCGCAGCGACCACGCGGGATGCCCGAAGCTGGCCGGGTTGTTCCTCTCGATGAAGAAATGCGCCGGCCAGGCGGTTCCGTACCCGATCAGGGGCAGGGCCGCCGCGTAGCGCTTCCGGCCACGCGCCAGCCCGTAGACGGCGATCGTGAGACCGGTCAGCGTGCCGGTCAGATGGACCCAGCGGGTCGCGCTGCGGGAGTGCATCGCCACGTAGTAGGGCCAGAACTCCTCGTACGAATCGAACGTCTGCTGTGACATACGGGCACCGTAATGGCTGACGCGGCAACCGGATACGGCTGTTCCGCGTCCGAGAAGAAGAACGGGCGGCCGGAGCCCACGGGGGTGGTCCCGGTCGCCCGTTCCCCCGCGCCTCCCGGGGCCGCGTTCAGTGCCCCGCGACGGACCGCCGGGCCACCGGGAAGTCGAAGTACGTGTCCGGAAACAGTTCCGGTGTGAAGGTGTAGTGCCACCACTCCTCGGCCAGATTCACGAAACCGGCCCCGGTGAGCGTCCGCTTCAGGAACTGCCGGTTGGCGCGCTGCACCCCCTGGATCCGTGGGTCGTCCGTATGCGACAGCGTGTCGAAACAGTCATAACCCGTCCCCATGTCCACCGAATTGTCGGGGAAACGTTCGCTTTCGGGCGCGTAGCAGGGAGTGAGGGGCTCGCCCGGCAGATACGGCCGGGTCGGCAGGGCCGGCAGCCTCACCATGGTCAGATCGACCGTGCTGCCCCGGCTGTGGCCGGACTTCTCCGCGATGTAACCGTCCTCGAACAGCCGGGACTTGTCGACCCGCGGGTAGAACTCGCCCTCCATGACCCGGTCGTCGGGATCCTTCGCCCACCGTACGAAGTGGTCCACCGCCCGCTGCGGCCGGTAGCAGTCGTACACCTTCAGCGAGTAGCCCCGGCGAAGCAGCCGTGTCTGCGCCCTGTGCAGCGCGCGGGCGGCGGGCCGGGTCAGGATGCAGACCGGCTCGCGGTATCCGTCCACCGGCTCGCCCATGAAGGTGTGGGCGGTCGGGTAGCGCATCTCCTGGATGATCGTCGGGTCCACGGACCGCAGCGCGACGAACTCCTCGGGAACCTCCGGTTCCGGCGCGGCGCGGGCCACCGGGGCGGCGGCGGTCGCGACGGACAGCGCGGCGGCAGCGGCCGCCAGGGTACGGAGAACACGGCGCATTTCTGTCATGGGCACACCGTCTATCAGCTCCCCGCCCCGCGCGGAAGACCGATCGGATACAGTCCGCCCGTGTCCGAGCCCAGGAACGGTCCCGCCGACCCCGCACAGCCGGTCCCGCAGGGGAGGAACTCCCACTGCGGCAGGTGCGGAGCCTCCTACCGTGACCTCCGGTCCGCCGACGACTGGCCCCGCACCTGCACCCGTTGCGGCACGACCGCCTACCGCAACCCGCTGCCCGTGGCGGTGGCTCTGCTGCCCGTCACCGACCGGCACGGCACCGGACTCGTCGTCATCACCCGCACCATCGAGCCCCGGAAGGGCGGCGTGGCCCTCCCCGGCGGCTTCATCGACCACGCCGAGGACTGGCGGCACGCGGTCGTACGGGAACTCCACGAGGAGACCGGCATCCAGGCCCCCGAACAGGACGTCCGCCTCGCGGACGCCCTCAGCTCCCCGGACGGCCACCTGTTGGTCCTCGGTCTGCTCCCGCGGCGCCCCGCCGCCGCTCTCCCGCCCTCCGTACCGACCGACGAGACATCCGGCCACCACATCCTGCGCACTCCGCAGGAGCTGGCCTTCCCCCTGCACACCGAAGCGGTACGCGCCTGGTTCGCGGGCCGCTACGACTGACCCGTACCGCCTGCCGCACCCACCGCTCCCGTGCCGGACACACCCCGGAGACCCCGCACCCGCACGGGCCGGGCCACCACGCCCTCCCCGCCGTCCCGCTCGACCACCACACGCCCGTCCGCCAGCCGCGTGGTGTACCGCTCGACCTCGGCCTCCTCCCATCCGTCGCCCGCATCGGGCACGACCAGACCGCCCCCGCTGCGCCCCGGCGGCGGAGCCCACACCTCCAGTTCCGTCCCACCGTCCGCGCCCCGCACCGGGATCACCGCACCGGCCCGGGCCAGCACCGGAATCCGGGACAGCGGGGCGTCCACCAGGACCTGGCCGGGACCCTCGTACGCCGCCCCGGTCGCCGTGTCGTACCACCGCCCGCGCGGCAGCCGCACCGCCCGCCGGTCCGCCCCGGGCTCCAGTACCGGTGCCACCAGCAACGCGTCCCCCAGCAGGAACGCGTCCTCGCAGTCCCGCAGCGCGCGGTCCCCCGGCGACCCCCACCACAGCGGCCGCGCGTACGGGGCACCCGTCAGCCGGGCCAGCCGCGCCAGCGTCACGAAGTACGGAAGCAGCCGCTCCCGCTCCGTCAGCGCCGCCCGCGCGTGCTCCAGCACCTCGGGCCCGAACTCCCACGGCTCCCGGCGGCCCGCGTCGATCGCCGCGTGCGTACGGAACAGCGGCAGATACGCGCCCAGCTGGAACCACCGCAGATACAGCTCCGGCGAGGGCGAGCCGTCGAACCCGCCCACATCCGGTCCGGAGTACGGCACCCCGCACAGCCCGAGGCCCAGCACGAGCGCGAGCGAGGCCCGCAGCCCCGGCCATCCGGTCGCCACATCTCCGGACCAGGTGCCCCCGTACCGCTGCATCCCGGCCCACCCCGACCGCGAGAACAGGAACGGCCGCTCCTCCGGCCGCAGGCGGAGCAGACCCTCGTAGCCGGCGCGCGCCATCGCGAGCCCGTACACATTGTGGGCCTCGCGGTGATCGCCGCCGCGGCCCTCCAGACAGTGCCTGGCCGAGCGCGGCAGGGTCGGGTCCCCGAAGGGCGTGAAGGACACCGGCTCGTTCATGTCGTGCCAGACGCCGGAGAAGCCCTGGGCGAGCCGTTCCGCGTACAGAGACCCCCACCATTCCCGCACAAGCGGATCGGTGAAGTCCGGGTATCCGCAGGCCCCCGGCCATACTTCCCCGACCACCACCCGCCCCTGGGCGTCCCGGACGAACGCCCCCCGCTCACCGACCGCCGCACCGCTGTCGAAGAGCGGCAGCCCGGCCTCCGCCTTCACGGCGGGATCCACGATCGACACCAGCCGGACCCCCTCCGTACGCAACTCCTGTGCCAGCGCGGGCAGGTCGGGGAACCCCCGGCGATCGACCGTGAACACCTGATGCGCGTCATAGTGATCGATGTCCAGATGGAGCGCGGACAGGGGGAGTCCACGCTCCCGGTACCCCGCCACGACCCGGCGCACCTCCCGCTCATCGCCGAAGCCCCAGCGGGCGTGCTGCGGCCCCAGCGCCCACGACGGCGGCAGCGCGGGCGCCCCCGTCAGCGCCGCCCAGCCCCGCAGCACCCGCGCCGGCGTCCCCGCCACCACCCAGCAGCGCAGCGGACCCCCGTCCATCCGAACCTCGCAGGTCCCCTGCCGGTCGTGCCCGGAACCCGCCCCCACCTCGCCCTCGCGCAGTGTCACCCGCCCGTCCCAGGTGTTGTCGTGGAAGGCCAGATGGGTCCCCGCGTCCGAGACCACGACCTGCACCGGCATCGTCAGATACAACGGATCGTCGCCGGGGCCGAAGCGTCCGCCCGGGTCGGTGTTCCACAGCCGGTACACCCCGTCGCGCAGCCGGGGCCCCGACGCCCGCCCGCCCAGCCCGAAGAACCGCGCGTCCGCCGGCACCTCGGACCGCTGCACCCACCGTGCCGGCCCCCCGCCCACCGGCTCCCACCAGCGCGGCGGCAGCTCCCGCCGCAGCACCACCCCACCCGGCGTCCTCAGCTCCAGCGCCCCGTTCCGTGACACCGCCACCGTCAGCCGCTCCGAGACGACCTGCCAGCCACCGTCCTTGTCCGGCTCCAGCCCGGCCCGCGGATCCGGCTCGGGCGGCGGACCCGGCAACGCGTACGACGGCAGCGGCTCCGCACCGTCCCAGGCCCAGAACACCGCGCCGCCCACCGCGACCCGGATCCGCAGCTCCGAACGGGCGAACCGCACCACACCCCCGCCGGGTCCGGGCTCCGCACCCAGCACCGACCCGGGAACCCTGGCCCGCTCCGCACCGCGCCCGGGGAGCGCCCGCGCATCCGCGCGCCGATACCGCCAGGCCGAGCGCACCGTGCGCAGACCCCGTACCGAACCGAGCAATTTCACCGAGCGCACCAGGTCACGACCGTCCATGCGGATCACCCTGCCACCCGGTCACCCCGAAGAACTCGCCGTTCAACTTCCGTTCACCCATGGCCGGAGCACATAGCCGGAGCACATAGCCGGACAAGCAACCATGGGCGGGCAACCCTGGTGTCCGGGACGATCACATGGCATCGTCCGTAGCAGGTGCTCACGCGCACACCCCAGCCCGTGTGCGCCGCCACGCCCACCCCGCGTACCCGTACAGCCAGGGAGCCGACCCATGACCTCAGCCGCGAACGACGCCCCCCTCTGGCAGCCCGGCCCCGACCGCATCGCGGCCGCCGCCGTCACCCGCTTCCAGAGCTGGGCCGCCGAACGGTACGGAGCCCCGGCAGAGGGCGGCTACCCGGCGCTCCACCGCTGGTCCGTCGATGAGCTCGACACCTTCTGGCAGGCCCTCGCCGACTGGTTCGACGTACGCTTCTCCACCCCGTACGAGTCGGTCCTGGGCGACCGCGCCATGCCCGGCGCCACCTGGTTCCCCGGCGCCACCCTCAACTACGCCGAGCACGCCCTGCGCGCCGCCGAGGACGCCACCCGCGCCGACGCCCCGGCCCTGCTCCACGTGGACGAGACCCACACCCAGGTGCCTGTCAGCTGGTCGGAGCTGCGCCGCCAGGTCGGCTCGCTCGCCGCGGAACTCCGCACCCTGGGCGTCACCCCCGGAGACCGGGTCAGCGGCTACCTCCCCAACATCCCCCAGGCGATCGTCGCCTTCCTCGCCACCGCGGCCGTCGGCGGAGTCTGGACCTCCTGCGCCCCCGACTTCGGCGCCCGCAGCGTCCTCGACCGCTTCCAGCAGGTCGAACCCGTCGTCCTGTTCGCCGTCGACGGCTACCGCTACGGCGGCAAGGAACACGACCGGACCGGTACCGTCGCCGAACTGCGTGCCGAACTCCCCACCCTGCGGGCCGTCGTCCATGTCCCCCTGCTCGGGACCGCCGCTCCCGAAGGCGCCCTCGAATGGTCCGCCCTCACCGCCGCGGACACCGAACCGGTCTTCGAGCAGGTCCCCTTCGACCACCCGCTGTGGGTCCTCTACTCCTCCGGCACCACAGGCCTCCCCAAGGCCATCGTCCAGTCCCAGGGCGGCATCCTGCTCGAACACTTCAAGCAGATCGGCCTGCACTGCGACCTCGGACCCGAGGACCGTTTCTTCTGGTACACCTCCACCGGCTGGATGATGTGGAACTTCCTCGTCTCCGGCCTGCTCACCGGCACCACGGTCGTGCTGTACGACGGCAGCCCCGGATATCCCGACGTCAGCACCCAGTGGCGCGTCGCCGAACAGACCGGAGCCACCCTCTTCGGGACCTCCGCCGCCTATGTCATGGCCTGCCGCAAGGCCGGCATCCACCCGGGCCGCGACCACGACCTCTCCCGCGTCCAGTGCGTGGCCACCACCGGCTCGCCGCTCCCGCCGGACGGATTCCGCTGGCTGCACGACGAAGTGGCCGACGACCTGTGGATCGCCTCGGTCAGCGGCGGCACCGACGTCTGCAGCTGCTTCGCCGGAGGGGTCCCCACCCTCCCCGTACACATCGGTGAACTCCAGGCCCCCTGTCTGGGCACCGACCTCCAGGCCTGGGACCCGGCCGGCAAGCCGCTCACCGGCGAGGTCGGCGAACTCGTCGTCGCCCAGCCCCTGCCCTCCATGCCGATCCACTTCTGGAACGACCCCGACGGCAGCCGGTACCACGACAGCTACTTCGACATGTACCCCGGCATCTGGCGCCATGGGGACTGGATCACCCTCACCGACCGCGGCTCGGTCATCATCCACGGCCGCTCCGACTCCACCCTGAACCGACAGGGCGTGCGGATGGGGTCGGCCGACATCTACGAGGCCGTCGAGCGGCTCCCGGAGATCCGCGAATCCCTCGTCATCGGCCTGGAAGAGCCCGACGGCGGGTACTGGATGCCACTGTTCGTGCACCTCGCCGACGGCGCCACCCTCGATGACGACCTGCGCGAGAGCATCAGGCGGACGATCCGCGAGAACCTCTCCCCGCGCCACGTACCGGACGAGGTCATCGAGGTCCCCGCCATTCCGCACACCCTCACGGGCAAGCGCATCGAGGTCCCCGTCAAGCGGCTCCTGCAGGGCACGGACCTGTCCAAAGCGGTCAACCCGGGCTCCGTGGACAACATCGAACTCCTCCACTTCTACGCGGACCTGGCCCGCACCCGCCGCTGACGGTCCCGCTGTCAGACCCCATGGTTACGCTGAGTGAGCAATGACGCACAGTGCACAGGGGGACACATGGCGCACACGAAGTACGGCACATCCATGCGACGCACGCTGCGCCGCGAAGCACCCAGCACCATCGGCCTCCTGGTCGACGAGCAGGACTTCGCGGCCATGCGGCGCTACCGCACCTTCACGTTCGAGGACCACGCCGTCTACCTCCAGCAGGTCGAAGGCCTTCTCAAGTCCTTCGCGGCACAGGGCATGCACTCCACGGTCGCCCTCTTCGACCCCGAGGACTACGCGGAATTCTGTACGGAGTCCGGCCTCGACCCCGATGCCCCGACCAGCCGCAGCCGCTTCACCGCCGAGGTCGCGGGAGCCGGCGCCACCGTCCGCTACAGCGGCCAGCCCCTCGACGAGCTCATCCCGCTCCTGGTCTCCCGGTCGGTCCGCCGGGCCACCTGGGAGTACGCCACGCTCCTGTTGGCCGACCTCGGCGAATGCGCGGACTGCGGGCAGGACATCGGACGCGCCGCCTTCGACCGGGCCTCGCACCTGCTGATGCGGCTGCTGGAGACCGCGGGAGCGGGCACGCACCATCTCGTCTGCAGCACCCCGACCGAGAGCGAGCAGCTGCTCGCCGTCCTTCACACCGAGCGCGATCCGAAGGGCCCGGCAGGCCTCGAAGCATCCCAGGGAGCGGAGTTCGCCACCGTGCTCGCGGTGGCCATCGCCCTGGAAACGCGCGGGGGAGTGGTCCTGCGTACGAGCACACCGGGCGCCCCCGACCGCGTCCACGGCTGGAGGCTGACCGCGGGCAGCCTCCTCCCGCTCACCGCGGGCGAGGTCTTCAGCGCCTACTGCACCGACGCGGACACCGGCGAACCGGTCGCCCCGGAGTCCGGTGTGGAGTACTGCGCGGGCTTCGACATCGGCGCGGACGCGCCGGAAGCCCACCACTGACCCGGAGCGAGGACGTCGGCGGACAACGCGAGGAGGGGCTTCCCGCCCACTGACGGAAAGCCCCTCCACCACACGGTCCCGGCCGGACCGCACGGACCTACTCGCCCGACAGCACCGCCTGGGCGGCGACCCGCGCCTCCTCGGCGGACTCCGCCGAGCGGGCCGCGGAAGCCGCACGCTCGCACTGCGCGAGCGTGTACTTCGCCAGCGTCGCGCGCACGTAGGGAATGGACGCCGCACCCATGGAGAGCGAGGTGACACCCAGACCGGTCAGCACACACGCGAGCAGCGGATCGGCCGCGGCCTCACCACAGACACCACAGCTCTTGCCCTCGGCCCGCGCGGCCTCGGCGGACATCGCGACAAGATCCAGCAGAGCCGGCTGCCACGGGTCCTGGAGCCGTGACACGGCGCCCACCTGACGGTCGGCGGCGAAGGTGTACTGCGCCAGGTCATTGGTGCCCAGCGAGAGGAACTCCACCTCCTGCAGGATCGACCGCGCCCGCAGAGCCGCCGACGGAATCTCCACCATCGCACCGAACTTGGCCTCCAGCCCCGCCTCGCGGCACGCGTCCGCGAACGCCTTGGCGTCGATACGGTCGGCGACCATCGGAGCCATGACTTCCAGGTACACCGGCAGCCCCTCGGCCGCCTTCGCCAGCGAGGTCAGCTGAGTACGCAGCACGTCCGGGTGGTCCAGCAGGCTGCGCAGCCCACGGACACCGAGCGCCGGGTTCGGCTCATCCGCCGGGGTGAGGAAGTCCAGCGGCTTGTCCGCACCGGCGTCCAGCACCCGCACGACCACGCGGCCCTCGGGGAACGCCTCAAGGACGGCACGGTAGGCGGCGACCTGCTTCTCCTCGGACGGAGCGTGCTTGCTGTCGTCCAGGAAGAGGAACTCGGTACGGAACAGACCGACGCCCTCGGCGCCCGCCTCCACCGCCGCGGGCACATCGCCGGGACCGCCGACATTGGCGAGCAGCGGCACCTTGTGCCCGTCGGACGTGGCACCGGGACCGCTCGACGCGGCCAGCGCGGCCTTGCGGGCGGCGGCCGCGCTCTCCATCTCCGCGCGCTTCTCGTCGGTCGGGCGGACGAAGATCTCGCCGGTGCTGCCGTCGACCGCGATCACCGTGCCCTCGGCCAGCTCACCGGCGCCGGGCAGCGCCACCACGGCCGGAACGCCGAGCGCCCGCGCCAGGATCGCGCTGTGACTGGTGGGCCCGCCCTCCTCGGTGACGAAGCCGAGCACCAGCGTCGGGTCCAGCAGAGCGGTGTCGGCGGGAGCCAGGTCGCGGGCGATGAGCACGTACGGCTCGTCGCTGTCCGGGACACCGGGCATCGGCACACCGAGCAGGCGGGCCACGATCCGGTTCCGGACGTCGTCCAGGTCGGCGACCCGGCCCGCCAGGTACTCGCCGGCATTGGCGAGCAGCGCACGGTAGGCGGCGAACGCGTCGTACACGGCGCGCTCAGCGGTGCTGCCGACGGCGATCCGCCGTTCGACATCAGCCATCAGCTCGGGGTCCTGGGCCATCATGGCCTGGGCCTCGAGTACGTGCTGTGCCTCGCCACCGGCCAGATTGCCGCGCGCAATCAGGTCGGCCGCCACCGCTTCCACGGCCTGCCGGGCACGCCCCTGTTCGCGCCCGGCCTCCTCCGCGGGAATCTGTTTGGCGGGCGGCTCCAGCACCGCCGTACCCATGTGCCGAACCTCGCCGATCGCCACACCGTGGCTCACGCCGACGCCTCGCAGCGTTGTCTCCATTTCACCCGTCTCCGATTGTGCGGTGACCGTGTCACCGCGGTGGATGTCCGACTGGCCGTTACCGCGCCGAGCGCGTCACTGCCAGCTGAACAGCGTGTCGCCGACCTTCACGTCGCCGTCCTCGCGGACGTCGGAGAGGGAGTCGGCCGTGGCTTCGAGCGCGACGATCGGGCAGATGGCTGACTTGCCGGCGGCCTCGACGCCGGCCGGGTCCCAGCGCACGATGCCCTGGCCGCGCGTCACGGTGTCGCCCTTGTTCACGAGGAGCTCGAAGCCCTCGCCGTTGAGCTGGACGGTGTCGATCCCGAGGTGCGTCAGTACACCGTGCCCCTGCTCGTCCACGACGACGAACGCGTGCGGGTGGAGGGAGACAACGATGCCGTCTACCGGCGAAACGGCCTCGGACGGCTCACGCACGGGGTCGATGGCGGTTCCGGGACCCACCATCGCGCCGGAGAAGACCGGGTCGGGCACCGCGGTGAGTCCGATGGCGCGTCCGACAAGAGGGGACGTCACGTTGGTCATGGGGAGCCTCCCAGGGGTGGAGATTCATGTGGTCGCCGCCGCGGCTGATGAGGGACGGCGTACTGCTCAGCAGCGTAAGTCATATGAAGTCCCGGTTCCGCCCGAGACCTACCGTTTGGCGGACCTAGGGGTGCACCGGAAACGATTTGCCTCACCTAACGGCGGCCTGTACTGTCGTACTCCTGCCTGACCCCAACGCGACATTGAGTCGGGGGTCGGCGGCGACGATCAAGCCCCGACTGTAACCCGGATCTAGCTTCTGCATGTCTGCAGGAGGTTGGTCAAGGGAAAGGGAAAGGCCTGATAGAGTCGGACTCGCCGGAAAGGGAAACGCGAAAGCGAAGAACTGGAAAGCGAAAAAAGTTTGACCCGCTTCGACCGGGAATCGGACACGAAAGAGTCTGATAGAGTCGGAAACGCAAGAACGAAGGGAAGCGCCCGGAGGGCCCCGGTGAAACGGGACCGAAGGAAGCGTCCGTTCCTTGAGAACTCAACAGCGTGCCAAAAGTCAACGCCAGATATGTTGATACCCCGGCCTGCTTCGGCAGGTTGGTGGTTCCTTTGAAAGTCCTGCTTTCGAATCCCTGGTGGTTCGGGCAGGCAATTACACAGCGAGGACGCTGTGAACGACGGGTCTTATTCCGACCGGTCGTTCCGCTCTCGTGATGTGTGTCCCGATTACGGGAAAACATTCACGGAGAGTTTGATCCTGGCTCAGGACGAACGCTGGCGGCGTGCTTAACACATGCAAGTCGAACGATGAAGCCCTTCGGGGTGGATTAGTGGCGAACGGGTGAGTAACACGTGGGCAATCTGCCCTTCACTCTGGGACAAGCCCTGGAAACGGGGTCTAATACCGGATAACACTCCTGCCTGCATGGGTGGGGGTTAAAAGCTCCGGCGGTGAAGGATGAGCCCGCGGCCTATCAGCTTGTTGGTGGGGTAATGGCCTACCAAGGCGACGACGGGTAGCCGGCCTGAGAGGGCGACCGGCCACACTGGGACTGAGACACGGCCCAGACTCCTACGGGAGGCAGCAGTGGGGAATATTGCACAATGGGCGAAAGCCTGATGCAGCGACGCCGCGTGAGGGATGACGGCCTTCGGGTTGTAAACCTCTTTCAGCAGGGAAGAAGCGAGAGTGACGGTACCTGCAGAAGAAGCGCCGGCTAACTACGTGCCAGCAGCCGCGGTAATACGTAGGGCGCAAGCGTTGTCCGGAATTATTGGGCGTAAAGAGCTCGTAGGCGGCTTGTCACGTCGGATGTGAAAGCCCGGGGCTTAACCCCGGGTCTGCATTCGATACGGGCTAGCTAGAGTGTGGTAGGGGAGATCGGAATTCCTGGTGTAGCGGTGAAATGCGCAGATATCAGGAGGAACACCGGTGGCGAAGGCGGATCTCTGGGCCATTACTGACGCTGAGGAGCGAAAGCGTGGGGAGCGAACAGGATTAGATACCCTGGTAGTCCACGCCGTAAACGTTGGGAACTAGGTGTTGGCGACATTCCACGTCGTCGGTGCCGCAGCTAACGCATTAAGTTCCCCGCCTGGGGAGTACGGCCGCAAGGCTAAAACTCAAAGGAATTGACGGGGGCCCGCACAAGCAGCGGAGCATGTGGCTTAATTCGACGCAACGCGAAGAACCTTACCAAGGCTTGACATATACCGGAAAGCATCAGAGATGGTGCCCCCCTTGTGGTCGGTATACAGGTGGTGCATGGCTGTCGTCAGCTCGTGTCGTGAGATGTTGGGTTAAGTCCCGCAACGAGCGCAACCCTTGTTCTGTGTTGCCAGCATGCCCTTCGGGGTGATGGGGACTCACAGGAGACTGCCGGGGTCAACTCGGAGGAAGGTGGGGACGACGTCAAGTCATCATGCCCCTTATGTCTTGGGCTGCACACGTGCTACAATGGCCGGTACAATGAGCTGCGATGCCGCGAGGCGGAGCGAATCTCAAAAAGCCGGTCTCAGTTCGGATTGGGGTCTGCAACTCGACCCCATGAAGTCGGAGTTGCTAGTAATCGCAGATCAGCATTGCTGCGGTGAATACGTTCCCGGGCCTTGTACACACCGCCCGTCACGTCACGAAAGTCGGTAACACCCGAAGCCGGTGGCCCAACCCCTTGTGGGAGGGAGCTGTCGAAGGTGGGACTGGCGATTGGGACGAAGTCGTAACAAGGTAGCCGTACCGGAAGGTGCGGCTGGATCACCTCCTTTCTAAGGAGCATTTCTTACCGGGCCTTTTGGTCTGGTCAGAGGCCAGTACACCGGCGAATGTTCGGTGCTGGTTGCTCATGGGTGGAACGTTGACTACTCGGCACGACAGGTTGTTTTTCACTAGTACTGCTTCGGCGTGGAACGTGGGGAGGGATCGGTCGGGTCGGGCACGCTGTTGGGTATCTGAGGGTACGGACTCGTTTGAGTCTGTCCTTCGGTTGCCGGCCCCAGTGCACTCACCTGTATGGGTGGGGTGATGGGTGGCTGGTCGTTGTTTGAGAACTGCACAGTGGACGCGAGCATCTGTGGCCAAGTTTTTAAGGGCGCACGGTGGATGCCTTGGCACCAGGAACCGATGAAGGACGTGGGAGGCCACGATAGTCCCCGGGGAGCTGTCAACCAAGCTTTGATCCGGGGGTTTCCGAATGGGGAAACCCGGCAGTCGTCATGGGCTGTCACCCGCTGCTGAACACATAGGCAGTGTGGAGGGAACGAGGGGAAGTGAAACATCTCAGTACCCTCAGGAAGAGAAAACAACCGTGATTCCGGGAGTAGTGGCGAGCGAAACTGGATGAGGCCAAACCGTATGCGTGTGATACCCGGCAGGGGTTGCGCATGCGGGGTTGTGGGATCTCTTTTTCACGGTCTGCCGGCTGTGAGACGAGTCAGAAACCGTTGATGTAGGCGAAGGACATGCGAAAGGTCCGGCGTAGAGGGTAAGACCCCCGTAGCTGAAACATTAACGGCTCGTTTAAGAGACACCCAAGTAGCACGGGGCCCGAGAAATCCCGTGTGAATCTGGCGGGACCACCCGCTAAGCCTAAATATTCCCTGGTGACCGATAGCGGATAGTACCGTGAGGGAATGGTGAAAAGTACCGCGGGAGCGGAGTGAAATAGTACCTGAAACCGTGTGCCTACAAGCCGTGGGAGCGTCGCTGTATGTGCTTGCACATGCAGTCGTGACTGCGTGCCTTTTGAAGAATGAGCCTGCGAGTTTGCGGTGTGTTGCGAGGTTAACCCGTGTGGGGAAGCCGTAGCGAAAGCGAGTCCGAATAGGGCGATTTAGTAGCGCGCTCAAGACCCGAAGCGGAGTGATCTAGCCATGGGCAGGTTGAAGCGGAGGTAAGACTTCGTGGAGGACCGAACCCACCAGGGTTGAAAACCTGGGGGATGACCTGTGGTTAGGGGTGAAAGGCCAATCAAACTCCGTGATAGCTGGTTCTCCCCGAAATGCATTTAGGTGCAGCGTCGTGTGTTTCTTGCCGGAGGTAGAGCACTGGATAGGCGATGGGCCCTACCGGGTTACTGACCTTAGCCAAACTCCGAATGCCGGTAAGTGAGAGCACGGCAGTGAGACTGTGGGGGATAAGCTCCATGGTCGAGAGGGAAACAGCCCAGAGCATCGACTAAGGCCCCTAAGCGTACGCTAAGTGGGAAAGGATGTGGAGTCGCAGAGACAACCAGGAGGTTGGCTTAGAAGCAGCCACCCTTGAAAGAGTGCGTAATAGCTCACTGGTCAAGTGATTCCGCGCCGACAATGTAGCGGGGCTCAAGCGTACCGCCGAAGTCGTGTCATTCGTACATATATCCCCAACGGGAGTACGGATGGGTAGGGGAGCGTCGTGTGCCGGGTGAAGCAGCCGCGGAAGCGAGTTGTGGACGGTTCACGAGTGAGAATGCAGGCATGAGTAGCGATACACACGTGAGAAACGTGTGCGCCGATTGACTAAGGGTTCCTGGGTCAAGCTGATCTGCCCAGGGTAAGTCGGGACCTAAGGCGAGGCCGACAGGCGTAGTCGATGGACAACCGGTTGATATTCCGGTACCCGCTTTGAAACGCCCAGTACTGAATCAGGCGATGCTAAGTCCGTGAAGCCGGCCCGATCTCTTCGGAGTTGAGGGTAGTGGTGGAGCCGATGAACCAGACTTGTAGTAGGTAAGCGATGGGGTGACGCAGGAAGGTAGTCCAGCCCGGGCGGTGGTTGTCCCGGGGTAAGGGTGTAGCCCGTGTGGTAGGCAAATCCGTCACACGTATAAGGGTGAGACCTGATGCCGAGCCGATTGTGGTGAAGTGGATGATCCTATGCTGTCGAGAAAAGCCTCTAGCGAGTTTCATGGCGGCCCGTACCCTAAACCGACTCAGGTGGTCAGGTAGAGAATACCGAGGCGTTCGGGTGAACTATGGTTAAGGAACTCGGCAAAATGCCCCCGTAACTTCGGGAGAAGGGGGGCCATCACTGGTGATCCGATTTACTCGGTGAGCTGGGGGTGGCCGCAGAGACCAGCGAGAAGCGACTGTTTACTAAAAACACAGGTCCGTGCGAAGCCGTAAGGCGATGTATACGGACTGACGCCTGCCCGGTGCTGGAACGTTAAGGGGACCGGTTAGTGCACTTTCGGGTGTGCGAAGCTGAGAACTTAAGCGCCAGTAAACGGCGGTGGTAACTATAACCATCCTAAGGTAGCGAAATTCCTTGTCGGGTAAGTTCCGACCTGCACGAATGGCGTAACGACTTCTCGACTGTCTCAACCATAGGCCCGGTGAAATTGCACTACGAGTAAAGATGCTCGTTTCGCGCAGCAGGACGGAAAGACCCCGGGACCTTTACTATAGTTTGATATTGGTGTTCGGTTCGGCTTGTGTAGGATAGGTGGGAGACTTTGAAGCGGCCACGCCAGTGGTTGTGGAGTCGTCGTTGAAATACCACTCTGGTCGTGCTGGATGTCTAACCTGGGTCCGTGATCCGGATCAGGGACAGTGTCTGATGGGTAGTTTAACTGGGGCGGTTGCCTCCTAAAGAGTAACGGAGGCGCCCAAAGGTTCCCTCAGCCTGGTTGGCAATCAGGTGTTGAGTGTAAGTGCACAAGGGAGCTTGACTGTGAGACCGACGGGTCGAGCAGGGACGAAAGTCGGGACTAGTGATCCGGCAGTGGCTTGTGGAAGCGCTGTCGCTCAACGGATAAAAGGTACCCCGGGGATAACAGGCTGATCTTCCCCAAGAGTCCATATCGACGGGATGGTTTGGCACCTCGATGTCGGCTCGTCGCATCCTGGGGCTGGAGTCGGTCCCAAGGGTTGGGCTGTTCGCCCATTAAAGCGGTACGCGAGCTGGGTTTAGAACGTCGTGAGACAGTTCGGTCCCTATCCGCTGTGCGCGTAGGAATATTGAGAAGGGCTGTCCCTAGTACGAGAGGACCGGGACGGACGAACCTCTGGTGTGCCAGTTGTCCTGCCAAGGGCATGGCTGGTTGGCTACGTTCGGAAAGGATAACCGCTGAAAGCATCTAAGCGGGAAGCCTGCTTCGAGATGAGTATTCCCACCCTCTTGAAGGGTTAAGGCTCCCAGTAGACGACTGGGTTGATAGGCCAGATGTGGAAGCCCGGTAACGGGTGGAGCTGACTGGTACTAATAGGCCGAGGGCTTGTCCTCAGTTGCTCGCGTCCACTGTGTTAGTTCTGAAATAACGAACGGCCGTGTGTGTTCCGGTGTTGGTTAATTTCATAGTGTTTCGGTGGTCATTGCGTTAGGGAAACGCCCGGTTACATTCCGAACCCGGAAGCTAAGCCTTTCAGCGCCGATGGTACTGCAGGGGGGACCCTGTGGGAGAGTAGGACGCCGCCGAACAATTTTTCCGGGAAAGCCCCGTGCCTTGTGGCACGGGGCTTTTCTGCGTTCTGAACGTCTCGGAATTATGGAGCCGCGCTTGCTCCCCATCCACCCCTGTGCACCCGCCGGCGGTCGCTGCGGGTAAGGTCAGGGGGCATCATTGGCACGTTCTTCACAGGAGGCCCCCGGGTGGAGGTCCAGGAGACTCGGGTTCAGACGGACCGGGTCCTCACCATCCCCAACATCCTCAGCATGGCTCGCCTCGTCGGCGTACCGCTCTTCCTGTGGCTGATTCTCCGCCCCGTGTTCGGCGGGCCCACCAGCGACGGCTGGGCGTTGCTGGTGCTCATGCTCAGCGGTATCAGCGACTACCTCGACGGAAAGCTCGCGCGCCGGTGGAACCAGATCAGCAGCCTCGGGCGGCTCCTGGACCCGGCCGCCGACCGGCTCTACATCCTTTCCACCCTTGTCGGGCTCACTTGGCGTGAGATCCTGCCACTGTGGCTGACCGCCGCGCTTCTCGCCCGAGAACTGATGTTGCTCGTGATGGTCGGAATCCTGCGAAGGCACGGCTATCCGCCGCCCCAGGTGAACTTCCTCGGGAAAGCTGCAACATTCAACCTGATGTATGCGTTCCCCTTGTTGCTGCTCAGTGACGGAAGTGGTTGGCTGGCAACGCTGGCCGCCGTTTTCGGATGGGCGTTCGCAGGATGGGGTACAACGCTCTATTGGTGGGCAGGGATCCTCTACGTGGTTCAGGTCCGCCGGCTCGTCAAGGCGGATGCAGTAGCCGATTGAGCTCGTTGATGCGGTGCCGCGCAGTGTGGCCGGCCCGCGGCTGATGTCTTGGATGCTGCCCCGGCGGGCAAGTCGGCTAGCCGTCGTCTCTTCTAGGAGGACGTTTCCGACATGAAGGCCGTCGTGATGGCTGGTGGTGAAGGCACTCGCCTTCGCCCCATGACCTCGAGCATGCCCAAACCGCTCCTGCCCGTAGCCAATCGGCCGATCATGGAGCATGTGCTGCGGCTGCTCAAGCGGCATGGGCTCAATGAGACCGTCGTAACCGTCCAGTTCCTCGCCTCTCTCGTCAAGAACTACTTCGGCGACGGCGAAGAACTCGGAATGGAGCTCACCTACGCCAACGAGGAGAAGCCGCTCGGCACCGCGGGGAGTGTCAAGAACGCCGAGGAAGCGCTCAAGGACGACACCTTCCTCGTCATTTCCGGTGACGCGCTCACGGACTTCGACCTGACCGATCTCATCGCCTTCCACAAGCGGAAGGGCGGACTCGTCACGGTCTGTCTCACGAGGGTCCCCAATCCACTGGAATTCGGGATCACCATCGTGGACGAGGAAGGCCAGGTCGAGCGCTTCCTGGAGAAGCCCACCTGGGGCCAGGTCTTCTCCGACACCGTCAATACGGGCATCTACGTCATGGAGCCCGAGGTCTTCGACTACGTCCAGGCCGACACCTCCGTGGACTGGTCGGGTGATGTCTTCCCGCAGCTCATGAAGGAAGGCAAGCCGATCTACGGCTATATCGCCGAGGGCTACTGGGAGGACGTGGGCACCCACGAGAGCTATGTGAAGGCACAGGCCGACGTTCTGGAGCGCAAGGTCGACGTCGAGCTGGACGGCTTCGAGATCTCGCCCGGCGTGTGGGTGGCCGAGGGCGCGGAGGTCCACCCGGACGCCGTGCTCCGGGGGCCGCTCTACATCGGTGACTACGCCAAGGTCGAGGCGGATGTCGAGATCCGTGAGCACACGGTCGTGGGCTCCAACGTCGTCGTGAAGACGGGAGCCTTCCTGCACAGGGCCGTGGTGCACGACAACGTGTACATCGGCCAGCACAGCAATCTGCGCGGCTGCGTGATCGGAAAGAACACCGACATCATGCGCGCGGCCCGCATCGAGGACGGCGCCGTCATCGGCGACGAGTGTCTGGTCGGTGAGGAATCGATCATTCAGGGCAATGTGCGGGTGTACCCGTTCAAGACCATCGAGGCCGGCGCCTTCGTCAACACCTCGGTGATCTGGGAGTCCCGCGGGCAGGCGCATCTGTTCGGCGCCCGTGGTGTCTCCGGAATCCTGAACGTCGAGATCACTCCCGAACTGGCGGTGCGGCTGGCGGGCGCGTATGCCACGACGCTGAAGAAGGGCTCGACGGTCACCACGGCGCGCGATCACTCCCGTGGTGCCCGTGCGCTGAAGAGAGCGGTCATTTCGGCCCTCCAGGCCAGCGCCATCGACGTCCGGGACCTGGAGAACGTGCCACTGCCCGTGGCCCGTCAGCAGACGGCCAGGGGCAGCGCGGGCGGCATCATGATCCGTACGTCGCCCGGGGTGCCCGACTCGGTGGACATCATGTTCTTCGACGAACGCGGCGCGGATCTGTCGCAAGCGCGTCAGCGGAAACTGGACCGGGTCTATGCGCGCCAGGAGTACCGAAGGGCCTTCCCCGGTGAGATCGGGGACCTGTACTTCCCCTCCAGCGTCTTCGACTCGTACACCGGCTCCCTGCTGCGTAACGTCGACACCACCGGTATCGCCGAGGCGGGGCTCAAGGTCGTCGTCGATGCCTCCAACGGCAGTGCCGGGCTTGTCCTGCCCAGCCTGCTCGGGCGGCTCGGCGTGGAATCGCTGACCATCAACCCGGGGCTCGACGAGTCGCGGCCGACCGAGTCGGCCGAGTCCCGCAGGGCCGGGCTCGTGCGGCTCGGTGAGATCGTTTCCTCGGCCCGTGCCGCCTTCGGGGTGCGATTCGACCCCGTGGGTGAACGTCTGTCGCTGGTGGACGAGCACGGGCGGATCATCGAGGACGACCGGGCCCTGCTCGTGATGCTCGACCTGGTCGCGGCCGAGCGGCGCAGCGGGCGCGTTGCCCTGCCCGTGACGACCACGCGCGTGGCCGAGCAGGTGGCGGCCTACCACGGCACCCAGGTGGAATGGACGACCACGTCGCCGGACGACCTGACCAGGGTGGGCCGTGAGGACTCCACCATCTTCGGGGGAGACGGGCGCGGCGGCTTCATCGTTCCCGAATTCAGCAGCGTCTTCGACGGCGCGGCCGCCTTTGTCCAGCTCATCGGGCTCGTCGCCCGTACGCAGCTCACGCTCAGCCAGATCGACGCCCGCATTCCGCGTGCCCATGTGCTCCGCCGTGACCTGGCGACCCCGTGGGCGGTCAAGGGACTCGTCATGCGGCGTGTGGTCGAGGCGGCCGGGGACCGCAGCGTGGACACCACGGACGGTGTGCGGGTGGTCGAGGCCGACGGCCGGTGGGTGATGGTGCTGCCGGACCGGGCCGAGGCCGTCACGCATCTGTGGGCCGAGGGGCCCGACGACGCCTCCGCGCAGGCCCTGCTCGACGAGTGGTCGGCAGTCGTGGACAGCGCGGGCAGCTGATGTGACGACGGTGCACCGGGAGTTGCCGCGCCAGGGCTCCCGGTGCGCCGGTGGGGCCATTCGGCGGTAGCCGTAGTGACGTGCGACGATGTGCGGCATGTCGCAGCAGCCCCCCGATCGGAGCACCGCCCCGAAGCCAGCCCGCCCCGACGCCTCCATGTCGCTGCTGACCAATGTGATGGACCACAGCCTCGATGACGGATACGCCGAGGCCACGGCACGCCGCGAGGCCGACGGGAGCGCCGGCCTGCCCCGTACGCTCAAGTCGAAGCTCGGTCTGGCGGCCGGGCTGGTGATCGCGGCTCTCGTGGTCACCCTCGGTGCCGCCGAGGCGAGGGTGTCGGCGCCGGTCGTGGCCAAGGAGCGTGAGGAGCTCATCGACCGTATCGACGCGGAGACCACCGCGGCGGACACGCTGGAGTCGGACGTCGAGGAGCTGCGTTCCGACGTGAGCGAGCGCCAGCGCAAGGCGCTCGAACAGCACGGCGGGGACCAGGGCGGGCTCGTGGCACTGCTGTCCGGGGCCACTCCGGTCGAGGGGCCCGGTGTGAAGCTCGTCGTGGACGACGCCAAGGACACGGACCAGGGCGGCGGCGGACCGCGCGAGTCGACCGGCTTCGCCGACACCGGACGGGTGCGCGACCGGGACATGCAGCGCGTTGTCAACGGACTCTGGGAGTCCGGCGCGGAGGCCATCGCCATCAACGGCCAACGGCTGACAGCACTGTCGGCGATCCGCGCGGCGGGCGACGCCATACTGGTCGACAACCGGCCGCTCGTACCGCCCTACACGGTGCTCGCGGTGGGGAATGGCAAGGAGCTCGCCACCGCGTTCCGAGACAGTGCCGACGGGATGTATCTGCACGCGCTGCAGGAGAACTTCGACATCCGGACCAGCATTTCCGGTCAGGAGAAGGTACGGCTTCCGGCCGCGCCGAGCCTGATCGTCCGTACAGCAGAGCCGAAAACCGCCGGCACCGGCAGTGGCACGGCAGAATCAGGGAAGGGCACATCGTGATCGCCGTACTGGGCCTCGTCGTGGGAGTCGTGGTCGGACTGTTGGTCCGGCCCGAGGTACCGGCGGTGGTCGAGCCCTACCTGCCGATCGCCGTGGTGGCCGCGCTCGACGCCGTCTTCGGAGGTCTGCGGGCGATGCTCGACGGTATCTTCGTCGACAAGGTCTTCGTGGTGTCGTTCCTGTCCAATGTCGTCGTGGCCGCACTGATCGTGTTCCTCGGCGACAAACTGGGTGTGGGTGCCCAGCTCTCCACCGGTGTGGTGGTGGTGCTCGGCATCCGGATCTTCTCCAACGCCGCCGCCATCCGCCGGCACGTCTTCCGGGCTTGAGGCCGATGAGTAACGAAGAATCCCCCCGCAGCGAGGAGCGCGCCGGCGACGAGCCGGCCGACGCTCCCACGCCCCCGCCCGCACCGCTCGACGGACGTCGGCGGCTGCTGGCCGGTCTGTGGCCGCCCCGGGTGAGCCGTGCCCAACTCGTTGTCGCGCTCCTGCTGTTCGGCCTCGGTCTGGGGCTGGCCATCCAGGTCCGCTCCAACAGCGAGGACAGCGCCCTGCGCGGAGCACGGCAGGAGGACCTGGTCCGGATCCTCGACGAGGTCGATGACCGGACCCAGCGCCTGGAGGACGAGAAGCAGCGCCTCGACGATCAGCGTACGGAGCTGGAGAACAGCTCCGACCAGGCCGAGGAAGCCCGGAAACAGACGCTGGAGAAGGAGCGGCAGCTCGGTATCCTGGCGGGCACCGTGGCGGCGCACGGCCCCGGCATCACGCTGACGGTCAACGACCCCGGCGGCGGCGTCGCGGCCGACATGCTGCTCGACGCCATCCAGGAGCTGCGTGCGGCCGGTGCCGAGGCGATCGAGGTCAACGGCGTGCGGGTGGTGGCCAATACGTACTTCGCCGGTGACGGCGGTGACATCCAGGTCGACGGCAAGAGGATCGAAGCGCCATATGAGTTCAAGGTGATCGGGAAGCCGCAGGATCTGGAGCCGGCGCTCAACATTCCCGGCGGTGTGGTCCAGACGCTGGAGAAGGAGCAGGCCGCCGCGGTCGTGGCGAGGTCGGACGACATCGTCGTGGATGCCTTGCGGCCGGCGAAGCAGCCTGACTACGCTCGGTCGTCGTCCCAGTGAGCCGTAGGCGTACGAAGGCGGAAGGACGCGGGCCGGAGGTTGCGGGGGGTCGGCGCAACGGATTGGTGGCGCGTGGTGGAAACTGTCGGGTGGATACGGACGTTGTGAAGATGTCCGGGTCGGCAGGTGTGTTCATTCAGGGTTCGTCCTGCCCCACGGGCGGGTCTATGTCGGTCAAGGGGAATCGCCCGTGAAGTTGTTTGCGAAGTTGTTCGGAAAGAGTGCACGCGAGGACAGCAACAGCGCTGCCCGGCACCGTGCACCGCGCCATGGTCAGGACGAGGAGCAGGGCGGGGAGCGTCCGCTCTTCCGTGACGAGGTCTCCGGTTCCGCCGGTGACGCTCAGGGGGGGCCCGGCGTGTCGTCTGTTGACCATGCCGGTGCCGGACGCATAGGTTTCGGCGAACCATCAACCTCAAGTACGGGTGGAGGGTTCAGCCCCGCCCCGGAGGGTGCGTCCATGCCGGTCTGTGCGAGGTGCGGGCACCGCAACGCCGAAGCCAGCCGTTTCTGCTCCAACTGCGGTACGCCGCTGCGGGGCGGTGTCCCCGAGCGCGCCTCGGAGACGACATCGACGATCTCGATCTCCGGTCTTGAGGCGTACGAGGCGGAGGCGACGGGTCAGACCGCGCTGCCTTCCCTCTCGCCCGAGGCACAGGCGGCAGTGGACGCCCTGCCGGGCGGTTCCGCGCTGCTCGTGGTGCGGCGCGGGCCGAATTCGGGCAGCCGCTTCCTGCTGGACGGTGACCTCACCACGGCCGGACGGCACCCGCAGAGCGATATCTTCCTCGACGACGTGACCGTGTCGCGGCGTCATGTGGAGTTCCGCAGGAGCCCGGACGGTAGCTTCACCGTGGGTGATGTCGGCAGCCTCAACGGCACCTATGTCAACCGTGAGCGCATCGATTCCGTCGCGCTGTCCAACGGCGACGAAGTCCAGATCGGTAAGTACCGGCTGGTCTTCTACGCGAGCCAGCGGGGCGTATGACCCTCCCCCGGACTCTGTCCGGGGGATCCTCAGGAAGGCCCATGCTGCGAACACCCACAGGCGGTGCCGGTCACGGCACCGCCTCCGCGGACGCCCGAGCGATGAGCATCGGTACGGTGCTCCTCCAGTTGCGCGACGAGTTCCCCGAAGTCACCATCTCCAAGATTCGTTTCCTGGAGGCCGAGGGCCTCATCGAGCCGCAGCGGACGCCTTCCGGCTACCGGAAGTTCAGTTCCGACGATGTCGAGCGGCTCGCACAGGTGCTCCGTATGCAGCGGGACCACTATCTTCCGCTGAAGGTCATCCGGAGGCATCTCGACGCCCTGGCCCGGGGGGAGCAGCCCGTGCTGCCCACCCCCGGAGGCCAGCGGGACCTCTCCGACGGATTCTGGGACTTCGGCACCGGCGCCGCGACCGCCGCGCGCATCGGGCGCTCCGAGCTGCTCGCGGCGGCCGAGGTGGACGAGGAGCAGCTCGACGAGTGGGAGTCGTACGGGCTGATCGTGGCCATGCCGGAGGGCGGCTACGACGCCGAGACGGTGACCGTGGCGAAACTTGTGGCGGATCTGGGCCGATTCGGTCTGGAACCTCGGCACCTGCGGGCCATGCGGGCCGCAGCGGACCGTGAGGCCGGGCTGATCGAACAGGTGGTCGCGCCCTTGCGCCGGCACCGGAATCCGCAGACCAGAGCCCATGCGGAGGCCACCGCGAAAGAGCTCGCCGAGCTTTCCGTGCGGCTGCACGCGGCCCTTGTCCAGACGGCTCTGCAGGTCCGGCTGCACTGACCTCGAGGGCGCCCGACTACCCAAACATGGCGAGCACGTCCTAGGGTTGCTGTGTGAACGAGCTCGACGTTGTCGGTGTCCGGGTGGAAATGCCCTCAAACCAGCCGATCGTTCTCCTGCGTGAAGTGGGAGGCGACCGGTACCTCCCCATTTGGATCGGTCCTGGG
This sequence comes from Streptomyces sp. NBC_00654, assembly GCF_026341775.1. Lineage (NCBI taxonomy): Bacteria > Bacillati > Actinomycetota > Actinomycetes > Kitasatosporales > Streptomycetaceae > Streptomyces > Streptomyces sp. NBC_00654. Next base: position 1,189,790 of record NZ_JAPEOB010000002.1, on the reverse strand, counting down.
GAGGCGACCGCGATCGCCTTCGCCCAGCAGGGCATGGCTCCGGCCAGGCCGCTGACCCATGATCTTTTCAAGGATGTGCTCGAGGCCGTCGGCCAGGAGCTCACCGAGGTCCGCATCACGGACCTTCGCGAAGGTGTGTTCTACGCGGAGCTCGTCTTCGCCAGCGGGGTCGAGGTGAGTGCACGGCCGTCCGACGCCATAGCGCTCGCCCTGCGGACCGGAACGCCGATCTACGGCAGTGACGGGGTGCTGGACGATGCCGGGATCGCCATCCCCGACGAGCAGGAGGACGAGGTGGAGAAGTTCCGCGAGTTCCTCGACCAGATCTCTCCGGAGGACTTCGGCACCAACAGTCAGTGACCGTCCCGCAGGGGTGTCGTCAGCGCATCCGAAAAGCCTTTCCCGATAGTGAGGCACGGGAAACCACCCTCAGGGTGATTATCACTCGGCGTGCCGAGTGTGGCGATCGTTGACGCACCCCAAGTGACTGCCTACCTTCGAGTGGGCAGGTCAAGGACGGAGGTCGGCGTGAGAATCAGCGGCGACGGTACGGCAGCGGGTGGGCCGTATCCGCAGTACGGCAGTGCGGCCGACCACACCATCAGGCAACCGGTTCAGCCGGCTGCGGTGGCGGCGGACGGCGTGGCAGCAGCGAATGACATCGGCTATCGCGGACCGACGGCGTGCGCGGCGGCGGGGATCACCTACCGCCAGCTCGACTACTGGGCGCGTACGGGGCTGGTGGAGCCGAGCGTGCGTCCGGCCTACGGGTCGGGCACCCAGCGTCTCTACAGCTTCCGGGACGTGGTTCTCCTCAAGATCGTCAAGCGGTTCCTGGACACCGGGGTCGCCCTGCAGAACATCCGCACCACGGTCCAGCATCTGCGGGCCCGGGGGTTCCAGGACCTTGAGCGGATGACGCTCATGAGCGACGGTGCGACGGTCTACGAGTGTTCCTCGCCGGCCGAGGTCGTGGCGCTGCTCCAGGGTGGGCAGGGGGTCTTCGGGATCGCCGTCGGTGTCGTGTGGCGGGATGTGGACGCGGCGCTGTCCCAGCTGCACGGAGAGCGGGTCGACACCGGCGAGACGCTGGTCGGCAACAATCCCACCGACGAACTCGCGCGGCGGCGCAACCGAGCCGGATGACCGGCTGACACCATCGGCGACAGCGTGACGACTGCCCGGCCCCCGAGGGGTGCCGGGCAGTCGCGCTGTCGGTACCGTCGCGTTGTCAGTGCCGTAGGGCAGCATCGGATGTGTGAGAGCCGCGCCCACCATCCTCCATCTGGACATGGATGCCTTCTACGCCTCGGCGGAGCAGGCGTCCAAGCCGAGTCTGCGCGGCAAGCCGGTGGTCGTGGGCGGCCTGGGGCCGCGCGGAGTGGTCGCCACCGCGTCGTACGAGGCCCGGCGGCTGGGCGTGCACTCGGCGATGCCGACGGCGCAGGCCCGGCGGCTGGCACCGAACGCCGCGTATCTCGTGCCGCGCTTCTCGCTGTACCGGACGGTGAGCGACCAGGTGATGGAGCTGCTCGGCAGGCTGTCGCCGCTGGTGGAGCCGCTCAGCCTGGACGAGGCGTTCGTCGATCTGGAGGCGGGCGGCGTAGCCGACGACTCGGTGTCGGCCCGCGCCATGGGTGAGCAGCTGCGGGCAGCCATCCACGCGGTGACCGGGCTCAGCGGATCCGTGGGGCTCGCCGGCTCCAAGATGCTGGCCAAGATCGCCTCGGAGGAGGCCAAGCCGGACGGGCTCCTGCTCATCGAGCCGGGCAGCGAACGGGAGCTGCTGGCGCCCATGCCCGTACGGACCCTGCCGGGCGTCGGCCCCGCCACGGGGGACCACCTCCGCCGGGCCGGGATGACCACCGTCCATGACCTGGCCGAGGCCGGGGAGGCGGAGCTCGTACGGCTGGTGGGCAAGGCGCACGGTGTCTCGCTGCACCGGATGGCGCTGGGTCTGGACGATCGCCCCGTCGTGGCCGAGCGGGACGCCAAGTCCGTATCGGTCGAGGACACCTTCGATGTCGACCTGCACGACCGGGTGCGGGTGCGTGCGGAGGTGGAGCGGCTGGCGGACCGGTGTGTGGAGCGGCTGCGGGCCGCGGGGCGTTCCGGGCGCACGGTGGTCCTCAAGGTGCGCCGGTACGACTTCTCCACCCTGACCCGCTCCGAGACCCTCAGAGGGCCCACGGACGACCCCACAGTGGTCCGGGAGGCCGCGGCGAGACTCCTGGAGGCAGTGGACACCACCGGGGGCGTACGGCTGCTGGGAGTGGGCGTCACGGGGCTCGCCGACTACACCCAGGAGGACCTCTTCGCCCAGGCGGCCGATGCCCGGCACGCGGCCGAGGCGGAAGCGGGGGCCGAAGCCGGACCGGAGGTCCCGCCGGGCCCCGCGGGGGACGGCGAAGCACCGGACACCGTCCCCGCGGGGGAAGCGGAGGGGGAGGGCGCCGAGCTCCTCGCCGCCCGGCGCTGGCCCGCCGGCCATGACGTGCGCCACGGGACGCACGGCCACGGCTGGGTGCAGGGGAGCGGGGTGGGCCGGGTGACGGTCCGCTTCGAGGAGCCGGGCGGCGCACCGGGCCGGGTGCGTACGTTCCGTACCGACGACCCGGAGCTGCGGCCGGCCGACCCGCTGCCCCTGGTGCGCGACCCCGTGGACTACTCCTCCTGGCCCGCCAGCCTGCCGAAGTTCCGGTCCGGTCCGGTCTCCCCCGGGGGCGCGGAGTCCAGCCCGTAATGGCGGTAGAGCTGCAGTTCCTGCTCCGGGCTGAGGTGGCGGCCGACCCCGAAGTCCGGCGCGTCCTTGATCAACGCGCGGTCGAACGGGATCCGCAGCGAATCCTCGACGAATTCGCTCGGTTCGAGGGGGACGAAAGCGTCCCGGCTGAAGAGGCCGGTGCGTACGGCCGCCCACTCCGGGACACCCGTCGCATCATCGAGATAGACCTCGTCCACCGTTCCGATCCTGGTGCCCCTGCGGTCGAATGCCTTGCGGCCGATCAGGCTGCGCGGATCGATGTCGGTCTGCACGGTGCCTCCCACTGGTCGCAACTGCCTGGGTGGTGGTGACTACTCCACAAGCACTACAAAAGTGCAGATCCCGGGTGTCGGCCACTTGAGCAATCCGGAGCGAACCCCGCTGGTAGGCTGGCATATGGCTGCTGACCCCGTGCGGGAGAGTCCTCCGGTGCAGAATCCGGAGGCGCCGAAGGAGCAAATCCTCCCCGGAATCTCTCAGGCCCCCGTACCGCACGGACGAGGTCACTCTGGAAAGCAGGGCGGGTTCCGTTCCGTGCGGGCATGTGCCGGAACGGATCCCACCCTCACCGACGGTGAAAGCCGGTGCGCCGCGAGGCGGGCCGGTGAAGCTCTCAGGTTGAGATGACAGAGGGGGAGGCCGTTCGGGCACCCACGCCGCGGTGCCCCTCGCAGGTCGTGACAGACCAGGAGGCCTCCATCATGACCCCCCGTCGCACTCCGCTCTCCCAGCTGGAGCAGGGCATTCCGTTCGAGCAGCGCCACATAGGGCCCGATGGTGAGGCCCAGGCGAAGATGCTCGCCCAGGTCGGCTACGGCTCGCTCGACGAGCTCACCGCCGCCGCGGTGCCCGACGTGATCAAGAGCACGGAAGCCCTGAAGCTTCCGTCGGCCCGTACCGAGGCCGAGGTGCTGGCCGAGCTGCGTTCGCTCGCCGACCGCAATCAGGTGCTCGCGCCCATGATCGGGCTCGGCTACTACGGCACGTTCACCCCGCCGGTGATCCTGCGCAACGTCATGGAGAACCCCGCCTGGTACACGGCCTACACGCCGTACCAGCCGGAGATCTCCCAGGGGCGGCTCGAAGCGCTCCTCAACTTCCAGACGATGGTCGCCGAGCTGACCGGGCTGCCCACCTCCGGCGCCTCCCTGCTCGACGAGGGCACCGCGGCCGCCGAGGCCATGGCCCTGTCCCGCCGCGTCGGCAAGGTGAAGAACGGTGTCTTCCTGGTCGACGCCGACACCCTGCCGCAGACCGTCGCGGTGATCGAGACCCGCGCGGAGCCGACCGGTGTCGAGGTCGTCGTCGCCGACCTCACCGACGGCATCCCGGCAGATCTCGCCGAGCGCGGCGTCTTCGGTGTGCTGCTCCAGTACCCGGGCGCCTCCGGAGCCGTACGGGACCTCAAGCCCGTCATCGGGCAGGCCCACGAGCTCGGCGCGATCGTCACCGTGGCCGCCGACCTGCTCGCCCTGACCCTGCTCACCTCGCCCGGCGAGCTGGGCGCGGACATCGCCGTCGGTACCACCCAGCGCTTCGGCGTCCCGATGGGCTTCGGCGGACCGCACGCCGGCTTCATGGCCGTGCGCGAGAAGTTCGCCCGAAGCCTGCCCGGCCGGCTCGTCGGTGTCTCCGTCGACGCCGACGGCAACAAGGCGTACCGCCTGGCCCTCCAGACCCGCGAGCAGCACATCCGCCGCGAGAAGGCCACCAGCAACATCTGCACCGCCCAGGTGCTGCTCGCCGTCATGGCCGGGATGTACGCCGTCTACCACGGCCCCGAGGGCCTGCGGACGATCGCCCGGCGCACCCACCGCTACGCCGCGATCCTGGCCGAGGGCCTGCGGCGGGGCGGAGCCGATGTCGTGCACGGTGCGTTCTTCGACACGCTGACCGTGCGGGTTCCCGGCGGGGCCGCCGCCGTGGTCGCGGGCGCCCGTGAGCGTGGGGTCAACCTGCGCCTCGTCGACGCCGACCTGGTCTCCCTGGCCTGCGACGAGACCACGACCCGTACCCAGGTCGCCGCCGTATGGGCGGCCTTCGGCGCCGAGGGCGACGTCGAGGCGCTGGACGCGGTGGCCGCCGACACGCTGCCCGACGGGCTGCTGCGCGACGACGAGATCCTCGCGCACCCGGTCTTCCACCAGCACCGCTCCGAGACCGCGATGCTGCGCTACCTGCGCAAGCTCGCCGACCGGGACTACGCGCTGGACCGCGGCATGATCCCGCTCGGCTCCTGCACCATGAAGCTGAACGCGACCGCCGAGATGGAGTCGATCACCTGGCCCGAGTTCGGGGCGCTGCACCCCTTCGCGCCCGCCGAGCAGGCGCAGGGCTTCCTCACCCTCATCCGTGAGCTGGAGGAGCGGCTCGCCGAGGTCACCGGTTACGACGCCGTGTCGATCCAGCCGAACGCGGGTTCGCAGGGCGAGTTCGCCGGTCTGCTGGCCGTCCGGGCGTACCACCGGGCCAACGGCGACGAGGGGCGCACCGTCTGTCTGATCCCGTCCTCCGCCCACGGCACCAACGCCGCGAGCGCCGTCATGGCGGGCATGAAGGTCGTCGTCGTGAAGACCGCCGACGACGGCGAGGTCGACATCGAGGACCTGCGCGCCAAGATCGGGCAGTACCGCGACGAGCTCGCCGTGCTCATGATCACGTACCCCTCGACCCACGGTGTGTTCGAGGAGCATGTCGCCGCCATCTGCGGCGAGGTGCACGACGCGGGCGGTCAGGTCTACGTCGACGGCGCCAACCTCAACGCGCTGGTCGGTCTCGCGAAGCCCGGCAAGTTCGGCGGCGATGTCTCGCACCTGAACCTGCACAAGACCTTCTGCATCCCGCACGGCGGCGGCGGCCCCGGCGTCGGCCCGGTCGGTGTCCGGGCGCACCTCGCGCCCTACCTCCCCAACCACCCGCTCCAGCCCGCCGCGGGCCCGGAGACCGGTGTGGGCCCGATCTCGGCCGCCCCGTGGGGCTCGGCCGGCATCCTGCCGATCTCGTGGGCGTACGTCCGGCTGATGGGCGGCGAGGGTCTGAAGCGCGCGACGCAGGTCGCCGTGCTCGCGGCCAACTACATCGCCAAGCGCCTGGAGCCGCACTTCCCGATCCTGTACAACGGCCCGGCCGGACTGGTCGCGCACGAGTGCATCGTGGATCTGCGGCCGATCTCCAAGGCGACCGGAGTGAGCATCGACGATGTCGCCAAGCGCCTGATCGACTACGGCTTCCACTCGCCGACCATGTCGTTCCCGGTGGCCGGGACGCTGATGATCGAGCCGACCGAGAGCGAGAACCTCGCCGAGCTCGACCGTTTCTGCGACACCATGATCGCCATCCGCGGCGAGATCGAGAAGGTCGCCTCCGGTGAGTGGAGCGCGGACGACAACCCGCTGAGCAACGCCCCGCACACGGCGGCGGCGCTCGGTGGCGCATGGGATCACGCCTACAGCCGTGAAGAGGCCGTCTTCCCGGCCGGAGTCTCGGCCGCGGACAAGTACTGGCCGCCGGTGCGCCGGATCGACGGTGCCTTCGGCGACCGCAACCTGGTCTGCTCCTGCCCGCCGCTGGACGAGTACGACAACTGACCGAAGGTGTAGGCGCGTTGCGGACATGCGTCGGGGCCGGTGCGGAGATCTCTCCGGGCCGGCCCCCTTCGTACGTGCGGGATCAGGCGGCCTTCACCACCCGGTCGGCGCCCAGCGGCCGGTGCGGGGCGATGATCTGCCCGTCCGGGAGCAGCTCGCCGGTGTCCTCGAAGAGCAGGACGCCGTTGCACAGCAGGCTCCAGCCCTGTTCCGGGTGGTGTGCCGTCAGGCGGGCGGCTTCCCGGTCGGCGGAGTCGGCGGTCGGGCAGGGTGGCTGGTGCTGGCACATGGATGGGTTCTTTCGCTGCGTCGATTCGAATGTCCTGCGGCTGGATGACGTGTTCATTTGCCGCCCCCGTATCAGTCGGTCCGGTCCCAGTGTTGCCCTGCGGGCGTCATTCCGCAGGGATTTCGCCGCAGCGCTTCTACTCCTCCCATGACGCATCACCCGGCCGGACGGTTCAGCGCAACTGCACTGTCCCTTTGGGTGGTTCGGGGTGGCCGGACCGGGCTAGTCCGGACGGGTACGAATGAGCCCCCGCGGTGTCCCGGCCCGTCCCGTGCGGGTACGGGCGGAACAGGGCGCCGCGGGGGCATGCGGGGCGGGCCGGATCAGGCGGAACTGAGCAGCGGACCCGGGGTGACACGCAGGGTCATCACCGGGAGCAGATCGGCGACGCGGCGCGGGTGGTGCGCGGCTATCCCCGGCGGGGCGGGCGCCAGGGGAACCAGCACATCGGTGGGGGCGAGCACCGAGGCGGCGGCATCGGCGTCGGTGTCTCCGTGCAGCCACAGCGTGAGCATGTAGAGCTCCGGGATGGACAGCAGCCGCGCCCGGCAGGGGGCGGCCGACGCCTCCGCCTGCTTGACGGCCAGCTCGGTCGAGACGAGGTAGGGCCCCTCGAAGAAGTGCGAGAAGGCCCAGCCGTCCGGAGTGAGTACGGTGTCCGCCGCCGCGACGGCGCGCTCCTCGCTGCGGATCAGGAATCGCCAGGCGGCCAGACGGGTACGGGGCGCGGGGTCGTTCGGCACGATCCGGTCCAGTACATGGACGGGCAGCGGGAGTTCGGGGCTCAGGGGGCCCTGGGCCGACCGGAGCGCGGGAGTGCGGGCTTCGCGGACGGCGGTGGGGGATCCGAGTGCCGCGAGAACGCTGCGCAGTGCGGGCGCGGGAGCCGGAGGAACATGCAGCGGCATAGTGGGTCGCCTCTCACTTGGAGACACGGTGATGCGTGGTGGGTGCAGACGGCGCTGTCGGCGGGCGGGGCCAGAGGGGCCGGGACCGGGCCGGTTGCGTCAACTCTCTGCCTCGTGGGCGGAGTTTATACGAAAAGTGTTCACATGGTACTTCCGCTAGCTGGCGCGAGGGCGAACCGCAAGGCGACATCAGGTCTTTGAATTGTGGAGTTTCTGATGATTCCTGCTGTTCAGGTCATCCTTGGCCACGGGCTTTTCCGGTGCTGCGGTAGGCCGAAACTCGACGGTGTTTTCCGTCACGCGCCCCACGGCCGAAACCCCTGATTGCCGTATGCCGACGGAATGTGCCCGGCGATTCCGTCGAAGACTAGCGGGTCTACGGCACCCGTGGGACGTTATGGATCACCTCGAATGGGCATTATCGATCGTGATACGAGCGGCCTGGGCCGCGGGCCGCCCACTGGAGGAGGGACCCTTCGATGGGGGAGAAGGTCGTGGCGCGAGCCTTTGACCTGTCGGATCGGCAGACGTACCGCAGAAAGCTCAACCAGTGCCTGGAGGGGTTGGAGAGGCTGCTGGCGGAGCGGAGGTTCGATCGCCCCAAGAATCTCCTGGGGCTGGAGATCGAGCTGAATCTGGCGGGTCCCGACGGCATGCCGAGGATGCGGAATGCGCAGGTTCTCCAGCGCATCGCGAGCCGGGATTTCCAGACCGAACTGGGAATGTTCAATCTGGAAGTGAATATTGTTCCGCACCGCCTCAGCGGCCGGGTTTTCGATCAGCTCGCGGAGGAGCTGCGCACGGGTCTCGCGTATGCCCACCGGAAGGCCGCCGAGGTGGGCGCTGGGATCGTGATGATCGGAATCCTGCCGACACTCGGCCAGCGGGACGTGGTGTCCTCGAACCTCTCGGAAGCGGAACGCTACACGCTGCTCAACGAGCAAATGGCGGCGGCCCGGGGGGAGGATTTCGCCCTCGATATCGAGGGCGTGGAGCGGTTGGTCTGCACCTCGCCGTCGATCGCTCCCGAATCGGCCTGCACCTCCGTGCAATTCCACCTCCAGGTGACACCCGCGCGTTTCGCGGACGTCTGGAACGCCGCCCAGGCCGTCACTTCCGTGCAGATCGCGCTCGGCGCCAACTCGCCCTTCCTGTTCGGCAAGGAGCTGTGGCGGGAGTCGAGGCCGCCGCTGTTCCAGCAGGCCACCGACGTACGGCCGCCCGAACTCCAGAACCAGGGCGTGCGGCCGAGGACCTGGTTCGGGGAGCGCTGGATCAGTTCCGCGTACGAGCTGTTCGAGGAGAACCTGCGCTACTTCCCGCCGCTGCTGCCGATCCGCGACGACGAGGAACCTCTGCGGGTGCTCGATGACGGAGGAGTGCCCACGCTGGCCGAGCTCGTGCTGCACAACGGCACGGTCTACCGCTGGAACCGGCCGGTGTACGGCCTGGCCGACGGCGTTCCCCATCTGCGGGTGGAGAACCGCGTCCTGCCAGCCGGGCCCACCGTGCCGGACGTGATCGCGAACGCCGCGTTCTACTACGGGCTGGTACGGGCCCTGGCCGAGGAGTCCCGGCCGGTGTGGAGCAAGCTGCCCTTCGAAGCCGCCGCGGAGAACTTCGACGCGGCCTGCCGACACGGCATCGAGGCCGAAATCCTCTGGCCCCTCCCGGGCCGTTCCGGCGGGCTCGCCAAGGTGCCGGCCGTCAAGCTCGTACGCGACGAGCTCCTGCCGTTGGCGGCCGCCGGGCTCGACGCGTGGAACATCGAGCCCGCGGACCGCGACCGCTACCTGGGCATCATCGAGGAGCGGTGCAGACGACGCGTCAACGGGGCGTCCTGGCAGGTCGCCACGTACCACCGGGCGCTGGAGGCCGGGCTGGAACGTGACGCGGCGCTCGCCGCCACCACCCGGCGCTACATCGAACTGGCACAGACGGGCGAGCCGGTGCACACCTGGCCGGTGGGATTCCCGGCACCCTGACCGGGCCCGGGCCCGGGACCGGGACCGCGACCGGGGCGAGGACAGGCCCGGTCCCGGGAAGGGCCGGGGTGTCAGGCGGGCCGGGCGGGGCGGGAGGCGGACGCGCGGGCTACTCCTGCGCGGCACGTCCGTTCTGCCCGGCCGTCATGATGGCCTGGAGGATCACCGCCTGGATCTCCGCCGGGTCGCTCACCTCGTACCCCCCGCCGCCGGTCACCTCCGCTATCGCCGAGACCTCTTCGCGGTCGGCGTCCGGACCCACCGCGATGGCGATGATCGGGACCGGACGCTGCGGGTCGGCGAGCTGCTTCAGCCGGTCGATGAGCGCACTGCGGGAAATGCCGTGGGCGTCCTGGTTGGAGCCGTCGGTGAGGATGACCAGGGCGTTGAACTTGCTCTTCACGTAGGACGACTGAGCCGCCTGGTACGAGGCCAGCGTGGTGTCGTACAGGCCGGTCGCCCCGCCCGGCACCGGTTCGAGGCCCGCGAACGCCGCCGACAGTTTGTCCCGGTAGGTGCCGCCGCCCTTCACGGGGTCGCCCAGCCTGCGGGTGGGCATCAGCTCGCGGTAGTCCTTCTCGCCGTCCAGCGTCGTCGCGAACTCCCAGAGCCCGATCTCGTCCTCCGGCGTGAACTGGCCGAGAGCCTGGATCAGGGATGCCTTCGTGACGTCCATCCGGGACTGGCCGCGGCCCGGCACCGGAGTGGCCATGGAGCCGGACGCGTCGACCACCGTGGTCAGCCGGGCGCTCTGCACCGTGATGGTCCACATGCCGAGTGTCTCCTGGAGCGCCTGAGCGGTGGGCGCGTCGGCGGCGGTGGCGTACGGCTGGGGCGTCCTGCCGCCCGCCGCCGTGACGACCGCTTCCCCGGCGGTCCCGTCCACGGACCGGAACCCGTGCCGGGTCAGGATGGCCCGCGAACCGCGGTCGTTCAGCAGGGTCATGAAGCGCAGGGCCGCCCGCGCTTCCTCGGTGCTCAGCTTCGGCTCGTCGACCAGGGTGTACGGGTAGTTGAGCAGGGGGCTGCCGTCCTTCGGGTAGAAGAGGTCGACCTTGCCCTCTCCGGCCGCCTCCGCGTTGTGGGCGAAGGCCGCCTGCTCGGAGAGCAGCACCGCCTGGTTGCGCTTCGGGTTGCCCTCCTCGGTCCCCGAACCGTCGCGTGCCAGGGTCTCCAGGACCTGGGTGTCGCCGTCGGACATCCGCTGTGCCAGCACCTTTGCGGTCTCGGCCACCCGGGTGCCGCTGTTCCCGCCCTGTTTGTCGGACGAGGCACCGATGCTGGTCAGGGCCAGCAGGCCGGTGGCGCTGCGGGCCGGATCGGCCGCTCCGAGGCGTACCTTGTCCGACTCCATGGCCGAGGCGACCAGCTCCGCCCAGGAGTAGGTCTTCCGGGGCCAGCCCAGCTTCTCGGCGGCCGGCGGGACCATGGCCAGGGTCACGGGGGAGGAGGCCACGGAGTCGGACGGGGTGATCGGGATGCTCTCACCGACCCCCTTGGCCCGGTCCAGCCAGAGATCGGAGTCGGGCAGCCAGACCTGGAAGTCGAGGGACTTGTCGCCGGTGGCGAGTGCGTCGGCCACCTTGTAGGAGTCGCGTGCCACCACCTTCACATCCAGGCAGCGGCCGTCGGATCTCACCTCGTCCTCACGGGCCTTGTCGGCGATGGCCCGCATGGCGGGGGCGATGTCGGGCGAGGCCGCCATCGACAGCTTCACGCTGGAGTCCTCGCAGGACCCGGAGAACGACAGCACGCCGCCCTGGACCGCGACAGCCGTTCCCGCCGCCACAGCCAGTACGAGCATGGTGGCGATGGCAACCGTGCGGCGGCGGCGCGGGGGAGGACCACCCCGGTGCTCTTCCGTCGCGAAGTCGTCGGGCAAGCTATGACGTCCCATGTCGGTGGTGCCCCTCCTTGAGGATGAACAAGGAAAAGGGGGACCGCACCACCGGCGTTGGTGGTTGTCCCCCGGCCTGTCGCGCATGATCTTCGTACCTGCATTCGAGACCCTAGCGGGACGGCGGGCGGGATGAGACGCGATTGCACAACTAAAGGCGGGTGTACAGGTGGAGGCGGGGCGCGTGGCTGATTCTTTTCCCCAAGGTGCCGTTTCGCAACGGATCCTGCGGTCCGAGACGGTACTGGTGCTGGCTCTCTCGCTGGGCGCCAGCGGGGTGTCTGCCCTGATCAGTTTTGTCGGATCGTTGACGAAACCAGGGGGTTTGAAGGATCAGGCCGCGACGCTCAACAGTTCGTATGCTCCTGGGCGGCCATGGCTGGATCTGGCATGGCAAATGTTCGGAATCGCAACGGCCCTGGTGCCGGTCGCCCTCGTGGCGCATCTGTTGATCAGGGAGGGCGCGGGGCTGCGGGCCATCGGATTCGACCGGACCAGCCCCGGACGCGACCTCGGTCGCGGCACTCTGGTCGCGGCGGGCATCGGCAGCGCCGGGCTGGCCTTCTATCTCGTGGCGCGGGCCACCGGATTCAACCTCACCGTGGTGCCGGAGTCGCTGCCCGACGTGTGGTGGAAGTTCCCCGTACTGATCCTCTCCGCGGTGCAGAACTCCGTACTGGAGGAAGTGATCGTCGTCGGGTATCTGCTGCGCAGGCTGGGGCAGTTGGGCTGGACACCGATGGCCGCGCTGGTGGCGAGTTCGGTACTGCGCGGCTCGTACCACCTGTACCAGGGCATCGGCGGCTTCATCGGCAACATGGTGATGGGCGTCGTCTTCGTGCTGCTGTACCGGCGCTGGGGGCGGGTCGGGCCGCTGGTCGTCGCGCACACGCTGCTCGACGTCGGGGCGTTCGTCGGATACGCGCTGCTCGCGGGGAAGGTGGACTGGCTGCCCACTCCGTGACACGGGCCGGCCGGGGCGAGGGCCGGCCGGTCGCTGGTACCGAAGGGGCGTACGGGGTTACCCGTACGCCCCTTCGGCGTCAACGGCGCAGGGCGGGGCCGAGCTGTCACGACTGGATCCGGGTGACCTGTGACAGTGATCGTTGATCGATTGCCAGCGAAGGATGATCAACGCTAGTTTGTGCCACCGAAGGTTGATCATTCGGCGTACAGGTGGGCGGGGGATGTGGTGGGGGCACCCCTTGGCGTGTTCGAAGAGGCTACCCTCACATCCTTTGACCTGGCCTTTTCTGTCAATGGGTCGCTCGTACGCCGATCGCTTGGGTCTAGCTGGGATACGCCGTTCGAGGCTGTGGACCCGGTGCGGGAGTTCAGCTGGCACAAAGGCGGTCACGGGTTCGCCGGCTGGTACTACTCGGCGACGCTGCGGGATCACGTGGGCTACGAGTCGTGGCTGGAGCGGGACCGGCTGATCTTGCTGGACCGTGATCCGCAGGTGGTCGCGATCGCCTCGCAGCCGTTCTGCCTGCACTGGCACGACGGCACACGCAAGCGCCGGCATGCCCCTGACTACTTCGTCCGGCTGTCCGACGGACGCGCCCGTGTCGTTGACGTCCGTGCTGCGGACGAGATGGACGGGGCGACGCGAGAGGCGTTCGAGGCGGCCGAGCATGCTTGCAGAGCCGTGGGATGGGAGTTCGAGTGGGTCGGGCGGCCCGAGCCGGTGTTCATGGCGAACATCCGCTGGCTGTCCCGATACCGGCGGGCCCGCTGCGGCCGACCGGTGGCGGTGAGGGATGGCCTCTTGGAGGTCTTCCGGGAACCGATGGGGCTATGGGAGGGTGCCGGGCTGGTCGGAGACCGGTTGCAAGTTCTGCCGGTGCTGTTCCATCTGTTGTGGTCCGGCGCTCTGAGGACCGATCTGGCGGGAGGACTTATGGAGAGCGACAGCCTCGTCTGGGCGGAGGAGATCCGATGGGCAGCTTGAAGCGGCCGACGGCCTTGGTGGTCGGCCAAAGGGTCCGGTTCGAGGGCCAGGTGAGGGGTGTTCTCGAGGTCACCGCACGGGCGGCGGTACTGGAGGACGCCGAGGCACCGCACCGCGTTGTCGCTCTGATTGACCTGTTCGAAACCGCGGACTTCGAGATCCTGTTCCAGCCCGAACGCATGCCTCTGCCCCAGTCCGGTCTGTTGGAGACCTTCGCACCCGAGGTGATGAAGCGTGCACTGTGGTGGGAAGGACATGTCCTTGAGGTCCTGCACGGGCTGCCGCCAGGCGCCGAACCGGGCACACCACCGCGACCGGGCTACGGACCGGGCACATCGGTGACCTCGCGCCAGAAGGCCAAGGCGGCTGAACTGACCGCCCTCGGCCACGAGATCAAGACCGGAGCGGTGGGCCTCCGGCGACGCCGTTACACGGAGGAAGGCCTGGTCGGCCTGGCTCGGCTGGTCGATCACCGCTCGGTCCGCAAGCGCAAGGAGTTCGGTGACGTGCCCGACGCCGTCGTCGAGGCGATGCGGCAGGCGATCAAGGAGGGCGTCGAGACCTCGACACGCAACGGGGCCTACCTGATCTGGAGGACCGGGGAGATCATTCGGGAGAATGGCGGGAACCTGGCCGAGCTGCCCTCGCGACGGACTCTCTACCGACTGGTGGCGAAGCTGACGGTAGGCACACATGCGACCGGGTCGGCCGTCACACGCAGGTCGAAGGCCCATGGGGCCGCGGCCCCGTTCGGTGAGTTGACGGTGTCGGCTCCGGGTGAAGTCATGCAGATCGACTCCACACCGCTGGACGTCATGGTCCGCCTCGACAACGGAGTGGTCGGCAAGGTCGAACTCACCGGCATGATCGACGTCGCCACCAGGACACTGGCCGCGGCGGTGCTCAGGCCCACGACGAAGTCCGTCGACGCCAGCGTGCTGCTGGCCCGCACGGTCACCCCGGAGCTGATGAGACCAGGCTGGGTCGACGCGTTGAAGATGTCCCGCTCGGTGCTGCCGCATGCCCGGATGCTGACCCTCGATGAGCGTCTGGAGCACGCGGCAGCCAAGCCGGTGATCGTCCCGGAGATGATCGTCTGCGATCACGGCAAGGTGTTCGTCTCGCGCAACTTCCGGGCCTCCTGCCGGTTCCTGGAGATCGACTTCCAGCCCACGCACAAGGGCTCGCCCTTCGAAAAGGGCCACATCGAGAAGATGCTCGGCTCCGTCGCCACGATGTTCGCCCAGTTCCTCCCCGGCTACACCGGCCGCAACACCGACCACCGTGGCCGTCACCCGGAGCGCGAGAACCTGTGGGCTCTGCCCGAACTGCAGGAATTACTGGACGAGTGGATCGTCGCCCACTGGCAGAACCGCCCTCACGAGGGGCTGCGAGATCCCGACCATCCGGGCCGGCTGTTCACGCCGAACCAGAAGTACGCCGCGCTGGTCGAGGCCTGCGGCTACGTCCCGGTCGCTCTCAGCGGGCAGGACTATGTCGAACTCCTCCCAGCGGCCTGGCGGGCCGTCAACTCCTACGGAATTCGGATCAACAACCGCACCTACGATGCCCCCGAGCTGGGGCCGATGCGACGGCGCGACTCAGGGGTCACCGCCAAGCGTGGGCTCTGGGAAGTCCACCGTGACCCCTACGATGTCTCCCGCGTTTGGGTACGCAACCACCGCGGCGAAGGCGAGTGGATCCAGGCAACCTGGAAGTACTTGAACCGCGCGCCCGTTCCCTTCGGTGACCTCGCCTGGGACCACGTCAGCCACCAGTTGCCCAAGGCCACGGAGGAAGAACTCGCCAAGGCCGTCTCCGCCCTGCTGACCCGCGCCCACGCCGGCCCGGAACAGCCGGCGGCAAACAACCGGAAGGCCAAGCGGTCCAAGGCGGACCGTCGTGTTACGGCCCGGACCAAGGCCACTACACCGGCAGCAGCCATGCCTCCGCCGCGACCGGAGACGCAACCCTCGCCGGAGCCGCCGGCGGAGGACGAGGAAACGATGGCCGAAGTGATCCCGCTGGGCATCTTTGACCCGCTTGAGGACCCCTGGAGACGTTCGTGAGCACGCCGCTGGCAGACCAGCCGGTAGACGAGTTCGGCCGCTATCTGACAGCCCTGCCTGGCTGGCGCGAGTTCATCGCGGAGGCGATCAGCGAGCCGATGGCCATGGTGACGCAGGACGAGTACGACGCCCTGACCAAAGAGGACAGGTATCAGTACGACGAGGACCGGCTCGACCACCATGCCCGCCTGCAGGTGGTCGCCACCTCAACCGTCCGGCACACCGTCACCTGCGGACGCCGCCTGGTCATCCTCAACCGCGGCGCCATCAGCGCCCGTCGGGGCCTCATCGTCACCGGCCCGGCCAACACCGGCAAGACGATCGCCCTGACCCAGCTCGGGCTGGCGCACGAGCTGCAAGACCGCCGCCGGCACCCTGGCCAGGACGAGCGCATACCGGTCATCTACATCACCGTCCCGCCCGCCGCGACACCCCGCATGATCGCGGCTGAGTTCGCCCGTTTCCTCGGCCTCCCGGTCCTGCGAAGCTCCAACATCACTGACCTCACCGAAGCCGTGGTCGGCGTCTGCACCAAGGCCCGCACCGGCCTCGTCCTAGTCGACGAGATCCACAACATCTCCCTGCACACCCGCACGGGAGCCGAGGCGTCCGACACACTCAAGTACTTCTCCGAGCGCATCCCCGCGACGTTCGCCTACGCCGGCATCGACATCGAAGGCAGCGGCCTGCTGTCCGGCACCCGCGGCGACCAGATCGCCGCCCGCTTCACCTCGGTGGCCACCCACCCCTTCCCCTACAACAAGGAGTGGAAGGGCTTGGTCGCGCAGATGGAGGCGAACCTCCTGCTGCACCAGCACACACGTGGCACCCTGACTCGCTTGGACCGCTTCCTGCACACCCGAACGGGCGGCATGATCGGCACCCTTTCCCATCAGCTCCGCGGAGCTGCCGTGGATGCCATCCTCACCGGCGCCGAGAAGATCACCAAGTCCGGCCTTTTGGCCGTCGACCTGGACATCGCCTCCCGTCGCAGGCACCCCGGCGGCCTCTCGGACGCGGACAAGTGACCCACTCGACCGTGGACAGCGAGCCGATCACCAAGCTTCCCTTCCAGGTCCGGCCGATTGCCGGTGAAGGCTGTTACCCCTTCGTCGCCCGCCTTGCCCGCGCCAACTGCCTTCCGCCCGCCTACCTGCGGCGCTTCCTCGCAGGACCGCCCAGATATCAGGGCCGTCCAACTTGGGCACGGATCGCCGCCGTCACCGGCCGTGACCCCGAACAGCTACGGAAGACGCTTGACACCGTCAAGTGCAAGAGATGCGGCTCCGACTTCGCGGTCACCCGCACGTTCGGCGTCATGCCCGTTTACTGCTCGACTCGATGCCGCGTCCCCCAGAAGCATCCAGTCATGGAACCCTGCCGAATCTGCCGGCAGCCGATGAAGATCCAGTTCGGTCAACGTCACCGGCTCTGTTCCTCTGCCTGCCGCAGAGTGGCCTACATCGAACGTCGTTCCCGCGAAGAGGACGCGGCTGACCAGCAGCCATTCCGCGATTGCGCCGCTTGCGAAGGCCTCATGCCGCCGGCCCCTCAAATCGCCAAGCGCACCTGCTCGGAGACATGCGAACTGCAGGTCTCCCGCTGGGACCTGCTGATCGAGAGGGACGGGCTTCCCTTGCCTTCCAGGACATGCGTGTTCTGCGGCATCCCGATAGAAGCGAAGTCGCTAGCCGATCCCCCTCGCCGCTGGTGCAGCCGCCGTTGCCGAACATGGTCGTCTGGGGGTTCTGACCCATCCATCTTCTTTGGGCCGGTGTCGTGCGGCCAGTGCCAGAAACCCATTGACCGCCGCAAGGACGGCTGGACTCGGCGATGGTGCTCGCGCAAGTGCTACCGGTTGTCCCGCGGCTGGCCTGAGCAGCCGCGACGAAGTTAGGCCGTGCTCTGAACGTGGCCAGATGACCTCGCTTCGCGCGGACCTGAGCTGCCGGTTGCACGAGAGCGATGCAGCCATGGTGTCACCACAGGCTTGAACGGGGCAGAGCCGTCTCAGGCTCGCGCAGTGGCTTTCGAGGCGGCGGTGACACACCCTTCTTCCCAGTGCCACCACTCCTTTGTCTCTCCGTGTTTTCCTGCCTACAGGAGCGCTGTTCGTGACGTCCGCCTTGGGCTGTGACTGGGGACATCCCGACCTCGTTTGCCGACCGGCGTCGCGATGTTCGCGATGTCAGCTCAGTCGGCAGGGAGGTCACGTGGCACAGAGCTTGGCACTCGGTCAGCTCCGGGTGGAGAAGGTGCGGCACCGGAACGGCCGCTGCTCGTACACCGTCTTCGACTCGGCGAGCGGGCTGCATCCCGGGGCCGACTGGTACCTGTCGAAGTACGCGGGCACGGGTTCGGACAGGACGTATGCATACCTGCTCGTCGATCATCTGCGGTGGCTGGAGCATGAGGGGCTAACGCCCGAGAGCGTGGTCTTCCGCGATCTCAAGCGGTACATGGGGGCCGTCGGGGCGAAGATCCCGATGCCCTACGGGCCCCGTGGCGGGTGGGTTAGCGCCCCTACCAGAACGACGCTCTGCGCGGGGCGGCCACCTGTCTGAAGGGCTTCTACCTGCGGCAGGCTGAGCTCGGCATCAACACTGCGCTCGTCCAGGAGCTGAACCTGAAGCGGATGCCGACGCAGCAGGACAAGGACCGCGCCCTGCTCGGACACCTCAAGCGGAGCATGGACGCGAACCCGCTCGCGCCGAAGGAACTGAAGCGCCGGCATAAGAAGATGCTGCCGGACGGCGCCCGCGAGGTCCTGTTGGAGGAGGTGAACTCGGCCCGCGACCGGGTCGTCGTCGAGTGGCTGAGTGACGGCGGCTTCCGCATCGGTGAATTGTGGGTCTCAACCGTACGGACGCCCCGTTAAGCATGAGGACCTTGACTCGGTGCGTAGGAGCGAGGGATCGGAGCGCTGCTTCTCCGAACTGAGGCTGGGCACCAATGAGCGGCTTGTTGGCAGTTCTTGCCCCTCGCACTGCTCGCCCATGGGACGATCCTCCTTGAACATTGGCTATCTGTTCGGGGGGCTTCAGTGAACGACGGCGTGCAGCACCTAACTGGTTTGATCTGGTCCGTCGCTGACCTTTTGCGTGGTGACTATAAGAAATCCGATTACGGGAAGGTGATCCTGCCGTTTACTGTGTTGCGCCGACTGGAGTGCGTACTAGAGCCAACGCGCGACAAAGTTGCGGATCTCGCTGACCAGTATGAGGACAGCGAGATCGCGGCGAAGGGTCTCCTTCAGCGTGCCTCTGGACACGTCTTCTACAACACGAGTCACCTGACGCTGAGGGAAATCGCCTCAGATCCGGCGAACGCGGCGAAAAATCTCCAAATCTACGTAAGGGCGTTCTCGGACGAAGCTCGCGAGATTCTGGATCGCTTTGATTTCGACGGGCAGACCCGACGGCTGGACGGCGCTGGGCTGCTCCAACATGTGATCGGTAAATTTTCCGATCTCGATCTGCGCCCTGATGTTGTTCCCGACCACAGAATGAGCCCTGTATTCGAGGAGCTCATTCGCCGGTTCGCCGAGCACTCCAATGAGACGGCCGGTGAGCATTTTACCCCACGTGACGTTATCAGGCTGACAGTCAATCTTTTGCTGTCCCCGGATAGTGATATCGTCACTGCTCCTGGCGCTATCCGCACCGTCATGGACCCGGCATGCGGCACGGGCGGAATGCTTAGCGCCGCCGAAGATCACATTAAGGCGCTGAATCCAGATACGACCGTCGACGTGTACGGGCAGGAGCTAAACCCAGAGTCGTGGGCTCTCTGCCAGTCGGATTTCTTGATCAAGGGAAAGGGTCCAGGCAATATTGCGTTCGGCAATTCCCTTACCGATGATGGGCATGCGCAGCGAAAGTTCGACTACCTACTTGCTAATCCTCCATACGGCATAGAATGGAAAAAAGCAAAGGCAGAGGTTGAGCGGGAGCACCAGGACCTCGGCGCGTCCGGCCGCTTCGGCGCCGGACTGCCGCGTATCAACGACGGCTCGTTTCTATTTCTTCAGCACATGATCTCCAAAATGAAGCCGGTAGACGCGAACGGAGAGGGGGGTTCCCGTGTCGCGATCATTTTCAACGGATCACCCCTGTCAAATGGTGCGGCCGGATCGGGCGAATCTGAAATCCGGCGATGGATACTGGAAAACGACTGGCTGGAGGGAATCATCGCCCTTCCCGAGCAGTTGTTCTACAACACTGGCATTTTTACATACCTCTGGATTCTCACGAATCGCAAGAAATCTGACCGTAACGGCCGAGTGGTCTTGCTGGATGCGCGTGACGAGTGGCAGAAGATGCGCAAGTCCCTGGGGGATAAGCGTCGGGAAGTAGGCAACGAGCACGTCCGTGCGATCGCTGAGCTTTACGAACAGGCGCTGCAGATTTCGCAAGACCCCAAGAATCCACGTCATGCCAGGGTGAAGGTTCTCCCCAACGAATACTTCGGGTACCAGCAGGTCACGGTAGAACAGCCATTGAAGTTCCGCTTTGAGGCCAACGACGAAACGCTTACAGCGCTGGCAGCGGCGAAGTCGGTACAGAGGCTTGAAAAGAGTGAGCAGTTCGTGGCTGCCGTGAGGACACTGCGGGGCTCATCCTGGGACACGCAGGCGCAGGCGCTGACTGCGATGAAGAGGGTCGTGGCGGCGGCTGGCCTGAGTTGGCCCACAGGAGGACCGTTCGCCAAAGCAGTGCGTGACGCGATTGGTGTACGGGACCCAAGAGGCGAAATCCAGCGGGTGAGGGGGGTGGTAGAGGCAGACGCGAAGTTGCGTGAGTACAAGAGGATTCCCCTGGGCGCGGATGTCGATGACTACCTCGCGCGCGAGATCAAACCGAAAATTCCGGACGCCTGGATCGACCCGGCCAAGACCAAGACGGGCTATCAGATCAGGCCGGAACTGTTTTTCGCGGCCCGACTCAAGGCTACCTTTGCACCGCTCGAAGATTTCTGTCGCCCTGTGACTGAGAGAATTGATCCCCAAAACAGCGAAACCGAGGAGTCACCCGAGGACGCAAGCTCCTACTTGAAGGAGAAGCTCCGCTATCTGCGAGCTCAAGATCTTCACGTGGTTGATTCCGCTCTGGAGCTTTCTTCTCCGCCTGAAGGAACAACTGCGCTGACGCCGTGCGCCGGCGGTGACATCGTGGGGCGGTCGGGAAGCTGGCGTCTTCTACCTCAACTCTTCGGCCAAGCTGTCACATCCCTGATCGTCCTCAACCCTCAGGATCCAAGGACCGGTAGAGCCCTCTGCGAGTGGCTAAATTCCCCAGCAGCTACGAAGGAGTTGCCAGCAGGATCTGACCTGATGATGCTGCCGGTTCCTGTCGACGTTGTCGGGGCCGAGGAATTTGACGATCTCCTTGAGAATGTGCAGTCCGCCCGACACAGGCTCCGAGCCGCGACATCTGACCTGCTGCCGAACGTATTCTCAGGAACAGACTCAAATATTCAAGAACTGCGCAGGACCATACAAGCGGCTGATGCCGAGGCACTATTGATTGGTGGACTGACGCAGGCACTCGAAGATCCAGTGTCGCGGGCAGAATGGAGCTACCCATTTCATGTGGCAGCACTGGCCCGAAGGTACCGAATCAGCAGTATTGCGCCAAGTACTCATCCGGCGGAGCGAATGGATTCCCTGCTAAAGCTCGGGGAAGGCATCGCGCGAACACTCGGGATCATCGCCCTGGCAGAGCTGGCTCAGGCTGACAGGGAAGAGTTCCTCAAGACTTTGAGGCAGAAATTTCGATCCGGTGCCACCTTCGGCACATGGACGACGATTCTTGGCTGGCAGGCCGCGCCAGGGTGGGCGATCCTAGATCCTGACGCTCGCGGGGATGCACACTTGCTACTTAGAGGTATCAAGGAATTCAGAAATAGTGGGTCAGCCCATGCACATGGCGTGCGTGAAATGCACGAGATCGGCGACGCTGCAGATGAACTTGAACACCTTGTCCTGCGGACCCTTAGATCGGTATCTTGGCTCGCCACTACGCATTGGGATTGGGTCGAGCGGTGCGAGTACCTCGATATGGCCTCTTTCAACCTTGTAAAGCAGCGTCTCCGTGGGAGCCACCCGGCTTGGGAACCTATTGAGGAATCCAGTCAGCGCCCGTTGAGACCCAAGCACATCTATGTAGGGAACGGCCCTACGAAAGCCCCGCTCGACCTTTGGCCCCTGGCGTCCGTGGACGTATGCTCCGATTGCAAGACTCGTGAGCTATTCCTTGTCGATAAAGTAGAACAGGGCGTGCTGACGCTGAAGAGCCTGAGGGATCACCCCAAAGAAATTACGTACCCAGATCTCTAAAGGGTGTTGCACAAGGCCGTGATTGTGCAGGCCAGGGGTTTTGATCGCGGTCTTGTGGTCATGATGCCAGGGCGAGGTTGTGCATGTGGGCGACGGCCTGGACAGCGTGGTGGAGGCCGTCGCCGTGCTGCCGGCAGTCGCGGAGGATCTTGTAGTTCTTCATCCGGCCGATCACATGCTCCACCTGCGCACGCACCTTGCGGTGGGCGGCGTTGTCGTCCTCCTCGCCCGGCAGCAGGGGCCGGCGGGGGCGTTTGCGGTGCGGCACGACCATCCCGCAGTTGAGGTAGGCGCCGTCGCCTAGGACGGTCACGCCCTGGCAGTACGTGCTCAGCCCGGAGGCTCGCCAGGCACGGGCGTCCGCGGTGTTACCCGGCACCGGGCGGGCGGCAGCGATCGCAGGACGGGTGTCGGGCATCGACAGCGACCTGTACGTTCGTCGAGAACCGGTAGTTGCGTGACGAGGAGCCGACGGTCCGGTCACGGACCGGGACCAGGATGCCGTACAAGATCCACAACCGTTCCGCCGCATCGGCCGCGCGAGAGGCAGGCTCGAGTGCCAGCAGCGGGCCCAGCCGCTGGATGACACGGCAGGCCGGGGAGGACGAGACACCGAACAACGGGCCCAGCTGCCGCATCGTCAGGTTCGTCCGGTAGTAGAGCGCGACCATGAGAACCCGCTCGGCCAGCGGCAACGACCGCGATCGGCCTCGCAGCGTGCCGTCACCGCCCCGCTCTCCCGCACCACCTTCAACAGACCCGAAACTGCGTCACCCGCAGCCCCGTAAAGGTCTCCACCCACACCCGCTCAGCCCTCAACACCCCGGCCATACAACGGAGATGCCCAGTTCAGAGCCTTGCGCAACACCTTTTAGACAATACTCATTCTCGCTGGTCAGAGGTGTTCTTTGTTTGTGTGACCGCCTGCCGAACAGCCCCCTTCATCAAAGCGCGAGGTTAAGCTGAAGGCTGACCACCGAGGTAGTTCCACCAGGCCAATACCAGACTGCGGACGAAAGCCTCGCCCTCGGCCAGGGTCATCGTCCGTTTCGGAAGTCCGGTCCCGGTAGCTCTTGCATGACGCGCCTCGCTGCCACTCACATCAGGTCGATTAGCTGATGCCGTAAACGCAGACAGATCACCACTGGACACCCACTGCGTCGCCTTGAGTTGCTTATCGCCTCCCACGTTGCCACGCACAATCTCATAGACCTTGTAGAGATCAACCCAGGTTAGTGAAACGCTTGACCTGCCCAGGATTTCCAGAGTCTCGGCAACATCGACGTGGCTCGACGCCAACCGCATGTACGGCGGTCCTTCTGGCGGTGATGGGGGCGGGGGTTGAGATGGTGGCGACTGTCCATCACCCACTGACAGAACTACGCCGTACGCCCTGGACCGAACCACAGCGGTGTCGGCCTGCACAATATGGTGACGCCGCCTGTTACCCGTGCCGTCATCCTCCACGAAGATGCCGGGCAGGCTGACGGGCCGAAAGCTGCTGTCCAGGACACGTGCCACCCCTGTCACTCGCTGGAGAAGGTTAGTAGCTGCCTCGAACAACCGCCCACCGTTGTCCATGAGGCCGCCCAACTCAGCCGAGTTCAGGTAGTAGCCGCCCTCCTCCTTGCTAACCCTCGGGTCGCCCTCGCGGAAGAGTTCCACCAAGGCATCCAGATCGAAGGTATGGCCCTCTAGCTTTGCCTTTACCGCCATGCCACCTCTTCCCGCAATCCATTTTGCGCTGGCCACTACAGCTTATCGATGCACTCCCGTAGCAGCGCGTTTAGGTAAGCCCCGAAGGGCAACAGGTCGTGCATCGCGATGACATCCTTGCTAGGGCGGATCCGCCGGTGAAGTACATCATCCGCCTGGTTCTTGAATTCCAGCAAACGGGTCATGTACTTCTTGTCGGTCCGGGTCCACTTGTAGTTGCTGACTGCTGACTCAAAGGAGTTGGCACCAAGAATCGGCGGGACATGATCAATGACTGCCCTTACTAGTGCGTGGCAGGCATAGACATGATCTTCCGCGTAACAATCGTTCAGCTCGCGCAGCAACTTCAACAGCTTGTCGAGGCTCCAGGTGGTCTGACCCTGCTTCTGCTCCAGTTCTTCAATGAGGCCAGCGTTGACGTAGAATGGAAATGTGACGGTAGGAGAAGCTGTTGGCGCCAGGCCCTCCGACGCGCCTACGATGATGTTCTGTTGAGTCAGGGAATGGGTTGCCTCAAATAGAAGTTGCTCCTCAAGCAGGATTTCAGTGACCTTTGAAACATATTCGCTGAGGTTGCTGACATTCCGATACTTAGCGAGTTCTCGGTTCAGCTCAAACCGCCAGCCGTTGCTGGTGCCCCACGTCGAGTAGCCGCTCCGCAATACTGGTTCGTGGCGGAAGATACCAGGCAGCGCCCCCAAGAACTCAGGTGTCGCGGCGGAGAAGTCTCTTCGGATGTCGTCCGACGTTACATATGCCTTCTCTACCTTGTCGGGTGAGGGAGTTATGGCCTGCTGATGCTTAATCAGGTATTGCAAGATGGTGATTAAAAGATCGCCGAAGACGCGCTCAAGTTGGGGAACATGGAGGCCAGCGGCGACGGTAAGAACCGGGCGGCTATCGTCGGCAAGCTGGTTCCGGTCGTACCACGCCAGTCCGTATGAACGCTGCCCGATGAGCGGAGACCCCACGCTCGGCAACGACTTAAGAACCGACGCAGCATCCAGACCCTGGCGGTCGAGCTGAGCCTCGACGTAGTGCCAGACCGGCCACTGCCCCTTCTTGAGGTAGGGCTCAGCCATAGTGGTCATCAGGGCAAGCTGGCCGTTATCAAGCTGAGCCGTCAACGCTGACATGGTTCGTCCGATCTTGGAATCATCCGCCCGGATGGCCCCGTATCGTACGCGCCCTGAGCGGTCATCAGCCATGGCTTTCACGCTGGTCAGGCAAGCCGGATCTTCCTGGTCGCCGAACCCCTCGCCGTACTGCTCGCCACCAGCCGCACCGCCATCGCACGCTCCCGAAGAACAGGCGGTTGCTCAAGGCACACGGCATCGTCATTCTGCCCGCGCCGACCCCCAACGGTCGCCCAGGCGGCTCGGGCCCACGCCCAAGCGAGCACACCCAGCATCAAGATCAAGAGGACACGTTAATGATCTACAAGACCGTAGACCTATTCGTGCTTCAGTCGTCGCGCTTGCTCACCAATCTTCTTCCGGGGCTTCGTTACGCGATTCAATGCCCGCCGTGACGATTTCCCCGCGGTTGCTCAGGGAGAGGCCGCAGAAGGGGCAGGAGAAGGACTCGACCGTTCCGACGTCGACAACCCCGCCAGGGTGGATACACGACTGCGCCCACGCATCGCAGCGGCAGGGTACGGGGCTGAGGTCCCCGTACACGTTGCCGGCGTAACCGCAAGCCGGGCACTCACGCCACCACACGTGGTCACCGCTTGCCCGACTACTTATCAGGCAGCCTCTTTGGTCGAGGTGGATCAGAATGTCAACTAGGGGCATATCGCGGTGGCGACCCTGAACGTCGACGAGTCCAGCGATGACACCTGAAGCGATCATGACCTTGACCGTTACAGCAGTATGGGACCGCTGCAGGACGCCAGGGTCCTCGTGGGAGGACAGCGGCGCAGGGAGCGGGAGCACTCCGTGCTCTACGAGCAGCCTCTCGGCGGCTTGCCCAGCTTGGGATCCCTCGATCCGTAGTGCAGTGACCAGTGCAGCATCCAGCGCAGTGCGGGTGACATCCCCTTCGAGCTCGCTGGACATTGTGGCCTCGTCCCAGGAGGCGGCTTCAAGGCCTGTACTGAGGGCTACCGAGACAGCCGAGCGGGCACGCTCGCGCGCGGCGAACGCAAGTTGTTGGGCGAAGGGTTCCAGAAGAGGTCGTTTGTCCGGTCCTGCGGGGGCGGGCACGGAGGCAACCTGGCTCAGATCTGCGAAGACGTTCGTGTATTCGCCCCAGAAGCCAGCTGGGTCCAGGCCTAGCTCGGCACGGACAGACTCGACGACCTGGACACCCGTTTCGATGACCTTCCTGACGGCCATGTCATCTAGGTAGGCAGAGTGCGCGACGCCGTTGCGGGAGTCGGCGAACGGCCGAAAACTCCGTTCATCCACTGGCATACGGCCGCGCATGAAGACGGCTGCAGTCTTGAAGGCTTCGAGTATGCCGATGGTCCTTGCCTCAGAGAGAGGCTTGACGCCGTTCGCGTCCCCGTGGCCAAGAGAGTGAAAACGGAAGGACTGGTCACCCTTCTCAGCGATCAACAAGGGGTTGTGACGGCACAGCAAGGCCTTGAGGATGTGCTCGCATCCGACACCAGCGTGTAGGACAGCAAAGGCGTGGTTCCCCTGGCGCCACGAGTCCAGGGATGCGCGCAGGAACCGGCTTGCCATCTCGGTGAAAGTCTTCTCGTTCAATTTTCCCTCCCCCTCAACTCGATCTTGACTCAGTGGTCGCGCCCTCGTCCAGCACGGGTCCTGTTGGGCATCCGGGGGGTGTCTCTATGTCGTTCGTCAAGGATGTGGCGCCGGGTATGAGGCTGTTTGGGATGGTTATGCGGCGAGGGTGACGGTGGGGGTTCGAGACTCGTAGAAGGTGCCGTCCCGGAGCATGGCGAAGAGGACACTGATGCGTTGACGGGCGAGGCGGAGGAGGGCTTGGGTGTGGGTTTTGCCGCGGGCGCGTTGCCGGTCGTAGTAGGTGCGCGAGGCCGGGTCGGCGTTCATGCAGGCGAATGCGGAGAGGAACATGGCGCGTTTGAGCTGCCGGTTTCCGCCTCTGGGTGCGTGTTCGCCGTGGATCGAGGTCCCCGACGATTTTGTCGTCGGGGCGAGGCCGGCGTAAGAGGCGAGGTGGGCGGCGCTGGGGAAGCCGGTGCCGTCGCCGACGGTGACCAGAAGGACGGCGGCGGTCCTGACTCCGACTCCGGGCATCGAGGTCAGGACCGGATGAAGAGGGTGGGCCTCCAGCAGGGTGCTGATCTGGGCTTCCAGTGCCCGGCGCTGGTCATGGACCGCGGCGAGCGAGGCGGCCAGCGACGGGATCACGATGTCGAGGGTGCCCGTGCCGGGAACAACGACGGTCTGCTCGTCGAGAGCGTCGAAGACCTCGTCGATCAGCCTCTGCGCCATCCGCGGGGCCTTGGGCCGGATCAGCTCGACGAGTCTGCGGCGGCCTGCTTTCCGCAGGGCGGCCGGAGATCCGTGGCGTTCCAGCAGCCAGGTGACGGCCCGGTGGTCCAACCGGGGCCCCAGCACGCGCTCGAGGCTGGGGTGGAACTGGGTGAGCAGGCCGCGTATCCGGTTGGAGGTCCGGGTGGCCTCGGCTGCGAGGTCCTGGTCGAAACCGGTCAGGACCGTGAGCTCGGCGGTGATCTCGTCGGTCAGCTCAAGCGAACGCAGGGTGTGAGGCATCGTCCGGGCCGCGTCCGCGATCACCGCCGCGTCCTTCGCGTCCGTTTTCGCCTCGCCCGGATACAGATCAGCGATTCGGCGCATCGCGAGTCCGGGCAGGTAAGCGACCTCGCAGCCCGCGTCGCGGGCGACGGTCAGCGGCAGGGCACCGATGGACGCGGGCTGGTCCACGATCACCAGCACAGTGCCGAACTTGGCTTTGAGCTTGTCGAAGACGGCCCGCAGCTTGGGTTCGCTGTTGGGCATCGGCTTGTCGAAGACCTTCTTCCCGGCTGGGGTGAGCCCGTGACCGTGATGGGCGGTCTTGCCGACGTCCATCCCGAGGAAGACGCCCACGCCTTCGGTGTCGAACATCGCACCCTCTCCAGGTCGTTGACCGTGCCGGCCTCGGCAGTGGCACCGTGCTCGCGCATCCACGTTATGCAGACCTGCCGCCCACGTCTCTGCCCGGCATTGCGCCGGACCGGGCGGTGGCCGGGTCTCTCATCAGCGTCTCCGACGGCACCCCCAGGCCCGGCGACACCACCCCCCAGGTCATCCGTTCGACAGAGGGGACACAGTCATACCGGGCCCGGAGGCCAGCGGCCCCATTGCAGGACCGCGAAAAACATAACGGGGGCATCCCAAGTCGAGGGTCAGCGTCGTGGACATTGCGTGGGCTTACACCTCGTCGGCACGTCGTCCGTGAAGTCGCCGGCCGCGCGCCGGGGCCAGGTCGGCGGACGGGTCAGCCACTGGGCGCAGCGGTGCGAGCGCAGCATCAGGAGGGGGTGGTGGCGGAAGATCCGGCCGGGACCGGAGCTGACCGGATCGCGCCTACCCATAGTCTTCCTTGTCCGCCAGTACGGCCTTCACCCGCTCCTCCAGGGCGCTCTGTCGAGCCTGCTTCACCAGCGCCCCTTCGTAGGCGCCGAGGAAGTCCGCGTGGCGCAAGCTTCTTGATCGCTGGGGCGAGCATCTGAAGGACACCGGCTAGCGGGGCGAGCGAAATGGCATCTCCCACACGATCACGCGACGGACAGTTACGCAGTGACCCTGGAGTGTGATACGGGTAGGGATCTTCACGTCTGCTGGCGGAGCAGACGTGGAAAGGAACGCGCTCTCATGCGGGGCCGGAGCGGGGGACGTTGATGGTCGACGCGTCGGGCGGAGCCACCAGGGCCGAGCGCCCTGCAACTGCCACGGGTCCGGACGGTTCGACGCACGCGATCTTCAGGCTCGCCCCGGGCGAAGACAGCGGCTCGGATACGTTGGGCCGCTATCGCTACCAAGCGGAAGTAGCCGCGCGGGACTGTCTGGCCATGCTCACGCAAGACGCGATCGACTTCATCGTCTGTGAATGGCACGAAGACTTCGTGGTGGCATTCACCGACGGCTCCGTGGAACTCGTATCGGTCAAGCACCGCGAAGAGAACCAAGGCACCTGGACACTCGTCAAGTTGTGCAAGAGCGGCGGTCTTACTCATCTCTTCGACCGCTGGTGCGCCTGCGAGTGCGCCGCGAACGTGCGGCTCCGGTTGGCCACGAACGCGGCCATGAGCCCAGCCAAGGACAATGCCGACCTCCTGACTCGGATGTGCGGGCCGGGGCCTGAAATCACCGACGGCCTGTCGGCCATGGTCGACACGATCGCCCGCCAGATGTTGAAGGTGCGCTGGGAAGAGCCCTATGACAACGTCCCTGAAACGCCCAAAGTGCCACTCGCAGACATCCAGATACCGGCAGGCTTCGCGGACAAGGTCAGACAGTTCCTCACGGTCCTAGAGATCTCGTGTGATCCGCCGCAGCGCGCGTACATCACCGACGTCAACATTCAGAGCCTTCTGGTACCCGCCGTCGAGCAACTGCAGCTGGCGCACGTCGACACGGAGGCCACCTACCGGAACATCGTAGACCGGATCGAGAGCGCCAACCGTGATGAGAGCGACCGCGGCCAACTTGCCGCCTACATCGCCGATCCGAGCCGCGTCCGCTACAGCACGCAGATGCAGCAGCGCATTGGGCGCCGGAGCATCACCCGCGACGTCCTCCGTGCAGAGATGGCGTACGCATCGGCCCAACTAGCAGCGTTCCCACGGGGCCAGGTCCCCCTAGTGGCACCGGGGGGCGCCAAGCTCAACCGCAAGCTGCTGCGCGGCCTGGTCCCCTCGGATGAAGCGGCGTTCGCGGAGCGGCTCCGCTCAGCGTGGTACGCCACATGGTCCGAGCGGCGCTCCGGCCTGGCCGGAGATGACACCGATCTGCTGAACTTGTCCACGGACGTACTGGAAGTCGTCTTCGAGTGCAAGCGCCACGCCCGCTCACAGACCCAGGACGGCAGCGCGTACGGCAGCACGATGAATGACCTGCTCACCCAGCGACTCAAAGTCGACGGGCTGTCCACGCCGCCGCCATTCCTGGTGAAAAACCAGCATCTGCTGGGGCTGGCCTATCAGCTGTGCGACGAATGCCTCTTCTACTTCTCCGAGAACTTCGATGCGGACGGTGAAGCGTCATGACGCCGAGCGCCGACTTCGAGGCTGCGGCAGTCCGCCTGCGCACCCGGCAGCGGCAGGCCGAGCAGCGCGAGAGCCAGTATCACGAAGCGCGAGTTCTCCTGCTCATTGCGCAGTTCACCACCGCCAAGAGCTGCCTCGCGGGTCTGACTAAGCTCGCCAAACTCGACTTTCTGCTGCGCTACCCGGCCATGCTGGAGCGTCTCTTGCCAGCCGGTCAGGCCTCCTGGCCCGAAGGAACCGCCCCGTCCCCGGAGGAGCGTCTGGCGGTGGAGAGCCGGATGACCCGCTACAAGTACGGGCCCTGGGACCAGCGCTACTACAGCATCCTGGGCTCCCTCGCCGCCCGCGGCCTGATCACCTACGGCGACACGGCCCGAGCCGAATTCCGCGTCACCGAGCAAGGCGCCTCTGCCGCTGCCGCCCTGGCCGCCACGCCGGAATGGGCAGTAGTCGCCAGCCGGATCAAGCTACTCAAGAAGCATTTCAACAAAACAGGATCGGCTTTGAAGAACCTCATCTACGACCGCCTGCCCGACGCGGTGGACCGACCCTGGCGGACGGAGATCTGACATGGCCGTCAACCTGCGCATCCTCTCCCTGAAGGTCACCACCGCCGAGACGGAGAAGACCTACCGCTTCAACCGCCCGGCCACCGTGATCACCGGCCCCATCGGGACCGGCAAGTCCAGCCTGCTGATGCTCTTCAAGCACGCCCTCGGCGGCACCGCCATGCTCACCCCTGCCGTCCGCGACCACGTCCTGTCCGTCCAGGCCGAGGTCGTGGCCGGCACCGAACGCATCGTCCTGCGACGCACCATCGGGGGTGACACCGCCGACACCGTCGACCTCCTTGACCCGCACTCCCTTGCCCTTGAGCGCACCCTGCCCCTGCGCAACACGGAGAGCGGTGGAACAACGCTCTCCGACCACCTGCTGGACGCTCTTGGCTTTCCCCGCGTACAGATCGCTGCGCGCCGCGAGGGAGTAGCGCGGCAGCAGAACCTCACCTTCAACGACCTGTACACCTACGTCTATCTCCAGGCGCGCGAGATCGACCGCCAGGTCGTCGGCCACCTGGACTCCTGGTTCGAGCCCAAGCGCAAAGAGCTCTTCCGATTGATGTTCGCGCTGACCGACAGCGTGCTGCTGGAGCTCAAGCGCACCGCGGGCCAGCTCACGGACAGGCTGAAGGCCCGAACCGCCGAGCACGACAACGTCGGCCAGTTCCTGGCCGCCTCCGATCCCCGCAGCGACGACGAGCTGCGGGCCGAGCTCGCGCAGCTGCGCGACACTCTGGGACGGGCCGAGTCCGCGCTGGCGAGTCTCCGCACCGAACTGGAGGAACAGACGGCCGCCGACAGCGCACTGCGGGAGGAACTGCAGGCCGCGATCCACGCCGCACGGCAGGCCGAGGAGGAAGTCTCCGCGGCCGCCGACCTCGTAGAGGCACGACGGGCGGTGGTCGCCCAGGTCCAGCTCGACCTATCCCGTCTCGCACGGTCGGCCACCGCCATCGACCAGCTGTCCCCGTTCGAATTCGTCGTCTGTCCGCGCTGTATGCAGTCCCTGACCACACGGACCGTGGCAGACGACCACTGCATCGTCTGCCTCCAGCCCGATCCCGCCGAGGCCGATGTCGACCCGGCGGCCATCGAAGAAACACGCACCGTCCTGCAGCAACAACTTGAGGACGCGCGGCACATCGAGCAGTCGGACGAGGCGCACCTGCAGGCCTCACGGCAGCGGTCGCAGCAGCTCAACTTCGCTGTCACCAGCTTGCGTCGGCAGCTTGACGCCCAGACCCGCGATGCGGTCGCTCCACGCTTCGACGCAATTACCGATGCGAGCACGCGCGTTGCCACGCTCAAAGCCAGTATCGACGCCATTACCCAGCTGCGGGATTCCTGGACCCGGGTACGCGCCATCGACAAGGACATCCGCGACATCAGAGCGGAGCGGCGGCAGGTCAACAAGGACATTAAGGAAAAGTCGGAGCGGCTCAAGGCCAGCCAGACACTGCTCGGTGACCTCAGCACCGAATTCGGGCAACTGCTCACCAGCTGGAACCTGCCGTGGGTCGACACGGCCGTCATCGACCGCGACACCTACCTGCCCGTGGTCAACGGACAACCCTTCGAGAGCTTGCAGGCCTCCGGCGGCGGCATCGCCACCTCCGTCAGCCTCGCCTACAGCCTGACTCTTCTTGCCTTCGGTCTCGACCACGCTGACGTCCTCGTGCCATCCCTCCTTGTTATCGACTCGCCCCGCAAGGCCTTCGGCAACAACGACTCCGACCGGCAACGCGCTACAGATATCTACAGCCGCTTTCGGACGATGGCCGACGCATACGGTGAGCGCCTTCAACTGATCATCGCCGACAACGACCCTCCGCCAATCACCAGCGACTCTTTCGGCAAGGTGGAGTTCGACTACGAGAACCCCATGGTGCCCGGCGTCGATCATCCGGGCCCCGATCGTGTGACCCGCATCGAAAACCAGACGCAGGACTGACTTCGCGTCCAAGGCTCGGCCCGGCACTGGGCGCAGACACTCAGCCGAGCGAACGGACGTGCGGCGCCGAAGAGACCGGTATCGGTGGGCGGGTGCGGGCGGCGGCAGACGCACCGGCGATCCCATGCCGGCTCGGCAACACCTGATGGATGCTTCCGGCATGGACACGGGCACCCCCGGCGAGTAGGCAAGACCAGGCGACGTACTCCGGGCACGCTACCGCCGCCGCTTGCCCGAACGGCTCACAGCCTGACAGGCCCCACCTGTGGGGTGGTGGCGCTTTCCCTGTAGGTGCCCTGGTCTGGCCCGACCGGAAACAGCGGGAGTTGCGGAGCCAGCACGGAGCGTCAACAACAGGCGATCCCGGGACACCGGGTGGCGTCGCATTGCCTATCGGCGGACTTCCTCGCCTGCCTAGGGTCGTGCCTGTACGTCCGCGTTCCGCGGAGAAACGGCAGGAGAAGGCGCTCAGGTCCGGCGTGGCAGTCTCGCCTGCGGCCAATCCGCTTCTAGAAGGAGGTCGAGCTTCTCGGCGTACGCGAAGAGCAGCCTCGCATCCTCCTCGAGGTCCTCAAGGGTGCAGACGATGTTCGCGCCATCCTGCTTCCTGAAGAAGCGGGAGCGCATGACGCCCACGCCGTCCCAGTTCCACCAGGAAGCGTGAACGGCATCGTCGCGGCGGCGCTTGAGCTCGTTGACCTCGCCCCACTCGAGGATCTCGGCGAGTGCGGTGGCCTGTGGAATGCTCCTGCGGGATTGCGCCACCAGCAGTTTGTGAAGGTCGGACCATGTTTTGTCGACGAGCGAGAAGCCGCCCTGCTCGTCTCTCAGTAGCAGTATGAGCCGCTTCATGGCCGCCTCGACATGGCCGCCGGCGACCACGATGGCGCCGATCAGCCCGTAGAGACGTTCACGGTAAGCGAGGTCGGCTTCGTCCGGGCCTCCGTGGCGCCCGACCCTGAAGGTGGAGATGTCCACGCTCGACCGGGCTCTGGGAGTGGTGATGTCCAGGTCGAAAGACGGTCCACCGTCCAGCTGGGTGCTCATCCGGTAATAGAAGGAGTGCCTGGGCGGGGGCCATTCATCTGACATACCTGGATCCTGTCGGATCTGGCTCCCCGGAGCCACCGCTTTCTGCTCCGCCGCAAGGGCCAGCGCGCGCCTCGCCGACAGGCAGGGTCCAAGTATCGGCTTGCAAAGCATGGCCTAGCAGGCGCTCGACCACGGTCCCAGACGGTCGCCGAGGAGATCAACCTTCACCGAGAGAGGTCAAACACGCAGCGGTCAGCCTGAGCTGACACAAGAAGCCATGTGGTCACTCATCGCTGACATAAACGAACTTTGATCAACTCTTTCTGGCAAGCGATCAACGATCGCTGTCACAGGTCACCGGGCGGAGGCGGGCGATGTTTGCCAGGCGATAGTTTCCGATATATCGTTGACGCATCGCGACAGATCAACGATGGAAGGAGCGTAGCGATGCGTTCACATGGACACGAGCATGAGCACGGACATGGGCACTGCGGGCCCGGTCATCAGGGTCGGGGCGACTTCGAGGGGCGGCGGGCGGCTTTCGGGCAGTTCGGGCCGCCGTTCGGTGGCGGTCCCTTCGGCGGCGGTCCCTTCGGGGGCGGGCGCGGCCGGGGTGGCGGCAGGGGCCGGGCGAGGCGCGGTGACGTACGTGCGTCGATCCTGGCCCTGCTGAAGGACCGGCCGATGCACGGGTACGAGATGATCCAGGAGATCGGCGAGCGCAGCGGCGGGGCCTGGCGGCCCAGCCCGGGTTCGGTCTACCCGACCCTCCAGCTGCTGGAGGACGAAGGCCTGATCGTCAGCGCGAGCGAGGGCGGCAAGAAGCTGTTCACGCTCACCGACTCCGGGCGCGGTGAGGCCGAAACCGGTCCCGAGGCGCCGTGGGAAGAGGCCGGGCGCGGCGTCGACTGGGAGAGCGTGAACGAGATCCGGCAGGCCGGCTTCGGTCTGATGGAGGCGTTCGGGCAGGTCTGGAAGACCGGTTCGGCCGACCAGCGGCAGAAGGCGCTGTCCGTCATCAACGACGCCCGCAAGAAGCTCTACCTGATCCTTGCCGACGAGCACTGACGCCGACGGTCGTCGGCGTCGGCGAGCTGTTCGGTACGAAGGGCCCCGCGGCCGGTCCGCGAGGCCCTTCCGGCTGCTGCGGCCGGATGCTTTTGGCGAGTCGGCGAGTCGGCGAGTCGGCGAGTCGGCGAGTCGGTCGAGGGGCGCAGCGGCGCGGGGGTGTCGGTGCCGCGGTGGCCGCGGCGCCTATGCCGTGACGAGACCGCCGAGTTTGCGCAGCGACTCGTGCAGCGCCGCCGTCGCCGAGTCCTTGAGCTTGCCCGCCATCAGCGAGACCGCGGCCCCGGTGAACTCCCCGTCGATGCGCATCGTGGTGGCGTCCCCGTCCGGCGTCAGGGAGTAACGCATGGACAGGTTGACGCCCATCGGGCCCTTGCCCGTGGTGGTCAGCAGCCGGCCGGACTCCAGTGCGGCCACCGTCCAGGTCACCTCGGCGGGGAAGCCCATGAGCTTCATGTTCTCCTCGTAGGTGGCCGCGAGCTCCAGTACGGCGGGGCCGCCCTTGGGGAAGCTGGTGTGGGTGGCGTTCCACGCGCCGTACGTGGTGAAGTCCGTGAGCTGTGCCCAGACCTTTTCGGCGGGTGCTTCGATACGCGCCTCGGCGCTGACTTCGGCCATGCGGTCACCCCTGGATCGTCGGGTTGCGGTGTCGCGGAACGTAGCGGCAGTGGCGGGAACATTCAATACTGATGAACTGTCAGATCTGCTGGGTCTGCCGGTTCCGCCAGATGACCGCCGAATCGAACCGGTCCGAAGCGCGTGGATGCGGGCCCTCGTCGTGGCAGTGGAACGCGGCCCAGAAGAGATCGGCGGGCAGCGCGTCGTCCGGTGCGTACACCCGGTACACGTACTCCAGCCCGTCCAGTGCCGGCAGGGCGACCATCCAGAACACCTCCGACATACTCCTTCCCGATGCTGTGAACGTGCTGTTGCGTGAGGGACGTACGGGAAGGGCCCCCCGGTTGCCCCGGGCACGCGGGGCGGGGGCCGCTCCGGTTCCGCGGGCCGGGACCGTGCGCCCCTTTCGGATCGGTTGCGCGCGGTGGGGACATCTCATCCGCAAGGATGAGGGCCTGATCCGGTGTGCCCAACTTGGGTGGGATGTGTAAATGGGCCCCTCCGGGGATGCTCCGGCACGCCGGGACTGATGGGGTAAGAGGTGTGCAAA
Source organism: Streptomyces sp. NBC_00654 (assembly GCF_026341775.1). Lineage (NCBI taxonomy): Bacteria > Bacillati > Actinomycetota > Actinomycetes > Kitasatosporales > Streptomycetaceae > Streptomyces > Streptomyces sp. NBC_00654. The sequence continues at coordinate 1,154,300 of NZ_JAPEOB010000002.1, read as the reverse complement.
ACCGGACGCCGCGGATACCTGAACAGCCCGCACCGAACCGTGCCGACCTCGATGCCAGATTCTCCGTGGAACTGGCTTCGGTGGTGACCGGCGCGCGCAGACGGGCCTTGCGCGACGGTGACCGTCAGATCGACACGGCCCATCTCCTGCACTCCCTCATCGAGTCGGACCCTGCGGTCCGTGACGCCTTCGACGGAGGTCCGCGGCTGGCCAAGGTGCTCGGCTACCTCGTCCAGCGCAGCATCGGCTACGGGCTCCGCTGGCAGGGCTCGGTCGAGGACTCCGGCGCGGTCCCGGTGGTCCGGGACACGGCGGCGGAGGGCTGGTCGCCCTCGGCGGTGACCGCCATGGAGGAGGCCGGGCGCCGCGCCGCACTCCGCGGTGAACCTCGGCCCGGCGGCCTCGACCTCCTCGCCGCCCTGGCCGCCGACAAGGAGTGCCGGGCCGTGGAGGTGCTGGCCCGCGCGGGCGTGGACGCCGCCTGGCTGGCGGACCGCGCGGCGGAGCTGACCGCCGAGGCGTCTCCGCAGGTGTGAGCCGGGATGTCGCGGCAGGCGTGAGCCACACGTCTCGACAGGTGTGACAGGGATGACGCTACTGATCGCAGCTGTCATGATGTGCCGATGCACGCGTCTCAGGGGAGAAGCGCCGGCCTGGGACTGGCCCTCGTCTCGGCTTTCGCTTTCGGTGGTTCAGGGGTGGCGGCCAAGCCGCTGATCGAGGCGGGTCTCGATCCGCTGCACGTGGTCTGGCTCCGTGTGGCGGGCGCCGCGCTCATCATGCTGCCGGTCGCCTGGCGGCACCGGAACCTGGTGCGTGAACGTCCCGCGCTGCTGGCCGGGTTCGGGCTGTTCGCCGTCGCGGGTGTGCAGGCCTGCTACTTCGCCGCGATCTCCCGTATCCCCGTCGGCGTGGCGCTCCTGGTCGAATATCTCGCCCCCGCGCTGGTGCTCGGCTGGGTCCGCTTCGTACGGCGCAGGCCGGTCACCCGGGCCGCCGCGCTCGGTGTGGTCCTCGCGGTCGGCGGGCTGGCCTGTGTCGTCGAGGTGTGGTCCGGGCTCAGCTTCGACGCCGTGGGGCTGCTCCTCGCGCTCGGTGCGGCCTGCTGCCAGGTCGGCTACTTCGTCCTGTCGGACCCGGGCGGTCAGGACTCCGGGGGCGGTGGCGAGGAGAGCGCCCCGCCCCCGCATCCGGTCGGCGTCATCTCGTACGGACTGCTGACCGGTGCCGCCGTCCTCACCGTGGTCGCCCGGCCCTGGGGCATGGACTGGGCCGTTCTCGGCCGGAGCGCCGAGATGAACGGCAACGCCGTTCCCGCCTGGCTGTTGCTCGGCTGGATCGTGCTGCTCGCCACCGTGTTCGCCTATATCACCGGGGTGATCTCGGTGCGGCTGCTCTCCCCGCAGGTGGCGGGCGTCGTCGCCTGTCTGGAGGCGGTCATCGCGACCGTCCTCGCCTGGGTGCTGCTCGGTGAGCATCTCTCCGCACCGCAGCTCATCGGCGGCTCCGTCGTCCTGATCGGCGCGTTCATCGCGCAGTCCTCGGCTCCGAAGTCCCCCTCGGGGCCGGTGGCCTCGGGTGCGGTCCCGCCTGGCGTCGTGACCGAGGAGGCGCTGCCGGTGGAGCGCACGTCGCCGTAGCGGGCCGATCACGCGGCCGATGCGCCGGTGTGCCGGTGCGTCACAGGGAGCCCGGTGTGCCGGCGCGGCCGGTCAGTGTGCGGACAGGTAGTCCGGCACCGCGACGGCCGGGTCGAGGTCGTGAGCCGGGACCGGTGCGCCGTACCCGCGGGTGAGCGGGATGACACCCGCCCAGTGGGGCAGCCCGACGTCGGCCGGTTCGTCGTTGGGGCCACCGGTGCGGATCTTCGCGGAGACCTCGTCCAGGTCGAGCCGGATCACCGCCGTCGCGGCCAGTTCCCTGGCGTCGGCGGGCCGGGTGTCCGAGGACCTTCCCGGGACGGCCTGTTCGACGATGGCGTCCAGTGCGATGCGCCGTTCCTCGGGGTCGGTCACCGCGACCGCCACCCCGTGCACCACCACGGAGCGGTAGTTCATCGAGTGGTGGAAGGCGGACCGGGCCAGCACCAGCGCGTCGACATGGGTGACGGTGAGGCAGACCGGCAGGCCCGGGTCCGACGCGTCGGCCGCCCGCAGCGGCCGGGAGCCGGTCGAGCCGTGGATGTAGAGACGTTCGCCGACCCGTCCGAACAGGGTCGGCAGCACGACCGGCGCCCCGTCGCGCACGAAGCCCAGATGGCAGAGGTACGCAGCGTCGAGTATCGAATGGACCACTTCCCGGTCGTAGGAAGCGCGGTCCCTGCTCCGGGTGGGAATGGTGCGCCCGGTGGGCACATAGGGGGCGACGGGGTCCGGCCCCGTACTGTCGGGCGTCGAAGTGTCCGGCATGGCGTGCGTCCTCCATTGCACTAGTGCATAATGAGATTTGTGCTAGGAGAGTATCGGATCAGTGGGCGGCGTGCATCGGAAATCGCCGCGAGTGTGGAGCGTGGGGTCGGTTCGGGTGACCTCGCGCCCGGCCAGGTGCTGCCCCCCATGAGGGAGCTGGCGGCGACGCTGGAGGTGAACCCGAACACCGTTGCGGCCGCCTACCGGACGCTGCGCGAGCGTGGGGTGATCGAGACGGCGGGGCGCCGGGGCAGCCGGGTGCGGTCCCGCCCCGCCAGTACGGCGCGGGGCTCGCTGCGGATCGAGGCGCCGCCCGGTGTCACGGACCTGGGCGAGGGCAACCCCGACACGGCCCTGCTGCCGGATCTCGGGGCGGCGTTCGCCGCGGCGGTGACCGCCCACGCGCGGCGGCCCGGTCTGTACGGGGAGGCGCCGGTGGTCGCGGAGTTCGCCGCGTTCGCGCGGGGGGCGATGGACGCCGACGGGGTACCGGCGGGGCCGCTGGCCGTCACCTCCGGGGCCCTGGACGCGATCGAACGGGTGCTGTCCGCGCACCTCCGGGCCGGCGACACGGTCGCGGTCGAGGATCCGGGGTGGGGGAGCCTGCTCGATCTCGTACCGGCACTCGGGATGCGCGCGGTCCCGGTGGGCGTCGACGACGAGGGACCGCTGCCCGCGGACGTGGAACGCGTCCTGCGGGCCGGTGCCCGCGCGCTCATCGTCACCGACCGGGCGCAGAATCCGATGGGGGCCGCGCTGACCGCACAGCGTGCCCGCGAGCTGCGCGCCGTACTCGCCCGTCACCGGGGAGTCCTGCTGATCGAGGACGACCACGGGCACGCCATCGTCGAACAGCCGCTGCACCCGCTCGCCGGTGTCACGGACCACTGGGCCTTCGTGCGGTCCACGGCGAAGGCGTACGGGCCGGATCTGCGGGTCGCCGTGCTCACCGGAGACACGGTGACGGTCGACCGGGTGGTGGGGCGGCTCGGCCTGGGACCCGGCTGGGTCAGCCGGCTGCTCCAACGGGCCGTCCTGCACCTGTGGACCTCGGGTGCCGTCGACCCGGCGGCGGTCGCCAGGTCGTACGCGGAGCGGCGGGGCGCGCTCGTCGAGGCGCTGGAGGCGCGGGGCGTGGTGGCGCACGGCCGCAGCGGGATGAACGTATGGGTGCCGGTGAGCGACGAGACCGGGGCCGTGACCCGGCTGCTGCGCGCGGGATGGGCGGTGGCTCCGGGGGCGCGGTTCAGGATGGCCGCACCGCAGGGAGTGCGGCTCACCGTGTCGGCGCTGACCGCCGCGGACATCGAGCCGCTGGCGGACGCGGTGGCGGAGGCGGCGGGGCCGGCGCGGCCGATCAGCTACGGGTGAGGGGCGGCGTGCCGGGCGTACGGGCCGATGGGGCGGGCCCGGGGCGGGCCCGCCGGTCGGGGCCGGGGGAGCGGCCGGGCGCGGGCGGCGCGTGGCCGGTCACGATCGGTGCGCGGACGCGGGCTGGGTCGGGGGCGGTACGGTCCGGCTCTGGGTGAGGAACGCCCCGGCGAGGACGATCACGGCGCCCACCGGAGTGTTCCAGCTCAACTCCTCACCGAGCAGGGCGACCCCGGCCGCCGTGGCGATGACCGGGATGAAGTACGTGACCATCTGGGCGGTCGTCGGGCCGACCTCCTCCACTAAGCCGTACTGGAGCAGCACCGCCAGGCCCGTCCCCAGAGCCCCCAGCGCGACGACGGCGAGGGTCGGCAGCAGAGGGAAGGCCTCCGGCGCGGAGGTGAACAGAGGGGTCACCAGGGCCAGTTGCAGCGTACCGATGAAGAGCTGACTGCCGGTCAGCGCCAGCGTGGACGAACCCGTCCCGGCCAGCGTCCGGCGGACGTAGATCCAGCCGATGGGGTAGCTGAGGGAGGCCAGCAGCGCCATCGCCGTACCGCTGAGGTCCAGCCCGGAGAATCCCTGCCAGGCGCCGAGCACGGTCAGGACGCCGAGGAAGCCGAGGCCCAGGCCCGCGACACGGCGGCGGGTGGGCCGGTCCTCGGACAGCGCGACGATGGAGAGCGCCATGCCCCAGAGCGGAGAGGTCGCGTTGCAGATTCCGGCGAGCGTGGACGGAATGGTCGTCTCGGCGTAGGCGAAGAGCGAGAACGGCAGGGCGTTGAGGAAGAAGGCGGCGACGGTGAGATGACCCCAGGTCCGCGCCGAGCGCGGCACCCGCTCGCGGCGCACCGCCATGGCGACGGCGAGCACCGCCGTACCGGACAGCAGGCGGCCGAAGGTGACCTGGAACGGGGCGAAGGCGTCGGTCCCCACCTTGATGAGCAGAAAACTGAAGCCCCAGATGAGCGAGAGCGCCCCGAACCGGATCCGCCAGTCCGCCGCCGGCCGGCGTACCCCTCCGCTCGTCCCCGGGCGCCGGGGGAGAGCGGGCGCCGATGCGGCTGCGGACGGGGGTGCGGAAACCGGGGCGCCGGTGCGCGGTGCCCGGTGCGCGGCCGATCGGGCCGCCGGTTCGGAGGGGGCGCTCATGAGGGCAACGATGACGAAATCAACCACGTAGGACAAGTGAGAATTACTGGTGCCGTTCCCGTAGCATCGCTTACATGTTGAACCTGGAGCGCCTTCGTACGCTGGACGCCCTCGCCCGGCACGGCTCGGTGAGCGGGGCGGCCGGTGGCCTGCATGTCACCACCTCGGCGGTCTCCCAGCAGATGGCCAAGCTGGAACGCGAGGTGGGGCAGCGGCTCCTCGCCAGGAACGGCCGCGGCGTCCGGCTCACCGACGCGGGGCGGCTGCTCGCGGATCACGCCGCGCGGATCCTGTCCCAGGTGGAGCTGGCCCAGTCCGACATCGAGGCCCAGCGGGGCGAGGTGGTGGGTGAGGTCGAGATCGCCGCCTTCCCGACCGCGGCGCGCGGACTGTTCCCCGCGGCGCTGGGCTCCCTGAGTGCGGATCATCCTGAACTGAAGGTCCGTACGCGGGAACTGGAGCCCGAGCAGGGTGTTCTGGCGGTGCTGCGCGGCGATGTCGACCTGGCCGTCGTGCTCGAATGGAGCAACAAGCGGCTGCCCGTGCCCGGCGGGCTGTCCAGGTCCGAACTCCTCGACGACGCACCCGACATCGCCATGCCCGCCTCCCACCCGCTCGCGGACCGTACGGAGGTGGCCCTGGCGGACTTCGCCGAGGACGAATGGGTGTCCTGGCCCGCGGGTGAATTCTGTTACGAGTGGCTGATGTTCACCCTGCGGTCCGAAGGCATCGAGCCCCGCATCTCCCATCTGGCAGGTGAGCACCACACCCAACTCGCCCTGGTGGCGGCGGGTTTCGGAGTCTGTGTGGCGCCGCGTCTGGGACGCGGTCCGGTGCCGGACGGGGTACGGCTGGTGCCCGTGCGGCAGACGATGCGCCGGCATGTCCACGCGATGTGGCGGACCGACGCCGACCGGCGCCCCTCCGTCAGGGCGGCGGTCGAGGCACTGCGCGGCGCGGGCCGCGAGGCGGCGGCTTCCGGGGCGGGTCTCAGGTGAGACCGGCCAGCTTGCGGAAGTCCCAGGACGTGACCGTTTCCGGGGTGAGCCGCAGCCAGGCGTGCCGCCCGTCGTGCGGCATGGTCTCCATCCCGAAGTACTTCGGAGGGAACAGCCGTTCCGGCACCTCCAGTTCGGCGCGGAGCTCGCCGGTCCGGGGCGCCTCGCCGATGAACTCCGCCTCGCCGGACAGCTCCACGCCGCGCAGATCCCCGTACTCCACGCCGTCGTCGACCACCACGGCGATCCTCGGGTCCTGACGCAGCTGGGCCCAGCGCAGACTGCGGGTGAGGGAGTACAGCCAGAGCGAGGTGCCGTCCCAGACGTACCAGAGGGCGCCGATGTGCGGCTGCCCGTCCGCGCCGAGGGTGGCGACCCGGCAGGTGCGCTGTTCGGTCAGATAGGCGTCCCGTTCGCCGTCCGTCATCATGATCCGGCGGCCTCTTCGCTGAGTGTCGGCCATGGAGTGCCCCTCCCGATGTCTGACTATGTGTCAGGTAGCATGGTTGCTCTTCCCTCGTCGCGCAATGGCCGTTAGCCTCGCGCGCCCGGTCCGTCCGCGGAAGTCCGTGCCCTTCGCGGGGCCGGACGACAGTCAGGAGGAGAGGCACTGTGCCGTCCAAGGAATCACCGGAGCGGCTCGCCGCTCTGCTCGACCCCGCCACCACCGTGCTGCTGACCGTCGAGTGCCAGCAGGGTGTCGTGGGCCGGGACAGCGCCCTGCCCGAACTCGCCCGCGCGGCCCGGTCCTCCGGCGCCCTCGGCAATGTGGCCCGGCTGGTCGACGCGGCCCATGAAGCCGCGGTCCAGGTGGTGCACGCGGTCGCCGAACGCCGCCCCGACGGCCGCGGCGCGAACCACAACGCCCGGCTCTTCCGGGCCGCCGCCCGGCTGCCGGTCCAGCAGCACACCGGCAGTACGGCGGTACGGGTCGCCGAGCCCATCGACGTGGCCGGGGAGGACCTCGTCGTACGGCGGCTGCACGGCCTGTCCCCCCTCGCCGGTACCGAAGTGGACGCCCTGCTCCGCAACCTGGGCTGCCGGACGCTGGTCGTCACCGGGGTGTCGGCCAACGTCGCCATTCCCAATGCCGTCTTCGACGCCGTGAACCTCGGCTACACGGCGGTCGTCCCGTCGGACGCCATCGCCGGAGTGCCCATGGAGTACACCCCCGCGATGATCCGCAACACTCTCGCGCTGGTCGCCACCGTCGTCACCGCCGACGACGCGATCGCCTGCTGGAAGGGCGGGCGGCGGCGGAGTGCGGCCGCGCCGGCGTGAGCACGCCCCTGCGAGCGCGCCCGTGTGAGCGCACCGAGGCTGACGGTGCGGTGCTGGGTGTACGGCGTGTTCAGGGAGAGCCGGCAGTGTCCTGAGGTTTCGTCCTTGTCGCCGATGAGCGACCACAGGGACCGGCCCGGAGGCCGCACCGGAGCGACAGCGCCGGCGTCTGCGGGCGACGGTACACTGCGTTTCTGGAACTGGGCGGGACGGAATCGGGTTCGCGCAGTCGGTGGAACGGCCGTTGGCCTTGCGCCTGACAGTTTTACGTGAGGGGCGCATCTGTGGAGTTCGCTTTCATAATTTCTGCCGTCCTCGTCTTGGGCAGCCTTGCCTATATCATTCACCTTTTTCGCCGCGACCACAGGATTCGGTCGCAGGGGCGGGATGTCCGGGCCCTGGTGGAGGACGTCCGCCTTGTCAGCACGAATGACAGCGGGGCGGCCACCATAAAATACCGGCTTTCGTGGCACGAGAACGGCGCCACGAAATATGTTGAAGGCCGGGATACTATTTCCGCCTTCCATTCGTCGAAGGTGCAGAAAGGCTGTGAGGTCGCCATCAGGTATCTGGATGATGACCATATTCTTTTTGATTTCGACAATTAGGTCCTGATAGGAGGAGCCTCTTGCCTGCGCGGATGATCCTTCCGGCGTCCTCCAGGATCGCGCTGCGTTGGACAACCGGTTTCTCCCCATGCGCTCCCCAGCTCTTCCGATCCTCCGCAGATTCTCCCCGGGGCCCACTGCCGCAGGCGTGGTGGCCAAACTCTGTCCCGTAGGAAGGCGAGGAGGCATCGTGAACAGCATCGCCTCGACCATCACCCGCACCGGTCTGATCGTTCGTGCCTCTCGCCGCATGGTGCGATCACCGGAAGGCCGCCAGATCTGCGCCTCTACCCGATCCGCGCATTCCAAGATCGGTTGAGATACGGCTTTAAAAGGCTCATCGACGGGAAACTTTAGGGGTTTCCGTCAGGCTTGGCGCGTTTCCGCAAGTCAGCGGCTTTTTGGGCGAGCCCTGTGAGTTCTCCGTCAAATACTGCCGGTCGGCATCATTGGGCAACGGTGATCGCCATTTTTGTGAGAGGTCACCGCAAGGCGCTTGAAATCGACGGGGGCTGAGGCGTCGAACCCTCTCCACTCCACTATGTAGGGGCCATCTTGTTCGTATTGGTAGTGGCCGGTACGCTCCGAGGCAATTGCCGCCACACCGCCGAGGGGGTTGCTGCACCCGGCCACGAGAATGTCTTGATGTACCTCGCCCCGTATGGCTCGACCGAGAGCGTCGGGGGGCGTCGGCGCCGAGCTACTTCTGCCGGACCCGCACGGGGCAGCGTGTCCCCGTCGACGCCGACGAGTACACGCTGCTGCATCTGATCGACGCCGAGCGCTCCATCGCCGGCATCGCGGCGGCGCTCCCCGGGGCGTTCCGAGACGGAGGTGGTCGACGCCATCGACGATCTGCGACAGCGTGGCATGGTGCGGCTGGCCCGCGCGGCGGTGGAGGCAGGGGGGCGGAGCGAACGATGAAGTTCGCCTTCTTCGACGACTACTGCCATGAGCGCGGCCACCACCCCGACCTGCTGATGGGCCTGGGTACCGCGGCAAGGGCGCCGGTCTACTGTCCGCCGTCCTACTTGGAGGGCCGGTCGGCGGACCGGCGACGAGTCGAGCATGTGCCGGTCACGGGGTCGCGGCAGGGGCTGGCGTCGGTGACCCGGCGCAACCTCCGGACGTCGCTGGCGACGCCTCGGCCCGTGGGCGCGAGGTCTTCGTCAACCTCTTCTTCGACGAGAACTGGGATTCCCTGCCCGTCGCGTCGGGGCCGCTGCGCGTCATCCACGCGGTGCACCGGCCCGCCGAACTGACCGGTGAACTCGGCGGTGTCAACGCGGAGAAGACCGGCGACGTACGGGGACTGCTGAAGCAACTGGGCGCAGGCCGGGATCTGTTCGTCGTGCACACCGCGACGGGCGAGCGCCAGGCACTCGACTGGTTGCCGCGCGACGCCGTCGTCAGGGTGGGCTGGCCGGCGGCCACGGCCGCGGAGGTGCGAGAGCGGTTCGCGGCTCCTCGCCGGGACACCGACGAGGAGCCCTATGTGCTGCTCGTCGGCGAGGCGCTGGACTACAAGGGCTTCCACCACCTGCTGGAGGCGGTCAACCCCGGGCCCCGGCTGCGGATCGGGGGAAACCGGGCGAACGGGGCGGAACTCATCGCCCGCCGCTACCCCAGGGCGGCGCGGAAGCCGGTTCCGCCCGGACGAACGTGATGCGGCCGGTCTACGGGGTCTGCTGCGCCGGAGTGCCGGGGAACGGATCGAACGCGGCCAGCTCGTCGGGGGTCGGCGGCTGGAAGCAGTGGAGCGCCGTGTCGAGCACGGACTCCGTGATGAGATATGTCCCTGGCGGGAGATCCGCGTTGCGCTTGGCGATACGCGCACGCAGCTCATCCATCGGCAGGTCGAGAACGCACAGCACTACCTGCGCGCCCACCGCCTGCGCCTCGCTCCGGTACTGATCGCGCTCTTCCCGGGCGTACAGCCCCCAGTCGAGCACCACATTCCCGCCGGTTTCCAGAATCCGCAGGGCGGTGCGCCACTGCAACCGCTCCACCGGATCGCGCGTGGCGTCCAGTTCCTCATCGGAATAGGCCGGAAACAGCTCGAACAGCCATTCGTTGGCGGTCAGTCGAAGAGCTGACCATTCCCCTTCCAGACGCTTGGCCAACGTCGTCTTGCCGGAACCGGGGAGCCCGCAGATGAGGAACAGGGTAGCCACGACCGGAAGATTATCATCGGCGTATCCCGGGAGCGAGGGACAGCCGGGCCGTCCGGGGACGACGGCCGGTGCGGCTCCGGAAACAGTGGCGGCGACAGTGGCAGCCCCCACTGGGCCCGTCTGCGGGGGACGTTCCTCAACCGGCCGGCGGCCGCAACGGGCCGATGCCCACGGCGAATTCCTCGATGGTCGACGCGATACGGCGCAGATCCGCCTCGGAGAGTCTCAGTCCGTCCGCCGCCAGCAGATCGCCGAGCTGGCCCGGCCTGCGCGCACCGACGATGGCCCCGGTGACGCCCGGCCAGGCCAGCACCCAGGCGATGGCCACGGCCGGCACCGGCACTCCGTGCGCCGCGGCGATCGACCGTACGGTCTCGGCGACCGCGAGATTGCCGGGCAGATGAACGGTGAACTCCGGGTCGGTACGGCGCCAGTCGTTGTCCGGCAGCGACTTCACCCGCTCCGGGGAGAACGCACCCGACAGGAGGCCCGAATAGAGCGACTGGTACGTGATGACTCCGGTGCCCCGGGCGGCGGCCCACTCGATCTCCGGCGCCGCTTCCCGCCGGATGGCCGACAGCGGGGGCTGGATCGCGTCGACGTGCGCGACCTTCTCCGCCCGGTCGAGCTCCTGCACGCTGTGATTGGACAGGCCGATGGCGCGGACCTTTCCCTCGGCTTTCAGGTCGGCCATGGTCTGCCAGTACTCCTCCACCGGGACACCCTCCGGCGGCACAGTGCGCTCCCGCCATCCGTCGCGTTCGCCGTCGTCCGGACGGAGTGGCCGAGGCCGTACACGGCGGCCGTGTCGATCCAGTTGACTCCGGCGTGCGGCGACCGGCGGATCGTGGCGATGGATTCCCTGTCGTCCTGGCTGCTCCAGCCGTAGAGCCAATCGGGCCCCCCGAGCGCCCAGGTCCCCAGCCCCAGGGTCGTGATGCTCATTCCCGTCACGCCCAACGGACGCTTCTCCACACTCATGGACTTCTCTTCCCGCTGGTCGACTGCGGGCGGTCCAAGGCGCTCGGCTCTGCGACGGTGCGACCGGACGGTGCGGCATACGGCGCGTCCGTCCGGCTTCCCGGCAATCAGGCGACGATCAGCGGCCGCAGCGTCCGGTGGGCGATACGCAGCCCCTGGGTGACGCGCTCGTCGTCGCCGCCCCACACCGGATCCTCGTGCTCGACGGCCAGAGTTCCTGTGAAGCCGAGCGCATGGAGCCGGTCCACCGTCCGCTTCCAGTCGATCTCTCCCAGTCCGGGCATGCGATAGCGCCACCAGCCCATGTCCCAGGGGGTGTCGCCCTTGTCGACCCGGCCGTAGAAGCCGTACCGCTGTCGAGCGGCGTTGTCGATTTCCACGTCCTTGGCCTGAGCATGGGCGATCCGGTCGATGTACGGAGCGATGGTCCCCACCGGATCGATACCGAGCCAGACGAGATGTGAAGGTCCCAGTTGAGATAGAAGCCGAGTGAGAACATCCATTCCCAGAGTTCGGGCGAGTAGGCAAGGTTCGCGGGGTACCCGTCCGGGTGCCAGCCCTCCGCCGCGCAGTTCTCCACGAGGAGCTTGACGTCCCGCTCGCCGGCGTACTCGACGAGCTCCGGCAGGATGCGCTCGGCCTCCTTGATGTTGTCCGAGATCGATGCGGTCCAGTCATGGCCGATCCAGGTACCGACGTGAGGGACGCCCAGCTTCCGCGCCGAGTCGATGGCCTTCTTCAGATGGTTGCGAACTCCTTGCCGACGGGCGGGATCCGGATGGAGATTGTTCTCGAAATAGGCCAGAGCCGATATTTCCAAGCCGTTTTTTTCGAGCGAGACCTTCGTGTCGTCGACTTGGCCGGGGTGAAGTCCGCCACACGCAGGTGACTTCCCTCGGACGCGCGGTCACTGGGCCAGACCGCGACCTCCAGAGTCTCGTATCCGGCTGTGGAGGCCCATGCGGCGATGCGGTCCGGATCCCATCCGGGAAGACAGCCGGTGAACATTCCGAGTTTCACTGTGACACCTCTCATCCGGATACGGACACGATGGAGCCCGCGCTTCTGAGATCTCCACCCCGGGATGACCGAGCCGACCGCCGGGTTGGATCTCGGCCTGACCCTGGGCGGGGGCTGCGGGGCTGATTCCAGAGGGAATTCAGGAAGATGACCGGAAGCGCCGCCCGGCGGAGGGGGAGCGCCGAAGACCCAGCTGAACCAGGAGCGCCGCGCGCGGCTTCCTGCCATTCCGAACTCGGGTGCGGATTCGCAGGGAGCCGCGCCGTATAGCCTGGGGAAATGCTGACAGAAGTCACGGCGACCCGCTATGTCACGCCCCTGCGTGAGGGCGGCTCGCTCCCGGGCATCGTCGAGGCCGACGATCTCGGTACGTACGTCATGAAGTTCACCGGCGCGGGCCAGGGCCGCAAGACCCTCGTCGCGGAGGTCATCTGCGGGGAGCTCGGCCGCAGGCTGGGGCTGCGGGTCCCCGAGCTGGTGACCATCCAGCTCGACCCCGTGATCGGGCTCGGGGAGCCGGACCAGGAGGTGCAGGAGCTGCTCAAGGCGAGCGGCGGGCTGAATCTCGGCATGGACTATCTGCCCGGCTCGCTCGGATTCGATCCGCTGGCGTACGAGGTGGACCCGGTGGAGGCCGGGCGGATCGTGTGGTTCGACGCGCTGATCAACAACGTCGACCGGTCGTGGCGGAACCCCAACATGCTGGTCTGGCACGGTGACCCCTGGCTGATCGACCACGGCGCCACCATGATCTGGCACCACAACTGGCCGGGTGCGGAGGCATCGGCGGCCAAGCCCTACAACGCCTCCGACCACGTCCTCGCGCCCTTCGGGCCGGACATCGCGGCCGCGGCCGCCGCGCTCGCCCCGCTCGTCACCGAGGAGCTGCTCACCGAGGTCACCGCCGATGTGCCGGACGCCTGGCTGACCGACGAGCCCGGCTTCGGCTCGACGGACGAGCTGCGCCGGGCGTATGTGCGGCCGCTGCTGGCGCGCGCCGCCACGGTCCATGAGCGGATCACGCTGGACGCCCCCACCAGGACCACCCCCTCCAGGGCCCCGGGCTGGCTCACCGATCACCTCGCTCCCTGGCCCCACCCGACGAAGAAGGACCGCGTCGCGCAGAGCGGGGCCGGCCGGAACAGTGCCGCGCGGAGCGGCGAGGAGAACGGCCGATGAGCGAGCGCGATGTCTTCGAGTACGCGCTGCTGCGGGTGGTCCCGCGGGTCGAGCGCGGTGAGTGCTTCAACGCGGGTGTCCTTGTGTACTGCCGGGCCAAGTCCTTCGTGGCGGCCCGTACGCACCTCGACGAGAACAAGCTGAAGGCACTGGACCCGGACGCCGACGTCGTCGGGGTACGGGCCGCCCTGCGCGCGGTCGAGGGGGTCTGCGGCGGCGGCGAAGGGGCCGGGCAGGCGGCGGGCGACGACGCCGGGCGGCGCTTCCGCTGGCTGATCGCGCCGCGCTCCACGGTCGTCCAGCCGGGTGCCGTGCACAGCGGCCTCACCCTGGACCCGGCGGGGGAGGTCGACCGGCTGCTCGACCTGCTGGTGCGCTGACCGGTCCCGGCCCGGTGGCCCGGAGACGTGCGGAGCCACCCCGTCGGGTGTGACATGCGGCCACTGTTCCCGTGGGCCGTTGACACCGGGTGCCGGGGCTTCTAGCGTCTCGTCTGCTGAAGGTACTAAGCGGTTGCTCAGTCATCGGGACTCTTCTGTCAGGGAACGCGTGCTCCAGGACTGTCCCGACGTCCGCTGAGCCGCGATCCAAGGGCGAGGAGAACCAAGCATGTCCACCACCGAGCAGCGTGTCGCCATCGTGACGGGAGCGGCGCGGGGCATTGGCGCCGCCACCGCTGTACGCCTGGCGGCCGAGGGCCGCGCCGTGGCCGTACTCGACCTCGACGAGGCGGCCTGCGAGGACACGGTCGAGAAGATCACGGCCGCCGGGGGCACCGCCCTCGCCGTCGGCTGCGACGTGTCGGACAGCGCCCAGGTGGAGGCCGCCGTCGCGCGGGTGGCCGCCGAGCTGGGCGCCCCGACCATTCTCGTCAACAACGCGGGCGTGCTCCGCGACAACCTGCTCTTCAAGATGAGTGAGCTGGACTGGGACCTTGTGATGAACGTGCACCTCAAGGGCGCGTTCCTGATGGCGAAGGCGGTCCAGTCGCACATGGTGGAGGCCAAGTTCGGCCGCATCGTCTCACTGTCCTCCTCCTCGGCGCTCGGCAACCGCGGGCAGGCGAACTACTCCGCCGTGAAGGCGGGCCTCCAGGGCTTCACCAAGACCCTGGCCAAGGAGCTCGGCAAGTTCGGCGTCACCGCCAACGCCGTCGCCCCGGGCTTCATCGTCACCGAGATGACCGCGCAGACCGCGGCCCGGGTCGGCATGGGCTTCGAGGAGTTCCAGGCCGCCGCGGCCACCCAGATCCCGGTGCAGCGTGTCGGCCGCCCCGAGGACATCGCCAACGCCATCGCCTTCTTCACGGGCGAGGACGCCGGGTTCGTCTCCGGGCAGGTCATGTACGTGGCCGGCGGACCCCTCAACTGACCCGAAGGGCAACGGACATCATGACGGTGCAGGACAGCGGGAAGGTCGCCCTCATCACGGGCGCCAGCCGGGGTATCGGCTACGGCATCGCCGAGGCGTTCGTCGCCCGCGGCGACCGGGTGTGCATCACGGGCCGCGGCGAGGACGCCCTCAAGGAGGCCGTGGAGCGGCTCGGCTCGGACAGGGTCATCGCGATCGCCGGCAAGGCCCACGACGAGGCCCACCGGGCGGCGGCCGTCGAGCGGGTCATGGAGACGTTCGGCCGGGTCGACTTCCTCGTCAACAACGCGGGGACGAACCCGGTCTTCGGCCCGATCGCCGAACTCGACCTCAACGTCGTCCGCAAGGTCTACGAGACCAATGTGATCTCGGCGCTGGGCTTCGCCCAGCAGACCTGGAAGGCCTGGCAGAAGGAGAACGGCGGGGCGATCGTCAACATCGCCTCGGTCGCCGGTATCTCCGCCTCGCCCTTCGTCGGCGCGTACGGCATGAGCAAGGCGGCCATGGTCAACCTGACCCTCCAGCTGGCGCACGAGTTCGCACCGGTCGTCCGGGTCAACTCGATCGCTCCCGCCGTGGTCAGGACCAAGTTCGCCGAGGCGCTCTACGAGGGCCGCGAGGCGGAGGTGGTCGCCTCCTACCCGCTCGGCCGGCTCGGAGCGCCGCAGGACATCGGTGGTGCCGCGGCCTTCCTCACCTCCGGGCAGTCCGACTGGATCACCGGACAGACCCTGGTGGTCGACGGCGGGATTCTCCTGAACGCGGGCGTGGGCTGAGAGAGGCCTGAACCGGTTTCGCCCTGATTGACTCAAGTGCCCTGCCGGGCCTGAGGATTGACCCGGTGGGGCGCTGCGGTATGGTCTGCCGACCCATGGCTGATCGAGGAGCGTGCACGTGTTCTACCGGGCCAGTCTGCAGGCTGCTGCAGCCCTTGCTTCCCTTTCTTTGCTGGCCGGCTGCGGTCTGCTCTCCGGCAGCGACTCGGACACCGACCAGAAGATCGTCGTCGGCTCGACGAGCTCGCCCTCGACCCTGGATCCGGCGGCCGCCTGGGACAACTCGTGGGAGCTGATGCGAAACGTCTTCCAGACGCTGGTCAGCTTCCCCACCGGCACCACCACCCCCGAGCCCGACGCCGCGGAGAACTGCAAGTTCACCGATGCCACGAGCATGGCCTACCGGTGCACGCTCCGCAGGGGGCTGAAGTTCTCCAACGGCGAGAGGCTCGACGCCGAGGCCGTGAAGTACAGCATCGACCGGATCGTGAATCTGAAGGTCAAGGGCGGCCCCATCGGCATGCTCGGCTCCCTCGACCGGGTGGAGACCAAGGGCGACGACACCGTCGTCTTCCACCTCAACAAGTCGGACGCCACGTTCCCCTTCATCCTGGCCACCCCCGCGATGTCGCTCGTCGCGCCCGGTGACTACCCCAAGGACAAGCTCCGCGACGACGGCAAGGTCACCGGCTCCGGCCCGTACCTCCTGGACTCCTACAAGCCCAGGGTCGCGTCGGAGATGACGAAGAACCCCGACTACAAGGGCTTCGCCAACCGCAAGAACAACGCGGTCACCGTCCAGTACTTCAAGGAATCCGCGCAGCTGGTGACCGCGCTCAAGAAGAAGAAGATCGACGCGATCTACCGGGGTCTGACCGCCGAGGAGGTCGTCAGCCTGGAGGACAACAAGGCCGACAACGACGGACTCCAGATCGTCGAGACGGTCGGCGCCGACATCCGCTTCCTCGTCTTCAACCCGAAGGACGAGGCCGCCGGAAAGCCCGCCGTCCGCAAGGCCATCGCGCACCTCGTGAACCGGGACGAGCTGGTCGCCAAGGTCTACCGGGGCACCGCCGAGCCGCTGTACTCCATGGTCCCCAAGGGCATCGCCGGACACACCACCAGCTTCTTCGACACCTTCGGCGACCCGGACGTGAAGAAGGCCAAGAGGATCCTGACCGACGCGGGCATCACCAAGCCGGTCAAGATGACCTTCTGGTACACCACCGACCGGTACGGCTCCTCCACGGAGCCCGAGTTCGAGGAGCTCCAGCGCCAGCTGGAGGATTCGGGCCTCTTCGACATCACGCTCAAGGGCGAGCCGTGGACGGACTTCCAGGAGGGCTTCACCAAGGGGGAGTACCCCGTCTTCGGCCGGGGCTGGTTCCCCGACTTCCCGGACCCCGACAACTTCATCGCCCCCTTCATGGGCAAGGAGAGCGTCACCGGGACCCCGTACATGAACAAGGAGATCAATGAGCAGCTGATCCCCTCCACGCGGCAGGAGAGCGACCGGGGCGCGGTCAGCAAGCAGTTCGAACGGGCCCAGGAGATCCTGGTGGAGGACGTCCGGCTGCTGCCGCTGTGGCAGGGCAAGCTGTACGTCGCCTCCGGCGAGGACATCGGAGGCGGCGAGCGCGCACTGGACCCGCAGACCGTCATGCAGCTGTGGGAGCTGTACCGCAAGACCAGCTGGTAGGCCTCGAACGCCCGTTGTCAGTGGTGCCCGGTAGGTTCTGTGGTCAAGAACTGATTGCTTACCGGAGGTTGTGGACGTGACCGACACCGACCTGCTGCCCGAGTCCTGGCGCGGCGTCCTCGGCGAAGAGCTGCAGAAGCCGTACGTCAAGGAGCTGGCGGACTTCGTCGAGGAAGAGCGGGCCAAGGGGCCGGTGTATCCGCCGAGCGAGCAGGTCTTCGCCGCGCTGGACGCCACTCCGTACGACCGGGTGAAGGTCCTCATCCTGGGCCAGGACCCGTATCACGGCGAGGGCCAGGGGCACGGGCTGTGCTTCTCCGTGCGCCCGGGGGTCAAGACCCCGCCCTCGCTGCGCAACATCTACAAGGAGATGAAGGAGGAGCTGGGCCTGCCGGTCCCGGACAACGGGTATCTGATGCCGTGGGCCGAGCAGGGTGTCCTCCTGCTCAACGCCGTGCTGACGGTACGGGCCGGTGAGGCCAACTCGCACAAGGGGAAGGGCTGGGAGAAGATCACCGACGCGGTGATCCGCGCGGTGGCCTCGCGCCCCGACCCGGCGGTCTTCGTCCTCTGGGGCAACTACGCCCAGAAGAAGCTTCCGCTGATCGACGAGGAGCGCCATGTGGTGGTGAAGGGAGCACATCCCTCACCGCTCTCGGCGAAGAAGTTCTTCGGCTCGCGTCCCTTCACCCAGATCAATGAGGCGGTCGCCGCCCAGGGGCACGAGCCGATCGACTGGCGCATCCCCGACCTGGGCTGAGCCCGGCCGGCGGGCCGCCGTCCACGCCTCGGCGGGAACGGTGACGGCTGCGGCCGGGACGTCGTGCCCTCCCCGGCGGACCGGCGCGCGGCGGCGGATGCGGGTGCACCGCACGGCGGAGGAACGTCCGCATACTGGACGTATGCGGATGTTCCGACAACTCCGCGCGGTGCCGTGGCCGTCGTCGTGCGCCCGTCAGGGACTACGGGACGGCCCTCGGTGCCGGCACGACCGCGACCGGCGGTACGGGGCACGAGGGAGAGCGCAGTGGTGGAGCGGCAGGAGGCGTCCCCGGACGCCGTCACGACCAGGATCGGCCAGGCGGTCATGCTGCTCCACGGCGGTGACCGGGAGGAGGCCCGGAACCGCTTCGGCGCCCTCTGGTCGGAGATCGGTGAGGACGGCGACGCCCTCCACCGCTGCACCCTCGCGCACTACATGGCCGACACCCAGGACGACCCGGGTGATGAACTGGCCTGGGACCTGCGGGCGTTGACGGCCGCGGAGGAGCTGAGCGGCGAGCGTGCGGCGGAACACCGGGACGCCGTGGCGGTGCGGTCCTTCTCCCCCTCACTGCATCTCAGCCTCGCGGCGGACTATCTGAAGCTCCAGCGCCCCGAGGCGGCCCGGATCCATCTGCACCGGGCCAGGGCCGCCGCCGACGGCCTCGCGGACGGCGGGCACGGCGGAGGGGTCCGCGCCGCCATCGACCGGCTGGAGGTGCGGATGCGGCAGCGATGACCCCCCGGGCCGGGCCGTGGGCTCAGAGCCTGTCGGGTGACCTCTGATCGGGCGGCCACGCCCTGGCACGCACGCTTCCGGCGTTGCCGAAATGGCCTCGTAGCGGAGCTACCAGGCCATCCCGGCGCCTTGGAATCGCACGCACCATGCCGCGTCCACGCGCCGATCGAAGGCCACCCGACAGGCTCTCAGTCGCCGTAGGTCTGTTCGCAGATCCTGGACTGGGGGCTGCCGGCCGGCCAGCCCCCGTACCCCCGGCCCAGCGCGCAGACATCCGAGGGGGTGCCACCGGGGGAACGCGGTACGGCCCGTGCCCCGGGAGGCGGGACACGCGGCAGCCGGCCTGGGATCCACCGCTTCGGTGACTCCACCGCCTCCCGCAGCCGAGGCGTGAGCGGCGCGGGACGCCGGACTGCGGCGGGGGCCCGATGGGCGGAGGCGGAAGGCGGCGCGGAGGCAACGGGGGAGGGCTTCGGGTCCGGGAGGGACTCCGACTCCAAGGATTCCAGGGCCTCGTGGGCGGCGGGCGGCTGCACGATCTGCGGCGTCACGTCCTGAACCGGTCTGCTGGAGCCGGGACGCGGCGGAATATCCGCCGAGGGCTCCACCGACACACAGCCGGAGACCGCTGTGACGGCCACTCCCACCAGGAGCTTCGCGGTGATTCTCGTTCGATGCACCCGGGCAACTCTGCTGTGCGGGAGGCCGCCCGGGGGGCCGGTGCGGCAGGATTGGCCCGCACGAGTGACGCGCCCGTTACGGCGTGGCGGTGGCCGTCAGGCGCCGGTGGCGCCGTCGATCCGTTCGCGCACCAGGTCCGCGTGGCCGTTGTGCCGGGCGTACTCCTCGATCATGTGCGTGTAGATCCAGCGCAGGTTGAACGGCTTGCCGTGCCGGCGGCTCAGCCCCACGGACATGTCGTCGAGGCCGGACCTCGCGGCGATCTCCCGGGCCTGCGCGATCTCCGCGCGCCAGGTGGCCTCCGCCTCCGCCCAGGTGTCGGCTTCGGTGAGATGGAACTCGCCGTCCGGATCCTCGTCGGTGCCGTAGATCAGCGCCACGTCCTCACCGGCCAGTACCTCGCGGAACCAGCCGCGTTCGACCTCCGCCATATGCCGTACGAGACCGAGCAGGGTGAAGGCGGACGGCGGTACGGACGCCTCCCGCAACTGGGCGTCGGTGAGGCCCGCGCACTTCATGGCGAGTGTCTCGCGGTGATAGTCCAGCCAGCCCTCCAGCATGGGGCGTTCGGCGGCGTCGATGGCGGGTTCGGAGCGTTCCACAGCAGTCATGGCGGCCATACTCGTCCATCGATCAAGGTCGTGGCCAGGCGTTTTTCCGGCCGCGTGCCGAGCGCGCCCCGCACCTGCCCCGCGTACCTCCGCACGCGTCGTGCGCACCCGCGACAGCTTCGCCGGCCGGCCGCCGCCGCGGCGCACGTATGCTGCCGGGACCACGTCAGGCATATGACACAGCGATAGGGAGATCCTTGTGAAGGTCGGTTGCATCGGGCTCGGCGACATCGCGCAGAAGGCCTACCTGCCGGTGCTGACCATGCTGCCGGGGGTCGAACTGCATCTGCAGACCCGTACGCCCGCCACGCTCGACGCGGTCGCCGAGACCCATCGGATCCCCGCCGCACAGCGTCACACCTCGCTCGACTCGCTGCTCGCCCAGGATCTGGACGCGGCCTTCGTGCACGCCCCGACCTCGGTGCACCCGGAGATCGCCGGCCGCCTCCTGGAAGCCGGTGTCCCCACCTATGTCGACAAGCCGCTCGCCTACGGACTCGCCGACTCCGAGCGTCTGGTGGAGCTGGCCGAGCGGCGGGGCACCAGCCTCGCCGTCGGATTCAACCGCAGGCTCGCGCCCGGCTACGCGCAGTGCCTTGAGCACCCTCGCGAGCTGATCCTGATGCAGAAGAACAGGGTCGGGCTGCCCGAGGACCCGCGCACCCTGGTGCTGGACGACTTCATCCATGTCGTCGACACCCTGCGCTTCCTGGTGCCGGGGCCCGTCGACCACACGTCCGTACGCGCCCGGATCGTCGACGGTCTGATGCACCACGTGGTGCTCCAGCTGTCCGGCGACGGTTTCACCGCCATCGGCCTGATGAACCGGCTCAGCGGATCGACCGAGGAGATCCTCGAAGTCTCCGGCCAGGACACCAAGCGCCAGGTCGTGAACCTCGCCGACGTCATCGACCACAAGGGGCAGCCCACACTGCGGCGGCGCGGCGACTGGGTGCCGGTCGCCCGGCAGCGCGGCATCGAGCAGAGCGTGCTGTCGTTCCTGGACGCCGTCCGCGCGGGGAAGGTCCTCAGCGCCCGGGACGCCCTGGCGACCCATGAGCTGTGCGAACGGGTGGTGCGGGAGTCGCTGGAGCAGGCCTCCTGAGGAGCCGCAGCCCCTCGGCGGCGCACAGGGCCGCGAGCGCGGCCAGCGCGCCGTACACCGGCCAGTCGCCGAGCCGGACGTAGAGCGTGGTGCCGCGGGCCAGCGGTACGTCGAAAACGGCGGCGCCGCTCGTCCCGGGGCCGAGCGGGCCGCCCACCCGGTCGCCCCGCGGCCCGTACACCGCGCTGATACCGGTGAGTGTCGCGTGCACCATCGGGCGGCCGGTCTCGGCGGCCCGGAGCGCCCCGAGCGACGCATGCTGTGCGGGCGCCCAGCTGTGCTGGAACGAGGAGGTCGACGACTGGGCGATCAGCAGCCGCGCACCGTCCCGGGTCAGCTGTCTGCTCATGTCGGGGAACGCCGACTCGAAGCACACGAGCGGCCCGAACCGCAGCCCCTGTCCGCCCGGCAGTGTCATCACCACCGGCCGGGTGCCGCGCAGCCGGTCCTCCCCCGCGGCCTTGCCGACCGAGGTCGCCCAGCCGAGCGCCGCACGCGCGGGGACGTATTCGCCGAACGGCACCAGCCGCATCTTGTCGTAACGGTCACCGGTGGGCCCGCCGGGCCCGATCAGCACGGCGGACTTGAAGATCCCGGTCCGGCCCGACGCGTCCGTCTGCCGCGCGTCCACGTTCACCAGCAGCTCGGCGCCCACCAGGCGCGAGAGCGCCGCGAGCCGTGCCGCGGTCGCCGGGCTCCGCAGCGGATCCACCCCGACACTGCTCTCGCCCCACACCACGAGATCGAGATCGCGCCCGGCCAGCGAACGGGTCAGCTCCTCGCTGCGCGCGAAGCGGCGCTGCACGCTGCCCGGCCCCTCGACAACACCCGGCTGCACGACGGCGATCCGGGCCGTCCCGACGTGCTCCGGCCGCGGCGCCCAGCTCCACATCGCCGCCACGGCCACGGCACACGCCACGAGGGAGAGACCGCCGGCCGCACGGGCGGCGGGCGCGACGAGCAGCAGCGCGACGCCCGTGTTGACCGCCAGCACCAGCAGGGTCACCAGCCACACGCCGCCCACCGACGCCACCCGGAGCGCGGGCGCGAACTCCCACTGGGAGGCGCCGAGAAGCCCCCAGGGACCGCCCAGGCCCTCCCAGGAGCGGACCAGTTCGATCATCAGCCAGCCGGACGGTACGAGGACCACGGCGGCCACCGAACGCGGGGCGGACGGGCGGCCGCCGAGCAGCCCGGCCACCAGCAGCCCCCACGGGGCCCAGAGCAGGCCCAGCAGCGCCGCCAGGACGACGATGAACACATGCAGGCTCGGCATCAGCCAGTGGTGCACGGCGATCATGAAGCCGGTGCCGCCGATCCAGGCGTCCAGCGCCGCACGGCGCCCCGTCCCCGCCGACCGGATCAGCAGCAGCCAGGGGACCAGCGCGACCCAGGCGAACCACAGGAGCCCCGGAGCGGGGAAGGCGAGGGCCGGCAGCGCGCCCGCGAGCAGGGCGGCGGCGCCGCGTCCCCAGAGTGAGGCCAGCAGCCGCGCACCCGCCGTACGCGCACGGCCGGGTGCCCGAGCGGCAGGGGTGCCGTCGGCCGGGACCCGGCCGGCCGGAACGTGCCCGCGCCGCTTCCGCATGCCGTGTCCTCCTCGTCATGTCCGGGTGAGCGGTCCGTTTCCGCCGGACACCCTCTTCGTGCCCAGTGTGCGGGAGGCCAACCGGAGGGGGACAAGGCAGCGGACCGCGGCGCGTCGCCGGACGGGGCGGGAGCAGCGGCGCCGGAGAGGGGGCTTGGGACGGGGGCCGGGGACGGGGGCCGGGGAGCGGCGGCGCGGAACGGCTCAGGCCGGGTTCGGGCCGCGGCCCGGCGTTCGCCGCCACTTCTCGTGGACGACGACGCTGCGGATCCGCCAGCCCGGCTCCGTACGCGACAGCTCGAAGGCGTACCGGCCGCCGGAGACGAAGTCCGGCGCGGTGTCCCCGCTCCCGGCGGCGCCCGAGGCCGTCGCCGGGTCGGCCAGCCGCATCGGGTTGAGGTAGTCGGCCTGCACCTCGGCACGGTCACCCGGATAGCCGCCCAGGTCCTGGAGGCCGATCCGGCGGTTGACGATCAGATGCTGACGTACGGAGAAGAGCCGCATGGTGTCCGCCAGCCACTGCGTGACCTCGGCGGCAGGCCCCTCCACACCGCCCGCGCCGCGGTAGTCGGCGCGGCCGTCCGGGGTGAACAGGGCGCTGTAGTCCGACCAGGCGCCGTCGTCGACGGCCACCGCGTAGCCGGTGATCACTGCATCGATGGCGAGCTGATCCATTACGGTCGCGAGTGCCACACGCTGTGTCATCGGCCAAGTCTCTGTCACGACGTGCGCGAGGCCAAGAGGCTCGCACAGGCCGGTGCCGTCCGCGTCGGCGCGGACGGCACCGGACTGTGCCGCCGGCTTCAGCAGGGGACGACGGCCACCGGCCCCAGCGCGTGTGTGACGGTCGTCTGCGCCACCGGCGACAGCCCCAGCCCCAGCGACTCGCCGCCCTTGCGCCGCCCGATCACGGTCAACGCCGCGGTGGCCGAAGCGGTCACCAGGGTGCGGGAAGCGGAACCGCTGACCGGTTCGCGTACGACGTGCACCTGCGGGTACTTCTCCTGCCGGCCCGCGGTGAGTTCCGCGAGGGTCCGCTCCGCCGAGTCCGCGGCGGCCTCCCGGTCGAAGACGGGGCCGCCCGACAGCATCGAGGAGAACATCGTCCAGCCGTGCACGATGCGCAGCCGGGCGCCCGGCCGGGAGGCGGCGGTCTCGAAGGCGAAGTCCAGCACCGCCTCGCTGCTCTCGTCGGCGGCCACCCCCGCGACGATGTCGGGGAAGACGGTTTCGGGGGCCTGTGCGTCGTCCTCGTCCCCGCGGCCGCTGTGGATGACGACGACGGGGCACTGGGCCATCGAGGCGGTCGCCAGGCTGTTGGAGCCGATCATCAGCGACCGGAATCCGCCGAGACCGCGCGAACCCACCACGACCATCGACGCGTCGCCGCTGAGCGAGACCAGCGCGGCCGAGGGGAAGTCCAGCGGCGCGTGGGTCGACGGATGCAGCTCCGGGGCGATCAGCTTGGTCCGGCGCACGGACTCGGTGAGCAGTTCCTCGGCCTCGCGCTGCTGAGCCTCCTGGCCGATCCGGCGGGTGAGCGGCCGGACGTGCACGATCATCAGGGGCAGACGCCGCCGCACGGCCTCGTGGGTGGCCCAGTCGAGCGCGTCCCAGCTGTGCGGCGAACCGTCCACGGCGGCGATTACGGGAAGCTCGTTGGTGGTCATGATTCCCTCCAGGGTGCGGGGCCTTGCACGTCCCAGCCTTGTCCTCGTGGGGTCGGAACGGGAGGGACTTTCGGCCCTGACCGCAGGTCCGAAGCCCCCTTTGTCCGCAGTGTGTCCCGGTTGGCGGTCATACGTCCCGGAACGGGGTCCTTCCGTTACGCTACGGCCGCCCGGCGCGCGGCGCCCCGGCGGGACGCGTCAGTCGTGGTTGTGGGTGGAGGACGTGTCGTCCGGCGGCATGGACCGGCCGCCGTCGTTGCCGCTGACCACGACGGCGACGAGGGCCACCAGGATTCCGGCCGCGACGAGCCGGCCGCCCAGGCGCAGGGTCCAGCGCCCCCATGATCCTGGCCGGCCGCCGGGCCGGGCGGGCAGCCGTTCCGAGCGGCGGGCCGGCCGCAGGAGGCGCAGGAGCAGCAGTGCCGCGATCGGCAGCTGGAGGAGCCACACGCCGGTGCGGAACCAGCCGTCGTACCAGACGTTCGTGCCGTAGAGCAGGGTGTGCCAGACGCTCAGCACATAGACGACGATCACGCAGCGGTGCAGGACGCGCCAGGTCCTGGGGCCGATGCGATGCCTCACGTAGAAGAGCAGGCCCAGCGGTATCGCGAGATAGAGGGCCGCCTGCCCGACGGGGATGGCGACGCGGCCGGTGCCCGAGTCGTAGCCGCCGGGGACGAGGGCCTCCGTGAGGGCGGTGGCGAGGGCCGAGTTCCAGGCCGCCGTGTCGTGCCGGACCAGTTCCGCGGCGAACAGCAGCGCGTGGGCGGCGATGAGCGCGATGGTGTTGAGGCTCGTCGTGCGGTGCAGGCGTTCCAGGCGCGGGCCCGATACCGGCAGGCGCCCCGGGCGGGAGCCGGACAGCAGCAGGCCGAGGATGACCGTGCCCCAGGCCCAGAGCAGCGCGGACCAGCCGAACGCCTGGCTCAGGAAGTACATCCAGAAGCCGCCCGCGTCGGCCATGAACGGCATGACGGTGACCGTGGAGGAGGACTTGTCGCGGATCCGGACGTAGAGCAGGGCGAAGACGGCCGCGGTCACGGCCAGGGCGACGAGGCCGTCGGGCAGGGAGGCGCGCAGGTCGGACCGGAGTGTGGGCCGTGGCTGCCGGGGGGCGGGTGCGGGCGCCTGGCCGGGACCGGGGCTGCCGGCCTGCGCGGGGACCTGTGCGGGGGCGGTGGTCCCGGCCGGTTCGGGTGCGGCGGGCGGGTTCGTCATACGGCCTCTTCAGTGGCGTCGGCTGGTGGGGCGGATGCGTGGCCCCGGGCCACGAGGCATGCGCAGACGCGTTGTTGGAGCAGTCGGGAAGGAGGGGGTGAAAGTTCCCCGGACGTGCGTGTGACATGGATCACTCGCCATGCGTATCGCGTGATATCGGACGAACTGCGGCTATCCGGTGATCTGTTGCTCTTCTCGTGGGGGCAGGTGACGCTGGCACGATGGCCGCCATGGGAGCCGGACCCGCACCCCGCCTCGTACGGACCGTGATGTTCGCGGTCGTGTGCGTCGCCGTGTCCGGGCTCGGGCACGCGCTCATGTCCGGCGGGACCCTGCCGCCGCTCGGCCTCGCGTCCGCCTTCCTGCTGGTGTGCGGAGGCGGCTGGTGGCTGGCGGGCCGTGTGCGGAGCGGCCCGGTGACCGTGGCGGCGAGCGCCGTGGGCCAGCTGTCGCTGCACACCTTCTTCACCTCCGTACAGCCCCGTCTGCCGGGAGCCATGGGGGCGGGCGGCCGGGGGAGCCCCGGTTCCGCCTCCGGAGCCATGACACATTCGGCGCACGACACGATGTCCGGGGCCCCCATGGACGCGATGGCGTCGGCGGCGGTCCTCGACGGCTCCCCGGCCGGCGCGGGCATGCTCATGGCGCATGTGATCGCCGGACTCCTCTGCGGCTGGTGGCTGTGGGGCGGTGAGGCTGCGCTCGTCCAACTCGGCCGCTCCCTGGCCCTGTTCGTGTGCGCCCCGCTGTGGTCGGCCTGGCGGATCTGGTCGGCCCGCGAGGCGGACCCGGCCCCGGTGGCACGGTGGCGGCCCCGGCGCAGACCGGGGCGCCGCCTCCAGGACCTTCTCGCGCTGCACGGGCTCACCCGGCGGGGACCACCCCCGCGCGTCCGCATTCTCTGACCTTCACCCGTCCCGTCGGGCAGACATGCCCCGGGGCGGTTGCGGGTGCGCGCGCCCACGCCGGGTGCGGCACTCGCGACAGGCATGCCGGTCCCGCGGGCGACACCGCCCCGGGACATGGCGACGAGGAGCCGCGCGCGGGTACGCCGCGGCTCCGCGAGGACGCGAAGGAACCATGGCGATGCCCCCTGCCCCGATGTCCCCTGCCCAAGCGCCCCCCGCACGGGTGCCCTCCGCACCGCCGGCCCCGGCGCCGCGGATCCCCGTACGGGTGCCCCGGCCCCGGGTGTTCCCCGCCCGGCAGAACGACTTACAGATCACCGGCTGGGCACTCGCCGCCGGAGGCGGCGACCGGGAGGCCGCCGAGCGGTTCGTCCGGGCGACCTACGACGACGTGCGACGGTTCGTCGCCCATCTCAGCGCGGATGTGCCGGGCGCCGACGACCTGGCCCAGGAGACCTATCTGCGGGC
This sequence comes from Streptomyces sp. NBC_00654, assembly GCF_026341775.1. NCBI lineage: Bacteria > Bacillati > Actinomycetota > Actinomycetes > Kitasatosporales > Streptomycetaceae > Streptomyces > Streptomyces sp. NBC_00654. The sequence goes on along the minus strand of NZ_JAPEOB010000002.1, from coordinate 1,127,532 downwards.
CATGACCGGGCTGGCGGGATTCGCGGGCCGTTCCTGCGCCCGGACCTGGCTGCTGTCGATCGCGCGACGGGTCGTCATCGACCGTCACCGCACGGCCGCCGCCCGTCCCCGGATCGCCGACACCGCCGACTGGCAGGCCGCGGTGGAGCGTGCCCAGCCACGTCATCTGCCCGGATTCGACGAGTCCGTCGCGGTGTTCGACGCGTTGCGGAGTCTGGAGCCCGCCCGGCGGCAGGCCTTCGTGCTCACCCAGCTCCTGGGTCTCACCTACGAGGAGGCGGCCGCCGCCGCCGGATGTCCCATCGGTACGGTGCGCTCCCGGGTGGCCCGGGCCCGGCGGGATCTCGCGGAACTGTGGGGCCCGGACCCGGGCGGGCGGCAGCTCGCCGCGCGGACCGACAGCCCCGCGGACCCGTACGTCCCGTGCCGGGTCGGACCCTGAGAGCCGTCCCTCAGCGCGAGGATCGGAACGGTCTGCCGGGTCCGCCCGGCGGCCGTTCCGCGCCCGGGTGGCGGGCGGCCCCGGATGACGGTGCCGCCCGCCCACCGAGGAGAACCAGGGGCAGCAGCAGCCCCTGGAGGCACACCGCCGCCCAGAACCCCCGTGCGGAGCCGGCCGTCTCCGCCGCCCCGTACAACAGGCCGCCGACCACCCCGCTCCCGAACGCGCCGATCCCCGCCGCCAGCCGCTGGCGACCGAAGACCGCCGCCGCGGGTGCGGGTGCGGGGGAGCGTGCCAGGGCCTCCAGGTCGTTCTTCAGGAAGAGAACGATCTCGCCCAGGCACATCAGGGCGCTGCCCGCACCGATGCCCACGTATCCGCCCAGGCCGATGCCCGCCGCACCCGCCGCCATGGCTCCGAAGCCCAGCCGCATCGCACCCCGGTACGTCAGGGCGGCGATCCGGCGGGACAGCAGCGGCTGTGCGACGACGAGGAGGCCGGCGTAGCCCGTCAGCACGGCTCCGTAGAAGGCCGCCGAGGTGCGCGGCACCGCGTACAGCGCCAGGTAGTGCTGGAAGAACATGAACACGTACACGCTCAGGACCGTCACCGCGAAGGGCGAAGGCCTCCGCCGCCGGTCACCGCCCGGGTCCTCGGCGCTCCGGTCCCGGGCGCTCCCGCCCTCACCGCACCCGTCCTCCGGGCTCCCCTTCGGCCGGTCCGCCGTTGCCGGCGCCGGCTTCCGCTGCGGTGCCGACGTCCCAATTGCGGGCCCTGTCCCCGTCCCCGGAGGCAGCAGCGCGTGGCCGATGCCCACGAGCGCGAACAGCCCGGTGACGCAGGAGAAGAGCACGGCGGGCGAGCCGAGGACGAGCGGTGCGGCGAGCGGCGGCCCCAGTGCCATGCCCGCGTTGAACGCCGAACTGCTCGCCGACAGCAGCCGGGGCCGTCCCTCCTCGGTGGCGCCGTCCACCAGGTACGCCTTGTTGGCGGGCAGATAGAGCGCGGCCCCGGCCGACACCAGGAACAGCGCCCCGACCGCGAGGACCGGACTGGTCAGCCCCGGTACGAACGCCGCGAACCCGGCGGTGCGCAGCGCCAGCGCCAGCTGCATCGACCGCCGCAGCCCGATCCGCCCGGTCACCGGCCCCGCGACGACGCCCCCGGAGAACTGGATCAGCGAGGCGACGGCCAGCACGGAGCCGACCGTGCCCAGACCCAGCCCGAGCCGCTGGTGCAGCAGCACCGACATGTACGGCAGGACGGCGAAGCTGCCCAGCGTGATCAGGAAGGAACCGGCCACCAGGAACACCTGCGGGGCGGTGAACCGCTGTCGGCCGGGCGCGCGTTCACCGTCCACCGCCCCGCCCGCCCGCCGTCCGTTCACCGCCCTCCACGCCCCCGGCCGGCCGTCCGCCCGCCGCCGCCCGCCCGTGTGCCGCCGGTGCTCCGCACGCTCACGCCCCGCCGACGACGATCGGGCGCACCCGGGTCGCCGCGCTCCAGGCCCGGTGCTGTGCCAGCTCGGCGGTGGCCGCCTCGGCCAGCACGATGCCGGTGCAGCCGCGCTGGTCGGTGACATGGGCGAGGGTCTCACCGGGCTCCCGGGTGGGATACCACCGCACGGAGCCGGGGAACGCGGCCAGTTCACCCAGACCGTGCCAGCCCTTGAGCACTCCCGGGCGGTCCGCGTGGACGAGGACGAAGCCGTACGCGGGCCCCGTACGGTCCAGCGGGGTGTCCATCAGGCGCGGCCGGCGGCCGAGCGCCTCCTCCATCATCGCCGTGTACACATTGGTTCCCAGCGAGCGGCACAGCACCTCGCCCACCAGGGCGCCGCCGATCCTGCGGTTGATCTCGACCAGTTCCGGGCCGTGCGCGGTGAGGATGAACTCCACATGGGCGAAGCCCCGGTGGTGCCCGGCCGCGTGCAGCACCCGGCCCACCCAGCGCTCGATCCCGCGCCGGCTGCCGGTCGGCCGGCTGTTGTTCCCTCCGCCGTCGTGCCCGTCACCGGGTGCGCCGTCGGAGCCGTCGTCGTCGGGCAGCGCCACCGGAAACGCGGCCGCCTCCTCCCGTACCGCAGGTTCCCGGGACGTCTGGCGGCTGAGCACACCGAGCAGCCGGGTGGTGCCGTCCCAGCTCAGCGTCTCCGCGCTGTACAACGGCCCGGCGAGGAACGCCTCGGCGAACAGCGAGCCCATGAACGGCTGTTGGGCTGCCTCGTCGAGCGCCCGGTGCAGCGACTCCTCGTCGTGGACGATCCAGACATTGCGTGACGAGGTGCCCGCCGAGTCCTTGAGCACCGCGGGCAGTCCCACCCGGCGCAGTACTTCCCCGGCCCCCGCCCGTCCCCCGGTGATGCGCACGGCCGTGCTCCGGCTCAGCCCCCGCGCGTGCAGCAGCGCGCGTACCCGGGACTTGTCGCGCAGCAGCCGGACCGTGTCGGGGGCGGGGCCGGGCAGCCCGAGGGAGGCCGCGAGTTCGGCGGCGGGCACGCTCCAGGTGTCGGTGGTGTTGATCAGCCCGGCCGTGTCGGGTACGGCGGCCAGCGCGCGGCGCGTCGCCGACGGGTCGTTCGTGTCGACGTCGACGACGGTCAGCGCGTCCGGCGGCAGCGTGGCGAGCTCGTGCCGGTACACCGACCGGTCGCCCGTCAGCAGGCACAGACGGTGCCCGGTCTCCGCGGCGGCGGCGGCCATCCGGCCGAGCCCGAAGGACAGGGACTCCAGTGCGACGAGGGTCATGGCCGCAGCTCCACGGTCGGTACGGGGACAGGGTTCCCGGCGCCACCGCCACCGCCACCGGACGTGGGTGCGGCGCGCCGCGCCCACTCCAGGACCGACCACGGCGGACGCAGCGCTTCCAGGGACTCGATGCGACGGGGCCGCAGGGCGGACATGTCCAGCGCCTCGCGGTGGCGGGCGAAGACCCGCTCCGCGTAGCGGTGTCCGGTGTCGGCACCCAGGACCAGATGCAGCCGCCCCGGGGCGCGGGCGGCCTCCCACGACGCGACGAGGTGCGCCGCACCGGTGGACAGACCGGCGAAGACCGCGTGCCTGCGCAGCAGGCCGACCGCTCCGGCCATCGCGTGCCGGAAGTCCAGCCAGTGGACGGTGTCGTACAGCTCGTGCCGGACGTTCTCGAACGGGATGGAGCTGCCGATGCCCGCGATGATGGCCTCCGGGTCGCTGAACGCCTCGCTGCCGAACGTGACGCTGCCGAACGGCTGGATGCCGACCAGCCGCACCGGGCGCCCGGTTTCGCGCAGCGCCTGGACGAGCCCTCCGGTGGACGCTCCGGTGCCCACCGCGCCCACGACGGTCACCGGCCCCGCGGGCAGCGACCCGGTGATGAGATCGGCGAACTCCCGGTACCCCTCGTAGTGGACGGAGTCGTGGTACTGCCGCATCCAGTGGAAGCCGGGGCGATCCGCGAGCAGCCGGCGCACATGGCGTACGCGGCGTTCCTGGTCGAGCAGCAGGCTCTGCGACGGCGGCATCTGGTCGACCGTCGCGCCCAGGATCTCCAGCTGGGCGCGCATCACCGAGTCGACGGTGGTGGAGGCCACGATGTGGCACCGCAGCCCGTAGCGGTGACAGGCCATGGCGAGAGCCAGGGCGTAGATCCCGCTCGAACTGTCGATCAGCGTCTGCCCCGGGACGATACGTCCGCGGTGCAGGAGCGAGCGGACGGCGCCGAGTGCCGCGTACACCTTCATCGTCTCGAACCGGGCGAGCACGACCTCGCCGTCCAGCCGGATCAGGTCCGGTGTCCTGACCGCGTCGGTGATGTGCTCATGGACCGGGACCGGGACGGGGACGGGGAGGGGGGCGGCGACAGCGGCGGTGGCGGTGGCGGTACGCGGGCCCGGCTCCGCGCGGGGCCTCACTTGCGCCGCCCGCGGACGATCAGGCGGGCGGACCGGTGGTCGTAGCCGGATGCGTCGAAACCGCCGAAACACTCCACATCGGTGAATCCCGCGTCCTCGAAGAGCGTGTGCAGCTCGGCGGCGCTGTAGAGCCAGGACGTCAGGGAGGCGGTACGCGCCGAGGTGCCGCGCACCAGCGTCCAGTCGGTCCGCAGCCGGCGCCAGCTGTCGAGGACGACGTCCCGCTGGACCACGTACGAACCGTCCGGCAGATCGACGGCCTGCGGGCGCCCGATCCAGCCGGCCAGCACCTCCTTGCCCATGACATCCACCAGGAGCTGCCCGCCCGGGGCGAGGCTCCGGTACGCGTTGCGGAGCACCTGGAGGTTGTCCTCGGGATCGTCGAAGTAGCCGAACGAGGTGAAGACGTTCAGTACGACGTCGAAGGCGCCGGGCACCGCGTATGTGAGCATGTCCGCCCGCTCCAGCCGCGCTTCGGCACCCGCCCGCGCGCAGGCACCGCCGGCCCGTTCCAGCATCGTGGGCGACAGGTCGACACCCGTGACCTCGTATCCGCGCAGGGCCAGCGGCACGACGAAGAGCCCCGGGCCGCAGCACAGATCGAGTACCCGCGAACCCGGCGCGAAGTCCAGCAGAGGGGAGGAGCCCACCAGGTCCGCGGCCGCCTCGGCGCGGGCGGGCGGGAACATCGTGGGCGCGAAATCCGCCCAGAGCGCGTCGTCCTCGTACCAGTGCATGCCTCTCGGCCTCCTCCCGGGCCGAAGGGCCCTGACTGCGCACCTACCTCTGAACGTTCCTCCCAGTAGTCGGAGGAGAGGTACGGGGAGTTCCCGGGGGCCGAGGCGGAGGCGTCCGGGCTCATGGCCCGGCGGACGGACACCGCCTCACGGGGGAATCGGCCGTGGACGTGGCGTCCGGACGGCCGCATCCGGCGGGCGTGGGTCCGTCGGGCCCCGGTTGGGCCGTCAGCTGCATGCGTGTGGGGGGACTTTGACGTGGGTGGCTTCCGCGGGGATGAAGGTGTTGCCGGTTTCCTGGTCGGCGAAGTTGTTGTTGCTGATGCGGATGGGTGAGGTGTCGGTGAATCCGGCGGGGAGCTCGGGGGCCTGGAGGCTGGAGGGGCCGTATCGCGCGATGTAGTCGGGGGATCCGACGACGGGGATGTTCTCCTGGGTGGAGGAGCGGAAGCCCGCGACGTCGCCGCTGCGGGCGGTGATCTGGACGAGGTAGTCGGCGCTGACGACTCCGTTGGTGTTGAGGAGGTGTCCGTCCAGGGTGTCGGGGACGGTTCCCTTGCCGGTGACGGCGATGTGGTGGAACCCGGCGAGGTAGTCGCCGATGTGGACGCCCTTGATGTCCACGGGTTCCCCGGTGGGTGACATGAGTTGGTCGTCCGTGGTGAGGCGGTCCGCTCGTCTGAGGATCCTGTCGGCGCCCGCGAGGAGGAACAGGTGGTCGCTGGTGACCGCGATCGCGGTGTTCTCGTACCGGACCAGGACGGTGAACTTCTGGCGGGAGGCACCGGTGGTCCCGCCGCTGAAGACGACGGACGCGGGTGCCCATGTGAGACCGGTTCCCGCGGCCAGGACCTCGTCACCCTCGACGTACGTCTCGATGGCCTTGAAGGAACCGTTGCCCTCCTGGACCATCGTGCCGAACGCCAGACACGAACACGAACAGGCACATGTTCCCTGCTCGTCCCGGGTGATCGCCGGGGTGGACACGGGCACGCCCATATCGGCGCAGAATTCTGCGAGTTCCCAGCTGATGCTTCTGCAGTGGGCCGAGGAACATGTTCGGATCGCCATGTTTTTCTTTCTTGGAGTCATCGCCGGAACGGTGTTTCAGGGCGAAAGATATGTCTCTCCCCGAAGGCCGGTCCGATGTGCGGAACGACGGATCTCATCCGAATCGGCTCGGCGAAGGAGTGAGGACGGTCCTGCGCGCGGGGAAGGCGCCCGCGGAGAGCCGGATGGGTTTTCCGTTCGCGCCGGGCCTTTCGGCGGCTGCTCCCTCTGTCTCTCCGGACGATGGGATGGCCAACTGCGCCTGGACAAAGTCTGTCTGATCCTCTTCACGCCTGTCTCCGCGACCATGGCATTCGGCCGAAGGGCTGTGCCTCCGCATGCACGCATCGCCGCGCCCGACGGCTGTTCCCGTGATCGGCGAGGGAGCCCCCGGGACGTTCCCCGCCCGCGTTCACCGGACCGGTCGAACGCTCACTCCGCACCGCTTGCGCCCACGGGCCAAAAGAGCTGCGCCATTGGCATGAAAGGAATGCCCAACACGGCGGACAGCCCTGACAGGTGGGGTAATGATGCCCCGCCGGGACAGTGCGATGTGATTCCGCGCTGCCGGCCGGCCATGCCGGACAACCTCCTCGCCTCCACCGGCTGATCCTTCGGCCGGTGAAGCCACATCAACGGAAACCGGATGGCCTGTCCTCCGGGCGATCCGGCGGAACGAGGGAATCTCCGCAGGGCCAGGTATTTCCGCTGCTCCGGGCCGATCGGGTCCCTGAGCCCCACATCTCCGAGGGAGAATAATGCCAAGGCAGTGTTCATCCGCCCACTGCGGTGCGGTAGACCCCGAAATCAACGAAGTCTGCAAAGAAATGGGGTGGGCGGTCAACCACCCCGTCGTGACCCGGGACGAGCAGGGGCCATGCCTGTGTTCGTGTTCGTGTCTGGCGTTCGGCACGATGGTCCAGGAGGGCAACGGTTCCTTCAAGGCCATCGAGACGTACGTCGAGGGTGACGAGGTCCTGGCCGCGGGAACCGGTCTCACATGGGCACCCGCGTCCGTCGTCTTCAGCGGCGGGACCACCGGTGCCTCCCGCCAGAAGTTCACCGTCCTGGTCCGGTACGAGAACACCGCGATCGCGGTCACCAGCGACCACCTGTTCCTCCTCGCGGGCGCCGACAGGATCCTCAGACGAGCGGACCGCCTCACCACGGACGACCAACTCATGTCACCCACCGGGGAACCCGTGGACATCAAGGGCGTCCACATCGGCGACTACCTCGCCGGGTTCCACCACATCGCCGTCACCGGCAAGGGAACCGTCCCCGACACCCTGGACGGACACCTCCTCAACACCAACGGAGTCGTCAGCGCCGACTACCTCGTCCAGATCACCGCCCGCAGCGGCGACGTCGCGGGCTTCCGCTCCTCCACCCAGGAGAACATCCCCGTCGTCGGATCCCCCGACTACATCGCGCGATACGGCCCCTCCAGCCTCCAGGCCCCCGAGCTCCCCGCCGGATTCACCGACACCTCACCCATCCGCATCAGCAACAACAACTTCGCCGACCAGGAAACCGGCAACACCTTCATCCCCGCGGAAGCCACCCACGTCAAAGTCCCCCCACACGCATGCAGTTTCCTTCCGCCCGATGTCGCGGAGGCCAAGAAGGCGTCTCCCAAGCGAGCCTTCAACGACCCCATGGCCCGCGAGTGGACCGAGGCGCTCTTCGACCAGCACCGGGCGTTCTATCCCGACGTCACCTACAGCCTCGACTGGGCCAGCGACGAGGTCAACGCCTACGCCTGGGTGGAGAACGGTGTCCGCCACGTCGATATCAAGGGGGGCCTCGTCCGCGACGCCGACCTGGAACTCGAAGGCATCAGCCTGGTCATCGCCCACGAACTGGCCCACCACTACGGGGGCCCGCCGACCGGTGGCAGCGGCCTGTCGTGCGAGGGCCAGGCGGACTACCACGGCGTGAGGAACGTCATGCGCCGGGTGTGGTTCGGAGACTCGTACAGCAACACCGTGGGCCCGGCGATCGCCCAGATGGCCGCCTTCTTCGGCGTCCCCGACAGCCCCACCGCGCCCGGAGGCTCCGCAGGGTGCGCCCACCCCGCGGGAGCGTGCCGGATCGCCACTTACCACGCGGCGGTCGACCTCACCGGGAAGCCCGGCTGCGCGAAGTAACCGGTCGAGCCGGCCATCAGGCCCGGCCGACCCGCTCCACCCGGTGCCAAGCGCGCGACCGGCGCACCGCACCGCACCGCACCGGCGCCAGCGGCACATCGGCCGCTGGCGCCCGGCACACGACCACCCCACCCCCCCTGAGCGCAGGAGAGAACGGCGAGCATGACCGCTTCGCAGGTCCAAGACGACATGACAGCACAGCACGAAGACACGGACGAGCTCGCGAGGAGGCTGGGCTTCCCCAAGGACAGACTGACGCCACGGACGCTCGCCCGGATCTCCGAGGACCCGTTGTTCCTCCATCACCTCGAACTCTGCAAGACGGACCCGGAGTTGCTCAACGTCCTGCTCGGCCCCGACACCGACTCCCGCCCCGGCACTCCGGACTTCGGCACCACCGAACTGCTGGCGCGGGCCGGGGCCGCGGTGACACGCTGGGCGGCTTCGGGTTTCAAGAAGGTGCCCGACGCGGTCTACCTGCGACGGCTGGACGCCTGCCGAGGCTGCGAACACCTCGCGCTGCCCATGCGGAACGCGCTGTACCGCCTGACGGGCTCGGCGGACCGGAAGACGGTGTGCGGGCTGTGCGGCTGTGACGTGAACCGGAAGGCGCGCCTGGCCACCGAGAAGTGCCCGGACGGCAGATGGGACACGGAGGAATGACATCCCAGCAGGTGGCACTGCCGGTACGCGTGAGCGACAACGGGGTGCGCAGTTTCATTCCCCCGACCTTCTGCTTCGAGCTCCACGACCGGGCCGGCACACTCGTGTCCACGGTCTCGCGTGTGGTGTGGACCGAGCGGAACACCGAGGACTTCGACGCCGTCGCGCTGCTCCGGGCCGGTCGCGTGCTGGCCGCGGGTGGCCACATCGATTCCTACGACGCGGGGCCGCAGGCGCGTGAGCCCGGCTTCGTCTTCACGTTCGCCGACACCGTCGCCGACGCGGGCTGATCCCCCGGACGAGCACGGCCCCGGCCTGGGGCGACGGGCCGGGGCCGGGGCGGTGCGGATCGCTGCCGGGAGGGGGGGCTAGCCCGCCGACTCGCCCGCGTGCGGGCTCAGCACACCGGCCGCCACCAGGGCGAACAGCAGGATGCCGAGGAGCACGCGGTAGATGACGAAGGGCATGAAGCTCTTGGTCGTGATGAACTTCATGAACCATGAGATGACGGCGTACCCGACACCGAAGGCGATCAGGGTGGCGAAGATCGTCGGTCCCCAGGACACATGGCCCTCGCCCGCGTCCTTCAGTTCGAAGACGCCCGAGGCCAGTACGGCCGGGATCGCCAGCAGGAACGAGTACCGCGCCGCCGCCTCACGCGTGTAGCCCATCAGCAGACCACCGCTGATCGTGGCGCCGGAGCGGGAGACTCCGGGGATCAGCGCCAGGGCCTGGCAGAAACCGAAGATCAGGCCGTCCCTGACCCCCAGCTCCTTGAGGGACTTGCGCTCCTTCACCGCGCGGTGCTTGCCGCCCGCCTCGTCGCGGGCGGCGAGCCGGTCCGCGACACCGAGGACGATGCCCATCACGATGAGGGTCGTCGCGATCAGCCGCAGATCCCGGAACGGGCCCTCGATCTGGTCCTTGAACGTCACGCCGAGCACACCGATCGGGATCGAGCCGACGATGACCAGCCAGCCCATCTGCGCGTCGTGGTCGCTGCGCAGCGAGGCGTTGGTGAGCGACCGGAACCAGGCCGACAGGATCCGGGCGATGTCCTTGCGGAAGTAGATGAGTACCGCCGCTTCCGTGCCGATCTGGGTGATGGCGGTGAACGCCGCCCCGGGGTCGTGCCAGCCGGCGAACGCCGCGGTCAGCCGCAGATGGGCGCTGGAGGAGATCGGCAGGAACTCGGTCAGTCCCTGAACGAGGCCCAGGACGAATGATTCGAACCAGCTCATGGGGCTTTGGCCATCCCGGAGGTGATCGTGCATCGGCCGGTGGGCACAGGGCCGCCGGCAGCGTGCGGATTGCGGTCAAAGGGAAAGGGGACGCATCAGGGCATCGGCCCCGGGATCCTTTGTGGGTCGCGGGCAGCGTATCGCCTGTGAGTGAACGTTCTGCCGCCTGCCCCTGCTGCCCCCCTCACGGCACCGGTGCCGCCCGCCCCGAGGTACGCGTGCCGCCCGTCTCCGGGCGTCCATCGCCGACGCCCGGGTCATTCGCCGCCCAGCCGGTGGCGTTTGCGCCAGGCGACCAGTGCCCCGCCGAGCCCGGACACCACGATGAACCCCATCGCAGCCAGGAACGCGGGCGACGTGGGAGAGGCAGCCTCGCTGCCCGCGATGACGTACGCCGCCGTATTGGGTATCGAGCCGAGTCCCGTGGCCAGCAGGAACGGCGGATACCCCATGCGTGAGGTCGCGGCGCAGTAGTTGGCGGCGGCGAAGGGCACCCCGGGGAAGAGCCGCAGAGCGAGCATCGACCGGAAGCCGTGCCGGCTCAGGACCCCGTCGGCGGCCTTGAGCCAGCGCCCGCGCAGCAGCGTGCGCAGCGCGTCCTGGCCCAGCACCCGGCCCAGCATGAACGAGATTCCCGCGCCGAGCACCGTGCCCGCCAGGGCCGCCGCCAGCCCCGCCTGGGTGCCGAACAGGGCGCCCGCGGCGATGTTGAGGAGGGGGCGCGGGACGAACGCCACCGTGCAGACCCCGTACGCGAGGCCGAACATCATGGCCGCGCCGCCACCGGTCAGCTGAGGGGGCCACCCCGAGGCCAGCAGTCGCTGCGGCTCGAACAGCAGCATCGTCGACGCGGCGGACAGCAGCACCACCACGAGCAGGGAGAACCGGGACCAGGGCGAGAGCAGCGCCTTCGAGCAGCGCATGGCGAGACCACCGGTGGGCCGGGCCGCGGGGACGGGGTCGAACATTCGGGGAGAGTAACCGAAACGGGTGTGTGATCGCCGTAATGCGCAGATGGCGGGCATCCCACGCGGGCGTTCCCCAGGGATGCGCGGAGCAGCTCCCGGCCACCGAAAACCATTCGACGCGGCCGCGCCGCCGGGCCATCATCGGGGCATGTTCCGGTACGCCTTCCTCGCAGCGCCGTCCGCGGTCGCGGACGCGCCGAAGGCTGCCGTGAGCGCTGTCGCGGTCACCGCCGCAGCCGCCGTCCCCGCCGCGATCTCCTGCGCGGCGGCGCCCATCGGCGGCACCCGAAGCTGACCCTCCCCCGACAGTCCGGCGGACCCCGCAAGGGGAGGGTCGGCGGGACCTGGGGGTCTTCTGCACTCAGCTTCGATTCTCCGAAGGAACGAGCCATGCCCAAGACGGCATACGTACGGACCAAGCCGCACCTCAACATCGGCACCATGGGCCATGTCGACCACGGCAAGACCACGCTCACCGCCGCCATCACCAAGGTGCTCAGCGAGCGCGGCGGCAGCAGTACCTCCTATGTGTCGTTCGACCGGATCGACCGGGCGCCCGAGGAGGCCCAGCGCGGCATCACCATCAACATCGCGCACGTCGAGTACGAGACCGACACCCGGCACTACGCGCATGTCGACATGCCCGGCCACGCCGACTACATCAAGAACATGGTCACCGGTGCGGCGCAGCTCGACGGGGCGATCCTCGTCGTCTCCGCGCTCGACGGGATCATGCCGCAGACCGCCGAGCACGTTCTGCTCGCCCGTCAGGTGGGGGTCGACCACATCGTCGTCGCCCTCAACAAGGCCGACGCGGGCGACCCGGAGCTGGCCGACCTGGTCGAGCTGGAGGTCCGCGAGCTGCTCTCCGCGCACGGCTACGGCGGCGACACCGTGCCCGTGGTGCGGGTCTCCGGCCTCAAGGCGCTGGAGGGCGACCCCCGGTGGACCGCCGCGATCGAGGGGCTGCTGGACGCCGTCGACACATACGTACCGATGCCGGTGCGGTACACCGACGCGCCGTTCCTGCTGCCCGTGGAGAACGTCCTGACCATTACCGGCCGGGGCACGGTCGTCACCGGCGCCGTGGAGCGCGGCACCGTCCGCGTCGGCGACCGGGTGGCCGTGCTCGGCGCGGACATCGACACGGTCGTCACCGGCCTGGAGACCTTCGGCAAGCCGATGGAGTCCGCCGAGGCCGGCGACAACGTGGCGTTGCTGCTGCGCGGAGTGGAGCGCGACCGGGTCCGCCGCGGTCATGTGGTGGCGGCGCCGGGCAGCCTGACCCCGAGCCGCCGGTTCACCGCGCAGGTGTACGTCCTGTCGGCGCGGGAGGGCGGCCGGACCACCGCCATCGGCACCGGCTACCGGCCGCAGTTCTACATCCGCACGGCGGACGTCGTCGGGGACGTGGACCTCGGCGGGGCGGCGGTCGCGCGCCCCGGCGAGACGGTCACCATGACCGTCGAGCTGGGCCGTGACATCCCGCTGGAGGCCGGCCTCGGCTTCGCGATCCGCGAGGGCGGCCGCACCGTCGGCGCCGGTACGGTCACCGGACTGCTCTGACGGTCCGGGACTCGTGAACCCGCCCCCGCAGTCCGCGGGAGGCGGGTCCACGGGGGGACCGCGTCGGGCCGCGCGGTGCGGAACAGCGCGGACCACGCCGCACAATGGGGGAGTGAACGAGCCGATACCCGTCATCCGCGACGTCGACCGCGGCACCGCCCGCCTGCTGCCCGATGTGGACCGCGAGCGGGCCTGGCTGCTGACGGTCGATGACGCGCCCCAGTCCTATGTCGACCTCGACGACCCGACGTACCTCGAATTCGAGTACGTCCGAAGGCTCGCCCACGCCGTCGACTGCGCCGCCGTACCCGGTACCCCGCTCGATGTGGTGCACCTGGGCGGCGGCGCCCTCACCCTGCCCCGCTACGTCGCGGCGACCCGGCCCGGATCACGGCAGCACGTGGCCGAGGCGGACCACGCACTGCTGGACCTGGTCGGGGAGCACCTTCCGGTGCCGGAGGGCAGCGGCATCACGGTCCACGGCACCGACGCCCGGGGGTGGCTGGAGCGGGCCGCGCCGGGCTCGGCCGATGTCCTGGTCGCGGATGTGTTCGGCGGCTCCCGGGTCCCCGCCCATCTGACCTCCGTCGAGTACGCGAGGGCCGCCGGACGGGCCCTGCGCGCGGACGGGCTCTACGCCGCCAATCTGGCCGACGGCGCACCGTTCGGCTTTCTGCGTTCGCAGCTCGCCACCTTCGCCACGGTCTTCGCCGAGCTGGCGCTGATCGCCGAACCGGCCGTGCTGCGCGGCCGGAGGTTCGGCAACGTCGTGCTCATCGCCTCGCACACGCCGGTCGACACGGCGGCGCTCACCCGCCGCTGCGCCGCCGACGCCTTTCCGGCCAGGGTCGAGTACGGCGATGCCCTCGTACGGCTCATCGGCGCGGCGGAGCCGGTCGCGGACGAGGACGCGGTCGCCTCACCCGTACCGCCGGACGGGGCGTTCAGCATCGGCTGAGGGGCGCGTGCCGGGTCCGTACGGGAACGGCGGACGCCGCCGCGACCGGTGAGCCCTGAGGGAGCGGCCCGTGATGATCGCGGCGGTGTCGGCCGTTCGCGTGCTGCCGGCGGCCGGCGGCCGCGTCATGGGCGGCTCAGGGCGTGGTCTCCGCGAGCCGCACCGTGCTGAGGATCTGCTGGATCGTGGTGTCGGGGAGTTCGTCCTTGACCGCCGCGTTGGCGTACAGCACCCAGGTCGAGTACTCGCTCTTGGCGTTCTTGAAGGTGAAGGCGATCGACTTGCCGTCGGTGTCGCACTTCTCCTTCTTGGACACCCCGGACGCGGTGGCCGTCACGACGCTTCCGGACAGGCCCGACTTCGTGGTGAACGGCTTGGGCTTGCCGACCTTGACGGTGCCCTTGGGCTCGGTCTGGGCGTAGGCGGCCCACACCCAGTTGCCCGCCTCGTTCGTGGCGGCCTCGTCGGTGCTCTTGGCACCCTGGGCGCCCTTGGTCCCGACACCGGCCAGACCGGTGTCCTCCTTGGTGCCGTCCTTGTCGGAGTCGTCGACGCACCACTTGCTCTTGTAGTAGGCGGGTGCGGAGAAACCGACGGCGGGCGGCCCCTCGGGCTTCTTGGCGTTCTCGAAGCCCGCGAACACACCCGTGCCCGCGACCTCCCAGTCACCCGGGACGTCGAACTGGGTCCCCCACTTGGGGTTGGTGACGACCTTCCAGCCCGGGATCAGGGGCTTGGCCTCCCCGCCGGCGCCCCGCGGGTTCTCCACGGGTGCGGAGGGGGAACCGGACACCTCGGCGCTGGGCGAGGACGACTTCTTGTCGTCCGCGACCGTCGTGCCCTTGTCGTCGTCCTTGTTCATCACGACGACCCCGGTGACCACGGCGGCCACGACGACCGCCGCCGCCGCGACGACGGCGACGACGGTCGTCTTCTTCTTGTCGTCGGGCTGCGGCCCCCCGGGCGGCCCCGGAACGGCGGGAGCCGTCACGGTCGGCTGCTGGTACGGGTTGGGCTGTGGGTAACCCTGCTGCTGACCGGGCTGCCCCTGCGGGTACCCCGGCCGGCCCTGCTGCTGATATCCCGGCTGCTGATAGGGATTCGGCTGCTGGTACCCCGGCTGCTGGTACGGGTTCTGATTCTGGTCCTGCGGGTTTTGCTCGCCCCCGGGCGGCTGCTGTCCTGGCCACATGGCCAGTAACCATAGAGGGGCGGCGCCCCCGCTGCCACGGCCGCCCCTGCGGGGGGATGGCCAAACAGTCCTACCCGTGAGTAACATTCGGGCCATGAGCGCTGAACAGATGACCGTCGGAGAGATGCTCGTCGCGACGGTTCCGATGGCCCGGACCCTCAACCTCGAATTCCTGGAGACGACCGCCGAACGCGCGGTCGTGCGGTTGCCGGACCAGGCGGAATACCACAACCACGTCGGCGGCCCGCACGCCGGAGCGATGTTCACGCTCGCCGAATCGGCCAGCGGCGCGATCGTCATAGCCGCGTTCGGCGACCAGATGACCCGCGCCGTACCGCTCGCGGTGAAGGCGGAGATCGGCTACAGGAAGCTGGCGATGGGAGAGGTCACCGCCACCGCGACCCTCGGCCGCCCCGTCGCCGAGGTGGTCGCCGAACTGGACGAGGGCAAGCGGCCCGAGTTCCCCGTGGGCATCGAGATCCAGCGGGCCGACGGCGCGGTGACGGGCGGGATGACCGTGGTCTGGACGCTGCGCCCGAACAGCTGACGGTCACTCGGACAGCGGGTGGCGAACGGGCCGTCGTGCTCCCGGCGGGGGAGGCGCGGCGGCCCTTCGCGCTGCCGCGGACCGGTAGGCTTCCCGCCTGCGCCGCGGCACCCGCGGCCGACAACCCGTACGGGAGGCACCGGCGTTGCACGTCCAGGAGTGGCTGGAGACGGTTCCCGCGATCAGCGTCTACCTCCTCGTGGGGGTCGTGATCGGGCTGGAGAGCCTGGGCATTCCGCTGCCCGGCGAGATCATCCTCGTCAGCTCGGCGCTGCTCGCCTCCCAGCACGGTGAGATCGACCCGGTGGTGCTCGGCGCCTGTGCGACGGCCGGTGCGATCATCGGGGACTCGATCGGCTATGCCATCGGCCGCAGGGGCGGCCGGCCGCTGCTCGCCCGGCTGGGGCGGAGATTTCCCAAGCACTTCGGTGAGGCGCAGATCGCCATGGCGGAGCGCTCGTTCGAGAAGTGGGGCATGTGGGCCGTGTTCTTCGGCCGCTTCGTCGCCCTGCTGCGGATCTTCGCCGGGCCGCTGGCCGGAGTCCTGCGGATGCCGTACTGGAAGTTCCTGACCGCCAACGTGCTCGGCGGCATCGTCTGGGCGGGCGGCACCACGGCCGTCATCTACTCGGTGGGAGTCGTCGCCGAGGCCTGGCTCAAGCGATTCTCATGGCTGGGGCTGGTGTTCGCCGTGATCTGCGGGCTGGCGTCGATGCTGGTGCTGAGGAACCGGGCGAAGAAGGCGGCGGCGCAGTCCGGCGGGCACCCGGTGGCCGAACCGGCGGCCGTCCCGGCCGCGGACTGACCCGCGGCGCGGAACGGCGGACGGGCCGGCGGCGCGGAACCGGTGACAGGCCCGCTTCGGCCGCCGGGAAGCCGTCCTCAGTCCTCGTGGGCGGCGCGGTGCGCCTTGGCCAGCTCCACATAACCGGCCGCGTTGAACCTGATGCCTTCGCGTTCCTCCTCGGTCAGTGCCCGCTTCACCTTGGCGGGCACTCCCGCGACGAGCGAACCCGGCGGTACGCGCATTCCCTGCGGGACCAGCGCCTGCGCGGCGACCAGTGAACCGGCGCCGATGTGCGCCCCGTTGAGCACCGTCGCACCCATGCCGACCAGCACGTCGTCCTCGATCGTGCAGCCGTGCAGCACCGCGTTGTGACCGACGGAGACCCGCGCCCCCACCGTGAGCGGGAACCCGGGGTCGGTGTGCACGCTGCAGTTGTCCTGGATATTGCTGTCCGGTCCGAGCGTGATCGGGCCGCAGTCGGCGCGCAGCACGGCCTGGTACCAGACGCTGGAGCCCGGGGCCAGAGTCACCTCCCCGATCACCACGGAGGTCGGTGCCACAAAGGCATCCGCGTCGATGTCCGGCTCCTTGCCGCCCATACCCGTGATCAACGCCTGTTCCGCCATGGCCTGCTCCTCCGTGCTCCGGTGTGGTGCGCTCATGCCATGGAAACGGTAGGCGCGGGTTCTCCGCCAGCCCCGGGGGTGGGGTGAACATCACAGGTCACCGCACGGATGGGCCGATGCGCCGCCGACTACCGTGAGCCCGTGCCGAACAACCGGAACGTGTTCTCCGCCCTCGCCCGCTGGCGCCGCCGCGCCGCCTCCCGCGCCGTCCACCGCGGCTGGGCCTGGATGCGGGAGTCCGGCGCGGTCACCGCCCAGCACCCCGGGAGGCTGCGGTTCGGCCGGATAGGTACGGGGACCCGGCTCGCGTTCCCGCAGGGCACGGTGTTCGGTGAGCCGTGGATCGTGCTCGGCGAGCACTGCGTCATCGGTGAGCAGGTGACGCTCACGGCCGGGATGATGCCCGGCCTGGATCTGGGACCCGACCCGATACTGACCCTCGGTGACGGAGTGGTGCTCGGCCGCGGGAGCCATGTCATCGCCGATACGACGGTGACGATCGGCCCGGACACGTACTGCGGTCCGTATGTCTACATCACCTCGACCAACCACAGCTACGACGACCCGCACGAGCCCGTCGGCAAGCAGTGGCCGCGGATGGAGCCGGTCGAGATCGGCCCCGGCTGCTGGATAGGTACGGGCGCGGTGGTCCTGCCCGGCGCCAGGCTCGGCCGCAATGTGGTGGTGGCGGCGGGCGCGGTCGTCCGGGGCGAGGTCCCCGACCACGCGGTGGTGGCGGGGGCGCCGGCGCGTGTCGTACGCAGCTGGGATCCGGACCGGGGCTGGCAGCCGCCGCTGCGTACACCGGCTCCCGTACCGATCCCGGCGGGCGTCACCTCCGAGCAGTTGCTGGCGCTGGCCCGGCTGGAGGAGTCACCGGGCACCGGGTAGCGGGGCCGGCTGCCGTGCGCGTGTGGTCCGCGACGACGGCACCGATCCGGCCGAGCCGACCAGGGGCCGTCCCGTCCCGGTCCCGCCCGCACGCTGAGCCGTCCGTACTCCGGGACGGCCCGGGGGACGGCGCCGCACGCCGCCACCTCGGAGCCCGCAAGGCGTCGTTCGCCCCGATCGGACGGCCCGCCTCCTGGCCGCTGCCGCTCGGCCCCGCGGTCGTCGACGAGGAGTGGGTACTGATCGGCAGCGGCACACGGCGCGGCAAGCCGATCGTCCCCGGCAAGGCCTTCGCCGCCCTGCCCGGCGCCGTCCTGGTGGAGGGCCTCGGCGTCTGAGCCGCGTGCCCGCTCCCGGTGCCCCGGGCAGGAGGACACCGGAGCCTCAGCCCCGGACCGGCCGGTGGGCGGCGAGCCAGCCGGTGGCGAAGTCCACGGCCGGGGTGAGGCGCACGAGGCGGCAGGGCGCCGATCCCACCCGGCCGAGGCGCACGGTCCCCTCGCCGGCCGCACCGGCGAAGGCCGCCCCCAGGCCCCCGAAGTCGCTGTCGTCCAGGTCGACGTCCTCGTACTCCCACCACTGCCGCAGGCCCTCGCGGGTCACCACACAGCTGTAGCGGCGGCGGGGCGGATCGGGGAGCCGGTACTCGCCCAGGTGGAAGGCGGTGCAGGTGTCGAAGCCGGTTCCCAGCATCAGGATGTGGGCATCGGCCTCGTACAGCCGGGCCAGCGGTGAGTCCTCCCCGAGATGGCAGTCGGCGCGGTGCCCCGCGAGCAGCTCGCCCGCCGCCGGGCCGATCGCCGCGAACGAGGTCTGCGCGTGCCCGCTGCGCCCGGCCCCCGGCATGGTCCGGACGGTCTCGGCGAGGCGTCCCATGGACGGTGCCGCCGAGGTGTCCCGGTCGAAGGGCGGCATCGACGCGCGCACCGCCTCCCGGGCCTCGGCGCTCAGCCCGTCCACGCGCTCGCGGTAGTGCGGGGAGGTGTCGGAATTTTCCGGGGTGAAGGCGGGAACCACCAGCGTCCCCGCCGGCCCGAGGACCCGGCGCAGGGCGTCCACCATCGTCCGCGCGCCCCCGTCGACCGGCCCCACCGCCCGCAGCGAGGCGTGCACGATCAGGACGTCGCCCGGCCGTACGCCCAGTGCGGCCAGGTGGGCGGCGGCCAGGTCACCGTCGAGAGGAACGCTCACGGTGGGCATTCTTCCCGTCCCGGGGCAGGTGCCATGCCACCCCGACAGGCTCTCAGGCCCCGGGCGCCAGCCGCGGGATCTCGATGGCGGGGCACCTGTCCATGACCATGTCGAGCCCGGCCGCACGCGTGCGCTCGTACGCCTGCTCGTCCGTCACCCCCAGCTGGAACCACACCGCCTTCGCGCCCACCGCGACCGCCTCGTCCGCGACCCCGCCCGCCAGCTCGCTGTTGACGAAGACATCCACCACATCCACCGGGAACGGGATCTCCGCCAGCGAGGCGTACCCCTGTTCGCCGTGTACCGGCTGCGCCCCGGGATGCACGGGCACCACCCGCTTGCCGAAGCGCCGGAGCACCTCGGCGACGCCGTAGGCAGCCCGCGAACGGTTGTTGGACAGGCCCACCACCGCCCAGGTGTCGCCCGAGTGCCGAAGGATCCGCCGGATCGTCGCTTCGTCTGCGTACATGCCCGGACAACGGACGATCCCCGCGCGCCATTCCCGCCCGGACGCACCCGGACACCGGCGCATAGGGTGGCCGGATGCAGGAGCAGTACCGGACAGTCGCCCGCGCGGGCGTGCACGAGACCGAGATCAACCGATCACGCTTCCTCTGCGCGCTCGCCCCCGCCGCCACCGAACAGGAGGCGCAGGAGTTCGTCGCACGTGTCCGCAGGGAACACCCCACCGCCACACACAACTGCTTCGCGTACGTGATCGGCGCCGACGCCTCCGTACAGAAGGCGAGCGACGACGGCGAGCCCGGCGGCACCGCCGGTGTCCCCATGCTCCAGATGCTGCTGCGCCGCGAGGTGCGCTACGTCGTCGCGGTCGTCACCCGCTACTACGGCGGTGTGAAACTCGGCGCCGGCGGTCTGATCCGGGCGTACGGGGGAGTGGTCGGCGAAGCACTCGACGAACTCGGCACCCTCACCCGGCAGCGGTTCCGGCTCGCGACGGTCACCGTCGACCACCAGCGGGCGGGCAAGCTGGAGAACGATCTGCGCGCCACCGGCCGGAACGTGCGCGAGGTGCGGTACGCGGAGGCCGTCACCATCGAGATCGGACTCCCGGACTCCGACGTCCCGGCGTTCACGGCCTGGCTGGCCGACGCGACCGCCGGATCGGCGACGCTGGTGCTGGGCGGCGAGGCGTACGGCGATGCCTGACACCGCACCCGGCCCGGGGAAAACCGTGATCGATGCGGGTTCCGGGGCGCACCGGCGTTAGCGTGGTCGGTGCTGACAGCGTGATCACGGGCCGGACCGGCCCGGATCCGGTGCGGGGCCGGCCCGGCCCATGGGGTGGAGGACGAGAAACATGCAGGTCGGAGTCGGCGGAGTGATGTCTTGAGGATTCTGCACACCTCGGACTGGCACCTGGGACGGTCCTTCCACCGTGTCCCGCTGCTCGACGCGCAGGCCGCCTGCCTCGATCACCTGGTGGCGACCGTGCGGGAGCGGGACGTCGATGTGGTGCTGGTCGCCGGCGACGTCTACGACCGTGCCGTGCCGCCGCTGGCCGCCGTCGAACTCTTCGACACCGCGCTGCACCGGCTCGCCGACGCGGGCGTCCCGACCGTCATGATCTCCGGCAACCACGACTCGGCGCGCCGGCTCGGCGTCGGCGCGGGCCTCTTCGGGCGGGCGGGCATCCATCTGCGTACCGACCCCGAGGGCTGCGCCACCCCCGTCGTGCTGTCCGACCACCACGGCGACGTGGCGTTCTACGGCCTGCCCTATCTGGAACCCGCCCTCGTCAAGGACACCCTGGGAGCCGCGAAGGCCGGCCACGAGGCCGTCCTCGGCGCCGCCATGGACAAGGTCCGCGCGGACCTTGCCGCCCGGTCCGGTGCCACCGGGAGCGGCGCCACCCGGTCCGTGGTCCTCGCACACGCCTTCGTCGCGGGAGGCCGCCCCAGCGACAGCGAGCGCGACATCACCGTCGGCGGGGTCGCCGCCGTTCCGGCCGGAGTCTTCGAAGGCATCGACTACGTGGCCCTGGGCCACCTGCACGGCAGCCAGGTGGTCACCGAGCGCATCCGCTACTCCGGTTCTCCCCTCGCGTACTCCTTCTCCGAGGCCGACCACCGCAAGACCATGTGGCTGATCGACCTCGACGGCTCGGGCGGCCTCACCGCCGAACGCGTCGACTGCCCGGTCCCGCGGCCTCTCGCCCGGATCCGCGGCCGTCTGGACACCCTGATCGAGGACCCGGCCCTGGAGCGGCACGAGAACGCGTGGGTCGAGGCCACTCTCACCGACCCGGCACGCCCCGCCGAGCCGATGGTCCGCCTCGCTCGGCGCTTCCCGCACATCCTCAGCCTGGTCCTCGACCCGGACCGCGCCCCCGAGGACCCCCACGCCTCCTACGCCCAGCGGCTCAAGGGGCGCGACGACCACCAGATCGCGGAGGACTTCGTGGCCCATGTCCGGGGCGGCACCGGGCCCGACGACCGGGAGCGCACCGTGCTGCGCGAGGCCTTCGACGACGTACGGGTGGACGACGGCGTGCACGAGGTGTCGCGTTGAGACTGCACCGCCTCACCCTCACCGCCTTCGGCCCCTTCGGCGCCACCCAGGAAGTCGACTTCGACGCGCTCAGCTCGGCCGGCCTCTTCCTGCTGCACGGACCGACCGGAGCCGGGAAGACCTCGGTGCTGGACGCAGTCTGCTACGCCCTGTACGGCGCGGTTCCCGGCGCCCGCCAGAGCCCCGGCACCTCCCTGCGCAGCGACCACGCGCCCGCGGGGCTGCCGACCGAGGTCCTGCTGGAGATGACCGTCGGGGGCCGCCGCCTCGAAATCACCCGCAGGCCCGCCCAGCCCCGCCCCAAGAAGAAGGGCGACGGCTTCACGACGGAGAAGGCGCAGAGCTGGCTGCGCGAGTACGACGCCGAGCACGGCTGGCGGGCCCTCAGCCGCTCCCACCAGGAGATCGGCGAGGAGATCACCCAGCTCATCGGGATGAGCCGGGACCAGTTCTGCCAGGTCGTGCTGCTGCCCCAGGGCGACTTCGCCCGCTTCCTGCGCGCCGACGCGGAGGCCCGCGGCAGACTCCTCGGGCGGCTCTTCGACACCCGGCGCTTCGCCGCCGTGGAGGAGCGCCTCGCCGAACTGCGACGCGGCGCCGAGGCCAGGGTGAAGGCGGGGGACGAGAAGATCCTCGCCGTCGCCCAGCGTCTCGCCCAGGCCGCCGGCCCCGCGGCCGACGAGGTCCCACCGCCCGGCGCGCAGCCGGGAGAGCCGGGACTGGCCGAGGACGTACTGGAGTGGGCCGCCATCGCCCGCAGCACGGCGCGCGAACGGCTCGACATCGCCCGTTCCGTCCTGTCCGCGGTGGAGGGGGAACGGGACACCGCCCGCCGCGCACTGGACACGGAACGCGAGCTGGCGAGGCTCCAGCAGCGGTACGAGGAGACCCTGCGGCGCGCCGCGGCGCTGGAGGAGCGGCGCCCCGGGCGGGACCGCCGGCACGAGCGTCTGGAGCGTGCCCGCAAGGCGGACCGGGTCGCACCGGCCCTGGAGCTCCGCGACGAGGCCGAACGGGCCTACCGCACGGCGAACGAGGCCCGCGAGCGCTCCCGTGCCCTGCTGCCCGGAGGTCTGCGCGACGCGGGCGCGGAGCAGCTCGCCGAACTGGAGCGCCGGTTGCGCCAGGAGCTCGGCGGACTCGATGCCGCCCGCCGCGCCGAACGCCGCAGCGCGGAGATCGACGCCGAACGGAGCCGGCTGGAACGGCAGTCCCGGGCCGACGACGACCTGATCCAGGAAGCGGCCGGCTGGCTGGCCGGCTGGGACACCGCCCACCGGACCCTGCGGGAGCGGATCGAAACGGCACAGGAGTCGGCGACCCGCGCCGAACAGGTGGCGGGGCGTCTGGCCCCGGCCCGCAGGAGGCTGGACGCCGCACGCCGCCGCGACACACTGGCCGTCGAGGCGGCGTCCGCCCGCCACCGGCTGGACGAGGCCCGCGAACGCGCCCTCGCCGCCCATGAGACCTGGCTGGGCCTGCGCGAGCGGCGCCTGCGGGACATCGCGGCGGAGCTGGCGGCCGAACTCGTCGACGGTGCGGCCTGCACGGTGTGCGGCTCGGCCGAGCACCCGGCGCCGGCCAGCGCGGGCGACGGCCATGTCGACCGGGCGACGGAGGAGGCGGCCCTCGCCGCCCACCGGCACGCGGAGGAGGCGCGTGCCCGGGCGGAGCACGCGCTGGGAGTCGTACGCGAACGGCACACCGCGGCGCGTGCGGAAGCCGCGGAAGAGCCTGATGCCGCCGGAGCCGGAGCCGGAGCCGGAGCGGGGGCCGGAGCCGGAGCGGGGCCGGGGCCGGGCGATGCCGCTCGTGCCTCGGCCGTGGACCCCGCGGCCGCCGAACTGGAAGCGCTCGTGGACCGGTTGGCGCGCGAGCATGCCGAGGCGCACCGCCTCGCGGCCGGGACGCACGCCGCGCGCGAGGCCCTCGCCGCGGCCGAGCGGGAGCACCTGGGCCGCCTCGACGAGCAGCAGCAGGCCGAGCGGAGGGCCGCCGCCCGGACCTCCCAGCGGGAGGCGCTCGACCGTGAGCAGTCCGCGCTGGAAGCCGGACTCGTCATGGCCCGGGGGGAGTCGGACTCCGTCGCCGCGCACGCCGACCTGCTCGCCCGCCGGGTCGCGCTCCTCGCCGGGGCGGCGGCGGCCGTACGCACCGAACAGGACGCGGCGCAACGGCGCAAGGAGGCCGACGACCGGCTCTCCGACGCTGCCTTCCGCGCGGGTTTCAGCACCCCGCAGGAGGCCGCGGAGACCCTGCTCGACGCCGTCGGCCAGCGCGACCTCCAGCAACGGATCGACGCCTGGCAGGCCGAGGCAGCCGCGGTGGCCGACCGGCGCGCCGAACACGACGCGCGAGCTGCCGCCGAGCGCCCGCGGGCGGCGCCGGACCTCGCGCAGGCCGCGTACGACCGGTCCGAGCGTCTGCTGCGCGACACCGCGACGGCGCTCGCCGCCGCGGAGGAGCGCTGCGCCGAACTCGGCCGTCTCTCGCGGCGAGCAGCCGAGGAGGTCCGGGGGCTGGGCCCGGTGCGCCAGGAGTACGAGCGTGTCGCGCGGCTCGCCGGGCTGACCGCGGGCACCGCCGCCGACAACGAGCGCAAGATGCGCCTGGAGGCGTACGTACTCGCCGCCCGCCTCGAACAGGTGGCCGCGGCCGCCACCGCCCGGCTTCAGCGGATGTCCTCGGGCCGTTACACCCTGGTCCACTCCGATGCCCGCGCCGGAGGCCGCCGGTCGGGACTCGGCCTGCATGTCGTCGACGCCTGGACGGGCCGCGAGCGCGATACGGCCACGCTCTCCGGGGGCGAGACGTTCTTCGCCTCGCTCGCCCTGGCACTCGGCCTCGCCGATGTCGTCACCGACGAGGCGGGCGGCGCCGGGCTGGACACGCTCTTCATCGACGAGGGCTTCGGCAGCCTGGACGACCAGACCCTGGACGAGGTGCTCGACGTGTTGGACTCGCTGCGCGAGCGGGACCGCAGCGTCGGCATCGTCAGCCATGTCGCCGATCTGCGCCGCCGGATCCCCGCCCAGCTCGAAGTGGTGAAGGAGCGGAACGGGTCAGCGGTGCGCCACCGGGTGACCTGAGGGCTCGGAGACTGATCGCCCGCCGGGGCGGTGGCGAGGAGTGGACGACGCCGGTGGTGACGCAGCCGAGGGCACCGATCCGGCCCGCGACCTCCTCCAGGTGGCTCATCGAGCGGCTGCCGACCGACGGCGACCGGGCTCATGGCACCCCGGACCGGCGTACCGGACCGGGGTGCCATGAGCCCGCGTCGGGGCGTCGACTACTCGTCGGACCCTCGGACCGTCAGAGCTTCGACAGCTCGTCCACCAGGTCGTCCAGACCCAGCGAACCCTGCGACAGCGCGGCCATGTGCCAGGCCTTGAGGTCGAACGCGTCGCCGTGCGCCTTGCGGGCGTTCTCCCGGCCGAGCAGCCAGGCGCGCTCGCCCAGCTTGTAGCCGATGGCCTGCCCCGGCATCGACAGATAGCGGGTCAGCTCGCTCGCCACGAAGTCCGCCGGACGGCCGCTGTGGCTGCCGAAGAACTCCTCGGCCAGATCGGGTGTCCAGCGCTCACCCGGATGGAACGGCGAGTCCGCCGGGATCTCCAGCTCCAGGTGCATGCCGATGTCCACGATCACCCGGCAGGCCCGCATCATCTGGGCGTCCAGATAGCCGAGCCGCCGTTCCGCGTCGGGCAGGAAACCCAGCTCGTCCATCAGGCGCTCCGCGTACAGCGCCCATCCCTCGGCGTTCGCGCTGACCTCCCCCACGGACGCCTGGTAGCGGGACAGGCTGTCGGCGACATGAGTCCACTGGGCGATCTGCAGGTGATGGCCGGGAACACCCTCGTGGTACCAGGTGGAGACCAGGTCGTACACCGGGAAGCGGGTCTCGCCCATGGTCGGCAGCCAGGTGCGGCCGGGGCGCGAGAAGTCCTCGGACGGACCGGTGTAGTACGGCGCGGCCGCGCCCCCCGGCGGGGCGATCCGGGACTCCACCTTCCGTACCCGCTCGGCGAGTTCGAAGTGGGTGCCGTCGAGTGCCTCGATCGCCTCGTCCATCAGGCTCTGCAGCCAGTCCCGGACCTCCTCGACGCCCTCGATGTGCTTGCCGTGCACATCGAGGTGGGCGAGCGCCTCCCAGGGACCCGCGCCGGGCAGGATCTTGTCGGCCTCCGTCTTCATCTCGGCGAGCAGCCGGTGGTATTCGGCCCAGCCGTACGCGTACGCCTCGTCGAGATCCAGATCGGTGCCGTTGAACTGGCGGGACCAGCGGGCATAGCGCTCCCTGCCCACGGTGTCGGGCGCACCCTCGATCGCGGGGGCGTAGACCTCACTCATCCACTCCCGCAGTGCCACGACCGCTTCCGTCGCCTGCCGGGCTGCGTCGTCCAGGTCCGCGCGCAGCGCGGCGGGACCGGGAGCGGCGAAGTCCTCGAAGAACGACGGGCCGTCGCTTCCGCTCCACTCCGCCAGCTGCTCGATGAAGGTGGCGGTCGGGCGCGGCCCGCCGTAGAGCTTGCGCTCCAGGCCGAGCGCCAGCGAGGCCCGGTACCCCTCCAGCGCTGCGGGAACCGCGCGCAGGCGGTCCACCACCGCTGCCCAGTCCTCGTCGGTCTCGGTCGGGGTGACCGTGAACACCTCACGGACGCTGTGGGCGGGCGAATGGATGTTGGAGACGGCCCGCAGCCCCTCCTCGGCGTCATGGACGGCGAGTTCGGCCGTCAGGCGTTCACGCAGCAGCCGTCCGCAGCGGCGTTCCGCGTCGCTGTCGGCGCCGGGCACCTGCTCCGCGGCGTCGAGTTCCGCCAGGGTGGCGCGGGCGAGGGCGGCGAGGGCGGCCTGACCGGCCGGTGAGAAATCGGGCAGGCGGCGCGAGCTTTCCGGCACACCCAGATAGGTGCCCGTGATCGGGTCGAGTTCGATGAGTGCGTCGACGTAGGCGTCGGCGACCTGGCGGGGCAGCGCGCGGCTCGATGTGTCTGACATGCGGACATCCTCGTACGGCGGGGCCCTCCGCGTCACCATCATTCGGGCTCGGGCGTCCGGAACCGCGTTTTTTGCGGCCGTCAGGAGCCGCTGCCCGGCTTCCCGCTGCCCGGCTTCCCGCTGCCCGGCTTCCCGCCGGCCGGCTTCCCCACAGGCGGCTTCCCTCCGCCCGGCTGCCCCTCGGACGGTGGCAGCAGCGGACCGCACTCCCACTGCTGGAAGATCAGCCGGGTCTCCACCCGGGCCACCTCACGGCGCGAGGTGAACTCGTCCAGCACGAGCCGTTGCAGATCCGCCGTGCCGGCGACCGCGACATGGACGAGATAGTCGTCGGGGCCGGTGAGGTGGAACAGCGCACGGGACTCCGGCAGCGCCCTGATCCGCTCGACGAACGGGCCGATGAGTTCCCGGCGGTGCGGCCGGACCTGCACCAGGAGCAGGGCCTCCAGACCCCGGCCGAGCATGGCGGGGTCGAGCCGCAGCTGATGGCCGAGAATCACACCCGAGCGGCGCAGCCGGGTCACCCGGTCCAGGCAGGTGGAGGGCGCCACACCCACTTCGGCGGCGAGTTCGCGGTACGTGGTCCGTGCATCGTTCTGCAGCAGTCGCAGAATGTGCAGATCCACCGGATCCAAAGCGACAGATTCGGCCATCGGGCGAACGTAGCACGGGCTTTTGCCCCTACCATCCGGTAGGTGTTCAGGGTGGGCCCATGGACAACGAAGTCTCGATGACGCCCCCGGCCCCATCCCGGTCCAGGGCGCTGGCCACCGAAGCCGTGCACGCCGGACGCGACGATCTCGCCTCACTCGGACTGCACGCCCCACCGCTCGACCTGTCCACCACCTATCCCTCGTACGACTCCCGGGGCGAGGCCGAACGGATCGACGCCTTCGCCACGACCGGCGCCCGGCCGGACGGCCCGCCGGTCTACGCCCGGCTGGACAACCCGACCACCGCTCGTTTCGAGACGGCCCTGGCCCAGCTGGAGGGGACCGACAGCGCTGTCGCGTTCGCCAGCGGAATGGCGGCGCTGACGGCCGTCCTGCTGGCCCGTTCGAGCATGGGGCTGCGCCATGTGGTGGCCGTCCGCCCCCTCTACGGGTGCAGCGACCATCTGCTGGGTGCGGGACTGCTGGGCACCGAGGTGACCTGGACCGATCCGGCCGGCATCGCTGACGCGATCCGGCCCGACACCGGCCTGGTGATGGTCGAGACACCGGCCAACCCCACCCTCGCGGAGGTCGGCATCCGGGCCGTCGCCCACTCCTGCGGGTCCGTGCCGCTGCTCGTCGACAACACCTTCGCCACTCCTGTGCTCCAGCGGCCGGCCGAGCACGGCGCCCGGATCGTCCTGCACAGCGCGACCAAGTACCTGGGCGGGCACGGGGATGTGATGGGCGGAGTCGTGGCCTGCGACGAGGAGTTCGCGGCCCGGCTGCGCCAGGTGCGGTTCGCCACGGGTGGCGTGCTGCATCCGCTGGCCGGCTACCTGCTGCTGCGCGGGCTCTCCACGCTGCCGGTGCGTGTCCGGGCGGCGTCGGCGAGCGCGGCCGAGCTGTCCCGCCGCCTCACCGCCGACCCGCGGATCTCACGGGTGCACTACCCGGCGCTGGGCGGGGCGATGGTCTCGTTCGAGGTGTACGGGGATCCGCACCGCGTGATCGCGGGGGTACGGCTCATCACGCCCGCCGTCAGCCTGGGCAGTGTGGACTCGCTGATCCAGCATCCGGCCTCCATCAGCCACCGCATTGTGGATGAGGGAGACCGACAGGCGTCCGGTGTGGGGGACCGGCTGCTGCGCATGTCGGTCGGCCTGGAGGACGTCGAGGATCTGTGGGCGGATCTGTGCCAGGCGCTCAGCGAGGGACCTGCCCTCCCCGCGGACCGGGACCGTTCGGCCGGCCGGGAACTGCTGTCGGAGCCGTCGTAGTTGCCGGAGCAGTCGCTGCTGCGGGAGCGGCAGCGGCGCCGGGAACAGCCGGAGCGGTCCTCAGCCGGGCGGTGATGACCAGGGTGCCTTCCTCGATCTGGTAGTCGAGGGGCAGCCCGAGCGCGCGCATGGCCGCGACCATGCCGGTGTTGCGGGACTGCGTCACGGCGTACACGCTCTCGCAGCCCGCCTCCACGGCGAGTGCCACCAGGCGGCCGAGCAGTTCCGATCCGATTCCCCGTCGCTGCCAGTCGTCCTCGACGAGGAGTGCGACCTCGGTCTCGTCGCCGTCCCAGAGGAGATGGCCGAGCGCCACCAGGCGGCCGGAGGCGGTCTGCACGGCGAGGGTCCGGCCGAAGCGCGGGCTCAGCAGGTGGTCCAGGTACCGGTCCGCGTCACGGACCGGACCGTGGTAGCGCAGGCCGAGCGTGCGCTCGGAGCAGCGGTCGTGCATGGCGCGGGCGGCGGCGAGGTCGCCGCGGTCCGCGCGGCGCACGGTGATCTCGTTGCCCTCGGGGAGGGTGAGCACGGCCCGGCTGCGCGGGACCCGGGGGCCGAGCCGGGCGTCGAGCTCGACCAGCGCGCGGGCGCGGGCGAACTCGGTCGGTGTGAAGGGCAGATACGGACGTTCGACGGTGATCACCCCGCCGGACGGGTCGCGCAGCCGCATCACGGTCTCCTCCAGCACGCCCTCCACGGGTGCGCTCTCACCGGTGGGTCGTCCGGTTGCCGATACCGCGGGCAGCGAGTGGATCGTGCACCGGCCGAGCAGCCGGCGCAGTGCCAGGGGGAGTTCCGCCGCGTCGAGCGCGGTACGGGTGGCCAGCCCGAGGACGCTCGTCGGGGTGTCGACCAGATCGTGGGCGTCCGCCCGTTCGATCCAGGTGGAACTGCCGCCCGCCGCCGAGATCTCCCGGGTCAGCTCCTGGGCCTGGAGCGTCGCGGGCGCGCGGAGCAGGAACTCGTCGACGGTGCCCTGCGCCAGCGGGTGGGTCTGCAGGGTGAGGATGTCGATCCGGAACCGGGCGAGTGCGGTGCACAGCGCGGCCAGGGTGCCCGGACTGTCCCGTACGGTCGTCCGCATCCGCCACAGCACCGTCTCCCCGGTGGACAGGGACGGTCCTCCCTCCCCGTCGGCCGGGACGGGGCCCATGGCCGAGCTCCTGGCCGGGGCCGTGGCGGAATCCGTGGCGGAGTCCGTCGCCCCGCTGCCGGGGCCCGGCGGCGGGGCGTGGCTGTGACGCCGTGCCCACCATGTGTGGAAGGTGGCCGTGGCCACGAGCGCCACGGCCGAGGCGATCAGGAGATAGGGGCCGTCCGGCTGGTGGCCGATCAGATTGGCGATCGCGTCGGCAACGGCGACCGCCGTGAACAGGGCGGCCAGTTCGATCAGGTCCCGCCGCCAGTGGTGCGGACGGCGGGCACTCTTCGCAGATGTCACATCGGTCATGACCTCACTGTGACCGAGCGGTGTTGCCTGATCACGAACGTCTTGTGACTGATGGGTTAAGTGTGGATCTGGTCGCCTATCGTCGCTTTTTGGTCAGATTCCGCGGCCTGATTCCGGCTACTCTCCGACTCCGTCGCACGGCTGTCCTCGCTCGGGACGGGTACGGGCCGGGGCTCCGCCCCGCAGACGGCGAGCAGGCGGCCCGCCTGCCGCACGAGTTGCGAGGAGCTCTTGCGTCCGGCCACGGCGGTGAGCCCGTCTATCGGCCCGAGCTCTGGTGCACCGCTGCGTTCCGCGCAGTCCGCGGTCACGGCGAGCGTCTCGCCGAGGCCGTACGGAGACTTGGGGTACGCCAGCAGCGGGGGCAGCAACTCCACCAGCACGGAAAGCACCGTCCGGTACGCGCCGGTGGCGGCGGCCGTCCGCGCCGAGTCCGTGAGCCGGCCGAGCTTCACCAGGTCGTGGTCGACGAGGATCGAGAGCTCGCGGCCGAGCAGGGGCGCGTCCAGCCGTCCCTGCGCGGCGAGAACCAGCAGGGCGTCCACCGCCGACAGCCGGTCCTCGGCGTGCCGGGCACCCAGCCCGTAGCCCAGGGCCAGATGTATCGCTCCGCCGGCCGGTCCGCCGGCCTCGGCGAGCGCGGGCAGCCACCGGGCCGCGCCTCGCGCACCCTCGTCCGCGCTGTGCATCAGGTCGGGCATCAGCCAGGCGGCCATGGTCTCCCCGTCCTCGGGCAGCGTGGCGAGCCAGTGCTCCGAGCCCGCGCCTTCCCAGTGGTAGCACCGACGCGCCTCGGGGAGATGCGGTCGGCCCAGCCAGTGGAAGGAGCGTGGGAACTCCCGCTGGATCACCGGACGCTCCTTGGTGGCGAGGAGGACCCGCCGCGTTCCGGCGGCCGAACGCTGCCACCAGTTGCCCGAGGACGGCCGGCCGTCCTGCGGGCGGTGCCTCAGCACCCGGGCGACCGGTTCGTCGGCACGTATCCAGGCGGCCAGCCGGTCGCCCTCCGGGGTGCCGAGCAGCGCGGCTCCCTCCGCCGCCTCCAGCTCCCCGGCCCGGCGTACGCGCAGCAGTGCCTGGGCGAAGTCGGCAGGGCCGGGTACGGCGCCGAGGCGCTGGTAGGTGCGCAGCCGCTCGACCAGTTCCCGTGCGTCCAGCGACCCGGTGTGCCAGGTCGGCGTCGCGAGCAGGAACGGGATCTGTCCGCTCCGCACCGCGGCGGCGGCCTCCCACATCCGGGCGAACAGCACCCCGTCCAGCGCGGCATGGGTGCAGGTCCCCGTTCCGGTCCAGCGGGCGTTTCCGTCGCGCACGATGGCCGGGGACACCCGTCCGAGCACGGAGGCCGCGATCAGGTCCAGCCCGCGGGGGTTCCGCGCGAATCTCCTGTCGGTCTCCTCCTGCGAGGTGCCACTGAGGAGCCAGTGTCCGGACAGCGCCTCGCGGAGCGCGGCGGCGAGTGCCGTGCGGTCCGTCCGGGCGTGCCGGATCATCCCGTCCAGCGCCCGCTCGAAGGCGGTGGTCTCCCGCGAATCGGACCCCGTCAGAGCCGCCACCTCCTCGACGAGCTCGGCGAGACTCTCCGGTGCCGGTTCGAGCCGGCGGAGGGCGGGTGCGGGCGGCAGCTGCTCCTCGTAGGCACTGCTGCCGGAGGCCTCGTCCGGCAGCTCGCCGAACAGCTCGACGGCCGCGGACCGGTGCATCGGACCCAGCTGTCCCGCGGCGAGGGCGAGCTCCTCGCGGAGCGCGCCGTCCACGGCGGGGAGGTGCCGGGCGATCAGCTTCAGTGCCCGTTCCTGGATGCCGGTGTCCTCGTGGCCGAGAGCTTCCGCGATGACCGGCAGCAGTTCGCCGGCTGTCGAGGCGTCTCTGCGCAGCACCTTTCCCAGAAACACCAGTTGCCCGCGTACGAGCTTCTTCTCACTGCGGAAGAGCACCGAGCCCGAGACCTCGGCGAGGTCCCGCAGGGTGAGCAGGCCGAGCCCGTCCAGCCGTATGAGCACCTCCTGGGCGTGGCCCGCCACGGTCGAGATCCCGTCCGCCGCCATGCCCATCCAGTCGGCGATCCTCTCCGTCTCCTCCTGTTCGGTCAGGGCGAGCCGGCGGAGCATCACCAGGAAGCAGCGCTGGTCGCCCGGCTTCCCGCCGCGCAGCAGCCGCGTCACGCACCCGTCAACCAGCATCCCGCGGTCCAGCAGGCCTTCCTCCGCCAGCGCGGTGAGCGCGGCCGGCCAGTGTCTGAGGGAGTCGGGTTCCTCGAACCAGCCGACCTGGGGCGGGAGGACCTGCAGTTCGAAGAGCCGCGGCGCGAGAACGGTCAGATGCGGTTCGGCGCGCAGGATGTCCAGCAATGACGTGGGAGAGTCCCTGCGCCACCGGGCGGAGCCGACCCTCTCCGTCCAGCCCACCACCAGACTGTCCGTGACGGGAACCGGGCACTGGGCGATCCGTGCCAGCTCGGAGATGAACCAGTACTCGGATTCAGATGTGGACGACCGCGCGGCCAGCCGGTGGGCGAGGTCGGCGAGCCAGGCGGGATCACGGTCCGCGAGCGCTTCCAGGACGAGCGGGTACGGCGTTCTCACCCAGTCGCGCAGAGCGCGGCCGCTCATCCACGCGGCGCAGCCGGCCGCCCCCGTGTGGCAGCCCGCCCCGGCCACCAGCAGGGCCTTCTGGATCTTGTCGTGCTTCTGCCACTCCCAGCTCTGCGCCTCCTTGCGCAGCGCCTTCAGCTCGGTCAGAGCCGCCCTGCGGCCGACGGGGTCCAGTTTCAGCACGAGCGCGGGAACGTCCTGCTTGCGGCCTTCCCGTACCGCGGTGAGCAGATCGTTCATCGCGCACCGCCGGAGACCGTTGCGCCGCGGCGGACCATCCGGACGGCCAGCGCGTGTTTGCACGGGCCCCGGCGTCCCCGGTAGTCCGCCCACCACTGGCAGGTGCAGCTCAGCACCCCTTCGTGCTCCCGCACCCGGTACCTTCGCTCGCCCGAGGCGACGGAAGCCAGGTCACCGTCCAGGGTCACCGCGCCCGAACCGGCGAGCCGCCGGGCGTCGACGAGCCGTGGATTGTGCCGCTCGGCCCGGTCCGCGTCGTAGGGCAGCTCGCGGTGGAAGTACGCGGCGTCCGCCAGGTCGTAGCCCACCCGGCCCGCGGTTCCGAGCCGGGTGAGCGCGGCCCGTACCCGCGCGACCGTCAGACCGGACTGCTCGGCGAGGTCGGCCGGCTCGATCCGGGGCTCCCAGGCCAGCAGCACCGAGACCAGCTCGGCGTCGGCCGCGGCGTCGTCGGTGGCCAGAGCTTCGAGGACCCCGCCCTCACCGGAGAACCCGCGCGAGGCCTCGGGCGACAGGGTCAGCGTGAGACGCATCCCCGGCAGGACGACCTCCCAGGCGCTCGCCGCGGCCACGCCGTCGGCCACCGGCCCGTACACCCGCAGAGCCGTCGCGTGACGCAGCACCCGCTGAAGAGCCACGAGCCGCTCGGGGCCCGGCAGGCACACCGCACCCGGAACCGGCCGGGTCGTCGGCCGCAGACCTGTCCCTGTGGCGATCACCCACCGGGCGCCGCGTGAGGCATTTCCCGAGGAGCGGGGCAGGGAACGGAGGAATCTGACGGCCTCGGCCGCGGGCAGCTCGGCCCGCAGATCGAAGGCGGCCGAGGCCACCTGCGCCTCGGCGAAGCCGCGCAGCCACCGGTCCGGCAGCGGAACCTTCTTCTCCACCACCGGCCCGTCCAGCGTGGTGACCGTCATCTCCTCGGGGCCGACCCGCAGATGCAGCGGGTCATCCGCCGTTATCCGCGAAAGAGCCTCCCGCAAAGGGTTGTTGACATCGACATTCGTCGTGCCGTGACCTGTCCGCTCCCCTTCGAGGCCCTCCTGCAGCACGTCGAGTCGCGCGTACACCCCGCAGCATCCGGAGAACGACTCGAAGCGCAGCCGGTCCCCGTTCCCCGTCACGACCGGGTCGAGGGACGCGGCCGGCGAACGCTGGTAGTAGCGGGCGGAGGCCACGTCGGCCACGGCCAGCAGGCCTCGCGCGGCGATGCGCGGCGAGGAGAGGAAACCGGCGAAGAACCGGGGATGGGCCTCGGCGCCGCGCGGGGTGAGACCGCCCGAGGTTTCCAGCCCCAGCAGGGCTCCGGTGGGCGAGGACTCCAGGGCGGAGTGGCGTGCGTAGGCCAGGGCCTGAACGGATCGGGTCATGGGAAAACCGTAGAGGCCACCACTGACAACGGGCCCGCGGCCGGCCGCTCCGCGCCGGGTCAACAGAGCCTGTTCACTGCCCTGTCAGACCCGGCTGGAGGACCTTGCCGAACAGGACGGAGCCGCCCTGCGCCCGCAGCCGAACCGTCAGTTCCCCGCTGTCGCCGTCGATCTCGACCTCGCCGAAGAACTGCGGTGACTCCATCGGCGACACGTTCGCCCTGTCCGGTGCCCGGAGGAAGACCCGCTCGGGGCCGAAGGTGCCGTCGAGCGCGTTGGCGGGGAATCCGCCGGCCGCCAGTGGTCCCGACACGAACTCCCAGAACGGGGCGAAGTCCTTGAAGGCCGCCCGCTCGGGGGCGTAGTGCTGTGCCGAGGTGTAGTGCACATCGGCGGTCAGCCAGACCGTGCCGGTGATCCGCCGGTGCTTGATGAACCGGAGCAGCTCGGCGATCTGCAGTTCCCGGCCGAGCGGTACGCCGGGGTCGCCCTGCGCCACCGCCTCGAAGTCCGTCGCGCCGTCGGTGACGACGAGGCCGAGCGGCATGTCCGCCGCGATCACCTTCCACACCGCGCGCGAGCGCGACAGCTCGTGCTTGAGCCGGCGCAGCTGCTCGGCCCCGAGGATGCCGGTCGTGTCGTCGGGCTGCCGGCCGGGCGAGTTGGCGTTGCGGAACGAACGCATGTCGAGGACGAACACATCGAGCAGCGGTCCGTGCCGCACGACGCGATGCACCTGCCCCGCGTGCGACGGACCGCGCGGCGTGGACACGGGGAAGTACTCACGGAACGCGCGCATCGAGCGCGCCGCGAGGATGTCCACGTTCTTCTCGGTGTAGCGGGCGTCGTCCAGGATCTGACCGGGGTACCAGTTGTTGCGCACCTCGTGGTCGTCCCACTGGATGACGGAGGGTACCTGGGAGTTGAACCGCCGGAGGTTCTCGTCAAGGAGGTTGTAACGGAAGTTGCCGCGGTACTCGTCGAGGGTCTCGGCGACCTTCGCCTTCTCCTCGGTGGTGACGTTGCGCCAGATCCGCCCGTCGGGCAGCGTCACGCTGGGCTCGATCACCCCGTCCGCGTAGATGTTGTCGCCGCTGCACAGGAAGAAGTCCGGATCGAGCCGGCGCATCTCGTCGTACACGCGATAGCCGCCGATGTCCGGGTTGATGCCCCACCCCTGCCCCGCGATGTCCCCGGACCACAGGAAGCGCACGCCGTCACGGCGCCGGGCGGGCGCGGTACGGAACGTTCCGTACACCGGCCTGCCCGTGCGGCGCGGGTCGTGCGGGTCCGAGAGCGTGACGCGGTAGTGCACCTGCTCACCCGCGGGCAGGCCGTACAGCGGCGTCGTACCCGTGAAGTCCGTACCCGGCCCGACCAGCGGCCCGTGCCAACGCCGGGCCCGGCGGAACGATTCGGTGGCCGAGGTCTCCACCAGCATGCGCGCGGGCCGGTCCGACCGTACCCACACGAGTGCGGACGAGGACGTCACATCGCCGGCCTGGACACCCCAGGCGGCCTCGGGCCGCCCCGAGAGCGCGAAGGCGGGCGCCGCCCCGACGGCGGCGGGCAGCGTGACGGCCGCCGAGGCGAGGAGCGAACCGCGCAGCACGGTCCGACGGCCGGGAGTGTGTACACGAGGACGGTGCGACATCGGTGCGCCTCCAGAGGGCGGCGGTGCGGAGTGACGGGGCGGGAGCGCGAGCACGGGACGCGGCGGTGTTCGTCGCGAGGTGATCGCCCGGTCATGCCTAGTGCCCGGGGGAGGCTGCCACACCAACCACAGGTGAACAACCGCGATGACACGTACGTCACCGCTGATCCGTCACCCGCGCCCGCGCCAACAGCCCCACTCCGCGCGCGATATCGGCCGGAGTCAGATGGGCATAGCCGAGTACGAGGCGCACGGCGCCGTCCTCGCCGTCCGGGCCGCCCACCGTGCCGTAGTCGTCCAGCGGACGCAGCGCGATGCCCGCACCGGCCGCCCGGTCCAGGAACCGGCCTTCGGGGCCGTACCGTTCGGGCAGCCGCGCGATGATGTGCAGGCCTGCCGCTATGCCACTGATCACGACGCCGGGGAAGTGCTCGCGCAGCGCGCCCACCAGGGCGTCGCGGCGCTCCCGGTAGGCGCGTCGGCAGCGTCGCAGCTGCCGGTCGTAGCCGCCTCGCGTGATGAAGTCGGCCAGTACCGCCTGGTCGATCGCGGGGTTGCCCAGATCCATCGTGCGCTTGCGCTCGACGATCGCGTCGGCCATGGACGCGGGAGCGATCAGCCACCCCAGGCGCAGCCCGGGAACCAGCGATTTGCTCACCGAGCCGGTGTACGCCACGTGTTCGGGGTCCAGCCCCTGCAACGCGCCGACGGGTGCCCTGTCGTACCGGAAGTCTCCGTCGTAGTCGTCCTCCATGATCACCCCGTCGCAGGCACGGGCCCATGCGAGCAGCCGGCTGCGGCGATCGGCCGAGTAGCCGATTCCGGTGGGGAACTGGTGGGCGGGCGTGGTGACGACCGCACGGACTCCGGAAGCCAGCAGCGGACCCACCGCCAGGCCCTCGTCGTCCAGAGGCAGCGGAACGACCCCCAGCCCGGTCGAGGCGAACAGCGACGCGTGCTCGGGACTCCCCGGGTCCTCGACGCCCACGGCCGGCAGCCCCTGTCCGCGCAGTACGAACCCCAGCAGGGTGGCCGCCTGCGCGACGCCGGAACAGACGACCAGCCGTTCGGGGTCGGCGACCACTCCGCGCCGCCGGATCAGCAGCGCGGCCAGGGCCTCGCGCAGCTCCGGCAGGCCGCGTGGATCGGGGTAGCCCAGGGCGCTGTGCGGCAGTCTGCCGATGACCGCGCGCTGGGTGGCGGCCCATGCCGCACGCGGGAAGAGCGAGAGGTCAGGGGTGCCGGGCCGGAAGTCCACCCGCACACCGGGCGCACGCGGCGCCAGATCGCGCGCGCTGTGCCGCGCCGGCCGGACTCCGCCGCTGACCCAGGTCCCCGCGCCCCGCCCGCTGCGCAGATAGCTCTCCGCCACGAGCTGTTCGTACGCCTCGGTGACCAGGCCGCGCGACACCCCGAGTTCGGCGGCCAGCTCACGGCTGGAAGGCAGCCTGGTCCCCGCCGCGAGACGGCCCGAGCGGATCGCCTCACGCAGCGCCGACCGCAGCGCACGGCCCCGCTGCCGTGCCGGAGCGGCGGCCGCGGGGAGCAGCAGTTCCCAGGCTCCGGAGCCGCAGGCGGGCGGGCCGTCGCCGGCCTCCCGATCACCATGACTCCCCGTGCCGACAGACGAATTGGTCCCCGAAGACATCATGAAAGTGGACCTTAAACCGGACCGGCCCGAAATCTAGCGTTGCCCGCATGAACGCACCTTCCGTACGCGGGGTACTCCTCGCCGCCTTCGCCTGCGTACTCGTGGGCGCCTCCTTCACCGCGAACAGCGTTCTCGGCGACTATCCGTACGCCGGGGGCCAGGCGCTGCGCTACGGCCTGGCCGCGCTGCTGCTCGTACCGCTGCTGCGCCGGAAGCGAGACTCCGCACTCCGGAAGGGAGACTCCGGACGCGGGGAGGGAGACTCCGTACGCCGGGAGGGACATTCCGGAGTGCCGGAGAAGGATTCCGGGCTCGCTCCGCTGCGCGCTCTCTCCCGGCGGCACTGGGGCCGCCTCGCCCTTCTCGCGGCGGTCGGCATGGTCGGTTTCAACCTGGCGGTCCTGGCCGCCGAGCGGTCGGCGGAACCCGCGGTGCCCGGGGTCCTCGTCGGCTGCGCGCCCATCGTCGTGGGCGTGCTCGTCCCGCTGCTGGAGGGCCGTCGCCCGTCCCGGACCGTGCTGTACGCGGCCGGGCTCGTCGCGGCCGGGGCCTTCACCGTCCAGGGGTGGGGGCGTACCGACCTCGCCGGAGTCCTCTGCTCGGTGGGCGCGCTCGCGGGCGAGGTCGGATTCGCCGTGCTCGCCGTACCGCTGCTGAGCCCGCTCGGCCCGAAACTGCTGTCGGCGGCCGTCTGCGCCGTCGCCGCCCTGGAGTCCGCGGTGCTCGGTGTCCTGCTCGACGGGCCCGCCTTCCTGCGGCTGCCGACGCCCGCCGAGACGACGGCGCTGCTGTGGCAGGCCGTCGTCGTCACGGTCATCGGTTTCGTCTGCTGGTACAGCGGTATCCAGCGGATCGGCGCCGAACGCGCCACGCTCTTCTCCGGTCTGATCCCGGTCTCCGCCGCTCTCACCGCGCCCCTCGTCGGTGCCGGCGTGTACGGCATCGCCCAGGGTGCGGGCAGCCTCCTGGTAGGCGCGGGCGTGGCGCTCGGCTCCGGTGTCCTGGGGCGCCGCGCGCTCTCCGGGTCCGGACCCCGGGGCGCCGGTGGGTCAGCGGCTCGTGTCGAGGATGACGCGCGCCACCAGGGCGGGGTCGTCGTGCATCGGGACATGACCGCAGCCGGGCAGGCGCACGAGACGGGCGCCGGGGATCGTGTGCTTCGCCCGGACTCCCTGGCGGCGCAGCAGCAGCCGGTCGCGGCTGCCCCACGCGACGGTGACGGGAAGCCCCGGTACGTCGTGGGTGAAGACGGCGCCCCGGCCGACGGCCAGCGTCTCGTGGAATCCGGTCGCCCCGCGCAGGGCCATGGTCTCCGCGAGGACCGCGTCGGGTGAGCGCCGGGCGGGCCGGGAGTAGATGGTGCTGGTGAGGGCGGTACGCCCGGCCGCGCTGCGCGAGAGCCGCTCGATCGTCGTCACCGGCAGCGCCAGCGCACCCCCGCGCATCGCGCGGAGGGCCGCGAACGCGTAGCGCCGCTCCGGCTCCGTCCAGAATCCGGCCGGGGACAGTGCGGACACCGAGCGGGCGAGCCCCACGCGCCCCATCTCCAGGGCGAGCAGCCCCCCGAGGGAATTGCCGGCCACATGCGGACGGCCGACCCCGAGTTCCGCGCAGAAGGCCCCGAGGACCCGGGCCACCGAGTCCGTGGCGTACGGGACGCCGTCCGGCAACGCCGGGGAAGCTCCGAAGCCCGGCAGGTCCACGGTCATGACGTCCCGCTCGGCGGCCAGGATCCGCAGCACCGGGTCCCAGGCCTGGCGGTGGTGGCCGATGCCGTGGAGCAGCAGCAACGGTTCTCCGGAGCCGCTCCGTTCGTACGCGAGGGAAACCGGGCGGGGGCCGTCGGCCGAATCGATGGTGAAGGAGACCGTGGCGGCCATGTAGCTGCTCCCTGAGGTGGGTAGACGTCGCGTCAACAACAATTACCGTCCAGTAGCTCCCAGTTCAAGAGGGTGGCGATTCCCGCTGGACAGCGTCCGGCACGTCGGTTGGGATGGGGGAGTGACAGCCGACACCGCGACCGACGTCTTCGAGGAACACCGGCCCGTGCTCACCGGTGTCGCCTACCGCATGCTCGGCCGCGTCGCGGACGCCGAGGACGTGGTGCAGGAGGCCTGGCTGCGGTGGTCGTCGGTGGCCCACGAGGAGGTGCGGGAACCGAGGGCGTTCCTCGTACGGATCACCACTCGCCTGGCCATCGACCGGCTCCGGCATCTCCGGTCGCGCCGCGAGAACTACGTCGGGCCCTGGCTGCCCGAACCGGTGGTCACCGACTTCGGGCCCGGTGTCCCCGACACCGCGGAACGGGCCGTACTCGCCGACTCCGTGTCCTTCGCCGTGCTGGTCGTCCTCGAATCGCTCTCGCCGCTGGAGCGCGCGGTCTTCGTCCTGCGCGAGGCCTTCGGATTCCCGTACGCGGAGATCGCCGGTGCGCTCGACCGTACGGACGCCGCCGTGCGCCAGCTCGCGGGGCGCGCCAAGCGCCATGTGGAGGAGCGCAAGCCGCGCTACGACGTCGACCCGGCGGAGCGGCGGGATCTCACCGAGCGGTTCCTGGCGGCTGCGTCGGGCGGAGACATCGGGCGGCTCCTCGCGCTGCTGGCCCCCGATGTCCGGCTCGTCAGCGACAGCGGCGGCAAGTCGAAGGCCCCGAGGCGGATCATCGAGACGGCGGACAAGGTCGGACGGTTCCTCTTCGCGGTGGCGCACGAGGTGGGGTCCGACATGGAGTTCCGGCTCGCGGAGTTCAACGGCGGTCCGGCACTGGTGATGTTCTCCGGAGGAAAGCCCGACAGCTTCTTCCAGGTGGACGTCAGGGACGGACTCATTCAATGTGCCTATATTGTTCGAAATCCGGACAAGCTTGTCGGTCTGGCCCTGGAATAGCCGGCCACCCCAGCCGTCCGGGCTGACTTCTCGCGCCCCACGGGACTTCTGAACGCCTGGTCACAGCCCCACTGGCCCTCCCGGTCGTGGGGCTTTGTGCTGCGCGCGGCTCGCGGCGTCAAGAACGTCCTGTGAACGCTCTGCGCCAAGGTCCCGTTTCGCTCCGTTACGGACTAAGGATTGGTCTTGACCAAGGGGGTGCGCCACCCTAAGGTCACCTTAAGACAGGAACCTTTAATAAATAACGTCGCGGAATAGACGCTGGGCGATTGCGGAGGACAGGGTGGGGACCACGCAGCTGGAATCGGTACAGGAGCCGAAGTACTGGCACCTCAAGACCGTGCTCAGTGAGGCACTCGACTCGGACTTTGCGGTGGGAGCGGTCCTGCCCAACGAGCGCGACCTCGCGGCCCGGTTCGGTGTCGCACGGGCCACGCTCCGTCAGGCTCTGGAGCAGCTCGAACTCGAAGGCAGGCTGCAGCGCCGCCGTGGTGTGGGGACGACCGTCGCCCCGCCGCGCGTGGGCGTCGCGGTCTCCACCGCGCAGCACGACTGGACCGGCGGAGTGGTCGGCGAGGCATGGCAGCTCCTCGACTGCACCACCGACACGGCGCCGGCCGCGGTGGCGGGCATGCTCGACACGAGCACCGGGGAGCCCGTCCATGTGGTGCGCCGGATCCGTGTCACCCACGGCCAGCCGGTGGCCGCCGAACTGCTGTACGTCCCGTCGTCGTCGGTGCCGGACCTCTCCGCGATCGACACACCGTCCGGTCCCGCCCGCGCCCGGAGCGTGCTGCGCGAACTGCACCGGCTGGGCCTTGAGGGCCAGGACCGTTCCGTGGAGCTCGGATCGGCCCGTGCCGACGATGCCAAGGAGCTCGACCGCCTTCCCGGGGCGCCCGTTCTCGTGGTCACGACCCGCTACTTCACCGCCGGCGGTACAGCGGCCGTCTCCGTGGCCACCTACCGGGCCGACACCTGCCGGCTCACCTTCGGGGACTCCGGCGCGCTGGAGATCAGCCACGAGGGGCAGGAGCGTCAGGCCTCCTGACGCCGTCGGACTCCGCCCCGGGCGGCTCAGGGCCGCCCGGGCTCCGCTCGAAAAGGTTCCTGGCCGGTGGAGCCACGCCCGCCCACCGGATCCGCACCGCACGGCCCGTCGCACACTGAGCGGCGGGCCGTTGCCGTGCCCCGGACACTCCCGTTGCCGTGTCCCGGGCCCTCAGCGGCGGGCCGTCACGCTGCCCTCCACCGCGAACAGCTCCTCCTCGACATGGTCCAGGGCCAGTCGCAGCGCCCCGGTGGCGACAGCGGCCTCACCGAGGAGCGACAGCGCCACCTTCGGCGGGCGCAGGCAGTAGCGCGCCAGCTCATTGCGGAGCGGGTCCAGGACACCGTCCAGACCGGCCGCCCAGCCCCCGACCACCACCAGCTCCGGATCGAGCGCCAGCACCAGAGCCGCGACATCGTGCACCAGCCGCTGAATGAACCGCTCGACCGCTGCCTGGGCCCCGGCGTCTCCCTGCCGCGCCTGGGCGAAAACGGCGGTCACGGCGTGCTCGTCCAGGGGAACGAGCGGTGTGTCGGTCGTCGACAGCAGATGCTCCGGGGTCACATCCCTGCCGAGCAGATGCAGAGCGCCGATCTCACCCGCCGCACCCCCGAAACCGCGGTGCAGCCGTCCGCCGATCAGCGATCCGGCCCCGGGGCTCAGCCCGGCCAGGACGAAGACGATGTCGTCGGACTCGGTCGCCGCACCCTTCCAGTGCTCGGCCACCGCCGCGGCGTTGGCGTCGTTCTCCACGAGAACCGGACAGCGGAAGGAGCGCCGCAGGCGCTCGCCGAGCGGGAGGCCGGTCCAGTCCGGCAACGCGGTGCCCAGCCGTACGGTCCCGTCCGCCTCCACGATGCCGGGGCTGCCCACCCCCACCGCACGCAGGCTGCTCCTGGCCACCCCGGTGCGCCGCAGCACGTCGGCGATCACGGCCCTGACCTGATCGAGCCGGTCGTCCGCGCTCGCGGTCTCGGACACCACGCGCGATCCGGCGCCGATGATCCGTCCGTCCAGCCCCGACAGCATCGAGGAGACGCGGTGCGGGCCGATCTCGATGCCCAGCAGATGGCCTGCCTCGGCACGGAAGCGGAACCGCCGCGCGGGCCGCCCCTGGCGCCGTGCCTCGCTCTCGTCGGGCAGCGCCTCGACGACCAGGCCCGCCTCGAACAGCCCC
Source organism: Streptomyces sp. NBC_00654 (assembly GCF_026341775.1). NCBI lineage: Bacteria > Bacillati > Actinomycetota > Actinomycetes > Kitasatosporales > Streptomycetaceae > Streptomyces > Streptomyces sp. NBC_00654. The sequence continues at coordinate 1,085,095 of NZ_JAPEOB010000002.1, read as the reverse complement.
TCGACCACGCCTTCGACCGTCGGCCTCGACAGACCGGTGATCCGGGTCAGATCCGTCAGGGTCGGAGTGCCGGCCCCTCGCAGGGCATGCAGCACCACCGCGGAATTGATCCGCCGCAACAGCGAAGGGTCCCCACCGGTCAGCCGGCCCACCGTGTGTCCTCCCAGCTCGTGCGCATGTCTGCCGGATGGTACTCGCTGGCCAGGGACACGGCGAGCGGCAGCGGGAGCCGGTATGGAGCCGCAACCTGCGTCACCGCGGAGCGACGAAACCGGACTCGTACGCGGCGATGACCGCCTGCGTGCGGTCCCTCGCCCCCAACTTCGCCAGTACAGCGCTGACATGTGTCTTCACCGTCTCGACGCCGACCACCAGTCTGGCCGCGATCTCCGCGTTGGACAGGCCCCGGGCCATCAACCGGAGGACCTCGGCCTCCCGCTCCGTGAGCGCCGCACGCTCCATGGCCTCCCTGGCCCGGTTCGTCCCGTACTCGGCCGCGAGCCGCCGGACCGCCGCCGGGAACAGCAGCGACTCGCCCTCGGCGACCAGGCGCACCGCGTGCACGATCTCGGCGGGCCGGGCTCGTTTGAGCAGGAACCCATCGGCTCCCGCGCGCAGCGCCTCGTACACGTACTCGTCGTTCTCGAACGTCGTGACCACCAGGACCTTCGGCGGATCCGGCACCGTGCGCAGCACCACCCGGGTCGCCTCGATGCCGTCCATCAGAGGCATCCGCACATCCATCGCCACCACGTCGGGCCGCAGCTGACGCACCAGCGGGATCACCGCGGCACCGTCGGCAGCCTCGCCCACCACCTCGATGTCGGGCTGGGCCTCAAGGACGGCACGCAGGCCGGCGCGCACGAGGGGTTCGTCGTCGACCAGAAGAACGGTAACCGGCATCGGGTCAGCGTATGCGCTCCAGCGGGAGGCTCACGCGCACTCTCCACTCGCCGTCGAGGGGCCCCGCCTCGGCCCTTCCCCCCAGGAGCGCCGCCCGCTCACGTATGCCACGCAGCCCGCTGCCGCCGCCGGGCAGCCTGTCCGACCCCGTCAGCGGATTGGCCACCTCCAACTCCAGCCGGTCCCGGACAACCGTGATCCTCACCCGTACGAGGACTGATCCGGCGTGACGCAGCACATTGGTGAGGCACTCCTGCAGAATGCGGTACCCCTCGCGCGACACCGCTGCCGGCACCCGGTCCAAGGTTCCGGACACCTCCGCGTCCACCTTCGCCCCCGAGCCGCGCGCCGAGTCGAGCAGCCGGCCGGCCTCGACGAGAGTCGGCCGCCTGCTCACCGGCGTACCGGATTCCCGCAGAACCCGAAGCACCCGTTCCAGATCCTCCAGCGCGTCACGCCCCGTTTCCTCGATGGCGGCGAGCGCGCGTTCGGTGAACTCAGGGTCCTTCGCGGTCCGTGCCGCCCCGGCCTGCACGACGGCGACCGTCAACGCGTGGCCGATGGAGTCATGCAGCTCGCGAGCGATGCGATTGCGCTCCAGCAACTGCTCGGTGAGCTCCTCCAGAGCGGTCATCCGCTCCATCGGCGACGGTCCGAGCAGCCGCCGCGCGACCGCCGTGGCCAGCTCGCCCGTGAGCACGACCACGGCTATGAGCAGTACCAAGGGCAAGGGGGCCAACAGCAGCGCATGCCATCCGTGCGGATCGCTGTGCGCGAACAGCCCCTCGTCGCTGGGGGCCTTGCCCAGGCCGGCCCGGATCAGATCGACCGTGGTGGCGGGCAGCCAGATCGTCGCCGGCCCTGCGGCGACGGCCAGCAGTAACCGCACCTCCAGCCACAGAACGGTCCGCCAGCGGTCCGCCCATGTGGCGGCGACGGCCGCGGAGATCGAGGCATCCGGGCGGCCACGCTCGTCAGGGGTGAGGAGCAACTGCGCCTGAACCCCTTCCGCCAGGCGCATCGCGGGGACAAGACCCACCGGCACCGCGAAGAGCAGCGGCATCCACGGCATGTCCATCGAGATGAACAGCCACACGCTGACAACGGCGGCCGGGGCGAGCAGATGCAGCCAGCGGGTGTAGGTGACCGGCCTGGCCAGCGGAGCGAGGAGGTGGCGCATGCCGTCATCGTGCCAGCCGCGCAGCCGGCGACGGCTCCCCCGAGCGAGGGAGATGAACCCCACGGCAGGGGGAGGCCGTGCGGCGGGCGCGGCGGCCAGGCTGAGGACATGACCACCATCGACGTCCACGGACTCACCAAGGACTACGGCACCACCCGTGCCGTGGACCGTCTCACGTTCAGCGTGCGACCAGGCCGGGTCACCGGATTCCTCGGCCCGAACGGCGCGGGCAAGTCCACCACCATGCGGCTCGTCCTCGGCCTGGACCGGCCCTCCGGCGGAACGGCCACCATAGACGGCCAGGCGTACGCGGCGCTCAGCGCTCCGCTGCACCGCGTCGGCGCGCTGCTCGACGCCCAGTCGGCTCACGGCTCGCGGACTGCCCGCAACCACTTGCTCGTGCTCGCCACGAGCAACGGCATAGCTGCCGCACGGGTGGAGGCCGTGCTGGCGGAAGTCGGCCTCGCTCAGGTCGGGGGAAAGCGGATCAGGACGTTCTCCCTCGGCATGCGCCAGCGCCTCGGGATCGCGGCGGCGCTGCTCGGGGACCCGGACGTGGTCATGCTGGACGAGCCGTCCAACGGACTTGATCCGGAAGGCATCGTCTGGATCCGCGAACTGATGAAGAGGCTGGCCCGTGAGGGCCGCACGGTTCTGGTCTCCAGCCACCTCATGAACGAGACATCGTCCTTCGCCGACCACTTGGTGGTGCTCGGCAGAGGCAGGCTCCTCGTCGACATGCCGATGCGGGAGTTCCTCGACTCTCGCAGCCGGCCCCGGGTGCGGCTGCGTACCTCCGAACCCGGCAGGCTTCAGGACGTGCTGACGCGCAAGGGCCATGTACCCGAGCGGAACGATGACGGACGTTGGACGGTCGAGGGTGTCACGGCCGAGGAGATAGGCACGCTGGCTTCCTTTGAAGGCATCCCCCTCTTCGAACTCATCGACGAGCGGCCGACCTTGGAACAGGCCTACCTCGGCCTCACGGCGGACGAGGCGGAATTCGCAGCCGGCACGGTGTCCACCGCTGACCGTCAGGAGGCGTGACCATGTCCCCGACCGCAGTGCTCCACTCCGAGTGGATCAAAGTCAGATCGCTGCGCTCCATCTCCGGCTCGCTGTCAGCGGTGTTCCTCGTCACGCTCGCCATCACCGTGCTGACCTTCGCCATCGACGGCGGGGCGGATGCGGACAGCGCGGATGCGGACCCGGTGTTCGACGCCCTCTATGCCCTGAACTTCGGGCAGATGGCAGCCATCAGCTTCGGTGCGACGGCACTCTCCTCGGAGTTCGTCAATGGTGCCCTGCGGATATCGCTGTCGGCGGTCCCGCGCCGTGGACTCTTCTACGCGGCCAAGATGACTGTCGTGGGCGGGTCGGCCCTCGGCGTGGGGCTGGCCACCAGCTTTGCGGCGTTCCTGGCGGGACAGCTCTTCATGGGGGAGGACGCGATCGGCCTGGGGCATCCGGGCGCGTTGAGGGCGGTGTTCGGAGGTGGTGTCTATCTCGCGCTGATGGCCCTGTTCGCGGCAGGACTGGCGGCGCTGCTCCGCAGTGCGGTGGCCGTGCTCAGTCTTCTCATACCCTTCATCCTGATCGCCTCCTTCGTGATCGGGGACATCGCCGGGGAAGCGGCCCAGTATCTGCCGGACCGAGCGGGGCAGCTGGTGCTCCACGGGAGTCCGGACGGAAGCATCGGCCCATGGGCGGGGCTGGCGGTGACGGCAGCCTGGACCGCGGCCGCTCTGGTGGCGGGCTGGTGCGCCGTACGGAATCGGGACGCCTGAGCGGCCGGGACAGGGAAAGGGGAGAGGGCCGACGCTGCCCGGAGCCGGGGTGCTTCGGAGGCCGGGGCAGAGGGGCACTTGTCAGTGCGAGGCGGTTTACTGACGGTATGACGACCGCACACCATCTCCGCCTCATCGACGGGTTGCGCACCAAGGGATTTCCCGCGGAGCGCATCCCCTCGGGCTCGGGAGTCAGTGGGCCCGGCTACCACACAGCATCCCTGCACTCGGACGAGGAGCACTGGGACGACGGTGAGGCCGGCCGTCTGGAACACAGAGCTCAGTGCCTCGCGGAACACGACGCACTGATCACGCTGCTCACCTCACGCTGGGGTGAGCCGCAGATGGTGAGCCTGTGGAGTGCGCAGGAGCGGATGATGGCGGGCGAGACGATCCCCGAGCCGTGGGCGGATCCGGTCGCCGGCTGTGAGTACCTTCAGCTCTGGAGGATCGAGGACCGATGGGTCGCGATGGGGCTCTTCCTCGAAGAGAACGGCCCTGGCTGCGAGCTGACCGTTCTGGTGACGGTGATCGACCCGCCCTGACGATGATGGCCGCGCACCGACCACCGTTCGGACGCCTTGACCGTCGGCGGTCACCGGTCGGCCACATGCCGACGACACGGTGGCTCCCGGCGTCGGGTGTCAGTCGTCGGATGTCAGCCGTCAGGTGTCGGGTTTCCGGCGGCGGGTGGGGTCGAACGGGTGGCTTCGCGGAGACGGGCGTACTCGTCCGCCATGGTCCGGACGGTCCAGTGGGCGTTGAGGCCACTGGGGTTGGGCAGAGCCCATACGCGGGCACCACCGATCGTCCGGTCCTGCGGGCCGATATGGGCCTTGCGCTCGCCGAAGGCCGTGCGATAGGCCGTGACACCGACCACGGCGAGCCACAACGGTGCCAGGCGCTCCGTCTTCTCGGCCAGGATCCTGCCACCTTCACGGAATTCTTCGGCCCCGAGTTCGTCCGCCCGAGCCGTGGCCCGCGCCACCACGTTGGTGATGCCCAGACCGTGGTTCAGCAACTCGCCCTGCTCGGAGGGCATCAGCCTGCGGGGTGTGAAGCCCGAGAGATGGAGCACCGGCCAGAAGCGGTTGCCGGGGTGGGCGAAGTGGTGGCCCGTGACGGCGGTGGTCAGGCTGGGGTTGATGCCGCAGAACAGCACCCGCAGGCCGCCCGTGACCACATCGGGAACGATGCGGTCACGAGCGGCCCTGAGCTCCTCGGGTGTCATCGGGTGACAGCGACGGATGTCAGAGGATGGAGCCGGGGGTGTAGGCCGCGGCCTCCGGGTGCTGCTTGGTGATGTCCTCGATCCGGGACACCAGCGCGGTGACCTGGTCGCCCGCCGCGCCGGTGAACGAGAGCTTGTCGGCCATCAGCGCGTCGAGCTGTGCCCGGTCGAGCGGGATGCGCTCGTCGGCGGCGAGCTTGTCCAGCAGCTCGTTGCGCTCCGCGCCCTGCTCCCGCATCGCCAGAGCGGAGGCGACCGCGTTCTCCTTGATGGCCTCGTGGGCGACCTCGCGGCCCACCCCGGCCCGGACAGCACCCATGAGGACCTTGGTGGTGGCCAGGAACGGCAGGTAGCGGTCCAGCTCCCGGGCCACGACCGCGGGGAACGCGCCGAACTCGTCGAGCACGGTCAGGAACGTCTCCAGCAGACCGTCGAACGCGAAGAAGGCATCGGGCAGGGCCACCCGGCGGACCACGGAACAGGACACATCGCCCTCGTTCCACTGGTCACCGGCCAGCTCGCCCGTCATCGAGGCGTAGCCGCGCAGGATGACCATCAGGCCGTTCACACGCTCGCAGGAGCGGGTGTTCATCTTGTGCGGCATGGCGGACGAGCCGACCTGACCGGGCTTGAAGCCCTCGGTGACCAGCTCGTGGCCCGCCATCAGCCGGATCGTCTTCGCCACCGAGGAGGGCGCCGCGGCCAGCTGTACCAGCGCGGTCACCACGTCGTAGTCGAGCGAGCGGGGATAGACCTGACCGACCGAGGTGAAGGCCTGGGCGAAGCCGAGGTGCCCGGCGATGCGCTGTTCGAGGTCGGCGAGCTTCCCGGCGTCCCCGCCCAGCAGGTCGAGCATGTCCTGCGCCGTGCCGACCGGGCCCTTGATGCCGCGCAGGGGGTAGCGGCCCAGCAGGTCCTCCAGCCGTCCGTACGCCACCAGTAGCTCGTCCGCGGCCGTCGCGAAGCGCTTGCCGAGGGTCGTCGCCTGAGCGGCGACGTTGTGGGAACGCCCCGCGATGACCAGCTCGCGGTACTCGCCCGCCAGCTTGCCCAGACGCGCCAGGACGGCCACCGTCCGGTCGCGCATGAGCTCCAGCGAGAGCCGGATCTGGAGCTGTTCGACGTTCTCGGTCAGGTCCCGGGACGTCATGCCCTTGTGGACCTGCTCGTGGCCGGCGAGGGCGTTGAACTCCTCGATCCGGGCCTTCACGTCGTGCCGCGTGACCTTCTCGCGTTCGGCGATCGAGGCCAGGTCGACCTGGTCGAGGACGCGCTCGTAGTCGGCGAGGGCCGCGTCGGGCACCTCGATCCCGAGGTCCTTCTGAGCGCGCAGCACCGCCAGCCACAGCTGACGCTCCAGCTTCACCTTCTGCTCGGGGGACCAGAGGACGGCCAGCTCCGTGGAGGCGTAGCGGCCGGCCAGGACATTGGGGATGCGAGGCTTCGCAGACACAGCAGTCACGTAAACAGATTCTACTGGCGGTTTGTGCAGGCCAGCGCCGCGCCCCCGTTTGTGGCTTGCTACGAACAGGTACGAAGCAGGGGCGAAGGAGCGTGGCCGCGGCAGCGAGGGTGAGGCGGTGTGGATGAGGCGGCGAAGGCGTGGAGGGGCCGGAGCATGCCGTGGGCGGGCTACCGGTGCGGCGAGCGGCGAGTGGTGCCGAGTACCGCCCGCAGGGCCCGGAGAGTCAGCTTCCGGACTCGTCCGTCCGGCGCCACCCCGTCACCGGGCCCGGATCCGAGGCGTCCTCGGGCGTGATCCAGAAGGCCTTGCCCGTTTCGGCGCTGAACTGCGCTCCCGTCCGGCCGTCCCCGGACGACCGGCCCGTGAGCCGCCGCCCGATCCAGGGCGCCAGATGCTGCCGGGCGAAGCGCAGATCGTCGGCCCGACGCGTCGCCCAGCGGGGCGGCGGCGTCGCCGGTACGGGCGACTGCCAGTCGTGCTCGGCAGGCAGGCCCAGCGTCTGCCAGACCGCCTCGGCCACCCTGCGGTGTCCTTCGGCCGTGAGGTGCAGCCGGTCGACGTCCCACATCCGGGGATCGCCGAGCGACGGCGCACCGTAGAGATCCACCACGAGTGCCCCGTGCCGGTCGGCCAGGTCGCCGACCAGGGAGAACAGTTCCTCCATGCGAGGACGGAAGCGCTCCATCACCGGGCCGTCGCGGCCGGGGCTGCGCATGAGGACCAGGTGCTTGCAGGACGGGGCCAGCCGCTCCACCGCTTCTTCGAGCCGTCCGCGCACCATGCCCATGTCGCACTTGGGCCGCAGTGTGTCGTTGAGACCGCCCACCAGGGTGATCACATCCGCGTCCATGGCGGCCGCGGGGCCCACCTGCTCGTCGACGATCTGACCGATCAGCTTTCCGCGTACGGCGAGATTGGCGTACCGGAATCCGGGGGACCGGGCCGCGAGCCGGGAGGCGAGGACATCGGCCCAGCCGCGGTACGTGCCGTCGGCCAGCAAGTCCGACATGCCCTCGGTGAACGAGTCGCCGACCGCGACAAGACTGGTGTAGGTGGCATTCAATTCCATGGCCCTGCGATCGTACCGTGACGGCCGTGCCGGGTTCCGGGGTCGCGCACAGCCAAAGGGGGCGGGGGACGGCTCTGCAACCGTCCCCCGCCCCTGCCCGACTCACGGGTCCCGGGGGCGCAGGAACTCAGCGCCCCTGCGGTCTGCCCACGAGTTCGCGCAGGACGTCCTCCATCGTGACCATGCCGGCCAGCCGGTCGTCCTCGTCGAGCACGGCCGCCAGATGTGTACGGCTGCGCCTGAGCGCCGTCAGCACGTCATCGAGCGGGGTCGACGCGCGCACCCGCGCGATCGGCCGCATCGCGGTCACCGGGAAGGGGACATCGCGCGGTGTCGCGTCCAGAGCGTCCTTCACATGGAGATAGCCCAGGATGCGTTCCTCGCTGTCCATCACGGGAAAGCGCGAGAAACCGGACTCGGACGAGAGCCGTTCCAGTTCCTCGGGCGTGGTGCCGACCTTGGCGTACATCACCCGGTCGACCGGCATGACCACGTCCTGTACGGGGCGACGGCCCAGCTCCAGGGCGTGCCGCAGCCGCTGCGCCGACCGGTCGTCGACCAGCCCGGCATCCCCGGCGTCCTTCACCAGCCGTGCCAGCTCGTCGTCCGAGAACGTCGCGGACACCTCGTCCTTGGTCTCCACGCGCAGGAGCTTGAGCAGCGCGTTGGCGAAGGCGTTGATCGTGAAGATCACCGGGCGCAGGGCCCTGGCGAGGGCCACCAGGGGCGGTCCGAGGAGCAGCGCGCTGCGGGCCGGTTCGGCCAGCGCGATGTTCTTCGGCACCATCTCGCCCAGCAGCATGTGCAGATACGTGGCCACGGACAGGGCGATCACGAACGAGATCGGATGGACCAGTCCGTGCGGTACGCCCACCGAGTCGAATACGGGCTCCAGCAGGTGCGCGATGGCGGGCTCGGCGACGATACCCAGCACCAGTGTGCAGAGGGTGATGCCGAGCTGGGCGGCGGCGAGCAGCGCGGACACGTGCTCCAGGCCCCAGATGACGCTGCGGGCCCGCCGGTTCCCGGCCTCGGCCTCCGGCTCGATCTGGCTGCGGCGTACGGAGATCAGCGCGAACTCCGCGCCGACGAAGAAGGCGTTGACCACGAGGGTCATCAGGCCGATGAAGAGCTGAAGGGCGATCATCGTGCGTCCTCCGTCTCTTCCCCGGAAGCGGGCAGCGGGGCGTGCAGCAGGGCGCGTGCGGCCCTGCGCCCGGAGGCGTCCACCACATCGATCCGCCAGTCGGCCAGCTCGACGGTGTCACCCACCGCCGGGATGCGGCCGACCTCATTGGCGATCAGCCCGGCCAGCGTCTCGTACGGTCCGTCCGGCACCCGTAGCCCGATGGTCCTGAGCTGGTCGGTGCGGGCCGCGCCGTCGGCCGACCACAGGGTGCGTCCGTCGGCGTCCTCACCGGCTGGGGCGAGGTCGGGGGTCTCGTGCGGGTCGTGCTCGTCGCGCACCTCGCCGACGACCTCCTCGACGATGTCCTCCAGGGTCACCACACCGGCCGTGCCGCCGTACTCGTCGATCACGACGGCCATGGCGATCTTGCCGGACAGCCGGTCCAGCAGGCGGTCCACGGTGAGGGTCTCGGGCACGAGGAGCGGTTCGCGCAGCATTTCCGAGACGCGTTTGCGGGGCCTCTGCTCGGCCGGTATCGCCAGCACGTCCTTGATGTGCGCGACGCCGACGACCGTATCGAGGCTGCCCCGGTAGACGGGGAAGCGGGACAGTCCGGTCGCCCGGGTGGCATTGGCGACATCCTCGGCCGTCGCCTGCAGATCCAGGGCGGTGACCTGGACGCGCGGGGTCATCACGTTCTCCGCGGTCAGCTCCGCCAGGTTGAGGGTGCGGACGAAGAGTTCGGCGGTGTCCGCCTCCAGCGCGCCCTCCTTGGCGGAGTGACGGGCCAGGGCCACCAGTTCCTGGGGGCTGCGGGCGGAGGCCAGCTCCTCGGCCGGTTCGAGGCCGAAGCGGCGCACCATCCGGTTGGCCGTGTTGTTCAGATGGCTGATGAAGGGCCGGAACACCGCGGTGAACGCCCGCTGCGGCGTGGCGACGGCCTTGGCCACGGTGAGTGGGGAGGAGATCGCCCAGTTCTTCGGGACGAGTTCGCCGACGACCATCAGGACCACGGTGGACAGGGCGGTACCGATCACGAGGGCGACCGAGGACGACACGCTGGGGGAGAGGCCGATCGCCTCGAGCGGTCCGCGAATGAGTTTGGAGATCGACGGTTCGGAGAGCATGCCGACCACCAGGTTGGTGACGGTGATGCCGAGCTGGGCGCCGGAGAGCTGGAAGGTGAGGCTGCGGACAGCCTTCAGGGCACTGGCGGCGCCCCGCTCACCCCGCTCCACGGCCCGTTCGAGCTCGCCGCGCTCCACCGTGGTCAGTGAGAACTCCGCCGCGACGAAGGCGCCACAAGCCAGGGAGAGCAGGACCGCGACGAGCAGCAGCAGCACTTCGGTCATCGGTTCACCTCCGTCCCATGATCGGGCAGGGGCAGGAGGATCGCGCGATGTCGGCGATGTCGGCTACTGGGAGGCTCGCCCATGGGCGGACGCTCACACCTTTCGTCAAGGGGGTGGTCGGATGAGATCCCATAGTAAAGGACCAGCAAAATGGCGTGCGGGGAGGAGCGCAAGGTCTGCGAGGTACGGGGTCAGTCGGTCAGGTGGTGCACCCAGCGGCTCCACTGCGGTTCCGGCGCGTACCCCGCGGCCCGCCAGGCATGCTGCGCCAGTTCGTTGCGGTCGAGCACCATGGCGTCGCCCCTGCGCCCTCCCAGCCGGACGAACCGCTCCTCCGCCGCCGCGAGCAGCGCTCCGCCCACACCCCGGCGGCGCTGGTCCGGGTGGACGGCGAGCCGGTAGAGATGGCACCGCCAGCCGTCGAAGCCGGCGATCACGGTCCCGGCGAGCGTGCCGTCCCGCTCGGCGAGGATCAGGGACTCGGCATCGCGTTCCACCAGGCGCGCGATGCCGTCCCGGTCGTCACTGATGCTCGTGCCCTCCGCGGCCACCTTCCAGAACGCGAGGACCTCGTCCAGGTCCGCGGCGGTCGCGGCACGTATCGAAAGATCGTTCATGCGGCAATCCCACCACCGGGCGACCGGAGCGTCGACCCCGTTTCGCCATCCGGGCTGCCGCGCGGCGGAGCCCTGTGGCAGCCCGGTCGATGGCCATGCCACCCACCCCACGCGCCCCCGGGCTCCTCTTGCCGGTGCTAGCGGAGGCGCGCTAGCGTGATGGCTGTGCCCAAGACTCAGCTGAACGTTCGAGTGGACGAGGCCACCGCCGAGGCCGCGCGTCAGCGCGCGCTGCAGAGGGGGATGAGCGTGAACCGCTATATAGAGGAGCTCGTCAAACAGGACGCGGGCGAAGTGGGACACACCTTCGTCGAGGCGGCGGCGGACTTCATGAAGCAGTACGAGTCGGTGTTCGCCGAGGAGTTCGGCCCGGAGCGCGAAGGTACCCGTTGAACCTACGGATCGACCTCTCCTGGCTGCTCATGGTCGCCGAGCACAAGACGCCCGGCGATCCGCAGGTCGTCGACTGGGGCGCGCTCGTCGCCGCGGTCAGCCGCCACGAGGCGGAGATCTTCGGCAGCCCCGTCTACAGCGATCCGCACTCCCGCGCCGCTGCCCTGCTGCAACTGCTGCTCCACGTTCCCGCGCTCGAACGCTCCAACGCGATGTTCGCCTCCGCTGTCGCGTACGGATATCTCGTCGCCTCCGGGCTCAAGGTCATCACCTCGCCCGAGCAGGTGCGTGATCTGGCCCGACTGGTCAAGGAGGGCAAGGCGGACGTCCGGGCCATCGCGGACGAACTCCGGCAGTGGAGCGTGTGAACCCGGTCCACCGGCTCGCGTGGACCCGTGCCGCCGACCGCCGACCACCCGTCCCCGACAGGTCAGTCGACCGCGAAGGGGCGGCGGGCCACCCCGAGGACACAGGGGGAGGGCGGCAGCTGCACGCCCTTCTCCGGAATCCGCAGCCTGCGGTACGTGCTCAACTCGAAGCCGGCCGCCTCGATCGCGGCCAGGGTGTCGCGAGCGGTGTGGCAGCCGCCGAAGAGCAGGGGCCAGACGGTCCTGTCCACGGCCCGCTGTGCCGCGGCCAGCGCCCGGCCCGGTGCCAGCCCGTGCTCGAAGAACCGCAGTTCACCACCGGGCCGCAGGACCCGCTTGATCTCGGCGAGGGCCCGGGGCAGGTCCCGCACCGTGCACAGGACCAATGAGGCCACGGCGACGTCGAACGCCTCGCTCTTGACCGGCAGCGCCTCCGCGGCACCGGGCACCACGTCCACCGGCACCTCGGACCGCATCGCGGCACGGACCGCCAGCTGCCGGAGCGTGCGTTCCGGTTCGATGGCCACCACTTCGGAGACGGCGCCCGGATAGTGCGCGAAGTTCAGTCCGTTTCCGGCCCCGATCTCGATCACCCGGCCGGAGACCCCGGCCAGCAGTTCCCGGCGATACGCGGCGATACCGCCCCGCCGGTCGGCATCCACGCTCATCCGCGCGTAGAACCGGGCGAACACCGGGTGATGCACAGCGTCCCGGTGGATCTTCCTGCTGCGCAGATGCATGACGGGCCTCCGTGACGGGAAAGCAGTGGCTGCCCTCGATTCTCCCCCGTATCGGCGTACTCAGCCCTTCATCGTCGGGGACCGGACCCCGCCGAGTTCCGGAGCCAGCCAATGGGCCGCCCGCGCACGGAAATCGACGGGTGCCAGCGACCCCGCCCCGGCCGGGACGGCACCCAGCAGCGGAGCTCCGGCCGCCACCGGCAGATCGTCCACATTGCACGACGCGGCCAGATCCGGTTCGTCCGGCATGCTGCCCACCACCACACCGAGGCATTCCAGGCCCCGGGCCCGCAGCGCCTCCGCCGTCAGCGCCGTGGCGTTGAGCGTGCCCAGACCCGCGGGCACCACGACCAGGACCGGCGCCGCCAGCAGCCGCGCCGCGTCCGCGAGCGTGCTGCCCTCGTCGTCGAACCGTACGAGCAGTCCGCCCGCCCCCTCCACCAGCACCAGATCGTGCTCGGTGGCCAGCTTCCCGGCCGCCTCGGCGACCTCGAAGGGCCGCACTGGCGCGAGACCCGCCCGCCGGGCTGCGGTCGCCGGGGCCAGCGGCTCGGGGAACCTGGCCAGTTCGACCGGCGTCACATGACCGCCGGCAAGGCGCACCACCTCGGCGGCGTCCCCCGGCTCCCCCGGGGCGAGGCCCGTCTGGGCGGGCTTGAGCACCGCGACCCGGCGGCCCCGGGCGGCCGCGGCCACGGCGGCGGTCACCACCGTCTTCCCGATCTCGGTGCCCGTACCGGACACCACCAGAATCGTCATGTCAGCCCTCCCGAGCCGCCGCGCACACGGCCCGGCAGATCAGTGCCACGTCGTCATCACCGGTCACATAGGGCGGCATCGTGTACACGAGGTCGCGGAACGGCCGCAGCCACACGCCCTCGCGCACGGCTGCCCGGGTGGCGGCCTCCATGTCCACCTCGTGATCGAGCTGCACGACACCGATGGCGCCCAGCACCCGCACATCCACGACCCCGGGAAGCCGGGCCGCAGCGGCCAGACCGGCCTCCAGTCCGGTGCCGATCCGCTTGACCTCCCGCTCCCAGTCCTGGCCGAGCAGCAGATCGACGGAGGCGTTCGCCACCGCGGCGGCCAGCGGGTTGCCCATGAACGTCGGGCCATGCGCCAGCACCGGAACGTCACCCCTGGAGATGCCCTCCGCCACCCGCGAGCTGCACAGCGTCGCCGCCATCGTCAGATAGCCGCCGGTCAGCGCCTTGCCGACACACATGACATCGGGGGAGACCCCGGCATGTTCCGCGGCGAACAGCTTTCCCGTGCGGCCGAAGCCGGTCGCGATCTCGTCGAACACGAGCAGTACGTCGTTCGCGTCGCACGCCTCACGCAGGACCCGCAGATACGCGGGCGAGTGGAACCGCATCCCGCCCGCCCCCTGTACCACCGGCTCCACGATCACCGCGGCGAGCTCGTCGGCGTGCCGCGCGACCAGATCCCGCAGACGCTGGACGTATCCGGGGTCCGGCTCCGCGTCGAAACCGTCCGGCGGCGCGTCGGCGAAGACCTGCCGGGGAAGAGCCCCCGACCACAGGTCGTGCATCCCGCCCTCGGGATCGCACACGGACATCGGCTGCCAGGTGTCTCCGTGATAGCCGCCGCGCCAGGTCAGCAGCCGTCGCTTGGCCGGCCTGCCGAGCGAACGCCAGTACTGGAAGCACATCTTCACCGCGACTTCGACCGAGACGGACCCGGAGTCGGCGAGAAAGACATGCCGCAGCGGCTCCGGGGTGATCTCCACCAGCCGGGCGGCCAGCCGCACGGCCGGCTCATGGGTGAGCCCGCCGAACATCACATGGCTCATCCGGTCCAGCTGGCCGCGGGCCGCCTCGTTGAGCACCGGGTGGTTGTAGCCGTGCACCGCCGACCACCAGGACGACATGCCGTCCACCAACTCGGTCCGTTCGCAGACGGGTTCGGCCAGCCGCAGCCGTACGCCGGACGCGGACTCCACGACCAGGGGTTCCTGCCGGCCCGGCATCGGACCGTACGGATGCCAGACATGGGCCCGGTCCAGGGCGCGCAGCTCGGCAGGGGCGAGCGCCACAGTGTGCGGGGCCGGGCCGTTCGACGGCCGTTCCGGGGAGTACGTCTCAGGCATTGGGCGCGAGATCCGTCCCGGCGCCCCGGCGGCGGACCGCCACCAGATCCGTACGCGCGGCCGGGACCTCGGTGGGCGAGGACTCCCCGGTGGACGCCGCCGTGTCACCGTCACCGCAGGGCGCGCAGCCGCCGTCGTGCGAGCCGCAGCCGCCTCCCGCCGTCGCCCGGTGCTGAGGCAGCGTCGTCGTTCCCGCACCCTCCACCTCGAAACCGGCATCGGCGATCATGTCCAGATCCGCCTGCCCCGCCTGGCCTTCGCTGGTCAGATAGTCACCCAGGAAGATCGAGTTCACCAGGTGGAGCGCGAGCGGCTGCATCGAGCGCAGATGCACCTCCCGGCCACCGGCGAGCCGGACCTCGACATCGGGGCAGACGAAGCGGACCATGGCCAGAATCCGCAGACAGCGCTGCGGGGTGAGGTTCCACTCCTTGGCGAGCGGGGTTCCCTCGAACGGGATCAGGAAGTTCACCGGTACCGAGTCCGGGTCCAGCTCGCGCAGCGCGAACACGACGTCGGCCAGGTCGGTGTCGCTCTCGCCCATGCCGGCGATCAGCCCGGAACAGGCGGAGAGCCCCGCAGCCTGCGCCTGCTGGACGGTCTCCACCCGGTCCGCGTACGTGTGTGTGGTGGTGATGCCGCCGTACGTCCCCTCGGACGTATTGAGGTTGTGGTTGTACGCGTCGGCGCCCGCCGACCGCAGCCGACCGGCCTGCCCGTCGGAGAGGAGGCCGAGACAGGCGCAGACCTCGACGCCCTCGTTCTGCTCCTTGATCGCTTCGATGGTCTGCGACACCCGGTCGACATCACGGTCCGTCGGCCCGCGTCCGCTCGCCACCAGACAGACCCGCTTCGCCCCGCCCGCCACCCCGGCCGCCGCGGCCTTCGAGGCCTCGTCCGGCTTGAGCCAGGTGTACTTGAGGATCTCGGCCTTCGATCCCAGCCGCTGGGAGCAGTAGGAGCAGTCCTCGGGGCAGAGACCGGATTTCAGGTTGACCAGATAGTTGAGCTTCACGCGCCGCCCGAACCACTGACGGCGCACCTTTCCGGCCGCGGCCACCACGTCGAGCAGCTCGTCGTCGGAGGTCGCCAGCACGGCGAGCGCTTCTTCGCGGGTCGGCAGTTCGCGCCGCAGCCCCTTGTCCACCAGCGTGTTCAGCAGCAGGTCCATGGCGATGATCCTGGCCTACGGCACGGTCATCAGCCAAGGAGGAACCAGACAGGAGAGGAGGGCGAGGGTGTGTGTATTGCCACACCCTGACCCGCTGCGCCCCCGGCTAGGGTCTGTGAGCTGCCTACAAAAGGGACCGGCCCATGTCCTTCGCCCCGTTCGACTGGATCAATGACGAGGCGCGCCGCCGCGCGGCGGCCGGACTCGTCCGGACGCTCCGCCCGCGCCCCGCCGGACCGGAACTCCTCGACCTCGCGAGCAACGACTATCTGGGCCTCACCCGGCACCCCGAAGTCACCGGGGCCGCCGCAGCGGCGGCGCACCGCTGGGGTGCCGGTGCCACCGGTTCACGGCTGGTCACGGGTTCCACCGAGCTGCACGCCGAACTCGAACACGAACTGGCGCGTTTCTGCGGCTTCGAGGCGGCCCTCGTGCTCTCCTCCGGTTACGCCGCCAACCTGGCGGCCCTCACCGCCCTGTCCGCCCGGGGCTCGCTGATCGTCTCCGACGCGGGCAACCACGCCTCGATCGTGGACGGTTGCCGGCTCTCCCGGGCCGAGACCGCCGTGGTCCCGCACGCGGATCCCGAAGCGGTGGGCAAGGCACTGCACGCGCACGGCGGGCGGGCGCTCGCCGTGACCGACTCGGTCTTCTCGGTCGACGGCGACGCGGCCCCGCTGCCCGCGCTGGCCGAGGCATGCCGGGCCGAGGGCGCCGCACTGCTCGTCGACGACGCGCACGGTCTGGGGGTGCTCGGGGACGGAGGGCGCGGCGCGCTCGCCGCCGCCGGACTCGCGGGCGGCGAGGGCATCGTGGCCACGCTCACCCTCTCCAAGTCCCTGGGCAGCCAGGGCGGCGCGGTCCTCGGCCCGGCCCGGGTCATCGATCATCTCGTCAACACGGCCCGGACGTTCATCTTCGACACCGGACTGGCCCCCGCCGCGGCGGGCGGCGCCCTGGGCGCGCTGCGGCTGCTGCGCCGCGAACCGGAGCGCGCGGACCGCGCCCGCGAGGTCGCCCTCACCCTGTACGAACGGCTGACCTCGGCCGGGCTGACCGCCGTCCGGCCCGACGCCGCGGTGGTCTCCGTACGCGCGCCGTCCGCGGACGCGGCCGTGCGCTGGGCGGCCGACTGCCGCGCGGCCGGGATCGCGGTGGGGTGCTTCCGTCCGCCGTCGGTGCCGGACGGAATCTCCCGCCTGCGGCTGACCGCGCGGGCCGACCTGACCCGGGAGCAGATCGCGGCCGCGGTGGCCACCGTCGTACGCACCGCTCCCGGGACGAGGACCGCTCCGGTCAGCTGACCGGGAGGTCGTGCAGCCCTGTCACGAACGAGGTCCAGGCCGTCGCGGAGATCCGCAGCGGAGTCCGGTCCAGGTCCTTGGAGTCCCGTACGGCGAGGTGTTCGCCGTCGAGCGGCGCGGTCTCCACACAGTTGTTCATTCCGGTACTGCGGCTGCTGCGGCGCCACCGTAACGCGGGCTGTGCGAGGCGGTCGGACATGATGCTCCCTCGGGCAGTCGGAAGGTGCGCGGGGAGCACGGCCGGTCAGCCGGAGTCCCCCTGGCCGCCGCGGCTGATCGCGGCGATGAGATCCAACGAACGCTCCGGCGACAGCGCGTGAGCCTGCAGGGTGCGGAAGGCCGAGCTGTACGCCTCAAGGTCTTCTTTCCGCTCCAGATAGAGGCTACTCGTCAAGTGGTCAAGAACGACCACATCCAGATCAGAAATGTTCGGAAAGGAGAAAATTACGAAAGGGCCGGTCAGGCCGATGTAACCCCCGACCTTGAACGGCAGTAACTGAAGTTGCACATGGGGCAGTTGGCCCACCTGGGTCAGATGGTGCAGCTGGTCCCTCATCACCTCGGGACCGCCCACCTCGCGCCGCAGTACGGCCTCGTCGAGTACGGCCGTCAGCTGCAGCGGCGGGTTCGCCCGCAGGACGCCCTGCCGGGTCAGCCGTACCTCCACCAGGGAATCCAGCTGTCCGGCCGGCAGTCCGTCCAATGAGGACCGGGTCACCGCGCGGGCGTAGCCGGCGGTCTGGAGAAGCCCGGGCACCACCGAGGTCTCCAGCGTCCGCGCGGTCCTCGCCTGGGACTCCAGGCTGATGAAGTCGCGGTACTGGGGAGGGATCAGCCCGCGGTACGCGTGCCACCAGCCTGTTCCGCCACCGCCCGCCGAACCCGCGAGCACCTCCAGGAGCGCGCGCAACTGGGCGTCGCGCACGCCGTACGCGTCCAGTAGCCGGGTCACGTCGGCGGGACTGACCCCACTGGCGCCGGTCTCGATACGGCTCACCTTCGACTGGTGCCAGCCGAGCAGCCGCGCCGCGTCCCGGCTCGTCAGCCCGGACGCGTGGCGCAGGCCGCGTAACTCCTCTCCGAGCTTGCGTCGGCGTACCACGGGACCGTGCAGCATGCCGGCCTCCTTCCGCTGTGCAGGGAGAGCCGGGCCCGCACGGGGACCGGCCCGCAGAGAGGTCAGTGTGCCGCGCGTTCGACTGCCACCGGGGCAGAGTTCACCGCTTTGAGCGACAGATATATGCATACCTTGGCCGATCGTCGTTACAGAGGGCAGCATCAGTGGCAATCTGGCGCGAAGCACAATCCCGGCCGATCGCGGGTCGGCCGGGGCGGGAAAGGGACGGCGTCGCCATGGCAGATCATCAAGAAGCAACCGTCACCCTGCCGAGTGATCCGGTCTCGGTCTCCTCGGCCCGCAGGTATGTCGCCCGGATACTGGCCGAATGGGGTCTGGCCGACGACACCGAGATCGCCGACACCATCCGGCTGATCGTTTCGGAGCTTGCCACCAACGCCGTACAGCACACGTTCGGGCTGTCACCCACCTTCACCGTGGACCTCCGGCTGGACCGGGAGGAGGAGCTGCGTCTCGGCGTGACGGACAGTCACCCCCGCTGGCCCCAGCGGCTGCCGGCCGCCGTCCAGCAGGACAACGGACGCGGCATGGTGATCATCCGGGCCCTGGCCAAGGAGTACGGGGGACAGCTCTCCGTCACTCCCACCCCCGAAGGAGGCAAGACGGTCTGGATCGCCCTGCCCTGGACGGTTCCGGGCCAGGGCTGACGGGGAAGCGGGCGCGCCGGGTCCACTGCTCGCGGGCAGGGCCCCGGCGTCCGTCCGGGCAGGCTCCCGGCGTCCGGGCAGGGCCCCCGGAGTCCCGGCCGGCCCTACCGCGCCGCCGCGCCCCGTCCGAATCCGCTGCGCATCAGTGCCAGCAGGGTCGACGCGGCGGAGGTCGCCCGGTCGCCCCGGTGCGCGACGGAGATCGTCCGGCGGAAGGCCGCCGGATCCAGCCGCCGCACGGCCAGCGGGGTCGGGGACATCGCGGCGACCATCTCCGGAACCACGGCCACCCCGAGCCCGGCGCTGACCAGCGCGCACACCAGGGCGTAGCCGGGGGACTCGCACACCACGGCCGGGGTGGCGCCGGCCTCGGCCAGGGCGCTCTCCACCCCGCGCCGGGGCGGATGCGTGGGCGCGCTGCTGATCAGCGGCCGTCCCGCCAGCTCGGCGACCGGCAGCCGGCCCGTCCCCTCGGCGAGCCGGTGGCCGACCGCGGTGACGAGGACCAGTTCCTCGACCAGGAGAGGCTCGACGACGACGCCCATGGGCGGGGGACCCGCGGGCGCCGGTTCGTACGCATGGGTCAGGGCGAGGTCGACCTCTCCGGCAGCCACGGCGGTGACTCCCTCGGGCGGCTCGTAGTCGGTCACGGCGAGCTCCACATCCGGATGTGCGCGCCGGAACGCGCTCAGGACCGGCGGCAGCAGGTGGATTCCGGCCGTGGTGAACGTGCCGACCCGCAGCCGCCCCCCGGAGAGCCCGGCCAGCTGAGCCAGCTCGTGCCGAGCCTGGTCCAGCTCGTCCAGGACCCTTCTGGCCCGGCCCGCCAGCAGCTCACCGGCGGCCGTCAGCCGCGCCCCGCGATGATGACGAACCAGGAGCGCCGCACCGGCCTCGCGCTCCAGTTTGGCCAGCTGCTGGGAGAGAGCAGGCGCGGTGTAGCCCAGGCGCGCGGCCGCACGCGTGATCGATCCGGCCTCGGCGACCGCCACCAGCGCCGCCAGCCGTGTCGGGTCGTACATTAAGCGTTCCTTTTGGCAGACCCAGAAGATTGCAAGTACACGCTAAAGGCTCTTCCGGTCCAGGGTGTAACCATGGACGCACAACTGCTCGCCTTCACGGGAGTCGCCGCGGGGATGGTCGCGCTGCCCGGCGCCGATTTCACCGTCGTCGTACGCAACGCACTCGCCTCGCGCCGTTCCGGGGTCGTCACCGCGCTGGGTGTCGCCGGGGGGCTGCTGGTGCACACCGCGCTGGCCGTGGCGGGCCTGGCCGCGGTGCTGGTCACCATGCCCGTGCTGTTCCGCACCGTCCAGCTCCTGGGCGGCGCGTATGTGCTCTGGCTCGGTCTCAGCGCTCTGTTCGCGTGGCGACGTCGGCCCGCCGAGGCGGACCGGACAGCGCAGCCGGAGGCCGGCCCCGTGCAGAAGGAGCTGGGACGCTCCCTGCGGCAGGGCTTCCTGACCAACGCGCTGAACCCCAAGGCGCCGGTGCTCTTTCTCAGCCTGCTGCCCCAGTTCGTGCCCGACGGGCAGCCGCCACTGCCCAGGACCCTGCTGCTCGCGGCCGTCGTCGTGGTGCTGGCGCTCATCTGGTTCCCGGCCGTGGCCCTGCTGGTGGACCGGCTGGGGCGGTGGCTGCGCCGGCCGCGTACCGCCCGTGCGATCGAGGGCGGCAGCGGCGCGGCGCTCACCGCACTGGGGCTCGTGCTGGTGACCGGACCGCTGCTGCGCTGAAGCGGGTCCGGCCGTGGGTCAGGCCGTGGGTCAGCGGACCCGTCCGTACCACACGCTGTTCGACCAGATCTTCTCCAGCCGGACCACCGCCCCGGTCTTCGGGGAGTGCCAGATCTTTCCCTTGCCCGCGTAGATGCCCACGTGGTAGACGCTGCGGCCGGAGTGGAAGAAGACCAGATCACCCTTCTTCCGCTTGGACTTCGAGATGTGGTGGGTCTTGTTGTACTGCTGCTGGGCCGTGCGCGGGAGTTTCTTGCCGGCCTTCTTGAAGGAGTAGAGAGTCAGCCCCGAGCAGTCGAACCGGCGCGGACCGGATGCTCCGTACTTGTAGGGCGATCCCTTCTTCGACGCGGCGATCGTGAGCGCCTTCGTCGAGTGCGTGGCGGCCTCGGCCTCGTTGACCAGCCCCGGCGCCAGCATGGCGGAGCCGACGGCCAAGGTGAGGACCGAGGCCGTACCGGCCCGGGTAAGCAGAGACGGGACATGTACCTGCGCAGTCATGCGCAACCCTTCGTCAGCCGCCTGTGAAGGATGACCTGTCGGGTTCGGGCTGGCGAAGTTGCCCGGCCGCACTTGGCGGCTTCACCCCGAGGGGCGACCGGTTGCCCGGCCGACCCGTTGTGCTCGGGTCCTCCACTCCTGCCGATCCACTTCTGTCGACCAGTCATCCGGGCAGTGGCAGGACTCGGCGTCCGCCCGGACCGCCCCGCCGCGGTGGCGGGGGCTTGTCGTCCCAGGGATCTTGACTCACGAAGTGCCGGATTTCCGAGCTGAAACAGCGATTTGTGAGAGTCGTCACGACTGATCCGTTCGGGTGGACGAGCCCGATTTCCGCCCTCGGCCGGGCTGCCCGACCAGCCTCGCACCAGCGACGGAACGTCAGATTCCGAGTACTGTCCACGCGCTGAGCGCAAGTTGGGCTGTCCCTCGTGAGGGGGAATGCCTACGCCGAACGAGGGAGGAAATCTGATCTCCTTGCCGGGCGTGTCGCGGGGCGGGCGCGGAGAGGTGTGGCGGGGCGCGGAGGGGTGCGGAGGCGCGCATGAGATGCGGCGAGGTGTGGAGTGGTGAGGAGTGGTGAGGACTGGCGTGGCCAGGTCCCGGCTCCCCGTGATCGGGAGCCGGGAGCCGGTGGCGGACGTGGTGCCGGGCGTTGTGCCGGATGCGGTGCCGAGGGGTCGGCCGGGGCGGACCCCGGCCGAGTGGCGGGCCTGGGGTCCGGTCAGCCCACCGGCGGCGGGGGCATGGTGACCCGGCCGGCGCGCCGTTCTCCGTCCAGCAGGCGCAGGGCCCGCGCCAACGTCGCCGCGTGGATCTGCGCTTCGCCCCGTTCGTGCATCAACGCCAGGGCGTCGCGCAGCGCCGTGGCCCGGGAGGCCAGGGCCTGCGCGGCCCGGAGCGCGCCATAGGTGTCACTGCCTCGGGCCGGGTTGATCCGGCCCAGTTGGTCGAGAACTTCCAGGTAGCGGTCGATGAACTCCCCCTCGGCGCGGGTCAGCGCGGGGAGCGGCGGGTACTCCGGTGGAAGCATGGTGGGTTCACCTCGGGGGGTGCGGCGGCCGGGACGGGCCGCGGTTCTCCATGACGTGGTCCACGAGCCCGTACGCCTGGGCGGCTCGGGCGTCGAGGATGGTGTCGCGCTCGATGTCGGCGGTGATCTGCTCCGTGGACCGGCCCGTGTGACGGGCCAGCATGGCCGCGAGCATCTCGCGCACCCGCATCAGCTCGCGTGCTTCGATTTCGAGATCGGACGGCTGGCCCTGGACCGGTTCGTCCAGCGTCGGCTGCCGGATGACTACCCGGGCGCCGGGCAGGGCATGTCGGCGGCCCGGCGCGCCTGCCGCCAGCAGCACGGCGGCGCTGGAGAAGGCCTGGCCGAGGCAGAACGTCTCCACGTCGCACGCCAGGTACTGCATGGTGTCGTAGATCGCGGCCATGGCGTTGAACTCGCCGCCGGGGGAGTTGATGTAGAGCGAGATGGGCCGGTCCGGCTCGGCGTGCTCCAGATACATGAACTGTGCGATCAGGTCGGTTGCCGCGGTGTCGTCGACCGGGGTGCCGAGGAAGACGATCCGCTCGGACAGCAGCTTGGAGTACGGGTCCAGGGTCCGGGTCCCGGTCGCGGTGCGCTCGGTGAACTCCGGCAGGACGTAACGGGCGGCAGGTCGGATCATGGCGGTGCCTCTCCTGGGGTCTGCACGGTTGTTCTCGGTGGGTCGCTGTTCCGCGGGCGCGCCGTTCCCGGGTACGTGGTCCCTGGGGACCCGCGGCCGCGTCCGTAAGAAATGTACAGGACGTACAGAAAGCTTTGGCGGGGCACGCGCCTGGTTCTTGGCACCGGGGTGGCTGTCCGGGGTCGGTGCCCAGGCGTTCGGGGACACGGGTCGGGCATGCGAGGGGCGGAATGCTGCCGCTGCACCCCGGTGGAGCGGACTCCCTGCTCCGGGAACCCCGTGCCGCCTCTGGCTCTTGATGGAAGCGGACGTGCTGTTCCGGGCGGTCCAGGAGGACGTGCGGGCGCAGGCGGCGTTCATCGCCGCTGCCCTTGCCCTCCTGCCGGGGCTGCCTGCGGAGTCCGCCGAGGCTCGGTTGTCAGAAGCAACGGGCTTGTGGGTCCGCAGCCAAGTGCCGCGTGGCCTGTCTCCGCGCGCTCGCAGTAGAGGAAGCCTCGTTCTGACGCAGGTCAATCATCGTGGGCGATCAGTGTGAGTCGGCCTCGTCGGAACAGGCGACCGGACGCCTTCGGCGGAGTCGTCCCGCGGGAGATGCCCCCGGTCATGCCGCATGGCCGAATCACCGCATTCGAGGCCATCCCCTCCCCGGGGTGTCCATATTTGGGCGCCAATGGATGAATTAGGGGCGATTTGCCGAGATGTGAATATCTGTGAAATCGAAACGTGAATGAGTCAATTCAGGCAGTGATGTGAGTCACTTGACACATTCATCGAACAGGTCTTAACTGCCCACGGCAGTTGAACTGAATGCCGGGAATTCCTTCCGGTATCCATATCTTCTGCCACCGAACAAGCATCTCGTTCATCACGCATGGAGGTTTTCATGAAGCTCGTTCGCCTCGTCAATAAGTTCCGCCCGGAGAAGAGTCTCAAGGCTTACGCCTGGTACGGCTGGATTTAATCAGGTAGTTTCCTTGCCGGGCTCGCGTCGGTCAGGAATTCTTGCCGACGCGAGCCGCCTACCCATGGAGTTCACCCATGTCTATGCTCCGCGCCGGCGGGAGCGGTCGGGTTACTGAGTTCGCGCCGAGGCTCGACGAGCTATTGAGCCGTTATCGCGATGCGTCGCTGTTCCGTCTGGAGCCCGACACGATCGGTGTATCCGGCGCCGATCTGATGGACAGCCTGCTCCGCAGCAGACCGGCCAACGCGGAGGAGAGGCCTACCTTCAAACCCGTCCAGAAGCGGCTTGTCAGCCGTGCCGACGCATCCACCTTTATGCAAGCCGTGGGCTCGGACGTACGAACCGCGCTGCAACGTCCCCTCGAGGACGCGGTCGACCTGACCGGCCGGTGGCCGCATGTGGCGCATGTCTACCTGCGGGATCTCGTTTTCGGGGACGAAAGTCTGCGATTCCGGGTTCTGGTCGACCGCCGACTGGAGTTGACCCCGAAACTGACTTGGTCGGCCGTCGCCTCCGGTGCCGCTTTGTTGGGCAGACCCGGGCCGGACGTGC
Organism: Streptomyces sp. NBC_00654; assembly: GCF_026341775.1. Classification (NCBI taxonomy): domain Bacteria; kingdom Bacillati; phylum Actinomycetota; class Actinomycetes; order Kitasatosporales; family Streptomycetaceae; genus Streptomyces; species Streptomyces sp. NBC_00654. Next base: position 1,061,062 of record NZ_JAPEOB010000002.1, on the reverse strand, counting down.
CGCTGTCAAAACTTGCCGCTCTCGTTCTCGATTCCACGAACTACAGTGACCGGCGCTATGCCATGTACCTGTACCGGCGAGTGGCGGCACCCGTATGCTTCACCGTCTCCGCGCTTGTCACCAGCGCCCTGTGGCTCGGAGCTCCGTTCAGCGACGACGTATCGAATCGGAATATCCTCCTTGAGGCACTCCGACTGCTTCCCCCGTCGTGGAATATCTTGCGAGTGGCTTCCCCGGAGTTCTCGGACGTGGACGCACGGATCGGCCCGAAAGACGACGTCCTGCTGCTTCCCCTGCTGAGCCACCGCGACCCCAAGCTCTGGGAGGAGCCCGACGAGTTTCACCCCGAACGCTGGGACGAGCTGGATGGAGATACTCATCCCGGCTATCTGCCCTTCGGCCACGTGAGCGAACGATGCTGGGGCCGTCATATGGTCCTGCCCCTGGCTGAACGGCTCCTGGAAATCGTGCGCCGGGACGGCCTCGTGGTGAGTCCGGACCAGACCAGGGGGAAGGTCGAACTCGATGGATTGCTCGAAGTGTCCGAAGTGCGGATGACTCGACCGTGACGCTCCTTGAACCTGGCGGAACTGTCGCAGTGTGTCCGCGCGGGAATCACGCGCATGGCTTGAGAACGAGTCCTGGTTCTGGCTCAGCCTCTGCGAAGCCGTAGCCGCGCAGGTGGTCCACCACGCCGACCAGGTAGTGCAGGCCGTTGTCCACCGGCGGGTGGTGGACCCCGGCGGCCAGGTCTTCGGCGCCCGTTGTGGCGCGAGTGTCTTCGCCGCCGCGTCGACCGCGGCTTGCTCGGCTCCGGCACCGCGCCCTTCTTCCCGTCTGCCATCGTGTGCGCTCTCCTCATGGTTCTGTCGGCCTGACGGTGTCCAGCGCACTGCCGCCATGCATTCGCCACTGACGCCTTTGGCCGCTGGGGCGACGGCCACAGGCTTCAACGGCAACGGCATCTCCTGCCGGCGGGCGTACGCGGCGCCGACGGCCTCCAACCGGCGGTCGGGAACCGCGTCGCGCCGGAAGCGTGGATCCTCAATGTGACGAGCCGGAGCCGATGCCGGGCAGCGTCATGCGACTCACCGGACAGGCTCTGACGCCCAGGTAGCGGGTGATCCCGGCAGTTCCCGCGAGGCCGGGAGGCATGATCGCTACGTGGAGCCGGCAGACACCGCCTCGTGCCGGGCTGTAGAGCTGGTGTCCAGCGAGACGCTTCACCTCTAGACTTGAAGAGTTCTGCAATTTGTTAGTTGTCATGTTGGTCAAGCGAGTCGGGCGGGGAGTGACGGTGGGCGGGTTCACCGAGGCAGCGCGACGGCGTATCCGTGAGGCACGGGCCCGGCTGGTGGCGGCGCTGGAGGCCGAGGACGCCTATGAGGCGGCGATGGCCGAGGACGAGCTTGAGGACGCGCTCCGTCTGGCCCGCGATCACGGCGTCGGCCCGGAGACGGAGAACGGAATGGGCGGGCAGTGAACACGACGACGGTGCCGCTGTACCAGGCGAAGGCGGAGTTCTTCCGGATGCTCGGTCATCCGGTGCGCATCAGGGTGCTGGAGCTGCTGCAGGAGGGGCCGCTCCCGGTTCGTGACCTGCTCGCGGCGATCGAGATAGAGCCCTCCAGCCTCTCCCAGCAGCTGGCGGTGCTGCGCCGCTCGGGGATCGTGAGTGCGACTCGGAAGGGCTCGACCGTCGTCTACGAGCTGGCGGGCGGGGACGTGGCGGAGCTGCTGCGGGCCGCCCGGCGGATCCTGACGGTGATGCTGGCCGGGCAACAGGACCTGCTGGCCGAGCTGCACGGCGCCGAGACCGGGACGACTGGGCCGTGAGGTGGGGCAACCGCGGGCGTGAGCGGACCGGGGTACCGGCGCTGCCGCGTGTTGACCAGGCATGTACCGCCGGGCACTCGCCGGACGCGGAGGTGACGGTCACCGTGGTTGCCGGGCAGCTGGTGATCGGGGTGGGTGACCAGGACCCTCGCATGACCGAACGAACAGTTCGACGTGCTGCGGGATCACCTACCCGGACCCGGACGACGGCCGCGTCACGCACACCGCGAAGGGCGCCGACCTCCGCGTGATCGTCGCGTGGGCCGGCCGGCACAGCGTTGAGGTGCGCGTCCTTACGCGCGATACCCGAACCCACCCCGGCCACCACGCCACGTGGTGCCACGCCGGACACCACAGCTGCACCAGGACGGGAGACATGCCGTGAGCGATGAGGCCGAGGACGAGGCGGCGCCCGCAGCCGGGGCGGGAGAGCGGGACATCGAGAGCTGGAAGGAGCGGGGAGTTGTCCTGCGTGCCTTCTTCTACATCTTCGGCACGCACCTGTTCGCGGGATTCGTGTGGCTGCTGTTCTACGTGGGCCAGCACGCCAACAAGTGAACGTCAGCGGTAGCCGAGCGGCCGAAAGCGCGAGGAGGACTGGCGGTGCGCCGGTACGAGCAGTGTCTGGCGCTCGAACGTGCGGTAGGACCGGTGTGGTCGGCGGAGTCGATCCTGATGTTCGCCGGGCAGGCAAGGGCCTTGTCCCTTGAGCCTCGCCCCGGCTGGTTGCACGCCTCGTACCCCCGGCCGGCCCTGGCTGTGGCCGGGTGGGAGGCGGCCGTCTCTCCGCTGTCCAGAGCGCGGAATGAGTTCCGTTGAGAGACGACCGCCGTTCGGGGGAGCGGCCGGCTACGACGACCCGCGCCGCAGGGGTGAGGTCTCCGGTTCGGCGGCCTGGAGGTCGGCCAGCAGTTCGGCCTGGCCTGCCAGCACACCGGACAGGATCGTGCGCGCGACCCGCAGCAGTTCCGCCACCTGGGGGTTGGTCAGTGAGTAGTAGACGGCCGAGCCCTCTCGGCGGGGGGTGACGAGGTTGGCGCGGCGCAGTACGGCCAGTTGCTGGGAGAGGTGGGCCGCTTCGATGTCCACCTCCCTGAGCATTTCGGAGACCGCGTGCTCGCGCCGGCTGAGGAGTTCCAGCACCCGGATGCGGACCGGGTGGCCGAGGGTTTTGAAGAACTCCGCCTTCAGCTGGTAGAGCGGCGCGCTCACAGCGCCCGCCCCGCACCGGAAGGGACTGCCGGGGTGCCCGTGGTCCGCTGTCGTGCGTGCAGTGTGCATCGCATCCGCTCAAAACTCTTCGTCATGGGGACATCCTTGCGCCCTCACCCACGCATGATGACCTTGGTAATTGCTAAGACTGGCAATGAGGAAAGCCGTGAGAGGAAGGTCTGGCCCGCATCCCCCGACTGCCCGGCTCCGGCGGAGCCCTCCTGAGGTGCCCGGCCCGCGTGTCACGTGCTTGTCGGACGCCTTCGAACCGGCCCGGCGCGTATCGGGCCGCTCCCATCCGCCGGCCCTGTGCGGCACCGGCGTCCTGCCCATGCGCGGACCCTGACGGCCAACCGTCTGATCGCGGTGACGGTCCACACCGATCTGGGTGCCGCATTGAACGCCCCTGACACGCCCGCGAAGAGAAGCTGGGTCCCCGGGGCGTGCGGAGGGGCCTGTCCGGGTCCCGCTCGGCCACGGAGAGACGATGAAGGACTTCAAGGGCTTCAAGGACCTCACCGATTCTTGATGAACGAGGCGGCCCGGCGGGCCCTGGACCTGCTGCGGGCCCGCGCCGCACGCGACCGCGCCGCGCTCGCCGAGCACCTCGCGCCTCCTCACCCCTGCGGCGCAGCAGTTCCCGTCCTCGCCGAGGGCGGGACCACCTTCCCGTGTCGTGCTCGGCCGGCGAGGGGCCGAGGCGTGTGATCAGGCTTTCTTGACCACGCTGGACTTGAGTTGCATGGGCCCGAATCCGTCGATCCTGCAGTCGATGTCGTGGCCGTCCACTCCGTCCACGAGACGGATGTTGCGTACCTTGGTGCCCGCCTTGATCCCGGACGGGCTGCCCTTGACCTTCAGCGTCTTGACCACCGTGACCGTGTCGCCGTCGGCGAGCACGTTGCCGACCGCGTCCCGGATCACCCCGTTCTCGGCACCGCTGCCAGCGGGTTCGGCGGAGACGGGTGACCACTCGTGGCCGCATTCGGGACAGATCAGCAGCGCGCCCATCTCGTAGGTGTACGCACCGGAGCACTCGGGGCACGGTGGCAGCTTCTCGGTCACATCACTCATGGTCTTTCCTCGTCTTTCCTTGCCTTGATCTTTCTGGTGCATCTTCTGCATCAGGCTCCATGTTGCCTCGGCGTGCCCGCCGGGCCGCGCGTCGCTGCACCCCTGCCGCTGCTCACCGGTCACCACCCGGTGGGCTGCGAGGGCGGCGGGCGGATCGCGGTGCACGGGGATCGGCGGACACGCGCTGTCCGGGACCAGGGAGCCGTACGCGGGGATCGCGGCACGTTCCAGGCGCCGTCCCCCATCGGCGAGTTGGCGGTCCGCCCGGGTCGGAACGCCCATGTGGGGTAGCGCCGTTGCACGGCCGTCCGCTGCTGCCTCGGTCTTTCACAGGGGGAGGGTGATCCAGATGCTCTTGCCCTCGCCGTCCGCATCGCCCCGGACCACGGCGGTACCGCCCAGCCCGAGGGTGAGCTCCATGACGGTGCCCAGTCCACCGCTGCTGTTGCCGGTGACCGAAGCGAGCAGGGCGGGCTGGTACGGGTGGCGGTCGTGGACCGCGAAGGCGAAGGAGCCCTGGCCGGCCGCGTAGATCACGGTGACATTCGGGGACAGCGCCGCGGCATGCCGGACGCTGTTGGCCACCAGCTCGGACAGGATCAGCAGCGCCGGATCCACTGTGGGGTGGCGTCGGCTGACACCCCACTCCATCAGGACCTGTTCGGTGGTCTCTCGCGCGAGCCTCACCGCCGAGCCCATCGCGGGCAGCGTCAACACATGCCGCAGGGGAAGTGATTCGAGGTGGATGCTCATCGGGCGGCCTCGGCGTGGGCCAGGCGGAACCCGGTCACCGTCTGCGGACGGATGCGCACCAGGGTGTCGTGCGGTCCGTGCGCCCAGCCGGGCAGGGTACGGCGGTAGTGTGCGGCCTCGTCCGGATCGGTGATCACCTCGGCCGGGCCCGTGGCGGTCACGGTCCAGCCGGTGCCGCCGGCCACCTTGATCTCGTCCGACTGATAGGTGAGCCGGGCCCGTACGGACAGGGCGGCGGCCTGGGCCGGGGTGCGGACGATCAGACGGCCGTACTCCAGGATGTGGACGGCCGGACGAAGCACCGGCTGCTCGCGCTGGACATATGCCAGGCGGCCCTGGGCGGCGCTTTCGAGCAGCCACAGTGCCTCGGTGCCGGACACCTCGACCATGTGGCGTGTGGTGGGGGCGGTCATCGGGAAGCCTCCTCGGTGTCGGGGGCGGCGGGCAGCAGCCCGGCCCGGTGCAGGTGGGCGCGGGCCCCGGCGATGGCCTCCGGGGTGGTGGCGTACTCCCGGCCCTCCACCTGCAGCAGGTCCAGTGCGCCGACCGATCGCAGAGCCTGGCGCTGGCCGGGACGAATCCCGGAGGCCAGCACGGCGATGCCGCGCCGGTTCAGCTTCTGCACCGCGTCCTTGAGGACCAGCGCGCCGGTCGCGTCCATGGTCGACACCCGCGACATGCGCAGGATCACCACTCGCACGTCGGCGACCTCGGAGAGCTCCAGGAGGAAGCGGTGGGCGCCGGCGAAGAACAGCGGCCCGTCGATCCGGTAGGCCACGATGTGCTCGGCCAACAGGGCATGTTCCTCGTCGCTGTGCTCGCCGGGCAGATCCGGGCGAAGGTCGACCTGGTCCATGCGGGCCTGGTTGGCAACCGCGCGCAGCGCCAGCGCTCCGGCCACGACGAGGCCGATGATGACCGCGTAGACCAGATCCAGGGCGAGCGTGGCGAGGGCGGTCAGGACCAGGACCAGCGCGTCCGCGCGGGTCGCTCGGGCCATCGCCCGCAGCGCGCCGACCTCGACCATGCGGATCGCGGTGGCAAGGAGCACCCCGGCCAGCGCCGCCAGGGGGATCCGGGAGACGAGCGGGGCGGCGGCGAACACGATGACCGCGAGGACGGCGGCGTGGGTGAGGGCGGCGAGCCGGGATCCCGCGCCGGTGCGGACGTTGACGGCGGTACGGGCGATGGCCGCGGTGGCGGGGACGCCGCCGAACAGCGGGGCGGCCAGGTTCGCGATGCCCTGCCCGAACAGTTCCTTGTCCGGGTCGTGCTGCTGGCCCACCGTCATGCCGTCCGCGACGGTCGCCGACAGCAGCGACTCCAACGCCGCCAGCGCCGCGACCGCGACGGCCGGAGCGAGCAGTGAGCCCAGCGCGGACAGGTCGAGGAAACCGAGCGAGGGTGCGGGCAGCCCGGAGGGCAGCTCGCCGATCGGGGCGGCCGCATCCAGGTGGAGAAGCTGGGCTGCCAGGGTCGCCGCGAGGACCGCGACGATCGAGAACGGGATGGTGGGGCGCCAGCGAGCACCCAGCAGCATCACAGCCGCCACGGCGACGGCAAGGCTCACGGCGGCCCAGTTGGGGGCCGTCACGAACTCTTCGGCCGCGTGCCAGGTCACCACGAGGACCCTCTCGCCCTCCGGCTTGGCCACCCCGAGCGCGTTGGGGACCTGCTGGAGGCCGATGACGCAGGCGATGCCGAGGGTGAAGCCCTCCACCACCGGCGCCGGGAGGTAGCGCATGTACCGGCCGGCCTTCAGCAGCGCGAGCGCGATCAGCAGGGCACCGGCCATCAGCCCCACCGTCAGTACCCCGCCGGGCCCGTACCGGGCGACGATGGGCACCAGCACGACCGTCATCGCGCCGGTGGGGCCGGAGACCTGGAGGTTGGAGCCGCCGAACAGTGCGGCAAGGGCGCCGGCCACCACGGCGGTCGCCAGCCCGGCTTCGGCGCCGAGGCCGGAGGAGACTCCGAAGCCGAGGGCGAGCGGCAGCGCGACGACGGCGACGGTGAGGCCGGCGAGCAGGTCGCGGCGCGGGTTGCGGGCCATGACGGCGAAGTCGGCGCGGGCAGGCAGCAGAGCGGAGACGCGGTCCCAGGACAGGGCAAGCAACGTACTCACCGGGCGGCGACCTCGGCTCCCCGCAGTTCTTCCAGGAGTTCGTTCTGCCCAACCAGCATCTCGGTCAGGATCCGCCGCGCGGCCCGCATCAATTCCGCGACGTCCCCGCCCGCCAGCTCGTACACCACCGTCGAGCCCTCCCGGGTCGAGGCAACAATGCCCGAGCGGCGCAGCACGGCCAGTTGCTGCGACAGCGCGGAGGGCTCCACCTCGATCGCCGCGAGCAGGTCGCGCACCGGCATCGGCCCGCCCTGCAGAAGTTCGAGCACGCGTATGCGGACCGGGTGCCCGAGCATCCGGAAGAACTCGGCCTTGGCCTGGTACAGCGGCACCGGCACCATCGCGGACCCCCTTCACTGCCCCGGTACCCCGGGGTGTCATCCAGTGCCGTGTCAGCGGCCATCTCCATGCACGACCACCACAGCATGTAGTGAATTGCATAATTTCGCAATTCAAAGATTTATGGAGAGCCTCGTCCTGTGGAGGGGAAGCAGGTATCCGGCCGCAGTCCGCCGGGAGGCTGCGGCCGCCCGGAACGCACCGCGTCGAAGACCGCCAAGGTGAAGCGATGAGCGGCCCGGACACCGGCACGGTCCCGGGCGGGCAATTCGCTTGACGCGCAGCCTGACGTGGGAACCCGGCAGCTCGCCGGGGTCCCGTGTACCGGCGCTGGTGGGGCGGGGAATGCACCCTGCACGCCGCCCGGAAACAGGACCCGGCTCTCTCCACGTGCGGCAGGAGAAGCTGAAGTGCCCGTATGGGTGGCACCGCTCCACCCTGCTCAGTTGACCACCAGGGCTACGAATCAGAGCCGGCCTCTCACGCGCTGCTCACGCGCTGCTCACGCGTCGGCCCCGGCCGGAGTGCGGTCAGTAGTCCCAGACGGTCGGTACGAAACGGAAGGCGTTGCCGGCGGCCGCAACGTGGCAGACGGACGGGAACGGCAGGTGAGTGGCCACCAATTGCTCGCCGCTCGCCGCCAGCTCCTTCAGGAGACGGGTCCGGATGCGGGCCGACTCCTCGGGGTCGTGATCGAAGCCGTTGTGCCACTCGGGCTTGTCGAACCCGCACTGGAACACGGCATCGCCCGCGAACATCAGCCGGTCGCCACCGGACTCCAGGCGGACGATGCTGTGGCCGGGGGTGTGACCGCCGGTGCGACAGATCCTCACTCCTGGCGCCACCTCGTACTCCGTCTCGAACGGCTGCAACTGGCTGCGGTACACGTCCAGGAACCGCGAGGCGGTCGTTCGCAGCACGTCCGGCACCGGTGCCGGCATGTCGGTGCGGGAGAAATCAGGTGCTTCCCAGAACTCCGCCTCGGCGGACGCCAGATGGACCCGCAGGTCCGGGCGCAGCCGGCCTCTCAGCCCATCGACGAGCAGCCCGCCGATGTGGTCCATGTGCAAGTGGGTGAGCACCACGTCGGTCACGGACGCGGGATCGATCCCGGCGGCGTCCAGTCGCATGGCCAACTGCCCGGCCCGCGGGAAGCCCGGAAACTCTGTCCCCAGCCCGGAATCGATGAGGATGGTCCGGCCACCGCTGCGCACCACGGCCACATTCAGTGGCCAGTCGAGCACCTCCGGCGGCAGGAACATGTCCCTGAGCCAGGCGGCCAGGTCGGCCGAGGCGGCGTTGGTGGCCAATGTCGCCGGGGAAATCGGCAGCACACCGTCGCTGATCACCATCACATCGATGTCACCGACCTTCAGCGCATAGCGCGACGGAACCAATTCGTCATACCCCCGTGCATCGGGGCGTTCGATGCTGACCCGGCTCATATTGTTCTCCTCTTGACGAGCGTTGACCGAAGACATCGACGGCGCCATGGGGAACACCGTCCAGTCATCCCTCAGGACCGGACAGCAACTCGGTTTGTGACAGCCACCCCGCTCCCTCGCCCCCGCCGCGCCCCGCTTCACCCGACCGATCACGCCGAGGATGGGTCCGGGCGATCCCCCGACACGGCCGCCCCCCACGTGAAGACGGTACGGGTGACGACTCGGAGAGCGATGACAACAGGGATGACTTGGAGGACGTCGACGACCGGGACGACTCGGGAAGCGAGGACAGTGGCGACTCGGGGGACGGGCGTGATGCCGCCGCCAGCCCGGACCGCGGGCCGGGCAGTGACTCGGACGACGGATCGGGCAGTGGCGCGGACGGCGGTGCCGACGATGCTGCGAACGTCGGGGATTTCGGGTACCGGGACTACTCCGACGCCGGGAACGGCCCGCAGGACAGCCCCGGCGGCGCCGAGAACACCGAAAGCGACTATGGCGAAAGCGACGGCGGCGAGCCGACCTCCTCTTGACGCGCCGTTCACGAGGCAACCCGTAGACGGTTCCACGAGATCCTGTCTCCAACGGCCGCCCGGCCCTCAGCCAAGGTGTGGGGGCCATGCGATGACAGGACTTGTCTCAGCCCCGCCGACAACCGAGCCGAAGGCTGTGGCGAGCTGGTCGAACAGGGGCGCCGCGGAAGGGTGGGGGGCACCGCGTGGTGTGAGCGTGCAGATGCCGCGGGCCGGGGGACAGACGAGGCCCACTGTGGTGACGTCGGCCCGCAGCGCGCACGTCAGCACCCCGGGTATCAGCGCGATGGCGTGACCGGTTGCAACCGGGGCGAGCTTGCCGAGCAGATCGGCCGCGGCCAGGTCGATGCGGGCGGCAGGCTCCGGCGCGGGCGGCGTGCTGGCGCAGCAGCGCCGCCCGCGCCATCGGTGCCTCATGGATACTGAGTGAGATGGTTTCCGACCGCGCGACGCGCCTTCGCCGACTCGCCCGTACGATCACCGCACGGTTCGGCCTCGCCTCCGACCGGCAGGAGGCGATCGAGGCCGAGTGGTCCGGCTCCGCACGCGCGTGGGTGTTCTCGTGGACCGACGGGCCGACGGTCGCGCAGGTGCGGGCAGCCTGCGGGGAGGCCGAGCCGGAGGCGAGCGAGCGCCTACGGTATGTGCGCGGGCTCTCGCAGAACTCCGCCGCACTTGGGGCCGTCCGCCTGACGGTCTCCTCCGCCACCAGCACGGGCCGTCGCCCCTTCGTCAGTGCGCCGGACGTCGAGAAGTCGTTGCGGGACGAGCCGTTCCCGGCGCCTCGCACGGAACGGGAACGCGCGCTCGTGTACGCCGTGGTGTACGAGATCCACGACGCGCACCGCCGCAACCAGGCCGACGCCGAGGAGATCTGCGGGCTCATCAACCGTTACGGCCTGGCGATGTTCCTGCGTCGGTGCGGAGCCGAACTGTCACCCGCCGAGATCCTGACCGCCCACTACGCCGCGTCGCACGCCCACCCGACGTGGCGTTACCAACTGGCCCCGATGGAAGCGGACGTGCTGTTCCGGGCGGTCCACGAGGACCTGCGGGCGCCGGCGGAGATCATCGCCGCTGCCCTTGCCCTCCTGCCGGAACTGCCTGCCGGGTTCGCCGAGGCCGAGCACGAGCTCCGGGTCCGTCTTGAGCGCGCCACGCCGACAGCCCAGGGCGCATCTTCGCCCACCGCACCAGGCCGGCGACGGGAGTCTCGGGCGACAGGTTCGATCCAGTAGCCCGTCGGCCCGTCCTGGTCGGCGGGCCATTCCACCAGCACGGTGGAAGCGGGCAGGACGCCGTCCCACTGGTGGCGTCCGCCGCCTGCCGTCCGGGCTGCGGCCAGGGACTGCTTGCCCGCCGGGAAAGGCCCCGTTCCTCCAGGCCGTGGCGGAAGGGGGTGCACCCGCCTCCCGGCGAAGACGAACCCGGAAGTGGGAACCGGAGAGCCAGTCAGCGCCGGGTAGCAGGAGCGGCGTGGTCCACGTGGGTACGGAGGGTGGTGGCGAAGTCCTCGGCGCGGGCCAGCTGGACCCGCAGCTCCTCGATCTTCCGGGTGGCGGCCCGCTCGTACTCCCGTACTTGCGCCAGGAGTTGCTCCCGCACCTCGGCGGGCAGCTCCTCGCCGGAGTCGAGGCGGTCGGTGGCCGCCAGAAGGTCGCGCGTTTCGTCCAGGGTGAAACCGAGCGGCTTCATCCGGCGGATGATCATGAGGCGGGCGACATCGGCGTCGGTGTAGAGCCGGAACCCGCCCTGGGAGCGGGCGGAGGGGATGACCAGGCCGGTCTCCTCGTAGTGCCGGATGGTGCGCAGGGACAGCTCGGTCCGCGCGGCGACCTCGCCGATCTGCATGTGCTCGCTGCTCACGCGGGCGCCTTCCTCTCTCTGTCGCCGAGGCCACATACGGCCGACGCCGATCTCTACCCTAACGTCAGGGTAGAGTAAGTGATCGCGGGGATCAGCTCCGTGCTGTCCGCTCTCATGGTGCGGGAACGCCCCCGTGACCGTCAGCCGGCCGACGATGCGATGCCCCGGCGAAGACCGACGCCTGCAGGAGAGAAGCGTGCGCACACCTCTGTTGCCCGGCGCAGCGGTCTGCCCGCCGTGACCCTTCGCCCCTGAGCGGCGCCCCGCGGTGCTTCCGACCGTGCCTGCCGCCTCTTCTGACTTCAGTCCGCCGTACGCGGGCTTCGCGGATGGCCGCCCGGTCTTCTTGCGCCTTCTCGCACGCCCGGGGTGATGCCAGGTGTGCCCGAGTACGACAGGTACTTGCTCTTGTCTACGTCCGCACCGTTCGCGGCCACGCGACTGCGCGATCTGCGTCCCGACTGGCTGAACAATCCGAAGGTCTGGCGCACCGAGGTCCTTGCCGGTCTCGTCGTCGCTCTCGCGTTGATCCCCGAGCGATCTCGTTCTCCATCATCGCCGGAGTCGACCCGGCGATCGGCCTGTTCGCCTCCTTCACGATGGCCGTGACCATCTCCATCGTCGGCGGCCGACGCGCCATGATCTCGGCTGCGACCGGCGCTGTCGCGCTCGTGATCGCTCCGCTGAACCGTGAGCACGGCTTCGGCTATCTCGTCGCCGCCGTGATCCTGGCCGGTGCTCTCCAGATCGTCCTCGGCGCACTCGGCGTGGCGAAGCTGATGCGGTTCGTGCCGCGCAGCGTGATGGTCGGCTTCGTCAACTCCCTCGCGATCCTGATCTTCATGGCCCAGGTGCCGGAGATGCACGACGTGCCCTGGCCCGTCCACCCGCTCATCGTGGCGGGGCTCGCGCTCCTGGTGTTCTTCCCGAAGGTCACCAAGGTGATCCCGGCCCCGCTCGTGTCGATCGTCATCCTCACGGTCATCACGGTCGCCGCCGGCATCGCGGTACCCACCGTCGGCGACAAGGGCGACCTGCCGTCCTCCCTGCCCGTCCCCGGCCTGCCCGATGTGCCGTTCACCCTGGACACCCTGACCACCATCGCCCCCTATGCGCTTGCGATGGCGTTGGTCGGCCTGATGGAGTCGCTGATGACGGCGAAGCTGGTCGACGACATCACCGACACCCGCTCCTCCAAGACCCGTGAGTCCATCGGTCAGGGCATCGCCAACATCGTCACCGGCTTCTTCGGCGGCATGGGCGGCTGCGCGATGATAGGCCAGACCATGATCAACGTGAAGGTGTCCGGCGCCCGCACCCGCCTCTCGACCTTCCTGGCGGGCGCGTTCCTGATGGTGCTGTGCATCGGCTTCGGCCCGGTCGTCTCCGACATTCCCATGGCCGCCCTGGTCGCCGTCATGGTGATGGTGTCCTTCGCGACGTTCGACTGGCGCTCCATCGCCCCGAAGACACTGAAGCGGATGCCCGCCGGTGAGACCGTCGTCATGGTCATCACCGTGATCGTGGTGGTCGCCACCGACAACCTCGCCATCGGCGTCGTCGTCGGCTCGGTCACCGCCATGGTCATCTTCGCCAAGCGCGTCGCCCACCTCGCCCGCGTCACCGCCACCACCGACCCCGACAACACCACCATGGTCTACTCCGTGAGGGGCGAGCTGTTCTTCGCCTCCTCCAACGACCTCGTCGGCCAGTTCAACTACGCCGGCGACCCCGACAAGGTCATCATCGACCTGTCCGCCGCCCACATCTGGGACGCCTCCTCGGTCGCCGCCCTCGACGCCATCGAGGCCAAGTACAAGCAGCGCGGCAAGGCGGTGGAGATCATCGGCCTGAACGACCCGAGCGCCGACCTCCACGGCAGGCTCACCGGCGAACTCACCAGCCACTGACCCCCCGCCCGCAGCCCCACAGCCGCGGACCCCGGCACACATGCCGGGGTTCCCGGCTGTTCCAGACTTCCTACGACGGCGAAGGGCCGTGGTAGGAGCCGAAGGTCCACAGGTTGCCCTCGGGGTCCCGCACGGTGCACACGTACGCCGCGGCGCCCGAACCGAGCCGGGATTCGTGCGGCGGTTCGACGACCTCACCGCCGGCATCGACCACCCGCCGATGCACTGCGTCCACGTCATCGCTCACCACATAGACCGCGCTGGTACCGGACCGCATCGCGCCGTGCACGCTGTCGGTATGCCGGGTCGAACCGAACACCAGCGCACCACCGCCAGGCCAACGCAGCTCAGCATGTCCGATACCGCCGTGCTCGTCCGGTGCCGCAACCGCCTGCGCGAACCCCAGGACATCGACCAGAAAACGCAGAGCCCTGCCCGTGTCGTCGTAGTGCAGGACCGGCCACACGGAGGACACAGAAGCATCGGACGACATGCCGCTCATCGTACGCGCGCAGAGCCGGCCCTCTCGGCGACCGCATCGGGGTCGCAGCGCCGCCTGTCGCCGACGGATACATGTCCGGTCGAGCGTTTCGCGTGGGCGGCGGTCGAGTTGGCCGGTGACGGCTTCGGCGCCGTGGTCGGCGGGCAGGTGCAGGTGCATGACGTGGCGGGTGGAGCGTTCCCCCGGGGTGCCGATCGCCGAGACGCTGTTCCTCCGATGATCAAGTCGCCCTCCCCGTGACCTGGAACCGCCCGGTCCTCGACCTCGGCGGGGCGGTCGCTGATCACGGTCATGGGATGGCTGAAGCGAGGCTGTCGGTGGCGGGCCTGGCGGGCCTGGCGGGGGCCTGCGGCGGGCACGGCCGCTGCGCCGAGCCTCCCGGCCGGTTCACAGCGGAGTTCACCGCGCCGTGGACGTAGAGGGCTGGATCGTCTCGTGGACCACATGCGTCTCCGGCCGGTGGGGAAGAAGCCGGCGCAGAGCGTGGCAGATGTGTTCCGGGTGTCACTCCGATTGCGGAGAGTTGCCTCCCGCCTCGCGGCAGCTTCGGGAACAGGGCGCACCCGGCGGAGGCGTCGGGCACGGGGCGCGCTGCTTCCGGGGCCGGACCGGGGCTGTGCGCGCCGTATGCCGGTTTTGATGAGCCGCCCGCCGACGTCGTCGGACCCGGCCGGGAGACCTCGTGGCCAGGATGTCGGCCGCACCATCCCGATCGCGTCATGCGAGGCGTCGGTCCCCGCTGCGACCTGCCAGGATTCAGCGCGACCGGAAGACTCTCCGTCCCACCGCGTCTCGCACATCTCTCACAGACGAGAGCGCACGGGAGCGCGCGAGAGCCTCTGACCTGGCCAATCGCTGTCGCCACGGGCCACGGCGGACCAGGTGGACATTGCATAGGCTAGGGGCATGGCCTACGAGATTCCGGTGACGCAAGCGCGGGCAGAGCTCGCCGAACTGATCAACCGTGTCGTCTACGGCGGCGAGCGCGTGGTCGTGACGCGGCACGGCAAGCCGCTGGTCGCGCTGGTCTCCGCCGCCGACCTCCAGCGACTCGAAGGCGAGGAGGCCGCCGCGCAGGATCAGGTGATCAGCTCGGTGTCCTCGATCAGCTCCACGACCTCCGCTCCGGGCGAACGGCGCCGCTTCGGGATCGCCGCCGAGCACCGCGGGCACCACGACCGTGACGACTGACGGCCGATAGGTCTCTCCGGCGGCTTCGGGACGTCCGGCCCGATGCGCCGGCGAACGGGACGTCCGGCCCGACGCGCCGGCGAACGGGTTGCGCGGCCCGATCTCCATGGATCCGCAAAAGATCAGTTAACGCCACGGAAAAACTTCCGCCCTAACGTGCAATACCTGGCCGTGAGGCCCCTGTTCGACCTTCAACAGACTGTTGAGGGCGGGATAGGGTCCCGCTGCGCCCAGGGCCGGTACTGGGCGGAAGACGATGAGGTGGAAGCGTGCAACTGACCCCGCACGAGCAGGAACGTCTGCTCATCCATGTGGCCGCCGATGTCGCGGAGAAGCGCCGGGCACGCGGGCTTCGGCTCAATCATCCCGAGGCTGTCGCCCTGATCACCTCGCATCTGCTGGAGGGCGCCCGGGACGGCCGCACCGTCACCGAACTGATGGCGTCCGGACGCGGACTGCTCACGCGGGCCGAAGTCATGGACGGCATACCCGAGATGCTGCACGACGTACAGGTCGAGGCCACCTTCCCGGACGGCACCAAGCTCGTCACCGTCCACGACCCGATCGTCTGACGGGGAGCGCCGCCGATGATTCCCGGAGAGATCCTGTACGCGGACGGCCCCGTGCCGCTCAACGCGGGCCGCCCCGTCACCCGGCTCACCGTCCTCAACGCCGCCGACCGCCCTGTCCAGGTCGGCTCCCACTACCACTTCGCCGAGGCCAACCCGGGGCTCCGCTTCGACCGGTCGGCCGCCCGTGGGCTGCGGCTCCACATCGCCGCGGGTACGGCGGTGCGCTTCGAACCCGGCATCCCCGTCGACATCGAACTCGTCCCGATCGCCGGGCGCCGCGTCGTCCCCGGCCTGCGCGGCGAGACCGGAGGCGGCCTCGATGCCTGAACTCAGCCGTGCCGTGTACGCCGATCTGTTCGGGCCCACCACCGGCGACCGTATCCGGCTCGCCGACACCGACCTCCTCGTCGAGATCGAGGAGGACCGCTCCGGCGGCCCCGGACTCGCCGGGGACGAGGCCGTGTTCGGCGGCGGCAAGGTGATCCGCGAATCCATGGGCCAGGCACGCACCACGCGCGCCGAGGGTGCCCCCGACACCGTCGTCACCGGCGCGGTGATCATCGATCACTGGGGCATCGTCAAGGCCGACATCGGCATCCGGGACGGCCGGATCACCGGGATCGGCAAGGCCGGAAACCCCGACACCATGGACGGGGTCCACCCCGACCTGGTCATCGGGCCCGAGACCGAGATCATCGCGGGCAACGGGAAGTTCCTCACGGCGGGTGCCATCGACGCGCATGTCCACTTCATCTCGCCGACCATCGTCGACCAGGCACTCTCCAGCGGGGTGACCACACTGGTCGGCGGTGGCACCGGTCCCGCCGAGGGGACCAAGGCGACCACCATCACGCCCGGCTCCTGGCACCTCGCCCGGATGTTCGAGGCGCTGGAGGCGTACCCGGTCAACATCGGGCTGCTCGGCAAGGGCAACACGATGTCCCGCGACGCCATGCACGCACAACTGCGCGGTGGCGCACTCGGATTCAAGATCCACGAGGACTGGGGTGCCACCCCGGCCGTCATCGACGCCTGCCTCGGCGTCTGCGAGGAGACGGGCGCCCAGCTCGCCATCCACACGGACACCCTCAACGAGGCCGGATTCGTCGCCGACACCCTCGCCGCGATAGCCGGGCGCTCCATCCACGCCTACCACACCGAGGGCGCGGGGGGCGGGCATGCCCCCGACATCATCACCGTGGTCTCGGAGCCCTACGTCCTGCCGAGTTCCACCAACCCCACCCGGCCGCACACCGTCAACACCATCGAGGAACACCTCGACATGCTGATGGTCTGCCACCACCTCAACCCCGCGGTCCCCGAGGACCTCGCGTTCGCCGAGTCCCGGATCCGGCCCTCCACCATCGCGGCCGAGGACATCCTGCACGACCTCGGCGCGATCTCGATCATCTCCTCCGACGCCCAGGCGATGGGCCGCGTCGGCGAGGTCGTCCTGCGGACCTGGCAGACCGCCCATGTGATGAAGCGGCGGCGTGGCGCGCTGCCCGGCGACGGAGCAGCCGACAACCACCGGGTCCGTCGGTATGTCGCCAAATACACGATCAACCCGGCAGCGGCGCAAGGGCTCGACCGCGAGATCGGCTCGGTCGAGACCGGCAAGCTCGCCGACCTCGTGCTCTGGGATCCGGTCTTCTTCGGGGTCAAGCCGCAGACCGTCATCAAGGGCGGGCAGATCGCATACGCGCAGATGGGGGACGCCAACGCCTCCATCCCCACTCCGCAGCCGGTGCTGCCCCGTCCGATGTTCGGCGCGACCGGCCGGGCGCCCGCCGCCAACTCCTTCAACTTCGTCGCGGCCGTCGCGATCGAGGACGGGCTTCCCGAACGGCTCGGCCTCGGCAAGCGGTTCGTGCCGATCACCAGCACCCGGGGCGTCACCAAGGCGGACATGCGCGAGAACGATGCCCTGCCGCATGTCCATGTCGACCCCGACAGCTTCGCCGTCACCATCGACGGCGAGAGGGTCGAACCCGCGCCTGCCGCGGAACTCCCGATGGCCCAGCGCTACTTCCTCTTCTGACCGGAGCAAGAGCCATGTCACGCGCAGCTCTGCTCGTCCTCGCCGACGGCCGGTTCCCGGCCGGAGGCCACGCCCACTCCGGCGGCGCCGAACCGGCCGTCACGGCAGGACGCATCCGTACCGCCGACGACCTCGCCGATTTCTGCCGGGGCCGGCTGCACACCACCGGACTCACCGCCGCGGCACTCGCCGCGGCGGCCGCCCACGGCCTCGACCCGCTCGCGCTCGACGAGGCCGCCGACGCCCGCACCCCGTCACCCGCGCTGCGCGCCACCGCGCGCCGACTCGGCCGACAGCTGATGCGGGCCGCCCGTGCCACCTGGCCGAGCGCGGAACTCGCCGCGCTCGCCGCCGCCCGGCCGCGCGGTGCCCACCAGCCCGTCGTCCTCGGCCTCACCGCCCGCGCCGCGGGAATCGGGCCCGTGGACGCCGCGCACTGCGCCGCGTACGAAACGGTCAGCGGGCCTGCCTCCGCGGTGGTCCGGCTGCTCTCCCTGGACCCCTTCCAGGCCACCGCCGTCCTCGCCCGGCTCGCCCCCGAACTCGACCGTGTCGCCGACCGGGCCGCCGCTGTCGCACGTCAGGGCATCGACGCCCTGCCCGCCGCCTCGGCCCCACTGCTCGACATCGCCGCCGAGGCACACGCGGCCCGGCCCGTCCGGCTGTTCGCCTCGTAACTCCGCAAGAACCAGGAGCCGCACCCCATGCACCTCGACCACTCCCACGACGGACCCGCTGCCGTCGGCGCGGATGCCGCACGCCCCGACGGCACCCGCCGGGCCCTGCGGATCGGACTCGGCGGACCGGTCGGTTCGGGCAAGACCGCGACCGTCGCCGCGCTGTGCCGCACCCTGCGCGGCCGGCTCTCCATAGCCGTCGTCACCAATGACATCTACACCCGCGAGGACGCCGCCTTCCTCCTCCGCAACGCCGTGCTGCCCCCCGAGCGCATCCAGGCGGTGGAGACGGGGGCCTGCCCGCACACCGCCATCAGGGACGACATCTCCGCCAACCTCGAAGCGGTCGAGGAGCTGGAGGATTCGGTGGGCCCGCTCGATCTGATCCTCGTCGAGTCCGGTGGCGACAACCTCACCGCCACCTTCTCCAAGGGGCTGGTCGACGCCCAGGTCTTCGTCATCGACGTGGCGGGCGGCGACGACATCCCGCGCAAGGGCGGTCCCGGCGTCACCACCGCCGATCTGCTGGTCATCAACAAGACCGATCTCGCCCCGTACGTCGGCTCGGACCTGGAGCGGATGGCCCGGGACGCCGCCGAGCAGCGCGGTGAACTCCCCGTCGTCCTCACCTCCTTGACCTCCGCCGAGGGTGTCCGCCCGGTCGCGGACTGGGTACGGGCGCAGCTCGCCGCCTGGACCGCGTGAGCGTGCGGGCGACGGCCCGGATCGTCGCCGTCACCGACGCCAGGGGCGCCACCGTGCTCCCCGTGCTGGAGAGCGGCGGGCCGCTCGCCCTGCGCCGCACCCGGGCCGTCGGTGGCTCCGGCGCCAGGGTCACCGTCGTCGGTGCGATGAGCGCGCCGTTGGGCGGGGACCGCCTCACCATCGAGGCGCGGGTCGAGGCCGGTGCCCGGCTGACGGTCGACTCGGCGGCTGCCACGGTCGCGCTTCCAGGATCCGGGCCGGACGCCGAACCCGCCGGATACGCAGTGGAGTTGGCCGTGGGGGAGGGGGCGGAACTGCGCTGGCTACCGGAACAGCTCATCTCCGCGTACGGCAGCGAGCTGCACATGGAGACCCGGGTCGAACTCGCCGCCACCGCACGGCTGGTGCTGCGCGAGGAGCAGATCCTCGGCCGCCACGGGGAGGGCACCGGAACGTTCGCCACCCGGCTCACCGTCCGCCGGGCGGGCCGCCCCCTGCTTGATCAGCAGCTGGCGTACGGTCCGGGGGCGCCCGGCGGCTGGGACGGTCCGGCCGTCCTGGGCGGCCACCGGGCGGTCGGCCAACTCCTCGTGGTGGACCCGTACTTCGACGCCGCCCCGGCCCGGCCGCGGCTCTTCGGCGACACCGCCGCGCTCACCCCGCTGGCCGGCCCCGCCGCACTGCTGACCGCTGTGGCCGCCGATGCCCGGCTGCTGCGACGCGTGCTGGACGAAGCGCTGGACGACCTGCTGAAAGAGCTGCCGTCGCCTCGTGGGGCGTGAGTCCGCTCAGCGGGACCGGAGTCACCGGTTATTGGTTCGGTAAAGAAACACGCGTACGCACTGTTCTCGGGAACCCCACAGACGAAAGGATCTCGGGGAAGTCCCGATGAACTGCGTTGCCACCGGCGGCGCATCGGATAATGGGGGAGGATCCACTTGAGACGCACAGCAGTGCTCGGCTCGGCCGGCGCTCTGATCGCGGGCACGCTCATAGCGGGCGCGATCGCCGCACCCGCGGCCACTGCCGACGGACGCCACCACAGCGGCGGCTCCGAGGCGCGCGGCGTCAGGATCGCCGCGGAGCGGGCGGCCTCGGCCGGGATCGACTGGACGGACTGTCCGGCCGACTGGGCGATAGCCCGGCCCATCCAGTGCGGATGGGTGACCGTACCGCTCGACTACGCGAAGCCGAACGGCAAGAAGATCAAGCTCGCCGTCGACCGCCACGTCAGCACCGGCACGAAGGCGGAGCGCCAGGGAGCGCTCCTCTACAACCCCGGCGGCCCCGGTGGCTCCGGCATGGCGTTCCCGAAGCGGATCGTCAACAAGAACCCGCTGTGGGCCAAGGCCGCGGCGGCGTACGACTTCGTGGGCTTCGACCCGCGCGGTGTCGGTCACTCGGCGCCGATCTCCTGCATCGACCCGCAGGAGTTCGTGAAGGCCCCGAAGGCCGACCCGGTTCCCGACAGCGAGGCCGACAAGCGCGCCCAGCGCACGCTCGCCGCCGAGTACGCGGACGGCTGTGCCGAGCGCAGCGGCGACATGCTGCCGCACATGACCACCCCCAACACCGCACGCGACCTGGATGTCATCCGCGCCGCGCTCGGTGAGAAGAAGCTCAACTTCCTGGGCGTCTCCTACGGCACCTACCTCGGTGCGGTGTACGGCACGCTGTTCCCGGACCATGTGCGCCGCATGGTCGTCGACAGTGTGGTCGACCCGTCGAAGGACAACATCTGGTACCAGGCCAACCTGAACCAGGACATCGCCTTCCAGACCCGCTGGAACGACTGGAAGGCGTGGGTCGCCAAGAACGACGCCGCCTACCACATCGGCGACACGCCCGAGAAGGTCGAAAAGGCGTGGCTCAAGCTGCGCGCGGCCGCCAAGAAGAGCCCGATCGGTGGCGTCGTCGGACCCGCCGAGCTCATCAGCTTCTTCCAGAACGCGCCGTACTACGACTCCACCTGGGCGCTCGTCGCCCAGACCTGGAGCGACTACCTGGGCGGCGACACCCAGGCGCTGATCGACGCCGCTGCCCCCGACATGTCGGACATCGCGGGCAACATCTCCTCGGAGAACGGCAACGCCGTGTACACGGCCGTCGAGTGCGCGGACGCCAAGTGGCCCACCAGCTGGCGCAAGTGGGACCGCGACAACACCAGGCTGCACAAGGACTACCCGTTCATGACCTGGGCGAACGCCTGGATGAACCTGCCCTGCGCGACCTGGTCGTCCAAGCAGCAGACCCCGCTGAACGTCAAGACCGGCAAGGGTCTGCCGCCGGTCCTGATCGTGCAGGCCACGCGTGACGCCGCCACTCCGTACCAGGGCGCCGTCGAGCTGCACAAGCGGTTCAAGGGCTCGCGTCTCATCACCGAGAAGGGCGCCGGTTCGCACGGCGTCACCGGCCTGGTCAACCCCTGCGTCAACGAGCGGGTGGACACCTACCTGCTCACCGGGAAGACCGACCGGCGCGACGTGACGTGCACCCCGCACGCCACGCCCAAGCCGTAACGTCCCGGCACCACAGGGGCGGGCGGCCGGAGCGTTTCCTCCGGCCGCCCGTCCCGTCCCGTCCTGCCCCGCCCCGTCGTCCCGTCCCGCCCCGTCAGGGGCCGGTCTCAGGCCGTCCCGGCGTCGTACCGGGCCAGCCAGGCGTCCTCCGCCGCGTAGTCGAAGAGCCCCGGGCCGTACGTCCGGGCCATCTTGGGGAAGGCGTCCGTCCACTCCCGCCCGGCCAGCTGCGCGGACAGCCACTCGACCGTCCCGGGAAGCGACTCGGCGTAGCCCGTCACGGGGCGGTAGCCCAACTCACGCTCCGCCGCCGACATGTCGTACACCACCGGATGCTCGATGCTCCACGGGCTGTCCCCGACCCCGTCCGCACCGGGCGCCCCCGCCATCAGCACGGTCTCCGTCTCCACGCCCAGCACCGCGTCGACCGCCGCACCGATCTCCGCGACCGTCGGGGCCTGCGGGTCACCGGCGTTCAGTACGCGTGAGCCCGGCCGCGACGCGGCCAGCCGGATCAGCTCGGCCACATTGGCGGCGTTGACCGGATGGAAGACGCTCCTCCCGCCGAACGCCAGCACCCGGCGCCTGCGGCCGTCCAGCACCCGCTTCACGAAATACAGCTCGCGCGGGGTCCGGCAGTACGGTCCATGGATCGCGCCCGCCCGCAGCAGGGTCACGGGCAGCTCCCCGCCCGCCGCCAGCAGCAGATCCTCCAGCTCGACCTTCCGCGTCCCGTACGTCGTGTCCCCGGGCGCCACCGTGCGCTGTTCCTCCGGGATGGGCACCGGATAGACCGGTGCGCCGTCGGGTTCCCCCTGGGTGTCGAAACCGCGTCCCCGCTCGTCCTCGTACACCGCACCGCTGGAGATGACGACCGCCGAGCCGATCCGCCCGGCCAGCCCCGTCAACTGCCGGGCATGCGCCGCGTCGAACGCCACCATGTCCACCAGGACGTCGCACCCCGGGCCGAGCGCCGCCGCGAGCGCGCCCTCCTCGTTCCGGTCGAGGCGTATGGTCCGGATGCCGTCCGCCCACCGCTCGTCACGGCCTCCGCCGAGCGAGGCGGCGGTCACCTCCCAGCCGTCCTCGGCCAGGGCCCGTACGGCGGCCCGCCCGATCTGTCCCGTCGCTCCGAGCACCCATGCGTTTCCCTTGATCATGCGAGGAACGCTAGGCGCATTCGGGCCTGCCGACGGGCGGACTTCGCCGCCCGCGAATTCGCCGTCAGCGTCGCAGTTTCGGGAACCTTTTCGGCTGCGCCGACTGCCCGGCCTTCACCTTGGCCGCGTACTCGTCGACGTACTCCTGGCCCGAGAGGCCCAGGATCGCGTACATGATCTCGTCGGTGACCGCCCGGATCGCCGCCTTCCGGTCCTCCAGGCCCGCATAGCGCGAGAAGTCCAGCGGCTCACCGAACCGGATCGTGACCCGCCTGATCCGGGGGACGACCTGACCGGGCGGCTGGATCTCGAACGTCCCGACCATCGCGCACGGAATCACCGGCACCTGGGCCTTGATCGCCATCACCGCGACCCCGACCTTGCCCTTGTACAGCCGGCCGTCGTGCGAGCGGGTGCCCTCCGGGTAGATCCCCAGCAGCTCCCCCTTGCCCAGCACTCCCAGGCCCTCACGGATCGCCGCCTGCCCGGCGTCCTTGCCCGACCGGTCCACCGGAATCTGCCCCGCGCTGCGGAAGAACGCGGCGGTCAGCCTGCCCTTCACCCCCGGCCCGGTGAAGTACTCGGCCTTCGCGAGGAAGGTGATGCGACGCCTGAGGATCGCCGGCATCAGGAAGTGGTCGGAGAACGACAGGTGATTGCCCGCGACGATGGCCGCGCCGTCGGCCGGAATGTGCTCCAGACCCTCGATCCGCGGCCGGAACAGCAGCCGCAGAATGGGCCCCAGCACGGCATATTTCAGGACGTAATAGAACACGGAGGGTGTGCACCTCGCTCTGCCGGGGACGGCGTCAGGGCTGTGTGATACCAGGTCGTCGTGGTGCGGAGGACCGTCGGTCCAGGGTCCCCGGTGGCGCGGAACGACTGTACTCACCGGTCACCCCCAGCTCCTGCCCCTGCCTCCGCGGGGCATGTCTCCCACCCCGACGAGGGATGCCGCCCGCAGCCGCCCGCGACCCGGGCGGTGCTGCGCGCACACCTCGGTGCCGCCCGCTCCGGAGCAGGTCATGGCCGGTCCGGAGTGTCAGGGGTGGCGAGCATCCCGAGCGTGATGAGACCCAGCACCACCCACCCGAACCAGAGCCAGCCGTTGCTCCCCAGAGCCACCGTGTACGCGGTCACCGCCACCAGTGCTCCGACGGTCATGACTCCCATGGTCTTCGTCGATCCGGACATGAGCGCACGCTCCTCATCGGCCGGGCGGCCGTTGAGCCCATGGTCACCCCGTGGACAGGCCCCGCGCTACCGTCCGCGTGCCTGCAAAGACGCGAGATACGCGTTGTACGCCGCCAGCTCCTGGTCGCCGTCCCGGTCGGCGGCCCGGTCCGCACGCTTGGCGACCCGCTGCTCGGAGCGGTACCACTGGAAGACCAGCGCGATGAGCACCAGGACCGAGGGGATCTCGCTGAACGCCCACGCGATGCCGCCGGCCCAGCCCTGATCGCTCAGCGCCTCGATGCCCAGCGAGGCCGGCGGGTTCTGGTAGGTCTCCACCATGGGCGTGGTCGCCATCATCAGGGCGATACCGAAGAACGCGTGGAACGGCATGCCCGCGAACAGCTCCAGCATCCGCATCACATAACCCGGCCGGTGCGGACCCGGGTCGACCCCCATGATCGGCCAGAAGAACACCAGGCCGACGGCGAGGAAGTGCACCATCATCGCGATGTGACCGGGCTTGGATTCCATCAGGAAGTCGAAGAGCGGGGTGAAGTACAGCCCGTAGAGGCTGGCGATGAACAGCGGAATCGTGAATACCGGATGCGTGATGATCTTCATGTACCGGCTGTGCAGCAGCATGAGCAGCAGTTCGCGCGGCCCGGTACGGCCCCGTCCCGCCACCGGCAGTGCCCGCAGCGCCAGCGTCACCGGAGCGCCCAGCAGCAGCAGGATCGGCGACAGCATGCTGATCACCATGTGCTGCACCATATGCACGCTGAACATGACCATGCCGTAGTCGTTGAGCTTGGTGCACATCACCAGGGCGATGCTCAGCACTCCGACGACGAAGAAGATGATCCGGTTGACCGGCCAGCCGTCGCCGCGCCTGCGCAGCCGCACCACGGCGTATCCGTACAGGGCGAGGGCGAGTACGCAGCCGGTCAGGAA
Source organism: Streptomyces sp. NBC_00654 (assembly GCF_026341775.1). Lineage (NCBI taxonomy): Bacteria > Bacillati > Actinomycetota > Actinomycetes > Kitasatosporales > Streptomycetaceae > Streptomyces > Streptomyces sp. NBC_00654. The sequence continues at coordinate 1,036,475 of NZ_JAPEOB010000002.1, read as the reverse complement.
GAACGGGTCCGCGGAGAATTCGAGTCCACGGCCCAGCGTGAACGGCGGCAGATCCATGTTCATGCCGTGCCCGCTGTGATCCATCTGTTCACTCCCGATGGGGACGTCCCCGTTTCGTGCCGGTTGTCCGGTCCAGAGTAGAACTGCCCCCGGCCGCGGTTGCGGCCGGGGGCAGTTACTCGGGTCGTGCCGCTCAGAGCACGCACTCCGCCTCGGCGTAGCGCTCGGCGGGAACCGTCTTCAGCGTCTCCACCGCGGCCGCCAGCGGCACCATGGTGATGTCCGTGCCGCGCAGCGCCGTCATCATGCCGAACTCGCCCCGGTGCGCAGCCTCCACCGCGTGCCAGCCGAAGCGGGTGGCGAGGACGCGGTCGTACGCGGTGGGCGTGCCGCCGCGCTGGACATGGCCGAGTATCACCGGCCGGGCCTCCTTGGAGAGGCGCTGCTCCAGCTCGATGGAGAGCTGCGTGGCCACTCCGGCGAAGCGCTCGTGACCGTAGATGTCCTTGGCGCCCTGTTCGAACTCCATGGAGCCCGCGCGCGGCTTCGCGCCCTCGGCGACCACGACGATCGCGAACTTCTTGCCCGCCGAGAAGCGCTTCCCGACCACGTCGGTCAGTTCGTCGATGTCGAAGGGGCGCTCGGGGACGACGATGGCGTGCGCCCCGGCGGCCATGCCCGAGTGAAGGGCGATCCAGCCGGTGTGCCGCCCCATGACCTCGACGATCAGCACGCGCTGGTGCGACTCGGCGGTGGTCTTCAGCCGGTCCAGCGCCTCGGTGGCGACCCCGACGGCCGTGTCGAAACCGAAGGTCACGTCCGTGGAGGCGATGTCGTTGTCGATGGTCTTCGGCACCCCGACGATCGGCAGCCCCGCCTCGGAGAGCAGATTGGCCGCCTTCAGCGTGCCCTCGCCGCCGATCGGGATGATCGCGTCCAGACCGAGCTCGGCGACATGGCCCCGGGCCCGCTCCACACCGTCACGCAGATGCGCGGGCTGGACCCGGGAGGAGCCGAGGATGGTGCCGCCGAGCGCCAGGATGCCGCCCACCGCGTCCAGATCGAGCCTGCGGTAGTCGCACTCCAGCAGTCCCTTCCAGCCGTCGTGGAAGCCGATGACCTCGTCGCCGTGGTCGACCACCGCGCGGTGCACGACGGAACGGATGACTGCGTTGAGGCCGGGGCAGTCGCCGCCGGAGGTGAGCACACCAATTCGCATTGCCCGGGAAACCTTTGCAACGTGGGCCGACGACCGGACCACGTCGTCCGGTTGGATCCCCGCCACCCTACCGGCGCAGGGTGGCGGGACCGAACCGGATGTCCGCCTGCTGGACTTCGCTCAGTTGAGCAAAAAACGCCTCAGGCGGGCTGCGTCGCCGAAGCGATGCGCTCGGAGCGCAGCGCGTCGTACCAGCGGTCGTCCGTCGGCGGCAGCGCGTTCACATCGAGGGCCAGCTTCAGCAGCAGGTCCGCGATCAGCGGATTGCGGGCCATCACCGGACCGTGCATGTACGTACCGAAGACGGTGTCGTTGTACGCGCCCTCGGTGCCGTCCCCGGTCCCGTTGCCCCGGCCGAACTGGACCCGGGCGAACGGCCGTGCGGTGGGGCCGAGATGGGTGACGCCCTGGTGGTTCTCGAACCCGGTCAGGGGCGGCAGCCCCAGATGCGGGTCGATGTCCGCCAGTACGTCGCCGACGCACCGGGCGCCCTCGCCGCGGGTGGAGACCACGTCGAGCAGGCCGAGGCCGGCCTCGCGCTCACCGAGGTCGTTGACGAACTCGTGCCCCAGGATCTGGTAGCCCGCGCACACCGAGAAGATGATCGCGCCGTTGGACGCGGCCCGGCTCAGCCCGCCGTCCCGGCGCAGCCGCTCCGCGGCCAGCCGCTGCGGCCGGTCCTCGCCGCCACCGATCAGGTAGATGTCGCCGGAGGTCGGGACCGGCTGGTCGCTGCGCACGTCGACGCGCTGCACGTCCAGGCCGCGCTGCCGGGCCCGGCGCTCCACGACCAGGGCGTTGCCCTGGTCGCCGTACGTGCTGAGCAGGTCGGGGTAGACCCAGACCAGACGCAGACCGTTGTTGCTCATGCTTCGTCCTCTCCGGAGGTGGCCGGGGCCGGGGTCAGTTGCCGACACGACGGCGCAGATCCTGGAAGGCGGTGTAGTTGGCGATGACCTCGATACGGCCGGGCGGAGACAGCTGGACGGCCTCGTCCAGGGTCTCGCAGACACGGAAGTCGAGACCGGCGACCTCGAGCCGGACCGCGAGGTCCAGCTTGCGGTCGCCGAGCACGAAGATCGGGTGGCCGGCGAGCTGCGTGTAGTCGACGTCCCACAGCCATGAGGTGTCCGTGCCGTCCGCGCCCCGGGCATTGACGGAGAGGATCACCGGGGTCGGCGGCGGATCGATCAGGGAGAACGTTTCCAGCCAGCCCGCCGGGTTCTTCGCCAGCAGGAGCCGCAGCTCACGGCCCTGGAAGGAGACCACGTCGTAGCGGCCCGCGACGGCCTGCACCTGGTACATGCGCTCCAGGGCGACCTGCGGCGGCACCCCGAAGACGGCCGCGACGGCGGCCGAGCTCGTGGCGTTCGCCTTGTTCGCCCGGCCGGGCAGCTGGAGGTGGATCGGCCACGCCGAACCGTGCGGGTCCAGTACGTAGTCGCCGTTCAGCGCCCAGCTCGGGGCGGGGCGGCGGAAGCCGCACTGCCCGCAGAACCAGTCGTCCCCCGGGCGCTGCATCACACCGCCGCAGGACGGGCAGGACCACGCGTCGTCCTTCCACGCCTGGCCCGCCGCCACCCACACCACATTGGGGGAGGAGGACGCCGCCCACACGATCAGCGGGTCGTCGGCGTTGGCGATGATCACGGCCTTCGAGCCGGACAGCCCCTCGCGCCAGTGCTCCGCGAGCATCCGGGTCTCCGCCGCGCGGTCCAGCTGGTCGCGGGAGAGATTGAGCAGCGCGATCGCCTTGGGCGTCGTGTCGCGCGCGACACCGGCGAGGTACTTCTCGTCGACCTCGATCACGCCGTACTTCGCGTCCGAGCCGCCGGCCAGTGCCGAGGTGATGCCCGCGGGCATGTTCGCGCCCAGCGCGTTCGACACGACGGGCCCGGCGGCCCGCAGTGCCTCGGCGATCAGCCGGGTGGTGGTCGTCTTGCCGTTCGTCGCCGACACGAGGATCACGTCCAGGTGCTGCGCCAGCCGCCCCAGCAGGTCGGGGTCGAGCTTGAGCGCCACCCGGCCGCCGATCACCGATCCGCTGCCGCGCCCCGCGGCGCGCGACACCGCCGCCGCGGCCTTGCCCGCCGTCACGGCCAGCTTGGCCCGCGGCGACAACGGCTCCGTGTTGCCTGCCATCGTCCTAGATCCTCCTTGCATCGGTGCACGCCCAGCCTATCGATGTCCGGTGCGACGACCGCACCGCGGCACCACGGGAAGTCCGTGGCCGCGGCGGAACGTACGCTTGCGGCCATGCGAAACCGCCCGATCCCCGGCAGTTCCGGACTCATCCGTGCCATGAGTCTGCTCGGCGACCCGGTCCTCCACAGTGTCTGCGAGGACGTCACGGACTTCGGGCCCTCGCTCGCCGGGCTGGTCGAGGACATGTTCGCCACCATGTACGCGGCGCAGGGTGTCGGGCTCGCCGCCAATCAGATCGGCGTCCCGCTCAAGGTGTTCGTCTACGACTGCCCGGACGACGACGAGGTCCGGCACCTGGGACACATCGTCAATCCGGAACTGGTCGAGGCGGACGGCATTACCGTACGCGGACCGGAAGGGTGTCTTTCACTTCCGGGCATCGAGGCGGGCACGCCGCGCTTCGACCACGCGGTCGTCGAAGGGGTCGGCGTGACCGGCGAACCGGTGCGGATCACCGGTACGGGATGGTTCGCCCGCTGCCTCCAGCACGAGTGCGACCACCTCGAAGGCATGGTCTACACCGACCGGCTGACCGGCCTGCGCCGCGCCAGGGCGCTGCGGGCGGCCCGGCGGGCGCCCTGGGGGAGCGGCGCCTGAGCCGGGGCGGCGCGCCGTACGGAGGGAACGCGTTCGGGGCGGGAGGCAGGGGCGGGAGCGGGGGCGGCGGGCACACGGACGGTGTCCGGCGCGCGGGCGGGCGTCGGTGGCGCTGGAGTTCAGAAGCCCGGTCCGCCGGGCCGGTCGCCCGCCGCGGCCAGCCGGCCCCACAGCAGATCGGCGAGGCTGCGCACCAACTGGGCGCGGGAGCAGGGCCGGTCGCCCAGCCACCAGTCGCCCGCGGCGTGCATCATGCCGACGATGCCGTGGCCCCAGATGCGGGCCATCTGCTCGCTGTCCGGACCCAGGTCCACCCGTTCGGCGATCACCTTGCCGAGTTCCTCGCCGAGGCGGCGCAGCAGCGGGGCGGAGTGCCGGCCGACGTCGAAGCCCTGCTCGGGGGAGGGGGCGGCGTCGTCGGACGGGTGCATCAGGAAGCGGTAGACCTGCGGGCGGGCCTCGATCGCGGCGAGATAGGTGTCGAGTGTGGCCTCCACCCGTTCGCGGCGCTCGGCCGGTGCGTCGAGGGCCGCCCGCAGCGCGCTGAGCAGGGCGTCGGTGTGCCGTTTGGCGAGTGCGCGGTAGAGCCCGCCCTTGTCGCCGAAGTGCCGGTAGAGGATGGGCTTGGTGATTCCGGCCTCGGCGGCGATCGCGTTCATCGATGCCTTGGGGCCGTCCCTGAGCACCACTCGGTCCGCGGCCTCCAGCAACTCGCGGCGGCGGCGTTCGGCCGCGCTCCGCTGTCGCTCGGCCTGTCGTGCGGTCTCCATGCCGTGTCTCTCCCCACCCCTGGCCTTGCATTTCTTCACGCCTGGGCAACGTAACACCCTGCCCAGCGGGCGTGCCGGGCGGCTTCCGGGCGGTTGACAGTGGCTACTTGCCGGTAACAGACTGCGTTACCGCAAGTAACGCATGTTTTCGCAGCAGCGCATGGAGGGGAACATGGCCGAGTTCACGCTTGAGCTCAACGACGACCAGAAGCAGGTCCGCGACTGGCTCCACGGCTTCGCCGCGGATGTGATCCGTCCGGCCGCTTCGGAGTGGGACGAGCGTGAGGAAACGCCCTGGCCCGTCATCCAGGAGGCGGCCAAGGTCGGCATCTACTCCCTCGACTTCTACGCGCAGCAGTTCTTCGACCCCACGGGCCTGGGTATCCCCATGGCCATGGAGGAGCTCTTCTGGGGCGACGCGGGCATAGCCCTGTCGATCGTCGGTACGGGCCTGGCGGCCGTCGGCGTCCTCGCCAATGGCACCGAGGAGCAGATCGGCACCTGGATCCCGCAGATGTACGGCGACGCCGGCGATGTGAAGGTCGCCGCCTTCTGCTCCTCCGAGCCCGACGCGGGCTCCGACGTCGCCTCGATGCGCACCCGCGCCGTCTACGACGAGGCCAAGGACGAGTGGGTCCTCAACGGTACGAAGACCTGGGCGACCAACGGCGGCATCGCCAACGTCCATGTCGTCGTGGCCGTCGTCGACGCGGAGCTCGGATCCAGGGGGCACGCGTCGTTCATCGTGCCGCCGAGTACCCCAGGGCTCTCGCAGGGGCAGAAGTTCAAGAAGCACGGCATCCGCGCCTCGCACACCGCCGAAGTGGTCCTGGAGGACGTGCGAGTGCCCGGACACTGTCTGCTCGGCGGCAAGGAGAAGCTCGACGAGCGTCTCGCGCGGGCCCGTGAGCGGGTCGGGGCGGGTGGCGGCGAGCGGGTCAAGAACGCCGCCATGGCCACCTTCGAGGCGTCCCGTCCGGCCGTCGGCGCCATGGCCGTGGGCACCGCCCGTGCCGCGTACGAGGTCGCCCTCGACTACGCGAAGACGCGCACCCAGTTCGGCCGCCCGATCATCGACAACCAGGGCATCGCCTTCCAGCTCGCCGATATGCGCACCCAGATCGACGCGGCGCGGCTGCTGGTCTGGCGCGCCTCCTGGATGGCCTCCGCCAACAAGCCGTTCACCTCGGCGGAGGGCTCCATGTCGAAGCTCTACGCGAGCGAGACCGCGAAGAAGGTCACCGCCCAGGCGATCCAGATCCTCGGCGGCAACGGCTTCACCCGGGAGTACCCGGTGGAGCGGATGCACCGGGACGCGGCGATCTACACCATCTTCGAGGGCACCAGCGAGATCCAGCGGCTGGTGATCGCCCGGACCCTCTCGGGCATGCCGATCCGCTGAAGCGGGCCGGGCTTCCGGGCCGCGGACCGCGCGGGGGGCACCTGCCCCCGCGCGGCCCGCGGCGTCGGGTCAGGCCGGGAGCTGGGCCTCGATGGCCGCGACGACCTCGGGGGCCTCCGGATCGGTGCCGGGACGGATCCGGGCCACCGGCACACCGGCCGGTGAGATCAGGAACTTCTCGAAGTTCCACTGCACATCACCGGCCTCGCCCTCCGCGTCCGCGAGCGTCGTGAGTTCCGCGTACAGCGGGTGCCGGCCCTCCCCGTTGACGTCGAGCTTCTCCAGGAGCGGGAAGGTGACCCCGTACGTCGTCGAGCAGAACGTCCGGATCTCCTCCGCGCTGCCCGGCTCCTGGCCCGCGAACTGGTTGCAGGGCACGCCGACCACGGTGAAGCCACGCTCCCCGTACTGGTTCTGGAGCCGCTCCAGGCCTTCGTACTGCGGGGTCAGTCCGCATTTGGAGGCCACGTTCACCAGCAGGACGGCCTTGCCGTCGAAGGCGCCCAGTGTGGTCGGCTCGCCGGTCAGGGTGTGCAGCGGGATGTCGTGCAGCGTCATGAGATCGCTCCTTGTTTCCAATGCGCGGTTGTTCATCCGGACGCCCAGAGGTTCATCGGAACGAAGCCGACGGCCCGCCCCTCCGGGTCCAGCAGCCTGCCCATCAGCTTGACCGCCCGCAGGGCGACGGCCCTGTCGGCGATGCGCAGATGGGGCAGTGCGGCGGCCAGACGTACCTCCAGGGCTTGGGCGTCCACGAGGGACGATACCCAGACTGTGGCGATGAGATTCTGCGGTCCCGCGAGTCCCAGACACTGCCGGATCTCCGGGAGCTTCGCCAGCTCCCGGGCCGTCGCGTCGAGGTGCTCGGCCGCCACCGTCCCGAAGAACGTCACGGCGACCGGTGAGCCCGACAGCGAACGGGCCAGGTCGCAGCGGAGCACCAGTTTCCCGGACTCCAGGAGCCGGTTGAGCCGTCGGCTCGCGGTGTTCACCGAGACGCCCAGCTGATCGGCGAGCTCGCTCAGCGGGATGCGCCCGTTCTCCCCGATCGCGGTGACCAGCTCGGCGTACGCGGGCGGCTGGGGCGCGCTCCCCGCCGCCGCCCGCCGGGACGCGGCCAGCACCTCCTGCTGCGAGCGGCTCAGGCTCGTCAGCCGCCAGACGCTGCCCTCCGTGTAGCTGCGGGTGACCAGATGCGCCCGGGTCGCGATGATGCCGGGGATGGTGCCGAGCCGGTCCACGATGTACCGCGAGAGCGCGCCGAAGCTCGTGGCCATGGCGGTGATCAGCAAGTCCCGGCCGCCCGCCGCGTGTTCCACCGTCACCGCGTGCGGATCCGCCGACAGGACCGCCGCCACCGCCCCCGCCCGCCCCGGCGCGCAGTCGATCTCGATCAGCGCGCCGCCGCCCGCGTCCCCGTACGGATAGGCCGTCACCCAGGCGTGCCCGGCCGCCCGCAGCCGTTCCCAGCGCCTCGCCACCGTCGCCGCGTCGACGTCCAGGGCCTTGGCCAGTTCGGTCCACGGTGCCCGCGGATTGATCTGGAGGGCGTTGATGAGGGCCAGATCCAGCTCGCCGAGAGGGGGCAGGGTTTCGGTCATCGTGATCCGCGTCCTCGGCCTTCATGGAGAGATGCTGCATTTGATGTTGAACAGTGACAGGAAACAGCAATTCCTGGCGGCTCATTGATCGGAGACTAGCATCGCCGTACCCGATCAGATCCAGCCACTTTCACCGCCCGGAGGTGCGTCGTGCAGCAGCCTTTCGCCACTCTCGCCGAAGCGGTCCACGGCCTGCGCACCGGCGCCGTCGGCAGCCGGGAACTGGTCGAGGCGGCACTGGGCGACGCCGACCGGCTCGACCCCCTGCTCGGTGTGTATGTGACCCGCTTCCCGGAACAGGCGCTCACGGCGGCCGACGCCGCCGATACCCGGCCGAGCGGCGACCGGGGCCCGCTGCACGGACTGCCGCTCGCGGTCAAGGACAACCTCGCCACCGTCGAGGGCCCGTCCACCGCGCAGAGTCCCGTGCACGACCCCGGCTGGTGGCGCGGACAGGACGCGCCCGCCGTCGCCCGGCTCCGGAGCGCCGGGGCGGTCGTCCTCGGCAAGACCACCATGGCCGAGTACGCCATCGGCCGGCCCGACCCCGCCCACACCTTCCCGGTGCCCCGCAACCCCTGGGACCCCGAGCGCTGGACCGGCGGATCGAGCACCGGGAACGGCGCGGGGATCGCCGCCGGACTCTTCCTCGGCGCCCTGGGGACCGACACCTCCGGCAGCGTCCGGCTGCCGGCCGCACTGTGCGGCACCACCGGCCTCAAGACCACCCACGGCCTGCTGCCCACCGAGGGCTGTGTGCCGCTCAGCCCCTCGCAGGACGTGCTGGGCCCGATGGCCGTCAGCGCCCGCGACTGCGGTCTGCTGCTCGACGCGCTGACCGGACGGCCACGGCCCGCGCCGCCGGTCACCGGGGTACGAGGCCTCCGCGTCGGTGTCCCGTACGGCCTCGTCGAGGGGCCGGGCGTCACCCGGGAGTGCCGCACCGCCTTCCACCGCTCCCTGCGCGAACTGCGGGAACTCGGTGCGGAGATACGGGAGTTCGACCTCCCCGAATTCGTCCCCCTGCTCGCCGTGAACGCCGTGACCATGCTCGCCGAGGCGTTCGCCGAGCACGGCGAACGCCTCGCCGCCCACTGGCAGGGACACGGGCGCGGCTTCCGCAGACTGGCCGCCGCGGGGGCCGTACTCCCCGCGCACCTCTACCTCCGCGCCCGGCGGACCGGCCGGCAGCTCACCGCCGGCCTCCTCGCCCGCCTGGACTCACCCGGCGGTGCCGATGTGATCGCCACTCCCACCTGGCCCGCGCCCGCACGCCCGTACGCACAGGAAGCGGCACCCGGCGACGAGCTCAACCTCACCGCGATCTGGAACCCCACCGGCTTCCCGGCCCTCGCGCTCCCCATGGGCGCGGATCCGGCCGGACTGCCGCTCTCCCTCCAACTGGCCGGCCGCCCCCACTCCGAGAACACCCTGCTCGCCGCAGGGGAGGCCTTCCAGTCCCTCACCACCTGGCATCTGCGCCGGGCCGCGCCCGACCCCCGGCACCGGCCCGCCCCGCTCCGGGACCCGGACACCACCGGGGCGATTCCGAAGACCCCCGCGGAGTCCGCTCCCGTCACCGTCCCGGACCCCGACGGCATCGAGGCCCTGCTGGCCGCCGTCGGCATCACCCCGGGACCGGCCGATCTGGCCGTCGTACAGGCGGTCGCCCGAGCACTGCTGAACGCCGGAACACGTCCGGCGGGCTGACACCCCGGCCTCCCCGTACCCGCCCCACCCCGTCCGCCCCACCGTCTTCCTCAACCGCCGCATCCCGATGCGGCCGTGCCCCAGTGGAGAACCCATGTCGCGTATCCAGCCCGTCAAGGGCACCGGCGCGCCGGGCCTCGCCGGCCCCGGAGTCGCCGCGGTCGTCGGATTCCTCGTCTTCGTCGAACTGACCAGCGGCATCATCCAGGGGATGATGCCGACGCTCCTGCCGGAGCTCGGCGCCGTCCTGAACGTCGGCGCGGGTGACCTCAACTGGGTCAACGCCGCGCAACTGCTCGCCGCGGCCGTCTCCGTACCGGTCTTCGGACGCCTCGGTGACATGTACGGCCACCGGCGGCTGCTCCGTATCGCCGTCCTCTGCCTCGCCGCGGGCTCCGTCCTCGTCGCCTGGTCGCCCTCCTTCGAGGTGCTCCTCGTCGGCCGGGTCCTCCAGGGCCCGCTCGCCGCCCTCCTCCCGCTGGAGATCGGCCTGGTACGGGACCGCCTCGACGCGGCCGGCGGCCGCAGCGCCATCGCCATGCTGGTCGGATCGCTCACCTTCGGAGCCAGCGCGGGCATGGTCGTCGCCGGACTGCTGCGCGAGGTCATCCCCTCCGTGCACGGAGTGCTGTGGATACCCGCCGCCGCCACCGTCCTGTGCGCCGTGGTGGTCTTCCTCCTCGTCCCCGAATCCACCACCCGCGCCCGGGGCAGGGTCGACTGGGCCGGGGCGGGGCTCCTCAGCGTCGGACTCGCCACCCTGCTCCTCGCCATCTCGCAGGGCCCCAAGTGGGGCTGGAGCGACGCGTGGACGCTGATCCTGTTCGCGGTCGCCGTGCTCACCCTGGTGAGCTGGGTCCTGGTCGAACTCCGGGTCGCCGAGCCGATCGTCGACATCCGGCTCACCGTGCGGCGCACCCTGCTCCCGGTGTACGCGGCGAGCTTCCTGCTCGGCACCGCGCTCTTCGGCGCCCAGACCGCCGCGGTGCTGTTCGTCTCCTCGCCCGCGGAGAAGCTGGGCTACGGCTTCGGGTACGACGCGCTCGGCATCGCCTGGCTGATGCTCCCCTCCGGCGTGATGGCCTTCGTGGCCTCACTGTTCGCGTCCCGGCTCTTCCGGGGCGTCGGCGGCCGCGGTGTGCTGGCGCTCAGCGGGGTGCTGATGGCGGCCGGCTACCTGTTCCTGATCGCCGCCCATGACGAGCCCTGGCAGTTCGTCGTCGTCAACAGCGTCGTGGGACTCGGGATCGGACTCGCGCTCAGCGCGATGCCCGTGCTGATCGTCGACGCCAGCCCCCCGGAGCGCACGGCCGTCGCCACCGGCATCTACAACACCGCGAAGACCCTCGGCGGCTCCGTCGCGGGCGCCGTCTTCGCCGCCGTCCTCACAGCGATCACCTTCAAGGGCACCGAGATCCCGACCATCGACGCCTACACCACCGTCTGGTGGTGCTGCGCCGGCGTGTCGGTCCTGGTCGCCGTCGCCGCTCCGGTCGTGGCCAGGCCCCGCGCGGCCACCGCCGTCTGAACACTCCCGCGTACCCCCCCGTCACGCCCTCCAGGGAAGGAACCACGTCATGCCCGCCCCCGCCACCACACCCGTACTCCTGCACAACGGCCTGCTCATCGACGGCACCGGGGGCGAACCGGTCAAGGACGGCGCGGTACTCGTCGTGGACGGGACCGTCCGCTGGGCGGGACCGTCCGCCGCCCACCCCGGACTCCCCGACGGCACCCGCCGGATCGATGTACGGGGTGACACGATCCTGCCCGGCTTCATCGACTGCCACGTCCATATGGCCGCCCCGGGCACATCGATGAGCCACGCGGAGATCGCGGCCATGCCGCGCAGTCTCCTCACGTTCCTGGCGGCGCCCCGGATGAAGCAGACCCTGGAAGCGGGTGTCACCACGGCCCGTGACCTCGGCGGAGCCGACGCCGGGCATCGCCGCGCCGTCGAATCGGGCCTCCTGCCCGGCCCCCGGCTGCTGATCGCCGTTGCCATGCTCAGCCCGACCGGCGGCCACGGCGACTTCCGTGCCGCCCATGACGACGGCGCGGTGGACAGCACCATGGGCCGCCTCGCCGACGGACCCGCCGAGTGCCGCAGAGCCGTACGCGGGGTGCTGCGGCAGGGCGCCGACTGCGTCAAGATCGCCGCGACCGGGGGAGTGTGGAGCCCCACCGACCAGCCGGACGACGACGGATTCCTGGAGGACGAGATCCGTACGATCACCGACATCGCGGCCGGGCACCGGGGCAAGAAGGTCGCCGCCCACGCACAGGGCCGGGGCGGCATCCTCAACGCCGTGCGCGGCGGGGTCGCCAGCGTCGAGCACGGGTACGAGATCGACGACGAGGCCATCGACCTGATGCTGGAGCGCGGCACCTTCCTCGTCCCGACCCTCACCACGGCCCACACCGACCCGGACCCGGCGAAGGCGGCACCCTGGGCGTACGCGAAGAAGAAGCACTGGCAGGAGGTCGCCCGCACCCACATCCCGCACGCGGTCGAACGCGGGGTGCGGGTGGCCATGGGAACCGACTGCGGCATCGCCGAGCACGGCACCAACCTGCGGGAGCTCGGCCATCTCGTGGACTGCGGGATGACCCCCATGGGCGCCCTGCGCGCGGGCACGAGCGAGGCCGCCGAACTCCTCGGCCTCGCCCACGAGATCGGCACCCTGGAACCCGGCAAGCGCGCCGATGTCGTCATCGCCCGCGGCAATCCGCTCACCGACATCCACGCGCTCGGCAGGCCCGAGAACATCCTGCTCGTGATGAAGGACGGGGTCGCCTACAAGGACGTCGACGGGCTCACGGGGGAGCCGATCTCCCGGTAGTAGTACGTGGTCGGCTTCAGGACCCCCGACGGGTCGGCGGCGTACCCCGGCACCGAACCGCACTCGGTCCAGCCCGCCGCGCGGTAGAGCCGCTCGGCGGAGCTTCCGCTCTCCGTGTCCAGGACCAGCAGCGTCACCCCGGACCCGGCCGCCCACTCCTCGACGGCGGCGAGCAGCGAACGGCCGACCCCCCGGCCGCGGGCGGAGGGCCGGACCATCAGCTTGGCGACCTCCGCGCGGTGCCGGGCGTTCGGCAACGCCGCCCGGACCAGGCTGACGGTGCCGGCCACCCGCTCCCCGTCACGGGCGATCCAGACGCGGAGGGCGCCCGCGTCGACGGCCGCGGCCCGCTCGCGCCACCAGGCGGCGGCGACATCACGGTCCAGCGGGGCGAGGAATCCCACCGACGACCCCTCCTCGACGGTCTCCACCAGGAGGGCGGCCAGTTCATCGGCGTACGTGACCAGTTCGGGGCCGGACACGGGGACGATCTCGGTCATGGAGCTGAGGTCCTTTCACAGCACAACGAGGGCAGGAGAGGCGGACCGCCCCCGGCGGGGACGCACCACAGGCGTCTACTTCTTCTTGTCGTCCCAAGGATGGCCGAGCCAGCCCTCGAACGTCGGCACCAGGGCCACCAGCGCCGCACCGACCCGCCAGTCGCACCACGGTGCGTGCAGATGGAGCTCGTCCTTGTCCGAGCGGAACTCCAGCGGAGCCTCCCCGCCCGCGCGCCACACGATGCGCCGGGGGCCACGGGCGACGTCGCCGCTGCCGCTGAGCAGGGCGAGCGTGGCGACGACCGTCTGGACGGGGAGCAGCAGCCACCAGACGTACCACCAGAAGATCCGGCCCTTGTAGCCGACCGCCTCCGGGCAGCCGGGCTGCGTCACCGTCCAGCGCGTGCGCAGTCCCCTGCCGGAGAGGGCCTTCTCACGGACGAGGGTGCCGATCGGCTCGCCCCGGTCGCCGAGCACCCGATACGTTCCCACGCCGTCGTTCACCGACACGGTGACCAGGGTGGCCAGCCGCTGCCGCCGGTCCGGATCGGCCCACAGGACGAAGGAGCGCACCCCGCTCCTCCGGGCCGCGAGGTACTCCGGTATGCCGCCGGGCGGAAGGTCGCGCTCCACATGGGCGACCGTACGGAGCCCGTCCCGCTCGTCCCGGAGGTTGATGACCCGCCCCACCGGAGCGGGCGGCCCGTCCGTTCCCGCAGCCCGGCCCGTTGTGTCCCGGGGGACGGGGTTCATGGTCAGTACGCCGCTCACGCGCCCACTCCTCGTGTTCTGCCACTGGGCCTCGAAGGGTAGACCGGACGGTTCGACGGCCGGCGCCGGCACCGGAACCGGGCAGGCACCGGCTACGCGCCCAGGCGCCGGAACAGCCCCTCCTGCACCACGGACACCAGCAGCCGGCCCTCACGGTCGTAGATCCGGCCGCGCGCCAGCCCCCGGCCACCCGTCGCGATGGGCGACTCCTGGTCGTACAGGAACCATTCGTCCGCCCGGAACGGCCGGTGGAACCACATCGCGTGGTCCAGCGACGCCATGTCGAAACCGCGCGGACCCCACAGCGGTTCCACCGGGATCCGGACCGCGTCCAGCAGCGTCATGTCACTCGCGTACGTCAGCGCGCAGGTGTGCACCAGCGGGTCGTCGCCCAGCGGGCCGACCGCCCGCATCCACACCGCGCTGCGCGGATCCGCGTCCCTGATCTCCTCCCGCGTCCAGCGCAGCCGGTCGGCGTAACGGATGTCGAAGGGCTGGCGCCGGGCCATCCGCTCCAGCGCCTCGGGCAGCGCGCCCAGATGCTCACGGACCTCGTCGGCGACGGTGGGCAGCTCTTCGGGATCCGGCACCGTGCGGGCCGGCGGCAGCTGGTGCTCGAAGCCGCCCGCCTCGGGGCGGTGGAAGGACGCCGTCAGATTGAAGATCGTCCGGCCCTCCTGGACGGCCGTGACCCGGCGGGTGGTGAAGGACCGGCCGTCCCGCACCCGCTCCACCTCGTACACGATCGGAACCCCGGGGCGTCCGGGCCGCAGGAAGTAGGCGTGCAGCGAGTGCACCGGCCGCTCCCCGTCGGTGGTCCGGCCGGCCGCCACCAGCGCCTGCCCCGCGACCTGACCGCCGAAGACCCGCTGCAGGGACTCGTGCGGACTGCGGCCCCGGAAGATGTTGACCTCGATCCGCTCCAGGTCGAGAAGGTCGACCAGGCGCTCGGCCGGATTCGTCATGCCGTTCGTCTCCACTCCGGGGCCCGCCCCGCTGCCGCGGCGGCGGCCCGCCTCATCACATGCCTGCTCACAGCTGGCCCACCGCGGTGACCCGGACGACCGCCCGGCCCTCCTCGTCGGACGCCGCCAGGTCGACCTCGGCCCGGATTCCCCAGTCGTGGTCCCCGTTGGGGTCGGCGAACGCCTGCCAGACCCGCCACAGACCGTGCTCGGGGTCCTCCTCGATCTTCAGCAGCTTCGGCCCGCGGGCGTCGGGGCCGGTGCCGAGATCCTCGTACTCGTCCCAGTACCCGTCCATCGCCGCGCCCCAGGCGTCCTCGTCCCAGCCCGACTCGGCGTCCATCTCGCCCAGCTCGCGGACCCGGTCCAGCGCGGCCAGCTCCACCCGGCGGAACATCGCGTTGCGCACCAGCACCCGGAACGCGCGGGCGTTGGCGGTGACCGGTTTGACCTCGTCCGCCCGCTCCTGCGCCTGCTCGGCCGTCTCCACCTCGGGGTTGGCCAGCTGCTCCCACTCGTCCAGCAGACTGGAGTCCACCTGACGCACCATCTCGCCGAGCCAGGAGATCAGATCCTCCAGGTCCTCGGACTTCAGGTCGTCGGGGATGGTGTGCTCAAGGGCCTTGTACGCGCTCGCGAGATACCGCAGCACGATGCCCTCGGTCCGGGCCAGCTCGTAGTGCGAGGTGAACTCCGTGAAGGTCATGGCCCGTTCGTACATGTCCCGGATCACCGACTTCGGCGACACCGGATGGTCGCCCACCCACGGATGGCTCGTGCGGTACACGTCGTAGGCGTGCCACAGCAGCTCGCTCAGCGGCTTCGGGTACGTGACGTCCTGGAGCAGCTCCATCCGCTCCTCGTACTCGACCCCGTCCGCCTTCATCTGCCCCACGGCCTCGCCGCGCGCCTTGTTCTGCTGGGCGGCGAGGATCTGCCGGGGGTCGTCCAGCGTCGACTCGACGACGGAGACCATGTCCAGCGCGTACGAGGGCGACTCGACGTCCAGCAGGTCGAACGAGGCCAGGGCGAAGGTGGACAGCGGCTGGTTCAGCGCGAAGTCCTGCTGGAGGTCGACGGTCAGCCGCACGATCCGGCCCTCGGTATCCGGCTCGTCCAGCTGCTCCACCACACCGCCGTCGAGCAGCGAGCGGTAGATCGCGATCGCCCGGCGGATGTGCCGCAGCTGCGCCCTGCGCGGCTCGTGGTTGTCCTCCAGCAGACGCCGCATCGCCTCGAAGGCGTTGCCCGGACGGGCGATCACCGCGAGCAGCATCGTGTGGGTGACCCGGAAGCGGGAGTTCAGCGGCTCCGGCTCGGACTGGATGAGCTTGTCGAAGGTCGTCTCCGACCAGGCCACGAAGCCCTCCGGAGCCTTCTTGCGGACCACCTTGCGCTTCTTCTTCGGGTCGTCGCCCGCCTTCTTGACGGCCTTCTCGTTCTCGATGACGTGTTCGGGCGCCTGCGCGACGACGAAGCCCGCCGTGTCGAAGCCCGCCCGCCCGGCGCGGCCCGCGATCTGGTGGAACTCACGGGCGCGCAGCGTACGGACACGGGTGCCGTCGTACTTGGTGAGCGCGGTGAACAGCACCGTGCGGATGGGGACGTTGACGCCGACTCCGAGGGTGTCCGTACCGCAGATCACCTTCAGCAGACCCGCCTGGGCGAGCTTCTCCACCAGACGCCGGTACTTCGGCAGCATGCCCGCGTGATGCACACCGATGCCGTGCCGTACGTAGCGCGAGAGGTTCTGGCCGAACTTGGTGGTGAAGCGGAAGCTGCCGATCAGGTCGGCGATCTTCTCCTTCTCCTCCTTCGTGCACATGTTGATGCTCATCAGGGACTGCGCCCGCTCGACGGCGGCGGCCTGGGTGAAGTGCACGATGTAGACGGGGGACTGCCGGGTGTCCAGCAGCTCGGTGAGCGTCTCGGTGATCGGGGTGAGGCGGTACTCGTAGCTCAGCGGGACCGGCCGGGTCGCGGAGCGCACCACGGAGGTGGGGCGGCCGGTGCGCCGGGTCAGGTCCTCCTCGAACACCGAGACGTCGCCGAGCGTCGCCGACATCAGGACGAACTGCGCCTGAGGCAGTTCCAGGATCGGGATCTGCCAGGCCCAGCCGCGATCCGGCTCCGCGTAGAAATGGAACTCGTCCATCACGACCTGGCCGATGTCGGCGTGCTTGCCGTCGCGCAGCGCGATGGAGGCCAGCACCTCGGCGGTGCAGCAGATGACCGGGGCGTCGGCGTTGACCGAGGCGTCACCGGTGAGCATGCCGACGTTCTCGGTACCGAAGAGCTTGCACAGGTCGAAGAACTTCTCCGAGACCAGCGCCTTGATCGGCGCGGTGTAGAAGGTGACCTTGTCCTGGGCCAGCGCCGTGAAGTGCGCACCCGCCGCGACCAGGCTCTTCCCGGAGCCGGTGGGGGTGGAAAGGATCACGTTCGCCCCCGAGACCACCTCGATCAGCGCCTCCTCCTGGGCCGGATAGAGGGTGATGCCCTGCGTCTCGGTCCATGACGAGAAGGCCTCGAAGAGGGCGTCCGGGTCGTCGGTCGGGGGCAGCTGATCGATTAGGGTCACGCCCCCATCTTGCCTGTCTTCCGACCCGATGAGGGAACCGGAGGACCGCACGAAGATCACGGACGATACCCTTTCCACTCAACTCGGCCGCGCCGCAACGGCGATGGCCGCACCACCGTACTGGGGGCGGGAACGACCATGATGGGACCGGCACACTCTCTGTCAGGGGCAGCGGCCTGGCTGGGGGTGGGCGCGGCGGCCGCCGCCGCAGGCCATGCGATGCCCTGGCCCGTCCTGGTCGTCGGCGCACTGATCTGCGCGGGCGCCGCGCTCGCCCCCGACCTCGACCACAAGTCCGCGACCATCTCGCGCGCCTTCGGGCCCGTCTCGCGCGGCCTGTGCGAGATCGTCGACAAGCTCTCGCACACGGTCTACAAGGCGACCAGGGGTCCCGGCGACCCGCGCAGGAACGGCGGCCACCGGACACTGACCCACACCTGGCTGTGGGCGGTGCTGATCGGCGGCGGGGCCTCGGTCGCCGCGATCACCGGCGGCCGCTGGGCGGTGCTGGCGATCCTCTTCGTCCACCTGGTGCTCGCGGTCGAGGGTCTGCTGTGGCGGGCCGCCCGGATGTCCAGCGACGTCCTGGTGTGGCTGCTCGGCGCCACCAGCGCCTGGATCCTGGCCGGCGTGCTGGACAAGCCGGGCAACGGCTCGGACTGGCTGTTCGACGCCCCCGGCCAGGAGTACCTGTGGCTGGGGCTGCCCATCGTGCTGGGCGCCCTCGTCCACGACATCGGCGACGCGCTCACCGTCTCGGGCTGCCCGATCCTGTGGCCGATCCCCCTGGGCCGCAAGCGCTGGTACCCGATCGGACCGCCGAAGGCCATGCGGTTCCGGGCCGGCAGCTGGGTGGAGCTGAAGGTGCTGATGCCCGCCTTCATGGTGCTCGGGGGAGTGGGCGGGGCAGCCGCGCTCAACTTCATCTGACGACGCGCTACGACGCGCTACGACGCGCTACGACGCGCTACGACGCGCTACGACGCGCTACGACGCGCTACGGGGTGCGGCCTGGGTGTGACCACACGGTGCGGGGCCCGGGGCGCGCGTTCTGCGCGGGCGGTGCGCCCGGTGGCGTAGCACGATGAAGTCATGCTGCTCGCCCGGCTCGCCCATGTGTCGCTCGCGGTCGCCGCCACGTCCGCGCGGACGGCGAAGGTGGCGCTGCTGGCCGAACTGTTCCGGGACGCCGGGCCGGACGACGTGCCGATCGTGATCCCGTACCTCGCGGGCCGGCTGCCGCAGGGGCGGCTCGGCATCGGGTGGCGCACGCTGGGCGACCCCGTGCCGCCCGCCGCCGCCCCCACCCTCACCGTGGCCGCGGTCGACGCCCGGCTCACCGAGATCGGTGCCCTCTCCGGTCCGGGCTCCCGCGCCGCGCGCCGGGAGGCCCTGCGAGCGCTGTTCGGCGCGGCCACCGCCGACGAGCAGCACTTCCTGCGGGCCCTGCTCACCGGTGAGGTACGGCAGGGCGCGCTGGACGCAGTCGCCGTGGACGCCCTGGCGCGCGCCGGCGGAGCGCCGCCCGCCGGGGTACGCCGCGCCGTGATGCTCGCCGGGTCGCTCCAGGACGTGGCGCGGGCCCTGCTGGCGGACGGGCCGGACGCGCTCGGCACCTTCCGGCTCACCGTGGGCCGCCCGGTCCAGCCGATGCTCGCGCACACCGCGCGCTCGGTCACCGAGGCCGTCGGGCGGCTCGGGCCGTGCGCGGTGGAGGAGAAGCTCGACGGCATCCGGGTGCAGGTGCACCGCGACGGCGACCGGGTCAGGGCCTACACCCGGACCCTCGACGACATCACCGGCCGGCTGCCCGAAGTGGTCCGTGCCGTGGCCGGGCTCCCGGGCGACCGGTTCATCCTCGACGGCGAGGTGCTCGCCCTCGGGGCGGACAGCAGGCCGCGCCCGTTCCAGGAGACCGCCGCCCGCGTGGGCTCCCGGCGCGACGTGGCCGGTGCGTCGGCACACGTCCCGGTCGTCCCGGTCTTCTTCGACGCGCTGTACATCGACGGCGAGGACCTGCTCGGCCTGCCCTTCACGGCCCGGCACGCGGCGCTCGCCCGGCTGGTCCCCGAGCCCCTGCGGGTACGGCGCACCCTGGTGCCCGACCCCGACGACGAGGCCGCACGCCACGCGGCCGAGGCCTTCCTCGCCGCCACCCTGGAGCGCGGTCACGAAGGCGTCGTCGTCAAGAGCCTCGACGCGCCCTACAGCGCGGGCAGACGAGGAGCCTCCTGGCTGAAGGTGAAGCCGGTGCACACCCTGGACCTGGTCGTGCTGGCCGCCGAATGGGGGCACGGCAGACGCACCGGAAAGCTCTCCAACCTCCACCTGGGCGCCCAGCTGCCGGACGGCTCGTTCGCCATGCTCGGAAAGACCTTCAAGGGCCTCACCGACACGATGCTCGGCTGGCAGACCGAACGGCTGCGCGAGCTGTCCACCGGCGACGACGGATTCGTGGTCACCGTCCGACCGGAGCTCGTCGTCGAGATCGCCTACGACGGACTCCAGCGCTCCAGCCGCTATCCGGCCGGTGTGACGCTGCGGTTCGCCCGGGTGCTGCGTTACCGCGAGGACAAGCCGCCGCAGGAGGCGGACACCCTGGAGACTGTCCTGTCCCGGGGGCCGTGACACCGGGGGCGTACCCCGGCACACCCCCGCGGCCGGACACCGCGCCGCGCCCCGTCGCGACGGGGGAGCGCGGCACCCCGCCGCACGGCGGTCAGCGGCCGGTCACCGCCGGCCGGGTGTGCTCCCTGATCTGTTCCGGTGTCAGATACGCGTCCGTGTACTCGAAGTCCCGCAGTGTGGCGGGCTTGCGGGACTGGAACCCGGTCCGTACGAAGTCGTCACCGGCGACGGCGTTGAGCATCCAGTTCGTCAGGACCCGGGTCTTGGCGACATTCGTCCGCAGCGCCGACCAGTGGTAGCCGCGCGCCACCGCCTGCGCGGGCAGCCCCTTCAGCTCGATGCCGAGCGGCTTGGACACCGCGTCCCGGCCACCGAGGTCCACGACCAGCCCGAGATCCTTGTGGACGTACTCCCGCAGCGGCAGGCCGCGCAACGACGCGACGAGATTGTCCGCGAGCGTACGGCCCTGGCGCATGGCGTGCTGGGCGGTCGGCGGGCAGACCGCACCGTCGCCCTTGGCCAGGTCGGGCACCGCGGCCGCGTCGCCGAGCGAGAACACCCCGTCCGAACCGGGCAGCTTCAGCTCGGGTGTCACGGCGAGCCGCCCGCGTACCGTCTCCGCTCCGAGCGTGGCGATCAGCGGGCTCGCGGCCACCCCCGCCGTCCAGATCAGGGTGCGGCAGGGCAGCACCCGGCCGTCGGTGAACGTCACCTGCTCCGGTCCCGCCTCGGCGACCGACACCCCCAGCGACACCTCGATCCCGCGCCTGCGCAGCACCTCCATGGCGCTGCGCCCCAGCGCGTCGCCGAGCTCCGGCATGAGCTTGGGAGCGATGTCGATCAGATGCCACTTGATCAGCTTCGGGTCCAGCCGCGGATAGTGCCGGACGGCGCTCGTGGTGAGCCGCTGGAGACAGGCAGCGGTCTCCGTGCCGGCGTAGCCGCCGCCGACCACGACGAACTGCAGCCGGGAGGCCCGCTCCGCCTCGTCCTGGCTGGCGTCCGCCAGATCGAGCTGGGCGATGACATGGTCGCGGACGTACGCGGCCTCGGCGAGGGTCTTCATGCCCCGGGCGTTGTCCAGCAGACCGGGAATGTCGAACGTCCGGGTGACGCTGCCCGCGGCGAGCACGATGTAGTCGTAGGGCTCGTTCACGATCTCGTCGGTGATCTTGCGGATCACACAGACCTTCGCCGCGGTGTCCACCCCGATGGCCCCACCGGGGATGATCCGTGTGCGATGACGGCTGCTGCGCCGCAGCGACACGGCGACCGACTGGGGGGTGAGCACGCCGGCGGCGACCTGGGGCAGCAGCGGCAGATACAACTGGTAGGAGAACGGTGTGACGAGAGTGATCTCGGCTTCTCCCGGGGTGAGCCTGCGCTCCAGACGGCGTACGCATTCGACACCGGCGAAGCCGGCGCCGACGACGAGGATCCTGGGTGCTGCCACGGTATGCGTCCCTTCTCGGGCCTACGCGGTCCTGTGCTCGCCTGCCCCGCGTTCCGGGCCGGTCACCCCTCATCCTCACCGGGCGCCGCGGAATGCGCCTCCCGGCACAGGGAAAGGGGCGGCTCCCCCCGGTATGAGGGAGCCGCCCCGGCACCGTGGCACCGCGACGCGCGTCAGCCGTGCCAGGACCGCCACAGTGCCGCGTACGCGCCGTCCGCCGCCACCAGGGCGTCATGGCTGCCCAGCTCGCTGATCCGGCCGTCCTCCACGACCGCGATCACATCCGCGTCGTGCGCCGTGTGCAGCCGGTGCGCGATCGCCACGACCGTACGGCCGTCCAGCACCCGGGCCAGCGAACGCTCCAGGTGACGCGCCGCCCGCGGGTCCAGGAGCGAGGTCGCCTCGTCCAGCACGAGCGTGTGCGGATCGGCGAGGACCAGCCGGGCCAGCGCGATCTGCTGGGCCTGCGCCGGGGTGAGCGCCAGACCGCCCGAACCGACCTCCGTGTCCAGACCCCCTTCGAGTGCCCTCGCCCACCCGTCCGCGTCGACCGCCGCGAGCGAGGCCCACAGCTCCGCGTCCCGCGCCCCGTCGCGGGCGAGCAGCAGGTTGTCGCGGAGCGAACCGACGAAGACATGGTGCTCCTGGTTGACCAGGGCCACATGTTCACGTACCCGCTCCGCCGTCATCCGGGACAGCTCGGCGCCGCCGAGGGTCACCTCCCCGGTCCGCGGGGCGTAGATTCCGGCCAGCAGCCGGCCGAGCGTCGACTTGCCCGCGCCCGAGGGGCCGACCAGCGCCAGGCGCGTGCCCGGGGCGACATCGAGCGTCACCTTGTGGAGCACGTCCACCCCGGCCCGGTACCCGAAGTGCACCTCGTCGGCCCGCACTGCACGGCCGTCCGGTCCGACCCCGGCGTCGCCCGCGTCCGGCTCGATCTCCCGTACGCCGACCAGCCGGGCCAGTGACACCTGGGCCACCTGGAGCTCGTCGTACCAGCGCAGGATCAGACCGATCGGATCGACCATCATCTGGGCCAGCAGCGCCCCCGTCGTCAGCTGTCCGACGGTGATCCAGCCCTCCAGGACGAACCACCCGCCGAGCAGCAGCACGGCGCCGAGAATCGTCACATACGTGGCGTTGATGACCGGGAACAGCACGGAGCGCAGAAAGAGCGTGTACCGCTCCCATGCCGTCCACTCCTTGATCCGCCGGTCGGAGAGCGCCACCCGCCGGGCGCCCAGACGGTGCGCCTCCACGGTCCGCCCGGCGTCCACGGTCTCCGCGAGCATCGCGGCGACCGCCGCGTATCCGGCGGCCTCCGAGCGGTACGCCGAGGGGGCCCGCCGGAAGTACCAGCGGCAGCCCAGGATCAGCACCGGCATGGCGACCAGCACGGCGAGCGCGAGCGGCGGCGCGGTCACGGTGAGCGCGCCGAGCAGCAGCCCCGCCCACACCACCCCGATCGCCAGCTGTGGCACGGCCTCGCGCATCGCGTTGGCCAGCCGGTCGATGTCCGTGGTGATCCGGGAGAGCAGATCCCCCGTACCGGCCCGCTCCAGGACGCCCGGCGGCAGCCCGACCGACCGTACGAGGAAGTCCTCGCGCAGATCGGCGAGCATCTCCTCGCCGAGCATCGCGCCGCGCAGCCGCATGGTCCGGGTGAACAGCGTCTGGACGACCAGCGCGATCGCGAACACCGCGGCGGT
This sequence comes from Streptomyces sp. NBC_00654, assembly GCF_026341775.1. Taxonomy (NCBI): domain Bacteria; kingdom Bacillati; phylum Actinomycetota; class Actinomycetes; order Kitasatosporales; family Streptomycetaceae; genus Streptomyces; species Streptomyces sp. NBC_00654. The sequence continues at coordinate 1,013,521 of NZ_JAPEOB010000002.1, read as the reverse complement.
GCGCTCCAGATGCAGGTCGCTCACGCCGTTCGACAGGTCCTCGACCAGCCCGCCCAGCAGATACGGCCCGACGATCGAGGCGATCACCGCGACCGCGTTCACGGCGACGAGCACGACGAACGGCTTGCGGTGGCGCCGCAGCAGATCTCGTACGTAGGTCCGCACGGTCGTCGGTGTACCGACCGGCAGGGTCGTCGCCGACTCCGGGGCGGCCGGGTCGTACGCCGGTGGTGCGACGCCGATCATGCCCTCTCCTCGATTTCCTCGATCGTGTCGATCGCTTCGGTGTCCGCGATCCCGTCCGGTACGGCGTGCCCGCCCAGCGCGGCCGACGCCGCGGCCTCGTCGTCGGTCTCACGGGTGACGACCGCCCGGTAGTGCGGTTCGGCGCGCAGCAGCTCGCGGTGGGTGCCGACGGCCATGACCGTGCCCTCGTGGACCAGGACCACCCGGTCGGCCAGGTCGAGCAACAGCGGCGACGAGGCGAACGCGACCGTCGTACGGCCCCGGCGCAGCCGCCTGATGCCTGCCGCGACCCGGGCCTCCGTGTGCGAGTCGACAGCCGAGGTCGGCTCGTCGAGCACCAGTGCCTCCGGGTCCGTGACCAGGGACCGGGCCAGCGCGAGCCGCTGCCGCTGGCCACCGGAGAGGGACCGTCCCCGCTCGGTGATCCGGGTCCCCATCGGGTCGCCCTCCGTGTCGGGCGACGCCTGGGCCAGCGCGGCCAGCACATCACCGCACTGGGCCGCCTCCAGCGCGTCCCCGGCGGCCACCTGACCGGACGAGGGAATGTCCAGCAGCTCCCGGAGCGTGCCGGACAGCAGCACCGGATCCTTGTCCTGCACCAGTACGGCGGTCCGCGCCGAGTCCAGCGGCAGCTCGTCCAGCGGTATGCCACCGAGCAGCACCGAAGGGGCCGTCGTGACACCCGCGCCGATGTCTCCGCGGCTGTCGCTCCCGGTGTCCTCGCCGGTCTCCGGACCGGTCTGGACATGCCCGCCGAGCCGCTCGGCAAGTCGGCCCGCCTCGTCCGGATCACCGCAGACCACGGCCGTGAAGAGACCCTGGGGGGCCATCAGACCGGTGACGGGGTCGTACAGATCGCCCGAGGGGACCAGGTCCTTCCCGATCGTGGCGGGCTGCGCGCTGCGGTGCAGCGACAGCACCCGGACCGCGCGCTCCGCGGAGGGACGGGAGAAGGAGTACGCCATGGCGATCTCCTCGAAGTGCCGCAGCGGGAACAGCATCAGCGTCGCCGCGCTGTACACCGTGACCAGCTGGCCGACGTCGATCTTCCCGTCGTGGGCCAGTGTCGCCCCGTACCAGACCAGTGAGATCAGCAGAACTCCCGGCAGCAGGACCTGGATCGCCGAGATCAGCGCCCACATCCGCGCGCTGCGTACGGCGGCCTTGCGGACCTCCTGGGAGGCGCGCCGGTAGCGGCCGAGGAAGAGTTCCTCGCCGCCGATGCCGCGCAGGACCCGCAGACCGGCGACCGTGTCCGAGGCCAGCTCGGTCGCCCTGCCCGCCTTCTCGCGCTGGATGTCCGCGCGCCGGGTGGCCCGGGGGAGCAGCGGCAGTACGGCCAGTGCCAGCACCGGCATGGCGATCGCCACCAGGACGCCGAGGGAGGGCAGATAGATGACGAGGCCGACGCAGATCAGCACGAGTGCGGTGGCGGCGGCGGCGAAGCGGGAGAGCGCCTCGACGAACCATCCGATCTTCTCCACGTCGCCGGTGGATACGGCGACGACCTCGCCCGCGGCGACCCGGCGGGTCAGCGCGGAGCCCAGCTCGGCGGTCTTGCGGGCCAGCAGCTGCTGGACCCGGGCGGCCGCGGTGATCCAGTTGGTGATCGCGGTCCGGTGGAGCATGGTGTCGCCGACCGCGATGAGAACGCCGAGAACCACGATGAGTGCGCCGGAGAGCGCGAGCCGCTCGCCGGAACGGTCGATGACGGCCTGGACGGTGACACCCACGGCGAGCGGGAGTCCGGCGATCGCCAGCTGGTGGAGCAGCCCCCAGGAGAGGGACTTCAGCTGACCGGCGAGCTGATTGCGCCCGAGCCAGTACAGGAAGCGTGGGCCTGAACGGACATCGGGATCGCCAGGATCCGAATACGGAAGATCGCGAATGTGCATGACGTCCCAGGGCTCTGAAGGGGGAGATCCACGACGGATCCCGACGTACGGTGCGGGGAGCAAACGGTGCAATGCTCGCTTCCGGCACCGGCCCGGGGCAACTGGTTTTCCGCTGGGGGATGTCGGGCGGCCGACGGGCTCGCTCGTCCCGGCCGGGGGCCGGGGTTCCGCACCGGTCGGCGCGGAACCCCGTGCCGTCACCCGGCAGGCTTCTCCGAGTCCATACCGGAACGGGCCTTCTTCCACTCACCGCGGGTGAAGTCCGGTATCTGCTGCGGGGTGCCCTTGGCCTTGATGGACAGATGGCTGAGCGGAACGGGCGCCGTCCAGGTCGCCGCGTCGTACACATCGAAGTCCGGGACGAGCCCGAGCCGCATGCACTGCATCAGCCGGAACACCATCATGTAGTCCATACCGCCGTGACCGCCGGGCGGGTTGGCGTGCTCCTTCCACAGCCAGTGGTCCCATTCGGCGTACGTGGAGAAGTCCGCCCACTGGTCGTTGGTGTGGTCGGGCTCGATGTAGATGCGGGCCGGGTAGTCCTCGAAGACGCCCCTGGTGCCGCCGAGGCTGTTGATACGTGAGTAGGGGTGCGGCGTCGACACATCGTGCTCCAGCCGGATGACCCGGCCCTTGGCCGTCTGGACCAGGCTGATCGTCCGGTCGCTCTCGATATAGGTCTCCTTCCAGCTGGGATCGCCGGCCGGCATGTGCTCCTTCCGGTAGGCCGCGAGACCGAGCGCGGGGGACCCGACGCTGGTGATGCTGACGGCGCGGTCCCCGCGGTTGATGTCCATGTAGTTGGAGACCGGCCCGAACCCGTGGTTGGGGTACAGGTCGCCGCGCAGCCTGGTGTGCCAGAGCCGGCGCCAGGGCCCCTCGTAGTAGTCGGGGTCGAACATCAGGCCGCGCAGGTCGTGGTTGTACGCGCCCGCGCCGTGCAGCAGATCGCCGAAGAGACCGGCGTGCGCCATGCGCAGGACGCGCAGCTCGTTCTGGCCGTAACAGCAGTTCTCCAGCTGCATGCAGTGCCGCCGGGTGCGCTCGGAGAGGTCGACCAGCTCCCAGAGCTGGTCCAGCCGCAGAGCGACCGGACACTCCACACCGACATGCTTGCCGTTGAGCATGGCGGTCTTCGCCATCTCGAAGTGGAAGTCCCAGGGCGTCGCGACATAGACGAAGTCGATGTCCCCGCGCGCGCAGAGGTTCTCGTAGTCGTCCTCACCGTTGGTGTAGACGGCGGGCGCCGGCTGACCGGCGGCGCTGACCTTGGCGGACGCTCTCTCGGCCTTGGCCTTCACCGGGTCGCAGACAGCCATGACCTGCACGCCGGGAACGGCGAGGAAGAGATCGATCATGCTGCCGCCGCGGTTGCCGAGGCCCACGATGCCGACCCGGACCGTGGAACGCCCGTCGAAGGGCACGCCGGCCATGGTGCGGCCCTTGCGCGCGGGCACGTCGGCGGTCTCCTGACCGGGGAGCGCGGTGGCCGGCCCGGGGGAGGCGGCGGACGCCGCGCCGGCGCCCAGGCCGCCCAGGCCGAGTCCGGCACCGGCCACCGCCGTGGTCCGGAGCACCGAACGACGGCTCGGCGAGCTGTCGTTGGCGTCCCGCGATCCGATCCCGTGCTGTGCGTCGTCGTTCATCGAGCCTCCAGGTGGGGATGGGGGTTCTGACGGTGCGCGTGCGGATCCGGGACCCCGGCTGTGCGGCGGGGCCCGAACCTCGGTATGGACCTTGGACGTTGAGGCTCTGGGTGCGCAAGGGATGCAATTGGACTCTCGCGCCGAAACCATGGACTTTCGTCCCGGCGGCGGGAGGCGGCGGGAGGCCGGGCCGCGCCGGTGCGCGGGCAGCGCGAAGCGCGCGGGTGCCGCCCGGTCATGTCACATGGAGCGGCGCCGCTCCGGACGGCCGCCCGGCCCCGACCGTCCGCCGGGCGACCGCCGTCGGCTCAGGCGGACGGCCGGGTGGCCCGCTCCAGCTCCATCAGCACGGAGTGGTACTGCCGCCCGGTCGCCCGGTCCATCCCGATCTCGCACATCCGGTTCGCCGACAGATAGGCGTCGTACTCCCGGCTGTTGACCTCGGCGGCCTCCTTCGCGGTCGCCGAAGCCGTCAGCTCCTTGTGCAGCATGCCCCGGTCGCCCGCGAAGGCGCAGCACCCGGCATCGTCGGGGATGACCACTTCGTCCGCGCAGGCCTCGGCGAGCGTGCGCAACTGCGCCACATCACCCAGGTGTTCCATCGAGCATGTCGGGTGCAGGACGGCGGAGCCGGTCCTGCGGACCACCGTCAGCTCCGGCAGCAGCTCGTCGGCCGCCCAGACCAGGGAGTCGAGGACGGTCAGCTCCCGGTGGAGCTCCAGGTTGTCCTCGGTGAGATACGGCACCACCTCATGGGCGATGCCCAGCGTGCAGGACGACGCGTCGACGATCAGCGGCAGCTTTCCGCCCGCCGTCCATCCCCACGCCGCCTCCACGATGCGGTTGGCCATCACCGCGTTGCCCGCGTCGTACCCCTTGGAGTGCCAGATCGTCGAGCAGCAGGTCCCCGCGACGTCCTCGGGAATCCACACCGGCTTCCCGGCCCGTGCCGACACGGCCACCACCGCCTCGGGCAGCGAGGGCTCCCGCTGCCGGTCCGGCCCCGAGAAGATGCGGTTCACACACGCCGGGTAGTACACCGCGCTCGCACCGACGCGTGTGGTCCCGGGCAGCTTGCGGGCGGCGGCGCCGGGGATCTCCGGAAGCCATTCCGGTATGAGATCGGGGCGCACGGCCTTGCGGGCCAGCCCGGTCACGGACTCCAGCAGCCGGTCACCGATCTTGTCGGCCGCCGCGACGGCCAGCCGTGCCGAGGCCTCCACCGTCTTGAAGTTCTTCGCGGTGAGGGCGGCGATCCGCTCCTCGCGCGGCGAGTGCCGGCGGTGACGGAAGTCCTTCATCATCGCGCCCGTGTCGATACCGACCGGGCAGGCCAGCTTGCAGGTGGAGTCACCCGCGCAGGTGTCCACGGCGTCGTAGCCGTAGGCGTCCAGCAGGCCGGTCTCCACCGGGGAGCCGTCCGGCTGACGCATCATCTCCCGGCGCAGCACGATCCGCTGGCGCGGCGTGGTGGTCAGATCCTGGCTGGGGCAGGTGGGTTCGCAGAAGCCGCACTCGATGCACGGATCGGCGACCGCCTCCACCGTCGGGATCGTCTTCAGTCCGCGCAGATGGGCCCGGGGATCGCGGTCGAGGACGATACGGGGAGCCAGGATCCCGGAGGGGTCGATGACCTGCTTGGTGCGCCACATCAGCTCGGTCGCCCGGGGCCCCCACTCCAGCTCCAGGAACGGCGCGATGTTGCGCCCGGTGGCGTGCTCCGCCTTGAGCGACCCGTCGAAGCGGTCCACGACGAGCGTGCAGAAGCCTTCCATGAACGCGGCGTACCGCTCGACGTCGGAGGGCCGCGCGGCGTCGAACGCGAGCAGGAAGTGCAGATTGCCGTGGGCCGCGTGACCCGCGACGGCGGCGTCGAAGCCGTGCTCCGCCTGCAGTCCGAGCAGTGCCTCGCACGCGTCGGCGAGCTGCGACGGCGGGACCGCGAAGTCCTCCGTGATCAGCGTCGTACCCGAGGGGCGGGAGCCGCCGACCGCGGTGACGAACGCCTTGCGGGCCTTCCAGTAGCCGGAGATCGTCCGGGTGTCCCGCGTGAACTCATTGGTGATGGAGGCCGCCGGTGCGACCAGGTCGAGGTCCGCGACCACCGCGCCCGCCGCCCGCTCGTAGGCCTCCTGCCCGGCCTCGTCCGGGGCGCGGAACTCCACGAGCAGCGCGGCGGTCTCATTGGGCAGCGCTGCCCAGTCCGCCGGGACTCCCTGGACGCTGACCGAAGCACGCAGGGTGTTGCCGTCCATGAGCTCCACCGCGATGGCGCCCGCCTCGTTGAACCGCGGAACGGCGGCCGCGGCGGCGGTCAGCGACGGGAAGAACAGCAGCGCCGTGGAGACCCGCCGGTCCAGCGGCAGTGTGTCGAAGACGACCTCGGAGATGAAGCCGAACGTGCCCTCGGAGCCGACCATCAGCCCGCGCAGGATCTCCACGGGGGTCGAGCCGTCGAGGAAGGCGTCGAGGCGGTAGCCGTTGGTGTTCTTGATCTCGTACTTGGCGCGGATCCGGGCGGTGAGTGCGGCGTCCGCCTCGATCTCCGCCTTGAGGGCCAGCAGGTCCGTGCACAGCTGCGGCTCGGCGCGGGCCAGTGCTCCGTCGGCGTCCGGACCGGCCGTGTCCACGACCGTGCCGCTGGGCAGGACGAAGGTCAGTGAGGCGACGGTGCGGTACGAATTGCGGGTCGTCCCGGCCGTCATCCCGGAGGCGTTGTTGGCGACGACCCCGCCGATGGTGCAGGCGATGGCGCTGGCCGGGTCGGGGCCCAGCAGCCGTCCGTGCCGGGCGAGCGTGGCGTTCGCCCGCATGACGGTGGTTCCCGGCCGGATCCGGGCCCGCGCCCCGTCGTCCAGGACCTCGATCCCCGTCCAGTGCTGACGTACGTCGACGAGGATGTCCTCGCCCTGGGCCTGGCCGTTCAGGCTGGTGCCCGCGGCCCGGAAGACTACGTCGCGGCCCTTGCCGTGCGCGTACGACAGGATCGCCGAGATGTCGTCGATGTTCTCGGGGACCAGGACGACCTGCGGAAGGAACCGGTAGGGGCTCGCGTCGGAGGCGTACCGCACGAGGTCGGAGACCTTCCACAGCACCTTGCCGGCGCCGAGCAGGGCGGTCAGTTCGGAGCGCAGCGGCTCGGGGGTGCCCTGCGCGTTCCGGTCGGGCACCCGGTCGGGCGAGGGCTCACGCACCGTACCGGGACGAAGGGCTTCCGGGTTCGGCTCCAGCAACGGCATGTCAAAGTCTCCTCAAGCAGCTCGGCGCGGTACACCGCGCCCGTTCCCTTTCAGCATGTCAGCAGTGCCGCTCGGGCATTCCGTCGACCAGGGCTGACAGCAGTCCGCCGAGCACCTCGCGCTGATCGGCGGACAATGGGGCCAGGATCTCCTCCGCGGCGGCCCGGCGCGCGCTGCGCAGGGAGCGCAGCGTGGAGCGCCCCTCGTCGGTGATCTCGATGCGCACCACCCGGCGGCTGTCCGGATCAGCGGCGCGCCGCACCCGGCCGGCCGCCTCCAGGGCGTCCACCAGGGTGGTCACGGCCCGCGGTACGACGTCCAGGCGCTGCGCGAGATCGGCCATCCGGGGCGCGGCGTCGTACTGCGCGACGGTGCGCAGCAGCCGGAACTGCGCGGGGGTGATGCCTGCCGGCTCCAGCTGGCGGCTCTGGATGCGGTGGAGCCTGCGCGTCAGCCGCAGCAGTTGCTCGGCCAGCAGGCCGTCGGAGTCGGGGGAGTCCATACGGGAACAATATCAGGACTCCGTTCATTGTGAGTATAGGTAACAATGAGCTATGCTCTTGAAATCCTGACATGCGTCTGTGTCTCAAGCCCGGCGAAGGAGCACATGAAACCCGACGTACCCACGTGGACACCCCCGCCCCGGGATGCCGCCCAGCCGCCCGCCGAGCTGCGCCGCATCTTCCGGCTCTTCCGTCCCTACCGCGGCCGGCTCGCGCTGGTCGGGCTGCTGGTCGGCGCCTCGTCACTGGTGTCGGTCGCCTCCCCGTTCCTGCTCCGCGAGATCCTGGACACCGCGATCCCGCAGGGGCGCACGGGGCTGCTCACGCTGCTCGCCCTCGGCATGATCCTCACCGCCGTGATGAACAGCGTGTTCGGCGTCCTGCAGACCCTGATCTCCACCACGGTCGGCCAGCGGGTCATGCACGATCTGCGCACCGCCGTCTACACCCAGCTCCAGCGGATGCCGCTGGCCTTCTTCACCAGGACCCGCACGGGTGAGGTGCAGTCCCGCATAGCCAACGACATCGGCGGCATGCAGGCGACGGTCACCTCCACCGCGACGTCGCTGGTCTCCAACCTCACCGCGGTCATCGCCACCGTCGTCGCCATGCTGGCGCTGGACTGGCGGCTGACCGTGGTCTCCCTGCTCCTGCTGCCCGTGTTCGTCTGGATCAGCCGGCGCGTCGGCCGGGAGCGCAAGAGGATCACCACGCAGCGCCAGAAGCAGATGGCCGCCATGGCGGCCACGGTCACCGAGTCCCTCTCGGTCAGCGGAATCCTGCTGGGCCGCACCATGGGCCGCTCGGACTCCCTCACGCGGGGATTCGCCGAGGAGTCCGAGCGGCTGGTCGACCTGGAAGTGCGCTCCAGCATGGCCGGACGGTGGCGGATGTCGACGATCGGCATCGTCATGGCGGCCATGCCCGCCGTCATCTACTGGGCCGCCGGTCTCACCCTCCAGTCCGGTGGCACGGCCGTCTCCATCGGTACGCTGGTCGCGTTCGTCTCGCTCCAGCAGGGCCTGTTCCGTCCGGCCGTGAGCCTGCTGTCCACGGGTGTGCAGATGCAGACCTCCCTCGCGCTCTTCCAGCGGATCTTCGAGTATCTCGACCTCGAAGTGGACATCACCGAACCCGAGAACCCGGTCCGTCTGGAGAAGGTCCGCGGCGAGGTCGCCTTCGAGGACGTCGACTTCAGCTACGACGAGAAGAACGGCCCGACCCTCACCGGCATCGATGTGAAGGTTCCGGCGGGCGGCAGCCTGGCCGTCGTCGGGCCGACCGGCTCCGGCAAGTCCACCCTCAGCTATCTGGTGCCCCGCCTGTACGACGTCACCGGCGGCCGGGTGACGCTGGACGGCGTCGATGTGCGGGACCTGGACTTCGACACCCTCGCCCGCGCGGTCGGTGTGGTCTCCCAGGAGACGTATCTCTTCCATGCGTCGGTCGCGGAGAATCTGCGCTTCGCCAAGCCGGACGCCACCGACGAGGAGATCGAGGCCGCGGCGCGTGCCGCGCAGATCCACGACCACATCACTTCCCTGCCCGACGGGTACGACACGCTGGTCGGCGAGCGCGGCTACCGCTTCTCGGGCGGCGAGAAACAGCGGCTGGCGATCGCCCGCACGATTCTCCGGGACCCCCCGGTGCTGATCCTCGACGAGGCGACCAGCGCCCTGGACACCCGTACGGAACACGCTGTGCAGCAGGCGATCGACTCCCTCTCGGCGGGGCGTACGACGATCACCATCGCCCACCGGCTCTCCACGGTCCGCGACGCGGACCAGATAGTCGTCCTGGACGGCGGCCGAACGGCCGAGCGCGGTACGCACGAGGAGCTGCTCGGCCGGGGCGGCCGCTACGCGGCCCTGGTCCGCCGCGACGCCCAGCCCGTCCCGGCGGTTTCATGAGCTGCGGAAACGGCAGCGCCGCCGCTCCCGTGGGACGGGGAGCGGCGGCGCCGGTGATGCGATGGTCAGACGAGCCAACCCACGAAGTGGACGATGCCGGCGAGCAGGTTGGTGAGGAAGTTCATCTGGTGCTTCTCCTTGTTGCGTGATGCATATGTGGGACTGCGCAGTCGCGGTCTGCAGCCCGTTGCCTGCGCTCTGTAATCATCAGGCCCCGCGCCGGAGTTGAGCAACGAAAATCGATACGATCACACGTTCCAGCGAACACCCGCTCCCTTGTTCGTGCGTTCTGTCTGTTCGGGCGCTGTTCGTGTCGTCGATGCCGAGGTCCGGGACGAGGGCGAGGGTGCGGGTTACCGTGCCCGCATGGTGAACGAGTCCCCGGACGTTCGGCCCCGCCGTGGAATGCGTCCGACGCGACGCGGACGGCTGGTCCTTCTGGTCGGCGCGGCGCTCGTCGTGGCGGCGGCCGTACTGATTCCCCTGCTGCTGACCAGCGGAACGGAAGAGAAGAAGGCGCAGCCGCGCACACTCCTGATTCCCGAGGGGCGACGGGCCTCCCAGGTGTACGAGGCGACCGACAGGGCCCTCGGTGTCGCGGCAGGCACCACCGGGAAGGCCGTGCCGACCGCGGGCCTCGCACTCCCGGCCGAGGCCCGGGGCAACCCCGAGGGGTACCTCTTCCCCGCCACGTACCCCGTCGACTCCGGCACCACCCCCGAGAGCCTGCTGCGCTACATGGTGGACACCGCCCTCAAGCGTTTCGGCGCGGACCACATCACCGCGGGGGCGCAGCGCAACAGCGTCTCCGTCTACCAGACGGTCACGATCGCCAGCGTGGTGCAGGCCGAGGCCGACACCGGGACCGACATGGGCAAGGTGGCCCGCGTCGTCTACAACCGGCTGGCCCGCGACATGCCCCTCCAGATGGATTCCACGCTCAACTACGCGCTGAAGCGTTCCACCCTGGACACCACGACAGGGGACACCCGGATCGACAGCCCGTACAACAGCTACGAGCGCAAGGGGCTGCCGCCGACGCCCATCGGCAATCCGGGGGAGCAGGCCATGAAGGCGGCGATCAGCCCGACGCCCGGACCCTGGCTGTACTTCGTCACGGTCAAGCCGGGCGACACCCGCTTCACCGACAGCTACGCGGAGCAGATGAAGAACGTCGAGGAGTTCAACCGCAACCGCCGCGCTGCCACGACGGGCTGAGCCGCCACGGACGGGCTGAGCCGCCACGGACGGGCTGAGCCGCCACGACGGGCTGAGCCGCCACGGACGGGCTGAGGCAGGCCCCTGGCGGGCTGAGCGGACCCCGGCGGGAGTGCGCCGCCGCGTCCGGACGCCTCAGGTCAGGCGGGAACGGCCGCCGGGGCCTCCTCGCGTCCGGCCCCGTCCAGCAGACGCCGGACCGACCGGACCGCCGCCCGCCCCGCCCGGTTGGCGCCGATGGTGCTGGCGGAGGGGCCGTACCCCACGAGATGCACGCGCCCGTCCCGTACGGCCCGGGTGTCCTCGGCCCGGATGCCGCCTCCCGGCTCGCGGAGCTTCAGCGGCGCCAGATGGTCGACGGCGGGCCGGAAACCGGTCGCCCAGACAATCACATCGGCCTCGACCGTCCGCCCGTCCTCCCAGGCCACCCCGGTCGGCGTGATCCGGTCGAACATCGGGAGCCGGTCGAGAACCCCTTGTTCACGCGCGCGCCGCACGGCATCGGTGAGCGGTAGACCCGTGACGCTCACCACGCTCTGCGGCGGCAGCCCGCGCCGTACCCGTTCCTCCACCATCGCCACGGCGGTCCGCCCCTGCTCCTCGCCGAAGGGCCCCTCCCGGAAGACCGGGGCCCGCCGTGTCACCCAGTACGTCGCGGCGGCGACCTCGGCGATCTCCATCAGATGCTGAGTGCCGGAGGCGCCGCCACCGACGACGATCACGCGCCGACCGGCGAATTCCCCGGGCCCCGGGTAGTTCGCCGTGTGCAGCTGGCGTCCCCGGAAGGTCTCCTGCCCCGGGTAGCGCGGCCAGAAGGGCCGGTCCCAGGTACCCGTCGCGTTGATCAGCGCACGTGCGGCGTAGGTGCCCTCGGAGGTCTCCACGAGCAGCCGTCCCTCGTCCCCCTCGCGCACGGCGCTCACCTCGACCGGGCGGTGCACCCGCAGCCCGAAGCGGTGTTCGTACGCCTCGAAGTACTCACCGATCACCTCGGACGAGGGCCGGCTGTCGTCGGCGCCCGTCAGCTCCATCCCGGGCAGTGCGTGCATCCCGTGGACCTTGCCGTACGTCAGTGAGGGCCAGCGGAACTGCCAGGCACCGCCAGGACGGGGCGCGTGGTCGAGTACCACGAAGTCCCGGTCCGGCTCCAGACCGGAGCGCCGCAGATGGTAGGCGGCGGACAGCCCCGCCTGTCCGGCGCCGATCACGGCCACGTCCAGCTCGCGCACCCCAAATTCGTTCACGCTTCTACTAACTGCGGGGGGTTCCTGGATCTTCCCGCCCGGAGAATCCAGGAACCCGGCTCGGGCTCGGTGTGCTGGGCCAGCGCGACCGTGGTGAGCCAGGCGTCCTTGCACCAGGTGCCGGTGGGTGTCAGCACGGCCTCGAAACCCAGCTGCTCCGCGGCCTTCGCTATCTGCGCCAGGTACTCGATGTCGGGAGCGCGCACCCCGGACACCGGTGTGATCCGGTCGCGCCCGATGCCGCCGTCCGTGTATGCGTGCCGGTCGACGAGGGGTCCGGCCGTCGCCGCCGGTGGGCAGGAACCAGTGCAGATGAACGTTCACGAGGAGGCCTTTCGGTACGAGCGGGGAGTGACGGACGACGGGGGGAGGCCGCGGTTGAAACGGGTGTCGACGTGGTCGGCGAAGGAGAAGCGCCGGGGGATCAGCTTCAGCTCCGCGAAGGTGCCGGCGATCTGCTGCTCGGAGGCGATCGCGGCCGCGTCGACGGCCACCGGGACACGGGTTCCGTAGGAGAGCTTCACGGCGTCCAGCGCCACCTCGTACGGCAGGCCCGTCTCCTTCGCCCAGACCCTCGCCCAGGCCTCCGGGTGTTCGAAGACCCACTTCGAGCCGGAACCCGCGGCGAAGACGGGCGGTGTATTGCTCACTCCACCCACGTCGACCGCTTGGGCGCTGACGGCCTCCAGGAGGGGCGGGCCGGAGCTGAAGGTCGACCATCTCCGGTGACGTCCGGGGGCGCACCGGGCCGTACGGGACGGGGGAGGGGAAGAGGGAGAGGGCGGGGCTCAGACGGCCTCGTGCGCGGCGGCATCCGGACCCTCGACCCCCAGCTCGGCCAGGAGCCGGGAGCGCAGAGCGGCGAACCCGGCGGCGCCGACACCGCGCGGCCGGTCCAGGGCGACCGGAGAGTCGTACGCGATCCCCCCGTCCCGCATCACCAGCACCCGGTCGGCGAGCAGCAGCGCCTCGTCCACGTCGTGGGTGACCAGCAGCACCGCGCAGCCGCGCCGCTGCCAGAGCTCGGCCACCAGGCGCTGCGCCCGGATCCGGGTCAACGCGTCGAGCGCGCCGAACGGTTCGTCGAGCAGCAGCAGATCGGGCTCACGGGCCAGGGCTCGGGCCAGGGGCGCGCGCTGGGCCTCCCCGCAGGAGAGCGTCCTGGGCCAGGCCCCGGCCGGCCCCCCGAGTCCGACCTCCGCCAACGCCCGTTCCGCGACCGCTCGTCCGGGCTTTCCGGGCTTTCCGGGCAGTCCGAGCAGGACATTGCGCCAGACCCTCTTCCAGGGCATCAGCCGGGGTGTCTGGAAGGCGACGGCCCGCCGGCGGGGTACGAGAACGGTGCCGTCGATCTCCCGGTCGAGTCCGGCCAGCACCCGCAGAAGCGTGGACTTCCCGCAGCCGCTGCGCCCCAGCAGGGCGGTGAACTCACCGGCCCGCAGGGTGAGATCGAGACCGTCGATGACCGGGCGCCCGTCGAAGGCGCGGGTCAGCCCCGCGACCCGTACGGCGGCCTCCGGCCCCTCGGGCCGGGCGGGGATACGGGCGGTCACTGGCCTGTGAAAGTCGGTCGCCATTGCAGCAGCGGCCTTTCGAGAGTCCGGACGATGGCATCGGCGGCAAGGCCGAGGAAGGCGTAGACGACCAGGCAGACGACGATCACGTCGGTGCGGAAGAAGTCCCGGGCCTGGTTCATCAGGAAGCCGATTCCCGCGTCGGCGTTGACGGACTCGCCGAAGACGAGCGCCAGCCAGGCGGTGGCGAGGGAGTACCGCAGTCCGGTCATGGCTCCGGGCAGTGCTCCCGGCAGCACCACATGGCGCACCATGGCCCACCTGCTGAGCCCCAACGACTGTCCCGCCTCGATGAGTTGGGCGTCCACGCCCCGTATCCCGGCATAGACGTCGAGGTACAGATGGAAGGCGACCCCGAGCGCGATGAGCGCCACCTTCGGAGCCTCACCGATGCCGAGCCAGATGATGAAGAGCGGTATCAGCCCCACCCACGGGACGGTGCGGAGCATCAGTACGGTCGCGTCCACGAGGTCCTCGCCCAGCCGGGACAGCCCCGAGACCAGCGCGAGCGCCGTCCCGGCCACTCCGCCGAGCAGCAGACCGGCGGCCACCCGCTGGAGCGACACCGCCATGGCGGAGGGCAGAGTCCCGCCAGCGATCAGACCGGACCCGGCCCCCGCGATGGTGCCGGGCGAGGCGAGCACGTCGGGGTGCAGAACGCCCGTGGCGCTGAACACCTGCCACAGGGCGAGCAGCAGCGGACCGGCCGTACGGCGCAGCCGGCGCGGAACGGACCGCAGACGCGTCCCGCGGGCGGACGAAGGGAGTACGTGTTCGAGATCCGGCGGACTCGGCCGCGCGGAGGGCTTGACCGGGTCGATGGGTATGCCGGGTGGTGGGGCGGATGCGGATGCGGATGCGGATGCGGATGCGTGGCCGAGGGTCATGAGGGCTCCACGAGCAGTCCACGGGCAGGGGCGAGGAACAGCGGAACGGCGCCACCCGGGTCATACGCACCCGCACCACGGCTACGGCGGTGGCACAGGGATCACGCCGCGGTTCCGGCGGACCCGGACACGGCGGGGCCACGTACGGCAAAAGGGGCGCGCACCCGCTCGGAGCGGGCGAACGGAACACCCGGTCAGAGCGGGCGGAACATGCGCTGGGAGAACGTCAGCAGCCGCGGCGACACGCGGCGGAGGCCACCCGCAGCAGGTCGATGTGACCGCGCGAAGTGAGCAGAGCTGATCGGAACATGTCGCTGAACGTAGCGACGCGCTGCGGAACCGGTCAATGGCGTCTCGACACGTGGACGTGCCATCCTGCCGCTCGGGCGGGAGGATGAAGCCATGGCCGACAGCTTCACCACCAGTGTTCTGCGCATCGCCACCGGCTCCACGGAGACCGTCACCGACCTGACCCATGACTGCGAGGAGTTCCTCACCCGCACCGCGGCCGGCCGAGACGGTCTGCTCAACGTCTTCGTGCCGCACGCCACCGCGGGAATCGCCGTCCTGGAAGTCGGAGCGGGCAGCGACGACGACCTCCTCGCGGCCCTGCACACCCTGCTGCCCGCCGACGAACGCTGGCAGCACCGCCACGGCAGCCCCGGCCACGGCCGCGACCATGTGCTGCCGGCCCTCGTCCCCCCGCACGCCACCCTGCCGGTCATCGCCGGACAACTGGCACTGGGGACGTGGCAGTCGGTGTGCCTGGTCGATACGAACATGGACAACCCCGACCGCCAGGTTCGACTGAGTTTCCTGGGCTGACCAGGATCGCTCGCGGGGGTCCTGCCGCCGATCCTCCGTAGCTCTGCGCGATCGAACGGGGAGCGCGTCGCGGGGTCCGGACCTGACGGTGATCGAACGGCCTCGCGAAGGGCGCGGCACATGCCTGCCCGGCGTGCGGCGACTGCCTGAACACCGGCCGCAGCGCCGTCACGCCGCGCGGCAGGCAGTGGACCCGGTGGGTCAGCGGCTGACGGCCTGGCGGAGCTGCTCCTTGTTCATCGTTGAGCGGCCCTCGACGTTCTTCCTCCTGGCCTCTTCGTACAGCTGGTCCCTGGTGCGGCCCTGCGCGCCCTTGTGCGAGCGCTCTCCGCCTCGCTGGGAGGCCGATTTGGGGTCCTGTGTGGACGTCCTGCTCGCCGTCCTCGACTCACCCGAGCGGGCCCGCTCCTTGTTGACGGTGCGGGCGGCGATCTCCTTCGCGCGCTTCTCCGACTCCCCGCGCCTCTCGGCGCTCTCCTTCACGTGTTCGTACTGACGCTCGCGTTTGCGGCTGGATCCTGCCGGCATGACGTTCTCCTTCCTGCCCGTAGGGCTCTCCACCCCCGGGCGCACGGCCCGTACCGGCGACGGCGATACGGCGCCGACCACGACCGGGTTGCCACGGGTCCACGTGCGAAACATGGCACCGCTGCCCCGGATGTGCCCATCGGGCCGTGCGCTCGGGTGACGCCGGGTGCCGGGCGCGTACTGGCGCGGGCAGGGGGCCGGGAACGCCGTGAAGTGGCGGCGGAGCGCCGCCGGACCGAACCTGAATGGGCGGGGCACCCGCCCGGCGAGACGAGCAGAGACCTGAACCTGTCTGTCCCCCCGTGGAGGTTTCCGATGACGACGGTGTTCGTGGGGCGCGGACACGTACGGTGGGTTGCTCACCACCACGTCGCGGCGATGGCCGGCGGACGGCCCGGTGAGGACGCCGTGCGGCACGCCCGGGACGCGGGGCACGGTGGACGGCGGGAACTCCTGGTGCGTTCCGGACTCCGCGATGCCGAGGAAACGTTCCGACGGCCCGCTGCCGCCGGTCCGCGCCGCTCGGTGACGGACCGGGCCCGCGTACCCTGCGGTCCTGCGGTCACCCGACGGCTGCCGTGGCCGCGGGCCCAGGGACTGATCGGCGCCGGCGAGGGCGCAGAGGAACCGGTGGTCGTCCGTGCCGAACGAAGCTGACCGTGCCAGGCGTATGACCGTTGTCCGCGATGGTCCGATTCTGATCGACGGGCCGGTGGAGATCGTCCAGGAGGACGGCACGATCGCCGCTTCCGACCGGTTCGTCGTCGCCGTCTGCACCTGTCGGCGCAGCCGCGCGTACCCCTGGTGCGACACCAGTCACCGCAGACGTACGAAGCCCTCCGGCGCCGGCCGCCGCGAGGACTGCGACCAGCCGTCCGGCAGCGACCCGAAGGGCTCCCATGACGGCGCCCCCCACTGACCACAACCCTGCGGGCCCGGTCGTTCCCACCTCCCGGGGACCGCTGTCGGCGGGTCTGTTCGCAGCTCTTGCCTCGCCGCGACAGGCACCTCCCGGGGTGGACGGGGCCGCAGCCGCCGACCCGTACGGGGAGGACCTGCAACTGGCCCTCTACGTACTCTACGAACTGCACTACCAGGGCTTCGCCGACGTCGCCGAGGACCGTGAGTGGGACCCCGTGCTCATGCCGTTGCGCCGGGCACTCGAACAGCGTTTTCTCGGCGCTCTGCGGGCAGATGTCCGTTCCGGACGCTCGACGGACGTGGTCTTCGGTGAACTGCTGGTCGAGCCCACCGACCCACGCGGCGGCATCGCCCACCATCTGGAGCATGAGGGAGTGCTGTGGCAGATCCGCGAATACGCGGCTCTGCGCTCGCTCTACCACCTCAAGGAGGCGGACCCGCACGCCTGGGTGATCCCCCGGCTGCGCGGACGGGCCAAGGCCGGCATGGTCGCCATCGAGTACGACGAGTTCGGTGCCGGGCGGGCCGAGGACATCCATGCCCAGCTCTTCACCGAGCTGATGGATGATCTTGGTCTGAACACCCGCTACGGCCACTACGTGGAGGCGGCCCCCGCCCCCGCCCTCGCGGTCGTGAACGTCATGACGCTGTTCGGCCTGCACCGAGCCTTGCGCGGAGCGTTGGTCGGCCATTTCGCCTGCGTCGAGGTCACCTCGTCGCCCGGATCCCGTCGGCTCGCCGCGGCGATGCGGCGCAGCGGTGCCGGGCCTGCGGCCGAACGCTTCTACACGGAGCATGTCGAGGCGGACGCCGTGCACGAACAGGTCGTACGCCGGGAGGTGATCGGCGGCCTGCTCGCCGAAGAGCCGCACCTGGACTCCGAGGTGGCCTTCGGAGCGGACGCCACTGTGCACCTGGAGCGCCGACTGGCCTCGCATCTCCTGAACGCCTGGCGGACCGGACGGTCGGCGCTGCGCAACGGCGTCGGTGCTGCCGACCCGCGCTCTCGCTCTCGTCGGCCCCTTGTCACTCCGCCCAACGCGCCGTAGGGGGCGTGTGTGCCCATGCGCGGGCTCGGCCGGTTGTCCGCTGCGGGGGGAGGCGCGCGCAGGCGCCGTGCCAGGAGGTCTCCCTCCCTCCCGGAGTTCTCGGCCTGCCGCCGTGGCTGCGACGATCCATGGGATCTGCGATCATCGTCCGGGCTTCGTCCGGGCTTCGTCTTGTGCGGCACGCGAGCGGCCCCGGGCTCCCTGTTCGTCACCCGCTTTGCTCTGCTGTACTGCCCTGCGGCTAGTTTGTGTGCAGAACAGGTACGCAGGCCCGTGGTGGCAGAGATGCACGGGGAACGGGAGGTCGGGAAGAGTGTCGCTGCGCGGAGGTGATCCGGTCGAGATCGGTGGCTATCCACTGGAGGCTCGGCTCGGCTCGGGTGGCATGGGCACGGTCTTTCTGGCCCGTACGAGTTCGGGGCGGCCTGTCGCGATCAAACTGATCCACCAGCAGTTCGCGGGGGACGACGAGTTCCGCATCCGCTTCCGGCAGGAAGTGGCGGCGGCGAGGCGGGTGAGCGGCGCGTTCACCGCCGCCGTGGTCGATGCCGCCCCCGAGGCCGAGCAGCCGTGGATGGCGACGACCTATGTCGAGGGGCACACGCTGGCCCAGCACATCGCCGCCGAGGGCCCGCTGAACGGAGCGGAGCTGAGGAGGCTCGCGATCGGGCTGGCCGAGGCGCTGCGCGACATCCACCGGGTGGGGGTCGTCCACCGTGACCTGAAACCCTCGAACGTCGTGCTCTCGCCCGAAGGCCCGCGCGTCATCGACTTCGGCATCTCGCGCGCCGTGGACCAGCAGACGCTGACGATGACGGGGCGGGTCATCGGTACGCCGCCCTTCATGTCGCCGGAGCAGTTGCAGGCGCCGCGTGGTGTGGGGCCGCGGTCCGATGTCTTCTCGCTGGGGACGCTGCTGGTGTACGCGGCGACGGGGCACGGGCCCTTCGACGCGGACAGCCCCTACATGACGGCATATCAGGTGGTGCACGAGGAGCCGTCGCTGGGCGCGGTGCCGGTGGCTCTGCGCGTGGTCGTCGAGTCGTGCCTGGACAAGGAGCCGGAGGGGCGTCCCTCCGCGGACGAACTCCTCGTACTGCTGCGGGACCTGCCGGCCGACCTCGGCGGGATCGCCGCGAACGGGGTTGTCACGGGCCGCACCCGCGACATGAACACCCAGCATCACGTCGCGGCGGAGGACACCCCGGCGCCGGGCACCGCTCCGGCGGCGACTCCGGCGCCGGCCACCGCTCCGGCCGCCACCCCGGCCGGTCCCGGGAACACCGTCGGCCGCCGTCTGCACCGCCGATGGCGGCCCGTGCTCGCGGCCGCGGTCGCGGTCGCGGCGATCGGCGGGGGAGCCGCCGCGCTGAAGGCGGGCGACCGCGGGGGGAACGGCGGCGACAAGGGCGACAGCGTCGCGGCGCCGGGTGCCGCGCTTCCGGACGGCTTCGAGCCGTGGCGCAGGACCGTGCACGGCGGTCGCGAGGACATCCCCGACGAGCTGCGCTGCCTCGCGCACGGCGACGCGCTGTTCTGCGGGGGCGGCAGTGTGGTCGCGACCCGTATCAGCGCCCTGGACGGCGCGCCGGTGTGGACGGTGAAGAGCCCGGGTGTCCCCGTCCAGGGCATGCACCTGGTGGGGGCCACCGACGACACGGTGCTCGGCTACCGCATCGCCGCCCAGGACGCCCCGCAGGACCCTCCCAGCGAGGTGGTGGCCCTCGACGCGAACAGCGGCCGGGAGCTGTGGTCCGTGCCGTCCGGCGCCCAGTCGCAGGCCGTCACGGGCCGGTCCCAGGACGCCCTCGTGGTCGGCTCCGCGGTGGTGACGGTCGACGCCTTCAACTCCCGCTTCGAGGCCCGGGACGCGCACAGCGGTGAGGTCGCCTGGACGACGCCGTTCCCCACGGGCGAGCGGTGCGCTCCCGTTCCCCTGGGAACGCGGCTCCTCGCGATGTGCGCGACGGACGGGGAGCTGGACGCCTCGGAGGTGCACCACCCCACCCTGCACACGGTCGACCGCGCCTCGGGGACACTGGGCAGGCCCATCGCGGTCGACGGCCCCGCCGTGCCGATGGGTGCCGCCGACGGCGGGCTCGTACTCCTTCAGCGGCACATGGAGGGAACGGCGCCGGCCGGCTACGACGGGGTGGCGCGGGTCGACCCGGCTTCCCGGAAAGTCACGTACTCCCGGCTGGCCAGGACTTTCGAGGGAACGCCCGGCATGGTGGACGGCACCGTCTACGTGAGCGGGCAGACCGGTCTCGTCACCGCCCTCGACCCCGCGACCGGCCGGAAGAAGTGGTCGCGGCAGACGGCCGTGGAGGGTGCCTCGGGCCCCGTGGCGGGAGCCGGCGCGCTGTACTTCAGCTCGGCCACCGGCCGGGTGGTCGCGCTGTCGCCGGACGACGGCAAGGCCCTGTGGACAACGGATCCGCAGGCCGACGGTCTGACGGGGGAGCAGGGCGCGAGCCCGCGCGTCACCGTCGCGGGGCGTGCGGTGATCGTGGCCGCGGCCGAGAACACCCTCTTCGCCTTCGACGTACAGAAGCCGCCGACATCGGGCTGACCCGGCGTCACCGGACGCCGGCCGCCTTTCCGCGCGGACGGGAGCATCCGGTCCTCGTCCCTGTCCCCTGCCGCCACACCGCCGTGTCCTTCACGACTCCCCATTCCCATCCCCCATTCCCCATGACTCCGGAGATACCGCCATGCCACGCGTCCTCCTCGTCGAAGACGACCCCTCCGTGCGCGAGGGCGTCGAGATCGGGCTGCGCCGGCGCGGGCACGACGTCCTCGCCGCCGCGACCGGCGAGGCCGGTCTGGAGGCGCTGGGCGGCTTTCGCCCCGATCTCCTGCTGCTCGACCTCATGCTCCCCGCCATGAGCGGCGTCCAGGTGTGCTGCCGGGTACGCGAGACCAGCCAGTTACCGATCATCATGCTGACCGCGCGCGGCGACGACGTCGACATCGTCGTCGGCCTGGAGGCGGGTGCGGACGACTACATCGTCAAGCCCGCCCGCACCGAGGTCATCGAGGCCCGCATACGTGCCGTGCTGCGCCGCATCGAAGGCCCGGTCGGGGCGAGGCCCGCCGTCGAGCGCCACGGCGAACTCGACATCGACCGCGCCGGCCACACCGTCCTCGTGTCGGGCGCCAGGGTGGCCCTCGCACCCTCCGAACTCAAGCTGTTGCTGTACCTGTCCGCGGCGCCGGGACAGGTCTTCAGCCGGCAGCGGCTCCTGGAAGAGGTCTGGGAGCACAGTTACCACCATGACGTCCGTCTGGTGGACGCCTGTGTGCGCCGGCTGCGCGCCAAGATCGAAGACCCGTCCGGCAGCCCTCGGTACATTCAGACCCTGCGGGGCTTCGGCTACCGCTTCGGGCCCCTGTGAGGATGCCTGGAGCGACCGCCGCGTTCGGGCTGCGCACCCGGCTGGTGATCGCGTTCCTGCTGGTGGCCGCAGTCAGCGCCGTGACGACCGCCGCGCTGACCTATCGGGAGGCGCGCAGCGCGGTCCTCGAACGTGCGCAGGACACGGCCGTCGCCTCCTTCCGCGAGGAGGTCGAGCGGTTCGTCCCCAGCCTGCCGCTGGACCCGGATTCGCTGAGGTGGTACCTCTACGACATCGCGGCGCGCGCCAAACCGCATCCGTGGATCGTCTTCGCCGAGTACGGCTCGTTGCGCGCCTCCTCGGGTGACCGGCCCGTCTCCGGCGTACTGACCGCGGAGCTGCGCCGCACGGTGCTCACTTCGCCGCACGGCAGCTTCGAGCGGGTCGTCAAGGACGGGAAGGCGTATCTGACGATCGGGATGCCGGTGATGACCCGGGTCGTGGCGGGCGGCGGCGCGGTGCCCAGTGGCCTGGTCCTCTTCGCCGTGATGCCCATGACGAACGAGGAGGTGGACATCGACGCCCTGGTGACCGCCGCCCGCCACGGCGCGCTGCCGGGACTGGTGGTGGCCCTGGTGCCCGCACTGCTCGCGGCACGCAGCGTGCTGCGCCCCGTCCGCGAACTGCGGCGCGCCGCGAACTCCATGGGCGGCGGGCAGCTCGACACGCGTATCCCCGTGCACGGCCGGGACGAAATGGCCGACCTGGCCAGGACGTTCAACGAGTCGGCAGCCCGCCTCGAACGCTCCGTGCAGGAGTTGCGGGACGCGGGGACGCGGGCCCGGCGCTTCGCCTCGGACGTCTCGCACGAGTTGCGCACCCCGCTCGCCGCGATGCTCGCCGTCACGGACGTGGTGGACGAGGACGCCGGGACACTCGCCCCGGACACCGCTCGGGCGGTGCGCCTGATCAGTGCCGAGACCGGCAAACTGGCCGTACTGGTGGAGGATCTGATGGAGATCTCCCGCTTCGACGCCCGTGCGGCGGAGCTCAACGCCGACGAGGTGGACGCGGCGGAGGCCGTGCGCAGAACCCTGTCCGACAGGCAGTGGCTCGGCCGGGTCCGCGCGGAGCTGCCCGACGGTCTGCGGATCCGCCTCGACCCGCGCCGCTTCGATGTCATCGTGGCCAATCTGGTCGGCAACGCCCTGCGCCACGGTGCCGAACCCGTCACTGTGCGGCTGTCGGCACGCGGGGGTGTGCTGATCACCGAGGTGCACGACAGCGGCTCCGGGATCGCGCCGGACGCGCTGCCGCACATCTTCGACCGTTTCTACAAGGCGGACGCCGCACGTTCCCGCTCGATCGGCAGTGGCCTCGGGCTTGCGATCACCGAGGAGAACGTACAGCTGCACGGCGGCACGATCCGCGCGGACAACGCGCCCGGCGGCGGTGCCCTGTTCACCGTGGAGCTGCCCTTCGACGGGCCCGCGTCCCGCAGCGGCGCACCGGAGGACCCCTCGCCCGCGCACGGTGGCACGAGGCCGGCGGACAGCCGCGACCGGACGGAGGCCACCGCGTGAAGAAGCCGGCGAACCATGGGCGTCGAGCGGTCCGGCTCGCCGCCGCGCTGCTGGTGCTCGCCGGTGGCCCGCTCGCCGGCTGCGGTATCCAGGAGACGGCCGTGATCGAGGCCGGCGGCCCGGTTGTCGCCGATCTGCTTCCCCCGCGCGAGGGACGCGTGCTGTTGTTCTTCTTCTCGCCCGACGGCGAACTGCTGCCCGTGCCACGGGCCGTCGAATCGGAGTGGCGCAACAGCGCCGCGGTCCCCGTCGGGCCGGACGACCCGTCGGCCGGCCCGGACGAGCCGTACGGACGGCACAGCCTCGGGGGTTCGCCCCCGGTGGGTGAGGACGAATCCCTCTCGCCCTTCGCGGCCGTCACCGCCCTGCTCGCCGGACCGGACAAGGCCGAACGGCGGGCCGGGCTCCGTAGCGCTCCCTCCCTGCCCCGTACGGCATCGCCCGTGGACCGGATCGTGAGGGACGGCCTCACCGTCGAGGTCGGGCTGCGCCTGCGGGTGACACGGCTGACCGCCCCCGCCCGCGACCAGATCGTCTGCACGGCCGCGTACGCGGCGCATGCGCGGGGAGCCGTGTCCGTACGTCTGGTCGGGCAGGACGGGCGCCTCGCCCCGGCCGACTGCCCCGTCCGACCGGTGCCGGTGTCGGCACGCTGAGCCTCGGCGGAGGGCGGGCGAGCCGGCCGGGCACCGGTGACGAGGAGGCCGGTCGGGCCTTCCGGCGGACCGCACACGAAAGCAGCGGCCCGCCGGAACCTTCGTTCCGACGGGCCGCTCTCCTCGACTCACCCGGTGCCGTGTGCCGCTCGTCGGGGTCTCACCCGATCGTGCGCCGCCCGTGGGCTCCGGCCCGGGTTCGCCTCACTTGCCGAAGAAGGCGTTGTGGATCGTGACCGTCGACCGGTTGCCTGCCTTGTCGGTCACGACGGCCTTCAGCGAGATCGCCTTGTCCTTCGCCGGGGCGCGCACCGTGATCCTGTCCGCGCTGACCGGGACGGGCAGCCATGTCGTGCCGTCGTACGACACCTGGACCTGCAGGGTCTTCAGATTGGCGCCGGCCGCCGCTCCCTGTACCGCGACGGGGAAGGTCTGCTTGCCGCCCGCCGGGACGGTGGAGTCCGGCGCGAGCTGCGGCAGGAACCGGACCGTGGAGACCGGGAGCTCGGCCGGGCTCTCGGTGCGGGCCGAGTCGAAGGTCCACGAGGCGTCGATCCGGGTCCCGGTGCGGTTGATCGCCGGGTTCCGGTTGATCGTGGTCGACACCGTGTACGTGGCGGAGTCCGCCGGCAGCGTGAAGGGCTCCTCGTCGATGGCGACGTCCTTGCGCACGTACAGCTCGCCGTTGCGGTGGACGGTGGTGCCGGCACTGGAGTACTGGGCGAACCCGGAATGGCCTGCCCCATCACTGACCAGCGGGAACGCGCCGTAGATGTCGTCGCCGTCGCGTACGATCCCGTCGCCCGCGTTCATCCGCGGACCCAGAACACCGATGTTGAAGTCCTCGGTGTACGTCTTCCCCGCCACGAACCGCTGCGGCCCGCCGAGCTCGTACGCCGAGTCGAGGGGGCGGTAGCCCGTCGGGTCCTTCTCGCCCAGGACACCCGCGACGATGTTCCACGAGGCCCCGTCGGCCGTGGACAGATACACCTTCCGCGTGCCCGGTGCGGACTGCACGGAGTAAGGGGCCTCGACGCCGCCTCCGTAGTCCAGGATGCCGTGCGCCGCGATGGCACCGTCGAGGCCGGGTACGGACGAGCCGATCCTCGCCTTCACCAGGGCCATGTCCTTGGCCGCGTAGGTCTTGCTGTAGCCGGTGGCCAGCTCCTGGACCGGGCCGCCGGTGAGGACGTTGTACTCGCTGGTGCCCTGCTCCCAGTTCGCGGACCACTGCTGGGCGAGGGCGCCTTCGTCCATCCTGGGACCCTGGTACGCGGTGCGCAGGTTGTCGAAGCCGCTGAACTCGCCCCCCTCGATGATGAAGGTCTCGGGCGTGCTCAGGGTGTACATCATTCCGGCGCGCGTGAAGCGTGCGGCCGCGTCCGGCACCTTGAAGTCCACGGGCCGGGTGGTCCGGGCGTCCAGGGTGACGGTGGTGGGTCCGGTCACCGAGAGCTGCGGATTGTTGATCAGATCGGCTCCCTTGCGCGGGGCCGCGGGGTCGACCAGCATGTCGGCGGCGAGGCTGTAGGTGCCGCGCGGCAGCCGGACCGTGGTGGAGCCCGAGGACAGGTCCGGGAAGAACCGCTGGCCAGCTGCGGACTCGCGGTAGCCCTTCAGGTCGGCCTGCCAGCCGGTGCTGGGCGCACCGTCCCGTCCGATGGTCTTGAAGGTGACCTCGTAGGACTCGCTCTCCCGCTCCACCGCCGCCGCGGTGCGCACGGCCTGGCCGCCTCCGGACGCGACCACCGTGGCCGAGTACGAGCCGTCGACCGTTCCGCCGAGCCGGGTGTCGGCCGTCAGGTCCACGGCGGCGGTGCCGCCCGCCGGGACCGTGACCCGCTCTGCTTCGAGGGTGAAGAACCCGGCCGGGGCGGGCTTTCCGTCCCCGCCGACGGGCGCCTCCAGCGACAGGTCCAGCGTCACGTCGGCGGTGCCGTTGTTCCTGTACGTCACCTGCTCGGTGACGGGCGTGTCGTCGGTGTGGGGCCACTGCTGGGTGCCCAGACTGACCGAGCCCGGCTCGGAGACGAGGCTCTGGTCGATCGCCTTGTCGACGGCGAGCCGGCCCGCGCCCTGCTGGAAGACCGTGTGGGAGCCGCCCTTGGCCGAGCCCGTCAGGACAGCCTTGATCTGTGCGCCCGTCCAGGTGGGGTTCTTCTGCTTGAGGATCGCCGCGGCGCCCGCGACATGCGGGGTCGCCATCGACGTACCGCTCTGGCTGACGTATCCGGGAGGGTTCTGATCCGGGACGCCGGCCGCCGCGGCCGCCGTGATCTCCACGCCCGGCGCGGTGATGTCGGGCTTGACGGCCTTGTCCCCGGTGCGGGGCCCGACGCTGGAGAAGTCGGCGATCAGGTCGTTGTCGTCGACGGCGCCGACGGTCAGGGCCGCGTCGGCGCTGCCCGGCGACGCGACGGTGCCCCGCGAAGGCCCGCTGTTGCCCGCGGCTATCGCGAACAGGACGCCCTTCTCCGCGGAGATCTTGTTGACCTGGGCTTCGAGTGGGTCGATTCCCGCGGTGTCGGGGCTGCCCAGGCTCATGTTGACGATGTCGGCACCCTGCGCGACGGCCCAGTCGACCCCCGCGAGGATGCCGGAGTCGTCACCGACGCCGCGGTCGTCCAGAACCTTGGCGCTGATCAGCCGGGCCCCGGGTGCCACGCCCTTGAACCGGGCGTCCTTCGCTCCCGCACCGGCCGCGGTGGAGGCCACATGCGTGCCGTGTCCGACACGGTCCTTGGCGTCCGGGGAGGCGCTGAAGTTCTGCTCCGCCACCACCCGGCCCGCCAGATCCGGGTGGGTGGCGTCGATCCCGGTGTCCACGACGGCGATCTTGACACCCGTGCCGTCGTACGAACGGGCCCAGGCCGCCGGGGCACCGATCTGACCGGTGCTGTGGTCGAGCGACGCCTTGCGCACGCCGTCCAGCCAGATCCGCGCGATACCGGAGGTCCTGGCCGCCGACCCGTCGCGCTGCTGACGGGTCAGGGCGTCCCACAGCGTGCCCGTGCTGTCGGTGGCACCGGCGGTCGTGACGGCATCGGCGTGGAGGGCCGACAGCGTCCGGCGGACGGTGGTGCCGTCGGACGAACGCACCCCGGCACGGGCGGACTCGGCCGCCGCTCCCCGGTAGCCGACGATCACTTTGAGCCCGGCCCGGTTGGCCTTGCGGCTCTCCGGCCCGGCGAGTCCGGTGATGTCGAACAGCCGCTGGTCCAGCGTGCCGTCGGCGATCAGCCGCCGGGCGTCACGCGGCACCACGTAGGTACGGCCGTTGTAGGTCTGGGTGAAGAAGGGGATGTCCTCCCGGCCCTTCGCCCGCTGGATACCGCCGACCCGGCCACGGGAGTCCACGAGGACCCGGTCGCCGGTGATCAGGGTGACGGTGTGCATGGCGCTGCCGGCTGTCCCCGAGTCCTTGGCGCTGACCGGGGAGGCTGTGTCCGGGCCGCCGGGCCGCGCCGCCGCCGGGCCGGTCATGCCCGCGGTGAGGACGACGGCGGCCGCGGCGACGACGGCGTACGCCTTCTTTGATCGTTTACGCAAGATTGCCCCTGCTCAGGAGTGGATCGGGCGGGCGAGGGCCCGGCCCGCACGGGGGCGTGTTCGAATATGCGTACGACCCCGGGGCTCTGAAGTATGCCGAGGCGGTTCGAAGGCACTCAATGATCGTTGTGTAACAGCTGTTTCGGCCCGATCCGGCCCGCTCGCGAGGGCCTGCCCGCCCCGGACCGGCCCGCCCCGGACCGGCCCGCCCCGGACCGGCCCGGACCGGCCCGGCCCGGACCGGTGGGCACGGACACCGGCCGGGCCGGCCGTCAGGTCCCAGGCGCGGTGTACGGGCGAGCGCGGTCGGCTATCCCGGGAACGGGGCGACCGTCCGCCCACCGGCCAACGCGTCGAGCCGTCCGGCCGCGTCGTCGTCCAGGAAGAAGACCGTCATGGCCTGGCCGTTGTGCCGGACATGGAAGCGCCGCCCCCCGTGTTCCAGCTCGTCCATGAGATAGCCGACCACCATGAGATCGGCCCAGTCGTCCCTGATGTCGATGGGCCAGCTGACCCGCCGGCCGTCCGCCGTGTAGGCGATCCACCCCTCCTCCGCACCGAGGTCGACGTGGTCGCGCAGGTCGGACAGGGCGTCCGGCCGGCCGGTGATCCGGCACAGCCGGCGGGCGACCGCCACGTACGAACCAGGCCCGCGCACGCACTCGGTGTCGAAGTGCCATGCTCGGTCGCAGAACCACCGCTCCCACGGCTCCTCCTCGACCGCGCAGCCCAGCGCGAACAGCACCAGGTCGAACGGCTCGGCCTCGTACGCCTCCCGCGGCCGCGAGTGCAGCAACTCCTCCACGGTCCGTCCGGCCGCGAGCGGCAGCCCCAGGTCCGCCAAGGTGTCCAGCTGATCTTCAAGACGCATGGCCGGGATCGTAACCGCGGCCTCGGACAAGGGCTGACGAGTGGGTGCGGGTGAGGTGGCGGCCCGGCGGCCGCCGCGGCCTCAACCCGGGACGGCCGCCCCGCCGCCGATGAGGTTGTGTGCCGTGAATCCGAGCAGCCTGTGCGCGGCCGAGGTGTCGACCGGCGCCGTACGGCCCGGCAGCGGGCGCCGCAGCACGGTGGTGGGGTGGTAGCGCCGCAGCAGTTCCTCAGTGGGGTACGGCACGATGATCTCGGGGGCGCAGAGGTGTACCGCGTGCGCCGCGCGGCCGGGTACGTCCAGGGCCAGCAGCGCGGCCCTCGCCGCGTCATGGACCTCCAGGTAGGTCCACAGCTCCCGCGCCCCGGCGGCGGGGTCGGCCGTGAGCCGGGCGGCCTGCGCGTGCAGCCGTTCCTCGAAGCCGCCCACGAACGGATAGCGCAGGCACACCACGCTCATCCCGTGCCGCCGCGCCATCATCCGCGCCGTCAGCTCGTCGACCTGCTTGGAGAGGCCGTAGGGGTCGGCCACCTGGGAGGCCATCGCCTCGTCGACCGGTGCGTACGGCGGATGCGGATCCTCGGCGTCCGTCCAGGGCAGGCCCGTGACCCCCCAGGAGCTCGCCACCGCCGCGTGCCGGATCCCGGCCCGGCCGGCCTCCTCCAGGACGGTGAAGGTGGAGAGGCTGTTGCCCCCGAAGACCTCAAGTGCGGTGTTGCGCGCGGGAGTCGGGATGGCCGCCAGATGGATGACCGCGTCGGCGCCCTCCAGGGCCGCCCGTACGGTCTTCGTGTCGGCTGCGTCGCCGGTCACGACCAGGCGCGCCGCGAGGTCGCCGGGATCATCGAGGACCAGGGCGTTCGCCTCGATCCCGCGCTCGGCGAGCAGCGCGAGGACCGCTCGCCCGATCCGCCCCGCGGCCCCGGTGACCATCGCTCTGACGACCATCCAGTCACTCCCTGCGTCGGTTCTTCTACTCGTAGGCGCGCACGGCGACGATGTGCGCCGACGCCGCCCCGTTGGTGGCTTCGACGACGACCCGGATCGCCGATGTGGTGAGCGGCTCCGGTGTGTGCGTCAGCCGTCGCCGCCGATTCTGCGCCACATGGGCGATTTCGCGCCAGTTGCCGTCAGTATCCCGTGCCTCGACGCGGTAGTCGCGAAGGAGGGTGGGGAGGGTGTCGAAGGGGGTGCGGTGGTGGTGCAGGTTGATCAGGTCCTCGTTGACGTCGTCGTCGGCGATGACCTCGATCCGGCTCAGGGCGACGGGTTCGGGCCAGGCCAGTTCGAGCCAGGGGGAGGGGGCGTCGGCCAGTGGCGCGGAGACCCACATGTGCGGTCCCGCGTACGGGCGGGCGTAGCCGTCGGTGACCCTGGCGGGGGAGTAGGCCGCGGTCTCTCCCGCGCGGAAGCAGAAGGTGCGGCGCAGCAGACCCTTGTCCGTCCACTCGCGCAGCAACTGCGGTGATTCGTCCGACGGGCGCGGCGGGACGTGGGTGAAGCACAGCACGCCGGGGGTCGGCCGGTCGGAGCGGTGCAGGGCGAGGGCATCGTTGGCGCGGATGACCAGGAAGGCGTTGCGCGGGGTTTCGGGAGACCACTCCAGGCCGGTTTTGAGCCACTGACGGGCACCGGCGGTGACGGGCAGGGTGGTGGAGCCGACGAGGCGGCGCGGGACGTAGTTCTGGCCGAGTTCGGGGTCGTACAGGTCGATCACGATCTCGGTGTCGCGGTCGGCGTCGATGAGCAGTTCCACCCCGGAGAGGTCCGGGTCGGCGGGGAGGAGGAGTCCCGCGTCCGCCGTGAGCGGCCATCGCTCGTCGGGCTCCTCGACCGCCAGGCCGCTCAGGGCGGACGACGCCGTGACCGTCGCCCGCAGGGCCAGGTCGTCCGGGTCCGTCGAGGCGAGGCCGATGAGCGAGGCGTCCTGGCGCAGCAGCGCCCGGTGCAGCTCGGGTACGGGGAGTTCGCGCGGGGTGACATCCCCGGTGGCGCAGAGTGCCGCCGCCGTGCCTGCCGCCTGGCCGATCGTGGCGCAGGTCGCCATGACACGTGTCGAGCCGAAGGCGACATGGCTGGCGGAGATGTTGCGCCCGGCGAAGAGCAGGTTCTCGGTGTTCACCGAGTAGAGGCTGCGGTACGGAATGTGGTAAATGCCGTCCGCGTAGAGCTGTCTGGCGCCCGCCTCGGTGGCGTACATGCCCTGCGGCGGATGCAGATCGATCGACCAGCCGCCGAAGGCGACCCGGTCGGTGAACTCGGTCTGGCCGAGGATGTCGCCCTGGTGCAGGACGTAGTCACCGAGGAAGCGCCGGTACTCCCGTTTGCCGGGGACCGAGCCCACCCACTCCAGGGTCATGTTCGCCGCGTCGAACTCACCGGAGTTCTTGATGTGGTCCCAGATGCCGTAGATCACCGACCACAGCTCGTCGCGGATGCGCTCGTTGTCGTGGACGGTGTCGAGCTCGCCGCCGAACTCGATCCACCAGTACGCGCAGCCGTTGTCGCCCGCCTTGATGATGCGGCGCTGCGGGATCGAGGTTTCGGTGATGTCCTTGGCGAAGTCCGGCGGCACGAACTTGACCGGGCGGCCGGCGTCCTTCGTGTAGAAGAGGAGGGTCGAGCCCAGGGTGATGCCGTCGGCCGTCTCCGGAGCCCATGCCTCGTCGTACTCGGCGCGGGATTCCCGGCCGATCCGGTGGTGGGCGCCTGCCAGGTGGCCGATCAGGCCGTCTCCCGTGCAGTCGAGGAACTGGGAGCTCTCGAAGCGTATCCGCCGCTCCGAGCCCATCATCCAGCCGGTGACCGCGGTGATCCGCCGGGCCTCGTCCGGGCCTTCGGCGTCGACCTCGCGCACGTCGGTGTTGAGGTAGAGCGTGATGCCGGGCTCGGCGCGCACGGCGTCCAGGACCACGGCGTCCCAGTAGTAGGGGTTCCCGTCCGGGTTGCGGAACTGGTTCTCCACGAGCAGCTCGCCCATGATGCCGCCCTCACGGGCATGGTGATTCTTGCCGTGGCCGGTCGCGCCGCACACCCATACCCGGACCTCGCTGCTCGCGTTGCCGCCGAGTACCGGCCTGTTGTTGATCAGCGCGACGCTCCGGCCCAGCCGGGCCGCGGCGATCGCCGCGCACACCCCGGCCAGGCCGCCGCCGACGACGGTGATGTCGTGCCGTGCGGTTTCGTTCCTCATGTCGTACGTCACTTACTTCCAGTCGGGATTGGCTGCGAGACCGTAGTAGACGCGCGGGGCACCGTCGAGGGTGAGGGTGACCTTGCCGCCGGAGGCCTTCAGAGTGCGTTCCTGGCCGATGCAGTTCAGTTCCCGCACCGTGCCGTCGACCGTCCCCGAGTGGGCGACGACCGCGGTCCTGGTCGTCCAGGTGTCGACCCAGGGCTCCGGCGACGCGTACCAGGGATCCTCGCCGTGCTCGGTGTTGAGGGTGTAGCCGTCCTTGCGGTTCCAGATGACCGACACCGGTCCACCGGGGGTGGTGAAGAGGAGCCCCTTGATGTCCTTGTCCGCGAAGGAGAGGTGCCGGACGAACTCCGCCTCGTCCAGGACCCGGGCGGCGGTCGCGAAGGCGAGGAGCGACGGCTTGGCGCTGGTGTCGCGGTTCATCAGGCCGTAGTGGTACTCGGCGTTGGCCGGGTCGGCTTCCTGGGGGTGGTGGATCGTCGAGTCGTGCAGCTGGTACCAGTTGACGGCGCGCACGTTCTCGGCCTTGGCGAGAGCGAGCGTGAGCAGCGTGTTCTCCGCGGCGTGCCGGTAGGTGTCGCTCCACCACGCGTTGGGCCGGGTCGGCGCGTACGCCTCCGTGAGCCACAGCTCCTTGTCGCCGCCGTACTCCTGAAGGACCTGGTTCGCCTTGCGCAGCGCGCCCAGGAAGTTCCAGTACGTGCCGGCCGACCCCTGCGTCCACTCCTCCGGCGGCGGGGCGAAGTCGGGCGTGAAGTTGCCCCGGCCGGGGTGGAAGGCGAAGGCGTCGATGAGGTCCCAGCCGCCCGCGGCATGGAAGTTCTTGGTCCATACGTAGTCCATGCCGCCGAGGCCGGCGTTCATGACCTTCATCTGCGAGCCCGCCGCGTCGAGGCGCGTGGTGACCTGGCGCAGACCGTCCCGGACATAGGCGTCGGCGCCGCGGCCCGACATCCAGGGCTGGTTGACCTCGTTGCTCACCTCGAAGTACGCGGCCTCGGCGGCCAGGGCCTTGGCGACGTTCGTGTCGGCCCAGGCCGCGATCTGCTCCGCACTGCCGCCCACGGGGATGCCGCTCAGCTCGACGTTGTGCCCGATGCCGTTCGCGTCAAGGGTCGCGGTGTCGATGCCCGGGGCGCCCGCGTAGGCGATCCGGATCCACTTGATGCCGAGCGTCCTGACCAGCCCGAGTACGGCCTCCCTGCTGGGCTTGAGCAGCCAGGGGTAGTTGGCGAGGCCGAACATCGACTCCTTGCCCGCCTTGTACGTGAACTCCGGGAGCACGCTCAGATTCGTGCGGGCCAGTGCCCTGTCACTGCCGCTGACCGCCTCCACCTCGGTGAACACGATGTTCTGCGAGGGCGAGGTCACGGGGAAGGAGGCATCCCAGGCGGCGCCCGGCGCGAGGCTCTTGCAGAGCGTTCCACCGGCGAGCTTCTTGCCGCCGAAGTCCCGTGCCCACCAGGTGAGTTTCACCGACCTGGTGGTGGCGGAGCCGTTGACGACCTGCGCCTTGAGCGTCATCGTCTGCCCGGCCGCCTTGTAGAGGTTGAACGGCTGGTCGGTCCACACCTCCACGCCGAGGGGCCTCTTGGCGGCGAGCGCCCCCGCCCCGCGCGGCCGCAGATCGCCGAGGACCAGATCGGCCTCGGTGACCGCGGTGCTCGCGCCGGTCGAGGTGCCGGGGGAGTGGACCCAGGTGGCGTTCGTGTTCGCGGGGTTGGTGGACGGGAGGCAGAAGAAGCCCTTCGATCCCGCCCATGTCTCCACGTACGCGCCGCCCGCGTTCACCTCGTACGGGATGCCGCCCCGGGCGTCGCGCTCCCAGACGGTCAGTGCCTCGTACGACTCCGCCGCGCTCGCGTCGTACACCGTGCGGGAGAACATGAAGCCGGCCGGGGTGAGCGTGCTGGAGCCGCCGACCTCCCACTTCATGTGCGCCTTGCGAGGGGTGACGTCGAAGGTGCCGCGCACCGTGATTCCGGAGGTGCCGCTCGCCATCGTGTACGTGACCTGGATCGCGGGCCGCCCGTCGGGGAGCGTGATCCGGGCGGGCGTACCGCCGAAGGTGCGCTGCTGGCCGAGCGCGGAGTCCTTGAACATGAAGTGGTTGAGCAGGATGCGGTCGGTGCCCGCGCCGTCCCGCACGAGGACGCTGCCGTCGCTGCGTCCGACGAGGGTGATGCCGTCGGCCTCGATGGTGACCGGGTCGGCGGCGTGTGCGGGAACGGCCGGCAGCAGTGCGGCGCCGGTGGCGACGGCCGTGCCCTGGATGAATCTGCGACGGGCGACTGACATGGAGGTGCCCTTCTCTTGGTCGGGGTGTTCCGGATGCTCCGGATGCGGAGCGGAAGGTGTGGTGCGGTCGGTGCGAGCCCGGCTGCCGGTTCCGGCGGAACTCAGCCCTTGACTCCGGTGAAGCCGAGTCCGGCGACGATGTACTTCTGGCAGACGACGAAGACGAGCACCGGCGGGGCGACGGCGAGCACCATCGCGGCGATCAGCTGGTCCTGCGGGGCCTGTGTGGCGAGCTGGGCGAGAGCGACGCTGATCGGCTGCTTCTCGGGGTCGGTGATGGCCACCAGCGGCCAGATGAAGTCCTTCCAGGAGTGCATCACCGCGAGCAGACTGATCACGGCGAGCACCGGCTTGCTCATGGGCAGCACGATCTTGGTCAGCAGCTGCCATGTACTCGCCCCGTCGACCCGCGCCGCGTCGAACAGCTCCTTGGGCAGGGCGTCGAAGAACTGCTTGGCGAGCAGCACCGTGAAGGCGTTCGTCCCGGCCGGCAGCCAGATCGCCCAGTAGGTGTCGCCCAGGTTGAGATGCAGGAACGGCACATCGATCACGGTCATGAAGAGGCTGACCATGTTCACCGTGTACGGCACGAACATCGTGGCGAGGATCGCCCCGTAGATGACCTTGCCGAATTTCGGCCTGAGCACCGAAAGGGCGAAGCCCGCCGTGGCCGAGACGAAGAGCTGCACGAACCACGATCCGCCGACCACCAGGAAGGTGTTCATCAGATAGCGGCCGACGCTCAGATCGGTGTACGCCGTCGAGAAGTTGCCCAGGGCCGGCCGGTCCGGCCAGAGGGCCAGGGGCTGGGTGGTGAGCTCGGTGGGCGGTGAGACCGCGCCCTTGACCATCCAGTACAGCGGTCCGATGCCGATGAGCAGCAGCAGGATCAGGGTGAGCACCTGGATGGAGCGCACTGCGGCGCGCACGCCGGGGCGCTGGCGGTCGCTGGTGGAGACGAAGGTGGTGAGCGTGGTCATGACGTGCTCCAGCTGCGGGTTGCCCGCAGGTAGACCCCGGAGAGCAGGGCGAGGGCGAGCACCATCAGGAAGGAGAGCGCGGCGGCCTGGCCGTACTCGCCGTCCTGGAAGGCGTAGCGGAAGATCAGCAGCAGGACCGTGAGGGTGGAGTTGTCGGGTCCGCCGCCGGTGAAGACGTACGGCTCGGTGAAGACCTGCACCGTGTTGATCAGCTGGACGAGCAGCAACAGGCCGATGACCGACCTCAGCTGGGGCAGCATCACATGCCAGATCCGCCGCCAGATCCCGGCGCCGTCCACCTCGGCGGCCTCGTAGAGTTCGCCGGGGATGCCGACCATCGCCGCGAGGTAGATCAGGACGGCGCCGCCCATGCCGGCCCAGGTGGACTCCAGGACCAGCGAGAGCATGGCGCTGTCGGAGGACTCCAGCCATGAGTACGGGCCGAGCCCGACCTTGCCGAGGACGTTGTTGAAGAGCCCGCTCCCGGGATCGTAGAACCACTTCCAGAGCAGGATCGCCACCACGGGCGGGATGACCACCGGCAGATACACCAGGAAGCGGTAGACGCCGGCGCCGCGCCGCACCGTCGACATGATCGCGGCCAGGACCAGCGGCGCCGGGAAGCCGATCAGCAGGCCGAGGCCCACGAAGAACAGGGTGTTCCCGACAGCGGTGGCGAGCAGCGGATCGTCGAACAGGGCACGGAAATTGTCCAGACCGACCCAGACCGCGGGATCGACCAGGTTGGTCTTCTGGAAGCTGATCAGCAGGCTGCGCACGATCGGCCACCAGGCGAAGAGCCCGAAGACCAGCAGTGCGGGAACGAGGAACAGCCAGGCCGTGAGCTGCTTGCGGGCGCCGGTGCCGCGCCGCCGCTGCGGCAGGGTCCGCGGTGCGGGTTCCTTGGACGCGGCGGCCGGGCGCCGGGACGGAGTGAGCAGGGCCATGGGCCGGCTACTTCTGGTCCGCGGCGAGCTTGGCATTGACGTCCTTCTCGGCCGAGGCGAGCAGGGCGTCGATGTCGGCATCGCGCTTGGTGAGTACTGCCTGGACCACCGGGTCGAGCGCGGTGTACAGCGTCTGCGCCTGGAACGGCGGCTCCGGCTTCAGCTTCAGCGTGGAGAGACCGTCGGTGTACGGCTTGAAGTTCTGGAGCTTCACATTGACGTACGGCTTGATCGCGGCATCGATCTCGGCCTGCCGCGCCTTGTCGAAGACCGGCAGCGTCGGCACGCCCACGGCGGACTTCGGGTCGGCGGAGAGCGCCTTGGCCTGCTCGGCGGCCATGTCGGTGCTGTACTGCGGCTTGGCGTAGGCGAAGGTCAGCCAGTCCACCGCGGCTGCCGCGTGCTTCTTGTCGGCGGACTTGGGGACCATGTAGATGTCGCCGCCGGTGAGTGTCGAGTCGCCGCCGGACTGCGGCATCGGGGCCACTCCGAAGGCGTCGGTGTTCTCCATGCCGAACTGCATCTTCGCCAGTCGGTACGTCCCCGGGCTGCCCATGAACATGCCGACCTGCCCGGCCGCGAACTGCTTGATCACGTCGTTCTGGTTGTTGAGGAGGGTCTTGCCGAGCGAATCGTCCTTCCAGCGCATGTCCTTGAGCAGTCCCAGCGCCTTCTTCGTCGGCTCCCCGGTGAGCGTGGCGGTGTACTTGCCACCCTCCTCCTTCTGCAGCTCGCCGCCGAAGGCGTACGACAGCATCGTCAGCTGCCAGCCGCCCTGGTTGTCCTTCGACTCGTGGACGAAGCCCGCCCTGCCGGTACTGTCGCTGATCTTCTTGGCGGCGGTACGGACCTCCGCCCAGGTGGCCGGCGGCCGGTCGGGGTCGAGGCCGGCCTTCTCGAAGAGCTCGCGGTTGTAGACCAGGCCCTGGGCGTAAGGATTCTGCGGGACGCCGTACACATCGCCGGCACTGTCGGTGAGCGGCTGGAGGACCTGGGGGTTGAACTCCTTGAAGTGCTCCCACTCCTTGAGCTGCCCGGTGATCGGCTGTACCTGCTTCTGCTGGATGAGCCGCTGCGGCTCGGTCAGCGGCACCCTGATGACGTCCTCGACATTGCCGCCGGACAGCTTGGCGGAGAACGTCAGCGGGTCGAAGACCGTGGTCGAACCCTTGACCTTGATGCCCGGGTTGGCCTTCTCGAAGTCGGCCACCTGCTTCTTGAACAGGGCGACCCCCGGCTTGTCGGTGGCCGGCGGCATGCCCTGCACCCGCAGCACGAGATCGCCGTCCCCTCCGGCGCTGCTCGGGGTGAGGGAGGAACAGCCCGCGAGGGTCGCGGTCAGCGCCATGCAGCCAAGGATGGCTGCAGAGCGGGAGTTTCTGGGCATAACGGCTCCAAGAAGGGCAGGAGTGGGCTCGGTGCGGTGTAGGGGGTGCTCGGCGCGCCGCGGTGGCGCGCGTCGTGGATCAGTGGGCGGGTGCGGGGCCCGTCGAGGCGCGGGGGATCAGGCGGGAGCCGATCTCGACGACGGGGGACGTGATGTCAGGACCTGTGCCGGTACGGCCCGTCGCGCTCGCGATCGTCTCGATCAGGAGGTCCCCGGCACGCGTGGCGATCTCCTCGGGGTCGATCCTGATCGTGGTCAGGCTCGGGGTGGAGACGGAGGCGAGCAGCGTGTCGTCGATGCCGATGACGCTGACGTCGCGCGGCACGTTCATGCCCAGATTGGCCATCTGGTGCAGCACGCCGAGGGCGACCAGGTCGTTGTGGGCGATCACGGCCGTCGCCTCATGGGCGGCGACGAGGGTGGCGGCGTGCACGCCCGTCTCGAACCGCGGCTCGTACGGTCCCAGCTCGGACAGGGAGAGGTCGAGGGCTTCGAAGGACTCCTGGATGGACTTGCCGCGGCTCAGCTCGGCGCGGGACGCGTTGATGAATACGCAGCGCCGATGGCCGTACGCCTTCAGCAGCTCGGCGGCCTGCGCGATGCCGGCGGACAGTGAGATCCGGACCTCGGGGATGCCCGGCACATGCCGGTTCACCACCACCAGCGGCATCCGGCCCGCGAGTTCGTGGAGCCGGTCCTCGGTGAGGGTGGAGGCCCACAGGATCAGGCCGTCGACCCGCTTCGACACGGCCGCGATGGCGGCCAGCTCGTCCGCCTCGCGCTCGTCGCTGTCGGCCACCAGAACCGTATAGCCCAGATGCCGGGCGCGGGCCTGCATCGCCTTGATGATCGGCGGGAAGAACGGGTTGGCGATGTCCGGGACGATCAGGCCGAGCGTTCCGGTGCCGCCGCCGCGCAGTGAACGGGCCGCCGGGTTGGGGGAGTAGCCGAGCTTGGCCGCGGCGTCGAGGATGCGCTGCCGTGTCGTCGGCTGCACCTGGTCGGGTGCGGTGAACGCACGGGACACCGTCGACACCGAGACACCCGCGGCGCTCGCCACCTCCCGGATCGTTACTGCCACGGACGGCCTCCTCGTCGTCTTGAGCCGGTGACCCGGCCGCCTCACATCTGGATCCTGCGATTGCGGTTGATGTTTGCGAACGTTCCCACAGCATGTCAAGAGATGTGTCAGGACTATTTCATCCAGGAAAACCTTCTGTATGCATGGGTCTTGCGCTCCGGTTCGACTGCCGTCGATGATGTGCTCTCAAGAACGGCACTGAAATCGCGGGAACGTTTTCATAGAGGAGTGGAATGAAGATCACCGGCCTGGAAGTGCTGACTCTTCCCGACCACGGCGACAGCATGATGCTGGTCGTGGTCGACACCGACGAGGGCATCCACGGCCTGGGCGAGGTCGGCATCAGGTCGCGCCAACGGGCGGTCGCGGGCGGTCTGGAGCACCTCGCGGAGCTGATCGTCGGCGAGGACCCGAGGCGTATCGAGCACCTCTGGCAGGTGATGTTCCGGCGCGGGTTCTTCCCCGCCGACCGCATACTCGGCGCCGCCATCGCCGCGGTGGACGTGGCCCTCTGGGACATCCGCGGCAAGGCGCTCGGCGTACCCGTGCACGAACTGCTCGGCGGCCGGGTACGTGATCACGTACCCGCCTATGTGCATGTCGGCGACGGCTACGACGACCGCGAGTGGTTCCTGGACCGCTGCCGCGACCTGGTCGCGCAGGGCTGGCGTCATCTGCGGTTCGCCTCGCCGCACGACGCCGACGGCACGCTCGACGCCCGCCGCTGCCTGCGCGACTCGGTCGGCCTCTTCCACCAGGTGCGCGACGCGGTCGGCGACGAGGTGGAGCTGATCCTCGACGTCCATACGCGCCTGGATCCGCCGGAGGCGCTGACCCTGTGCAGGGAGATCGAGGCGGCCCGTCCGTTCTTCGTCGAGGACCCGCTGCGCTGTGAGAACCCGGACAGCTACCGCATGCTGCGGGCACGCACCGGGGTGCCGCTGGCCGCGGGCGAACAGTACGGCTCCAAATGGGAGTTCAGGACGCTCATCGAGGACGACCTCATCGACTACGCGCGCGTGGACGTGGGGGTGGCCGCCGGCCTGACCGAGGCGAAGAAGATCGCGGCGATGGCGGAGACCCACCACATCAAGCTCGCCACCCACAACCCGCTCGGCCCGGTCACCGCGGCCTCCTCGCTCCAGCTCAACCTGGCCTGCCCCAACGCGGCGATCCAGGAGCACCAGACCGACCCCGAGCCCGCCATCGCCGCCCTCTTCACCGCGCGGCCGACGATCCTGCCGGGGCGGGTGGAGCTGAGCGAACTGCCCGGCATCGGCGTCGACATCGACCGGGAGGCGGCGCGCCGGTACCAGGCACACGCGGCCGAGCGCCCGCACCTGCGTACGTCGGACGGGGCGTTCACCAACTGGTAGCCCCGGGCCGGGCCGGGCAGGGCCGGCCGCAGCCCGCGTATGCACAGCACACACGATTTCCCACCCCAGGAAGTGAGGCGAGTTCCGTCATGTCGTTCACAGGAGCCGCGAGACCGGTCCGGATGGGCCTGGCCGGCGTGGCGTTCATGGGCGTGCTGGTCGGCGCGTCCGCGACGCCGGCCGGCAGCCAGGAACGCGAGAGCGAGAAGCTACAGGTGACGGCCGTGTCGTCGCGGCCCGGAGTGGTGTCGGGGGACGACGCCCTGATACGTGTCGTGGCGCCCGCGTCCATAGCGGCCGACAGCATCCGGATCGCGGTGGACGGCCGGGACGTGACATCGAGCTTCCGGCCGTCCGGCGAGAACGCGCTGATGGGCGTGGTGAAGGAGCTGTCCAAGGGCGAGAACAGGCTCACGGCCACGGCTCAGGGCGCGGACAGCGGAGAGGTGACCCTGAAGAACCACCCCATCACGGGGCCGGTGTTCTCCGGGCCGCACGAGAAGCCGTTCATCTGTGACACGGCCGAGTTCAAGACGGTCACCGGCGGCACCCTCGGGCAGCCCACCGACGAGAACTGCTCGGCCGAGACCCGCGTCGACTACATGTACCGCACCACGGCCGGCACGTTCGTCGCCCTGCCCGACGTGAACGACCGTCCCGCCGACCTGGCGACCGCCACGACGAGCGCGGGCAAGAAGGTGCCGTACATCGTCCGCGTCGAGACCGGCACCATCAACCGCGGCATCTACGAGACGGCCGTACTGCACGACCCGCTGTCCCCCGCCCCCGACCCGCTGGAGCGCGGGCCGGGCTGGAACGGGCGCCTCGTGTACGGATTCGGCGGGGGCTGCAACGGCGGCTGGTACGTCCAGGGCCGCAAGACCGTCGGCATCATGAACGACACGTATCTGAGCAAGGGCTACGGCGTCGCCTCGTCCTCGCTGAACGTCTTCGGCAACAACTGCAACGACCTGCTGGCCGCCGAGACCATGAGCATGGTCAAGGAACGCTTCGTGGAGACGTACGGCGAACCGGCCTTCACCATGGGGAACGGCTGCTCCGGCGGCTCGTACCAGACCCACCAGATCGCCGACAACTACCCGGGCCTGCTGGACGGCATCCTCTCCGGCTGCAGCTTCCCCGACGTCGGCTTCGGGACGATCCAGACGCTCAGCGACGCCCAGCTCCTGAACCACTACTTCACCAATGTCGCGCCCGACGCGTTCACCAAGGAGCAGCAGAAGGCGGTCTCCGGGTTCGGCACGTGGGAGAGCATCGGCAGCCTGGCACGGGCCGCCGGCCGTATCGACCCCACGGTGTACTGCCCTGCCCAGCTGCCCAAGGAGCAGCGCTACAACCCCGCCACCAACCCGGACGGTGCCCGCTGCGACGTGTACAGCCACGCCGTGAACGTCTACGGCGAGGTACCGGAGACCGGGAAGGCGCGCAGGCCGCTCGACAACACCGGTATCCAGTACGGACTTCAGGCCCTGAACAACGGGACCATCGACATGGACCGGTTCATCGACCTGAACCGGCGCATCGGCGGCCTCGACGACGACGCCAAGCCCGCCGCGGAGCGCACCGTCGCCGATCTCAAGGCGGTTCGGCTCGCCTACCGCACCGGTCGCATGCTGAACGGCGGTGCCGGTCTCGCCGACATCCCGATCATCGACTACCGCGACTACACGGACGACGCCGCGACCGGCGACATGCACATGCGCTTCCATTCCTTCTCCACCCGGGCGCGCCTGGACAAGGCCAACGGCACCCACGCCAACCAGGTCATGCTCACCCGCTCCAGCGGGCACGGGTTCACCCTCGCCGGGATGGTGGCCGACATGGACCAGTGGCTCACCGCCATCAAGGGGGACCCCGGCAACGACGCCCCCATCGAGAAGATCGTCCGCAATCGGCCGCAGGGACTCACCGACGCCTGCTGGACCCGTGGCATCGGGGCGAAGAAGATCTCGGAACCCCAGGTGGAGGGCATCGGCAACACCGAGTGCAACACCCTCTACCCGGTGTGGACCTCGCCGCGGATGGTCGCCGGAGCCGATGTGGCCAATGACATCGTCAAGTGCCGCAAGCGTCCCGTGGTCAGCACCGACTACCAGGTGCCGGTGACCGAAGCCCAGCTCAAGGAGCTGACGGGGATCTTCCCGTACGGTGTCTGCGACTGGTCCGTTCCCGGGGCGGGTCAGCAGGCCCCCATGGGTACCTGGCTCTCCTTCGACGCGGTGACCGGATAGCGACAGGCGAGCCCCGAAGGCTGTTCCGACAGGCCCCGGTGTCCGTTCGCTCCACCGCGCCCGTCATTTCGCCCGCACACCCCCGCCCGTGACGCGTCCCGGTATCCGGGCGGGGGTGTGCGGGCGCCGCCCGTCGCTTAGGGTGGCGGACGCAGCTGGTTCGCCCCCGTCCGCCAGGCGGGACGCGTCGTAAGAGGGAACCCGGTGGGAATCCGGGACTGCCCCGCAGCGGTGAGTGGGAACGAACGCCGTCATACGCACTGGATCCGGCCGGATCCGGGAAGCGACGGCCAGTAGGAATCTGCCCCGGCGGATGTGCCCGCGAGTCCGAAGACCTGCCCGTTGCCCGTACGCGACCGATCGCGTGCGGAGATCCCGGTGACCTCGTGGGCGGGTCGGCGTACATATCGGGCGGCACGTGCGGGAGAACTCCGCGACGTGGTCCGCCCGGTCGGTCGTCCCTTCGCGTCCGCGTCCCGTCCCCGGGATCCAGGACACATCTCGCGAAGGAGAGTTCTGTGACAGCGAAGCCCGCAGCCGCGGCAGCACGGGCCACCGTGTACGGCTACCCCCGCCAGGGACAGAACCGTGAACTGAAGAAGGCCGTCGAGGGCTACTGGAAGGGCCGCGTGAGCGCGGACGCCCTCCGGGAGACCGCGGTGGATCTCCGCCGGTCGAACTGGCAGCAGCTGGCCGACGCAGGCATCCATGAAGTGCCGTCCGGCGATTTCTCGTACTACGACCATGTGCTGGACACCAGCGTCATGGTCGGAGCGGTCCCCGAACGGCACCGCGCGGTCGCCGAGGAAGACGCGCTGGACGGCTATTTCGCGATGGCCCGCGGCACCCAGGACATCGCACCGCTGGAAATGACCAAGTGGTTCGACACCAACTACCACTACCTGGTCCCCGAGCTGGGCCCGGACACGGTGTTCACGGCGCACTCCGCCAAGCAGGTCGCCGAGCTGAAGGAAGCCCTCGCGCTCGGCCACACCGCCCGCCCGGTCCTTGTCGGCCCCGTCACCTACCTGCTGCTCGCCAAACCCGCGCCGGGCGTGTCCGGGGACTTCGAGCCCCTGACCCTGCTGGACCGGCTGCTGCCGGTGTACGCCGAGGTGCTCGCGGATCTGCGGGCGGCCGGCGCCGAGTGGGTCCAGGTCGACGAACCCGCTCTCGTCCAGGACCGCACCCCTGCCGAACTGAACGCCGCCACCCGCGCCTACCGCGAACTCGGTGCCGCCACCGACCGGCCGAAGCTGCTGGTCGCCTCGTACTTCGGGCGGCTCGGTGAGGCCCTGGGCGTGCTGGCCAAGGCGCCGGTGGAAGGGCTGGCCCTCGACTTCACCGAATCGGGCGGCGCCAACCTCGAAGACCTCGCGGCGGCCGGCGGACTGCCCGGCAAGCGCCTGGTCGCGGGCGTCGTCGACGGACGCAACATCTGGATCAACGACTACGAGAAGTCCCTCGCGACCCTCGGCACCCTCCTCGGCCTCGCCGGCCGGGTGGACGTCTCCGCCTCCTGCTCACTCCTGCACGTACCGCTGGACGCCACCGCCGAGCGCGACATCGACCCGCAGATCGCCCGCTGGCTCGCCTTCGCCCGGCAGAAGACGCGGGAGGTCGCCGTCCTGACGCGTGGGCTCGCCCAGGGCACCGACACCATCGCCACCGCACTCGCGGCGAACCGCGCCGACCTCGCCTCCCGCGCCGGATCGGCA
The DNA here is from genome assembly GCF_026341775.1 of Streptomyces sp. NBC_00654. Taxonomy (NCBI): domain Bacteria; kingdom Bacillati; phylum Actinomycetota; class Actinomycetes; order Kitasatosporales; family Streptomycetaceae; genus Streptomyces; species Streptomyces sp. NBC_00654. The sequence continues at coordinate 970,601 of NZ_JAPEOB010000002.1, read as the reverse complement.
CTGACCAGCGACCCCGCGGTGCGGGCCCGCACCGCCGCCGTCACCGCCGCGGACGGACGGCGCTCGCAGCCCTACGCGGAACGGACAGCCGCCCAGCGCGCGCACCTCGGGCTCCCGCCGCTGCCGACGACGACCATCGGTTCGTTCCCCCAGACCGATGAGCTGCGCACCGCTCGCGCCGACCTGCGGGCCGGACGGATCGACACCGCCGGGTACGAGGAACGGATCAGGGACGAGATCCGGGAAGTCCTCTCCTTCCAGGAGAAGGCGGGGCTCGACGTCCTGGTGCACGGCGAGCCCGAACGCAACGACATGGTGCAGTACTTCGCCGAGCGGCTCACCGGCTACCTCGCCACCCAGCACGGCTGGGTCCAGTCGTACGGCACCCGCTACGTCCGGCCGCCGGTGCTCGCGGGCGACATCTCCAGGCCGGAGCCGATGACGGTCCGCTGGACGGCGTACGCCCAGTCGCTGACCGCCCGTCCCGTCAAGGGCATGCTCACCGGCCCGGTCACCATGCTCGCCTGGTCCTTCGTCCGCGACGACCAGCCGCTCGGCGAGACCGCCCGGCAGGTCGCCCTCGCCCTGCGCGACGAGGTCGGCGACCTGGAAGCCGCGGGCACCTCGGTGATCCAGGTCGACGAGCCCGCCCTGCGCGAGACACTGCCGCTGCGCGCCGCCGACCGCGGCGCCTATCTGGCCTGGGCCACCGAGGCGTTCCGCCTCACCACGAGCGGCGTACGTCCGGACACCCAGATCCACACCCACATGTGCTACGCCGAGTTCGGAGACATCGTCGAGGCCATCGACGACCTCGACGCCGATGTCATCAGCCTGGAAGCGGCCCGCTCCCACATGCAGGTCGCCCGCGAACTGGCCGCGCACGGCTACCCCCGTGAAGCCGGACCAGGCGTCTACGACATCCACTCCCCGCGCGTCCCGAGCAGGGAGGAGGCCGCGGCCCTCCTCCGTACAGGACTTGAGGCCATCCCGGCCGGCCGGCTGTGGGTCAACCCCGACTGCGGCCTGAAGACCCGCGGCTGGCCCGAGACCCGCGCCTCCCTGGAGAACCTCGTCGCCGCCGCCCGCGTGGTCCGCGCGGAGCTGGCCACCGGGAACGGCTGATCCCGCGGGGCCGGGGCGGACACCCCTCGTGTCCGCCCCGGCCCTGCCGCGCTCGCGCTCATCAACTCCCACCCGTGCGGCGCCCGAACGGCGGTACGCTGCCGGGGTGCGGCGGCGTGTCCGGACAACTCCCCGCCTCCGCATGATCACTGAACCGATGGATATGGCCGCGGTCGGCATCAGCACACCTTCACCTCACGATGGAGCGACCATGCTGCGGGTGTACTTCACGTCCGAGGATCTGGCGCGGGTCCGCGTGGCCCCGGGCCCGGACTTCCTCTGGGAGATCAGCAACAGCGTGCAGACCCTGCAACGACGCGACGGGGAAAGGGTGTTCGGCGCCTGGCGCCGCTGGGCCCGGCCGCGCCTCTCGGGCAGTCGCCGGCTGCTGTCCAGTCTGCTGCCGCCGCGCGGCTACTCACCGGACTTCCTCACCCCCACCTCCGGCGACCGCACCACCATGCAGGCAGCGGTCGACACCCTGATGAGCACGCCGCGCACGCGCCTGCGCACCGAGCTGACACAGCTGTCCTCGCCCACCCGGTTCCCGGGCTGGACGAGCTCCTTGGCCAGGGGGGACCGGGAAGCCCTCCGCCGGCTCGGTGACGCTCTGCACGCCTACCGGCTGGAGGCACTCGAACCGCACTGGCAACGCGTGCGCGCCCATGTCGACGCCGACCGTGCCCTCCGCCTGCACAGCCTGCTGGACGGCGGCACCGAGGGGCTGCTCACCGGCCTCGGCCCGCACTTCCGCTGGCGCCCGCCCGTACTGGAGGTCACCTACCCCGTCGACCAGCAACTGCGCCTGGAAGGCAGGGGACTTGTACTCCAGCCGTCGTTCTTCTGCTGGCCCACACCGATCACGCTCGCGGACGGAGACCTGCCGCCCGTGCTCGTCCATCCCATCCACCACACCGCCGACTGGGCCGGGAGCGCCTTCGACGGCCGCACCACGACGGGCGCCGGTCCGCTGGGGCCGCTGCTCGGCCACACCCGGGCGGGGGTTCTGCGCGCGGCCCGCACCGGCTGCTCCACGGTCGAGGCCGCCCGGCTGCTCGATGTGACCCACCCGGCCGTCAGCCAGCACCTCAATGTGCTGCGCGCGGCGGGTCTGATCACCACCGTCCGCAGAGGCGGACGGGCCTTCCACGTCGCGACGGCGGAGGGGCGGGCCCTGCTGGCCACGGAGGAGCGTGCGGTCCGTCCGTAACCCGCCGGGCCCGGCCGTGCCGGGGCGGGCCGTAAGCCTGGGCTTACGGCGCTTGTGCCCGTGGAGGGTGAGGAACCACGCTGGTTCCGCAGCCGCACACGGCCGGGTGATCCCCGAAGCCGTTTCCCGCAAGGGCCTGTCCCCCTCCAGGAGCCTTCATGCGTAAGAGACTTGTGTCCCTCACGGCCGCCGCGGCCGTCGTCGGAGCCCTCCTTCTTCCCGGTACGGCGGCCCACGCCTCGTCCGCGCCGGGCATCCCGGCCGTGTCCGTGCTCGCCCATGGCACGAAGGCCGGCACGGCCGTCGTCAGCGGGTACGACCGGCCGGGCAGCCGGCTGAGCGTCGACTCCGGACGCACCCGGAGCGCGCACTGGCTGCAGATCGACTACCAGGTCCAGGAGACCGGTTACTGGTGCGGTCCGGCAGCCACCCGCATCGCCCTCTCCGCCCGCACCGCCCCGCCGGCCCAGGGCGAGCTCGCCCGGCAGCTCGGCACCACCGAGGCGGGCACCGACCATATCGGCCAGGTGACCGGCGTACTCAACGCGAACCTCGGCGGCGGCTGGTACGAGACCAAGGAAATGCCGAACGACCCGCCCACCCAGGCGCAGCGGGACCTGCTCTGGTCCGACATCGTGTTCGACATCGACCGCAACTACCCGTTGGTGGCCAACATCGTCGCGCCGCCGGGCAATCAGCCGCCCGGGTACCCCTCGGACCAGACGATCTACCACTACTTCACCGTCTTCGGCTACGACGAGGTGGACCGCACCGTCCTCATAGCCGACCCCGCTTCCTTCGGCGGCAACCAGATCTACTGGATCTCCTTCGACCAGCTCGCCACGCTGATCCCTCCGAAGGGGTACTCCGCCTGACTCCCGGCCGAGGACTCTCCCGCCCCGGTGCCCCGGCGTCCGGTGCCCCGGCGTCCGTTGAACGTGATTCCCCCCATAACCTCCAGACCAGGAGATCAAGTTGAGTCATCACAGTTCCCACAGTCCCAGCCGTCGAAGTGTCATCAGGGCCATCGGCGGAATCACCGCGGCGACGGCTCTGGGCGCAGGCGGGGTCCTGGCCTCGGCCTCCGCGGCCAGTGCGGCGGGCGACGGCTTCGGGCTGCGGATCGTGGACCACAACGAGAGCGATCCCCGCATGTGGTACTACCGCTTCGCTACCGACGCGATCGGCTGGGATCCTGGAGTCAACGTCCTGCTCCCCGACGGATACCACACCGGCGGGCGCCGCTACCCGGTCCTGTACCTCTTCCACGGCGGCGGTACGGACCAGGACTTCATCACCTTCGACCGTATGGGCATCCGTGCCTGGACAGCCGGAAAGCCGGTCATCGTCGTGATGCCCGACGGCGGCCACGCGGGCTGGTACTCCAACCCGGTGAGCTCCAACGTCGGCCCCCGGAACTGGGAGACGTTCCATATCGCGCAGTTGCTCCCGTGGATCGACGCCAACTTCCGCACGTATGCCGAGTACGACGGCCGCGCGGTCTCCGGATTCTCGATGGGCGGCTTCGGCGCGCTGAAGTACGCGGCCAAGTACTACGGTCACTTCGCCTCGGTGAGCGCCCACTCCGGGCCTGCCAGCCTGCGCCGCGACGCGGGTCTCGTCACGCACTGGGCCAATGTCTCCTCCGCGGCCGTGGAACTGGGCGGCGGCACGGTCTACGGAGCGCCGCTGTGGGACGAGGCCAGGGTCAGCGCCGACAACCCCGTGCAGCGCATCGAGAGCTACCGGAACAAGCGGGTCTTCCTGGTCGCGGGCACCAGCCCCGATCCGGTCAACTGGTTCGACCGGGTCAACGAGACACAGGTGCTCGCCGGGCAGCGGGAGTTCCGGGGCGGACTCGGCGCCGCCGGTATCCCGCACGAGTGGCACGAGGTCCCCGGTGGGCACTTCGTCCGCCCCGATCTGTTCCAGCGGGACCTGGACGGCATCGTCGCCCGGCTCCGCAAGGCGTAGGGAAGCCGCTCGCGCTCGTCGGTGGCGAGCGCGAGCGGCCTGGCCTCAGCCCGCGTCCGGCAGGTTGAAGAGACGCTGCGCCCGGCGCACGTTCTCCTGCCGCAGCGCGGTCGCCCATGGCCAGAGATCATCGGCTTCGAGCCACGGACAGACCATGTGGTGGGCGATCCGGCACCGCGCGCCCGGGACCGGCTCCGCGTCCCAGGTGTTCCAGGCGACGCCGTCCGTGGTGATGAGCCACCGCCGCCGGGGCGGCACGGTGTGGGAGGGGACGGTGATGCCGGGTTCCAGCAGCACCCATGCCTGCGGATGGAGGGTGGGGTAGCGGTCCTGCGGGAGTTCGCACAGCGGGCAGTCGGGCGGTGCCGGCGGAGGGGGAGCGGTGGCTCCCTCGCGTACGGACTGCGGAGCGTCGTCGGGGTGGTACGGGGCGGGCGCGGCGTTCTCGGTGTACCCCATGGTTTTCAGGGTCCGGACCGCGTGGGGGTTTTGGTAGGACGCGATCCGGCCGTGACGCAGGGGGCAGGTGTTGACCAGAGTGATGTCACACGCCACATGAGGCGTGTTCCGGCGCGGCGGTAGCCAACTCCTTGGCCGGTCCCGTACTGGTACTCGCCGGACCGGCCGGTGAAGAGACGGAATTCCGTCCGCCGGACAGCCGGACAGCCGGACAGCCGGACAGCCGGACAGCCGGACAGCCGGACACCACCGGGCCGGATGTGGCCGGTGCTTGCCCTTGACGTACGGGTGAGGGGTTACCGTCCAGGTGCCTCCGGGCCGGACGGCCGGAGGAAAGACGGCAGACGAGGAGACCGCCATGCCCGCCGACCAGCCGATCCTGCCCGGACCGCCCTCCGCCACCGACACCCCTCACGACTCCGGCTCCCCGCAGGACCGCCGCACGCCCCACGCCTCCGCCGCCTCACCGGTCGCCCGGACGTCGAGGGAAGTGCGGCTCGTCTCCGTTCCCGAGGGGCTGCCTCGCCCCGAGCACTTCCGGGTCGCGGAGACGGTGATCCCGCGGCTGGGCGCGGGTGAAGTGCTGGTGCGGAACCGGTACTTCCAGGTCTTCCCGGCACTTCGCACGGTCATCGCCGGCGGTGTGGAGGGCGCCCCCTTCCCCGGTATCCGGCCCGGTGAACCGCTGTTCGGGGCGGCGGTCGGCGAGGTGGTGGCCAGGGGCGGGGAAGAGGGGAACGGGCCGGAGGAACCCGACGGCGACGGTGCGCGGACGGGGTCCCCTCGGATCGGCGCATGAGTGTCGCACTGGCTGGGCTGGCGGGAGTACGCCGTGGTTCCGGCCGGCGGATACACCCTGCTCGGTGACGAACTGCCCGACCCGGCGGCTCATCTCTCCGAAGGACCCCTCGCGTACGCGGCACTCACGCGGGGCGCCGGACTCCGCTCCGGCGAAACGGTGTTCGTGTCCGGTGGGGCCGGTGCGGTCGGCTCGATGGCGGGACAGCTCGCGGGGCTCCTGGGCGCGGGCCGGGTCATCGGAAGCACCGGTTCGGCGGAGAAGGCGCACCGGATGACGGAGAGTCTCGGCTACGATGCGGCCGTCCTGCGGGAACCCGGCGCCCCGTTCGCCGCCCGGCTGGCCGAGGCGGCGCCCGACGGCATCGACGTGTTCATCGACATGGTCGGAGGCGAACAGCTCCGGGCCGCCGTCGCGGTGGCCCGCCCGGGTGCGCGGTTCGTGCTGGTCGGCGCGCTGTCCGGGCAGTTGGCCGAAGGGAGCAGGGGTGACTCGGCCCCGGTCGAGATCGACTTGTTCGAGGTCATCGTCAAGCGGATCACGATGCGGGGCTTCGGCGGCCTCGACCTCCAGGGAGTCCGCTCGGAGTGGGACCGCGAATTCGGCCGGTGGCTGCGCTCGGGGAAGATCACCTTTCCCCATGTACGGATTCAGGGCATGGACAACGCCGCACGGGCGTTGCACGAGGTGATCGGTGGCCGCCACTTCGGAATGGTGGTCGTCGAGGTGTAGGTGTGTGTCTTCACGTACACGTACACGTACGCCGGGCGCGCGTGGACGGCCGGTGCCGGTGAGCCAGTCGGGGGTGGCGGATGCGGATCGGTGACGCGGCGGCAGCGGCGGGGACCACGCCGAGGGCCCTCCGGTTCTACGAGGAACGGGGTCTGCTCCCTCCTCCTCCGCGCACCGCCACGGGCCAGCGCGAGTACGGTGCGCGCGACATCGCCAGGATCGGAGTCGTCCGGGAACTGCTGGCCCTCGGGCTGACGGTCGAGGACGTACGCGGCTGTGCCGGCCATCTCGAAACGCTGCTGGACGCCCCCTTGCCACAGCGGTGCGGCGTTCCCGCGGACGTGGGGGAAGGCGGCGGAAGCGCGGGAGTCGCGGCGCGACGGCTCGCCGCCATCGACGCGGAGATCGCCCGGCTGACGCTGCTGCGTGAGCGGCTGGCGGCCCGGGTCGCCGTACCTTCCGCGGACGCCCCGGACCGGGAGAATCCCGTTGGTGGAGCCGTGACCGCCCCGCCTAGTATCCGGTCGTGACGACACCTCCGGACGAACAGATCCTGGACGCCCTGCGCCGGGCCGACGCCGCCCGGCTGGCCCGTCTCCTCGAAGCGGGAGGCCGCGGGCCCGACGTCCTCGGACGCCTCGTCCGGCACGACAACGCCCGGGTGCGGTATCTGGGGCTCACGCTGCTCGCGGAGCGGGTGGCGGCATCCCCGCCCGGTGCGGGGGATCCCGGAGCGGTCGAACGGGACGGCCTGGTGGCGCTGTTGCCCCGGGTCCTGTCCGGTTCCCCGGAGGAGGCGCTCGTCCTGGCCGGACTGTGCGCGCACCTCGGGCCGCGGTTGCCCCGGGATCGCCGGCCGGACTGGCGGAGCGCGGGTCTGCCGGTGCGGGCGCGGGTCGCCTGGCTCCGGGCCGAGCTTCTCACCGACCCCGCCGTCATCCGCGACGGCACTCCCGGAGAGCTGCTGTACCAGGCCGTGCGCGCCGGCGACCTCATGGCCGCCCACAGGCCCGCGCACCTCGTGGCCGAGCTGGTCAGCAGCCGGAACCCGGTGCTCCAGGCGGAGGCCCTGCGGCTGGCCCGGCAGGGGCTGCACACCGGGCTGCTCGCTCCCGCGACCGTACGCGCCCGGCTGGTCCCGCTGCTCGACGCGGCCGACGCCGGGGTAGCGGTGGGCGCACTGAACGAACTCGCCGAGCCCTGGGCGGCGATGCTGCCGCTGGAGCGCTCGCTCCTGGCTCCGTTCCTCACCGCGGATGCCGCCACCGGAAGGCCCGAGGCCGCGGCGGCCGCGCTCACCACCGCGGCCCGGCACGGACACGGCGGCCTCCTGCGACAGGTGACCGAGGACCCGGATCTGCCGCCCGTCCTGCGCGGACGTGCCCTGGAACTCCTGGGCGCGTCCGCGGAACGCGAGGACATCAGCGGGCTCCTGGAGGTGGCCGCGCAGGATCCCCTGCTGCTCGCCGGGCCGGTGCTCACCTGTCTGCGCGGGCTGCACCGGCGCGGGCACTTCCCGGCGGAACGGGATGTCCGGCCCCTCGTCGGGCTGGCCCTGACCGACCATTCGATACCGGCGCGTGCTGTCGCCACGGTGCTCTACACCTGCCGCCGGGCGATGTACGAGGCCCTGGCCGACGCGCCGGACGGAGACCCGGACTGGCCCCGCCGGCTCGACCTCCTCGTCGCCCTGGCCGGTCAGGGGGCACCGGAACTGCCGATCGGGGAGACCATCACCGGACGGCTCCAGGCGGCTCCCGCGCCCGGACCCTTTCTCGACGCGATTCGTACGCTGCGCCACGCGGGAGCCGAGGAGGCGGTGATCGCTCTCCTGCCCACCGCGCCCCTGGCGGCTCTCGGCGTACTGGAGGCCATCGGCGGCAGCCGTACCGTCCGGGTGCTCGCCGAAGGCCTGGGCCTGCCCCCCGCCGGGGGAGGCGACGGCGACGAGGTCACCGTCACGAGTGGGGAGGCGGGCACCATCGTGCCGTCGCTGCGGGGCGTCCGGAACCGGGCCCTGGAGATCCTGTGGCATCTGAGCCGCGAACCGGAGGAACGCGAGCGCATCCTCGTACGGCTCGACCCCACCGACCTGCCCGGCCGCATCGCGGCCGACCTGGGAGGGCCCGACGAGGCGGAACTGGCCCTCCTGCGCTCCCGTCCGGCCCCGGACGATCCCGTGGCGGCGCTGTGCCGGCTGGCGGACCACGGCGGCGCGGGAACCGGAACCCTGCCCGTCATCGCCGATCTGCTCCTGCGCATCGTGCGCGACCTCGCGTCACCCCCGGCCGAGGGCTCCGGCCCGTCCGGCCGGGACGCGGCCCGTCCGCCCGGCGAACCCGAGGTGCCGCAGGAGGTCCTGGACGCGGTGCACGCCCTGGGGTGCCGCCTCCACCGGCGGCAGCGCATCCGGCCCGTCTGTCTGCTCGACGCGGTGGACGAGCGGGCGGCGGGCCACTGCCTCGTCGCCACGATGGCACTGGAGCTGCTGGACCGCCCCGCGCTCTCCGGCGCCGAGCAGGCGGTTCTGCTGAGATCGCTGCTCCGGGTGCCGGACGTGGTGAATGTCCGGCCACGTGTGCACCCCTTGCTGCGCAGCCGGGACCCGGACGTACGCAAGCACGTGATCGCGCTGCTGGCACGCGATGCCCACGGGGACGACGCACAGGCTCTGTCGGCGACGCTGACCGTGCTGACCAGGTCCGGGGACATCCGGACCGTCCGCCAGGCGCTGCTGGCCCTCGGGCACGCACGGGCGCGCTGGGCGGTCGTTCCGGTCGCCGCCTGTCTCGACCACCCGAACATGAACATCAAGAAGACCGCCGCCTCCGTCCTGGTCCGCGCGGGCGGACCGGCGGCCGTGCCCCGGCTGCTCCACTGGCTGGGCAGGCACGACAACCCGGGCCTGCGTACCGCACTCGTCGAGGCGCTGCGCACGATCCTGGGGGACGCCTACGCGGCCACCCTGCTCGCCGCCGCCGAACAGTGCGAGGACCGGCGCGCCCGCGGACTCCTGCTGGCGGGCCTCGACGGCGTACTCACCGGGCGAGCGGTCCTGGCCCTGGACGCCCAGGTGTCGGCGGTCGTTCCGGCGTTGCTCGGCCTGGTGTCCTCGGGCGGCGTCCGTCTCGCATCGGGCTCCGCCGGGGAACTGGCGGAGCCCATGTCGAGGCACGGCGTCACGCCGCCCGCCGCGCGCACCCCCGGGGCCCCCGCCGCGCGCGCTTCCGGGCCGGGCGACGGGGCCGACTCCGAGGTCGCCGTCCTGCTGACCGGGGGATGGAACGCCTCGGCCGCCCTCCGTATCGCAGCGCGGCCCGAACCACCGGACGCGCACCGCCTGGCGGAGCTGCGGAAGCTGCGGCCCCTGCTGGAGGACTGGCTCGGGCTGACCGCCCGCGCGCGTTCCGCCGACGCCCGGCTGCGGCTGCTGCGCTGTGTGCTCCGGCTCTGCCCCGGCCCGTGGACGTCCGGCGAAGTGGCCGCGTTCGCCCGGTTCGGCGGGGTGCTGATCACCGTGCTCGACGAGGTCGCGGGCGGGAGGCCGGGGACGGGGACGGCGGCGGAGGAGTTCGCCGGGGAACTCATGGCCCCTCTGGCCGCCGTGGCGCCGCGGTTGTCGGATGTCGAGCGGTTCGCCGTCGTGGAGTCGGTACGCGCGCTGCCCGTCGGAGCGGGTGGCGGCACGGCGGTTCTGGGCCTGCTCCGGCAGTGCGGTGCCGTGCTGGTCCGGGCCGATCTGGACCGGGCGCTCGCCGCCGCCCACCTCGGAGCCGACCCCTGGAGGGCCGGGCCCGCGGTGCTGCGTGAGGCATTCGGTGTGCCGGAGCGTGCCGCTGCCCCCGCCGGTCGGGCGGCCTCCGACGATCGGGCCGAGTCCGGTGAACTGTCCGCGTGGCAGGCCGCGTTGAGCGCCGCCGTACGCACGCCCCGGGCCTTTGAGGAGTTCCGCCGCACCGCCCTCCCCGCCCCGGACTCCAGGGATCGCCTCGACGCGCTGATCGTCGCCCACCCGGACGCCGACCCCACGGTGCGCGACCGCCTCGTCGACTGGATGCAGCTGCTTCAGCCCCTCGACGCACCGGCCTGGACGATCGCCGAGACGTCCGAGACGTCCGGGAGCGCCGGGACGGTGGGGGCAGCGGCGGGCCCGGCGGCGGCCACGCCTCCGGCCGCCGCCAGGACCGTACATTCCGACGATCTCGACCAGCCGCGCTCGGCCGCCCTGCGCGACCGGTTGCTGACCATGCTGGACGCCCCCGATCCGGACCGGCGCAACGCCGCGGCGAAGGCCCTGCGGGCATGGCCCGAGCCCGGGACCGCCCGCGCCGTGCTCCGCGCGTTCCTGCGCGGCCGGGTGGACGAAGAGACCGGCGGAGCCCGGCTCGCCCGCACATTCGCCACGGTCGGCGAGGCGGAGCTGCGCGGCGACGGGGTCCGCCCGGACCGGGTGCTCCGCATGGCCGGGTGGCTGGACCCCTGGGACCTGCCACCGCTCGTCCCGCTGGTGGTGGAGTGGTGGGAGAGCGGGCCGCCCGGCCTCCGCGCGGAGGCCGGGAACGTACTGAGCAGAGTGCCCGGCGACGTACTGGCGCAGCTCCTCGGCGCGCGCGTCGACGCGGGATCCCCGGGCATCCTGGAACTGCTGTCCGGACAGCCGTTGCTGCGTACCCCCGCCCTGGTCCGGGCCCGGCGACATCTGCGTACGGAAGGCCGCGACGCCCTGGCCGACCGGCTCCTCCTCGTCGAAGGACCCCTGCGCGGGCCCGAAGCCGCGGGGCAGGACGCCGCCGCGCTCGAAGCCCTGCGCTCCGCGGCCCCCGTGGCGACGGAGGGAGCCGGGGCCGCTCCCGCGCTGCGGGACCTGCTCGACCGGGCCCGCGGCGGTACCCCCGAGGAGATACGCCGGGCCCTCACACTGCTCGCCGAGCGGTACGGCCGACGGCCGGTGGGCCAGGGGCGGCCTGTGCCGTACGACGACCGGGAGCAGGAGCTCAGCGGTCTGATCGACGACTTGCTGCGCCACCCGAAGGCCGGTGTACGTCTGCACGCCCACCGGACCTCGCGCGCTCTGCTGGACCGTTCCACCCATGCGCGGCAGACGATGTTCCTGCTCGACGACCCCCAGCCCGATGTGGTGCGCATGGCCATCCGGACACTCGCCCACGCGGGCTGGGAACCGGCGATCCCCGCGCTGACCGGACTGCTCGGCCACGCGCAGCCCACCGTCCGGGGCGCGGCAGTCGAGGCCATCGGCCGCTTCGGAGCCGCAGCCGTCCCCGCGCTCCGGCGGGCCGCCGCCCACGCACGCCCCGACCGGCGGTCCCGCTACACGGACGTCCTGGCACAGCTCATGAGCGCCGACGACGCGTAGACGCTCCGTGCGATCCACCGCACCGCGCACCGGGCCCCGCGCACCGGGCCCCGCGCACCGGGCCCCGCGCACCGGGCCCCGCGCACCGGGCCCCGCGCACCGGGCCCCGCGCACCGGGCCCCGCGCACCGGGCCCCGCGCACCGGGCCCCGCGCACCGCGCACCGGGCCCCGCGCACCGCGCCTCTCCTCGGCCGTGCCCTTCCGCGTCCGGGTGAACGCTTCAGCTGTCATGCCCCCGCGCGGCGGCGGCGACCTGGTGCAGCGTCCGCCCGGTGCGCGCCGACCGGGCATGGTACGGGTCGGGCGAGCCGGGTCTGTCGCGCACGGCCAGCCGGTCGTTGGCCTTGATCAGGAGCCATGCCTCCTGGCCCGCCGCGTCCGGCTCGTCGCCCACCCGGAACCGGGTGAGGGCGAACTCGCCGTGCAGTTTGGCGCCGTACAGCCAGAACGTGGCGTGACCGAGGGCCAGCGACTCCTCGAACGGTACGGAGGCGCCCTGCCGGTCGTGGCTGAGCGGGCGGTACGTGCCCTGGTCCCACACGATCACGGTGCCGCTGCCGGACTCGCCCCGCGGGATGACCCCTTCGAACTCGCGGTACTCCAGCGGGTGATCCTCCGTCGGAACGGCCAGCCGCCGGTCGCTCGGGTTCTCGGAAGGGCCCCGGGGAACCGCCCACGACTTCAGCACGCCGCCGACCTCCAGCCGGAAGTCGAAGTGCATGCGCCGTGCGTCGTGGATCTGCACCACGAAGTGGGGCCGAAGTGTGCCGTCGCCGTCCACGCCGTGCTCCCTCCGCCCGTGCTGCCTTCTTCCACTGTGCCGCCGCGGGCCGTGGACCGCACGACGGACGGTAGCCGGAAAGGCCGACGAGGCACCGGGTTCAGGCGCACATGCCAGGGGCGTATTCCGTTCCCGTTCCGGTCTGGACCAGGCCATTGACGCTCCTTCGAGGGCTCCTTTAAAACAAGTAGTGAAAAGTGCGCCCGAGGTGATCCCTCAGATCGTTCACCTCTCGGCGTGTGTCTGTCATGCGCATACCCCCACACAAAAGTGATGTGATGACTGTGCACCTCTCGCGCCACGCCGTGCGGTCCGCCTCCGGGCGCCGCCGCACCACGCTGTACGCGCTCTCCCTGCTCTGTGCTTCCGCGCTGGTGACGGCCCTGCCCGCCGGAGCCGCCCCCGCCCCCGGACCCGCAGGTCACCCAGCCGTCCCCCACGCGGCTGCGGCGCCTTCGGCGGTCACCTTCTCCGACGACTTCGACGGCCCGGCCGGGTCCGCCGTGGACGGCGGCAGGTGGCAGATCGAGACCGGGGACAACGTCAACAACCACGAGCGGCAGTTCTACACCGCGGGCAACGACAACGCCGCCCTCGACGGTCAGGGCAATCTCGTCATCACGGCCCGCAAGGAGAATCCCGCCAACTACCAGTGCTGGTACGGCACCTGTCAGTACACCTCGGCCCGGCTCAACACCTCCGGCAGGTTCACCACGGCGTACGGCCATGTCGAGGCCAGGATGAAGGTGCCGCGCGGTCAGGGCATGTGGCCCGCGTTCTGGATGCTCGGCGACGACATCGGCAGTGTCGGCTGGCCCAACAGCGGTGAGATCGACGTCATGGAGAACGTCGGCTTCGAACCGGGCACGGTCCACGGCACCCTGCACGGCCCCGGCTACTCCGGCTCGGGCGGCATCGGCGCCGGCTACACGCTCCCGGGCGGGGCCGCCTTCGCCGACGACTTCCACACCTTCGCCGTCGACTGGGCCCCGGACTCCGTGACCTGGTCCGTCGACGGCACGGTGTACCAGCGGCGCACTCCGGCCGACCTCGGCGGAAAGCAGTGGGTGTTCAACAAGCCGTTCTTCCTGATCCTCAATCTCGCGGTCGGCGGCTACTGGCCCGGCGACCCCGACGGGAGCACCGCGTTCCCGCAGCGACTCGTCATCGACTACGTCCGCGTCACCACCGGCTGAGGCGCGTTCGGGCGGCCGGCCGGCCGGTCCCTGCCGCCGCCCGAACGGCGTCCCCGGCGTCCACAGTGTTCCCGGCGTCTCCGGTGCTCCCGGCGCGTGCGCTGCCAGCGGGCCGGTGCGGGGTGCGGTGTCTCCCGACTTGATAGGCAAGTGAACGTTTGCCTATTCTGGGGTCGTGGCCGACGACATATTCAAAGCCCTGGCCGACCCCACCCGCCGCACCATCCTGGACGAGCTCGCGGAGAAGTCGGGACAGACGCTGTTCGAGATCTGCGCGCGCCTGAGCATGAAGCATCGGCTCGGGATCTCGCGCCAGGGCGTCTCCCAGCACCTCGCCGTACTGGAGGCCGCCGGTCTCGTCGGGACCAGGCGGGAGGGCCGCTGCAAATTCCATGACCTGAACACTGCCCCGCTGCGGCAGATCGCCGAGCGCTGGCCCGTGCCCGACACATCCGGACCGGAGAAGAGCACCCCATGAAGATCCACCTGACCAGCGTCTTCGTCGACGACCAGGCCGAGGCCCTGCGCTTCTACACCGAGATCCTCGGCTTCGTGAAGAAGCACGACGTCCCGCTGGGGGAGAAGGACCGGTGGCTGACCGTCGTCTCGCCCGAGGAGCCCGGCGGTACCGAACTTCTGCTGGAGCCCGCGGGCCACCCGGCGGCCAGGACCTACCGCGACGCACTCGTCGAGGACGGCATCCCGCTCGCCCAGTTCGCCGTCGACGACGTACGGGCGGAGTACGAGCGGCTGAGCGGCCTCGGCGTCCGCTTCACTCAGGAGCCCCTGGAGATGGGCCCCGTCACCACCGCCGTCCTGGACGACACCTGCGGCAACCTGATCCAGATCGCGACACAGCCGCGGTAGGCGGCCGGCCGTACGCCGTGCGGCGCGCGCCGAGCTTCAGTCCTCCTGGTCCTCCTCGTCCCCGTCGTGCCCGTTGTCCCGGTCGCCCTGCCGCTTCCCGTGGCCCTGGCCCTGCTGCCCGCCGTCCTGCTGCTGCCCGCCGTCCTGCGGCTGTTCGCCGCCCCCGGCCGACGCGTCCTGCGGGGCCTGGTTCTGCGGAGGCTGGTTCTGCTGGCTCTGCTGGTTCTGCGCCGGACCGCTCCCGGTGGAGCGGTCGCCGTCCGCGTCGCCCCGTGCCGGTGCGTCGGTGCCCGCCGTCGGGGCCGGGCCGGAAGCGGGCCCGGAGTCAGGTGTGCCGGCCGAGCTGGAGTCCGGTGAGAACAGGATCATCCCCAGATACACCGCGGCCAGGAACGTCGCCGTTCCCGCGATGGCGCTCGCCACCCGGGGACGCCGCTTGATCGCCTCACGCGCGCTGCGCCGACGGGCGGGAGCGGCTCTGTTCGAGGTGCTGCGTCTTCTGCCCGTGGGCTGCGGGAGCCGGTACGTCCCGGGGCCCGCAGGGGCGGCCGGGGTGACCGGAGCCGCCCGCGGCGGCGCGGCCGGGGCGGGCCGGGACGCCCGCGGGGCGAGCGGTGTCTGCATCGGCAGGGGCTCCGGGCGGCCGCGCCAGGCGTCGGTGCGGAACCAGTCGGAGACCTGCTGGGCGCTAGGCCGGTCCTCGGGCTGCTTCGCGAGCAGCCCCAGCAGGAACGAGTCGAACGCGGCGGAGATGTCCACGCCCCGCTGTCTGAGCGGCACCGGCGCCGTGTCGACGTGCTGGTAGAGCGTCGCGGTCGCGGTGTCGGAGCGGAACGGCGGCTGCCCCAGCAGGAGTTGGTAGATGACGCAGCCGAGGGAGTACATGTCGGAGGCGGAGTCGGCCGTGCGGCCCAGCGCGCGTTCCGGCGCCAAGTAGAGGCTGGTGCCCACGATGTGACCGGCCGTCGTCAACGCGGTGGAGGGGTCGTCGACGAACTGGGCTATCCCGAAGTCGCCGATCTTCACCGACCCCTCCGCGTCCAGCATCAGGTTGCCGGGCTTGATGTCCCGGTGGACGATGCCCTGACGGTGTGCGGCGGCCAGCCCCGCGGCTGCCTGACCCGCGATCAGGGCCACCTGCTCTGGATGGACGGTCTCCTGTGTGGCGAGTACGTCGCTCAGGCTCCGGCCCTCGACCAGCTCCATCACCAGATAGAAGCGGTCCTCCCACGCGCCGAAGTCGAACACGGCGACCAGGTGAGGGTGGCTCAGCCGGGCGGCGGTCTGCGCCTCCATGCGGAAGCGGGCCGTCGACGAGGCGTCCGCGTGGTCTCCCAGCAGCAGCTTCACGGCCACGGCCCGGCCCAGCACCTCGTCCGTGGCACGCCATACCTCGCCCATGCCGCCACGACCGATGGGGGATACCAACCGGTACCGACCAGCTACCAGCACCTGTACACCAATCTCGAATTGTGGCCCGCTCCGACTGTCGTGGGACCCGCCCCTCTTCGCACTCTTCGGGAGCGGGACAGGGGTGGGACGCGCGACCCGGTCAGGATATCGGTCCGTAGGACCGCGAATGCCCCGTCGGCCGCTCCGGCCGTCCTCAGGCGTGGCCGGGAGATGACGGATCGGCAGATCGTGGACGGTGCGGCCCCGGACCGGGCGGTGCCGGCGGTCCGCGACCTCCGGTCAGCCGGCGGTCGCGGCCGCCCGCCCCACCGCTTCCACCAGCGGCAGCACCCGGTGCGCCACCCGCTCGCGCAGCGCCACATCGGTCCGTGTCCGGACCACCCCGGGCAGCTGGATCAGCTGCTGGATCACATCCTCCAGGTGCCCGTTGTCCCGGGCCACGACCCGGGTCAGCAGATCCCCGCCCCCGGTGGTGGAGAACGCTTCGATGATCTCGGGGACGGCGGCGAGCGCGTCCCCCACATCGTCCAGATGCCCCTGGGTGACCTCCAGATGGACGAAGGCCAGGACCGGGTGGCCGAGCGCCGCCGGGGAGAGGGCCGGGCCGGTGCCCGTGATCACTCCGTCCCGTTCCAGCCGGTCGAGCCGGGCCTGCAGAGTGCCGCGGGCCACCCCGAGGACGCGCGCGTACTCACGCACGCTGGTACGTGGCTGCTCGATGAGCAGCCGCAGGATGCGGGTGTCGAGGGCGTCCACTGCCATGGTCCGTTGGCTTCTTCCTGGTTGATCGATACCAGTCCTGACTGTACCAATGGCACAGTGCTAACCGGTCGATTTGGGCCACTGTCCCGACAAGTGCTTTCCTTTGCCGATAGATGGCGCCGCGCAGCGCCGGACGGCGACGAAGCCGCTTCCGGTTCCGCGGCGCCTTTGCCATGCACAAGAGGGTGTTCACCAGGCGAAGGGGGCGGTCCGACCGTCGTGAAGAGGATGTTCGTGGCCCCGGATCCGGGGCTTGTGCGACTGCGGGTCTCCCTGCGCGCCGTGCTCGGCATCGGCCTGGCCGTGGCCGCGGCCGAACTGGCCGGCCTGTCCCTCACCGCCTCCATCACCGGAGGTCTCGCCGCACTCCTGGCGCTGTTCACGGTCGGTGACCCCACCGTCCGCGGGCAGGCGGTCACCACCCTGCTGCTGCCCGTGGCCGGCTTCCCGGTCCTCGCCCTGGCGAGCACCCTGCACGGGCAGCCCCTGCTGCGGGCCGGCTGCTGGCTGGCCGTCGTCTTCGCCGGGGTGTACGCGCGCCGCTGGGGCCCACGCGGCCACGCCCTGGGCATCTTCGGCTTCATGATGTTCTTCAGCACCCAGTTCCTGCACGCCGTCCCGGGCCAGCTGCCCGAGCTGTACGGAGCGGTGGCGCTGGCCGTCGCGGCTTCCTGCGCGGTCCGGTTCGGCCTCTGGTGCGTCGAGCGCCGCACCCCGCCGCCCGCCCAGCCCGCGCCTCTCACCGGGCGCGGCCTCGCCAGGCCCACCACCCGGCAGGCCCTCCAGGCCACCGCGGCCTGCGGGATCGCGCTCGTGGTGGGGCTGCTGCTCTCCCCGGACCGCTGGTACTGGGCGGTCGGCACCGCCTGGTGGATCTTCGTCAACACCGCCTCGCGCGGCGAGACGCTGGTCCGGGGCTTCCGCCGGGTCATCGGGACCGTCGCGGGCATCGGCGTCGGGCTGCTCGTCGCCGTACCGCTGCACGGGGCACCCGCGCCCACCACCGCCCTCGTCGCCGTCTGCGTCTTCGGGATCTTCTACACGGCGGCCCCCTCGTACAGCTGGATGACCTTCTTCGTCACCGTCATGGCCGGACTGCTCTACGGACTCCTCGGTGTCCTGAACCCCGGGCTGCTGTGGCTCCGCTTCGAGGAGACCGCCGCCGGGGCACTCGGTGCGGCCCTCGGGGTCGCGCTGATCCTGCCCGTCACCACGCATGCCACCACCGAGGCCTGGATACAGCGGGCCCTGAACTGCGTGCACCGCTGCACCGGTGCGGCGGCGATGCGGCTGGCCGGTGACCAGCACGCCGACCCGGCACCGCTCGCCGCCGAACTGGAGCTGCTGCTGGGCCGGGCCAGGCTCTCCCTCGCCCCGCTCGTCCACCCCCTCAGCCCCCTGCGCGCCCGCAAGGTCCGCGCCCGCCAGGTCCTGGACCTGCTCGACGCGTGCGCCCGCGAGGTGCGCGGCCTCGCTTCCGTGGCCGCCGACCCGGACGCCTCCCACGACGCGCGCCTCACCGCCGCCTGCCACCGGGTGGAGGCCGCCGTGCTGGCCCTGGCGCCGTCCGGACAGCCCCGCACGGACCGGTCGGCCGTACCCCTCCAGGCGCCGCACCACCACCCGGGGGCCGAGGCCGCGCTCGTACATCTGCACGCGCTGGAGAGTGCGCTGGCGGATCTCGCCGCACCGCTGCGCAGCTCACCCCGGGCGCCGCTCGTCCCCGCCTGACCCTGCTCCCACTCCCACTGCCACTGCCACTGCTCCTGTCCGCTGCCTCTTGCCCCTGACCAACCTCTGACCGCGAGCGCGAACGGGGTACGGGAGCGGTGGCGTGGGCCGGAGAGCCGGCGTCCCTCGGTTCGGCACCGGATTGGTCCGGACCGGGGCCGGGCGCTGCCTGCTACCGTCGGCCGTGAAGATCGCGACGAACGGTGAAAAGGGGTAGCGCGATGGGCGGCGACAGCGCCGGGCGGGCATTCATAGGGTCGTTCACCTCGAACGGCGGGCCGGGCATCACCGCCGTCGCCGTGGACCGCGACACCGGCGCACTCAGCGTTCTCGGGTCCACGGACGTCGTGCCGGACCCGTCGTTCCTCGCCGTCGGGCTGGGCCCGGGGCCGGGCGGTACCGCCCTGTACGCGGTCGGTGAGACGACCCGGGGCACGGCTGCCGCCCTGGACATCAGCGGCGGCGTACCGCGGCTTCTCGGCGGGATCCGGGCGGTGAACGGTGAGGCTCCCACCCACCTCGCGCTCGCCGGCGGTCACCTGGTCACCGCCAACTACGGCTCGGGCAGTGTCACCGCGCTGCCGGTGCGGGCCGACGGGTCGCTCGGGGAGGCGGCCTTTGTGCTCCAGCACGAGGGCAGCGGTCCGGACGCCCGCCGTCAGACGGCCCCGCACGCCCACCAGGTGCTCGCCGACCCCTCGGGCGCGTGGGTGCTCAGTGTGGACCTCGGCACCGACTCCGTACGCGTCTGCGCCCTGGATCCCGGGACCGGGGCCCTGAGCCTGCACGGTGAGACGGCGCTGCGGCCGGGCACCGGGCCGCGTCATATGGCCTTCCACCCCGGGGGCGCCCACGCCTATGTGCTCAACGAGCTGGAGCCGACCGTCACGGTGTGCCGCTGGGACGCGGCCGCCGGGGTCCTCGAACCGGCCGGTGAGATCGCGGTCCTGCCCGAGCGTCCGTCCTCGGACGACACGGTGCGTACCTACCCGTCCGAAGTGGTGGTCTCGCACGACGGACGGTTCCTGTGGACCGCCAACCGCGGGCACGACAGCATCTCGGTCGTGACCCTCGACGAGACGGGCGGGAGCGCGGCCCTGGCCGCGACCGTGAGCTGCGGTGGCCGCTGGCCGCGCGATCTCACCCTCGACCCCACGGGCCAGTGGCTGTACGCGGCCAACGAGCACTCCGGGGACGTGAGCTGGTTCGGCGTGGACGCGGAGACCGGAGTCCCGCGGTTCGCGGGCTCCATCGAGGCCCCTGCGGCCTCCTGCGTCGTCTTCGCCTGATCCGGCACCCGTACCCCTCGCACCCCGGGCCGGGGCCGGGGCGCGGTACGAGCGGCGGGGCGCGGACCGGTCATCCGGTCCGCGCCCCACCGCTTTCCTCGCCCGGAGAAGCCCCGGAGAAGCCCGGAGATGGCCGGATCAGTGCGCCGGCGCGCCCTGCGGCGTGGCAGGAGTGATCCCCAGCGTCGTGGCGTACAGCGACAGCACGAGCTTGCCGATCGCCGGGTACGCGCCCAGCGGCGCGGCGACCGCGCAGCCGGCCTCCTTCGCCGCCGCGTCCAGCAGGCCCGGGTCGACCTCGGGGCCCACCAGGTACGGCGCCAGCGCGAGCTGCGCCGAACCGGAAC
This sequence comes from Streptomyces sp. NBC_00654, assembly GCF_026341775.1. Lineage (NCBI taxonomy): Bacteria > Bacillati > Actinomycetota > Actinomycetes > Kitasatosporales > Streptomycetaceae > Streptomyces > Streptomyces sp. NBC_00654. Next base: position 950,541 of record NZ_JAPEOB010000002.1, on the reverse strand, counting down.
TCTGCAGCTGCTCCGCGACCGACGCCACCGAACCCTCCACGTCGAGGGCGGCGGCCATCACCGGCACCGCGAGGCGGGCGGCGAGGAGCATTCCGGTGATTCCGGCCGCCCGCACGGCCTCGTCGCCGCCCACCGTGGCCAGCACGATGCCGTCGGCGGCGGTCGCCACGGTGAACAGCCTCGCGCGGTCGGCGCGCGCCAGCCCGGCCTCCGAAAGCCGTACGTGCAGCGCCTCGGCGAGCAGCGGGTGCGGGCCCAGCACATCGGTCAGCTCGACCGGGGTACCGCTGTCCATGACCGCCTGCCGTATGCGCCGGATCAGGGCGCTGTCCGGCCCCGCGAGCAGCGGCACCACGACGGCGGGCGGGCCCGAGGGCTCGGCGACCTCGCGGCCCACGGCCCTGGCCTGCTCGTAGCGCGCGACGCGCTCGGCGGCGGCGTGGGTGAGAACGGTGGTCAAGGTGGGGTACTCGGCGTCGTCGCCGTCGAGGTAGCCGATCTGCGCGTTGAGACCGGGAAGCTCGGAACGGGCGATGCTGATCACCTCTTCGGCCAGACTGCGCGTGGCCGAGGAGGGGGTACCGGGAACGGCGAGAACGAGCGCGGCAGCGCCCTCGGGCGCGACCACGGGCTCCGGGCGGCGGTGCCGTCCGGACTGGCGAGGTCGCGGCATTCGTACAGGCAGGCCGGAAGCGGGCCCAGTGGGGGTGCTCATGGCGCCGCATGCTACTGGTTTTGGATGCTCCTCTGTTCGGGGAGGGTCCAGTCAGGCGTTATCTGTCCGCTTATGTCTGATGAGTGATGTACCGGGCAACTGCCCTGCTCTGTCGGTCCGGTTTCGGACAGCGGCGCGCCGCCGGGCGCCGGTGTGCGCGGGGGCGTCAGGGGCGCTCCGCCACGGGCGGGGAATCCCGTACGAGCGGGGGCGCGGACCCCGGTACGCACAGCAGCGTCGGATGGAGCGGCAGTCGCAGACCGCCTTCCGCCAGCGCCCGCGCGATCCCCAGCGCACCGTCCAGCGGATCACCCGACGCGGGGACCACGAGAGCCTGTGGCACCTGCCGGGCCAGCTCCTCGCGCAGTGGTACGAGAAGGGCGTCGCCCATCCGGAACAGGCCCCCGGTCAGGGCCACTTCGCAGCCGGGCCCGTCGTCGGGGCCTCCGCCGGAAGCCGCCCCGGGGCACACCGCGGCCGCCGCCTCGGCGATATGGCCGGCGGCCCGGCGCAGGATGTCCGCGGCGACCGGGTCATCACCGGCGCACGCCGCCACCTCGGGGGCGAACGACGCGAGCAGCGCGGGGCGGTCGGTCCGCGGGTAGAGCAGACCCGGCAGTCCCGTCGCAGGGCCGAACACGGCGGTGAGCCGGGCGAGCAGCGCGGCGGACCCCCCGCGTCGTCCGTCATGGGCGCGCATCGCCGCGTCGAGACCGGCACGGCCGATCCACGCGCCGCCGCCGGTGTCACCCAGAAGATGTCCCCAGCCATCGGCCCTGCGCCAGGTCGTCAGGTCCGTGCCGAGCGCGATCAGGCCCGTTCCGCCGGCGACGACCGCTCCCGGCCGCTGGCCCACAGCGCCCGCGTACGCGGTCACCGCGTCGGCCGCCAGGGCCAGCCGGCGCACGCCCAGCGCCTCCGCGAGCGCCGCGGGCAGCTCCGCGCGCAGCTGATCGCCGAGCGTCGCCATCCCGGCAGCCCCGACGGCCACGGCGGCGATCCGCTCCCGGGCTCCCCCGGGGGCCGGGCCGGCGCTCCGCCCGGCGCCCTGTCCGGCCTCCGGCCGCTCCAGCAGCGTCCGTACGGCGGGCAGCAGTTGTTCCAGCAGATGGGCGGCGTCGATGCCCGCCGGCCCCGTCCGCACCGGCTCGGCGCAGACGAGGGTTGCGAGCGGGCCCGGTGAGCCGGGCGTCCCGAGCGCCACGCGCAGCCCGGATCCACCCGAGTCCACACCGAGGACGTACGGGCCGACGGCCGGCGCTCCCGAAGTCCCGGACGCCGTTGCCGTATCCGTGCCGGCTGCCGTGCCGCGCGACGGCGCGTCCGTCACGGCAGCCGCCAGTCGACCGGCTGCGCGCCCTGGCGCTCCAGCAGTTCGTTGACCCGGCTGAAGGGGCGTGAGCCGAAGAACCCGCGGTCCGCCGACATGGGGGAGGGGTGCGAGGACTCGATGGCCGGGAAATTGCCCAACTGGGGCCGCAGATTGCGGGCGTCACGCCCCCACAGGACCGACACCAGCGGCGTGCCACGTGCCACCAGCGCCCGGATGGCCTGCTCGGTGACCTCTTCCCAGCCCTTGCCGCGATGCGCGGCCGGCCGTCGTGGCGCCGTCGTCAACGCCCTGTTGAGCAACAGCACCCCCTGTTCGGTCCAGGGTGTGAGATCGCCGTTGGACGGCCGCGGAAGGCCCAGGTCCGCGTGCAGCTCCCGGAAGATGTTCTCCAGGCTGCCGGGCAACGGACGGACCTCGGGTGCCACGGCGAAACTCAGCCCGATCGCATGACCCGGGGTCGGATACGGGTCCTGACCGACGACGAGGACCCGCACCTCGTCGAACGGCTGCTGGAACGCCCGCAGTACATGTGCCCCGGCGGGCAGGTAGGTGCGCCCCGCGGCGATCTCGGTGCGGAGGAAGTCGCCCATCGCGGCGATGCGGTCGGCCACGGGTTCGAGGGCCTGCGCCCACCCCGGCTCTACGATTTCTTTCAACGGTCGTGCTGCCACGAGCCGCACTCTACTGGTGATACGACCACTCCGATCAACTGCCGGTCAGGCGAGCACCACCGCCCGTACGCACAGCACATCGGGCAGATGGGACGCGAGCTGCCGCCAGCTGTCCCCGTCGTCCGCGCTCGCGTACAACTCGCCGTTGCGATTGCCGAAGTAGACGCCGGCGGGCTCCGCGTCGTCCGTGCAGAGCGCGTCGCGCAGCACCGTGCCGTAGTGCGCCCCCTCGGGCAGGCCCGTCGACAGCGGTTCCCAGGTCCGTCCCGCGTCGCTCGTGCGGAAGACCCGGCAGCGGTGCTCGGCGGGGACACGGTCGGCATCGGCGTTGATCGGGAAGATGTACGCCGTCTCGCCGCGGTGCGGGTGCGCGGCGGCGGCGAAACCGAAGTCGGACGGCAGTCCCCCGCCGATGTCGGTCCAGTGGTCCCCGGAGTCGTCGCTGCGGAACACGCCCCAGTGGTTCTGGAGGTAGAGCCGGTCGGGATCGGCGGCGTCCCGGGTGACCTTGTGGACGCACTGGCCGAATTCCGGGTCCGGGTCGGGCAGGAAGACCGCCGAGACGCCCTTGTTGGACGGGGCCCAGCTCTCCCCGCCGTCCTTGGTCCGGAACACCCCGGCGGTGGAGACCGCGACGGTCACCGCCCGCGGGTCCCGCGGGTCGGTCAGGATGGTGTGCAGCCCTTCGCCGCCACCGCCGGGCACCCACTTCGAGCGGGTCGGGTGCTCCCACAGCGGACGGACGAGCGCGAAGCTCTCGCCGCGGTCCTCGGACCGGAACAACGCCGCCGGCTCGGTCCCCGCGTAGACCACGCCGGGAGCCTCGGGGCCGGCCGGCTGCAACTGCCACACCCGCTCCAGGGACGCCCCGGTGAACGTGGGGAACTTGACCGCGGGCCGCCGGGGCTCGACCCAGGTGGCGCCGAGGTCGTCGGAGTGGAACACGGACGGGCCCCAGTGCGAACTGTCGCCGCCGACCAGGATCCGGGGAGACGGCCCGCGGGTGTCGACGCCGACCGAGTAGATCGCCTGGGCGTGGAAGTGCGGATCGCCGAACTCCCAGGTCCCGCCGCGCCTGCGGCCGATGAAGAGTCCCTTGCGGGTGCCTACCGTGAGCAGTACCTCGGTCATGACCACGACCTCCCGAAACGCCGTTGTGCCGGATACCGGCCAGTTTGCACCCGACCGCCGGCAGTGGCTCGCGCGAAGCGGGTCCGTGCGGCCCGGCGTGGCGACGGCGGTGACACCCGGAGAGGGGTGACGGGCCGGGGCGGCGACGGTCCGGGCGGGACCGGGGACGGCCGGCCCTTGACCCGTGTCCGGCGGTCGACCTAGCGTGCAGCTGCCGATAGAAAGCGCTTGCGCACGCGGTCGTGGTGGGCCGGGCGCCCGAACCCAGGAGTACCCGTGGTGACCTTCGAAGGACTGCCCGGCGCCGTCGCCGTCTCGCATCTGAGCGTCTACGACTGGCCCACCGAGGACGGCTTGCGCGGTGGCACCCCGCACATCCACCTCACCTGTTCGGAGGGCTACGTCGTGGTCGGGGGCAGCGGCTCCGTGCAGACGCTCACCGCCTCCGGGTTCCGGCGGACGCCGCTGGAACCCGGAGCCCTCGTCTGGTTCACCCCCGGCACCGTCCACCGGCTCGTCAACGAGGACGGTCTGCGCATCGTCGTCCTGATGCAGAACAGCGGGCTTCCCGAAGCCGGTGACGCCGTTCTCACCCTGCCGCCGCGCTTCCTCGCCGACCCGGACCTCTATCGTGCGGCCGTCACGCTCCCCGCGGACGGCACCGAGGCGGAGCAGGAGCGCGCCGCCCGCACGCGCCGTGACCTCGCCATCGAGGGCTTCCTCGCGCTGCGCCGCGCGGCCGGGGCGGGCGACCCCGAGCCGCTGGCCGCGTTCCACCGTGCCGCCGCCGCGCTCGTACGTCCCCGGGCCGACGACTGGCGCGAGCGCTGGCAGCGGGGGGCCGCCGCCGCGTCCGAGGCGACCGGTGAGCAGCTCGACGCGCTGGCCCGGGGTGACGGCGGCCATCTCGCGGATGCCTGCCTGCACGCCGAACAGCCTTCCGCGCGCGGCAGGTTCGGTATGTGCGGCCGACTGGACGTCTACCCGGGCTGACCGCCGGGACGGTGGCCCGTGTCGGACGTGTGCTCCAATTCCGGATATGAGGCTGGTCCCGGACGGGCCGGTCCGCGGCGAGGAGATGAGGGGCGGCGGCGATGGGTGTCGAGATCATGGACGCGGACGGACGGGAGGTACCGGTGGAGGTGATCGCCGGTGCGGCCGGCGGCCCGTCGCTGGTCGCCGTCCGGATCGGGTTCCCGGCGGGCCGGTCCGACTGGACCTGCGCCCCGGAGGCGGCCCGAGCGCTGGCGGCGGCACTCGTCCGGGCGGCCGGGGAGGCGGAGGACGCGCGGTCGGCGCGGCCCGTCACGGTCAAGGCGCGTGAACTGCTCCGCGGCGATGTGCGGGACGGTGACCGGGCGATGACGGTGGTGAGCGTCAAGGCCGACGGGAGCACCGTCCAGGTCACCTGGACATCGGGCGCCGGGCGCAGCTGGACCCAGGGCTACGACGCCGACGCCGATATCGCCCTGAGGCGTCGGCGGACCGAGGGCCGGTGAAGTACGAGAGTCTTCGTAATTCGATGAGTGTCGTAGTACGATCATTCTCGTACTAGTCGCGGGCTCTGTCACCCGCGCCTCCATTCGGTCCTTCCCGGTGAAACGGAGTCCGGCGTGAGCGCCCTTTTCGAGCCCTGCGTCCTGCGGTCGCTGACCATTCCCAACCGCGTCTGGATGGCTCCCATGTGCCAGTACAGCGCGGCGGCGTCCGGGCCGGCGGCGGGCGTCGCGCACGACTGGCACTTCTCCCACTACGCCGCCCGCGCGGCGGGCGGCACCGGCCTGATCCTGGTGGAGGCCACCGCGGTCAGTCCGGAGGGCCGGATCAGTCCGGCGGACCTCGGCATCTGGAACGACCGGCAGGTGACGGCGCTGCGCCGCATCACCGACTTCCTGGCCGGGCAGGGCACGGTGGCCGGTATTCAGCTCGCCCACGCCGGCCGCAAGGGCTCGACCGACCGCCCGTGGCGCGGCGGCGGCCCGATCGGGGCCGACGCGCCGAGTGGCGAGGGGTGGCGGCCGCTGGGGCCCAGCCCGCTGCCGTTCGACGAGGGCCACCCGGTCCCGGAGGAGCTGACCACCGGCCGGATCCAGGCCGTGGTCTCCGAGTTCGCCGACGCCGCGCGGCGGGCGCTGGCCGCGGGCTTCCAGGTCGCGGAGATCCACGGTGCGCACGGCTATCTGATCGGCGAGTTCCTCTCCCCGCACAGCAACCGCCGCACCGATGCCTACGGCGGTTCCTTCGAGAACCGCACCCGCTTCGCCCTGGAGGTCGTGGACGCGGTGCGTGAGGTGTGGCCCGAGGAACTCCCGCTGTTCTTCCGGATCTCCGCCACCGACTGGCTGACCGAGAACGAGGACGACGAACGGGACGGCTGGACCGCCGACGACACCGTCCGCTTCGCCCGCGAGCTGCGGGCGCACGGCGTCGACCTGCTGGACGTCTCGACCGGCGGGCTCGCCCCGGGGGCGCACATCCCGGCGGCCCCCGGTTTCCAGGTGCCGTTCGCCGAGCGGGTACGCACCGAGGCGGGACTGCCCGTCGCCGCGGTCGGCCTGATCACCGAACCGCTCCAGGCCGAGAAGATCCTCGCCGAGGGCCGGGCGGACGCCGTGCTGCTCGGCCGGGAACTGCTCCGCAACCCCTACTTCGCCCGCAGCGCCGCACGCGAACTGGGCGGTGAGGTGTCCGTGCCCCCGCAGTACGGCCGCGCGGCCTGAGGGCGATGTGGGTATCCAGCCGGACATATGGGCATCGCCCCACCTTGGTGCATGGTTCACCCGCGGTTTCCGGTGTCACGCCACTCTGTGACGAGGGGCCGGCGGCAGCCCCGGGGGCTGCCCGTCATGGATGCGTACGCACATCGATGCGACGATCCCGCCGTGCCGGCCCTTTCCGTACAGAGGAGAGCACGTCGTCATGCGCCAGCCCCTGCCCGAATGGGCCGACCCGAACGTCCCCGCCGAATCGCTCGACGCCCAAGGGCTCAGCCGCCGGGGGATACTGCGCCGCGCGGGCCTGTTCAGCGCCGCTTTCGCCGCCGCGTCGCTGGCGTCACCGGCCCAGGCATCGGGCCGGGGCGGCGGTCACGGCGGCGGCCACGGCGGGGGGCATGACGGGGGGCACGGGAACGGCCACGGCCATGGCCACGGTGGCAGTGATCCGGAACTGGCCTACCTGGTCGGTGACCATCACAACCACTCCGTCTACAGCCACGACGCCAAGTACACCTTCTCCCAGCTGGCCACCGCCGGGCGGAGGTTCGGGCTCGACTGGATGGTCTTCACCGAGCACAGCAACATCGGGCACGCCGAGTTCGGCGCACAGCAGGAACACCGCGAGATCCTGAAGGCCCGGGCGCGGAACAAGCGCATGCTGATCTTCCAGGGTCTGGAGTGGTACATCCCCGGTGCCGAACACTGCACCGTCTTCTCCCCGCCCGGACGGCACGAGGTCGACCTGCTCACCCGCTTCGAGGCGGCGTACGACGGAAAGCTGCTCGGCTACACGGCCGGCGGGCCGACGCACCCCGACACGCCCCGCAACGAGGCACACGCGGTCAAGGCCCTCCAGTGGCTCGCCGAACAGCGCCGTACCGGCTACGTCGACGACGTACTCGTCCTGGCCAACCACCCGATGCGGCTCGGCATCGACTCCCCGCACGAACTGCGCGGCTGGCGCGACGCGGCGCCCGGAATCATGATCGGGATGGAAGGCGCACCCGGTGCGCAGGCCGGAGCGATCCCCGGCTGGCACCCGCCGGCCAACGTCCGCGGCGAGTACACCAACCAGCCGTCCGCCGACTCCTGGCCGGGCTACCCGCGCGAGGCCTACGTCACCCACGGCGGCTTCGACTGGGCGACGGCGACGGTCGGCGGACTCTGGGACGCGATGCTGGCCGAGGGCAAGCTCTTCACCATCACCTCCAACTCCGATGTCCACCGCGTCGCCCAGGACACCTGGGTCAACGGCGCCTGGCCGCCCGGCGCGACGTTCGACAGCACCGGCCGCCTCCCGGACCCGTACAACACCACCGAGCCGCAGCCCGGGGGCGACTTCTGGCCCGGCCAGTTCAGCCGTACGCATGTGGGCGTCACCCGGTACGGCTACCGCGACGTGATGGCGGGGCTCCGGGCCGGCCGGGTCTGGGTCGACCACGGTCATCTCCTGGACGCCGTCGATGTCCGGCTGCGCGGCGAACACGGCCGTGGCGTCACCCTCGGCGGCCGGCTGCGCGCCCGGCGCGGCGAGAAGCTCACGCTGGACGTCACGGTGACCACGGCATCCCGCCGCAACCCGCACGGCCTGCTCCCGAAGCTCACCCATGTCGATGTCATCCGCGGCGCCGTCACCGGTCCGGCCGCCGACCGCGACGCGTGGCGGGCCCCCGACACCCGGGTCGCCCATACGACGGACGTCTCCGGGCGCCGTGGAACGTACACACTGCGCATCCCCGTCGGACGCGCCGACGAGCCGTTCTACCTGCGGCTGCGCGGCAGCGACGGCAAGCGCCACGGGACGGGACCGCTCGGCAGGTCCGTCGACCCGCACGGCCCGCTCCCGCACGAGCCCGGACAGGGCAACCCGTGGCTGGACACCTGGTTCTACACCAACCCGGTCTTCGTGGACGTGTCCGGGCGATGACCCCGGTCAGGGCCCGCCGGTCGGTACGCTGACCGGCAATGTTCACACAAGAGGGCCCCACGTTCCGCGAGCTGGCCGCCCAGGCGCTCTCCTCCACCGAGCGTGGATACGACCTGCTCGCCCCTAAGTTCGACCACACGCCCTACCGGACACCCGGCCGGGTTCTCGACGCCGTCACCCGCGCCGTGCGTCCGCTGGGACCGTTCGACGCCGGGCTCGACGTCTGCTGCGGCACCGGGGCAGGTGTGGGCGTGCTGAGGCAGCTGTGCCGGGAGCGGGTCACCGGGGTCGACTTCAGCGCGGGCATGCTCGCCGAGGCCCGGTCGGCGCTGCCGGACGCTGCCGGGGGACCGGTGGTGGACTGGGTACGGGCCGACGCGCGGGCACTGCCCTTCACCGCGTCCTTCGATCTGGCGCTGAGCTTCGGCGCGTTCGGGCACTTCCTGCCGAAGGAGCGCCCCGGGCTGTTCGCCCAGGTGTACGGGGCGCTGCGGCCGGGCGGACGGTTCGTCTTCCCGCTGGGCGCGCCGCCCGTGGTGGGATCCCGGGACTACTGGGCGCTGTTCGGATTCGACGTGGCGATGCGGGTGCGCAATGCGCTCTGGCACCCGCAGTTCATCATGTACTACCGCACGTTCAGGCTCCCCGACGTCCTGGGCGACCTGACCCGGACGGGCTTCTCCGTGCGGCTCCTGCCGCTGACGGAGCTGGGGCCGCGGGCCGACGGCAGCCCGCGCGCCCGGCTGGTGGTGGCGACCCGGGAATGACGCCGGGACGCCTCCCGGGGACCACCCCGGGCCCGGCCCCGGCGGCGGCCGAGGGCGGCCTCCGGGCCCTGCCCCGGGGTGGTAATTCCGATGACTCTCGTACCATGGAGTCCCCTGGACGAAGTGGAGCCACCGTGACCCCCGCAAGCGCCACCACCGCGGTCCCCGACGCCTCTGCCGCCGGTACCGGTGTCCAGTCGGCACCCGCGGACCCGGCCGCTGCGACGGGGCCCCGTGCACTGGCCCATCCCGCGCGCGAGGAGATCCGGATCGAGAACGTGCTGCACGCGCTGGCCGACCCGATACGCCTGCGCATCGTCCGCCGACTGTCGGGCGCGGGCGAGGAACTGGCCTGTTCGCGGTTCGACCTTCCGGTGTCCAAGTCCACCTCCACCCACCACTTCCGGGTGCTGCGCGAGAGCGGCGTCATCCACCAGATCTACCGGGGCACCGCGAAGGTCAGCGGCCTGCGGCAGGAAGACCTGGACGCGCTCTTCCCCGGACTGCTCGACAGCGTTCTCCGGGCCGCGGACCACCAGGCCCGACGTCTCGGCGAGGAAGGGCACGTACGACGGATCGCGGGCTGACCGAGACGGGCGGGCACTGTGCCCGCCCGTCAGCTCATCAGTCCGCGCATCCGGTCGATCTCCACCGTCTGCTGGGCGACGACATCACCCGCCATCTCCTCGACCAGCACGTTGTTCCCCTCCGAGAGCGCCTCGGTGGCCATCGTGATCGCCCCTTGATGATGGGTGATCATCAGCTTGAGGAACAGTTCGTCGAACGTCTTGCCCCGCGCCCCGCGCAACTCCTTCAGCTGCGCGCCGCTCGCCATGCCGGGCATCGCCGAGTGGTCGTGCGTCTCCTTGCGGCTGTCTCCGCCATTGCTTTTCAGCCACCCTTCCATCGCACCGATCTCCGGCTTCTGGCCTGCGGATATGCGCTCCGCCAGCCGCTTGACGGATGTGGAGGAGGCGCGGTCCGGGACGAGTTCCGTCATGACGAGGGCCTGGCCGTGGTGCTGGATCATCATCCGCGCATAGCGGAAGTCGGCGGAGTTCGCGGTGTCCTGGCCGGCGGCCTTCACGGCCTCCTCGGCGGAGAGCGTCCGGGCCGGCTCTCCCGGCTTGCCGGGTGCCACGACCGACGCACCCGGGTTCGACCCGGCCTTCGGGCTTCCGCCGCCCTCTGCCGCATCACAGGCGGTCAGGGCCAGGGCCGCGGCAACGGCCGCTGCGGTGAGGGCGGTTGCGCGCACACGCGTGGACTGACGGCGGATCAACACGGCGACCTCCTGTGCCACAAGGGTTTGTTGCAGACCGTCCTAGCACGCTTCCGCGCGGTGATGATCAAAAGTTTTCATTACGTCTGTGTTGCCATCTGTTGGTGTGTACATGAGAAGGACGATACTGCCGGGGTCCGTAAGCCGTTCAACTTCGAACGGATACAAGGGAGGACGCAGTGACCTCGTTGCCCACCACCCGTGTGCGGCGCAGACGTCTGGGCGTGGCGGCAGCCGCGGCCGGGCTCTTCGCCACTCTGCTGACGGCCACCACCGCAGCCGCGACGCCCGACCCCGGCGACGCCCCGGTACAGCGCGGCGGCATCTCCGCGAGCCAGGAGGCGGAAGCCGCGGCCGCCATCAAGAGCGGCGAGATCCCCGGCGTGGACGAGATCGTCCACAGCGACAACATCAAGCACCTCGCCAACATCCCGAAGGACGCCCTCAAGGGCACCAACACGGATCTGGCGTTCCAGGGCAAGTACGCCTTCTCCGGCAACTACGACGGCTTCCGCATCTTCGACATCAGCAACCCGAAGAAGCCGAAGACGGTCTCCCAGGTCCTCTGCCCCGGCTCGCAGAACGACATCTCCGTCTCCGGGGACCTGCTGTTCCTGTCCACCGACTCCTCGCGCAACGACAACTCCTGTGCCAGCACCACCCAGCCCGCCACGGAGAAGTCCTCCTGGGAGGGCATGAAGGTCTTCGACATCAGCGACAAGCGCAACCCGAAGTACGTCGCCGCCGTCGAGACCGCATGCGGTTCGCACACCCACACGCTGGTGCCCGAGCGCAGGAACGTCTACGTGTACGTCTCCTCGTACTCGCCCAGCGAGGCGTTCCCGGACTGCCGGCCGCCGCACGACGGCATCTCCGTCATCAAGGTGCCGCGCAGCGCGCCCGAGAAGGCCGCGATCGTGAACTTCCCCGTGCTCTTCCCGGACGGCGGGAACCCGGGTGCGCCCGAGAACCCGGGTGTCTCCAGGACGACCGGCTGCCACGACATCACCGTTCTGCCGTCGAAGGACCTGGCCGCCGGCGCCTGCATGGGTGACGGCCTGCTGTTCTCCATCAAGGACCCGGAGAACCCGAAGATCATCGACCGGGTCCAGGACAACGTGAACTTCGCGTTCTGGCACTCGGCGACGTTCAACCAGGACGCCGACAAGGTCGTCTTCACCGACGAGCTCGGCGGCGGCGGCGCGGCCACCTGCAACGAGGAGATCGGCCCGGACCGCGGCGCCGACGGCATCTACGACATCGTGGGCCGCGGTGACCACCGCAAGCTCGTCTTCCGCAGCTACTTCAAGATCGACCGCCACCAGGCCGACGTCGAGGTCTGCGTCGCCCACAACGGTTCGATCATCCCGGTCAAGGGCCGTGACCTGATGGTCCAGGCCTGGTACCAGGGCGGTATATCCGTCTGGGACTTCACCAACTCCTCGAAGCCCGAGGAGATCGCCTACTTCGAGCGCGGTCCCGTCACGCTCGACGGGGTCACCACGGCCGGTTCGTGGTCGGCGTACTACTACAACGGCTACATCTACTCCAACGACATCGCCAAGGGCTTCGACGTCCTGAAGCTCGACGACCGGCGCACCGACCCGGCGAAGAGGGTCCGGCTGAAGGAGCTCAACGTGCAGACGCAGCCGGACTACTTCGACCGCTGAGCCGTCCCTTCGTCACGCATCCGGACATCCCGGGGCGAGACCGGGGTACGCCGGGCGGTTCCCCGCCGGGCGTACCCCGCCCGGCGGGGCTTCACCGTGATAATTCATTGACCGATGAGTCGCACGGGGACATGCTGTATCCCTGCGCCGACACCCTCCAGCTCCTCGGTCGTCGGCGTGGCCCGTGGCCGTACCCCTCAGGGACCGGGCCACGGGTGCGCGCCTGGATCCGGCGACGCGGGGGATCGCCGGAATCAGGCGTGCTCCATGCGCACGAGCCCGTCCCGGGCGTCCCAGGAACCGACCGCGGTGAATCCGGCCCGCTCGTACAGCGCGACGGCGCCGGTGAGCCGGCTCCACACCGAGAGCCGCAGCCGATGGCCCCCACCGGACTTCGCCGCATGGGTCAGCGCCCCCTCGACGAGGGCGGGGGCGACGCCACGCCCCCGTGCAGGGGGATCCACCCTGAGCCTTTTGATCTCCGCCCTGGCTTTCGCCGGGCTCCGCGTCAGGCCGCGTCCCGGGCACTTCCGCCGGTGGCCGCCGCCCACTCCACCAGCAACCGCTGATACTCCGCCTCGCCGTCCGGGGACAGCAGCCCACCGGAGCGCTGCCACAGGTCGCGGATCTCTTCATTCACCACTGCTGCGGAACGCGTGGGGCGCATCGGACGCACGGAACGGGACGAGGACGGAATGGGGGACATGCGTACAAGGCTACGACCCCTGTCCGACAATCCGACCCATTGTGCGGCAGGGATATCCCTCACATGCCCGCCTGCCGGGTGCCACCACGGGATGTGAGGTGTGTCGCCCGGCGTGTCCGCACGGCCGCTCCCGGCCTTTCGCCGGCCCGCTCCAGGGGGCTCTGTCCCGGGCCTCCTGCGGCCCTTGCCCACAGGGCTCAGCCGTCGTGGCGAGGGGCGGCAGCCCCTGTTGTCGTACGGGCCGTCCAAGCGTGGTGTCCGGCGATCGAGAACGCCACGACGGCCACGCCCAGCAGTACGCCCTCCAGCACATCGGTCATCCAGTGCACGCCCAGATAGATCCGGGTGAACCCCACGCCGGCCACGGAGATTCCCGCCACGACGAGTGCGCCCCGCCACACGCGCGGCCCCGCTCCGAACACGCGCAGCAGCCACAGGAACAGCCCACAGGTCACGACCGCCGTCATGACGTGACCGGACGGGAACGCCGCGTAATGGGCCGAGTCCACCGGATCGGGCCACTCGGGACGCTCCCGGCCGACTGCGGCCTTCAGGCCCTGCTGTACGAGGGTGGAGACCAGACTCGTCGCCGCCACCCATCCGGCGAGCAGCCGTGCGCCGTGCCACCACAGGCCGATCACGACGACGGCGACGAGCGCGCGCATCGTCCAGGGATCCCACACCCAGTCCGTCAGCACCCGGTTGAGGTGGACCAGACCCGGTTCGCTCACGGCATGCCGGTGCAGTTCCCCGGCGACCGTGCGGTCCAGCGACATCAGTGGGGACCAGCGCGTGACCACGAGAACCATCAGCAGCGCGGCGAGGCAGGCGCTGACGCCGGCCGCCCGAAGGGCACGCGGGGCGGTACGGGGTCGGCCGGGCCGGTACGAGGGTGGGGTGTGCATGGGGTGATCCTCGCGGACGCCCCCGCTCACCGGCTATCCCAGGGCACTGAGCCCGGGAATGAACGCCACCAGCAGCGGAACGACCGGCACCAGCGCGGCCGCGGCGGTCAGCCGCAGCCGACGGCCGGCCGTGAGCCGCTCGACCGGGGCCAGCAACCGGTTCACCCGCAGCGGCACTTCCGCCTGCGGCGTCGGGCAGGGGCCGAACACCCCGCGGTCCTCGTTGAGTTCGACCAGCGCGAGCGCGATCGTGAGCCGGCCGAAACGACGCGATGCCACATCGTCGGCGGCCAGCTCGACCAGCCGGTGCATCTCGTCGCGGAACGCGGCGAACACGGGGATCTGCGGGAAGCCGGTCGCCAGCGCCGAGGAGCAGTTGAGCAGCCAGTCGTGCCGAGCCTGGGCGTGCCCCTGCTCATGGGCGAGCACCGCATCCAGCTGACGGCCCTTCAGGCGGCCCAGCGCGGCGGTGGTGATGACCAGTTGGGGAGCTGCGCCGGGAAGCCACCAGGCGTCGGGACGCTCGCCCTCCAGCACCACGAGCCGCCCGCTGCCGGGCTCCTCGCCGGGCAACAGCGGGGAGCGGACCAGCAGTTCGGCGCGACGCTGCCCTCGGCGGCGCCGCGCGCGGCGGATCTCCCGGAACAGCATGGTGGCGCTCCAGACGCCCCCGAGGGCCAGCAGTACCGCGATGACGGCCGACCACGGTCCGTACGCCGCCAGTGCGTAGGCCTCCACGACGGCGCGCGGCGCGGGGGCGAAGACTTGGCCGCGGACCGCCTGCCACGCGGCGGCCGCGCTGAACGTCATCGACAGGCCGAACGACAGCAGCACCGCCGCCACCACGCACTGCCACACCCACAGCGCCACCACGGGCTCGCGCTCCGGCCAACGGGCCCGCGCCATCAGTCGCGGGGTCACCAGGGCGGCCAGCGCACCGAGCAACAGCAGCACGAGGGAGACCAACATGGGCGTCAGCCTATGAGGGCGGGGTTCCCCCGGGTATGGATGCGACCGCCAAGTGACGTACGACACTGTTTGAAGGGTGTGCTGTCTCACAGGGTGAGCAGCATCGCGAACATCGCCATCCCCATCGTGAGCCGGCAGGCCAGCGTGAGCTCGGGCCGGTCGCCCCAGCCACCGCCCGTACCGCCCGCGCCGCGCGCAGGCCCCGCACCTCCGACGCCTCCCGCACCTCCGAAGCCGCCCGTACCGCCCGCGGGGACGGCCACGGGTATCAGGCGCCCGGCGGACCGCAGCACATAGAACGCGTAGTACACCAGCAGGGCGCCGGTCAGCAGGGGTATCCCTCCGGCCTCCGGCGCGGCGGGGCCCGGGGCGCCATGCCCGGCGTGCCCACCGCTCCACGTGATGCCCGGGGCCATCATCAGGGCCATGTAGACCATGGCCAGCGAACCGACCAGATGATGCAGATGGTGCCCCCCGCGCCGGACGGACCACATGGCCCGCAGCGCGGCGCCGCCGAACAGCGCCGCGTACACCGCCCAGGCCCACGCCGGGGGCGTGAGCACGGCGGCCGGCACGGCCATCGCCGCCATACCGAATCCCATCAACGCCTCCGCGCGCGCGGTGCTGCGTTCCTGCGGGCCACCACTGCGCGTACGCAGCAGGCAGTACGCGCCCGTCACCCCGCACAGCACCATCAGCAGCCAGCCGGTCAGGGCCGGTCCGTGCACGGCGCACCTCCCCCTGGGCCAGTCGCTCAGGACATCGACACCGGTGTCGGGTCGACTGATCGATGCCCACGCCACACCGGTCGTACCCGGCGCATTGGAGTGTTGGGGGAGTGCGCCGGGGCCTGCGAGGAGCGGTTCCGGCCGGGTTAGTGTCGTGAGGAGCGCTCGGCGGCATGAAGAGCGATCGGCGCAGAGAAACGCATCGGCAGCAGAGACAGACACAGGAGAGCTCCGCCATGGACACCGCCCTGCCCCTCGAACCGGACCGGCTCACCTTCCGCGACGCGACCGAGGACGACATCCCGGCGCTCGTGGTGCTGGTCGAGTCGGCCTACCGCGGCGACTCCAGCCGGGCCGGCTGGACCACGGAGGCGGACATCCTCCAGGGGCAGCGCACCGATGAGGACGGGGTGCGCGCCGTGGTCACCGCGCCCTCCGGCCGGCTGCTCGTGGTCGAGCGGGACGGCGCACTGGTCGCCTGCTGCCAGCTCGAACACCGGGGCGAGGCCGCGTACTTCGGCATGTTCGCGGTGCGGCCCGGTCTCCAGGGCGCCGGTCTCGGCAAGAAGATCATCGCCGAGGCGGAACGCACGGTCCGGGAGGACTGGGGCGTGAGCGAGATGCATATGACGGTGATATCCGTGCGCGACGAGCTGATCGCCTGGTACGAGCGCCGCGGCTACCGCCGTACGGGAGAGCTCACCCCGTTCCCGTACGGCGAGGAGCGCTTCGGTATCCCGCAGCGCCCGGACCTGGCCTTCGAGCTGCTGGTGAAGACCCTGTAACCCCCGCTCCCCGGGCCGACGGCTCCCGCTCCGGAGCCGGTGGCGGGAGCGGGCGTGGAGAGCGGCCGGGCGCGGGGCGCGGCCGGGAACGCTCAGGCGGTGAACCGTCCGGCGCGGCGGATCTCCGGAAAGTCGGTCGTCGCGCCGTCCAGGCCCAGCGCGCGCACCAGCCGCAGGTGGTCCTGGGTGTTCACCACCCATCCGATCACCTTCAGGCCCTCGCGGTGCGCCTCCTCGACGACCTCCAGGGTGAGGCGCCGGATGTTCAGCGCGAGCGTCGCCGCGCCCACGGCCTTGGCCCGTTCCACCACATCGCCGCCCCAACGGCTGGCGATGAGCACCGTCCGTACTCCGGGTACGAGGCGGGCGATCTCGGCCACCGCCTCGTCGTGGAACGAGGACACCTCCACCCGGCCGGCGAGTCCACGCCGCACCATCACCCCCGCCAGCGCACGCGCGGCCGCGGCGTCCTTGATCTCCGCCTGGAGCGGTGAGGCGACGGTGTCGAGGACCTCCTCGAAGACGGGCACCCGCTCTCCCTGTCCGGCGTCCAGCTCGCGCAGTTCGGCGAGGGTCTTCCCGGCGATCGGCCCGGTGCCGTCCGTCGTGCGGCCCACGTCGGCGTCATGCATCACGGCGAGCGCGCCGTCCCTGCTCAGATGGAGATCCAGCTCGATGGCGTCCATCCCGGCCTGTTCGGCGCGGACGAAGGACCGCAGGGTGTTCTCCGGTTCGACGCCCATGACCCCGCGGTGGCCGATGGTGAGAAAAGTCAAGGCGATCTCGCTTCCGTCGTCGGCTGCCCCGCGAGCTGCTTCTGCCCAGGGGGCTGTAGGGCATTCCGGCACTGCGGAGGGTAATGGCCCGGGGGACGGCTGTCTTCCGCCGCGAGGGGGCGGCCCTCCCTGTCCCGCCCAGGCGAAGCGAACTGACCGTCATGACGGTGCACGGCAGGAAAAACAGCGGTGACCATGGGGGGTCCGCAGGATATTTTTCGGCTCCACACTTGTCCGATGGAACCGCGCGCGGTTACGGTGGCTTTACGCGAGGTTCTCCCGTGGAGGAAGTGTGATGACGGAAATTCTTGTGCACGAAGCCACCGAAGGTGCGATAGCTGCTGCCCAGCGGGTGATCGAGCACCCGGCCTGGCCCGCGCTCAAGGACGCCGTGGAGGAGATCCGGCCCTGGCAGTCCAAGGACGGTTCCATCGACTTCGAGGCCGAGGGCGCCCCGGCACCCGACGCCGCCGCGGCCGCCGTCGACCGGGTGATCACCGCGGTCGAGGAGCTCTCCCCGCTGCTTCCGCACGACGCCGAGTACCACCGTGCTCTCGCCGCGGACCTGCGCCGCTGGGCGGCGGACGGTTTCCGGGTGCCGGACTTCCTCGACTCGCTGCTCGCCTTCCAGCCCGCCAAGGACCGTGTGGACGGCCTCCAGCACCTGGTCGTCTTCGCGATGTACACGCAGAACGGCAACCCCGACCGCAACCTCGAAGCGGTCGTGCTGAGGATGGTCTGGCCCGAGTGGCTCGCCGACCTCGAAGCCACCCGCTACGACAACCCCCTCTTCTGCGGCATCACCTTCGAGGACTTCACCGCCGGCTACGACACCAACTCCGCGGTGCTCTTCCCGGAGACCATCGCCGTGCGCGAGGCCCCCGAGCGCTTCAGCTGGGGCGGCATCTTCTGCGACCGCGAAGCCGCCCGCTTCCGCCGGGTGACCGAGGCGTCCGTCGATCTCCTCGGCCTGGAGCTGCCCGAGGACATCCGCGAGATGGTCGGCGACCAGGACCGCTGCGAGCAGGCCTTCGTGCTCTGGGACATGGTCCACGACCGCACCCACAGCCATGGCGACCTGCCGTTCGACCCCTTCATGATCAAGCAGCGCCAGCCGTTCTGGATGTACGGCCTGGAGGAGCTGCGCTGTGACCTCACCGCCTTCAAGGAGGCCGTGAAGCTGGAGGCCGACGGCTTCGGCCAGGGCCGGGACGTGCAGTACGCCGTACTGTTCGACCGGATGTTCCGCTTCCCCGTCACCGGCGAGCGCGTCCGCAACTACGACGGCCTCGGCGGTCAGCTCCTCTTCGCGTACCTCCACAAGCACGATGTCGTCCGCTGGACCGACAACACGCTGAAGATCGACTGGGAGCGCGCCCCGCAGGTCACCAACCAGCTCTGCGCCGAGATCGAGAAGCTCTACCGCGACGGCATCGACCGTCCCAAGCTGGTCCACTGGTTCGCCGCGTACGACCTGGTCGCGACCTATCTCTCTCCGCACCCCGGCTCGCGCTGGGCCAAGGGTCCGGACGCCCTGGACCTCAGTCTGCCCCCGCGTAAGCTCGTTGACGACGTGCTTCCGGACGAGTTTCCCCTGAGCATGTTCTATGAGGCGCTTTCCAAGAAGCTGAAGAACGTGATCGCCTCCACCAAGGGGATCACCGCGACGAATGCAGAGCGGGCAGCCGCGTGAGCGCTGGTGCCAAGGAGACGGTGGCCATGAACGGAATCGGTAAGGGCAACGGAACCGGGACGCTCGAAGGCGCGGTGATCGCGGTGGCCGGAGCGGCGGGCCCGGCCGGCCGGGCGACACTGCTCCGGCTCGCCGAGGCCGGCGCGACCGTCGTCGCGTCCGACGCCAACCCCGAGCGGCTGGCCGAAGCGGTCGACGCGGCGCGGTACGCCCACGGCGGTGCGACCGTCACCGGCGACACCGTCGATCTGCTCGATCTTTCGGCGGCCCGGGACTGGGCGGCCAAGACGGAGAAGGAATTCGGCCGGATCGACGGCCTGGTCCACCTCGTCGGCGGCTGGCGCGGCAGCGCCACCTTCGAGGAGACCGACCTGGCCGACTGGGACGTGCTGGAGAAACTGCTGATCCGCACAGTGCAGTCCACCTCGCTCGCCTTCCAGGGCGGTCTGCAGCGCAGCGACCGGGGCCGCTATGTGCTGATCAGCGCCGCCGGGGCGAGCAGGCCCACGGCGGGCAACGCCGCCTACGCGTCCGCCAAGGCCGCGGCAGAGGCCTGGACGCTCGCGCTCGGCGACGCCTTCCGCAGAGCGGGGGGCGACGAGGGGCCGAGGACGGCGGCTGCGATCCTGGTCATCAAGGCACTGGTGCACGACGCGATGCGCGCCGAGCGCCCGAATGCGAAGTTCGCGGGCTTCACCGACGTCAAGGAGCTGGCCGAGGCCATCGCCGGCGTCTGGGACAAGCCCGCCGCAGAAGTGAACGGAAAGCGCCTGTGGCTGACTCCGCAACCGTAAGGACCGACGCCCGACGTCACCATGACCCGCAGGCACGTGGCTTCGCCAGTGACAACTACGCGGGCGCGCACCCGGAGGTCCTGGCCGCCCTCGCCCTCGCCAACGGCGGCCATCAGGTCGCCTACGGGGAGGACGATTACACCGGCCACCTCCAGCGGGTCATGCACAGTCACTTCGGATCCACCGCCGAGGCCTTCCCGGTCTTCAACGGCACCGGGGCCAACGTCGTCGCCCTCCAGGCGCTGACCGACCGCTGGGGCGCCGTGATCTGCGCCGAGTCCGCCCACATCAATGTGGACGAGGGCGGCGCCCCGGAGCGGATGGGCGGACTGAAGCTGCTCACCGTGCCGACCCCGGACGGCAAGCTGACACCCGAGCTCATCGACCGGCAGGCGTTCGGCTGGGACGACGAGCACCGGGCGATGCCGCAGGTCGTCTCGATCGCCCAGAACACCGAGCTGGGCACGGTCTACACACCGGACGAGATCCGCGCGATCTGCGACCACGCCCACGAGCGGGGCATGAAGGTCCACCTCGACGGTGCCCGGATAGCCAACGCCGCCGCGTCGCTGGACGTACCGATGCGTACGTTCACCAACACGGTCGGTGTCGATGTGCTGTCCTTCGGCGGCACGAAGAACGGTGCCCTCTTCGGCGAGGCCGTCGTCGTGCTCAACCCCGACGCGGTCCGGGCGATGAAGCACCTGCGCAAGCTGTCGATGCAGCTCGCCTCCAAGATGCGCTTCGTCTCCGTCCAGCTGGAGGCCCTGCTCTCGCGTGACCTGTGGCTGCGCAACGCCCGCCAGGCCAACGCCATGGCGCAGCGGCTCGCCGAGGGGGTGCGGGCGATCGACGGGGCGGAGATCCTGTACCCCGTGCAGGCCAACGCCGTCTTCGCGCGACTGCCGCACGATGTCGGTGAACGTCTGCGGAAGCGCTTCCGGTTCTACTACTGGGACGAGACGGCCGGGGACGTCCGCTGGATGTGCGCCTTCGACACGACCGAGGACGACGTCGACGCGTTCATCCAGGCGCTCAAGGAAGAAATGGCGAACAGCTCGGCGGCGAAGTAGCGCCCCTCGCCCGGGACCCATGTGAACAGGCGGCCGACGGGAGATCAACTGATTCCCGTCGGCCGCCTGTTCGTGCCGGCGCGCCGTCCGTTCGTACCGGACCGCCGGCTGGCCGGAATCAGGGCTCCACGACGGCTTCCCTGCCGCTCGGTGATCTCTTCGAGGCGCCGACAGCGAGTGCCAGCAGCGCCAGTGCGCCCAGCCCGAGGGCGGCCGCGATGGCCGGCAGAAGCCCGGCCCCCAGGGTGCTCAGGGTCAGGCCCCCGACGACTCCGCCCAGCGAGACTCCGAGATAGGTGCCCGAGGTGTTGAGCGCCATGGCCTGCGGGGCGGCAGGCCCGGCGAGCAGATAGAGGCGTGCCTGGATCGCCGGGGAGTTCCAGAAGGCGATGCCGCCCCAGACCGTCCCCACCACGAGGAGCACGGAGAACGGCACCGGACGGACGGACCACAGCACCCCGAGTGCCGCCATGACGCAGGTGAACGCGCTGATTCCGGCGATCAGCGTGCGGTCCGGCCCCCACCGGTCGGTGGCCTTCCCACCCGCCCAGATACAGAGGATGCCGGCGACCCCGGACAGGCTGAAGGACAGCGCGCGCTGATCCACGTCGGCCCGGCTCACGGAGGTGAGGAAGGGAGCCATGTACGTCAGCATCATCATCGAACCGGTCATGAGCACGCAGTTCGCCAGCAGTCCCAGCGCTACCGGCGCGTTGGCGAGGGCGCGCAGCTGTTCGGGGACGCTGAGCGCCTCACCGGCCGCCTCCCGCTCGCGGGGCAGGGTCAGGAGCAGGAGGAGCAGCGCCGCGGCCCCCGCCACCGCCATCGAGAGGAACGTCGCTCGCCAGCCGTAGTGGCCGCCGATCCAGGTGCCGATCGGAACCCCGGCGGCGATCGACCCCGTGACGCCGAGTGACACCACCGCCACGTACCCGCCGATCCGGCCTGCCGGAGCCCGCCCGGCGGCGTACGCGAACACCGCCGGTGTGGAGGCCGCCGCCGCGAGCGCGGCCACGATCCGCAGGGCCACCAGAAGGCCGAAGCCGGTTGCCGAGGCAGCTGCCAGGTTCGCCACGATGAAGATCGCGAACGAGGCGGTGAACAGGCGACGGCGTGACACCCGGGCCAAGGCGAACGCGGCGACCGGTGCGGCCAGCGCGACAGTGAGAGAGAAAACGGTGACCAGCTGACCGGCGTGCGCCTCGCTGACCTCCATATCTTTCGCGAGTTCCGGCAGAACCCCCGCGATCACATAGTCATCCGTATAGAACACAAAAGCCGCAGCGAGCAGAGCGAAAAGCCATGCGGGCACAACCGATCTCCTTTTGCGCTTCGAAGAAGCCTGAAAGTGAGCGGATCAGGTCAATGGGCGGGGTCGGATCAATGGGCGGGGTCGGATCAATGGGTGGTCGGTGCGGCGCCGGGCGAATTCACCAGGATCGAGCGCAGGTGCGCCCGCAGTGTTCTGCGCAGCCGCTCGACGCCGATCGACCCGTGCGGCGTCACCGAATCGAGAATCAGGCCGCCCAGGACCGCGATGAGCCGCTCGGCCTCCTCGGCCGGCTCGTCCACATCGAGAACGCCCAGGGCGTCCGTGATGACCTGACGCATGTCGGCGGCCATCTGTTCGGTCACCGGGCGGAAGATCGGGTTCACCCGGGCGGCAACGATGAATTCCGTCAGGACGATCGACTCGACGCGGCGTTCCTCGTCGATCGGCAGGAGTTCCTCGACCAGTTCCTGCAGGGCGTTGACGGCGGATTCGCCCGTGAGTCCGGACAGGGCGTCGGCCGGATACCGGGTGAGTCTTCTTCCCATGCGGGCGCCGACCTCGCTCGCGGCCGCCATGAGAAGACTGCGGTGGTCGTCGAAGTAATGGCGTACCGATCCGATGTTCCACCCCGATTCGGCGGCGACCTTCCGCAGTGACAAACCGCTGAAGCCCTCGTCGACCAGGAGGCGGAAAGCAGCCTCGATGACATCCGCGCGGCGCTGTTCGAGATCAATTCGAGCTGGCATCGCCAAACATTATCACAGGTGTGACAAATAAAGGGGACGGGTCTGCGGGGGCGTTGTCGTCCATGCGGCGACGGGGGCGTCACCGCGGGTCCACGAAGGCGGTCCTCCCGCCGGTGAGCTTCGCCGACGGTCCTCCCGTCGTGAGCCTCGCGCCCATGACGGATCGGCGAGCCCGGAGCCACAGGCACCGAACTCGCCGATCAGTGGAAGAGGCCGGTCCCCGGTGCGCGGATCACCCTCCGCGTCCCGGAGTGACGTTTCCGCCCGAGCGCCCGGCCGGGCGGCAGGGGTCAGCCGAGCTCGCGCACCTCGGCGGGTGTCGGGGCCGTGCCTCCGAGGTGGGCGGGCACCCACCAGGTGTCGCTCGCGTCCCGGGGGCGCACCGGATAGGCGCGCTGCGCGGCTTCGAGGAGCTCCTGCACCCGCTCCCGCAGTCGCCGGGTGATGGCACCGGCGTACTGGTCTGCGGGCGCCTCCACGGGCTCGCCGACCCGGATGGTGATCGGGATGTGGCTGCGCTTGAAATTGCGCGGCCGTCCCTTGGTCCAGATCCGCTGCGTGCCCCACAGGGCCATCGGGATCAGCGGTACGCCGGCCTCCTGGGCCAGCCGGGCGGCGCCCGACTTGAAGCTCTTGAGCGTGAACGACTGCGAGATGGTCGCTTCCGGGAACACCCCGACGATCTCACCGGAGCGCAGCGATTCGAGCGCGTGCGCGTACGCGTCCTCGCCCTGGTTGCGGTCGACCGGGATGTGCTTCATCCCGCGCATCAGGGGGCCGGAGATCCGGTGCCGGAAGACCGATTCCTTCGCCATGAACCGGACGAGCCGCTTCTGCGGCAGGGCGCCGAGGCCGGTGAAGATGAAGTCCAGATAGCTGATGTGGTTGCTGACCAGTACCGCACCGCCGGTCTTCGGGATGTGCTCCGAACCCTGAGTGTCGATCTTCAGGTCGAGCGCCTTGAACAGAGTGCGAGCGGCGCCGATGACCGGCCGATAGACGAGTTCTGCCATCTGGGGAAGACCCTTCTTCAGCGCCTGAGGAGGGTTCTCCCGGCGGAAGTTACGCAGCCGTAGGTTTTCGGCATTGTGGCGATGGTGCCCCATGCGCGACGCGCTGGCCAGTCCCGGTGGGTGCGGGGCGCGAGATTCTCGTCACGTGGGAACTGCGGGAATGTCCCGCCGCCGGCCGGTGCTGACTCTTTGCGTAGAGCTCTGACAGGAGGCCGGAAGTGGACGGGCGGACACGCAACGACAGGCTCGACGCGTCCCAACTCGGCGCGGAACTGGGGGATCGGGCCACCCTCGTCCAGTTCTCCAGCGCCTTCTGCCAGCCCTGCCGGGCCACCCGGCGCACGCTCGTGGAGGTGGCCGGGATGGTCGAAGGGGTCGCCCACATCGAGATCGACGCGGAGGCGCATCTCACTCTCGTGAGGCAGTTGGACATCACCAGTACGCCGACCGTACTGGTGCTCGATGCCCGGGGGGACGTCGTCCGCCGGGCATCGGGGCAGCCGCGCACCATGGACGTCGTCGCGGCACTGGGGCGGGCCATATGACGGACCGTGACACATCTCCCACATTGCGGAACGCCCTTGACCGCACCCGCTGCGCATCGTCAGTCTGACGCTATGCCGCCAGTACTCCTTCTCTACGGCCGGGTCCACGTGGACCTCGCACGCAACGCGAGTGCGCGCTGTCCGGGTGCCTGAGCACCTACGGCCACGTACGCCACTCACGCAGAAGGACACTTCCATGACGGCTTCGCCCGATCTCGCCACCACCCGCACCGCCTCGCCCGACCTTCTCCGCTCCGTCTTCAGGCAGCACGCCGCGGGCGTCGCTGTGATCACCGCGGCCGGCGACTCCCCGGTCGGCTTCACCGCCACGTCGCTCAACTCCGTCGCCGCCGAACCGCCGCTCGTCTCCTTCGGCGTGGGCGTCTCCTCCTCCAGCTGGCCGGTGATCGCCGAGGCCGAATTCGTCGGCGTCCACATACTCGGTGAGCACCAGGAGGAGCTGGCCGCCAGGTTCGCGCGGAGCGGGTCCGACCGGTTCGGCCCGGCCACCGACTGGCGCAGCGGCCCCGAAGGCGTACCGGTGCTGGGCGGGGTGTCGGCCTGGCTGGTGTGCCGTGTGGTCGCCCGTGTCCCCGCCGGGGACCACCGCATCGTGATCGCTCGGGCGGAGGCCGGTGACCCGGCCGGAGGCGGCCGTCCGCTGGTCTACCACCAGGGGCGTTTCACGGCTCTGCGAGACTGAGAACGCGCAGGCGGCGCAGGGGGCGCACCGCGTTGGCAACGTCACAGTGCGGAGCGCTTGCCCGCGCGTGGAACACTGGGTGTACTGGCGAGTAATATTTCGTTCGGAGCGTCGGTCGCCCCGACCGGAAACCGCCCCAAAAGGCGCCTATGCTGCGTGCAACAAGGCAGCCCGGAAAAGACGATGCAGTAGGAGAGCCGGCGTGAGCTTGAGGATCGTTGTCTGTGTGAAGTATGTGCCCGACGCGACCGGTGACCGGCGTTTCGCCGATGACCTGACGGTGGACCGTGAGGATGTCGATGGTCTGTTGTCGGAGCTGGACGAGTACGCGGTCGAGCAGGCGTTGCGGATCGCGGACGGGGTGGACGGGGCTGAGGTGACCGTGCTGACGGTGGGTCCCGAGGACGCGAAGGACGCGTTGCGCAAGGCGTTGTCGATGGGTGCGGACCGGGCTGTTCATGTGGAGGACGACGCTCTGCACGGTACGGACGCGATGGGGACGTCGCTGGTGCTGGCGAAGGCGGTCGGGCGGGCGGGGTTCGATCTGGTGATCTGTGGGATGGCGTCGACGGACGGCACGATGGGTGTGCTGCCGGCGTTGCTCGCGGAGCGGCTGGGGGTGGCTCAGGTGACGTTGTTGTCGGAGGTGTCGGTCGGGGACGGTGCGGTGCGGGGGCGTCGGGACGGTGACACGGCCAGTGAGGTGCTGGAGGCGTCGTTGCCGGCGGTGGTGTCGGTGACCGACCAGTCGGGCGAGGCGCGGTATCCGTCGTTCAAGGGGATCATGGCGGCGAAGAAGAAGCCGGTGGAGTCGCTGGATCTGGATGATCTGGGGATCGGCGCGGACGAGGTCGGTCTGGGGGGTGCGTGGACGGTCGTGGACGCGGCGGTGGAGCGTCCGGCGCGGACGGCGGGCACGGTCGTGAAGGACGAGGGTGAGGGCGGCAGGCGGCTGGCCGAGTTCCTCGCGGGCCGGAAGTTCATCTGACGCGCTCCTCGCCCGCCGTGTCCGGCCGGTTGTGCCGGTTGTGCCGGTCCGGTTGATCTGGTTGATCCGGTTGGTCTGGTTGGTCTGGTTGGTCCGGCCGGGTCGTGCGGTGGGTGGTGTGTGTGTTCCTCTACCTGTTTCTTCGTATGTGCGGGAGATCTTGTCATGGCTGAAGTTCTGGTTTTTGTCGATCATGTGGACGGTGCGGTCCGTAAGCCCACGCTGGAGCTGCTGACGCTGGCGCGGCGGCTGGGTGATCCGGTGGCGGTGGCGGTGGGTGCCGGTGCGGCCGGGACGGCGGGGGTGCTCGCGGAGCACGGTGCGGTGCGGGTGCTGACCGCGCAGGGTCCGGAGTTCGCGGATTATCTGGTGGTGCCGCGGGTCGACGCGCTGGTGGCGGCGTTCGGGGCGGTGTCGCCGGTGGCGGTGCTGCTGCCGTCGTCGGCGGAGGCGAAGGAGATCGCGGCGCGGGTCGCGGTGCGTACGGGTTCGGGGATCATCACGGACGCGGTGGACGTGGAGGCGGGCGAGGCGGGTCCGGTCGCGGTGCAGTCCGCGTTCGCGGCGTCGTTCACGACGCGGTCGCGGGTCGTGAAGGGGGTTCCGGTGATCACGGTGAAGCCGAACTCGGCGCCGGTCGAGGCGGCTCCGGCCGCGGGTGCGGTCCAGGAGCTGGCGGTGGAGTTCTCGGACCTGTCGACGGCGGCGCGGGTGCTGTCGCGGACGCCGCGGGAGTCGACGGGGCGTCCCGAGCTGACCGAGGCCGCGATCGTGGTGTCCGGCGGCCGGGGGGTGAACGGGGCGGAGAACTTCCCGCTGATCGAGGCGCTCGCGGACTCCCTCGGCGCGGCGGTCGGTGCCTCGCGTGCCGCGGTCGACGCCGGGTGGTACCCGCACTCCAGCCAGGTCGGGCAGACCGGCAAGTCGGTCTCCCCGCAGCTGTACATCGCTTC
Source organism: Streptomyces sp. NBC_00654 (assembly GCF_026341775.1). NCBI lineage: Bacteria > Bacillati > Actinomycetota > Actinomycetes > Kitasatosporales > Streptomycetaceae > Streptomyces > Streptomyces sp. NBC_00654. Next base: position 923,678 of record NZ_JAPEOB010000002.1, on the reverse strand, counting down.
CGGGATCTCCGGCGCGATCCAGCACCGGGCCGGGATGCAGACCTCGAAGACGATCGTCGCGATCAACAAGGACGCCGAGGCCCCGATCTTCGACCTCGTCGACTACGGGATCGTCGGAGACCTCTTCGACGTCGTGCCCCAGCTCACCGAGGAGATCAACACCCGCAAGGGCTGACCCCCACCACACACGCAACACACACGTACCACCACAACAGCACCACCCACAGCACCACCCCGGCCGGGGCCGCACGGTGACACCCACCGCGCGGCCCCGGCCCCGTTCCGGACACCATTGACGCAGGTTCGACGGCCTTATAGCTTCACTATGCGGATTCTTGATTCCGTGAAGCGGAATATGTGAGCGTGGAGGGTACGGGAATGGGTCAGCAGGAGCAGGTGGCAACGAGCCTCGCCGGTACGGTCAGCGAGGCCATCAGCGCCTCCCTCACGGCGGTGGACGCGGAACTCGCCCGCCGCTACCCGGGTGACCCCGGCACCCGCCAGCCCGTGCACACCGTCTACGTCCCCGGTGACGTGTTCACCGCCGGCACCATTCGTTCCTGGGGAGACAGGGCGCTGGAGGCCCTCGACACCCACGCTCCCGACGCCGCCTCCTTCGCCGCCGTCCTCGGCATTCCGGAGGACCTGGCCGGGCCCGTCCACGACCGCGTACGCGCCAAGCTGGAGCGCGAGCCCGTCGAGGACCTGCGCATCGACTTCGAGGACGGCTACGGCCCGCGCTCCGACGCCGAGGAGGACGAGGCCGCGGCCCGCGCCGCACAGCTCGTCTCGCAGGCGTACGCGGACGGCACCGCGGCCCCGTACATGGGGATCCGGATGAAGTGCATGGAGGCCGCCGTACGGGACCGCGGAATCCGTACCACGGATGTGTTCCTCACCGGACTGATGCGGGCCGGCGGGCTGCCCGACGGGCTCGTGCTGACGCTGCCGAAGGTGACGTACCCGGAACAGGTCACCGCGTTCGTCCGCCTTCTCGAAGCCTTCGAGGAGGCCCATGGCCTCGACGCCGGCCGGCTCGGTTTCGAGATCCAGATCGAGACCAGTCAGTCGATCCTCGCCGCCGACGGCACCGCCGCCGTGGCCCGCATGATCGACGCCGCTGGGGGCCGGGCGACCGGTCTGCACTACGGCACCTTCGACTACAGCGCCTGCGTCGGTGTCAGCGCCGCGTACCAGGCCAGTGACCATCCGGCCGCCGACCACGCCAAGGCGGTCATGCAGGTCGCCGCCGCGGGCACCGGCGTGCGCGTCTCCGACGGCTCCACCAACGTCCTGCCCGTCGGTCCCACCCCTCAGGTCCACGACGCCTGGAGGCTCCACTACGGACTCACCCGCCGTGCCCTGGCCCGCGCCTACTACCAGGGCTGGGACATGCACCCGGGGCATCTGCCCACCCGCTACGCGGCCGTCTACACCTTCTACCGCGAGGGCCTGGAACAGGCCGCGGCCCGCCTCGCCGCGTACGTCGCCAAGGCGGGCGGCGACGTCATGGACGAACCGGCCACCGCCAAGGCGCTCAGCGGCTACCTGCTGCGCGGCATCGACTGCGGCGCCCTGGACACCGCCGAGGTCGCCCGGCTCACCGGTCTCACCCGCGCGGACCTCGACGCCTTCGCCTCGCCGCGCCGGGGCGGGCTGACGGTCACCGCGCCCTGAGGGCCGTCCCGCGGGCGTTCTCCGGGACACGCCGGACGGTGCCGGGCAACGCCGGACGGCTTCCGGCGGGGCCGGACGGCTTCAGGCGGGCGGCAGTTCGCCGGAGCCGCGTGCGATGAGCGTCGTCGGGAGCTCCACCCGGACCGGGGCGTGGTCGACGCCGTCCAGGCGGCGGAACAGATGCTCGGCGGCGGTGCGGCCCACTGCCGCCGCGTCCTGCGAGATGACGGTGATGCCGAGCAGATCGGCCAGCTCGATGTCGTCGAAGCCGACCAGGGCCACGGGGCGTTCCCGCTCCGCCAGGACGCGTACCGCGGTCACCGTCACCCGGTTGTTGCCCGCGAACAGCGCGGTGACCGGTTCCGGTCCGGCGAGCATCCTCTCGGCCGCCGCCCGGACCCGCCCGGGGTCGGTGGAGCCGAGCGAGACCCAGCCGTCCTCGACCTCGACGCCCGCGTCCGCCATCGCCGCGTGGTAGCCGCGCAGTCGCTCGGTGGCCGTGTGGATACGGGGCTGGTCGCCGATGAAGCCGATCCTCCGGTGGCCGTGCGCGATCAGATGGGCGACGCCTTCGCGGGCGCCGCCGAAGCTGTCCGAGAGGACCATGTCGGCGTTGATCCGGCCCGCCGGGCGGTCCACGAAGACCGTGGCGATGCCCGCCTTCATCTCCGGCTCCAGATACCGGTGGTCGTCGCCCGCGGGGATCACGATCAGACCGTCCACACGGCGGGCGCACAGCGCGAGGACGAGTTCCTGCTCGCGCTCGGGGTCCTCGGCGCTCGAACCGTTGATCAGGAGCGCGCCGTGCGCGCGGGCCACCTCCTCCACCGCGCGGCTCAGCGGGCCGTAGAAGGGGTCGGCGAGGTCTTCCAGGACCAGGCCGATGGAGGCGGTGCGGCCCTTGCGCAGGACGCGCGCGCTGTCGTTGCGGCGGAAGCCGAGAGCGTCGATCGCCTCCTGGACCCGGCGTTCGGTGTCGGGGGTGACACCCGGTTCGCTGTTCACCACCCGCGAGACCGTCTTGAGGCCCACTCCGGCGCGGGCCGCCACGTCCTTCATGGTCGGCCGGTTGCCGTAGCGGGGCTCGGAGTGACGGGTGGTCTCGGCCACGTGCGCTGTCCTGTCGTCGATAAGGTCGGGTCCGGCGGGTCCGGGCGGTCCCGTGAAAGGTGCCGGGAGGGGCCGGAAGGCTGTGGCGTCGAGCATAGGCCCTGGACAACGTTGTCAGCAGAATGGAGACTGTGCAGACCATCGACCGAACTCGCAGGTCCCGCCCCTTCACTTCACCCGGAGAGCCCACACCGATGCATACCGACCTCGTCGCCGCGCTCGACATCGGAGGCACCAAGATCGCCGGTGCGCTGGTGGACGGCGGCGGAACCCTTCTCGTACGGGCGCAACGGCCGACGCCCGCCCGGCGGGATGCCGAGACGGTGATGGGCGCCGTCGGTGAGGTGCTGTCCGAACTGATGGCGTCGCCGCTGTGGAGCCGGGCGGCCTCCGTCGGGATCGGCAGCGCGGGCCCCGTGGATGCCTCGGCCGGTACGGTGAGCCCGGTCAACGTCCCGTGCTGGCGGGACTTTCCGCTGGTGGAGCGGGTGCACAAGGCGACCGGGGGACTGGTCGTCACACTCGTCGGCGACGGGGTGGCGATGACTGCGGCCGAGCACTGGCTCGGTGCGGCGCGCGGCTACGACAACGCGCTCTGCCTCGTGGTGTCCACGGGCGTCGGCGGTGGTCTGGTCCTCGGCGGCAGACTGCACCCGGGCCCCACGGGCAACGCCGGTCACATCGGTCACCTCAGTGTGGACCTGGACGGTGACCCGTGCCCGTGCGGCTCCCGCGGCTGCGTCGAACGCCTCGCCAGCGGGCCGAACATCGCCCGCCGGGCCCTGGAGAGCGGCTGGAGCCCCGGCCCGGACGGCGATGTCACAGCCGCCGCCGTGGCCGCCGCCGCCCGTGCCGGGGACCCGGTCGCCGTCGCCTCGTACGAGCGGGCGGCCCAGGCACTGGCCGCCGGGATCGCCGCTACCGCCACGCTCGTCGAGATCGGGATCGCGGTGATCGGCGGAGGCGTGGCCGGTGCGGGAGACGTGCTCTTCGCCCCCCTGCGCCGGTCCCTGCGTGACTACGCCACGCTCTCGTTCGTCCGTCAGCTCGTGGTGGCGCCCGCCGTGATGGGGACGGACGCGGGGCTGGTGGGAGCCGCGGCCGCCGCCGCGACGGCCGCGCGACGGCCGACGGCCCCCTGACTTCCGGGGGGTGCCCGGTTCGTCAGGCCGGACACCCCCCGGACGATTCCCGGCGCTCCCGCGGCCGGCCGGCGGGCCGGCACCGGAGGGAACCCGTCCCCGGCGGCGGCCCCGGTCCCCGGCTCCCTGGCCGCGGGCTCCGACGACGCCCGGCAGCCCGCCGTTACGGCGCTCCGGGAGCCGGGCCTCGTACAGTGGTACGCCCGGCAACGGGCATCCGGCCGCCACGTCCCGGCAACGGCATCGCCACATCGGGGTTTCCGCGGCAGGGTGTTGCGGGCAAGCCACAGGGGGCTACGGAAGAGGGGGAACCGTGATCGTCTGGGTCAACGGTGCGTTCAGTGCGGGCAAGACGAGCGCCGCGTGCGAACTGATCGATCTGATCCCGAACAGCACGTTGTACGACCCCGAGCTGACCGGCGCCGGGCTGCGCGGCCTGCTGCCCCAGAAGAAGCTGGCCGAGGTGAGCGACTTCCAGGACCTGCCGATCTGGCGGCGGCTGGTGGTGGACACGGCGGCCGCGTTGCTCGCCGAGGTGCCGGGGGTGCTCGTGGTGCCGATGACGCTCCTGCGCCAGGAGTACCGCGACGAGATCTTCGGCGGGTTCGCCTCCCGGCGCATTCCTGTGTGCCATGTACTGCTCTCACCTGAGGAAACGATCCTTCGAAGCCGGATCGCGGGCCGGGAGGAAGTGCCGGCCGACCCCGAGCACAGCGAACGCGTCCGACGGTGGGCATATGAGCACATCGACCCCTATCTGGCGGCCCTCGACTGGATCGAGGCGGACGCCCACACGATCGACACCAGCGCGCTCACCCCGTACGAGACGGCCGAGCGGATCGCCGAGGCGGTACGCACCGGAGCGGCCGGGGCGTGCGAGATAGTCCAGACCCCCGATCCGACCGCGGAGACCGTCGCGTCCGGAGTCCTGCTCTTCGACGAACAGGACCGTGTCCTGCTCGTCGATCCCACCTACAAGCCGGGCTGGGAGTTCCCCGGCGGAGTGGTGGAGGCGGGGGAGGCTCCGGCGCAGGCGGGGATGCGGGAGGTCGCGGAGGAGATAGGGATCCGGCTGGACCGGGTGCCGAAACTCCTGGTGGTCGACTGGGAGTCGCCGAAGCCGCCCGGCTACGGGGGGCTGCGCTTCCTCTTCGACGGTGGCCTGCTGCGCGGTGAGGACGCCGCGCATCTGCTGCTTCCGGGGTCGGAGCTGCGCGGCTGGCGGTTCGTCACCGAGGCGGAGGCGGCGACGATGCTGCCGCCCACCCGCTACGAGCGGCTGCGCTGGGCGCTGCGGGCACGCGAACGGTCGGTCGTGCTCAATCTGGAGGCCGGCGTGCCGGTGGGCTGAGGGGCCGGGGCGCGGGTGGGCCGGGGCGCGGGGAGCACGCCCCGCACCCCGCACCCCGGCCGGACACGAAGGGCTCTAGGGCGTGTGCCGAAAGTGGCGCCGTCCGCCCGAAGGGCGGGGCTCACGGCGTCCGGTGCGTGCGATCGCACGGCGGAGGAGTGTCCTCGTACTGGACGTACAAGGACACCCCGACAACGCCGACAACGCGGACAACGCGGCGAGCGTGCGTGGCGGGCGTCGCGAGCCAGGCGGGACTTTCGGCACACTCCCTAACCCTTCTTGGACTCCGCGTAGTTGCGCAGGAAGAGCGCCTCGGCCACCGAGAGACGTTCCAGTTCCTCCGGGGACACGCTCTCGTTCACCGCGTGGATCTGGGCCTCGGGCTCGCTGAGACCGATCAGCAGGATCTCCGCCTCCGGGTACAGGCTCGCGAGCGTGTTGCACAGCGGGATCGAGCCGCCCATGCCGGAGGACTGCATCTCCTCGCCCGGGTACGCGTCCCGCATGGCGTCGGCCATCGACGTGTACGCCGGGCTCGTGATGTCGGCGCGGAACGGCTGGCCCTGGCCCACCTGTTCCACCAAGACCCTCGCTCCCCAGGGGGCGTGCGACTCCAGATGGGCGGTCAGCAGCTTCGTCGCCTCGGCGGCGTCCTGGCCGGGCGGCACCCGCAGGCTCACCTGCGCGCGGGCGCTCGCCTGGAGGGACGGCGTGGCACCGACCACGGGCGGGCAGTCGATGCCGATGACCGTGACGGCGGGACGCGCCCAGATCCGGTCCGCGACACTCCCCGTACCGATCAGTTCCACACCGTCCAGGACCTTCGCGTCCTTGCGGAACTCCGCCTCCGGGTACTGCAGCCCCTCCCACTCCGTGTCCGTGGTGAGACCGTCGACCGTCGTCGTGCCGTCCTCGGCGCGCAGCGAGGCCAGCAGCTGGATCATGGCCGCCAGCGCGTCCGGGGCCGCGCCGCCGAACTGCCCCGAGTGCAGGTTCCCTTCGAGCGTGTCGAGCTTCACCCGCAGCATCGTCATCCCGCGCAGTGTCGCGGTGACGGTCGGCAGCCCGACACGGAAGTTACCGGTGTCGCCGATGACGATCGTGTCGGCGGCCAGCAGTTCGGGGTGCGCCTCCGCGTACCGCTCCAGGCCGCCGGTGCCCTGCTCCTCCGAACCCTCGGCGATCACCTTCACGGAGACCGGCACGCCGCCGTTCGCCTTGAGCGCGCGCAGCGCGAGCAGATGCATGATGAACCCGCCCTTGCAGTCGGCCGCGCCCCGGCCGAACCAGCGGCCGTCGCGCTCCGTCAGCTCGAACGGCGGGGAGAGCCAGGCGGACTCGTCCAGCGGCGGCTGCACATCGTAGTGCGCGTAGAGCAGCACGGTCGGCGCACCGGCCGGGCCGGGCAGGAAGCCGTAGACGGACTGGGTTCCGTCGGGGGTGTCGAGCAGGGCGACGTCCTGGAAGTCCTCGGCGCGCAGTGCCGAGGCGACCCATTCGGCCGCCGCTTCGCACTCGCTCTTCGGGAACTGGGCGGGGTCCGCCACCGACCGGAACGCCACCAGTTCGGCCAGCTCCGTCCTGGCGCGGGGCATCAGCGAGGCGACGGTCTCGGAAATCGGACGGGCGGTCATGGGCACGCTCCTCGTGGGTGCGACGTTATGAATACGGCGCGGTGTGTACGCGACCGTGGGCGACGCCTTTTGTCCGGCGTTGTTCGTACGACGAAATCATGGCCGATCCTCCCACAGAGGGGCTTGGCCGAATCGCGCCGTAGGATGCCGTGAGCAGCTTGGGGCCACTGGTTGATCGGGAGCAGAAGCACATCGTGAGCAGCGAGAACGCAGACGCCGGACGTGAGTCGGAAGAGCCGTCCATTTCGGAGGAATCGTCCGTTCCGGAGGAGTCGTCCGTGTGGGACGTCGTCGTGGTCGGCGCGGGTCCGGCCGGAGCATCGGCGGCATACGCGGCCGCTGTCGCGGGCCGACGGGTGCTGCTGCTGGAGAAGGCGGAACTGCCCCGCTACAAGACCTGCGGCGGCGGAATCATCGGGTACTCCCGCGATTCGCTGCCTCCGGGCTTCGAACTGCCCCTCAGGGACCGCATCCACGCGGTGACGTTCTCGCTCAACGGGAAGCTGTCGCGTACACGCCGGTCCAAGCGCATGCTCTTCGGGCTCATCAACCGCTCCGAGTTCGACGCGGGTCTGGTCGAGGAGGCGCAGAAGGCCGGCGCCGAACTGCGCACCGGAGTCGCGGTGGCGCGGGTGGAGCAGCACGGTCCCGCCGTCCCCGACCGGCGCACCGTCGCCGTGGTGCTGGCCGGGGGCGAGACCGTGCTCGCGCGGGCCGTCGTCGGCGCGGACGGCAGTGCGGGCCGGATAGGGGCTCATGTCGGGGTCAAGCTCGACCAGGTGGACCTCGGGCTGGAGGCGGAGATCCCCGTCCCGGCGACGGTGGCGGAGGACTGGGCGGGGCGGGTGCTCATCGACTGGGGCCCGCTGCCCGGGAGTTACGGCTGGGTGTTCCCCAAGGGCGAGACCCTGACCGTCGGGGTGATCTCGGCGCGCGGTGACGGCGCGGGGACCAAGCGGTATCTGGAGGACTTCATCGCCCGGCTCGGCCTCGCCGGGTTCGAGCCGGAGATCTCCTCCGGCCATCTGACCCGCTGCCGCAGCGACGACTCCCCGCTGTCGCGCGGCCGGGTCGTGGTGTGCGGCGACGCGGCGGGGCTGCTGGAGCCGTGGACGCGGGAGGGCATCTCCTTCGCGCTGCGCTCCGGACGGCTCGCCGGTGAGTGGGCGGTGCGGATCGCCGAGTCCCACGACGCGGTGGACGCCCGCAGGCAGGCCCTCAACTACGCCTTCGCCATCAAGGCCGGGCTGGGCGTGGAGATGGGCGTCGGACGGCGCATGCTGAGGCTGTTCGAGCGCCGCCCCGGACTGCTGCACGCGGTGCTGACCGGTTTCCGGCCCGCCTGGAACGCGTTCGCCGGCATCACCCGGGGCACCACGTCCCTGGCCGAGCTCGTCCGTACGCACCCGCTGGCGCAGCGCGCGCTGAGCGCGATGGACCGGTAGAGGCTGTCCCGCGGGGCGTGAGCTGGAAGTCCGGCCGCCCGCCCGGACGACGTACTCCCCGGGGAGTACGGGCGACCACCACGCCCGGCGGACGCCCGCGCGGCGGTGGCCCGTCTAGCGTTGCCGTCATGGACGAACAGCAGCCATCACGCACGGGCGGTGCTCCCCCCGGGGGCCGCGGGGGCGCACCGCACTGGCCGGCGGTCCTGGGGGAGCGGTCCGCCGCCGGGCTGCCCTGGCCCTCGACGGCCGCGCTGCTGGTGTTCGTCATGGTCGGCACGGGCTTCGCGGCGCACGGCCAGGACCGGCAGCCGGTGGACCTCTTCGCGCGGCTGCTGCTGTTCGTCGCGGTCGCGGTGCTGCTGGTGCGCCACCGGCACCCCGTGGTGGCCGTCGCCACGACCTCCGCCGTGACCCTGCTCTACATGGGGGCGGGTTATCCGTACGGACCGGTCTTCGTCGCCGTCGCCGTGGGCTGCTTCGGCGCCATCGTGTCCGGGCACCGCAAGGCGGCCTGGTGGTCGCTCGGCGGACTGTGGGCCGGCCATGTGCTGGTGGGCCACTGGCTCTACCGGTGGCTGCCGCCCGCCGGGGACGGCGCCGCCCCCTGGGGGCAGGAGGCGTTCATCGCCGCCTGGGTTCTCGCCATCGCCGCCGCCGCCGAACTGCTGCGGGTACGCCGCGAACAATGGGCGGCGGCCAGGGCACAACGGCAGGCCGCGGAGCAGCGGCGGGCCGACGAGGAACGGCTGCGCATGGCCCGCGAACTCCACGATGTGCTCGCCCACAGCATCTCCGTCATCAATGTGCAGGCCGGTGTGGGGCTCGCGCTGCTCGACTCCGATCCCGAGCAGGCCCGCACCGCGCTCATCACCATCAAGGGGGCCAGCAAGGAGGCGCTCGGCGAGGTGCGCCAGGTCCTGGCCGGCCTCCGTACGCCCGGCGAGGCCCCCCGCGCCCCGGCCCCGGGACTGGGCCATCTGCCCGAACTCGTGGAGCAGGCGGCGAGCGCCGGTCTCACCGTCACCGTCGAGACCGGGGGCGTGCGCGCGGCCGTCCCGCCCAGCACCGACCTGGCCGCTTTCCGGATCGTGCAGGAGGCCCTGACCAACGTCGTACGGCACTCGGGTTCCCGCACCGCACTGGTCCGGATCGGATACGGCACCGGGCGCCTGAGGCTCCGTGTCGACGACGAAGGACCGGCGACCGGCGGCGACGCGGGCGGCAGCGGCAACGGACTCGTGGGGATGCGGGAGCGGGCGGCGGCGCTCGGTGGCACGATCGAGGCGGGCCCCCGGCCCGGCGGCGGCTTCCGGGTGCGGGCGGAACTCCCGCTGGCCGCCACCGAGCCGGACCGTGCCGCCCCGCCCCGGGACCCCGGGGCACACCCGGAGGAGACCCCGTGATCCGTGTCCTGCTCGCCGATGACCAACTGCTGGTCCGGGCCGGCTTCCGGGCGCTGCTGGACGCCCAGCCGGACATCGAGGTGGTCGGGGAGGCGGCCGACGGGGAGGAAGCGGTCCGGCTGGTGCGCGAGCTGCGGCCCGACACCGTGCTGATGGACATCCGGATGCCCCGCCTGGACGGCCTGGCCGCCACCCGGCGGATCACCGGGGACCCCGGGCTCGGCGAGGTGAAGGTGGTCATGCTCACCACCTTCGAACTGGACGAGTACGTCTTCGAGGCGATCCGGTCCGGGGCCTCCGGCTTTCTCGTCAAGGACACCGAGCCCGAGGAACTGCTGCGCGCGGTACGGGCGGTGGTGGGCGGGGACGCCCTGCTGTCGCCCGGAGTGACGCGCCGGCTGATCGCGGAGTTCGCCGCCCGGTCCAAGGAACCCGCGGCGGCCACCGCCCTCGGCCGGCTCACGGAACGGGAGCGGGAGGTGATGGCGCTGGTCGGTATCGGGCTGTCGAACGAGGAGATCGCCCGCAGGCTCGTGGTCAGCCCGCTCACGGCCAAGACCCATGTGAGCCGCACCATGGTCAAGCTGGGCGCCCGCGACCGGGCCCAGCTCGTCGTGCTCGCCTATGAGTCGGGGCTCGTACGGCCCGGTTGGCTGGGCTGAGCGTCGGGCACCCTGCGGCCCTCCGCCGGACGCGGGAAACGCCGGAGCACATGGACGACCCGGGCGAGGAACACCACGGCGGCGGCCCCCACGGCGATCTTGAACAGCAGATGCTCGCCGGTGCGCGTGAGATCGAGGAACATGGCCGGTACGTAGATGCCCGCGCAGGTGACCGCGGCGACCGCGACACCGCTCACCACCGCGTAACCGATCTCGATGGTGATGGCGTCCCGGTCTGCCTGTGTGCGTCGCCCCATACCCGGATTCTCACAGGGGTGCCGGACGGCGGCAAGGGACCCCCGGGTGCCGCGCGCCGGCTCCGCGTCGCTCCTCGTGGAGCTTCAGGTGACCGCGGAGCGGTCCGCCCACAGCCGCGCCACCGCGCGGTCGCCGGTCAGGGTGACGGCGGAGAGCGGCAGCCGGTTCCACAGCGTCAGATAGATCCCCTCGGCCGTCCCGCGCAACTCGCAGTCGGCGGGCGGCAGGTGGCCGCTCCCGTGCTCCCGTACCGCCGTCGGCGGCTCGGCGGACAGCCGTACGGTCCACACCGCGTCCGTCCGTCCCCCGGCTCCGTCGGCCGCGTCCGTGGCCCACAGCCGCAGGGTGCGCGGAGTGCCGGTGCGCACCTTGCTCGTGGAGCGGGCATGGAACCCGGTCAGCAACTCGTCGATGCCGTCCAGCGCGTGCTCCGCGGTCACCGGCGTGAGCGGCCCGCCGAGCGCCGACTCGGCGTCGACCCGGTGCACCGTGGTCTCGTGCAGCTGACGGCGCGCCCAGAACGCCAGGGGTGAGGGCGCGGGCAGGAACGTCCAGCAGTCGAGGTCGGCGGGTGCGGCTTCCAGGGCTTCGACCAGATGGCGATGGCCCGCGCGGAACCAGTCGAGCAGTTCCTCCCCGTCGAGATCCGGCTCACCGTCGCCGGGGCGGTACTTCCTGTGTCCCTCGGTCACCAGATCCGCCGCCCAGCGGTGCACCATGCCGGTGTGCCGCACCAGATGACGTACCTGCCAGCCGGGGCAGGTGGGGACCGAGGCGCCCGGACCCGCCGCTCCGGCCGCCGCCGCGAGCAGACGGCCTTCCGCGGCCAGGGCCGCGATGTTCTCCGAGATCGCCATGAGGCCGATTGTGCCAGGGGCCCGGCGGCTCGGGGGAGCAGGTTTCAGACGCCCTGAGGGTGCGCGGACCGGGCCCCGCCGCCCCGGCGCAGCAGCCGAGCGAACCAGCCGAGCGCCAGCGACTGCACCAGTACCGACACCACGAGGGCGAGATACATGAACCAGGCGGGCCCGCCCGACTCCGCCCCCGCCAGGGAGCTGCCGACGAAGAAGACGAACACGGTCGGCGCGGCCAGCAGGAACAGCCAGACTCCGGCGAACGAGGCGTCGTCGTGCGAGACGAACAGGGTGTCCACGGTCACGAAGACCGCTGCCGCGAGCACCAGGGCGAGGTAGCACAGTGAGGCGGCGTTGCCGAAGGTCAGCCGGACCAGTGCGCGCAGGTGCGGGTGGTTGACGAGCTGGTTCTTCACTGAGGGCTCCCGGGTGAATGGTCGAGACCTCCATCGTGCGCCGGGACAGCCGGTCCGGCCTGAGTACACCTACTCAATCGCTCACGTGTACGCACGCTCAGGTGTGTGTCGCGTTGCGGGCGCCGTAGCCCAGCGCGGCGGCCGCGGCGGCCAGCAGGGCCACGGTCGTCAGAGCCACCGGCAGGGAGGACCAGTCGGCCAGGAAGCCGATCGCGGGCGGACCCAGCAGCATTCCGCCGTAGCCGAGCGTCGAGGCGGCGGCGACCCCGCTCGGCCCTGCCAGCTCCCCGGCCCGGCTCACCGCGACGGGGAAGATATTGGCGAGACCCAGGCCCGTGACGGCGAAGCCGGCGAGGGCGAGCCAGGTGGCCGGCGCGAGCGCGCCGAGCAGCATTCCGGCCGCGGCGATCGCGCCGCCCATGACGAGCGTCCGGGTCTGGCCGAGCCGTTCGAGCAGCGTGGTGCCGGTGAGCCTGCCGATGGTCATGGCCAGGGCGAAGAGCGAGTATCCGGCTGCGGCCAGACCGGGGTGGGCGTGGAGATCCTGTTCCAGGTGCAGCGCGCCCCAGTCGGCGAGCGCGCCCTCGCCGTACGCGGTGCACAGGGCGATCACCCCGAAGAGCAGGACGACCCGGCGGGCCCGTCCGTCCAGCCGCCGATTCGGGGCCGAAGGGGTGCGCGGGGCGGCGGGCGCCGCGGAGCGCGAGGGGTGGCGCAGCAGCACCGGCCCCACGGCGGCGGTGACGACCAGCCCGACTCCGGTCAGGACGAAGAGGTGCGTGGCGGGCGAGAGTCCGCCCGCGACCAGCCCGCCGAGCCCGGCGCCGATCATCCCGCCGAGGCTGAACGCGGCGTGGAAGCTCGGCATCACCGGTCGTCGCAGGGCGGCGACCAGATCGACCGCGGCGCTGTTCATCGCCACGTTCATGCCGCCGTAGGCGGCGCCGAAGACCAGCAGCACCAGGCCGAGCGAGGTCGCCGAATGGGTCTGCGCGGGAAGCGCGATGCTCAGGGAGAGGAGGACTCCGCAGACCACGGTGACGGCATGGCTGCCGTAGCGGCGGCAGAGCCGGCCGGTGAGCATCATGGTGATCACCGCACCCGCCGAGACGCCCAGCAGGGCGAGTCCCAGGGTGGAGGCGGAGGCGCCGGTCTGCTGCTTGATGGCCGGGATACGGACCACCCAGCCGGCGAAGAGGAAACCGTCGAGGGCGAAGAACACGGTCAGCGCGGTACGGAGGCGGGCCGACGAGGGTGGGGCGGTGTCTTCGCCGAGTCCCCCCGTCAGGGCCGTCCGCAGTTTGTTTAGTTGCGGCACAAACTCAGCATAGGGGCGCGCGGCCGAGGGACGCAAGACAGTTGCCGGGGGCGCCCGGCGATGCGTGGGCGGACAGCGGGGGAGTGGCGGTCACCGGTCCCCGGGGCGTCGGCAATGCCTCCGGATCATGGGAGACTCGCCCCCATGAACGGCAAGGTGACCACCACCCGGACGAAGTTGGAGAGGGGCCGCAGCGCGCTCGGGCCCGCCCTGGAGCTGGTCCACACCGGACGCGCGCCCACCCGCGCCGTGCTCACCTCGGAGCTCGGTGTCACCCGTGCCACCGCCGGCGCGGTCGCCGCGGAACTGGAAGCGCTCGGGCTCATCCGGGTCGACTCCAGCCCCGGTTCCGCGGCCGGTTCGCAGGGCCGCCCCTCGCACCGGCTGGCCGTCCGCGAGACCGGACCGGTCGCCCTCGCCGCCCAGGTGCACGCGGACGGCTTCCGTGCCGCACTCGTCGGGCTCGGCGGCCGGATCGTCGCCACCGCACCGGGCTGTGTCGCCGTGATGGCCGACCCCGCGCAGGTGCTCGGGGAGGTCGTCGGGGAGGGCGCCCGGCTGCTGCGAGAGAGCGGGCTGCGCTGCGTCGGCGCCGGGCTCGCCGTGCCCTCGGCGGTGGCCGAACCCGAGGGCACGGCCCTCAACCCGCTCCACATCGCCTGGCCCGCGGGATCGCCGGTCCGCGAGATCTTCGCCTCGTGCGTACGCGAGGCGGGCATCACCGCCCCCGCGTTCACCGGCAACGACGTCAACCTCACCGCGCTCGCGGAGCACCGGCACGGCGCGGGGCGCGGGGCGCAGCATCTGCTCTGCGTCGCCACCGGACACCGCGGTGTCGGCGGCGCCCTGGTGCTCGACGGCCGCCTGCACAGCGGGAGTTCGGGGCTCGCCCTGGAAGTGGGGCATCTCACGGTGAACCCGGAGGGGCGCCCCTGTCACTGCGGCGGACGTGGCTGCCTCGACGTCGAAACGGATCCGCTGGCCTTTCTCACCGCCGCCCGCCGGGAGCCGGGGCCGGAGGAGTCACTGCTGAAGCAGGCCGGAAACCTGCTGCGTACGGAGTACGAGGACGCCGACGTGCGGAACGCCGCCGAGGAGCTGATCGACCGGCTCGGTCTCGGCCTCGCCGGTCTGGTCAACATCCTCAACCCGGACCGCATCATCCTGGGCGGGCTGCACCGGGACCTGCTCGAAGCCGACCCGGAGCGGCTGCGCGCCGTCGTCGCCGACCGCAGCCTCTGGGGGCGCAGCGGCAGTGTGCCGATCCTGTCCTGCACCCTCTCCCACAACAGCCTGGTGGGCGCCGCCGAGCTGGCCTGGCAGCCGGTGCTCGACGACCCGCTCGCCGCCCTCGCCTGACCGCTCCCGTGCGGTACGGAGGACGAGGGGGAGCGGGCCGCGGACTGCCACGTCGACCGGGAGCGGCGGGAGGGAGGGGGGCGGGGGAGCAGCCGGGAGTGCGCCGACTGCTCCCGAGGGGGTACACACACTGCCGCCGGCCGTACGACGCCCCGGACCCCCTGCCGGGGACATTCTCGTAAGCGTCAGGAAAGCACGACAACACCCCCTGCACGAGGGAGCTGACCGAAGATGAACACCCTGGCGTACAACGGCGGACCCGGACCCTGGATCCTCCTCTTCCCGATCATTTGGGCGGCGGTCGTCGTCGGCGCCGTCACCCTGCTGCGGCGCACCGTGTGGCGCGGCCGACGCGGCCCCTGGCAGGCCGCCCGGCCCCTGCACAACGCTCCCGGCGAGCCCTCGCCGATAGCCCTGCTGGGCCGCCGCTTCGCGACGGGCGAGATCGACGAGGACGAGTACTGGCGCCGGCTCTCCGTCCTGGACGAGCAGTTCGGCCCCGCCTCCAAGGGCGGTGCGGTATGACGGAAGACCGCGCGTAGCGGATGGAGCGGCCGGAGCGGCCCGCCCGACGGCGGGCCGCTCCCCGTGCGGTCAGCCGACGACGGCGGGCCGTACGGGGACCGCGACCGCCGCTGCGGGGCCGGTGCGCTCGGCACCGAACGGCCCGTCGGTCATCGACCCGTACACCGGGAGCGGTGGCAGGGTGGAGGTGTCGGACGGCGCCGGCAAGGTGAACCAGACGGCCTTGCCGGACCGGCCGCTCGGCCGTACACCCCAGCTCTCGCTGACCGCGGCGATCAGGGCCAGGCCCCGGCCCGAGGTGGCGAAGGAGTCCGCGTCGTTCACGGTGGGCAGCCGTGGGTCGTGGTCGTGGACGGAGACCGTCAGCCGGTCGAGCAGCAGCTCGATCTCGACGGTGCATGACTTGTCCGGCTGTGCGTGCCGGTGGACATTGGTCAGCAGTTCGGTGACGCCCAGTGCTGCCTGGTCGATCAGAGGATCGAGATGCCAGTAGCGCAGTTGCGCCGAGATGATTCTGCGGACCTGACCGATCCGCGACGGCAGGGCCTGGAGCTCCACCGTGCAGTGCCTGCTTGGCTCGCTGATCACGGCTGCGACTCCCCGAAATAGGTCCGGAAGAAGACGAAGGAACGGATCCAGCATGTGGCTGGCTGCTGTTTCTGGTCTGCTTTTGCTGGGACTGCTGGGACTGCTGGGACTGCTGGGACTGCTGCGCGTCCTGAATGCTGCCGGCCGGCGGACTGGATCACAGTGTCACCACCGGTACACCATCAGTGACGTATCTCCAGAGTGGACCAGGGGTTACCGCGCCGCAACTCGCGGTGCCCGGCCGACGGATCCCCGCCGGCCGCCCTTCACCTCCTCCGGCCCGCTCGGGCCGTCGCCGGGCCTCGCCGGCTCCGGCTCAGCCGCGTCGGCCACCCGTGCTGCCCAGCACCTCCAGGAACCGGCTCACGGGAGCCGCGCCGTCCCGCAGGTGGCTGCGCTGGCCCATCGTCAGCCTGTACCGCACCCCGTTGACCCGCGCGATCGCCGAATCGGCGGCCGCGAACCAGCGTTTGCCCGCACTCACCGTCCCCAGCGGGGCGCTGTCGATCTCGCGCCCATTGCTCGTCAGAAGAGCCACCCGGCCGTCCTTGACGATCACCTGTCCGGCATTGGTGAGCGACCTGGTCCATCGCTCGATCCTGACCCCGGTCGCACTGAACTCGACGTCCGCCATTGTGGCTTCGCCCCCCTTCGTACCGACTCCTGCTTGGGCAGTCTGCCCAAACCGAGCCGGATTCGCCAGGTGGCATCCGGACCGAATCGCGCTCCGGCGGCGTCGCGCGCC
Organism: Streptomyces sp. NBC_00654; assembly: GCF_026341775.1. NCBI lineage: Bacteria > Bacillati > Actinomycetota > Actinomycetes > Kitasatosporales > Streptomycetaceae > Streptomyces > Streptomyces sp. NBC_00654. Next base: position 907,188 of record NZ_JAPEOB010000002.1, on the reverse strand, counting down.
ACAACCGCCCCACCGGTCAACACCAAGGCAGTGCTATGGGTCATCAAAGTCAATGTTTGCGCAGGTGGGGGGAATATCGTGGTGGGTGGGCAACAGCGATGACACGAGGAGGCACGCGCTGATGGACACCAGTGAGCACGGGCGTGACAGTGGGGCCACGGCGACCCTGGACATCGACCGCAGCGACCCGGAGTACCGGGCCTGGCTCAAGGAAGCCGTACGCAAGGTCCAGGCCGACGCGAACCGCTCGGCCGACACCCATCTGCTGCGCTTCCCGCTGCCCGAGCAGTGGGGCATCGACCTCTACCTCAAGGACGAGTCCACACACCCCACGGGCAGTCTCAAGCACCGGCTGGCCCGTTCCCTGTTCCTCTACGGGCTCTGCAACGGCTGGATCCGCCGGGGCAAGCCGGTCATCGAGGCGTCCAGCGGCTCGACCGCCGTCTCGGAGGCGTACTTCGCGAAACTGATCGGCGTGCCGTTCATCGCCGTGATGCCGCGCACCACCAGCCCGGAGAAGTGCCGCCTGATCGAATTCCACGGCGGACAGTGCCACTTCGTCGACGCGTCGTGGAAGATCTACGAGGAGTCCGCGGCTCTCGCCGCCGAGACCGGTGGACACTACATGGACCAGTTCACCTACGCGGAGCGGGCCACCGACTGGCGGGGCAACAACAACATCGCGGAGTCGATCTACCAGCAGCTGCGGCTGGAGCGGTATCCGGAACCCGCCTGGATCGTCGCCACGGCCGGGACCGGCGGCACCTCGGCGACCATCGCCCGCTACGTCCACTACATGCAGCACGACACCCGGATCTGTGTGCCCGACCCGGAGAACTCCTGTTTCTTCGACGGCTGGACCCAGCACAACCCGCTGGCCACCAGCGACTGCGGCTCCCGTATCGAGGGCATCGGCAGGCCCCGTATGGAGCCGAGCTTCGTGCCGGGCGCCATCGACCGGATGATGAAGGTGCCCGACGCCGCCAGCGTCGCCGCCGTACGCGCGCTGGAGCGTGCTATCGGACGAAAGGCGGGCGGTTCGACGGGCACCGGCCTGTGGAGCGCGCTCAAGCTGGTCGCCGAGATGGTGGAGCAGGGGCGCACCGGCAGCATCGTCACGCTGCTCTGCGACCCGGGCGACCGCTACCTCGACAAGTACTACTCCGACAGCTGGCTGAGGGAACAGGGCCTGGACATCGCCCCGTACACCGAGACCATCGAGCGATTCCTCGGTACGGGAAGCTGGTCCGGCTGACCGTCCCGGGCGCCGGGACACCGCGCGCCGGGACACCGGGGAGCCGGTGCGGGAGCCGGTGCGCCGGGGTGCTGCGCCGCTCTCAGGCCGGTGCCCCCGCCAGCCGCTTGTCGAGCCGGCGCACGGCGCCGCGGAACGAGCGGCCCACCCCGGCGCGGCCCAGCCCGAGCGCGAACCGGAACAGCGCGCTCCCGTCGGCGGCGAACGTCCACTGGACATGCGTGCCGGTCCCGGCGGGGGTGAGCCGCCACTCCTCCAACAGGGCGGTGAGACCGGGTGCGTTGGCGTCGTCGACCCGGTAGGCGTACCGCTCGTCGGGTTCCGCCGCGACGATCGTCTCGCGCAGCAGCGTGCCGCCCTTGAGCCGTACCTCCCGGCCCGCCCCCGCGTCGGTGGACGCGGCACTGGTCACCGCGGTGAACCAGCGGGGCCAGGCCTCCACGTCGTCGGCCAGCGCCCGGTACACGGCGTCGGGGGGTGCGGCCACTTCGGCGGCGAAGACCAGGCGCAGCGGCGCGGACTCGGTGAAGTCCAGTCCCACGGTACGGAGTCGGCGTGCCATGAACGCACCTCCCGGGCGATCGGCGGCGGACGGGCGGGGCATACCATAGCCGTCCGCCAACCAGATGTCTGTACCAATAGACCGATCGGTTCGTACGGCCTGCCAGGCATCGCCACTTCCGTCCCGCGCCGTATCTCCCGTTTCCCGGGCGACATGGGATGGTGCCGCCGCGGTGGGCGGATCCGGCACGGGTGCCGGTACGGAGGAGCGGGCAGGTCCCTCAGCGGTCCCACTGGACCGGGTCGTCGAGCAGATGGTCGAGGACCCCGCCGAACACCCGTCGCCCGCACGAGGCGAGCAAGGGGTCTCCCCAGCCCGGCAGCAGCCGGACGTGCAACTCCTCCACCCACACCACATGGGATCCGGAATTGGTCGGCAGCACATCGATCGAGGCCCGGCCCAGCACCACCGACCCCCGTTTCTCCAGTCTGCAGACCCCGGCACGCCCGACGGCCGGCGGAGTCCACCGCACCACTTCCATCGGATCGTCGAAGCCCAGCGGGCCCATGCCCGTCCGGGCCACGAACAGAGTGCCCCTCGCGGTCGGCAGCCCAGTCGGGACGGTCACCGAGGTGAGCGGGACATGCGTGCCGTGCCGTTCCCAGTCGGTCACCCGCCGCCAGGACTCGGCGGCGGGAAGGGGAGTGAAGCGCTCGATCCGGAAGACGGCCACACATGAATTCTAGGACGCCCGGGGCATACGGCGAGCCGAGCGGAATCTTCCGGCAGCGGCCGGGTCCCCGTACGGGCACCTGTCGGCGAACGGGACATCTGTCGGTGTACGGCCATCGGTCGTCGTACGACGCCCGTCGGCGTGCGGGCATCGGCCGGCGTGCGGGCACCTGTCGGCGCGCGCACGGAAACACGGCCCCGGGTCAGCTCTCCGGGGCCGCCTCGTCACACGATTCGCCCGCCACCACGAGACCCGGCAGATGCTCCTCGATCTCCTCGCGGGCACCGGCCGAGAGGCCCGAATCCGTGACGAAGGCGGCCACCTCGTCCAGCGACGCGAAGGAACTCAGCCCGACCGTGCCCCACTTGGTGTGATCGGCCACCACCACGACCCGCCGCGCCGCCTGTACGAAACGGCGGTTGGTCTCCGCCTCCGCGAGATTCGGCGTCGACAGACCGGCCTCGACCGAGATCCCGTGCACGCCGAGGAACAGCACATCGAAGTGGAGTGATCCGATGGCCCGGTCGGCGACGGGACCCACCAGGGAGTCCGACGGAGTGCGTACACCGCCCGTCAGTACCACCGTCGCCGCCCCCGCCCGTGCCGCGCCGCCCGCCGCGGGGCGCTGCGCGCCGTGGAACACATCGGCGACCCGCACCGAGTTGGTCACCACCGTCAGATCCGGTACGTCCAGCAGATGCTGGGCCAGCGCGTACGTGGTGGTTCCCCCGGACAGGGCGATGGCGCTGCCCGGCACCGCCATCGCCGCGGCAGCCCGCGCGATGTCCTCCTTGGCGCTCAGTTCGAGCGTCGACTTCGCCTCGAACCCCGGTTCATGGGTGCTCGCCTCGACCACCGGCACCGCGCCGCCGTGCACCTTCTCGATGACGCCCTGCCGCGCGAGCGCGTCCAGATCCCGGCGGATGGTCATGTCGGAGACGCTCAGCTTGCGGGTCAGCTCATTGACCCGGACCCCGCCGCGCCTGCGCACCTCGTCGAGGATCAGGGCGCGCCGCTGCTCCGCGAGCAGGTTCTGATTCTCGCTCAACGCCGGGTCCGGTCCTTCCTTCTGGCCATGCGGTTCCGCGTCGGGCCGCAGAACGTGGTTCATCCTGCCACGCAGGAATGTTGGCCGCGTCACTGGGGAGATTCGGTGAGACATCTGCCGTACCCGGCCCGGGTCCGGGATTCTGGTGACCGCGCTTCGGCTCGTGTCCCCGCGCGCCGCCCCAATTTTTGTCGCGCCACTCTTCCCTGTCCGGCTCCCCGTGTCCTCGCCTTCCCGGTCCTCCTGCTGTTCTCCCTGCTCCTTCCACTCCTTCCACCCCCGGCCGCGAGGCCGGACGGCCCAGAGAGCGAGTCACCCCCTTGCCCCCTGCCACCCAGGCCCCGCAGAGCTCCGGGGCAGCGCTCGAACTGCTGGTCCACGGTGTCGGCGGCACCACACCCCAGGAGATGCTCGACGATCCCCGGGCGGTCCGGGTCACCGGTGACGCGACGGCCGCCGTGTACCGGCGTCCCGAGGACATCGACGGCGAGCGGCACCCGGAGCGGTACCGGGAGGAACCCGTCGCGGAGGCGTACTGCTGGTCCAACCTCACCTCCGGCAACGCCTCCCGCGCCCTGTGGCTGCTCCTGCTCCCGTTCATGGTGGTCAACCTCGCCCACTGGATGCGGCCGACCGCCTCCGGCCGTACCCGCGCCGTCCGGCTGTACGGCGTACTGGTGCGGCTCCTCGCGCTCAGCCTGACCGTCCTGCTGACGGCCGCGGCCTGCGAAGTGGCCCTGGATCTGGTGGCCTGGCAGTGTGCGGGCACGCCCGACTGCTCCGGCCGGCGGTCCTGGCTGGGCTTCCTGTCGGCCGAGCAGGGCGGCTGGTGGTCCCAGCCGGGACGCCGCCTGGCGGTCGCGGCCCTCGTGCCCACCTCGCTGGTGGGGCTTCTGTGGTACCTGTCCAACCGCACCTGGAGCGCGTACGAATCGCAGCGCCCACTGGACGGGGCGGAACCGGGCGAGGACACCTCCGGCACTTCCGGCACCTCCGAAACGACCCACACCCCCGACACTCCTGCGGCCTCGCAGCCGGCCGCCGGTCCGGTCCGTCCCGCGCTCGGCCGGCCCGGATTCTGGTACGGGCGCAGGATCGTCGCCCGGCTCCGCGCCGCCCACACCGCGGCCGGGTTCCTCACCGTCGCCTCCTGCGTCGCGGGTGCCGCGGTCCGCCACGACCGGGCCGCGGACGGTCCCGTACCGGAGACGGTCGGCGGCCTGATCGAGGCGGCCGTCGGGGCGTGCGCGCTGGTGGCGGTCTGGGTCGTGTGCCGGCGGGGCCGCAGCGAGCGGCGCCTGGACCAGCGGCTCGACAGCGCCCTCATCACCTTCCTGCCCGGCACCGCGCTGGCCCTGCTCGTTCTCGCCGCCGGATACGCCGCCTGGTCACGTCCGGCCTGGGAGTCCACGGGCTCCCTGCCCGGCGAGACGGCGTTCCGGGCCCTCGCCATCGGCCAGGGCGCCCTCGTCGTCGTGCTCGCCGTCGTGGCCCGCACCCTGTACCGCCGCGCTCCGGAACCCCGCACCACCATGTACGGACTGGGTGGGCCCGCCGTCGCGATGCTCGCCTGCGCGCTCGGCGGTGTCATGACCGGCGGGGTCGCCCAGCGCGTGGCCGACTGGCTCGACGGGCCGGGCACACCGGGCATGGGCCGCGGCGCCGCCATCGAGGGCCCGCCCGTACTGCTCAGCTGGCAGGCATCGGTCATCCCGGTCCTGCTTCTGCTCCTGCTCGTCCCGGTGATCGCGCTGGTCGTCCGCACCGCGCGCGACGCCCGCCGCGCGGGCCCCGGAATCGAGGCGGAGTACGGGGCCGAGCGGCCCGAGCCCGGCCGTACCCGGCGGATCGCGCGGACCCGGGCGCTGGCCGCGCTCACCGACTCCGCGCCCTGGATCGTCGGCGTGGTCTCCGGCGCCTCCCTGCTGCTGGGAGCCGGTGCGGTGGGCGGGGCCTGGCTGAGCGGACAGGTACCGGGCCTGGCGATGGAAGGGTCCAGTCCCTTCGTCGAATCGCTCGCCGAGACCGCCCAGTCGACCGGCTCCTGGCTGGTCGGCTTCGGGTTCGTCCTGTTCGTCGCCTGCGGGCGCCGCGCCTACCGCGACGCCTCCGCCCGGCGCACCATCGGCATCCTCTGGGACGTGGGGACGTTCTGGCCGCGTGCCGCCCACCCCTTCGCCCCGCCCTGCTACGCCGAGCGGGCCGTCCCCGACCTGGCCTCCCGGATGTCCGCCTGGACCGGCGCGAACACCCGCGGCCGGCTCGTCATCTCGGGTCACTCCCAGGGCAGCGTCCTCGCGGCGTCCGCGGTGTGGCAGCTGCCCGACGCGACCCGCCGCCGGGTCGCCCTGCTCACCTACGGCTCACCGATCGAGCGGCTGTACGGGCGGTGGTTTCCGGCCTACTTCGGTCCCGTACCCCTGCACGGGCTGCACCGCTCCGTGCACTGCTGGCGCAATCTGTGGCGGGCCACCGACCCGATAGGCGGCCCCGTCCGCCTCGACGAGGGCCGGCGCACGGAGGTCGACCGAGGGCCGCTGAAGGACCCGCTGGCCTATGGACGTACCCCCGAACTCCCGCTGCCCGAACCGATCCTGGGGCACTCCGATTACCAGGCCGACCCGGTCTTCGCGCAGGAACGGGCCGCGCTGCTCGAACAGCTCGGGCCGCTCCTGCCGACGCAGGCCGACGGGGAGGCTCAGACAAGCTCCGGGAGGTCCTCCGGGTAGAGCAGGGTGAGGTCGTCCGTGCTTGTCTCGACGAGCTGGGCGACCCGGCCCGCATGCCGTTCCACCATCGATTCGAAGGTCTGGCGGGCCGTGCGGCCGTTACCGAAGGCGGGGCCCTTGGGCAGCTCCGAGAAGTACGTGAGCAGGGCCTCCCCGGTGCCGTCCGCGAGGCTGTACTCCTGCTCCTCGGCCTGCTGTTTGACGATCCGCAGCAGTTCCTCGGGCAGATAGTCACTGAAGGTGATGGTCCGGGAGAAACGGGACGCCACACCGGGATTGACGGTGAGGAACCGCTCCATCTCGTGGGTGTATCCGGCGACGATCACCACGACCGCGTCCCGGTGGTCCTCCATCAGCTTCACCAGCGTGTCGATGGCCTCCCGGCCGAAGTCCCGGCCCGAGTCCTCGGGCGAGAGCGCGTACGCCTCGTCGACGAACAGCACCCCGCCGCGCGCCCGGTCGAACGCCTCCTGGGTCCGGATGGCGGTCGAGCCGATGTGCTCGCCGACCAGGTCGACCCGGGACACCTCGACGAGATGGCCGCGTTCCAGGACTCCGAGGGAGGCCAGGATCTCCCCGTACAGCCGGGCCACCGTCGTCTTGCCGGTACCGGGGGAGCCGGTGAAGACGAGATGGCGGCGCACCGAGGCGGCCTTGAGCCCGGCCTCCCGGCGGCGCCTGCCGACCTCGATCATGTCGGTGAGCGCCCGCACCTCGCGCTTGACGCTGTCCAGGCCCACCAGCGCGTCCAGTTCGCCGAGGACGGCCACCGAATCGCGTGCGGCCGCCGCCGCGGGCTCCGGGACCGGGACGCCCTGCGGGGCCGTACGCTGCCCCGGCATCGCCCCCAGCAGCCCGGGGGTCGACTGGGTCGCCGTCAGTACCGCGGGCGCCGGGGGAGCGGCCGCCCCGCGCAGCCCGCTCTCGTCGCTCGTGCAGTCCTCCACCACCGGGCCCGTCCCGCTCCCGTCGCCGCTCGGCGAGCCGCCCTCCGCGAACTCGTAGCCGCCCCGTGCGCACCGCTCGGTGCGGCAGCGCGTGAGGGTGGTGCGGCAGCCGTCCATCACATGGAAGCCGTAGCCGTCGCTGCCGGTGACACGGCAGCCGTGGAAGGTGCCGCGGCCCTCCGCGGAGACGTAGAACCCCGCCTCGGCGGGTGAGGTGACCGTGCAGCGCTCGATGGTCGGGTCGGCCCCCTTGGTGACGATGACTCCGGTCTGGGCGGCGTCGATGGTGCAGTTGTTCAGCGTGCCGCCGCTGCCGTGGTCGCGGAACCAGGCGCCCGTGGAGGCCTCCCGGATCCGGCAGTCGTCCAGTTGGGCGGTGGCTCCGTCGCTCACGGAGACCGCGGTGTTGCGGATCTGGGAGAGATCGCTGTCCACGACATCGGCGCGCGAACCCCGGTCGAGGACGAACAGCGCGTCGGGCACGTCGTGGACACGGCACGCGTCGAGTATCACCGTCGCCCCGTCGCTCACCCAGACCGCCGGATAGTCGCCCGTGCTGTCGTGGATCTCGCACTGGTTGGCGTCGACCCTGGTGCCGGGGTCCCAGACCGAGAGTCCGTTGCGGCCGAAGCGGCGCACCGTGGAGCGGGTCAGGGTGAGCACGGAACGGGACCGCAGATCCACCGCGTTCTCGGGAATGTCATGGATGTCGCAGTCGGCGAGCGTCAGCACGGCGTCGGTGTCCAGCGTGACGCCGTCCGCGGACGTGCGGTGCACGGTGCAGTCGGTGAGATGGGCGGACGCACGGGCGGTGACCTGGATCCCGCTGCCCTTGATCTCGTACACCTCGCAGCCGACGGCCTCCAGGCCGCTGCCCTCGCCGGTGACGCTGAGGCCCGCGCCCGAGGCGTGGTGGATCCGGCACCGGTCCAGGCGGGGATGTCCGCCGTCGCGCACGGCGACACCGGACTGCCCGGCGGAGACGACCTCGCACTCCTCGAACACCCCTCCCGCCCCGTCCAGTACGGCGATGCCGACCCCGGCCGGATTGTCCACGGTGCAACGCCGCACGGTGGGCCGGGCGGCGCCGCGTACCTCGATCCCGGCAGCCGACCGGGTCACGATCCGCAGATCGGCGAACTCGGGCGCCCCGTCCTCGACGAGCAGCGCGGGAGCCGCGGAGTCCTGGCCCTCCACATGCAGGTCCTGGACGATCGCGGAGGCCCGCACGGTCAGTGGCACGCCGTCGACCGGCGCGATGCGTACGGAGCCGACCGAGCCCTCGGGGCCGCGCAGCGTCACCGCGCGGCGGACGACGAGATTCTCCCGGTAGGTCCCGGGCGCGACGGTGAGGACGTCACCGTCGGCCGCCGCTTCCAGAGCCGCGGAGAGGGAGGCGTATTCGCCCGTGCGGCGCCGCCATCGAGATGTGCCGGTGTGCGTCACCTGGACGGTTCCCTGTGCCATGGCGCTGCTGTGCCCCCACCTCGTGCTGTGTGCGATCCCCCGGGTACGTCCGCATTGCGGCGGGCGATGCGCCGGTGCCGCCGTCCAGGGGACGGCGACAGCTCCGGGTCCGCCTGCCGAGGGGGCGGGCGGCCGGTCCACCGTAGCGCGCGCGAGGCGCGGGAGTTGACGGGTCTGCCGCTGATCAGCCGGATGGGCGGCCCTGTGTGACGGTCCGTGGCCCGCCGGTCACGGCCGCACCCGGCGGGAGGGGTGCCGGGGCCGGGAGCGCGGGCGGGGCTGTGCGCGGGGAGGGGCGGTCAGCTGCCGGTCCCGGCTCTGCCCCAGTCCGGACCGGCCCTGGCCCAGGCCCGGTCCAGCTGTGCGTAACGCCGGTGCGCCATGCGCCAGACGATCAGCCGTCTGCCCACTTCGATGAATCCGGTGGCGAGCAGGAACACGCCGACTCCGGCCAGCACCGCGTGGGTGTGGGCGGTGGGCACGTCCATGGGGCGCGGCGCCGGCCGCCCCGCGGCGTCGGTCCAGATCCGGACCCGGGAACCGGGACCCCCGGCCTTGGAGGTGGTGGACACCGTGCCCTTGCGGGGCCTGCCGTCGGGTGCCCGCCACGTGGCTACCACCGATGTGTGCGCGGCCCGTCCGGAGGAGCCCTCCTGCTCCCCGGCGAAGCGCGGCGGGCCCGCCGCGCGGCGCACCACGACCGCGGTCGTGAGATGGCGCTGGGCCCGCTGGGCGCGGACCGACTCCTGGAGGGCGTCGTCGGTGAGCGCGCCGCACACCCAGCCGAGCACCGGCGCCACCAGCACCACCAGCAGCAGGGCGGCCAGCGCCAGCCAGGCTTCGCACCGGTCGGTGGCACGGCGCAGGGGATTGTGGCGCCAACGCCAGACTCCCGAGACGGCTCGCATCTCCGCGCACCCCGTTCCGTATCCGTGACCCACCGAATCCGTGATATCCCGATATGGCACGGATCGCCTGCCGGGGAAGCGAGGAGAGAGCAACCTCACTGCTCCAACGTCCGGCCTGTCCGGGCGAGTTCCCGGCTTTCGGGCCGGGAGGCCGGCCGGTGCTGCGGACAGGATCCCCGACCCGGTCCGCCGCGGTCCGCTCGGGGATCCGATTCCGGCCGAAGAGGAGGTTCATCCCGGCTGCGGTGATCACACGGTGCCCGCACGGCCCGACCGTCCGGGAAGAGGGCTCGCCGATGCCGATCCGCTTCCGGTGCGCGGCTGACACCTGCGTCGTACACGGCTGCTGACCTTGCGTGACGACCTCGCCCGCGCTGTCGACCGGCATCCGGGGGCGGTCGTCGTCGAGTCCCCATGGCTCGACGACGGCTTCACCGGGGGCACCCGCGGCCGGTGGCCCGGCCGGGTGCGGCCCATACGGCGGCGCCCCGGAGCGGCCGTGCGTCCACCCCGCCGGTCCCCTCGGCGCGCACGGCCGTCCGCGATCGGGCCTGCGCCGCGGTCGTGCGTGGCCGCGGGCCCGCTGCGCGGCTCCCCTGTCGTCCGGCTGTCAGTACCCCCGGCCCTGGTACGGGCGGTTGTACGGGTCCTCGTAGGGGGACGGTGCCGGTGCGGGCCGGGGAGAGGCCGGCCGCATCGATTCGTACCCGGTCCCGGGGGCGGGCCGCTGCGGCTGCGGCTGGGGCTGATAGCCGCGTGCCGGGGCCGGCTGCTGCGGGATGTACGGCGCCGGGGCGTGCTGCAGATGGGCGGGCTGCATCGGCGCGTGCTGCACCGGGGCCTGCTGGTACTGAGGGGCCATCGGCTGCTGGTAGCCGTACGACGGGCCCGGCTGCGAGGGGGCGGCCGGAAGGGCCGGCAGTGCCGAAGGCAGCGCGGGCAGATAGCTGTTGCCGGTGTCATAGGCGGCAGGCACTCGGATCGGAGCGATCTGAGGGGTGCCCCGCTCCGCGACCAGGGAGTCGTAGATCGGAGTGTCGGCGAACGACGGTGCGGCGTAGTAGCCGCCGCCGTAGGTGGAGCGAGGGGAGGTCATGACACCTAAGTTAAGCCCACGATGAGCTGGTTGGGGAGCCCGATAAGAGGGTTGTTTTACGTGTTGTGAGTGAACCACGATCCCCAATGCGAGCGAACTTGGCAAAAAAGGGCGCCTGGCGGCGTAGTGATCGTGTAAAGGGCGAGTTCACGGCAGGTTACCGGCGATCGACGGGCGGGTCCCCGCGCCCGCCGGGGTCTGTGGGGGCGTCCGGGGGATTAGGTTTGGCGGGAAAAGCTTTTGGGCACCCGGACTCGCGATGGGGGCGAGCATGACCATGCTAAAAGGAACCAATGTTCCGGTGCCGGCTCGGGCCGTGCGGGTCGAATTGGGTTGGCGGGCCTCTCCGGGGACGCCGGATGTCGATGCCTCGGCACTCCTTCTGGTGTCGGGAAAGGTGCGCGACGACGCGGACTTCGTCTTTTACAACCAGCCCGCGCACGCCTCCGGCGCAGTCCGTCACGAAGGCAGGACGACCGGTGACGGCGGGGTCACCGACACCCTCACGGTCGACTTCACGCGGATCGAACCGGAGATCGACCGTGTCGTCGTCACGGCATCGGCGGACGGCGGCGGTTTCGGACGGGTGAGCGGTCTGTACGTACGGATCGTGGACGCGGCGGACGGCGCCGAGATCGCCCGCTTCGAGAGCGCGGACGCCACGGTCGAGACCGCCCTCATCCTGGGGGAGCTGTATCTGCGTCAGGGCGCCTGGAAGTTCCGTGCCGTCGGCCAGGGATACGGCGCAGGGCTCGAAGGCCTCGCGACGGACTTCGGCATTTCCGTCGATGAACCTCGACAGCCGGCATCACCCCGTCCGCCCCGGCAGCCGCGACCGCACCGGTCCCAGGGGTCACCCCCGCGCCCGTCGTCGCCCGCTGCGCAGCCCCCACCCACCCTGTCCGTCCCCGCGGCCCCGCCGGCACCGCCCGCCCCTCCCGCTCCGCCCGTCCCGCAGCCGGTAAGGCTGACCAAGGTCACACTGACGAAGGAAGCCCCTTCCGTCTCTCTCGCCAAACAGGGCGGTTCCTCCGGAGCACTTCGCGTCAATCTCAACTGGGAAGTGCGCAAACAGTTCAAGGGCTGGGGAGCCAAACTCGGCAGGGCCATCGCCATGCACGCCGACCTCGATCTCGATCTCTGCGCCCTCTACGAACTCACCGATGGCAGCAAGGGAGTTGTTCAGGCACTCGGAAACGCCTTCGGCTCGCTCCGGCAGCCGCCCTATATCCATCTGGACGGGGACGACCGCACCGGAGCGGTCTCCACCGGTGAGAACCTCACCGTCAACCTCGACCACAAGGGCCGGCTCCGCCGCGTTCTGATCTTCGTCACCATCTATGAAGGCGCCCGGAGTTTCGCCGATCTCCACGCCACCGTCACCCTGCAGCCGCAGAACGGCGCGGCGATCGACTTCTCGCTCGACGAATGCACCGTTCCCTCCACCGTCTGCGCCCTCGCCCTGATCAGCAGCGACGGGGGAGACCTCACCGTGCGGCGCGAGGCCCGCTATCTCGTACCGGAGCGCGGAGTGAGCCCGCAGCGCACCATCGACGCCGCCTACGGATGGGGCATGAACTGGACCCCGGGCCGGAAGTAGCCGGCCGAGGCCGGGGCGAGGACCGGGTCACAGGTCGGGGGTGGCCTCGGGGCGGGAGTAGGTACGCCCCTTCCAGGCCGACCCCCGGCCCCGGTAGTGCTGTACGGCCGAGTCCACCGTCATCAGGAGGTACAGCACCGCGGTGAACGGCAGCAGCGGCGCGAGCCACGGCGACTGCCGGTAGTACGCCAGCATCGGCAGATACGTCCCCGTCATCACCGCCCACGCCGCACCGCCCGCCCAGGCCGCCGCCGGATCACCCGTCAGCAGCCCGGCCACCAGCGTGACGGGCGGCGCGAGATAGACGAGCGCCAGCCCCGGAACGGTACCGGCGAGCAGCAGAGGGCTGTGCCGCAGCTGCGCGTACGCACTGCGCGAGACCATCTGCCACAGGTCCCCGAGCCGCGGATACGGCCGCACGCTGTCCACCCGCTCCGCGAGCCCCAGCCAGATCCGGCCACCGCTGCGCTGCACCGCACGGGCCAGCGACACATCGTCGATCACCGCCTGCCGGATGGACTCCGGGATGCCCGCCCGCTCGGCGGCGTCCGTACGCAGCAGCACACAGCCGCCCGCCGCGGCCGCTGTCCGGGCACCCGCACGGTTCACCCGCCGGAACGGATACAGCTGCCCGAAGAAGTACACGAACGCGGGCACCACCAGACGCTCCCAGGCGCTCACCACCCGCAGCCGCGCCATCTGGGACACCAGGTCGAACCCGTCGGCGCCTCCGCACCCCGCCGCCGCCACCAGGTCCCGCAGGCTGTCCGGTTCATGCGCGATATCGGCGTCCGTGAGCAGCAGGAACTCGGGCTTCCGCTGCCGGGCCAGCGCGATCCCGTGCCGCACGGCCCAGAGCTTGCCCGTCCACCCTGGCTCCGGCTCCCCGGGCGAGACCACGGTCAGCGGCAGCCCGCCGTACCGCACCGACAGGGCCCCGGCCAGCTGCCCCGTACCGTCCGTGCTGCAGTCGTCGACCAGGATGACCTCCGCCTCCCCCGGATAGTCCTGGGCCAGCAGCGACGGCAGACTCACCGGCAGCATCCCCGCCTCGTCGCGCGCGGGCACGACAACGGTGACGGACGGCCAGCGCGCGGGTTCGGCCTGCCGGGGCAGCCGCTGGTCGGTGCGCCAGTAGAACCCCTGGCCCAGCAGCAGCCACACCCACGCGATCAGCGAACCCACGGCGATCCAGGCAACGGCGCTCATCCGCCGAAGTCTGCCCCACTTCGGGCGGGCCGCAAGGGCTGTCGACTATGGTGACTGGGTGAAGATCGCGCTCATGGACTCCGGAATCGGCCTGCTCCCGGCGGCCGCCGCGGTACGCCGCCTGCGGCCCGACGTGGATCTCGTACTCTCCTCCGACCCGGACGGGATGCCCTGGGGGCCCCGTACGCCGCAGGATGTGACCGCCCACGCGCTGGCCGTGGCCCGCGCCGCCGCCGCGCACCGTCCGGACGCGCTGATCGTCGCCTGCAACACCGCATCCGTCCATGCCCTGCCGGCCCTCCGCGCCGAGCTGGAACCCGCACTGCCCGTCATCGGCACGGTCCCCGCCATCAAGCCCGCCGCCGCGGGCGGCGGACCCGTCGCGATCTGGGCGACCCCGGCGACCACCGGCAGCCCGTACCAGCGGGGGCTGATCCAGCGGTTCGCCGACTCCGTGGCGGTCACCGAGGTCCCGTGCCCCGGTCTGGCCGACGCCGTGCAGAACGCCGACGAGGCGGCCATCGACCGTGCCGTCGCCGCGGCCGCCGCCCTCACCCCGCCCGATGTGAAGGCCGTCGTCCTGGGCTGCACCCACTACGAGCTGGTCGCCGAACGCATCCGGGCCGCGGTGCGACGGCCGGGCCGGCCGCCGCTCGCCCTGCACGGTTCCGCGGGCGCTGTCGCCGCCCAGGCGCTGCGCCGGATCGGTGCCGTGCCCGCGCCGTCGGACGGACCGTCCGGAGCGCTCGACATCATTCTCAGCGGACGGGCCGCCGCCCTGCCCGAGCCCGCAATGGCCTACGCGGAGGGGCGTCTCCTGAAGGCGGTCAGCCCCGCGTTCTGAGCGCTCCGACCGCCGGTCGCGGCGTCTCGGTCTCCTCCCCGGCGGTGCGCGACGTGAGTACGCTGCTTGACATGACGCACCACGGCGACAGTGCGGGTCACGGCTCCAGCCAGGCACCGTCCAGCGTATGGACCGGCCGGGCCACCAATCGTGTGCAGTGGCTGCTCGCCGCCGTGGGCGCGGGATGCATGGCCCTGGGCATCCAGCTGGCCGTGGTCTCCACCTGGACCTCCGGCATCGCCCCGCTGCTGATGTCCGTGATCGGCTGCGTCGCCGCGGGGCTGCTCATGCTGTTCGGAACGCTCGCCTTCGTCCATGTGGCCGTCAAGGTCGACGGGGACGCGCTGGAGGTGCGCTGCGGCCACGCGGGTCTGCCGCGCCGCCGGATCCTGCTCACCCATGTGGTCGGCGCGGAGTTCGCGCCCACGGTCACCCCACGCCAGTGGGGCGGCTGGGGCTACCGCTGGCGGCCCGAGCAGGGCACCGCCGTGGTGGTGCGCAAGGGCGAGGGCCTGGTGCTCAGACTCGGCGACGGCCGGACCTTCACCGTCACGGTGGACGACGCGGAGGCGGCCGTCCGGTTCATCCGGGACCGTCTGCATCTCCAGGGCACGGGAACGCGCGCCGGAGCCTGACCTCCCGGGCGCCACCCGATGCCGCCCCCGACCCGGCGCCGATACGGTCCGCGTTCTGCCCCGCCCCGACCCGACCCGACCCGACCCGAAGGGACGGATCCGCCCCCGGCCCGATCCGCCCCGGCCCCGTCCGTCCTTGTTCGTCGTCGCCGCTCAGGCCGGTGGCGCACCGCCCGCCGGCTGCTGCCCCTCCGCGCTCCCGCCCACCGGGTACCGCGCCGAGGCGAGACCGGCGAGCAGGCCGGCCCCCGCCGTCACCGGGGTGAAGCTCAGTGCGTTGCCGACGACGGCCAGGGCCGCCAGCGCGGTCAACGCGGCGCCCGCCGTCAGGACCACCGCCGTCGTACGGGGCGAACGCCACAGGACGTACAGCAGCCAGCCGAACGCGGCCGCCAGCAGCCCGACACCCACCACGCCCTGCTCGGCGGCCTGCTGCAGGGGGGCGGAGTGCGGCTTCCCGTCGGAGCCCAGCGTCTCCTGCGCGGTGGAGCTCAGTTCACCGAACCGGTCGGGCCCCACTCCCAGCAGCGGATGCTCCCGCGCCAGCTCCGCCGCGTCGCGCCAGAGCAGCACCCGGTTCCGGGTGAGCTGACCCTCCAGGGAGACCGCGAGACCCCGCGGCAGGGCGTCCTCGGCCACCGCCCAGGAGACCCCGGCCATCAGCCCGGCGATCAGGGCGAGCCCCGCCATGCCCGCCAGCCGGTGCCGCGTCCGGACCGCGGCCAGCGAGCAGAGCAGCACCCCCACGGCCGCGGCGAATCCGACGGCCGAACCGAGCGTCAGAGCGGCACAGGCGGAGCCGAGGGCCAGCAGCCGCAGGGCGGCCCGCGGCGAGGCCCGCCCCGCCGCCGCTGCCGCGCAGCAGGCGGCGCCCGCCGCCAGCACCAGCAGGGCGGCGGCCGCCCCGGTGTGACCGGGGGTGATGTCCGCCGCCGCCGTGGCGCCCGGCATGCCGTGGCGCGACACGAGGGCCATGACCAGTGCGGCGACGGCGACCGCGGTGGCCGCCGCGACCGGCAGCAGGGTTCCGCCGATCCGGCCGCAGGTGAAGCCCGCGGCGACGGCCAGCAGCGCGAGGAGAACGCCTTCCGGCCGGGTGTCCCGCCCCGCGGCGCTGACCAGCGACCAGACCGCGCAGGCGGCCAGGATCACGGCTCCCGCCGCGTCGGAGGCACTGCCGCGTTCCCGGGTGCGGACCCGGCCCGCCGGTGCAGTCATCCTGTCGACCCCCGACCTGTGACCGTCCCGCCCACGACGGCCGGACCGGCCGGTCCGCGGGGGACTGGCGCACACCGTAACGGCCGGAGGCCACAGATGTGAAGGAATGGCGCAGAAACGTTGTGGCAGGAGGCGTCGTACCAGGCCGGGCGCGCGGGCCCGTTCACGGCAGGCGGGTGCGGGCGGCGCGGGCGTTCTCACGGTCCATCGGATCACGTGGTGCCGCGCCGTGCGGGGCGGCGCGGAACCGGCCCGCGCCGCCCCGCACAGGCGCCCACCGTAGACTCCGCCGGGTGAGCGCCACCATCACCACCGTCGACGACCCGTCGCCCGCCGTCACGCCCTCCGGCCGCAGGCTGCTGCCGGGGCTCGTCAGGCCGTCCGCCGCCGTACTCTCCGGCCTGCTGCTCTACGCGAGCTTCCCGCCCAGGCCGCTGTGGTGGCTGGTCCTGCCCGGTTTCGCGCTGCTCGGCTGGGTGCTGCACGGACGCGGGCCGCGCGCGGGCCTGGGCCTCGGACTCCTCGCGGGGCTCGGCTTCATGCTCCCCTTGCTGCACTGGACGGGTGAGGAGGTCGGCCCGGTTCCGTGGCTGGCGCTCGCAGCCGCCGAGGCGCTGTTCATCGCGGTGGGCTGCGTCGGGATCGCCGCGGTGTCCCGGCTCGCGTACTGGCCCGTCTGGGCCGCCGCGGTCTGGACGCTGGACGAGGCGGTCCGGGCCCGGGTGCCCTTCGGCGGATTCCCCTGGGGCAAGATCGCCTTCGGACAGGCGGACAGCCTGTTCCTGCCGCTCGCCGCGCTGGGCGGCACCCCGCTGCTCTCCTTCGCGGTGGTGCTGTGCGGCTTCGGGATCTTCGAAGCGGTACGCCGGTTCCGTATCCACCGCACCACCGGAACGGTTCCCCGCGCCGCGGTCGTGGCAGCGGCGGCGACCGTGCTGGTGCCCGTGGCCGCCGCGCTCGCCGCACTGCCACTGGTCGACGACTCGGCGGAGGACGGGACGGCCACCGTCGCGGCGATCCAGGGCAATGTGCCGCGCCTCGGCCTCGACTTCAACTCCCAGCGCCGCGCGGTCCTGGACAACCACGCCAAGCGCACGGAGCAGCTCGCCCGCGATGTGAAGGCGGGCAAGGTGCCCCGGCCCGACTTCGTGCTCTGGCCGGAGAACTCCTCCGACCTCGACCCCTACCGCAACGCCGACGCCCGGACGGTGATCGACGACGCGGTGAAGGCGATCGGCGTCCCCACGGTCATCGGCGCGGTCGTCGAGCCCGAATCGGCATCGGGCAACCTCCGCAACACCCTCATCGAGTGGGAGCCGGACAAGGGCCCCATCGACACCTACGACAAGCGGCACATCCAGCCGTTCGGCGAGTACATGCCGATGCGGTCCTTCGTCCGCATCTTCAGCAAGGACGTCGACCGGGTCCAGCGGGACTTCGGACCGGGGAAGAAGGTCGGGGTCTTCGACCTGGCCGGTACGAAGGTCGGCCTGGTCACCTGCTACGAGGCTGCGTTCGACGACGCCGTACGCGACACGGTGAAGCACGGCGGGCAGCTGATCGCCGTACCGAGCAACAACGCGACGTTCGGCCGCAGCGAGATGACCTACCAGCAGCTGGCGATGTCCCAGGTACGCGCCGTCGAGCACGGGCGCTCCGTGGTCGTCCCGGTGACCAGCGGGGTCAGCGCGGTGATCAGGCCGGACGGGACGATCGTCGAGCGGACCGAGATGTTCACGCCGGACGCTCTCGTCGACGAGGTGCCGCTGCGGTCCTCGCTGACACCCGCGACCCGGATGGGACCGCTGCCCGAGGGCATCATCGCCCTGCTCGCCGTGACCGGCCTCGGCTGGGTGACCGTCCGCGCGGTGCGTACCCGGCGGGGAACACGCGGGAGCACACGGGCGCAGGGCCCGGGAACGGCCGCGTAGGCTCGCCGCATGGGTACCCCCGACTTCATCCGTGACATCCGCGCCACCTCCGGCCATCAGCTCCTTCTGCTGCCGGGGGTCACCGCGGTGGTCTTCGACGACGAGGGCAGGCTGCTGCTGGGGCGGCGCGCGGACACGGGCAAGTGGGCGCTCGTCGCCGGAATCTGCGAACCGGGCGAGGAGCCCGCGGAGACCGCCGAGCGCGAGGTGTTCGAGGAGACCGCCGTGCGCTGTGTGGCCGAGCGCGTGGTGCTCACCAAGGCGCTGAAGCCGGTGCAGTACGCCAACGGCGACCGGTGCCAGTTCCTCGACATCACCTTCCGCTGCCGGGCGACGGGCGGCGAGGCCAAGGTCAATGACGAGGAGTCGCTGGAGGTGGGCTGGTTCGCGGCCGACGCGCTTCCCCCGCTCTCCGAGTTCCATCTCTTCCGGATCAAGCAGGCCATCGCGGACGGACCCACCTGGTTCCAGCCCACGGCCCGGACCTGAGGCAGCCGCCGCCCGTCCGGCGCTCACCCCGCAGGGGCGTCGGCGGACACGTCCGCGTCGAGCACGCGCGGCGGGTGGGGTCAGGTGACGAAGAGCCGGCCGGCGAGCATTTCGTCGAGGCTCATCCTGAAGGCCCGGAAATGGGCGACGGTGGACCACCGGATCGAACTGATGTCGACGTGCGCCCAAGGCGGAGGAACGCCCGCATGCTGGATGTATGCGGGCGTTCCGACAACGCGGCGAGGTGCCGTAGCTGACGTCGTGCGCCCGCCAGGGATTACGGGACAGCCCTCAGGGCAGGGCCTCGCGGGGTGATCCGTCAGACCGGGTTGCCGCGCAGCTTGCGCCGTTCCCAGCGGCCGGGGTGGCGGATGACGACTCCCGCCATGCCGCCGGACCCGGTGAGCCGGATCAGCGGAGTCCCGGGGAGCCGGTCGGGAGTGGTCCTGTCCTTCAGACCGCCGATGCCGGGATCCATGCCGGTGGTGTCGACGGCCCAGGAGTCGGGAATGACGATGGTGACTCCGGCCATCTCCCCATGCGCCTCCACCGCGACCTCGGTGAGGCGGCACCGCGTCCGGGTGAAGTCGAGCTTGACGCCGCCCATGCCTCCGCGGGCGACCACGTGCCCAGGAACATCCCAGCACCCGGGGCCCCGGGACGCACCGTGCATGCCGCCCTTGAGTACCAGCGGCGGCAGGCTCTGAGGGGAGCTCGCCCCCGGCAGGTCGGCGGTCAGCACGGCCAACTCCGCGTAGGTCCTGGACGTCAGCGCCTGTTCCAGGCGTGAATCCAGCTCGTCAAGATCTATTCGTCCCTCGGCTGCGGCATCGCGCAGCCGCTCCACCACCGCTTCGCGGTCGTCATGAGAGGCGCGGAGCTCTCCTGAGGGAGCGGGGCGCGGAGAGGGCTCCGGAGGCTGGGCAGTCATGGCCACAAGAATAGGCAACCCGGGCCGTCCCGCTCCTGCCGGCCGCACCGTCACCGCGTCACCGCCGCTGCCGCGTGGCCGGGTCGCCCGGCACCAGTACCCCCGTTGGGCATCAGCTCTCATCACTGAGTGATCGGCGAGAACATGGACCTGCTGTCGACACCGGCCTTCGCGTCGGCCGTACCGGCGGTCACCGAACTGCGCGGCCGGGGCGGGCGGATCTGCACTCCTCTCCACAGGTCAGGCGCCGCGCGTCGGCCCCGTACCGATCAGGTCGCTCAGCGGGCGTCCGGGCGAAGGGCGCTCCGTGCGCATGGTTTCCCGCGCGAGCTCCACCAGTTCCCCGGGGGTGAGTTCGGCGAGTGTGGCCCGGAAGTGCGCGAGGAGGCCGGACGCGGCCGTGTGCAGGGAGGCGTCGTCGTTGGGGCGCGGCGCGATCTCGTCACCGGTCAGCAGCAGGGCCCGTGCCAGCGCGTAGAGCTGGGCGGTGCCGGCCTCCCGTACGGTCAGTGACAGGTGCGCCGACGGGGTGTCGCCCACTGCCACGGCGGAGTGCGCGAACGCCCGTGGCACATACAGGACTTCGCCCTCCCCGAGTACCGTTTCCAGGAGCGGGGCGCCCAGGTCGCCCGCCGCCCGTTCGGGCTGCCATTCCCCGTCCGCCGGTCCGCCGTACACCCGCCAGCGCTTCGCGCCGTGGATCTGGACGGCGAGGATGTCGGCGTCGTCGCGGTGCACGGGGCGGCCCTGTGTGCCGGGCGGGGTGAGGAAGTAGAACGCCTCGACCTGCCGTGCGAACCGCTCGGCGAGCCCGTCCGTGAGATCGCGTACACCCGCGTGCCACTGGTCGACGTAGCGGAGGAGCAGGGTGGCCCGCTCCTCCGCGACGATCCGGCGGACCGACCCGGCGTCCACGTACCGCTCGACGATCTCGCCGAGAACCACGCGTGGAAGGCAGAAGCGCTCCGGCGCCACCACGCTCTCCTCGTGGACGAGTTGGACGTAGGGGGTCGCCAGGGTCCCGGCGTCCAGGAGACGGTCCACCTCGGCGACCGTCAGCACATCCACGGGAGGGCTGTCGGGGCGCAGTACGACGGGCTCCTTCCGCCAGTGGCCGGCGAAGAACGTCTCGGGTTCCGGTACGCACCGGGTCAGCCAGTCCATGGTCGTTGCTCTTCCTTTCACGCCGCGGTGGCGCGCGATGGCACCAGCGGTGCGGGGGGCGGCGGATGGTGCCGCCGGGACGGTGTCAGGCGGTCGGGCGGCTGCTGAAGGCGTGCGGCCGGGCCTGGGCCACGAGGGCCTCGGGCGTCACGTCGGCCAACTGCTCCCGGAGGTGTCCGAGCAGGGAGGCCGCGGCGCCGAGCAGGGCGTCGTCGTCCAGCGGACGGCCCGGGAGGGTGATTCCCCCGGAGATCCGGGACAGCAGGGCGTTGCGCAGATGGTCGGTGCCGGCCTCGCGGATCACCACCGTGAGATGGGCCGAGGGAGCGTCCCCCACCGCCGCCGCCGTGTGCGCGAAACCCCTGGGTACGTAAAGGATTTCGCCGGGGTGTACGACGGTGTCGAGGAGCAGCGGCCCCGGTTCGTCCGCCCGGACCGGCTCCCAGTTCGCGTCGGCGGGCCCGGCGTACACGTGCCACCGTTTGGCGCCGCCGAGCTGGATCGCCAGCAGATCGCCGTCGTCGCGGTGCACCGGCCCGTGGCGGCCGGGCTGGGAGAAGAAGTAGAACGCTTCCACCAGGCGCCCGAGCTGTTCGCCGATGCCGGCCGCGAGCGCGCGTACGGGTGGGTGCCACTGGTCGACGTATCGCAGCTGCAACGTGGCGCGTTCGTCCCGGATGAGGTCGCGGACGGCCTGTCCGTCGACATAGCCCTCCACGGCACGTCCGGTGACCCGGCGGGGCGGGCAGAACCGCTCGTCGGGGATCTGGCCGTCCGCCGTGTAGAGGCCCGCGTACGGGGTGCGCAACAGTCCGCCGTCCAGGATCGCGTCGAGCCCCGCGCCGGTCAGCAGCTCAAGCGGCGGTTCGGCGGGCCGGAGGACCACCGGGGCCGTACGCCAGTGGGTACGCAGGAACGTCTCGGTGTCCGGTACGCACCGTTCGAACCAGTTCATGGTCCGCCTCTCGTTGGGGTGGGCCCACCGGTCCGATCGCCGGTGGGCCCACGGGGTCGTGCCGGAAGGTCAGATGACGTCCGGGTAGCATTCGCCGCAGCCCGCGGTGGTCTGCTGTTCCGACGACGACGGCCCCGTGTTCGCGACCGCGGACGGCGCGAAGGCGGCACCACCGATGACGGCGGCCGCGGCCACGGAGAGCGCGGCGCGCTTGGTCAGCCGAGCGCGCTTGGTCGGCTGCGGTGCGGCGGCATCCTGGCGGACGTTCATGAACTCTCCTTGTTCCCGGTGGATCCGGGCGTCGCCGAGCGCCGGCCGTCGGCCGGTGCCCGGTCATCGATTGCGGCCCCGAAATCCGGTGCCGTGATCAATGGTTGCTGCATGCTTCACCTCTTGGACAGGCCTCATACGGGTTCGATACGGCCCTGACGGTTTTCTTGACGCCGGGCCCGGTCAGGCCCGTGGCGCGGCCGTACGCCGTTGTGCGCCCCGGCCGCACGAGCGGGTCGCCGGGCCTCGATAGGATTGCGGGCGCATACGCGAAGGAGAACGTGGTGGGGTACTTCGAGGGCTTCGACGGCACCGGCTTCTGGGAGGACTCGGCGTACGCGCTGGACAACTACGTCGAGGACCCGCCGTCGCCGGAACAGATCGTCTCCCTGGAGAAGGAGATCGGCGGCTACCGTCTGCCCGCCTCCTATGTCGCCCTGATGCGCGCGCACAACGGCGGTATCCCGGCCCGCGACTGCTTTCCCATGACCGAGCCGACATCCTGGGCCGAGGACCACATCGCCATCAACGGGATCATGGGCATCGGACGCACGAAGCCGAACTCGCTCGGCGGCGAGTTCGGCAGCCGTTTCTGGATCGACATGTGGGAGTACCCCGACATCGGCGTCTACTTCGCCGACACACCCTCGGCCGGCCACGACATGCTCGCCCTCGACTACCGCGCCTGCGGCAAGGACGGCGAGCCGTCGGTGGTGCACGTCGACCAGGAGGACGACTTCGCCGTCACCCCGGTGGCGGAGACCTTCGAGGCGTTCGTCGAGGGTCTGGTCGAGGCGTCGGTCCACGACACCTCGGAGGAGGACCGGCTCGCCGCCCTCGCCACGGTGCGCGAGGGCAGCTTCTCACCCGTTCTGCTGCGCGCCTTCCGGGAGGCCGAGGACGTTCTGCCGGACGCGGACGGGCTCCTGAGGCGGCTCGCCGAGGCCATCGTGCGGGAGAAGGGGTTCTTCTCCCTGCACGCCGACGCGCGTTCGACGCTGATGTACGACTGCCTGTTCTGGCTGTTCACCCGCGGCAACCGGGTCGACTCCTTCGCGCGATACCTCAGGGCGCCGGACACGCAGGAGCGCTCCTACGCGAGCCCGGACTACGAGCTCATGATCGTCTTCTGTCTTGTGTCCGACCCCTTCGGCTTCCGCACCGGCGGGTACGCCCCCGGCTTCCTGGAGGACTGGTGGAGTTCCCGTGTCACCCGGGGCGCCATCGTGGAGACGTCAGAAGGGCATCGGATGACCGAGGCCGCCGTCGCCGTGATGATCGAGGAGCTCACCGCCGCGGCCGGTGAGCCGTAGGCGCAGGTCAGCGGCTCCTCTCCGGCTGGAGGCGGATATCGTCGTCCTGCCCGGGTCCCGGAGGTGGCGGAGGGTTTGGTCCCGGTCGGCGCCCCGGACGGACGCGGGCGGGGAGCGGCGTTCGTGTCCCGCGCCGCCGCATGCGATGCCACGGGCCGGCCCCGACCTCGGCGGGCGTCCGTGAGGCGCCCGGCCGGTCCATGGGTCCGGCTCGCCGGCTGGGGCTACCGGCCTGTGCCGGGCGGGGTGTTCAGGGCGCGGGTCAGGGCATCCGTGCGGTAGCCGACGATGCGCGCACTGAGTTCGGCGTCGGGGGCGAGCAGTTCGCCGGCGTGGATGCCGCCGGGGTAGACGTGGAGTTCGACCGGGACGCCTGCCTGCATGAGCCGGTTGGCGAAGGCGATGTTCTCGTCGCGGAACAGGTCGAGTTCGCCCACGTCGAGATAGGTCGGCGGAAGGCCGCTCAGATCCTCGGCACGGGCGGGCGCGGCGTACGCGTCGACCTCGTCGATGCCGGCCCGTTCGCCCAGCAGGGACTGCCACCCCTGGAGGTTGGCCGCGCGGTCCCATATGCCGATGCCGGTGATCTCATGGCTGGACGGGGTGGTGTTGCGGTCGTCGAGCATCGGGTACGGAAGCATCTGGAACGCGAGCGGCGGATTGCCGCGGTCACGCGCCAGCAGGGCCACCCCGGCTACATCGCCCCCTTCGTGGAGCGGTCGGAACTCGGTGTCATTACCGGCACGGTGCTCTTCGTCTTCGGCCTGGGCTCCATGGGGGGCGTCTGGGTCGCCGGCGTCACCGCCGACCGCCGGCCGCGCACCGCGATACTCGGCCTGCTGGCCCTGGCGACCCTGTGCCTGGTGTCCTTCGGTCTGTTCGGCGGCAGCGTGGTGGCCGTACTGCTCGGTGCCCTGCTCTGGGGCGCGACCCACGGCGGCATCCCCACGCTGATGCAGACCGCGGGCGTACGAGCGGCCGCCCACGATCCCGACACCGCCAACTCCCTCTGGGTCACCGGCTGGAACATCGGCATGGCCGGCGGATCGCTGCTCGGGGGCGCGGTCCTCACCGGTGCCGGCACCTCGGCACTGCCCTGGGTGGCGGCGGCGCTGCTCGCGGTGTCCGCCCTGACGGCCGCGCTCGCTCGGCGGAACGGCTTTCCCCCCGCCCGCTGAGGGGCCGGACGTCCGGCGGAGCCGGGCGGGTCCCCGTCGGGCGGCCGGGCGAGCGATTCTGCTGGAAGGGTGGCGGACCCACCGGAGACCGGCGGGCCGGTGAAGGCCGGCCGGGTCGCGGACGCGGTCCGTGAACCGCCCCGCACCTCGCGGGAGTCGCTCGTGCCGGTACGGGAGACGGCCCGGCCGGTGGTCATGTGCGGGCGGGGAAGGCCTGGTCGAGCGTGGGTACGGTGAGCAGTCCAGAGGTCAGTGCCTGCCGGACACCGTCCACCCGCAGATACCGCCCCTGCTGGATCACCGGCCGGATGCTGCCGATCGTGCCCGTCTCGCTGAGGTGGAAGACGGTCCACGGCATCCGGGAGGCCTCCAGCGTCCGTCCGTCACGGACGATCTCGCGGGTCTTCGCGGTCGTGCCGCGGGTCCCCGGGACCTCCTGATTGACCGTTTCCACCGCCGTGACCTCGAAGACCGTGCCCCGGCCTCCCGGCCGGTACGCCACCAGCAGCCGGGGGCGCGCGAGCCCGACGTGGCTGCTGCTGAGCGGGCACAAGTACGCGCTGTACGTGGCGAGTTCATCCATCGCCAGACGGTTGGCCGGCACGATCACCGCATGGTCGTGCAGCGTGCGGAACCAGGCCACCGCGGGCTCCTCCACCCAGACGGACCTGCCGCGGTTGCGGTGGGTCGCGTCCGCGAGGAGTCCGCGGGCCGCCATCAGCTCAAGGCTGCGTCCTCCGCGGCCCGCGATGGACGCGAAGTCCGACCGTGTCAGGACCTCCGGCAATTTCTCGAAGTAGGACAAGTAAGCGCCCTTCCGTGGAGTGGGGTCGAGGAACCGGATCGCTCCTCCTTCAGCACGATAGGGATCCCGGGGGCGGGCAGACGATGTTCCGCACCCTCGTCACCCTTTCCGGGGACGGCCGCCGGGAGCGGTGCCGGCGCTTCCCGGCCCGCGCCCCCTCTGCGGCGGTCAACAGGCCGGAACCATAGGCGGGTTGGCTCTCGCCCATGCTGTTCCCGGCCCGGTGCGACTGTTGCCTACCGGGGGGTAGGCGAGCCGGGCCTCTTGTTATACCTTGTGTCTAACAAGAGGGTCGTGACGGGCCGGGCGTGCCCCCGCCCGACCCCCTTGCCCGGACGCCGGCGGGCAGTCGCCGGCCCGTACGCGAGCAGCGCGTACGCGCGGGCGGCAGCGAAGAGGAACGCACGCATCCGAGCCAAGGAGCCGCAGCATGGCAGGCAGCACTGTTCGGCCGGTCACACAGAACGACGCCCAAGACGACGGTGTGTCCCGCAGGTTGCTCGACTCGGCAGCCGTGCTGGCGTACGACCCGGCCACCGAGGTCGACTGGGACACTCCGCTGGACCTGGACTGCCACGGGGCGAGCCCGGAATGGAGCACGCTCTACGGCACCACCTACTGGGCGGAGCTGACCGAGGCCCAGCGCAAGGCACTGACCAGGCAGGAAGCCGCGTCGGTGGCCAGTACGGGCATCTGGTTCGAGATGATCCTGCAGCAGATGGTGCTGCGCGACGTGTATACGAAGGACCCCGCCGGAGACGAGGTCCAGTGGGCGCTCACCGAGATCGCGGACGAATGCCGGCACTCGATCATGTTCGCCAGGGGCGCCCAGAAGCTCGGAGCCCCCTCCTACCGGCCGTCCCGGCCGGTGATGGAACTCGGCAGGGCCTTCAAGACACTGGCGTTCGGCGAGGCGGCGTACGCCGCGATCCTCGTGGCCGAAGAGGTTCTCGACGTCATGCAGCGTGACTGGATGCGCGACGAACGGGTGGTGCCGTTCGTCCGCACGATCAACAACATCCATGTGGTCGAGGAATCGCGGCACATGAAGTTCGCCCGCGAGCAGACACGTAAACGGCTCAGGGGCGCGGGACGGGTGCGCCGCCAGATCAATGCCTTCGTGGTGGCCGTCGCGTCGTACTACATCGTCACCAGCATGGTGAACCGAAAGGTCTACGAGAACGCGGGACTCGACGAGAAGCGCGCCCTGGCCGAGGCGAAGGCCAACGAGCACCACAAGTCCATGATGAGGTCGAGCTGTTCGGGCCTGATGGAGTTCCTGGCCTCGGCCGGCCTGCTCACCGGGCCCGCCCTCGCCTTCTACAAGCGCGCCCACCTGATCTGAGCCGAGCCGAGCGGAACCGAGTCGAGCCGACGCCATGACCTATGCCATCACCCAGACCTGCTGCAACGACGCCACCTGTGTATCCGTGTGCCCGGTCAACTGCATCCACCCGACCCCCGAGGAGCGGGCGTTCGGCAGCACGGAGATGCTGCACATCGACCCGAAGACCTGCATCGACTGCGGGGCCTGTGCCGACGCCTGCCCGGTCGACGCGATCTTCCCCGCCGACAGCCTGCCCCCCTCGCAGCAGGAGTACGTCGCGATCAACGCGGCGTACTACGAGGACGCTGCTCCCGTACCACCCCCGGACGGTCCCAACTTCCACGTCTGGGGCGAGCCGTCCTTCTCCCGGATCCTTCCCTCGGACTTCGCGCCGCTCAGGGTGGCCGTGGTCGGAACCGGGCCGGCCGGCATGTACGCCGCGGAGGACCTGCTGCTGCACACGAACGCCGAGGTGACCCTGATCGACCGGCTCCCGGTGGCCGGCGGCCTGGTGCGGTACGGCGTGGCGCCCGACCATCCCGCGACCAGGAAGGCCGGCGACACCTTCGCGCGCTTCCACACACATCCGCGCGTACGGATGCACCTGGGAATCGGCATCGGCACAGACATCAGCCCGGAGGAACTCGCCGCGCACCACGACGCGGTCGTCTACGCCGTCGGGGCATCGGCCGACCGCCGGCTCACCGTCCCGGGCGAGGAGCTGCCCGGCAGCGTCTCGGCGCGCGCGTTCGTCGCCTGGTACAACGCCCACCCGGACGCGGCACAGGAGCCGGTCGACCTGTCGTGCGAACGCGTGGTCGTCGTCGGCAACGGCAACGTCGCCCTGGACGTGGCCAGGATCCTGCTCGCCGACCCCGAGGCCCTCGCCCGTACCGACATCGCCGATCACGCCCTGACGGCACTGCGCGGGAGCAAGGTGCGCGAGGTGGTGCTGCTCGGCCGCCGGGGCCCGGAGGACGCCGCCTGCACCCGCTCCGAGCTGCTGGCGCTGCGCCATGTGCCGGGCGTCGAGCTGATCGTCGACGACCACGATCCCCGGATCACCAGGGCCGTCGCCGCGGCCGGGCCGAACGACAGGGCCGCGGTGCTGCGGGGCGTGGCGACCGGCCGGCCGGACCTGGAAGGGCCGCCCGCACCGGGCCGCCGCATCGTGCTGCGCTTCCATTCGACGCCCGTCGGGATCGAGGGCAGGGAACGCGTCGAAGCCGTACGGGTGGAGAGCGCGGCGGGGGAGCGCACCATTCGTGCGGGTCTGCTGATGCGCGCGATCGGCTACCGAGGGGTACCGGTCGCCGGGCTGCCGTTCGACGAGAGTGCCGGAGTCGTTCCGAACGAGGGCGGCCGGGTGACGGGACAGCCGGGGAACTACGTCGTGGGCTGGATCAAACGCGGACCCACCGGCGGCATCGGCGCCAACCGGACCTGTGCCGCGGAGACCGTCTCCGCCCTCCTGGCGGACGCGGTGGCCGGCGCTCTGCCCGCGCCGACCCGTACGGCGAAGGCCTTTCAGCGGCTGGTCCGGCGCCGCAACCGGCATGTCGTCGACGCCCGCGGGCTGGCCGCCATCGAACGGGCCGAGGTGGCGCGCGGCCACCGCGACGGCCGGCCGCGCGTCAAACTCGCGACGGTGGAGGAACTCGTCTCGACGGCGAGAGGGAGCCTCGGCGGGCTGCTGCGCTGAGCCGGGGCCGTCCGGCGTCGTCCCCCGCCGCGGACACCGCGCTGCGGGGGACGACGCCGGACGGGCCGCCCTCAGCCGATGAAACGCACCTCGGGGTAGCGGGCGGACGGACCTTCGAGGACGGGGGCCGGCCGGTGGCGCAGATGAAGGTCGAAACAGGCGCGCAGGAAGTGCCGTTGGACGCGGATGGCCCGCGTCCCGTCGAGCGGGCCGATGAACTCGGCGATCTGCTCCTCGGTCGCCCCAAGACGTTCGGCGGCCTGCGGAATGAAGGCCTCGTAGTCGGTGTACGAGAAGTGCCGCGTCCCGGTCAGCCGGAGATTGCGGCGCCAGCCGCGCAGATGGGGCCAGGCCCTGGCCCAGCTCGGATCGGTGTCCGCGTCCTCGCTCATCAGGAGGAACGGTTTGCGCAGCCCCGAATCCACCACGGGGCCGAACAGGGAACCGTCCAGGTTCGCGCCGGCGCGCAGCGGCACCCCCGACGCCATCGCCGCGGCCGCGGTCGCGCCGCCCAGCGAGTGACCGAACATCGCGACCCGGGACAGGTCGAGGACATCGGCGAGACCGCGCGGGAGCGGCCCGCCGCCCGGACGCCGGGAGCGTACGATCCGCGACAGCTCCTCCAGGACGAAACGGGTGTCGGCGACCCGTACGTCGACCGCCTTGCCGATGACCGGGTCGT
Source organism: Streptomyces sp. NBC_00654 (assembly GCF_026341775.1). Taxonomy (NCBI): domain Bacteria; kingdom Bacillati; phylum Actinomycetota; class Actinomycetes; order Kitasatosporales; family Streptomycetaceae; genus Streptomyces; species Streptomyces sp. NBC_00654. Next base: position 878,250 of record NZ_JAPEOB010000002.1, on the reverse strand, counting down.
CGTCCCCGTCGCCGAGGGGCGGCATGGCGTAGGTCTCGACCCGGCCGCCGGGGAACTCGACCTGGCCGGCGTCGTAGGTGTGGTCGATGGTGACGACGACGTACCCGTGGCTCACGAGGTCCTCGACCAGCGATGTGCTGGACGCGCGGTGCTGACCGTGCCCGTGGGAGTAGAGGATCACCGGGCGCGGGCCCGTGCGGGTATCGGCCGGTGCGCCGTCACGGGCGTGGGTGGCCGGGAGCGTGACATAGCCGTCGAGCAGGTACCCCGTCCTCTGGAAGACCTTCGCCGCCTCGGCGGTCATCCACGGAGCCCGGTGGCGGCCCGTGCCGGTCGGGGCGGGGGCGCTGCGGGCGGGGTACCAGAACTGGACCATCAACTCCCTCACCGGCCGTGCGGGCACCCATGGATCGCGGCGGCCGCGGTCGCGGAGGTGCAGAGCCGCGGTGCCGATGGGCCGGGGACCGGTCGGCCGCGGCAGGACCAGCCGTACGGGCGGTTCCGCGCCGGGGGCCGGTGCCGCGGCACCGGGCGCGCGACGGGGCGCCGCGACGGCGGGGGCGGCGGCTGCCGCGAGGCCGGTGGTGAGACCGGCGGCGATGACCGCGCCCGTGCTCACCACCTGTCTCCTGCTGGGCCGGGGCCGGGGCCGGGGCCGGGGCCGGAGCTGGAGCCGAGCCGGTGCGGGAGCGGGGGCCGAGGCGGGGGCCGGGTCAGGGAGCGGCATGGCGGTCTCCTTCGGTTCGTACGTGCGAGGTGCGGCACGTGAGATGCCCGCCCCCGTTCACAAACTAGGCGCCGCCGGGCCCCTGACCTGTGGTGGTCTCTCACCGCTTTCGCTGACATTTGTCACTGGAAGCACCGTGTCGGCACCGGCGCGACGCGAGGGATGCTCAGGGCCGGTGCCACGGATGCCCCGGGCCGCAGGTGCCCGTGGATGCTTCGGGCCGGCCGGTTGTCACGGAGGGCCGGAGCCGTTCAGCCAGAACGCTCCGTACACGGAGCTGACGACAGCCATCGCGGCCGGCACCGCCCGGGCGAGGGCCGGGCGGGCACGTGCCATCCGGATGGCCAGGGCCAGCAGAAGGGGAAAGGCGGGTATGAGGAGACGTGGTTTCGATCCGAAATATCCGGAAGCCCCTACTGCCATCACGGTGATGATCGCGGAATAGACGATCAGTGCGATCGGCTGCCGTTGCTTCCACGCGATCCAGTGCGGCCATACGCAGAGGAGAACGATGACGGCCAGAATACCCGCTGCGAATACTCCGGAATCCAGGACGGGTGCGGCAAGGAATTTCGCGAAGGCGATGCCGCCGTCGAATCCGTTCCCCCATTCCGCCTGCACGTCCAGATAACCGAAGAGCTTCTGCCGCTGATGTCCGACCCACAGAATGAAACCGACGGCGCCGAGCGGGGAGACCAGGCTGCTCGCGATGATACGGATCCGTTTGTTCCTGCTGAGCTCGGACCATTCGGTCACGAGCACCACGACCGCGGACACGACGATGGCAGCGCTGATCGCCACCCCGACGGGCCGGGTCAGACCGGCGAGAACCGCGAGCAGGCCCGCCGTCATCCACCGGTCGCGCAGCAGGGCGAGGAGAGCCCAGACCGCCAGCGCGACGAAGAGCGATTCGCTGTAGGCCATCGACTGGACGATGGCGACCGGAAGGGTGCCCCACAGACAGGCCAGGATCACTCCGGCCCGCGCGCTGTGCACCTGCTCGCCGAGCCGGAAGAGCCCGAGAGCGGCAACGAGCGAGGAGACCGCGCTGATCACGAGACCGATATCGCCCGTACTCCAGGAGGTGATGCGGGACCCCCCTTCCTCCAGCCAGGGGAGGAGGGGGAAAAAGGCCATGCTGGAGAGGTTTCGCCCATCGGGAGCCTGAAGCGAAAACGCATAGCCGCTCTCGGCGATACGTGTGTACCAGAGCGAATCCCAGCGCTCGCTCAGCAACGTATGAGCGCTCTTCCCGCGGGAAGCGGACCAGATCGTCAGGACGACGAGACCGAGAATCTTGGTCGCGGCGAAGAGGATCACCGCGGAAGCGGCGCTGTCGAGGCGCCCCTTTCCGGGCGCTTCCGGGGGTCGGCCGGGTTTCGATGTGTCGAGCGATGGTGCGTGGATTGCCAACCCCCGTGTCATGACGGACTCTTTGGATCTTTGACTCTTTGCGGGAAACTCTTTCCGCCGCGTTCCGGGTACACGGTACTCAACGAGAGGGAAGCGGCAGGCGGCAGCTCCCTCGGGGTGGGGGCCATCCATCCGTCCGATACGCCGACGGCCCCACCGCACTGTCTGCGGTGGGGCCGTCGGTATGCCGGGCTGCGGTGTGCGCGGATCAGCTGTAGAAGTTCCGCTCCCAGCGGTGCCCGGCCAGGACGGCGAGCTGATCGGCGGAGAGAGGGTGTCCGTCGCTCAGAGCCGTGTTGCGCTCGACATTGCGAAGAGTCCGCATCCCGGGGATGACGGTGGAGACCGCCGGCGAACTCAGGACGAACCGCAGCGCGTTCTCCGCGATCTCGTCGGGGGCGATACCGAGGTCGGCGACGATCGAGGCGACCCGCTTCTCGACCTGTGCCGGGCGGTCGTCACGGAAGTAGCGGTTGCGCCAGTCGCCTTCGGGGAACGTCGTGCCGGCGGTGATCCGGCCGGTGAGACCACCCTCGTCCAGTGCCACCCGCACGATGACGCCGACGCCGTGCTCCTCGCAGGCCGGAAACAGTTCGTCGGCGGGGCTCTGGTCGAAGATGTTGTAGATGACCTGCACACTGTCCACGTTTCCGCTGCGGACGAGTTCGAGCGTGCTGTCGGGCCGGTGGTCGTTCACCGAGACGCCGAACAGGCCGATCTTCCCTTCCTGCTTCAGCTCGGCGATCGTCTCCAGCCAGTCGCCGCGGCCGACCCAGTCGTCGTTCCAGACGTGGAACTGAAGCACGTCGAAGTGGTCCAGGCCGGCCGCGAGCAGGCTGGTCTCCAGGCTCTCGCGGATGTGAGCGCCGGGGAACGTCTCCGAGGGGTCCAGGCCGTCCGGCGCCGGCCACATGCCGTTCTTCGGCGGAACCTTGGTCGCGACACGCACCTGGTCACCGGTCCGTTCGCGGACGACCCGGCCGACGATCCGCTCGCTCTCGCCATAGCCGCGGGCGGTGTCGATGAAGTTCACACCGAGGTCGATGGCGCGGTGCAGGGCGCGTACGGACTCGTCCTCCGAGGCGCCCACCCAGCCCGACTCACCGATGCCCCACGCGCCGTACCCGATCTCGGACACGGACAGACCGCTGCTTCCCAGCTCGCGGTAGCGCACAATCATCCTCCACGTCATGGTTCCGCCCCGGCGGAGCCGAGGCGGCCGCCGGGAATCACGTTGACGATAGGCGACCGGGAAGACGGGGTCAGGTGGGTTTCAAGCCCTTGGGGGCAACGGCCTGAAAACCACCTGACCTCGGGTTTCGGTCTGTGCTCCACAGGCTGGGCGGCGGTCTTCAGCCGTTCTCGGTGCCTCGGTCGGGTGCGTACACCCGGATCTTCGACTGGCCGTGCGGCCGCTCTTCCCAGTCGTCCATGAACCGGGCTTCGAGGCCGTGCTCGGCGGCGAGGGCGATCAGTGTCCCGGTGCGGTAGTAGAAGTCCTCCCGCAGTACCGCGTGCTCGACGCCGTCGGTGCGGTCGAAGGTGAAGTCGAAGAAGCCCCCGGGAGCGAGGATCCGTTCGACGTGCGCCAGGCACTCGGCGATGACCTCGATCGGCGAGTGCGAGAACACGCTGTGCGCGTGCACCACGTCGAAATGGCCCTGAGGAAGGAAGTCGAGGGTCAGATCATGGGTGATCGTGAGATGAGGGAGCTTGTCCTGCAGGTGGTACGTGCTGACCGTTCGCTTGGCGGAGATGAGGATGTCCGGCGAGATGTCGATTCCGTAGTAGTTCCCGGAATCGAGATAGTCGATGAAGCGCCAGCCGGCGCGCAGGTTGCCGCAGCCGATGTCGAGCATCCGGTGGCCGGGCTTCAGCCCGTGCTCCGTCAGATAGTCGAACTGCATCGCGCCGAGCGCGAGCCAGCGCTCGTGCGTCCGGCTTCCGACGGCCGCCTCGGGGTTGCGGCCGGTGTCCGACGCCATCACCGCCCGGTAGTAGGCGACGTGGTCCCGGTGCTTGGCGCTGAGCCAGGTGTCGCGCACGGAACGGCGCACATAGGGAGCGATGCGCCCGGGGTTGCGCAGGGCATAGGACACGCGGTGGGACAGGGCGGAACGGTTGGCAGCCAGGGATGTGGGCGTCTTTTTCGGCATGATGCGACCTTCGTCAGGTGAAATGGGCATGCGGGGGTAGGGAGTTGGCGCCGTCAGGCTCAAGGGAGAAGAGACAGGGACGGGACGGGAGACAGAACGGGAGGGGGAGAAGAGGGTGGTACGAGGGGCGAGGGGACCGGGAGGGGAGTGCGCGGCGCGTCGGTCGGGGCGGGCCGGTTCAGTCCCTGCCGCCGATGACCACCACTCCGTGTTCGTAGGCGTAGATGGCCGCCTGGGTGCGGTCGCGCAGGCCCAGCTTCACGAGCACCTTGCTGACGTGTGTCTTGACGGTGGACTCGGTGACGAAGAGATGGTCGCCGATCTCGGTGTTGGACAAGCCCTGGGCGATCAGTGCCAGCACGGCCGTCTCGCGTTCGGTCAGCTCGGGAATGCCGGTCCTCGCCGGGGGCAGCGGTCCCGCGTGGGCGCGGGCTCCGTCTCCGGCACCGGCCCCTGTTCCGGCCCCTGTTCCGGTTCCGGCGAGGCGGGTGAACTCGGTGATCAGCCGCCGGGTGGAGGAGGGGGACAGCAGGGAGTCACCCGCGGCCACGACCCGTACACCTTCCGCCAGCTGCCGCGCCGAGGCGTCCTTGAGCAGGAATCCGCTCGCCCCGGCGCACAGCGCCTGATAGACGTACTCGTCCAGGTCGTAGGTCGTGAGGATGAGGACCTTGGTGTCCGGGGTGCTCGCGACGATCCGCGCGGTCGCCTCCAGGCCGTCCATCTCCGGCATCCGTACGTCCATGAGCACGACGTCCGGGCGCAGCTCGGCGACCTTGACGAGGGCTTCGACGCCGTCCGCCGCGGTACCGGCGATCTCGATGCCGGGCTGGGACGCCAGGAGTACGGCGAAACCCTCGCGCACCATCTCCTGGTCGTCAGCGATCAGGACTCTCACGGGGGGCTGCTCAGGCATGGTCGGCGTCCTCCTCGCGGGCCTGCGTCACATCGGGCAGGAACGCGGTGACGTCGAACCCGCCTTCGGCGGTCGGCCGCGTCGTCAGCCGCCCTTCGAGCATGGTGATCCGCTCGCGCATCCCGATGAGACCGTGGCCGGCGCCCGGCGAGGCACTTGCCGGACGCTGTGCGGGACCGTTGACCACCCGCAGTCCGAGACCGGTCGTCACATAGGAGAGTTCGACGGTCACCGTCGCGCCGGGCGCGTGCCGCAGGACATTGCTGAGCGCTTCCTGCACGATCCGGTAGGCGGACAGTTCCACCCCCGGGGCCAGTACGCGCACCTTGCCGGTCACCGTCTTCGTCACCTCCGCCCCCGAGGCGCGCACCCCGGCGATCACCGGGCCGAGGCGGGCGAGGGTGGGCTGCGGCGCCCGGTTCCCGGGACCCGTCCCCGGCTCCGTGTCCGCCCGGATGACGCCCAGGATCCGGCGCATCTCGGCGAGTGCGAGCACGGCGTTCTCACGGAGGGCGGCAAAGGTCTCCGTCAGCTCGGGAGGCGGGTTCTTCACCCGGTACTGGGCCGCCTCCGCCTGAATAGCGACCACCGACATGTGATGGGCGACGACATCGTGGAGCTCCCGGGCGATGGCGGTGCGTTCCTCCAGCCCGGCACGCCGGTCGCGCTCGTCCTGCGCGGCCGACGTCTGCTCGGCCGCGCGCCGTCCGGCCCGCTGCCAGCCGCCCATCAGTACGGCGACGACTCCGGCGGGAGCGAGGGCGAGCACCTGGAACGACAAAGGCGTACCGATGCCGAGCACTCCACCACCCCCGAGCACGAACGCCCCGGTGATCAGCCACATCCAGACAGCGGCCCATGACCCCAGCCGCATCGAGGCCACCACGAGCACCACCGGGCATGTGAGAAGCAGGAGTGACAACCCCATGCCCCCGAGGTTCGCCAGGTCGGCCGACCCGACGAGGATCGCGAGCATCGTCAGCCACCAGGCCCCCACCGGCATGACCAACGTCAGCAGCACAGGCGCGCCGGCCAGCAGGAGGACGGGGAACCCGTGGGCGAAGCCCGAGACCCGGAACGCGGCCACCACCGCCAGCACGGCGAGCGCGACGACCGCGAGGTGCGGTGCCCAGCGGGCGGCGTCGCGCAGTCCGGCCGGCAGCGCCGAGCGGGCGCGGTTCAGCGCGGGCGAATCGCTCAGCGGCGGGAGGGGGCGGACGGTGAACGCGTGACGGAAGAGGTCGCCGCGCAGCGCGGCGAGGGCCGGGGAACGGCCGCCGCCCGCGGCGCTCTTCGTACCGCTGGGTGTGCCGCGCACCATGGCCGCCGTCCGGGGTGGTTCGAGCAGATCGGGTTTCACAGGAACGACGCTAAAAGACGCCGGTCGTCGCGGCATCAGTCGCAGGTCCCGTTCGCCGATCTCATACTCACGACCTACGCGGGCGGCGGCACCCGGCCGTCCGGCCGTTCCCCGGCCACCGTTCCCCCGGCTCACCGTGTCCGGTCCCGGTCGGCCCGGTCGGCCCGGTCAGCCCGGTCGGCCCGGTCGGCCCGGTCGGCCCGGGGAGGCTTCGGGGAGGCTCCGGGCCGACCGGGGCCGCTATTCGTCGAACATCGAGACTCTGAAGATCGTGCGGGCGGTGGCCCCGTCGATGTGCCGCGACAACTCCGAGAGCGCCGACTCCCCGTACCGCAGATGCCCGTGCGCCTGCGACGAACGGGCCGCCGTGTCCACCAGATGCCAGAGCGCGGGGTTCGCGGCCAGCACCCGTGGATCCAGCTCGGCCAGCCCCCCGTCGGCATCGCGGATGACGAGCCGACGGACGACACCACCGGACCACCGGGCCGAGACGAGCAGGTCGGTCCGCACCCGCTGCCTGCGCAACGGTCCGCGCGACTCCAGCCAGCCGTGCCCCGCGGTCACCCGGGCAGGCAGCAGGATCACGAACAGCAGCAGCGCCAGCCCGGACCAGAGGGCCACGCGTGGCGCGGTCAGTGTGCCGTCGCCCCCGTCGACGGTCAGCAGCAGTCCCAGGAAGAGCACCGCACAGCCGCACGCCGCCCGGAACTCACCCGGCCAGTGGCTGTCGTGGACCGTGCCGGGTACCGCGGGATCTGCATCGGGCGGCCGGATGCGCCGGGATGCGGGGCGTTGTCGCATGAGGCGACACTAGGAAGGCTTCACCGGGATCCGGAACGGTCTGATGTGCCTTTGACGCTGCGGTCGCCTGTCTTGACGGATGTCTGACACGGCCGGCGCCGCGACCGTGCTCGCCCATGCGGTCCGCGGGGCGGCCGTGCGGCTTCCCGGGGTCCCTGTGCCTCGTGCACGGACGGGGGCCCTCGCATGAATTGCGCTGAATGCGCCACTTCTGTGCAGGTTCTTCCCCGGCGCGCCTTACGTTGGCCCTGTGCTCAACGTGCCGGAACTCCTCAAGCGCCTGGTGATCGGCCGGGCGATGCGCAGCGAGGCACTGGGCGGGACGCTGCTCACCAAACGGCTCGCCCTGCCGATCTTCGCTTCCGACCCGCTGTCCTCGGTGGCGTACGCGACCCAGGAGATCCTGCTGGTCCTGACCCTCGGCGGTCTGGCGTACCTCCACTTCACGCCGTGGATCGCGGCCGCCGTCGTGGCCCTGATGACGGTGGTGGTCCTCTCCTACCGTCAGGTCGTGCACGCCTATCCGAGCGGCGGCGGCTCGTACGAGGTGGCCTCGACGAACCTGGGACCGTCGGCCGGCCTGGTGGTGGCCGCCTCGCTGATGGTGGATTACGTCATGACGGTGGCCGTGTCCGTGGCGTCGGGCGTGGACAACATCATCTCGGCCGTGCCCCGGCTGGCCGACTACCGGGTGCCGATGGCGCTGGTCTTCGTCGCCCTGCTGAGCGCGATGAACCTGCGAGGAGTGCGGGAGTCCGGCCGCGCGTTCGCCGCTCCCACCTATCTGTTCATCGGCGGTGTGCTGATCATGGTCGCCACCGGACTGTTCCGCTACGCGCTGGGCGACGCGCCGGTGTCGGAGAGCGCGGCGTACGGCGTCACCCCCCGGCCGGGGGACGCCGATCTCATGGGCCTGGCCCTGGTGATGCTGGTCCTGCGGGCGTTCTCCAGCGGTTGTACGGCCCTGACGGGCGTGGAGGCGATCTCCAACGGCGTCCCCGCCTTTCGCCGTCCCAAGCCGAGGAACGCCGCGACCACCCTGGCCGCCATGGGCATCATCGCCGTCACCATGTTCGTCGGCGTGACCACACTCGCGCTGATCACCGACGTGCACATCACCGACGACGCCTGCCGGCTCACCGGCCTCGGCGGCGACTGCGCGGACCACACCCAGCGCACGGTCATCGCCCAGGTCGCCTCCGCCGTGTTCGGCAGCGACAGTGTCGGCTTCTACTTCATCCAGGCGGCCACCGCGCTGGTCCTGATCCTGGCCGCGAACACCGCGTACAACGGCTTCCCGTTGCTCACCTCGATCCTCGCCCAGCACCGCTACCTGCCGCGGCAACTGCACAACCGCGGCGACCGGCTGGCCTTCTCCAACGGCATCCTGGCGCTGGCCATCACCGCCGGTCTGCTGCTGTGGGGCTTCGGGGCCAATGTGACCAGCCTGATCCACCTCTACATCCTCGGTGTCTTCACCTCCTTCACGCTCTCCCAGTCGGGCATGGTCCGGCACTGGAACCGTGAACTGCGCACCGAGACCGCCCCCGCCGTGCGGCGCGGTCACCGGATCGCCCGTGTCATCAACGCCACCGGCGCGGTCGTCACAGGGCTGGTCCTGATCATCGTGCTGGCCACCAAGTTCACCCAGGGCGCGTGGCTGGCCGTGCTCGCCGCGACCCTGCTGTGGCTGATGATGCGGGCCGTACGCCGTCACTACGACAGCGTCGCCGCCGAACTCGCCGTCACCGACGCGCACAGCGAACTCGCCCCTCCCTCCAGGGTGTTCGCGATCGTGCTCGTCTCCACCGTGCACAAGCCGACGATGCGGGCCCTGGCCTACGCCCGCGCCTTCCGTCCGGACCGGCTGGAGGCGCTGACCGTCTCGGTCGACCCGGAGGGGGTGGCCGAGGTCCGGAGCAAGTGGCAGGAGTACGACATCCAGGTGCCGCTCACGGTCCTCGACTCCCCGTACCGCGAGATCACCCGGCCGGTGGTGGGGTACGTCCGCTCGATCCGGCGGGCCGGGCCGCGCGACGTCGTGGCGGTCTTCATCCCCGAGTACGTCGTCGGACACTGGTGGGAGAACGCGCTGCACAACCAGACGGCACTGTGGCTGAAGAGCCGTCTGCTCTTCACCCCCGGGGTGATGGTCATCAGCGTGCCGTGGCAGCTGCACTCCTCCCGCCGTGCCGACCGTCCGGCCGGACGCGCCCCGGGCGCGGTCCGCCGCGGCGAACCCGCCCCGCCGGGCCCGTCCGGCGGGGAGCCGGTGGGCGGACACGACGGCCCGGCCTGACCCGCCGGACCCTGCCGCCGCTACCTGCTTCCTGCCCCCTTGCTTGTGCTCCGGTGTCCGCCTCCGCCTCGCGCCCCGCCGGGCCCGGGGTCAGAGCCGCCGGCAGTGCAGGAACAGGTGCGGCTCGGGTTCCCCCGCCGGGTGGTCGGGCGTGAACACACTGCTCTGCTGCCACTCGATCGCGAACCCGGCCTCCTTCACCAGCGCGGTGAACTCCTCCGCGCCGAAACTGGTCACGCGCACCGGCTGCCCCATGAACACGCCGCCCACGTCCTCCACGTCCAGCGGCACCGTCGCCACGACCAGCCGCCCGCCGGGCTTCAGCGACCGGCGGAACCTGTGCAGCAGCCGGGACTGGTCTTCGCGCGGCATCTGGAGCAGCGAGAAATACACACAGACCGCGTCGAACCCCGCTCCCGCGGCGCCCGCATCCGTCTCCGTCTCCGTCTCCGTCTCCGTACCCGCACCCGTACCCGCACCCGTATCCGCGTCGGCGCCGTCCAGCGGCAGCGTACGGATGTCGGCGCACCGGAAGACCGCGTCCGGCACCTGCCGGGCCGCGATCTCCGTCATGACCGGTGAGACATCGACGCCCAGCACCCGGTGTCCCGCGTCCGCCAGCGTCTGCGCGGTCGGCCGTCCCGTACCGCTGCCCACGTCCAGGATCCTGCTGCCGGGCGCGAGCTGTTCGCTCAGCCGGCGCAGCGAGTCGTGGTGGGCCGGTGAGCCGGCGAAGGCCCGCTCGTACTCGGCTCCCAGCGCGTCGAACGCTGCTGCGGCCGAGAGTTCGTGACCTTCACCCATGAAGACGATCCTTACGTCGGTCCGGCATTCCCCGGGATCGTCGCACCGATCACGCAGGCCTTCAACGCCCTCCGGGGAACGGGCCGTTCTCACCGGACGGCGGTGGCCGGTGCGGTGCGACACGGACGAGCCCCGTCCGGTAGGCGATGACCACCAGCTGGGCCCGGTCCCGTGCGTGCAGCTTGGACATCGCCCGGTGGACATGGGTCCGCACGGTCAGCGGGCTCAGATGCATGAGCTCGGCGATCTCGGTGTTCGACAGGCCCTCGGCCGCCTGCGTCATGACCTGGCGCTCGCGTGCGGTCAGCACGGCGAGGGCGTCCGGCGAGGAGATCCCGGCCGGCTCGGGGCGTGCGAGGTAGCGGCCGATGAGCGCACGGGTCGCGGCGGGGGAGAGCAGGGAGTCCCCGGCATTCACCGTGCGGATGGCTGTCAGGAGCGCCTCGGGGCCGACGTCCTTGCCGAGGAAGCCGCTGGCGCCCGCGCGCAGCGCCTGCGCCACGTACTCGTCGATCTCGAACGTCGTGAGAATGAGGACCCTCGTCGAGCCGAGGGAGTCGTCGGCGCAGATCTCGGCCGTCGCCGCCAGGCCGTCGACACCCGGCATCCGGATGTCCATGACGATCACATCGGGGTGTGTCTCGCGCGCCTTGTCCACCGCCTCCCGGCCGTCGGCGGCGATGCCGACGACCTCCATGTCGTCGCAGGAGTCGATCAGCAGCCGGAAGGTGCCCGCCAGCAGTGCCTGGTCATCGGCCAGCAGTACGCGGATGGTCATGGGGCCGTACGCTCGCTTTCCTCGCCGGAACGCGCATCGCTGCCCGCGTCGGCATTCGTACCGGAATCCGCACGGCCGTCCGCAGCCGTGCTCCGGGTGGCCTGCCCGGTCCGCAGGGGCAGCTCCGTGGTCACCTCGAATCCGCCCTCCGCCCGGCGTCCGGCGAGCAGCAGGCCGCCCACCGAAGCGGCCCGCTCCCGCATGCCGATCAGACCGTACCCCGGCTCCGACACCGCCTCCGGCGTGCCCGGTGACCGGCCCCTGTCGGTGACGGAGAGGGCCAGCCGGTCGTGGGTGTAGGTGAGACGCACCGTCGCCGCTGACGTACCGGCGTGCTTGGAGACATTGGTCAGGGCTTCCTGGACGATCCGGTACGCCGTCAGGTCCACGCCCGGCGACAGCGGCTGTTCCTCCCCCTCCGTGACCACGGACACCACCAGACCGGACCGTCGGAACGAGTCGACCAGCGACGGGAGCCGGCCGAGCCCCGGAGCGGGGTCCAGCGGCGCCTCGGCGTCACCGCTCTGCCGCAGCAGCCCGACGGTCGCCTTGAGCTCGCGCAGCGCGGAGGAAGTGGTTTCCGCGAGGTGGTCCATGACCTGCTGGGCCCGCTCGGGGTCGGCGCGCATCAGATACGAGGCGGTGCCCGCCTGGGCGTTGGCGAGGGCGATGTGGTGCGCGACGACATCGTGGAGGTCGCGTGCGATACGGATCCGCTCCTCGCCGACCCTCCGCCGCGCCTCGTCCTCCCGGGTCCGCTCGGCGAGCTCGGCGCGTGCCTCGACGGCCGCGACGTAGTCGCGTCTCGTCCGGACGGCGTCGCCCACCGCACCCGGCAGCAGGGCCCAGGCGATCAGCCCGATCTGGTCGACGACGAAGACCGTTCCGGGCCCGAAGGCCATGGTGAGAGGCAGCAGGACGAGGATGGCACCCAGCGTGAAGGTCCGGGACGTACGGCGGTCGGTGCGGACGGCCAGCGAGTACAGGGCCACGACGACCGGGCCCGAGGTGAACACGGTCAGGGCGAACCCCAGCGACGCCAGTACCGCGCTGCACAGCGCGGTCACGACCGTGACGGTACGCGGGTGACTGCGGTGCCACATCAGCGCGGCGCTGGACACCGCGCCGAGAAGGACGACGGGCACATACGGCGAGCCGCCGGAGTCGGGAGCGGTGCCGGAGCCGGTCTTCTGCCCGGCCCCGTCGAGCGAGCCGACCAGGAACGACAGGCCGAGCAGGGCCAGCGCGAGTGCGGCGTCGGCCGTCCGGGGATGCCGGAGGGCCGGCTGTCGCCAGTCGGTGATCATGTGCGTTCCTTCTGTCGGTTCCGGACCATGGTCGGCCATGAGCCGGACAGTTCCCAAAGGCCACGGGCCGCCCGCGTCAAGGCCACGGGCCGCCCGCGTCGCGCGGGCGGCCCTGCGGAGAGCTGTCGCGGCCGTACCGGGGAGGTCAGACCCGGGTGGGCTCGGGCTCCGTACTGCTCCCCGGTCCGGGGACGGCCGTCTGCCGGCGGCTGAGCCCCTCACCCTCGATGTCCACGTTCGGCAGGATCCTCCCGAGCCGTCGCGGCAGCCACCACGCCCGGTCGCCGAGCAGGGCGAGGACGGCCGGGACGATGGTCATCCGGACGACGAACGCGTCGAAGAAGACGGCGGAGGCGAGACCGAGCCCCATCATCTTGACCATCGAGTCGCTCATCCCGATGAACCCGGCGAAGACGGCGATCATAATCACGGCGGCGGCCACGACGACCCGTGCGCTGTGCCGGAAACCCGTCACGATCGCCTGTCCCGGGCGCTCCCCGTGGACGTACGCCTCGCGCATCCGCGTGACGAGGAAGACCTCGTAGTCCATGGCCAGGCCGAAGACGACCCCGATCAGGAAGATCGGCATCAGGCTCGACACGGGGCCGGTCTCCTGGATGCCCAGCGTCTCGGCGAGCCAGCCCCACTGGAAGACCGCGACGATGACTCCGAACGAGGCCCCCACGGACAGCAGGAAGCCGACCGCGGCCTTCACGGGCACCAGGAGCGAGCGGAAGACGACCATCAGCAGCAGCACGGCCAGTCCCACGACGACCGCCAGATACGGCACGAGCGCGTCGGTGACCTTCTGCGACACATCGATGTTCACCGCGGTCGTGCCGGTGACGAGCAGGGTGGCTCCGGTGCCGGACTCCAGACCGGCCGCCTCGTCGCGGATCGTGCCGACGAGTTCCTTGGTCCCGGTGGAGCTGGGGCCGGTGCCGGGCGTGGCGGTGATCACGGCGGTGTCGCCGGCCTCGTTGAACGCCGCGGGGGAGACCGAGACGATCCCGTCGGTCGCGGCGAGGTCCTCGGCGGCCTGCGCCGCCGCTGCCTTCGGGTCGTCGGAGCCCTTCGCGTCGACGACGACGGTGAGCGGTCCGTTGAAGCCGGGACCGAAGCCGTCGGCCAGCGCGTCATAGGCACGGCGCTCGGTGGTCGAGGTGGACTTCGTCTCGTCGCCCGGCATGCCGAGCCGCAGATCGAATGCCGGTACGGCGATCACACCGAGGCCCAGCACGGCGAGAACGAGAACGCCGAGGGGGCGCCGGATGACCATGCGCGCCCAGCGTGTTCCCATGGCGGCCGCCTCCCGGGCGGGGTCCTGGGAACCGGACTTCGTCCGGCGCGCCCTGCGTGCGCCGCCCACCGGGCGCGCGGAGACCGCCGAGCCCGGCGCACGGGAGGCGCGCGGCAGCACCGCCCGCTGGGCGAATCCGAGCAGTGCCGGCAGCAGGGTCAGGGCGATCACGACGGAGATCACCACGGTCCCGGCGGCGGCCACACCCATCTTGGTCAGGACGGGGATGCCGACGACGGACAGTCCCATGAGCGCGATCACGACGGTGAGACCGGCGAAGACGACGGCGGAACCCGCGGTCCCGTTGGCGCGCGCCGCGGCCTCCTCGGCGGTGTGACCCTCCGCCCGTTCCGACCGGAAGCGGGAGACGATGAACACGGCGTAGTCGATGCCGACGGCGAGGCCCAGCATCATGGCGAGCGTGGCCGTCGTCGGCGAGAACCCGAAGGCGCTGCCCAGCGCGGTGATCGCGGCGATGCCCAGCCCGACGCCGATCAGGGCGGTGAGCAGCGGCAGCCCGGCGGCCGCCAGAGACCCGAAGGTGATCAGCAGGACGACCGCGGCGACGGCGACGCCGATGATCTCGGTCGCCCCCATCTCGGCTTCGGGCGTCAGCGCGGAGCCACCCATCTCCACGGTGAGCCCGGCCTCGCGGCCCGACTCCGCCGCGTCCGTGAGCGCTTCCCTGGTGGCGTCCGTGAGGTCGCTGATCTTCGCCTTGTAGTTGACGGTGGCGTACGCCGTAGTGCCGTCCTCGCTGACCGCCCCGGTGTCGAAGGGGCTGAGAGCGGCGGCGACCTGCGAGCCGCCGCCCACCTCTTCGACGACGTGCTCGACGGCCGCCTTGTGCGCGCTCGCGGTGATCTTCTGGCCGTCCGGGACGACGAACACGATCCGTGCCTCGGCCCCGTCGGAGTTCACGCCGGGGAAGCGCTGGTCCAGCAGGTCGAACGCCTTCTGCGACTCCGTACCGGGAATCGAGACACCGTCGTCCGCGGCTGCGGGCGCCTTGACCGCCGCGAACGTGCCGGCGGCGAGCAGCGCCACCCAGATCAGGACGACGAGTCGTCGTCTCCGGAAGGACAGCCGGCCTAGCCGATAGAGGAAGGTAGCCACGAAGGAAGCGCTCCAGTCTGGATCGTGCGACGGGACGATGCGGTGACACACCCACGGCCGGGCGACCGCCACGCGGCAGGGCGGGGCGGAACCGGATCCGGGGGAGTACCGCAATCCTTCGTGAAAGGGGGCGCCGCGTCGTCGTGCGCGCGCAGGCAGTCCCAGGTACTGCCGTTGCCGTACCCGCGGACGGGCGCGGACCGGGGCGAAAGGCTGTGAGGGCGCGGCGTCCGGCGGCGCACGCCGGGTGCGGGTCCCCGGTGCGGCGGCGGTCCGGCCTGAGTACCTGCCGGGGCGGGGCTGAGTATCCTGCCCGATTCACCGGGGCCCGGAAGCTGTTGGGATGTGGGCATGAACAACGACTCCGGATCGCTGCGGCACCCTCGTATCCAGCACGTCACGACCGCCGGATCCGCCCTGGCCGTGACGCTGCTGCCGCTCGTGATCGGAGTCCTGCTGGCCAGGACGATGGCGGCGGACCCCATGACGTCGGTCAACGCGCTGGTCACCAACGGCGGGCATCGTGCCCGTGTGTCGCCGAAGGAGTGGCGCACCTGCGGCAGGCACGCGCTGCGGCGGTGGAGGACCGCCGAGCGCGTCTGAAGGCTGTCCCGCAACCCCTGACGGGCACGCGACGGCCTCTGGCCTGCGCCCGGGGTCAGACCCCTGCCGAGTGCGACAGCCGTTCGACGGGGAGTTCACCCTCCGCGTACCGGCGGCGCAGCTCCTTCTTGTCGAACTTGCCCACGCTGGTCTTCGGGATCTCCGGCAGGGACGTCCAGCGTTCCGGGAGCTGCCAGCGGGCGACGCACGCACCGAGGTGGGCGTGCAGACCGGTGTAGTCGCCCGGGGCGCCCGGGTCCGCGGCCCAGACCACCACCGCGAGCGGGCGCTCGTCCCAGCGGTCGTCCGGGACACCGATCACCGCCGCCTCCCGGACCGCCGGGTGGGCCATCAGATGGTTCTCCAGCTCGACCGAGGAGATCCACTCACCGCCCGACTTGATGACGTCCTTCGCCCGGTCCGTCAGGCGCAGATAACCGTCGGACGTGAGCGTGCCCAGGTCCCCGGTGCGCAGCCAGCCGCCGTTGAACTTGTCGGCCGGTGCCCCGACGAGGTGGTAGGAGCCGGTGACCCAGGGACCGCGGACCTCGACCTCCCCCACGGTCGCACCGTCGTCCGGCAGAACGGTGCCGTCCTCGCCCGTGAGGCGCAGCTCGACCCCCGCGGGCGGACGGCCCGCCGTGGAGCGGTAGAGCATCGCGCCTTCCGGGGAACGCACATGGTGCGGCGCCCTCGCGACCGTACCGAGCGGTGAGGTCTCGGTCATGCCCCAGGCGGCGACGACCCGTACCCCGTGGCGCTCCTCGAAGCCGGTCATCAGCGAGGGCGGGCAGGCGGCACCGCCGACCAGGACCTCGCGCAGGGAGGAGACATCCCCGCCGTGCGTGTCGAGGTGGGCCAGGAGCGCGGCCCAGACGGTCGGGACCGCGCCCGCGGTGTGCGGCTTCTCGGTGGCGATGAACTCGGCCAGGGGCTCGGCCTGGAGATGCGGACCGGGGAGGAGGAGGGAGGCGCCGGCCATGAAGGCGGCGTACGGCAATCCCCAGGCCATGGCGTGGAACATCGGAACGACCGCCAGAGCGCGTCGCGTGTCGTCCAGACAGAGGGCCTCCGGCATGCACACCTGCATGGAGTGCAGGTAGACCGAACGGTGCGAGTAGACAACTCCCTTGGGGTCGCCGGTGGTTCCGGAGGTGTAGCACATCGCCGCGGCCGTGTCCTCGTCGATGTCCGGCCACTCGAAACCGTCGGGTGCCCCGGCGAGCAGTTCCTCGTAGCCGTGGACCCGCACACCGGGAAGGTCGGGCAGCGGTCCCCCGCCCACGACGACGACGTGTTCGAGATCGGGAAGTCCGGGCAGCAGCGGGGCGATCAGCGGCACCAGGCTCGCGTCCGCGAGGACGACACGGTCCTCGGCGTGACGGGCGATGTGACTCAGCTGATCGGCGGGCAGCCGCAGATTGAGCGTGTGGAGCACCGCGCCCATGGACGGGACGGCGAGATACGCCTCCAGGTGCTCCTGGTTGTTCCACATCAGGGTGGCCACCCGCTGGTCGCCGGTGATGCCGAGGCCGCGCAGTGCCGCGGCCAGTTTCGTCGCACGGTGGGCGACCTCGGCATAGGTGGCGCGCCGGGCCGCCGCACCCGTCCAGGTGACCGCCTCGCTGCGGCCGTGCACCGTGGCGCCGTGGCGCAACAGGGTGGTCACGGTCAGGGGATGACGCTGCATGGTGCTGAGCACAGGGGTCTCCTGGAGAACGGGAAGAGCGGCTTCTGGGCGGACGCACATGGCAGCACCGCGGCGTCGCGGCCGCGAGGGCCGGCGCGTGATCGGTTGCCGGGTACCAAGCAGTCGGGTGCCGTGTTGTGCGCCGTGCACAGTGGCGCGAGGCAATTACGGTCGGGGGTCTCCCTTTTCCGGCCAGGTCGTGCCACTCTCACCGGCCATGGAGCCGATGGCGTTGTCACCCCGCACATCCGGTGCACCGCCCGTCGGCGTGCCTCTGCTCATCGAGGAGGTACGGGACGAGCTGCGGAGCCGGTTCGAGCCGGCGGCCGACCGGCTGGCCGCGCAGATCCTCGCCGAGGACCCCGCGTACGCCAGGCTGATCGGCCGGAAGGAGCTGGGCGACCGGATCCACCGCAACCTGTGCCAGGCGCTGAGCGGGATCGCCCAGGCGGCGCGGGAACAGCCGGTGGACCTCCACGACGCGATGAGCACCGGGAGCCGCCGCGTCGAACAGGGGCTGCCGCTCGCCTCCCTGCTGCAGAGCTACCGCCGGGGCGGCAGGCTGCTCTGGGAGACGATGTACGAGGTGGTCGCCGAGCGCTTCCCCGCCGCTCTGCCCACCCTGCTGCCCGCCGCCGCGGTCGTCTGGGACGTCCTGGAACAGATCACCGACGCGGTCGCCGAGTCCTACCGGCAGGCCGAGGCGGCCCGCGCTGCGCGGGACCGGGAGCGGCGCCACTCACTCCTCGACGCCCTGCTGGACGGCTCGGGGGTGGCCGCCGGGCTGGCCTCCGAGGCCGCCGCCCGGCTGGGGCTCCCCGAGCGCGGCCGCTACGCCGTCATCGTCCTGCGCACGGCCCCCGGCGCGCTGCCGCCCTCGTCCGACCCCGGCCCCGAGCCGCTGTCCGGTCCGCGCATCCTCTGGCGGATCAGGGCGGACGGCGAGACCGGTCTGGTGCCCCTGGGGAGCGGCAGCCCGGAGGACCTCCGCGAGCTGCTGGCCGGGTACGACGTACGGGCCGGGGTCAGCCCGGTCGTGGGTTCCCTGGCCGACCTCGGGCGGGCGCGCTGGCTGGCCGAACTGGCCCTGCGGACCTGGCGGCCCGGCGCGGCGTCGGTCGTACTGCTCGACGAGCGCCTGCCCGAGGCCTTGATCGCGGCCCAGTCGGACCTGGCCGGACGGCTGCGTACGGTGGTGCTGGGACGGGTGCTCGCGCTGCCCGCCGAGGAGTGCGGCACCCTGCTGAGCACGCTCGGCGTCTGGCTGCGGGCCGGGGGCTCCTCGGCCGTCGCGGCCGAGCGTCTGTACTGCCACCGCAACACGGTCTCCAACCGGCTGCGCCGTCTGGAGCAGCTCACCGGGCGGACCCTCACCGACCCCGCCGGTGCGGTCGAGCTGTCACTCGCGTTGGCGGCCGTGGAGCAGTTCGGCGCGCGCTGAGCCTCAGGTCCGCCCGGCCGGGGGAGTCAGCCGACGGGGCGTCCCTCGGTGGCGGCCGGGCGCTCGAACTGGGTGCGGTGCAGCTCCTCGTACCGGCCTCGGGCGGCCAGCAGTTCGGCGTGCGTACCGCGTTCCACGACCCGGCCCTCCTCGATGACCAGGATCAGATCGGCGGCCCGGACGGTCGACAGCCGGTGGGCGATCACCACGGCTGTCCGGCCCGCCAGCGCTTCTGCCAGCGCTTCCTGGACCGCCGCCTCCGAGGTGGAGTCGAGATGGGCGGTCGCCTCGTCGAGGATGACCACCCGCTGCCGGGCCAGCAGCAGCCGGGCGATGGTCAGCCGCTGCCGTTCACCGCCCGAGAGCCGGTACCCGCGCTCGCCCACCACCGTGTCCAGGCCTTCGGGCAGGGAGGCGACGAGCCCGTCGAGCCGTGACCTGCGCAGCGCGTCCCAGATGTCCTCCTCGGTGGCCCCGGGGCGGGCGAGCAGCAGGTTGGCGCGTACGGACTCGTGGAACAGATGCCCGTCCTGGGTGACCATGCCGAGCGTTTCCCGGATCGAGTCGGCGCTCAGATCGCGTACGTCGACGCCGTTCAGCCGTACGGAACCGGAGTCCGCGTCGTACAGCCGGGGCAGCAGCTGGGCGATGGTGGACTTGCCCGCCCCCGAGGAGCCGACCAGGGCGATCATCCGGCCGGGCTCGGCGCGGAAGGAGACGTCGTGCAGGACTTCGGTGCCGCCGCGGTTGTCGAGCGTCGCGACCTCTTCGAGGGAGGCGAGAGAGACCTTGTCGGCGGAGGGGTAGCCGAAGGAGACCCCGTCGAACTCCACCGAGACCGGCCCTTCCGGCACCCGGCGGGCGTCCGGCTTCTCCTCGATCAGGGGCTTGAGGTCCAGGATCTCGAAGACCCGCTCGAAGCTCACCAGCGCGCTCATCACCTCGACCCGGGCACCGGCCAGCGAGGTCAGCGGGGCGTACAGCCGCGTCAGCAGCAGGGCGAGGGCCACGACGGCGCCCGGTTCCAGGCTGCCGCGCAGGGCGTAGAAGCCGCCGAGCCCGTAGACCAGGGCGAGGGCCAGGGCGGAGACCAGGGTGAGGGCGGTGATGAACGTGGACTGCGCCACGGCCGTACGGATACCGATGTCCCGCACCCGGCCGGCCCGTGCGGCGAATTCCGCGGACTCATCGGCGGGGCGCCCGAACAGCTTGATGAGGGTCGCGCCGGGTGCGGAGAACCGCTCGGTCATCCGGGTGCCCATGGTGGCGTTGTGACCGGCGGCCTCGCGCTGAAGTGCCGCCATCCTGGCCCCCATCCGGCGGGCGGGCACGACGAACACCGGCAGCAGGACCAGAGCGAGAAGGGTGATCTGCCAGGAGATGCTGAGCATCACGACGAGGGTCAGCAGCAGCGTGACGACGTTGGAGACGACGCCGGAGAGCGTGTTGCTGAAGGCGCGCTGGGCGCCGATCACGTCATTGTTGAGCCGGCTGACGAGCGCACCGGTCCGGGTCCTGGTGAAGAAGGCGACCGGCATCCTCTGCACGTGGTCGAAGACCGCGGTACGCAGATCGAGGATCAGCCCCTCGCCGAGCGTGGCCGACAGCCATCGGGTGAGCAGGCCGAGTCCGGCCTCGGCCACCGCGATGGCGGCGATCAGCAGCGCGAGCCGGGTGACCCTGCCGGAGTCCCGGCCCTCCACGATCGCGTCGACCACCTGCCCCGCGAGCACCGGTGTGGCCACCGCGAGCAGCGCGGTCACCACGCTGAGCAGCAGGAAGCGGTTCAGCCGGCCGCGGTGCGGCCGGGCGAAGGCCATGATGCGTCCCAGGGTGGCCCGGGAGAAGGGCCGCCGGTCCTGCTGGGCGGTCATCGCGCTGTGCATCGATGTCCATGCCGTGACTTCCATGTCCATGGGGTGCTCCGGAATCTGGTGGCCGACGTGCGGATCCCGCCGACCGTACGGCCTCGGGTACGAACAGCACGCTAGGACCTCAGGCAAGGTTGAGGTCAACCGGGCGCGCGGCGGAGGGCCGTCCCGTACCCTCTGGGCGCATGACGATGGAACACCGCGTGCGGGTACGTGAGTTGGGTGTCGAGCTGACCGGCGAGCCGGGACCATGGAACGCGATCACCGATGTGCCGGGTGTCGAGGTCGGCTATGTGACCCTGGTCGAGGGCGACGGCGTACGGACGGGAGTGACCGCGATCCTGCCGCGCGGCCGGGGCGGTGTGGGCGTGCCCTGCTCGGCCGGGTGGCACTCCTTCAACGGCAACGGCGAGATGACCGGCACCGCGTGGATCGAGGAGAGCGGCTCGCTCGCCGTGCCGGTCGTCATCACCAACACGTACGCGGTCGGGCCGGTGCACCGCGGGGTCATCGAGTGGGTGCGCGCCAACTGCCGCGGCATGGCGCCCGAATGGCTGCTTCCCGTGGTCACCGAGACCTGGGACGGGCACCTCAACGACATCCACGGTGCGGCCGTGGGACCCGGCCACGCGGCGGCGGCGATCGACGCGGCGGCGGCGGGACCGGTAGAGGAGGGCTGTGTCGGCGGCGGTACGGGGATGCGCTGCTACGGCTTCAAGGGCGGCTCGGGCACGGCGTCCCGGGTGGTGGAGTACGGCGCGGACCGCTACACGGTCGGCGCGTTCGTCCAGGCGAACTTCGGCGCACGGCGGGAACTGGTGATGGCAGGGGTACCGGTGGGACGCGAACTGACCGACCCCGCGGGCGGAGCGGCGGACGCCGCCGCAGTGGGGGACGGGGAGCGCCCGGTGCCGCCCGGGGCGGGCTCGGTGATCGTCGTGGTGGCGACCGACGCCCCGCTGCTGCCGGGCCAGTGCAAGGCCCTGGCCCGGCGGGTGTCACTGGGCCTGGCCCGCACGGGAACCACCGGCAGCCACTTCTCCGGAGACATCTTCCTGGCCTTCTCCACGGCCAACCGGGGAGCGCTGACCAGTACGTTCCCCGAGACGGACGGGCCCGCGGGTGCGCCGTACGAGTCTTTGCGCTTCGTGCCGTGGGGGCGGATGGACCCCTTTTACGAGGCGGTCGTCGAGTCCGTCGAGGAGGCGGTGCTCAATGTGCTCACCGGAGCCCGCGCGATGACCGGCCGCGACGGCCACCATGTGCCCGCGCTCCCGCTGGACCGGGTCGGCGCGCTGCTGGCGGCACGGGCGCGCTGAGGGAGGGGCCGAAGGGCACGGGGGTGCGGGGGCTCCGGGCGCCGCGCGGGCGGCGTCCGGGCCCGGGGCGCCGTAGCGTGGCCCGGAAGCGACCGATACGCGAGTCCGGGCCCGGGGTGACGCCATGTGCTGGAGTGCGACCGCCGACCTGGTGGCGGGCACGGGCATCGCGGTGATCGGCGTCGCCGCCGTCGCGGGCACCCGACGCGCCCGCGATCTGCCGCTGGCCGCGCTGCCCCTGCTGCTCGGGGCCCACCAGATCATCGAGTCGGTGGTCTGGCGCTCCGACGGAGGGACCGGCCCGGCCACCGTCGCCTGGGCGGTCGTCGCGCTCCCGCTGCTGGCCGTGTGGGTGCCCCTCGGCGTGTACTGCGCGGCGCGGCACCGGGTCCGCACGCGGCTGCTGGTGCCGCTCGCGGCCGGAGCCGTCACCGCCGTGTTCCTCGGGTACGCCCTCGCCGCCCGTCCGGTGACGGCCGAGGTCCGGGGCCACACCCTCGGATACGTACTCGACCTGCCGCACCCGCAGTGGCTGATCGCGGGCTATCTCCTCGCCACCGTGGGCTCGCTGCTGCTGTCGGGCGACCGTCGCCTGGTCCTCCTGGGGGTGCTCGTCGCGGTCGGTGCGGCGGTCTGCGCGGCGCTGTGGCGGCTGGAGTTCATCTCCACGTGGTGCGCGTTCGCGGCGGTGTGCTCCGTCGTCCTGTTCGACTGGGCCCGGCGGCGCCCGCGGGCCGTCGCCGGGGGCCGGGCCGGCGCGGTGAGCGGCGGCTGACCGCGCACGGCCGGATCGGCGGGGCGGAACGGTCATGCGGTGCTGGCATGATCAAGGGATGGACGAGTGCATCATCGCCGCGTGTGACGGGGCGTCGAAGGGTAATCCCGGGCCGGCCGCCTGGGCGTGGGTCGTGGCCGACGGGCAGGGGCGGCCGGAGCGCTGGGAGGCGGGCCCGCTGGGCACCGCCACCAACAACGTCGCGGAGCTGACCGCACTGCGGGAGCTGCTGGAGTCGACCGATCCCTCGGTACCGACCGAGGTGCGGATGGATTCCCAGTACGCGATGAACGCCGTGACGAAGTGGCTGCCGGGCTGGAAGCGCAACGGCTGGAAGACCTCGGGCGGCAAGCCGGTCGCCAACCGGGACCTGGTGACGCGCATCGATGAGCTGCTGAGCGGCCGGAACGTGACCTTTCGCTATGTGCCCGCCCATCAGGTGGACGGGGACCCGCTGAACGCGCTCGCCGACCAGGCCGCCAGTGAGGCCGCGGTGTCGCAGCGGGCGGCGGGCACGGCGCACGGTTCCGCGGAACTGCCGGTTCCGGCTCCGGCCAGGGCGGTCAAGGGGCGGTCGGAGGCGTCGGGCGGCGGGACGGCGCGGGAGGCGACGGGGGCTTCGCGCGCGGGGCGTTCCACCGGCACGATCCGGGCCCGATTCGCGGGCCGGTGCCACTGCGGAAAGCCGTACGCGGCCAAGGAGATGATCGCGAAGAACCCGAACGGCTGGGGCCATCCGGAGTGCCGGACCGCCGCGGGCTGACCGGTACGGGAGGGCGGGACGGGTCCTGCCCCGTGGGAATCGACCGGTCTGATCCACCGGTGGATTCCGCCGGACCGCCGTCCGCGAACAGCCACCGGTGCGCGCCTGGCCGGGGCGAGCCGATCCGGTGGGCGGCGGAGTGCGGCGCGGTGAGGGCGGTGCGGTCCGATCGCGTGATCAGATGTCGGCCCAGACCAGCCGGCCCGCCAGGGCGGCGCGTGTTCCCCACCGCGCCGCCAGCGCGTCCACCAGCAGCAGGCCCCTGCCGTCCTCGGACAGCGCGGCGATCTCGGCTCCGGGGCCGGAGTCGCCGCTCGCGTCGGGCGCGTCCGTCGCGGGCGCACCGGGTGCTGGCCCCGCCAGGCCCCCGGGTGGGGTCGGAGCCGGGATGTGGGCCCGGCCCCGGTTCCACACACAGATCCGCACCCCGTCCGCCGAGCGGAGCAATCGGCAGCGAATCCGCCGGGTACTGGTGTGCTGGACGGCGTTGGCGACCAGTTCGGTCACTATCAGCGCCGCGGCCTCGACGCGGTCCGCGGGTTCTCCCCACGCCCGCATCGCCTCCTGCACGCGGTGGCGGGCATCCGGAACGCCTTTGGCGATGCGGGGGACCCACCAGCTGTGCGCCCTCGGGCCGCCCGAATCATCTGGAGCGCGTTTCGCGCAACTGACTATTTCCGACATGTATGTACTCTCGGTGCAAAGCGCATACTTTGCAAGCGACAGAATGTGCACCGCGCTCCACATCGGGGCCCCAGCGAGGAAGGTACGAGCATGCGACCCCGATCCGGTCCCACCGTGGAGCACCGCGTCCTGGCCGTACGGCTCCGGCTGCTGCGGGAGCGGGCGGGTATCAGCCTGCAGGCCGCCGCCGAGGCGCTGGACGCCCACCCGGCCACGGTGCGGCGCATCGAACGGGCCGAGACCGGGCTGGACGCCCGGCAGGTCGGAGAACTCCTGGACTGCTACGGGGTCCCGCCCGCGGTCGCCGAGCCGATCATGGCCGGTCTCGGAGCGGCGAACCTGCCCGGATGGTGGCATCGGTGGCGGGACGCGATGGAGACCTGGCAGCAGGACGTCATCGGCGTCGAATCCTCCGCCAGCCTCGTACGGACCTGGCACCCCGCCCTCGTACCGGAACTGCTGCGTACGCCCGCGTACGCCGCCGCCCTGTACCGGACGCAGTACCCCGACGACACGCCCGCCCAGCTGGACCGGCGCGTCGAGCTGCTGCGGGAGCGCCAGCGCCGCCTGCGTGAGCGGGGCGCCGCGCTGTGGGCGCTGATGCCCGCCGCCGCCCTGCACACCACGGTCGGCGACCGCGCTGTCATGGACGAACAGCGCGAGAGGCTGACCGAGGCCGCGCACCGGCCGCACCTCACCGTGCAGGTGGTGCCGCTCGACCATCCGCCGCACGCCATGACCGGCGTGCCGCCCCTGCATCTGCTGCGGGTGCCCGCCCCCGAGATCGGTGACCAGGCCGTGCTGGAGACCCCCGGCGTCCGGGTGGACATCGTCGACGACCCGGAGACCGTGATGAACCACCGCATCCGGCTCGACGCGGCGTGTGCGGCCGCCCCGCACCCCGGCATCCCGCTGCCCGGGAACTGAGCCCGGCCCCGGCCCTCCCCGCGCCCCGCGGAGCCTCCGTGACACCCCCGCCGGACCGGGATGGCGGTGCGGGCCGGTGCCGGACAGGGTGGGGGAGTGGTGCAGCAGCGCAGAGCCCAGTGGATCCCCGTCGGGGTCATCGTGCTGGCCGTGGTGGTCGACCTCGTGACCCCGACCGCGGTGACCTCCGCACCGCTGCTCGTGGTGGCACCCGTCTCCGCCGCACCGCTGCTGGGGCTCCGGGGCATCATCGCGGTGGGCGTGGCCTCGATGGCCGTTCACGCGGCGCTCGCCCAGGTCGACAGGACGTTCGGCTGGCAGCGGGGGGTGGCCAACCAGCTCACCCTTCTGGCCGTAACCGTGCTCGCGGTCTTCATCCACCGCACCCTGGAGGGCCAGCACGCGACGACCCGGCGCGCCCGTCAGGTCGCCGAGGTGGCCCAGCGCGCCGTGCTGCCCAGGCCCCCGTCGCGCCTGGGTGACCTGCTGATCGCGGCGCGGTACGTGCCCGCCGAGGACGAGGCCATGATCGGCGGCGACCTCTACGTCGTCCAGGACACGCCGTACGGCACCCGCGTCATGGTCGGGGACGTGCGCGGCAAGGGGCTCGGTGCCGTGAGCGCGGTCTCCGCCGACCTGGGAGCCTTCCGGTTCGCCGCGGACGAGGCGGAGGACCTGCCCGGCCTGGTGAGATCCCTGGAACAGGCGCTGCTGCGGGAGGGCGAGCGGCGGGGCGGCCAGGAGCAGGAGGAGGGGTTCACCACGGCCCTGATCGCGGAGTTCGCCGCGGACCTCACCTCCGTACGCGTCGTCAACCGCGGACATCCGGCGCCCGTGCTCCTGGACGCGCGGGGGGCCGCCACCGTGCTGGAACCGTCGCAGGCGGCACCGCCGCTGGGGATGGGCGCGCTGGGAGCCTGGACGACCCCCGTCGACACCTTTCCCTTTCCGCCCGGTGCGACCCTGGTGTGCTTCACGGACGGCGTCACCGAGGCCCGGGACGGCACCGGAACGTTCTACGACCCCGCCGAACGCCTGCCGGTCCTGGTCCGGCACCGCGCGCTCGTCGGCGACCCGGCCACCCCGGCGCAGATCCTGCAGGCCCTGATCGAGGACGTCGGACGCCACACCGGCGGTCGCGCCCAGGACGACCAGGCACTTCTCGCCCTGCACCGCCCCCGGCACTGACCGGGACCGGGCCGCCCGTGCGGATGCCGCCGCCCCGTTCGTGGTTTCAGGCGCCCGTTGTCGGTCACCCGCACCGGTACGGACCGAGCAGAACCTAAACCCGAACCCCGGGAGTGAGTCACATGGAGAACTGGCGCATGGGCGCGGCCTGCCGCGAGGAGGACCCCGATCTGTTCTTCCCCATCGGGAGCACGGGCCCGGCGCTCGTGCAGACGGCGGACGCCAAGGCGGTGTGCGCGAGCTGCCCCGTACGGGAGCCGTGCCTGCGCTGGGCTCTGGAGAACGGCCAGGATTCCGGCGTCTGGGGCGGTCTGGGCGAGGACGAGAGGCGCGCCCTGAAGCGCCGTACCCGCCGGCGCGCCAGGGAGAACGGCTGACCGCCGCCACACGGACACCCGCGACACCGGCATCCCGGCCGGTCGGCCGCCCACGGGGCGCGGCGGGGCCCGCAGGGTGCACGATGAACCATGGACACCACCGTTTGGCTTCTCCTCGGCGCTCTCGTCGCACTGCTCACCCTGGGCGTGGCGGCGGTACTCCTGGTCCGGGTCATCAGGGCCAGGAACCTGCTGCGGGACGCGGGGATCCCGCTGCGCGACAAGGCGCTGGTCTGGGCGGCGGTGATCTACACGGTGTCCCCGGTGGACCTGCTGCCGGACCCCGTCTACCTCGACGACATCGGGTTCCTGATGCTGGCCCTGCGCGCACTGCACGCCGCCGCCGCGGACCGGACGGGAGCGGTGCCGGCCGCCCTCCGGAAGCGGGGGAGCCGCCGGGGACCTGTCAGGACGGAAGTGCCCGCCCCCGGCCCGGCCGGCAGCTGATGTGACGATTCGTCAGCACGGGGACGGTGCCGGCCCGATCATCCGGTCGGCACCACCCGAGTGCGGTCCCTCAGGGGTTACTTGAGATACGGTCCCGCCGTCCCGGTCTTCCCCGGGGCGGCGTTCCTTCCGCCGAGGTCGAGGACGTACACGCGCAGGTTGCCCTTGCCCGGTGCCGGGACGGCGGGCGTGCCGCCCGTCACGACCCGGGTGTCACCGGTGACGGCGTCCCGGCAGGTGCCGTCGGGGATACCGGTGTACGTCGCGCTGCCGGATGCCGTCACCAGGGCGAAACTGTCGGTGCCGCTCGCGGTGTCGGTGTAGCGGCGCTTGTACGCCATCGACCCGGTGATGCCCTCGGTGGAGTACTGGCCCATCTGGAGCGCGGGCACCGCCCGGCGGATCTCGTTGAGCCGCTGGAGATGCCTGGCCAGCGGTTTGGCCAGGGTGTCGGCGACCGCTCCGGTCGCGGAGGTGACCCTGCCGAAGCCGGACACCTCCACCTCGCCGGCGAGATGGTCGCCGAAGCAGGCGCGTCCGGTGGTCGCCAGCGGGCAGGAGGGCCCGCAGTCGATCTTCCTGCCCGCCTGGAATTCGATCTCCGATCCGTAGCACAGGGTGGGGATGCCGCGGAACGTACACATCAGGGACAAAACGGCGGTTCCAGGTCGTCCGGGGAATGTGCACGGCCGTGTCGACCCGGAAGCCGTCGACCCCCATGCCGATGTACTTGTCGTAGGCGCCGATCAGACAGTTCTGGACGGGCGCGCTCTCGGTGTTGAAGTCGGCGAGGTCCTCGTGGAGCCGGCAGCTGCGCGAGTCCTCGCCCTCCCAGTTCCCGATCCAGCATTTGTGGTAGTAGGCCTTGGGAAACATGCCCGAAGTGGGGTCGGGTCACTGGCAGTTGTAGATCCGGTACCCCTCGGGTGAGGAACTCCCGGTGGGTTTGCCCCAGTTGAGACAGGTGTTGCCCGACGGCTCGGCCATGGAACACGGATCGCCGTTGTAGTAGAACTTCCCGGACTTCGGCTCGACCGTCAGGCCGTCGTACTCGAACCCCTCGTCGCGCTCGTCGTAGGACCAGCTCCATTGGGTGCCCCGCACCCCGTAGGTCTTCGAGGTGAACGGTCCCTCGGCGCCCCAGCGCGACGAGTGGTTGTGGACGACGTCCTGGTAGATCTTCATGCCCTTGGCGTGGGCCGCGTTGATCAGGTCCTGGTGCGAGGCGCCCGCGGACTCCAGTCGGGGGTCGACCCGGTAGAAGTCGTAGCCGTGGTAGTCGTAGTCGGACCGGTTCAGGACCACCGGGGTGATCCAGACGGCGGAGAAGCCGAGGCCCTTGATGTGGTCGAACTTGTTAACGAGGCCCTTGAAGTCGCCGCGGAACATGGGGTCGTCATTGGCGGCTTTGCCGGACTTCTCGTGCTGGCTTCCGCCCCGGTTGTCGCCGCTGTCGCCGTCGTCGAAGCGGGCGGTCAGCACGAAGCAGACCGGGTCCTTGCGCGGGTCGGTGCTCCACGAGCACCGGCGTGGACCCCGCCGGAGAACCCTGGCGCGCCTCGGGGTTCGGGCGGGCAGCGCGTTCCGTCAGCAAAGGCTGTCAGAACCTTTCCGCAATCTCTTGTGGGAGGGAGTTGCCGGTGCATGACATGGGCGTAAAGGTTCCGGCGGGGCGGTGTGCGGCCGGAGCGAGGAATGGCGCGACGCACGCCGGTGTTGCCACCGTCATGACGTTCTCTGTTGACGTGGCCGTCCGGGGCTACGAGCTCGACACCCAGGGCCACCTGAACCAGGCCGTGTATCTGCAGTACGCGGAACACGCGCGCTGGGAACTGCTGCGCGCCGCCGGACTGCCGCAGGAGAAGCTGCTGGCGAGTGGAGTGGGGCCGGTGCAGCTCGAAGTGCGGGTGAGGTATCTGCGGGAGCTGCGGGGCGGTGAACGGGTCCGGGTGACCTGCCGTTTCGACTACGGCACCGGAAAGACGTTCACCCTGGCGCAGCAGATCATCAAGGAGGACGGCACGGTCGCCGCCGAGATCTCGGGAGTGGCGGGCGTGCTCGATCTGACGGCCCGCAAGCTCGTCGACGACCCGAAGGGGCGGCTGGCCGCACTGGCCGGCAATCCGGACCTGCTCACCGGCTGAACGGACGCCGGGGGGAACGGGCAAGGGGCACCGGCGCCCAAGGGGGCGCGCGCCCTTCGTTTCTGCTGATCCGGGCTCCGCGCGCCCGCACGGGGCGGGATTCAACCGGGCAGGCGGAGCGGGCTGTTGGATGTACCGATGGCGCCGCACCGCCCGCCGCCACCCACCTCCCGCGCAGCGGCCGGGGCGGCGCCGGTGGACGCTCCGACCGGCTCGCGAGGTTCATGACACGGGGCGCGCAAATGCACTCGCCTGCGCGGCGAGCACCCCCTGTGTGCCCTGTCGCTCCGTCAGGTCCCCCTCTGATCGGTTGATTACCGAGTGTGTGTGACATGTTCCCATGGGTTATGGGGGAGGTAGCCGGGGTCTGTTTCCGGGCCCGGAGGCGGCACACCCCTGAACGCCCCGAACCGGTCATTGGGAGAACCTCGGTGGAGAACATGGAATCCGTACGGAGCTGTCCGTTCGACTATGCCCAGCAACTGGATTTCGATCCCCAGCTCCGGGAGCTGCTGACCGAAGCGCCGGTCTCCCGCATCCGCATGGCATACGGAGAGGGCGAGGCCTGGCTCGTCACCCGCTACGAGGATGTCCGGACGGTCACCACCG
Organism: Streptomyces sp. NBC_00654; assembly: GCF_026341775.1. Lineage (NCBI taxonomy): Bacteria > Bacillati > Actinomycetota > Actinomycetes > Kitasatosporales > Streptomycetaceae > Streptomyces > Streptomyces sp. NBC_00654. The sequence goes on along the minus strand of NZ_JAPEOB010000002.1, from coordinate 848,435 downwards.
ACCGGCGCTTCAGCCGCAGCGCGGTCCTCGGCCGCGACTTCCCGAGAATGACTCCGGAACCCATCGTCCAGGCGGAATCCATCAACCTGATGGACCCGCCCGACAGCAGCCGCCTGCGGAGCCTGGTCGCCAAGAGCTTCACCCCGCGCCGCGTGGACCACATCCGCCACCGGACCCAGCGCATCGTGGACCAGCTCCTCCAGGACATGGAGGACAGCGGCTCCCCGGCCGACTTCGTGGCCGGAGTGTCCGCACCGCTGCCGCTGATCACCATCTGCGAGGCGCTCGACATCCCCGAGGCGGACCGTCCATGGCTCCGCGCCCACGCCCTGACCATGATGAACACCGGTGCCGCGGGGAAGGACGACGCGGTACGCGCCAAGGCCGAACTGCGCGCGTACTTCGCCGAACTGACCGCCGACCGGCGCCGCTCACCCGGCGAGGACCTCATCAGCACACTGGCCACGGCCAGGGACGGCGCCGAACTGCTCGACGACAACGAACTGGCCGTCATGGCCATGGTGCTGCTCATCACCGGGCAGGACACCACGACGTACCAACTCGGCAACATCGCCTACACACTGCTCACCAGGCCCGCGCTCCTGGAGTCGCTCCGGGCGGCTCCGGAACTGCTGCCCCGCACCCTGGAGGAGCTCCTGCGGTACATCCCGTTCCGCAAGGGGGTCGGCATCCCGCGGATCGCCACCGAGGACGTGGAGCTCAGCGGGGTCCTCATCCGGGCCGGCGATGTGGTCCATGTGTCCTACCTGACCGCGAACCGGGACGACAGGAAGTTCGAACGCCCCGACGAACTGGACCCGGACCGGCCGTCCATCCCGCACATGACATTCGGCTGGGGCGCGCACCACTGCCTGGGTGCGCCGCTCGCCACGATGGAACTGGAAGTGGCCTTCTCATCGCTGCTGACCCGATTCCCGGCCCTGAGCCTCGACGTACCGCCCGAGGATGTCGAGTGGAACACGACCTCCATCTGGCGCTATCCGCTCGCCCTGCCCGTCACGTGGTGACGAGAGCCTCCGCATCACAGAACGAGGAGAACCCATGGCGACTCTGTGCCGGCCGGCCATCGCTGTGCCCGAACATGTCATCACGATGCAGCAGACCCTCGACCTGGCGAGGGAGACGCACGCCGACCACCCGCAGCGCGCCCTCGTCCTGAGGCTCATCCAGAACACCGGTGTGCAGACCCGCCACCTCGTCCAGCCGATCGAGGAGACCCTGCGGCACCCCGGATTCGAGGTGCGCAACAGGCTCTACGAGGCGGAGGCGAAGCGCCGCGTCCCCGAAGTCGTCCGGGGGGCCCTCGCCAACGCCGAACTGGAGCCCGCCGAGATCGACCTGATCGTCTATGTGTCCTGCACGGGCTTCATGATGCCCTCGCTGACGGCATGGCTGATCAACTCGATGGGCTTCCGCTCCGAGACCCGGCAGCTCCCCATCGCCCAGCTCGGCTGCGCCGCGGGCGGCGCGGCGATCAACCGCGCACACGACTTCTGCCTCGCCTACCCGCGGTCCAACGTCCTGATCGTGTCCTGCGAGTTCTGCTCGCTGTGCTACCAGCCCACCGACATCGGCGTCGGATCGCTGCTCTCCAACGGGCTGTTCGGAGACGCCGTCTCGGCGGCCGTGGTCCGCGGACAGGGCGGCAGCGGCATGCGCCTGGAGCGCAACGGCTCCCATCTGGTGCCCGACACCGAGGACTGGATCTCCTACGCGGTACGTGACACGGGATTCCACTTCCAGCTGGACAAGCGGGTGCCCGGCACCATGGAGATGCTCGCGCCCGTCCTCCTGGATCTCGTCGACCGGCACGGCTGGACGGTCCCGGCCATGGACTTCTTCATCGTGCACGCCGGTGGACCGCGCATCCTCGACGACCTCTGCCACTTCCTGAACCTGCCGCCGGAGATGTTCCGCTACAGCCGGGCCACACTCACCGAACGGGGCAACATCGCCAGTTCGGTCGTCTTCGACGCACTCGGGCGGCTGTTCGCGGACGGCGGTCCGGCGGAATCCGCCCAGGGGCTGATCGCCGGGTTCGGCCCCGGCATCACGGCAGAGGTGGCCGTCGGCCGCTGGGGCAGGCATACGGAACCCTCCCTGGAGGGCGACCGCAAGGACCAGGACCTCGCGCCGAGCGTTGCGCTGTCCGGCTGATACCGCTAAGGCACCCCCGGGGTGGGGACGAAGGGACGGGTGTTCGTGCTTCGCAGAACCGTCCCTTCCCTTCCCTGAACGATCCCCCCACCCCGAGGAGAACGCATGCGCCTGCGCGCCCGCTGGACACCGGCCGCTCTGCTGCTGATCGTCCCCCTGATCGGCACCACCGAGGCCACCGCGGACACCGGACCGGGTGGTGTCCCGGTGCGGCAGTCCGCCAGGGCCGTCCCCGGTCAGTACATCGTCACCCTTGAGCCCGGACTGTCGACGGACACCGTCCTGCGGCAGTTCGGGCTCAGCGCGATGTTCACCTACGGTGATATCGCCCGCGGCTTCGCCGCCACGCTCACCCCCGGCCAGCTCAGCGCGGTGCGCGCCTTTCCCGGCGTCCGCTCCGTCGAGGAGAACGGCGAGGTCGCCGTCGTACCCACGACCTCCGCCGCCGGGACGGGCGGACTGCGGACCTCCGCCGCGACCTGGGGCCAGGACCGGATCGACCAGCGGCTGCTGCCGCTGGACGACACCTTCACCACGGCCGCCACGGGCCGGGGAGTGACCGCGTACGTCCTCGACACCGGGATCGAGACCGGGCACAGCGAGTTCGGCGGCCGCGCGGTCAGCGGGTTCGACGCCGTCGCGGACGGCCGGGACGGTCAGGACTGCAACGGCCACGGCACCCATGTGGCGGGCACGGTCGGCGGAGCGACGTACGGCGTCGCCCCGTCCGTCTCGCTCGTCGGTGTGCGGGTGCTCGACTGCCAGGGCCAGGGCACCTGGGCCGGGATCCTCGCGGGGCTCGACTGGGTGGTCAAGGACGTCGCCGCCTCCGGGCGTCCCGCCGTACTGAACGCCTCGCTCGGCGGGGAGAAGTCGCAGACGGTCGACGACGCGATCGACGCCGTCGCCGAGGCGGGCGTGCTGCCCGTCGTCGCGGCGGGCAACGACAACGCGGATGCCTGCGACGTATCCCCGGCCGGCGCAGGCCGCGTGGTGACCGTGGGCGCGACCGACGACGGGGACCGGCAGACCGCGTTCAGCAACTGGGGCACCTGCCTGGAGCTGTACGCCCCGGGGCAGGGCATCGTCTCGGCCGGGCTCGGCGGCGGCTCCGTCGCCCTCGACGGCACCTCCATGGCGAGTCCGCACGTCGCCGGAGTCGCCGCACTCCAGAAGGAGGCGGACCCGACGGTGAGTCCCGAGACCCTGGCGAAGCGGCTGGCCGACGAGGCGACGCCGGGCGTGCTGACGTCGCTGAGCCCGGGTTCGCCGGACCGGCTGCTGTACACCGGTGGACTCTGACGGTCCTCCCGTACACCGCCCGTATCGCCTGCCGTACGCCGCCCGGACCCGGTCCGGGCGGCGTACGGCAGGATCGCGGGGGAGCGGGGGCTGCGGCAGAGTGGGGCGTATGGATGACCTCAACGCCCTCGCCGACGAGCATCTGGCCGCGGCCCGTGAATCCGCCCATGGACGCAGTGCCCACCTCCTGCTCCAGCAGCCGCCCCTGCGCCAATCGGTGATCGCATTGACCTCGGGGACGGCTCTGGACGAGCACAACGCGCCGCCCGCCGCCTCCCTCCAGGTCCTGCGCGGCTCGGTCCGGCTGACCGCGGGCTCCGGCGACGTCGAACTGACCGCCGGGACGCTGCACGCGATCCCGCAGGAACGCCACGGACTGCTTGCCCTCGCGGACGCCGTGGTCCTGCTGACGGCGGTCAACGACTGACCGCGGCCGGTGACCGGCGGGGGTGCGGCCGACGGGACCGGTGTGCGTCGACGGGTACGAGGCATGAGAGAAAGGTGCAGCCGGGGGCGTCCGAGGAGCGGACGAAGGATCCCGGCCCCGTCGCATCTGCCCACGTCCCCGGAGTACGAGCTTGCCCAGCCGGACCGCCACACCCGCCGCCGAACGCACGCCCCGCGCCACCGGGCACACCGGCCACACCGGGCCGTCGGCCCGCTGGTTCGGCGCCCTGCGCCGCACGCCCGTCGCGATCTGGAACGATGACATCTCCGACTGGGCCGCCGCTCTGACGTACTACGCGATCCTCGCGCTGCTGCCGGCCCTCCTCGTCACCGTTTCGGTGATCGGCCTGGCGAACCCAGGGGCCACGAGTGCCCTGATCTCCGACATCACCTCGTTCGCGCCCGCGGAATCCGGCGCGGCGCTCCGCCAGTCACTGGAGGAGGCCACCCATGAGCGCACCGCTGTCTGGCTGCTCGTCGCGACCGGGACCGTGAGCGCGGTGTGGTCGGCGTCCAGCTATCTGGCCGTCTTCCGCCGGGCGCTGCACGCCATGCACCATGTCCAGGACACCCGGCCGGCGCTGCGCAAGGCCCACATCATCGTCGCCTCGGCCGTCGGACTGCTGGTGCTGCTGATGGCCAGCGCCTTCGCTCTTGTCCTCACCGGCCCGCTGGCCCGCTGGCTCGGGCACCGGATGGGCCTGGCCCACGCGGGCGAGGCGCTGTGGGCGGTCCTCAAATGGCCCGTTCTGCTCTGCCTGGTCGCCTGCCTGATCCTGGTGCTGTTCCGTACCGGTCCGCGATCGGCCCGGGGGATGAACCAGGGGCTGCCCGGCGGCATCCTCGCCGCGTTCCTCTGGCTCGTCGCCTCGGCGGGATTCGCGTTCTACGCGACCCACATCGGCAGCTACAGCCGGCTCTACGGTTCGCTCGCCGGCCTGGTCGTCTTCCTGATCTGGGTCTGGTTCACCAATCTCGCCCTGCTGACCGGGGCGCAGTTCAACGTGGAACTGGCCCGCTCCGTACGGGAACCCTCCCGCACGGCCGCCCCGGACTGAGGGGCGCCCGCACGGAAGGGGAAGGGCGAGCGGGCCGGGGACATCCACCAGGACATCCACCGGGCCGGGAGGCCGGGCCGGAACGTTCTACCGCGCCCGGACCCGTTCCCGTACCCACAGGGCCGTGCTCATCGCGGCCAGTGCCGCGCCCAGGGCGCACACTCCCGGCCAGCCCGCACTCGCCCACACCACCGCGGTCAGCGAAGCGCCCGCCGCACCGCCGGCGAAGAACAGCGTCATGAAGGCGGAGTTGATCCGGTTCCGGGCATCCGGGTTGAGCGCGTAGATCACGTTCTGACTGCTGTTGAGCCCCGCCTGCTGGGCGATGTTCAGCATGATCACCCCGGTCGCGAGCCACCACAGCGAGGTCTCGCCCGCGAGCAGCGGCAGCCAGGCCAGCGTCAGGAGAATGCCCGCGGCGCCGGACACCGCCTGGACATGGCCCCGGTCGCCGAGGCGCGCCGCGAAGTTCATGCCCACCACGCCGATGACACCCAGCAGCCCGAAGAAGCCGATGCCGGCGGCTGTCCACCCGTAGGGCCGCTGGGTGAGCAGGAAGGTCAGCGCGGTCAGCTGCACGCTGTACGAGGCCATGGAGAAGGCGCCGATCGCGGCCCGTGAGCGCAGCAGGGGTTCCTGGCGCAGCAGGGCGAGCGTGGAGCGGATCAGCCCGCCGTACGACACCGGCACCGTGCCGGCCGCCGGGGACAGCCGGGGCAGCTTGAGGTGGAGGAGCACCGCCATGATGATCATGAGCAGGGCGTTCACCCAGTAGACGGTCCGCCAGCCGCCCAGCTCGGACAGGGCGCCGGCCGCCATGCGCCCCAGCAGGCCGCCGAGCAGCACTCCGGACATGACGATGCCGACGATCCGGCCCCGGGCCTCCGGGGCGGCGAGCGTGGCCGCGAAGGGCACGACGACCTGGGCGCCGACCGAGGTGAGGGCGACGAGCGCCGTGCCGGCGAGGAGGACCGGACCGGAGGGGGCGGCGGCAGCCAGCAGCAGGAACAGTGCCGTCGCGGCGAACAGCCCCACGGCCAGGCGGCGTCGCTCGGTGATGTCGCCGAGCGGCACCAGCAGGATCAGGCCCAGCGCGTAGCCGGCCTGGGCGGCCGAGACGATCAGCCCGGCCAGGGTGACGCCGATGTCCAGGTCCCGGGTGATCAGGTCCAGCAGCGGCTGCGCGAAGTAGTTGCCCGACGCCGACAGCCCGGCCGCCAGCGCCATCAGAAGGATGAGGCCACGCCCGAGGGACGGGCTCGCGGCGGCAGCGCTGCCGGTGGCCGCTTTCGCGGCCGAAGGGGGCCGAGGGCTCCGGAGCGGGGTGCCGGAGGTGTGAGAGGAGGGGGACATGGACATCAGCGTCCCGCGGCACCCGGCGATCAGTCCAACACATGTTTTTCATTCCAACCATCGTGATTCACGATGGTTGGATGGAACTGCAGCAGATGCGCTATGTCCTCGCGGTCGCCGAGACGAGGAACTTCACGCGGGCCGCGAAGCGGTGCCTGGTCGTCCAGTCGGCGCTCAGCCATCAGATCGCCCGGCTGGAGAAGGAGCTCGGAGCCCGGCTCTTCGACCGCTCCAGCCGTCATGTGCGGCTGACCGCGGCGGGGGAGGCCTTCCTGCCGGCCGCCCGGCAGGCACTGGACGCAGCGGAACGGGCCCGCGCCGAGGTGGCGGCGGCGGCCGGTGAGATCAGCGGGCGCCTGGCCATCGGGGCGATTCCCACGGTCACCGCGGTCGACATTCCGGGCGCGCTGGAGGAGTTCCACCGACGTCATCCGAAGGTGGGGATCGTCCTGCGTGACGGGGCGAGCAAGGACCTGGTCGAGGACGTCCGGTCGGGCGCGCTCGACCTGGCCTTTCTCGGGGTGCTGCCCGACTACCGGCCCAAGGGAGTCAGTGACCACGAGCTGGCCCGCGGCGAACTGGCCGCGATCACGGCCACCGGCCACCCGCTCGCGGACGAGACCGAGGTGGACCTGGCGCGCCTCGCGAGGGAGACGTTCGTCGACTTCCCCGACGGCACGGCGGCACGGGCGCAGTCCGAGGAGGCGTTCACCGCGATGGGACTCACCCGGAACGTCGCGTACGAGGTCAGCGGCGCCGACTACATCGCCCGCCTGGTCCGCAAGGGGCTGGGGGTGGCCCTTCTGCCCGCCGCGTTCGCCGAGGAGGTGCCGGGGGTGCGGGTTCTGCGGGTGCGCAACGCGCCGGGGCGGGTGGAACGGCTCGTCTGGAGCCGCTTCCGCCCCACGCCGGCCGCGGCGGCGTTCCTGGCCGGCCTGGGAGTCGGGCCGCGGGGCGCCGATGCCACGGGTGCGGGATGAGCCGGTCCGGGCCGCCCGTCACCTCCCGCCGCGGTACCCGGCGACGATGGGCAGGGTCGCCCGCAGCACGCGGACACTGTCGTTCTCCGTGTCGCCCAGCCGCCGGCCCCGCCAGGCCCCCTGCGCGCTGGAGAACCGGCTGATCCGCTCGCAGCCGTCGCCGCACGAGGACCGGTACGCCATGATCGTGTAGTACTTGCGGTCCTCGGTGACCCAGCCGGTGTTGTACGGGCGGGTGTGGCTCACGTCCATCGAGCCGTGCGCGTTCTCCTCGATGGTGACGCGGTCGTGGGCGAGGCCGAGGTTGTGGCCGATCTCGTGGCTCACCGAGTCCAGGGCGATCCCGTCGACATCGGCGACCGAATAGGCGTACTCGTCCGATGTGCTGTCGAGCGCCGCCGCGTAGTCCGCGGTCCCGCCGCCGCGCTCGGGCGGGTCCACCATGAGGGTGACCAGATCGGCGCCGTACCGGCCGCGCCGCTCATCGGCCTCCCGGCCCAGGGCGGAGTTGGTGCGGTCCTTGAGGGCGCGGTACGCCGCGTGGAACTGCTCCGGACCGTCGTACCCGGTGGCGGTGTACGGGTGGACGATCCGGATGGCCCCGCAGACCCCGCTCTCGCGGAGGGAGCGGTTCATCCGGATGGCGATCTGCTGGGCGGAGGCCGCGACCCGGTGCACTCCTCCCACCCGCGCGGCGGCCTTCGGGGTGTAGACCGCCAGTACGTCGACAACGGGGCAGCGCGCCGCGGCGTGGCGGGTGGGGGCGGCCTGCGGCGCCGCGTCGAAGGAGGGGGCCGCGTAGAGCGACGCACCGAGGGAGACGACCAGGGTGGTCTTCAACAAGGTCGATTTCATGGGGAGTTGCCTCCAACCGGAGCGGCCGAACGGGCAAATGGGCAATGACACGGAGTGTCCTAGTTTTAACAGTCAGTGACGAGCTCTGCCTGACGTGCCCGTTGGCGGGTGCGGCGCGGGGGTGCCGGGGGCCTTCGCGCGACATCGGTTTCACGGAACTCCCGCGAGGGCACCCGGGGTCGCTGCCCGGTGATGCGAAGCCCGGCCTGCTTCCTTCAAGTGCCTGGGAGGAGAGGCGAGTTGATGGAGCTTCGAAGCGCTGGAGAGGTGGGGGCGGTGGCCGGCGGAGCAGCCGGGTCCCCTGGGGGGTGGGATGAGATGTAAAGACTTGTGCAGATCTATGGGCGAATCGCCGAACGGTGCCGCCATCGGGGAGCGGGAGCGCCCGGGATCCCCGGATCGGGTGAGTGCCGGGTGCCGCGAGAGGCGTGAGGGCCTCCGCCCCGGCCCGACGGCTCCCGGCGGGCCGAGGGGTGCGGTGGCCGTGACGTGGGCAGGTACACCTGTGCGAGCACGGACGAGTGCGTCGGAAGTCGGTGGCGGAGGGGCGTGTGTGACGTGACGGAGCAGGGTCAGTGGCGGTTCTCCGACGACCGGGGCCGGCTGTCCACGGCAGCCCGGCGCCCCACACGGGTGCTCGCGTACGTGCAGGCCGGAGCCACGCTGTGGGATTACGGGATACGGCCGCAGGGCATCTTCGGGTCCGGCCACGACGCCCCCGCCGCCGGACCCGACCGGGCCAGGACCGGGACGCTTCCGCTGGACGAGGTCGCCTACTCCGGCGCGGGCGGCGCCCTGGACGTGGCGACACTGCTGCGTGACGGGCCGGACCTCGTGGTCGGCGTCGGCTACGGCGACGGCCGGGTCTACGGGCTGGCCCCGGACGTCGCCGAGCAGCTGGAGGAGCGGGTCCCCGTCGTCGTCCTCGATGTGGGTCGGGCCCGCACGTTCGCCGGGATCGGTGAGCGTTTCGCCGAGCTGGCACGCTCCCTCGGCGCCGGGCCCCGGCCCGCGGCGGACGGCGAGCTGGAGACCGCCCGGCAGCGGCTGCGCGCCGTCGTGGGCGAAGGGCCCGCCGACGCCGTCCGGGTACTCGCCCTGTCCCCGGCCGGTCCGGCCGAGGCCCATGTGGCCCGCCCCGGGACGTGGCCCGAGCTGCGGGTCCTCGCCGAGCTCGGCGTACACCTCGTGGAGCCGGCCGCGGGGCCCGGTGCGAACTGGTCCACCGTCGGCTGGGCCTCGGTGGCGTCGCTGCGCCCGGACGTCGTGCTCACCGACACCCGGTCCCATGCCACCCCGCTCGATGAGCTCCGGGGGGTCGCCGACTGGTCGACGCTCCGCCGGAGCGCGCCCATCGTGCCGTGGAACCCGGAGCCGCTGTTCGGCCCGGCGGCGCACGCCCGATTCCTCGGCCTGGTGACGGAAGCGGTCGGGGCCGTCCGCAACGGGTGAGTCTTCCGCTCGCCGGGCGGCCCCCGTTCCCGCCGGGGCCCCGCACCCGGCAGGATCGGACTCAACGTGTCCGGGGCCGCGCCGCCTGCCAGGACACCGTCGTCACGGCACTCCAGGAGGCCCCCACCCATGTCTCGCGAGCTCGACGGACCCGATCTGCTGGTCATCGGCGAAAGCGTGGCCGACATCGTCCGGCTGCCGGGCGCCGCCGACCAGGTGCACCCCGGCGGCAGCCCGGCGAACGTCGCGTACGGCCTGTCCCGGCTCGGCCACGGCGTGACCCTGCGCACCCAGCTCGGTGCGGACGCCAACGGCCGGCTGATCCGGGAGCACCTGGAATCCGCCGGGGTCGCGGTGCGGACCGACGCCCCGGCCGCGCCCACCCCGTCCGCGGCCGTGACCCTGGACGCCGCGGGCCGGGCCACGTACACCTTCGAGATCACCTGGACGCTGGGCCCGGCAGCGGAGGAACGGCCGCCCCGCCATGTGCACACGGGGTCGATCGCCGCGGTGATGGCACCCGGCTCGGCCACCGTCCTGGACGCCGTCGGTGCGCTGCGGAGCGCCGCGACCGTCAGCTACGACCCCAACGTACGGCCGGAACTGATGGGCGATCACGCGGAAGCGGTGCGCCGCGTCGAACGGTGCGTCGCGCTCAGCGATGTGGTCAAGGCCAGTGACGAGGACCTGGAGTGGCTGTATCCGGGGGACTCCCCGCGGACGGTCGCCGGGCGGTGGCTGGGCCGCGGTCCGGCCATGGTCCTCGTCACCCGGGGCGGCGACGGCGCCCTGGCGGTGATCCCGGACGGACAGGTCACGGTGGCCGCGCTGCCCACCGAGGTCGTCGACACCGTGGGCGCGGGCGACGCGTTCATGTCGGGCACCCTGCACGCCCTCGCCCGGCGGGGGCTGCTCGGGGCCGACGGCCGCGCACGGCTGTACACGCTGGACCGGGACACCGTCGCCGATGTGCTGCGCCACGCGGTGGCCGCCGCCGCTGTGACGGTCTCCCGGGCGGGCGCCAATCCGCCCGACCGGAGGGAACTGACGGAGGCACTTGCCCGGACCTGACACACGACGCCGCAGCCGCGTGGGCCAACTCGGTTTAAGTCGCGCGGAATAGGGCATAATTTTTTGCCGATTCCCCCGTTTGGCCCAATCGAACGCACCCCCGCCGAGCGCTTCACCGTTCGCCAACCGGTTGGCATGCTCGACAAGGGAATCGGGGCAGTGGGTGGCGAGGCGACGCGCAGTCGACAGCGGTACGGGGCCGGGTGCCCAACGGGGTGTCTTACGGACCGGCGCACGCACGGCGGTACTGGAGAGCGTGGCGGGGTGGGTGCCGGGCGAACCGGTCGGCAATGACCAACTGCCCGCGGCGTGGGGGGTGGACGACTCCTGGGTACGCACCCGGACGGGCATCGGCAGCCGTCACCGGGCGGGGCCGGGACTCGCGACCGGCGATGTGGCGTTCGAGGCGGCCGGCCGGCTGCTCGGCAGGTACCCGGTACCCGGACCCGTGGACGCCCTGGTCCTCGCCACCGCGACCCCCGACCACCTCTGCCCGGGAACGGCACCCGCCCTGGCCGCACGGCTGGGGCTCGGCACCGTCCCCGCGCTCGACATCGCGGCGGTGTGCAGCGGCTTCGTCTACGGGCTGGCGGTCTGCCACGGGCTGGTGGCCTCGGGTCTGTACGAGCGGGTGCTGCTCGTGGGCGCCGATGTCTATTCGGCCTGGCTGGACCCGGCGGACCGCTCGGCCGGTGTGGTCTTCGGCGACGGGGCGGGGGCGGCTCTCGTGGCGGCCGGGCGGACCGGGGCGCCGGGCGAGCTGCTCGCGTTCGACCTGGGCAGCGACGGCACCGGGTACGACCTCATCACCGTACCGGGCGGCGGCGCCCGCGCCCGGTCGACGGACCGGCCGGCCGCGGCGGGCGACGAGTTCTTCCGTATGCAGGGTCCCACCGTGTACCAGCACGCCGTCCAGCGGATGACGGGATCGTGCCGCGAACTGCTCACCAGGGTGGGCTGGGACGCCGCGGAGGTCGATCACTTCGTGCCGCACCAGGCCAACGCACGGATCCTGCGCGCGGTCGCCGAACGCGTCGGCATCGGGCCGCAGCGCTGTGTCACCCATCTGGAGCGGGTCGGCAACACCGGTGCGGCCTCCATTCCCCTGGCCCTGGCGGACGCCGAAGGACGGGGCCGGCTCAGGGCCGGGGACCGGATCCTGATCACCGCCTTCGGGGGCGGGTTGACCTGGGGTTCCGCGGCGCTTCGCTGGCCGGGCACCCCGCAGACGATTTCTATGGAAGGAACACAGAATGGTGCAGTCCGCTGACAAGGACACCGGAGCCGGTACCGCTGTCGCGGTGACGGGAGTGGGCCTGGTGACTCCCGCGGGGGCGGACGAGCACAGCTTCTGGGAAGGGCTGTGCTCCGGATTCTCCACCGCCCGGCGCTGCGAGGAACTGGCGGGACTGGCGGTCGACTTCGCCTGCCCGGTCGACGGCCTGGACCTGGACGCGGCGGTGGGCGGACGCTCGGTGTGGCGGATGGCCCGGTTCGTGAAGCTGGCCGTGGTCGCCGCCCGGCAGGCGGTCGCGGACGCCGGGTTCGACCCGGCCCGCTGGGACGGTACCCGGGTCGGTGTGGTGCTGGGCGTCGGTGTCGGCGGCGTGTCCGTACTCGTCGACAACGCCGCCAGGCTGGCGTCCGGCGGGCCGGACGCGGTGTCACCGCTGCTGGTCCCGATGATGATCCCCAACGCGGCCGCCGGGGAGGTCGCCATCGCGCTCAAGGCGTACGGCCCCAGCCTGGCACCCGCCACCGCATGTGCCTCGGGGGCCACCGCGATCGCGGTGGCGCGCGATCTGCTGATCGGCGGCAGCTGCGACGTGGTGGTGGCCGGCGGTGCCGAGTCCGTACTGACTCCGCTCGTGGTCACCGCGTTCGCGCGGATGGGCGCGCTGTCCACCCGGAACGACGATCCGGCGGGCGCCTCACGCCCGTTCGCCGCGGACCGGGACGGCTTTGTGATCGGGGAGGGCGCCGCCATGCTCGTCCTGGAACGCGCGGACGGGGCCAGGGCCCGCGGCGGACGCCCCCGCGCGCTGCTCACCGGTGCCGGGTCCAGCACGGACGCCCACCACCCCACCGCGCCGGAACCCGGCGGCCGGGGTGCCCAGCGGGCGGTGGAGGCGGCCCTGCGTCAGGCGGGCTGGACTCCGGGCGACGTCGACCACATCAATGCCCACGGCACCTCCACCCCGCTCAACGACGCGATGGAGACCACCCTCATCTCCCGGCTCTTCCCGCACCGCCCCCCGGTCACCGCGCCCAAGGGCGTCACCGGACACACCCTGGCGGCGGCGGGCGCGATCGAGGCGGTGGCCACCGTGCTGACGCTGGAGCGGTCGCTCATCCCGCCGATCGCCAACCTTGACTCCCTGCCGGACGCCTTCCCGCTCGACTGTGTGACCAAGGAAGCCCGCCACCAACGGGTCGAGACCGCGGTGAGCCACTCGTTCGGATTCGGCGGCCACAATGTCGCACTTGCTTTCCAACGGGCATGAACGGTGCACATGTCCGGGAACGGCGAGGGGTGTCCTCGCCGTTCCTTGATCGTTCTACGTCTGTGACCGTAACCATGAACAGTGTGGCCCCTCCGTCCACCAAGGATCTGCTGACCCGGGTGCTCCTCGGCGACAACTTCCGTCAGGAGCACGGGTTCTGGCAGCGACTGATCACCACAGAACCGTTCCGCCGTCTCGCGACCGGCACCCCCGAGGAGCGCCTCGCCCTTTCCTACGACCGGTTGAGGATCCTCAACGATTCCCTCGACAACCCCGCCCGGCTGGCCTCCGACCCCCGCGCTCTCGCCGCCCTGCACGAATGGCTCGGCCCGGTCGACGCGACGCTGATCACCGTCGCCGGCATCCACTACAACCTCTTCCTCGGCAGCCTCCTCGACCACGACCCGGTCGACCGCGACCTGTCCGACTTCATCCGACTCCGGCGCACCGGCACCTTCCTGTGCACGGAAGTGGCGCACGGCAATGACGCGCCCGCCGTCGAGACCACCGCGACGTACGACCGCGAACGCGACGGCTTCGTCCTGAACACCCCGCACTGCGGGGCGCAGAAGTTCATGCCCAACACCAGCCCGGCCGGGGGCCCCAAGTCCGGAGTGGTGGCCGCCCGGCTGCTGGTCGACGGCACCGACCACGGCGTCTTCCTCTTCCTCGCACCGCTCACCGACGAGGCGCGCGCACTGCCCGGCGTACGGGTGCGGCGGCTGCCGCCCCGGATGGGCAGCCCGGTCGACCACTGCCTGACCTCCTTCGACCGGTTCTTCGTGGGGCGCGACGCCCTGCTCGCCGGAGCGCACGGGCACCTCGGCGAGGGCGGGGAGTTCAGCAGCGAACTGGCCAACCGCAGGCGCCGGTTCCTCACCTCCATCGGGCGGGTGGCCCCCGGCAAGATCTCCATGAGCGCCTGCGCGGTCGGTTCCGCCCGCACGATCCTGGCGATCGCCGTCCGCTACGCCGGCCACCGCTTCATCTCGGGGGTCCGCGGCTCCCAGCGGGTTCCCGTGTACGCCCACCGGACCCACCACGGCCCGCTCGCCGGGGCGATGGCCACAGTCTTCGCGATGAGTCTGCTGCACCGCCGGGCGCTCCAGCGCTGGGAGGAGCGCACCGATGCCGACCGGGACGATGCGGAGCGACTGGTCGCCGTGGCCAAGGGGTGGATCACCTGGCAGGCCCGCAGCGTCATCGTCGAGTGCCGGGAGCGGTGCGGGGCGCAGGGGCTGCTGGAGAACAACGGCATGACCGAAGTGTTCACGGGGGTGGAAGGGGTGATCACCGCCGAGGGCGACAACCTCGCCGTCCACGCCAAGGCCGCCGCCGAGATGCTGTTCGGTGCCGCGCGGCAGAACGGGGCCGCCGCCCCCGCCGAGCCCGGCGACCTGGCCGACCCCCGGTTCCTCGGCCGGCTCCTCGCGGCCGTGGAGGACCTCTGGTTCACCCGGGCCGGGGAGCAGATGAGCGGGGCCCCCAACGGTGACCTGCTCAGCCGCTGGAACGCGGCGTCCGGCTCCGCCCTGCGCGGTGTGGAGGCGTACGCGTACCGGCAGGCGGCCGAGGCGTACGCCCAAGCCGTGGCCGGGCTGCCGGAAGGGCAGGCGAGGGACCGGCTGGCCGAGCTGGAGCGGCTGTTCGCCCTCCAGTGGGTGGCCCGTAACAGCGGCGACCTGCTCGCGGCGGGACAGATGACCGCCGAACAGGTGAACGCACTGCCGGATGCCATCGAGGAGCTGATCGCGGCGGTCGCCGAACACGCGCCCGCGCTGATCGAATCCTTCGCGCTGCCGGAGGAACTGCTCGCGGACCGGCCGATCGCGGGGCCCGGCTACGCGGACGCCTACGACGATCCCGAGGGCCCGTGGCACGGTGGCGGGGACCGGGCACCCCTGGGCGGAAGCGCGCCGGTGAGCGGACGGGTGGCGCGGCCGGCGCAGCCGGTCCGGTCGGTGCGCAGGCGCCTGCGGGACCGGAGTCGGCCGCTGCGCGAAACCGCGGCGTCGCTCGGCGTCGGAGGCCTCATGCTGGCGTACTGGGGAACGACCTCCCTGCTCTCCCGCTGGTTGGAGAAGCCGCAGGTGAGCGTAGACGAATCGGTTCGCCGGAAGGCGTAACCGGAAGAAAGGCATCCAGTTATTTCGTTGGTGGATCGCTGCGTTTACCGCCCACCACCGAGGTACCTGCCGATGAGAGGAAGACCGTGAAGACCGCGAGTACCGTGAATACCGCGAATACGATGGAGAGGGAACGGGTGATCCACCCGACGATCACCGAGGTGCTGACCGGGACCTTCAAGGTACCCGCTGTCGAGATCCTCCCGGAGTCCACGATGGACAGCCTGGAGATGGACTCCCTGGCCATCGCCGAATTCGCCGTCATCATCAAGGAGACGCTGGGCGTCGAAGCCGACTCGGACAAGCTCTACAAGGACGCCACACTCACCGACATCTCGGAGTTCATCCGCGAGGGCATCGACGGTGCGGTGCCGGTGAGCCACGCGCGATGAACAAGCCCGCCATCGCCGTCACCGGCCTGGGGATGATCACCCCGGCCGGTAACGACACCGACACCACCTGGGACGGCGTCTGTGCCGGGGTCTCACCGGCCCGCACCGTCCCGGAACTCGAAGGCTGCGCGGTCGACTTCGCCTGCACGGTCTCGGGCATCGATCTGGACGCCGCGGTCGGAGGCCGTACGGCGTTCCGGATGGGCAGATACGTCAAGTTCGCCGTACTCGCCGCACGGGAAGCGGTCGCCGACGCCGGACTCGACCCCGCCGGCTGGGACGGGAGCCGGGTCGCCGTGGTCGTGGGCACCAGCAGCGGAGGCTCCGCCGGTCTGACCGAGCAGGCCGTCGCACTGGAACGGCGCGGCCCCGCGGCGACCTCGCCCTCGGGCATCCTGCTCACGATCCCGAACATGCCCGCGGCGGAGATCGCCATCCAGATGAAGGTGACCGGCCCCAGCCTCGCGCCGTGCACGGCGTGCTCGTCCGGGGTCACCGCCCTGTCCGTGGCCCGGGACCTGCTGGCCACCGGCCAGTGCGACATCGCGATCGCGGGAGCCACCGAGTCGATCGTGTTCCCGGTCGCCATGACCGGCCTCGCCCGCTCGGGAGCCGCGGCGCTCCGGGACGGCGATCCGTCCCGGCTCTGCCGGCCGTTCGGCGCCGACCGGGCCGGACTCGTGATGGGCGAGGGGGCCGCCATCATGGTGCTGGAACGGGCCGAGGACGCCCGTACCAGGGGCGCGATCCTCCGGGCGCTGGTCGCGGGCACCGGTGCCACGACCGACGCCCACCATCCCACCAGCCCGCACCCCTCCGGCACCATCGCCCGCGCGGCCGTCGACGCGGCTCTGCGGGATGCCGGATGGCAGGCCGAAGACGTCGACCACGTCAACGCACACGGCACGTCCACACCGCTGAACGACGCCACCGAGGCCGCCCTCATCAGCCGGGCCTACCCGCACCGGCCGCCCGTCACCGCCCCCAAGGGCGTACTGGGGCATTGCATGGGGGCGGCCGGTGCCATCGAGGCCGGGCTGACCATCCTCACCCTTCAGCACGGTGTCGTACCGCCGATCGCCAACCTGGACGCTCCCGCGCCCGGGTTCGACATCGACTGCGTCACCAAGGTCCCGCGGCGGCTGCCCGTACGGCGGGCCGTCAGCCACTCCTTCGGCTTCGGCGGCCACAACGCCGTGATCGCTCTGCGGCGGCCCTAGGACGTGTGTCGAAAGCAGCGCCGTCCGCCCGAAGGGCGGGACTTTCGGCACACGCCCTCGGGGTGAACGCATCGGTGCGGCCGGGACGACCTCCCGGCCGCACCGGCCGCTGTCGCACCCCGGCTGCCGGGCGTCCGCGGACGTCGCAGCCGGACGGGCCGTGAGCACGGGACCGTCCGGCTGCCGAGGACGTGGGAGCGGCCTCCGGCCGCGGTGTGCGGGAATCAGCGGCGGCGTCCCTGGCCGAACTCGCCGCCCATGTCCTTGCCGGTTCCCATGTCCTTGCCGTCCGCGTAGTCGATCTTCTCCTTGCGGATCTCGGCGGAGACTTCCTTCTGCTCGGTGACCTTGTTGGTCTCCAGGCGGACACGCTCCACCGGAACGGCTTCCTTGCGGACGGTGGCCCGTTCTGCGTGCAGGGTCACCTCGACGTCCTGCTCGCCGATGTTCGTCGTCCCGGTGTTCTTCTCACCCGGCTGCAGCGCCTCGCGGACCACCCGTACCTCTTCGTGGTAGACCGGCACGGTGCGGGTGACGTTCTCGGTCACGACGTACTTGTGCAGACGCGCCTTCCCGCTCTCGTACTCCTCCGTGCTGACGTGCAGCTGTTCCTCGGAACGGATCATCTCCTCCTTGCCGCCGAGACCGGCGGCGGACCGTTCGGCCCCCGCACCGGCGAGCGGCCGTGACGTCGCGGAGGTGTCCATGTCGCGGTTCTTGCCCATTCCGGTACCCGCTCCCGCCATCCCTGTGCCGGCCGCCCCGGCAGCCGCCGTTCCGGTGGTGGTGGCCCTGCCGGTCGTCCCGCCCGCGCCGGCTCCCGCCGCTCCGGCCGTACCCGCTCCGGCCGCGCCCATCGCGCCGGTTCCGGCGGCGGTCGGTGCGCCGGGGCCCGTACGCGCCTTGTCGCCGAGGTTGCCGGCCTTCCTGGTCAGCCCGTAGTGCCGGTACAGTTCCTCCTCCTCCGAGACGGACAGGTGCGCGTCCGCGTCCACCCTCGGGGCGTCCTTGACGCTCTCCTTCGGGTGCGAGATGTGCAGGTCCGAGGCCACGCGCCGGGCTCCGGCGAGCGGGACGAAGCTCTCCTTCATGCCGAACAGGCCGGTCTTGACCGTGACCCAGTCGGGCCTGCCGGTGTCGTCGTCGACATACACCCGGCCCACGCTGCCGACCTTTTCCCCTTCGCTGTCGTAGACGGTCAGACCGTCCAACTCCCCGGAATCCGTGAAACCGTCAGCGGCTCCCATGACCGATTCCTCCTCGCCCGGACACGCCCTGTGGGTGGATCCACCAGGTGAGGCGCCTCCGGCTTCCATCGCGCCTCACCCGGATGGACGCTGCAACCTCCCGGCTCACGGGGCCGGGAGGCCGCGGCCCCGGTCCTGGGTCCAGGGCCCGTACGACACCGATACGGTTCCACGGCTCCGATTAGGCTGATCGGGTGAGCGGCGGGCTGCCGCGGTCATGGGCACCCCCGCGTGGCGCGGTCCGTGCGGCTTCTATGATCGACGGACGACTGTCGGCCGTCGTCCTGCCGTACCACCCGGGGGTGCCCCATCCGTTCCGCCAGTACCCCTCTGCCCGGACAGCGCGGTGTGCTGTCGTCCCGGCGGGACGACGGACAGGACCTGCGTCATCTGGTGTGGCGGCTGGGGCCCGGCGTACGCGTGTGCAGCAGCGCCGTACTCGGCGGCGGGATCGGCCCCCGCGAGTGGATCCTCAACGCACAGGTGCCCGGCGGCTATCCACGGCTGGACCCCGACCGGCACCTGGCCGGGATCGCCGCCGCCGAAGGTCTCACCGGGCCGGGCGCGGGGCTGATGACGGCGGCCGATGTCACCGCCCGCGCGGAAGCCGCCGACGAGGGGGTCACGGCGACCGCCACCTGCGGCCTCGGTGTCCGGGGCTGGGCGGCCGCACCGGCCGGAGCCGCCGCCGGGGCACCGCGTCCCGGCACCGTCAACATCGTGGTCACCGTTCCCGTCGCCCTGTCCGACGCCGCCCTGGTCAACGCGATCGCCACCGCCACCGAAGCCAAGGTCCAGGCGCTCCTGGACGCCGGCCTCGACTGCTCGGGCACACCCACGGACGCCGTGTGCGTCGCCGCCCCGGAGCCGGGTCCCGACGGCGGCGAATCCTTCGCGGGGCCGCGCTCGCCATGGGGGTCCCGCATCGCCAGGGCGGTGCACGCCGCCGTCCTGGCGGGAGCGCGTACCGAACGCGGCTCGCGCCCGGATCACCCCCCGGCCGCGCGGGAGGGACCGGTCCGGGACAGCGGTCCCGACCCGGTCCGGGTGAGCTCCGCCTGAGTGTCAGGCGCCGGGCGGGGGCGGCGCCGCGATCCGCTCCGTCGCGCCGCCGAACGCCAGCACCAGAGTGCGCGAGGCGAGCAGCCAGACCCCATCGGTCCTGCGGAACGTGTCCTCGTAGTGACCGACGTTGACCGGCGGGCGCGGGGCGGGCAGGGTGTCCGTCGCACCGTCGACCCGGTAGGTCGCGAAATACGTTGTCGACGAGGCCGTCGTGGGCGAGTCGACGGTCACCAGAATGTTCGTACACATCCGGCGGGAGCGGCGGTCCGAGGGGCGGGAGCCGAAGTAGGACCGCAGCGCCTCCCGCCCCTCGACGTGGCGCCCGCCCGCGGGCCAGTCCCACCGGCCGTCCGGGGCGAACAGTTCGGCGACGGTGGACGGATCGCCGAGATCGAGCCTGCGGACGAACTCGATGACGAGCCGTTCGCAGGCCCGTTCGGCCAGCAGCTGTTCCAGCGGGTCGAGTGGGTGCGCTCCGGGAATCATGACGGGTTTCTACCAGCCGCCCGCCCCTGCCCGCACGCGCGTTTCCCCGGTCACACCACCGTCACCGGATGCCGGACCACCGCGTCGAACAGATAGCCCTGGGTGTTGTGGACCGCGGTCTCGGGCTGCGTACGTCCGGAGCGGTCCGTCGCGCGGGCGAGGAGCACCCCCGCCCCCCGGTCCCGGGGCACCCAGTCGGCCGACCACCGGACCCAGCTGCCGGCCCGGGGCTCGTCCCGCAGCCGGGCGCGACGCCAGCGGGTGCCGCCGTCGGTGCTGATCTCGACCGAATGTACGGGCGCCCCGCCCGACCAGGAGCGGCCCGTCAGCAGTACCGGGCGGTGTGCCGGGAACGAGGCGCCCGGCTCCAGTTCGAAGGCGCTCTTCAGGCTCTGGCGGGTCAGCGGAGCGCTGCCCTCCGGCGGATAGCCGGGGCCGAACAGCCGGTACAGCCCCGTGTTCCACGGAGTGAGCAGCGGCTCCTCGCTCACCTCGATGTCGCCGACCCACTTGATGTTCGCGATGCCCACCCACGACGGGACGATCAGACGGACCGGATACCCGTGATCGGGCGGCAGCGGCTCACCGTTCATCTCATAGGCGAGCAGTACGTCGTCCAGGGCCTTCTCCACCGGCAGTGGCCTGCGCACCCGGCCCAGGGTGACACCGTCGCTGATGACCTCGTCGTCCAGGCCGCGCGGCAGGACGTCGACCGCGTGCCGGCCCAGCCCCGCCCGGCGCAGCACATCGGCGAGCCGCACCCCGCGCCAGCGCGCCGTGCCGATCGCGCCCAGCGTCCACGCGGTGCCGCCGACCGGCTGGTTCTGCTGCGAGGCGTAGAAGCTCCGGGCATTGCCCGCGCACTCCACGAACGCCGTGCGGGTGACCGCGGGCAGCGCGCGCAGATCGGCGTACGAGAAGTCCACCGGGTCTCCCGTCAGCCCGCTGCCCCAGACGGTCAGCCGCCAGCCGGACACATCGATCCGGGGTGTGGCGGTGTGGTTGCGGACGAAGAAGCGGTCGGCCGGGGTGAGCAGGCCCGTGGAGCGCAGCGCCGCGAAGTTCGTCTCGGCGTTGGTGCCGCGCACCGTGAACAGCTCGGGCGGCAGCGGCTTCACCACCCCCGGCAACGGCGTCGCTCCCGGCACCGGCTCCGGCACGGACGCCCGCGCGGGGGACGCGGCCGAGGCCAGCGGACCCGCCACCGACGCCGCCGCGACCAGTTTCAGCAGATCCTTGCGGTCGATGCCGGCGGAGCGCGCGTCGTCCCGCGCCCACTGGCGAAGCCGTATCCGGTCGTACTGTTCCTCGGCGTCCAGTGCGGTGCCGGTACCGGGATCCGGGCTGTTGCCCGAGCCGGACAGGGGTGCGGGACTCATGGGCGCTCCTGAGGAAGGTGGGAGGGGCGGGGTGGAGGAAGCAACTCCCTCACTATCATGCCCACTTGACCGGTCTCGACAAGGAATCCGTCATGTCCGTACGGTGATTCGACGGTCCTGATCCGGTCCGCGCCGGGCAGCAGCGCCGCCAGTTCCGCCTGCTGCCCCAACGGGTAGAGCCGGTCCGAATCGACACCCGCGACCAGGGCGGGCATCCCCGCACGGCGCAGTGCGGCGGCGACACCGCCCCGGCCCCGGCCGACGTCATGACCGTTCATCGCCTCCGTCAGCACCACATAACTGCCCGCGTCGAACCGGCGCACCAGCTTGGCCGCGTGGTGATCGAGATACGACTCCACCCGGTAGCGGCCGCCCCGGCCCGGCCGCTCACCCGGCTGCGGCTCCCTGCCGAACCGGGAGTCCAGCTCGGGTTCGCTGCGGTAGGTGACATGGGCGATCCGCCGCGCCTGGCCGAGGCCCCGGTGCGGACCCTGGCCCGGGACCGCGTCGTGGTAGTTCCCGCCCCGCCATCCCGGGTCCGCACGGATCGCGGAGATCTGTACCGACCCCCAGGCGATCTGCTCGGCGGACGCGGCGGCCGGGGCCGCCAGTACGAGCAGGGAACCGGTGCGCTCCGGACGGCTCACCGCCCACTCGAGGGCACGCATGCCTCCCATCGACCCGCCGACGACGGCCGCCCATCGCTCGATGCCGAGCGCGTCGGCAAGGGCCGCCTCGGCCGCCACCTGGTCACGGACCGTCAGATAAGGGAACCGGCCGCCCCATCGGACACCGTCCGGCCCGCGGGACGAGGGGCCGGTGCTGCCCTGACAGCCGCCCAGCACGTTCGGCGCGACGACGAACCAGTGATCGGTGTCGAGCGCCCTGCCCGGTCCGACCAGCGCGTCCCACCAGCCGGCGGTCGGATGCCCCGGGCCCGCGGGCCCGGCCACATGACTGTCACCGGTCAGCGCGTGCAGGACCAGCACCGCGTTGGCTCCGTCGGGTGCCCGCCGCCCCCAGGTCTCGTAGGCCAGGCGCACGCCCGGCAGCGCCGCCCCCGACTCCAGCGGCAGCGGCCGGTCCAGGACCACCCAGGAGCGGCGGCCGGGCGGATCCCCCTCCCGCCGGCCTCCGGCGGCCGGCGGGAGGGGAAGCGCGCGGGAGGTGGCCGCGGGGTTCAGGACGCCGCCTTCGCGGCCCGGAACCCCGCCTCCAGATCGGCCTTGAGGTCGTCCACGTTCTCCAGTCCGACCGACAGCCGCACCAGCCCCGCGGTGGCACCGGTGGCCGCGAGCTGCTCCTCGGTGAGCTGGCTGTGGGTGGTCGACGCGGGGTGGATGATCAGGCTCCGGACATCACCGATGTTGGCGAGGTGGCTGAACAGTTCGACCGCGTCCACGAACCGCCGGCCCGCCTCGGCCCCGTCCCGCAGTTCGAACGACAGCACCGCTCCGGCACCGCGCGGCAGATAGCGTTGCGCCGCCCCGTACCAGCGGTTCGACTCCAGTCCGGCGTAGTGCACGGCCGCCACTTCGTCGCGCTGTTCCAGCCACCGGGCGAGCGCCAGCGCGTTGGAGGTGTGCCGCTCCAGCCGGAGGCTGAGCGTCTCCACACCCTGGATCAGCAGGAACGCCGAGTGCGGCGAGAGCGCGGGCCCCAGGTCGCGCAGCAACTGGACGCGGAGCTTCACGGCGAAGGCGCTCGGTCCGAGGTCCGGCCAGTAACGCAGCCCGTGGTAGCTCGGGTCCGGGGTGTGGAAGTCGGGGAAGCGCTCGGAGTGCGTACCGAAGTCGAAGGTGCCGCCGTCCACGACCACCCCGCCGAGGGTGGTGCCGTGCCCGCCGAGGAACTTGGTCGCGGAGTGGACCACGATGTCCGCGCCGTGCTCGATCGGCCGCAGCAGATAGGGCGTCGGCACGGTGTTGTCGACGATCAGCGGCAGCCCGGAGGCGTGTGCCACGTCCGCGACGGCGCGGATGTCCAGCACATCACCGCGCGGGTTGCCGAGCGTCTCCGCGAACAGCGCCTTGGTGTTGGGCCGGATCGCGGCCTGCCACTGCGCGGTGTCGTCGGGGTCCTCCACGAACGACACCTCGATACCGAACCGGGGGAGCGTGTGCCGGAACAGGTTGTACGTGCCGCCGTAGAGCGAGGTGGAGGAGACGACATGATCCCCGGCACCGGCCAGCGTCAGGATCGCCAGGGTCTCCGCCGCCTGCCCGGAAGCGAGCGCGACGGCCGCGACGCCGCCTTCCAGCGCGGCGATCCGCTGCTCCAGGACGTCCTGGGTGGGGTTGTGGATCCGGGTGTAGATATTGCCGGGCTCGGCGAGCGAGAACAGGTCGGCCGCGTGCTGGGTGTTGCGGAAGACGAACGACGACGTCTGATAGATCGGCACCGCACGGGCACCCGTGGCCGGGTCGGGGGAGGCGCCGGAGTGGATCTGCTTGGTCTCGAACGACCAGGCGGGCCCGGCGTCCTGCCGCTCCTGGTCCTCGGGGGTGTGCCCTGCGGTGACGGAGTCGAGGGGCTGGCTCATGTGTTTCCTCGCACGCTGGTTCAGTGGCTGATCGGCAAGAAGCACGCGCTGGCGACGGGCTGACTACGGACCGTAGAGGCGTTCGCGCGGTCCGGGAAGCGTGTCGGCCGCTTGGCCATGAACCTGCAATGCGGAAGCAACACAAGGGCGCCGGCGGCTACTCCTGGGTGAGCATCCCGCTGCGCAGTTTGTGCAGCATGCGGCTGATCAGCCGCGACACATGCATCTGGGAGATACCGAGCTCCGCGCCGATCTGCGCCTGCGTCAGCTCCTGGCCGAAACGCATGTCGATGATGCGCCGCTCACGGTCGTCCAGTTCCCCGAGCAGCGGGGCGAGCGTGTGCAGATTCTCCACGTTCTCCAGGGCGGGGTCCGGTTCACCCAGCACATCGGCGAAGGTGCGCCCGCCCGCGTTGTGGCGTCCCGACTGCGAGGTGTCGGTCGGCATGTCCAGCGAACCCGCGGTGTAGCCGTTGGAGGCGACGATCCCCTCGGTGACCTCCGTCTCCTCGATCCCCAGGTGCTCGGCCAGTTCGGGCACGGTGGGGTCCCGGTCGAGATCGCCCGCGAGGGATTCCTTCGACTTGGCGAGATCGACCCGCAGCTCCTGAAGGCGCCGGGGCACATGAACGGCCCAGCTGGTGTCCCGGAAGAATCGTTTGATCTCCCCGACGATGTACGGGACGGCGAACGAGGTGAACTCGACTTCGCGGGACAGGTCGAACCGGTCGATCGCCTTGATCAGACCGATGGTGCCGACCTGGACGATGTCCTCCATGTCGCCGCTGCCCCGGTTGCGGAACCGTCCTGCGGCGAACCGGACCAGGGACAGATTCATCTCGATGAGCGTGTTCCGCGCGTACTGGTGCTCCCGCGTCCCTTCCTCCAGGACCTGGAGGCGGTCGAAGAAGAGCTTCGACAGCTTGCGCGCGTCCATCGGGGCGATCTTCCCGGCGTCCTCGATCCACGGGAGCCGGTCCGTGGCGCCCGCCCGTCGCGCTGTGTCCGGCAGTTCCGCGGCGCCGGTGACCCCGGTGGTCCCGGTACCGGTGATCCCGGTGGTCCGCCGCGCGGTGTGCGCCGTCATCTCGTCACGCTCCCCTGGTCGTAGGCCATGAGGTGTTAGCGCCTGCCCCGGGGCGTCACTCCCATGCGCGCGACGAGCGTCGATCCGGTCAAACAGGGGGAATTGGCCGAAAGGTGCTGGGTTCGGCCTGAGGTGCCGTCATGAAGAGGTGAGGAGACGGCGAGAGCGGCGACGCGGCGACCGGGCGGGAAGCGGCGTCGGCGGACGCGCAGAACCGCCCCACCGGTACGGGGGAGCCCGGTGGGGCGGTCGGCACCAGAGTGCCACAGCCGGGCGGCTGTTGGGGACCGACCGGCGCGTATTGACCGGTGGTTGAGTCGATTTCGACGGTTCCCGGCTCCGTGTACGCGTGTCAACGGTCCAGGTGTACGCGGGCCGGGGCTCGGGCGCACGCGTGTCAGCGGTTCGGGCCCGCGCCGTCATCCGGTGCCGTCACCGGGACGCGGTGTGCCGGGCGCGCTGTTCAGCGGGACCGGCGAGGGTGGGGAAGCCGCCTCCGCCGCACCGGCCGCCGACGGCGTGCGCGACCGGACGGATCCGTTGATTGCGCGCGCGTGAACAGTTCGCCGGCCCGGGAATACCGGGCGATCTCCCCGGCTTCTGGCTGCTGGCGGCGGCCCGCGGGCCGCCGGAAGGCCGCCGAGACGGACCGGAACGAGGAGCTCATGGCCAAGGCGTACATATTCCACCGCTACGGCGGACCCGAGACGGAAGCCTTCGTCGACCGGCCGGTGCCCGTCCCGGGGCCCGGTGAGCTGCTCGTCGCCGTCCGGGCGGCCGGGGTCAACCCCGTCGACTGGAAACGACGGTCCGGCCATCGCAGGCCGGGGAGCGATCCCGTGCCCCTGCCGGGCGTGTTCGGCAGCGAGGTGTCGGGGACGGTCGAGGCGGTCGGACCGGACGTCGAGGGCTTCGTGCCCGGGCAGGCCGTCCTCGGCTCCCCGCTGACCGGCGGCTACGCGGAGTACGCGCTGCTTGCGGCCTCCGCCACCGCCCACAAGCCGGACGGGCTGTCGTTCACGGACGCGGCGGTCCTGCCGGTGGCGGCGGCCACCGCGTACGACGGACTGCGCCAGCTCGACCCGGCTCCCGGCTCCACGCTCCTGATCACCGGGGCGGGCGGCGGCGTCGGCGTGGCGGCGGTGCAGTTGGCCCGGCACTCCGGGATCCGGGTCATCGGTACGGCGAGCGAGGCGAAGAAGGCCCTCGTCGAGTCCCTCGGCGCCGTCCATGTGACGTACGGACCCGGAGCGGCGGACCGGATACGGGCCGTGGCCCCCGGAGGCGTCGACGCGGCCTTCGACCTGGCGGGCGGCGAGGCGCTGACCGTCGCCGCGGGCCTCGTGGCGGACCGGAAGCGGCTGATCAGCGCCGGGTCGCCCGAGGAGGTAGCGGCGCTCGGCGGCTCCGCCGTACGCCGGAGCCGTACCGCGGCCGTGCTCGACGAACTGGCGCGCCTCGTCGTCGGCGGCGCCCTGCGCACGCAGGTGACCGGCACGTTCCCGCTGGCCGAAGCGGCACGGGCGCTGCGTACCGTGGAGAGCGGTCACGCACGCGGAAAGACCGTGATCGAGGTGGCCCGATGAGCCCGCCCGCCCCCGCCGCCCCCCACGCCCCCGCCGCCACTGAACCCGAGACCGGAAAGGCGCTCCCGCCCGTGCATTCCCCCGGCAGCCACCTGCCCCACCAGCCCCATCCGCTCCACCAGCCCCACCCTCTGGACAATCCGGCCCGCTCCTCGCTGACCGGCCCGCACGCCCGCTTCGCCGAGCGCCGCGGCCGCATCCTGCGCTATCCCGTCGACGTCACCCCGTGGCTCGCCCTTCCGGATGCCCCGGACGACCAGGACTGGGCCGATGTCGCGGCACTCGCCGGCCCCGGCGCGTCGGTCACCCTGACCGCGTTCCGTGAGCCGCCCCCCTCGGACTGGGAGATCGTCTTCCACGCCGAGGGAGTCCAGCTCGTCGACGAGTCCGTGGCCGCGGCACCGGACGCGGAGGCCGTCACCCTGGGACCCGCGGACGTCCCCGAGATGCTGGACCTGGTGGCGCGCACCCGGCCCGGTCCCTTTCTGCCGCGCACCGTGGAGCTCGGCACCTACCTGGGCATCCGCCGCGACGGAGTCCTCGTCGCGATGGCCGGGGAGCGGCTGCACCCGCCGGGCTGGACCGAGATCAGCGGAGTCTGCACCGACGAGTCCGTGCGCGGTCAGGGACTGGCGGGCCGGCTCGTCCGGGCCGTCGCCCACGGCATCAGGGAGCGGGGCGAGACCCCGTTCCTGCACGCGGCCGCCTCCAACACCCACGCCATCCGGCTCTACGAGGCACTCGGTTTCCGGCTCCGCCGCCGTACGCAGTTCCTGTCGGCCCTCGTCCCCCCGAACGCGCCCGGCCTCCGCGCGGACGCGGGCCGGGAGCCGGTGCCGGTCCCGGGCCGGCCATAGGCCCCGCGCGCGGACACCGAAGGCCTTCGGCCCGGGACCCAGGGCCGAAAGACCCGGGCCGAAGGTCACGAGCGGGACCTTCGGCCCGGTCTCGGGGCCGTAAGCCTCGTGTGCCGACGCTCCGGTCCCGGTCCACTGGATGGAGAACCGTCCTGAGGGCTGTCCTGTCAGCGAGTACAGGGACAGCCCTCGACGACGGCCGACCCAGGACCGAGGACCGAGCAGGAGGCATCACCGTGGCCATGGGGCTTCAGCGAGCGGAGACGACGCGCACGCCAGAGCTGCCGGAAGTGGACGCCGGCGAGGCGGCGGCTGCCGCGCCCCGTGTCGGGAACTGGCCACTGGCCGCAGGACTGGCGCTGCTGACCCTGGCGATCGTGCTCCTGCACGTCTTCTCGGGCGACGACTTCGAGGTCGCCCCGCTGCTCGTGGTCGTCCCCGCGCTGGCCTCCGTGTTCTGCACGGTCCGGCAGACGGTGGGGGTGGCCGTCTGGATCATGATCGTGGTCGTCGGCTCCCGGCTGGCCTCGGACGGGTCCTTCTGGGACCTGGCGCTCGGCATCGGTTTCACGGTGCTCGCCTGTGCCCTGGGTGTCGGTTCCTGCGCGGCGCGCATCCGGCACACCACCCAGATCGCCCGGCTGCGCTCCGCGGCCGGCGCGCTCCAGCGCCAGATACTGCGCCCGCTGCCCGTGCTGACCGACCAGATCTTCGCGTACGGGCTCTACGAGCCGATCGAGGAGGACCGGTTCGTCGGCGGTGACATCTACGAGGTCGTCGAGTCGCCGTACGGCACCCGGGTGATCATCGGCGATGTCCAGGGCAAGGGGCTCCCCGCCATCGGGGCGGGCTTCGCCGCGCTCGGCGCCTTCCGCGAGGCGGCCATCCGCGAACCCACGCTCACCGGAGTGGTGGCCGCGCTGGAGGACGCGGTCGTGCGGCACAACGAGTTCTCCTCCCAGACCGGTGAGACCGAACGGTTCGTGACCGCGCTGGTGCTCGGCTTCGACGGCGGGGACCAGGTGCAGGTGGTCAACTGCGGCCATCTGCCGCCGCGCCTGCTGCTCGACGGCGAGGCTTCGATGATTCGGCTGCGACGCACGTACGTCCCACTCGGCATGGCCGAACTCAGCGAGGAGGAGCGTACGGCGGAGTGGTTCGGCTTTCCGCCCGGCGCGACCCTGCTCGTCGTGACGGATGGTGTCACCGAGGCACGTGACGCCTCCGGCGCCTTCTACCCGCTGGACGACCGGCTCGGCCCGTGGGCGCGGCGTGGACCGCGCGAGGTCCTGGACGCGCTCCACGCCGACCTGGAGAAGTTCTCCGGCGGTGTCCGGCGCGACGACATCGCCGCGCTCGCCCTGCGCAGGGCCCCGTCCGGCGGCGGGCCCGGCCTGCGCCGCTCCGAGGCGGTCCATGAGGACGCCCGCCGGGCCACCGAGCCCCTGCGCGACCGGTAACGGGCCGCCCGCCGGCTGTCGGCCCGCGCGGCCGACGCGCCCCCCGCCCGATGCGGTACTCCGCGCCCGGTGGCCGCGGCACACCTCCGCGATCCCCCGTGCAATGTCCTCCTGGGACTAGTGTCGCGTGGGGACATTTTCAGGTGTACGGTGCAACTATGAATCCGGAACGGAAGACCCCGGAGAGGCGCAGCCGCAAGGCCCGCCGGACCCGGGACACGCTGGCGCAGGCCGCCTTCGAGCTCGTGCTCGACCGGGGACTGCGGAACGTGACGGTCGAGGAGATCGCGGAAGCCGCGGACGTCGACCGGCGCACGTTCAGCCGGTACTTCACGAGCAAGGAAGACGCCGTCCTCGACTCCGTACGGGGCGACGGCGACCGGATCAACGACGCCCTGCGGGCCCGCCCCGCCGCCGAGTCACCCCTCACCGCCTACCGGCGCGCCGTGCTCGACTGGCTCGGCGACCCTGTGGCGGAACCCTGGCACCGCCGCTCCCGGATCTTCGAGCTGATGGTCGTCGCCGAGCGGGAACCGACCCTCTACGCGGCCTTCCACCACATCCGGGTGGACGCCCAGGAGGACTCGGTCACCATCCTCGCGGACCGGCTCGGCGTCGATCCCCGGCTGGACATCCGCCCCGCCGTCACGGTCGCCGCGGGGGCGGGCGCGTTGCTCGCGGCCCAGGCGGCCTGGGTACGAGGAGGCCGCCCGGACGCCCTGCCCGAGCTGGTCGTCCAGGCATTCGACGCCCTCACCGAGGACCTGCTCACCCAGCAGCGGGCCGGTGCGGCGTCGCACAGCACCACAGAAGGAAAGGCAGCATCATGAGCACCAGCACCCCCACCGACGCGGAGTTCGCCGGCCGCACGGCCCTCATCACCGGCGGCGCGTCCGGCATCGGCCTCGCCCTGGCCGGGCGGCTCGCCGCGAGCGGAGCGGCGGTCGTCGTCGCCGACTACGACGAGGAAGCCGCCCGCAAGGCCGCCGCCGAGCTGGAGAGCACCGGGGCGAAGGCCGCCGCCGTCGCGATGGACGTGACCGACCCGGCCTCCGTCGAGGCGGCCGTGCGCTTCACCGTCGACACGTTCGGGGCACTGCACCTCGCCGTCAACAACGCGGGTATCGGCGGCCCCAGCAACCCCACCGGTGAGTACGCCGTCGAGGACTGGAACCGCGTCGTGGCCACCAACCTCAGCGGTGTCTTCTACTCCATGCGTTACGAACTGCCCGCCATCGTCGCCGCGGGCGGCGGCGCCGTGGTCAACATGTCCTCGATCCTCGGCACCAACGGCTTCGCCGGTTCGCCCGCGTACGTCGCGGCCAAGCACGGCGTCGTCGGCCTCACCAAGACCGCCGCCCTCGAATACGCCGCCCGGAACGTCCGGATCAACGCCGTCGGCCCCGGCTTCATCGACACCCCCCTGCTGCGCAACACCGAGGGCCCGGCCCGCGACCACCTGATCTCGCTGCACCCGGCCGGCCGCCTCGGCACGGCGGAGGAAGTGGCCGAACTCGCCGCCTTCCTCCTCTCCGACAAGGCCTCCTTCATCCATGGCAGCTACCACCTGGTGGACGGCGGCTACTCCGCCTCGTAGACCGCCCCGAGTGGCGGACCGGGGGCACGGGGGCGAGAAAGAGAACAAGGAAACACCGAGGAGATCCCATGAAAGCCGTTCAGTACCGTGCAGTCGGTTCCGCTCCCGAGGTCGTGACCGTCCCGGATCCCGAGCCCGGCCCCGGGCAGGTGCTGCTGAAGGTCACGGCGGCGGGCGTCTGCCACTCCGACATCGCGGTGATGAGCTGGCCCGCCGACCAGCTCCCCTTCCCGCTTCCCCTCACCCTCGGCCACGAGGGCGTCGGCACGATCGCCGCACTCGGTGACGGCGTCACCGGCTTCGCGACCGGCGATTCCGTCGCCGTCTACGGCCCCTGGGGCTGCGGTACATGCGTGAACTGCGCGGAGGGCAAGGAGAACTACTGCCTGCGCGCCAAGGAGCTCGGCATCACGCCGCCCGGACTCGGTGCCCCCGGCGCCATGGCCGAGTACATGATCGTCGACGACCCGCGCCACCTGGTGCCGATCGGCGACCTCGACCCCGTGAAGACGGTGCCGCTCACGGACGCGGGGCTGACCCCGTACCACGCGATCAAGCGCTCCCTGTCCAAGCTGGTGCCCGGTGCCACCGCCGTGGTCATCGGCACCGGCGGCCTCGGCCACGTCGCGATCCAGCTGCTGCGCGCCATGACCGCGGTGCGCGTGATCGCGCTCGACGTCACCGAGGACAAGCTCGCCCTGGCCCGCACGGTCGGCGCCCACGAAGCCGTACTCTCCGACGGGAACGCGGCGGCCAAGGTGCTCGAACTCACCGGCGGCCTCGGTGCTCAGGTCGTCCTCGACTTCGTCGGCGCCCCGCCCACCGTGAAGACGGCCGGAGCGGTCGCGCGCGTCGACGGTGACGTCACGATCGTCGGTATCGGCGGTGGCGCCCTGCCCGTCGGCTTCGGCACGCTGCCCTACGGCACGACGGTGACCTCCCCGTACTGGGGCTCGCGCAAGGAACTCGTCGAGGTGCTCGACCTCGCCCACGCCGGGGCGGTCGACGTCCATGTGGAGACCTACTCCATCGACGAGGCGCCCCTCGCCTACGAGCGTCTGCACTCCGGCAGGATCAACGGCCGGGCCGTCATCCTTCCCAACGGCTGACCCCAGGCCCCCGACGACTGAGCCCAGGCCCCCCGACGACGGGGCCACGACACGGGCCCCGCCCACACCGGACACGCGGGCCGCCGCAGCACAGCGACGGCCCGCGTTCCCCTGTCCGGTCGCGGCCCCTTCCTGTCCGGTCGGCATGCCGATTCGGGTGCGCCCGGCCCCGTACACGGGCGAGACTGGCCCCATGGAGTTCCTCGCACTGATGACCCTTCCCGGGCTGGTGATCGGGCTGACCGTGCTCGCCTTCGTCGACCAGGTGCTCCTGCGCGCCGGGCGGGCCGGGGTGCTGCCCTGGCGCAACAGCGCCCGGCAGGGCCAGGTCTCGGCGACCGGCTTCGAACAGCTGCACGCGACTTTCTCGCCCGGCAAGCAGAGCGAACTCAAGGAGCGCCGGAGCGCGTTGCTGATCAGGGACGACGAGGAGGACGGCGCCCCGCCGAACAGGACCACCATCGACCTGAACGGAGGCCGGGCGGTCATCCGTCTCCCGAAGGCAGGCTGACCCGTTTATTGCCGAGCAGGCCCGCCCGGCTCTCGCTAGACTCGGACCCATGGGTTCGTACTCGTACTACTTCTTCCGCTGATTCCCGGCCAGGACGCCGCCGCCCGACGCTGAGCGTCGCAGGGTGACCCGCAGGGTCGCCGACGCGTGCCGCAGTCCTCTTCCGCCGTCCGGTATCCATGCCCCGCCGTGCGCTCCCGCGCGCCCTCGCGGGCTTGTCCACAGGGAAGAAGCACCCATGCACCCCCAGCGCGACCGCGCCCAGCTGACATTGAAGGACGTCTCCAAGACCTACGGTGACCGCTCGGTACTCGACCAGGTGACGCTCACGGTCCGCCCCGGCGAGAAGGCCGGCGTCATCGGCGAGAACGGCTCCGGCAAATCCACACTGCTGCGACTGATGGCGGGGGCGGAGACACCGGACAGCGGCGAGATCACCGCCCGGTTCCCCGGCGGCATCGGATACCTCGCCCAGACACTCGTACGCGCCCCCGGCGACACCGTCCAGGACACCGTCGACGCGGCGCTCGCCGAACTGCGTCACCTGGAACGCCGCATCCGTGCGGCGGAGGAGGCGCTGTCCACCGCACCGGAACCCACGGGCGGGGAACTCGCCGCGTACGGGGACCTCCTGACCGCGTACGAGGAACGCGGCGGCTACCAGGCGGACGCCCGCACCGACGCGGCCCTGCACGGTCTCGGGCTGGCACACCTCACCCGCGACCGCCCGGTCTCCACGCTCTCCGGCGGGGAGCAGTCCCGGCTGGCGCTGGCCTGCGTGCTGGCCGCGGCCCCCGAACTGCTGCTGCTCGACGAGCCGACCAACCATCTGGACGTCCGGGCCGTCCACTGGCTGGAGGAGCACCTGCGCGCCCACCGCGGGACCGTCGTGGCCATCACGCACGACCGGGCCTTCCTGGAGCGCGTCACCTCCGTGATCCTGGAGGTCGACCGCGATCTGCGCGGCGTCACCCGGTACGGGGACGGCTGGGACGGCTATCGCACGGCGAAGGCAGCGGCCCGGCGCCGCTGGGTCCAGGAGCACCAGGACTATCTGACGGAACTGGCCCGCATCGAGGAACTGGTGAAGGCGGCCGGGCAGCGGCTCATGGCCACCGGAAAGGACCCGAAGGAGGGGTACGGCAAACACCGCCGCTCGCACGAGGCCAAACTGTCCGGCCAGGTCAGGGCGGCCCGAACCCGCCTCGAAGCACTGCGCCGCTCACCCGTGCCCGCCCCGCCCGCGCCGCTGGCCTTCACCGCCAGGCCGGCCGTCGCCACCGACGCCGGCGGGCACGGGCCGAGGCCTCTGCTCACCCTGGAGTCCGTCGGTGTCGGCGACCGGCTCCACCTGCCCGCCCTGCGGGTGGAACCCGGGCAACGGCTCCTGGTCACCGGGCCCAACGGCGCGGGGAAGTCCACCCTCCTGCGGGTTCTCGCGGGGGATCTCGCCCCGGACACGGGAACGGTCCGGCGCCGGGCCAGGGTCGGCTACCTCCCGCAGGAACTACCCGCCCGGCCGACCCGGCGTTCGCTGCTGGAGACCTTCGCCGCGGGCCGTCCCGGTTTCCCGGACGAGTACGCGCCGGAACTGCTCGGCCTCGGCCTGTTCCGGCCCGAGGACCTGGCCGTTCCCGTCGCCGCGCTCTCCATCGGCCAGCAGCGCAGGCTGGCGCTGGCCCGGCTGGTCACCCGTCCGGCCGATCTGCTGGTCCTGGACGAGCCGACGAACCACATCGCGCTGAGTCTGGTGGAGGAGTTGGAGGAAGCCCTCGCGGAGTACCGCGGGGCCGTCGTCGTGGTCTCGCACGACCGGGGCTTTCGCGCCCGCTTCAGCGGCGACGTGCTGGAACTGCGGGCCGGCCGCCCGGTCAGCGGCCCGCAGGAGGCCGACGGGGCGCGGAACGCCCGACGGGCCCTGGACACACGCGAGACGGCGGACCTGCGGGAAACCGGCTATC
Source organism: Streptomyces sp. NBC_00654 (assembly GCF_026341775.1). Lineage (NCBI taxonomy): Bacteria > Bacillati > Actinomycetota > Actinomycetes > Kitasatosporales > Streptomycetaceae > Streptomyces > Streptomyces sp. NBC_00654. Next base: position 814,610 of record NZ_JAPEOB010000002.1, on the reverse strand, counting down.
CGCCCGTGGAGTCACGCGTCTCGCGGACATGACCGCGCAGGCGGTCGAGGAAGACCCGCTGGCCCGTGACCAGCCGCTCGGCGGCCTGCTCCGGCGCGCACCAGGCGAACCGGTCCATCTCCGGGAACTCCTGCTGCACGCCGGACCCCTTCGGCCACTCCATGGTGAAGGTCCCCGGTACGGCCGTCGCCGGATCCAGCTCCGCCTCCAGCGCCCATACGGTCACCGTCTTGCCGCTCGGCTGCCGCGCGGAGCCGAGCGGTACCCACGCGCCCTCCGGGACCGGTAGCCCCAGTTCCTCCTCGAACTCCCGGCGGGCGGCCGCGGCAGGCTGCTCCTCGGGGCCGTACTCGCCCTTGGGGACCGACCAGGCGGCCGCCTCACGGCGCGCCCAGAACGGGCCGCCCATATGGCCGATCAGCACCTCGAACTCCGGCCCGTCCCCGGTGTCCGTCACCCGGTAGAGGAGAAGGCCCGCGCTGCGCTTGAGCGTCGACATGCCGTCAAGTGTGCGGCCCTCGACGGTGGGCCGCCACGCCGGCGCGGCGCATCTGGGTGATCATGACGGTCATCCGCCCGCCGTGTGGTGTTCCCTCCGATGTCCCCGACGTCCTCTGGTGCCTCCCTGTCCGTGCGGCCATGCTGTCCGCCGTCAGTGCTTTCCGCCCGTGCAACCAGCTTCTTCCCAGGAGGACTTGTGGGCCTTGGCATAGTCGGTACCGCTGTGCGGCCGCTCGTGCTGCTCGCGATGGTGACCGCGATGACGGCCGGGGCACTCGCCCCGGCGGCCGCCGATTCGACCCCCGACCCCCGTCCCCGTGATGCCGCCGAAGTCCTCAGACCCGTCGCCCCGCCCGCCGCGAGCGGCGCGGCCGGCGCGGTCCGCTCCGTGGTGGACGGCGACGGCATCGAGACCGCCCGTACCTCCCGGCCGATCGCTCCCGGTGTCCGCCTCAGCTCGTACGACCGGCTGGAGTCCGACAAGTGGCTGCGGGTGGATGCCCTCTCCGTGGACCTCGGCGGTGACCAGGTGCGCGCCGACTACCTCTCCTCGGGCAAGGTCGCCGACCGGCGCCCGGTCTCCGACCTCGCAGCCCGGCACGATCCGGGACGCGGCCGCCGTACCGTCGCCGCGATCAACGCGGACTTCTTCGACATCAACGAGACCGGTGCTCCGCTCGGTCCCGGTATCAAGGACGGCCGGGCCGTCCACTCCCCGGCGCCGGGCATCCACCGGGCGGTCGGCATCGGCCCGCAGAGCGCGGGCCGGATCCTGGAGCTGTACTTCGAGGGCACGCTGACCCTCCCGTCCGGCGAGCACCCGCTGGCCGCGTTCAACGCCGCCAACGTGCCGGCCCAGGGCGTGGGCGCGTACACCTCGGCCTGGGGCAGCGCGGACCGCGGGCTGACCGTCGACGCGGCCGTCCCGGTCGCGGAAGCCGTCGTACGGGAGGGGAAGGTCGTCTCCGTGTCGGACACCCCCGGCACGGGGCCCGTCCCGGACGGCACCACCGTCCTGGTCGGCCGGGAGGCGGGCGCGGCGCTCGTGACCGCGCTGCGTCCGGGCGACCCGGTCGCACTTGCCCACCGGGCGCGCACGGACGGCGGGCCCGTACCGCGCACGGCGGTCGGCGGCCGGGAACTCCTCGTCGTCGACGGCACCTCCCAGAACCACGACGGCGAGGGCAACAACACCCCGGCGCCCCGTACCGCCGTCGGTTTCTCCAAGGACGGCCGCACCATGCAGGTCGTCACGGTCGACGGCCGGCAGGCCGACAGCGGTGGCGTCACCCTCACCGAGCTCGGCCTGATGATGCGCCGCGCCGGTTCGTACAGCGCCCTCAACCTGGACGGCGGCGGCTCCTCGACGCTCGTCGCCCGCGAGCCCGGCAGCGACACGCTCCAGGTGGAGAACAGCCCGTCCGACGGCAGCGAGCGCACCGTCCCCAACGGCCTCGCCCTCACCGCCCCCGACGGCAGCGGGAGACTGAAGGGCTTCCGGGTGGAGACCCGGACCCCCGCCGGGGCCGCACCGGGCACCGATCCGGTCAGGGGCGGACACCCGGACCGGGTCTTCCCCGGCCTGAGCCGTTCCCTCACCGCGGCCGGTTACGACGAGACGTACGGCCCCGCCGCGGGAGCCCCGCGCTGGGGTACGAGCCCGGCGGCGGGCCGGGTCGACAGCCACGGTCTGTTCACCGCCCGCCGCAGCGGCAGTACCGAGGTGACGGCCCGGCGCGGAGCCGCGCACGGCAGCATCCGGCTGACCGTCCTGGACGAGCTCGCCCGCATCGAGCCGACGACACGGCGCGTCGGCCTCGCGGACGCGAAGGCCACGGGAACGTTCGGCTTCGTCGGGCTGGACGCCCACGGCACCAGTGCCCCCGTCGAGCCGCGCGACATCGAACTCGACTACGACCACACGCTGTTCGACATCCGTGACAACGGACAGGGATCCTTCGAGGTCCGCTCCCGCACCGGCGGCGGAGCCGGCCGGATCACCGCGACCGTCGCGGGCGCCACCACCGTCCTCGCGGCCGGCGTCGGCCTCACCGAACAGGCCGTCGCCGCCTTCGACGACGCCGCGGCCTGGAAGTTCAGCCAGGCGCGCGCCGACGGTTCGCTCGCCGCCACACCGGAGGGCCACACCGGCACCGGACTGAAGCTCACCTACGACTTCACCCGGTCCACCGCGACCCGCGCCGCCTACGCCACCCCGCCCGCGCCGGTCGCCGTACCCGGACAGCCCCAGTCGTTCCGGCTGTGGGTCAAGGGCGACGGCAAGAGCGCCTGGCCGACCCTGCACCTCAAGGACGCGGCGGGCTCCGACCAGTTGCTGCGCGGCCCGTACATCACCTGGACCGGGTGGCGGCAGATCACCTTCGCCGTCCCGCAGGGCGTCGCGATGCCGCTGAGCGTGCACCGGTTCTATCTGGCCGAGACGGCGGCCGCCCGGCAGTACACCGGCGGGATCGTCATCGACGACCTGACGGCGCAGGTCCCGCCGACCGTGGACCTGCCCGCACAGCCGGTGCCGTCCGACCCGCTGATCGACCCGGCCGCGACGACCGAGCGCCGGGACTGGCAGTTCGCGGTGATGTCGGACGCCCAGTTCGTCGCCCGTGACCCGGACAGCGCGATCGTCGACCGGGCCCGCCGCACCCTGCGCGAGATCAGGGCCGCGCGGCCCGACTTCCTCGTCGTCAACGGAGACCTGGTGGACGAGGGCTCGCCCGCCGACCTCGCCTTCGCACGGAAGATCCTGACCGAGGAGCTCGGCGATGCCGTGCCCTGGTACTACGTACCGGGCAATCACGAGGTGATGGGCGGCCGCATCGACAACTTCGTGACCGAATTCGGGCCCGCCCAGCGGACGTTCGACCACAAGGGCACCCGGGTCATCACCCTCGACACCTCCAGCCTCAGCCTGCGCGGCGGAGGCTTCGCCCAGATCAGGCAGCTCCGGGAGCAGCTCGACGCGGCCGCCCGGGACCGCCGGATCGGTTCGGTCATGGTGATCGAGCACGTCCCGCCGCGCGACCCCACCCCGCAGCAGGGCAGCAGGCTCGGCGACCGCAAGGAAGCCGCCCTGGTCGAGCAGTGGCTCGCCGGCTTCCGCCGTACGACGGGCAAGGGCGCGGCCTTCATCGGCGGCCATGTGGGGGTCTTCCACGCCTCGCACGTCGACGGAGTCCCGTACCTGATCAACGGGAACTCCGGCAAGGCCCCGGCGGGTCCCGCCGGGGAGGGCGGATTCACGGGCTGGTCCCTCATCGGCGCCGACCGGGTCCAGGCCGGTGAACAGGCGGCGGCCCGCAACAACCCGTGGCGGGGCGGCCCCGACTGGGTCTCCGTCCAGACCCGGGCGCACGTCGACTCCCTCGTCCTCGACGCACCGACGGTGATCCGCCCGGGGGAGCGTACGAAGGTGGGCGCGAGCGTCGTCCAGGGGGCGCGCTCCGTACCCGTGGCCTTCCCGCTCAGCGCGGACTGGACGGGTTCGCCGAACGTGTACGTCGGTGACCCGGACGACGCCCGGCGACGCCATGCGGCCGTCCTCGACCCGGTCACCGGCGTCCTCACGGCGCTGCGGCCCGGCACCGTCACACTTGCGGTGACGGTCAACGGCACGACGCGGCGGGCCCGCGTCGAGATCGCGGCAGCGGTGGGGGCAGCGGTGGGGGCGGCGGTCCCGGCCGCCTGACACCCGGCCGGCCCCGGTCCCGCGTCCACCCAGGTGGACGCGGGACCGGGGCGTACCCCGGGGCGTCCAGGGCCGGCCCCGAGTCGGGCTGGTCCGGGGCCGCTCCATGTCGGCCCCGGGTCCGTTCCGGGCCGTCCGCCCCCGTCCGGATCAGGCCCCGGGCAACGGCCTCAGGCCTTGCGGTATCCGTACGCCTCCGAGGCCGCGGCCTCCACCGCCGCCAGATCCCCGCCCGCCGACGCGGTGACCAGAGCGGCCACGGCCCCCTCGACGAACGGCGCGTCGACCAGACGTGCCCCGGCCGGCAGCTCGTCGCCCTCGGCGAGCATCGACTTCACCGTCAGCACCGCGCTGCCAAGATCGACCAGCACCGCGATCCCGGCCCCGCGGTCGACCGACTCGGCGGCGCGGGCGATCAGTTCGGCGCTGGTCCCGAACCCCCCGTCGGGCAGACCACCGGCCGCGGCGACGGGTGCGGTGGCACCCCCCGCCGCGAGCCCCCGTGCCAGCTCGGCGACGGACTCGGCCACCGGCCCGCTGTGCGAGACCAGGACGATCCCGACCTGCTCGCGCGCACTCATGCGCCGCTCCCGTCCGTCATCCCGCCGGCCCCGGTGTTTGCGGTGCTCTCCCCGGCCCCGGCCGGCTCTTCGGCCTCGACCAGCGCGGCGACCAGCAGCGCGGACGAGGCGGCCCCCGGATCCTCGTGCCCGATGCTGCGCGCGCCGAGATAGCTGGCCCGCCCCTTGCGCGCCTGGAGGGGAACCGTGGCCAGCGCACCGGCCCGCGCCGCGTCCCCGGCCGCCCGGAACGACGAACCCAGGGCGTCGGCGGCGGGCAGCAGCGCGTCGAGCATCGTCTTGTCCCCGGCCTGCGCCCCGCCGAGCTGCCCCACTGCCGCGACCCCCGCGGCGAAGGCCTCGGCCAGTTGCCCCGGCGTCACCTCGGCGGACTCGCCCAGGGCCTTGCCCGTACGGCGCAGCAGCGTTCCGTACAGCGGCCCGGACGCACCGCCCACGGTGGAGATCAGCTGTCGTCCGGCGAGGGTCAGTACGGCTCCAGGCGTCGAGGGGGCGTCCTTGGCCAGGACCGCCGTCACCGCGGTGAAGCCGCGCTGGAGATTGCTGCCGTGGTCGGCGTCACCGATCGCCGAGTCCAGTTCGGTCAGACGGTCCGCCTCACGGTCCACGGCAGCCGCTACGGCGGCCATCCAACGGCGGAAGAAGTCGGTGTCGAGCACAAGGTCTCCTGTTCCTCGGTCCGGTCCGGCGCGGGGGATCCCGGCGCTGTGCGCGCAGCGGACGGGCGGGGCGGGCGGTACGGGTGAGAGCGGGGCGGTCGGTACGCGGGGCGCCGGGGCTCAGCAGCCCCAGCGGAGCGCGGCAGTCCGCACGGGCGCGTCCCAGAGCCGCAGCAGCTCCTCGTCGACCTGACACAGCGTCACCGAGCAGCCCGCCATGTCGAGCGAGGTCACGTAGTTCCCCACGAGCGTACGGGCCACGGGGACACCTCGCCCGGAGAGCACCCGCTGCACCTCGGCAGTGAACCCGTACAGCTCCAGCAGCCCGGTCGCCCCCATACCGTTCACGAGCACCAGCACCGGGCCGGTGGGCCGAAGGTCGTCCAGCACGGCGTGCACCGCGAAGTCGGCGATCTCCCCGGAGGTCATCATGGGGCGCCGTTCCCGGCCGGGTTCGCCGTGAATGCCGATGCCCAACTCCAGCTCACCCGGGGGAAGATCGAAGGTGGGACTGCCCTTCGCCGGAGTGGTGACCGAACTCAGTGCCACCCCGAAGCTCCGGGACCGCGCGTTCACCTGCCGCGCCACCTCGGTCACCCGCTCCAGCGACGCGCCCTCGTCGGCGGCGGCCCCGGCGATCTTCTCGACGAACAGCGTCGCCCCCGTGCCCCGCCGCCCGGCCGTGAACGTACTGTCGCTCACCGCCACGTCGTCATCGACGAGAACCTGGGCGACCCGTACGCCCTCGTCCTCGGCGAGTTCGGCGGCCATCTCGAAGTTCAGCACGTCACCGGTGTAGTTCTTGACGATGAAGAGGACCCCGGCCCCGCTGTCGACCGCGGCGGCGGCCCGTACCATCTGATCCGGTACGGGCGAGGTGAACACCTCCCCGGGACAGGCGGCGGAGAGCATCCCCGGCCCGACGAACCCGGCGTGCAACGGCTCGTGCCCGGACCCGCCGCCGGACACGAGCCCGACCTTCCCGGCCACGGGGGCGTCGCGACGCACGACCACCCGGTTGTCGACATCGACGGTCAGCTCGGGGTGCGCGGCGGCCATGCCCCGGAGCGCGTCGTCGACCACGGTCTCCGGGACGTTGATGAGCATTTTCATGTCTGTCTCCTCGTGAACCTGGCAGAGGTCTGACGAAGTGCGCCGTTCCTGCTGAGCACGGTAGTGACGTGTACGGACGTGGACGCCGACCGCTGACACGGGCGGTCCATGACCGGCCGGTCTTCGGGCCGCCCGCCGGGCAGTCGCTCTCCACCGTAGACCCGGGCGTGCGGGAGCGTGCTCATGGCGGTGTCGCTCAGGGGACCCGGGCCTCTGCCCGCCCACGAGTCCCGAAGGTGATCCCCGGAGTGTTCGGGGAGTGATTTTCGGCCAGTGGGTCCGTCACCACGGCCGGGCGCAGGGTGATTCCGTGCACCGCGGCCGCACCTTGACGGGTCTCCGTCAAGGCAGGCATCCGCCAGGGCGGAACGGTCGACACGCGAGTTGCCGCCGCGAAAACTCTGTGCAGCACCCGGAACCACCCATTCACCGGGTGCGTGGAGGAGAAGCCATCCATGACCAGATCATCCGCGAGACGGAGGACCAGGCTGCTGGCGGCGGGGCTGTCGCTCGTCCTGCTTCCGGCCGGGCAGGCCGTCGCGGCCGGGGCATCGGGCGCGGCGGGGGCGGGCACCGACCGTGCCGCATCGCCCGTCCGTGCACCCGGCACCGCGCGAACCGTCACCCTGATCACCGGTGACCAGGTGACCGTGACCGACCTCGGGGCGGGCCGGAAGGCGGTCGCCGTGGAGCGCCCCGAGGGCGCGACCGGAGCGGTTCGCAGCGAGATATCGGACGGCCGGATCACCGTCGTACCCGACGAGGTCCGGCCCTACCTCCGGGCGGGCGTCCTCGACGCCGGACTCTTCGACGTCACGGCTCTGATCGAGCAGGGGTTCGGCGACGCGTCGTCCGGTGGCCTCCCGCTCATCGTGACGTATGCGAAGAACGCCCGGAGTACGACACCGCACGGAGCCCGCCAGGTCCGTGGGCTGCCGAGCATAGGCGGTGCGGCCCTGGAGGCATCGAAGTCCGGGGAGTTCTGGCGCACGGTCGCACCGGAAGCCGGCTCCGCCGTACGCGGAGCGACTTCAGGCCGCGCGCGTCTGTCGGGAGGCGTCGAGAAGATCTGGCTGGACGCACGCGTCGACGCCGCGATGGAGGCCAGTAACGCCCAGATCGGCACCCCCGCCGCCTGGGAGGACGGGCTGACCGGCAAAGGTGTCAAGGTCGCCGTCCTCGACACGGGCGCGGACCTGACCCATCCCGACCTCAAGGACCGGGTGAGCGAGACCAGGAGCTTCATCGACGGCCAGGAGGTCGCCGACCGGCACGGCCACGGCACCCATGTCTCCTCCACCGTCGGCGGCAGCGGTGCCGCGTCCGACGGCAAGGAGAAGGGAGTCGCGCCCGGCGCCACGCTCGCCGTCGGCAAGGTTCTCAACAACGAGGGTTCCGGATTCGATTCACAGATCATCGCCGGGATGGAATGGGCGGCCAAGGACGTCCACGCCAAGATCATCTCCATGAGCCTCGGATCGCGGGAGGGCAGCGACGGCACCGACCCGATGGCCCAGGCGGTGAACGCCCTCTCCAAGGACACGGGCGCCCTGTTCGTGATCGCGGCCGGCAACGCCGGCTCACCCGGCAGCATCGGTTCCCCCGGCGCGGCCGACTCCGCGCTGACGATCGGCGCGGTCGACTCCGCCGACAGGCGTGCGGCGTTCTCCAGCCAGGGCCCGCGCTTCGGCGACAACGCGCTGAAGCCCGACCTGTCCGCGCCGGGCGTGGACATCCTCGCGGCCCGCTCGCAGCTCGTGAGCGGCAGTGGCCCGTACACATCGATGAGTGGCACGTCCATGGCCACCCCGCACGTCGCGGGCGTGGCGGCGCTGCTCGCCGAGAAGCACCCCGACTGGAGCGGACAGCAGCTCAAGGACGGGCTGATGAGCACGTCCGAGCAGATCGGCGGTACGTCGTACGAGGTGGGCGCGGGCCGCGTGGACGTCCCGTCCGCGATCGCCGCGCAGATCACCGCGACCGGCAGCGCCGACCTCGGCTTCACCAGCTGGCCCTACGAGATGAACCAGCCGGTCACGAAGACGCTGACCTACACCAACGGATCCGACCGGCCGGTCACCCTGGCGCTGTCCGCCGAGGGCGCTCCCGACGGCGTGATCACGCTCGCGGACCGCACCCTCACCGTTCCGGCACACGGCACCGCGCGGACCACCGTCACCGGTGACGGTACCGCCGCGCCCGTCGGCTCCACCTCCGGACGGATCGTCGCCATGGAAGGCGACACGACGGTGGCGCACACGGCCTTCGGCCTGACCAAGGAGGAAGAGCGCTACACGCTCACCGTCCACGTCAAGGACCGCGACGGCGCGGCGTCCGCCGCAAACCTGACCTTGAAGAGGCTGGCCGAGGACGAGTCGGCCTTCCCGGCCGCGGTCGGCCAGTCCGGCACGCTCGAACTGCGCCTGCGGCCCGGCACGTACTCCCTGTCCAGCTTCCTCGATGTGCGCGGCAGCGGGGGCGGGGACTCGCTCGGCCTCGGGTTTCTCGCCGAGCCCGAGGTCACCATGGACCGGGACCGCGAAGTCACCCTCGACGGGGCGAAGTTGCGGGAGATACGCGCCGAGGTGGACCGGCGGACAGAGACCCGTCAGCTGCTGATGAGGTACAACCGGGCCGCGAACGGCACGTCCCTCACGGGGACCGTGCAGGTCCCGCCGATGTACGACAGCGTCTTCGCCGCGCCGACCCGTAAGCCCGGCACGGGCACCTTCGAGTACCGGACCGTCTGGCGGCTCGGCAAGCCGCAACTCGATGTCGCAGCAGGCGGCAAGCGGCTCGGTGAGGCCACAGTGCAGTACGGATCGGACCAGTTCACCGGGCGGAAGCGGATGTCCCTGGTGGACGCGGGCGCCGGAAGCCCCGCCGACTACGCCGGGAAGGACGTGACGGGCAAGGCGGTCGTCGTGCGCCGCACCGACGGGCTCCCGACCACTGAACTGGCCCGGAACGCGCAGGACGCGGGCGCCAAGGCCCTGTTCGTCACCGACGAGGTTCCCGGGCGGCTGATGGCCGACTTCAGCGTGCCCGGCGGTACGACCCGTCCGCTGTACAGCGCGACGGTGAACGCTGAGGACGGGGCGGCGCTGATCGAGGCCGCCCGGCTCGGCCGGGGCGTGGAACTGACTGGTACCGAGTTCACGCCGTATGTCTACGACCTCAGTGAGGGATACCCGGGGGCGATCCCCACCGATCTCACGTACCGGCCGGGCAGGAGCGAACTGGCCGTGGTCAACAACAAGTTCCATGCGCCGAAGCCCGCCGACGGCGGCGAGTTCCGCTACTCGATCACCGACAGCTTCCCCGTCGGCATCGGATTCCAGGAGAGGATCGCGTTCCCCGCGGAGCGCACCGACTACGTCAGCGTCGGTGCCGGCCAGGGCTGGCACGAGTCCATGTCCAGCGGTCCGGGCGCCCTTGAGCAGCGCAGCGGCGTCGTGCACTACCGCGGCGGCGCGCGCTCAGGGACCGACTGGTTCAAGCCGGTCTGGCACCCATGGCTGGGTACCGGTCTCGGCTGGGGCCAGCGGCGCGCGGGCAACAACCTGGAGTTCAACACGCCGGGCTGGGGCGACTCCGGACCGGACCACACCGGCTTCGGTTACGTGTTCAACCAGAGCTCGATGACCCAGTTCACCGAGGTGTACGTGGACGGGGTACGGGTCGACCGGAAGCAGAGCTCGGGGGTGCACGCCTGGAACGTCGAGCCGACCGAGCAGGACTTCAAGGTGGTCACCGACACCACCCTGGACCCGGGCGTCTGGCGGATCTCCACGAAGGGCCACTCCGAATGGACCTTCAAGTCGTCCGCCACGCCCGCCGACCGGTGGACGTATCTGCCGGTGCTCAACCTCGGATTCGACGTCGACACCGACCTGCACGGTGATGTGAGGGCCGGGAAGCGGCTGGATCTCGGGATCTTCTCCGAGTACATCAAGGGTGCGACGGACACCGGGAGGATCACCGGCTCCGCTCTGGAGGTCTCCTTCGACGACGGCGCGACGTGGACGTCCGTCGAACTCGACGGCGTACGCGGTGAGTCCGCCGCCTGGGCCGGCTCCGTACGGGTGCCGCGCGACGCGCGGTACATCTCCGTGCGGGCCTCGGCCGCCGACGACAGGGGTGGCGAGGTCAAGCAGGAGATCATCCGCGCGGTCGGCGTGCGGAAGTGACCGACCGGGTGGGAGCCGCACGGTCGGCGGCCCGGCTCCCACCCGAACGGCTGCTGTCAGCGGGGCCGGTGGTGTGACCCGAAGGTGTTCCCGCCCACCCCGGGAGCCTGACCGAGTGCCCGTGTCACCTGTCCGGGCCACGAGGCGGTCCGTTTCCGGTGATGGTCCCGGTGACGCACCGGACGTGCGGCACCGGGACCGACACCAACAGGGGCCGGGGAGTGCGGGGTCCCGTGCGGGTGGTCCGAGTTGCCCGGACCACGAAGATGGCTGTCTTGTGAGAGGGGACGAATGCATCCATATGCCTTCCCCGCTGTGTGCATGCCGGAGGGGAGGCCGGACCTGGGCGACGGAGAAACGGCATGGCGAAGAAGAAGTTCATGGCCGAGGCGGTACGGCTGGCCAAGGAGTCGGTGGTGAACGGCTGGGGCGGGCCGTTCGGCGCGGTGGTCACCCGGAACGGTGAGATCATCGCCCGCGGCCAGAACCGGGTCCTGCTGACCGGTGACCCCACCGCGCACGGTGAGGTGGAGGCCATCCGCAAGGCGATCCAGGTGCTCAACCCGGAGGCTCCGACCATCGCGGTGAAGTACCGGAACAAGAGCACGCTGAAGCTCATCCGCCGTGAGCCCGAGTCGCCCGACCGGGTGCCCAGGCGGGCCCGGATGCTCAAGGGCTGCGAGATCTACACCAGCGGCCAGCCGTGTCCGATGTGCATGAGCGCCATCTACTGGTCACGGTTCGACGCCGTCTACTTCAGCCGCGACCTGAAGGCCACCGAGGAGATCGGCTTCAGCGACGAGTACCAGTACGAGGACTTCAAGAAGCCGATCGGCGAGCGGAGCATCCGTATGGTGCAGAGCTTCCCGGAGCTCGGCAGAAGCGCGTACGACGCGTGGCGGAACAGGCCCGAAAAGCACCCCTACTGAGGCGGATCCGCCGGCCTCCGCCCTCCGGACGCCTTCCAGGGACCGGCTACGGGACACGCTTTAGGATGGGCGCCACGACACGAGGAACGCAGGGGGCCACCACATGACGTCTGATCCTTCCGGACCGGATGAGGCCGGGCGGGCCGCGGGACTGGTGGCGGCGCAGGAGAAGGCCGTCGCGCTGTTCGCCGAGGTGGAGGCGCGCGGACTGGTCGCGCCCGGTGCAGGGGAGCGCGAGGCGAGCGACCGCATCCGGGACCTGGCCAACGACATGTTCGGCACCACCAAGCACTGGCACAAGCGGATCATCCGCTCCGGGCCGAACACGCTGCTCCCCTACAGGGACAACCCGCCCGACCGCGTCATCGGCGAGGACGACGTGGCCTTCGCCGACTTCGGCCCGATCTTCGAGGAGTACGAGGCGGACTTCGGCCGCAGCTATGTCTTCGGCGACGATCCGGACAAGCGCCGGCTGCTGGTGGATCTGCCCCGCGTGTTCGACGCGGGGCGCGCGGTGTTCGCGGGGGATCCGGACATCACCGGCCGGCAGCTGTACACCGAGGTCGAGCGGCTGGCGGAAGAGGCCGGCTGGGAGATCGGCATCTGGCACTCCGGGCATCTCGTGGGGGAGTTCCCGCACGAGACGAACGACGGTGCCAAGGCGCGGTCCTACATCACCCCGGACAACACGGCACCGCTGCGGGGTACCGACCGTGCGGGGCGGGTCCGCCACTGGATTCTGGAGCTGCACTTCGTGGACAGACGACGTGGATTCGGCGGCTTCTACGAACAGCTGCTGGACCTGGCCTGACCGCCGCGCGGCCGGAGGCGGGGAAGGGGGCCGGGCCCAGCACCCGGCCCGAACGCCGGCCGGGTGTGCCGCCGGTGCTCGGGCCGGCCCGGCGGCCCGGGGGTCCGTGCCCCCGAGGGCCGCGGAACCCCGGCTCCGGCCCCGTCGCACCTCAGAGGGCCCACCAGCAGTACAGCCGGTGACCGGCCGACCGTGCCCGACCGGCCAGTTCCGCCAGCTGGACCGCCACTTGGGCCGCGGTCTCGGAGGGTATGCCCGAGGCGAGCAGCTCATCCGTACCGGCCCAGGTGCCGGCCGCTTCGCGCAGGGAGTCGTGGGTGGCCGAGGCCAGCGCCTCCTGAAGGGTGTCGGACACGCTCACGATGAACGCGCTTTCCGCTTCGGGGGACGAAAGCAGCTTCCCGGAGCGGGGATGTCCGACCGCCTCGTCATAGGTGCGGCCCGTCAGGATCGACTCCAGCCGCGGCATCACCACGACCGGGTCGATCCCTTTCAGCGACACCACGTCGAAGACCGAAGGATCCGGTCCACCTGGTTCGTCGAGAACGCTGACGGCCGCGTCGTCATCGGAGGCCGAGAAATAGTCACACATCACCATGCCGTGATCCTCGCACCCAGGACTGACAGTCCCCGGACCGCCCGGACCGCCCGGACCGCCCGGACCGCCCGGACCGCCCGGACCGCCCTGACCGCCCGGACCATGCGCCGCGTCTGGGCACCGTTTGAATGATCAAAGTGGCATGGGGTTACCATATGAGCGCCGCCTAGCTCGAAAGATAAACCTGTGACTGTCAATGACGACTCGTTCACCAACTGGAAGACCCGCGAGGAGATCGCGGAGTCGATGATCCCGATCATCGGGAAGCTGCACCGGGAGCAGGACGTCACCGTCCTCCTCCACAGCCGCTCCTTGGTGAACAAGTCGGTGGTCAGCATCCTCAAGACGCACCGGTTCGCCCGGCAGATCGCCGGTGAGGAGCTCTCGGTCACCGAGACGCTGCCGTTCCTCCAGGCCCTCACCACGCTCGATCTCGGCCCTTCGCAGATCGACATCGGCATGCTCGCCGCGACGTACCGGGCCGACGGGCGCGGGCTCTCGGTGGCGGAGTTCACCGCCGAGGTCGTCGCCGGCGCCACGGGTGACAACAAGATCGACCGCCGTGAGCCGCGCGATGTCGTCCTCTACGGATTCGGACGCATCGGCCGTCTCCTCGCCCGTCTGCTCATCGAGAAGACCGGCTCCGGCAACGGTCTGAGGCTGCGGGCCATCGTCGTCCGCAGGGGTGTCGGCCAGGACATCGTCAAGCGCGCCTCGCTGCTGCGCCGCGACTCCATCCACGGCCAGTTCCACGGCACGATCACCGTTGACGAGGCGAACAGCACGATCGTCGCCAATGGCAACGAGATCAAGGTGATCTACTCCGACGACCCGACAGCGGTCGACTACACGGCGTACGGCATCAAGGACGCCATCCTCATCGACAACACCGGCAAGTGGCGCGACCGCGAGGGCCTGTCGAAGCACCTGCGCCCCGGTATCGCCAAGGTCGTCCTGACCGCGCCGGGCAAGGGCGACGTCCCCAACATCGTCCACGGCGTCAACCACGACACGATCAAGCCGGACGAGCAGATCATCTCCTGCGCCTCGTGCACCACCAACGCAATCGTGCCGCCGCTGAAGGCGATGGCGGACGAGTACGGCGTCCTGCGCGGACATGTGGAGACCATCCACTCGTACACCAATGACCAGAACCTTCTGGACAACTACCACTCGGGCGACCGCCGTGGCCGCTCGGCGGCGCTCAACATGGTCATCACCGAGACCGGCGCCGCCTCCGCCGTGGCCAAGGCGCTGCCCGCGCTCAAGGCGCCGATCACCGGCAGTTCGATCCGCGTCCCCGTGCCGGATGTCTCGATCGCGATCCTGAGCCTGCGGCTGGCGCGCGAGACCACCCGCGAGGAGGTCCTCGACCACCTCCGCGATGTCTCGCTCACCTCGCCGCTCAAGCGCCAGATCGACTTCATCAGCGCCCCCGACGCGGTTTCCAGCGACTTCATCGGCTCGCGCCACGCCTCGATCGTCGACGCGGGCGCCACCAAGGTCGATGGCGACAACGCGATCCTCTACCTGTGGTACGACAACGAGTTCGGCTACTCCTGCCAGGTCATCCGGGTCGTCCAGCACGTCTCCGGCGTGGAGTACCCGACCTACCCGGCCCCGGCGGTCTGATCCCGGCCGGCCGGTCCGATTCACCGTCCGGACAGGAGTCTCCTGTCCGGACGAGCGGGCGCGGCGGTGGTGGTGCGGCAAGGATTCCGAGAGGTGTCCGGTTGCCGCCCCGCCACCGCCGCGCCCGTGGTCGTTTCCCCTGACTGAACAGCCTCGTGAACATTCGTGGGACCGGATGGGGGCGGACATGCTCGCCCCTTCCGCCGATGGGTCCAACACGGACTTGGCGAGGTGGGCCGGTCATCCGGAACGCCCCTGGCACAACAGCACTTTGGAAGATGTGGCACCCCCGGGACGCAGCTACTTTGCTAAGTGACGGAAAGTGAAGGAAATACCTTCCGGCATGAAATGTGAAGATCGCCAAGGGTGAGTACCGCGAGGTCACCGAGGCACGGTGGCGGACCTTCCTGTCACTGCTCGGCGCCGTGACCGTGCCGATGGATTCTGGGGGTAGGGATGCGTCAATTCGCTGTGCGGGCCGAGCGCGGAACGGTCGGCTTCTTACCGGTGCGGGCCCTGATCGGCACGGGTGTCACGGCCACGTGGTCCCGGCAGGCGCGCGTCGGTCTGAGGCTGATCGCCCCCGAGGACCCCGCGTGTGCCGCGAACGAGGACGACGGGAGCCCCGCCGAACGGATTCGGCGCCACGGGGCGGGACGGTTCCCGCACCGGGACCGGGTGGTCCACAGCCTCCGGGAGATCGCGCTGGCGTGGCTCGGCCAGGTGGGCCCCTGCCGTGTCGACGTGGTCGACGCGGACCTGCTCGACGAGGGGAGCCGGCTGTTCTTCGCGATCCTCGACGAACTGGGGGAGGGGATGATCACGCTCCGCCGGCCGGCGGACCCCGGCACGGGCCCGGAGGACCTGATTCCCACGGCCGCCAGCCCCCGCGAACGGCACATCGAGCTCCTCGCGTCCTCGGCGGGCCGGCTGAGCGGGGAGGAGGCGGACTTCCTGTACCGCCAGGCGGTCGGCTACCTGGGCACCGGCGACGGCTGGACCGCGGAGCGCATCCTGCGCACGGTCCAGCGGCACCGCCCGACCCCCGCCGGCCGGGCCAAACTGCAGGTTGCCCGCGCCATGCTCGGCCACCCCCCGGGCGGGGGCCACCCTTCCGGGAGCCAGGTGCCGGTGCGGCGTCCGGCCGGTGCCGACCCGGCCGTACGCGGACCGCTCCGGCTGACCGCGGGATGGGAGCTGCTGGAGCGCTGGTCGCGCACGGCCTGCCAGATCCACCGGAACGCCGTGCACAAGGCGCTCTTCGCCATTGCCGACAGATCGGTTTTCCGGGCGTACGAGACCGACGATGTCCCCGGCCGGCCGCTGGAGTTTTCCGTCAGGGTGAGGGACGGGCTCGTTCTCAAGATCCGCATTCGCGACCTGGACACCTTCGAGATCACCCATGTCGGTGCCGAAGGCGAGGCATCCGGAAGGGAGGGGGGAACTCTCCGGGCGGCTTGAAACGTTCCCCTTCGGGCCGGTGTCGAATCCCCAACACCGGCCCGCACAACCGTGCTTGACAGGGTGCAGGGCCTGTGAAAATGTCGTGGGCACTTGCGACACCTGGCTTCCTTTTCGAGAAATCGGGGAGATTTTGATGGCGCCACTGGAAGTGTCCGGAATAGACGTTTCCTCGCGGGTCCGGGCCCGTGACATTCAGATGGCGGGCGTCGCAGACATACGCCGTCATGTGCTGATGATTTCCGGTGCAATTGACACCGTCGACCACGATGTCTCCGTCTGTGTGAATCTCCCCGAGCCGGGTCGCTGGCAGATCATCAAGTCCGAGACCAACCTGACGGACCGTACGTGGGTGGCCATGCAGGCGGCCACCGACGAGGACTCCGTGTTCGTCGACGACGCCGACACCCTGGTGATGTCGCGCCAGTTCTCCAAGTCCTTCATCACCCCCGATCAGCGCCGGCTCACGTTCTACGGCGGCGAAGTGCGCCCCGGCGAAGCCGTGGTGAAGATGTATTCCCTGGAGACCACGGGCCGACGGCCCACCTACGCGTACTCCCGGTACAGCCCGATCGCCACGGACAGCCCGGAGACCAGCGCCAGGACGCTGGAGCAGCTGGTCGCCGAGGGAATGCCCCAACGTCCGGTCATCGAGGTCATCGTCCCGGTGACGGTCATCGGGTGATCACCTTCGTCCCCGAGCCCCACCTGCTGGACTCGCCCCGGGGGCGCGACTGGCTGCCCGCCCCGTACAGCACGCCCACCGCCCCGCCACCCGCCGAGGCGGACGTGGTCATCGTCGGTGCCGGCCCCGCGGGACTCGCCGTCGCCTCCGCGCTCTGGCACCTCGGCGTGCGCGATGTCGCCCTTCTCGACCGGGAAGGGCGGCCGTGCGGCCGCTTCTTCGACCGCGTCGACGTTCTGGGGCAGCGGGTCCTGCGCTCGCCCTACGAGCACCACCCCGGAGTCGAGGGCTACCGCGACTGCGAACTGCTCGACTTCGCCCGGCTCCACTGGTCGCGGCTCACGCCCGTCGAGCGCCGCGAGATCCGTATGGCCCAGGCGGGGCACCGCTCCGTCGTGCCCGTCGATGTCTTCGAGGCCTACTGCGAGCACGTCGCCTCGCTGCACCATGTGGACCGGCGCACCTGGCGGGCCTCCGTCCGCGAAGTCCGGCCCACCGCGGACGGTGTCACCGTCCGCGGCGACGGTTTCGCGGTCACCGCCCCGTACACGGTCCTGTGCCTCGGTGAGGAGCGCCGCCCCGCGCCCTTCGACTGGTGGGACGGCGAGGCCACTCCCCGCAACGTCAGCTACTGGGACGAGCCGGTGCCCCAGGACGCCCAGCGCCTGGTCGTCATCGGTTCCGGTCTCAGCGCGGCCCACCTCATCACCAACGCCCTCAACGACGGAAAGCGCGTGCACTGGGTCCTGCGTGCTCCCCAAGAGCGCTATCAATGCGCCGACGTCAACGCGTCGTTCTTCCGTGCCGAGGGCCGGGCACGTTTCGACGGGACGAGCTGGGAGGACCGCCGGATCCTGATGGGCGGACAGCGCCGGGCGTCGGTCATGTTCGAGTTCCGCCCCCTGCTGCAACGCGCCGAGGCCGACGGCCGGCTGACCGTTCACCGGGGCCGTTCCGTCACCGCCGTGGCACCCGGACGGGCCGGCCGCGCCGCCGTCCGGCTCTCCGGCGGTGCGGAGGTCATCGGCGACCATGTCGTGCTGGCCCTCGGCACCACCGTCTCCAACGGTGAACAGCTCCTGCCCCGCGGCATTCCCTCGCCCCGCGACGGCTGGCCCGACCTGGACGAGCGGACCCTGGCCTACCGCAACGCCCCCCGGGTGTTCGCCGTGGGCGCGGCGGCCGGGATGGTGCTGGGCCCGGCCGCCCGCAACATCGACGGCCACCGTGTCGCGACCGCCCGGGTGGCCACCGCCGTCGCCGCCCGCCTGGAGGCGTCCGCGGGCCTGCGGCGCACCGAGGACAGAGTGGCCGCCCGTGTCTGACCGCGACAGCCTCGGACACCGCGGCGCCCACGAGCACACCGAGTACCGCGACGGCCGCGACCGTCACGGGGACGACTACGATCCCCGGTTCTCCCTGTCCTCGGTCGATGACCCCGCGCTCACCGAGACGGGCGTCATGCTGATGGGCCTGGACGCCGAACGGCTCCTGGCGGGCCTCGGCATGGCCGCCCTCATGGACGATCCCGCCCAGGTGGCCCTGGCCGTCGACCGGGTCCGGCACGGTGTCACCGCCCTCCCCGGTTTCGACGGCCTCCTCGAAACCGGGGTCCGCCGCTGGCGCTCCGCCCGTGTTGCCCTCGCCGCCGCCGGCTCAGGGCCACCGGCACCCGCCTCGCTCCGCAGGGCCTGGGACGAGACGCTGCGCATGCTCGGGTACTGCGACCTCGGCGACGCGGGCTCCGCCACCACCGCCCACCTCGCCGCCTGCTGGCTCCGCCAGGAGGAGATCGACCGGTGCGCCCGCCGCCCGGCATCCGCAGGGAGCTGACCGTCCGATGTCCTATCTGCGCTCCCAGTCCGCCGACGCCGCCCTGTTCGATGCCGAGGGGCTCGGGATCTCCACCGACCCCGGCTACTTCCCCACCTCCGCCGCCCGGCTCCACCAGCACGGCTACGAGGCCCTCAGCCGCACGCCCCCCGCCTGAGCGCCCGCTCGCCGGACACCGGCCGAATCTCCCGGCAGGACCGGGGACAGCCCCGCCCCGCTCTCCGGGTGCTCACGTCCCCGGGCGCTCCGGACCCTGCCCGGCGGGCCCCGTCCGGGCCACGGTGCCGACGCGCTTGACGGTACGCATGACGGGCGCGCTCTCCACCGCGTCGACGCCGTCCAAGGTTCCGACGCGGTCGGTCAGATAGCTGTAGAGGTGTTCGTCGTTTGGGCAGAGGACGGAGGCGAGCAGGTTCGTCCGCCCTGTGGTCGCCGCCGCGTACGCCACCTCGGGATGGTCCGCCAGGGCGGCTCCGACGGCCGCCAGCCGCGACGGCCGCACCGACATCCACAGGGCCGTGCGGACCGGTTTGCCGAGTGCGCGCTCGTCCATGTCCAGGGCGAAGAAGAGGGCCCCGGCCTCACGCAGGTGCGCGATACGGCGGCGCACCGTCGACTCGTGGCAGCGCGCCTCCGCCGCCAGCGCGGCATACGGCGTGCGCCCGTCCCGGGCCAGCGCGCCGATCAGGACGTGGTCGAGGGCGGTGAGCAGGACCGGCGGCGACTGGGCGTCGGGCGACGGGTACGGGGGAGTGAGCGCGGCAGCCGCCTCCCGGCTCAGCACGGACGCCGGGCCGGCCCAGCCGGTCGGGCCCCCCTTGAAGAGCCGCAGCATGCGGTGCGCGGAGACCGCGGTGACCCGGCGGCTCGCCGGAATCCTTTTCATCAGCAGCGCGTCCCGGTCCTGGTCGCTGTGGACCGCGAGATGGCTGATGATCTCCGTTCCGCCGGAGGCGAGCTGGACCCACCGGGTGTCCGCCCGCTCGGCCAGCGCCCGCGCCAGGCCGAGGGAGGCACTGGGCACACAGCTCAGCCGCAGAATCCACACGGACTGTCCGACGGGCCGGGGATTGAGCCGGCCGATGACACGGAGCCCGGCCGTCTCGTGCAGGCGGGCGTAGTGGCGGGCGATCATCTGGTCCGAGACGCCCAGCGCCGAGGCGATCCGGCGCAGCGGCGCGCGCCCGTCGATCTCCAGTGCATGAATGAGCTGCAGATCGAGGCTTTCCACGGTTCACGACTCTAGTCCGCGCAGAAACCGGCAGGGCGGGCCGCACTCGTTGAGCACGGTCGTGGCCGGTCGGAATTCTCGATGTGCGGGCACCCCGCGCGCTCACCATCCACGCGGAGCCGCACCCCTGCGGTGTCGCTCCGGGCGCGGCTGCCGACAGCACGGAAGAGACCGGAAGAGGAGGACGGGAGAGACCGGGCGCACTGTCCGGCTCCCGACGGCACATGACCGCATTCAAGGATCTTCGGCACTACATCGACCGCATGACCGAAACACTCGGGGAGGACGAGGTCCTCCGGATCGACGGCGCGGACCGCGATCTGGACATCGGAGGCATCACCGAACTGCTGGCGGAGCAGGAAGGCCCCGCCCTGATGTTCGACAACATTCCCGGCTTCCCGGCGGGGTACCGGGTCTTCACCAATTTCATGGGGACGGCCGCCCGTACGGCGGTGGCCCTCGGCCTGCCCGCCGACACACCCAAGCTCGACATCGTGCGGGCCTGGAAGGACCTGAGCAAGCGGATCGAACCGGTCCCGCCGGTGGACGTCACCACGGGACCGGTCCTGGAGAACGTCCTGACCGGCAAGGACGTGGACCTGGGCATCTTCCCCGCGCCGCGCTGGCACGACGGGGACGGCGGCCGCTACATCGGCACCGCCTGCATGGTCATCACCCGCGACCCCGACAGCGGCTGGGTCAACGTCGGCACCTACCGGGCCTGTGTCCAGGGCAAGGACCGGCTCTCCCTGTGGATGCTCGGCAACCGGCACGCCAGGGCGATCGCGGAGAAGTACTGGGAGCGCGGCCGGAGTTGCCCGATCGCGGTGGTGGTGGGCCAGGACCCGATCCTCTCGACCGCCGCGGCGATCGCCGCACCTTCCGGAATGTCGGAGTACGACCTCGCGGGCGGGCTGCGCGGCCAGGGGGTCGAGGTCCTGTACCCGCCGGGCAGCGAACTGCCGGTCCCGGCCCACGCGGAGATCGTCATCGAGGGCGAACTGCCGCCGCTCGAAGAGGAGTCCGTACTGGAGGGCCCCTTCGGGGAGTGGACCGGCTACTACACGCACTCGGGCCGGGAGACCGTCGTGCGTGTCACACGGATCCTGCACCGCGACGATCCGATCATCCTCGGCGCCCCACCGATGCTCCCGACCGTGCCCGCAGGTGACCAGGCCGTCCCGCTGTACTCGGCATCGGTGACCTGGGACCACCTGGAAGCCTCCGGAGTGCAGAACGTCCAGGGTGTGTGGGGTTACGCACGCCAGCTGATGATGGTCGTCTCCCTCAAGCAGACCGGGGCGGGCGACGCCATGCACGCGCTGCTCGCGGCAGCCGGGCGCAGGCGCACCGGCGGCATGGAACGGTACTTCGTCGTGGTCGATGAGGACATCGATGTCACCGATATCCATCACGTCCTGTGGGCGGTGTTCACCCGGGTCGATCCGTCCGAGTCCCTCCAGGTGCTGCGCGCCCCCACCACCGCCATCGACCCGAGGCTGTCGCCCGACAAGCGGGTCGCGGGTGATCTCGCGATGGGCATCGTGCTGATCGACGCGACCTAGCCGTTCGCCTGGAAGGACCGCTATCCGGCGGCCAACCGGTTCGACGAGCAGGCCCGCCAGGAGCTGCGCGCACGCTGGAAGGATCTTCTGCCGCTGTAGGCCGGCGGGACAGCCTTGAGTAACCGGACCCGAGCACCGAGGCACCCATCACCTCGGGAATGCCCGGGGAGCCGGCCCGTCCGGGCCGCCTCCCCGGGCCCGGCCCGGACACCCGCACAGCCGGTCCGGCTCCTCGTCCCGCCCCGACCCCGCCCGTCCCTCCCCGACCCGCCCCACCGCACCAGGAGCCCGCTGTGATCACCACACCCCCCACCCGCCTTGTCGTCGGAGTCACCGGCGCCACCGGGGCCCCGTTCGCCGTCCGGCTGTTGGAGATCCTGAGGGACGTGCCGGAGGTGGAGACCCATCTCGTGCTGAGCACCTGGGCCCGCTCCACCATCGAGGTGGAGACTTCACGCACCAGCCGGCAGCTCTCCGAACTCGCCGATGTGACCCACAAGTTCGGCGATCAGGGCGCCACGATCTCCTCCGGCTCGTATCCGGCCGCGGGGATGGTCATCGTTCCGTGCAGCATGAAGACACTCGCCTCGGTCCGGCACGGACTCGCCGACAACCTCATCTCCCGTGCGGCCGATGTGATGCTCAAGGAGCGGCGCCCGCTGGTCCTCGTACCCCGGGAGACGCCGCTGAGCGAGATCCATCTGGAGAACATGCTCGCTCTCTCCCGCATGGGAGCCCGCATCGTCCCGCCGATGCCGGCGTTCTACGACGCGCCGCGCAGCATCGGTGACCTCGTGGACCATATCGCCATGCGGATTCTCGACCAGCTGCCCCTTCCCCCGGCCGTCGCGGATGTCGCGGAGCGCTGGCAGGGCCTCGCCGACGCCCGTCGCGGGCGCCCCGCGGGGTCCACTCCGTGACCCGCACTTGGTCCAGACCTATTGACCGAAGGTCTGGACCACTTTACGGTTTGGCAGGGTCACGACATGGGTGGGCCGGGCGCGAACCCTTCGCGCCGGGCGGCGGCAGGCCCTGGCTGGAGAGGACAGAGATGATGGGTCGGACGTCACGTCTGCTGGGCATCGGCCTGGCAACGGCTTTCGCCGTGCAGATGCTGGTCGCGGCGGCGCCGCCGAGCGCGCCGCCGAGCGCGCCGCAGGAGGAGACCTGCGCGGTGAAGTCGAAGCCCGCGGGCAAGGTGCTCCAGGGCTACTGGGAGAACTGGGACGGTGCGGCGAACGGGGTGCACCCGCCGCTCGGCTGGATCCCGGTCACCGACTCCCGCATCACGGCACACGGTTACAACGTCATCAACGCCGCCTTCCCCGTCATCCGCTCGGACGGCACCGTCCTGTGGGAGGACGGGATGGACTCGACGGTCAAGGTGGCCACCCCCGCCGAGATGTGCCAGGCCAAGGCATCGGGCCTGACCACCCTCATGTCGATCGGCGGTGCGACGGCCGGGATCGACCTGAGCTCCACCGCGGTCGCCGACCGGTTCGTCGAGACGGTGGTGCCGATCCTCAAGAAGTACAACTTCGACGGCATCGACATCGACATCGAGACAGGTCTCGTCGGTACGGGAAACATCAACCAGCTGTCGCCCTCGCAGTCCAACCTCATCCGGATCATCGACGGCGTGCTCGCGCGGATGCCGTCGAACTTCGGCCTGACGATGGCTCCCGAGACGGCGTACGTCACCGGAGGCAGCGTGGTCTACGGCTCGATCTGGGGCGCGTACCTGCCGATCATCAAGAAGTACGCGGACAACGGCCGCCTCTGGTGGCTGAACATGCAGTACTACAACGGCAGCATGTACGGCTGCTCCGGTGACTCGTACTCCGCGGGAACGGTCCAGGGCTTCACCGCCCAGACGGACTGCCTCAACGCCGGGCTCGTCATCCAGGGCACCACGATCAAGGTGCCCTACGACAAGCAGGTGCCCGGACTGCCCGCGCAGCCCGGCGCCGGAGGCGGCCATATGACGACCGGCCTCGTCTCCCACGCCTGGAACCACTACAACGGCGCGCTGAAGGGCCTGATGACCTGGTCCCTCAACTGGGACGGTTCCAAGGGCTGGACCTTCGGAGACAACGTGAAGTCCCTGCAAGGGCGTTGAGCCACCCGGCGCACCGGACGGCATCGGCCGCGTCCGGTGCGCCGTGCTCCTCGCGGCCGGTCCACGGCGTGAACCGGCCGGGGCGGCGGGTCCGTCGGAGCCGGAGCCGCGGATCGGGTACATATCGTGGTGCCCGTCCGACCCGGGTGATGGCACACCCGTGCGGACCGACCGACGACAACGAGGAGAACCGATGGTGCACGAACGGGCCGGGCAGCCGGCACAGCCGGGAGACCTGGTCGACGTGGCACGGCTGGTGACGGCCTATTACGCTCTTCACCCCGACCCGGCGGAACCGGCCCAGCGCGTCGCCTTCGGCACTTCGGGACACCGCGGCTCCGCCCTCGCGGCAGCCTTCAACGAGGACCACATCGCCGCCACCACCCAGGCGATCTGTGAGTACCGGGCCCTGCGGGGCACCGACGGGCCGCTCTTCCTCGGCGCCGACACCCACGCGCTGTCCGAGCCCGCCCGGGTCACCGCGCTGGAAGTGCTCGCCGCCAACGGGGCGGTCGCCCTGATCGACTCCGACGACGGATACACGCCCACCCCCGCCGTCTCGCACGCCATCCTGACGTACAACCGGGGCCGCACCGGTGGTCTCGCCGACGGCATCGTGGTCACCCCGTCGCACAACCCGCCCGCCGACGGCGGTTTCAAGTACAACCCGCCGAACGGCGGCCCGGCCGGTTCGGACGCCACTTCGTGGATCCAGGACCGCGCCAACGCCCTGATCGAGGGCGGCTTGAAGGAGGTCCGCCGCGTTCCGTACGCGCGGGCGCTGTCCGCGGGGACCACCGGGCGCCACGACTTCCTGACCGGATACGTCGACGACCTGCCGTCCGTACTCGATCTGGACGCCGTACGGGATGCCGGGATCCGGATCGGCGCCGACCCGCTCGGCGGCGCCTCGGTCGCGTACTGGGGCCGGATCGCCGAACGGCACCGGCTCGACCTCACCGTGGTCAATCCGCTCGCCGACCCGACCTGGCGGTTCATGACGCTGGACTGGGACGGCAGGATCCGGATGGACTGCTCGTCGCCGCACGCCATGGCCTCGCTGATCGCGCAGCGCGACGCCTACACGATCTCCACCGGCAACGACGCCGACGCCGACCGGCACGGCATCGTCACCCCGGACGGCGGCCTGATGAACCCCAACCACTACCTGGCCGTCGCCATCCGCTATCTGTACACGCACCGCGACGGCTGGCCCGCCGGTACGGGCATCGGCAAGACGCTGGTCTCCTCCTCCATGATCGACCGGGTCGCGCACGAGCTGGGCCGTCCGCTGGTGGAGGTCCCGGTGGGCTTCAAATGGTTCGTCGACGGGCTCTTCGACGGAACCCTGGGCTTCGGCGGCGAGGAGTCCGCGGGCGCCTCGTTCCTGCGCCGCGACGGGCGGGTCTGGACGACCGACAAGGACGGCATCCTGCTCGCCCTGCTGGCCTCCGAGATCACCGCCGTCACCGGATCCACCCCGTCCCAGCACTACGGCGAGCTCACGGCCCGCTTCGGCGATCCGGCCTACGCCCGGGTCGACGCGCCCGCGACACGGGAGGAGAAGGCGGTACTGGCCCGGCTCTCCCCGGACCAGGTCACGGCCGGCACCCTGGCCGGAGAGCCCATCACCGCCGTCCTCACCGAGGCCCCCGGCAACGGCGCCGCCATCGGCGGACTCAAGGTCTGCACGGACAGCGCCTGGTTCGCCGCCCGGCCCTCCGGTACCGAGGACGTCTACAAGGTGTACGCGGAGAGCTTCCAGGGCCCCGGTCATCTGAGCCGGGTGCAGGACGAGGCGCGGGCACTGGTCTCCACCGCACTGGGCGGCGCCGGCTGATCCGGGGGACCGCCCGGCGGACCGTGCCCGGCGTTCAGGCGCCGGGCACGGTCCGGTGCACCTGACGGAGGAACGTGGCGTTGTCCGGGGTGCGGCGGAGCCTTTCCAGAAGCACCTCCAGGGTGGCCTGTCCGTCCCCCCTGGAGCGGAGGGCGCGGCGCAGTCCCCGTACGGCCGTCAGCGTGGCGGCGGGCAGCAGGAGTTCGTCCCGGCGGGTGCCGGACGGGGCGATGTCGACGGCGGGGAAGACGCGCTTGTCCGCGAGCGAGCGGTCCAGACGCAGCTCCATGTTGCCGGTGCCCTTGAGCTCCTCGAAGAAGTAGTCGTCCGCACGGGAACCCGTCTCGACCAGAGCGGTCGCCAGGATGGTGAGCGAACCGCCCTCCTCGGCCAGGCGCGCGGCGCCGAACAGCTTCTTGGGTCCGCCGAGGGCCGCCGCGTCGACGCCCCCGCTCAGGGTGCGGCCGCCCGCGCCCGCCGCGTTGTTGTGCGCCCGGCACAGCCGGGTGAGGGAGTCCAGCAGGATCACGACGTCCCGGCCCTGCTCGACGAGGCGTTTGGCCCGCTCCACGGCCAGGGCGGCGAGAGCGACGTGTTCCCGGGCGGGCCGGTCGAAGGTCGATGCGTACACCTCGCCCCGTACCGAGCGGCGCATGTCCGTGACCTCCTCCGGGCGTTCGTCGAGGAGTACCACCATGAGATGGCACTCGGGATGGTTGGCGGCGACGGCCGCGGCGAGCTGTTGCAGCAGCACCGTCTTCCCCGTCCTGGGCGGGGCGACGATCAGCCCGCGCTGGCCCTTGCCGACGGGTGCGAACAGGTCGATGACACGCATCGCCGCCCCGCCCGCCGGGGTTTCCAGCCGCAGCCGGTCGCGGGGGTGGAGCGGGGTGAGGTCACGGAAGTGGGGGCGGCCGGGCAGGGTCCGGGGATCACGGCCGTTGACGAGACCGACCGTGGCCAGGACACGAGGCCGCTCGCAGATGCCGTCGACGGCATCGCCCTTGCGCAGGCCGTAACGACGGATCAGCGCGGGCGGCACCTGGACGTCCTTGGGGGAGGCGTGGCCGCCGCTGACGCGGAGCGTGCCGTGCCCGTTGTCCGTGGTGTCCAGGAGACCGGCGGTCCGCAGAGGCCGGTCATCCTCGTGGGCTACGGGGCGTTCGAGTGTGGTGGTCATGAGAGGGGTCCTTTCGCGGACATGGCGCATGAGGGGTCCGGCGAAGGGAGGGCGGCGGAATCACGCCCCGTACCAGGGGTACCGAAGGGGTACCACCGGGTACACGGGCGACGGAGCGCCCGGACCGGACAGAGGAATCGTGCGAGAAGCTGGATCGCCGGTCCGTGAGGACAGGTGTCGCAGCGGGAGAAAGAGGATCGGCACCGGCGCCCTCAAGAGGGGGCGTACGCAAATGCCACTCGCACTGTATCACTCATGCCCGAGAGCTGGACAGGGGCAGGCGGAAGAAAAGAAGGACGGGCCGGCGGCGGGGCACCCTCGCCCGGGTGGCCCCGCCGTCCGCGGTCAGGTCCGGCGGAACGCGCCGAGGATCTGCTCGGCGGCGAGAGTGGCCGTCAACTCGCCCTCCCGCACCCGGCGTTCGAGATCCGGGGCGAGCGCCCGTACCGCCGGATGGGCGCGCAGACTGTCCAGCAGCTCGTCGCGGACCATCGTCCAGGTCCAGTCCACCTGCTGCTCGCTGCGCTTGGCCGCCAGCCGCCCGGTGGATTCGAGGAGCGTACGGTGCTGCTCCAGCCGCTCCCACAGGGCGTCGAGACCGCTCGACTCCCGGGCGCTGCAGGTGAGGACCGGGGGAGTCCAGGCGGCATCCGCCGGGTGCATCAGCCGCAGCGCGCCCGCGAGTTCACGTGCCGCCGAGCGGGCGTCACGCTCGTGCGGTCCGTCGGCCTTGTTGACCGCGATGGCGTCCGCCAGCTCCAGCACCCCCTTCTTGATGCCCTGGAGCTGATCGCCGGTGCGGGCCAGGGTGAGCAGCAGGAACGTGTCGACCATGTTGGCGACGGCCGTCTCGGACTGCCCGACGCCGACCGTCTCCACCAGCACCACGTCGTAGCCCGCCGCCTCCATCACCACCATGGACTCACGGGTCGCCCGCGCCACCCCGCCCAGTGTTCCCGCCGTGGGCGAGGGCCGGACGAACGCGTTCCGGTCCACCGCCAGCCGTTCCATCCTGGTCTTGTCGCCCAGGATGGAACCGCCGGTGCGACTGGACGACGGGTCCACGGCGAGCACCGCGACCCGATGCCCGAGCCCCGTGAGCATGGTGCCGAGCGCGTCGATGAAGGTGGACTTGCCCACGCCGGGCACCCCGCTGACGCCGATGCGCCGGGCCCGCCCGGAGTGCGGCAGCAACTCGCCGAGCAGCCGCTGGGCCAGCGCCCGGTGGTCGGGACGGGTCGACTCGACCAGGGTGATGGCGCGGGCGATGAACGCCCGCTTCCCGTCGAGCACCCCGCCGGCGTAGGCGTCGGTATCGATCTTCACAGCCATCCGGTCAGCGGCTCACAGCTCGTGGCCGAGCGCGGCGGCGAGCCGCGTGACCAGATCGTGGGCGGCGTCGGGGATCACCGTTCCCGGCGGGAACACCGAGGCGGCGCCCGCCTCGTGCAGGGCCTCGATGTCCTGCGGCGGAATCACCCCGCCCACCACGATCATGATGTCCTCACGGCCCTCGGCGGCCAGTTCCTCGCGCAGCGCCGGTACGAGCGTGAGGTGCCCGGCCGCCAGCGAGGAGACGCCCACGATGTGCACGTCCGCCTCGACCGCCTGCCGGGCCACCTCGCCCGGCGTCTGGAACAGCGGGCCGACATCGACGTCGAAGCCGAGGTCGGCGAAGGCCGTCGCGATCACCTTCTGGCCGCGGTCGTGGCCGTCCTGGCCCATCTTGGCGACCAGGATGCGGGGACGGCGGCCCTCCGCCTCCTCGAAGCCGTCGACCAGCTTGCGGGTGCGGTCCACCGAAGGGGACTCTCCTGCCTCTTTGCGGTACACCCCGGAGATCGTACGGATCTGGCCCGCGTGCCTGCCGTACACCTTCTCCAGCGCGTCCGAGATCTCCCCGACCGTGGCCATGGCGCGGGCGGCGTCGACCGCCAGCGCCAGCAGATTGCCCTCCAGCCCCGGCCCCGGGTCCCGTCCGGCCGCGTCCGTCAGCGCGCGCAACGCGTCCTGGCAGGCGCTCTCGTCGCGCTCCTCGCGCAGCCGGCGCAGCTTCTCGATCTGCCGGCTGCGGACGGAGGAGTTGTCGACCTTGAGCACATCGATTTGCTCATCGGTCTCCACCCGGTACTTGTTGACGCCGATGACGGGCTGACGCCCGGAGTCGATCCGCGCCTGGGTGCGGGCCGCGGCCTCCTCGACCCGGAGCTTCGGGATGCCCGCGTCGATGGCCTTCGCCATCCCGCCGGCCGCCTCGACCTCCTCGATGTGCTGCCACGCCCGGCGCGCCAGATCGTGCGTCAGCTTCTCCACGTACGCACTGCCGCCCCACGGATCGATGACCCGGCAGGTGCCGGACTCCTGCTGGAGCAGCAGCTGGGTGTTGCGGGCGATCCGCGCCGAGAAGTCCGTCGGCAGGGCCAGCGCCTCGTCCAGGGCGTTCGTGTGGAGGGACTGGGTGTGGCCCTGGGTGGCGGCCATCGCCTCCACACAGGTCCTGGTGACGTTGTTGAACACGTCCTGGGCGGTGAGGGACCAGCCCGAGGTCTGCGAATGGGTGCGCAGCGAAAGGGACTTCGGGTTCTTCGGATCGAACTCCTTGACCAGCTTGGCCCAGAGCAGCCGGGCGGCCCGCAGCTTGGCGATCTCCATGAAGAAGTTCATGCCGATCGCCCAGAAGAAGGAGAGCCTCGGCGCGAACGCGTCCACGTCGAGTCCCGCCTCCCGGCCCGCCCGCAGGTACTCCACACCGTCGGCCAGGGTGTAGGCCAGCTCCAGATCGGCCGTCGCCCCGGCCTCCTGGATGTGGTAGCCGGAGATGGAGATCGAGTTGTAGCGCGGCATCTTCTGCGAGGTGAACGCGAAGATGTCGGAGATGATCCGCATCGAGGGGGCGGGCGGATAGATGTAGGTGTTGCGGACCATGAACTCCTTGAGGATGTCGTTCTGAATGGTCCCGGCCAGCTTCTCGGGCGGTACGCCCTGTTCCTCGGCGGCCACGATGTACAGCGCCAGCACGGGGAGCACCGCGCCGTTCATCGTCATCGACACCGACATCCTGTCCAGCGGGATGCCGTCGAAGAGCTGTCGCATGTCGTAGATCGAGTCGATGGCCACCCCGGCCATGCCGACATCGCCCGTCACCCGGGGGTGGTCGCTGTCGTAGCCCCGGTGGGTGGGCAGGTCGAAGGCGACCGACAGACCCTTCTGCCCGGCCGCGAGGTTGCGCCGGTAGAAGGCGTTGGACTCCTCGGCCGTGGAGAAACCCGCGTACTGCCGGATGGTCCAGGGCTGGTTGACGTACATCGTCGGGTACGGGCCGCGCAGATACGGGGCGATACCCGGGTACGTCCCGAGGAAGTCCAGCCCTTCGAGGTCCTGCCCGGTGTAGAGCGGCTTGACCGTGATGCCCTCGGGGGTCTCCCACAGCAGGTCCTGCTCACTGCCGCCGCTCGACTCCTTCACCGCCGCCCGCCACTGGTCGGCGCCGCCCTCGGGCGCCGCCGGGGAGTCGAGCGCCACGGTGGAGAAGTCCGGAACCGGGCCCACGGGCGCCCCGGAGGACGTCTCACGGGTCCCGGAGGCCGCCCCGGGGGTCTTCGCGGGGGTCGTCTCGGGGGTCTGCATCACGCCACTCCCATGCGGTCGAGTACGGAGGAGAGGACGGTGACCGCGTCGCAGCCGGCGAACACACAGGAGTCGACACCGGGGTACTCACCGGGCCGCCCCGCGAGGAACACCTGTCCGGCGCCCGCGGACCGGAGCGCCGAGGCCACCGCCCCCGCGTGCTCGGCGTACAGCGGGTCGGAGGAGCACAGGCACGCGGCCGACGCCCCACTGGCGGTGAAGGCGTCGGCGGCCGACGACGCGTCCACCGACACCGGGTCGTGCACCGCCTCGATCCCGCCGGCCAGGAAGAGGTTGGACGCGAAGGACGCCCGTGCCGTGTGCGCGGCGGCGGGTCCCAGCGCGGCGATGAACACCTTGGGACGCGATCCCGTGGCCGCGAGGTGCGCGTCCGACCGGGCCCGCAGTGTCTCGAACGCCTCGTCGCGGCGGACGACGGGCAGCCCGCCCGGCGCACCGGAGGCGGCGGGCGCGGGCTCGCGTTCCACCGGCCGCTCCGACAGCTGCGGGAACTCGCTGACGCCGGTCACCGGCTCCTTGCGCCGCGCCAGGTCCTTGGACCGGGCGGCCCAGGTGGCGGCGAGCCGTTCACCCACCATCCCGGAACGCAGGGCGGCGGCCTGGCCGCCCGCCCGCTCGATCTCCTGGAAGAAGGACCAGGCGGCGGCCGCGAGTTCACCGGTGAGCCGCTCCACGTACCAGGAGCCGCCCGCCGGGTCGATGACCCGCGCCAGATGCGACTCCTCCATCAGGATGGTCGAGGTGTTGCGGGCGATCCGCCGGGCGAACGCGTCCGGCAGGCCCAGCGCGTGATCGAACGGCAGCACGGTCACGGAGTCGGCGCCGCCGACACCCGCACCCAGACAGGCCAGCGTGGTCCGGAGCATGTTCACCCACGGATCACGACGCGTCATCATCACCGGTGACGTCACGGCGTGCTGGCGCTGGGCACCCGCCCCGGCGGCCCCGCAGACCTCGGCGACCCGCGCCCACAGCCGGCGCGCGGCCCGCAGCTTGGCGATGGTCAGGAACTGGTCGGCGGTGGCCGCGTAGCGGAACTCCAGCTGTGCGCAGGCCGCTTCGACGGACATGCCCGCCCCGGTCAGCTCCCGCAGACAGGCCACCCCGGTGGCCAGGGAGAGGCCCAGCTCCTCGGCGGCCGAACCACCGGCCCCGTGGTACGGCAACGCGTCCACGCTCAGCGCGCGCAGCCCGGGATGCTCGCGCTCGCACACCTGCGCCCAGTGGACGGCGGCCGAGAAGTCGGCCTCGGTGCCGGTGCGGGCCGCACGGCCGAGCGGGTCCGCGCCGAGACTGCCGCGCACGGCGTCCGCCGCCACCCCGCGCTCCTGGCAGAGTCGGAGCAACTCCCTTGCGGCGGAGTCGAATTCGGTGGGGGCGTCGAGGGCGACGGGGGCCAGGTCGAGATAGACGCCGTCCAGCGCGCGGGCGAGGCCGGAGACCGGGACCCCGTCGGGGCCGCCCACGGCCAGCCACAGCGAGGTGACGCCGTTCTCCAGATCGCCGAGCAGGGCCTCGTTGAGCCGGGCGGGGTCGGTCAGCGCGTGCCGCTGCCGTACGTCCCAGCCGCCCGCCGCGGTCCCCTCGGCCCTGCTTCCCCGGGTGAAGGGGGCGAAGCCGGGAAATCCGGTGTCGGGCGAGGTGTCGTGCGAGGTGTAGAGGGGGCGGGTGGTGAGCCCGTCCTCCAGTGTGGTGGACAGCGCTTCCTCGGCCGCCGCGCCCGAGACTTCCTTGCCCGACTTGCGCAGTACGCCTTCGACAAGGCTCTGCCACTGGTCATGGGAGGGGTCAGGGAACTCGGCGGCCAGGGAGAGCCCGTCAGCAGGCAGGACCGTCATGCTCAGATGTTAGGTCAGGGCATGGAATGAGCAGCAGGGGAACCGCCTGTGACCTTGCCCTCTCCGGAACGCACTTGATCCTTTACGGACCGTGGCGTAACCGGGCCGCCCGTGTGTGTGCCGGGGCGGCGCGGACGGGCGAGCGGTCGATGCCCCGGGTGGTATCCGGCGTTTTCCGTTGTCGATTCGTGCGGCGCGTGCGACTTTGATCCTGATATGCGTAATTCGCTGAACTCATAGGGAAAGAGGCATTTCATCGTGCAGACCGCCCGGGCCGTCCCGGCCGCCACCGTTGTCAATCTGCGCGATCTGGGCGGTATCGCCCTGGGGTGCGGCCGCCGGGTGCGGCAGGGGGTGCTCCTGCGCTCGGGGCAATTGAGTGACTACGACCCGCAGGGGGACATGGCGGTGGCCGCCCTCGGTATTCGTACCGTCGTCGACCTGCGTACCGCCGACGAGCGCCAGTGGGCCCCGGACCGGCTGCCCGCCGGGGCCAGGCTGTTCGTCGCCGATGTGCTCGGTGGGAACCCCGGGGTCGCGCCGGCCCGGCTGCGGGCGCTGCTGGCGGACCCGGCCGAGGCGGGCCGTGCGCTCGGCGGCGGCAGGGCCGAGGGGCTCTTCGCCGACACCTACCGGCAGCTGGTGCTCTCGCCGTCCGCCGCGGCCGCCTACCGGGCCTTTCTGGAGACGGCGGCCGACGCGCGGGCCAGGCCCGTGCTCTTCCACTGCACGGCGGGCAAGGACCGTACCGGCTGGGCGGCGGCCGTCCTGCTGATGATCGTGGGTGCCTCGCGGGAGGTCGTGCGCGCGGAGTTCCTGGCGGTGAACCCGGCGGTGCGGGCCGCCTTCGCGCCGTATGTGCAGAAGTTCCTCGACGCGGGCGGGGATCCCGGCATCGCCGCCGCGATCACCGAGGTCCGTCCCCGCTATCTGGACGTGGCGCTGGACGCGATGGAGGAGCGGTGGGGCGGGCTCGACGGATATGTGCGCAACGGGCTGCGGATCCCCGAACCGACGGTGGAGCGGCTGCGCGGCGAGCTGGTGGTCTCCGGCTGAGTGGCCCCCGGGCTTGACTTCATACCCCCAGGGGGTATGTTTTAGGGGTCGGGAAGAACACCTGTCCGTGGCGTCCGCCATCGACGGCGCCCGTCATCGACATCCGTCGGCCACAGGGAGACCGTCATGAACACCGGACTGAGGATCACCGCCTTCGCCGCCGCGCTCGCCGCGACGTTCGGTACCGCCTACGGCGTGGGCAACGGCGCCGACCCGGTGTTCGAGGCCGCGCCCGGCCATGCCGCGCCCGGTCGTGCCGCGCAGCAGCCGGACGGGCACGGCGGCCACGAGGAGGAGTCCGCGGGGGCGGCCGAAGGAGGGGAGGGCGGGGACCGGGGGGCGGCCGGCGGGCTGCAGGTGTCCGAGGGCGGCTACACCCTGGACCTCGACACCCCCACCCTGACCGCCGGGGCCCGGAGCGAGATCCGTTTCGCGATCAAGGACGAGCACGGCCGCAAGGTCACCGCGTTCCAGCGCGAGCACACCAAGGAACTGCACTTCATCATCGCCTCGCGCGACCTGACCGAGTACCGCCATGTGCACCCCGTGCGCGGGGCGGACGGCACCTGGTCCACCGTCGTCAGGCTGCCGGACGCCGGTGGGTACCGTGTCTTCGCCGACTTCACTCCCGCGGGCAAGGGGGCCACCGGCCTCACGCTCGGGGCGGACCTGGCCGTCGCGGGCGATGCCCGCCCGCAGCCCCTGCCGCCGGTCCGCGGCACCGCCACTGCCGACGGGTACGAGGTCGCCCTCGACGGTGCCCTGCGCGCCGGGAAGCCGGGGGAGCTCAAGCTCACCGTGAGCAGGAACGGCCGCCCGGTCACCGACCTCCAGCCCTACCTCGGGGCGTACGGGCACCTCGTCGCCCTGCGCTCGGGCGACCTCGCCTATCTGCACGTTCACCCGAACGAGGGCGGACCCGGCCCGGAGGTGTCCTTCACGGCCACCGCGCCCAGCAGCGGCGCCTACCGGCTGTTCCTGGACTTCCGGCACGACGGCGAGGTCCGCACCGTCGCGTTCACCGTTCACGCCGGTCACGCGGGGTCCTGACCAACCGCCCGGCAGCCCCCGCCCGGCAGCCTCTGCCCCGGCCGATGGGTAATACTCCCCGTATGACTTCAGGCACGACGTTCCCCGGGGGCGGTACGCACCGCGACGACGTGGTGATCAGGCGGGCGACGGCGGGCGACGCCAAACGGCTCACCCGCCTGGTCAGGACCTCGCGCGCCTACGAAGGCCCCTACGCGCCGATGGTCGCGGGCTACCGGGTCGGGCCGGACTACATCGAGGCGCACCAGGTGTTCGTTGCCGCCACGGTCGCGGGTGGCACCACGGGGCCGGGCGCCGGTACCGGACCGGCCGTCGGTACGGGCGTGGGCGTCGGTACGGGCGCCGGGGCTGTCACCGGGACCGGCCGGGTACTCGGCTTCTACTCGCTGATCCTGTCGCCGCCCGAACTCGACCTGATGTTCGTCGCCGACGACGCCCAGGGTCTGGGCATCGGGCGTCTCCTCGTCGGTCATCTGCGCGGCGAGGCGCGGCGGGCCGGGCTGAGCCGGCTGCGGATCGTCTCGCACCCGCCGTCCGAGGGCTTCTACCGCAGCGTCGGAGCCGAGCGTGTCGGCACCTTGGCCGCCAATCCGCCCGCGGTGATGTGGGACCGGCCCGAACTGGTCCTGCCGGTCGTGTGAGCGGCCCGTGATGCTGAGCCCCGGGCGCCGCGTTCGGCGGTCTCCTGATGTACGAGGTGACGCCGTGCGGTGGCCGGGCCCTCCGCCCGCCCCGCGCGAGCGTCGGACCGATCACCGCGGGGAATCCGGTGTCCCGCGACGCGGTGCGATCTCCGGCGTGAGGGATTCGATCTCCGGCGTGGGGGAGCCGTCGAGCGGGCGGCGTCGGTGGGTGAGGGTTCGGTCGAGCAGCTGCGCCAGGCGGGGGACGGTTGCCGGGGGCAGGTAGGCCTCGGCGCCCGCGTCGAGCAGGCGTCGGACCGGGCCCTGGTAGCTGACGCCGAGTTCGTCGTCCTCGATCTCGGCGACGACGACCCGGGCCTCGGGGAACGCCGACCGCAGGCTCCCGATCAGCTGCGGGCTGACCGGCGGCACCAGCAGGACGTCGGCCGATACGGGCGCCGCGTGGATGTCGAGCACGATGTAGTCCGCGCCGAGCCGGTCGGAGAGCGAGGAGCGGGCCGCATCCGAAAGCTCCATCGCCGTCACGACGACCGTGACGTCCTTGCCGGTGGCCGACGGCTCCTCATCGGCCGCGCTCGGCGTGACCGGATCCATGACGGTGCCGATGACGACGGTGCCGGGGACGCCGGAGATCCTCGCGACCGGTTCGCCGTCCCGGGTGATCACCAGGTCCTCTCCGGGGGCGAGGGCGTCGATGCGTGCCATGACGTCCTCGGGCAGGCGCGTCGCGTCGATCGCACGCGAGGCGCGTTCACCGGAGGCGAATGCTCGGTTCATGATCCTGCTGCGGTGCGCTGCTCCGGCTTCCGGCGGTCACCGTGACCGGTCTTGTGACGCGTACGGGCATTCCTTCTCCAAGCGATCCGTCACATACGAGGCAATGGTTTCGGAGAATAACGCGGGAATGGCTGTCCCCGGGACCGGCTCGCCCGTCGGCGACGGTCCTCACCGGGCGCGTCGTCCCGGAGCCGGAGGGGGCGGACGTCACAAGGACGTGGAGCCGCGGCGACCTGGAGCGTCCGCCCGGCCTCGTCCGCCTGTGCGTGCGCCTCGGCGTGTGTGTGCCGGATGGGCCTGTCCCGTCTCAGTCGGACTGGGCGTCCACCAGGGTCGTGCCCGTGGCCGAGCGGAAGTAGAGGACCGACCGGCCCGCGCGTCTGCGCTGGATCAGGTGGGCCGCGAGCAGGATCTTGAGGTGCCGCCCTACCGAGCCCAGGCCCTGGCCGGTCAGGGCAACCAACTGCGTGGTGCTCTTCGGGGTGTCGAGCAGTACGAGCACGGCAGCGCGCCCGGTGCCGAGCAGCGCACCCAGGGACTCGGGAACCGGGGCGCGGTCGGCTCCGGCGAGCGCGCCGGCGCACGGGTAGACCACGGCACACCGGCGCACTGTGCGGTCCGCGGCCACCCTCGGCGCGTTCCAGCAGACCCAGCTCTGGCTCGGGGTGACGGGGACGAACATCAGCTGTGCGCCGGAGACTTCGAGCGAGGGGCTGTCACAGGTGGTGATCTGCAACCGGTTCTGTCCGAGCCAGCGCATGCCCGGACGCATGCCGGCCAGGGCCGTCACCCAGCCGCCCTGTCCCAACCGGGCCGTGCGGGCCACGACATCGGCCTCGATGATGTGCTTGCGCACCGGCCAGGAGGGCAGCACCGTCTCGGTCCATACCCATGCGAGCAGGTCGGCCGCCCGCTCCGCGAGGTCGTCGCTGTGGTCGAGGGGAGCGGGCAGCGGGCCGGACAGCGACTCGCGCAGATCGGCGCGGGCGGTGGCCGCGGGGGTCCGGCGGACCTGCTCCAGTTCTTCGGCGAACGCGCGGTCGCCCGCGTCGGCGGGCGTCGGCGTCAGGAACGTGGCATTCCAACTGCGCCCGAGCGCCGCCCGTACCAGCGACGCCGTGGTCGCGTCCCGCGCCAACCGCTCCCGGTAGCGCGGCAGATGGGCGTCGAGCCAGTCACGCTCGCCGGCATGCGCCGCCGCGCCCCGGTGCAGGATCTTGAGGCAGGCCGTGGTCTCGGCGAGCGGAGACGTGACGAACCGGCTCGTGGCCAGTGTGTCGGCGCTGACCTGCCACCAGCTCATGGTTCGGCCTCCCGGCGAAAGAATAACGCCGTGCCGATCCGCCGCCGGCTCATTGGGTTCGCCGCCCCGCGAAAATCTGGCGATCCGTCGATGATGCCGGAGAGAATCTCCGCCATGCGTACTTATCGGGAACTCTTCCTTACCAAGGAGTTCACCCCGCTCTTCCTCGCCTCCGCGGGGCAGACCGCGGCTCAGACGGTGAGCGGACTGGCCCTCGGCATCCTGGTGTACCAGCGGACCGGCTCGGCGCTCCTGTCCTCACTGGCCATGTTCGCCCCCGCGCTCGCCCATATGGTGGGGGCGGCCACCGTGCTGTCCGGGGCGGACCGGCTGCCGCCGCGGGCGGCCATCACGGGCCTCAGCCTGCTCTTCGCCACGGGTACGGCCCTGCAGGCGATCCCGGGGCTGCCGGTCTGGGCGCTGTTCGTGGTGCTGCTGGGGCTCGGCGTCGTCGGGTCGGTCAGCGGCGGGGTGCGGTACGGGCTGCTCAACGAGATCCTGACCAGGGACGGCTACCTGATGGGGCGGTCCGTCCTCAACATGTCGGTCGGGATCATCCAGATCTGCGGATTCGCGCTCGGCGGCGCCCTGGTGATGGTGTTCTCGGCGCGCGGCACCCTGCTCCTGTCCGCCGTCCTGTATCTGCTGGCCGGCGTGGTGGCGCGCTGTGGGCTCACCAGGCGGCCGCCCCGGGGCGCCGGGAAGACGTCGGTCGCCGAGACCTGGCGCGTCAACGCGCGGCTCTGGTCCTCGGTTCCCCGGCGGTACGTCTACCTCGCGCTGTGGGTGCCCAACGGCCTGATCGTGGGGGTGGAGTCGCTCTACGTCCCGTACTCGCCCAGCAACGCCGGCCTGCTCTTCGCCTTCGGCGCCGTGGGCATGCTGGTCGGGGACATCGTCGCGGGCCGCTTCCTGCCCGCCCGGTGGCGGGACCGGCTGGCCGTCCCGCTCTGCGTGCTGCTCGCAGCCCCCTACCTGCTGTTCGCGCTGCATCCGGGCCTGCCGATGGCCCTGGTGCTGGTCACGGTCGCCACGTTCGGGTACGCGGCCGGGCTGCTGCTCCAGAACCAGCTGATGGCGCTGACCCCCGACGAGTTGAGTGGGCAGGCTCTGGGCCTGCACAGCTCGGGGATGCTCACCATGCAGGGGGTCGGGGCGGCATTGGCCGGCTCGGTGGCCGAGCTGACGTCGGCGTCCACCGGAATCGTGGTGACGGCCGCGGCATCGCTGGTCACGACCCTGGTTCTGGCCCCCGGACTGCGCAGGGCGACGGCAGCGGGCCAGAAGGAGGGCCCGAATCAGGACGCCGTACCCGCCCAGCCGTAGCGGTCCCGCCGCGTCCGGCACGCCCCGGCGAACGCGACGCCTGCCGCGAGCGCCGGCCGCGTGGGTGCACGTGGCTTCGATGTCGCTTCCATCCGGCTTCCATCCGGGCCGCGCAGCCTGGACCGGTGCTGACTTCGAGCGATGACCTGTCCCGGTTCTGTGCCTTCCTGTTCACTTCGATGTCCCGTGCCGACCAGCGCCGCTGGGGTGAGGTGTACGTGCGCGGCCTGGTGGAGGTCCCCGGCCGGAAGTCGGTGCGCCGGATCTCCGAGTGGGTCCTGGGGCAGCGGGCCGATCAGAGTCTGCAGCAGTTCGTCAACCAGAGCTCCTGGGCGTGGGAACCGGTCCGCCGAAACCTCGCCCAGGAGACCGCCACCGCCCTCCGCCCCACGGCCTGGGTGGTCGGGGAAGTCGTCATGCCGAAGAACGGCAAGAGCTCCGTCGGCGTCGACCGGCAGTTCTCGCAGACCGCCGGCCGGGTGCTCAACTGCCAATTGGGGCTCACCGTCATGCTGGTGTGCCCGGACGGCTCCGTGCCGATCAACTGGCTGCTGCTGCTGCCACCGTCCTGGGACGCCGACGAGGAGCGTCGCTCCCGCAGCAGGGTGCCGGGCCACGAACGGCACCGCTCGCGCTGGCACTATCTGTTCGAGGCCCTGGACGAGATGGTCGTCGCCTGGGGCTTGCAACCGCCGCCGGTGGTGGTGGAGGCGCGTGGAAACCCCGCCGCGGACCTGCTGATCCGCGGTCTGGAGATCCGCGGACTGCAGTACATCGTGCGGGCCTCGGCCACCGCCCCCCTGGCGCGCCTCGGCTCCGGTGAGGTGGTGACCGGCGCCGGAGGTCTGGCCAGGTCGGCCGGCCGCCGGGGCACGACACAGCACTGGCGCCACGGCCGGCCCCGCGGCCCTCGTTACGTCACGGCCCCGCTGCCGCCCAGCACGCCGCCGTACGCCGCGGGCGGCGCCGGACGACCGCAGCGGGCCCGGAAGGTCATCGCGGAATGCCCCCCGGACCGCGGCTGCCCCGAGTCGGTGTGGATCACCAATGTCGAAGTCGCGCAGACCGCGGCGGTGTTCGAGTTCCTGTCCCTGCAGTCCCAGGCCGCCCGGGAGTTGGAGGAGCTGAGCGAGACGGCCGGCCTGAGGCACTTCGAGGGCCGGTCGTTCTGCGGCTGGCACCATCACGTCACGCTGGTGTCGGCGGCGCATGCCTTTGGTCTGTCCCGGCGTGCGGCGCCGAGCTGACACGTGTCGATGCCGGCTCAGGCGGGCGGGCCGCTGGTGAGCAGGTCGAGGGTGCGCACCAGCGCGCCGGACCGGCACCGGGGCGGTTCGAGCTCGGGGTCGGCCGAGAGCAACGCCTCGTGCAGCCGCTTGATCCGGCGGGACGGCTCGATGCCGAGCTCTTCGGCCAGTGTGTGGTGCGGCTTGCGGAAGACGGCGAGGGCCTGGGCCTGGCGCCCGGACCGGAAGAGGGCGACCATCAGTTGCGCGTGCAGATTCTCGTGGACCGGGTACTCCTCGGCCAGGCCCACGAGTTCACCGATCAGCTCGTTGTGCAGTCCGAGCTTCAGTTCGGCCTCGATGCGCAGTTCCAGGCTGTTGAAGCGGACTTCCTGCAACCGGGCGACATGGGTCGCGATGAGCGGGCCCGCATGGATGTCGACGAGTGGCGGTCCCTGCCAGAGCCTCAGGGCCTCGTTGAGTGTCGCCGCCCCGCGCTCACAGTTGTCGTCGGAGAGCGCGCGCTTCGCGTCGTCGACACAGTCCATGAAGCGGAACAGATCGAGTTCGGGCCGCGCGACGCGACGAAGGCCTCATCGATCTCCCTCATGACCTGCGCCACTACCGCAACGCCCCCATGCCGCCCCATCTGGAACCCCTGACCTGGCTCGGCGTCCCGCACTACATGGCCTCACCCCGTCAACCCGGCGACGACGCCCTGCGCTACATCCGCGCTCCCCGCGCGGACCTGCCCTACTTCCAGCGCGCAGAGGCCCACGACCCCCGTGTCGGCGTCATCCATGAGGGCGTTCACGCCTGGCAGTCGGCACTCTCATGGCGCCGTCCCGACCCGGTGCGACGCCACTACTACGACTCCGCCGTCAACGAGGGCATCGCCTTCCACGCCGAGGAACTCACCCTGCACGCAGGGTTGTTCGATGACGCCCCGGCCAGTGCTCTGTTCGTGGTGAACGCGATGCGCCTGCGTGCCCTGCGGGTGGAGGTGGACATCGGCCTCGCCCTCGGCGAAATGACCCTGGAACAGGCCGCCACCCGGCTCGCGGAGTACGTCCCCATGGACTCCGGCACCGCCTGGGAGGAAGCGGCCTTCTTCGCCGGGCACCCGGGCCAGGGGCTGAGCTACCTCATGGGCAAGACGCAGATCCACGACCTCCTCGCCGACGCCGCCCAGCGCGAGGGCGACACCTTCGGGCTCGCTTCCTTCATGGGCCGCCTGTGGCGCGAGGGCAACGTCCCCCTCGCCCTGCAGCGTTGGGAGCTCCTCGGCGACCGGGGCCACGTGGACGCGGCCCGGCGGCTGGGAGGTGACCCCGGTGCGCCCGCTGCCGGCCTGACGGAAGCTGCTCTCGGGTGACGAGGGCGGCACCGGCCCGGACGGCGCGGACGGTCCGCGGTGGGGACGAGTGTGAGGCCGACCGCCCGGAGCCGGCCCCATGGCAGCTGCCCGGTCGTCCGGCGGACGGGGCAGCTGCCATGTCATGTCGTGCTCACAGGCGCCGTACGGCTACGAAATGCCGCCGTACGGACGGGTGATGAGCTCCAGGGCATGGCCGCTCGGATCGAAGAAGTACACGCCCCGGCCGCCGTCGTTGTGGTTGATCTCGCCGGGGAGTTTCTGATGGGGATCGCCGTAGTAGGTCAGCCCCTGCTCCTTGATCCGGGCGAACGCCGTGTCGAACTCCGCCTCCGAGATGAGGAAGGCGTAGTGCTGCATCGCGATCGAGTCTTCGGGAACCGTCGCGAAGTCGAGTGTGACGCCGTTCGCGAGGTCGACCGGAATGAAAGGGCCCCATTCCGGCCCGGTCTCCAGGTCCAGAAGGTGCGCCAGGAACTCGGCGGATTCCCGGTTGTTCCGGCAATGAACGATGGTGTGATTCAACTCTACTGACACTGTGGAATGCCTCCAACGGGCATCTCACGGGCTACCTCCACGCCTCACCCGGCCGGTGACCGACGCGCGATGCCGTGCGGGGATCCTAGGCAGGCGGACGGAGGGACGTCGAGGGCTCCTGGCGTGATGGCTCATTTCCGCCCCCTGCCCACCGCCCCCACCGAGCCCGGGCCACCGACCCCCGCTCCGGTCGGCGGCCCCTGCCCCTGCCCCGGCCACCGGCCTCCCCCCCACTCACCGGCCTCCCCCCCCACTCACCGGCCTCCCCCCTCACTCACCGGCCTCCCGCCGTGCGGCCGTCTCCGGCGGGCGGAGCCGCCCGTGATGCGCTCACCATGGAGGGAGAGGGTTCGCCACGCGGCACCGGAGGAACGCGCGGTACCTCGGGCCCACCGTCGCGGAGAGATCCGTACAGGCGCAGTGAGGAGGCATCCGGTGGTACGGAGTTCTGACGGCGCCCGGGACGGGGATGCGGACGCCGGGGCGGCCGGGGGAGCGGACCGGGCGACGGACCGGGACAGCGGGCGCCGGGAGACCGAGGAGGAACGGGCGGACCGGCGGTGGAGCGATCTGCTCCAGGAACTGCGGGTCGCCCAGACCGGCGTACAGATCCTCTTCGGCTTCCTGCTCGCCGTGGTCTTCCAGCCACGGTTCACCGAACTGTCGGTCACCGACCGCAACATCTACGTGGTGACGGTCCTGCTCGGCTCGGCGACGGCGGCCACGCTCATCGGGCCCGTCTCGTACCACCGGCTGCTCACCGGCCGCCGGGTCAAGCCGGTGACGGTCGTCTGGGCCTCGCGGCTGACCGTGCTCGGTCTGGTGCTGCTGTTCTGCACGATGTGCTCGGCCCTGCTGCTGATCCTCCGCGTCGCCCTGCACAATGGCGCGGCCCTGTGGCTGGTGGGCGGCATGGCGCTGTGGTTCCTGGTCTGCTGGTTCGCGTTCCCTCTGTGGGAGCGCGCCCGCGCGGACGGCCGGGGCCGGCGGCGGCGCTCGGGCCCGCGGGACTGAGCGGCCCGCAGGACCGAACGGCTCAGTCGTCCGTCCGCGCCGGGCTGCGCACATCGGTCACGGTGAAGAGCGCTCCGTCCGGGTCCCGCAGGGTCGCCTCACGGCCGCGGAGCACGGCCTGCTCCTCGACCAGGGTGCCGCCGTGCCGCTGTGCCGCCGCGATGGTTCCCGCCAGGTCCGTCACGGGGAACTGGACCTGCCAG
The DNA here is from genome assembly GCF_026341775.1 of Streptomyces sp. NBC_00654. Taxonomy (NCBI): domain Bacteria; kingdom Bacillati; phylum Actinomycetota; class Actinomycetes; order Kitasatosporales; family Streptomycetaceae; genus Streptomyces; species Streptomyces sp. NBC_00654. The sequence goes on along the minus strand of NZ_JAPEOB010000002.1, from coordinate 771,982 downwards.
TGCGGGCGCACGACGGGGTCGACGGCCGCCTCCACCGCCCCGGAGCTGATCCGGGCCAGTGGCCGCCCGTCGCACCGCACGATGACCTCGTCCCCCTCGTACGCGACGTCGCAGCAGCCGGGACGGCCACTGGCCCAGTCGAGCACCTCGCCGTAGAAGATCGCGGCATCGAACGCGTCACGGGTGCGCAGCCGCAGCCAGGCGTGCGAATGGCCGTCCGGGGCCGGTGGTGAGGTGGCGGGCTCGGTCCGCTCCCAGAGGCCGAACGCCGCCCCGTCCCGGTCGGCGGCCAGGACCCCGCGTCCCTTGCCGAGCGTCAGCGGACCGACCGCCACCGTCCCGCTGCGCTCACGGATCCGGGCGGCGGCGACATCGGCGTCCTCGACGGCGAAGTAGGGCATCCAGGCGATGGCGACCTGGTACACGGACGACATGGCGCTGATCCCGGCGACGGGCACCCCGCCGCGGCGGGCGACGGCGAACTGCCGGCCGAGCCTTCCCGGGCGGAACGTCCAGCCCAGGACGGCACCGTAGAACCGTTGCGCGGCCTCCTGGTCGCTGGTCATGAGATTGACCCAGCACGGTGCCGCCGCTCCTGTCAGCGGCGCCGCACCGGGTCCCGTGCGCGACTGTCCCGAGGTCATGAACCCACTGCCTTCATCGGTTCTGCGGGGGATCCGTGTCGGGTGGGATCACCTCATTGCCGTGATCACCCAGCTCGTACGGTGACAGGCCGCTGCCGTTCTCCGGGAACCGGTCCGAGCCGTGCTTGTCGGGCTCCTCGATGTGGGCGCGGTGGTCGGGTGCGTGGGGCTGCTCGTCGGGGCGCGGCGGTGGCAGCTCCGTGTCCCGTTTGCGCATGCCCCACCAGAAGGCGCCGATCAGCAAGGCCACCACGGCGACTCCGGCGATGGGCAGGACAACCCCGAGGGCGCCCGCTCCGTCCGCGAGCGTGGTGGCGAGGGAAGCCTGGGCTCCGTTCGTTACGTCCATGCATGCCGCATACCCCGGACCGGGGCCGACAGTCAGTTATTCACACAAATTCATATTTTATGGGGATGTAAGGGAGAAAAAGTTTCACCGCAGTGTCCGACGGCCGAGTGCCGCTCTCGTGTCGCCGCCGGCCGGCTGCGGGGTGAGCCTGGAAGGGGTCCCCGAATTTCCGGCTCCCAGTGGGAAGGAACCACGGTGAACAGCACGCGAGAGCAGAGCCGCGACCACCCGGCGGGCCGCGAGGTGGTGGTCGCGCTGACCGGATGCTCCACGCAGGACGCACGGACCGTGTTCGACGTGCTGCGCCGCTCCTTCGATTCCGACCGCCCGGAGAGCGATTCACCCAGGCAGGCGGAAGGGCCGCGGCCGACCGTGTGGATGGCCACGGTCGATGTCTCCGAAGCCAGGGCCGTGGCCGAACCGGCCCATCTGTCGGCTCCTGTGATGGTCGACGCGCAGGGCGGCTACTGGGCGGTCGAACGGCTGCGTCAGCAGCTGACGGGGGCCTTCGCCGTGCGGGTCGTCGGGACCGCGGCCGGTGACCAGGAGGAAGAAGTCCGTCTGCGCTTGGAGAGCCACTAGTGGACCCCTACAAGGCCGGAAGCCGGGGCGCCGGGCTGCGGCGGGACGCCGGCACGTCCTCGACGCTCACGTTGTACGTCAACGGCACCGCGACGACCCTCACCCTCGACCACCGCACCACCGTCCTGGACATGCTGCGCGAGCACCTCGGACTCACCGGTGCGAAGAAGGGCTGCGACCACGGGCAGTGCGGAGCCTGCACCGTGATCGTCGACGGACGCCGTGCCAACAGCTGTCTCCTGCTCGCCGTCGCCCACGACGGCGCCGCGGTCACCACCGTCGAGGGGCTGGCCGAGGGCGACCGGCCGCACCCCGTGCAGCGGGCCTTCGTGGAGCGGGACGCCCTCCAGTGCGGCTACTGCACGCCGGGACAGATCTGCTCCGCCGTCGGCATGCTCGGCGAAGCCGCGGACGGGTTCCCCTCGCACGCCACGCCCCGGGGCGCCGCCCACGGAGGGCCCGCCGTCCTGGACGCGGACGAGATCCGCGAGCGCATGAGCGGCAATCTGTGCCGCTGCGGCGCCTACCCCCGGATCGTCCAAGCGATCGAGGACGTGGCGCCGTGAAACCGTTCGCCTATCTGCGCCCCGCGTCCGCCGCCGAGGCCGTGCGCCTCCGGGCGGCCCGGCCCGGCTCCCGCTTCCTGGGCGGGGGAACCAACCTCGTCGACCTGATGAAACTCGGGGTCGAGACCCCGGAGCTGCTCATCGACGTCAGCGGGCTCCCGCTGGACCGGGTGACCCGGACCCCGGAGGGCGGCCTGCGCATCGGGGCGACGGTGCGCAACGGCGACCTCGCCGCACACCCGGACGTACGCACCCGCTACCCCGCGCTCTCCCAGGCGCTGCTGGCCGGAGCCTCGGGACAGCTCCGCAACACGGCCACCACCGGCGGGAATCTGCTCCAGCGCACCCGCTGCCCGTACTTCCAGGACACCTCCAAACCCTGCAACAAGCGGTCACCCGGCTCCGGCTGTCCCGCCCGCGAGGGCGCCCACCGCGACCTCGCGGTCCTCGGGCACTCCGCCGAGTGCGTCGCGACGAACCCCTCGGACATGGCGGTCGCCCTGGCCGCGCTCGACGCCACCGTCCTGCTGCTCGGACCCGAGGGCGAGCGCGCGGTACCCGTCACCTCGTTCCACCGGCTGCCGGGGGAGAACCCGGATCAGGACACCACGATCCGGCCCGGCGAGCTGATCACCGACGTGCTGCTCCCGCCGCGCCCCGACGGTGCCGTCTCCCTCTACCGCAAGGCGCGCGACCGGGCCTCGTACGCCTTCGCCCTGGCCTCCGTCGCCGCCCTCGTCCAGGTGCGTGACGGCCGCGTCGCGCACGCGGCCCTGGCCTTCGGCGGACTCGCCCACCGGCCGTGGCGCGCCCGCACGGCGGAAGGGGTGCTGACGGGCGCGCCCGCCACGCGTGCCACCTTCGCGCGTGCCGCGGACGCCGAGCTCGCCGCCGCCCGGCCGCTGCGCGACAACGCGTTCAAGGTGGACCTCGCCCGCCGGCTGGCGGTCGACGTGCTGAGCGAACTGAGCCGGCCGCCAGGACGGGCGGAGCCGGACGGACCTTCCGGACAGCCCGTCCGGCCCGGCTGAGCCCCGTACACCCGACACCCCCCATCCGGATCAAGGACTCCCGCCATGAGCCACGCCCCCCAGCCGCCCGGTGCGCCCGTCGTCCGCCGCGAGGCACTGGACAAGGTCACCGGCAGCGCGCGCTACGCGGCGGAGCACACCCCGCCCGGCTGCCTGTACGCCGTCCCCGTCCCCGCCACCGTCGCCGCCGGGCGCGTCGTCGCCGTGCGCACCGCCGACGCCCTCGCGCTCCCGGGCGTGCGCACGGTCCTCACGCACGAGAACGCCCCGCGGCTCAAGGACCCCGACGACCCGGTGCTCGCCGTGCTCCAGGACGACCGCGTCCCGCACCGCGGCTGGCACATCGCCCTCGTGGTGGCGGACAGCCCCGAGGCGGCCCGGGAGGGGGCCGAGGCCCTGCGGGTCGAGTACGAGCGTGCCCCGGCGTACGACGTCACGCTCACCGACGACCACCCGGGCCTCTACACCCCGGAGCAGGCCAACGGCGGCCATCCGGCCGTCCGGGAACGCGGCGACTTCGACGCGGTGTTCGCGGCGGCGCCCGTACAGATCGACGCGACGTACCGGCTCGGCGCCCTGCACAACCACCCCATGGAGCCGCACGCCTCCACGGCGGTGTGGGCCGACGGGCATCTGACCGTCCACGACTCCAGCCAGGGTTCGACCCGGGTGCGCGACAGCCTCGCCCGGACCTTCGGCCTCGAACCCTCGCGGATCACCGTCGTCTCCGAGCACGTCGGCGGCGGCTTCGGCTGCAAAGGCACCCCGCGCCCGCAGGTGGTGCTCGCCGTCATGGCTGCCCGCCACACCGGCCGTCCGGTCAAACTGGCACTGCCCCGAAGGCAGTTGGCGGCGGTGGTCGGGCACCGCCCGCCCACCGTGCAGCGGGTGAGGCTCGGCGCCGACCTCGACGGGATCATCGGCGCGCTCGCCCATGAGGTGGTCACCCACACCTCCACCGTCACCGAGTTCGTCGAGCAGGCGGCGGTGCCCGCGCGCACGATGTACATCTCGCCGCACAGCCGCACGACCCACCGGGTGACCGCCCTCGACGTCCCCAGCCCGTCCTGGATGCGCGCACCCGGGGAGGCCTCCGGGATGTACGCGCTGGAGTCGGCGATGGACGAACTGGCCTGCGCGCTCGGTGTCGACCCGGTCGAACTGCGGCTGCGCAACGAACCGGCGAGCGAACCGGACAGCGGCCGGCCGTTCAGCAGCAGGGGCCTGGCCGCCTGTCTGCGCGAGGGCGCGGAACGCTTCGGCTGGTACGACCGGGACCCCGCACCCGCCGCCCGGGAGGAAGGGCGGTGGCTGCTGGGCACCGGGGTGGCCTCGGCGACGTACCCCGTGCTCGTCGCCCCCTCCACCGCGTCGGCGCACGCGGCCCCCGACGGCGGCTACCTCGTCGCGGTCAACGCCACCGACATCGGCACCGGCGCGCGCACGGTCCTCGCGCAGATCGCGGCGTCCGCCCTCGGCGCACCGGTGGAGAGCGTCCGTATCGCCATCGGCGACAGCGACCTGCCCACCGCCCCCCTGGCCGGCGGCTCCTCGGGCACGGCCTCCTGGGGCTGGGCGGTGCACAAGGCGGCCACCGCCCTGGCCGCACGGCTGGAGGCGCGTACGGGGCCGCTCCCCGCCGAAGGCCTCACCGTCACCGCCGACACCGAACAGGAGACCTCCGGGGAATCCCCCTACGCACGGCACGCCTTCGGTGCCCACTTCGCCGAGACGGCCGTCGACACGGTCACGGGAGAGGTCCACGTGCGGCGGCTGCTCGGTGTGTACGCGGCCGGGCGCATCCTCAACTCCCGTACCGCACGGTCCCAGTTCATCGGCGGCATGGTCATGGGTCTCGGTATGGCGCTGACCGAGGGGAGCACCATGGACCCCGCCTTCGGTGACTTCACCCAGAGCGACCTCGCCTCGTACCATGTGCCGGTCAGCGCGGACGTGCCCGACATCCAGGCGCACTGGATCGACGAGGACGACCCGCACCTCAACCCCATGGGCAGCAAGGGCATCGGCGAGATCGGCATCGTCGGCACCGCCGCCGCCATCGGGAACGCCGTGCGCCACGCCACCGGGGCGCGGCTGCGCGAACTCCCGCTCACGCCGGACAGGCTGCTGCCCTATCTGCTCTGAGGGCCGCGCGGCATCCACTCATCGGGGCATCCGGCCCATCTGTTGCGCGTTCGACACCCCCGGGTCACTCTAATGAGTGACCCAGAAGTGATAGGTGCTCACGCTTCGTATTCGGGGGTCGGTGGTTCACCGGGGTGAAGCACGTGGGCCTCGCGGTGAGGAGCCTCGACGATGACCGTTCCACTCGACCGGCACTACCTGGTCGAACTGCAGGTATCGGCTGAGCGTGCTGCCCAGCTGCGGCGGATCGTCGCCGCACACCTGCGCCACTGGAGCCTTGATCTGCAGGTCCGGCCGGTGTGCCGGGCGCTGGACGAGCTCCTGACCAATGTCCACCGGCATGTCGGTGACGACAACGAGTGCGTCATCGAGCTCCGCTGGACGGGACGGCACCTCACGGTGTCCGTCGCGGACAACGGCCGCGAGATGCCCCGGCTGCTCGGCGCCGGTGGGGGACTGAGCCGGGTGATGGCCCTGAGCGACAGCTGGGGCACCTGCCGGACCGCCGAGGGCAAAGTGGTCTGGTTCACGCGCTACGCCGAGGCGCCGCGCACCGCGGGACTGCTCCCGCACACGCCCCTGCCCGGAACGGGTGAGTCCCGGCTCCAGCCCCTCGCCGCGCTGGTGTGAGGCGCCGCGCGCGGCTCTCCGGCGGACGCGGATCCGGTGCCCGGGGCACGGGTGATCCGCGTCGGCCGGGCGCGTGCGGCGAGGCGCCGCGTTGCGCCGCCCGGCGTGGCACGGCACGGTCGGAGTACCGAGGCAAGGAGGCCACTGCCATGCCCATCGCGACGGTCAACCCCGCGAACGGCGAACTGATCGAGACCTACGACGCGCTGGACGGGGAGGAGATCGAGCGCAGGCTCGTCGCCGCCCGGACCACCTTCGGCCAGTACCGCGCCACCACCTTCGCCGAGCGGGCGGGCTGGCTGAACCGGGCCGCCGACCTGCTGGACGGGGACCGTGACGAGATCGCCCGCACCATGACCACCGAGATGGGCAAGCCCGTCGGGGCGGCCCGCGCGGAGGCCGCCAAATGCGTCAAGGCGATGCGCTGGTACGCCGCCAACGCCGAACGGCTGCTGGCCGACGAACACCCCACGGACGCCGACGCGCACGACGCCGGCGCCTCCCGGGCCCTCGTCCGCTACCGTCCGCTGGGCGTCGTCCTCGCCGTGATGCCGTGGAACTTCCCGCTGTGGCAGGTGGTGCGCTTCGCCGCGCCCGCCCTGATGGCGGGCAACGTCGGACTGCTGAAGCACGCCTCGAACGTCCCGCGGACCGCCCTGTACCTGGAGGACCTGTTCCGCCGTGCGGGCTTCCCCGCCGGCTGCTTCCGCACGCTGCTCATCGGCTCCGGAGCCGTCGAGGCGGTCCTGCGTGACAGCCGCGTCGCCGCCGCCACCCTGACCGGCAGCGAACCGGCCGGACGCGCCGTCGCGGCGGTCGCGGGCGACGAGGTGAAGAAGACCGTACTGGAACTGGGCGGCAGCGACCCCTATCTGGTCATGCCGTCGGCGGACATCGAACAGGCGGCCGCGACGGCGGTGACGGCGCGTGTGCAGAACAACGGCCAGTCGTGCATCGCCGCCAAGCGTTTCATCGTGCACACGGACGTGTACGACGCGTTCGCCGAGCACTTCACCGCGGGCATGACCGCGCTGACCGTCGGGGACCCCCTGGAGGAGACCACCGACGTCGGCCCGCTCTCCAGCGAGCAGGGCCGCACCGATCTGGAGGCACTCGTCGACGACGCCGTCGACCGGGGCGCGAGCGTGCTGTGCGGCGGGAGCAGGCCCGGGAACCTGGGCGCCGGCCTGGACCGGGGCTTCTTCTACCTCCCCACGGTGCTCGCCGGGATCACCGCGTCGATGCGCATCCACCACGAGGAGGCCTTCGGCCCCGTCGCCACGCTCTACCGCGTAGCCGACCTGGACGAAGCGGTGCACCTGGCCAACGACACCCCCTTCGGGCTCAGCTCCAACGTCTGGACGCGGGACCCGGCGGAGATGGACCGCTGTGTACGCGACCTGGAGGCGGGCGGCGTCTTCTTCAACGGGATGACGGCCTCGCACCCCGCGCTGCCCTTCGGCGGAGTGAAGCGCTCCGGCTACGGGCGGGAGCTCGCCGGGCACGGGATCCGCGAGTTCTGCAACGCCACCACGGTCTGGTACGGCCCCGTCCACCCGTAGCCCGGGTCACCGTCCGCGGCACGGCCGGCTCCTCCACCCCGCGCCCGTCGAGCTGACCCGGGCCTGCCGCTCGGCCCCCCCCCGCGGCCTCTGAACGCCGCGGGGCGGGCCGAGCGGGGCCGGGGGCGGACGGGCGGGGCGGCAGGCCGGGGCCTCAGTAGCGCAGGGCCGCAGCGATCCGGCCGTGCTCGGTGAGGGAGTCGTCGGCGACGAACACGACGTCGGCGCCGTTGTCCAGGGCCGCCTCGACGAGCTCGTCCACGATGTCCTCGCGCACCTGCCCGTCCGCCGACCGCGCACTCTCGTCCCCGGTCACCGGCTCCAGGTGCTCTTCGGTGACCCTGACGGTCCGCTGGACATGCTCCTCGACCGCGACGAGCCCGGCGCGGCCCTCCCGCACCGCCGCCCACACCTCGTCGAGTCCGCCGGCGAACGCGCGGCTGCCGCGTGCGTGCTCGAGCCGGGTGTCGATCTCGGCCGCCCGCTGCCCGGACCCTTCCCTCAGGGCGGGGCGCAGCTCCTTGAGCAGCTCGGCCGGCGGGATGTCGGCGGGCGCCCCCTTGGTGACCCGGCCGGCGGCCGACCTGCCGCACTCACCCACCTCGTCGAACAGCGCGAGCGCGGGTGCCAGGCCGACGAGGTACAGCGGGCGCGGGTCGGTGGCGAGCACTCCGCGCAGCTTCTCGTCGACCGTGCGCAGGAACTGCCGGGTCTCCTCGTCGCTGAAGGTGCTCGGGGTGTCGCCGATCCGCTCCTCGCGCTGCGGGTTCGGGGGTTCCTTGGGGGCGGTCACCGGGAACCCGCCCCGCTCCTCCGGACGGACGCCGTCCGCGGTGCCGCTCCACAGGGCCGCGTGGTCGGCGGCGACCGTGAGCACCCAGAACGGCCGGGCCTGGGCCTTCGCGGCGACGAGGTTGCGGGTGAGGTAGGTGTCGCTCAGAACCACCCGTTCGGGTGCGGTACGGGGCAGCTGCCAGATCTGGTACTCCTCGGCCGTGGCCAGGATGACCAGGGAGTCCAGCGCCCGGCGCGGGTCCACCTCGGTGACCGCGCGGTCCAGCTGTCCCTTGACGGCGGCGGCGGCCTCACGGGTCACCCGCGGATCGGCGTCCAGCCGGCCGCCGGCCTCCGCCACCAGATTGCGCAGCCTTACCGCGTCCTGGGCGTTGTCCGGCGCCCGCCGATGGGTCGGCATGGTCAGGGACACGGCCGGATAGGGCCTGGTCGCCCGCAGCTCCTGCAACAGACCGGCGGTCAGGGCGTCCGTATCCATCGTTCCCTCCGGGGGCTCGCCCCCGCTCCCGGATGGAGCGGGGGAATCAACGAGTCAATTCATACCTTTTCAACCTAATATGGGCGAATTGGTGGTCGGTGGGTATGGCCCTGGACGGACGGCCCTGGACGGACGGAGGGTCCGTGAACCGGAACAGTTCCCCGCAGAACCCCGCGACGTGAGCGCCGCCGATGCCGTGACCGGCGCCCTGCGTGAACTGCGTGCCGAGTTCATCGGCGTACGCGAGGGAGAACCGGCCGACTACATCCCGCAGTTGGCCCTCGCCGACCCGGACGCCTTCGGGCTGGCCCTGGTCAGCATGGACGGGCACCGCTACAGCACGGGCGAGGCGGATGTCCCCTTCACCCTCCAGTCGGTCTCCAAGCCCTTCGTCTACGCGCTCGCCCTGTCCGTCCTCGGGCTCGACGAGGTGGGCCGCTGGGTGAGCGCCGAACCGAGCGGCGAGGCCTTCAACGCCATCAGCCTGGAACCGGTGACCGGGCGGCCCGCCAACGCCATGGTCAACGCCGGTGCCATCGTCACCACCGCACTGGTCCCCGACAGCCCGGACGAGCCCGCGTTCGACCGGATCCTGGGCTGCCTGGGCCGCTTCGCCGGACGGCCGCTGGACGTCGACGAGGAGGTGTACGCCTCCGAGGCGGCGACGGGGGACCGCAATCGCGCGCTCGCCTATCTGCTGCGCAGCGCCAGAACCCTGCCCGTCGACCCCGTGGCGGCGGTGGAAACGTACTTCCGGCAGTGCGCCGTGCGGGCCACCGCCGTCGATCTCGCCACGATGGCCGCGACCCTGGCCCATGGCGGCGTCAACCCGTACACGGGCGACACCGTGGTCTCGGCGCGGGTCGCGGCGCAGGTGCTCGCCGTCATGGCCACCTGCGGAATGTACGACTCCTCCGGCGACTGGCTGCTGCGGGTCGGGCTGCCGGCCAAGAGCGGTGTGTCGGGAGGGCTGATCGCGGCGGGTCCGGCGCGATTCGGCCTGGCCACCTACAGCCCGCCGCTGGACGCGTCCGGCACATCGGTCCGCGGCCACGCCGCGCTCGGCGCGCTGTCGCGGCGGCTCGGACTCCACCTCATGAACAATCCGGCGCTGCCCGGCTCCACCGTCGCCCTCGTCACCACCGCCGACGATCTGCCCTCGGCGCCCGCCGGCGGCCGCGAACGCGCCCTGCGCGAACGGGTGGGGGTCGTGGCCGCGCAGGGTGCCCTCGACTTCCCCGCCGCGGAACGGGTGCTGTACGCCCTGGACGAGTCCGGACCGGACCGGAGCGGCTCCGTCGTGCTCGACCTGAGCGATGTCACCTCCATCGACTCGGTGGCCCTGGCGACACTGCACTCCGGACTGCGCCGGCTCGCGGGCGACGGGCGGCGCGCGGCGGTCGTCGACCCGGCCGACCGCCTCGGTCCGCCGGACCTCGTCCGCGAGCGGACCGGGCAGGACCTGCCGCGCTACGCCTCCCGGGAGGAGGCCGTCCGGCGGTGCGCGCACGCGCCGGACACACCCCCGGCGAGGTGAGGCGGATGCCCGCCCGCGCCGGGGGAGTGTGCCGGAACGGTTCTTCTACCAGATGGCCTCGACCCACTCGGGGTGGTCGATGAACGGGTTCCGGTTGTGCTGGTACTGGTCGAATATGACGTCGTTGCGCCGCTTCTCGAAGGTGTCCGGCGGGTCTTCCTGGCTCCACTGCTTCAGCACGGACAGCTTGCCGATGTTCGGGGCCGAGCCGTTGCCGACCCGCTCGTTGGGTTCGAGGTCGGCGAAGGAGTCGTCTCCCTCGTAGCGCACCGCCATGTAGAGGATCATGCGGGCGACATCGCCCTTGACCGCGTCGCGCGGCTCGAAGGAGTCGCTGTCGGTGTAGTTGCCCGGCGCGTCGCCGAGTTCGCTGCCGCCGTTGTCGAAGTCCTTGTTGCCGCGGGTGGAGTTGACCTTCACGTTGGTCGGGCGCAGGTGGTGGATGTCGGTGCCCGGACCGGTCGCGGTGCCGAAGTCGCCGTGCGACTTGGCCCAGACGTGCTCCCGGTTCCACTGGTTCGTGTTGCCGCCGTTGTCGTTCTTGGACTGGGAGCGCCCGGTGTAGAGAAGGATGACGTTGGAGGTGTTGGCGGGATCCTCGTCGGTTTCCTTGAGGGCGTTCCACACCTGGCTGTAGGAGAGCTTGGTCTGGTCGCTGATGATCGTGTGCAGGGCGCCCTTGAGTTCGGTGCCGGTCTTGCCGAGGGCGTCCTGGTAGTACGTGTCGTCGAGGGCGGTGGACGAGGCTGCCGCCCCGTCCGGCAGGGCCTGGGCGGGCGCGGCGGCCGCGGTGCCCGCGAGCACGGCCACGGTGGCCGCGGTGGCCAGCAGTGGACGCGCGTAGAACAGATGACGACGGGACATGTGGGGTGTCCTCTCCGGAAACACGGGTGACACGACGCCGCCACTGGGTGGAGGCGGTGCCGCGGTCGCGGTGTGATGTGTGGTCAGCCGGGAGCCTTCCACACGCACAGTGACCCGTGTGTGAACGCTGCGTACCTATCATGTGCAGGTCAAGTGAGGGTGCGGCGGCGGCGCCCCGGGAAGAGGCCGGGGGCGGTTCCGCCCTCGGATGCGGCCACGCCCGCGCGGAGCGAGAATTGCCGCAAGGACGAGGAGGCGGCATGAGCGAAGAGCCCGAATCCGTATCCGTGACCACGGCCGTGCCCGAGGGGCAGGGGGTGACTCCCGACCGGCTGCTGCACACGGGCGGGAGTGATCAGCCGACGGCGGAGGACCTGGTGCTCGCCTCGGGGCGGGACCTGACACCGCAGACGCTGGAGTGGGCACGGCGCAAGCTGGCCGCCGAGGGGCGGTCCGCCATCGACAAGCGGCTTCCGTAACGGCCGGGGCGGGGGACGGGCCGGTACGGGGGCCGCCGGACATCCGGGGGCGTGTGGGGCGCCCCCGGATGTTTCCCCGGCGCTCGGCTAGCCTGAGTGCACAATGAACCGTTTGACGACGTCACAGGGCGTTCTCGACCTCGCCCGCTTCCCCGAGCACCCGCGCGACCCGTTCCGCGCGTGGGACGCCGCCGATGAGTATCTGCTGCGGCAACTGGCGGACCCCGGCACCGGGGCGCCCGTGGACCTCTCCGGCACGGTCGTCGTCGTGGGCGACCGCTGGGGCGCTCTGACCACGGCGCTCGCCGGCGAGCACCCCGTACAGATCACCGACTCGTATCTCACCCGGCGCGCCACCCTGGCGAACCTCGCCCGCAACGGCGCCGACGCGGACGGGGTGGGGCTGCTGTCCGCCCGCGACACCCCGCCGGACCGGATCGACGTCCTGCTGGTGCGGGTGCCCAAGAGCCTCGCGTTCCTGGAGGACCAGCTGCACCGGGTGGCGCCCGCCGTCCATGCAGGCACCGTGGTCATCGGCACCGGCATGGTCAAGGAGATCCACACCTCCACGCTCAAGCTCTTCGAGCGGATCATCGGGCCGACCCGCACTTCGCTCGCGGTGAAGAAGGCGCGCCTGATCCTCTGCACCCCCGACCCGGACCGGGCCGCGGTGCCCAGCCCCTGGCCGTACCGCTACGACCTGCCCGCCGATGTCGGCGCCGTCTCCGGCCTGACCGTGACCAACCACGCGGGGATCTTCTGCGCCGAACGCCTCGACATCGGCACCCGCTTCTTCCTCGGTCATCTGCCCGCACGGACCGGCCCCGAGCACGTCGTCGACCTCGGCTGCGGTAACGGGGTGCTCGGCCTGTCCGCCGCGCTCGGCAACCCCGGGGCGGCCGTCACCTTCATCGACGAGTCCTACCAGGCGGTGGCCTCGGCCGAGGCCACCTTCCGGGCCAACGCTCCGGCCGGCGCCAAGGCCGACTTCATCGTCGGCGACGGCCTCGCGGACCTCGCCCCGGGCAGCGTGGACCTGGTGCTCAACAACCCGCCCTTCCACTCCCATCTGGCCACCACCGACGCGACCGCCCGGAACATGTTCCACGGCGCCCGCACCGCGCTGCGGCAGGGCGGCGAGCTCTGGGTCGTCGGCAACCGCCACCTCGGCCACCACACCCAGCTGCGCCGTATCTTCGGCAACTGCTCCACCGTGGCCGGTGACCCGAAGTTCGTCGTCCTGCGCGCCGTCAAGCGCTGACGGCGGTCCGCGGAGCCTTCCGGCTCCCCGGTCCTCGCCCGTCCGCCGCCCTTCCAGATTCTTGCAACACGTTCTACTGTGTGCGCCGCCGCACACGGGCGACGCGAACGCGAGACTCTGGAGGGGCCGTGCACCTCGAATACACGTCTGAGCAGCAGCAGTTGCGCGCCGAACTGCGCACGTACTTCGCCGGCCTGGTTCCCGACAACGCCTATGCGCGCTACGCGGAGCCCGCCGCCCAGAAACGCTTCTACCGCGAGACCGTCCGCCGGCTCGGCACCGACGGCTGGCTCGGTGTCGGCTGGCCCGAGGAGTACGGCGGACGCGGGCTGTCCCCGATGGAACAGTTCATCTTCTTCGACGAGGCCGCCCAGGCCGGCGTACCGCTGCCGCTGATGGCCCTCAACACCGTCGGACCGACGATCATGCAGTTCGGCACCGATGAACAGAAGGCGTACTTCCTGCCGAAGGTGCTCTCGGGGGAGATCGACTTCGCGATCGGCTACAGCGAACCCGACGCGGGCACCGACCTCGCCGCGCTCCGGACCCGCGCGGTCCGCGAGGGGGACGAGGAGACCGGCCGCTACATCGTCGACGGACAGAAGATCTGGACCACCAACGGCGACACCGCCGACTGGGTCTGGCTCGCCGTGCGCACCGACCCCGACGCCCCGCCGCACAAGGGCATCACCATGCTGCTGGTCCCGACGAGCGACCCCGGCTACTCCTGCACCCTGATCAACACCCTCGCCTCGCACGACACCACCGCCAGCTACTACGAGAACATCGAGGTCCCCGTCTCCCGCCGTGTCGGCGACGAGAACAAGGGCTGGCGGCTCATCACCAACCAGCTCAACCACGAACGCGTCACCCTCGCCGCCCACGGCACCATGGCCGTCCGCGCCCTGCACAACGTCCAGCGCTGGGCCTTCGGCACCAAGCTGGCCGACGGCCGCCGGGTCGTCGACCTCGGCTGGGTCAGGGCCCTGCTGGCCCGCACCCACACCCGGCTCGACGCGATGAAGCTCCTCAACTGGCAGATGGTCTCCGCCCTCCAGGACGGCACCCTCACCCCGCAGGACGCCTCGGCCGTCAAGGTGTACGGCTCCGAGGCGCGCCGCGACGCGTACGCCTGGCTGATGGAGGTCGTCGGTTCGGCGGGGCCGCTCAAGGAAGGCTCGGCGGGCGCCGTCCTGCACGGCGAACTCGAACGCGGCTACCGGTCCGCCGTCATCTTCACCTTCGGCGGGGGCAACAACGAGATCCAGCGGGAGATCATCTCGTGGATCGGCCTCGGGATGCCGCGGGTACGGCGATGAACGTGCCACGACGAGGATGTGCGGCGGGCCACAGGAGACGGAGGGCGGGCACGGATGACGGTCCCCCGTTCCGCACGGAGTGATCGGCGGAGTAATCGCTTGATGCGGAAGGTGACTTGGCGGACACTGTCGCGGTGTTCTCCGACGCTGATGTGGCCGCGCTGTACGACGTGCTGAACCCGTGGGAGCCCGTCCGACGGGCCGAGGACGGCTTCTACTTCCCGTTGGTCATGGACGCGGAGTCGGTGCTGGACATCGGCTGCGGCACCGGGGCCATGCTGCGGCTCGCACGTGAGCGGGGCCATCGGGGCCGGCTCGCCGGGCTGGACCCCGATCGTGCCGCGCTGGAGCGGGCCCGGCGCAGGGCCGATGTCGAGTGGATCGAGGGCACCGCGGCGGACGCGAGGAGCGGCGCCGGATTCGCGCTGGCGACGATGACCGGCCACGCGTTCCAGAACCTGCTCACCGATCACGATGTGCGCTCCTCGCTCGCCGCGATCCACGGGACGCTGCGCCGGGGTGGCCGCTTCGTCTTCGACACCAGGCATCCGCGGGCACGGGCCTGGGAGGGGTGGACCCCGGCGAACCCGGACGACATCGTCGATGTCGTCCACGAGGACGGCCGTGCCCTGCGCTACTGGCACGACGTCGAATCCGTCACCGGTGATGTGGTCACGCTCCGCGGGACGGTGGCCGAGCCGGACGGCACCGTGCTCCGCGTGCTCCGCGAGAGCCTGCGGTTCCTCGATGTCGCGGCGCTCGGCCGGTTCCTCGGCGGGGCGGGCTTCCTGATCGAGGCGCAGTACGGCGACTGGCACCGGGGACCTGTCACCGGGGACAGCCGGGAGATCGTCACGGTCGCCCGCCGCGGCTGAGGCCGGCCCGTGGCCCGCGTCACCGCGCGGCCCTCGCGCACCGGGTGCCCGAGGGGCACAGTGTACGGACGTGCCAACGCCAGACCTGGGTCACCGAGCGGGAGGCAGAAGCGGATGGACGACATGGACCCGGGGCTCTTCGGGCCCCGATCGGTCACCTGGCAGATGCACGGCGACCCGATGATGTGGGTCGCGGGAGTGCGGGCGTTGTACCTCCAGGCACTGCACCCGCGCGCCGTCCGGGGTGTCATGCAGAATTCCGACTTCCGCGAGGACGCCTGGGGGAGGCTGATGCGCACCGCCTCGTTCGTCGGCACCCTCACCTACGGCACCACCCCCGCCGCCGAGAAGGCCGGTGCCAGGGTCCGCAAGATACACCGTGCCCTCAAGGCCACCGACCCGGCGACCGGCGAGACCTACGGCATCGACGAACCGGAACTGCTCCTCTGGGTGCACTGCGCCGAGGTCGACTCCTACCTCCAGGTCGAACGCCGCTCCGGCTACCCGCTGACCGACGCCCTCGCCGACCGCTACGTCGACGAACACCGCCGGAGCGCCCGCCTCGTCGGACTCGATCCGGACCGTGTGCCGGCCTCCACCGCCGGGCTCACGGACTACTTCGACCGGGTGCGCCACGAACTCGCCGCAGGGGAGGAGGCGTCGGATGTCGATGACTTCCTGTGCAACCCGCCCGTTCATCCCCTGCTGGTTCCGGCGCGTGCGGTGCTCTGGCGGCGCGTGGCGGCACTCGCCTACCAGTCGCTGCCCTCGTACGCCCATGAGCTGTACGGCCGTCCGGCGCCGCCCCCGGAGGTCGTCGACCGCCGTCTGCGCGCCGCCGGTACCGCCCTGCGTGCCATCCCCGCCCGGCTGCGCTGGCAACTGCCGCCCGGACACATTCTGAAGGCGATGGCACGACTCGGCCCCGGAAGCCGCCCCACCCCGTACAAACTCCGCAGGCAGGAAGCCATACTGGACGAGGGGCCGGGGAGGGCGCGGGCGTAGACGGAGCGACGGGGGCGAGAAGCAGGCGATGGCGGACACCAGGCTGATCCAGAGCCGGTACCGGCTGCTCGATGTGATCGGGCGCGGTGGCATGGGCGAGGTGTGGCGGGCGCGGGACGAGTCGCTCGGCCGCCAGGTCGCCGTCAAGTGCCTCAAGCCGGTGGGATCCCAGCACGACCAGTCCTTCACCCGCATACTGCGCGAACGCTTCCGGCGCGAGGCCCGGGTGGCCGCCTCGCTCCAGCACCGCGGCGTCACCGTCGTCCATGACTTCGGCGAGCACGAGGGCGTGCTCTTCCTGGTGATGGAGCTCCTGGACGGGAGCAACCTGAGCCAGCTCCTGGAGGGGAACAGGCAGCACCCCCTGCCCGTCGAGGACGTCGTCGACATCGCGGAACAGGTCGCCGACGCCCTCGGGTACACCCATCAGCAGGGCATCGTGCACCGGGACCTCAAGCCCGCCAACATCATGCGTCTCGCCGACGGCACGGTGAAGATCTGCGACTTCGGCATCGCCAGGCTCGGCCGGGAGATCGGCTTCACCTCGCGTCTCACCGGCACCGGCATCGCCATGGGCACCCCGCACTACATGTCGCCCGAGCAGATCAGCGGCGGCCAGGTGGACCACCGCAGCGACCTCTACTCGCTGGGCTGCGTGCTGTACGAGATCGCCACGGGCGTACCGCCGTTCGACCTGGACGACGCCTGGTCCATCCTCGTCGGACACCGTGACACCCCGCCGGAACCCCTGCGCAGCCACCGCGCCGAACTTCCGGGCTTCCTCGACCGCGTCGTCCTCGACCTGCTGGCCAAGACGCCCGACGGACGGCCGAGCGACGCGGGCGACCTGCGCCGCAGGATCGTGCTCGGGCGCACGGGCGAGCAGCCGTACGCCGGTGTACCCGGGCGGGTCCACCTGGCCGCGCAGGCCCGCACTCCGCAGGCACTGGCCCCGTCCGTCCCGGCCCTGCCCGTTCCGGTCCCGCATCCGGCCCGTCCGCCCGCCGTCCGGGAGCCGGCCCTGCCGGCCTGGACGCGCAACATGACCACGGGCCACAAGGCGACCGCCGGGCCGCGGCCCGGCGCGCACCTGCCCGACCACTCGGCCGGGCTGACCGGGCAGTGGACGGCCGGCACCGTGCTGCCGGCCCCGTCGGACGCCGACCCGTCCGGCCTGCCGGGGTGCCCCACGACCGCACCCGCCGCCCTGCCCGGCAACGGCCCCCCGCCCGGATTGCTCGCCGCCCTCGCCGCACGCCACGGCGCGGGCGTCGCCCTGAGCCGTCGCGGGCTCTGGGAGGAGGCGGGCGAGGCGCACCGCGCCGTCGCCGTCGCGCGCGAACAGGCGCTCGGCCCCGATCACCCCGACACGCTCGCCAGCCGGTACGAGACCGGGTTCGCCCTCAGCCGCACGGACCGTGCCGCCGATGCCCTGCGGGAGTTCGGCCGGGTCGCCGAGGGCCGCGAACGCACCCTGGGCCCGGACCATCCGGAGACTCTGGCCGCCCGCCAGGAGACCGCGTACGTGCTGGGCAGGCTCGGCCGGCACCTCGACGCCCACCGGGTGTACGCGGCCGTCCTCGCCTCCCGTGAGCGCTCCATGGGCCACGATCACCCGGACACGCTGCGCTGCCGCCACAACCTGGCGTACAACCTCAGCAGGCTCGGGCGCCTGGAGGAGTCCTGCCGGATGGCCCGGGAGGTGGCCGACGCCCGCGCCCGGCTGCTCGGCCCGGCGCACCCCGACACCCTCGTCACCCTGTACGAAGTGGCGTACACCCTCGGTCAGCTGGGGCGCTGGGAGGACGCGCTGGCGACGTACCGGGAGGTGGCGCGGGCCCGCGCCGTCACGCTCGGCGCCGATCACCCCGACACCCTCTCCGCCCGCTACGAGATCGGCATCAGCCTCGGCAGGCTGGGCCTCGGCGCGGATGCCCTGGAGCTGTACCGCGGTCTGGTCACGGACCGGACCAGGATCAACGGGCCCGCCGACGCGGAGACCCTGCGCGCCCGGCACGGACTCGGGGTCAACCTGGGGCGGATGTCCCGCTGGGAGGAGGCGCTCGCCGAGGCGCGCGAGGTGTGCGCGCTCCGGGAGCGGACGCTGGGCCCCGGTCACCTCGACACCCTCATCAGCCGCCGCGAGATCGCCGTGGGTCTCGGCTGGCTGGGCCGTTGGGCGGAGGCCCTCACGGTCTACCGGGAGGTCGCCGAGGCCCGCGTCCGCGTACTGGGCGCGGACCATCCCGACGCCCTGGCCAGCCGGAACGACGAGGCCCACTGCCTGGAACAGCTCGGGCGGACGGGTGAGGCGGCGGAGCTGTACCGGTCGGTCGCCGCGCGACGCGGCCAGCGCGGTCTCCCGCCGCACTGAGCCCACGGCACCCGTGCTCGGCACAGCTCTCCGTACGGCACAGCTTCCGGCACGGCACGGCACGGCACGGCACGGCACGGCACGGCACGCCGCGGCGCACCGCACCGTGCCGGGAAGCGCCGCGGGGGCGGACGCCCGGTGGGCCGGCGGTGCCTGCCGCACCGCCCCGGACGCCCGCCCCCGCCGGACCCGCTACCGGCCGAACACGCCCCGCAGCGCGCCGAGCTTGCGCGGCAGGTCGTACTCCGCGCCGCCTTCGTGCCCGTTGTACGTGAACACCTCGATCTCGGCGGGTCCCGCGTAGCGGTGATAGGCCGCGAACACGGTCGAGGACGGGCAGATCTTGTCCATCAGCCCCACCGAGAACCACGCCGGAGCGGTCGCCCGCGCCGCGAAGTTGACCCCGTCGAAGTACGACAGCGTCTCCATCGCCTCCTCGGCCCGGAAGCGGTGCCCCGACAGCCAGCGGGCGATCTCCGCGTACGGTCCGGCGTCCGTGATCTGCGAGGCGCGCCGGTAGTGGCAGAGGAAGGGCACATCGGCGACCGCCGCCGCCAGATCGTCGCGCAGCCCGGCGACGGCGAGCGCGAGCCCGCCGCCCTGGCTGCCGCCGAGGACCGCCACCCGGGAGGAGTCCACGGCCTCATGTGCCTTCGCCGCGTCGACGGCCCGCACCGCGTCGGTGATGAGCCGGCGGTAGTAGTGCTTGTACGGGTCCTCGATGCCCCGGGTGAGGAAGCCGGGGGAGGAGGAACCGTGTCCCTCGGGCCCGATGTCCGGGGTGTCCGCGGTCTGCTTGCCACCGCCGCCCTGCCCCCGGTTGTCCATGATCAGGTGGGCGTAGCCGAGCGCGCTCCAGGTCAGCCAGGAGTAGGGGATGCCGCGGCCGCCGTTGTAGCCGATGTACTGCACCACGGCGGGCAGCGGGCCCGAGCGGGCCTTGGGGAGCATCAGCCAGGCCTTCACCGGCTGGCCGCCCCAGCCGCGGAACGTCACGTCGAACACGTCGACGGTCGCGAACCCGGCGTCGTACGGGACGAACTCGGCGTCGAGGCCGTGCCGTTCCGTCTCGGCGAGGGTCTTCGCCCAGAAGGCGTCGAAGTCGGCCGGCTCCTGCGGCTCCGGCCGGTATTCGCGCAGCCGCTCCAGGGGCATGTCGAACAGCAAGGGTCTAGCTCCTCTTCAGGGTGAGGTTGAGGGTCGCGCCGTGGTGCGCGGCGGTGTCGGCGGTGATCCTGATGCCGTCGGCGGTGGGCGCGGCGCTGATCCCGGTGTCGGACGAGGCGAGCGTGAGGCCCCGCCCGGTCAGCTCGATGACCACGGAGGACCGCAGCTGGGTCGGGTCGGACAGGGACACGGTCACCGTCTTTCCGGCCGGGCGCACGAGCACCGAGGCCGGACCGTCGGCCTTGAGCTCCTGCGCGGTGCCCGCGGTCCAGAAGTTGGCGGCGAGCAGGCCGTCCGCGCAGCGGCGTACCGCGTGCACGGCGGTGGAGCCCGCGACCAGCTTCACCGGCGGGGCGGCCGACAGCAGCTTCGTGCGCTCGGCGGAGGCGGCCGGGGCCTGGAGGTAGAAGTAGCCCGCGTCGCTCGGCGCGGTGCCGTGGTCCTGCCACAGCGTCAGATACGGGCGGGTCACCGGGGTGTCCGTGCCGTACTTGAGGTTGATCTCCCGCCAGGTCGCGGTGCGCTCCTCGCGCAGACCCCGCAGCGTGGTGGCCGTGGGGAAGACATAGCCGCCGGTGCCGGCGACATGGAGCCATCTCACCTTGTCCAGCTGCGCCGACCAGCCCGCGTCGGTGGGCGCCGCCGTACCGTTGACCAGCAGCGCGGCCTTCGGGTCGCGCAGCTTGCGGTTCTCCACCACCGTCTCGGCCCGGCCCGCGTCCGCGGTGATGCCCGAGCCGACACACGCGATGACATCGTCCAGACAGAACCAGCTCTTCAGCCCGTGCAGCGTGCTGCCGAACGCGCGCAGTTCCATGCCGTAGGCGCCGAGTGTCGTCCCGGGCAGCGCGGTACCGCCCGCCCAGTCGGCCGTGCTGGTGGTGCGCTGGCCCGCCGCGTCCGCCGGCCGGCCCGCGATGACGGTGGTGCCGGGCAGCCTGGCCGGGTCGACGGTCGGCCAGTAGTCCTCGCTGTAGTGCCCGAGGTCGTCCGTGTACAGCAGCACCATGCCGTCGGAGAGGTGCCAGGCGCGCAGGTTCTCGTTCTGGATCGACTCGTAGTTGTAGATCCGGGTCGAGTACGCGGAGATACCGAGCGCGAACGAGGGCCTGTGGTGCGCCGCCTTGTCCATCCGGGGGTGCTGCTTGTGCGCCACCAGCGGGCCGCGGGCGGGCACGGCGGAATCGATGACCTTCCGGGCGGCGACCAGCGAGGCCAGGTCGGTGACCGCGAGGAAGTCCCGGTAGGTGTCCTCGGCGATCCACTGCTTGACCAGTGCGGTGAACCGTTCGCCGCTCTCGCCGGGGAAGCTCGGGATCAGCCGCAGCACCGCCTCGATGACCGTCTGCGCCGAGACATGGCCCTGCTTGCTGGGCCGGGCGATCTCCCGGCCGCAGACCGAGGCCATCATGTCGCCGCGGGTCATCAGGGGGTCGAAACCGTCGTCGACCCAGCTGCGGACGTTGTCGAGATCGGGGTCGGTGACCTTCCAGGCCGTACCGGCCAGCAGGTTCAGCAGCCGGGAGAGGTTGTTGAGCAGTTCCTTGCCGTAGCCGCCGTTGTACGGGTGCTTGTAGTGCTGGAGGAACGAGCCGTCGGAGTAGAAACCCTCGCCGGTGCCGGCCGCGCCACCGGTGCCGTTGAAGGCGAGGACGCTGTTGGCACCGGAACCCTCGACGTCCGAAAGAGCGTCCCGGACCCGGGCCAGCGCGTCGCTGTCGTCGCGCAGCACGGCGTTGACGGCGACGACGGTGGAGATCCAGACCCGGTTGGCGCCGGTCGCGATCTGACGGTCGGCCCGCCAGAGGTTCGGGTCCGGGGTGTAGTGCCGCACCGCGGTGGTGATCCGGGTCAGCCGCTCGGCGCCGAGCACGTCGTACAGCAGCACCGAGGCGTCGTTGAGCGCCAGCGCGGAGCCGATCTCCCAGTCCCAGTCGTTGTCGAACCGGGTGTGTTCGGGGCCGTAGCGGTGGGTCAGCATCCAGTCGATGCCGCCGAGCAGCAGTTCGCGCAGTGCGCTGTCGCCGTACTGCGGGGTGCCCGGGACCGCCCAGGCCGTCGCGGCCGTGGCGAGCCGCTTGAACGACGTGGTGACGTGGTTGGAGAGCGTCGTGCTGGTCAGATCGGGGAACAGCCCGTCGGTACGGGTGGGGTCCAGGTCCTTGGCGGCGGTGGTCGCGGCCCGGCCGATCCGGGCGACCGCGGCGGCGATCCGCGCGTCGCTCTGGTCAAGACCGGGGCCGCCGGTCAGCAGGGTGTGCCAGCGGACGCGCAGCGCTGCCGCGTCCCCGGTGGCGGCCTGCGCGCTGCCGCCGAGAGCCAGCGGCAGCGCGGCGGCGGCGCCCAGCGCGGCGGCACCCGCGAGAACGGTGCGCCGGGTGGTGCCGGGGGGCGTGGTCCGGGGAGTGGTCGGGGAAGTGCCTCGGGTGGTGCCTCGGTTCATCATGCGGGCCCTCACAGGAGGTGTCGGCGGTCCACGGCCGCGGCGAGCGCGGCATGGCCGGAGGGGGTGGGATGCAGGCCGTCACCGCTGTCGTACGCGGGCAGCAGGCGTGCGGGGCGGGCCGGGTCGCGCAGCGCGGCGTCGAAGTCGGCGACGCCGTCGAAGAGCCGTCCGGTGCGTACGGCGCGGTTGATCCGCTGCCGGACCGTGTCGAGCTCCGGTGTCCAGCGGATCCACCCCTCGAAGGGGGTGATGGTGGAACCGATGATCCGCAGCCCGGCGCCCCGGGCCCGCAGCGCCAGCTGCCGGTAGCCGGCGAGGACGAGCGCGGGGTCGGTCTGGCTGGGCGGCTGCTGGAGGTCGTTGATCCCCAGGTGCACGATCACGGAGCGCAGTCCCGGCAGCGAGAGCACATCGCGGTCGAAGCGGGACTGGCCGCCGGGCCCGAAGCGGGCGTCGTCCAGCAGTACCCGGTTGCCGCTGATCCCGAGGTTGGCGACGGCCGAGCCGGGCAGCCGCCGGGCCAGCTGGTCGGGCCAGCGCAGATCGGCGTCGTCGGGGGTCCCGACGCCCTCGGCGATGGAGTCGCCGAGGACGGCGACGACCGGTCCGTGCGCCCCCGTCGTCTCGACGCCCGTCAGCAGGAAGACGGAGGTGGTGCGGACGCCGTCGACGGTGTGCGACGCATGGGTGTTGCGGTGGAAGGACAGCGGCCCGGTGGGACCGGGCAGCCGGGTCGTGACCGTCAGCCGCGACCCGTCCGCCGCCCGCAGCCCCTCGACCGTGTCACTGGTGAGCGAGGCGCCCGCGGCCAGCCACGCCTGGCCGCGGCCGGCGAACGTCACGGGGCGCCCGCCCGCGGTCACCGGACCGATCAGGACCGGTACGGCGCCGAAGGCGTTGCCGTACCGCAGCCGTACCTGCCCGCCCGCCGACAGCCGCAGTACCGCGGTGAACTCGCCGTCGGTGAGACCGGCGCTCGCCACGGTGTCGGTGGGCGTCGGCGCGGTCTGCGCGGTGGCCCAGGACGTGGTCCAGCGCGAGCGGCGCGTACCTGTCCGGTCCGCGGCCTCGGCGGTGGGAGCGGCGAGTGTCACCGCGGCCACCCCGGCGGCCCCGGCGGCCGCCGCCTGGAGTACCCCGCGTCTCGCGGGCCCCCGGCCGGTCACTGGGGGCACGCGCCGGTCGGGTTGTACTCGGCGCCGTAGGTGCCGACCGCGTTGCCGCCGGTGTTGCCGCTCATGGTGTTGGTGCAGACGTCGTTCTGCGGGGTGCGCATGAACTTGATGCCGCCGCCCGCGTTGCCGGTGATGGTGTTGCCGTAGACGCTGGTGTCCGTGCCGTCCGTCGCGGTGTCGCCGCCGAGCCGGATGCCGGCGCCCGTGTTGTCGTGAACGGTGTTGTACCGGAAGATGTTGCCGCTGCCGCGTGCGTCCAGCCCGCCGGAGCTGGAGTCCTTCTGGCCGCTGCAGTCGTTGTACTCGACGTAGTTGTTGGTCGAGTTCTCCTTCACGTCCACGCACTCGTTGCCCTGGGTGGCGATGGTGTTGTGGTGGATGCGGTTGTTCCTGCTGATGTCGGCGGCCGCGTCCGGGGCGCCGTTGGCACCCTGCTGCTCGGGGGCGGTGCCGAGGTAGATGCCCTCGCCGTTCTTGCCGCCGCCGCCGAACTTGAAGTCGGCCACACCGCAGTTGGTGATGGTGTTCTCGTCCACCTCGGCGCCGGTGACGAGATAGCGCAGCCGCAGGCACTCGTCGGCGGCGTTCTTCAGGGTCATCCCGGTGATGCGCAGTGCGCCCACACCGTTACCCGGAGTCGTGCTCATGACATATATGAGCTTGAGGCGGTAGCCCGACACATCGGTGGACGACCCGTGCAGCCCGTCCACCGTGAAGCCGCTCAGCGTCGTCGAGTCGTGCTGGACCTGAATGATCCGGGCGTCACCGGCGCCCTTGACCACCGCGTTCGAGGGGCCCGTGATGGTGACCCCGGCGCGCTTGGTGATGACGTCCTGCTTGTACGTACCGGCCGCGAGGTTCACGACCGCACCCGTCGGGGCCAGATCCACGGCCTTCTGGATCGTGGCCAGCGGGGCGCCCGCCGACGTACCGGCGTTGCTGTCGCTGCCGGACGGCGAGACGTAGTACGCGCTCGCCGCCTCGGCGGCGGCCGCCGGGGAGGGCAGGGCGAACGGGGCGACGCCTGCGGCGAGCGCCGCGGCGAGGGTGGTGCGCATGACACGGCTCATGGGGTATGCCTCCTGGGATCCGCGAAGGACAGAGCGAGCAGTACGGGGATGCTGGGGCCCAGAAGCAGCGGACCCAGCGGTACGACGAGGGAAAGCAGCACGGCGGAGATCACCGCGCCGAGCAGTGCGGTGCCCCGGGCCGGAGACCCGAAGCCGAGCGCCAGCGCGCGGAGCGACCAGGTCCGCGGAGAATCCTCCGGACTGAGGCCGGCCTCCGCGGCGAGCGCCACGTGATGGATGACGAGCGCGGCCGCGATGCCCGCCTGGGCGGCGAGCACCACGAACGTCCAGGGCTCGGAACGGCCCAGGAAGTAGACGATGTTGGCGGCCAGCACGCCCGCCGCGGCGGTGGACAGGAGCCCGTGCCGCCACAGTGCGCGCCAGTACCGCCCGAACGCGGTGAAGGTGTTGGTGAAACAGCGGCTGTCCCCCTCGGCGCGCCACCGCTGCAGGGCGGACCCCATCGCGGCGAGCGCGGGCAGCCACGTCACGACACCCAATGCCAGCACGGCGAACGCGGCACCGGCGGCAACCGGATACGCCACGAACTCCAGGCGGCGCAGCAGTGTCGGCCAGGCGGAGGACTTGGGGGCGCGCTCCGGCGCGGAGAGGGTTGCCCGCATGGTTCAGCCGACCTTTCCTGTGTACGGCTCGGTGACATCGAGGAGGAGCCGGCCCTCCAGCTCCAGCCGGGTGGCCGCCACCACGTACGGCGCGTCCGCGCCGCCGAGGAGGACGGCCGCGGCGTCGGCGGAGAGCGCGGCGGTGCGGATCCGGCGGGCGACGGGGGAGAGGAACACACGCTCCACGGCGTCCTGGCCCGCCCCGTCCGCACCCTCCGCACGGAAGATGACGCCGTGCCCCTCCTCGCACACGGCCGCTTCGGCCGTGCCCGCCCCGCCCGGGGCGATCGTGGTGAGGAAGAGCCCGTCCCGGGACCGGGGGGTCGTGGCCCGCAGCGTGTGCAGGGTGCGGGTCAGACGCAGCTCCGGCGTACTGGACGTCGGATTGGCCTCGACCTCGGTGACCTCGCAGCTCACGGAGGCGTCCAAGGGCGCGAACCGCTGGACGAGGGCGGTGGCCGCCCCCGACCGGATCAGCCGGCCGCCGTCCGCCAGCGGCTCGGTCGGCCGGTCGGTCTGGAGCAGGAACGTCCACGCGCGCTCCTCGTCCGCCTCGGCGAGGTCGAGCAGGACGAGCCGCCCCGCCGGGGTGAACACCAGGGTCCGGTCCAGCCGTCGGACCCCCAGTGCGGGGTCGTACATCGCGGCGATCCCGGCCGTCGCGTGTGCCCACCCGCCCCCGGCCTCCACCAGCACATCGCGCTGACGGGCCTGGCGCTCGTAGGGAATGTCCTGGTAGACGTGGTAGCGGTCCTCATCGGCGTACCCCTGCCCGTCCACCAGCAGCAGATTGTGGTGCGCGGCCCGCTTGCGGTTGCTGTACCCCTCGTCCACGGCGAGGTACGCGCCCTGCGAGACCAGCACGAAGGAACCCGAATCCGGGTGGTGATGCCCCTGGTTCAGGGTCTCCCAGCCCCGCTCCGCCCGGTGCTTCTCACTCGTCTCCCACGCACCGTGGCCACCGCCGGGGCTCGCCTTGAACGACACCAGCGTGGCGTCGTCCTCCCAGCCGGTCCGGGCCGCGAGCAGCCCCAGGTCCGGGAAGAACGCCCGGGTCTCGGTGGGCCGAGCCGCCGCCACGGACGGGTCGTACCAGAGGTATTCCAGGTACGCCTCAGGCAGGATGCCCGGCCGTACCCCGCTCTCGGCCGCCTCGGCCCACAGCAGTTCGCCCGCGGCCAGATCGCCCATCCACTGCGCCTCAGGGATGCCGTACTGCGCGGCCAGCCGGTAGTAGAGACCGGCGCTGTGGCCACTGCGCCGGTCGTGGCAGTCCCCGTGATCGACGTTGAACGCGAAGCCGGGCGCCGTCTGATGCAGCCGGTAGCGGAAGGTGTTGGCCAGGAATCCGCCCCGGTCCCACCAGTCGATGCCCTCGGCCTCCTGGAGGAGATCCAGATGGACCGCGAGGAACGGCACCCCGTAGCGCCAGTACACGACGCCCTCGGCATGCGAACCGTCCTCGGGCATCAGGTCCAGGACCGTGCCCAGATTCTCCTTCGCGCGCTCGGTCCACTCCTCCTTGCCCAGCGCGTAACCGGCCGTCGCCAGACCCGCGTAACAGATCCAGTTGTGGTTCTGCCAGTACGACGACGACCACCAGCGACCCTCGCTCGCCACCGCGAACTCGTACAGCCGCCGCCCCTGGAGCAGCAGCTTGTACCGCAGCAGGGCCCGTACGCCGTCCGGGAGTTCGTCACCGATCCACCGGAGGGCGAGCGAGAGATGGTGCAGCAGCCAGCCCGCGTCCAGGTCGTGGTCGGGCATATGGGCCTTGCCCCAGTGCGGCAGGCGCACCGCCGCCTCGATCCACCGCCGGCTCTCCGCCAGATCGGCGGGGTCCCCGCCGATCCGGTACGCCAGCGCCGGGTTGGACGCCGCCGGGCCCAGCCAGGTGATGCTGGCCGAGGGATGCGTACGGGGCGGAGTCAGCCCGCGATGCCGGGCCGCCTCCTCCCGTACCCGCCTCTCCTGGGCGGGGCGCGGACCGGGCGGCGGGGTCGCCGAGAGCAGCAAGGATCAGCCCTCCGTCCGGAAGCGCGCCGTCGTGCCGTCCGCCAGTTCCACCGTCAGCTCCTCGCCGTCCAGTCGTACCTCGCTCACCGCGGGACCCGCGGACGCCGCCTGGTACACCGAGGCGAACACCACGTGCTCCGACTCCGCGGTGAGGTCGACCCGGGTACGCGTGCGCTGCGGGTCGTCCGCGGGACCCGGTCCGGGCCGCGTCAGCGGACGTACCGTGACCCCGGAGGTGTGGGTGTGCCAGCCGTGCAGGGTCTCGTCGCCGTACCAGGTGGTGCGCATCGGACCGGCCGCCTGCACCTGGACGTCCAGCGAGGTGGCGGGACGCAGCTGCGCCGTGACCCGGCGCGCCTGCCGGCCCGTCACCGTCAGCAGATCCACCAGATAGCAGGCGCCCACCGCGACATGCCGGACCGCGCGCACCCCCTCGTACGCCCCGGTGACCTCGGCGGTCACCGAGACGGCGTCCGAGCCGAGCAGCGTGCCCGCGCACTCGGCCTGCTCGGCGCCGTCCACCCGGAACGCCGGGTGGGCCTCGGTCGACGCGTAGAGATCACGGAACTCGGTGTGGGCGTACGGCACCTGCCCGGGATCCGGTTGCCACGGGGTGGTGTCCCCGTACAGATACAGCGACAGCTTGTCGCGGTGCCCGTGCGAGCCGCCGTGCGGGCCGAAGTCCACCAGGGCGTGGATGCCCGCGGCGCGCAGCACCCCGTACCCGGCCACCGGATACACGGTGACGGGCGTGGCGGGCGCCGGGCGCTCGGGCAGCGGCGGGCCGGCGAACCAGCCGTCCAGCAGCGCGTCGAGCCCGTCGTCGGCCGCGCCCAGCTCCTCCCGGGCCCGCGCGGCCACCGGCTCCAGCGCGGCCGAGGGCACCAACTGCTGGGCCAGCGCGACCAGTTCGAGCCACTCCAGAGCGAGGGGAGCGCGCAGATACGGGCCGTCGTGCAGCGCGGGCAGAATGCCGCCCGGAGTCGCGACCGTGGCCAGCACGTCCGTCATCCCGGCCAGCACGCCCACCACATCGGCGGGTATGGCCGACGGGTCGGTGGAGCGCAGCGCCAGCAGCGCCGCCCGCAGGACGAAGCCGTGGTAGTAGGTACTGCCTTCCCACTCCCAGCCGTCCTCGGCGACGGCGGCCCGCAGATGCGCGTACAGCCCGCCCTCGCCCTCCAGCCACTCCTCGGCCCCGTCCCACTCCCGGCCCCGCACCGCCGCGGCCGCACGGCTCGCGGCGGCTCCGGCGGAGTTCAGCCACGCCGTGTAGTTGGAGGCCAGATGGCCCTGGCCGGTGAGCACCTCACGGGCGTCGAGCGCGGCCTGTTCCAGGTCGTCCAGCAACGGCAGCAGAACGGCCAGCCCCTGGACACCCCGCTCGGCGAGGGTGCTCACCGTGTCGCCGACGTTCACCGCCCAGATGGCGTCCGTCAGCGCCTGGTGGAACAGCCGGCCGCGCAGCATCCAGGTCTGCGCCTCGCCGTGCCGGTCGACGGCCAGCTCCGCGTACAGCGCCGCGTACTCCACCAGCCGCGCCACCGCCTCGGAGTCCTGCCCGCCGCGGTGGGCGAGCACCCGCAGGTGCCGCGCCCACGCCTGGTGCGACAGCACCGTCCAGGCGCCGCGCACCGCCTCGTTGTCCACCCGGCAGCCGTGCGCGCAGCGCGCGCCGCCCGCCGGGAAGACGCCTGCGAGCAGATCGCCGTGCTCCAGCTCCACACCGTGCGCCGGGCAGATGTACGCGTGCCACCAGCCGCCGCGCTCCCGGGCGATCCGCCTCAACGCGGCCATACGCCACCGTCGATGTCCACCGTGGTGGCGGTGAGGAAGCCGGAGGCGGGCGACGCGAGGTGCACCACGGCGGAGGCGACGTCCTCCGGGGTGCCGGCGCGGCCCACCGGGATGCCCGCCTCCATCGCCTGCTGAGCCTCGGGCGCGGTGAACGTGTCGTGGAAGGCGGTGCCCTTGATGAAGCCCGGGGCGACCGTGTTGACGGTGATCCCGGTACCGGCCAGCTCCTTGGCCAGGCCCTTGGTGAACCCGCGGATACCGGCCTTGGCGGCGGCGTACGCCACGGAACCCGGGCCGCCGCCGTTGTGCGCGGCCAGCGAGGACATCGTGATGACGCGCCCGGCGGACGACTGTGTCAGATGCGGCAGCGCGGCCCGTACCGTGCGGAAGGCCGAGGTGAGGTTGACGGAGAGGACCTGGTCGAAGTGGTCGTCGCTCATCTCGGCGATCTTCGCGCGGCCGATCAGGTGGCCCGCGTTGCAGACCAGTACGTCGAGCCCGCCGAGGAAGCCGGTGGCCTCCTCGACCAGGCGGTCCACATCGGCGGTGACCGTCACATCGGCCTTGAACGCCTTCGCCCGGCGGCCCAGTGCCTCGATCGCGGAGACCGTCTTCGCGGCCTCGTCGGCGGAGGAGTGGTAGTGGACGGCGACATCGGCGCCGGCCTCGGCGAGGGCGACGGCGATGGCACGGCCGATGCCGTGGCCCGCCCCCGTCACCAGTGCGCGGGAGCCGTGGAGATCAGCAGACATGGGTGAAGCCCTTTCGATAACCGGTCGTCCGAGGACCGGAACCGGTCACTTGAGACCGGCGGTTGCGAAGCCCTGCACGAAATAGCGCTGGCCGATGAGGAAGAGAATGACCATGGGCAGGGTGGCCAGCGTGGTGCCGGCCATCAGGAAGTGCCATTGGGGACCGTTCTCCGTCTTGAAGACGGAGAGCCCCACCTGGATCACGCGGAGGCTGTCCGTGCGGGTCACCAGCAGCGGCCACAGGAAGTTGTTCCACGAGGTCTCGAAGGTCAGCAGCGCCACGGTGGTGAGCGCGGGCTTGACCTGCGGCGTCATGATCCGGGCGTAGATCCGGAACTCGCCGAGCCCGTCGAGCCGGGCCGCCTCCTCCAGCTCCACCGGGAGGTCCAGATAGAACTGGCGGAAGAGGAAGACCGCGAACGGGGTGACGGCACCGGGGACGATGAGCGCCCACCAGGTGTCCAGCCAGCCGCTGCCGCCCTGGCCGAGGATGTCGTTCCCACCGGCCAGCGGCATGAAACGGACGATCAGGAACTCCGGCAGCACCTTGGTGTACGTCGGGATCATCAGCGCCGCGATGAACAGGAAGAAGATCACCTCGCTGCCGCGGAACCTGATCCGCGCCAGCGCGTACCCCGCCATCGAGGCGATCAGCACATTGAGCACCGTGTGGCTGAGGGCGATGATGAAGCTGTTGCGGGCGTACGTGGCGAACGGTGCCGCCTTCAGCGCGTCGACGTAGTTCCCGAACGCCCAGTGCTCCGGGAGGAGTCCGGCGTCCTGGGAGGCGATCTCCACCGGCGTCTTGAGCGAGGTGAGCACCATCCAGACGAACGGCACCACCATCAGCAGGGAGACCAACGACAGCGTCAGATAGAGCGCGATCCTCCCGCCGGAGACCGCCTTGCGCTTCTGCCGGGGCAGCGGCGCGGGCGCCGGCTTCTGCAGCTCAGCTGTGGCCACGGGTGCCTCCCATGATCCGCCGGTTGACCAGGGTGAAGCCCATCAGCAGCACGAACAGCACCAGTGACTGCGCGCTGGCGTAGCCGACGCGGAACTCCCGGAAGGCGGACTTGTAGATCTCGAACGTCATCATCGTGGTGCTGTTGGCGGGGCCGCCGTCGGTGAGGATGTAGATCTGGTCGAAGGACTGGAACGCGGTGACCATCGAGGTGATGAGCACGAAGAACGTCGCGGGCTTCAGCAGCGGCAGCGTGATGGAGAAGAACTGCCGTGCCTTGGAGGCGCCGTCCACCGAGGCCGCTTCGTACAGCTCCCTCGGCATGGACTGGAGCGCGGCCAAGTAGATGAGCATCTTCATGCCGATGCCCTGCCAGATGCCGACCAGGATCACCGAGGGCATCGCCCAGCTCGTCGAGGCCAGCCAGGCCGGACCGTCGACGCCCACGAACGACAGCAGCGCGTTGAGCAGGCCGTTGCCCGGGTTGTAGATCCACAGCCAGACCAGGGCGATGGCGACGGTCGCCGTGATCTGCGGCAGGAACACCGCGGTACGGAAGAGGCCGCGCGCCTTGAGACCGGTGTGCAGCGCCAGGGCCACCAGCAGGCCGAGCATCATCCCGACGGGCACGGTGAAGAAGGTGTAGATGACCGTGTTGACGACGGACTTGCGGAAGACCGCGTCGTCCATCATGTCCCGGAAGTTGTCCAGGCCCACGAACTGCGGCGCCGTCAGCACGTCGTACTTCGTGAAGGCCAGGACCACCGAGGCCACGACCGGCAGGCCGATCCACAGCGAGGCGTGCAGCAGCGCGGGCGCCACCATGAGCATGCCTGCCCGGCGGCGTCGGCGCCCGGGTCCCGCGGGGACCCGGCCGGTGCGACGCTTCGGCGCCGATTTCTCAGGTGAGGCGGGCGGCCGCGCGGGCCGTGCCTTCAATACGGATGTCGCTCCCACAGTGACGGGTCCTCACATCCGGCCGATGGCGGCCTCGGCGAGCCGGCCGAGTTCCGCGATGGCGTCCTTCGCGGACTGGTCGCCCACGATCGCGGGCTCCAGCGTCGGCTTGATCTTTTCGCGGATCTCCATCCAGGCCGCGGTGCCGCCCTCGGAGACGGCGTGCTGGAGGTTCTGCAAGGAGAGGTCGACGAACTGGTTCTCCTTGACGTAGCTGGAGTCGTTGAGGTCGCGCAGACCCGGCACCGAGCCGCGCTGCGAGGCCGCGCCGAGGATCGATTCGGGGGTCGCGAGGTACTCGACCAGCGCGCGTGCCGCCGCCGGGTGCTTGGAGCTCGCGGACTGGGTGACGAGTGTGCCGCCCTGGAGCATCGCCGGCCTGCGGTTGGCGAGGATGAACGCGCCCAGCTTGTCGTCCTTGATCAGGTCCGGGTTCTGTTCCTTGACCTGGACCCACTGGCCGCTCGTCGACATCATCATCGAGGCCTTGCCGGTCTGTATGTTCGTCGGTGCGCCGAGCTCCGTCTTCTTGGCGTAGACCGCCGAACCGTCCTTGACCAGGTCCTTGAAGAACTGCAGGGCCTCGACCCCGCGGGCGTCGGTGAACAGCACCTTCTTGCCGTCCTCGCTGAACAGCTGACCGCCGTTGGAGAAGAGGAAGGTCTCCCAGCACTGTCGCAGATCGATGGAGAACGGGTCGAATCCGACCCGTCCGTCCCTCGTCAGCTGCTTGGCCACGGCACGCAGCTCGGCCCAGTTGGCCGGGGTCTTCTTGATCCCGGCCTCCGCGAAGTGGTCCTTGCGGTAGACCACGATGCGGGTGTCCAGGATCACCGGAAGCGCGTACAGCTTGCCGTCGTAGCGGGACGGCTCCAGCACCCGCTTCTCGTAGTCGTGCGCGGTGGCCAGCTTCTCCGGCAGTTCGGCGATCGCCTTCTTGGCGGCGAACGGCGGTATCCAGCCAACACCCATCATCAGGACGTCGGGCAGCAGCCCGCCCGCGAGACCGGTGGTGATCTTCTCGTTCAGCTGGGCGTACGTGGTGTAGTCCACGTTCACCTTGACGTCCGGGTACTTCTTCCGGAACCCGCCGAGGATCTCGCCCTCCAGTACCTTCTTGCCCTTGGCGCCTTCGTAGATGGGGGTGAGCAGCGTGATCTCACCCTCGGCGGGGCCGTCGGCCGAACCGGCCGACGAGGAGCCGGTGCCGCAGCCGGTGAGGGCCGCGGCAGTGCCCGCGCCGATGACAGCGAGCAGCGACCGTCTGTTGAGTTCCATGGGACACCCCTTTTGAGGTGGAGACTGTGGATCGATCCAGCGAGGCATGTCCCAGCCATGGCCGAGAAGTGCTGGTAAATCGATGCACTGAGACTAGGAACGCCCGGAGAGCGGCGTCAACAGCTGATGCACAACAATTTTTCGGGAAAGTTAACGGGTGTATCGATGGAGAGAGTTAAGTAAATCGATACACTACGATCGGCACGGTGTTCCGAACCGGAGGTGGCATGAGCGGGGTTACGATCCATCAGGTTGCGGCGGCCGCGGGGGTGTCCGCGAGCACGGTCTCCAACGTCCTCAACGGGCGTACCGACCGTATGCAGGCAGCGACACTGGCCCGCGTCGAGCAGGCCATCGAGCAGCTGAGCTACCGGCCCAACCGGGCCGCGCGGATGCTGCGCACGGGCCGGATCAAGGTGATCGGCCTCATCGTGCCGTCCGTCGCCAACCCCTTCTGGGGGGCGCTCGCCCGCGAGCTGGAGGCCATCGCGCTCGCCGAGGGCTATCACGTCCTGCTCTGCAACAGCGAGCGCGACCCGGCCCGTGAGCTCAAGTACGGCGAGGAACTGCTCGCGGACGGGGTGAGCGGCGTAGTGCTCTGCTCATCGCTGCCCTCGCTCGAACATGTCGCGCCGCTGCTCAGCCGGGGTCTGAAGATGGTCGCCTTCGACCGCACGGCCCAGGCGGGCGACCCGGCGTCGCTGGCCAGCATCAGTGTGGACAACGCGATGGGCGCCGAGCTCGCCACCAGGCATCTGATCGAACTCGGCCACCGCAGACTCGCCTTCGTCTCCGGTTCCGTCAACAGTGTCAACCGCCGCGAACGGCTCCGCGGCTTCCGTGCCGCCCTGGAGTCGGCCGGCCTCGACCC
Source organism: Streptomyces sp. NBC_00654 (assembly GCF_026341775.1). Classification (NCBI taxonomy): domain Bacteria; kingdom Bacillati; phylum Actinomycetota; class Actinomycetes; order Kitasatosporales; family Streptomycetaceae; genus Streptomyces; species Streptomyces sp. NBC_00654. The sequence goes on along the minus strand of NZ_JAPEOB010000002.1, from coordinate 738,373 downwards.
GGCCGACGCGATCGTGTGGCCGGGCGCGGACACCGCGGAGTTCGGTGACAAGGACGCCGCCGAGCTGGGCCGGAACGCGGCCCGTGAGCTGCTGGCCGCGCCGCGTCCGCCCACCGCGTTCGTCGCGATCAACGACATGTGCGCGATCGGGATCTGCCGGGGGGCCAAGGACGCCGGGCTCAGCGCCGGAGCGGACATCTCGGTGGTCGGCTTCGACGACATCCTGCTCGCCGACCTCTTCGAACCCCCGCTGACCACGGTCCGCCAGCCGCTCCCCGAGATGGCCGCGGAGACGTTCCAGCAGCTCAGGGCCCGGATCGACGCGGCCCCCTCGGCAGGGCGCTCGCTGCTCATCCGCCCCCGGCTGGTGGTACGGGAGTCGACGGCACCGGCACCGGTACGGGTGCCCGCACCGACGCCCGCGCCCGCCTCCGCACCGACGCCCGCACCGACGCCCGCGCCGTCGCCGGTGGCGTGAGCACCGGAGCGATCGGGCCGGTGCGGATCGGGCCGGTGGCGCGGAGGCCGGTGCGGGCGCGGACGTCCGGCTCAGTCGGCCGAGGCCGTCCAGCCGGCTGCCTCGATCCGTACGGCATCCTGCGGTCGCGACTCGTCGAAGACCGTGCGGCCGCCGTCCCGGACCCGGATGGCGTCCACGTACGCGCCGCGGCCCACGTACAACTGGTCCGTGGTGTAACGCCAGCGCAGCCGCACCTCCTTGCCGCGCCACGCGACCAGATCCGCCTCCAGGCGGTGCCAGCGGCGCCCCGACCAGCCGGACACCGCGCCCGTCGGGTGGGGTTCGGGCTCCGGCGTTCCGGCTGAGCCCGACGCCGCCGTGGTGAACGGCACCGGCTGCCAGCTCACGCCCGCGTCGGCCGACGCCTCAAGGGCGAGGACGTCGGAGCCGGGCTCGGTGTCCCACCACAGCGCACAGCTCAGCCCGGCCCGCGCGGACACCGGGCGCAGCGCGGGCAGGGTCAGCGTGGCGGTGGTGGCACCGGCCATGCCGGAGAACCAGGCGGTGCGCCCCCGGGCGGGCCGCACCGCGACGGCCCGTGCCATCCGGTTCGCCGCGGCGACACGCGGGGCGCTGCCCGAGCGCCAGTTCCGTACGGGATGCACGGAATTGCCCAGCACGATCAGGAACGAGTCGGTCGACGGGTCCAGCACCAGGCTGGTGCCGGTGAAACCGGTGTGGCCCGCCGTACGGGGCGTGGCCATCGCGCCCATGTACCAGTGCTGGTAGAGCTCGAAGCCGAGGCCGTGCTCATCACCCGGGAACGCGGTGTTGAAGTCGGTGAACAGCAGCTCGACCGAGTCCTCGGACAGGATCCGGGAGCGGCCGTAGGCCCCGCCGTTGAGCAGCGTACGGGCGAGAACCGCCAGGTCCCAGGCGCAGGAGAACACCCCGGCGTGGCCCGCGACCCCGCCCAGGCCGTAGGCGTTCTCGTCGTGCACCTCGCCCCAGACGAGCCCGCGCTCCAGCCCCGACCAGGGCAGCCGGGCGTCCTCCGTGGCGGCGATCCTCGGCTTCCAGGAGGCGGGCGGGTTGTAGCGGGTGCGGTGCATCCCCAGCGGAGCGGTGATCTCCTCGCGGAGCAGTTCGTCCAGGGCGCGGCCGGTGATCCGCTCCAGGATCAACTGGAGCGAGATCAGATTGAGGTCGGAGTAGAGATAGGCGCTGCCGGGCGGGCTCGCCGGTACCTCGTTCCACAGCAGTCGCAGCTTTCCCTCCCGGGTCGGCTCCTTGTAGAGCGGGATCCAGGCCCGGAAGCCGGAGGTGTGCGTCAGCAGCTGACGGACCGTGATGTCCTTCTTCCCGCCGCCCGCGAAGTCCGGGAGGTACGAGGCGACCGTGGCCTCCAGCTCCAGCGCGCCCCGTTCGATCTGCTGCACGGCCAGGATCGAGGTGAAGAGCTTGGAGACCGAGGCGAGGTCGAAGACGGTGTCCTCGGCCATCGCGATCTGCTGCTCGGGGGGGAACTCCACCCCCGTGTCGGTCTTCTCGTCGTACGCGGCGTAGCGCACCGCCTTGCCGATCGGCCGGTGCAGCGCCACCGTGCCGCCGCGCCCGGCGAGCAGGACCGCGCCCGCGTACCAGGGGTGCGCGGGGGAGTCGGCGAGGTATTTCTCCGCATCCGTGACGAGTTGGTCCAGCGGCTCCTGGAGGAGTCCCGCGCGGGCGGCGGAACCGCGCCGCAGCGTGGGGCGCCCCCGCGCCGGTCCGCTGCCCTCGCCCTGGTCCATGCCCGTACCCACGCCCGTTCCTGTGCCCGGCTCCGCCCCGGCGGCCGTCCCCGCAAGGGGGATCGGTGCCAGGACGAGCGCTCCGCCCAGGGCAAGTATCCCGCCGCCCAGCCTCCGGCGGCTGAATCCTCTCCCCGTCGCGTCCCCGGTCATCCGCAACCCCTTCCCGCATCTGGGGGCGCCCACGGGGCGGCACCCGCGTGTCAGCGCCCGCGCGAAAGTAACTTTCGCGATCTCTCCGAAGAGTGAAACTTCTTGCCGCCGCCGAGATTACTGTCACCTCCGCCGCCCCGTACGCCCCCGGCGCCACAAAGAATCTGACACTGCATCAGAAAATCTCTTCCCTCGGTTGTCCGGCTGCGGCATCCTGCGGCCCATGGAGACGGAGCTGAGCAAGAAACTGGGGATCGAGCACGCCATCTTCGGCTTCACGCCGTTCCCCGCGGTCGCCGCTGCCATCACCAGGGCCGGCGGTTTCGGTGTGCTCGGGGCGGTCCGTTACACCGCGCCGGACGACCTGGCCCGCGACCTCGACTGGATGCAGGCGCATACCGACGGCAAGCCGTACGGCCTGGACGTCGTCATGCCGGCCAGGAAGGTGGAGGGGGTCACCGAGACGGACGTCGAGGCGATGATCCCGGAAGGGCACCGCAGGTTCGTCCGGGACACCCTCGCCAAGCACGGCGTACCCGAGCTCGCCGAGGGCGAGGCATCCGGCTGGCGCATCACCGGCTGGATGGAGGAAGTCGCCCGCAACCAGCTCGATGTCGCCTTCGGCTACCCCATCAGGCTCCTCGCCAACGCCCTCGGCTCCCCGCCCCCCGATGTCGTCGAACGCGCCCACGAGAACGGCGTACTCGTCGCCGCGCTCGCGGGCAGCGCCAAGCACGCACGGCGGCACGCCGAAGCGGGCATCGACATCGTCGTCGCCCAGGGATACGAGGCGGGCGGCCATACGGGCGAGATCGCCTCCATGGTGCTGGTCCCCGAAGCGGTGGACGCCGTCGGCCCGCTGCCCGTCCTCGCCGCCGGAGGCATCGGCAGCGGTGAACAGATCGCCGCCGGACTCGCCCTGGGCGCCCAGGGCGTCTGGCTCGGCTCCCTCTGGCTCACCACGGAGGAGGCCGACCTCCACTCCCCGGCGCTGACCCGCAAACTCCTCGACGCCGGATCCGGCGACACCGTCCGCTCCCGCGCCCTCACCGGGAAACCCGCACGTCAGCTGCGTACCGAATGGACCGACGCCTGGGACGACGCCGCCGGACCCGGCACCCTGCCCATGCCGCTCCAGGGACTCCTGGTCGCCGAAGCGGTCTCCCGGATCCAGAAGTACGAGGTCGGCGCCCTGCTCGGCACACCGGTCGGCCAGATCGTCGGGCGCATGAACACCGAACGCAGCGTCCAGGCGGTCTTCGATGACCTGACCCGCGGTTTCGAACGCGCCGTGGACCGCGTCAACCGCATCGCCGGACGGAGCGCCTCATGAACCAGCCGCCCAACGGCTTCTGGGCCCAGGCCACCGCCGACCCCGGCCGCACCGTCCTCGTCGCGCCCGACGGCGAGGAGTGGAGCGCGGGCCGGCTGCACGCCGCCGCCAACCGCATGGTCCACGGACTGCGCGCCGCCGGCCTCGGACGGGGCGACGCGTTCGCCGTCGTCCTGCCCAACGGCGTCGAGTTCTTCACCGCCTACCTCGCCGCCGCCCAGGCCGGTTTCTACCTCGTCCCCGTCAACCACCACCTCATCGGCCCCGAGATCGCCTGGATCGTCGCGGACTCCGGCGCCAAGGTGCTGATCGCCCACGAACGGTTCGCACCGGCCGCGACCGCCGCGGCCGACGAGGCGGGACTGCCCGCCACCCACCGCTACGCCGTGGGCACCGTCGACGGCTGCCGCCCGTACGCGGAACTGCTCGACGGCAGGCCGGACACCCCGCCCGGGGACCGGACGCTGGGCTGGGTGATGAACTACACCTCGGGCACCACCGGCCGCCCCCGCGGCATCCGGCGGCCGCTCTCCGGAAAACTCCCCGAGGAGAGCCACCTCGGCGGCTTCCTCGGCATCTTCGGCATCAGGCCGTTCGACGACAACGTCCACCTGGTCTGCTCGCCGCTCTACCACACGGCCGTGCTCCAGTTCGCGGGAGCGTCCCTGCACATCGGCCACCCGCTGGTCCTGATGGACCGATGGGCACCGCAGGACATGCTCAGGGTCATCGACGCGTACCGCTGCACGCACACCCACATGGTCCCGACGCAGTTCCACCGGCTCCTCGCCCTGCCCGACGAGGTGAAGCGCCGCTACGACGTCTCGTCGATGCGGCACGCCATCCACGGCGCCGCTCCCTGCCCCGACCACGTCAAGCGGGCGATGATCGACTGGTGGGGGCGGTGCGTCGAGGAGTACTACGCGGCCAGTGAGGGCGGCGGGGCGTTCGCCACCGCCGAGGACTGGCTGAAGAAGCCGGGAACCGTCGGCAGGGCCTGGCCCATCAGCGAACTGGCCGTCCACGACGACGACGGGAACCGGCTGGCACCCGGTGAACTGGGCACCGTCTACATGAAGATGAGCACCGGCGGCTTCAGCTACCACAAGGACGAGACCAAGACGCGGAAGAACCGCATCGGCGACTTCTTCACCGTCGGTGACCTGGGCATCCTGGACGAGGAGGGCTATCTCTTCCTCCGCGACCGCAAGATCGACATGATCATCTCGGGTGGCGTCAATATCTACCCCGCCGAGATCGAGGCGGCCCTCCTCGCCCACCCCGCGGTCGCCGACGCCGCCGTCTTCGGCATCCCGCACGGGGACTGGGGCGAGGAGGTCAAGGCCGTCGTCGAAGCGGCGGAGGGCCACGAGCCGGGTGAGGCGCTGGCCGCCGGGATCCTCGCCCACTGCGAACAGCGGCTCGCGGGGTTCAAGCGGCCCAGAAGCGTCGACTTCATCGCCGCGATGCCCCGCGACCCCAACGGCAAGCTGTACAAACGGCGCCTGCGCGACCCGTACTGGGAGGACCGCCCCGGCGCCCTGTGATCCGGCGACCGGTTCCCGGGGGAGGGACGGGGCCGCCCCCCCCCGGGAACCGGCCGGGGTGCCGGCAGCGGTGCCGGTCACTGGCGCCGGTCAGCGGTGCTCGCGCACCCGCTCCACCCGCAGTTCCGGAGAGCGCGCGATGTCCTTCTCGCAGAACCGGGAGGTCACCCAGCGCTCCTGGGAGTACAGCCGGGTCTGATCACTGAAGTGCGCCGACGCGGGGTTCGACGACTGGGAGTACGTCAGCAGCGTCCGGGCGACCGGGCATTTTCCGCCGTCCCAGCCGACCGCCTGGATGTAGCTGGAGCCGTCCGACACCTCGGTGTAGCCGCCGGCCGCCCCGTTCCACCGGGGCTCCGTCTTGTTCCAGATGCCCAGCGACTCCGTACCGCCGCTGATCGGAAGGCGCTGCCCGTTCCGCGCGACGAACTGGTGGTCGCCCAGCGGGGCGTCCGGAGCGATTCCCGCAGCCCGCAGCTCCGCCACGGCGTCGGCGAGCGCCGCCGTGACCCCGGGGGCCGAGGTGTTGAGGGTGTTCGGGGTCCGTACCGGATCGGCGGGGCTGTAGGGCACCTGCCACAGCCGGTCGGCGGGCACCTTCGCCGCCCGGCGCCAGAAGCGGTCGAAGAGCAGCGCGCCCCGGCTGGCGGTGTCCACGCTCCGGTCCCAGCGGCGCAGCACCGGGCAGGCCGCGGACACATCGACCGGTGAGCCGTCGGTGCCCACCGCGATGCCGCCCGGCAGCGCCGAGCACGCCGCCGCCATGTCGGCGGCGGTCAGATCACCGGCGGGCGCGCGGTTCGCGAACTGCTGGCGCTGCAGGTCCGCGACGCGCAGCCGCCCCCGCTCCGCCATCGCCGACACATCCTCGACCGCCCCGCGCGTACGCATCGAGCGGTTCGTCCCGATGGTGCCGAAGACCCGCTCGTAGCCCGTCAGCGGGTGTGCGGCGTTCGTCAGCCAGGCACTGTCGTTGGAGTTCTCGACATACTCGGTGTCCTTCAGCGTGGGCATCCGGCCCGGACCGAAGATCCCCGGCTGCACCGCGTCCGGGTCCGACCCCAACGCGCAGTCGCTCTTCGAGCCGTCCAGCACCGCGAGCCCGGACGAGGGGTAGGTCGCCCTGCCGAGCGCGGTCGAGCAGCGCCGGGCCAGGTCGTCCGTGATCCGGGGCAGGACCTGGGACTGGGAGAAGAAGGAATGCCCGGCGGAGTCGGCGGCGATCGTGTTCACCCAGGGGAGGCCCTGCGTACGGCGCAGCGCGTCCTGGATTCCGGCGGTGCCGCGCGCCCTGCTGAAACCGAGCGCCGTGTCCGAGGCGCGCAGATTCGACGCGTTCGGGTCGTTCAGCGCGTACGCGGTGTCCGCCGTCCACGGCAGCGGCAGCCCGGTGCCGAGCGAGGTGACGACCGGCCCGAACCGGGTCCACCACTGGGTGCGGGTCACCGGGGCGGCGTCCTTCACCGGCACCGAGACCGTGCGCTTCACCATCCGCTCCGGGACGCCGTCCACGAGGTACACGGTCGGGTCGGCCGGGTCCAGGGCCAGCTGGTGCAGATTGAGCGTGACGCCCGTGGCGACCGTATGGCTCCACGCGATGTGCGCGTTGTGCCCGATCGACATCGTGGACGAGCCGAGGAGCGATCCGCCCGAGACGTTCAGTTCGCCCGGAATGGTCTGCTGCGACTGCCAGAACCTGCGTCCGCCCTGCCACGGGTAGTGCGGGTTGCCGAGCAGCAGCCCGCGCCCGTTCGCCGTCGTCGCCCCGTTGAAGGCGACGGCGTTGGAACCCATGTCCGCGTTCTGTGTGGACAGCAGCCGCGCGGCCGCCTGTGCCGCCTCGCCCGGTGTCACACCGGGCTGCGCCGCCGCGCCGGACGGGGGTCGCGCGGCCGTGATGCCGTCGATACCCCGGCCCTGGCCGCCGAGCACGGAGAGCGCGAAGGCCCGGACCGCGACATCCAGCGCGGTGACGGGCCGTACCCAGGAGGCACCCCGGCAGGCCGGGTCGGTGATCCGGTTCTGCTCGATCCAGGCGTTGTACCCGGCCGCGAAGCCGCGCATCGACTCCTTCGCGTCGCGGCTCGGGCCCGCGGGCGCGGGAGTGCCCAGCAGCTTCTCGACGGTGCGGCTCCCGCGGACCCCGCGGAAGTACAGATCGCTGGAGAGGTTCGTGGACGCCGAGGACAGCGAACCGTCCGGCACCCCGTCCGCGCCGAGGTACGCGGAGCGTTCACCGCGCACCGTGAGGAACCCGTCGGCCAGGTTGCAGACCTGATCGGCCGCCTGCGCCCAGCCGTTGCCGAAGCCCAGATTCGCGTAGTCCTTCGCCACGATGTGCGGGATGCCGTACTCGGTGTACCGGATGACGGCGGAGAGACCGCCGCCGGAGGGATGCCGTTCGTGCGGGGCACCGGCCGCGGCGGGTGGCAGCCCGGCCGACACGCCGGCCAGCGCGAGACCGGCGACCGCGATCATTCTCAGACGGTTACGGAGGGACAAGTCTGCTCCCAACTGTACGGGTGGGAAGGATGGTTGCCCGAGGCTGCGGGCAGCCTGGCGTCACTCAGCCAGCAGCCTCGGGCATCTGTCAACCGGTTGATCGCTATCCGGCCTCTTGACCACCCGTTCGTGGCCGCACAGGATCACGCCATGACAGGTGTACGCAGCAGCACAGTCGACGGTGTCGTGACCCGCAGCGCACGGCGCACCCCCGGCCGCACCGCCCTGCGGTACGGCGGGCGGACCTGGACCTACGGGGCCCTGGACACCGCGGTCAGTACCGCGGCCGCCGTCCTGACCGGCGAGCACGGCCTGCGCCCCGGAGACCGGGTCGCCTCCTACGCGCACAACTCCGATGTCTACGTGATCGCCTTCCTGGCCTGCGCCCGCGCCGGGCTGGTCCATGTGCCGGTCAATCAGAACCTCACCGGCGAGGATCTGACGTACCTTCTCGGCCAGTCCGGAAGCTCACTCGTCCTCACCGATCCGGACCTCGCGGGACGGCTTCCGGCCGGAACCGGGGTGCGCGCGCTGCGCGACGCGCCGGACAGTCTGCTCGACGCGCTGGAGTCCCCCCGGCCCTTCACCCCCGAGCGCGAGCCGGGCGCCGACGACCTGGTGCAGCTGCTCTACACCTCCGGCACCACCGCCCTGCCCAAGGGCGCGATGATGACGCACGGGGCGCTGGTCCACGAGTACGTCAGCGCGATCACCGCGCTCGGTCTGGCGGCCGGGGACCGGCCCGTGCACTCCCTGCCGCTGTACCACTCCGCCCAGATGCATGTGTTCCTGCTGCCGTACCTCGCGGTCGGCGCCGAGAACACCATCCTCGACTCGCCGGACGCCGCCCGGATCTTCGACCTGGTGGAGGCCGGGCAGGCGGACAGCCTCTTCGCCCCGCCCACCGTCTGGATCGGGCTGTCCAACCACCCGGACTTCGCCACCCGTGAACTCGGCGCGCTGCGCAAGGCGTACTACGGGGCGTCGATCATGCCCGTACCGGTCCTGGAACGCCTCCGTGAACGGCTGCCGGACCTGGCCTTCCACAACTGTTTCGGGCAGAGCGAGATCGGGCCGCTGGCCCTCGTCCTCGGCCCCGACGAGCACGAGGGCCGGATGGACTCCTGCGGCAGGCCCGTCCTCTTCGTCGAGGCACGTGTCGTCGACGAGGACGGCGAGGAGGTTCCCGACGGAACGGCGGGCGAAGTGGTCTACCGGTCCCCCCAACTGTGCCGGGGCTACTGGGAGAAGCCCGAGGAGACCGCGGAGGCGTTCCGCGACGGCTGGTTCCGCTCCGGCGACCTGGCGGTGCGTGACCCGGAAGGGTTCTTCACGGTGGTCGACCGGGTGAAGGACGTCATCAACTCCGGCGGGGTGCTCGTCGCCTCCCGCCAGGTCGAGGACGTCCTCTACACCCATCCGGCGGTCGCCGAGACCGCCGTCATCGGGCTGCCCGACGAGCGCTGGATCGAGGCCGTCACCGCCGTCGTCGTGCTGCGCGGGGCTGCGACGGAGGCCGAACTGATCGACCACGCCCGCGAGAAGCTCGCCGGGTTCAAGGCCCCCAAGAGAGTCCTGTTCGTGGACGGACTCCCGCGCAACGCCAGCGGGAAGATCCTCAAGCGGGAGCTGCGGGACCGGTTCGCCGGCCGGCCGTAGAGCGGGTTCCGGCCCGAGGCGTGCCCGGGGCCCCGGTCCTGAGGATTCGTCGGGTCCCGGCCCCGAGGAGTTGCCCGGCGGAACGCCGCCCGGTGTCCGCCCCGGTACGCCCGTTCGCCGTCCGCCCGGGGGGTTCACCTCCACGGCCGTCCCCGCGTCGGTGACCTGCGAAAACGATCAAGCAGGAGCCGTCGTTGAGGCTGACCGGGTGAGGCCGGTGGCGATGCGTCATGTTGCGGAGGTGACGGGGTGTCGGTTGCCTCGGAGACGGAGCACAGCAGAGGCGCCGCGCAGACCGGCCGGACCCTGCTCCCGTTGGAGGATCCTCATGCGCAACACACGCGTCGGCGCAGGCGTCGCCCTGCTCATCGGTGCCCTGGGACTGTCGGTGCCGACGGCGGTCGCCGCCGACAGCCCGGCGGGCGAACAGGCCATCACCATCCGCCCGGGGCACGCCTCCGCGGGCTCCACCGTCACCGTCAGCACCGAGGCCTGCGGCAAGGAGACCTATGGCAAGGGGGTCTCCGAGCTGGGCGGGGACTTCCACCTCCTCGCCGGGGACCGCGAGGGAGTGCTCGTCGGTCAGTTCCGGATTCCGCTCGATGCCGAACCGGGCAGCGACACCGTCACCGTCAAATGCCCGCCCCGGATCAAGCTGACGGCAACGTACAAGGTCATCGGCCGGACCCCCAGCGGCTCGGTCGCCGCCGGCTTCGGATCTCCCACGGACCAGGGCACCCAGCTCGCGGTGGGCGGTGTGCTGCTCGCCGGAGCGGCCGCCGGTGGGGTGCTCAGGCTGCGCCGCCGCGTGAACGGCGGCGCCGTCCGCACCTGACGGCACACCACATCGCCTACGCCGTACGGGCCCCGGACGCCGCGTCGATCCGGGGGCCCGGACCGTACCCCCGTCCCACCCGCAGCGAGGCAGAGGCACAGACGCGATGGAAACCGGGCGCAAGACCAGCCAGTCCCCGCACTCGTTCGTCCCTTCGGCCAAGCACCTCGTCTGGGCCCTGCTGGCCGGGACCGTGCTCGTGATCAGCGGGACACGCGACAACGAACCGCCGCAGCCGTCGGCCGCGCAGGCGTTCAGCACCCCGTCGGCCACTCCGTCGGCACGGGTGCCGGCGCTTCCCCCGGCCGTCTCGCCGGCACCCCCCTCGGCAGCTTCCGGGAGCGCGGCGCCGGTGGCTTCCGCCCCCGTGCGGCCCGCCTCCGGAGCCGCCCCCGCGCGGGTCGCTCCACCGCTCGCGCCCCCCGCGGTCCGGCCGGCGAGGCCGCCGATGGCCCAGGCCTACTTCGCCCCCGTACGCACCGCCCCCGTACGCACCGCCCCCGTACGCACCGCCCCCGTACGCACCGCCCCCGTACGCACCGCCCCCGTACGCACCGCCCCCGTACGCACCGCCCCCGTACGCACCGCCCCCGTACGCAGCGCCCCCGCCCGCACCGCGCCCGCTCCGGCCCGCACCGCGCCCGCCCGTACGGCTGCTCCCTCCCCGGCCGCGCGTCCCGCCGTCCAGCCGCTGCCTCCCTCGGATCCGGTGCGCCTGCGGATCCCCGCGCTCCGTGTCGACGCCCCCATGACGCGGCTGGGCCTGGACGCGGCCGGGGCGCTGCGGCCCCCGCCCGACAACGACCCGCTCCTCGCCGGGTGGTACGGCGAGGGCACGGCCCCCGGCTCGACGGGGACCGCGATCACCGCCGGGCACGTGGACACCCGTGTCGGCCCCGGTGTCTTCCAGAAGCTCGGCCTGCTCACCAAGGGCGCCACCGTCGAGATCGTCCGGGCGGACCGGCGTACCGCCGTGTTCACCGTCGACGCCGTCGAGATCTACGACAAGAAGTCGTTCCCGGACAAGAAGGTCTACGGCCCCTCGGAACGCCCCGAGCTGCGAGTGATCACCTGCGGTGGGAACTACACGCGGAAGACCGGCTACCGGAGCAACGTCGTCGTCTACGCGACGCTGACCGCGGTCAAGTCCTGACCGCGCCCCGGACACCGTCGGCGCCACGGGGCATCCCCGGCAGCGGGAGGACACCCGCCGGACCGGCGGAACACCGGCCGGGACGCCCGTGGTTCAGTCCTCGTCCCGCAGGTCCACGATCCGCCTGATCTTGCCGACCGAACGCTCCAGCGACTCGGGGTCCACGATCTCGACCCCGACCGACACCCCGATGCCGTCCTTCACCGCCGCCGCGATGGACTCCGCGGCGGCCGTCCGCTCCTCGCCGGTGGCCTCGGCCCGCGCCTCCGCCCGGACCGTCAGCGCGTCGAGGCGCCCCTGCCGGGTCAGCCGCAGCTGGAAGTGGGGCGCCACGCCGACGGTACGCAGGACGATCTCCTCGATCTGGGTCGGGAAGAGGTTCACCCCGCGCAGGATCACCAGGTCGTCGCTGCGCCCGGTCACCTTCTCCATCCGGCGGAAGACCCGGGCCGTGCCGGGCAGCAGCCGGGTCAGGTCGCGCGTCCGGTAACGGATCACCGGCATGGCCTCCTTGGTTAGCGAGGTGAAGACCAGCTCGCCCTTCTCCCCGTCCGGCAGCACCTCACCGGTGAACGGGTCGACGACCTCCGGATAGAAGTGGTCCTCCCAGATGTGCGGTCCGTCCTTCGTCTCCACGCACTCCTGCGCGACTCCCGGGCCCATCACCTCGGAGAGCCCGTATATGTCGACGGCGTCGATCGCGAACCGCTCCTCGATCTCGCGCCGCATCTCCTCGGTCCACGGCTCGGCGCCGAAGATCCCGGTACGCAGCGATGTCGTACGCGGATCGACGCCCTGGCGCTCGAACTCGTCGAGGAGCGTCAGCATGTACGACGGCGTGATCATGATGACCTCGGGCCGGAAGTCCTGGATCAGCCGCACCTGCCGGGCCGTCATGCCGCCGGACGCGGGGATGACCGTGCAGCCGAGCCGCTCCGCCCCGTAGTGCGCCCCCAGTCCGCCGGTGAACAGACCGTATCCGTACGCCACATGGACCTTGTGCCCCGGACGGCCTCCGGCGGCCCGGATCGACCGGGCGACCACATCCGCCCAGGTGTCCAGGTCCCGCTGCGTGTACCCGACGACGGTCGGCCGGCCGGTGGTCCCGCTGGAGGCGTGGATCCGCCGGACCCGGTCCTCCGGCACGGCGAACATCCCGAAGGGATAGTTGTCCCGCAGATCGGCCTTGGCGGTGAAGGGGAAGCGGGCGAGGTCGGAGAGCGTACGGCAGTCCTCGGGACGCAGCCCCGCCTTGTCGAAGGCCGTCCGGTAGAAGCCCACGTTCTCGTACGCGTGCCGAAGCGTGGCGCGCAGCCGTTCCAGTTGCAGCGCCTCCAGTTCGTCGCGGCCGAGCCGTTCCGCTGCGTCCAGCAGAGCCGTCATGCGCGTGCTCCTCTCCCGAACGGGCGACCGATCATTCGGTCGATCTTCCCGGGAGCAGTAATTCAGGATGGAGAGTCCCTGGCAAGAGGCGTGCGCGGCCGATCGCCGGCCGGTCCGGCCGGTCGCCGTCCCGGCCGTCCGCGTGGGTCAGTCCCGGTGGAGCACGGAGGACAGGGCCTCGTGCAGGGTCGCCTCCGGGTCGGCGACGGAGCCCGTCGACCGCCATGCCACGAAGCCGTCGGGGCGTACGAGCACGGCGCCTTCGGCGGTGATGCCGTGCGCCCCGGCCCAGTCGGTGCCCTCCTCGGTCTCCAGGGCGGAGCCCGGTGCCGTGCCGATACCGAAGGCGTCCAGGCGGACCGACAGCCGGTCGGCGACCCGTTCCGCCGCGCGGCGCCATTCCGTGTCCCCGGCATCGCTGAGCAGCACGAAGGACCGCTCGTACAGATCGAGCGTGGACACACGTTCGCCGGACCGGTGTACCCATAGATGTGGTGCGCGGGAACCCGGTTCGCCGGTCAGCCGCATGCCGTCCGGAACCACCGCGACCTCGGGGTCCACCCCCAGCACGGCACCGTGGACGTAGCGGTAGCCCAGCACCACCGGCAGCATCCCGCCCTTCCGCCCGCCTCCGGGACCTCCGGGACCTCCGGGACCTCCCGGGCCTCCGGGACCTCCCGCCTCCGGCGCGGGGACGTAGCCGGGGTGGCTGTGCTCGCCGGAGCGGGCCGAAGCACGTGCGCTGGTCGCCCTCGCCACGGGAAGACGCTCCGCCTCGTAGGTGTCGAGCAGACCGGGGCCCGCCGCGCCGCCGAGCACCGCGGCCAGCTTCCAGGCGAGGTTGTGCGCGTCCTGGATACCGGTGTTCGAGCCGAACGCGCCGGTGGGGGACATCTCATGGGCGGAGTCCCCGGCGAGGAAGACCCGGCCGGACCCGTACCGCTCGGCCACCCGCTCGGCGGCGTGCCACGGGGCCTTTCCGGTGATCTCCACATCGAGACCGGGTGCGCCCACCGCCCGGCGGATGTGTTCGGCGCACCGCTCGTCGGTGAAGTCCTCCAGCGTCTCGCCCCGGTCGGGCTGCCAGGGGGCGTGGAAGACCCAGCTCTCCTCGTTGTCCACGGGCAGCAGCGCCCCGTCCGCCTCCGGGTTGGTCAGGTAGCACACGATGAAGCGCCGGTCACCGACCACCGCCGCGAGCTGCCGGGACCGGAAGGTGATGCTCACGTTGTGGAAGAGGTCACCGGGACCCGACTGGCCGATACGCAACTGCTCCCGGATCGGGCTGCGCGGCCCGTCGGCCGCGATGACGTAGTCGGCGCGCACCGTGCTGTGTTCACCGCTCTCGCGGTTCTTCACCACCGCGGTGACCCCCGAGCCGTCCTGGGAGAAGGACATCAGCTCGTGGGAGAACCGCACATCACCGCCCTGCTCGCGGGTGTGCTCCAACAGGACCGGTTCCAGGTCGTTCTGACTGCACAGGCACCAGCCGCTCGGGCTGAAACGCGCGAGCGCGCCACCGGGGTCGATCTCCTTGAACAGCCATTCCTGATCGTCGCCGGTCAGCGAGAACGCCTGGAGGATGCCGTGGTTGCCGGCGAGGACCGAGGCGGCGTCCCTGATCAGCGGCTCCGCACCGGCGACCCGGAAGACCTCCATCGTGCGCACGTTGTTGCCGCGCCCCCGGGGATGGGTCGAGGTGGCCGCGTGTTTCTCGACCAGCAGGTGCTCGACGCCGAGGCGGCCCAGGAAGAGTGAGGCGGACAGGCCCACCAGGGAGCCGCCCACGATGAGGACAGGTACGCGGAGGTCGACGTTCTCGTTCATCTGCTGCTCCAGCTCGGACGCCGTGCGGACGCAGTGTCCATGCCCTTGCCGGAAGCGGTTCGGACATCGGCTCACCTGAACGGTTCATTAATCTCGCACCAGCCGTACCAGCGTTCCACGATCAGTGAGGGAACGATGCCCGCGTGATGGGGGGGGCGGACGGCACACATGCGGTCGGGCGGGTCCCCGCTGTGAACCCCACCGGAATCCGACGGTTGACGAAGGGCCACGGACGTGGCCGCCGCACCGTCTTGAAGGAGAGCGAAAGATGACGACCCTCTCGGAACGGATATCGCAGTCCGCCTTCGACGGTTCGAGGCTCCGCGTCGTGCTGCTGCTGGACCTGCACGACGGAGCTCAGAAGCAGTTCCTGGAGGCGTACGAGCACCTGCGCAACCAGGTGGCATCCGTCCCCGGACACATCAGCGACCAGCTGTGCCAGTCCATCGAGAACCCCTCGCAGTGGCTCATCACCAGCGAATGGGAGAGCGCACCGCCCTTCCTCGCCTGGGTGAACAGCGAGGAGCACGTCGAGACGGTCCAGCCGCTGCACGGCTGCGTACGCGACACCAGGTCCCTGCGCTTCAGCATTCTGCGCGAGACGGGCAAGACCTTCGTCGCCGCCCCGGAGCCGGTCAAGGGCCGGCTCCAGTCCGCGCCCCGCCTCGGCGACGGAGTGGTGCGCCACGCCCTCACCTTCACCGTGAAGCCCGGCAGCGAGGAGGCGGTCGCCAAGATCCTGGCCGACTACGACTCCCCGAAGGCGCGCGTCGACGAGAACACCCGGCTGCGCCGCACCTCCCTCTTCATGCACGGCAACCGTGTCGTACGGGCCGTGGAGGTCGAGGGCGACCTGCTGGCCGCCCTGCGCCATGTGTCCCGCCAGCCCGAGGTCAGGGCCGTCGAGGAAGCGATCAACCCCTATCTGGAGCAGGACCGGGATCTCGGCGATCCCGACTCCGCCCGGATGTTCTTCACCCGGGCGGCCCTGCCGACCGTCCACCATGTGACGGCCGGCCGGCAGAAGCCCGAGGACGTCAAGCGGCACGCGCTGTTCTACCAGGCGAAGGAAGGGTGCGGCATGGCGCTCGCCCGGCTGCTGGCGGGACAGGACGAGGAGGCCGCCGACAACCCGGAGAGCCCCATCGACAGCAGCACCATCTTCCAGCGCGACGACGTCGTCGTCCGGCTCCTGGAGGTGGGAGGCCCGCTCGACGCGCAGCCCGCGCAGGCGCTCGGGATCGACGGTCACCGCAAGGCGGCCGTGCTGGGGCGCCTCCTGGCCGGCGGCGCGAACGGCCTGCCGACGACCGATCAGGAGGCCGCGCGCTTCCTCGCCCAGTCCGAGATGCGCCTGATCACCGACCGGCGGGCCACGGAGTCCTGATCCGCGCACGGCACACGCGCACCGTGCCCCCGGCACCACGCACCCGCGGCGTGCGGACAACCACCCGACGCCGTCGGCCATCACGTACAACGCGCCTGGAGGAGAGCAGAATGACCACGTTCCGGCCCCGCATCGTCGACCTCGGCGAGACTCAGCCCAACCGCAGGCGCGGAGGAGATCTGCGCGCCATGCTCACACCCACGGCGGTGGGCGCCACCAGCGGCTTCATGGGCCTGGCCCTGGTCCAGCCGGGGGAGCGCATCGGCGAGCACTACCACCCGTACTCCGAGGAGTTCGTGTACGTCGTGCAGGGCCGCCTGGAGGTGGACCTCGACGGCGAGCCGTACTCCATGCGGCCCGACCAGGGCCTGCTGATCCCGCCGCACGTACGCCACCGTTTCCGCAACGTGGGCGATGTGGAGGCGCGCATGGTCTTCCACCTCGGCCCGCTCGCCCCGCGCCCGGAACTCGGGCACGTGGACACCGAGGAGACCGGCGCGGAAAGCGGTGGGACCCAGGAGCGGGGAGCGCCGCCAGAACGAACCGGGGCGGCTTCGTGAACCGGCGTGTGGCGGTCACCGGAGTCGGAGTGGTCGCGCCCGGCGGCATCGGTGCGCCGGCCTTCTGGGACCTCCTGGCGGCGGGCCGTACCGCGACGCGCGGCATCACGCTCTTCGACCCGGCCGGCTTCCGCTCCCGGATAGCCGCCGAGTGCGACTTCGACCCGGCCGCGCACGGCCTGGACGAGGAGCTGATCGCCCGCTCCGACCGGTACGTCCAGTTCGCGCTGGCGGCCGCGGCGGAAGCACTCGGCGACGCCGGGATCGACCCGGAGAAGGAGGACCCCTGGCGCATCGGGGTCTCCATGGGCACCGCGGTCGGCGGCACCACCCGTCTCGAACACGACTACGTCGCCGTCAGCGGGAGCGGCGCCCGCTGGGACGTGGACCACCGCCCGGCCGGACGCCACCTGGAACGGGCCTTCTCGCCCAGCACCCTGGCCTCCGCGGTCGCCGAACAGGTCGGCGCGCACGGCCCGGTGCAGACCGTCTCGACGGGTTGCACCTCCGGCCTCGACGCGATCGGCTACGCCTTCCACGCCGTCGAGGAGGGCCGCGTCGACGTCTGCCTCGCGGGGGCGTCCGACTCGCCGATCACCCCCATCACAGTGGCCTGCTTCGACGCCATCAAGGCGACCTCCGCCAACAACGACGACCCGGAGCACGCCTCCCGGCCGTTCGACGCGGGCCGGGACGGCTTCGTCATGGGCGAGGGCGGAGCCGTACTCGTCCTGGAGGACCTGGAGCACGCCCGCGCCCGCGGCGCCACCGTGCACTGCGAGATCGTGGGTTACGCCACCTTCGGCAACGCCTACCACATGACCGGGCTGACCCCCGAGGGCCTGGAGATGGCCCGTGCCATCGACACCGCGCTCGGCCACGCCCGTATCGACGCCACACGGATCGACTACGTCAACGCGCACGGCTCGGGCACCAAACAGAACGACCGGCACGAGACGGCCGCGGTGAAACGGGCACTGGGCCAGCACGCCTACAAGGTGCCGATGAGCTCGATCAAGTCCATGGTCGGCCACTCGCTCGGAGCCATCGGGGCGATAGAGCTCGCGGCCTGCGTGCTGGCGCTGATCCATCAGACGGTGCCCCCGACGGCGAACTACGAGACGCCGGACCCCGAGTGCGACCTCGACTATGTGCCCCGTGTCGCGCGCCCCCTGAAGCTGCGCAGCATTCTCTCGGTCGGCAGTGGCTTCGGCGGATTCCAGTCCGCCGTCGCCCTGACCCGGCCCGGAGGGAGGACCCCATGAAAACCCCGCAGGAACGGCGGCCGGTCATCACCGGCATCGGCGTCGTCGCCCCCAACGGGACGGGCGCCGGAGCCTTCTGGAAACAGACCCAGGAGGGAGTGAGCGTCCTGGACGCGGTGTCGCGCGAGGGCTGCGCGCACCTGCCGCTCCGGGTGGCCGGCGAGGTCCGTGACTTCGACCCGGTGGACCTCATCGAGGAGCGGTTCCTGGTGCAGACCGACCGCTTCACGCACTACGCGATGGCCGCGGCCGACCTCGCCCTGGACGACGCCCGGCTCGGCCGGGCCGACTACGAGGACGCTCCGTACGGCGTGGGCGTGGTGACGGCCGCCGGGTCCGGCGGCGGCGAGTTCGGACAGCGGGAGCTGCAACGGCTGTGGGGCCAGGGATCCCGCTACGTCGGCCCCTACCAGTCGATCGCCTGGTTCTACGCCGCGAGCACTGGGCAGATCTCGATCCGCGGCGGGTTCAAGGGGCCGTGCGCCGTCGTGGCCAGCGACGAGGCCGGCGGACTGGACGCCCTCATGCACGCCGCCCGGTCCGTGCGGCGCGGCACCGACGCCGTGGTCGTCGGCGCGGCCGAGGCCCCGCTGGCCCCGTACTCGGTCGTCTGCCAGCTCGGGTACGAGGACCTCAGCACCTGCGACGACCCGGCGCGCGCCTACCGCCCGTTCACCGCGGACGCCTGCGGGTTCGTGCCCGCCGAGGGCGGCGCCATGCTCGTGGTCGAGGACGAGGCGGCGGCACTCGCCCGCGGGGTCCCGGGCCGGGCCGAACTGGCCGGCCACGCCGCGACGTTCACCGGGGCGTCCCGGTGGGAGGAGTCCCGGGGCGGGCTGGCGCGGGCGATCGGTGGCGCGCTCGCGGAGGCACGCTGCGCGCCCGAGGAGATCGATGTCGTCTTCGCGGACGCGCTCGGTGTCCCGGCGGCCGACCGGGCCGAGGCGCTCGCCATCGCCGACGCCCTGGGCGCGCACGGACGGCGGGTACCGGTGACGGCGCCCAAGACCGGCACCGGCCGCGCCTACTGCGGTGCGCCGGTGCTGGACACGGCCGCCGCCGTGCTCGCCATGGAGCACGGCCTGATCCCGCCCACCCCGAACGTCTTCGATGTGTGCCACGACCTCGATGTGGTCACCGGCCGCGCGCGCCCCGCGGAACTGCGTACGGCGCTCGTGCTGAGCCGGGGGCTCATGGGATCGAACGCGGCGCTGGTGCTGCGGTACCTCCCCGGCACCCCCCTGTGAGAAGGAGAAACCCCCCATGACCGCTCAACTCACCTATGAGGAACTCGCCACGCTGATGAAGAACGGCGCCGGAGTCAGCGTCGATCCGCTGGAGATGGAGAGCCGGCCGGCCTCCGCGTTCGACGAGTTCGGTCTCGACTCGCTCGGACTCCTCGGCATCGTCGCCGTCCTGGAGAACCGGTACGGCGTACCGCTGCCGGCCGACGCGGACAAGTGCAAGTCGCCCCGTGAGTTCCTCGACCTCGTCAACAGCAGCCTCGTGACAGGAGCCTGAAAGTGTCCGGACACACCGAGAACGAGATCACCATCGCCGCCCCCCTGGACCTCGTCTGGGACGTGACGAACAACCTGGAGGAATGGCCGCGGCTGTTCAGCGAGTACGCGGAGGTCGAGGTGATCGAGCGGCAGGGCGAGACGACGACGTTCCGGCTGACGATGCACCCCGACGACAACGGCAAGGTCTGGAGCTGGGTCTCGGAGCGGACCACCGACCGGGCCTCGCGCACCGTCTCGGCCCGCCGCGTCGAGCCGGGCCCCTTCCAGCACATGAACATCCGCTGGGAGTACGCGGAGGTCCCCGGCGGTACGAGGATGCACTGGAAGCAGGACTTCGCGATGCGCCCCGACGCCCCGGTCGACGACGAGTGGATGACCGCGAACATCAACCGCAACTCCCGCGTCCAGATGGAACTCATCCGGGACAAGATCGAGCAGCGGGACCGGGAGCGCCGCGCCGCCTCGGTCACGGCCAACTGACCCGGCGGAAAGGCACCCTTCGATGCACCACGCACTGATCGTCGCCCGGATGGCGCCGGGTTCGGCGCCGGACATCGCGGAACTGTTCTCCGCCTCGGACACCACCGAACTGCCGCACCTCGTCGGGGTCAGCCGGCGCACGCTGTTCCAGTTCGGCGACGTCTACATGCACCTGATCGAGTCCGACCGGCCGCCGGGCCCGGAGATCGCCAAGGTGACGGAGCACCCGGAGTTCAAGAGCCTCAGCGACCGGCTCACCGCCTTCGTCAGCCCCTACGACCCGCAGACCTGGCGTGGTCCCAAGGACGCGATGGCCCAGGAGTTCTACCGGTGGCAGCGCGACAGCGCCCGCTGAGACACGCGATCGCCCCGGATCCGGTGTGTGCCGGATCCGGGGCGATTCCCTGTGCGCCCGAGGGCTGGTCCCACAGGGCTGGTCACCGGGCAGGTCTCACCCGGGGACGACGCATTCGAAGGCGTGCAGATACGCGTTGACCGGACGGATCTCGCCGACGGCCAGTCCGGCGTCCGACAGCCGGCCGACCAGGCTGTCCCTGGAGTGCTTCGCGCCGCCGACATTGAGCAGCAGCAGCAGGTCCATGGCGGTGGTGAACCTCATCGACGGGGTGTCGTCGACCAGGTTCTCGATGATCACGACCCGGGCGCCCGGCCGGGCCGCCGCGACCACATTGCGCAGGGTCCGGCGGGTGCTCTCGTCATCCCATTCGAGGATGTTCTTGATGATGTAGAGATCCGCCTCGACGGGGATGCTCTGCCGGCAGTCCCCGGCGACGATGTCCGCCCGCCCGGCGAGGTCGCCGCCGTCGCGCAGCCGGGCATCGGCCCTCGCCACCACGCCCGGCAGGTCCAGCAGGATCCCGCGGACCTCCGGGTGCTTGTCCAGCAGACTGGCGAGCACATGACCCTGACCACCGCCGATGTCGGCGACCACGGACACCCCGGTCAGGTCGAGCAGTTCGGCGACATCCAGCGCGGACTGTCTGCTGGAGGTGGTCATGGCGCGGTTGAAGACCTGGGCCGACTCGGCCGCGTCCTGGTGGAGGTAGTCGAAGAACCCCTTGCCGAACGTCTCGGGGAAGACGCTCGTGCCCGACCGCACGGCGTCGTCGAGCTGCGGCCAGACCTTCCAGGTCCAGGGCTCGGTGCACCACAGGGAGATGTACCGCAGGCTGTTCGGGTCGTCCTCGCGCAGCAGCCGGGACATCTCCGTGTGGACGAACGTCCCGTCCTCCCGCTCGCTGAAGATCCCGTAGCAGCACAGGGCCCGGAGCAGCCGCCGCAGCGGTACGGGCTCGGTGTTCACCACCTTCGCGAGCTCCGCCGCAGTGGCGGGCGATTCACCGAGCGCGTCGGCGACGCCCAGCCGGGCGGCGGCGCGGACGGCCGCGGCACAGGCGGCCCCGAAGACGAGCTCCCGCAGCCGCATGGCCGGGGGCGGGCCGGGGACGGGAGTCTGTCCCGGGGAGGGGGTGGCGGGGGTGGGCGCCGGGGTGGGGCTCACGGTGGTCATTCCGCCTCGATTCTCCTGGTACGGGGGGACACGCCTCAGCACATCCCCGCGGGCTCGGACGTCCCGCACTGATTGCGGGCGAAGGTGTTGCCCGTTCCGGTGTCCCGGTCGGCGAGGTCGGCGGGCTGATTGCCCCGTACGACGTTGTCGCTGATGGAGTTGCCGGTGTTGGGGGCGCCCACGAAGCTCTTGAACAGCACGATGCCGCCGGACAGCGGTGTGGCGCCCACGTTGTTCTCGACGACGTTGTCGCGGACGACGGTGTCCTCGCTGCCGGTGAGGACGATGCCGGTTCCCTGGATGGCCGACAGCCGGGGGGTCTCGGGGCAGAACTTGTTGTTCTCGACGATGCGGTTGTCCTGGACGGTCATCGCGCCGGCCTTCGGCTTCGACTCGTCGCCCACGACGAACACGCCGCTGCAGTTGCCGGTCATGGTGTTGTCGTCGATCGCGAGATTCCTGACCCGACGGGCGGTGACACCGATGCGGTTGCCGGTCAGCCGGTTGTCGCGGATGTCCGTGCCCAGGGTGTCGGTGGCCCCGTCCTCCTCGTCGACCGTGTTCGCGACGAAGACCCCGGCGTCGCCGTTGTCGCGGGCGGTGTTGTGCCGGAACGCGCCCCGGGTGGACCTCTCCTGGGCGATGCCCCAGGTGCCGTTCTTCTCGGACGTCACCTTGTGGACGCCGAGCCGGTCGGTCCAGGAGGCCCAGATGCCGCTCTTGGCGAAGCCCGACACGGTCAGCGAGCGGATGCGGACTCCGTCCACCGGCTTGGCCTTCGTGCCCAGGACGCAGATGCCGTTGCCGCCCTTCGCGCAGGCGTTGGCGGTCTTCTCGGCGGCCGTCCCCGGCAGGATCACGGTCCTGTCCCCGGACCCGGCCAGGGTCAGGTCCGGCTTGGTGATCAGCACGCTCTCCCGGTAGGTGCCGGGCAGGACGACGACCGTGTCACCCGGCTGCGCGGCGTCCACGGCCTTCTGGATGGACTCGCCGGGACGGACGACGTGGCCCGCGGTGGGGGCGGCGGCGGAGGGGACGGCCGTGGCCAGTCCGGTTGCGGCGATGGCGGCGATACCCGCCAGGCATGTGAGGTGTTTTGTTCTCATGAGCCGAAGCTATGGGGGATCACCCACCCCTGCCACACAGGGTGAGCGGATGGATACACCACGTCCCTGAATGGCTTACTCCGGCCCGGTCCGGCGCCCGTCCCGCCCCCGCGCGGCCCGGCCCGCTCAGTCCGGTGCGCCGGGGCGCGCGGCGACGACCGAACGGGCCCACCGGTAGTCGGCCTTTCCGCTGGGCGAGCGCTGGATCCGGTCGGTGAAGACGGCGGTGCGGGGGATCTTGTAGCCCGCCAGCCGGGTGCGGCAGTGCGCCTGCACCGCCGCGAGGTCCAGCGGGCCGGCCCCCTCGCGCAGCTGGAGCACCGCCGCCACCCGGTTGCCCCACCGCTCGTCCGGCACCCCGGCGACCAGGACGTCGTACACATCCGGATGGGCCTTGAGAGCCTGCTCGACCTCCTCCGGGTAGACCTTCTCGCCCCCGGTATTGATGCACTGCGATCCGCGCCCGAGCACGGTGACGATGCCGTCCTCGTCGACCGTCGCCATGTCGCCGAGCAGGACCCACCGCTCCTCGCCCCTGCGGAAGAAGGTCTCCGCCGTCTTGCCCGGGTCGTTGTAGTAGCCGAGCGGTACGTGTCCGCGCTGGGCGATCCGCCCCGGCTCGCCGGGGGCCACCGGCTCGTACGTCGCCGGATCGACCACCGCCGTACGGGAGTTGACCTGGAGCCGGAATCCCCGGTCCGGGCCCGAATCGGCCGTCGCCGTGCCGTTGAAGCCGGATTCGGACGAGCCGAAGTTGTTGAGCAGCATCACCGTCGGCACCAGTGCCTGGAACTCCGCCCGCACCGAGTCGGACATGATCGCCCCCGAGCTGGAGACGGAGAACATCGACGAACAGTCCGTACCCCTGAGCGGCCCCCTGAGCGAGTCGATCAGCGGCCGCAGCATCGCGTCGCCGACCAGCGAGACGCTGGTGACCTTCTCCTTCTCGATCGTACG
Source organism: Streptomyces sp. NBC_00654 (assembly GCF_026341775.1). Classification (NCBI taxonomy): domain Bacteria; kingdom Bacillati; phylum Actinomycetota; class Actinomycetes; order Kitasatosporales; family Streptomycetaceae; genus Streptomyces; species Streptomyces sp. NBC_00654. The sequence goes on along the minus strand of NZ_JAPEOB010000002.1, from coordinate 714,922 downwards.
GAGTACCTCGTCCGGCACGAACTTGCGGTGGACGACGATCCGCTGGCCGAAGTTGAAGCCGATGAACGCGGTGAGCGTGGACGTGCCGTGCATCAGCGGGGGAGTGGGGAAGAAGGTGATCCCGTCGCCGCCCGCAGCCACCCGCTCGGCCAGCTCCTGAGGGGACTTCACCGGCTCGCCGGTCGGTGCGCCGCCGCCGAGGCCGGAGAAGAACAGGTCCTCCTGGCGCCACATCACCCCCTTGGGCATGCCCGTCGTGCCGCCGGTGTAGATGATGAACTGGTCGTCGCCGGAGCGCGGCGCGAAGCCGCGCGCGGGGGACCCGGAGGCCTCGGCGTCCGTGAACGCCACGGCGTCCGGACCCGGGGAGTGCGCGGCCGGTGTCCCCACCCGGAGGAGATGCCGCAGCCTGGCGGCCTGCGGGGCCGCTGCCGCGACCCGCTCGCCGAACTCGGCGTCGAAGACCAGGGCCGCCAGATCCGCGTCGCGGTAGAGGTAGACCAGCTCCTCCTCCACGTACCGGTAGTTGACGTTGACCGGAACGATGCGGGCCTTGAGGCAGGCCAGCACCGTCTGGAGGTACTCGACGCCGTTGTAGAGGTGCAGTCCCAGGTGCTCGCCGGGCCGGATGCCCGCGCCGGCCAGGTGGTGGGCGATCCGGTTGGCGGCGGCGTCCAGCTCCGCGTAGGTGAGCCGGCGCTCGGCCCCCGTACCCGGATGGTCGACGTAGACGAGCGCCTCGCGGTCCGGGACCACATCGACGACCGACTCGAACAGGTCGGCAAGGTTGTACTCCACCGTTCCTCCTGACCCCGGGGGTGCTGAGTGGCTCGGCGGTCATTAGAGCGCCGACCGGCGCAAGTGGGAAGAGGGGCCGCCGAAGAAATCTGACTGAGTGTCAGAAAACTATTGAACTGAACACCCGCCTACTGCAACCTGTTCTGAATCTGGAGACGGAGGCAGGCAATGGGCGGTACGGAACATCTCGGGACACGGCGCGAGGGCGCCACACTGGTGCTCACCCTGAACAGGCCGGAGGCGAAGAACGCACTCTCGCTGCCGATGCTGGTCGGCCTGTACGACGGCTGGCTCGCCGCGGACGCGGACGACTCGGTCCGCTCCGTCGTGCTCACCGGCGCGGGGGGTTCCTTCTGCGCCGGCATGGACCTCAAGGCCCTGGCGGGCGGGGGAATGGCGGGCGAGGAGTACCGGGACCGGCTGAAGGCCGACCCCGACCTGCACTGGAAGGCGATGCTGCGCCACCACCGCCCCCGCAAGCCGGTGATCGCCGCCGTCGAGGGGTACTGCGTCGCGGGCGGCACCGAGATCCTTCAGGGCACCGACATCCGCGTCGCCGGAGCGGGCGCCACCTTCGGACTGTTCGAGGTCCGGCGCGGACTCTTCCCCATCGGCGGCTCGACCGTACGGCTGCCGCGCCAGATCGCCCGGACCCACGCCCTCGAAATGCTCCTCACCGGCCGTCCGTACAGCGCCGAGGAGGCCGCCCGTGTCGGACTCGTCGGCCATGTGGTGCCCGACGGCACCGCGCTGGAGAAGGCGCTGGAGATCGCCGAACGGATCAACGCCTGCGGACCGCTCGCCGTGGAGGCGGTCAAGGCCTCCGTCTACGAGAGCGCCGAGCTGACCGAGACCGACGGCCTCGCGGCCGAACTCGCCCGCGGCTGGCCGGTCTTCGACACCGCGGACGCCAAGGAGGGCGCCCGCGCCTTCGCCGAGAAGCGCCCGCCCGTCTACCGGCGCGCCTGAGCCAAGGAGACAACCGTGCCCGAAGTCCTCAGCGCACCGCTGGTGGTCGAATTCCCCTTCACCCGCTCGCTCGGCCCCGTACAGAGCGCCTTCCTCACCGGACTGCGCGAGCGGACCGTGCTCGGCGTGCGGACCGGCGACGGAAAGGTCCTCGTACCGCCCGTCGAGTACGACCCCGTCACCGCCGAGGAGCTCCGCGAACTCGTCGAGGTCGCCGCCACCGGCACCGTCACCACCTGGGCCTGGAACCCCGACCCGCGCCGCGACCAGCCCCTGGACACCCCGTTCGCCTGGGTCCTGGTCCGGCTCGACGGCGCCGACACCGCGCTGCTCCACGTCCTGGACGCCCCGGGCCCCGAGGCCGTACGCACCGGGATGCGGGTCCGCGTCCGCTGGGCGGCGGCCCGTACCGGCGCGATCACCGACATCGCCTGCTTCGAACCGTACGAAGGGGACGCGGACACCGGCCGGCCAGTCCGGCACAGCGGAGAGTTCAGCGACCCGGTCACCACCATCGTCACCCCCGCCCGGCTCGACTACACCTACACCCCCGGCCGCGCCCAGAGCGCGTACATCAACGCCCTCGCCGAGCGGCGCACGGTCGGCGAGCGCTGTCCGTCCTGCCGCAAGGTGTACGTGCCGCCCCGCGGCGCCTGCCCCACCTGCGGCGTCGCCACCGCGGAGCCGGTCGAGGTCGGCCCGCGCGGCACCGTGACCACGTACTGCATCGTCAACATCAAGGCCGCCCACACGGCGAACCTCGGCATCGAGGTGCCGTACGTCTACGCCCATATCGCCCTGGACGGCGCCGACCTCGCGCTGCACGGCCGGATCGCCGGCATCCCCTACGACCAGGTGCGGATGGGGCTGCGCGTCGAACCGGTCTGGACCGAGGGCGGCCGCTACCCCGACCACTACCGGCCCACCGGAGAGCCCGACGCCGACTACGACACGTACAAGGAGCTGCTGTAGATGCGAGACGTGGCGATCGTGGCCTTCGCGCAGACCGCGCACCGGCGGCGCACCGACGAACTCTCCGAAGTCGACATGCTGATGCCCGTCCTGCACGAGGTCCTCGGCGCGACCGGCCTGAAGGCGAGCGACATCGGCTTCACCTGTTCCGGCTCCAGCGACTACCTGGCGGGCCGGGCCTTCTCCTTCACCATGGCGCTCGACGGTGTCGGCGCGTACCCGCCGATCTCCGAGTCGCATGTGGAGATGGACGGCGCCTGGGCGCTGTACGAGGCGTGGGTGAAACTGCAGACCGGTGAGGCGGACACCGCCCTGGTCTACGCCTACGGCAAGTCCTCGCCGGGCGAGGTCCGCGATGTCCTGACCCGGCAGCTCGACCCGTACTACGTGGCCCCGCTCTGGCCGGATTCCGTGGCTCTCGCCGCCCTCCAGGCGCAGGCGCTCATCGACGCGGGCGCCACCGACGAACAGGGCCTGGCCGAGATCGCCGCCCGCAGCCGCACCGCCGCCTCGGCCAACCCGTACGCCCAGCTCACCGGGGACGTCCCGGCGGGCCGCCAGGTGGTGGGGCCCCTGCGGACCGGCGACTGCCCGCCCGTGGGCGACGGTGCCGCGGCCGTGGTCCTCGCCGTCGGGGACACCGCCCGCGCCCTGTGCGCGCGCCCCGCCTGGATCCGGGGCATCGACCACCGGATCGAGGCCCACGGCCTCGGCGTCCGCGACCTGACCGACTCGCCCTCCACCCGGCTCGCCGCCGAACGCGCCGGTGCCTTCGACCGGCCGGTCGACACCGCCGAGCTGCACGCCCCCTTCACCTCCCAGGAAGTCGTGCTCCGCGCGGCGCTCGGGCTGGGGGACGAGGTCAGCGTGAACCCCTCGGGCGGGGCCCTCGCCGCCAACCCGATGATGGCCGCGGGTCTGGTCCGGCTCGGTGAGGCCGCCGCCCGGATCCACCGGGGCGAGTCCGACCGGGCCCTGGCCCACGCCACCTCCGGACCGTGCCTGCAACAGAATCTGGTCGCCGTCCTGGAAGGGGAGAGCGCTCATGTCTAAGGAGCCCGTGGCCGTCGTCGGCATCGGCCAGACCAAGCACGTCTCCGCCCGGCACGATGTCTCCATCGCCGGGCTCGTCCGTGAGGCCGCCGTGGCCGCCCTCGCCGACGCCGGGCTGACCTGGGCGGACATCGACGCCGTGGTCATCGGCAAGGCCCCCGACTTCTTCGAGGGGGTGATGATGCCGGAGCTCTACCTCGCGGACGCGCTCGGCGCCGTCGGCAAACCGATGCTCCGCGTCCACACCGCCGGATCGGTCGGCGGATCCACCGCGCTGGTCGCCGCCAATCTGGTGGCCGCCCGTGTCCACCGGACCGTACTGACTCTCGCGTTCGAGAAGCAGTCCGAGTCCAACGCCATGTGGGGCCTCTCGCTGCCGATCCCGTTCCAGCAGCCGCTGCTGGCCGGTGCGGGCGGCTTCTTCGCCCCGCACGTGCGCGCGTACATGCGCCGCAGCGGCGCCCCCGACACGGTCGGCTCCCTCGTCGCGTACAAGGACCGGCGCAACGCGCTGAAGAACCCGTACGCGCACATCCACGACCCCGGCATCACCCTGGAGAAGGTCCAGGCCGCGCCGATGCTCTGGGACCCCATCCGCTACTCCGAGACCTGCCCGTCCTCCGACGGCGCCTGCGCCATGGTCCTCACCGACCGCGACGGCGCGGCCCGCTCCCCGCACCCGCCCGCCTGGGTGCACGGCGGTGCCATGCGCAGCGAGCCGACACTCTTCGCGGGCAAGGACTTCGTCTCGCCGCGGGCCGGGAAGGACTGCGCCGCCGATGTGTACCGGCAGGCCGGGATCACCGACCCGCGCCGGGAGATCGACGCCGTCGAGATGTACGTGCCGTTCTCCTGGTACGAACCGATGTGGCTGGAGAACCTCGGCTTCGCCGCCGAGGGCGAGGGCTGGAAGCTCACCGAGTCCGGCGTCACCGAACTCGACGGCGACCTTCCGGTGAACCCCTCGGGCGGAGTCCTGTCCACCAACCCGATCGGGGCATCCGGCATGATCCGTTTCGCCGAGGCGGCCCTCCAGGTACGCGGGCGGGCGGGCGAACACCAGGTGGAGGGGGCCAGGAAGGCACTGGGCCACGCCTACGGCGGCGGGGCACAGTTCTTCTCGATGTGGCTCGTCGGATCACAGCCGCCACCCGGCTGAGACAGCGGCGCGCCCCACGGCGGGCGGGGGCACCCGGTGCCCGCCGCCGCCCACCGTGCGCGCGGGCCCGGCTCCGCGACGTGAGCCGGGACACGTAACATGTCCGCATGTCCTTCCTCCGCCGCCGTAGCGCCGCCACACCCGCGGGCCCGGACTTCGATGTCCTGGCCATGGATCCGGGGGACTGGCCCGGAAACCTCGGCGCGGGTCTGCTTCCCGCTCCCGACGGGAGCTGTCAGGGCGTCTTCCTCCGCTACGACCTGTACGGCGGACGAGGCCCGGCCATGATCATCGGCAACCTCCCGACGGGCTCGCCCGCCCGTGAGACGGAGGAGGGCCAGGTCCCCTTCGAGGTGGCACAGCTGCTGCTCGCCCTGGAGAACGACGAGCCGATCGAGGTGACGAGCACCGAGGACGTCCCGGTGATGCAGGGGGACAACCTGCTGATCGTCCGCCGGGTCAAGCTCTCCGAGAGCCGGATCGCCTGCGTCCAGTTCGACCGCAGTGACGGTGTGCTCGTCACGATCGCCAGCTGGGACCGGCCCATCACCGACGACCTGTACGCGCTGCTGAAGCCGCTGCCGGCGGAGCTCTTCCAGCAAGGCTGAAACGTCCCTGCGCACGGCCGCCCGCACCGCGACGGGCGGCTTTCGGCTGCCTGCGCGCCACCGCCTGCCCGGTGATGAAGGAGGCCGCATGTCTCCCACCTCTTCGCCCCCCATCCGGGCCGGCGGATCGAACCCGGCAGCGAGTGGGCCGACGCGGCCAGGCTCTCGCTGACGGCACGCGGCGACGGCGGAACCGGCTGGTCCAAGGCCTGAAAGATCAACTTCTGGTCGCGGCTCCGGGACGGCGACCACACGCACAGGATGCTCGCCGAACAGCTGAGGGGCTCGCGGGCTGCGGGCCAGGGGCGGCCTCACCGTCGACATCGACCGGGCCGCAGGTGCGGCCCGCCGTGTCGTCATCACGGCGGGACGCAGCCACTCGGTGACCATCGGCAGCACACTGTTCGCGGGCGGCCGGAAGACCTTCCGGGCGCGTGCGGGCGGCCGCTACACGCTGCTGCCCGACAGCTGAGCCATCAGCCGCGTCACGCGCGCGGCGGACGTGCCGAGCCCCGTGGGACCGCCGAGGTGCCACGGGGCGCCGGTGCCGCGCCGCAGATCCTCCTCGCGGTAGCGCCGGCAGCCCCGGTGCCAGATCAGGATGCCCGCCATCCAGTTCCGGAGCTCCAGCACATAGCCCGCCAGGATCTCCCGCGCCTCGGCGTCCAGGCCGAAGTCGTCGTACAGCACGGGCAGTTCCTCCGAGGCCACGTGCTGGAACTGCCGCAGTCGTGAGTTCATCAGGTCGTGCACGATCGCCACGCCGGTCGGATAGTCGACCCCGAAGAAGTTCTGCACGACCAGGACGCCGTTGTGCACCTCACCCTCGTACTCGATCTCCTTCTGGTACGAGAACAGATCGTTCATGAGCGCGGCGTAGTCCGCGGCGGCGTTCTCCAGGGACCGGAGCGGGCCGCTGCGGTAGATCTCCGCAGGAACCTTTCGTCCGTGGCCGACCCGGCACAGGCTCATCGTCAGATCCGAGCCGAAGGTCATACGGCGCATCTCGACATAGTCGACCGGGTCGGGGATACGGTTCTGCGCCTGGTTCGCCAGCTCCCACAGCCAGCTCTCCGTCATCGACTCGATCCCGTACCGGAAGGCGCGCCGCTGCTCCCCGTCCATCGGGGCCACGGTCCGCCGCCACAGATCGGCGAGCCCCCGCTCCAGCGCGTTGACCGGCTCGGGCGTCCCGGTGCCCTCCAGCGGCATGAACTGCGAGAGCCGCTCGTTGGCCAGCCGCGCCCCGGCCAGATCACGGGTCCGCCCGTGCACCACGGGAAACCAGTCGTCGCCGTACGTACCCCAGGCCAGCCACCCCGAGGAGAGGTCCAGCTCCTCCGGTGTCGCGTCGGGATGGATCCCCGCCGCGCACAGCGGCAGATCGATGTCGAGCAGGCGCTTCTCGTCCCAGATGTGCGAGCCCGGCACTCCCGGCTGTGCCTGAAGAATGCCCATCCGCCGCGCCCAGTCGACCATCCGTACCCGCGCGCCCTCCAGATGCGGGCTCAGCGTCGTACGGAACGGGAGGTCGAAGTCGGGCAGCAGGGAGGGGCCGACATGCCGGTACGGCACATGGGTGTGGCCGCGCAGTCGCGACGACTCCGAGCGCGGGGTGAACCTGATCGAGGCGGCGGACATCCCGAGCGCCGGGGCGGCCTGCCCGGCGCCGCCGTCGTTCATGTAGCGGCTGGAGCGCAGGTGCCACTCATGGCCGCCGGACTGCCAGTCCTGGAGCCCCTTGACGTAGGCGAGGACGGCGGTGGTCTCCGCCGGGTCCAGACCCTTCTCCGCGCAGAGCGGCCCCAGTTCTGTCAGCGTGGTGTTCTCGAACTGCTGGAGCCGCGAGGTCAGCAGATCGTTGACGGCCTCGGCGGCCTCCTGGGTGGAGCAGCCGAGGAAGGTCTCCAGGACCAGTACCCCGTTGCTGTTCTCGCCCTCGTCCTCGACCTCGCGCTGGTACGAGAACAGGTCGTTGCGCAGGTGCACCGCGTCGGAGAAGGCGTCCCGCAGCACCCGCAGCGGGCGCGAGCCGGCCACCGCGTCGGGCACCTCGGCGCCGGCGGCGTACTCCACGAGCCCCGCCGACCAGGGGGCGCCGCCCACCTTGCGGCGCATCTCGATGTACTCGACGGGGTTCGCGATGCGCCCCTCGTTGATGTTGGCGAGCTCCCACAGCGACTCGTTCAGCAGATTCTCGGTCGACTCCGCGAACCGGGCCCGCCAGGCGTCCGACATCGCGGGCACCGTCCGCGCCCACAGATCGGCCAGCCCCGCCTCGACGGGGTTGGCGGGCTCGGGCATCGGCGCGCCGCGCTCCATCGGCATGAAGGCCGGCAGCCGGTCCAGATACCGCTTCCCGCCCGGCCGGTCCGGGGTGCGTTTGAACAGTTCCAGGAAGTGGTCGTCGAAGAAGAAGACCCACACGTACCAGTCGGTCACCAGGGACAGCGCCTCGGCGGAGCAGTCGGGGTGGGTGTACGCGCACAGCAGCGCGTAGTCGTGCGCTTCGAGGTCCTTCTCCTCCCAGATGCCCGAACCCTCCAGCATCCCCATTCCGCGCGCCCACTCACGGGTGTGCCGCCGTGCTTCCTCGACATGAGGATTGAGCCGTGCCGGATACGGAACATAGAAGTCCGGCAGTGAGAAGGGCTGTGCCATCTGCGTCAGGCCTTTCCAGGAGCTGCCGCGCGACATCCGCGCGGACCAGTGGTGTCCGCGCCAGCACTACCCTTCGGCCATCCGGGGCACGCACACCATCAATTAGTCAGATGAACGCCAATGGGATCGGGTGGACCGCTTCGCAGGTCAGGGCGTTCGTCAGTGGTCTGGTCCAGTGGCTCAACGAGTTGTCCGCCCAGCACTCTTGACGCATCATCACCACACGCCACAGAGTTTCCGCCCAGAACGGAGATCGCCCCCAGGCACGGATCCGGTACGCCCAGCTTCCAGAAGGGTTGTCATGACGTCCAAGCGGAGGACCAGACTCGCGCTCGCGCTGACCGCGGCCGGTGCGCTGAGCGCCGCCCTGCTCGCCCCGGCGGCCCCGGCGGGTGCCGACGGGGTGCGGCCCGAGTGCCCGCGCGGTCTCGGCTGCGACTGGGTCCCGGCGGCCTATCAGCAGACCGGCGACCCGGCCGACAAGGAGACGTACGGCAACTACGACACCGCGGACCGGCCGCACAGCAACAGGATCAAGTTCATCGTCCTGCATGACACCGAAGTGGACTTCGACACCACACTGAAGATCTTCCAGAACCCGCTGAAGCAGACCTCCGCCCACTATGTGGTGCGCTCGTCCGACGGCCACGTCACGCAGATGGTCAAGAACAAGGACGTCGCCTGGCAGGCCGGAAACTGGTATCTCAACACCCACTCGATCGGCATCGAGCAGGAGGGCTTCGCCGCCGAGGGCGCCACGTGGTACACGCCCGAGATGTACCGCTCGACAGCCAGGCTCGTACGTCATCTGGCGGCCGAGTACGGCATTCCGCTGGACCGGCAGCACATCATCGGCCACGACGGCGTCCCGCCCACCAGTGCCTCCGGGACCAAGAACATGCACTGGGACCCGGGCCCCTTCTGGGACTGGAACCGCTTCATGGCGCTCCTCGGCAGGCCCACCGTGCCGACCGCCCCCAGGGACGGCGAACTCATCACGGTCAGCCCGGACTTCAAGCGGAACAAGCAGGCCTTCCGCGACTGCGAGAAGGGTGCCGATCTGCCCCTCCAGGGGAGCAGCGCCGTCCCGCTGTACACCGAACCGTCCACCGGCTCACCGCTGTTCGCCGACCCGGGTCTGCACCCCGACGGCTCCCCGGGCACCAACTGCGCCGCCGACTGGGGCAGCAAGATCAGTGCCACCCAGCAGGCCGTCGTCGCCGGCCGGGCCCCGGGGTGGACGGCGATCTGGTGGTACGGGAAGAAGGCCTGGCTCCAGACCCCGGACCGGGCCCGGGTCACCACGCCGACGGCCGGTCATGTGGTGAGGCCCAAGGACGGGAAGGCGGAGGTCCCGGTGTACGGGGTGGCGTACCCGGAGAAGTCCGAGTACCCGCAGGACCACGCGTCGCCGGTCGTCGGCAGTCCGCTGGTCTACACGATCAAGGCGGGCCAGGCGTTCCCGGGTGGCGGCGAGGCGCCCACCGGGTACTTCTACGCGCCCACGATCGACTCCTCCAAGCCCTACGACCACACCTACTTCACGGGCGGACAGAAGTATGTGACGGTCCAGATCGGACACCGGATCGGCTTCGTGAGGGCGTCGGACGTGGATGTGGTCCGCGTACGGTGACGCACGGCGCGGCGGGGAGGGCGTGGCCTCTTCCCGCCGTGCGCCGGGTGGGGCTCAGTAGGCCGAGTCGACGTTGTCGATCGAGCCGTAACGGTCCGCGGCGTAGTTGGCCGCGGCGGTGATGTTGGCGACCGGGTCGGTGAGCTTCTTCGGCGTACCGCTGACGTGGTACGCGTCGAAGGTGGGCTGGATCACCTGGAGCAGCCCCTTGGAGGGCACGCCGTTGCGGGCGTTGATGTCCCAGTCGTTGACCGCGTGCGGGTTGCCGCTGGACTCGCGCATGATGTTGCGGTGCAGCCCCTCGTAGGAGCCGGGGATGCCCTTGGCCTTCATGATGTCGAGCGACTCGCGGATCCAGCCGTCCAGGTTGTTCTTGTACTGCGTGGGTGCGGCGGCCTTGCGGTCGGTGGAGCGGTTGGCGGCCTGCTCGGACGTGTGCGCCTTGAGGACGGCGGTCTTCTTGGCCTCCGTCTTCGCGGCCGTGGTCTTCTTGGCGGCCGCGTCCTTGATCACCGCCTCCTTGATCGCGGCGTCCTTGGCCGCCTGGATGCCGGTCGCCGGTATTCCGGCGGCCGCGACCGGCTTGACGTCGATGGAGGAGTGCGCCGCCGCGGGCCGCGCGTCACCGGACGCGCCGGTGGCGGCGAGAGCGGTGACGGAGCCTGTCGCGACGAGCACGGCGGCGGCGATCTTCTGCGAACGGTTGATGCGGATGGTGCGGATGGTGCTGAGGCGAGGCATGCGGGAGCTCTTCCGGTGGGGGACGGGCGTGGCGGCCTTCGGCGGCGCGGGGTGCAGGTACCGAATGGCCCGGCCGCGTTCGCCGGAGGCGTGGGTCGCAGGCTCGTTCTCGGTGCTTGCCGGGATCCATGGTTAACGGGCAGAACGAGGGGAGGCAATGACCCTCTTTACTACCCTTCATCGTGAGATCTTGCGGAATGGTCGTTTTGATCGGTTGATTGCACAGCGAAAGCGGTGTCGCCGCTACTACCGGCAGTCGTACGTGACGAAGGTCCTGTGGCGGGCTTCACCTGTCGGGGCAGGGGAGGCGGCACCGGTGCGCCGCAGGGTCACAGGGGCTTCACCGAGCGTGGAGGAAAACCCGTGGGGGAGTGCGGAAGGCAGCCGGAGGCGAGCGCCGGGAGGAAGGGGGAGGGGGAGCGGAGGCCGCGCCGAGCGGCGGCGGGGCGTGGGGGCGGACCCGGGCGGACTTCGGCGCTCCGGCCCGCTCACCCCCGGTCCTCAGCGGGCGCAGGTGCTTCGCCCGCTCACCACCCGGTCCTCAGCGGACGCCGGCGCTCCGCCCGCTCACTTCCGGTAGGGGGCGCAGGTGCTCCGGCCCGCTCACCGCCCGGTCCTCAGCGGACGCCGGCGCTCCGCCCGCTCACCACCCGGTCCACCTGCTCCACCGACAGGGCGTGTTCGATCGCCAGGATCCCCGCCCCCACCGCTGCCGCGTTCTCGCCCGTCCGGCTCGGCTCGATCCGCAGCACGTGCGTCGCCAGCGGGTGCGAGCGCCGGTAGACCGCCTCCCGGACCCCCGCGAGCAGCTGGTCGTGGACGGCGGCCAGCGCGCCGCCCAGCACGACCGTGTCGGGGTTGAAGAAGTTCACCAGACCGGCCAGCACCTCGCCCACCGCCCTGCCCGCCTCACGGACCATCCGTACCGCGTCCCGGTTGCCGGACTTCACCAGCCGCACCACATCGCTGCCCGATGTCGCCTCCAGCCCGAGACCGGACAGCTTCGCCGCCAGTGACGCCCCGCCCGCGACCGCCTCCAGACAGCCCGAATTGCCGCACCGGCACGGGTCGTCCAGCTCCGCGACCCGGATATGACCGATGTCACCGGCGCAGCCCTGCGCCCCCCGGTGCAGCAGGCCGTCGGCGACGATCCCGCAGCCGATCCCCGTACCGGCCTTGATGTACAGCAGATAGCGGCAGTCGGGGAAGGCACGCCGCTGCTCGGCCAGCGCCATCACGTTCACATCGTTGTCGACGAGCGCCCGCACCCCGAACCGGGCGGCGAAGAACTCCGGGATCGGGTACTGGTGCCACCCCGGCATGATCGGCGGATCCACCGGCCGCCCGGTGGAGAACTCCACCGGCCCCGGCACCCCCACGCCGATCGACCGCAGCGTGTCCGGCTCGCGCCCGGCCGCCGCCAGCAGGGTGCGCAGCGTGCGCTCCACATGGCGCAGGACGGAGTCCGGCCCGTCACCGATCGACAGCGGATCCTCCTGGGCGGCGAGCATGGTGCCGCCGATGTCCATCAGCGCCACCCGGCAGTGCGAGGCCCCCAGATCCACTCCGGCCACGGCGTGCTCGGCTGTCCGCAGCGCCAGCCTGCGCGGTGGCCGGCCGCCGGTGGAACCACCGTCCGCGTCCTCGTCCACGAAGCCGTGCCCGATCAGCGCGTCCACCCGCTGGGAGACCGTCGAGCGGGCCAGGCCGGTGATCCGGGCGATGTCCGCGCGGGTCGCGGCCGCCCCCGAACTGATCAGGGCGAGCACCTCGCCGGGGGAGTTCGAGGCGGTCGAGGAGAGGCGAACCGACGGCGAAGGCATGGCAGTCACCATAGGGACGACTTCCGCTGCTCACAAGGCTTCAATTGTTCGTTCATCGGCCTAAGTGAGGCTCAACTTCCTTGCAAATAAAGCTGCTTGAGCCCTTGACAGGTCAAAGGTGCATCACGAATCTGCTCTGCAGACCGCTTACCGAGGAGCCAGTCGATGCTGACGATGCAGGGCGTGTCCAAGAGCTTTCTCGGGGTCCGTGTGCTCCACGATGTGGGGCTCGACCTCGAAGCCGGTGAAGTGCATGCCCTCGTGGGCGAGAACGGCGCGGGCAAATCCACCCTGATGAAGATCCTCGCGGGTGAGCACACACCGGACACCGGCACCATCACTCTCGACGGCACCACGCACTCCTTCGGCCACCCCGCGCAGGCACAGGCCGCCGGGATCGGCATCATCCACCAGGAGTTCGCGCTGCTGCCGCACCGCACGGTCGCCGAGAACGTCTTCCTCGGCCGCGAACCCACCCGACGCGGTCTCGTCGACCGCCGCGCCATGGAACGCCGCACGGCCGAACTGCTGGCCCGGATCGACGAAACCGGGATCACCCCGCGCACCCCCGTCCAGGAACTCTCGGTCGCCCGCAGGCAGACCGTCGAGATCGTCAAGGCCCTCGCCTCCGACGTACGGGTCCTGGTCATGGACGAACCCACCGCGCCGCTCGCCGGCCACGAGGTCGCACGGCTGTCCGCCCTGGTGCGCAGACTGGCCGCGAGCGGGCTCGGCATCCTGTACATCTCCCACCGGTTGCCCGAGGTCTTCGACCTCTCCCACCGCGTCACCGTCCTCAAGGACGGCCGTCACGTCACCACCCTCACCACCCGCGACACCGACCCCGGCACCGTCGTACGGGCCATGGTCGGCCGTGAACTGGGCGCGTACTATCCGCCCCGGGCCCGCCCCGAGGAGCTGGGGGACACCGTCCTCGTCGTCAGCGGCGGCGCCAACTCCCATATATCCGGGATCGATCTGACCCTCCGGGCCGGCGAGGTCGTCGGTATCGCCGGACTCCAGGGATCCGGGCGCACATCCCTGGCCCGCGCGCTGTTCGGCGCCGCCCCCTTCACCGCCGGCAGCATGACCGTCGCCGGAGAACCACTGCGCCCGGCCCGCCCCCGCGAGGCCATCAGGGCCGGGATCGCCCTGGTCACCGAGGACCGCAAGGGCGAAGGACTCGCCCTGCGCCAGTCCGTCCGCGACAACGCCCTGCTCGTCACCCGCGCCGGAGCCGCCCGGTCCGGAGCCGCCCGGTCCGGAGCCGCCCGGTCCGGAGCCCTCCGCGGCGGACCGCCCGCGGGCCGCGCCGTCACCGCACTGCTCGAACGCGTACGCCTGCGGGCCCGCGGCGAGGACCAGGAGGTCCAGTACCTCTCCGGCGGCAACCAGCAGAAGGTTGTCATCGCCAAATGGCTCGCCGCCCGCCCACGGGTGCTGCTCTTCGACGAACCGACCCGGGGCGTCGACGCCGGCGCCAAGGCGGCGATCCACACCCTCGTCCGGGAACTGGCGCGCGAGGGCCTCGCCGTACTGATCATCTCCTCCGAACTGCCGGAGCTGATCGGGATGAGCGACCGCGTCGTCGTCATGGCCGACGGGCGCCCGGCAGGTGAACTGCCCGCCGGGGCGACGGAAGAGGCCATCATGCGTGTCGCCACCGGCGGCGGCCGTCCGAAGGAGGACGCCGCATGACCGAGGTCCGGACCGGCCCCACACCGGGGAAAACGCGCGGCCGGCCGCGCACACCCGCCGGGCCGCGCCTCACCGGCCCCGTCACCGGGGTCTGGCTCGCCGCCCTCGCCGTCACCGTACTAGGCTGGATCGTGGTCGCCGCCCGGGGCGGGGACTTCCTCACCGTCACCAACACGGTGGCCATCCTGCAGAACTGCGTCGCCCTGGGACTCGTCGCCGTCGGCCAGTCCGTCGTCATCCTCACCGGATCGCTCGACCTCTCGGTCGCCTACCTCATCAGCCTCGGCACCCTGGTCGCCGCCGAGACCATGCGGAGCGGCAGCGTCCTGGTCGCGATCCTGGCCGTCCTCGCCCTGTCCGCCGCCGTCGGACTCGCCAACGGCCTCATCGTCACCGGGCTGAAGGTCAACGCCTTCATCGCCACCCTCGGCACCGCCTTCATCCTGCGCGGCTGGATCGAGAACACCTACACCGGCCCCGCGGGCGAGGTCCCCGCCTCCTTCCAGCGCCTGGGCTACGACCGTGTCGGACCCGTCCCGGTCTCCGTCTTCCTGCTCCTGGCCGTCGCCGTCGTCATCTGGACCGTCACCCGCCGCACCCGGCTCGGCCACCACATGTACGCCACCGGCGGCGACGAGCACGCCGCCCGGCTCTCCGGGGTCCGCACCCGCCGCACCGTCGTCGCCGCCCACGTCCTGTGCTCGCTCTGCGTCGGCACCGCCGCGCTCTTCCTCGCCGCCCGGCTGGGCGCCGGAGCCCCCTGGGCGGGCACCGAGGCGCGCTACGACCTGGAGTCCATCGCCGCCGTCGTCCTCGGCGGCACCGCACTCGCCGGCGGACGCGGGGGAGTGGCGGGCACCCTCGGCGGTGTCCTCGTCCTCGCCGTCCTCGACAGCGTCTTCAACCAGCTCGCCGTCGACCCGTTCTTCAAGAACGTCGTCCGCGGCGTCGTCATCATCGCGGCGGTCGCCCTGTACGCCGGGCGCCGCCGCGCCCCGCAGGGGAGGACCGCATGACCGCCGCCACCGAGGCCGCGCCCGCTGGACGCCGCCTCCTGCGCGCCCTGGGCACCGGCACCCCCGTATGTGTGCTGCTCGCCGTGCTGCTGGCCGCCCTCGCCCTCACCGACCCCGGATTCTACGAACCCGACCGCTTCCTCGCCTTCGTCAAGCGCGCGGCTCCCCTCGTCATCCTCGCGGCGGGCCAGTATCTGGTCATCGTGTGCGGCGAGTTCGACCTCTCCGTGGGGGCGATCGTGACCGCCGGGGTGGTGGTCGCGGCCGAACTGTACGGTTCCTTCCCCGGCGCGCCCTGGCCGCTGGTCACCGCTGCCCTGCTGCTCGCCGGGGCGCTGGCCGGACTGGTCAGCGGACTGATCACCACCCTGCTCAGGGTGCCCTCCTTCATCACCACGCTCGGCATGATGCTGATCCTCGAAGGGGCCGTCTTCTTCTGGACGGGCGGCTCCCCGCACGGTGCCCTGCCCGCCGCGTTCCGGCAGCTCGGCCGGGGCACCGCGCTGGGCTGGCTGCCCTGGGCCGTGCTCGCCTGCCTCGCCGCCGGGCTGCTCGCCGTGGCGCTGATGCGCTCCGACTTCGGCCGCACCCTGATCGCCACCGGCGACAGCGAGCGGACCGCCGGACTCTCCGGTGTCCGGGTCGCCCGCGTCCGCACCATCGCCTTCATCCTCTCCGGCGTCGCGGCAGCCCTCGCCGCCGTACTCGTCGGCGGCTTCTCCGGGGTCTCCGCACAGGCGGGCCGGGGCTACGAGTTCGAGGCGATCACCGCCGTCGTGCTGGGCGGGGTCCTGCTCGGCGGTGGCCGGGGCTCCGTCGTCGGGGCGATGGCGGGGGCCTTCTCCCTCCAGGCCCTGTTCACGCTGCTCAACCTCCAGGGGGTCTCCGGTGCCCTGGAATCGACCGTGCAAGGCGTCATCGTCATCGCCGCCGTCGGACTCGGCGCGGCCGACCGGTCCCGGCCGCGCCGCCGGCGTACCGAACCCTCGGGAGTGAAACCCACATGAGTACGCGACTGACCCGGCACACCCTCCTCCCCGTGACCGCTGTGCTCGGCGCGGCCCTGCTCGCCGGGTGTACGAGCGATGTGCCGTCGAACCCCCCGTCGGCCACGTCCGCCGGTCCCGCCGACGGCTCCGGGACCGGCGAACAGTCGAAGTTCTTCGACCGGACCGAGTACGAACGGCAGCTCGCCCTCGGCGAGGAGGCGGCCCAGGGCCCGGCGGACAGGCCGTGGGAGCAGATGCTCCGGCCCGAGTTCACCGACACCTCCCAGTACCGGCGCAAGGGATCCGGTGGCCTGCACCTGTGCTTCTCCAACGCGGGGGTGTTCAACCCCTGGCGTCAGGTCGGCCTCAGGAACATGAGGGCCGAGGTCGCGCTCCACAAGGAGATCACCGAGTTCACCGTTCTGGACGCCCAGGGCAAGGACGACAAACAGATCTCCGACATCCAGGAGCTCACCGGCAGGGGCTGCGACGCCCTGATCGTCTCCCCGAACACCACCGCGACCCTCACCCCCGCGGTGAAACAGGCCTGCGCGAAACTGCCCGTCATCGTCTTCGACCGGGGTGTGGACAGTGACTGCGCGGTCACCTTCATCAACCCCGTCGGCGGCTACGGATATGGGGCGGCCGCCGCCGATTTCCTGGTCGGGAAGGTCAAGTCCGGGGGCAAGGTCCTCGCCCTGCGGATCTCGCCCGGCGTCGATGTGCTGGAGACCCGCTGGTCGGCGGCGAAGCTCGCGTTCGACCGGAGCGGACTGGACGTCGTGGACGTGAAGTTCACCGACGGCGACCCCGCCAGGACCAAGTCCATCGTCTCCGACGCACTCACCCGCCACGGCAGGATCGACGGCGTCTGGATGGACTCCGGCGCGACCGCCGTCGCCGCCGTCGAGGCGTTCGAGGACGCGGGCAGGGACGTACCGCCGATCACCGGAGAGGACCAGCAGGACTTCCTCCAGGCGTGGAAGGACAAGAAGCTCACCGCCGTCGCCCCCTCGTACCCGACGTTCCAGTGGCGTACGCCCGTCATCGCCGCGCTGAGGATCCTCCGGGGCGAGCAGGTCCCCAGGGAATGGAAACTGCCGCAGCCCACCGTCACCGAGGACACCCTCGACCAGTACCTCAAGCCCGGTATGCCCCCGCTGCACTACGCGATGTGCGGCTGCGAGGACCTGCCCGGTTTCCCGGAGAAGTGGGGAGGGAAGAAGTGAGCCCCGTACGCCTCCCCCTCGGCGCGAACCCGTGGATCTGGCATTCCCCCGTGACGTACGAAGCACTCGGCGACGTCCTGCCGCGCCTGTCCGCCTGGGGTTTCGACTGTGTCGAGATCCCGCTGGAGAACGAACGTGACTGGTCACCCGCGTCGGTGGGCAGACTCCTCGACGTCTCCGGGCTCGCGCCCGCCGCGGTGATCGCCGTGATGCCGCCCGACCGCGATCTCGTCCGCACCGACCCGCGTACCGTCCAGGTCACCCAGGACTATCTGCGCCGCTGCGTCGACGCCGCCCACGCGCTGAACGCCCCCACCGTCGCCGGGCCCCTCTACGCGGCCGTCGGGCGCACCTGGCGGCTGGACCGGCGCGAACGCGAAGCGGCCTACGCGGAGTTGCGCGAGAACCTCGCTCCGGTCGTCCGCCATGCCGCGGACGCCGGTGTACGGCTGGGGGTGGAACCCCTCAACCGGTACGAGACGAGTCTGCTCAACACCGTCGAGCAGACCCTCGACGCCCTCACCGGGCTCCCCGGGGACACCATCGGCCTGGCGCTGGACACGTACCACCAGAACATCGAGGAACGCTCCCTGGCCGCCGCCGTCCACCGCGCCGCGGGCCGCATCGTCCATGTCCAGGTGTGCGCCAACGACCGGGGCACCCCCGGCGCCGACTCCCTCGACTGGACCGGTTTCCTCACCGCGCTCCTGGCGAGCGGGTACCGGGGGCCGCTGTGCATCGAGTCGTTCACCGCGCACAACGACGCCATCGCGGTCGCCGCCTCGGTGTGGCGGCCGCTCGCCCCCGCCCAGGACACCATCGCCACGGAGGGCCTGGCCTTCCTGCGTACCGCTCTGGCCGCCCTGGAACAGCCCCCGGCCGCCGCCCCCTGACCCCCGGGCCGCCGCCGTACCCCGACCCTGCTCGTCCACCCGTCGAGAGAGGACCCATGTGAGCCGCCAACGATGGAAATGTCATGCTCGTGACATAGGGAGGGCGCTGATCGCCTCGGTGGGCGCCCTGCTCCTCGCCCTGACCGCGCTGCCGGCCGGCGCGGCGACCACCGGCAAGGCACCCGCCTTCAACGTCCTGCTCTTCACCCGTGCCGCGGGCTATGTCCACGCCTCCATCCCCGCGGGCATCCAGATGTTCGAGGAGGAGGCGGCGGAGAACAACTTCTCCCTCGTCGAGACCGCCGACCCCGCGGTCTTTGACGACGCGAAGCTCAAGGAGTTCGACGCCGTCGTCATGCTGCAGAACTCCGGCATGGTGTGGGACACCGACGCCCAGCGCGAAGCGTTGCGTTCCTATGTACAGGGCGGAGGCGGCATCGTCGCCCTCCACAACACCCTCGACATGGGAGTCGAGCAGGAGTTCCCCTGGTGGGACGAGGTCATCAACGGCGGCGCGCACATGCCCGCCCACTCGCCCGGTGTCCTGAAGGGCACCGCCAAGGTCGCCGACCGTGTCCACCCCTCCACCGCCGGTCTCCCCGAACGCTGGGAGCGCCCCGAGGAGTGGTACAACTTCGACGCCAACCCCCGCGGTGACGTCCATGTCCTGGTCACCGCCGACGAGACCACCTACGACCCGGGCGGCTCCGCGATGGGCGCCGACCACCCCATCTCCTGGTGCCGCAACACCGAGGGCGGCAGGGTCTGGGCCACCGCCATGGGCCACGACATCCCCGCGTACACGGAGGCCGCCTTCCGCGACCACGTCATCGGCGGTCTCCGGTGGGCCGCGGGCAACAAGCCCGGCGACTGCGGCGGCACCGTGTGGAACGGCTACGAGAAGGTCACCCTCGACGACAACACCGCCGACCCGATGGAACTGGACGTCGCCAAGGACGGACGGGTCTTCTACATCCAGCGCAGCGGTGAGGTGAACGTCTTCGACCCCGCCACGCACGCCACCACCACCGCCGGAAAGCTCGACGTCTACGGCGGTGGCGAGGACGGCCTCGTCGGGATGGAACTCGACCCGGACTTCACGAAGAACCACTGGATCTACCTCTACTACGCCCCCGCGGGCGCCACCCAGGACGTCAACCGGCTCTCCCGCTTCACGGTCGAGGGCAACACCCTCGACCTCACCAGCGAGAAGACACTCCTCGACGTCCCCGCCTACCGCGACCGCACCTTCCCCGAACCGGGCCACACCGGCGGCGCCGTCGAGTTCGGCCCCGGCCGTACCCTCTACCTGGGCGTCGGCGACGACACCCCGCCCAACCTCGATCCGGACTGGCAGGGTTACGCCCCGCTCGACTGGCGCGAGGGCAAGGAGATGCTCGACGCCGCCCGTACCGCCGGCAGCACCGACGACCTGCGCGGCAAGATCCTGCGCATCAGGCCCACCGACGCGGGCGGCTACACCATCCCCAAGGGCAACCTCTTCGCCGAGGGAACCGTGGACACCCGCCCCGAGATCTACGCCATGGGCTTCCGCAACCCGTTCCGCTTCACCGTCGACCCGAAGACCGGCTACGTCCACGCCTCCGACTACGGCCCCGACCGCGGACTGCCCACCACCGACCGCGGCCCCGAGGGCCTCGTCGAGTACAACGTCATCAAGAAGGCCGGGAACTTCGGCTGGCCGTTCTGCCACGGCAACAACCAGGCGTACGCCCCCTACAACCCGGACACGGAGGAGGTCGGCCCCAAGTTCGACTGCGCCAAGCCGGTCAACGCCTCACCCAACAACACCGGGCTGCGCGAACTCCCCCCGGTCCAGCAGCCGGAGATCTGGTACGGATACGGCGCCTCCCCGGAGTTTCCCGAGGTCGGCAGCGGCGGCTCGGCCCCGATGAGCGGACCGGTCTACCACTACGACAGCAAGAACCCCTCCACCACCAAGTTCCCCGCCTACTTCGAGGGCGCGAGCTTCTTCTACGAGTGGGCGCGCGACTACGTCAAGGAAGTCCGCTTCGACAAGGACGACAAGGTCCTGAAGATCAACGACTTCCTGTCCTCGCAGAAGTTCAACAAGCCGATGGACATGACGTTCGGCCCCGACGGCTCGCTGTACGTCCTCGAATGGGGCTCCTCCTTCGGCGGCGGCAACAACGACTCGGGGCTCTACCGCGTCGACTACGCCCAGGGACAGCGCGCCCCGGTCGCCAGGGCCACCGCCTCCGCGACCGACGGTCCCGTGCCGCTGAAGGTCGACTTCTCCGCCGAGGGCAGCGAGGACCCCGACGGCGACGCGCTCGGCTACGCCTGGGACTTCGACGGCGACGGCACCTACGACTCCACCGAGCCCGCCCCCAGCCACACCTACACCGTCAAGGGCGACTACGCGGCCCAGCTGAAGGTCACCGACGCCGGCGGCAAGTCCGGCTACGCCAACATCCCCGTCACGGCGGGCAACACCGCCCCGGAGGTCACCATCGACTTCCCCGTCAGCGGCAGACTCATCGAGTTCGGCGACAGGATCCCGTACAGGGTCACCGTCACCGACCCCGAGGACGGCCCGGTCGACTGCGCCGAGGTCACCGTCAACCCGGCCCTCGGCCACGACGACCACGAACACCCCACCACCGACATCCCCGGCTGCGAGGGCACCGTGGACACCGGTGACCTGGGCGGCCACCCCGAGGGCGCCGACCTCACCTATGTACTCAACGCCAAGTACACCGACAAGGGCGGCGACGGCGTCTCGGCCCTGACCGGCTACGGGCGATCGGTGCTCCAGCCCCGGCACAAGCAGGCCGAGTACCACGACGCCCAGTCCGGCACCCGGATCGTTTCCCAGGAAGGCGCCGAGAACGGCAAACGGATCGGGGACATCTCCGACGGTGACTGGGTCGCCTTCGACCCGATGAGCGTCGAGGGCATCGCCACCGTCAGCTACACCCTCTCCTCGCCCAACGGTGTGGGAGCGGTCGAACTCCGCGCGGACGCCCCGGACGGCACCCTGCTCGCCACCACCCCTGTTCCCGACACCGGAGGCTGGGACACCTACCGGGCCACGCCACCCGTTCCCGTCCAGGCACTGAACGGAACCCACAAGCTCTATCTGGTCTTCACCTCGCCGCAGGACAATTCCTTCGACGTGGACGCGGTGGACTTCGCGACCGGCTGACACCTGACAGCTGCTGCCAGGCAGCTGCCAACTTCCGGCCGACAGAAGGGCCTTGCTGTCAGGACCGGGCTCCTCTGCCAGGCCCTGCTCCCGGGGCACTGGCAGAGGGCCTGACACCGGTCCTGACACTGGTCTGACAACCGGCGCCGGGCAAGGAACAGCGCGCTGCGGGACCGGTGTGTCGGCACCGGCCCCGCAGCGCGTTTCCCCTCCGCCCCGGTCCTGCTCCCGCGGTCCCCGTCCCCGCGCGGACCGCGCAACTGCCGCGGTCCGCTCAGCGGGTGCCGACCGCCGCCCGCACGGCCCGCCGCGCCATGGCGCAGTCGTCGTGCAGCCTGCGCAGCAGTAGCCGCTGCTCCTCGCCCGAGAAGTGCGGACCCGGCCGGTCCTGGACGGCACCCGCCGGCGACGCCTCGCGCATGGTGCGCTGCACGGCCGTCTCGTACTGCCGGATCTCCCGCGTCAGCACCAGCATCAGGTTCACCAGGAACGCGTCGCGCGCCGCCGGACCCGCGGCCTGCGCCAGCTGACTGATCTGCCGCCGCGCCACCGGTGCGTCACCGAGCACCGCCCACAGCGTCGCCAGGTCGTAGCCCGGCAGATACCAGCCCGCGTGCTCCCAGTCCACCAGCACCGGGCCGGTGGGCGACAGCAGGATGTTGGAGAGCAGCGCGTCGCCGTGGCAGAACTGCCCCATGCCCTGCCGTCCGCCCGCGTGCGCCAGACCGTGCAGCAGCTTCTGCAGATCACCCAGATCACGGTCGGTGAACAGACCGAGCTCGTGATAGCGCGCGATCCGCGAGGCGTAGTCCAGCGGTGCCTCGAACAGACCGGGCGGCGGCCGCCAGGCGTTGACCCGGCTGATCGCACCGAGCGCGGCCCGCACATCCGCCCGGGGCGGGGCCTCGGAAGGGTGCCTCGTCAGGGCCGCGACCCGGCCGGGCATCCGCTCGATGACCAGGGTGCAGTTCTCCGGGTCCGCCGCGATCAGCCTGGGCACCCGAACCGGTGGGCGGTGCCGGACGAACGCGCGGTACGCAGCTATTTCGTGCCGGAACCGTTCCGTCCATGCCGGGGAGTGGTCCAGTAAGCACTTGGCCACGGCCGTGGCCCGGCCGGTGGTGCCGACGATCAGGACCGAACGGCCGCTGCGGCGCAGCACCTGGACCGGGTTGAACTCGGGGCAGATGCGCTGCACCGAGACGATGGCCATGCGCACCTGCGCGCCCTGCGGCCCGGACAGGTCGATCCTTCCGCTGAGCGGCCCGGCGCCCGGCCCCCCCGCCCGCCGCGGCCGGCCCAGCACCGGCGTCGGCGCACCGGAGTGGGGAGCGAGATACGGACCGCCCCCCGCTCCCATGGGTCGGATCGGCCGGGGCGGGGCGGACACGGAGGACGATGCTGTGTACATGGGCGAGACAGATCCCTTCGCGCGCCGACAGATTGCGTGCGCCGCCCCGGCCGGCGGCCGTTCGGCACCCTGGGGAGTACCGAGGGCTGCCGGGCGGGGTGGCGCTTTCCTACCTGACACCGGACCGCGGGTGGCAGACCATCTGGCGTGCCCTGGCGAACCCTGGCGAATAGTCGACCCGCATCTGACAGGGGGTTAGTGTCAAGTCAGCCGAGAACCTGGGGGCTTGACGTGACCGGACTACCCAACACCCGTCTCTCCGACCTGTTCGGCCTGGCCGGCTGGTCCAAGGGCGAACTCGCGAGAATGGTGAACCGGCAGGCGGCGGCCATGGGCCACCCCCAGCTGGCGACCGACACCTCGCGGGTCAGGCGCTGGATCGACATGGGGGAATCCCCGCGCGATCCCGTGCCCGAAGTGCTGGCAGCCCTGTTCACCGAGCGGCTCGGCCGTGTCGTGACCATCGAGGACCTCGGGTTCGGCCGACGCGGGCGTGTGGGGAAACGGCGTGACTCCGGGACGGACAAGAATCCCGACGGATTGCCGTGGGCGCCCGAACGGACGGCAGCGGTCCTCACCGAATTCACGGGAATGGACCTCATGCTCAACCGACGCGGCTTGGTGGGGGCGGGCGCCGCGCTCGCCGCCGGATCAGCCATCACCGGCGCCATGCACGACTGGCTGCACAGCGACCCCGCTCCGGCGGCCGATGTGCCACGCACCGACGACCCCCTGCACGCGGACCCGGCCGGCTTCGACCGGTACGAGGCGGCACCCGTCGGGTCCCAGGAGATCGAGGCCCTGGAGCACTCGGTCCAGGTGTTCCGCGCCTGGGACGCCGCCAGGGGCGGCGGACTGCAGCGCAAGGCGGTCGTGGGCCAGCTCAACGAGGTGGGGGGCATGCTCTCCTACCGCCACCCCGACCATCTCCAGCGGCGGCTGTGGGGTGTCGCCGCCGACCTCGCCGTGCTCGCGGGCTGGATGTCCCACGACGTCGGTCTCGAACCCACGGCCCAGAAGTACTTCGTCATCGCCGCCCACGCGGCCCGTGAGGGCGGCGACCGGCCACGCGCCGGGGAAGCACTTTCCCGGGCGGCCCGCCAGATGGTGCACCTGGGCCGGCCCGACGAGGCACTGGACCTGATGAAGCTCGCGAAGTCGGGATCCGGCGACGAGGTGCTGCCCCGCACACAGGCGATGCTGCACACCATCGAGGCCTGGGCACAGGCGGCCCTGGGACGGGGTCAGGCCATGCGGCGGACACTGGGCGAGGCCGAGGAGTACTTCGTCTCGGACAAGGGTGATGTGCCGCCCCCCAGTTGGATGCAGATGTTCGACGAGGCCGATATGCACGGCATGCAGGCGCTCGCCTTCCGCACGCTGGCCGAGCACGATCCGGCGGTCGCCGCACTGGCCCAGCGCCATGCGAAGGAAGCCCTGGAGCTGCGGATCGACGGACGCCAGCGGTCCAAGATCTTCGACTACATCTCGCTCGCCTCGGCCTGCTTCATCGCCGACGATCCCGAGCAGGCCGACCGGTACGCACGGCTCGCCCTGGTGGCGATGGGGGAGACCTCCTCGCACCGCACCTGGGACCGGCTCCACGAGATGTACCGGCTCACCGACCGGTTCACGGGTGACGCGCGGATTCAGGACCTGCGTGAGGAGATCGAGCACCTGCTGCCGCAGACCGCCGCCAAGAAGGCCGGGAGTTCCCGGATCTGATCCGGCGCGTCCGATTCCGGGACGCCGTCCGAACCCGTCGCGCTGTCACCGGCCGCGCACCCTTCCGCCCGTACCCGTCCCGACCTCCCGTGTCCCACCACTCATCGCTCGTACACCCACCGGCGTCCGACAACGGCGTCCGGCACCGGCGGGCGTCACACCGCCTCTCGCTCCGTCATGCCCCGATGCGGGCAATCAGCACACACGCGTCGTCCGGGCGCTCGGTCCCGCCGAACTCCTCGACGACGGTCCGTACGCATTCCTGTGCCGTGCGGGTCCGTGCGAACCGCGGCGCGAGGCCGAGCAGCGCTTCCGGTCCCGCACTCCGGTCGCCGCGCCGGGTCAGTCCGTCGGTGTGCAGAACGAGCACGTCGCCGGGCAGCAGGCGCACTTCCTCCTGCTCGTAGGTGACCCCGGACGCCGCTCCGAGCAGCACCCCGTCCGGCGGGGGCAGCGGACGCCCCGTTCCGCCACGGAACAGCAGTGGTGCGGGGTGCCCCGCCTGTGCCCAGCTGAGGATGCCGGTCGTGCGGTCGAACCGGCAGCACAACGCGCTGCCCAGCGAGGGCTGCATCGACGATTCGAGCACCTGGTTGAGATGCCCCATCAGGGCTCCCGGATCGATCCCGGCCACCGCCATGCCCCGCAGGGCGCCGAGCATCATCGCCATGGCGGAGGTGGCCGGGATGCCGTGGCCGGTCAGATCGCCGACGGTGAGCAGGGTCCTGCCGTCGGGCAGCTCCATCGCGTCGTACCAGTCGCCGCCGATGAGGCTGCTCGACTCCGACGGCAGATAGTGGGCCGCGACGTCCAGTGCGCCCGGTCCCTGCTGGGGGAGGCGTAAGGATCCGCGCCACGGGGGCAGGACCGCCTCCTGCAGCTCGACCGCCATCCGGTGTTCGGTGCGGACGATGTGCTCGCGGCGGCGGGCCGAGTCACGGGTCCGGCCGACCGTCCGCTCACCGCGGCGCAGCTCGCTGACGTCGCGCAGTACCGCCCACATGGAGGCGGTGCAGCCCTCGGGGTCCAGGAGGGGTTCGCCCATCATGTGCAGGGTCCGCGTCCCGCCGTCCGGCCGCAGGACGCGGAACTCTCCGTCTATCGGCTTTCCGTCGACGAGGCAGTCCGTCACCATCGCGGTCAGCAGCGGCTGGTCCTCGGGGGGGAGCACGGAGGGCAGCTCGTCGAGCGACAGCGGTCCCGCTCCGGGCTCCCTGCCGAAGATCCGGTACAGCTCCTCGGACCAGCTGACCTCGTCGGTGAGAAGGTTCCATTCGGCGCTGCCGACCCTGCCCACGAGTGACCCCGGCCGTGGCGCGGCCGGCGCTCCGGGCGCGGGGAGGTCAGGGCCGGGCGCGGCGCCGACGGCGCTCCGCGCCGACGGGCCCGCTCTCAGCTGCCCCAGGTGCTCGTCGAGACCGTCGAGGTGGATGACCGCGAGATCACACAGGGCACGCTGCCAGCGCAGCTGGGGATCGTCCTCGCCGATCACCGCGGAGTCCCGCCGCACGGCGTCCACGTCCCCGCGCAGCCGGCGGGTCCGGTCGATCAACGCGTCGACGGCATCGTGTTCGGGAGACTGTGGTGCGGGGCGGTCCGCGAAGAGAGGGGACGGCATCTCGAACTCCGATACAGGCGCGGCGCGGCCGGTTCTGAAGGGTGGACCGAAGACGACTGTTGCACAGGCGGCGGGAGCCCGTAAGGGATTTGGCAACACTCGATACGTTGTTGCGCCTGGCATATGTCATGGGCTGTGTGGAGCGGTGGCTCGCCGAACACCCTTTCCTCCGTCGGGATGTTGACGCAAGTCGCCCGGCGTGCACCACCTCGTCGCACGCCCGCGCAGGCGGTCCCCACGCGGTGCGCGACCGGGAGTCCGGGGCATATGCGATCCGTGGCGCCCGCTGTGCGGCTGGGGCGTCCGGGATGCCGGGTGGCCATGTGCGGGAATGCGGGCGCGGGGGCTCGCGTTACTCCACCAGAACGAAAACGACACCCATTCCCGAAACGGGGCGGGGTCGCCGTACATGTCGGGAGGTGCCCATGGCACGCAGTGAAGCCAGGCCCGTCGTCACACTCCGCTCGACCGCCGGAACCGGTCACAGCTATGTGACGCGCAAGAGCCGCCGCAACGACCCGGACCGTCTGGAGCTGCGCAAGTTCGACCCGGTCGCGGGGCAGCACGTGCTGTTCCGTGAGGTTCGCTGAGCGCCCGCGAGGCCCACGTCCGTCCGTACGCCACCGCCTCGGAACGCGGTGAGGAAGGAAAACCCATGAAGTCCCGCATTCACCCCGTCTCCCGTCCCGTGGTCTTCCGCGACCGCGCTGCCGGAGTGGCCTTCCTGACCCGTTCGACCGCCGACGCCGAGCGGCGGGTGGAGTGGGAGGACGGCAGCGTCTACCCGGTCATCGATGTGGAGACCTCGTCCGCGAGCCATCCGTTCTACACCGGCGCACGCCAGGTGCTGGACACGGCCGGACGGATCGAGCGGTTCCACCGTCGCTACGGCACCGCCGCGCGGGCCGGAAGCTGACGGGCGCCGGGATGTCCGTGCTCCGGATCACACAGGGGGTGCGGATTCCTGGGAACGCCGCCAGGTGGTTTATCGTTCATCTATAAGTGGGAGTGAGGGGACAGTGTCCCCGGGCCTCAGCCGTAGCCCTTGGGGAAGGTCGTCAGGCTGAAGCCCCATGGAGCCCGCCGCCGGGAGGTGGCCGCCCTTCACACCCGCGCACGAGCCGCCCCGGCTGGATTCCCCCGATCCGGCCGGGGCTTCCCCATGCCCTCGGACGTGCGCGGTCTCGCGGTCACACGGTCTCGCGGAGATCCTTCGCGTACGTCTCGATGGCCCGCCGGTAGCGGCGTACGGACGTGTCGTCGCTGGTCGCGGCGACCAGCTCCAGCAGGATCCGCATCGCCTCGTGGTGCTCATCGGTGTTGAACAGGGCCATCGAGAGAAAGGTCCTGAGCGCGCCGTCGTCCGGGAACTCCGACACGCCCCGGCGCAGCGTCTCCACCGCCTGTCCGTATCTGCCCAGCACCCGGTAGGTGCTGCCGAGACCGAGCAGCGCGCCGGCACGGTCCTCCGCCGTGAGGTCCGTGCCGCGCAGGCACCGCTCGTAGTACGGCACCGCCTCGGCCTCCAGGCCGAGCGTGTCGTGGACCCACGCGGTCTGGTAGGCCACCTCGGCGTCGTCCGGGAATTCGGCCGTGAGGGAGAGGAGGCGTGTCCGGGCCTCCTCGGGACGCCCTTCCGTGCGCAGTCGCACGGCTTCGGCCAGCAGGTCTTCCTTGTTCTGTGAGTTCATCCGGCAATCGTCGCAGGCGTGATCCGGCCATCCGGGCGCAGGGCGTCCTGCCGGATGAGAGGGGGGCGTGAGCCGGTCGGAGCAGGGCGGCGCCCGCCGGGCCGACGGCCATGGCCCGACAGGGCCCCGGCTCCTCCCGGCGGTGTCCGCCCCGTCACGCCTCACTTCGGGGCGGACACCACCAGTCAACAACGTTCGTGATCAATACACCTAGAGTGCCGGGTGGGCGTTCTTCATGAGCTCCTGGAACTGGGCGGAGAACCACTGTCCGGAGATCGGGGCGTTCGGCAGCGCGCCGGGCATGTTGTTGCCGTTGCGGACGTTGCCCGGATACGTGGGGTCGCACATCCGGTCGAAGCCCTTGCCCTCCTCGTTCGGGATCTCCTTGCTGGAGCCGTCGGACTCGCCCGGCGGCTTCATCCAGACGTAGGCGTCGATTCCCGCTTCGGGTGCCGCCTGGGGCCGCTCGCCGAGGCCCGCTCCGGACTGGTTGCACCAGTTGCCCATGTGGATGCGCCGGTCGTAGCGGCCGCCGTCGACGTACGTGTCCACGCTGGTGGTCGCGCCGGGGCCGGTGGGGCGTGCCGTGCCGCCCCAGCCGTTGCGGGAGGTGTCGATCAGCATCCCGATGCCCGAGTCGAAGCCGACCGAGACGAGCTTGGTGCGGAAGGCCTGGGCGAAGGACAGTTCGTCGGTGTAGCGGTTCCAGTCGACCCACTTCGACTGGCGTACGGAGGTTCCGTTGACGGAGTCGCCGATGGTGAAGTTCTCCTCCTTGAGCGCGCTGTAGTTGGCCGTGTTGGTGATGAAGCCGTGCACGTCGCCGACCGTGGCGCCCTCGGCGGTCGCCGCCTGCTTGAAGGTGTCGGCCGACGGGGCGAAGTTGTCGTCCCAGCCGATCCAGCCGTGGTGCCCGGCGTCGATGTAGTTGTAGACATTGGGTGCGTCAGCCAGTTTGTTCAGGGCGTAGCCGACGCCCTTCACGTAGTTCCCGTTGGCCTTCATCGTGTCGCAGGCGGGGGTGGCGGTCGGGCGGCTGCCGGTGTTGGTGACCAGGTTCGGCAGGGAGTCGATCTCGACCGTGGTCACGATGCGCAGCCCCGCGTACTTCGCGTCGCCGAGGATCGCCGCTATCGGGTCGATGTACTCCGTCCTGTACCGGCCCAGATCGTTCGGCCCGAGCTCGCCGTTGGAGGCCAGTGCCGCGCAGTCCCGGCCGGGCAGGTTGTAGATGACGAGCTGGACGACGAGTTCGCCGTCGCCCTTCTGCACCAGGGCTGCGTCCAGGTGGTCGCGCAGGCCCATCCCGCCGTTGACGCCCTCGATGGCGGCGGTCCGGTCGAGCCAGACCCCGGTGGGCTCGTCGGCGATCCGGTCGCCGCCGGGCTCGGTGCCCGCCTTCGCCGCCCACTCCGGGTTCACATAGACCCGGGCGCCCGCGTACGGGTTGTCGGCGCGGGAGGTGGGATCGGTGGGATCGACCGGGCCCGTGGGGTCGGCGTCGCACGTCACCCCGTTCAGCTTGAACGCCGCGGGGACGGCGCTGCTGCCGCCGGCCGTCGCGTTGAACCCGAAGGTGGCCGAGGCGCCGGAGGCGAGGGCACCGTTGTACGTGACGTTCTTCGCGGTGACGGACGTGCCGTTCTGCGAGACGGCGGCGTTCCAGCCCTGGGTGATCCGCTCGCCGCCGGCGAACGTCCACTCCAACTGCCAGCCGGAGAGCGCCTCGCCGATGTTGGTGACGCTGACGGCGCTGGTGAACCCGCCGTTCCACTGGTTCTGGATCGTGTAGTCGACGGTGCATCCGGGCGCCGCGGCGGAGGCCCCGAAGGGCGTGGCTCCGGCGGTGCCCGCCGCAGCGGCGACCAGGGCCGCCGCGGCGATGAGGGACGTACGTGATCGGCGCAGTGCGGTGCGGCTCGTGCGGCTCATACGCATTCCGTTTCCTCAGCTGTCGAGGGCGCGCGGATGATCGCGCGGCCCGATTCCGTACGGGGTGGAGGTTCCTTCGTCGTCACTGGTCAAGGACGGTCCCGGGACGTGGCCCCAGGTGTTCCGGGCCGATCCGGGAGGGGAGGGTCCGCGGTCGTCGGACCACCGCACGACCCGGTCGGCGAAGCCGTGGGAGCCGGTGTTCTCGCCGGTCTCGCCCGGGACGCCAGGGCCGTCGAAGATGCCACGGACCTGTACGCCCTGTACGCGGACGAAGCCGGCGGAGGTGCGGTCCACCGTGCGGGCAGAGCGGGAACCGGAGGCGGAGACCGCGGGCGCGATGGTAGGACCGGCCGTGGTGGGCGCTGCCCCGAAGGGCGGCGCGAAGAGGCGCCGTACGTGCGGTTGGGTGCGGGGGATGTCGCATGAGCGACTCCTTGCAGTTCGGACGTGCCCCTACGACACGTCGACTGGTGGAACCGCTCCCACTGGTGGGGCATGACGTTAGAGCGTCATGAGGTGTCGGTCAACAGACACGTTCTGATCTGTCGCTATCGAATTTATTCGAGTCTTCAACTCTCTTGACTCCCTTTCTCCTCATCTCCATGATGGGAGCGCTCCCACTGGTCAAGGCTTGTGCTCAGCCCCGCACGCCCCCCCATGTCGCCGAGCCGCGAGGAGAAGACCCGCGCATGCCATCGGGAAGCACACGAAGGCCATGATCGCCGAGGAAATCCGGCACAACCGGAACGAGAAATCGCGCCGCGACAGGGGAAGGGCCCCGGTCTCCGGTCGGCAGACCGGAGACCGGGGCCCTCCCGGAGTACGCGCCGTCAGCCGTGAGCGACGGACGGCTTCCGCGTACGGCGCAGCCCGACCGCCGCGAGGGCGGCTCCGAGCAGGCACAGCACGCCGGCCACGGTCACCGCGGTGTGCAGCATGCCCAGCGTCATCGACAGCCGCGCGCCGAACCTCTCGGTGAGCGCCGCGCCCAGCGGGGAGGCGACCACGGAGGCGAGGCTCAGCGGCAGCGTACGGACGCCGGCCTCGACGGGGCTGTAGCCCCGGAGAGACCGTCTCCCATGTGGCGTGCTCGACGAGGAGGCCGCCGACGATGGGGCCGAGCGCGGTGGAGACGGACGAGACCATCGCCAGGGGTTGGCCCGGCGCCCGGCCGTCCCCCGGGACGGTCCGGGTATCGGTGTTCCGGTGGTCGGGGAGCGTGCGCGGGCATGACGAGATCGCCCGCGGAGGGGGAGGATACGGGGAAGTGCCTTTCGGGTGTACGGGGGTCGAGCGGCGGGGAGCGCCGCGGTGCGGGCCGGGGCGTGTCAGCCCGCGGCGGAGCGGACCTGTCGCGCGAGTGCGGAGAGGCCGGGCAGGGCGCGGGCGATGGCGGCGACCTCGTCGTCCCCCAGGGACCGGAGTCCTTCCTCGACGCAGGCGCTGAACAGTGTGTCCACGGCGGTGCTGTGTTCGCGGGCCCGCTCGGTGGTGTGCAGATGGGCCACCCTCCGGTCGGCGGGATCCTGCTTCCGCTCCAGGAGACCTCCGCCGATCAGCTGGGACACCATCGCGCTCACGTTGTTCGGCTTCATGAGCAGGGTCTCGGCCGCCCGCCTGACGGTGATGCCGTCCTGCTCCGTCACCAGTCGCAGCAGGGCGAGCTGGCCCTCCGACGGCTTGGGGTGGGCGTAATCCCGTTCGACCCGGCGGTCCGCCGCCCGCAGGAGCACAGGGAGTACGGCGGTGAGCGCCGAGGCGACCTCGCCGGGGGCGGGGTCGGCCGGGCCGGAGAGGTCGGGAAGCATGGGCGCACTTTAGGTATGAGGGGATAGGTATGTCCAAATAGCCAATTGGCGCGTTCTCCCGGACGCCCCGTTCTGCCCTCACGTCTCCGGACGCCCGCGCCGTGTCCTGTGCCGACCGGGTGGAGCGGCGGCACCCGATCGGCCCGTGGCCGATTGCGGGCCCGTCCCCCCGGCCGGAGCGTGGGGTGATGTCGTACGCGTGGATGCCGTACGGATCACCTGCCGAGGAGACGCGACATGGCCGAAGGCCAGTGGAGCCCGGGGCGTGCCGCGGGGGACGCGGGCGAGTTCCAGCCCGTCCTGGACATCATCGAACCGACGCGCCAGCGCCGGCTGACCGTGCTCCTGCGACTGCTGCTGCTCATCCCGCACTTCATCGTGCTGGTCTTCCTGTACATCGCGGCCGTGGTCACCGCTGTCGTGGGCTGGTTCGCCGCCCTGGTGCTGGGGCGGCTGCCCCAGCCCGTCTTCCGTTTCCTCTCCGGATACCTCGGCTACCACGTACGCGTCTCCGCGAGCGAGATGCTGCTCATCGACCGCTACCCGCCGTTCGCGCTGACACCGCCGCCGGACTATCCGGCGCGGATCGAGGTGCGGCCCACCGGCCTCAACCGCCTCGCTGTCCTGTTCCGGGTGTTCCTGATGATCCCGGCGGCGGTCGTGCAGGGGCTGGCCGCGACCGGCTGGTTCGCGCTCTCCTTCGTGTGGTGGCTGGTCACGCTGGTCCTCGGCCGGATGCCCCGGCCGCTGTTCGAGGCGACGGCGGCCGTGCTGCGCTACCAGACGCGGTTCTACGCCTACGCGATGATGCTCACCCCGGCCTACCCGAAGGGCTTCTTCGGCGACGACGACCTCTCCGTACTGACCGGGCACACGCGCTCCGCCACCCGGCCGCTGGTCATGAGCGGGGCGGGCAAGGCGCTGCTGGTGCTCTTCCTGGTGGTCGGACTCGCCGGCGGCATCAGCTCGTCCGTGAGCGGGACCTGGTCCGACGAGGGCGACGACTACCGGATGAGCCGCCGATAGGGCTCGCGCGTGCGGCCGCCCCCAGGGCATGATCACGTGATGACATGGACCGCGCCCGAAACACTCCGTACGCCCGGCACCCGCACGGCGGGTGAGCGCAAGACACTCGCCGATCTGCTCACCGACGGCTCCCTCGTCGCGGGGGAGCGCGAGACGCTGGCCGGTTTCCTCGACAACTTCCGCGGTTCGCTGCTGAAGAAGTGCGCGGGCCTCACGGGGCAGCAGCTCGCGGAAAGGACCGTGGAGCCGTCCAACCTCACCCTACCCTGCTCGGCCTGGTCCGGCACATGGCGAAGGTCGAACGCACCTGGTTCCGCGAGCGGTTCGCCGGGCAGACGCTCCCCCCGATGTACGAGGCAGCCAAGGGTAAGGACGCGGACTTCGAGGACCTGGACCCCGGCCGGGCCGGTGAGGACTACGACCGCCTGCTGGAGGAGATACACCTGGCCGACGAGGCGATCGCCGACGCGTCCCTGGACGACACCTTCGTCCACCTCGGCACCGAATACTCGCTGCGCGTGGTCCACGTCCACATGATCTCGGAGTACGCCCGTCACGTCGGGCACGCCGATCTGATCAGGGAGAGCCTGGACGGTGTCACGGGCAGCTGATCCAGCACGGCCCGTCCCCACCGGCATCCGGCCGTCGCCCCGGCGCGAGCGTGACGGGCCGGTCCACCCCGAACCACCGGCCCCGGCCGCCCCGGGCGAGTCCCTGATGTGTGGCCGGAATTCCACTGCCCCGCCGTGCGGCGCCCTTGACGTGCAGGCGGCCGTCAGTATGGTCTAGTCCAAGTGCAAGGCTTTTTCGGACAGTTGAGATCCGGAACCGTCCGGAGTGGTTCTTGCCGTGCCCTTCGCGCCCTCTTGGCCCCACACTCGCGAGGCCGCACCGCCGAAGCCGGGTCACCCCACGGCCCGCCACCGCGCGGCACGGTCTCATGTGAAGGAGAAGCATGCACGCGAAAAGGAAGACCGCCCTCGCCGTCGGTGCCGTACTCGCGCCCGTACTCGCCCTGAGTCTCCCGACGAGTTCCGCCAGTGCCCACGGCTACATCTCCTCGCCCCCCAGCAGGCAGGCGCAGTGCGCGGCCGGAACCATCAGCTGCGGTGAGATCAAGTACGAGCCGCAGAGCGTGGAGGGCCCCAAGGGGCTCACCAGCTGCAGCGGTGGCAACAGCAGGTTCGCCGAACTCAATGACGACTCCAAGGGCTGGAAGGTCAGCCCGGTGAGCCGCAGCCAGTCCTTCCAGTGGACGCTCACCGCGCGGCACTCCACCAGCACCTGGCAGTACTACGCGAACGGCCAGAAGATCGCCGAGTTCAACGACAACGGTGCCCAGCCGGGAGCGACCGTCACCCATCAGGTCAACTTCGGCAGCCACACCGGCAGGCAGAAGGTCCTCGCGGTCTGGAACATCGCCGACACCGCGAACGCCTTCTACGCGTGCATCGACGTGAACGTCAGCTGAGGCCGGTCCGGTTCGGACCGCTGCCCGGCCGGAACTCCCGGCCGGGCAGCGGTGCTGTGCGACATGGCCGGAAAACGGCATGGCGCTGCTGCGTCACGTGATCGACCGGTTACCCTTCGTCAGCTGTCTGATTGATCATCAGTGCCCGAGGGGACCTCTGAATGAACCGCATGCGTACCGTACTTGCCGCGCTCGGCATCACCGCCGGCATGATCACGGCACCTGCCGCGAGCGCCGCGCCGCAGCCCGAGAACCGGGCCCCGGCAGTCTCGGCCCGGCACGAACCCTGCACCGGAGAGTTCCAGGGAGACGCCCGGCTCGGCCCCAAGTGGCTGCCCAACAAGAACCTGGCCCCTGTCGGACCGCTCCTGAAGGGGTACAAGCGCACCGGCACGCTGTCACCCCAGGCCTTCCTGAAGAAGTACTGGGAAGGGCCCGCGGACACCGGAAGCTGGAAGTACCCGCCCAACGACGGCTTCGGCGAGGTCAACGGCGCGATCGACAAGGAGCCCGCCAAGCTGCGCCCCGGCCAGCGCCTGGACCGCTTCGGATCCGAGTACGGCGGCTACCTGGCGCCCGCCGGAGACGCCTACGCCGAGCGCGCACTGCCGCCGCAGAACCTCAACACCCGTGACGCGGCGGTGCCCTGCGACTACCGCGTCTACAAGGTCGCCAAGCCGTTCTGGGTGTGGCAGGGAAGCATCGCTCCCTGGTTCGAGCAGCCCGGCGGCGGCCAGCAGATCAAGCTCGACGCCGTCTTCCTGGACCCGGGGGAGGGGCAGCGGCTGAATGTGAAGTGGCTGCTGGAGCACGACTACCTCAAGCCCGCGGGCGTCTGACACCCCGTGGAACGAAGGGAACTGGGGGCGGTTCTCGCCGCGGCGGGTGTGCCCGACGGTTACTACCGCATCGAGGGTGTGCACGAGCCGGTCCCCACGCCCCCGGACTTCCTGTTCCTCCGGAAGGCGGACGACGGGGCGTGGGAGACCGGGGCGTACGAACGCGGTGTGTCCGAGGTCATCGCCCGGCACCCTGACGAAGCGGCGGCCTGCGCGCATCTGCACCACCTGCTCGTCTGAGCCCGCCGCCCGCCGCCATGTTGCTGAGGGGCTCGGTCGACTGCGGGTGGCGGTCCGGCACCGGATTTGCCGGACCGGCAAAAATCCTTGCTCCGGTCGCCCCCGCCACGAATGATCGGGGCGGGGACGGGGGCGGCGCGGCGCAATGGCCGGGCCGCCCCGTTCACTGCCACCGTCCCGGGGCCGGGACACCGAGGAGGACGCATGCCGAACCCCACCCCTTCGACCCCGCTGCCGAGGACGGACCGGGTGTGGCCCTCCACTGAGGTCCCCGGGGCCGTCCATCGCCTGGTGGGAGGCCCCGGCGGCCGCGTCCACCTGGTCGAACAGGGCACCGGCCCGCTCGTTCTCCTTGTCCACGGCTTCCCCGAATCCTGGTACTCCTGGCGCCACCAGCTCCCCGCGCTCGCCGCCGCCGGGTTCCGGGCGGTGGCCATCGACGTACGCGGCTACGGCCGCTCGTCCAAGCCCGCGGCCGTGGAGGCCTACCGGATGCTCGACCTGGTGGCCGACAACGCCGGGATCGTACGTGCGCTGGGCGAGGAGACCGCCACGGTCATCGGCCACGACTGGGGCTCCGCCGTCGCGGCCAACAGCGCGCTGCTCAGGCCCGACATCTTCACAGCCGTGGGAATGCTCAGCGTTCCGTACGCGCCCCGCGACGGTCACCGCCCCACCGACGGCTTCGCCCGGATCGGCGGCGACGAGGAGTTCTACGTCAGCTACTTCCAGTCGCCCGGCCGGGCCGAGGCCGAGATCGAGGCGGACGTACGCGGCTGGCTCACCGGCTTCTACACCGGGCTCTCCGGCGAGACCCATGTGCCGCAGGACCACGCCGGCCTCTTCTTCGTCCCCCCGGGCGGGAAGCTCTCCGACCGGTTCCCCGGCGGGCCGCCGCCCTCCTGGCTCACCCAGGCCGACCTCGACGTCTACAGCGGCGAGTTCGAACGCACCGGTCTGACCGGCGCACTCAACCGCTACCGCAACGTCGACCGGGACTGGTCGGATCTCGCCCCCTGGGACGGGGCGCCCCTCACCCGGCCCGCGCTCTTCATCGGCGGCGGGCTCGACGCGTCCACCACCTGGATGGCCGACGCGATCAGCGCCTTCCCCACCACCCTGCCCGCTCTGAGCGCCGCACACATCCTCGAAGGCTGCGGACACTGGATCCAGCAGGAACGGGCCGACGACGTCAACCGCCTGCTGACCGACTGGCTGCGCGGCCTGTAGCCCCCGGGTCCCGGCCCCGGACCTCGGCCCCCGCTGCCCCGTCCGTCCCCGCTGCCCACGGCCCACAGCCGACCGTGCCCAGGACTGCGCCCGCCGGGCGCACGGGGCATGGTGATCGTATGAACATCGCAGGCTTGCTGGACGATGCCTTCGACCGCATCCGGGAAGCGGTGCACGCGGCGGCCGAAGGGCTCCCGCCCGACGACCTCAACGCGCGGCTCGACGACGGCGCGAACTCGATCGCGTGGTTGATCTGGCACCTCGCCCGGGTCCAGGACGACCACATCGCCGACGCGGCCGGGACCGAGCAGGTCTGGCTCGCCCAGGAGTGGTCCGCCCGGTTCGCTCTGCCCTTCGAGGAAAGGGCGACCGGATTCGGTCACGGCGAAGGAGAGGTCGCAGCCGTGCGTGTGCCCTCGGCGGAACTGCTCCTCGGGTACTACGACGCCGTGCACGAACAGACCCTCGCCCTCATCCGTGGTCTGAACGGCCACGCGCTCGACCGGGTCGTCGACGACAGCTGGTCACCTCCGGTGACCCTGGGCGTCCGGCTGGTCAGTGTGCTCGCCGAGGGGCTCCAGCACGCCGGTCAGGCCGCGTTCGTGCGGGGCTCGCTGCAACGCTCGTAGTCCTCCGTACGGCCCGGTGCGCACCCGGCCCTGCGGAGGCACACCGTGCCGCACAAAAGGGCACCGGACCGCACAGAAGCACCGGACCGCACATCCGTGCGAGTTCGGGTGTCCGGTGTCATAATGGGAAACCAGTCTGCTGGAACGACTGTCCTTGGCCGAAAGGCGACACGTCATGAGCTGGGCATCGTGGACGACCAGCGGTGTCTTCGCGGGAACCGGCGGAGTCCGCACCGAAGAGGTAGGCATCCTGAGCGGTGATCTGACCGTCCACACCACATGGTCCGACGGGCAGGCGTCGGTGGCCGTGCAGTACAGCGGCTCCTCGGACTGGTTCACGCTGGCGGGCAGCCCCGTGCCGTGCTCCTCCGAGGAGGAGAGCCGCACGTTCCACCAGAGCGTGGTGGAGGCGGTACGCGCCGGAGCGGGCGCCACCGTGCCGAGGACCGGGAATACGGTCGGCCCGCCCCCGTCGCCGGCCGGCTGAAGGCTGTCCCACACCGCACTCGACGGCAAGCCACCGATCAGCCGAGTCAACAACGCTGAGGGTCAATACACCTAGAGTGACCCACGGGCCGCTTCCGGTACGGGGCGGGCGGTGAACACGGGGCGGGGAGCGGCGACATGGTGCTGGCGGGGGCACGGCGGACGAAGCCGAAGAAGCAGCGGCCGTTCTGGGTGGAACTACCGCTGCTCATCGGGATCGCGCTGGTACTCGCCCTGCTCATCAAGACATTCCTGCTGCAGGCGTTCTCGATTCCTTCGGAATCCATGCAGAACACCCTGCAGAAGGGCGACCGGGTACTGGTCGACAAGCTGACTCCGTGGTTCGGATCGGAACCCGAGCGCGGGGAGGTCGTCGTCTTCCGCGACCCGGCCCACTGGCTCGACGGCGTGCCCGTCGACAAGCCCAACGCGGTCCAGAAGGTGCTGGGTTTCGTCGGGGTGATGCCGTCGGCCGAGGAGAAGAACCTCATCAAGCGCGTGATCGGTGTCGGCGGGGACACCGTGGAATGCGCGGGCGACGGCCCGCTGAAGGTCAATGGCAGGCCACTGGACGAGCCGTATGTGTTCCCGGGCAACTCCGCGTGCAGCAACGACGACGGCGGCCGGTTCAAGGTGACCGTGCCGGGCGGCCGGCTCTGGGTCATGGGGGACCACCGGCAGGCTTCGGAGGATTCCCGCTATCACCAGGACGATCCCCACGGCGGAATGGTCCCGGTCGACGACGTGGTGGGCCGCGCCGTCCTGGTCGCCTGGCCGGTCACCCGCTGGAGCACGCTTCCGGTGCCCGGCACCTTCGGGCGGGCGGGTGCGGCTGCCGCCGCGTACCCGGGTGGGGCGGCCCTCGCCGGTGCTCTGTCGCTCGTACTGATCCGCAGGCGCCGCGTGAACCGCTGACAGCGGGTGCCGGGCGAACCGCTGGGGAACGGGCCCGCGGATTGCCGGATCGGCAAGGGAAGTCGCCCGCCGGGCGGCGCACGGGCACAGTGACGGCATGAACTCTCACCACTCGGGGCACCACGATCACACCGGGAACACGGACCACCACTTCACCCAGGAGTTCTGGGACGCCCGCTACAGTGCGGGCACCAACTGGAGCGGGAACCCCAATCCCCTCCTGGTGAAGTACGCGGGCGGCCTCACCCCGGGCACGGTGCTGGACGTGGGCAGCGGCGAAGGCGCCGACGCGATCTGGCTCGCCTCGCGGGGATGGCAGGTCACCGGCGCCGATCTGTCGCCGGTCGCGCTGGAGCGCGCCGCGGGGGAGGCGGCCCGTGCGGGCGAGGACATCGCGGGCCGGATCACCTGGCGGCAGGCCGACTTCCTCGACTGGGACCCGGCCCCGCAGCGGTTCGACCTGGTGTCGGCGCAGTTCATGCATCTGCCGAGGCCCTCGCTCGAATCGCTGTACCGCAGGCTCGCGGCCGCGGTGAACCCCGGCGGAACGCTCCTCGTCGTGGGCCACCATCCGGCGGACCTGGACACGTCCATGGGCCGGCCGATGGCGGCGGACACGTTCGTGACAGGTGACGAAATGGCCGCCGTGCTCGACCCCGACGCGTGGGAGGAGATCGAGACGGCGGCCCCCGGACGTACGGCACCGGACCCCGACGGCCGCCGGATCGTCATCCGTGACGCCGTGCTCCGGGCCGTACGCAGCAGCTGACGCGGCGAGACGTGTGAAGGCCGGGCACGTGAGGCGGACGGGGCGGACGGGGCGGGCAGGGGAGGAGCGCGGCGGACTGCCGGGGCCGGGTTTCGGCTACTGGTCGACGGTGAAGATCGCTGCCCGGCCCGCCCGTGCCGCTTCCTTGTAGAAGTCCCGCAGGTCGGGCAGGAAGGCGAGCGCGTACTCGATGTCGTCCTCGCCGCCGCTTCCCTGGTACTCGGGGAACGTCAGAGCGGCGAAACGCTCCCTGAGCCACTCCTCGTCGAGGGGCGCCAGAGCTCGGGCGATGTCATG
This sequence comes from Streptomyces sp. NBC_00654, assembly GCF_026341775.1. Taxonomy (NCBI): domain Bacteria; kingdom Bacillati; phylum Actinomycetota; class Actinomycetes; order Kitasatosporales; family Streptomycetaceae; genus Streptomyces; species Streptomyces sp. NBC_00654. Next base: position 675,400 of record NZ_JAPEOB010000002.1, on the reverse strand, counting down.
GACCTGCTCCGCGTCGACGTACGAGATGACGTAGTCGTCGCCTTCGTGGAGCAGGATGCCTCCGAGGACGGCGTGCGAGAGCGGGTACTCACCTCCGTCGAAGGTCAGGCTGCCGTCCGTCAGACAGCGGTGCAGGACGTCCCAGGACTTGTCCAGCTCCATCAGCCATGCCACGTCCCAGCCCTCTTCGACCGTTTCGACGAACTCCATCGCCGCCGCATCGCCCTCGGCCGCCAACAGCCTTTCGGCGTCCGCGGTTTCCAGTGCGAAGAGGACTCCACGACAAGCCATGTGCTTTCTCCCGACCGACGGTGATTGGTTCCCGCTGCGGATCCAACCACACGGTGGCGGGCGCTACTCGGCCTGCCCGAAGCGCCGTACGTATCGACGCTGCCACGGTGTCTCCACCGCGCGCGGGTGGTACTGGCCGCGGACGAAGGCCACGGCCCGGTCCGAGGGAACACCGTCCAGGACCGCCAGGCACGCCAGTGCCGTTCCCGTGCGCCCGATGCCGCCTTCGCACGCGAGCTCGACCCGCTCGTGGTCCGCCCGGCGCCACACCTCTTCGAGGAGGTCCCGCGCCTGCCGACGGTCGGCGGGGAGCCGGAAGTCCGGCCAGCGCAGCCAGCGGGACTCCCAGGCAACGGGTGGCGGCAGGCGGCCCAGCAGATAGACGCCGAACTCCGGTTCCGGCCCGTCGGGACGAGGGCGGCGCAGGCCGCGTCCCCGTATCAGCCGCCCGGAGGGAAGGCGGACGACGGCACGGTCGGTCGGGCTCCAGGTCTCGGTCACACGGCCAATCTAGAGGTTGTCCGCCGGGGGAAGCAGGTCGCCGTCGTCCAGGTTCCCGAAGCGGGCGAGGTACGCCTGCCCGAACGTGCCCGGGCCGACGAGCGGAACGATCCGGCGGGCGGCCGGAACACCGCGCGTTTCCCCGCGGCCCCGGCACCGGCGGGGCGTCCGCCGTCAGCGGGCGGGAGGGCTTCCCTGACTCAGCGGGCGGACCAGCAACGGCACACCGGGAACCTGATGCCCGCCGCTCGCCAGCATGCGCACCTCACCGCGGTCACTGATCTCCGCGCGCACGATCCCCGTCTCGTCCTCGTAGACCGGGTACCCGCCGGCCCCGTCCCGGGCGGTCAGCCGCACGGTGACCACATCGTCCTCGGCACCGAACGACTGGAAGATCAGCTCGTAACTCTCCGGGTATTCCATGACCGCCTCCCGACCGGGCCGCGGCGACAGGAGCCGGCGCCCGTCCAGTCCATTGTTTCCCACCTGCGCGCGACCTGCCCGGGGAACGGCGTCCCCGGTACGGGGTGCCGCACCGCTCGGGGCGCGTACGGGTGCCGGGAGGACGGCCAACGGGCGGAGAGGGCCGTTCGATCGGGTGACTCCGGCAGGTCGGTCAACATGACTGATCGCCGGGAGGGCTAGGCATGCGCATATGAGACTTGAGCCCCGACGAATGACCCGTGTTTCCCCGCGTGCCCGAAACCTCCGCGTCGCAGGAGCCCTCTGCGTGGTCGCCGCCGCCGTGCTGGTGACGGGATGCGGGGCCGGCAGCGGCGAGACGGCGGCCACGGCCACTTCCGAGGCCGCGAAGGTCGTTCCGCAGCGGACGACCACACCGTCGAGCAGCCCGTCGAGCACGGCACAGCTGACCGAGGACCAGAAAGAGCGGAAGCGGGTGATCGAGGCCACCAAGGTCACCTACAACAAGGCAGCCACCACAGCGGTCGGCGAGGTGGCCGGCAGCACCCTGGTCGACCTCGAACTGGACGACTTGGACGACGACAACGACGCCAGCGCGAGCCCCAGCGGGACCGCGAGCCCGAGCGGCACCGCCGACGCCAGTCCCAGCGGCACCGCGAGCCCGAGCGGCAGCGCGAGCCCGAGCGGCAGCGCCAGCGCGAGCCCCGGATCCGAGAAGCCGGAATGGGTCGCGGAGGTCGCCGAGAAGGACGGCACCGCGCACACCGTCCGTATCGACGCGGTCTCCGGAGAGGTGATCGAGGCCAAGGCGGACACGGACCAGGACGCCGAGGACAAGCAGGAACTGGCCAAGTGGATCGCCGAGGCGACGCAGACGCCCGAGCAGGCCGCCAAGGTGGCCACGGACAAGAAGAAGGGAACGGTCACCTCGGTCAATCTGGACGACAACGACGGCAAGGGCGTCATCTGGTCGGTCGACGTGGTCGACACCGACTGGAAGAGGACCACCTTCGACGTGGACGCGAAGAACGACACCATCCTCCGTGAGGAGACCGACGAGGACTGACCGCCGACGAGGCGACACACGTCGGTGGTGTGCTGCGACGGCGCACCACCGACATCCGGGGGTGCGGACGGCACGCCGTCGCGGGCACGGACGGATCAGTGGGGCGGGGCGCTCAGGCCGAGGGTGTACAGGCGTCCGGGGCGGCCGTCGAACGAGGCCTCCCCCGTCGGTTCGAAGCCCGTACGGATCAGCACGGCGTGCGAGGCCGGATTGTCCAGGGTCGTGGCCGCCCGCAGAGTGGTCAGCCCGTACTCGGAGGCGGCCAGAGCGCAGACCTGCCGTACGGCGTACGTCGCCAGCCCCCGGCCGGCCGCCCGCTCGGCGATCCGGTAGCCGAGCTCGGCGGACCCCTCCGCGACATCGAGCAGGTTGACCCGGCCCAGCACCGCGCCGTCGCCGTCCTCCACGAGGTGGAAGTGATGCAGCCCGGCACTCTGCTCGGCGAGCAGCTCATCGTGCCGTATCCCGAAGCGCGTGAAGTAGTCGTCGCCGCGGTCCGGGACCGAAGCGGCGAAGTACGCCCGGTTCCGTTTCTCGAAGGCGAGCAGGGCGGGGCCGTGGTCGGGGCGGAGCCGGCTGATGACGATCATGCGGTCACGCTACCGGATCGGAGTGCCCGTGGGCCGGGCGGAATCACGGCACAGTCCTCAGGGGCTGTGCCGTTCCAGTGCGTGGGCCAGGCCGCGCTCGGCGTCGTCGGCCGAGGCGCGGTGGTAGGCACGCTCGTAGGCCGTGTCACCCGCGGCCTCCCGTGCCTGGCGCTCCCACCGGGCGCGGATCGCGCCGAGCTCGGGGGTACCGCGATGGGGGTGGCCGATCATCCGCCAGTACGTGTGTCCCGTGCCGGAGGTGCGGGCCGCCTCGACCCCGTCCCCCTGGGCGGCGATGGCCCCGGCGAGCAGATCGAGCCCGAGCGCGATGCCGAGACTGTCGTGGAGGTCGTTCTTGCTCGCGAGCATGGAGCGCGCGTGGGCTTCGGCATGCCGGGGGCGCCCTTGGAGCATGTGTATCAGGGCGAGCTGGTGGTCGGCGTACGCGCGGGCCCAGCGTTCACCGTGGCGCAGGCTGATCCGCTGGAGCCGGGTGGCCTCCTCGTACGCCTCGTCCAGGCGACCGAGCGCGGAGAGCGCGAAGAGCCTTATCACCCGGCAGCGCAGTTGTGAGGGGGCGTCGTCCGCGCCGTCCGGCAGATGGCGCAGCGCATGGTCGCTGACGGAGTGGGCCGTCTGCGGACGGCCCATCATCAGGTACGTGAAGCTGATGCTGTGGGCGGCGGAGAGTATCGACTCGGCGTCCTGGTCGCGGCGCGCGGCGCGATTGCACTCCTCGCCGACCCGGCGGGCGGCCTTGTGGTCGCCCTGGAGCGTGAGCGTGATGCCGAGGGCCCAGAGGGCGCGGGTGTGGTGCGGCCCGGGTGAGGGCGGCAGGGCGAGGGCCCGTTCGAGATAGGCACGGGCCTGGTGCAGATGGCCGCAGCAACTCCAGAACAGCCCGGTGCATCCGGCCATCTCGACGGCCTTCCCCGGGTCCTCGGCGAGCAGGTGTTCCAGGGCGGCACACAGATCCGCGTGGGTGTCGGCGATCCTGCGGTACCAGTCGACCTGGGACGGGCCGAGCCAGCCCGCGTGGGCCTGCGCTGCGACGGTGGCGAAGTGCTGGGCGTGGCGTTCGGCGAGAGTACGGTCCTCCGCCAGTTCCGCGAGCCACATGGCACCGTACTCGCGCAGGGTGTCGAGCATCCGGTAGCCGTCCCCGACCCGCTGGAGGACGGACTGGGAGGCGAGCCGTTCCATCGTGGGAGCGATCGTGCCGGCGGTGAGCGGCCCGCCGGAGCACACGGCCTCGGCGTCGGCCGTCCCCACGACCCCCCGGAAGACGGAGAGCCTGGCCCACAGCAGGCGTTCGAGCGGCGCGCAGAGCTCATGGCTCCAGCCGATGGTGGTGCGCAGCGTGCGGTGGCGCCGGGGCCACAGCGCTTCGTCGGTGAGGGCGTCGAGCCGGGAGGCGAGACGGCCGGTGATCTCCCACGCGCTGCTCTCACGGAGCCGGGCACAGGCCAGCTCGATGGCCAGCGGGACTCCTTCGAGGCGGCGGCAGATCTCCACCACCGCCGATGCGGTGTCCGGGTCGTCGAGCATCAGATGGGGAGCCGCGGTGGCGGCGCGGTCGAGGAACAGCCGCACCGCTTCGTCCTGCGGACGGTCCCCTTCCACCGCCCCGTCCTCGTCCACGCCCGTCGACAGCGGCGGCACTTCGACACAGTGCTCCCACTCGACGCCGAGGGGCTGCCTGCTCGTGATGAGCACGGTCAGTCCCGGTGCCGCGTCGAGGAGTTCCTCCACCAGGTGCCGGCAGGAGGTGACGACGCGCTCGCAGCAGTCGAGGACGAGCAGCAGCTGCCGGTCGGCCAGCCATTCGCGCAGCGCCTGCTCCGGGAGACGCGAGCTGTGATCGAGCAGCCCGACGCCGTCGCACACCGTCGTGATGAGCAACTGGTCGTCGTAGAGCGGGGACAGATCGGTCCACCACACACCGTCGGGGAAGCGGTCCCCGACGAGGTCCGCGGCGCGGAGCGCCAGCCGGCTCTTGCCGACGCCCCCGCTGCCCGTGAGCGTGACCAGCCGGTGTTCTTCGAGTGCCCGTTCTATGCGGGCCAGTTCGCTGCTGCGGCCGACGAAACTGGTCCTCACGACAGGAAGGTTGCCCATCACGGAGGACATCCTGCCTCGCAAGCATCCTGGCTCTGCGTTCATGACGGACAACAGTCAGAAACGGCCGACAATGAATCCTGAACAGTCGTGAATTGGCGCGATCTGACGCCGAGTGGGCAGCGGGGGTGCGTACGTGTGGCGGGTAGCCGTAGGTGTCCTGGTAGTGCGTCTACTCTCCGGTCTCGCCGTCGACGGCTTCACGCAGAAGGTCGGCGTGGCCGTTGTGGCGCGCGTACTCCTCGATCATGTGGGTGAGGACATAGCGGAGGCTGAAGACCTCCTCGCGCCACCGCACGGTGGTGTCCAGGGAGTCGACGGATGCGACGATCGCGCGGGAGCGTTCGCAGGCGGCGTGCCAGAACGTGAACGCCTCGTCGGGATCGGCCGATTCGACGTCGAACTCGGCGAAGGTGCCATCGGCGTTCCTCGGCCAGTGGGGGCCCGTCTCCTCCCCGTTCCAGACGTACTGGAACCAGCTTCGTTCGACCTCGGCCGCGTGCCGGACCAGTCCGAGCAGGGACAGCCCGGACGGCGGGCACGCCTTCCGTCTCAGCCGGCCGACGGTCAGTCCGGCGCACTTCATCGCGAGAGTGTCCCGCTGGTACTGGAGGAATCCGGTCAATGACGTGCGCTCGTCCGCTGTCCGTGACGGCTCTGTCCGCTGGTGATCATTCATCGGGTCATCATCCTGGAGGGGTGGCCGAGCCGCGGCACGGCGGGCACGTTCACCCGTCGATGCGCAGACGCTCGGCGGTGGCCGCGGGCGCCGGGCAGACGCGCTCCGGAGGGAGCAGTCGCCGGGCCTTCGAGGCGTGCCCGCTCTGTACGAGCCCGGCGATCCTGCGGGCCTGCGCGGTGACGTCGGTGAGGTCGACGATCCAGTCGTCGACGAACGTCCGGATCAGTCCGCGGCCCACGCCCACTTGGATGCTGTAGTGGTTGAGTGCCGCTCCCCGCAGCGAGCGTTCCGGGTCCCACTGGACGTGCACAGCGGCCCGTGCGACATGCGCCGGGTCGGATGTTGTCAGTACGGCCTGCGAGAGGGCCTCCTCCCACCCTTCCCGGGTGATCCGTACCGCGAGGACGCACTCCTGGCCCGGCTTCTGCGCCCAGTTGCTGCGATGCATGAGCCACAGGAACGAGGGTTTGATCCATGTCATGCGGTTGAACGAGAAGGGTGCCACGAAACGGTCGGCCCGCAGGGCGGGGACCGCGACCGCGGGCGAGTACGCCTGATACACGACGATGGTCCGGGCGTCGTACTGGGCGCGTATCTGGCGCAGGGGAGGCATGCGGTCACAGTGGCAGGGCGCGAATTCCCCGGGCAAACGCTTTTCCGGGCGCTCCCCGGGGCGTTCTCGGGGTGGAGCACGGGCTCCCGCGCGGCTCCCGGCGAATGACTGAAAGTGATCTTCTGTCCACGCACTGTCAGTGACTGCTGCTTTGATGGGGTCGCTGCGCGGGGAGCCGCAGCGGACCGGGAGGGAAACGTCGTGCCCTGGGTGCATTCGTGCGGACGTCGGGACGGCCGGGACGGGACAAGGACGCGGCAACGCCCCTGGAGCGGCCGGTGAATGCCCGCCGCCCTTCCCGCCGTCCTCCCTGGCGTCCTGCGCGCCGTACCGTGCGCAGCCCCGCCGGCTGTACGTCCCGGCGGCCCCGACCGGCCCGCTCGCGGAAGCGTCAGCAGGTACGGGCGGGAGAGGTGCTGGTGGTGGCCGCCGTGGGCCTGTGGGTTCTCGGCGGAATCCTGAACTGGCTCGCGGACCACTTCTGGGCCGTTCCGTCGGCCCTGGCCGTTCTGGTGGCCGGTGGTGTCCTGTGGCAGCGGCATCGGATCCGGCTGAACCGGCAGCGGCGGACGAGGGAGAGCGCCCTGCGCTACCCGCTGGCCCGGCTCGACCAACTGCACCACCGGGACTTCGAGTACGCGATAAGGGACCTGATGATCCGTGACGGCTGCGAGGACGCGGTCCAGGTAGGGGGAGCCGGGGACAACGGAGCCGACGTCAAGGCCACCGATCCCTACGGCCGACGCTGGGTGATTCAGTGCAAACACCGCCGGGACGGCCTGGCGGGGGCGGCCGTGGGCACCCCGGACCTACAGGTCCTCAACGGCACGGGACGGCCCGTGCACAAGGGGGACGTCATCGTCCTGGTGACGAACGGTCGGTTCTCCGCACCGGCTGTGGAGTTCGCGAAGACGCAGCGACTGCATCTGGTGGACCGCCGGACTCTCGGCGCATGGGCCGGCGGCTCGCGTCCTCTGTGGGAGCTGCTGGGTGTGGTGCCGCCGCCGCGCCGGCCGAGTTCGCTGTCCTGAGGAAGCCGCGTCCCGGCCGGCGGGGCGGCCCGGGGCGGCCCGCCGGCTTGCGGGAGAGTCCTCAGCCTTGCCGGCGCCCGAGTCCGGCGAAGGCGCGAGCGGCCCGGGGAGCGACGACCGCGGCCAGGAGCAGGACCGCGGGGATGACCGCGTCGGCCCACGGGGGCCGGATCGGCCGGTACACCGCGGCCCCCTTCCTGATCTCGATGAATCCGAGGGGACGCGCCGTCGCGGCGCCGCCCCCTCCACCACCCTCGCTGGTTTTCCTGTCACCGCTCTCCTGAGCGGCGCCGCCGCCGAATCCGATTCCGGCCGACGCCACAGGGATCACGGTGATGTCGTCGCGGACGACCGGCTCCCCGAAGACGGCCGACACCGATGCCCTGCCGCCGAGGCGCTCGGCCACCCGGTCCAGCAACCGGCCCGCGGCCTCCGCGCTCGCGCCCCGCGTCGTACCGGCTTCCTGCGGCGTCCTGGGTGGCGTTGCCATGGTGTTGCCTCCGGGGCTGGTGTGCTGATGGGCGGGCGTACCGAGTATTGCCGCCGGGGACCGGCCGGGGAATGCCGGAGTACGGGGCGGGGGTCCGCCGGCGGGGCGGCCCCGCCGCCTCCATGCCGCAAACCGCGCCAGTGCGGGGATGGTTCGCACGGTCGCGGACGTGGACGCGTGCCGGACGCCGCAGGCCGGGTGGGGTGTGTCCGGACAGCCCCTAGGGTTGCGGCATGAGCGATGCGCGGGTGGTGCTGATCGGTGGAACGTCCAATGTCGGCAAGTCGACTGTCGCCCAAGCGGTGGCGGAGCGTCTCGGGTTCGTGTGCCTGTCGACCGACGGGCTGGCGCGTCACCCGGGGCGGCCCTGGGCCACGCCGGACCACGAGGTTCCGCCGCATGTCGCCGAGCACTACCGGTCGTTGACGGTCGATGAGCTGATCACGTCCGTTCTCGACCACTACGAACGGCTGTGGCCCCGCATCGAGGATCTGATCGCGTCACATGTGGACGGGAGCGGCGACAGGCCCGGTCTGGTCCTTGAGGGTTCGGCTCTCCGGCCCGCTCGGGTCGCGGAACTGACGGTCCCGTACACCGCCGCCGTGTGGCTCACCGCGGACATGGACGTCGTACGCGCCCGGGTGCACGAGGCGGGTGGATACGAGCGGGCGGCGGAGGGGGAGCGGCATCTGATGGAGAAGTTCCTGGCGCGTACGGAGCGCTATCAGGTCCTCATGGTGGAGGCCGCCGACCGGCTGGGCCTGGACCGGATCGACGCCGGCGGCGGCCGGTCCGTTCCGGCGCTGGCGGACGCGGTGCTCGCGGTCGTCGGAGCGCGGCAGGCGGGGGGACGGCCGTCCGCCCGGCGCTGAACGGGCCGCCGTCGGGTCGCCGTCGGGTCGCGTACGGAATCGGCCGGTGCCGCGTACGGCATCGTCCGGGGAGGGCGATGCCGTACGCGGCACCGGCCGGGAACGGGTGGGTGAGGGGCGGGTCAGCCGTTCAGGGTCTGCTTGAGCCAGTCGACGATGACGGGCAGCACCTCGGGCAGCTTGGAGATGGCGCAGTGGCCGGTGCCGGGGACGAGTTCGACCCGGGTGTCCCGGCGGTTCCTGAAGACGAGTGTGTCCTGCTGGGGGATGTGCACGTCGTCGGCCCCGTTGATCACGAGCATGGGCACCTGGGTGTCCTGGTCGAGCAGCGGGCGCAGGTCGAACCGGGAGAACGCGTCGCTCTGCTCGTCGGGGGTCGGGGGGCGGTTGAAGCCGAGCGCGTTGCCGACGATTCCCTCCATGCCGTACGCGAATCCGCGGCCGGGCGCGAACGCCGCTTCCACCGGCCCGCCCAGGACGATGGAGGCGTCCACCGCGCCGGTGAGTCCGGTGCGGGCGGAGTAGTAGCCGCCCATGGAGATCCCGAAGTGCGCCACCTTGCCGTCGCTGATCCTGCGGGCCTCGGCGATCACCCCCTCGATGATCTCGGTGCCACCGTCGGGAGTCATGGGGATGTGGCTGGTCTCGCCCGTTCCCGCGAGGTCGAACGTGATGACCCGGGTCCGTGAGAGCTGGGCGAGCTGGACCCACAGCGGGTGGAGGTCCATCTTCCAGGAGTCCACCCCGCCGCTCGCGAGGGTGACGGGGGCGTCGGCGGGCAGACCGGGCACCGCCAGGATGTGGATCGCCACCCGCGCCGTGCCGCCCCGGTGCGGGACGGTGAGGATACGCCGCTCGAAGTCCACCGGGAAGCCGGGCGCGGAGAGCTCGTACTGCTCGGCCTGCCGGGCCAGCGCCGTGCGCTTGGGCTCGTCGGCCAGGGTGGGGAACTTCGCCCAGCCGTGGGCGAGCACCGCCAGGTCGTGGCGGCCGGCGGCGGCGTAGCGGTCGGCGAGCCGCGTCCACTCGTGGACCCAGCCGCCCGGCGCGTCCGGCCACATGGCCACGATCGCGGCACGGGCCGCGTCGACGTCCTCGGCGGGCAGTCCGAAGCCGAGCATCTGCGGGTACCGCTCGACGAACAGGTCACGGGGGTCCAGAGGCCATACGTACGACATGTCGACTCCTTACGCGTCACCCTCGGTGACGCTAAAAGTGAGAAAACTTGCTTTAAGCACCATGGATCACTTCGGCGATAAAAGCAAGAAGACCGGCGTTAGTATGGGTGCGAGGAGTGATGTACATGACCGAGGGCGAAATCCGGCGCCGTCCCGGCGGCCGGGGGGCGCGCGTGCGCCAGGCCGTGCTGGACGCGGCTGTCGAGGCGTTGGTGGAGAACGGGGTGACCGGATTCAGCTTCGCCGACGTCGCCGCGAGGGCCGAAGTGAACGAGACGTCCGTCTACCGTCGCTGGCGCACCCGCGAGAACCTGATCACCGACGCGCTGCTCGCCGTCAGTGACCGCCGCATCCCGGTGCCGGACACGGGTTCGGTGCGTGAGGACCTGTACGCCTTCGCCGCCCTGGTGGTGGACTACCTCAACAGCCCGTTGGGCGGAGCGCTCGCCCGTGCCGCTGTGATCACCGTGGACGACCCCGAACTGGCCGCGGCCCGCGAGGAGTTCTGGCGGTCGAGGCTGGAGCTGGCCGGTGCGATGGTGGAACGCGGCATCGCACGCGGTGAACTCCGCGCGGGGACGAATCCACGCGTGGCCCTCGAAGCGCTGATCGCCCCCCTTCACAGCAGGGCGCTGCTGACCCGTGAGCCGCTGGACGAGGATCTGCCGCGTGCGCTGGCCGATCTGGTCCTGGACGGGCTGGGCGCACACGGGGGCGGTCCGGCCTCCCCGGCCTGACCCGTGCCGGGTCAGGTGTCGAATCTCATCGAGACCGCCTGTTCCAGTGTGAGACCGCTCGCGTCCTCGTCCGGTTCGAGGAACGCGTGGATCACGGCGAGAGCGACCGTACCCATGAGGGAGCGGCGGTTCGCGTGGTCGACGACACCGGAAGCGGGGTCACCGATGGCGCGCAGCGTCATTCCGTCCGTCGTCGCGGAGAGGGCGTTGGCCAGGTCGTCGAGGGTGAGCCCCGGGCGCAGCCGCAGGCCGCGCTCCCGCATCACGGCGCTGTACAGCTCCTTCCATGAACCGAGATAGTCCTCGTACATGGCGGAGACGGCCTGCGCGATCTCCTCGTCGCCCTCGGCCGAGGTCATGAGGGCCAGGCCGAGCCGTACGGACGGCATGGCGGCACCATCGGCGGTGTGCCGGTACGCCGTCTCGTGCACCGCGCGCACGAAGTCCGGCCCGTTCACCAGCTTCCTGGTGTTCGCGGCACGCTGCTCGCGGTACTCGGGCCGGTAATTCTCCCGCCACACCGCGAAGTTGATCAGATCGGCGACGTACGCCGACTGCGCGCTCCAGCGGTCCCGCAGCATCGCGACGGTGCCCTGCCGGGGAAACGGGCGAGGGTTGTTGGCGACCTCGGCGGCGATCGCGCGCTGGGAGAGAAAGCTGAGAAACGGACGCTCCCCCTGCGCCCGCCCCGGGGATCCGGGGCCGAGGTGCTGCCCCAGCAGACGCATACCGGCCGCCAGATACGCGGCCGTGACCGGGTCGTTCGCCAGCCGGGAACGGAACGTGCGGGTACGACGGTTGAGATGCCGCAGCACCCCGGAGAGGTCCCGGTCGTAGGGGAAGGGAAGCTCGCGCTTCGGCCCCTTGACCCAGGGAGTGCGCGGCTCGTTCGCGTTTGCCATGCCCGCATCCTTCCCCGGGCCGCGTTCCGCCGGAAGGCGCGCGGCTGCGCGGAGGTGTCACCGCGCGGGCCGCTACCGCGCGCCTGCGGGGCTGCGCACCGTCGGACGATCGCGCTAGACAGGGTCCTCCCGAATGGCGGAGGTGTGATCGACGATGCTCCCGACAGGCATGAGCGGAGCGGCATGGCTGCTGGTGGCCGCCGCGGTCAGCGGCCCGGCTGTCCGGCTGATCCTCGGTGTGCTGACCATCCGCGCGACCCGCGAGGCTCTTCGTCCGACAGCCGGCTCGAAGGCGGCCGACCGGCTCCGCGCCCACCGCCTCGCGGTGCTCCGAGCCCTTCTCAACAGCCTGAAGCCTCCTGGAAGGTGAGGAGTCCGCGGCGCGGGGCTGCCCGGTTCCGGCCAAGGTACTGGCGTTTGGCCATTGTCAGTTGTTCAGGAGTGCCCTGTAGACCAGTGGGATAGAAAGCACCGGACGTTCGACGGTATTTCTCTCGGCAGCTCGGTGAATACTGGGGGGTTCCTCGCGTGATCGGCTTCATGGACCTGGATGCGCAGCTGGAGAACTTCGACAAGAGCGGCTACCTGGTACTGCCCGGATTCCTTCCTCCCGGTCTGGTCGGGCGGCTCGCGCCCGAGGTCGACCGGTGGGTCGACACGGGCCTGCGGCAGATATCCATCGACGCGTGCCTGCGGCCGGGGGAATGCGCCCCGCCGTCGACGGTGGAGTTGGAGATGGAGGCGCACGGGGAACTCGCCTCCTGCACCCCGCTGCTGGAACTGCTCGGTGACGACCGCCTGCTGGGGGCCGACTTCGTCTTCCATCACCTGCACAGCGACCGCCGTCCGCCCGGCGGCAGCGGCAAGAACTGGCACCACGACTACGAACAGCGCCCACAGCGGGACCGCGACCACCCCATGATCCACGCTCTGCACTACATCGGCGGGCTCACGCCCGCCATGGGCTCCCTCGCCGTCATGCCCGGATCGCATGGGCAGGTGACCGAGAAGGACGCCTGGAACCACCTCGGCACGGCCTGGCAGCCGGGCGAAGTGCTCATCGACGAGCTTCCGCCGGGCTCCACCGTGCTGCTGCACTCCGCGCTGTTCCACACCCGGCGCGCCGCGACCGGTCCGGCGACGGGCGGGGGCCCCCGGTACATGATCGACGCGTCGTACTGCCGGACGGGCACGCTGTGGCCCCCGGTCAAGCCGTACTGGCGCAGGGTGCTGGCCGCGGGCCGGGACCGGGGGCTGGGCCACGGACGCTGGCCGGAGCTCTTCTCCGACCGGCATTTCAGCGAATATGTCCGCACAGGCAGGGGAACACCGGCATGAAGGTGCTGGAAGCCGTCACGTTCGACGCGCTCATGAGGCGTTTCGGCCAGGAACACCCGTACGACCGGAACGACGAGGCCAACTCCAACGACGAGGCCGAAACCCATATCCGTAACGCGCAGTCGGCCCTGGGCGGGCGCTGGCACGAGGTGCTGCTGGAGGGCACCGAAGTGCTCGATGTCGTCCTGCCGTGGCACCTGGGGGAGGACGGCGATGTCGAGCTGATCCCGAGGACCGGACTCACCGTGGCCGCGGCGGCGTCCCGGCTCGCCGCGCTGGGGCCGTCGTACGCCCGTACCAATCCGCTGTGCGGACTCAAGCTGGCACGCCAGATCCACGCCCCGCCCCGGGCACTCTTCCTCAGCACCGGAGCGGTGCCCGGGGCGGACTACGAAGAGCTGACGGTGCGCGAGGGGCTGATCCATCTGGACGGCCTCCACCGGATGCTGGCCTGGCAGCGGGCCGGGCAGCTGGTCCCGGGCCGATGGGTGAAGGCGTATGTCGCGGGGCTATCCCCGGCCGACGTACGGCATGGAGCTCGGCATGACCAGGACGGACTGAATGTTCACCCCGGCGGGTAGTGCGGCCATGGCACGGACCATGTCGACGACATGGCGCATATCCATGGTCGGCTCGGATCGGACCGAGCCGTCCGCCTGGCGTACGGCGGGCTGCGGCCGGTCCTGCGGGGTCACATTCCCGATGTCGATCTGGCCGCAGGAGATGTCGTGCCGGCGGCCGTCGAGGGAGAGCGAACGCGTCAGTCCGGCCACCGCGTGCTTGGCGGCGGTGAAGGCGATCGAGTCGGGCCGGGGAGCCTGGGCGGAAGGGGCACCGTTGTTGATGATCCGGCCGCCGCGCGGGGACTGCGCCTTCATCATCCGGAACGCGGCCCGGGAACAGAGGAAGGTACCGGTGGCGATGGAGTCCATGACGCGGTGCCAGTCCTCGGCGCTCACCTCCTCGGTCGCGGTGTACGGCATGGTGTCGGCGGCGTTGTTGAACAGCAGGTCGAGCCGGCCGAACCGGCCCTCCACCGCGGCGAACAGGTCATCGACGGCCGCCGGGTCGGTGATGTCGGCGCGGACCGCGACAGCGCGCTCCCGGTCCCGCTCGGGCGCGAGGGCGGCCGTCTCCGCCAGGGCGGCGGCCCGGCGGCCGGTGAGTACGACCGTCCAGCCGTCGGCCAGCAGCCCCAGCGCGCAGGCCCGCCCGACGCCGCTCCCGGCCCCCGTGACTATCGCCGTTCTCACCGTCATGTCGCACACACCCTCTTTCCGTGAGCCACCGTCTCCACGCATGGCTCCCGGAGCGTGTCCCACGGCTTTCCCATCCAAACAGGAGCAGCGATGAATGACGCTTTCCCGGCGCTGGGCGGAACCGACGGCAGCCGATCCTGGTTCGAGCGGGCGCAGGCGTCCCTGGCCGGCGGTATCAGTTCCTCCGCCCGCCTGACCTCGACCGGACCGCACCCCTATCCGCTCTACATGCACAGCGGGTCGGGCTCCCGCATCCGGGACGTCGACGGCAACGAGTACATCGACTACCTCATCTCCTACGGCAGCGCCATCCTGGGGCACGCCTCTCCGCTCCTCACCGACGCCCTCACCGACGTACTGCACAGCGGCACGATGTTCGGCACCTGCAACGTTCCCGAGGTCGAACTGGCCGAACTGATCTGCCGGATGGTGCCCTGCGCGGATCTGGTCCGCTTCGCGAACTCGGGCAGCGAAGCGGTACAGGGCGCGGTGCGCGCGGCACGCGGGTACACCGGACGGTCCAGGATCCTGAAGTTCGAGGGCCACTACCACGGCTGGTCCGACACCCTCGCCATCTCCAACCGTCCCACCGTCGCCGAAGCCGGGCCCTACGGCACTCCGCACCCCGTGCCCCACTCGCCCGGCATTCCGGCCGGAGTCGTGGACGATGTGGTGGTCTGCCCCTGGAACGACCCCGCCGCACTGCGGGACGTCCTCGACGCCCATCCCGAACTCGCCGCCGTCATCTGCGAACCCATCGTGGCCAACAACGCCTGCACCATGCCCGATCCGGGATTCCTGGACCTGCTGCGCGAGGAGTGCACCGCCCGCCGGATCGTGCTGATCTTCGACGAGGTGTGCACCGGATTCCGGACGGGCCCCGGGGGAGCGCAGACCCTCTTCGGGGTGGTCCCCGACCTCGCGGTGTTCTCCAAGGCGCTGGGCGGCGGGCTCCCGATCGCCGCCTTCGCCGGGCGCCGCGAGGTGATGGAGCCGCTGGCGCGGGCGCGGGTGAAGCACGGCGGGACCTACAACGCGTCACCGCTGTGTGCCACGGCCGCCCTGGTGACGCTGCGTGCCCTGAACGATCCCGCCGTCACCAAACGGATCGACGAGACCGGCCGCCGCGTGATGGAAACCGTGCGGCGCGCGGCTCATGACGAAGGCGTCCCCTGCGCGGTACAGGGCGTCGGAGCCATGTTCCAGGTGGTCTTCTCCCCGGACGGCACACCCACCCGCCAGTACCGGGACCTGCTGCGGGCCGACCAGCCCCGCTACGACGCCTTCCGCCACGAGCTGCTCAAACGCGGTGTGCACACCAACGCCTACGGCATGGCCTGCTGGTTCGTGCCCGCCACCGTGTCGGACGACGACCTCGACGCCACCTGCCGGGCGGTCGGGGAGGCCTTCAAGGCGCTGTGAGGCCTCCCCGGCATCAGGCGAGGCCCACCCACGCCTCGGCCCCGAACGTGCCCTTCACGTCGGAGGCGACGGTGGCGGCGTTCACCGTGGCGTTCAGGGCGTAGACGGTGGTCTTCCGCGCGCCGCGCACGCTGAGGTGGACCGGGCTGTCTCCCGGGTGGTCCGTGAGGATTCGCTTCAGGTCGCTCACGGACCGCTCGGTGATGCGGTGGGCGGGCAGCGCGAGCCGTACGGGAGGCCGCCCGCCGTGCTCGGCCGCGGACACGTCCAGCACCCGCAGTTCCCTGCCGAAGATGTTCACGGTGCCGTCGCGGTCCTCGATCCTGCCCCTGACGGAGACGACGTTGTCCTCGGCCAGCGCATGCCGCACGAGCTGATAGGACGCCGGGAAGAAGAGGACCTCGATCCCGGCGTCCCGGTCCTCGAGATTCACGATGGCCCAGGCGTTGCCCTGTTTGGTGACCTTCAGCTGGATGCCGGTGATCAGTCCGGAGAGCTGTACGTCCCCGGCGGTGCGGCCGGAGGCGAGGAGTTCGGCGACGGAACAGTCGCGGGCGCCGGAAAGAATGTGCTCGGCTCCGTCCAGCGGATGGGCGGAGACGTACAGGCCGAGCATCTCGCGTTCGGTCGCCAGCAGCCGGTGGCGGGGCCACTCGGCGTCGTCGACGGGGAAGTCCAGCCCGAACGCCGTCCCGCCGTCCTCCTTCCCGCCCAGCCCCGCGAAGAGGTCGTCCTGCCCGAAGCCGGCCGCTCGCTTCACGGGGATGACCGCGTCGATGGCCTCCTCGTGGATGGCGGTGAGGCCCTTGCGCGAATGCCCCAGGGAATCGAAGGTGCCGGCCTTGACCAGGGACTCGACGGCCCTCTTGTTCAGGGCGGGCAGGGCGGCCTTGTCCAGGAAGTCGGAGAAGGAGGTGAACCTGCCCCTGGCGCGGCGGGCGCCGACGACGGCGTCGATGACGTTGTCGCCGACATTGCGCACCGACCGCAGCCCGAACCGTACGTCGTCGCCCACGGCGGTGAACTCCGCGACGGACTCGTTCACATCGGGCTGGAGGACCCGCACGCCGTTCTTGCGGGCGTCGGCGAGGTAGACCGCGGCCTTGTCCTTGTCGTCGCCGACGGAGGTGAGCAGGGCCGCCATGTACTCGGCCGGGTAGTTGGCCTTGAGATAGGCGGTCCAGTACGAGACGAGGCCGTATCCGGCGGTGTGGGACTTGTTGAACGCATAGCCGGAGAACGGCAGCATGACGTCCCAGAGCGCCTTGACGGCCTCCTCGCCGTAACCGTTGCCCCGCATGCCGTTGTGGAACTTGTCCCACTCCGCGGCCAGCACCTCCGGCTTCTTCTTGCCCATCGCCCGGCGCAGCAGGTCGGCGCCGCCCAGTGTGTACCCGGCCAGTTCCCGGGCGATGGCCATGATCTGCTCCTGGTAGACGAGCAGATGGAAGGTGTTGCCGAGGATCGGCTCCAGGGCGTCGCGCAGCTCGGGGTGGATCGGGGTGATCTCCTGGCGGCCGGTCTTGCGGTGCGCGTAGTTGGTGTGTGCGTTCGCCGCCATCGGACCCGGGCGGTAGAGGGCGTTGACCGCCGCGATGTCCTCGAACCGGGTGGGCTCCATCTGCTTCAGCAGGACCCGCATGCCGCCGCCGTCGAGCTGGAACACCCCGAACGTGTTCCCCTCGGCCAGCAGCCGGTACGTCCTCGCGTCATCGAGCGGGATCACGGTGTCGCGGGAGCCGTTGTCCATGGGGTCCACGGTGGCGAGGCCGACCCCCCGGTTCTCGCGGATGTTCTCGATGGCCTGATCGATGACCCCCAGGTTCCGCAGCCCCAGGAAGTCCATCTTGATCAGTCCCATCGCCTCGCACGACGGATAGTCGAACCCGGTGATCCGTACGCCGTCCGAGGCACGCATGTGCAGCGGGATACGGTCGGTCAGCCTCGTCCTGGACAGGATCACCGCGGCGGCGTGCACACCCGTCCCGCGCGTCAGGCCCTCCACCCCCAGGGCGGTGTCGATCACCCGCTTCACATCGGGTTCGCTCTCGTACATCTGCCGGATCTCCCCGGCCTCGCCGTACCGCTCGTGCGAGGGGTCGAAGACGGCCGCCAGCGGGGCGGACCTGCCGTTCTGGTCCGGCGGGAGCGCCTTGGTGATCCGCTCCCCGTGCGAGAAGGGGTAGCCCAGGATCCGTGAGGAGTCCTTGGTCGCGTTCTTGGCCTTGATCCTGCCGAACGTGTTCACCATGGCGGTGTACTCGCCGCCGTACTTCTCGGTGACGTAGCGGACCATTCTGTCGCGCTGACGGTCGTCGAAGTCGAGGTCGACGTCCGGCGGGTTGATGCGTTCGGGGTTGAGGAACCGCTCGAACAGGAGGCCGTGTTCCAGCGGGCACAGTTCGGTGATCCGGGTGGCGTACGCGACGATGGAGCCCGTGGCCGAGCCGCGGCCCGGACCGAGGGGAATCCTGTTCTCCCGGGCGTGCCGGCAGATGTCCGCGACGACGAGGAAGTACGAGCTGAAGCCCATGGGGCCGATGACCGCCATCTCGGTCTCGAAGCGGTCCAGGACGTGCTGGGGGACCGGGCTTCCGTAGCGCAGGGCCAGGCCCCTGAGGACTTCCCCGCGCAGCCAGGACTCCTGGGTCTCGCCTTCGGGTACGCCGGGGAAGCGCGGCATTTCGTCGATGTAGTCGAAGACCTCGTCGTAGGACTCGATGCGCTCGGCGATCAGGAGGGTGTTGTCGCAGGCCTGCGGAAGCTCCGAGAACAGGGCACGCATCTCGGCGGCTGTCCTGAGGTAGTAGCCGGAGCCGTTGAAGCGGAAGCGGTCCGGGTCGTCCTTGTTCCTGCCGACGCCGATGCACAGCAGACTGTCGTGGGCGTCGGCCTGGTCCTCGGTGACGTAATGCGCGTCATTGGTGGCCAGCAGCGGGATGCCGAGCTCCCCGGCCAGGCGCAGCAGCCCGCCGCGGACCTCCCGCTCGATGTCCAGGCCGTGGTCCATCAGTTCGAGGAAATAGTTCTCTCGGCCGAAGATCTCCTGGTACGCCGCTGCGGTGGCCTTCGCCTCGTCGTACTGGTTCAGCCGCAGACGGGTCTGGATCTCGCCGGACGGACAGCCGGTGGTGGCGATGATCCCCTCCGGCCGCTCGGCGATCAGTTCCCGGTCCATGCGCGGCTTCCCGGCGGGGAACTGGCCCTCGTAACTGGCCTGTGTGCTGAGCCGGAACAGGTTCCGCAGCCCCTGGACATTCCGTGCCCACATCGTCATATGGGTGAAGCGGCCGCCGCCGGAGACGTCCTTCGAACCCTCCCCGCCGGCGCCGACGGCACGGCGTCCTCCCGGCCCCCAGAACTCCTGCTTCCGGGCGAACCGCGAGGAAGGAGCCACGTACGCCTCGATGCCGATGATCGGTGTGATGCCCTCGAAACCCTTCGCGACCTGGGCGAACTCATGGGCGCCGAACATGTTGCCGTGGTCGCTCATGGCGATCGCGGGCATGCGCTGCCGGGCGACCTCGCCGAACATCGGTTTCAGCTTCTGCGCGCCGTCCAGCATCGAGTATTCGGTGTGGTTGTGCAGGTGGACGAAAGAATCCGGCACGGGTGGGACACCTCCGGGGCGAGCGCATCGGCGGATGCGGCGGCCGGGTCCCCCGCTGCCGCGCCGCTGCGAAACCAGACGTTGACCGGAGACATCAAAGCGAGCCGGGAGAGTGGGAATCAAACAACCATGTGACCGCGATCAATCAACGATTGGTTGAGTACCTATGATGTCGGCGTGGACCTCACCGCTGTGCGCACCTTCGTCACCGCCGTCGACGCGGAGCAGTTCCAGGAAGCCGCCGTCGCCTTGTCGATCACTCCACAGGCCGTCTCCAAGCGCATCGCCGGGCTGGAGACCGACCTCGGTGTGCGGCTGTTCCACCGCACCGCGCGCGGGGCCCGGCTCACCATCGACGGACAGGCGTTCCTGCCCCATGCCCGCACTCTGCTCCGGGCCGAGGAGCGGGCCGCCGCCTCCGTACGGCCAGGCAGCCGCGCACTGCGGGTCGACGTGATCGGCCGCCGTCTCTCGGTGGCGGGGCTGCTGCGCGGATTCCACCGCGCGCACCCCGACGTCGAGCTCGATGTCGTGACCCTGCTCGACTCGGACGCGGCCGTCGCCGCCATCCTGTCCGGCACGATCGACGCGACCTTCCGGGCCGTGACCATGCCCGGCCGACAGCTGCCCGAAGGCATCGAGTCCACCCCGGTCCTCGACGAGCCCCTCCGCCTGTTCACCGGTCCGGCCCACGAGTTCGCCTCGGCTCCCGCCGTCGCCCTCGGCCGGCTCGCCGGGCGCCGGATCTGGATGCCCGGCAACCGCCCCGGAACCGAGTGGGCCGCCTACTACGACGAACTCGCCACCACGTTCGGGTTCACCATCGACCCGATCGGCCCCGACTTCGGTATCGAGCACCTCCTCGACACGATCGCGGACTCCGCCACACTGGCGACCTTCGTCAGCGAACAGACCCCGCTCGTCTGGCCCGCCGGCCACGACCTGAGGCTCATCCCGCTGCGCGACCCGACCCCCGTCTACCCGCACTCACTGCTCTGGCGCGCCGACAACCAGCACCCCGCTCTCACCGCCCTCCGCGCCCACCTCGTCGCCACCTGCCCCGCCCGCCCCGACGGCGAGATCTGGACACCGGCATGGGCCCGGCGATCGGGACCGCCGTGATGGCGGAGCGGTGACCTTCCCGGCCGTCAGCGCCGGGGCCGCGGTGCGGTCCGGGACCTGGCCGGCGCCACCAGGGCCGCTCCCAGCACCGCGCCGAGCACCGGACCGAGCAGGTAGATCCACAGATGGGTGAGGTCCTGGGCCAGGAGCGCCGGACCGAACTGCCGTGCCGGATTGGCCGATCCGCCGCTGACGGGGCCGAGCGTCGCGATGATGACCGCGGTGGCGAGGCCCACCGCACAGGGGAGCAGCCTGCGGCCGGCCGGGTGGGCCAGAAGGACGGACAGCATCATCGTCAGCAGCACGAGGACTCCGGTCTCCGCCGTGAGCACCGCGCCGGCGGGCCATGAGGGATCGGCACGGACGGTCGCGTAGCCGACCGGGAAGCGGGATACGGCCGGTCCCCAGACAAGCCGGCCGAGCGCCGCTCCCGCGACGGAACCGGCCAGCTGGGCCATGACGTACGGGACGACGGCGCGGGCCGGGAAGGCGCCGAGCCGCCACAGTGCGACGGTGACGGCGGGATTGAGATGTCCGCCGGACCGTCGTCCGGGCGGGGACGCCATGAACGCCATGAGGAGCACACCGACGGCGGCGCCCAGGATGGCGAGGGCGCCGTGGATGTCATGGACGGCGATCGGTGAGTCGGGTGCGAGGAGCCAGCGCACGCCGGTGACGACGAGGAACAGCAGCATGCCGGTAAGGGCGAATTCGCAGGCCGCGCGTCGTGGGATGCCGGGTTCCGCGGTGGTGGGCGCGCCGGTCCGTACCGGCACGGCCGGAGTGGTGGGTGTCATGAACGTGGTCCTCGGAGATCGCTGTTCGCCGGGCCGCGCCGAGGAGAGCCCGGGGCGCGGGGCCCGCCCTGGAGCGGCGGGGATCCCCTGATCAGCAGGGGATCCCCGCCTGTGTGCGCGGACGGAGCTCACGCCTGGGCGTGTGCGCCTTCCAGCCAGTTGGTGAACTCGCACGCGAAGTGCCACTGGTGTCCGACGAAGACGTGCTCGGGAGCGCCGGCCGGGAACTGGATGGTCAGACGGATGCGCAGACCGTCGGGACCGTCGCCGAACTCGTGCATGACACGGGCGATCTCGGTGCCGTCGGCGAGGCGTCCGGTGCCGCCGATGCGCACGGGGTACTCCTCGTGGCCCTCGTCCGTGATGTCGACGTCGTCGTGGAAGGTGAGGAAGAACCGGAGCGGGCCCGAACCTATGGTCTCGATGATCTCGACCACTCCGCCGCCGGAGTCGGCGAGGTAGTGCTCGGGGTTGGCCGAGAGCAGCGCGGACCGGTCACCGCCCGCGAGCCGGCCCTGCCACCAGGTGAGGAACCGGTCCGCGTCGAGCCCGGCGACCGTCATCTCGGTGACGGCAGACCTCCAGGCTCCCGCGGATCCGCTCGGCAGCGGCGCCATCGCCGCGTCCGACGCGGCGAGATCGGGGGCGAGGAGCTCCCGCATCCGACGGTCCCCGATCCGCTGCTTCAGCAGGGTGAGCGCGGCCCGGGACCGCTCCAGTTCCCACCGCCGAACGGCCTCGTCCCCGTACTCGACACCGTCGATGACCGTGCGGACACGCAGCGCGCCAGTGTTCATGGCGAACCCCTTTCGAGCGAAGCGGAGAAATTTTCTCCGCCTACGGCACGCTAGCATAGGCGGAGAGAAGTTCTCCGTTTCATTGATGGAAGGTGGGTCTCATGCGGGCGGACGCCGAACGCAGCAGACGACGGATCCTGGATGCCGCCCGCGATGTGTTCCTGGAGCGGGGTCTGGGCGCTCCGCTGGACCTGATCGTGCGCAGGGCGGGCGTGGGGCCGGCCACGCTCTACCGCCGCTACGCCGACCGCGAGGCACTCGTACGCGATCTCACCGGTGACCTGCTCTCACGCCTTGAGGCCGCGGCCCATCGGGCGGGGCGGGAGGAAGGTGACGCGTTCGAGGCGGTGCGGCGCTTCGTCCACGCGGCGGCGGACCTCCGGATGGGTGCGGTGATCCCGGTCCTGCTCGAACAGCTCGTCGTCGACCAGGAGTTGATCGACAGCCGGAACCGTACGTCGGCGGCGCTCGATGACCTGATCCGCGCGGCGCACGACTCCGGCCGGCTGCGCCCCGAGGTGGGGTCGGGCGACCTGATCCTCCTGTCGATCCGGCTGTCCCGTCCCCTGCCCGGCAGCCTCTCCCGGCTCGACGCGGACGGCGCGCTGCTGCACCGCCACCTCGACCTCGCCCTCGACGGCCTGACCACGCGGGCCGCGCCGGCTTCCGATCCGGCTTCCGGTTCGGCTTCGGGTCCGGCCCCGGGTGAGCCGCTTACCTTCGCCGACCTCGTCGCCGCCGCCGACCGCCCGAACGTGACCGACTGAGCGCGCCGGGCCGGATGGGGCGTTCGCCTGCGCGGACGGGCCGCGCCGCGGGGCAAGTCTGTCAGCGGCCCGTCCGCGGCGTGAGCGAGCGGCAGCGGTTCCGCTCGATCTGATGGGACAAAGTGTGATATAGCGCCGAATCGATGCGGCTGAACCGGCCGAGAGGCACAGTGCTGCCATGACTACTCACGAGAGCAGGTCCGATCTGCTGGCACCCGCCGTGCTGCTGGAGTTCTCCGACGACCTGCGATACGAGGACATCGAGCCCCTGCGTACGTTCCTGGAAGGCCGGCTGGCCGAGCTGGTCGCCGGTCAGGAAGAGGGCGGGGAGGCCCGCTTCGCCGCTGTCAGGCTGCGGGACATCACCGTTTCCGACTGTGTGCACCTGGCCGATCTGCTCACCGAATGGGAGCCGGTGGTCCTCGCGCGCATGCAGGAACAGTGCGGCCATGTCCAGACCCTGCGTCAGAACATCGCCGAGTGGTGGAACCGCCTCACCCTCACCGCGCAGCGCTTCTCCGGTCACCCCGGGTACCGGCCCCGCTGGCGCCCTCTGTGCCACATGTGCGTGGCCCACGCGGAGTTCCTCGAGTCGGACGGCGGCGGCATGAGCCGCCATGGCTACGAGGGCACGAGCGCCCACCCGTGACCGCGGCCGCCGGCGCCGGTGCGCACAGGGGCCGGCGTGCACCGCCTCCGGCCGGGCGCCCGGCGCCCGGCCCTTCGAGCCGTCGTCCCGCCGTCACCGCGGTCCGCGGTCACCACGGCGCACCGGGGTGCCGGGTACGGGTCACGGCAGTTCGCGCCGTACGAGCGACCTGGCGATGGGCTCACCGGTCCGCTCCGCGAACGCCATCCGCTCACGTACCTCGTGCAGCGTGCGCGGCCGGTAACCCGGTCCGCCGCAGCAGCTCTTGTGGAAGCGGACGCCCGCGTTGAGCAGGACGGAGAGTGTGCGCCAGGCCGCCGTGTCCCGGCGCCGGGGCACGGCGAAGGCCGACCCCACGTGGATCAGCGATCGTGCGCAGCGCGGGCAGATCCGCTGCCTCTCGCTGTCATAGGGCTGCTTGTACGAGGCCCGGCAGGGCAGACAGACGTACGAGGTCTTCGTATGGGTCATACGGTCAGCCTAGGTACCGCCCCTCGGCGGCCGCGACGAGATTTCGGGGCCGCCAAGGGCGTACGCCCCCAGCGGTGCGGCAGCGGCCGGCCGGCCGGGCACGACGGGACGGGTCCTCAGTGATCCGACGGGGCGGGGACGAGGCCGTCGGCGACCAGGCCGGCGAGGACCGCCTCGCTCAGCACATGCACCGCGGACTGCGGACGGACCATCACGGTGAACTCCTTGATCCGCCCGTCGTCGTCGAAGTGGAGCAGGTCGATGCCGTGGATCTCCTTGCCCTTCACGGTGGCGCGGAAGAGCAGGGCGGCCGAGGGGGACTCGGTGCCATCGGTGCCCGTCTGCGCGGCGCCGTCGAAGCGTCCGACGTAGCGGAAGTCCGCGAAGGTGCGCAGGAGGACCCCGAGGAGCCCCAGCACCATCGGCCTGCCTTCGAACGGCGTGAACTTCACCGGGCTGTAGAAGCGGACGTCCTCGGTGAACAGGTCCTCCAGGGCGGTGGGATCGCGGCTGTCGACGGCGGCACGGAAGCGGTCCGCGGCGGTCATGACTCCTCCTGGATACTCATGGAAGTGATTAGTCATTTTCTTGACTATCATGGAGGTGGTGTTCGTGGACAGAGGTGAGAAGGGGGCGGTCCGATTGGCCTTGCGTCACGCCGTGCTGGCGGCGCTGCTCGACGTGGAGCTCAGCGGGTACCAGCTGGCCAAGGCGTTCGGCACGGGAGTGGCGAACTTCTGGCACGCGCTGCCGCAGCAGCTGTACGCCGAGCTGACGAAGCTGGAGAAGGAAGGGCTGATCACGGGCCGTGAGGTGGTTCAGGAGGCCCGGCCCAACAAGCGCCTGTTCCGTGTCACCGACACCGGCCTGGCCGAACTGGAACAGTTCGCGGAATCGGCCACCAAGCCCTCCTTCATCCGTGACGACCTGCTCGTCAAGGTGCAGGCCGCCGACCATCTGGACACCGGGACCCTGATCGCACAGCTCACCGAACGGGCCACCTTCGCCGAGGCGAAGATCGGACGGTTCGGCGAGCTGCTGCGGAACATGCGCGGTGAGCGCAGCGAGGAGGAGTTCCTGCGCCACGGCGAGCGGATCGGGCCCTATCTGACCTGCCGGCGCGGCCTGGACTTCGAGCTGGGCAACCGGGACTGGTGCACGCACACCGCGGCGATCCTGCGGGAGAGGGAGGCGGCCCGTGCCGGGCGATGACCGGGTGCGGCGCTTCGTCGCCCTCGGGGACAGCCAGACGGAGGGGCTGGGCGACGGCGACGACACCACAGGGCTGCGGGGCTGGGCCGACCGGCTCGCCGAGCGGCTCGCGCCGCACAACCCCGGTGTCCAGTACGCCAATCTGGCCGTACGCGGCCGGCTCGCCGGGCAGGTCCGGGAAGAGCAGCTCGCCCCGGCCCTGGCTCTGCGGCCGGACCTGGCCACCGTCGTCGCGGGCGTCAACGACCTGCTGCGGCCCCGCTTCGACGCCGACGAGGTCGCCGGCCACCTGGAGGCGATGTTCGCGGCGCTCACCGGCGGGGGAGCCCGCGTCGCGACCCTCACCTTCCCCGACATGGCGCGGATCACCCCGCTCGCCCGCCCGGTCGCCCCACGTGTCACCGCCCTGAACCACCGCATCCGGCGGGCGGCGCACCGGCACGGCGTCGTGGTGGCCGACACCGCGCACCACTCCGTGGTCACCGACCCCCGTCTGTGGAGCCCCGACCGGCTCCATGCCGGACCGCTCGGCCATGACCGGATCGCCGCCGCGGTCGCCGAGGCCCTGGGCGTGCCCGGCGCGGACGACTCCTGGACCCACCCCCTGCCCGGCCCGCGGGAAACCACCCCCGCCGGATGGCGCACCGCGGCGGGCGACCTGCGCTGGGCCGCCTCCTTCCTCGGCCCCTGGCTCGTCCGCCGCCTCCAGGGCCGCTCCTCCGGCGACGGCCGCACGGCCAAGCGCCCGGACCTCCTGCCCGTACGCAGGTGAGGTGGGGGAGGAGGTCAAAGGCGGTCACTCCCGCATGCCGTGATCCCCCACCGGGTGCCGTCCTCATGGTGCGGCGGACTCCGGTCGAAGACTCAGGCATGACGAACTCACGCACACGACGCGCGGTCCTCACGGGCGCGGCCCTCCTCGGAGCCGGCGGACTGCTCGGTGCCGCCCCGGCCCCCGGCGCCACGGGCCGGGTGATCGCGGAGCGGAGGCCGGACGAACGGCTGGTCGAGCTGACCCTCGACTCCCCGGCGCTGGGCGGCCCCGCCACCGTGGCGCTGCTGACCCCGCGCGGCTGGGACCGGCGCCGTCCCGGTGACCGCTGGCCCACCCTCTATCTGCTCGCCGGCGGGGACGGCGACCACACGACCTGGACGACCCTGTTCCGGGTGCAGGAGCTGGCCGAACTGCGCGATGTCCTGGTCGTCATGCCGGGCATGCCGTTGTTCGGGTTCTGGACCGACTGGTGGAACCAGGGGAAGAAGGGCGCGCCCCGGGTGCGTACGTACTTCCTGCGCGAAGTCATGCCCCTGATGGAGGAGAGTTACGGGGCCGGGCCCGTCCGGGCGGCGGCGGGGGAGTCCCAGGGAGGCTTCGGCGCACTGGGTTTCGCGGCCAGGACTCCAGGGCTGTTCGGTGCGGTCGCCGCCTTCGGGGCCCCCGTGCACCCGGTCCGGCACCCGGAGATGTGGCTCTCGGGAGCCAGGTTCCTGGAGGTGGACGGCTACGCGATCTTCGGCGACCCGTGGAAGGACTGGGAGGTCTGGCTCGACTGGGATCCCTACCACCGCGCCGAGGGACTGCGCCGTACGGCCGTCTATCTGGCCTCCGGCGACGGAACCCCCGGCCCCCTCGACGGGGAGGAGCCCGATCCGCATATTCCGGGCACGGAGAAATGGGTCGCGCTCGCCGATGACGATGTCGTCTCCGTCACCGAAGCCGTCTGCTGCGAGGAGACGCGGATGCTCAGCGGCCGGCTCACGTCCCTGGGCGCCCCCGTGACCACGCACATCTACCCGGGCACCCACAGCGGGACCTACGGTTACCGCGAGCTGCGCCATGCGCTGCCGGTGCTGATGCCGGCCCTGCGCCGGTGAAACGGACAGGCGCCTGCCACCCCGTCGAGGCCGGTCCGCCCGGCCGGGATCCGGCCCCGGCGGCCGGACCGATCACAGTTCCCTGACGAGCGGGTGGTGCGAGCAGCGGAAGCCGCCGGCGAACGGGGTGACCGCGTCGTAGGGCAGCGTATGCACCGTGACGTCATGCGCGGTGAGCGCTTCCGCCAGATGGGAGAGCCGTTCGTCGACGACGACTTCGCCCGGTGCCAGCACCAGGCTGTTGCCCGCCAGCAGGTTGACGGCTTCCCGGAGACCGATGTCGATCAGTTCCCAGTCCGCGACCGGTGCCGGGACGCCATCGGCGAACTGTTCACGGCAGATGACCGCCAGCCCCTCCCGGACGGTGGTGAGGCCGTCGTCCAGATGGATGACATCCGCGGTGAGAGGCACCTCATGGACGCGGTATCCGCCGCCGAGCCGCTGTGCCAGCCAACGGGCGCCGGCCGCGTCGGACGCCGCGCCGCCCCGCCCCAGCCCGACGAGGATGTCGCGGCCCATGAGCAGGACGTCGCCGCCCTCCAGGAAGGGGCCGGTGGCCGCCGCGATGTCCGGGACCGGTACGGGAGCCGGTGGCGGCATGACGGCCCAGCTCGCTCCCCTCGCCACGGCCTCCTCGAACACCGGCCGCAGGCCGAAGCGTTCCTTGTAGCGAACCGGCAGCCGGAGCGCCGATTCGACGACCAGGTCGCCGACCACGATCATCGGGTCGCGCACGAACGTCTGCATATGGAACGTGCCGCTGTCGCCGTACGGCGCGAGTTCGCTCTCCGTCAGCTCGCGCGGACGATGGACCTTCACCCCGCGGCCGGTGAGGAAGCGGGCGAGCCCCTCGACCTGTTCGACACACCGGCCGTAGCCGTCGGGATCCGCCACCGACCACGGCAGACCGGCCCACCGGGGCATGTCGGCCCTGGTCCGTTCGGGCAGGAACCCCAGGGACGCGGGCACCCCCGAGGCGAGCGCGGCGGGGAACGTGAAGTCGATGACACGTCCGACGACCGTTTCCCTGAGGACGCCCCAGTCGTGGGTGACGTTGATCCGTTCGGATGCGGTCATGAGTCCGTCTCCTTTCCTGTCCGTACGGCGGGACGTACGGCAGCGATGACCTGCGGAACCTGCGGAACGTGCGGCTGTGCCGGACAGCCGCGGCGGGCGGGCGTGCCGGCGGGGCCCGCCCGTCAGGGCAGGCGGTGCCAGAAGGCGAGCCGGTGCCCGGCGGCGTAGTCGACGGGCCCGATGTGGTCCGGGGCCAGTGACTGGGTGTACGGAATATCGGCCTCCGGCATGAACCGGGGCCACTTCGGCAGGCCGGGACCGTTCGGCGTACCGGTGCGGGCGAACCGTGCCCAGTAGTCCGTCATCGTGTCCGAGAGCCGGACCTGGGCAGGGGTGAAGCGGGACGTGGCCTCCTTGTCCTCGAAGAGGTACGGAGTGTCCCCGGCATGGTAGGCGCCGAACGGGAACCCGCCCGGCAGCGGGAGGTACATCGGGGCGTCGCGGTCGGCGAACTCGTAGGCGTAGGTGGGTGTGTGCCGGCCGAGCGCGGAGTTCTGGGCCCAGGTGCCGCGGGCCCACATGCGGTCGGTGACCACGGTTGCCCAGGCCAGCGCGGGCGAGGCGAAGCCGTCGGCCGGATACCGGTCGCGCACGGTGCCCGCCAGCGCCCCGAAGGCCGTGTCGAGCGCCCGGTCGTAGTCGTCCTCGGTGAAGACACGTCCCACGGCGTCGTACAGCATGCCGACGAACAGCCGGTGCTCGTCCCGGGTGGCCCCGGACAGCACGGGAATCCGCGGGAAGCGGCCCGCGCGCAGTGGTTCTTCGGGAAGCTCCGGCAGCACGCGGTTGCCGAACGCGAAGGCTTGGAAGAGGTTCATGACGTGCGGCATTTCCAGCACCTTCTTCACCGGCAGCGCGCGCAGACATCGCAGCGCCCGTTGCGGGACCGGGTCGGAACAGCCCAGTGCCCGAGCCGTCGTGACGCCGGTGTCCGCCATCTCCCGGCCGGTCCGCCAGGTGTACCAGGGATAGGCGGGAATGCCCGGCCCCATCACCCCGGCGGGCATGTCCATCATTCCCTCTCCGCTGGAGAGGATCGCCCGGTGGAACAGCCCGCGGGCGCCGGGCGAGACCAGATGCGCGGTGATCGCGGCCGCGCCGAAGGACGAGCCCGCCACCGTCACCCTTCCGGGGTCGCCCCCGAACACGGCCGCATTCCTCCGTACCCAGCGGAGCGCGGCCTGCTGGTCCTGGAGCGCGAACGTCCCTGATCCCTCCAGCCCGGGGTGGGCGAAGCCGCCGAAGACGCCGAGCCGGTAGTTGACCGTGACGACGACCACGCCGCGGGCCGCGAGACGCCGGGCGTCGAAGAGGCTGCCCCCTCCCACCGTGCCGTCCCCGTGGATCCAGACCATCACCGGTGCACGGCGGCGGGAGACGGACGGTGCGGGAGCCGTGACATTCAGAACCAGGCAGTCCTCCTCCAGGCTTGAGACATCGGCGTACTGGGACGGGACCTGCGGGCACAGCGGGCCGGGTTCCGTGGCATCCCTGACTCCCTTCCAGGGGCGCACCGGGCGAGGTGGCGCCCATCTGTGCGCGCCCTTCGGCGCTCCGGCGTACGGGATGCCGAGGAAGACGCGGTGGCCGGCGGTCCGGATGCCGCGTACCCGGCCGTCCTCGGTACGGACCACGGTGGTGGTGTCGTTCCGGGCCGCCGCGGCCGGTGCGCCTGCGGGAGCCGCTGCCGCTGCCATCGACACGGTCACTCCCATGAGTGCGGCTGCCACGGCACCGCGCTTCCCTGTCATGTCCGGACTTCTCCTTCGGGAGGATCTGAAGGCATCCGAGCGCACCGCAAGGATGGTTCCTTGTGGTGTGATCGGCCGGTTTGCCCTCCCGCTCCACGACGGCGGCGGGATATCACCTGAATGTCGTCCCCGCTGCGCAGGGGATCGGCGCGGTGCGCTGTGTCAGGGTTGGCGGGTGAACGCCTCTCGATGTGAACTGCTGCGCTGGCAATTCGACTTGACCTGGTCGTTGTTCGACTATCACCTGGACCGGCTGGAGCCCGAGGACTTTCTGTGGGAGCCCGCCGAGCTCTGCTGGACGGTACGCCGCGGCAGTGACGGAACATGGGTGCCGGACTGGGCCGAGAGTGAGCCCACGCCTGTTCCGGTCCCGACGTCGGGCTGGGTCAGCTGGCATATCGGCTGGTGGTGGAGCGTGACCATCGACCACCTCCAGGGGCGGGTGCCGAGGGAGCGGGAAGAGATCACCTGGCCCGGTGACGGAGAGGCCGCCATCGCGTGGCTGCGTGATCTGCGTACGGACTGGCTGTCGGTGCTGGAACGGCTCACGGACGCCGACCTGGATGCCGTCGCCCCGTTCTCCTGGCACGACGACCCCGCCCACACCGTCGTGCACACGGTGGCCTGGGTGAACGCCGAGTTGATGAAGAACGTGGCCGAGATCGGCCAACTCCGGCTCCTGCGGGCGGTGTCCACCGGCTGATCCCCGCCTGTCCGGAGAGGCTTCCCCCGCGGCCCCGGATCCGCCTGCCGCGGGGGTGCCGAGGCTCCCGGGCGGGCGGCGTGACGGCGTCGGCCCGGGAACCTCGGGGGGCTGGCGCCAAACAGGGGACTCGGACCTGGGCGCAGCCCGTTCACCTTCTCGCGCCGGACGGAACCCGCGCGGTGACGCGCGGGCGGAGGGACCGGGCGTCACCTCATCGGCTGCCCGCCGTCCCTGCCCCGCGCCTCCACTCCTTCCAGGTGAGCGCGCGGATCCCGTGACGGGCGCCGGTCAGCAGCGGACCGACGCCAGGGGGCTCATCATGTGTGGGGCATCGGTCCGCGACGCGGTGGACATCGCCTACCCCCAGGTGAGCGGGTCGAGATGGAGATAGAACCGTTCACGGTCCCGGTCGAGCGCGATGCCGTACCGGTCGGCGAACGCGTCGTCCGCGGAGCGCGCCTGCCGGGCGTCGGTCCAGGTCTCCCGGGAGTTGGCGAGAAGCAGCGCGATGTCGGCGTACGGGTCGGCCGCTCCCAGGCGGCCGAGATCGATGAAGCCCGCCACATCCATCGTCTCCGGATCGAGGATGATGTTGGGCAGGCACAGGTCCCCGTGACAGACGACGGCCTCGGCGGCCTCCTGGGCCAGGCGCCGGTCGAGTTCGGGGACGAGGCGCGCGAGCAGTTCCGCGGGGGGAGTCCGCCGCTGGTCCTCCGGCAGGAACTCCGGATCGACCGCACCTCTCGCGACGACATCGCGGGCCCGCGCGAACATCCGCGCGAGGTCACGGGTGAACGGGCACCCCCGTAGGGGCAACCCGTGCAGACGGCGCACCGCATCAGCGATCGAACCCCATGCCGCCCGGAGTTCCGGAGCCGGGACACGATCGGCGGTGACCCCCACGACGGCACTGGTGACCAGGCAGGACCCGTCGGGAGTGACGCGCCAGTCGAGCACGCGTGGACCTGGAACGCCCTGCCGGCTCAGCCATTCGACACGGTCCCGTTCCTCCGCCAACGGGGTCGCACGGTCCGCCGGGACACACTTGGCGAACCGTGAGCCATCCGCCGAACGAAAGACAGCGGCGTCGGACTCACCGGCCGTGACGGGCTCCCAGCCGCCCTCCCGCAGCAGCTCTCCGAATGACGGACCGATCACATCGACCATCCCCACGAAGCGCGACCGAGGCCGCCGGAGGCAGCGGGAAACCGCGCGTATCCGGCTTCGGAGGCAGAGGTTCTCCTGGGCATCAGGCGTCGATCACGGCGGCGACAGCCTCGATCTCGACGAGCTGATCGTCGTACCCGAGCACCGTGACACCCATCAGGGTGCTGGGAACGTCATGGTCACCGAACGCGTCCCGGACCACCTCCCACGCGGTCACCAGGTCCTCCTGGCGAGTGGAAGCGACGAGGACCCTTGTACTGATGACGTCCTGCGGAGACGCGTCGGCGGCGGCGAGAGCGGCCCGCATGTTCTCGAAAGCCTTCGCCGCCTGGCCCGCGTAGTCCCCGACCGCCGCCGTGGAGCCGTCCTCGTCGAGCGGACACGCCCCGGCGAGGAAGATCAGCCGGGACTCCGCGGGCGCGGTGGCGGCGTAGGCGTACTCGACGACGTCGGACAGGACGGAGGAGCGGATCAACGTAACGGCACGAGCCATGGTCGTACACGTCCTTTCGCTTCAGGCATGGGACAGAGGCCATCCTCGCAAGGTCCCTCGGACGGCGCCCCAGCTTTTTCGCCCGTTGCCAGGAGGGCTCGCGGGCCGCGGCCCCCCCCGGCCGTACGGGCGAGTCCCGTACGGCCGGAGCCACCGCCCGGCCGCGTCCGGCCGCTGCGTCACGCGAGGACCCCGGCCTCCACCGGAGTCAGCGGCCGGTCAACAGCGCCTCCAGAGCTTCCGCCGTCGCGGGGTGGCGGCCGGTGAGCATCGCGCCGGACGCGGTGGAACCGGGTGTCTCCCACACTCCGTCGCAGCCCAGCAGGGCGGCCACCGCGTCGCAGGCCGCCGGGTGAGCGGCGAGCAGCACGCCGGTGCCGGTGCCGGGCGCGGGGCGCACAGCCTCGTCGGCAGACTGGTCCAGCCAGGGCGGCACCCATGCGTCCAGCGCCGCGAGCCGGCCCGGGAAGATCCGCCCCGCCTCGCGGATCAGCAGGGGAGCCAGCTCCGCGCCGTCGGCGCGCAAGGTGCTGATCAGGGTCGGCAGCCACGGCAGCAGCACCGGATCCGGCAGGCGTGCGAACGCGCTCGACACCCGCTCCACGACGAAGTCCGACAGCTGCGGCACCGGTTCCAGCGCATGGAGGAAGCCGCTGAGATAGCGCGGATAGGCGGACACCACCAGGGGGTTGCCCAGCATGTCCTCGCAGCGCGTCCGAAGGCTCGCCCGGGACAGCTGCCCCAGATGCGTCTGAGCTGCCCACAGCAGCGCCACCTTGGCCTGCTCCTGCGGATGCGCCTGTGCGACCGCCAGCTCCAGCTGGGTTCGGTCGCAGCCGAGCGACAGCGCCAGATTCTCCATGCTGAACAGGAAGCCCAGCATCGCGGCGACCTGACGGACGGTCGCGTCCTCGTCCGTGAACGCCGTCGGCAGCAGGGTGCAGTAGTGCGCGTAACCGGCCTTGACGAAGGACTCGATCCACGGCGGCAGCACCGGTTCGGCGGTCCGGTAGTACGCCAGGAGCCGGCGCACCCGGCGCAGCACCTCCGGCGCGCCGTCCACGCCGCGCTCGGTCGTCAGGATCTCCAGGGCGCGCGTGCCCAGCTCGTCGGCCAGGCGACGGCTGCGCAGATACAACGTCGCGTCCTCGACGGCCTGGAGGGCGGTCGCCGCGGTGGCGTGCGGGCCGTACACGGTGCGCCGCAGACGCTGCTCCAGGACCTGCTCGATGCTGACACCCTCGTAGCCGAGCTCGATGAGGGCCCGCTGATGGGTGCCCAGCGCCAGGTCCCAGGACTCCTGGATCGGCCGCTCCCCGAGCTTCCGCTCACCCATGATCGGCCGCGCGGCGTTCTGCGGCAGCAGCCGGCGCAGCATCCACAGAACGTCGGAGCACCGCTCCAGTTCGGGCCGGGACGCCATGTCGAGCAACGCCCGTTGCACACCACGCTGCTGGAGCTTGAGATCCAGCGGCGCGAGCCGGTCGTGGACGTCGCGGGCCAGGGGCGGCAGCGCGTCGTAGCCGACCTGGCCGACGCGGTCGCCGCCCATCATGATCTCCACGAGCCGGCGCACATCGCGCCGGCCCGGCACGGCGTCCTTCTCGATACAGGTGATCGCCGCGTCCTGGAAGTCGTACGGCGTGGGCCTGGCCCGGTCGCGCATCCCGGCCAGCAGGATCGATGTCTCGAACACGGCGATGGCGTCGGCGGTGGAGGCGAGGTAGCCGTTGCGGCGCGCGGCGCGCACGATCTCCACCGACCAGCCGAGGAGTTCGCTCTCGTCCAGGTGGTCCAGGGCGGGCGGACGCCGCAGAAAACCGGTGAGCCTGTCCGAGGGCGCTTCCGCCGCCGGGGGGACGGGCTGCGCCGCGGGCCTGCCGGGCTTCGACGCCTTCTTCGTACCCGCCTGCCCCACGAGCCGGAACGGCCGTACCTTCGCGCGCTTGAGGTTCGTCGCCCACTGGGCCGCGGCGATGGACACCGAACCGGCGGCAAGGCCGAACTGCGCCTCGATGGCCGCGTGACTGGAGGGGATCAGGCCGTGCTGCCAGGTGCTCGCGCCGGGCGGGCTGATCTCGAACGTGTCGGTGCCGTGGACGCCGAACTCCGCGACCCGGCTCGCCGCGTGGAAGGCGCCGCAGACGTAGAGGCAGTCCGCGGGGTCGGTACCGGACGCGGCGAGGTGTTCGCGCATCCGGGTCCACATGTAGCGCTCACGGTCCTCGTCCGTGCCGGCCCGCTCGGGATCACCGGGCGCCAGCCGTCGGAACAGGCTGCCGATCAGGAGCATGACCTGCCGGTAGGTGTCGTGATCGCTGTCGCCCAGGGGGAGTTCGACGTACTGGTGCCACCACTCCGACCAGTGCCGCACCCGTCCGTGGTGCAGCAGGTGTTCCTCCAGTTCGGCGAAGCGCGGCCGCAGGTCGCCGATCTCCACACCGACCGCGTCGCCGTGCAGCGCGGCCTCCTCCTCGGCGGGCGGCGCGTCGGGACCGGCGGCCGGTTCGGCGGACCCGGTGCCCTGAGTCTGCCACTGGAACACATGGTCCGAGGAGCGGTCGACGAGGACCAGCTCGACGCCCGGTGTGTCCAGCGCGTACGCGATCGCCTGGTACTCCGCCGACGCCTCGGTGATCGGAGCGACGACGGACAGCGGCGCCCATTCCGCCGGGAAGCCCTGGACCTCGCTGGCGAACGCCTGCACCGCCACCGGGAGCCGGCAGTTGCGCAGCTCGGGCAGGAGCGGCGCCATGTCCTCGCACAGCTCCAGATAGACGACCTTCGGCTGCTTCTCCCGCAGCCGCCGCGCCATCGCGATCGCCGAGGCGGGTGAGTGATGGCAGACGGGGAAGATCTCCAGCGGTTCGCGCACCGCGCGGTCGACGTCGTCGACCATGCCGAGCAGGATGCCCTCCAGCGCGTCGGGCCCGTCGGCGAACACGGAGGCGGCCTCCTCCAACTGCGCGCGCAGCGCGTGGAAGGCCGACCCTTCGGGCGCGGTGCTCATGACAGGGTGGCGATCGCGTCGCGGCCGCCCTCCAGGAACTCCGGCCAGGACCCGCCCTCCTCCTTGCTGCGCGGCTCGACGACGCCGTGCAGGTACTTGTTGAGGATCGCCAGGTCCTCCGGCTCGCGCCGCGCCAGGGAGCCGACGAGTGACGAGGCGAGGGCACGGGCGGTCAGCGTGTGTTCGCCGAAGAAGTTGCTGTGCAGGATCGCGTCCTCCAGCACACCGATCTGCTCGGCGCTCGACAGCGCGGACTCCAGCTTCTCGTCGTCGCTGCCCGCCGCGGCGGCGGAGGCGCGCAGATCGGCGAAGCTCTGCAGCAGTACATCCAGCAGCGTCGGCGGCACATCCAGCTCGATCCGGTGGCGGCGCAGCAGCTCCTCGGTGCGGAAACGGACGATCTCCGCCTCGGCCTTCCTGTTCGTCACGACAGGGATGCGGACGAAGTTGAAGCGGCGTTTGAGCGCGGACGAGAGGTCGTTGACGCCCCGGTCGCGGCTGTTGGCCGTGGCGATCACGGAGAAACCGGGCTTGGCGAAGACGATGTTGTCGCTGTCCAGCTCCGGGACGGAGACGTACTTCTCCGACAGGATCGAGATCAGCGCGTCCTGGACATCACTCGTGGAGCGGGTCAGTTCCTCGAAGCGGCCGATGGCTCCGGACTCCATCGCGGTCATGATCGGCGAGGGGATCATCGACTCCCGTGACTGGCCCTTGGCGATCACCATGGACACGTTCCACGAGTACTTGATGTGGTCCTCGGTGGTGCCGGCCGTGCCCTGCACCACCAGGGTGGAGTTGCGGCTTATCGCGGCGGACAGCAACTCGGCCAGCCAGCTCTTGCCCGTTCCCGGATCACCGATCAGCAGCAGGCCGCGGTCGGACGCCAGAGTGACAATGGAGCGCTCGACGAAACTGCGGTCGCCGAACCACTTCTGCGGGATCTCCCGGTCGAGGCCGTCGGAGCGCTCCGACCCCAGGATGAACAGACGGACCATCTTCGGGGAGAGGCGCCAGGAGAACGGCTTGGGGCCGTCGTCGACCGACTCCAGCCAGTCCAGCTCCTCCGCGTACTTGATCTCGGCGGGGGCGCGCAACAGGTCGGACATATCGGGGCCTTTCTTAAGTCTTAAGCGAGAAAAGTCTTGAGCTCATGAACAAGCTTGCGAATGTGGCCGGAGAGCACCGGCGTGCCGAGATCCTTGAAGCGCTCCCGGAACCACGGGTTGACGCTGCCGCGGCCGGCACTGTTCACCGATCCGACGGGGATGAACCTGGCCCCCGAGCGGTGGATGGCGGCCATGTTCTCGAACAGTTGTTCAACGCGTGTCTCGTAGAAGTCCGAGATCCACACCACGACGGTGTTACGGGGCTCGGCGATCTTGGGCTGGGTGAGCGACATGGCGACCATGCCGTCGTTGCCTCCACCGAGACGGGTGCGCAGCAGGGTCTCGAAGGGGTCGTGCACCCACGGCGTGAGGTCGAGCGCCCGGGTGTCGTACGCGATGAGGTGGACGTCGACCTTGGGCAGCCCGGCGAAGATCGAGGCCAGGATCGTGCAGTTGACCATCGAGTCGACCATGGAGCCCGACTGGTCGACGACCACGATCAGCCGCTGGGGCGTCGTCCTGCGGGCGGTGTGGCGGTAGTGGAGGCGGTCGACGTACAGCCGCTCCTCCTCGGGGCTCCAGTTGGTGAGGTTCTTCCAGATCGTGCGGTCGATGTCCAGGTTGCGGAAGACCCGCTTGGGCGGCACCGAGCGGTCCAGCGCGCCGACCGTCGTTCTCTCCACCTGCGTACGCAGCACCTCGGCGACTTCATCGACGAAACGGCGGATCAGGGCCTTGGCGTTGGCCAGGGCCACACCGGACAGGTTGTCCTTGTCGCGCAGCAACTGCTCGATCAGCGACATGCTCGGCGTCAGCTGCGCGGCGAGCCGCGGATCGGCGAGCACCTCACGAAGGCGCATCCGCTTGACGAGGTCGGCCTCGATGGCACCGAGCTCCGGGCCGAGGGCGGGAATCAAGCGGCTGAGATCGGGTGCCGCCCTGCGGCTCCCGGACCCGTGCGGTCCCACGCCGTGGCCCACCGCGCCCCCCGCCGGCCGGCCGCCGCGCAGCCCGCCCGGCTCACAGCCCAGCGCACGCTCCAGCCAGCCCGCGTCGGACTGCCAGCGCGACAACTGCCCGGCGGTGACCGTTCCGGAGCCGGGGGCGAAGACATTGAGCAGCACCTTCGACACCAGCGCCGCGCGCCGTACCTCGGCGGCGCGGTCACGTCCCTCGTCCCCCGGGCCGCCGTCCGCGGCGCTCCCGGGTGCGGGCACCATCAGCCCGTCGAACTCGTCGGCCAGCTCGGGGTGGCGCTGCACGATCGCGCCCACGGACGCCTGCGGGTCCAGCAGCGCGGCGGGCAGGTCCATGTTCTCGACGACCGCGAGGCTCGACGACTCCAGCGTCGCCTGCTCCTCGGGGTCGAAGAGCCTGGCGAGGAGCCGCCAGTAGAGAACCTGTCGCCGGTTGTCGTGGGCACTCACCCCGGGATCCTGTTCCGTCATTTCCGCAACAGCCTTCCGGCGCGCTCGCGCAGTACCGCGGCGGCATCGGTCGCGGCCTTCTCGGCCCTGGCTCCCGCCTTGTCGGCGGTGCCCCCGGCCCAGGCCCCGGCGTGAACCGCGACGGCCTTCTTCCGTACGAGCGTCTCGACGGCGAGCGGCTGCACGCTGTACGTTCCGTCGTCCCAGCGCAGCAGTCCGACGCATGCCTTCGACGCCGCCACGGCCTCGGGGGTGAGCGGTCCGGCGGCAGGCACGCGGTCGGTGTCGACGGCCAGGCCGTACCCGGCGACGGTGAAGGTCAGCTTCTCCCCGTCGGTCCGCGCCTCGTACCCCTCCAGGAAGACGGGCACAGCGATGCGTGCCGGGTGCCGGTCCAGAGGGGCGGTCGGCGAAGCGGTCGCGGTGGGCAGCGCCACCCGGGCCGTGGTGAGCGCGTCGGCGGGCTCGCCCCGGCGCGCGTGCGCGTCGCTCCAGAGGAGGTCTCCCTCGGCGGTGAGCGGCATGCCGGTCAGGTGCATCGAGAGGCCTTCGCCCAAGGCCGCGAGAAGTGACATGTGCGGGCGGAGCAACTGCCAGAGACCGGCTCCGAGGACCGTGTCGGGCTTCGGCACCGATACGGAGGCACGCACCAGCCGGGGTGCCGTGCCGTCCGCCGGCTCGAACACCGCGTGCACCTGGGCCTGTACGGCGGTGGGGTGCTCGTGCACATCCACGCCGAGGGGCAGGAGGCGGCCGGTGGCCGGACCGGTCATCGGTACGCCGGCGGCACCCGGCAGGGTCAGCAGCATCGCGCGTGACCACAGGTCGGCCCAGCGGCGTGCCGGAATCCGGTCCAGCGCCGCGCCGGGGCAGGAGGCGGCGAGTTCGGCGGCGAAGCCGTCGAGGAGCGCGGCCGGGCGGCGCAGGGCCGGGTCCGGAAGCATCGCGGAGACGACCGGCGCCGCCCCGGACACCAGGTCGTGGTCGATACCCCGCCACCCGGCGCGCGCCAGATCGGACAGCCAGGACCGGGCCGCGACGAGCAGGTTCGTCTCCTGACGCGCGCCGGGCGCCGGCACGGTTCCCTCGCCGCGCGACCGGCCGGTCGCCTCCTCGACGCGGTCCATCAGCGCGTCGTGGACGGAGCCGAGCAGCGCGGTGCGGGCGGCGGCGAGGGCGACGAAGTGGTCCTCGCCCGCCGCTCCGGCCGCGGCCTTCTCCGCCGCTTCGGTGACCCTGGCGGCCAGCGGTGTCCCGGCGACCGCCCGGGCGATGTCCGCCAGTCCGGCGGCCTCGGCCGGCCGGGGGCGGAGGAGGCCCGCGACCAGGGCCCGGTCGAAGGAGTCGACGGCGGTCAGTGCCTCGTCCAGACCGGCGATGGACTCGGCGAGCAGGTCGGTGCGCATCAGGCCGCCGCCCTGGTGGGCGGGAACCACTGCATCTCCGGCAACGGCACGGTGGCCGGGGCGAGTTCCAGATAGGCGAGGTGGCGCAGGAAGCGGCTGAAGACGGGTGCGGCGGCTCCGGTGTCCCCCTGCGGGGGACGTGCGCCGGTCATGCCGGAGGTGATGGACTGCGCGCTCGGCTCCCCGTCCGCGTCCTCGACCCGGAGGTAGCGGGCGACGCGCTCGGCGCCGTACTGGAGCACCGCCTCGCTGATCAGGGCCCGGAGGTGATTGCAGAACGAGCCCCGGGCGCCGCCGCAGGGCCGGTTGTTGTTGGTGCTGCACGTGAACGCGTAGGTGCCGGCCGCGACCGACGAGACATAGACCCGCGCGATGTCCGAACCGCTGGACACCACACCCTGCAGGCGTCCGTCGGCCAGCTCGACGAACGGCACCTTGGCGAGTTTGCGTGGCCGAGCGGGTGGGATCACCCGTGCGGTACTCGACCTCTCCCAGTCGGACAACTCACCATCTCCTGTACGCCAGAGGGAAGTCCACGCCACAGCGGCGGGACACGACTGAACATACTTGCGACCACTGACAACGCCGATCGGATGCGCCGTCGGCCGCCCGCGGCACGGGGCCTGGAGTGATGGGCGTACGGGAGGGGGAGGGCCCGGCAGAGGCTTTGCCGCGGCGGCGGCCGCAGCACCTGTGGTGCGGGACGGCGTCGATCTGTTCGGTCACCCGTCACCCCGTCCGTCCGCTCCCGCAGGAAGTCGGCATGGCCGTTGTGGCGGGCGTACTCCTGGATCAGCAGCACATGGACCCAGCGCAGGCTGAGCGGCAGGCCGCCGGAGGACAGGAAGGTCTCGTCGAGGTCATGCCCGGCCGCCGCGGCGTCGCACGCCTCGATCTCGTCCCGGAATCGTCCGAAGTCCCGCTCCGCGTCGGCTGCGCGAACTCCGACGAGCCCCTCGTCGCCGTCCGCGGGGCCGGTGAACACGGCACCGACCGCCTCACCGGCGAAGCCTCGCCGGAACCACCAGCGCTCCACCTCCGCCATGTGCCGTACCAGCCCGAGGAGGGTGAGGTCAGACGGCTCGACCGTCGTCCTCGCCAACTGGGCCGGTGTGAGCCCCGCGCACTTGGCGAGCAGGGTCTCCCGGTGCCAGTTCAGCCGGCCCTCCAGCATCTGACGCTCGGGAACGGTGCCCAGGACGTCCAGCAGTACGGTGCGCTCCACCAGCGGTGCTTCCCATGTCATGCACCCACCCTCGTCGCCGTCCGGGTGAATGCCAACAGACATACCGCCCACGTCCGTCCGGAGCCGGGCGGGCGGCCGTGCCGCCTCCGCTCCCGCCGGCGGTCCGATCCCCGC
The DNA here is from genome assembly GCF_026341775.1 of Streptomyces sp. NBC_00654. Taxonomy (NCBI): domain Bacteria; kingdom Bacillati; phylum Actinomycetota; class Actinomycetes; order Kitasatosporales; family Streptomycetaceae; genus Streptomyces; species Streptomyces sp. NBC_00654. The sequence continues at coordinate 635,081 of NZ_JAPEOB010000002.1, read as the reverse complement.
GGAACGGACCGGTCGCTTCAGCCGACGGGCAGGCCGCGACGCGTGTGCGGTTGCGGTGTCTCCGGATTCCCGGGTCTCACGAAACGCCGGCATAGAGGTAGACACCGGGCTGCGCGGGATCGGCGACCATCAGCACCTGCTCGCCGGCGCGGGGTATCTGCAGCTTCGACACGATGGTCTGGAGCTCGATCCGGCCGGCCACCCCGGACGGCTGGGGGACCAGATCGACGACGAGTTCGACGACCGGGTCGAAGTTGACCAGCTTGCCCGTGTCGGTGATCGATACGACGACGGCGGGCACGGGGGGCACCCCCATGGCGATCAGCTGCTGGGCGGTGAGGCCGGTGTTGTAGGCGCCGACCGACTCCTGGAGCCGGGCGAAGTCCTCGCCGCCCACGAACGCGCGCGTGGCCCGGCCGTAGAAGCCCTTGCCGCTCGCGACCTTGTTGGCGATCTCGTGAGCCCGCTCTTCGCGGCTCTTGCGGTGTCCGAAGAGTCCCATGATGTGCTTCCTCTCTGCTGCTGCCATGCGTCGGCGTGCCGGGCACCGGTGGTGAGCAGCCCGGCCGGCACGCGCCGGGCGGGCTCGCCTGGCCCTGCCGCGAGGACCGTGCGGTTGGCCGTGGCGGTCATCCGGTCTTCTTCACACCGTCGGACCTCCCGACACCCTGGAGGCTAGGAGGCCGGGGCAGCCTACCGATCCCAGGTTCGCCCGCCCGTTTCGGTCCGTCGTACTCTCGTGCCATGCCGTCCTCGACCCAGCCGACCGGCGAACGCGTTCCGCGCGCCATGGTCATCGACAGAGCCTGGCGCGGCCTCGGGCAGGGACTGGAGCCGCTGAGCGGCCCCGGGGGCGCACCGCTGACCCGGACGGTCAAGCTGATCGTGCTGCCTCTGCTGGTCAGGCCCTCGCTGCGGCCGGAACTCGCGACGGACTACCTCGGCCCGGCGGAGGCCGCGTGCCTTGAGGAGCTGATCCACGACGACCGCGAGCGCCTCGCGGCGACGGCGCGGTGGTTCACCCTGCTCAAGAAGACCCGCCGGGCCCTGGGCATCGTGGTGGGCAACCCCCAGGACCTGTACTTCCAGCTCTGCTTCGAGCTGGCCGCCGAACACGGAACACCTTCGGCCGGTGCCGACGCGCTGGCCAGGGCCACCCTCGAAGGGGTCGCGGACGCGGCCGGCGGCCGTACGGTGCAGGCGCTGAAGGACCATCTGGCCGACCCCGTCCGGCGTACGGTGCTCGAACGGGACCTGGCCGCCGCCTGGGAGAGCCGTCGGCCGGCCCCGGCCGGTGATGCGGTCGCCGCGGCCGCACTGGCCACCGAAGTGCTCGAAGCCTGTGGTGCGACAGGTATCGGTGATGCCGCGGGTACCCGTGGTGCGACAGGCCCGGAGCCGCGTTCGCCGGCCTTCACGGCCCTGATCGACGGCGGGTACGGGAGCCTGCTCGGCCGTGCGCTGTGGGCACACCCGCACGGAGTCTGGGGGCGCGAGGACCTGCCGGCCCACCTGAAGCTGACCGGACACCAGCTGCCCCCGCGTCCGGAGGTCGGCCGGGGAGCCTCGACCGCCACACTTCCGGCACCGCTGGACCGCACGCTCTTCGAGCGGGTCTTCGCCGCGCTCCAGGCATCGGCGCGGCGCGAGGAACTGCCGACGGTGCCGGAGCTGGTCCGGCGGGAGGCCGGCCGCAGCTGCGCTCCGCTGGGCCTGAACGACGAGAGCCTGCGGGTCGCCGTGGTCCTCGGCGGCCGGCTCGCGGTGGGTCTCGATCCACTGGGCTGCGGGGGAACCGGCGGACCGGGGCGACCCGGGGAACCGGGGGAAGCCGGGCTGGGCCGTACCGCGGCGCACCGGGCCGTCAACAGCCGCTGGCAGCGCGAGGCGTCGGTCCTCCACGCCCGCAGGATGACCGTTTCTCCCCGGCGCGACCCGGACGGGGGTGTCCTGGACGCGCTCGCCCAGGACCTCCGGACGCCGTGGGTGGCCTACATGCGGCGCCTGTGGGTGAGGCTGCACGGGCGGGACGTCCGCGACGCGCCGCTGGACGGCATCGGCCCGGCCTGGGCAGTCCTCGACGGGGTGGCCCGTTCCGTGATGATGGACCACCGTGCCAGGGTCCGGGCCGCGTTGCGCACGCTCTCCGCGAAGGCGCCGGACCCGGGCGGCGCGGCGCAGCCGGCCGGGCCGAGGAGCGCGTGATGCCTGAGCCCGACATCACGGTCACACGCGCCGGGGACGGCACGATCCTGGTCACAACAGGGCAGGCCGCACCCGGTGCGCCGGGAGGGACCGGCGGGTTCGGGCCGGCCTTCGCCCGGTCCGTCCTCGATGTGGCGGGTGCGATTCTGACCTGGCCCGTTCTCCGTGCCCCGGGCCTGCCGGTGGCGGAGGTCCATGACGCCGGGAGCGCGCAGCAGTGGCTGTGGGCGGTCTACGGCGAGCGCACCGCAGCCGCTGTGCAGGCGTGCGCGGAGGGCGGAGCGGACCGCGCCGGGGTGGCGGCGGAAGGGACCGCGCTGGCGGACCGCGCCGCCCGGCTCGCCCTCGGACACTGGGCGGCCCGATGGTGGCCGACGTCGTACCTGGACGGAATCTCCGGGCTCGAACCGGACCTGCTGGGGCTGGAGCTGGCCGCGCTCACCCATGAGTGCCAGCAACTGTTCGGCACGCCCTACGACACCGCCCCCGACGCCGCGTACGACATCCCGTACGGGACCGCCCACCACTCCGTGTACGGCACCGCGTACGGCATCTCCGGAGACCAGCCCGACGACTGCGTGGCCGAACTGGTCGAGGACCATCGGGCCGGGCTCGCCCCACTGATCCAGTGGTGGCGCTCGGCACCGGAACCGTCCGGCACGGCACACCGTCCGCGACGGCACGTGGAGCACGTCCTGCGGCTGATCGACGAGGCCGCGGACAACGCCGGTCTGGATGGTCCGGCGCTGCGCCATCTCCGTATCTCCCTCGGTCAGGACCGCCCGGCAGACACGCCGGCCGACCTCGGCGCGCTGTTCGCCCGGACCGGTGACCATGACTACGCCCTCGCGGCGGCGGGCGAACCTCCCGTCGCGGGCGGCCGGGTGATCGGACAGGGCTCGGGGACCAATGAATGGCATCGCTATCCGCCCGGCTTCGTCGACGCGGCCGAGAACGCCGTGTCCTGGACCGCCCGCGCCGTCGGTGCGCGACGGGAGATCGAGGTCGAGGTCGTCACGGACGCCGCGGCGCCCGATTCGGGTGTGCCCCTCGTCGCGGAGGTCCGCGTGGACGGCGGCCCGGCGAAACGGGTCCCCCTGAGCAGACGGGGCGACGTATGGACCGGCCGGGCGCACCTGGAACTGATGGCTTCGACGGTGACGCCGCGGATCGACGTGGGCGTCCTGCTGCCCGGGTTCGATCCGGGCCCCGGTGACGCCGGCGACGCCGCGTACCGTGAGGCGATCCGCTCCCTGGCCCGGCGGCGGCTGTCGGACGCCGCCGCGGAACCCGTGCCGCGCGAGACGTTCCCGGGGCCGTTCCTCGCCGAGATCGTCGCGGCGACCACCACCCAGGACTTCTAAGGGCTGTCCCGTAATCCCTGGGGGATCAGCGCGCGGCGTCAGATGCGGTGCATCGCAAGGCGGAGGGACGCCCGCATACTGGAATGTATGCGGGCGTTCCGACAACGCCGCGAGGTGCCGTAGCTGTCGTCGTGCGCCCGCCTTAGGGCGTGTGCCGAAAGTTCCGCCTTGCGATCGCACGCACCGGACGCCGTGAGCCCCGCCCTTCGGGCGGACGGCGCTACTTTCGACACACGCCCAGTGCCCCTCCCGGCAAGCCGGGCCGGCCAACGTGCCGGACAACTCCCCGGGCAGGCGGAGAACCCGATGGACCCCATGGACGGGAGGAACCCGATGGACCCGGAGCCGGCCGACAACGTTGCGGCGCCGCTGTTCGGCGAGCCGTTCGACAGTGGCCTCGCGCTGGTGGAGCACCATCAGACGACCCCGGATCTCGCCGCGGCCGGGGCTGTCTGCGCGGAGCTGCTCACCCTGGCCGGGAGCATGGAGGACACGGCCGATGTGCGGTTCCTGCGGGCACACCTGATGTCCAACATCGGAGTGCTCCGGCTCATGGCCGCGGATCCGGCCGCCGCGGCGGAACCGATCGAGCGGGCTCTCGGACTCCTGCGCGGCATCCGGTCCGAGCCGATGGGGCCGCTGGGCCGCCAGCGGTGGCTGGAGGTGCTGGTGAAGACGCTGCTCGGCAGCGCCGACCTGCTGCGCGGGTCCGGGAGGCTGGACGAGGCACTGGCATCCCTGGACGAAGCGGCGGCGCTGCTGCCGGAATTCGACGATCCCGAGGGATGGCGCACCGCCGAACTGGGCCTGAACCGGGTACATCTGCTGATCGAGCGCGGCGAATGGGGCATGGCCGAGGAACTGGCCTCGGCGCTGGTGGCCACCACGCCCGCGACAGTGGTCCCCGCCGTGCCGCGCCTGCTGAGCGGACTCGGGCTGATCTGCGCCTCGACCGGCCGGTTCGCATCCGCCGAGGACTACTTCGCCCGCGCGGAGGAGGGCTATCGGGCAACGGCGGACACCGGTGAGCGGCAGCAGCTGACGGCGCACCGGGCGTATGCCGCGATGCGCCGGGGCGACCTGGACCTCGCTGAGCGGCTGTACGCCGAGGCGTCCGCGGTCTTCGAGCGGCAGCGGCAGTTCGGTGATCTGGCGGTCTGCGAGCAGGCGCGGGGCTTTCTCGCCGGGCTGCGCGGCGATCCCGCCCGCGCGGCCGGCCTGATGGACTCGAGCCTGGCCCGCTTCGAACGGCTCGGTGCCGCTGTCGCCACCGCCGACACCAGGCTGCTGTCCGCCCAGCAGGCCTACGCCCGGGGGGACATCACCGGGATGCGCCGGCTGTCCCAGCAGGCGCGCGAGGTGTACGAGGCGCAGGGAGTGTACGAGCGGTGCGCACAGGTGGACCTCATGCTCGCCGCGGCCCTCGAGGACAACATGAACCGGACGGATCACGGGGACCGGCTGATGGAGTCCATCGGCACCGCTGTCTCCCTCGCGCTGCCCGCCGCGCTGGCCCTGGAAGCGGCACGGTACGACTTCGTCACCACCCACGCGCGCAGCCAGTGGCTGGAACTGGCCGACGACGCGATGCGCCTGGTCTTCCGCCTCGCCGTACGCCGCCAGGATCAGGGGCTTCTCTTCGAACTCGTGGAGCACCGCTGCGCGGGTGCCTCGCTCGCCCTGGACCGTACGCCGCCGGAGACTTCGCTTACGGCCCCCGTGAGGGTGTGGTCCGGCAGGGACGCCGAAGGCGTGTTTCCGGCCTCCGGGATGAAGACCCACGGGCACGGCGGCGGTCCGACGCTGATGGGGGGCGGTGCGGCGGAGGCCGCCGCCTCGGTCGGACTGCGTGTGGCGCCGCCGCCGAAGGTGCGGATGTCGCCGGAGTCCGGCCGCACCGCGCTCCAGGAGTATGTCGAGGCGGCCGAATTCCGCTATCACCGGCGGATCGTGAGTGAGGAAGAGGTGTCGCTCTGGATGCCGACGACGTGACGGACCGTCCGGTGGTTCAGGTCCGGCTGGCCGACGCCGGTGACCTGTTCATGACCTGGACATGGACGAGCGGGGCCCGCGGGTTCGGCACCGGGCACGCGCCCGGCGCCGAGGTCGACCGGGCGGTCGGCGCGCTGGCCGCCGCGCTGCCGGGAGCGGGCCCGGCCGACGGCACCGGTGCGGGCGGCGCGGACGGTACGACGGGAACGGCCGGCCGAGCGATCCGGGCCGACGGTGCGGAGGGGATGCGGCGCGCGTTCGACTCCGGGGCGATGGCCGGGCACGCGAGCGAGTACCGCCTCGCGCGGATCCTCTCCGAGGCATTGTGGCCGCCGGGGCTGACCGCGCAGATCCGCCATGTGTCGGCGGGCGGCGTGCGGCCCCGCATCCGGATCCAGCCCTCGCCCCGGGTCGCCCAGGTGCCGTGGGAACTGCTCGCCGTCGACGGTGACGACGTCCGGCTCATCGACCTCGCGGATGTCGTGACGACCGCACCGGTCTCGTTGCGGCGCCCGGACCGCGCCGGACGCCCGGCCTCGGACGGGGGCGCCGTCGTCCTCGTCCTCGACCCCAGGGTGCCCGGCTTCCGGGCCGACTCCCCGCTCGGCTCCGTACTCGGGCCTCCGGGCTCGGACCCCGCGCTGCTCTCGCTCGTGCGGAGCCGCCTCGACTCGGGCGGTGTCGTACCGCCGGTACGTACGGCGGCGGAAGCCTTCCGGCGTACGGACCTGGACCGGGACTGGCTGAGCCGTGTGCTGCGCGAGGGCGCGGACAGGCTGATGTATGTCGGACATGTGAGCAGTGCGCCTGTCGGGGGCGGGCAGAGCGAGGACGTCACGCTCCATCTGTGCTGCGGTCCGGGAACGGAAGGCCTCACCGATGTGGTCCGCACCCACCGGCCGCTGTCGGCCAAGGACCTCCTCCTCGGCACTCTGCCCTTCCGGGCGGACGGTGCGGCGGGGGCCGAACTGTGGCCCGCGCCACGCCGGGTCGCGCTGATCGCCTGTGAGAGCGGTGGCGATCTGCGGTTCGCCGAATCCTTCGGCCTGGCGACGGCGATGATCCACAACGGTGCGGAACTGGTCACCGCCACCCGCTGGGCGCTGCCGACGAACCTCGCGTTCCACCGGCTGGCCGGAGTGGCGGAGTCCGTACGGCCGCTGTCGGAGGCGGTCATCGCCGTCGACACCGCCCATGAGCACCGTGACCCCGTGCACCGGCTCGGCCGCTGGCAGCGGGAGCAGCTGGACCGCTGGCGCACCGGCGGACGCATCGAACACTCCCCCCTGTTGTGGGCGGCGATGACCTGCATCGTGGTGTGACAGGCGGACGTCCACCGGTACGGGGCGGACGCATTGCGGCGTCCCGGTCCCACCCGGACCCCTGGGGCAGCTCGATTGCGGCATGCGGTCGTTCGGCGTTCACCTCAAGGTCCTCAATCTGTTCGTATAGACCGACAGGTTGTACTGAGGCATGAAGCATCCGGCTTGACGAGTCGGATTTCCGAGATGTCCGGACACCCTTTCGCGGGTTTGGGCCCGCGCGGGTTCGGAGAGCTGCCGAACGAAGATTTTTTTCGTACGATGTTCCACCGTGCATCGCGGTATCCCAGTAGATTGTCAATCACCACCACGAGATCGATCATGATCTGTCAACTGCCTTTCACCAGCTGGCATTTGGCGGTCAATCACCATGTATGGAGTTCCTGGCGAACACCGAGTCCGGTCAGTCTGCCGGTCCGCACCACCGCCCCGGTCGGGTCGGCAGTGCTGGACGGGCGCGGCGTTCGCCGTCGTTTCTGACCTGATCCGGTTGTCCGGGGACACCCCCCACGCGGCCGGCCGAGAGTATGAGGCACGTTCTGTGAAGGTTCGTACGAGGCGGCCGATCACCCTTATCGCCGGGGTACTGGCAGCGCTGATACTGGCGGGTTGCGGTTCCCAGGACGACAAGGAAAGGATAGTTGTCGGGATGTCCGACGACATTCTGGCCACGGATCCGGCTGCGGGATACGACCCCGGCTCCTGGCTGCTGTTCAACAATGTCTTCCAGTCCTTGTTGAGCTTCCCGCCCGGGGGTTCCACCCCCGTCCCGGAAGCCGCGAAGGAGTGCAAGTTCTCGGACGGCAGCAAGACCTATACGTGCACCCTGCGGGACGGGCTGAAGTTCAGCAACGACAACAGCCTCACGTCGGCGGACGTCAAATACTCCTTCGACCGGACGATCAAGATCAACGACCCGGCCGGTCCGGCACCGCTGCTCTCCACGATCGCGTCGATCGACACCCCGGACGAGAAGACGGTCGTCTTCCGCCTCAAGGTGCCCGACGCCACCTTCCCCAGCAAGATCGCGTCGGGTGCCGGTTCCATCGTGGACCGTCAGATCTACCCCAAGGACGGTCTGCTGGAGGGCGGCAAGGCGGTCGGCTCCGGCCCCTACAAGCTGGACTCCATCGAGGAGTCGAAGGCCGTCTTCTCGGTCTACTCCGGGTACCGGGGAACCGCCGAGGTGAAGAACTCCGGCGTCACGCTCCAGCTCTTCCGGGGCAACCAGCAGGCCCTTCAGTCGTCCCTGGAGAAGGGCGATGTCGACATCGCCTACCGAGGCCTCAGCGCCAAGGCGATCGCCGCTCTGGACACCTCGTCCACCGAGGAGAAGGAAGGGATCGACGTCGTCCAGGGCAACAGTGCCGAAGTCCAGCACATGGTGTTCAACGTCGACGACCCCGTGGTCGGGAAGCTCGCGGTGCGCAAGGCCATCGCCTATCTCATCGACCGCTACTCCCTGGTCAGCGAGGTCTACCAGTCCACGGCGACACCGCTCTACTCGGTCGTCCCGGTCGGCATCACCGGCCACGGCACGTCCTTCTTCGACACGTACGGCGACAGCCCGCAGCCGAAGCAGGCCAAGGAGGAGCTGCGGGACGCGGGGATCACGGACAAGGTGGAACTCACCCTCTGGTCCACCCCGAGCCGCTACGGCCCCGCCACCGACGACGAACTGCGGACCATCGCCGACCAGCTGAACCAGAGCGGACTGTTCGACGCCAGGATGAAGTCCGTCCCCTTCGACGAGTACGAGAAGGGCATCGCCGAAGGCAAGTACGGCGTATACGTCAAGGGCTGGGTGCCGGACTATCCCGACCCGGACAACTTCACCCAGCCGTTCTTCGGCGCGGGCAACGTCCTGTCGAACAACTACGAGAACAAGGAGATCACCGACAAGATCATCCCTCAGACCTCGTCGATGACCGACCGCGCGAACACCCGGCAGGAGTACATGAAGCTCCAGGACATCGTGGCGCAGCAGCTGCCGATGCTGCCGCTCTGGCAGGGCAAGCAGTACGCGGTCGCCCACGAGGACATCCGAGGCCTGCAGAACTGCCTGGACACCTCCACCGTCTTCCGGTTCTGGGAACTCAGCACCGCCTATTAGGGCGTGTGCCGGCAGACGTCCGGCCGGGGCCCATCCTTGTGAGGCCGCGGTCCCGGCGGGCGGGGCGGGACCGCAGCGTGGAGTACGGCGGGGCCACGGCTTCGGCCGCCCCGATTCATGGGCGGACGTTCCGGGCCACGAACCTGCCCTGGCCGAGTTCGATGACGAAGGACACCAGTTGGCCCTCCGAGAGGACCCGGCGTTCGGCGTCGATGTCGTCAGCCGTGAGGTACAGCGGCTCCTTGCGGCCGTGCGGGACGACGAATCCGTACCCCTCGGCGGAGCTGTAGAACTGAACGATCCCCTCGCAGCGCTCGCTCACGACGGCGTGCCTGTCGGCCGTGCCCGACCCGGCGGAACGGGTACCGGGCGGTCGGCGGAACGGCGAAGCCGCGGAACGGAACCGCAGAGGTGGGCGAAAACCGTGCGAAATCCCATGCTCGGCTACCTTCCCGAACCCTTCATGGGCACGCGTGTTGCACAGGGGTGGGAAGGGGCGTGCGGGGTCACAACTGGGCTCGCGGAAATGCGTGGGGCCGCGCCCCTCCGGCCGCCCGGAGGGATGGCGCCGCTGATCCGCCGATCCGGGCGCGCCCCGTCGGCCCGTCGCGTAGGGTCCCGGAGGTATGAAGATCCTTATCTCGGTCGATATCGAAGGCGTTTCGGGGATCGTGCATCCCACCGAGACGAACCCGGACCGCTACGACTTCGAACGAGGCCGGGCACTGATGACGGCCGAAGCGAACGCCGTGGTCGCCGGAGTCCTGGACGCCGAACCGTCCGCCGAGGTTCTGGTCGCCGACGCCCATGGCACGTACCGCAGTCTGCTGCCGGAGGAACTGGACCGACGGGTACGGCTGGTACGCGGGAAGCCGCGCCCGTTCGGCATGCTCGGGGGGCTGGACGAGGACACCGACGCCGTGTTCCTGATCGGCTATCACGCCCGTGCCGGCGGCGGGCCCGGCGTGCTGTCGCACTCCATGAGCGACGACATCCTCGATGTGCGCGTGGCCGGACGTTCCCTGGGGGAGATCGGTCTCAACACGGCCATGGCAGGGCACCTGGGCGTGCCGGTCGTACTGCTCAGCGGCGACGACGCGGCCTGCGCCGAACTCCTCGCCCTGGTCCCCGCCGCGGCCACCGTTCCGGTCAAGCAGGCACTCGGCCAGGCCGCCGCTGTCACCCTGCACCCCGAGGTGGCCCGGGAGCGCCTGCGCGAGGCGGCCGCCGAAGCGGTGAGGCGGACCGTGCCGGTCCCGCCGCTGACCATCGCCGGGCCGCTCGATGTCGAGATCGATCTCCACAACCCGTCCACGGCCGACCTGGCGACACTCGTACCGGGAGTCTCCCGCGCCGAGGGCAGCCGGACGGTCACCTTCACCGCCGCCGACTTCGCCGATGCCTACAAACTGGTCCTCCTCTTCGTACAGCTCGCCACCATCAAGCCGCGCTGAGGGCCGGTCACTCGGGCGCGCGGGGGCCGGAAATCCGTCGACATCGCCGCTCGCCCGAGGAATTCTTGGCGGCATGCGACAGAACCAGATCTGGAACACCGAAGCCGCCCGGAGCTATGACACGCCCGGCACCGGAATGTTCGCGCCGGAGACCCTGGACCCGGTGCTCGACCGTCTCGCCGAACTCGCCGATGGCGGGCGGGTGCTGGAGTTCGCCATCGGAACCGGCCGTGTGGCCGTCCCGCTCGTACGGCGCGGAGTGCCGGTCACCGGCATCGAGCTGTCACAGCCGATGATCGACCGGCTGCGGACGAAGGCGGATGCCGCGACGATCCCGGTCGTCGTGGGAGACATGGCGACCGCCGGAGCCCCCGGCACATTCCAGCTGGTCTTTCTCGTCTACAACACCATCTCCAACCTGCTCACCCAGGCGGAACAGGTCGCCTGCTTCCGCAATGCCGCCCGCCACCTCGCACCGGGCGGACGGTTCGTGATCGAGCTGTGGGTCCCGGAACTGAGGAAGCTCCCGCCGGGACAACAGGCCGTGGTCTGGCAGTCCGAGACCGGCTACATCGGTCTGGACACCTACGACGTGCTGCGCCAGCAAGTCGTCTCCCACCACTTCCGGTTCGACGACGACGGGACGTCGCAGGTGTTCCGCAGCCCGCACCGCTACATCTGGCCCGCAGAGCTGGACCTCATGGCCGAGTTGGCGGGCTTCGAGCTGGAATCCCGGCACGCCGACTGGCGGGGAGGCGAGTTCACCGCCGATTCGCGCTCACATGTCTCCGTCTACCGGCTCCCACACGGGTAGCTCGTGGTGCGGAGAAGCCGCCTTCGCCGGGGCGCCCCTGTCCGCACGACGCACTGCCGCGTCAAGTCCCCGGCCCGTTGCGGGCCGGGCGTCACAGCAGGACCACGCCCGCGACGGTCGCCGCCGCGCGGAGCAGCCCGTGCGGCCTCGACGCGTATCAGGGTACGCAAGGTCCACCACGGGCGGGCCGCGCCCGGACGGGGCGGTACCGGCGCGCATGTGCCGCCCGTGCGCGACGAACTACCGGGCGGACACAGGTTTCTGACAGTTTCCTGACACCCACCGGCGACTCTCGTTCTCCGGCTCCACGCCGGACGTTCCGCCCCTGCCCTCAAGGAGAGAGTCCCGCATGGACATATCCCGCCGGATCCGGCGCACGGGCGTGGTGCTCGGCCTGTGTGCGGCCCTGGCCGCCGCCCCCGCCGCAGCCGCGTCCCCACCCCCGGAGCAGAAGTCGCCGCACGCCCCCGTGGTCACCACGGAACAGGTCATGCCGCACCTGCGGGCCCTCCAGGCCGTCGCGGACCGTACCGGCGGCAACCGCGCCCACGGCACCAGGGGATTCCAGCAGTCGCTGACGTATGTGAAGGGTGTGCTGGACAGGGCGGGCTTCCGTACGAGTCTGCGGCCGTTCACGCACAACGGCGCCCCCGGGTACAACCTCATCGCGGACTGGCCGGGCGGCGACCCGGACCACGTCGTTCTCGTCGGCGCCCATCTCGACAGCGTCGAGGCGGGGCCCGGAATGAACGACAACGGCTCCGGCTCGGCCGCCGTGCTCGCCACCGCCGTCGCCATGTCGCGGGCGGGCGTCGCGCCCGAGCGTCACCTGCGGTTCGCCTGGTGGGGTGCGGAGGAACAGGGCCTGATCGGCTCCAAGGACTATGTGGGCAAGCTCTCCGCCGCCGAGCGAAAGGAGATCGACGTCTATCTCAACTTCGACATGACCGGCACCAGGAGCGTGCGGCAGTGGCTTGTCGTCCATGACGAGCCCAGGGCCACGGAGGCGTTCGAGGCGTACTTCGCGGCCGAGGGGCTGCCCACGTTCGACGTCGGTATCGGAGGTTCGGACCACGAGTCCTTCGGCGACGCCGGAATCCCGGTCTCCGGCTTCAGCACCGGCCTCGGCGACTGCTACCACGACGCGTGCGACCGTATCGGCAACGTGGACCCCGGAGTCCAGACCCTCAGCGCCAACGCCGTCCTCGGTGTGACCTGGCAGCTCGTCACCCACTGATCACCGACCACCGCCACCACGGCTGGGAACAGGACCTATGCACAGCACAACGAGACGGCACCGCTATCCCGCGCTGGTGGGCATCCTGGCGGGCAGCGTACTGCTGACCGCCGTGCCCTCCGCGGCCACCGCCGTCGGCGCCGGGACCGGCATCGGGGACCCGTACTTCCCCGACGACGGGAACCCCGGGTACGACGTCTCCCACTACGACGTCCGCGTGGCCTACGACCCGGCCCGCCCCGACCGCCTCACCGGCGACACCACCGTGAGCGCCACGGCCACCGGCGGCCTCGACCGCCTCAACCTGGACCTGGAGGGCTTCGAGGTCGGATCGGTCACCGTCGACGGCAGCCCCGCCAAGAGCTTCACCCGCAGCGGGGCGCACGAACTGGTCATCACCCCGGCCCGCCGGATCGCCAAGGGGCAACACTTCGCCGTACGCGTCCGCTACTCCGGCAAGCCCGTCGGCAGGAGCTGGCACAGATTCGCCGACGGCGGGGCGAACGTGACCGGCGAACCGCACTCCGCCACCGCCTGGTACCCCGCCAACGACCATCCGTCCGACAAGGCCACCTTCCGGCTCACCGCGACGGTCCCCGATACCTGGACCGTGATCGGCAACGGCCGCCCCGGCCCGGCCACCTCATCCGCCGACGGCACCAAGACCTTCCGCTGGTACGAGGACAAGCCGCTCGCCACCTACGTCAGCACCATCGCCATCGGCAAGTTCACCGTCAACACCTCGAAACTGGCCGACGGCACCCCGGTGATCAACGCGTACGGCCCCGGTGCCGTGATCGATCCCGACGCCGAGGCACTGCTCCCGGAGATCATCGGCTTCCTGTCCTCGAAGTTCGGCCCGTATCCCTTCTCCTCGGCCGGCGGCATCGTCACCGGCCGGCCGATCGACGACGGCAGTGGCCCCCTCGCACTGGAGACCCAGAGCCGTCCGACGTACGAGGGCATGATGTTCGACGCCTCGATGGTCCACGAGTACGCCCACCAGTGGTTCGGCAACAGCGTCTCGTTCTCGGACTGGCGCGACGGCTGCCTCGCCGAGTGCTTCGCCCAGTACACGAACCAGCTGTGGGAGGAGAAGGGCGGTGCCGACCTCGACACCGGCTTCTACGCCGACACGGTGGAGGAGAACAGGGAGAACCCCGGGTTCTGGAACGTGAAGCTCTACGACCCGGGCCAGGGCAAGGAACTGGACCCGGCGTTGTACGACAAGGGGCCGCTGATGCTGCACGCCCTGCGGCGGACCGTCGGGGACGCGGCCTTCTTCGGGACCCTCAGGAGATGGCAGAAGGAACACCGTTACGGGAACGCCTCCTGGCCGCAGTTCGAGGCGCTCGCGAAGAAGGTCTCGCCGCAGCGGGACCTCACCGGGTTCTTCGACGCCTGGGTGCACGGCACCGTCATTCCGGAGCGGAAATACCTGTACCCCACGAGCCTCGGCGCCGTCGCGGCGGCAGGGGACCGGTAGCCGGGAACGGCGGCCCTTCCCGGAGGCGGGGAACGGCCGGGGGAATGCCCGGCCGCCCGTCCCGGTGACGAAGACGACGATGCCGGGGTGCCGTTCGGCACCCCGGCATGATGTCGAGGGCAAGGAAAGCGGAGGGACTGGATCTGTGAGAGGAGTGAGAAGGAAGTCCGTCCATGGCCTCGCCGGGGCACACGTTAGCAGTCAGCCGGGGATCAGGGCACGCAGGTTTTCCGGGGTGATGACCAGTGAATCCGGGTGCAGCCCGTCCGGGCGTTCCCGACCGATGTAGGTCACGGGGCCGGCCGGGACCGAAACGCCGTCCCAGCGCGTGACGGCCGTCGCGCGACCGGCCATCAGGCCGGTGAGATACCGGACGGTGAGGTGATCGCGCTCGACGATGCCCCGCACCAGCGTCGCGACGGACACCCGGTTCCCCTCGACGCGGTTGGCGTGCGGAGCGCCCCGGAGATACAGGTGGAGCCACTTGGCGTACCACCGGCCGTCGCTCCCGCGCAGGAACACCAGGGGCAGCGCGACCCGGCCCGGACCACGCAGTTCCGACTTCATGCGCACGGTACGCGGCTCGAAGGGACGGCCCCGCTGCTCGGCGTCGCGCAGCATGAAGCCGAAGAACGACTCCTCGACCTCTTCGAAGCCTTCCCCCGCGAAGATGTTGACCTGCGGAACGATGAATGTGCCGCGCACGGCGTCCAGGCGCAGATCGATGAACTCCGAGGCGCCGTCGGGCGCGTCGGTGATGTCGCCGGAATGCACGCCCCCGACGTCCGAGAGAGCGGTGTACGACAACCAGGAGACGGTCGCGTACGAGGCGTCCAGCATCAGCGCCGACAGGTCGTAGTCGGTTCTGTGCTCCGTCTGTTTCCAGTGGACGAAGAAGCGCAGCAGCTCACCGTCGACGGGGGAGAGGGAACCGCGTGGCAGCACGCCGAGACCGGAGGCCGTCGCCCGGCCGCTGAGCGGGAGTGCGACATCGAGCATGCCGGGGTCGATCAGGAGGTGCTCCGGCTCCGGAAGGCGGCTGCGCGTCTGAGCGTCGAGAACTGCGGTCAGGCGCTCGCGCTCGGGCAGCGGCACGGGAGGGCGGGTGTCGGCGGTGACCCAGGCCCGGCCGTGGCCGTTGACGAAGACGCGGCGGCCGCCCGTCTCCCGCACACGGTTGTGGAAGTGCTCGCGGACCGACAACAGGACCCGGCCGGAGACCTGCGGGGCGACCTGCTCGGCAGCGGCCACGACGGCATCGCGCTCATCCTGGGTGCGGCAGACGCGCAGCAGACGGTCCAGGGAGCGGAACAGCTTGCCCGGGGCCGCCGTCAGCAGCCGCACAGCCCCCGTGACGTCGTTCAGGCCCAGCAGCTCTTCGACGTGGCTGTCGAAGGACCGGGCCTCCTTCTCCCCCCGGGCCACGGCGAACACATCGGCGGCGTGCGGCCGGCCCGGGTACTCGTGCGGGTGGAGGCGCTCGCCGAGCCGCTTGAACGCCTCGCGGTGCGCGGTGACATCGGCGAGCTTGGCGGGGGCCGCCGCGACGACCGCGTCGAGTCCGGCGATCAGGGCGCGGCGGACCGGCCGGGACAGCGACCGGAACCGGGTGGGTTCCACCAGGGTCACATCGCCGTCCGACAACGCGCAGGCGAGACGGAGCACATCGGTGACCGTGTCCAGCAGCAGGTCCCCGCCGGCGCGGAGGCGGGCGAGGTTGATGACGGCACGGACCTCCCGTACCGGGATCGCCTCCGGCTGGGGGCCGTCGGCACAGTGCCCGGCGAGAGCCCCGAGGTCGCGCAGCCCGTCCTCGCCCAGCGGGGTGCTGCTGCCTGCCAGGGCCAGGTACAGGGCGGTGACCTCGTCCTCCGGGCTGCCGCCCAGATGCAGCACCGTCATCCGGTCGCCCGCCGCCGCGATCAGCTCGTCATGAGCGGCGAGCATCTCGGCGTACGTGTGCCGGTAGTTGCCGTACGACGGGAGGGTCAGCAGGTCGAGCACACCGGTGCTGAGCCGGGCAAGGACGCTCTCCCGTGAGGCATCGTCGGCGAGCGCGTCGGCGAGGCACCGCATCCAGAAGTCGTACGTGTCCGGCACATTGTCCGGGAAGTCGACGAAGTAGACGTTGTGCCGGACATGGTCGCCGGTCATCTCGCGGACGGTGTCCAGCGTGCGCACGGCCGTGTCGACGACGGTCTCCTCGGCCAGCCCCGACAGATGCTCCATCAGGGCGGCCGAGAGCTTGAAACCGACGGACATCAGCGCGGCGTCGAACCGGCGTGCCGCGCCCTCGCCCCGGCCTTCGGGTCCGAAGGGGGCCGGGAGGCGGTGCGCGTGCCGGATGACCAGGGGTTCGAGGCGGTGTGCCATCCGGGCATGCTCCCAGAACCGCGCAGGCCGACGCATTCGGGTTTTCGCACACCGTACGTACGACCGGGCGGCGCGGTCGGCGGCGAGAGCTACCCCCGGCGCGTGAACGTGGCCGGCGCATAGCCGGACTGCTGCTCCCGGAACACCCTGCCCAGATGGTGCTGGAGCCGGATATGACGGAACTGGTAGACGGCACCGGCCCGGCGCAGCACCCCTCGGCGATAGGCGTCGTCCAGGAACGCGGCCGTGTCCCAGGGCAGTTTGCCGGTCAGAGGCAGCCAGATACGGCACAGGACCACCCACCGTCCCCAGGCGGTGAAGGAGAGCGCGTACGAGAACGCACCCCCGACCCCGCCGACCGAACCGATGACGAGCCCGTCCGACACCTTCCAGTTCATCGGCCCCAGAACCCCCTGGAGCAGGGAGGTGACCAGATGCCCGACCAAGGCGATCGCGAGGGTGAGCGCCGGTACGAGAACGAGGACCTGGCGGCGCACTGTCGCGCGGTTCGAGGACAGCAGACCGGCCGGCGTGGCGGCCGAGGAGATGTCCAGCGGCGCTTCGAGCGCGGCCAGGAGCCCGAACACCAGCCCGGCGCCCGCCCCGAAGATCAGCCCGAAGGCCAGCATGTTGATGAGCATGCCCTTGATCACCGCATCATCGACGAGCGGGAGCCCGTGGTAGAGCCGGCGCTGGAGGACGAGGGCACACGCACACCCGACCCCCATCACGAAGCCGCCCAGCAGTACGGTTCCGAACCGGGCGGTGAACGTGCGGACCGGCCGGCGGCCGACGCCGCCCCCGGTGCCGGGCAGCCGCAGCCGCACCTGGGCGGGCTCGAACTCCTCGGCCCCGAACGAGGCGATGAGCCCGTACACGGATCCGAAGGCGAGTCCGGCCACCGACCCCATCAGGCTGCCCAGCAGCAGGACCTCGCCGATCGTGTACGACGCGAACAGGAGGGCGACGAGCCACTCGGAGACGGCGACGCACACGGCGGACGCCACCACGACCGTCATGACGCGTGTCGGGAGAGGCAGCGAATTGCCTATCTGCCACCAGGCGAGATCCTGCTGCTCACGGTCGAGCCGGGCCAGGTGGTGAGCGAGATGGCCGAGCCAGCGCTCGGCGCGCACCGCGCCCCAGTCCCGCTCCGGGGACCGGCGCCCGTCGGCGGTCCGCTCGGCGGCGCGGTGCCGGTAGACCGTCGGTACGAAGCCCGCCAATAAGTGTTCCTCAAGTGAGTGCGCGTCGGGGAACCGCTCGGAGTCCAGCAGCTCCATCGGATCGCTGCCGGGCGCTTCGCTGTACATCGTCCGCGCCAGGGTGATCATGAGAGGGGTGCTCAGCACCCTGGCGAGGGCGGGCTCCGTGCCGCCCTCCCGGGCACGCAGTTCCCTCAGTACGGGATCCCATGACGCCCCACCGTCGCTGTGGCCGTGCCCACGGGCGACCGGCCGGGCCGTCCGGGGCAGATAGACGGTGAGGTCGTCGAGGGTGAGGTCGCCGAGTTCGATACCGGCCGCCCACACCAGCGGGGAGCCGGCCTCCTGGACCGCCTCGGCGAACTCACCACGCCGACAGGTCACCACAAGGGGGAGAGAGGTGGTGTTGAGTGCCTCCAGCGCCGTACGCCGGAGGCCTTCCGCGATCTCGTCGAACCCGTCCAGGACCGGGAGTACGAGATCCGCGTCGACCAGGGCGGCGGCCAGCGTCGACCCGCCGGGGGCCCGCCGGGTGAGGTGCGGATGGTCCCGCACCAGCCGGTCGATCAGCCAGTCCCGCAGCGCGACGGCCGTCGGATCCCAGGACCCGACACTGAAGATCACCGGCACCCGGTCGAGAGGGGCCCGGGTCTCCAGGAAGTCCAGGACGAACCTGATCGTCAGAATCGACTTGCCCGATCCGGCCCGGCCGAGAACGATCAGCCGCCCGGACGGGATCCGCCGGTAGACCTCGGCCACATTCCGCAGATCACCGCCGAGGTCCAGGTGCGGGGACGTCGCTCCCGACGGCAGGCGCTGAATGTTCTCGGGGTGGTCGGTCAGTGAGGACGGCGCGTACTGCCAGCGCACCGGCAGGGGAAAGGGGTCGTGCACCCGGCGCTGCTCCTCCTCCCGTCGCCAACGACGCCTGATCTCCCTCGCCAACTCGTCGGCCGCGGTGGGGAGTACGCCGGGATTCGGAGACGCCCGCCGCTCATTTCCGGAAACAGGAACAGGAACGGAAAGGGGAGAGGGAAGGGGAACAGGCGCGGGA
The DNA here is from genome assembly GCF_026341775.1 of Streptomyces sp. NBC_00654. Lineage (NCBI taxonomy): Bacteria > Bacillati > Actinomycetota > Actinomycetes > Kitasatosporales > Streptomycetaceae > Streptomyces > Streptomyces sp. NBC_00654. The sequence continues at coordinate 616,462 of NZ_JAPEOB010000002.1, read as the reverse complement.
GCGGGAGCGGCGGCACGCTGTGCCGAGGGGCGGCCATCGACCGCTTCGAGCACGGGGGCTGCTTCCGGCGCTTCGACCGCTTCGAGCACATGGGCGGCCGGCTCGGGCGTCGCGGGAGCCGGTACGGTCCGCGAGCTCGTGAGGGTGGCCGCAAGCCGCTGGCGGTCCTCCGCCCCGGCCTCCAGCGCATCCGCCAAGAGGTTCAGCGTCCCCAGCCGGTGATCTCTGGACTTGCCCGTCTCCAGTCTGCGGATGGTGCGCACACTCACCCCGGACCGCTCCGCCATCTGCTCCTGCGTCAGCCCCGACCGGGTCCGCAGCCGTCGCAGCAACGGGCCCAACTGCTCCGCCACTTCGATTCCCCCTCCACACCGAGCGCGGTCGGCCGTGAGCCTACCGTGACGACCGGTCATACATGGCCGGTGCCATGGCCTGTCCTCCGAACCGCGGGAACGCCACGATCAGTGGTGCCCGGCCGGCACCGCCGCCGGGTGACGCACTCCGTGGGGCCCCGAGCGGCCCCCCACCACCCCGCACGGACGCCTCCCGTCCCATGGACACACCAGCGACCACCGACCACGGCCCCTGAGGAGTCGACATGGCATACCGCTACTGGTGCGGCGAGTGCGGGTTCAAGACGCCGTGGCTCGGTGAATCCCAGGGCGAGCAGCGGCAGATGGACCACTACGCCAAGCGGCATCCCGGAATTCCCCCCGGCGGCCAGGTCGAGACCGGCCGGAAGGGTGTGGAGAGCGGCTGCGGATGTGTGCAGGCGGTGGGAGTCCTCCTTCTGCTGCTCCTCATCGCGGCCGCGTGCCGGCGCTGAGGGCTGAGGGCTGAGGGCCGAGGCCGGGGACTGTCCCGTGATCGTCACCGAATTCCCGTAGACCCCGGATTGCGTCCGCTCGTCGAACCACACGGCGCCCGGGTGGAATCGGGTCACTCAACACCATGGAGAACACAGAGATGAGCATGCTCGCCACCCTTGCGGCCCGTACCTCGTCGGACACGGGGAACGCACCTGCAGACGGCGCCGGCAGGCGGCCCGCGCCGGGGCCGAAGCACCGGCGATGGCTGCTGCCGGCCGCCGTGATGACCTGCCTCCTGCTGAGCGGTGTCGGCCCGGCGAACGCCGCGGACAGGACCCCGGCCGACCTGCTGCGGGCCGGCGCCGAACTGGGGGTCGCCGATGGATACCCGGGCGTGATCGGCATGGTGCGCCAGGGCGACACCACCGAGTACGTGCGCGCGGGCGTCGGCGATCTCTCCACCAAGGTGCCCGCCGACCCGAAGGCGAAGTTCCGGATCGGCAGCAACACCAAGGCCTTCACCGCCGCCGTACTGCTCCAGCTCGAAGGCGAGCAGCGGCTCTCCCTGGACGACACCGTTGCCCGCTGGCTCCCGGGAGCGGTCGACGCCAATGGCTACGACGGAACGAAGATCACGGTCCGTCAGCTGCTCAACCACACATCGGGCCTGCCCGAGTACTCCAGCAGTCCGCAGATCGCCGGCCCCTATCTCCTCAACTCCAACCCGCGGCAGACCTGGGCCCCGCAGACGCTGGTGGACATCGCCCTCTCGCAGCACGCCCCGAACTCCGCACCGGGCCAGAAGTTCGGCTACGCCAACACCAACTACGTGCTGGCAGGCATGATCATCAAGGCCGTCACCGGCGCCGACGCGGCCAAGGAGATCACGCGGCGCATCATCGAACCCCTGGGCCTGACCGACACCGGCTTCCCCACCACCGATCCCGTCATCTACGGCAACCACCTGCGCGGCTACGTACACCCGGTGACGTTCATCACCTACGACGTCACGGTCTCCGACGTGCAGATCTTCGGGCCCGCGGGTGCCATGGTGTCGACCCTCGACGACCTGGCGGCCTTCGGGAGGGCGCTGCTGACCGGAAAGCTGCTGGCACCCGCGCAGATGACGGAACTCAAGACCACCGTGCCCGCGAACAGTTCGGGAACGTCCGCCTACGGACTCGGAATCCAGCATCTCCAGCTGCCCTGCGGAAAGTGGGGCTGGGGGCACAACGGCGCGGTGCTCGGCTACTTCAGCCAGTGGCTGACCAGCGAGGACGGCGACAAGCAGGTGCTGCACGCGAACAACGAGTTCCACATGATGGGCGGCACCAAGGGACAGCTCGACACCGGCAAGGCCGCGGTGGACGCCTTCTGCGCACTGTAGGACGCCCGCAAGCCCGGTGGACCCCGCAACCCCCGCACATCGCGGGAACCCGTACTCGGAGAGGACAACCGTGAAATCACCGCTCGCCGCTTGGCGACCGCACATGAAAGCAGCGGTCGTTGCCACGGCAATGACCGTCACCGCGATACTCGCGACGCCGTCCGCACACGCCGAGGGCTCGGCCCCTCCGGTGCTGGCCGACGGGTTCGGCCTGACCCAGGTCGCCGACGGCACCGTGACGCACTCCGACACCGACTTCACGATCACCGTGACCACCCCGGAGGTGTCCGGCCCGCACAGGATCCGGATCTTCCTTCCCCGCGACTACCGGGCCGACCCCGCCAAGCGGTGGCCGGTGACGTACTTCCTGCACGGCGGAGGAGGGACCGTGGACGACGCCGCGGCCGCCCCCGCGCTGCGCTCGGACTCGATGATCACCGTGGTGCCGGACGGCGGCCTGAAGAGCTGGTACGCCGACTGGGTCATGCAGAACACGCCCGTCGGCGCGGCGAATTGGGAGACCTTCCACCTGAACCAGGTCATCCCCTTCATCGACGCGAACCTGCGCACCATCGCCGACAGGGACCACCGGGCCGTCGTCGGCCTGTCGATGGGAGGTTCCGGGGCCCTGCACTACGCCGAAGCCCGGCCCGATCTCTTCGGCCATGCCGCCTCCCTGTCGGGCGGCCTCGACTTCGACATGGCGGAGATCCGCGGCGCGGTCCTGGCCACGGAACTCAACCTCACGGGCGCATGGTGCGCCGTGAGCACATCCAGCCCGTCCGGCACCGGAAAGTGCACCGGCTACGGACCCACCGTCGACAGTGACGCGATCTACGGCTCGCCCTACCCGGTCTTCGACGCGGATCGCGTCTGGAAGGCGGTCAACCCCGCCGCCACCAGCAACCTGGCCAGGCTCACCGGCGTCGAGACCACGATCTACACCGGTGACCAGGGCCTCATCGACCACTTCACCGACATCGCCGCCCGACGGGTCAAGGCCCGCATGGACCAGCTCGGAATCGACAGCCGGCTCGTCGCCTACGGCAACGGGGCGACACTGGCCCCCACCTGCGACGGCGGTCACAACTACGGCTGCTGGTCCGCCGCGCTCGCGGACTACATCCCCCGGCTCCAGGCCTCGTTCGACCGGCCGGGAGCGGCGTGACACCGGAATAGGGAAGGCCGCCGCCCGGCATCACTCGTCGCGCCGTCCCGGTGTGCGCGGGCGCGGCGTCATCCCCGGATCATCCGCCGGACGACCTGGAGCGTCCGGCCGGTTCCGTCCTCGGCCCGCATGTGCCGCGCGGCTCCCGAAGCGGCTCTCGTGTACGTCTCCTGCCGGACGACCCGGCCGAGTGCGTCGGCGAGCCGTTCGGCGGTGAGGGACCGGAAGGGGATCGGGGCGGTGGCGGCGCCGATGGCGGCGAGCCGTCCCGCCCAGAACGGCTGATCGGCGGTCACCAGTACGGTGACCGAGGGCACCCCGGCGCGCAGCGCGGCGGCGGAGGTGCCCGCCCCGGCATGGTGGACCACCGCGGCCAGCCGTGGGAAACAGCGGGGCGTGCGGCACGTCCCCGATGGTGAGGACATCCTCGTCGTCGGCAGCGAGACCGGCACTGCCGGCCTGCAGGATGCCGCGCAGACCGGCGCGACGCAGCGCCCGTACGGCGATCCCGCTCAGTCGCTCCCCGTCGCCGCCCGCCATGCTCCCGAATCCGATGAGGACGGGCCGGGGCCCGGCCCCGAGAAAGTCCTCCAGGTCCGTGGGCAACCGGTCGGCGCGGTGGGCTGGAGGTACACGCCGAGGCTCGGCGTACCCGTGGCCTCGGCGATGTGCCAGCCGAGCGGGGCCGTGGTGGCCGACAGCAGGAGCAGATCCGTTCCGGCGTCCGTCGCGTCGGCGAACCCCTGGCCCAGCTCCGTGACGAACGCGGCGGCGCTGCGCATCAGTTCACGTCCGCCCGTGCGGCCGCCGCCCACGCGTGGGTCGCCGGGGAGAGCGCGGAACTCCAGCCCGGCGTCGCGTACGAGAGGCGCGAAGGTCTCCGTGGTGGCGAGGGCGACGTCGTACCCCGCCCGGCGCAGCCCGGCGCCCAGACCCGCATGGGGGGCGACGTCTCCACGCGAACCGGCCGCGGCGATCAGGATCCTCATCGGCTCTCCTGCTCCTTCTCGGTGCGGGGGCGGCCCGGCGTACGGCGACCCGCGTTCGCGTGGACCGCCGCGCGGGTATAGGAGGCCAGTCCCGGGCGTTGCTGCGACGGGGGCACCACGAGGGCGAAGGCGCGCGGGTCGGCGACGAAGTCGTCCGCGATGCGCCGGTGCATGTCGCGGGGCAGGAGGTGAACCAGTGGGCGATGTGCAGGCGGTGCTCCTCCGCCAGGTCCATGGCTCGCGCGCTGTCGCTCGGTTCTCCGTCGTCGAAGGCGGCGAGCAGCTCCGCGCGCCAGGCGGCCATCGGCGTTGCTCCGCTCGCCCACCGGGCGCACTTTTCGAGGCGCACCGGCGGAGACCGGCTGACCATCCGGCGTTCCGGGGCGGGCCAGGTTCAGGAGGCCCCGAGGCCATCGGGCTGACGCCCGGGACGGCGCCGGGGACCGTGCCCGGGTCGGTGGCCGGGCGCCGCCGGGGTGTCTGCGTTCCCAGGGGGTTCCGTGGCGAAGAGCCGCCCCTTGCCGACGACTGACGCACACGGAATCATGGCTGCCTTCACCCCTTCGGACATTCGACCGTCAGGCATACCGGTGCCCGAGGCCGGGCCGTGAGCATTCCGGGAGAACCATGGTCATCGCTGTCGTCTATCTCGTCGTCTCCCTGGGCGCGAGCGTGATCTGCGGCCGACTGCTGGACCGCCAGCTCAAGGGCCCGCAACTGCGGGCCGCCTGGGCGGAGGGACTCACGGCCGAGGCCCGGTGCACGGCCGTGCGTACCGAGGAGGGCCAGGACGCCGAGGGCGGTCTCGTCACCCACCGTTACCCCACGCTGGAATTCCGTACGGCCGACGGGCGCACCGTCAGCTTCGAGGAGCGCCAATCGCGTCATGTCCCGGCCGAGGGGGAGTTCGTGACGGTCCACTACAGCGCCCGGAATCCGGAGGGTGCGACCACCCGTGCCGCCTCGTTCGGCATGCTCCACGCCAGAGCCCTGATCACCGGGGTGGGCGCGGTGCTGTCGGTGGCCATCGCGTCCACCCTGGCCCTGGTGATCTGACCCCGCGGCCTCGTACACCGGGCTTCATCCGGCCGGCCGCGTGGCGTGCGCGGTTTCGTTCGCGGCCGAGGCGTTGAGGGACCTCTGACAGCCCGCCCCCGGCGGCTCGGCAGCGACGGAGCGCCGTTCGGTGCGTGGCTACGGCCTCCGGCGGCTCACCAGTTCATCGGTGAGGCGGTGCAGTCGCAGCGCTGCCTCCCGGTCGAACGCGGGCCCCTTCAGGGGGAGTCGGCGGGAGGTGCGGTAGGCGGTGAAGCGTTCGCCCGGCGGCTCGTCCAGGAGCCGGGCCATCGGAGCCACGGCCTTGGTCACGGACGTGGCGATCAAGGCGAAGGACGCCTTGGTCAGGGCGCGAAGCGGCGGGGGCAGATGGTCGGGCATGCCGGTCGACACCACGCCGGGGTTGTAGCCGACGTAGCGGATCGGTGTGCCGGGGTACAGGGCGGCGAAGGCCACGCCGAGCAGGTCGTTGGCGCGGAAGGACTGGAGTGTGGCCCTGGTGCCGCTGTAGCGGCGCGTCAGTTGGGGGTCGTCCCAGTGGATGCGGCCCAGAGGAGTTCCCGGGGTGCCGACGTTCATGATGACCGGTCGCGGCGCGGACTCCATCGCTTCGCGCAGGCCATGACTGAGGATGTACCGGCTCAGGTAGGCGAGGGCGAAGCTGTGCTCGAACCCTTCGGGGGTGACGGTGCGGGGGCCGAAGAGCCGGTACCGCTGGGCGCACAGGACGAGTGTGTCCACCGAGGGGCAGGTGCTCCTGATCGCTGTGACGAGTTCCCGGGCCGCGGTGACCGAGGTCAGATCGGCCCGCAGGAAGACAGCTCGGTCCGCGGCCGATAGGGCTGCCGCCTCTTTCAGCAGAGCCTGCCCCTTGGCGGGCGTACTGCCCACGGCGACCACGCGTGCTCCCCGGCGCAGGTAGTGCGCGGCGAGCCCCCTGCCGAGTCCGTCGGTTCCTCCGGTGATGACCACGGTCTGCATGCCTGGCTTCCTTCCCCTCCGAGCCGTGCGCCGACGCGCGGTGGGCGCATCGGAACCGTTATGTGGATACTGAATATCCACTTAGATGGACCGTAGCATGAACCGGATATGCTGTATCCGGTTGTGGTCGGTGCACGTGAGCGGAAGGGAGCCGTGGATGGGTGCGCGGAGGGCGGACGGGGAACCCGGTGCTGCGGAGCCACGCCCGTTGAGACGGGATGCCGAGCTCAATCGCCGGCGCATCCTCCGGGCCGGGCACGAGGTCTTCGCCGCGCGTGGCCTTCAGGCGACACTCAACGACGTCGCGCACCACGCCGGGCTCGGAGTGGGCACCGTCTACCGGAAGTACCCGGACAAGCAGGCGCTCGCAGCGGCCGTCTTCGCCGAAGAGCTCGACGGGATCGCGGCGATGGCGCGGGAGGCGCTGGCCGAGGACGACGGGTTCGACGCTCTGGCAGGATTTCTGGAAAAGGCCCTGGGGCGGGCCGCGGACAACCGGGGACTGCGCGAGCTGATGCGCGACGGCAGCATCGAGGGAACCGGTCTGGCGCGAGCGCGGCAGGAGATCAACGCGCGCTGCGAGCAGTTGGTGGCGCGGGCGCACGCCCAGGGCGCGTTGCGCGACGGCGTCACCGGGGCCGACGTCGTACCCATCGCGGCGATGATCGATGCCGTCATGGGTCTGTCGGCCGAACGACCGCTGGAGACATGGCGCCGGTATCTGGTGATCATTCTCGACGGGCTTCGGGCCCACCCGGACCGGGCGCCGCTGCCCACTGCCGGCGGCACGGACTGACCTCGACGATGAGCGCGTCTCGCTCCGGGGGCTTCCCGTGCGGGGGCGCGCGTGGTGATCCTTGGGAGGATTCGTGGAACTGCTCACCTTGCTCGACGAGGCGGTGGCCGCCCTCAAAGCCCCTCTGGAGGAGGCCGACCGGGAACAGGGCTGGACCGATGACCTGCGCAGAGAGTTCCAGGAAGAGATCTCGATCAGCCGTTCGGTGCTGCGCCGCCACGGCACAGGCATGGCCCGGCATCTGCGTCCGCGCTTCGACGAGTGGCTGGACCACGAGGGCGTACGGCAGGGGAGGCTCCGGGACCTGGTCGCGGATGTGCAGCGACGGCTCGTGAACGCACGCGGCGAACCGGGAAGCCGCGAACCGGGAAGCCGCGAACCGGGAAGCCGCGAGCCGGGAAGGCGCGGTGCCTGACCGCCGCACCGTGCGACGTTCGGACAACTGCCCGGGGTAGAAACGGGACTTCGAGGAGAGACACAGGACGTACGCCACCGGGGCCTGGGCCGGGCGCCGACAACCGCCGCCCGCCATCTGGTGCCCGCGGGAGAACCGGTTCGGTCGCAGCAGGCAACAGGCAACGCCCGCAGCGTACGTGCCTTTCGGACAGCGGGGTTCCGGCCGGTCGGCGCGGAGGCACTGCTCGTCGCCGCTTGAGAGCATACGCGTGGTGGATGTGTGCGGGCCGGCCATGCGGCCGAGGGCGCTCAGGTGCCGCGCCGCACTGATGGCCGGACGGCTCAGCCGAGCTCCTGGACGCGGACCAAGTTGCCCGCGGGATCGCGGAAGGCGCAGTCGCGGATGCCGTACGGCTGCTCGGTGGGCTCCTGAACGACCTCGGCGTGCCCGGCCCGGACCTGCGCGAAGGTGCTGTCGAGGTCCCGGGTGGCCAGCAGGATCCAGCCGTATGTGCCCTTGGCCATCATCTCGGCGATGGTGCGGCGCTCGTCCTCGGTGATCCCGGGGTCGGTGGCCGGCGGCGCCAGAAGGATGGAGGTGCTGGGCTGGCCGGCGGGGCCGACCGTGATCCAGCGCATCTTGCCCTGTCCCACGTCACTGCGGACCTCGAAGCCGAGGACGTCGCGGTAGAAGGCCACGGACGCGTCCGGATCGTCGTGGGGGAGGACGCTCGTGTGAATGGTGATGTCCATGATGATCATGCTAAAGGCTGTCCCGTGATCTCCGGCGGATCAGCGCGCGGCGCCGGATGTGGTGCGTCGCGGGGCGGGGGCGTACGCGCAGGGGATTGCGTGCGGGCGTTCAGGCGGACGCCGCGCCGACCGATCCGCCTGAACAGACGTGTGCAGGCCGGAACGACGCGAGTTCGCCCCAGGTTCGCCCGGCAGCGGCAGCGGCAGCGGCAGCGGCAGCGGCAGCGGCAGCGGTGGCGGTGGCTTCCCGGGCGGTGGGTACCGTCAGAGGCTGATGACCGCCCAGAGGCTGCGGCCGTCGGTACCGGTGTCCGTGCCGCACGCCGTCACCCCCGTCTGCGCCGTGATCCGGTGAAGGACATCGTCCCCGTCCGGGCTGTGCCCGGGAGCCGGGCCGGCCCGGTGCGACAGGGCGACGATGCACGCGTGCCCGTCCTGGTCGGAGAGGTGGACACTGACGCGGCGCCCGGTGTCGGCGACCGCGGCGGTCACCAGGAGCGTGGTCACCGCCCGTACTGCCTCCAGGACCGCGGTGCCGGGCTGGTGCCCCCACTCTCCCAGCTGGGCCACCACCCTGCCTCCGGCGTTGCGCACCGACCACGGGGCGGATTCGAAGGTCCAGTTCGCTCCGCGCCGGTCCCGCATGCCCACACCGATCCGCGTGGTGCCGGTGAGTGGTCCATCGGCTCCGACCTTCGGACGAGGCGGCGAGGACGGCTTCTTCGGAGGGGGCGGAGTCTTCGGCGGGTAGCTCGGCGGCGTACCGGGCTCTTCCGCTACAGGCGCGGCCATGAGGATCTCCCGTCATTCCGGGCATGTGGGGGATGTGCCCGGAGCCAGGGTAGGCCGAATGGCGGACTGCCGACGCCGGGCCGGCCTCGGACCTTCCTGCTCATCGGGCTCGTCCGGCTCGGTCGACCCGGTTGACCAGGGAGTCACCGGCCGGTGCTGAACGTCGGCCATCGGGGTGTGCGGGATGTCTTCGACCCGGACGGGTGACTCGGGGGCCGAGGGGTGAACCTTCTGCGAGTCCTCACCACGACCCGGCCGGTGACGCGGTGACGCGGTGACGCGGTGACGCGGTGACGCGGTGACGCGGTGACGCGGTGACGCGGTGACGCGGTGACGCGCCGGCCGACGGCCGGCGGCGGGGACGGCGACCACCGCCGCGCTGTGAGGGGCGCGGCACAAGAAGGCATCGCGCGCCCTCATTCCCTTCGTGGGCCGAAGTGCGCGGTGTTGTACGTGGCGTGGGGCTGCTTCCTCTGGGTCAGGCGCGGGCCCGGCGGATGTCGATGTTGCCGTGCCGGGTCCTGGCGCGGACCTCGACGGTGTCCTCGGTCTTCCCCGGGGTCTCGGACGAGGTGAGCGTGTTGCGCACCTGCCCGGAGCTTGAGCTGACGTCGAGCCAGGCTGCCGTGCCCTCGCGGACGCCGACCTCGATGGCGCCGTAGCTGGTTTCCAACTGGACGGTGCCACGGGCGACTTCGGCGACGCGCAGGGCGCCGTGGGCGGTGGTGGCGGTGACGGAGCTCTCGGCGCGCTCGATGTGGATGTCGCCGTTGGCGCCGCTGACGCGCAGTTCGCCGGTCGCGGCGCCGACGGTTGTGGTGCCGTGCGAGTTCTTGAGGACGGCGGTGCCGTCGACGAGGCCGACGCGCAGGCTGCCGGAGCTGGTGGTGATCTCGGCGGGGCCCTCGACGCGGTCGACGGTGATCGATCCGTGGGCGGCGGTCAGTTTCAGCGGGCCGGTCGTGTCGAGGCGGACGTCGCCGGACGAGGTCTTCACCTGGACCTCGCCGAGCCGGCCCTCGCCGAGCACCTGGGTCCAGGCCCCGGTCAGGTCGATGCGCGAGTCCGCGGGCAGGTCGACCGCCACATCGACGATGCCGGTGCGGCCGAACAGGTTGGACTTGGGTGTTCTGACGGTCAGTACGCCGCTCGCGTACGTGGCCTCGGTCTGCTCGGCGGCCCGTACGTCCTTGTCCTTCTTCGGGTCGCGGGGCCGTACCTCGACGACCGTGTCGGGGCGGTCGGCGGCGGTGAACTGGATGGATCCCGCGTCCACCCGGGCGGTGACCGAGATCGGCTGGGGAGTGTCGAACGAAGGCATGGCTGTCCCGTCCTCTTGGCTCTCTGGCACGTCCTCGCTGGTGGGACGTGTGTGTGGGTGGGTGAAGCAGTACGGGGCGGGGGTGCGGCTGGGGCGTGTGCCGAAAGCAGCGCCGTCCGCCCGAAGGGCGGGGCTGCTTTCGACACACGCCCTAGTGCACCCAGCCCGTGAAGCTCTGGCCGATGGTCCTGGCCTTCTCCGTCGTACGTGTCCGGGTGCCGCCGTCGACCGCGGCCGACACGGCGCGCACCAGCCATGCGTTGAGCGACAGGCCCTCGTGGGTCGCCGCCTCCTCGGCGCGGGCTTTGAGGTGGGCCGGCAGGCGCAGGTTGACGCGGGCGGTGCCGCCGTCGTCCCCCTCGGCCTGGACGGGGGCCGGTGCGTTGAGCGACTCGACGGGCGAGGCCGGCTCGGCAGGGGCGGCGCCGTCGGTGGGCGGCCGCGTCACCACGAAGTCGGGGTCGAGTCCGCGCAGCCGTACGTCGACCGAACCGGGGGCGAGTTCACGGGTGATCTCGTCCGTCGCGGCGGAGAGCACATTGAGCATGGCCAGCCGGGTGGCCGACTCCAGCGGAGCGGTGAGCCGCTCCGCCAGCTCGCGGGCTTCGTCGCCACCGGCTTCGGCGGCCACCGCGAGCTCGCGGCGGAGGTTGTCGATATACGGCGTGAGGTCCATGATGCCATCATGGCATCACTGTGGCCCTATGTGCAAGCTGCGGGGTGGTGCCGTCGGGACGGGGATGGGGCGGAGCATTCTGACCTGCGAAAATGTGAGGGTTCCTCGCTGTGTGGGTGTGGCGTCACCCATGCGCATGCGCCCTTTGGGGCAAGAAATGGCGCCACCCGACACCACATGGCACAGAGTGGCGCCATGTGGCGTCAGGTGGTTGTCCAGTGGTGTCGAGCCACACTCCGACGTGTCAGAGATCGGAACGGGTTTCCGGTTTGCGTGCCATGAAGGTGGCAATCGTCCGCGTCGCCCCGTCGCAGGGCTCCTCCACCATGCGCGCGCTGACGGCCAGCCCGGCCAGGCCCAGCAGTTCGGCGATCCGGGCCGGTGGCAGCAGGTGGGACTCGTACGTCACGGTATGCCCGCCGTAGGCCTGCGTGGGGCGCCGAATCTCGTCGTCCCCCACATGGCCGACCAGCATCAGATGACCGCCCGGCGCCAGGGTGCGATGGAACTCGGCGAACACCACCGGCAGCAGCTCAGGTGGCGTGTGGTGCGTGGAGTAGTAGGCGAGGATGCCGCCGAGTCCGTCCTCGTCGAGCTCCAGCGAGGTCATCGAGCCCACAGCGAACCGTAGGTTCGGAAAGGCCTCCCGGGCCAGCTCGATCATCTTCGGCGACACGTCGATCCCGAAAGCCGGCACTCCCTGCGCGGCCAGGTGGGCCGTCACCTTTCCGGGCCCGCACCCCAGGTCCGCGACCGGTCCGAGGTCGGCGACCCGGACGAGTTCGGCGAACGCGGTCAGCATCGCGCGTGACAAGGGATCAAGCTCGGCAGGGGACTTGACGCGGTCGGCGTAGTCGGCGGCAACGGTGTCGTACGACTCCCGGACCGCGGCGAGGTAGGCGGGTTCAGTCACGCCAGGAATATAGTGCCCCTCTCCGCCGGCTCTTGCCCGAGGGGCGGCGGAAGCCCCGTTCTTCGCGGTGAGGGAGCGCGTCAGCAGTCGCGTGGTGCTGCCGTCGTCCTCGACGATGTCCCGGACGTGCGCGAAGCCGATTCTGCTCAGCAGGGCCAGCGATCCGCTGTTCGGCGCGGAAACGGTGGCATGGACGGCGGACAGCCCGAGGGTGGCGAAGCCGTGGGCGACGACGGCCTCGGCCAACTCCGTACCCAGGCCCGAATCCCAGGTGTCGGAGCAGAACCGGGGTCATGGACACCGACGCTATCCAGCGGACGCCGGGCACGGCAAAGCACTTTCACCACGGGCGGGCGGCCGGATCCGGGCGGTCCTGGAGTCCGGCACGGCTTCTGCCCTCCTGGAATCGTCGGGGCGCACGAACCGGCCGCCAGCGTTTCGTCCGCCCGGATGAACAGCGGTTGCGGGTTCTCTCCTAGGGTCGCCCGGAAGACCAACCGGTGCTCCGCGATCCTGAGGAGACGAAGAGTGCAGACACTTTTGCGCGGCGGCCGTGTCATCGACCCGGGAACCGGGCTCGACACCATCGCCGATGTGCTCGTATCCGATGGCGTGGTCAGCGCCGTCGCCCCGGGGCTCGACGCACCGCCGGGCTGCGCGCTCATCGACGTCACGGGTCTGATCGTCGGCCCGGGGTTCGTCGACCTGCACAGCCATGTGCACTCGGTGGCAGGGCAGCGGCTGCAGGCCATGGACGGCGTGACGACAGCGCTCGACCTGGAAGCCGGCCTCATGCCCATCGAGAGGGCGTACGCAGAGGCCGCCGCGCAGGGACGGCCGCTGCACTACGGGTTCTCGGCCTCGTGGAGCAGCGCCCGGGCACAGGTGCTCTCGGGCATCCAACCCGACGCGGGGGCGGTGAGCAGCCTCGCGGTGCTGGGACATCTCACGTGGCAGCGTTCTTCCTCGGACCGTGAACTCGCTCAGTGGCTGGCACTGATCGAGGGAGAGCTGGCCGCCGGAGCGCTCGGCATCGGAGTGCTCCTCGGGTACGCGCCGCACAGCGAGCCCGCCGAGTTCCTCGCGGTCGCCCGGCTCGCGGCGAGGGCCGGAGTGCCGACGTACACACACGTCCGCGAACTCGTCGAGATGGACCCCGGCACGCCCGCCGACGGCTCCGAGGAGATCGTCATCGCCGCAGCCGAGACCGGCGCCGCGATGCACCACTGTCACGTCAACAGCACATCGGGCCACCACATCGATCGCGTGTTGAGCACTTTGGACAGCTCACGGCGGTCGGGATCGCGCGTGACCGTCGAGGCCTACCCGTACGGTGCGGGCAGCACGGCGATCGGAGCCGCCTTCCTCGACGCCGAACGGCTGCGGATGAAGGGCTTGTCCCCGTCGAGTGTCGTGATGCTCGAATCGGGGGAGCGCATCGCCGACGAGGGCCGCCTGCGGCAGTTGCGGAGCAGTGACCCCGGGGCCCCGTGCATTCTGGAGTTCCTCGACGAGGGGAACCCACGCGATCTGGGGATGCTGCGCAGCGCTCTTGCCTTCCCGGACGCGATCGTCGCCAGTGACGCGATGCCGGTCTTCTGGAAGGACGGCAGCAACGACAGCACCGTCTGGCCGCTTCCGCCGGGTGGGAGGACGCATCCGCGGACGGCGGGTACATTCGCCAGGTCGCTGCGGGTGATGGTGCGGGAGAGCGGCGCCTGGGACTGGCCGGAGGCCTTCCGGCGGTGTGCCCATCTTCCTGCGCGCGTCCTCGACGAGGTGGCGCCCGGTGCGCGGGCCAAGGGACACCTCGGGATCGGTGCGGACGCCGACATCGTCGTCATCGACCCCGCGACGATCACCGATTCCGCCACGTACGTCGACTCCACACGGCCTTCCGTGGGTGTGCGGCATCTGTTCGTCGGCGGTGTGCCGGTGGTCAGCGCGGGGGAGTTGCAGGTCGAAGCGTTTCCGGGGAAGCCGTTGAGGGGCGAGTCGCGTTGACGTGCCCGACGTGCGCTGACGCGGCGGTGTGACGGGAGGCCCGGGAGCGCTACCGCACAGTGGCCCGCGGCGGACTCCGCGTTGTTCGCCGATGCGCGAGAGGCCGGGCAGCACTTGGAGTGCATGGGCGAGCGCTGGGGTCGGGCGTATCGTGCCGGGATGATCGCGATTCCAGAGGCGTTCGCGCGGTGCACCGTCGAACGCGAGGGAGAAGCCGGGGCGACGTGGCTGGCGGAACTGCCCAGGACCGTGGAGGAGTTGCTGGGACTCTGGGCGTGCGTTCCGGACGGCCGGGTCGTGCACGGGGGCGTCGGTGTGATCGTCCCGGTGCGGCGGCGGGACGGGGCGGCCGCCGTACTGAAGGCGTCGTTTCCGCATCCCGGCAATGTCCATGAGCCGGACGCCTTCATGGCATGGGGTGGGCGCGGCGCCGTTCTGCTCCACGAGCGCGCGGACGATCGGTTCGCGATGCTGCTGGAGCGCGTCCGGATGTCGACCCTGGCGGAGATCGAGGACGGCGACCTGGTGGTGACGGTGGCCGGAAGGCTCAGCCGCCGCCTGGCCGTCCCCGCTCCGCCCGGCCTGCCACGGTTGAGGGAACAGGCCGACGCCTGGGAGGAGCAGTTGCGCGTCGATGCCTCGGAGCTGACCCACACGCTCCCGCACCGGGTGCTCGACGCCGCCGTGGCGACCGTCCGGGAATTGGGCCGGGACCAGCCCGACACCCTCATCCACGGCGACCTGCACGCCCGCAACATCCTGCGCGCCGAGCGCGAGCCATGGCTGGCCGTCGACCCCAAAGGGTATGCGGGGGATCCCGCGTACGACGGCGGTACGTTGCTCAGGTCCCGTGCGTTCGCGCTCCTTGCGGCGGACGACCTGCGCAAGGCCGTTGACCGTGTCCTGGATGTGTTCGCCGAGGCTGCGGAACTCGACCGCGAACGCGTCCGGCGATGGGCCCAGTTCCATGCCGTCCAGGGTTCCTTCTGGGGCCGCCGCCACGGATTCCGTGTAGCCCGAGGCGGACCACGATTGAGCAGGCTCACCGAATTCACCGACGAGTTGGCGGAGTTGCTCACGGAATGCCCGTAGGCCGGGGTGGCGCCGGTCGGTGAGGCTGCCGGAGTGCATGCTCCCGTCGATCGCCGTGAGGTGTGCGGACCGACGCGGAGACGGCTGTGTTCGTGGCGCCCGTGGGTTCAGTCCAGACCGGTCGCCCAGTCGGTCAGCGCGACGAAGTCGTCGTCGGCGAGACCGCGTCGCGGGTCGATCCGGCGCAAAAGGGCGGGTCCGTCGTGGTGCTCCCTCACCCAGGCGCGATCCGCCTCGGTGATCTCGTCGTCGATCCAGGCGAACGCCCGGCCCGTCGTCCGCGCGACGATTTCCGGAGTCTTCCAGAACACGCCTCCCCGGGGCATGGGCTGCGTCGAGGACCAGGCGATGAAGGGCAGTTCGGGCAGCCCCAGAGCAGGAGCGATGAAGTCATTGGCCTCTTCCTCCCACGTCGTGGCCCAGACCAGGTCGAAGGGAAGCGCGGCCAGGGCCGGCCCATGATGCGGATTGAGCCACACCCGCAGTGGTTTCGGCGGCATGTCCGGCAGTCCTCGCTCGGTCAGCCGACGTCGTTCTGCGGCCTTCCAACGAGGTGTCAGCAGCCGGTGTGTCTCATAGCCCTCGGGCCGGCGGTGTGGCTTCGCGGCGTACGGATTGAGCGGGCCGTCCACGTCCACCAGCAGTATCGGTCGCATCGGCTCCTCCCTCCAGCTCATTCCCGGCATGCTACTGGCCGGTGCCGGGCGCGCCCGGTGAATTCTCGGCGGGCGGGTTTCTCGCGTACCGCCCCCGACGTGCTCGTGTTGCCGCTGACGTGGTCCGCCCTCAGCATGGCTTGTGGGGCCCGGAGCGCGTACCACCCCCGGAAGCTCCCCCGACCGATGCCGTCCCGCCCCGGTACGAAGGCCCTCGGCGCCGGTCCGCCTCGAACCTTCGGAAGGACGGACGCATGCCTACGGTGACCACACGTGACGGTGTCGAGATCTTCTACAAGGACTGGGGCAAGGGGCGCCCCGTGGTCTTCATCCATGGCTGGCCGCTGAATGGCGACGCCTGGCAGGACCAGCTCAAGTACGTGGCCGACAACGGTTTCCGGGGCATCGCGCACGACCGGCGCGGTCACGGCCGCTCCACCCCGGTGTACGAAGGCTACGACTTCGACACCTTCGCCGATGACCTCAACGACCTCATCAACGCCCTCGATCTGCGCGACGTGACACTCGTGGCCCATTCGATGGGCGGCGGTGAACTGGCCCGCTACATCGGACGGCACGGCACCGGGCGGATCAGGTCCGCGGTCCTGCTGTCCGCGATCACCCCGCTGATGCTCAAAGGGCCCGACAACCCCGAGGGCGTGCCGCAGGACGTTTTCGACGGCATAAAGGAAGGCATCCTCAAGGAACGCTCACAGTTCTGGAAGGACACCTCGGAAGGGTTCTTCTCCGCCGGCCGTCCGGGCAGCAAGGTCACGGAGGGGAACAAGGACGCCTTCTGGTACATGGCCATGGCCGAGACCATCGAGGGCGGCGTCGCCTGTGTCGATGCCTTCGCACACACGGACTTCCACGAGGACCTCAAGAAGTTCGACATCCCCACCCTCGTCGTGCACGGCGATGACGACCAGGTCGTACCGATCGAAGCCACCGGCCGCAAGAGCGCGAAGCTCATCCCGAACGCGACCCTCAAGGTCTACGAGGGTGGCTCCCACGGCATCGCGCTCGTCCCGGGTGACAAGGAACGGTTCAACCAGGACCTGTTGGACTTCCTCAAGGGCTGAACGAGGGCGGCCGCGGCGAGAGGGCGCAACGCGGCCGCCGGAAGGCTGTTCTGTCCTCTGTCCGTCCATGACGGACGCGCGGAGACGTCGGCAGCGGCCAGTGGCTACTCTCCGGCGGCGCGGTGCTGCTGGCGTTCCTGCTCCCGCGCCCTGACGTCCTCCAGGCGCGCGAAGAGCGCCTTCCACTGGCGCTTCGCCGCTGCCTGCTTCTGCTGCTTGGGCGGATCGATGAAGCCCGTCTTGCCTTTCCCCTTGCGCTTGTCCTTCGGCCCGCTGTGGCTGCCGCTGGTCAGCTGGGCGCGTTTGGGAGCACCATCGCGGCGGCGCTGTCGATTTCCGCTGGTCATGGCGTCACGCTACGCGGCTGCCGCGTAGCGGGGAACAGCAGGGCAGTGGGTACGGGAACGGCGGGGCGGTGCGTACGGCAACGTCATGGCGGTGGGCGGCGGCCGATGAGTTTCTCCACGGCCGGCAGTCGTTCAGTCAGCAATACTCAGTACGCCGCGCTTGTCGGTCCGGTCGAGGCGTGCACCGGACGGACCGGCCGAGAACAAGACAGAACACCGGGAGACACTGTGCGTACCCTGATCAGCACCGCCTTCATCTCGCTCGACGGCGTCGTGGAGGCCCCGGGCGGAGAGCCCGGCTACCGGAACTCGGGCTGGACCTTCAAGGACGTGGAATTCCTCCCTGAGGCATTCGCCATCAAGAGCCAGGAGCAGGAGGACTCCACCGCGATGCTGATGGGCCGGGTCAGCTACGAGGCGTTCAGCCCGGTCTGGCCGGGCATGGAGGACTTCGCCGGCTACAAGGCGATGCCGAAGTACGTGGTCTCCACCACGCTCACCGAGGACGACCTGGTCACGGACTGGGGCGGGACCACGATCCTGCGCTCGCTCGACGAGGTCGCCGCGCTGAAGGAGACCGAGGGCGGTCCGATCATCGTGCACGGCAGCGCCACCCTGAACCGGAACCTGTCGGACGCCGGGCTGATCGACCGATACCACCTGCTCGTGTTCCCGCTGCTCCTCGGCGCGGGCAAGCGCCTGTTCAGCGACACGGACAAGGACACCCAGAAGCTGAAGCTCGTCGAGCACGAGGCGTACGCCAACGGCCTGCAGAAGAACGTCTTCGACGTCGTCCGCTGACGGCGCTCCCGTGCGGGGACAGGGCTCCCCTGCGGGGCGACTGTCGTGACGGACATGACCGGTGAGTGTCCGACGGGTCGTTCCGGGGCAGTAGTCGGTTCATGGTCGTACTGTCGAACGAAATCCGTCTGAGGGTCGAGGCGCCGCACATCTGGTACGTCGGAACGGTCAGCCCGGACGGGGCTCCCCATGTGAGCCCGATGTGGGTGGGCATGGACGGGGACCTGCTCCTGTTCAACACCGCGATCGGCCGTATCAAGGAACGCAATCTGCGCCGTGACCCGCGCGTGTGCCTGTCCCATGCGGATGCCGCCGATCCCTTTGACCGGGTACAGATCCGCGGCCGTGCCGTCCGGTTCGTGGAGGGACCGGAGGCGGACCGGAACATGGACAGGCTCGCGCGCGTCTACCTGGGCACCGAGCGATTCGAGTGGCGCGTTCCCGGCGAGCGGCGGGTCATCGTGCTGATCGAGCCGACGCGCGTACGCCGTGTGGTCGGAGTCGAGCCGTTCCCCGCAGGGGCGCCCGGGGCGCCCGGAGTGCGGGATCCGTCGGACACACGCTGACGTTGTGCCGAGGACTGCGGACGCCGGGATCCGCAGCACCTCCGCAGCACTTCCGCTGCGGCCTGCGCTCATCGGCCCGTGCGCCATCCTGGCCGACTGGCCGAGGGGCTGACCGGGCTGGCTGCCGGACGGCAGATACGTCCGCTGCTTCAACCGGCGAGGGCTTCGGCGATACAGGCCACTGCGCCCACAGCCGCCCCGTATCCCGGTATGGCCATCAGCGGCCATGGCACGGGGCGGGGTACGAGCGCACGTACATGAAAGGCGAAGTCGCGGTACTCGGCCATGCCTTCGGTGCCGGGAAGCACCATGAAGCGCGGCTGCACGGTGCAGAACAGCCACCAGTCAAGGACCACCAGGTCGAAGAGCGTGAGGGCGAGGAAACCGACCGCGCCGAGGGCGAACGGCGGCCAGAAGCCGAGTGCGCCCACCGTCCGGTCGTGCAGATCGAGTACGCCGATCACCGGCACCACGATCAGGGCGAGGAGATTCAGCAGCCCTGCCGCTGCCGCCGTCCGACGGCCCCGGGCGCTCTGCGGCCCGTATCGCTCGCGGATGGCCTGGGGGTAGTCCGGGAGCAAGGAGTCCCGGGAGACGTGGAGAGACCCTACGACGACGACGGCGAACAAGGTCATCAGCAGAAGCGCGTAGCCCATGCCCACCCTTGCCACTTCCCAGAAGCCCATGAAGGACACCATAGAGAAAGTTAGGCATGCCTCGCCTAATATTTGGACAGGGAAGGGGGGCAGGGCAGGGGCGGCCGGCGGTCCCGCGCCGTCCGGCTGTCAGTGCCGGGTGCGAGACTTCCCGGCATGACCGAACCGAACGCGAAGGCGGACCTTCTCCGCTATCTGCAAGACGCTCGTGAAGCCCTGTTGTGGAAGCTCGACGGGCTCTCGGAATACGACGTCCGTCGTCCGCTGACACCCACCGGCACGAACTTGTTGGGGGTGGTCAAGCACTGCGCGGGTGTGGAGTTGGGGTACCTCGGCGATACGTTCGGCCGGCCGTTCTTCAGTGAGGAGCCGCCTCCCTGGTGGTACACGGAGGACGCCGAGACCAATGCCGACATGTGGGCGACCGCGGACGAGTCCCGCGAAGAGATCGTGGGGCTCTACCGCCAGGCGTGGGAGCACTCGGACCGTACGATCGAGACACTGGCGCTCGACGCGATCGGACACGTCCCGTGGTGGCCGGAGGAACGGCGCGAGACCACACTGCACCATGTCCTGGTACGCGTGATCGCCGATGCCAGCCGGCACGCCGGCCACGCGGACATCGTGCGGGAACTCATCGACGGGGCAGTCGGGTGGGTGAACGGCAACGACAGCATCCCGCAGGGCGACCAGGCGTACTGGGAGACCCACCGGAGCCGGCTGGAAAACGTGGCACGGGAAGCCGGTAACGGCTGAGCCGGCCCACAGCCGTACGGGCGCCGGCCACCGCCGTATCAGTGGCCGGACCGCGCACGTTCGTCGCGCGGGGGCCTTCACGCCGGAAGTCTCGCGACCGGCCGTCCGAGGATCTTCGGAGGGACGGTACTCCGTCGGCCGGAGCGAGAACAGCTGCCGCCCCGGGGAGCGCCGACGGCGAACCGGACTCCGCCCGGAATCCACCGGCCCGGTCGGGTGATCTGTGGTGAGACAAACGGTTCCCAGTGAGTGTCCCGTACGGACCATCCCTCGCGTGCGTGCGAGAACGCCTGGTATGAAACTCCTCACCCAGCTATCCGGCCGGGGCCACACCAGACGCACCCGTGCCTGGGCGGCCGGTCTCGCCTATGTGGTCGCCGCCGCGTCGGCCCCCGTGATCGCCCTCGGAGCCACGGCGACACCGGCCGTCGCGGCTCCCCTCCCCGGCGGCCTCGGACCCTGCGTCCCCGGTGACTGCCCGGATCCTTACCCGCCGATCGACAACGGCCCGATCATGGGTCGCGACAACGGCATCAACATCTTCACGGGCGGCGACTACCGCGTCCGTGACCGCGCCGTCGAGGCCGAGGGCCGCCTCGTCGTTCTGGGCGACTTCGACCAGAACAAGAGTGCCGCGGGCAGCGCGATCTACAACATCGGCATCGTGGGCGTCGGCTCGCGGGTCCCTCCGCCGGTCGGCGCGGACTTCCTCACCACGGGCGGCAACGTCACCGTGGCCACCGACCAGCGCCTGCTCGCCGACGACGGGGTCGTCCGGCACGCGGGCACCGCCACCGGCACGATCACCGGGACGGTCATCGCCGACCCGGACGCCGCCGCTCCGTACAGCGCGCTTCGCGGCCAGCTCACCACGGCGAGCCAGTGCTACGCGCGCACCGAGAGCGGACAGCGGCCCGCCACCGGCACCGCTGTCAACCAGGGGGGCCAGACCCTCTTCACCGGCGACAACACCTCGGCCCTCCAGGTCTTCAACGTCGACTTCGACATGACCACGAGTACCGGTGCTCAGCAGGGCCTCGTCTTCGAGGACATTCCCGCGGGCGCCACTGTCCTGGTGAACGTCCTCGGAACCTCCCGCACGCTCAGCACCTTCAGCGGTGGCATCGCGGATTCCGACCCGCTGAACCAGCTCCGTCCGCGTCTGCTGTGGAACTTCCCGGACGCCACGACGGTGAACCTGGCCGGAACCGGCCAGTTCCAGGGCAGCGTCCTGATCGGCAACCCGGCCTCGGAGGTCACCGTCACCCTGCCGGGTGTCAACGGCCGTTTCTTCACCACCGGTTCCCTCACCCACACCAGCCCTCCCGCTGGGGGTGGCGGCCAGGAGTTCCACGCCTACCCGTTCGACGGCGACCTGCCGGACTGCTCGGCCCCGACACCCCAAGCACCGGTAACGGTCGTCAAGACGGACTCGGTGACCGGTGAGGTTCTCGCGGGTGCGGTGTTCGAGCTGTGGGAGGAGACCAACGGTGTGACCGGTCTTCAGACCACCGGTGGGACTCCCGACACGCAGGTCGGTGCCTCCTGCACCACCGGCGCCGACGGCGAGTGCACGAGGACGGTGGACCTCGGCACGTACTACTGGCGTGAGACAGCTGCCCCGCCCGGCTACGAACTGCCCGCGCAGACGGTCTTCGGACCCTTGGTACTGACCCAGGCAGAGGTTCCGGACGGTGTCACCATCACTGTTGAGGACGACAGGACGGCTGTTTCGGGTTCTGTGTCGGTCGTCAAGGAGGACTCGGCGACTAGTGAGGTTCTTGCGGGTGCGGTGTTCGAGTTGTGGGAGGAGACCAATGGTGTGACTGGCCTTCAGACCACTGGTGGGACTCCTGACACGCAGGTCGGTGCTTCGTGCACGACTGGTGCTGATGGTGAGTGCACGAGGACGGTGGGGACCGGTACGTATTACTGGCGTGAGACCGCTGCACCTGCCGGGTACGAGCTGCCCGATCCCGCGGTGTTCGGGCCGCTGGTGCTCACTGATGAGAACGCGTCCGACGGTCTCACCGTCACCGCGGAGAACACCAAGTCCTCGGTGCCGTCCGAGGAGTCGACCATCAAGGTCGTCAAGACCGATGCGAAGAACGGCAACCCGCTCGCCGGGGCCGTCTTCGAGCTGTGGCGCGAGTCCAACGGGGTCACGGGTCTGCAGACCCTGCCGAACGGCACCGTGACGCCGGACACCCGCACCGGTCCGGGCTGCTCCACGGACCGTGTCGGAACGTGTGTCTTCGACGAACTGCCGCTCGGGACGTACTACCTGCTGGAGACAGCCGTACCCGAGGGGTACGTCCTGCCGGGAGACCCGGTGAACGGGCCGTTCGTGATCACTGAGCAGAACGCCGGTGAGACCGTGA
Organism: Streptomyces sp. NBC_00654; assembly: GCF_026341775.1. Lineage (NCBI taxonomy): Bacteria > Bacillati > Actinomycetota > Actinomycetes > Kitasatosporales > Streptomycetaceae > Streptomyces > Streptomyces sp. NBC_00654. The sequence goes on along the minus strand of NZ_JAPEOB010000002.1, from coordinate 594,084 downwards.
CGGTCAAGGTCGCGAACAAGCGGGGAGAGCCCGGCACGTACAAGTGACCCGGTTACCTCCGAACCGGTGAGGCCCCCGGACGGCCGCGCTCAGCGCGTGCCGTCCCGGGGGCCTCACCGGTTCGGCTCAACTCCGCGGGGCGCGGACAGACCGCTCCTGATAGCTGTGGGGTGCGGGGCCGACGGTCGCCCGGTGTGCAGGGGCGGCCACACGCCGCCGGAGGGTGTGCCGCACGAGGCGCGGAGGTCGGCATGAAGCTCACGGACGCCATCGGACGTAGGGGCAGGCCATCCACGGAGGGCGACCGGGCCACGGCGGTACGGGGGAGAGGCGCCCGGAGGAGTCGCGAACGGACCGGACGCGCACGGACCGGACGCGCACGGGCAGGGCTTCGCAGCGGTACGGTGCGGCGGCGGATCGCGGCGCTGGCCGTGGTGGGTGCGGGACTGACCGCCGCGCTCCCCGGGACGGCGGCGGCCACGACGGCGCCGTCGGCGGCAGCGTCGGGGCCGGCGGTCGTGGCAGAGACATGCGCAGCCTCCACCGGCCCTTACCAGCGGCCCATGGAGGAATACCTGAAGCTGACCGTCGACGGTGCACAGTCCCCCGAGGACTGCGCGGCGATCCGTACGTTCCAGCGGTCCCGGTCGATCACCCCCGCCGACGGCTACGCCAACCTCGTCACCTACCGGACGATGACGGCGGTCGAAGCCCGCGCCAACCCCAATGCCGCCGGTGACTGCCCCCAGTGTTCCTACCGCGTCACGTGCGTCGACCTCGGACGTCAGCTCCTGTGGGTGCAGACGGGCAGGAACGTCGACTTCGACCCCGTTCCGATCCGTACCGGGCGCGACGACGAGGAGACCCGGACCGGCTGGCACGCCGTCTATTGGCGGGACCGCGACCACGTCTCCACGATCTACAACAACGCGCCCATGCCGTATTCGCAGTTCTTCGACGGCGGTCAGGCACTGCACGGGCGTCCCGACGGCCTGTTCGACGGGGGCGGGTCGGCCGGCTGCGTGAACCTGCGGCTCGCGGACGCGGCGGCGCTGTGGGACCTGCTGGACATCGACGACGCGCTGTACATCTGGGGCACCAAGCCGGGTACGGCCGACTGACCCTGCGGCCGGCGCCGGGGAGACGTACCGGGGAAGACGTACCGGGGGCGACGTACTCGGGGGCGACGTACTCGGGTGCGCCGATTGCGCGTGCTGGACCGACCCGACAGCCGATGCGTTGACGGCCGCTTGCGTTCGCCGGCGGTGTCGAGGCTCCGACACCCAGCGCTGCACACCTGCCGCACACGCGGCACGCGCCGTCCCCTATCCGAGTGCGAGCATCGCCTCGGCGAACTCGTCGGCCGCTGCGTCGGGGATCGCCGTGGCCGCCTGACCGAGGACGAGCAGCCGCGCCCCGGGGATCTCGTGCGCGATCGCTTCGCCGTTGCCGACCGGGAAGAACCGGTCGTGACGGCCGTGGACGACGAGCGTGGGGACACCGATCTCGGACAGGCGCTCGCGCCAACGGGGTCCGCAGTCGAGCCTGGAGAACACCATGCCCAGTTGGTTGGCCATCTGGACCGGGGGTGCGGTGCCGGGTGTACGGTCCCAGACGCGTGCGGCGGTCCTGCGAGCGGCGTCGGGGTCGTCGCCGAGGATCTCCGCACCGGCGGCGGCGAACTCCGCCACCGCCTCGCGGTCGGTCCAGTCGGGCATCGCATGCGCGAACAGTCGGCTCATCGTGGCCTGGTCGTGATCGGGAAGGTCGTCGTCGGGCGGGCCGGGCGCGACCGGACGGGTGCCGACCAGAGTGAGAGCCGAGAAAGCGCCCGGGTGGTCGAGCGCGGCAACCTGGGCGACCATTCCACCGACGCCGATCCCCGCGAGGTGCGCGGGCCCGCCACCGAGCGCGCCGGCCAGAGCCGCCGCGTCGGCGGCGAGGTCGCGCAGGGTGTAGGCGGGCGCCTCCGGGTCCGCCGTCGTCGACTCGCCACTGTCGCGCAGGTCGTAACGCACCACGCGTCGCCCACCGTCGGCGAGTCGACGGCAGAGCGCGTCGGGCCAGGAGAGCATGGTCGTCCCGCCCGCGAGCAGGACGAGTGGTGCGTTGTCGTCGCCGAAGGACTCGATGCCCAGGGCGACCTCATTCGCGTTCACAGTGGCCATCGCATCACCCTAAGGGCTGCCGGCCGGCAACACGGTCGGCGGAGCGAGGGCGCCGTCGGAGTCCGTCGCAAGCCGAGCGCGTGTGTTCCGGCGGATGGAGAAAGCTGTACGGCTGTACGGCGTCTCGTGATCGGGCGAACCAACAGGGCATCGGATTCGCCACGTTGGCCGCTCGGACGCACCGTGCCGAGCGGCAGAGGACCACGATGCCCAAGTGAGGGGGGCCTGCGGGGGCAGTCGGATCCGTCCTCCCGTGGCACACCGGCCGGTGCCGGACCGTGGAGACCGGTCACGCCGGCCGGGGTGCCGCCGCCGGTGGTGGACGGGCCACATGTCGACGGCCGCGAAAAGACCACTCGCTTCCGGCCGTTCGGTTTCCTGTTGACGCCCGTCCGGCGCAGGGCTTAGCTTTTGGTAAGCGCTTTCCAGTCGTACGGGAGACTACGGACACATGAGCAGTCCACTGGGCATCACGCACGTCCACGGTGACCGGATCACGGTCACGGAGGAGCGGGGCGGCATCGATCTGATCAGTTACGTGTACCGCCCGGAAGCGGCCTGGGAGGCCCCGAAGCCGTACGTCCATCCCCTGCGCACGCTGGCTGATAACGTTGTCACCGATTACCGGCCCCATGACCACCGCTGGCACAAGGGCATCCAGATGACCGCCTCCCATCTCTCCGGGCAGAACCTGTGGGGAGGCAACACCTATGTGCACGGCCAGGATTACCAGCCGCTGCCCGAGCGCGTCGGATCGATGGCACATGCCGGGTTCGACGAGGTGGCGGCGGAGGCCGGACGCGCGGTCATCGCGGAGCGGCTGACATGGCATCACCACGACGGTACGCACTGGGCGGACGAGCGGCGGCGCATCGAACTCCACGATGTGGAACACGCCGGTTCCGGCACCGACGCGGCGCGTCGCGGCGGCAGTTGGACGCTGACCTGGGCGAGCGCGATCACCAACCGGCGCACGGAGCCGCTGCGCTTCGGCAGCCCCACGACACACGGCCGGGAGGCGGCGGGCTACACCGGTCTCTTCTGGCGCGGGCCGCGCGCGTTCCGGGGCGGGCAGATCCTCGGGCCGGACGGTGCGGGCCCCGAACTGATGGGAACGCAGGCACCCTGGCTCGCCTACAGCGGTGAGCACGACGGCGCCGACGGGCACGCCACACTGATCTTCCAGCACGCCCCGGAGAACGATCACGCGGGGGAGCGCGGCACCCACCCCTCGCACTGGTTCGTCCGCAACGAGCCCTTCGCGGCGGTCGCGCCTTCCTTCGCCTTCTACGACGAGCTGGAACTCGCCCCGGGCGACACCCTGTCCCGCCGCTACCGGGTCACCGTCGCGGACGGAGCCTGGGACCGCGTGCGGATCGCCGAGTACCTCGCGGAGCACCCGTGGTGAACGGGAACGAAGACGGCCTCGCCCTGTACGTGGAACTGCCGCTCGACGACTCCGGCCGTGCCCGCCTGGGCGGTCTCGGTTCCGGGCCCGTGTGGTTCGCCGAACCGGGGACCGCCTCCGCGGCGGACGCCCGTGCGCTCGCCGACGCCGACATCGCGCTCGGCAACCCCCGGGCGGTCTGGGTGGCCGAAGCCTCCCGGCTCCGGTGGCTGCAGCTCGCCTCGGTCGGGATCGACGGCTATCTCGCTCTCGACTGGCCGGTTCTCGGGCGTCGGCTGGCCGTCACCAACCTGGGTGACGTCTTCGCCGACCCGGTGGCGGAGTCGTGCCTCGCGGGCGTCCTGGCCCTGTACCGCGGCATCGACGAACTGACCGGGCTGCGCACGCACGGCACCTGGGCGAAGTCCGCCGTCCGGTCTCGGCTGCGCCTGCTGTCCGGGGCGCGGGTCCTCGTGCTGGGCCGAGGATCCATCGCCAGGAGGTTCGCCGAACTGCTGGGGCCGTTCGGCTGCCCGGTGTCGCACTTCGCGCGTGGCTCGGGCGATATCCGTACCCTCGCAGAACTCGACGAGCGGCTGCCCGGCTTCGACGTGGTGGTGGCGCTGCTGCCCGGGACTCCCGGGACGAGCGGGCTGCTCGACGCGCGACGGCTGGCGATGCTGCGGCCGGGGGCTGTACTGGTGAACGCCGGCCGGGGGTCGCTGGTGGACGAGGAGGCGCTGGTGTCCGAGCTGTCCTCGGGGCGGCTCGGCGGAGCGGTGCTGGACGTGACGGCGCAGGAGCCGCTGCCTGCGGGGCATCCCCTGTGGACCTGCCCGAACGTCGTTCTCACGCAGCACACCGCTGGAGGTTCGACGGACGAGGGGGCGCGGGTCGTCGAGGTGTTCGCCGACAACCTGATCCGGTTCCGGAGCGGTGCCCCACTGCGCAACACCGTGCAGTGGTCCAGAGGATTCTGAGGACGTGACCGACATGCCCGAACCCGCTTCCGCGCACCTCGCCGCGCTCGCCGACAGCGGGGTACGCGTCGCGGCGGTCCGGCCGGTCCTGCTCAGCGCTCCGTACGCCGATCCGGAGAATCTGGAGGTGCGCGTCGCGCTGCCCACGGGATGGCGCACGACGGGTCTGGTCGAGGTGACGCTGGACGACGGCACGACCGGTCTCGGCGAGGGCTATCTCGCCGTGTTCGCACCGCACGTCTTCGTGTCGACGGTCGACCTGCTGGCTCCCTACCTGCTCGGACGGCCGGCCGCGGACCTGGCGGAACGTTATCGGGACATGGTGCTCGTCACGGGGTACTGGAGTCTTCAAGGGGCGGCCCGTCATGTCATCTCCGCCGTGGAGGCGGCCCTGGTCGACGCCCTCGGCAAACGGGCCGGCGTACCGGCGTACGAGCTGCTGGGCGGCCGTCGTACGGACCGGATCCGGCTCTACGCCAGCGGGGGCGACTCGACTTCCCCGGCGGCGATGAGGAGCGAGATCGCCGCTGTTGCCGCCCTCGGGATCAGCACCTTCAAGATCAGGGCACGGGGTCACGAGGCGGACAAGGCGGTGTGGACGCTGGACCACGCGGCCCCGCACGGCGTCGGCATCGCCGTCGACATGGCGCAGAACCTCGATGACCCCGGCCAGTCGGTGGCGGACGCGCTGGCGTTTCTCGACGCGGTGAAGGCCGGCACTCAACAGCCGTTGCGATTCCTGGAGGAGCCGCTGGGTCCTGCCCTCGCGCATGAGTACCCCGCACTGCGACGGGCGGCCGGTTGCCCGGTGGCGGGCGGGGAGACCGTCACCACGGCGCGGGAACTGCTGGGGCGCATGGCCTCGGGGTACTACGACATGGTGCAGCCGGACGCCACGGTCGTCGGCGGGCTGCGGCAGACGCTGGCCGTCTTCGCGGCGGCCGAGGAACACGGCGTCGACACGGTCGTCCACTGCTGGGGCAGTGCGGTGTGCCAGGCGGCCAACTATCACGCCGCGTTCGTCGGCGGCGGCCGGCTGGCCGAGTGGCCCCTGCCCGCATACTCCCTACGGTCCGAACTCCTGGTCGAGCCGTTCCGTATCGAGGCGGGCCACCTGCTCGCCCCGCAAGCGCCGGGGCTCGGCGTCCGGCTCACTCCGGAGACCGAGCGGCGCTACGCCTTCCGCGGCGATGCCGTCTACCGCTGTCTGGCCACGCTCCCGCCGCCCGTACCGGGCCGATGGCGGGCGGACTGAACTAGGGCGTGTGTCGAAAGTAGCGCCGTCCGTCCGAAGGGCGGGGCTCACGGCGTCCGGTGCGTGCGATCGCAAGGCGGAGGAGTGTCCTCGTACGGGACGTACAAGGACACGCCGACAACGCAGACAACGCGGACAACGCGGCGAGCGTGCGTGCCGGGCGTCGCGAGCCAGGCGGGACTTTCGACACACGCCCGAGAGGCGGAAGCCGTGCGGGCGATGGAAGTGGCCTCTCGGGCGAGGTGATGGGAAAACGCTTTCAGCGGGGTGCGCGTGCCGCCGCCGGGCTGCGCGTGCCCGCAGCTTGCGTGTGTGCGGGCGCCGCCGTCGGTCGAGGCGTATGGGGAAGGCGGGCGGATACCTCCGGCCTCCGGGGAACCGCGAGATGTTTGCGCGAGGCGGGTCGTTGCGGTCCGCCCGGCTCCGGCTGGGAAACTGGTGCTCATGGATGCGATAGAGCGGTTCCGCGGGGCGGTCATCGAGTGGGCAGCGGGCGGTGCGGGGGCTCCAGCGGCCGCCGAGGCCGCACATGAACTGGCTGCCCGCGGCGCTGTGCGTACGGCGGTACTCGTGGAAGGAGTCAGCGACGAGGTCGCGCTCGAAGCCCTGGCGGCGCGTCATGGCCGTTCCCTCGGTGCGGAGGGTATTTCCGTCATCCCGCTCGGAGGCGCGACCAGCATCGGCAGATTCCTGAATCTCCTCGGTCCTCAGGGGCTCGACGTCGGACTGGCGGGCCTGTGCGACGCCGGAGAGGAGAGCCACTTCGCGCGCGCCCTGGAACGGGCGGGTCTCGGCCGTGACCTCGCTCGCGCCGACATGGAGCCGCTCGGTTTCCACGTGTGTGTCGCCGACCTGGAAGAGGAGTTGATCCGCACTCTCGGTGCCGCCTCGGTGCAACAGGTCGTCGAGGCACAGGGCGACCTGCGGGCGTTCCACATCTTCCAGAAACAGCCCGCCCAGCGGGAGCGGAGCGTTGAACAGCAGTTGCGGCGCTTCATGGGCACCATCAGCGGCCGGAAGAGCCAGTACGCACGATCACTTGTCGATGCCCTGGACCTCGGTCGCGTACCACGGCCGCTGGACCGACTGCTCGCACATCTGTAGTTGTGAACCCAGACCCTGACCGGGCGGTTGTCCCGGCGCCCTCGTGCGCCCTCTTCATCCAGGACCTTAGCTTCCGCCAGGACCTAAGCTTCCGCCAGGACCTAAGCTTCCGCTGTGAACGACACCACCCAACAGGGCATTCGGATCAGACCGGGCAGCCCGGCCGACGCACCGGCCGTGCTGAGCATGCTCGACTCCGCGGTCGCCTGGATGAACGAGCGCGGCAACACCGAGCAGTGGGGTACGACGCCGTTCTCGCGGAAGTCGGGCGGGGTGGAGCGCGTCGAGCGGTACATGACCGAGAACACCCCCTACATCGCCGAGTCGGGTGGAGTACCCGCCGGAGCGCTGGTGCTGGACCGCGGGCCCAGCGCTCAGATGCCGATCGCGCCTGCCGGAGAACCCGAGCGGTACGTCCGGCTGCTGGTCTCCGACCGGCGGTACGCCGGTCTGGGAATCGGGGCGGCGTTGCTGGCCCACGCCGCGGAAGAGACGCGGCGGGCAGGCGTGGCGCTGCTGAGGGTCGACTGCTGGGCGGGCGGCGAAGGCGAACTGGTCGCGTTCTACGAACGTCACGGGTTCATCCCCACCGACCGGTTCCTGTACGAGGCCTGGCCGGGACAGGTACTGGCCCGGCGGGTCGGCTGACGGCGAGGGCCAGGAGCCCGGCGTTCGGCGGTTCCACCTGCCGGGGCGGCCGGTTGAGCCGGCCCCGCGTCCCTGTCCGTACCCCGCCCGCCGGACCGAGCCCCCGCACCCGGCGGGCGGAGTGGCCGCTATCGTCGCAGGATGCCTGAAGCTCCTGAGAAGTCGGACGCCGCGATGAAAGCCTGGCAGGAATGGCAGGACGCCCCCTGGGGCCGACTGCGTTACTCGATCGCCGAGGCGAACCTGCTCCGTCACCTCGACGCGTCGGGTGGCGAGCCGCTGCGGATTCTCGACCTCGCCGGTGGCGACGGCGGTGACGCCATGCGTCTCGCGGCCCGCGGGCACCATGTCACCATTGTCGACCACGCGCCCGCCATGCTCGCCGCGGCCACCGGGCGCGCCGTGGCAGGCGGGGTGACAGAGCTGATCGACTGTGTCGAAGCCGACGCGACCGATCTGCCCCGGGACCTCGCCGACGGGGAGTTCGACGTCGTGCTCTGCCACAACTTCCTGCAATACATGGACGACGTCCCAGGAACGCTCGCCTCGGTGCTTGCCCCGCTGAAGTCCGGCGGCCTGGTCTCCGTCATGGCGATCAACCGGCATTCGGCACCCTTGACCATCGCCGTCCGGGAGATGGACCCCGCGGCCGCCCTCGCCGCACTCGACACCGATCAGGCCCGGACCCGGATGTTCGACTCCGCGCTGACACTCCACACGGCCGAGGAGATCATCCCCACCCTGCGGACGCTCGGATGCCGGGACATCTCCCACTACGGCATCCGCAGCTTCTGCGACTACATCAGCGACGACGCACGCAAGCACGAACCGGACTACTACGCGGACCTCGAACGCCTCGAACTCGCCACCACCGCCCGCCCGCCCTATATGCACACGGCCCGGCTGTTCCAGCTCACTGCCTGGAAGCACACCGACTGACGCCGGGACCGGCCCCGGGCCGGGTGTTCGCCGGTACGTCGAGCCGCCTCCTCGCCGGAAGTGGTGGAAACACTCCAAGACCGGCTCGTGATCGTTGTCCCTGGTGGAACCGCTGTCCGAGTCCGTCCTGCCGCAGACTTGCAGGACGCGGCGGCCCGGTGGGCCGCCACGCCTCCGTCCCGGCCGACCCCAAGGACTGCAATCGTGAGCGAGCGCGTTCTCATTCCCCGCAACCGGGGATTCCTCTTCCTCGACTCCCACCCGGCGGGCTGCGAGCGGCTGGTGGCCGACATGTGGCAGGCCTGCCCCGGCTCCGCCGAGGTGCCGGAGGGGGACGGGCCGGTAGCTCTGATCATCGGCTCCTCGGCCGGATACGGCCTCGCGGCCACCCTGGCCGGACTCAAGCGTGCCGGCATCCGCGGCATCATGGTCTCCTTCGAGAAGGCCCCCACCGAACGGCGTACCGGTACGGCCGGCTGGTACCGCACCGCTGCCACCGCCGACATCGCCCGCACCGCCGGGCGGGATCTGGTCTTCCTCAACGGCGACGCGTTCTCCGACACGATGAAGAACCAGGTCGCCGACCTCGTCGAGCAGCGGTTCGGCGGCAGGCTGGACTACCTGATCTACTCGGTGGCTGCGCCCCGGCGTACCGACCCCGCCACCGGCACCACGTACGCCTCCGTCCTCAAGCCGATCGGCCAGGCGAACCGCACCAAGACCCTTGTCTTCGACGGCGAGGGCGTACCCGAGGTCCGCGAGGTCGAGACCGGGCCGGCCGAGGGCGATGACATCGAGCAGACGGTGGCGGTGATGGGCGGCACGGACTGGGAACGCTGGATCGATCAACTCGCCGGCCGGGGCCTGCTCGCCGACGGTTTCGCGACCGCCGCGCTGTCGTACATCGGCTCGCCGCTGACAGCGGCGATCTACCGGCAGGGCACGATCGGCACGGCCAAGGCACACCTGGAGGCCACCGCCCGCAGCCTGAACGAGCGGCTCGGCAGGACGGTGGGCGGCCGGGCCGTGACCTCCGTGAACGGCGCCGCCGTCACCCAGTCCTCCACCGCCATCCCCGGCATCGCCCTGTACACCGGCCTGCTGCGCGGCGTACTCGGAGAGGACCTGGTCCCGCCGGTGCACCAGCTCGCCGCTCTGTGGGATCAGCTCACCGGCGCCGCCCCGTCTGATCTGGACGACGAAGGCCGTATCCGTCTGGACACCTGGGAGCTCACCGACGACGTCCAGGCGGCCGTCGCCGAACGCTGGGAGGCCGCCACCACCGACAGCATCGCCGACCTCGCCGATCTCGCCTGGTTCCGCTCCGAGGTCCAACGCCTCTACGGATTCTCCGTGCCGGGCATCGACTACGCCGCCGCTGTTGCCACCGACATCCCCTGGCCCGACCACACAGCCTGACCCCGGCCCGACAAGGGTGTTCCTCAAGACCCTTCGAGAGGCACACAGCGGCCGAGGGCCCCGGCGATGGAGATCATCCGCCGGAGCCCTCGGAGCCCTCGGAGCCCTCGGAGCCCTCGGAGCCCTCGGAGCCCTCGGAGCCGGACCGAGTGGCCGGTGTCAGGGAGTGCAGTTCAGCGTGCCGGCGCGCAGCGCGTGCCCGCCGTCATTGGCGTCGTCGGACCAGATGACCGGCTTGTGGCCGCCGCCGCAGGCTGTGTTCGGGGCGATGGCGAAGCCCTCGTTGTTGTAGTCGCCCATGCCGGTGGGGCGGTCGTGGGTGTGGGTGATGGCGAACTTGCCCTGGGCGTTGATCCCCAGGGTTGAGCTGCGGCCCTCGCACGTGTCGTCGCAGACCGCCCACAGGCGTCCGGTGGCGGGCTCGAACTCCAGGTCCATCACACCGGAGAAGCCGCTGGTGATGGTCGCGACCCGGGTGTATCCGCCGCCGGACTGGTCGAGGGCGTAGGCGTAGACCGTGCCGTTGTCCTCGACCCCGACGAAGAAGAGGCCACTGCCGTGGCCGGGGTAGCCGGCCGGGTTGTACGCGGCACCGGTGCGCTCGTCACGGAAGCCGTTCGCGGTCAGGAAGGTGTCCGGGATCCACGAGATGGCTTCGGGCCCTGCGTTGGCCGGCAGGGAGGGCAGATCGGAGGTGAGGTTCCACTCCGCGGCCGCGTTCAGCGAGGACGCCGTGGAGGAGGTGTCGAAGCGCAGGATCTTCGGTGCGCTGGTGGAGCCCTTGCTGTTGTCGCGTTCGGTGGCGACGAACATTCCGTCGGGAGTGACGACCACGCCCTCGGCGTCGGGCTCACCACTGCCGCCCGCGTAGCGCAGAGTCTTGCCCGACGCCCAGCCCCCGGCCGGGTCGGGCCGCCATTTCGCACCATCGGGCACGAGCCGGAAGAGCTTGCTGGGGCCGTTCCGCACCGCCCAGAGGACACCCGAGTTCTCGAAGGAGAGACCGCTGAGGTTCTCCCCGAACACGTTCGAGCCATCGGCGACGGTCACCTCCGCGCCGCCCGGCCACGTGGTGCCGGAACCGCCACCGGTGTCGCCGCAGGCGTTCGCCGCACCCTTGGTCGGGGCGGTGGTGGCGCGGAAGCCACCGGTGCCGTCCTCGCACCGCCCGAAGGTGGTGGCGGCGTGGTCGGTCCAGGTGTACGTGTCCACCGCGGTGGAACCGCCCGCCGTGAACAGCCGTGCGGAGTCCGCACTGCCCAGACCGAACGAGGGGCCGACGTCCAGTGCCAGGAAGGCGCCCGGCGCCAGCGACGTGTTCTTGCCGAGCGTGTAGGAGTGGGAGTTGTCGTTGTCCTTGACGACCCACTTGGATACGTCGACCGCGGTGGTCCCCGTGTTGACGAGTTCGATCCAGTCGCCGGGGCTTCCGCCGCTCGACTCGACCTCGTTGATCCGCACCGTGGGCTGCTCCTGCGCCGAGGCCGGCGCACCGGACAGGCCGAGGGTCAGAAGGGTCAGAAGGGTCAGGGCGACGGCGGTGATGTGGGCTTGTCCACGCCAGTGGGTACGCAAGGTGGCCGGTCCTCTTTTCAGGGGTCGGGCAGGTGGAGGAGCGCGCTCACGCTCCTGGCGAAGCTTCGGCCATACCGACGGCCATGGGATGAACATGTCACAACAGTGCGGGGAACTCGTGGAAAGAGCTTGGTCGGTTGGCTGACGATTGGCCGGCCGGTTGATGGGTTCGCGCTGTACGTCCCCGGTGTGGCTCGGCCGGGATTCGGGGGGCAGAGCTGTCCCCGTCACTGGTTCCAGTTTCAGCGATCAGGCCCATGCGTGAAATCTGCCCGCCATGGGCGAGATTCACCGGATCGCGGGTGGAGATGCTGCGGAGCGTGCCCTGCGCGAGTACCCGCCAGACCGTTCCGACGCAGGTGAATTCGCGGGTCCGGGTGCCGTCTCCGTACAGAGGATGCCACGGTGAGGTGCCCCAGCACCCTACGTGGCGCCGGCGGGCCGGCCACGTACGACGGACGCGAATCACCGGTCTGCGTCAGGATCTGGGCCGCCTGCGGAAGGCCTCACCATCCACCTTCGAAGAGGGCGAGGAGTGGCGGCGCCGGGTCTGCCGCAGTGGTCATGTTTGCCACGAGGACGACAGTCACGACCAGGGTCAGCACCGCCGAGAGAACCCCGAACGACCCCAGTACGCGTCTCGTCCGCCTGTCGGACTGCCCTGTTGCCGCACGCTTCTTCAACGACGCCACGCTGATGCCGACGAAGACGACCGCCACGATGCCGGACAGCACGACCATCGCCACGTGGTATCGAGCAAAGTCGCTGATCATTACATCGAGGACAGGCGGGGGCGGTCCATCCGTACTCAGCGAGTCGGCCAGTCGCTGCCTGACCTGATCGAGCGTATCGGCGAGAATCCCCTCACCGGTGTTGGTGCCGGTGCCCGTGACGGTGCCCAGCATCGGCAGCAGTGAGGCGAAGGGCGCTTTCGCACCTTGGATGTTGGCCACGACCGCCGCCAACGAGAGCAGTGCGAGCACCGTGACAAGAACGCCGGCCGACGCGAGGCCTGCCTGTCTGCCCGTCTTGTCACCCGTAGTTCCGAGGAATGCCCTCCAGAGAAGAATGCCGAGGGCGACGAGCACGACCAGCAGGACCGTGGCGATCACGGCTTTCGCCACGTGGTAGTGGAACCAGTGATCGACCACCCTTTCCAGGCCCGGGGAGAACTCCCGGTCGCCGGAGCTCCAGTACCCGGCGAACGCCCTGCGGAAGGATGCTGCGAGGTCCTGCTCGTCGTCGAAGCCGCTGCCCGACGTGCGTGCCGCCAGCGTGCGCGGGGCTACGACGAAGGCGGCGATGAGGGCCACCGTGAGAGCCGAGAGCGTAGCGAGTGTGCGACCGGGTATCCCTGCGGTCCGTGGCGGTGCTGCTGCGCTGTGCAAGGAGAATCCTTCGGCTCGATCGAGTGCGTGGCCGGCACGCCGGACCGCGGGCCGACGGGTTGATGAGTTCGGTTCAACGACGCGCGCAACCAGGTCGTTCGAGGCGTGGTTGCGACGCCGGGGCGCACGCCCGGGGCGAAGGACGCAGGACGCAGAACCGGATGGTGACGGCACCCCAGGTGCTGTTGCCGTCCCGGCCACCATTCCGTACCGGTGGTCGTCCGGTCACGGGGGTCCGCCGCACACTTGCAGGTAGGGCAAGCCCTACCTGCCGGGGCCCGGAAGGCGCTGCCGCGGTTGTGCGGCGAACGCTGATCCGGGCACCGCTGCCGGACTGGCCGCAGGGCACCGCACGTTCGTCAGCATGCCTCGCCAGGAGGCACGTTCGGGTACATATGGCGCCAACTAATGTCCCGGATCGCCGCTGTTGGAAGACAATGTCTGCCTTGTCAGGAACAGCCCCGAGGGAGACCATGCGCATCCGTACGACCGTGGCCGCGGCACTCGCAGCGACACTCCTGGTCATGGCTCTCACCGCCTGCACGCAGTCCGAAGCAGACGTGCGTGCCACGTGCGAGCGGGCTCTGGACAACCACTCGACGCTCAGCTTCCGGCCGAAGGCGTGCCTGGACGTACCCGACGAGGCCTATCGAACGCTCCTCTTGGTGTACGAACTGAAGGCGGAGGGGCTCGACTGAGAGTCGTCCCGCAGCGGTCGCCCGCTCACGGCATCCGTTCGGGCGGCCGGCGATCAGTCCTTGCGTCCCGTCGCGGCCACGGTGACACCGAGGCCGATCATCGTGAGCCCGCCAACCCCTCCGACCAGGGAGAGCCGCCGGGGTGAGCGGGCGAACCAGTCCCGTCCGGTTGCCGCGATCAGTCCCCACAGACTGTCGCAGGCCATGGCGATGATGTTGAAGACCAGCCCGAGCAGGAGCATCTGAAGCACGACGTTTCCTTGGGCGCGGTCGACGAACTGCGGCAGCACGGCGGCGAAGAACACGAGGGTCTTGGGGTTGGCCACACCGACGGCGAACCCCTCCCACATCGTGCGGCGGCCGCCCTGCTGGGCCTGTTCGGCAGTGAACGTGGTCTGCAGCGAGCCGCGTTGCCGCCACGCCTTCACACCCAGATACACCAAGTAGGCCGCACCGGCCAGCTTGAGCACCGTGAAGACCAGGACGGAGCGCTCAACGATCGACCCGATCCCGAGAGCCACGGCCAGGATGAGTACATAGGCACCCATCGTGTTCCCCACAACGGTGGTCAGCGCCGCGCGCCGCCCCTGCGCCAACGCCCGCCCGATCACGAACAGCACACTGGGCCCGGGGATCACGATCAACAGGAATGACATAGCCGCGAAGGCGAGCAAACGCTCAGCAGACACCATGGCGCTCATGCAAGCACAGGCCTGGCACGCACGCTCGCGGCATTTCCGGGATTGTCCCCGTACGCCCGGAAGAATGCTCTCCGGCCGTGCACATGCTCGGCTTCGCAGCGCCCATCGACGCCTACGGTGGTGCCTGCCGACAACTGGCCGACCGGAGCGCTCACACGAAGGTGCTGGGCGGCGCGGCCTCCGCAGGCGCGCCGCCCGGTGCACGGTCAGCTGGTGGCGAGGAGTTCGAGCGTATCGATCACGCGGTTCGAGAAGCCCCACTCGTTGTCGTACCAGGCGACCACCTTGACGTGGCGGCCGTCGACGCGGGTAAGGGCCGAGTCGAAGACCGCCGAGGCGGGATTGCCCGTGATGTCGGACGACACGAGCGGGTCGTCCGAGTACTCCAGTACGCCGGCGAGCGGCCCCTGCGCCGCGGCGCGGTACGCCGCCAGCACGTCCTCGCGCGTCACGTCGCGAGCGACGGTCGTGTTGAGTTCGACGATCGATCCGACCGGAACCGGCACACGGATCGAGTCGCCCGACAGCTTGCCGTCGAGCTTCGGCAGCACGAGGCCGATCGCCTTGGCGGCGCCTGTCGTGGTCGGCACGATGTTGACAGCGGCGGCGCGGGCGCGGCGGGCGTCGCGGTGCGGACCGTCCTGCAGGTTCTGCTCCTGCGTGTAGGCGTGCACCGTCGTCATGAAGCCGTGCTCGATGTCTGCGAGATCGTCGAGCACCTTGGCCAGCGGGGCAAGCGCGTTGGTCGTGCACGAGGCGTTCGAGACGATCGTGTGCACGGCGGGGTCGTACGCGTCGGTGTTGACCCCGAACGCGAGCGTGACATCGGCACCGTCCGCCGGCGCGCTGACGAGTACCCTTTTCGCGCCCGCGTCGAGGTGGCCGCGGGCGGCCGTGGCCGATGTGAAGCGGCCGGTCGCCTCAAGCACGATGTCCACGCCGAGCTCCGCCCACGGCAGCTGCGCCGGTTCGCGCTCCGCGAGCACGGTGATGCGGCGGCCGTCGACGACGAGGGTGTCCCCGTCGACCGTCACCGGGCGGCCGAGCCGGCCCGCCGTCGTGTCGTAGGAGAGCAGCCGCGCG
The DNA here is from genome assembly GCF_026341775.1 of Streptomyces sp. NBC_00654. Lineage (NCBI taxonomy): Bacteria > Bacillati > Actinomycetota > Actinomycetes > Kitasatosporales > Streptomycetaceae > Streptomyces > Streptomyces sp. NBC_00654. The sequence goes on along the minus strand of NZ_JAPEOB010000002.1, from coordinate 578,739 downwards.
AGGGTGGCGGGCTCCGTGAGGTCGTTGACGGCGACGACCTCCAGATCGCTCTTGCGTTCGAGCAGTGCGCGCAGCACATTGCGTCCGATGCGGCCGAATCCGTTGATGGCGATGCGAGTCATGAGTGGTGTCCCTTCGGGTTCGCCATCAGGTTCTCGCGCGGCATCCCCTGGTAACAGCGGCGTGATCGCCACGGTCCGCAAGGATCGCGCCACGGGGTGGTGACGGGCTACTGCCCCTGGGTGAAGGTGCGCCGATACTCGCTCGGCGTGGTGTCGAGGATGCGCTGGAAGTGCAGCCGCAGATTCGCACCGGTGCCGAGGCCGACGTCGGCGGCGATCTGTTCGATGCTCCGCTGCGAACGCTCGAGCAGCTCACGGGCCAGGTCGACACGGGCTCGCATGACCCACTGCATCGGCGTGTACCCCGTGTCCTCGACGAAGCGCCGCGAGAACGTGCGCGGCGACACCGCCGCATGCCGGGCGAGCACGTCAAGGGTGAGGGGCTCGCCGAGCCGGTGCAGCGCCCACTCCCGCGTGGCGGCGAACCGCTCGCCGAGCGACTCGGGCACACTCCGAGGCACGTACTGTGCCTGACCGCCGCTGCGGTAGGGGGCCGCCACCAGGCGCCGCGCCGCGTGGTTCGAAGCGGCCACTCCCAGATCGCCGCGCAGAATGTGCAGACACAGGTCGATGCCCGAGGCGGCGCCGGCCGACGTCAGTACGCTGCCCTCGTCGACGAACAGAACGTTCTCGTCGACCTGGACCCGTGGACGCTTCGCCGCGAGCGCCCGCGTGTAATGCCAGTGCGTCGTGGCGCGCTTGCCGTCGAGCAGGCCCGTGGCAGCGAGCGCGAAGGCGCCCGTGGAGATGGCGGCGAGCCGGGCGCCCCGATCGTGGGCGGCGATCAGCGCATCGACGACGGCCTGCGGCGGGTCGTCACGGTCCGGGTGCCGGTAGCCGGGAACGAAGACGAGGTCAGCCCACGCAAGTGCGTCGATGCCGTGGGCGACGTAGTACGACAGGCCGTCGCCGCCGGCCACGAGACCGGGTGCCGCGCCGCACACCCGCACCTCGTACGGCATGCTCGCGCGAGTCGTGAACACCTGTGCGGGAATACCGACATCAAGAGGCTTCGCGCCTTCGAGTACGAGGACGGCGACGTGGTACAGGGGTGAGGCTGGCACGAGGAAGAGGGTACGGGGGCTGCGGAGTGCATCGGCCCGGTTCCCCGAGCCGCGCAGGAGCCGCACAGACGGATCCGATGGACAGCCTCTAGCCCACCCATCCCCGCAACAGCTCCTCCCGCTGCGCCTCGCGAGGTGAGCCCCCCTCCCACGCCCGGCCCCACTCCGACATCGCCGCCAGCGCCGTGGACATCGTCGCGGCGCCCTCGGTGAAGCGGGACAGGAGGGTTCGGGAAAGACCGACCTCCGTGGGGGAGTAGCCCACGGCGGCGGCCACGTAGGCATTGAGCTCGTGGCTGCCGGAGGGTGACTCCACGCGCACCGACATCATCGCCGGGGCTTCGTCCGCACGGCCCAGGCCCACGGGCGCAGCCAGGTTCAGCACCATGCCCAGGGCCACGTCCTTGAGCGCGCCGACCTGCCGCCCGAAGGATTTCACGGGGACGTCGGCCACCGTCAGGGCTCGCACGTCCTCCCACAGGTAGAGGCCGGACTGCCCGTCGCCGAGAGCCACCACGCCCTCGGAGGTCAGGCGTACCCCGGGACCCGGACCGGACGGCTTCGCGCCCACATACACATCGCCGCCGACGATCCAGAACAGGCCCACCATGGCCATGTGTTGCCCACTTCCCACGACGAGAGCACTCTGTCGTGTCACACATCAAACGAATCGGGACGCCCTCCGCAACCTGCGCAGGAACCGGGAAGTTCCAGTTCCCGGCTCCGTACACTCTGCCCCAACCGACGGGCAGACGTCTCACCGGCCTTCGCGGGCTGTGCCACGAAGACCGGGAAGGTTCGCCCGAATCGGCGCAATCAGCTCGGCCGAATCGGCCGAATCAGCAGGGCGGAGCCAGCACGGCGGACATCTCTGAGGCCGCGCGGGATCAGAACAGCCGGACCGGCTCCGGCATCGCCGGGACCACGAACAGCACCGGGTCGCCCTGCGGTGCCTGGACCGGCTTCAGGCTTCCGGGGCACGACTTCAGCTCCGCGGTCCTGCCCGACGCGGGGTCGTGGCGGTAGACGAGACCCTTGCGGCTGACCGCGACATCGCGGCCGCACCCGGGCTCGGGGCACTCCGTACGAGGAAGAGACATTCCCCCAGTCTGGCGCCTCCCCTGCCGGGCCCCGCCCCCGCCCCGTCGAACTCGCCCCCGGCACCCGGACCCTGCCCCGTATCGGACCATCCGAAAGGGGTCCTCACGCCGCGCCGCTCCCGGCGAACGGTCATGACACGGTCACAGGAACCCGGCCGGGACCGCGGAGAGACAACGAGTGTGCTCTCTCAGCTCTGACGTACGCGTCTCCTCTTCGGTGTTCGGTCCCCAGTTCTGGCAGCGGCAGACCTCGGCGAGGGAGGCCCGGGAGTGGACAACTCGCCTGTCCGCGAGCTCGATTCTGTTCAGGGTCACCGAACGAACAGCTATGAGGCGATTTTGTCAGGTGCCTGCCGTTGTGCGGGCGGTGTTCCCGGACATCGCGTGCTACCGGAAGCGGCGTCGCCGCCCTCGTGGGGCCGTCTCCCGGACCCCGGTCCCTCGGGTCGGCCACCGGATGCGGTACGAAGTCCGGTGTGAACGAACAGACTCAGCCCGCGACCGTTCGCGTGTTCATCGCCCTCGCCCCGCCCGACCACGCGAAGGAAGAACTGGCCCGGGAACTGCGCCCCGCCTACGACACGCATCCGGACATGCGGTGGAACCGTATCGAGGACTGGCACATCACCCTGGCGTTCCTCGGGGAGCTGCCGGTCGGGACGGTACCGTTCCTGCGCCCGCTGCTCGCCCGCCTCGCGGCGGACCACCGGCCACCCCGGCTGGCACTGCGCGGCGGCGGAAGCTTCGACGACCGGGTGCTGTGGAGCGGAGTCGACGGAGACCTCGACGCGCTGCACATGCTCGCAGACGAGGTGCGTACCGCGGTCAAGAGCTGCGGTGTCGCCTTCGAGGACCGACCCCTGCGCCCCCATCTCACGTTGGCCCGTGCCCGCCGTGGGGACCGGACCTCGGCCGGGGAAGTCGCCGAGACGCTCGCCGGATTCGCCGGCCGTCCATGGCCGGCCGAACGTCTGCACCTGGTCGGCAGCAACGTCGGCCGCAGCCGTGGGCCGATCCACTACCGCGACATCGAGGCCTGGGCGCTCGGCGACAGCGACGGCGACGGCATCCGCACCGGAACCTGAACCGGTCGGCCGGTGACGTCCGGCACCGGCACCGGCACTGGTGCCGACGCCGTCCCGCGCCGGGCGAGCACAGCACCGTACTCACTGGTTCCGCCGGTCGGAGGGATCAGGAGTGCGGCCGGTGTGATGGAGGCGCACGTTGTGTTTTGGCCCGGGCGGCGCGGAACTCCTCGCTACGGTTGACGAGTTCGCCGATGAGACCGGTCAGCCCGGTGTCATGAGGAGCTCGTCCCGCCTCGGTGCGCAGCAGGGAGACGGTGGTGTTCAGGGCCTCGTCTCGAGGCCGTCGCCGAAAAGGCCACGGGGCTGCTGGCGCAGGCCGAGGGCTCGCGCGAGCTGGGCGGCTGCCTCGCCCACGACGACGCCGCCTGACCCCGCCTACGCGGGCACCGCCCCGTTCCGAGCGGCCTTGCGGTGGCGCGTGATCAGCCGGGATCCGGACTCACGCCGGGCGGCGCGGCGCAGCAGCGGAATCGCGAGAAGAAACCCGAGGACGGCCCAGGCGGTCAGCACGAGGGCGACTGTGGGGAGTTCCCACGAACCGACCGGCTCGGCGGCCCGCGCGGCGTCCGGCAGCAGTGCCGAGCGCAGCCCCTGCGCCATCCACTTCAGCGGGAAGACAGAGGCCACCGGCTGAACCGGCACAGGCATCGAAGGCGGTACGGCCGCGGTCCGTCAGCCGTACCTTCGTACGCCGCTTGCGGCCGCCGCCCTCCTTGTGGATCTCCAGGTATCCGGCCTCTCCCAGGGTGTGCAGCTGCTTGGAGAGCTCCGAGTCGCTGAGCGAGAGGCTGTCACGGATGAAAGCGAAGTCGGCCCATTCGGTGGCGGCGAGCAGCGCGACCACCGACAGCCGGGTGGAGGGATGGATCAGTTCGTCGAAGCCGGTGGGAGTGCTCATCGGCCCGCCCCTCGCCCGGCTGTTCCCTCGTCGGCTGTTTCCCCGCCGGCCCGACGAACAGCAGGAACGCGGCCGAGGTGACCGTGGCCGGGACCGGACCGGCGGCCATCGGCTCCAGCGACTCGACCAGCGGGCCGGACACCAGGGCCGTCCCGCCGGTCACCACTGCTCCCGCGACGAGCGTGGCGAGCATGCGCCAGTTGGAGCGGGAACGGTGCAGCCGCATCCGGATCCTGCGGCTGTGGATCACGGCCAGCACGCTCAGCAGCGCGACGTACGCGGCGGAGGCCGGCGCGACGCCCCACCGGGGGAGGTCCAGGCCCAGACCGGCCAGGAGGACCCACATGATCGCGGCCGTGACGTAGGCCGTGCCGGGGCCGCCGGACGACCATCGTTCGAGCTCGGTCACGAGCAGCAGCCGCCTGATGATTCCTCGTTCCGGGCGGTCACGATGGGCAGGGCGGTGCCGGCGGTGCCGGGCTGTGCGGGTTCGGGCGTCGGCGCGGTGCAGCAGCTTCCGGTGTCTGCCGTTCCGGCGGTGGGGTCGTCGAAGAGCCCGGCGCCACCGCAGACTCCGGTTTCGGGGAGGGTGAGTTCGACGCGGTCGGCGGAATCGGTATCGCCGGCGAGGGCGGCGGTGACGGAGCGGACCTGTTCGTAGCCGGTCATGGCGAGGAAGGTCGGGGCGCGGCCGTAGGACTTCATCCCGACGAGGTGGACGCCTGTCTCGGGGTGGGACAGTTCGCGGTGGCCGTGGGGGTAGACGGTGCCGCAGGAGTGCTGGTTGGGGTCGATCAGTGGTGCCAGTCCGGTGGGTGCCTGGAGGCGTTCGTCCAGGCCGAGGCGGAGTTCGGAGAGGAACGAGAGGTCGGGGCGGAACCCGGTGAGCACGATCACCTCGTCGACCGGGTCGAGGTGGCGTCCGTCCTCGCCGGTCAGGGCGAGGCGGCCGTCGTCGGTGCGTCGGATGCTCTCGGTGCGGAAGCCGGTGACCGCGTCGGCTTGGCCGTCGTCGACGGCGGCCTTCGCGGCGAGTCCCAGGGCGCCGCGGGCGGGCAGTTGGTCGGCCGCCCCGCCGCCGAAGGTGGAGCCGTTGATGCCGCGGCGCAGGATCCATACGGCGTGGGTGCCGGTTTCGTCCTTCGCGAGGCCGGCGAGAGCGGCCAGGGCGGTGAACGCGGAGGCGCCGGACCCGATCACGGCCGTGCGCCTGCCGGCGTAACGGGCGCGGACGGCCGGGTCCTTGAGGTCCGGGACGCGGTAGGTGACGCGGTCGGCGGCGGCCTTCTCCCCGAGGGCGGGCAGACCGCTCGCCCCGGCCGGGCCCGGGGTCGTCCAGGTGCCGGAGGCGTCGATGACGGCGCGGGCGAGGACGCGTTCCTCGCCGTCCGGGGTGGTGAGGTGCAGGACGAAGGGCTGGCTGTCGCGGTCGGCGTCGACGATGCGGTCGCGGCCGGTGCGGGAGACCCCGGTGACGGTCGTGCCGTAGCGGATGCGGTCGCCCAGGACGTCGGCCAGCGGCTGGAGGTACCGGGCGGCCCAGTCCCCTCCCGTCGGGTACGTGTCCGCGTCGGGCCTGGTCCAGCCGGTCGGTGCCAGAAGCTTCTCGGCGGCCGGGTCGGTGATCTCGCCCCAGGTGGAGAACAGCCGCACGTGCGACCAGCCGCGCACCGAGGTGGCGGCGGTGGGGCCGGCCTCCAGGACCAGTGGTTCGATGCCGCGCTCGGTCAGGTGGGCGGCGGCCGCCAGTCCGATGGGGCCGGCGCCGATGACGGCGACCGGAAGGTCTGCGGTGGTGGTCATGGCGGTGATGTCCTCCGGGATGAGCGACCTGCCCCGGCCGCTGTTTCGATTGCTGTCGATATTCGAAGCTTGCCACCCGGTATTGATAAGTGTCAACATAGACGCATGTCGAAGTCTGAGGTTGTGGAACTGCCGGTTCTGGACCCCGCCCCGGCGGTGCCGTGCTGTCCGCCGATCACCGCCGGGGAGCTGTCGCAGGACGACGCGGAGAAGATGGCCGCCATGTTCAAGGCGCTGTCCGACCCGGTACGGCTGCGCCTGTTCTCCAAGGTCGCCTCCCATCCGGGCGGCGAGGCATGTGTGTGCGACATCTCCGACGTCGGTGTCTCTCAGCCGACCGTTTCCCACCACCTGAAGAAGCTCCGCGAAGCCGGGCTCCTGACCTCCGAGCGGCGGGGGACCTGGGTCTACTACCAGGTCGCCCCGTCCGTGGTGGCGGCCATGTCCGCCATGCTCGACCTGCGTACCGCCCCCGCTCGCGGCCGCTGACCGCCGTACCGTCCGGCTCTTCCGTCGGCCGGTGGGGCCGGCGGGTGCCCGGAGGCCGCGGCGGTGTGTCAGCCGGCCCTGTCCGGTGTGATGAGTGCCGAGGGGGCGAACTTCTCGCGCCAGGCGAGCGCGACGTACACGAGCCCGATCAGGACCGGCACCTCGATGAGCGGGCCGACGACGCCGGACAGCGCCTGGCCCGAGGTGACGCCGAAGGTGGCGATGGCCACGGCGATGGCCAGTTCGAAGTTGTTGCCGGCCGCGGTGAACGCGAGCGTGCTCGTGCGGTCGTAGGCCAGTCCGAGGCTCTTGCCGAGAAGGAAGGAGCCGAAGAACATGATGGCGAAGTACACGAGCAGCGGCAGCGCGATCCGGATGACGTCCAGCGGCTGCGAGGTGATCGTCTTCCCCTGCAGGGCGAACAGGATCACGATCGTGAAGAGCAGGCCGTACAGCGCCCAGGGGCCGATCCTCGGCAGGAACGTCGCCTCGTAGGACCGGCGGCCCATCTTCTTCTCACCGATGCGGCGGGTGAGGAACCCGGCGAGCAGCGGGATGCCGAGGAAGACGATGACGTTCAGCGCGATGTGCCACACCGGGACGTCCAGGCCCTGGCCGTCGCCCAGGCCCAGCCACTGCGGCAGCAGGTCGAGGTAGAACCAGCCCAGCACGCCGAACGCGATGACCTGGAAGACGGAGTTGAGCGCGACGAGTACGGCTGCGGCTTCCCGGTCCCCGCAGGCGAGGTCGTTCCAGATGATGACCATGGCGATGCAGCGGGCGAGGCCGACGACGATCAGGCCGGTCCGGTACTCGGGAAGGTCGGGAAGGAAGATCCAGGCGAGGGCGAACATGACGGCCGGGCCGACGACCCAGTTGATGACCAGCGAGGACACCATCAGTTTGCGGTCGCCGGTGACGCTGTCGAGCCTGTCGTAGCGGACCTTGGCCAGTACCGGATACATCATGACGAGCAGGCCCAGCGCGATCGGCAGCGAGATCCCGCCGACCTCGATCTTCGCCAGCGCGTCGTTCATTCCCGGGACGAGGCGGCCCAGGGCGAGGCCGGCGGCCATGGCGAGCAGGATCCACACCGCGAGGTACCGGTCGAGGGTGGAGAGCTTCCGGACGATCGAGTCGCCTTCGCCGTCGCTCCCGGCCTGATCGGCGGAGGCCGTCGTGTTGCGCTCGGCGGTCATGGGCAGGCCCTCTTGTTCCGGCCCGCGGTACGGGCGGACTCGGCCAGCCCCGCGAACTGCTCCGAGAGGCCGGCGAGGACCTCGGGGCGCAGCTTGTAGTAGGTGAAGCGGCCGCACGGCTCGGTATCCACCACGCCGGCCTCGCGCAGGACCTTCAGATGGTTGGACAGATTGGTCTGCTTCGCGCCGGTCTCCTCGACCAGGTGCGTCGTACAGAGCGTCTCGCGCGCCAGCAGGGTCACGATCCGGAGGCGGAGCGGATCGCCCAGCACCCGGATCAGATCAGGATCGACTGAAGTCAGCATGCGCTGATATTCTCACATCATCGCCCACTGATAACAGTGGGGGCTGATTCATTTGGCGGCTTCCGTCGCCGCGAGACGGGAGAGTCCCCCATGTCCGAGCCTTCCGGCAGGCCGACGGTCCTGTTCGTCTGTGTCCACAACGCCGGCCGCTCCCAGATGGCCGCCGCCTGGCTGACCCACCTGGCCGGGGACCGCGTCGAGGTCCGCTCCGCCGGCTCCGCCCCCGGTGATGCCGTCAATCCCGCTGCCGTCGAGGTCATGGCCGAGGTGGGGATCGACATCTCGGCCGAGGTCCCGAAGGTCCTCACCGCCGACGCGGTCCGCGAGTCGGATGTGTGCATCACCATGGGCTGCGGCGACACCTGCCCCGTCTTCCCCGGCAAGCGCTACCTCGACTGGAAGCTGGAGGACCCGGCAGGCCGGGGTGTGGCGGCGGTCCGTCCCGTCCGCGACGAGATCAGAGCGCTGGTCGAGGACCTGATCGCCGATATCGCGCCGGAGGCCGCGGTGTGAGCGCGCTGCGCGATGCAGCCGACCGCGCATGCCGACGGGCACCGGCGACCGTGGCCGCCGCGTTCGGAGCCCTCGACTCCGGGCGGATGGGGTGAGTATTTTTGTACAATTTGGGCTACTCATCCCATATGGATGAACTTGATTACTCCGACAGGACCGACTTCGACGACGCCGAGCGGGGCTTCGTCGCCGCCCTCGAACCGGCCGTCATCCGGGCTGACGACGGCCGGGTGATCTGGGACGGGGGCGCGTACGCGTTCCTGGCCGGGGAATGCCCGGACACCGCGCACCCCAGCCTGTGGCGGCAGAGCCAACTGTGCGACAAACAGGGCCTGTTCGAGGTGACCGAGGGGATCTACCAGGTCCGGAACCTGGATCTGTCGAACATGACGCTGGTCGAGGGCGATACCGGTGTCATCGTCATCGACCCGCTGATCTCCGCCGAGACCGCAGCGGCGGCGCTCGCGCTGTACCGGGAGCACCGGGGTGACCGCCAGGTCACCGGGCTGATCTACACGCACTCGCACGGTGACCACTTCGGCGGTTCGCGCGGCGTCCTGCCGCACGGCCACGCCCCGGTGCCCGTGATCGCCCCGGCGGGGTTCCTGGAACACGCCGTCGCGGAGAACGTGTACGCGGGCGGTGCGATGACCCGCCGCGCGGTGTACATGTACGGCGCCGAACTGGACAAGGGGCCCGCGGGCCAGATCAGCGCGGGCCTGGGCATGACGACCTCCAAGGGCACCATCACCCTCATCCCGCCGACGCTCGACATCACCCGCACCGGCCAGGAGGAGACCGTCGACGGCGTACGGATCGTCTTCCAGATGACACCGGGCACCGAAGCACCGTCGGAAATGAACTTCTACTTCCCCGACCGGCGCGCGCTGTGCATGGCGGAGAACGCCACGCACAACATGCACAACATCCTGACCCTGCGCGGAGCACTGGTCCGGGACACCCGCATCTGGGCCCACTACCTCAACGAGACCATCGAGCTGTACGGCGACGGCGCCGACGTCGCGTTCGCCTCGCACCACTGGCCGACCTGGGGCAAGGACCGCATCGTCGAACACCTGGCGGGCCAGCGCGACATGTGGGCCTATATGCACGACCAGACCCTGCGCATGACCAACCAGGGGCTGACCGGCGCCGAGATCGCCGAGCGGATCGAACTGCCGCCCGCCATCGCGCGCCGGTGGGCGAACCGCGGGTACTACGGTTCGCTCAGCCACAACGTCAAGGCCATCTACCAGCGATACATGGGCTGGTTCGACGGCAACCCGGCCCACCTCTGGGAGCACCCGCCGACCGAGCAGGCCAAGCGTTTCGCCGCGGACTACGGAGGTGTCGCCGCACTCGTCGCCAAGGGCGAGGAATACGCACACGCGGGAGACCTGCGCTTCGCCGCCACGCTTCTCGGGCACGCGGTGTTCGCCGAACCCGGCGACGCGGCGGCCAAGGAGGCGCTGGCCTCGGTGTACGAAAAGCTCGGCCACGGCTCGGAGAACGGCACCTGGCGCAACTTCTACCTGATGGGCGCCCAGGAACTGCGCGGTGCGGTCGCGCACACCGCCCTGGAGACGACCAACCCCGAGATGGCGATGGCGCTGACCGTCGACATGCTCATCGACTCGCTGGCCATCCGCATCGACGGGCCGCGCGCGTGGGACAAGAGGCTCCGGATGGCCTGGAACGTCACCGACGAAGGCCGCACCTGGCACCTGCTGCTGTCCAACGGGGCACTGACCTTCCGCAGCACCGATGAGACATCCGGGACGCGGGGACCGGCGCCGGCCGCCGACCTGACGCTGACCCTGACGAAGCGGCAACTGCTCGGTGTCCTGGCCGGCGGAGGCTTCGACGACGTCGAAGTTCAGGGCGACCCACAGGTCTTCGCCACCCTCACAGAACTGCTCGACACCCCCGATCCCGACTTCGCCATCGTCACGCCCTGACCGCGACCACGCGAACGACGCGGCTGCCCCGGGCCACGGCCCGGGGCAGCCGCACACGCGTGGGGGAGCAGGTGGCCATGGGCGGTTTTCCGCCCCTTCCATGGCCTGCGCGGCGTTCTGGTCGAAATGGCACGCTCATGCTTAGCTATGGCGCGCGGGCCTGTCGCGGATCACGCCCCTCACCTTGGTATCCCATGCATAGCCCCGTGCTCACCGTGCGATTCCATCCAACCGAGGAAGAGGCCTTCATGCGCTTAGCCCGACGTCTCACCGTCATGACCGCGGCCATCGCCGCGCTCACGCTGTCCCTCCTCACTCCGGCTTCCGCCGCTCCCGCCCCCGGCTCCGCTCCCGCTCCCGCAGAGCGGGCAGCCGCGTCCGTCGGACCGGTGCAGCTCTACATCGGCGGCCTGGGAAGCGGCCCGTACAACGTCGCGGTGCAGTCAGCCGTCGGTACCGCGATGGACAGTGCGGTGGCCAAGGGGTTCGACCCCGCCCGGTGCAGCCTGGTCAAGGGCCCCACCGTCGTCAACCAGCTCCCGAACGGATACGTGCAGGTCGCGGTCGAGTACCTCTGCGCGGGGGAGCCCCACACCCCCGGACCGACGTTCGTCCTGAACCGCTATCACAAGAGCTCCGACACCCAGAGCAACAGCTGGTACCACCCCACCGGCTACCAGTTGCAGGGGCCGCTCGGTTCGTTGTACACCTACGCCGCCCCGGACACCGCGCCGCTGTATCTGTGCCAGGTCAGGGGCGACCACTTCACCAGTACGGACGTCGGCTGTGAGGGCCAGCAGTACGTGACCCGCCTCGGCTGGCTTTATACGGCCCAGCCGGCCGGCGTGGCCACCGTTCCGCTGCTCCGCTGCCTGCGGAACGAGAACCGCCAGATCTTCGACTCGATCCAGCTGAACTGCGAGGGCCAGATCCACGGCGGCGTGCTGGGATACACGCTGGCCTGAGGCCGGCCCGCTCGTGCGGACCCGCACTTCCCGGACATGCTCCGCCCGCCGGGGCGGGGCATGTCTGTGCGCACTCCCGCTTCCCCGTCCGGCGGCCTCCTCCATGTGCCCCGCTCATCCGGTGTGTTCGGGCCCGCCCCGCCGGCAGGCCCGAGCGGTCCCCGTCCGGCCGGTACTCTTCCGGGGTGAAGCAGCAGCCCAGGGCGGACGAGCGGCGGCCCGCGAACGACGGGCCGAAGGCCGCCGCCCGTAATCGCGCCGCTCTGGTCGCCGCCGCACGGGAGGTCTACGCGGAGTCCGGTCTGGACGCTCCGCTCTCCGCCGTCGCGCGTCGTGCCGGCGTCGGGCAGGGCGTTCTGTACCGGCACTTTCCCGACCGGGCCGCCGTGGCGACCGCGGTTCTGGAGGAGAACGTACGGCAGATCGAGCAGGCCGCGGCGGCCGAGGGAGCGACCCTGGCCGACGTCCTCGGCGTGATGACGTGGCACCTCACGGAATCGGCGGCTTTCATCGGGCTCATGCACGCCGATGGAGCCGGAAGCCGCTCCGGTATCCGCGCGCATGCCCTGGCCCTCTCCGAGAGGGTCGAGCGGGGTCTGCGGGGACACCTGCCGGACGGGTACCGGCTCGGTGGGGCGAACGACCTGATGCTCGCGGTCGCCATGGTCTCCGGAGCGGTCACCGGCCCCACCCGCGAGGAGCGCGAACAGCGGGCGCTGGCCGCCTGGCGGCTGCTCGGCATCGAGGTGGGACCGGTACGGCCTTTCGAGGGATGAGCGCGGGCCGGCGTCAGCCGCCGTTGGACTGCCGGATACCTTCCGCCGGAGCGTCGAAGGAGTACAGGAACCCTCCGGCGGGCCCGCTGACGGTCATGTAGGCCTTGGTCCCGCCGGGCGTGATCGCCACGTTCGTCACCGATTCGAGGCCTTCGGCGCGGGAGGGGATCTCCACCGTCGCGATGCGCTCACCGTGCTGGTCGTACACGGCCATCGCGGCCCGGCCGTGCAGTCCCAGGTAGAGGTTGGCGTCCGCGTCCACGGCGATCGAGTCGGTCTGGGCGATTCCGCCGTCGACACGGATGGCGGTGTGCCGGGAAGCCACGCCGCCCTTTCCGTCGAGGCGGAGGTAGGAGATCCGGTTCTGGGTCAGCTCGCTGATCCAGAGCCCTCGGTAGTCCACGTCGAAGGAGATTCCGTTCGTCGAGGCCAGATCCTCGGCCAGGACGCTGGCCTTCTCGCCGTCGCGGTCGATCCGCACCACACGCCCGTGCTCCTTGCCCTCGCTCAGGCCGCGGGAGTCGCTGACGTACAGGTTGCCCTCCTCGTCGAAGGCGATGTCGTCGGGGTTCATCTGTGCCCCCTCGACCTCGCCGGAGAAGAAGGTCCGCTGATCACCGCCGTCCGGGGCCAGGCTCACGACCTCGCCGTGGGCGTAGTCGGTCAGGTAGAGCCGTCCGTCGTAAGGGCTGAACTGCGCCGAGGTGTAAGCCCCCCGGTCGTCGGTGTGGACCGCCCGCGACGTCTTCTTCCCGACATCGACGCGTATCACCTTGGGCCGGCCCGAGGGCGCGGTGACGTCCACGACGAAGAGGCCGCCGTCCTCGCCGAAGGCCGGGCCCTCCAGCAGCGTCATCCCGGTCTCTTCGTGGACCTTTGTCAGCTGCATGACCTTGTGCGCGCGGATGATCCTGTCCGCGCCGACGGGGGCCGCCCGACCGCCCGGGTCACCTGTCTGCGTGCCGCACCCGGTGAGGATCAGGGTGCCGGTCATGGCGAGGACGGCCAGGGGCCGGATGGAGAGTCGTGGCATGGGGGATCACTCTTCCTGTCCGCTGTGTGCGGGTGCCTTCGGCCGGGGCCCGCGGCTGCCGCCCGGGGCGTGGACGGGCTCAGGGCGAGCGCCATATGCACCCGTGCGTCAACCGGACACCGTTGTCCGGTAGTTGCTACCGTAGCGGACGGCCGTTCGATCCGGGGCGGCCCGATCGACAGGATTGAGGTCCCCCCACATGACAACCTCTCAAGCGTCGGCCCCCGACGGACCCGCCGCGCTGAGGGAGCGGTACCGCCTCGAACGTGAACGGCGTGTACGGCCCGACGGTGCCCGCCAATACCGCGACACCGACGCCGAGTTCGGCTACTACGCCGCAGATCCGTACGCGGGGGAGCCGGTCGGGCGGGAGCCGCTGCACGACATCGTCGATGTCGCGGTGGTCGGTGGGGGATTCGGCGGCATTCTCGCCGGGGCGCGGATGCGGCAACAGGGCTTGGAGCGCGTCCGGATCGTGGAGAAGGGCGGCGACTTCGGGGGCACCTGGTACTGGAACCGGTACCCGGGCATCCACTGCGACATCGAATCGCACGTGTACCTGCCGATGCTCGACGAGACCGGGTACGTTCCGGAGTGGAAGTACTCTCCCGGTGAGGAGATACGCCGCCACGCGATGCGGGTCGCACGGAAGTTCACCCTCTACTCCGACGCACTGTTCTCCACCGCGGTCACCTCACTCGCCTGGGACGAGGCGTCCGGGACGTGGATCGTCTCCACCGACCGCGGCGACGCGTTCCGGGCCACGTACGTCGTCACGGCCACCGGCACCCTCTCCGAGCCGAAGCTCCCCGGGATACCCGGCATCGAGGACTTCAGGGGCCACACCTTCCACACGTCACGGTGGGACTACGCCTACACCGGCGGCACCCCGGACGGAGGCATGACCGGCCTCGCGCGGAAACGGGTGGGCATCGTCGGCACCGGGGCCACCGGCGTCCAGGTCATACCCATGCTGGCCGAGGACGCCCGGCACGTCTACGTCTTCCAGCGCACCCCCTCCACCGTGGACGTGCGTGCCAACCGCCGTACCACCGCCCGGGACGTCGGCGCCGACCACGACGGCTGGGCGCGAGAACGCCGTGAGAACTATCTGCGGATCGTCTCCGGTGAGACGGCCGGACAGGATCTCGTGGCGGACCGCTGGACCCTGTCGGCCCACCTCCTGGAGAAGCTCCTGCCGAGCTTCCGCCGGCAGGGCGACCGGAAGGTCTTCGAAGCCGCCTACGAGGCGGCCGACGCCGCCAAGATGAACGAACTCCGCACCCGCGTCGAACAGTCCGTCACCGACCCGGACACGGCGGAGAAGCTCAAACCCTGGTACCGGTACGCCTGCAAGCGCCCCACCTTCTCCGACACGTACTACCCGGCGTTCAACCGCGGCAACGTCACCCTGGTCGACACCGCGGACACCCATGGCATCGAGCGCATCACCGAACACGGCGTCGTGGTCGGCGACACCACGTATGAACTCGACTGCCTGATCTTCGCCACCGGGTTCTCCGTCGGGACCTCCGGCATCCACTCCGGCAAGCTCCCCGTCCACGGCCGCGGCGGCGCCCAGTTGCTGCACACCTGGGCGCGACAGGGCCCGCGCACTCTGCACGGCTTCACCAGCAACGGCTTCCCGAACCTGATCCAGATGGGGACGCTCCAGAACGCCAGCAGCGTCAACTTCACGCACATTCTGGACGAGCAGGCCGTCCATGCCGCAGCCCTCGTCGCGGCGGCCGAAGCCGAGGGCGCGCTCATCGAACCGTCCCGCGCGGCCGAGGACGCCTGGCTCGCCGTCCTGGCCGAGGACGCCCCCGACCACGAGTGGTTCCACGCCGAGTGCACCCCCGGCTATTACAACCGCGAGGGGCGCGGCCGGCCGAACGGCCCGATCGCCTACCCTCACGGCGCGTACGCCTTCCACGAACTCCTGAGCCGATGGCGCGAAGAGTCCATGGCCGACATCCTCCGGGCCGGGAACGGGAACTCGCCACGGCGGCCGGGAAGATGAGTACGAGGACTCACGCCCCAGCGGCCTCCCGCCGCCGACGATGAGGAACACCATCGTCGAAAACGGAGACCACACATGCTCAGTCGAATCGCCGGCATCCTGGCGCCGGGCGTCGGCCGTCTGTCGGTGACCACCGACTCCGGCACCGGCCTCACGCCGGGCAGCGTCATCGTCGCGAACCACACCTCGCTCGCCGACCCCGCCATCGTGCTCGCCGCCCTGTACCGCCTCGGCGTCGAGCCCGTCGTCATGGCGGCGGCCGGACTGTGGCGCGTTCCCCTGCTCGGCCGGGTCCTCGCCCGGGAGGGGCACATCCCCGTGTTCCGCCGGGACCGCCGGGCCGCGGCCGCGATCGACGCGGCGGCGGAGGCCCTCGCGCACGGCAGGCTGATCCTCATCTACGCCGAAGGCGGCCTGCCCCGCCGCACGGACGCGGCGGAGGCGGCCCCGGGCACCTTCCACAGCGGCCTGGCCCGGCTCACCGAACGCACCGGAGCCCCCGTCGTACCCGTGGGCCAGGCCGGCGCCCGCCGCGTCACCTCGGGAAGCGTGGCCAAGCAGCTCGCCGGACTGGCCACGGCACCGCTGCGCCGGCCCGACCTGCATGTCCACGTGGGGGCGCCGCTGGAACTCAGCGGCGACCGGGCCATGCGCACGGCGCGGGCCCGGAGCGCGGTGACCACGGCGTGGCGTACGGCGGCCGCCCGCCTCGGCGAGCCCGCCGCCCTCGCCGTGCAGGCCGCGCCCGCGGTTCACGCCGCGGGCCGGCCGGCGACGGGAGGGCGTCCTACCGGCCGTCCCGGCGGGCAACCGGACTGCCGGTGGCGGGCGTGACCCGTGCGGAGCCGTGCACCGTGCGGTGCTGGCTCGGTGTGGTTCCGTAGTGCTCCAGGAACACCTGCCTCATCGTCTCGGCCGAGCTGAACCCGCAGCGTCTCGCGATCGAGGCCAGGGAGAGCGGTGTGGAGACCAGGAGCTGCGCGGCCGCCTCGGCCCGTGCGGTCCGTACGAACCGGGCGGGACTCTGCCCGAGGTGGTCGAGGAACAGCCGGGCCAGATGGCGCCCGCTGACTCCCGTGTGCGTGGCGAGGGCCGTAGTGGTGAGATCGCCGTCGAGGTGCCCGGTGATGTGCTCCACCGCCTGCCGCACGGTCCGGTGCTCCGGGGCCGGTGCGTCGACGAACATGCTGATCTGAGCCTGATTTCCCGGACGCTGGAGATAGGTCACCATCATCCGCGCCAGCGTCCGGGCGAGGGCCGGGCCGTGGTCCTCCTCGACGAACGCGAGGGTGAGATCGAGCGCCCCGGTGACCCCCGCCGACGTGCAGACGTGCTCGTCGCGCAGGTACAGCGGCGCGGCGTCGACGTGGACGGCCGGGTGACGCTCCGCGAGGTCGTGCGCGTACGCCCAGTGGGTCGTGGCGCGCCGGCCGTCGAGCAGGCCCGTCGCCGCCAGGACACTCGCGCCCGTGCACACCGACGCGACCCGACGGCCGAGACCCGCCAGGCGGCGTACATGCTCGACCAGCCGGGCGTTCCGCGCCGCCGCGGCATGGCCCGGTCCGCCGACCACCAGCAGGGTGTCGACCGGGCCGCGGGTACGTTCCAGAGCCGCCTGCGAGCCCAGGACCAGCCCGGAGGAACAGCGCACCGGGCGGCCCTCCGGGGTGACCAGTCGGACCTCGTAGGGCGGGCTCGCGCCGAGGCGGTTCGCCCCGTCGAAGGCGCTGGTCACGCAGGCGACCTCCACGAGTTCCACGTCGTCGTAGGCCACGACCACCACATGGTGGCGGACAGCTTTCGTCATGCCGACGACCCTAAAGGCTGTCCCGCGAATGTGTCTGGAGGACAGGTATCCCAGAAATCCGGACAGGAAGCCCGGACTCGTCCGTTCTCGCCGTCGACGCCGGGCGAGGCTTGCCGGGCGGCAGCACGCCGTCCGGAGAATCCGCCGGGAATCCGCCACCCGATCGCCTGCGTCCAGGAGCCCTGTCATGACCGAGACCACGCCCACAGCCTCGCCCGCGCCGACCGAGGCCCCGACGAAGACCATCGCGTTCGTGCTGTACCCCGGGATCACTCCGCTGGACATCGTCGGCCCGCTACAGGTGTTCGCGGCGCTGGGCGATCTCGTTCCCGGCTACCGCACCGTCGTGGTCGGTGAGCGGATCGAGCCGATGGCGAGCGACACCCCGCTGTCCCTCGTGCCCAGTCACACCTTCGACGGGATACCGGATCCGCACGCGATGATCGTGCCCGGTGGCCTCGTTCCCACCCTCGCCGCGATGGCCGACGAGAATCTGCTCCGGAACCTGCGGGAGACCGCGGCGCGTTCCCAGGTCGTCGGCTCCGTGTGCACCGGCTCGCTGCTGCTCGCGGCGGCAGGGCTCCTGGAGGGCCGCCGGGCCACCACGCACTGGATGTACCGGGACCTCCTGGCGAGGTTCGGGGCGACCCCGGTCACCCGGCGCTGGGTCGAGGACGGCCATGTCATCACCGCCGCTGGAGTCTCGGCGGGCATCGACATGGCGCTGCACCTCGTCGGCCGCCTCGCCGGCGACGAGGTCGCGCGGATGGTCCAGTTGTTCATCGAGTACGACCCCGAGCCGCCCTTCGGCCCGATCGACTGGAAGGCCGCCGACAGCGGCCAGTACGCGCCCTTCGCCCGGGAACTGCTCCAGAAGGCCCTGGCCGGCCACCCGGCCCTGCTGGCACAGCTGAGCGATCAGTGAGTGGCCGGCCGCGCTTGCCCTGAAGGAAGGGGCACCTGCTCGCGCGTGCCCGCCGGCCGCAGGGGAACATGATCCGGGAGATGACGGGTTCCGGGGCGGGGACAGCCTCCGTTCGGTGTCCCCGGAGCCCTGCCGTTGCCGGAGCCGATCGACGTACGACTGGGGAGACCTGAGGATGTTCAGCGTGGAGTTGCGGCTGTCGGCGCGCGATCTGGTGCCCGCGGACCTGGCGTCGTGCGGGTGGTCGGGGTCCGAACACCATTTGGCAGGCGTCGCGAAGCAGCTGGCCCGCGTACGGCTCGGAGAGGTCGACTACCTCGCGGTCTGCCCCGTGACGGACATCCCCGTGGCGAAGGGTGGTGTCGACTACCTGGTCAAGCGGGGCGTCGGCACGCTGTGGCAGCTCGCGGTGCATCCCGCCCTGCAGTCGTGCGGGATCGGCACCTTCCTCGTCGGTGCCGCGGAGCAACGCATCAGGGCCCGGGGACTGAGGCACGCCGAGCTCGGCGTGGAGGAGAGCAATCCCCGGGCGCGGGTGCTGTACGAACGACTGGGCTATGCCGCATATGACCGTCAGCCGGATGCGTGGGACGAGCAGGCCCCGGACGGGTCGGTGCGGCGCTACGAAACCATGTGCACCCTGATGCGTAAGGACCTCTCCTGAAGGCAGGCCCCGGTGTGCCTTCGCGTGCGAGGACATGAGTGAGCGAGGACATGAGTGAGCGTTGACTCCTCCCCGCGGGCAATCGGCGGCGCGTCGGTGACCAAGAACTCGTTCCGTGGCCGAATTCCGTACTGCTCCGATGCCGGACGGTGAATTCGCCGCACGCGGCGGTTTGCGCTCTCTTGGGCAGTGGCAGAATCCACGGGGGCGGCCGGAACGTCGACGGCCTATGCATCCTGTTTGATCGGAGCACGCACGGCAGGCATGGGACTACGGCTGCTGATCGGGCACGCCGGTCCGGGGAGCCAGGAGGGGCGTTGCAGTGCTGAGTCGAGTCGAAATCATGGCGGTTGACAAGGGCGCCGCATTTTGGGATGACCGGTCGGCTCTCCTGGCCGGCCTCGGGGAGGAGCCGCCGCGGATTCCAGCTCATTTCGGGTACGACGCTCTCGGGTCGGACCTGTTCGAGTTGATCACCGAGCTGCCCGATTACTATCTCACTCGGGTCGAGTTCGGGCTGCTGAAGCGTCACGCCGACGAAATGGCCGACCTGATCGGATGCGGGTCGATCGCCGAACTGGGCAGCGGGAGCGCCAAGAAGACCCGCTTGTTGTTGGCGGCCTGTGCCGCTCGTCGCCCGACCTCCTACCTGCCGATCGACGTCAGCCGCGAGATGCTCGAGGCCAGCGGGCGAGATCTGGCCGCCACGCTTCCCTCCGTGAGAGTGCGGGGGCTGTGGGGCCGGTACGAGGCCGGGCTGGCCTGGCTGCGGGACAGTGAGCCCGAGCCGGTGGTGGTGTCATTCCTCGGGAGCAATCTCGGGAATATGACATCGGCAGAACTGGACGGACTGATGTCCGAGATCGTCGGTACGCTCCGGCCCGGCGACGGATTCCTGGTATCCGTCGATCTCCTGAAGTCGGCCCGGACACTCGAAGCCGCGTACAACGATCCGGAGGGCCGGTCGGCGTTCACGCGATTCCGGTTCAATCATCTGGATCACCTCAATCGGCGCTTCGACGGTAATTTCGACTCCCGGAATTTTCAGGTGCGGGCCCACTTCGACTCCGATGCCTCTGCCGTCGAGGCCCGGGTCTACGCGAGGGAAGACCATTCCGTCGCGCTCCGCGCATTGAATCTTGAGCTGAACCTGAGGCGCGGAGAATCGATCAACGTCGGGCTTTCCCGCAAGTTCCGGCGCGAGCAATTCGTAGCCGATGTCACCTCGCGCGGTCTCGATCTCCGCGCGGAGTGGATCGACGAGGAATGGCAGTACGGAATCTTCCTTTTCACCCGCTCGCACGATCTCCGTGAGCGCACGCATGAGATCTGACATGGGAAAGGGCAGTACTTTCGATGTGCGGATCGTGCCGTGTGGTTACTGAGACCTCCTGGTGTCTACCGGCCTCAGGCCGATACCTGGTTGCTGGCCCAGACGCTGCGTGATGCGGGAATCCCCTTCGGCGCACGGGTCCTGGACATGTGCACCGGCACCGGCGCCCTGGCCATCGCCGCCGCCGGCGTGGGTGCGGGGCACATCACGGCCGTGGACATCTCGCGCCGTGCCGCGCTCACGACGCGGTTCAACACCCGGGTGCGCCGGCTCCCCGTCCGGGTCGAACGCAGGGACGCGCTGACACTCCCCGCGCACCGGCAGTTCGACGTGATACTCGCCAACCCGCCGTACGTACCGTCCCCCCGGCAGGAGCTGCCCCGGAGCGGACCGGCCAGGGCCTGGGACGCCGCGCGGGACGGACGGGCACTGCTGGACCCCCTGTGCGCCAACGCTCCCGGGATGCTCGCCGACGGCGGCATGCTGCTGATCGTGCACTCCGATGTGTGCGGGGTGGAGACCACGGTGGACCTGCTGCGCGGGGGAGGCCTGAAGGCCGCGGTGGTGGCCCGGCGGACGGTGCCCTTCGGACCGGTCATGAAACGCCGCATCGCGCTGCTGGAGGACCGGGGGGTCATCAGGGCCGGACAACGCGAAGAGGAACTGGTGGTGATCCGTGGTGACAGACGCGATCCCACGCCGTAGTGCGGAATCGGAGCAGGGCGCGGGAGGGCGGTGACAGCGGGTTCTCGACACGGACGTCCAGGGGGGACACCAACGCTCGTTTGCGTGGCTCCGCTCCTGGACGGGTGCGGTGCGTGGGGCGTACGTCAACAGGTTCACGCAATGTGGATGAGCACCTGGCCGTGGACTCTCAGCCCGCACCGCCTTGCCCAGGCCCTGGCGGCTCGGCCCGCGGCCGGCCCCCCAGAACACACATACTCACAGTCTGCGGATCGATGCGGGGTGAGGGACGGTTCGGGCCGTGCAGAAGGATGGCTGGAGTCGGCCGGTCAGCGCCAGGAAGGCGACGAACGCGCCTGTGACGATCCAGCCGGGCCATCCGGCCATGCTCATGTGCAGGGGATCCAGTGCTGCCTTGGAATCGGCGAACTCCGTGACCATGGCGACACTCACCGAACTCACGAACGCATGGCCGATGACGGCGGGCACGACCGAGCCGGAGCGCAGACGCAGCCATGTGAAGACCGGCAGGACGAGGAGGCAACTCACCAGCATGGCGGGCACCGACACATACCAGGGCCGACCTGGGTACTGGCCGCCCATCAGCAGCGTGGGCAGGTGCCACAGGGCGAAGGCCGCGCCGGTGATCGCGTACGCCCGTATCAGGCTCCGGCGGTCACCGTCCCGTGCGAGGCGCGGAAAGAGGTAGCCCTGCCAGCCCAGTTCCTCGCCGAAGAACAGCGGAAGCGACACCAGCATGTTCAGCACCGCTGCGGCCGCCCACGAGCCGAGCCCGTTCCAGTGCACTCCACCGAACGGGTAGCGGCCGGCGAAGGTGCCGATGACAAGAGCAGCCGTGGTGAGGCCGGCGGGCACGACGAAAGCCATCAGGCACGCCCGCGCGGCACGCCCCCAGGGCTTCGTCCAGCGCAGGGCGAGCGAGTCCCGCACCCGGCCGCTGCGCTCGACCCAGCGGACGACGAGGATCGCGGCGAGGGCAGGCGCCAACATCGCGGCCGCGATGCACACCTGCTCCAGTGCGCCGGTCTCCTCGCGTGCGTCACCGCGCTGGTAACCGCCGGCCAGGAGTGGTGACATGGCCGCCCACATGCCGATGTAGGCGACACCGAGGAAGACGAACGGACCACGTCGCCGGTTGACGAGCGGTAAGGGCCTGGTTGAAAGCGTCATGACGTGAAACCTACGGATCGGCGCGGCAGCGGGGAATTCAGCTGGAGCGCATATCGACGGTGGAGCTGACTCCCCTTCCTGCGGGGAGACCTCTCCACCCATCGAAGACAGTCGGCGGTTGACTTCGATGTTCGTCAGGACCAGCGGAGCGCGCAGGAGGTGGGTGGCACGAGCGGGAGCTCCAACGGCCACCGGGGGCGCCCCGGTTACGCCGCACCGCACGCGATCGCCCGGCCGTCGACCGCCGGCCGCATCTCCGGCCGCATCTCCGGCCGTTCCCGGACGCTTCTCCCATCGCTGAGGGCCGGTTGTTCCCCGCACGGACCGTCAGCCGGTTGTCCGGGGGCCGGATGACAGAGCAGCCGTTGGTGCGTGAGGTGCCGGTGGTGTGCCGGGGGTGATCAGAGGCCTGTGGCAGGCGACCGTTCGGCGCGGGGCGATCTCGCGCAGGGCGGGTGTCTCGTCGGCGCAGCGGGCGTCGGCGAGCGGGCAGCGGGTGCGGAAGCGGCAGCCGGAGGGCGGGTCGAGCGGGGACGGCGGGTCGGTGGGAAGCAGGCCGGTGTCGCCGAGGGGGCGGCCGGGTTCGGGGACGGCGGCGAGCAGCGCGGCGGTGTACGGATGGGCCGGGGCTGCGAGGACCTCTTCGGTGGGGCCCTGCTCGCAGAGCCGGCCGAGCTGGAGTACGGCGACGTCGTCGCTGACCGCCCGTACGACGCCGAGGTCGTGGGAGATGAACAGGCTTGCCAGGCCGCGTTCCTCGGTGAGTCTGCGGAGCAGGTTGAGCACCGTGGCCTGGGCGGAGACGTCGAGGGCGGAGACGGCTTCGTCGGCGATGAGCACGCGGGGTTCGGCGGCCAGCGCCCTGGCGATGGCGACGCGCTGGGCCTGGCCGCCGGAGAGCTGGCCCGGCCGGCGGTCGCCGAACAGGGCGGGCGGCAGTCCCACCGCGTCGAGCTGTCGCTCGATAACGGCCGTGCGGTCGCGAGCGGCGTCGGGGTGGGCGTCGAGCGGTTCGGCGACCAGGTCGCTGACCTGACGCCGTGGGTTGAGCGAGGAGAGCGGGTCCTGGAAGACCATCTGTATCCGGGGACGCAGGGCGCGCAGCGCACGGGGAGTCAGGGTGGCGAGGTCGGTGCCGGCGAGGCTGACGGTGCCGGCGGTGGGCGGGGGCAGCCGGAGCAGGGCTTTGGCGATGCTGCTCTTGCCGGAGCCGGACTCGCCGACCAGGGCGAGGGTGCGGCGTTCGTGCAGCGTCAGGTCGACGTCGCTGACGGCGTGCAGCGGTCCGGAGCGGGTGCGGTGGACCACCGAGAGTCCGGTGGCGTGCAGGACGGCGGTCATGCGGCGTTCTCCGACCTGGTCAGGGGGAAGTGGCAGGTGGCCGTGTGGCCGGGGCCCGCCGGGTGGACGGGCGGGGCGGTCGTGGTGCAGACGGCCTCGGCGCGCTCGCAGCGCGGCGCGAACGGGCAGCCGGCCGCCGGTCGCGAGAGGTCCGGCGGTGTGCCGGGGATGGCCGGCAGGGTGCGCCGCAGCGGGCCGGTGACGCGGGGGACGGAGCGCAGCAGCGCGGCGGTGTAGGGATGGGCGGGGCGCTCGGTGACGGTCTCGGTGGGGCCGGTCTCGACGATCCGGCCGCCGTACATGACCGCGACCCTCCGTGCCCGGCCGTAGAGCAGGCCGATGTCGTGGGTGATGAGCAGGGTGGCCAGGCCGCGGGTCTCGCGGTGCCGGTCGAGCAGGTCCAGGACAGTGCGCTGGACGGTGACGTCGAGCGCGGTGGTGGGTTCGTCGGCGAGCAGGAGGGCCGGGGAGCCGGCCAGGGCCGCGGCGATGCCGACGCGTTGACGCAGACCGCCGGAGAGCTCGTGCGGGTAGGCGCGGGCGCGCCGGGCCGGGTCGGGGACGTCGACGGCGGCGAGGAGCCCGGTGGCCCGCTCATGGCGGGCGCGGCGGGAGAGGCGGCGCCGGTTGGTGATCGATTCGGTGACCTGGTCGGCGATCCGCACGACGGGGTTGAGCGAGGTCATCGGGTCCTGGTGGACCATGGCGACGCCGGTGCCGAGGAGCTCGGAACGCCGTACGGGGGAGGCGGCGAGCAGGTCCTCGCCGTGGAGGAGCACCTGCCCGGTGGTGCTGACGGTGGTGGTACGCGGGTGGACACCGAGGACCGTGCGGGCGAGGACCGACTTTCCGGAGCCGGACTCACCGACCACCCCGAGGCATTCGCCCGCGCCGATGGTGAGGCTGACGCCGTGCAGGATGTGCAGCGCCCGGCCGTCGGGGGTGTGCAGGGTGGTGTCGAGCGAGCGGACGTCCAGCACCGGGCTGGTGCGGGGGCCGGGACCCGTTGCGGTGCTCGGCGTGGGGGTCGGGGCGGTCATGCGCGTGCTCCCTTCCGGTCGGGCGAACGCAGCTGTTCGCCGAGGTAGTTGAGGGCCAGGACGGTCAGGCAGAGCACCGCGGCCGGGGCGAGCGAGATCCAGGGAGCGCTGCCGAGCATGGTGCGGCCCTCGGCGATGACTCCGCCCCAGGACGGCTCCGGCGGGCGCAGTCCGAAGCCGAGGAAGCTGAGGGATCCCTCGGCGACGATGGCGACCGTGGTCGCGGTGAAGGCGAAGGCCAGGGAGGCCGACGCGACGTGCGGAACGATCTCGCGTCGCAGCACGCGCAGCGGCGCGGTGCCGATCATCCGGGCGGCCTGGACGAAGCCGCGCTCGCTGAGCGAGAGCACCACGGCGCGCACCACCCTGGTGAAGTGCGGAACGGTGAACACGCCGATCAGCGTGCCGATCACGGGCAGGCTGGGGCCGCGCAGCGAGACCACGATCATCACGAGGATCAGCGTGGGCACGGACATCAGGACGTCGGTGGCGAACCCGATGGCCCTGTCGACCGGGCCGCGGAACCAGCCTGCGGCCAGCCCCAGCGCGCCACCGCCGAGCAGACCGACCGTGATGGTCAGCCCGGCGACCGCGAAGGAGGCGCGGGCGCCGGCGACGGTGCGCTGGAGGACATCGCGGCCCGAGGCGTCGGTGCCCAGCCAGTGACCGGGACCCGGTGGCGCGGAGGGGGCGGCGAAGTCGCCGTGCAGCGGGTCGAATCCGGGCAGCAGCGGCAGCACCAGTGCCGCGAGCGCGACGGCGCTCAGCCACGCGCCGGCGACGAGTACTCCTGCCGAGGGCCGCCGCCGGGCGAGGCGGGCGGGAGCGGTGGCGGTGGGCTTCGCCGGGGCGGTGTCAGCGGTGACCATGGGCGATCCTCGGGTCGAGCGTGCGGTACAGCAGGTCCACCGCGAGCGTGGCGGAGACGACGGCGGCGGCGCTGATCACGGTGACGGCCTGGATGACGGGGAAGTCGCGGGCGTTGATGGAGCCGGCGGCGAGGCTGCCGACGCCCGGAACCCCGAACAACGTCTCGACCAGCACGGATCCGCCGAGCGAGGTCCCGACGCCGATGCCGATCAGGGTGACCAGCGGCAGCGAGGACGGCCGCAGCGCGCGCCTCAGCATCAGCCGTGCCGTGCCCATGCCGCGGCTGCGGGCGGCGGAGATGTACGTCTGGTCGAGGGTGTCGAGCAGTTGCCCGCGCAGTGTGCGGGTGAAGACGGCGGCTTCGGTGAGGCCCAGGGTGAGCGCGGGCAGCACCAGGTGCCGCAGATTGCCCAGCGGGTCCTCGCTGAACGGCGTCCAGCCCGTCGCGGGCAGGATCCGCAGCTGGACGGCGGCGATCCAGATCAGCAGCAGGCCGAGGACGAAGCCGGGTACGGCGAGCCAGACGAAGGCGCCGGCGGTGGCGATCCGGTCCACCGGCCCGTCCGGCCGCCAGGCCGAGAACAGCGCCACCGGTACGGCGATGCAGAGCGCCACCAGCTGCGCGGCGACGAAGAGTTCGAGCGTGACCGGGATCCGGTCCGCGAGCTCGCCGGTGACGGGGGTACCGGTGCTCAGGGACTGCCCGAGGTCGCCGTGCAGGGCGTCGCCGAGCCAGCGCCAGGTGGCCGACAGCACATTCTCGTCCAGCCCCAGCCGCGCCTCGTACGCGGTGATCTGTTCCGGGGTGGCGGTGGGCCCGAGCGCGGCGAGCGCCGGGGAGCCGGGCATCAGGTGCGGCAGGGTGAGCGCGGCGAGCGTGACCAGCAGCAGTACGGCGACGGCCCGGCCCAGTGGCGCTGCCGCGCCGAGGATCCGAGGGGTCACTTCTTCACCCACAGGCCGGCCGGGGACAGGCTGATGACGGTGCGCCGGGACAGGTCGGGCAGGCCGCCGACCTCGGCCGTGGCGAGGAAGCCGGTCCGGTTCTCGGTGAGGAAGAGCATCGGGGCATCCCCGACGATCGTCCTGGCCGCCTTGTTGTAGGCGGTGCCGCGCTTGGCGGCGTCCGGCTCGGCCCGCCCGGCCACGATCGCCTTGTTCACCTCCGGGCTGCTGTAACCCATGAAGTTGTAGGGCGAGTTGGCGGTGTAGAGGCTGTTCAGCGCGGTGTCGGTGTCACCGAACATGCTCGTGACGAAGTCCAGCACCTGGAACTTTCGCTGGAACATCGCGGTGTTCAGGCTCGCGGCGTCCATCGGCTTGATGGTCATCCTCACCCCGGCCTCGGCGAACATCTGCTGCAGTACGGTGGCGCGCTGCTGGCCCTCGGGCCGGTTGTCGACCAGGTACTCGAAGGAGAGATCCGGGTGGCCGGCCTCCGCGAGCAGGGCACGGGCCTTCGCCGGATCATGGGCGGGATAGGCGTCAGCGGCGTTCGCGGCGCGGTAGGGGGAGTGGGAGCCGATCGGGCCGTCGGAGGGCTTTCCCCGGCCGAGGAAGACGACCTTCTCCACCGCCTCGCGGTCGACGGCGTACTGGAGCGCCCGGCGCACGCGCGGGTCGTCGAAGGGCGCGGCCTTCGTGTTGAACAGGACGGTGGATGTGGAGCCGGGCCCGGTGGCGGCGCGCAGGCCGGCGCCGCCGGCCTGCTTGAGCTGGGCCGGGGTCTCGGTCCAGATCAGGTCCGCGTCGCCGGAGCGAAGGGACTGGTAGCGGCTGTCGGAGTCGGGCAGCACCTTGTAGACGATCTTGTCGGCGTGGCCCTTGTCGCCCCAGTAGGCGGGGTTGCGGGTCACGGTGACCGAGACGCCGGGCTGGACGCTCTCCACGGTGTACGGACCGGATCCGACCGCCGGTGCCGCTCCGGCGGGGGCCTGGGAGACATAGCCGAGAGAGCGGGTGAAGAGGCTGGGGAAGCTGGCGTTGGGGGCCTTGAGGGTGAAGTCGACGGTGGTGGGGCCGTTCGCCTCGATGGCGCCGATGGTGGCGGCGTCGGCGGCGCAGGTGCAGGTGCTCTCCGGCTTCGCGAGGCGCTTCACATGGTCGACGACGGCCTGGGCGTCCAGCGGCTTGCCATCGCTGAACTTCACCCCCTCGCGCAGCTTCAGGGTCCAGCCGGTGGCGTTCGCGTCAGGGGTGAACGCCTCGGCCAGATAGGGCTCCACGACGCCGTCGTCGCCGTTGATCATCAGCGGGTCGTACAGCGCGTTGGCCAGGATCATCATCGGCATCGAGGTCAGCGTGCCGTCGGCCGGGTCGAGCTTGGTGAAGGGGCGGTCCAGGCCCACCCTGAGCGTGCCGCCGTCGACCGCGGGCCCGTCGGCGGGGGCGGCCCCGGTGGAGCCGTCGCCCGACACCGCGCTGTCGGAAGCCGTGCAGGCACCGGCGGTCAGGGCGAGGGTGAGCGCGCAGGCGGAGGCCGCGAGCAGATGCGTGTGCCGCTTCATGATTCCTCGGGTTTCTCGGAACAAGGGGTGGGAACGACAGCGCGGGGCTGCCGCCACCCACACCATTTCGGAACTGGCAGTACTGCCAAAAGGCAGTTGTGCAAACAGCCCGTGACCAGCTGCCGAAGAGTTGGCGCGCGCCTTGAGCGGGCCTTGCCGGGCATGGTTCGGTACTGCTCGTGGCGGCATACGACGTACCGTCACGACCGACGCCCGGCGACGGGCACACGACAAGGAGCGGCAGACCGATGCAGGAGACGGGCCCCCTGACGGAACTGGGAATGCGCGACCGGAAGAAGGCGCGTACCCGAGAGGCCATCCGCACGGCGGCGCTCGACCTCTTCGAGGAGCAGGGCTTCGAACACACCACGGTCGACCAGATCTGCCGACGGGCGGACGTCGCCCACCGCACCTTCTTCCGCTACTACGCGACGAAGGAGGCCCTGCTCTTCGGCAGGGCTTTCGGCCAGGTCATCCTCGACGCCTTCGCCGAAGCGCCGGCGGACCTCGGTCTCTGGGAGGCGCTCAGCCACGCGGTGGCTGTCTCCGACGGCCGCCTGGAGGAGTCCGCCGAGCACACCGCCCGGCGCCGCCGGCTGCGCCGTGACCTTCTGGAGGTGCGCTCGGTGCGCGACCACGCCCTCATCCTGGTCGACACGTTCGGCCGGCGGGCCTCCGTCATCGCCGCCGAACGGATCGGTGCCGACCCGCAGACGGATCTGCGCCCCTGGGCGCTCGGCGCGATGCTCAGCGGCATGCTCCAGCGCCATCTGCTGGTCGACTCGGAGACCGGCCCGCTGACCGCGTGGGCCGAGGCGTACCAGGAAGTCCTGCGCCCCGGCCGCTGACCGGCTCTCCCGCGCTCATCCCTCGCTGAAGCCCTCTCGCGCTACCCCCAACTTCCGTACCAGCTATTTGTCACGAAAGGTTCACTTATGTCCCTGGTCAATTTCCGCGATCCCGCACTCGCCGCCGATCCCCACGGCTCATGGATCCGACCGGGCGTCCTGTACCGCTCGGCCCAGCCCTCCCCCCGCGCCGACCACGCCACGGTCGCCCAGCTGCGCGACCACGGCATCCTCACCGTCGTCGACCTGCGGGGTGCCGCGGAGAGCGAACCCGCCGACTGGGCCGCCGCCGAGGCCGCGGGGATCGATGTCATAGCCGCCCGGATGGATCCCACCACCGACGCCGTCATGGCGGCCATGGGGACCATGACCACCGCCGCGGATCTCGGCGCCTTCTACCTCCTGATGGCCGAGCAGGCACCCCACGCCGTCACCGCCGCGGTCGAGGCCGCCGCCCGCCCCGGCGGTGTCCTGCTGCACTGCGCCGCAGGCAAGGACCGCACCGGCCTGATCACCGCGCTGCTGCTCGAACTGCTCGGTGTCCCGGCCGAGGCGATCGTCGCCGACTACGCCCGAACCTCCGAAGCCCTGACACAGATCTTCGCCAACCTCGCCGAGCGCCACCCCACCCACCCCGCCGCCCTCAACGCCCGCGACCTGGCTCCCGCCCCGCTGCTGGAGGCCCCCGCCGAGGCGATGACCGCCTTCCTCGGCCTCGTCCGTACCCGGCAGGGCGCCGCCGCCTTCCTGACCGCCTGCGGAACCTCCCCCGCCACCCTCGACGCCTTCCGCGCCAAGGCCGCCGCGGAGGCCGTCGCATGCTGAACCTGCTGCGCCACCACGACGGAACGCCGTTCCGCGATCTCAACCACAACGGCACCATGGAGCCCTACGAGGACCCCCGGCTGCCGGTCGAGGAACGCGTCGAGGACCTGGTGAACCGGATGACCCTGGCCGAGAAGGCCGCGCTGATGTGCCACGGCCGGATGCTGCCCGACAACGCCCGCCGGGCCCTGCCCGGCAACGGCGTCCCGACCGGCGCCGACCTGATCGCCGGGCGTGGTCTGACCGCCTTCGCGATGATGGCCGTCCCCGACGCCCGCGCGATGGCCGAGTGGAACAACCACGTCCAGGATCTCGCCGCCGCACAACGCCTCGGTATCCCGGTCACCCTTGCCTCCGACCCCCGGCACGGCTTCACCGCCAACCCCGCCACCGCGCACACCGGCGGCGGCTTCAGCGCCGGACCGGAACCGATCGGGCTCGCGGCCACCGACGATCCGGCCCTGGTCGAGGGGTACGCGGCCCTGATCGGCCGTGAACTGCGGGCCGTCGGGATCCGGCTCGCCATCCACCCGATGGCCGACCTGGCCACCGAACCTCGGTGGGCCCGGATCAGCGGCACCTTCGGCGAGGACGCCGACCGTGCGTGCCGCATGATCACCGCTTACATCCGCGGCCTCCAGGGCGAGGCGATCGGCCCCGACAGCGTCGCCTGCATGACCAAGCACTTTCCCGGCGGCGGTCCCCAGGCGCACGGCGAGGACTCGCACTTCATGGCAGGCCGTCGGCTGGTCTACCCGGGCGGTGCGTTCGAGCACCACCTGCTGCCCTTCGAGGCCGCCTTCCGGGCCGGAACCGCGCAGATCATGCCCGCGTACGCGATCCCCTCGGGCGCGGGCCTGTCCGAGGTCGGTGCCAACTTCAACCGGGACGTCATCACCGGTCTGCTGCGCGGCAGGTACGGCTTCGACGGCGTGGTCTGCACCGACTTCAACGC
Source organism: Streptomyces sp. NBC_00654 (assembly GCF_026341775.1). Taxonomy (NCBI): domain Bacteria; kingdom Bacillati; phylum Actinomycetota; class Actinomycetes; order Kitasatosporales; family Streptomycetaceae; genus Streptomyces; species Streptomyces sp. NBC_00654. The sequence goes on along the minus strand of NZ_JAPEOB010000002.1, from coordinate 548,413 downwards.
GATCACGGGCACCGAGGTCCCCGGAGTCACCACCTTCCCGCCGCGTCACTGGGGCGTCGAGGAACTGTCGGTGGCCGACCAGGTCGTGCTGACCCTGGACGCCGGTGCCGACCAGCTCGGCGGCGAGACCGACCCCGGGCTGATCCTGGCGGCCGTTCACTCGGGCGCGGTCAGCGAGGCGAGGATCGACGAATCCGCCCGGCGCATCCTGCGCGACAAGTTCCGCCTCGGCCTCTTCGAGGACCCCTATGCCGACCCGGACGCCGCGGCCGAACTGGTCGGCGACGCGGCCGGCCGCGACCAGGGCCGCCGAGTCCAGCGGCGCTCACTGGTCCACCTCTCCGGCCGTCCCGTCACCGGGCGGCGGCTGTACGTCGAGGGAATCGATCCGGCGGTCGCCGCCCGGTACGGCACCGTCGTGGAGCGGCCCGAGGACGCCGACGCCGCCGTTCTCCGGATCGCCGCACCGTACGAGAAGCGCGAGGGTTTCCTGGAACAGTTCTTCCACAGCGGCTCGCTGGAGTTCCCGACCGTGGAGGCGGAGCGCCTGAGATCCCTCGCCGCCGCCGTGCCCACCTGCTTCGCCGTCCACCTCGACCGCCCCGCGGTCCTCACCCCGCTGACCGGCCAGGCCGCCTTCCTCATCGGCGAGTTCGGCGCCGCCGACGATGTGGTTCTCGACGCGGCCCTCGGCCGGGCCCCGCTGTCCGGAACCCTTCCGTTCGACCTGCCCTCCTCCATGGCCGCCGTCGAGGACGCCCGGGAGGACATCCCCTTCGACACCCGTGCGCCGCTGTTCCACTGCGGTCACCCGACGGCCGGTGAAGCACCGTCGCGGAGGTAGTGCCGGACCCGTGGGGCACGGGCAGCCCCCGCGCACCGGACCGTGCCTGAACCACCCGCAGCGGCACCGGCCCCGCGGCGAACGACGACGCGGTGGCCGGTTCGCACCGCCGTACGAGGGTGTCAGTCGGCGCAGCCGGGAACGGGGGTGGGGGAGCCGGCGCAGTTGTTGGGCGGATTGTGGGTGACGGCCCGCTCGCCGTTGTTGAAGAGCACGCCCCCGAACTCCTCGCCCTGTTGCCGGTGAGCGCGCTGTGGTTGAGGGTCAGCGTGCCGAAGTTGTTGAAGATGCCGGCGCCGCTGCCGACCGCACCATTGCCGAGGGTGATGTGGTCCAGGACGAGACGCCCGCCGGTCTCGACTTCCATGACCCGGAAATCCGGCGTCCCGACGTCATGGCCGCGTGCGATCACGGCCCTGTCGGGGCCGTCGGAGGTGATACGCAGGTGTCCCGTGACCGGCTCCAGACCGTTCGCACCGCCGAAGGGCCGTGTGAGTGTGTACGCGCAGCCGGCCCGTCGGTTCATGGTCCGCGCCTGCCCGCCCGGCCTCGGACCGCCCGCCTCCGTGACCTGATCAGTCGTGGAATGCCTCCGGAAGGGTGAGGCGGATCAGGGGAGGGCGGGCGGATCCGCAGGGTCAGGCGGAAACCGTGACCGGGCACTCGGCCTGGGTGGACAGGCGCCGCAGCGCCGCTTCGGCGAGCAGGGCGACCGAGGCGAGAGCCAGCAGCGGCTGTACCGGGGCCCAGTAGCTCAGGGCTCCCGAGCTGCCCAGGAACAGCAGGACGAGCTTGTTGCAGACCGGGCAGCCCACAGCGAAGAACGACAGCACCCCGCCCACCGCGCCCCATCGGCTCTCCGGGCCGGAGGACCGGGCGGCGGGTGGGGCGTCCGGCCGGCGGACGTACGTGCTCAGCACGATGCCGGCCAGGACCGAGGTGAGGGCCAGGGTGGGGTAGTTCCACCACTGCACAGGGATGGAACGGCCGAACAGCGGATTGGGCACCACATCGGTGGGCGCGCCGACGACGACGGCCGTGGCCAGGGCTCCGACGCCCGCCACACACCATTGCCTCGTCCGCCACGCACGCAGCGCCTCGCCCGCCCGGCCGAAGGAACGCCGGGAAGAGGACATGGGTAAGAACTCCGTTTCCAGTCGGGAACAGCAGGACGTGACCGCGAGGTCCGGCCTACATCCGCAGGACGGAGGAGAGCGCCACCGGAGGCGGTGGCGCCGGCCCGTTGGGGAACGGGAGGTCCCTACGGGGTGCTGGACGTACGTGACGGACCCCGGGCTCCAGCAGGCCGAGGGCCGGAACCAACTGCGGAGCGGCGTCGGCACGGCGCGCGGCGGACTCGTTCACCGCCGTCTTCTTCCCGCACGGCGCTGTGCCCTCGGCCGCGGGCACGGCCGCGGCCTCGGTCATCCGGGACAGGGACACCTGATCGGAAGGGGGAGCGTGGTGCTGAGTCGCGCGAGCGAACAGGCACAGCAGACCCACCGCGAGCAGCAGCAGCGCGAGCACACCGCGCAGCGCGGCCGTGGTCGCCCCCTGCTCCGGTACTCGCTTCATGCGCCCGCTCTTCCTGTGTTCTTCCTGGGGAGGTCGACGACACCATAGAACACCCCGTTCCGGCATCGGTCCCCGCGGGTCGTGCGCGGGTCGTCGCCGTCGTCTTGTGCGCACATCCCGGCGGGTATTGCGGGGCGTGTGTGACGGCGGTAGGAATGGCGGGTCGGCCGCGTTTGATACGTGTACCCCCAGGGGTATCCTTCGGTGACGATGTCCCTGGGGGTACCGGACCTCGGGGCTCTCCGCGCCGCACCCTCTTCCGCGGCCTCTCCTCTCCATCAGGTTTCCTCGCGGGCGGCCGAGTCGCAGATGCTCCCCCAGTCGCGGCCCCACGCACGCGTACACCCACGCGGTGGGAGCGGAAGGGGACATGGTCATGCCGCATCGCGCACCCAACCGGAAACTGGCCGTCCTTCTCGAAGCCACGTCCTGGAGCGCCGCGGATCTGGCCCGCGCGGTGAACACGCTGGGAGCGGCCCAGGGGCTGCGGCTGCGTTACGACCGTACGGCAGTGGCGCACTGGCTCAAGGGCTCCCGGCCCCGTGGACCGGTGCCCGACCTGGTCGCCCAGGCGCTCAGTCACCGGGCCGGCCGTCTGATCTCGGCCGAGGACACCGGACTCACCCCTCCCGGCCGCCTGCCGGGTGCCGGCATGCCGCCGCCCGGCACCGGGCAGGAAGGGGGCGGCGGTCTTCCCGGCCTCATCGCGTTGTGCAGCCAGGACGCCGACCCGAACCAACGCGCCGCCCTCATCGGCACCGTCTACTCGCCGGCTCCGCATACTCCGCCGGTATGGAGACCCGACCCGCCCGGTCCCGGGCCGGGCGGGGAGCCGTACGCGTCGGCGGACGAACAGTTCCTGAGCGCGATGGTGGAGCTCTTCGCCGGCCTGGTCCGGGCCCACGGCGGTGCCTACATCCGCTCGGCCCTGGCGGCCCATCTGGCGGACAACGCGGCCCGGCTGGCATCGGTTCCGGCAGCGGACGGAATCCATCCTCCTGTGCTGGACCACTGCGCCCGGCTGGTGCACGTGCTGGCCTCCATGACGGCCGACGCCGGGCACCACGGGCTGGCCCACCGGTACTACGCGCTGGCCCTGGAGCTGGCCCGCGAGGCCGGGAACCGGGCCTCCTACGCGATCACTCTGCGCGTCATGAGCGTCCAGGCCCTCGGCCTCGGTCATGTCCATCAGGCGCACAGCCTCGCCGACTCCGCGGTCGAGTGCGCCGGGAGGAACGATCCGGCGGTGCTGGCTTTCGTCCTCGCTCAGCGAGGCCACACGCACGCGGCGCTTCGCGACGGGAAGGGTGCGATGGCCGACCTCGTGGGCAGCGCCGACGCCCATCGTCGCGCGGACAGCCACGGCGGTGCGTTCGCCGTCTACCCGGAAGCGGGAATCGCGTACCGACGGGCCCGGACGCTGCAGGTTCTCCAGCGTCCGGCGGAGGCTGTTCTCGCCTTCCAGTCCTCGGTGCTGCACCGGGACCCGGGGCAGCACCGCCCCTACGCCCTCACCCAGGCGCGCCTCGCGGAAGCGCTGGTGGCCGACGGTCAGCTCGAAGAGGCCTGCGCGCACTGGCACATCTTCCTCGACCACTACCCGTATGTCGTCGGCTCCAACGAGGCCGGCCGCGCGCTGGCCCGCATGCTCCAGCACGCGCGGAGCTTTCCGAGGCAGCGTCAGGCCGTCGAGCTGATCGAGCGGGGCCGTGCCTCCTCAGCCCGGCTGCCACGGTACTGACTCGGTGACGTGAGCCGGAGCGGGCTTCGTCCCGGTGGCGGCTCCGGCCGGACCGGTCCGAGCGTCAACGGGGTTCGGCACCTCGTCGGACGGAGGCGCGTCCGGCGGAGCTACGTCCAACGGCGAGGTGTCCAACGGTGCGGTGTCCGTCCGTAAGGGACATAAGGCAAAGGGATCGTCCATCTGCCACAACTACCGTGTGCGCGTGCCGCTGTGCGCGAAATGCCCCAGCGGCTCGCGTCCGTACGGTCAGGGAATCGTTTCCCCCACCCCCTATCGGCCGAATATGCCAGGGGCATGCGTGGAAGTCCGTACGGCATTCAACGCGTTCACGCTCCGGACCTCACCCGGGTCTTCCCTCACGCGGGCTGTTTCGCCTGACTGGAAGGGCACGTGAACGTCCGAGAGAGGAACACCCATGACCATCCAGCACATCGAGACCCCCGGCTGTCTCTGTACCGCGCACACCGCGCTCAGCTCCGAACGGCCGACCGCACACGGCACCGGTTTCGATCCGCAGGCCGTCCGCCCCGACTTCCCGGTACTGCGGCGCACCGTCAACGACGGCCGGCCCCTGATCTACCTCGACAGCGCGGCCACTTCGCAGAAGCCGCAGCTGGTCCTCGACGCGGAGAGAGACTTCTACGCGCTCCACAACGCCAATGTGCACCGCAGCCACCACCAGTTGGCCAGGGAAGCGACGTGGCTGCTGGAGGCGGGCCGGGCCCGCATCGCGGCCTTCGTCGGCGCGCGGGCCGACGACATCGTCCTGACCAAGAACGCGTCCGAAGCGCTCAACCTCGTCGCCTACGCCCTGGGCAACGCGTCCCGCTCCGAGCGGGACCTGCGCTCACTGGCCCTCGGGCCGGGCGACCGGGTCGTGATCACGGAGATGGAGCACCACTCCAACCTCATGCCCTGGCAGCAGCTCTGCCGCCGCACCGGAGCCGAGCTCGCCTGGCTCACCATCACCCCCGAGGGCCGCCTGGACCTCGACCGTCTCGACGAGATCGTGGACGAGCGCACCAAGGTGTTCGCCTTCACCCACCAGTCCAATGTGTACGGAACGGTCAACCCGGTCGATGTGCTCGTCAAACGCGCCAGGGAAGTGGGGGCGCTCACGGTCCTCGACGCCTGTCAGTCGGTGCCGCACTTCCCCGTCGATGTCACCGAACTCGGTGTCGACTTCCTGGCGTTCTCCGGGCACAAGATGTGCGGACCCACCGGAATCGGTGTGCTGTGGGGTCGCAAGGAGTTACTGCGCGCTCTCCCCCCGTTCCTGACCGGGGGCGAGATGAACGATGCCGTGACGATGGAGAACTCCACCTACGCGGCACCGCCTCAGCGTTTCGAGGCAGGTACCCCCGTCATCGCGCAGGCGGTCGGGCTCGGTGCGGCCTGCACCTATCTGGACCGGATCGGCATGAGGGAGATCGCGCGGCACGGCGACCGTCTCACCCGGCACGCCCTGGATGCCCTCGGATCCGTCAAGGGCCTGCGCATCGTCGGCCCCGGCGACAGCACCGACCGCGGGCCGGTGATCTCCTTCGCGCTGTCCGACCGGTTCCCCGACGACATAGGGGAGTTCCTCGACGCACGCGGCATCGCCATCCGGGTGGGACACCTGTGCGCCCGGCCCGCCTGTGTACGTTTCGGACTGCCCGCCACCACCCGGGCCTCGTTCTACGCGTATACGACGACCGGCGAGATCGACGCCTTCGTCCAGGCGCTGGCCGAACTCGCCGAACCCGCCCTGCACGCGGTCCCGGAGACAGCCGTCCTCCCGACCGCGCAGGAGGACAGCACGCCGGCGGAGGCCTCTTTCGAGCCTGCGGGGATACCGTCCACCGGTGTCTCCGCACCGGCCGCCGCGGCCGAATTCCTCGACCGGGTCCTGGGGGACGCCGCGACAGCCGCCACCGGGCTCGCCGTCTCTCTCGGCGACCGCCTCGGCCTCTACCGTGCCCTGTCCGGCAGCGGCCCCATGTCAGCCGCCCAACTCGCCGACCGTACGGGCACCCACGAAATCTACGTACGGGAATGGCTGCACACCCAGGTCGGCGCAGGGTACGTCCACCGGTCGCCGGACACGGCCGAGGGACAGCCCGTCTACCTCCTGCCCGCCGCACACGCCGAAGTGCTCGCCGACTCGGACGCCCCCACCGCAGGAGTCGGTATCTTCGCCTCCCTGCGGACCCTCTACGACGTCGAGGACCGGCTCGCCGAATGCTTCCGCACCGGAGAAGGAGTGGACTGGGGTGAGTACCCGCCCCAGATGTTCCGCGCGATCGCCCGCTTCTTCCGTCCCGCCTACAAGGCCAACATCGTCCAGAAGTGGCTGCCCGAACTCGACGGGATGACCCGGCGCCTCGACGCCGGCGCACAGGTGGCCGACATCGGCTGCGGAATCGGCTACTCGACCCTCCTGATGGCCCAGGCCTTCCCCCGGTCGGCCTTCCACGGCTTCGACAACCACCAGCCGTCCATAGACCGGGCGCGCATCATCGCCGAGGACCGGGAACTCGACGACCGTGTCCGCTTCCACGCCGCCGCCGCCCGCGACCTCGACGCCGCCGACGCCGGCCGGTTCGATCTGATCACCCTCTTCAACTGCCTCCACGACATGGGCGACCCGTTGGGGGCACTCGACGGCGCGCGGCGCGTCCTGAAGCCCGACGGTGCGATCATGCTGGTCGAACCCAACGCGGAAGCCGACCCCACGCACAACACCCACTCCACCGGCAGGCTCTTCATGAGCCTGTCCACCGCACTCTGCCTGCCCGCGGCCGTCGCCCAGCGAGGGCCACTCGCCCTGGGCAACCACGCGGGAGAGAAGGCCTTGCGGTCACTGGCCGAAGCCGCCGGGTTCACCCGGTGGCGCCGCGTGGCGGAGACCCCCCGCAGCGCCGTGTACGAAATCCGGTTCTGACATGCCGTCCATTACCGCGTGCACCGCTCCGGCGGGAGCGGCTGTTCCGGCGGGCATCGACGGGCAGTCCCGGAACTCGCTGGAGAGACAGCTCTTCGAGGCGATCCGGGCGACCCCCGCGACCGACCCGCGCAGCCGCTCCCACGCACGTCGTCTCGCCCTCGCGCTGATCCACCTGCGCAGAACCCACGCCGCAGTCTACGATCCCGGCGACCACGCGCGGTTCCGTCGTCGGGAAAGCCGGTGCTTCGTCGCGGAACTGGCCGAGCAGAGCCTTCAGAACGGCTACCCTCCCGGCTCCGCCGTGCATGTGATCGGCGAACCGTACGACGGCACCGTCATCCACGTGGCACCCGGCTGGGACGCGGGGGACCCCTACCCCGCGATGTGGTACGTCGTCGCTGTCGCCTCTCTGAAGCTGTGCCGCGGACACGGAGCCGACGAGATCGAGCCGGTCGTCCCCCATCGGTGAAGGCGGCTCGCCGGGGCCCGACCCGGTAATCCGTCATCACGTCACGCGCCCCGGCCCGAACCGCCGATCCCCGGCCTCCCTCCCGCTCCGCTCGCCTGCCGCACGGGCACGCCGTGTGACGCCGTCCCCGCCGACAGGGCCGATAGGCCCTAGCGGTGTCGGACCCACGATCGGTTCACTGCAGTGCGTCGCATGCGCCGGCGGGGTCCGGTATCGGCACCCGGGCGGGGCCGCGGCGTGCGGAAGCGTTGGACGGTGCGGATACGCGCAGGAAGGAAACGTGGTGATCGCAGTCGTCGGGCACAGGGACCTCAGCAACAGAACCCTGGAACTGGTGGAGGCTGAACTGAGAGCGCGGCTGGACCGCTTGGCGGAGGGCGCGGCCGCCCTGGTACGCGCCGGGGCAGGTCTGCCGGTGGTGTTCGGGAGGGCCGCGCGGGAGGCCGGGCGGAAACTGACCGTGCTGCTGCCCGCCCAGGGCGCCGTTCCCGCCGTGCTGCCCGAGCGGGACCGGCCGGCCGCGGGCGAACTGCTGGTCCTGGCCGAGCACGTACGGCTGCTGGCCTTCGATCCGGCCGACCGCGACGCGTGTGTCAGCGCCGACGAGCGTCTGGTGCAGACGTGCGGCACCGTGCTCGCCGTGTGGGACGGATCGCCGTCGGACGGCCGGGACGCCACCGCACATCTGGTCGCCTTCGCACGTGCGCGAGGAATCCGGGTGGAGGTCGTCTGGCCGGACGGGTCCGTACGGGGGCGGGGATGAAACTGGCGGAGCGTGGGGCGGGGAAGGAGGTTCAAGGGGGCGAGGCCGGGGACCGGGTCTGCGCCGAGGCGTCCGGAACGGGATACGAGCGGGAGTGCGCCGGCGCACGGCGTGGCTTCGCATGGTTGCTGGTGATCACCGCCGCGCTCGGGCTGCTCGGTTCGTTCGTCATCACGATCGACAAGTTCGAACTGCTCGCCGATCCCGGCTTCGTGCCCGCCTGCTCACTGAGCCCCGTGGTGTCCTGCACGAGTGTGATGCGCAGTGAACAGGCGGCGGTCTTCGGCTTTCCCAACCCGCTCATCGGGCTGGTCGCCTTCGGAGTGGTGATGGGGGCCGGCATGAGCCTGCTCGCGGGCGCACGCTATCGGCGCTGGTTCTGGCTGGGGCTGAACGCCGGCACGCTGTCCGGGGCAGTCTTCTGCATGTGGCTGATGACACAGGCGCTGTACGACATAGGCGCCCTCTGCCTGTGGTGCGTGCTCGTGTGGATGGCCACCATCTTCATGTTCTGGCACACCACGGTGCACAATCTGCGCCACGGTGTGCTGCCCGCCCCACGCCCCCTGGTCGCGGCGGTGCTGGAGTTCCCGCACGTGGTGCCGGTGACCTGGTGTCTGGGCATCGTCATGCTGATAGCAACCCGGTTCTGGCCGTACTGGCAGACGCTTCTGTGACCGCGACGATGCCGTTGGTCTCGTGATGGATGTGCGCGGCCGGAACTCCGGCGGCGGCCAGACGCGCGGAGACGTCCCGCGCGTACCCGGCGGCGGCTGCCTCGGGAGCCTCGGGGGCCAGGGACAGAAAGGCGTGCTGCCGGGCGGCGGCTCCGCGATACGGGGTCGTCGTGCCGTTCAGGGCCCGCAGCCCGGCACCGGCGAAGCGGGCCTCGGCCGCCTCGGCCGCGACGACGGTCAGCCAGGGGCGTCCGCGCCGGAACGCCTCCAGATACGCCCCGTCGTACAGCTCTCCGGCCGCCGCGCTCTCCTCGGGCGCGGTGAGACCGAGCAGCAGCCGTACCCGGTGCGTACGGGAACGGTCGGTGTCGATCCGCTGGAGCAGCGCCTTCATCGGAGCCCAGCCGGTACCGGAGGCGACCAGCAGGATGTCGGCGGAGGGCAGGTGCTCCGGCAGGGCCAGCGCCCCGCGCGGAGCACTGAGACGGACGGCGCCGCGCACCCGCGTACCGTGCACCAGCGCATCGCTCACCCCGCCCGCGCCCCGGGCCCGTACATGGAACTCCAGTTCACCGTCCGGATGCGGTGCGCGGGCCAGATAGTAGGAACGCCAGGCCTGTTCCAGCAGCGGTGACTCCAAGGACGCGTACTGCCCGGCCTCGAAGGCGTAGGGCTGGTGCGGTCGCACCCGCAGTACCGCGAGATCGGGCGCGCGGAGTTCGTGCGAGGTCACCGTCGCGTCCCAGCTGGGCGGCTCGGCGATCGCCTCGTCGGCGCCCCTGACCATCGCCGAGACGGCCAGCCGCAGCATCCGCAGCCAGGCGTGCTCCAGCGCACGGGTCCACCGGACGCCCGCGCGCACGCGCAGCGCCTCCAGCAGCGCCGCCTCGAAAGCCTCGAAATGCGCGGGGCGCACACCGAGCTTGCGATGGTCGCGCCCCAACTGTCCGAAGACTCCGATCATCTCTTCCGTGCGGTGCAGATTGCTGATCAGATAGCGGAAGATGCCTACGAGATGGACCTGTTGGAACGCCATCGACTCGGGGAACAACGACCGTAGATACGGATGCCGTTCGAAGAGAAGCAGGTACAGCTCGGCGACCAGCTCCTCCAGCGGGCTCACCAGTGCCAGCGAGTCGCTGATCAGCAGCTGGTCGGCCGAACCGTCGTACGCCTGGGGGGCCTCGGCGCTCCACGGTTCGGCACTGCTGCCGGCCGGGGCCAGGATGCGTCGTCGCAGACGCATCGCGTCATGCCGTGCGAGCAGTGCGTGGTAGTCCTCGCTCGGGGTGTTCATGGGCCGGTGACTCCTCGGTACAGGGCAGTGGGGTGGCCGGGAAAGGGAGATGTCCGTTGCGCCCGGACGATCTTGGCGGCGTCAGTATGGCACCGCGTCCGGCCCGCTGACCGGCCCCTGGCCACGGGGACTTTCGGCCCTGTTCAGACGCTGTTCGCCATGCTGTGGCACCCCGGCGGTAACGGGCCCGCGGCCGGGCACATACTGTTCCCGGCCCTCTCCCCGACCGATCGAGCATGATGTGAATCAGTCCGAGAATTCCCCACTGAGCACGGCCCCGTCGCAGTCCTCGGCCCCCATCCGCGTCTTCATCCTCGACGACCACGAGGTCGTACGGCGAGGGGTACGCGATCTGCTGGAAGCCGAGGACGACATCGAGGTCGTCGGCGAGGCATCCGACGCCAGGGAGGCGCTGGCGCGGGTACCGGCCGGCCGGCCGCAGGTCGCCGTGCTGGACGTACGCCTCGGCGGCGATCAGGGCGGTGACCACGCGGGTATCGAGGTGTGCCGGGAGCTGCGCGCCCTGATGCCCGATCTCGCCTGCCTGATGCTGACGTCGTTCGACGACGACGAGGCGCTGTTCGATGCCATCATGGCGGGCGCCGCGGGGTACGTGCTGAAGCAGATCAACGGAGCCGATCTGATCACCGCCGTACGCAGGGTCGCGTCGGGCACCTCGATGCTCGACCCACGGACGACCGCCCGTGTGATGGCACGGCTGCGGGATCCCCGGCGAACCCCTGCCGAGGCGTCGGAACTGGACGGACTCACACCCAGGGAGAGGCAGATCCTGGAACTCATCGGCGAGGGTCTTACCAACCGTGAGATCGCGGAACGCCTCTTCCTGGCCGAGAAGACCGTCAAGAACCGTATCTCCTCGATCCTCGCCAAACTGGGCGTGGGACGCCGGATCCAGGCGGCGATGCTCGTCGGACGGATCAAGAGCCGCCAGGCGTGGCCACCCGCTCCGGGAACCTGAGAGGCACGGGGGCGTCAGTCGTGGAGCGGCGCGCGCCAGATGATCCGGGTGCCCCCGTCCGCCGGCTGTCCGATGGTCAGCGTGCCGCGGCACAGCGCCGCCCGCGTACGCATATTGGCCAGCCCGCCGCGGCGCCCGGCCGGCGGGCCGGCCGCATCGGCCGCGGTGCCCGGCCCCGGCGCGGCGACACCGTCCCGGATTCCGACGCCGTTGTCGGTGACGGTCAGCGTCACCGCGTCGTCGGCCGACAGTACGATGCCGATCCGCGTGGCACGCGCATGGCGCGAGGCATTGGACACCGCCTCCGCGGCGACCGCCAGGACGTGTTCGGCGAGATCGTCCGGCACCGTCGTGTCGACCGGTCCGTCGATCCGCACGGAGGGCCGGAAGCCGAGGGCGTTCTCCGCGGTACGGGCGGTCTCCGTCATCCGGCGCCGCAGCCCGCCGCCGCCCGGACCGTCCGCCGTCCGCAGATCGAAGATGGTGGACCGGATGATCCGGATCGTGGTGTCCAGATCGTCCACCGCCCGGCTCACCCGCTCCGCCGCGTCCGGCCGGTCCGCGATGGCCCGTGTGGTGCTCTGGAGAGTCATACCCGTCGCGAAGAGACGCTGGATCGCCAGATCGTGCAGATCGCGGGCGATCCGGTCCCGGTCGTGCATGACGGCGAGCTCCTCGGACTCGGCCCGTCCACGGGCCAGTTCCAGGGCGATGGCGGCCTGGTCGGCGAACCCCGAGATAAGAGCGATCTCGGATTCGTCGAACGGCGGCCGGTCCACCGGACGCCCCAGACGCAGTGCGCCCCTCGCCCCCGTGTCGACCCGCAGGGGCACCGTCACCACCGGACCGGGACCGTCCTCGGCACCGTCGCCGAACTGGTGGGCCCGGGGATCGGTACGGACATCCGCGCAGTGAACCGGTGTTCCGGTACGGGCGGCGAGTCCGGCCAGCGATCCCCGTGCGGGCACGGACAGCCCCGTGACGCGTTCGGAGTCCTTGCCGTGGGCGACGGCGACGGTCAGCCGCGCCTCGGCCTCGCACGCCTCCGGATCCCCGGAGGGACGTGCGGGGGAGGGCAGCAGAATCGCGGCCCGGTCGGCCCCGGCCACCTCCATCGCCCGCTCGGCGATCAGATGCAGCACCTCGGCGGCGTCCGTCCCCGAGAGCAGGCTGCGGGTGATCTCGCCCAGCGCCTCCAGGCGCCGCTCCCGGCGACGGCTCTCGTCGTACATGCGGGCGTTGTCGATGGCGACCCCGGCCGCGATCGACAAGGTGGTCAGCACCGCCTCGTCGTCGGCGTCGAAGCTCACCCCGCCCCGCTTCTCGGTGAGATAGAGATTGCCGAACACCTCGTCGCGGACCCGGACCGGCACCCCGAGGAAGGTACGCATCGGGGGATGCAGGGGCGGGAAGCCGAAGCTGCGCGGATGGCTGCTGAGATCGGTGAGCCGCAGCGGTTCCGGGTGATGGATCAGTTCACCGAGAATCCCGCGCCCGCACGGCGTCTGGCCGATCACGGCGGCGAGTTCCTCCGATATGCCGACGGGCAGGAACTCCAGCAGTTTCTGCCCGTCCCCGACTATGCCGAGCGCCCCGTACTCCGCGTCGGTGAGGGTCACCGCGGCCTCCACGATCCCGCGGAGCACCTCGGGCAGTTCCAGGCCCCGCCCCAGACTCATCACCGCATCCAGCAGACTGCGCATCCTGTCCGGCCGGCTGGGGCCGGGCCAGTTCTCCGGACCGGGGCGGAGAGCTCCGGGAGCGGCGCGAGCGGGGGAGGCGGCGTCGGGGGCAGGGACGCCGGACGGGTGGCCGGGCGCGGCAGGTGCAGTGTCTGTCATCGGGGGCGCCGCTCTCTGGGGCCGTTGTGCCATGTACGGGAACGCTCGGCCGGATCACCACGGGAAGGGGACCGGTCCACGGACGGTCAGCCTACGGCAGCCACGGGGCCGGGCGGTGCGCCGCAGCCTCGGGGACCGGCCCCGGGCCGGGCCCGGGGCCGGCCGGTCGCCCTGATGGACCGGCAGGGGAGCCGGCTGCCGGGGGCTGTTTCCGCTCCAGTCGCCGTACTGGGCGACAACGATCGCGCCCCGGTGATCGTAGACGCGGACTTGCCCCGACTTGCATCCCTGAATGGTCGCACTGGGACTTGCCTGTGTTGAACCGGCGGCCCCGGCGAGCAATGCGAGGGCGGCCACACCGGTGAATGCAGCAGTATTGCGTATACGCATTGAGGAACACACTTCCCTTCCGGTGTGCGAACAGGACGGATCGGCAGGCTCTCCGGGACCGGACCTCACCCCCCGTCGCGGTACGGGGGCCCTGCGAAGGCTCCGGCGCCGGAGCGGGGGAGCCTTCGCACGGTGGAGACTGCCGGACAACCCCGTCCGTGAGCTGTGCCGAATGACGGTGCGATCAGCCGACTTCGCGCAGGTAGACGTTTGCCGAGCTGCCGGCGTCCGCGATGTTGAAGTTCTGCACCTCGCCGGACGGACAGGCCTTCGGGCTGTACAGCGTGCGATGAACGCCTGGTGGTAGGTGCGCAGGTTCCCGCCCAGTGTGCTGAGCGCCGCGACGTCGCCGCGCGCCGGCTCCGAACCCGCCCACGGCCGGCCGCCGCTCGCCGGCAACAGGGCCAGCTCGTGGCGCAGACGGCGTCGCGGTGTCGCGAGTACCCGGTCGATGCCTGATCGAAGATCGTCGGTTTCGTCCTCGACGGGCGGGGTGAGGAAGTGGGGGAAGTACGCGGCGCGCGGGACCAGCCCGCCGACCGCCCGCCGCCATGGATCGAAGGCGATAGCGCCTTCCCGGTTCTGCAGCCTGCACAGGCTGCAGACGATCTCCCACAGCGGATCGGGGCGGCGTGCCAGCCGCACGCTCGCCAGGTCTCTGCCGGTGAAGTGGATGCGCAGCATGGTTTCCCCCCCGTTGACCAGTGAAGCTCAACGGAGAATCCTGGTGACGCGTATTTCCCCGGACAAGGGCGAACTCGGCCATGCCACAGCCCAGGAGGTTCGCCGGTGGCGGTGGCAGCCGCCGGTCGTGGCGTCTCAGCCGAGACGGGCGACGACGTCCGCCCGTGGTATCCGCTGTACCCCCGGGAGGGGGGCTGTCCCCCGTAACGATTCGGGAGCGGGCTCCCTTTCGAGGCCCGGGAACCGCGGGCGACGATTCTCTCACGTCGCAGAGCACAACGTGCAGAGCACAACTTGAGGGGTAGAACAGCGTGAACAGGCACCGGAAGAGCATCAGCCGACGGGGACTGCTGGTCACTGCGGTGGTGGCGGTGGGAGCAGCCATCGTTCCTGTGGTGGTTCAAGCAGCACCGGCCGACGTGCCTGAGAGGACGCAGAACACGGTCCGCGCGCTGGAGCGGGCGGCCCACCCGCTGCGCTCGACCGAGCCCGGGGGAAGCACGGCCGACCTGCGAGCCCTGACCTCGATGATCGGCGACGCCAAGGTGGTCGGCCTCGGCGAGGCCACTCACGGCTCCCATGAATTCTTCACCATGAAGGAGCGGATCTTCCGCCAGCTTGTGGAGAAGAAGGGTTTCACCACTTTCTCCCTGGAGATGAGCTGGTCCTCAGGGCTCCAGATCGACGAATACCTCCAGACCGGCAAGGGCGACGCCCGCAAGATCGCCAAGGAGGCGCTGGGCAACTCCCCTTGGGAACGGGAGGAGTTCGTGAGCCTGATCGAGTGGATGCGGGACTACAACCGCAGCCACCCCGGCCGTACTGTCCACTTCATGGGCAACGACCTCGGCGCTCCCACACTGAGCGACGAGTTCTTCGGCCGGGTGACCGGCTACGTACAGCGCAACCACCCAGCGGCGCTGCCGCGGCTCGACGAGCTCTACACCGGCCTCCGCCCGATCGACGACGTCTTCGCCTACCTGGGCAAGCCCCTCGCGGAACGACAGCAGCTCGCCGCCAGGGCACAGCAGGCCCTGGAACTGGTCAGCAGCCAGGAGGACTCCGGCGAGGAGGCCTTCATGTGGGCTGAACAGAACGCCCGGTCGATCGCCCAGACCACCAAGTTCCTCACGATGGACGTCACCGACCCCGACTCGGTGGCTGCCTCGCAGCGCTTCCGCGACGAGGTGATGGCCCAGAACGTCACCTGGTGGCAGCGGCAGACCGGCGACAAGGTGCTGCTGTCCGCACACAACGACCACGTCGGCTACGTCGCCGGCGACCCCACGATGTATCCCAAGACGCAGGGCTCGTTCCTGCGCGACACCATGGGCAAGAACTACCTCCCCATCGGCTTCACCTTCAACCAGGGTTCCTTCCTCTCGAAGGACGCCGCCCTCGGCGGCGAATGGAAGAAGTTCACCGTGGGCGCCGCCGGCCCCGGCAGGAACGAACACACCCTCGACCAGGTCCGGCACCGGGACTTCTACCTCGACGTCCGCCAGGCCCCCGTCCCCGCGCGTGCCTGGCTGAGCACGGCCCGGCCCACGCTCAACGTCGGCACCCAGTTCCCCTACGAGCCGCGCGACATCGCGATCGCCAAGTCCTTCGACGTCCTCATCCACCTGCACGAAGTCCGGGAGGCCGTCAAAATGGAGCCGTGACGGCTCCACCACAGCAGACGCCTCACAGCCGAAAGCCCCAAGGCCGAAGCCTTCAGTGACGGTCCTCGCCCCGCAGGCGGTCCCGGGAGGCTGAGTGTGCGCCCCCGGAAGGGTGAAGGTGCGGCTTCTCCCTTACGGGGCCGCCCCGCCTGTGCCATGAAGGTGGGGCAGCCGGGAAGGTCCCGGGGGCTGATCGATACAAAGGAAACACCATGCGCGTACCGCACGCCGGGCACCGGATCACCTCCGTCCTCGTGGGTGTTCTGCTGGCCGGGACAGCTCTTGCCGCTCCCGCCCTGGCCGAAGGCCACCACGCGGGCACGGCGGACACTCCCGCACGGACCGCGAAAGCTGCCGCACCCGCCGCTGAGCCCGAGGGGCAGGTCGTGTCCCGGACGGCACTCAACGTACGGGAGGAGCCGGACACCCGCTCCCGCGCCCTCGGCAGCCTCCCGCCGGGCGCCATCATTCGCCTGCACTGCAAGGTCGTGGGGGAGAACGTCGACGGCAACAACAGGTGGTACCTGCTGGGCGGCGGCCGTCCCGGCTACGTGAGCGCCCGCTACGTGCGCAACCTCAGCACGGTGCCCTGGTGCCAGTAAAGATGGGCTGAGCATGCTCGGAACCGGTGCTCCGGCACCGGTTCCGACGTCCGTGCGACGAACCGTCCGGCCCTCCGGAGGGAGCATGCCCCTCCCCGCACGAGGCGGTGGAGCGGTCGCTCGGCCACACGGCGTCCTGGACTCATCATCCTGGTCCGGCGCTGACGCGCGGACCGGACGGGCGTAAGCTTCGCTCGGCATGGACGCGGCGGGGGGCGGGGCGGAGCACATGACGGCTGAGCCGGTACAGAGGTGGGCATCGACCCTCGATTCGGTCGTGGTGTACGCGCAGGGCGCGGTCTGCCGGCGCCTGGCCCGGGGCAGCGCGTCGCCCGACGGCCGGGTGCGGGTGACGGGGCTGCCCCGCTCGCTGGACCCGGGCTCGCTGCGCGCCAGAGTCCTCGGCACGTCCGGGGTGCGCGTCACCGAGGCACGGGTGGAAGTGGAGGCCGCGCCGCACGGCAGGGGCACGCCCGACGAGTTGCGGCGCGAGGTCGCGCGTCTGAGCGACGCGTACGCGGCGGCCCAGGGGCGCGTGGACCGGCAGTTGGGCCTGATCGAGGAGGTCCGTGCCCTTCACCCCGTCGCGCCCTCCCGCAGGCGCGAGGATCCGCACCGCCGTACGCCGGTCGACGCGTGGCTGGAGCTCGCCGACTTCGTCGACGAGCGGCTCACGGGACTGCACGACCGCCTCGCCGTACTGGAGGAGGCGCTGCGCGACGTCGGCCACGAGCTGTCCGTCGCCACCGACCGGCGCGCCCGCGCCACCACCGACGCCCCGACGGCGCACGTGGAGACCTCGGTCTGCGCGGCCCTGACCCTCGACGGGCCCGGTGACGCGGCGGTGGAGGTGGAGCTGGAGCTGGAGTACGGCGTGCCGGGCGCCGTCTGGGTGCCGGCCTACCGCCTCACTCGCCGTCAGGGAGACGGCAGCGGCCGACTGGTGCTGCGCGCCTCGGTCGCCCAGCGGACCGGCGAGGACTGGACCGGCGTCCACATCGCCCTGGCCACCGCCGATCTTCGGCGCCGCACCGACCTGCCAGGACTCCGCTCGATCCGGATCGGACGAAGCCAGCCCGCCCCCACGCCCTCCGGCTGGCGCGAGCCCCCGGCCGGGCTCGTCGACCTGTTCTCCGGGTACGACGCGGCAGGCCCCGGCCCCGCCAAGGCTGCCGCACATGCGGCTGCGGGCGGCTCCGCGTCCGGTCCCGTTGCCTCGCCTCCGCCCCCGCCTCCACCCCCGCCGTCGGCCTACGGCGGCCCGCAGGCCGCGGTCCCGGTGCCCGGCGGCGGGATGCCCTTCGGGGGTGCCCCCGCGGGCATGCCGCCCGCACTCACGGGACCTGCCGCCATGGCACCCGCTGCTCCTGGCCGGGCCGCACCGTCACCCCCGCCGGCCCCGGTGTCCGGTCCGCCGTCATGGGCACCCGGCCCGCCGCAGCCGAGCGGCGCCGAGCTCGACTATGCCGCGCTCGTCCTGTGCGGCCCCGATAAGCGGGGCGGTCGCCGAGGCCGGCTGTTCCCCGGTTCCCCCTCCGACCCGGTGGCGGCCGAGTACCGCCGACGCGCCGAAGCGGTGGCCGCGCTGCCGTTGCCCGGACAGGCGGTACGGCCCCGCGAGTCGGCGGGTTCCTTCGACCACCGCTACGATGCCGCCGCCCGCGCCGACGTTCCGTCGGACGGCACCTGGCATACCGTCACCATCGGCGAGATCCCCGTCGGTCTGCGTACCGAGTACCTCTGCGTGCCCTCCGTGGAGCAGACCGTGTACGCGACATTGGTGCTCTCCAACGCCACCGACCGGGCACTGCTGGCCGGACCGGTGGAGGTCATCGTCGATGACGACTTCCTGCTGACCGCCGCCCTGCCCACGCTCGCCCCCGGCGGTGTCCGCAGGGTGGGGCTCGGGCCGGCCGAGGGCATCCGGGTCACCCGCCGTACGAACCAGCGCGAGTCGACCTCGGGGCTGCGTGGCAACACCACGGTGCTCGATCACCGGGTCCACGTGGAGTTGGCCAATCGGCTCGCGAGCCCCGTCACCGTGGAAGTCCGCGAGCGGGTGCCCGTCACCTCCGAACCGGACGTCCGGATAGAGGAACGGGCGGACTGGACGGCGCCCGACGAAGGCGCCGGGCCCGATCGGCACGCGCCGGGCACCCGCGTCTGGCGGCTGGACCTGGCCGCAGGTGCCACGGCCGCGCTCGACGGCGGCTACGAGATCCGCATTCCGACCGGCAAGGCCTTGGCCGGCGGCAACCGCAGGAGCTGACACACACCATGTCCACGGCCTCGAAGCCGATCGCCCTCCCCGTCACCGCGGTCACATGTCTCGAAGACCGGGCCCACATCGAGCGTTCCGTCGTGCTCGATCTGGAGGCCGGGGTCCAGCGGCTGCGTCTCGGGCCGGTCAGCGCGCTGGCCGTCGACCGGACCCTCCATGCCGAGCTGACCGGCGATCACCCCGCGACGGTGCTCGATGTACGGATCGTCCGCAGCTGGACGCCGCGCGCGCCGCTGCCTTCCGCCGAAGACTCGGCCCTGCGCCGCCGGGTACACACCCTTCAGGAGGAGCGGCTGGCCCTGGGGCGGCAGGGCGACCGGCTGCGTGCCCGCCTCGATCTGCTCGGCCGCCTCGCCGTCGATCTGCTGCGGGAGATCGGCGAAGGAGCGGGCGCCGGGGAGTCCGAACGTACCCGCTGGGCCGGCGAACTGGACCGGGTGGACGGCGAACGCGACGCACATGGCGAGCAACTCCGCGCCGTTGAAGCCCGGCTGGCTGTCCTCGCCGCCAGAATCGGCGCGGCGCAGCGGGCCATGGACCTCTCCGAGGAGGAGCCCGCCGAGCTGGTCGGCCATATCGAGCTGACGGTGGAGGCCGCGGCCGCAGGGCCGGTGGAGCTGTGCCTGAGCCACCTCACCCCGTGCGCGCTGTGGCGGCCCGCCTACCGTGCCGTGCTCGACGGGGGCTCGCTGACGCTGGAGACCGACGCGGTGATCTGGCAGCGCACCGGGGAGGACTGGTCCGACGTACGGCTGACCCTGTCGACGGCCCGCTCGGCGCTGGCCACCGATCCGCCCCGGCTGGGCGAGGACCGGCTGACGCTCAAGGACCGCTCGGCGGAGGAACGCCGCACGGTCGACGTCGAACTGCGCGAGGAGGAGACGGGTTCCATCGGCCCGGCTCCGGTGCTCGGCCTGCCGGGGGTGGACGACGGCGGCGAGGCGCGGGTGCTGAAATCCTCCGTGCCGGTGTCGGTGCCCGGTGACGGCCGCGCCCACCGGGTGCGGCTGTCGGCCTTCACCACGGACGCACCGAGTGAGTACGTATGCTCACCGGAGTTGTCCCCCTTGGTCACGCAGGTGGTGCGGTTCGACAACCTGTCCGGTCATGCCCTGCTCGCCGGGCCCGTGGACCTGGTCCGCGGCAGCGGATTCAGTGGCCGGGGCATCCTTGACTTCACTGCCCCCGGTGCAGCCGTCGAGCTGGCCTTCG
The DNA here is from genome assembly GCF_026341775.1 of Streptomyces sp. NBC_00654. Classification (NCBI taxonomy): domain Bacteria; kingdom Bacillati; phylum Actinomycetota; class Actinomycetes; order Kitasatosporales; family Streptomycetaceae; genus Streptomyces; species Streptomyces sp. NBC_00654. Next base: position 528,462 of record NZ_JAPEOB010000002.1, on the reverse strand, counting down.
GCAGTCGCGACGACCACCGGGTGGTCCGGAACACGGAGGAGTCCCGCGACTCCGCCGGGTTCACCCAGCGGACCGTTGTCACCCGCACCGTCCGGCTGCACCTGTCCCGGTTCTCCGCCCCCGGGGAACACGGTGATCGGGTGGTCGCCGTCCGGGAGCGGATCCCGGTCTCCGAGGTCTCGGCGGTGGAGATACGCCTGCGCAAGGATTCATGCTCCCCGGCCCCCGACGCGGTCGACGCCGACGGCATCGTCCGCTGGGACATCACCCTTCCGCCCGGCAGCCGTCGAACGGTCACCCTGGTCTACGAACTGTCGGCGAGCGCCAAAGTCACGGGTCTGTGAGTTCGGCGGCCCGCTCCACGCCTCTGGGGGCGGGCCCGTTCACGGTTGCCGCCGCCCCGGACAACGAGCCGCGTCGCGCGCCCGGCGCCCCGGAGCGGGCCGGGTAACTCCGAGGCCGGCGTGACCGATTCCCTGTGGGATCAGTCATCTCGATCGGCACGCCGGAAGCGGAAGGGATCCCCGCCCCGCAGGCCCGTGGGAGTGGCCTCCAAGGTGTCCCCGTCGACCACGACCTCCAGGCTCACCGGAACGTTCACCGTGATGCACGCGGAACTGAACGCGATGCGGTACCGGGCGCCTGCGCCGTCGCCCTTGTCCTTGTTCTTGTCCTCGGCCGTCACCTTCGCGTCCCCGCACAGCCTCGTCGGCGAGGTACCGAGTACGGCCTTGCCGGCCTGGTCGACGCGGATCATCGCCCGGTCCGCGAAGTCGGAGAACCCCGGCGGCTGCGGCCCGTACGCGGCCCACTCCCCGGTGATCGGCTCCGATTCCTCGGAGCACCCGACGAGCAGCAGCCCGGCGGCGAGGGCGGTCACAGCGAGCGTTCGACGCATTCGGGTCTCCCGGAGACGGACGGCAGGCTGGGCTGCATTCAAGCAGATGAGGTGCGGGGTCAGTACACCTGAACGCGGGCGGGAGCGTCTTGTCCCCGTACATGGTCCTTTCGGCCACGAGGAGCTCGAAGCCGAAGTCATGGAAGACGGCGATGGGCCCGGGACACGTATATCAACGGGATGTGACAGACCCGTCGGCCGAGCGGTGTCCCATCAGGTCTCGCGGAGGTACGCCTCCAGCTCGGCGGCCCCGGTGAGCATCGCCCGCCCACGGGTGTTCAGCCGGCCGCGCCAGTCGCGCAGTGCGGCCTCCAGCGGCTCCAGCCCGCCGGCCGCGCGCAGTTGGGCGAGCAGCGGGGCGATCTGCTCCAGCAGATAGCCGCCCCGCCGGAGCTGGTGGGCCAGCCGGGCGTCCCGTACATCGTCCTCGCCGTAGACGCGGTACCCGGTCAGCGGGTCGCGGCGCGGGCGGACCAGCCCGGCGCGCTCCCATGTGCGCAGCGTCGCGGGCCGGATTCCCAGCTTCTCCGCCAGCGTCCCGATGAACATGCCGCCGGGCCCGGACTTGGCCGCTGGGCCAAACCCCGTGCCGGACCCCGTGCCGGACCCCGTGCCGGACCCCGTGCCGGGCGCGGCTGCCGAGGTGGGCTCCAGGTCGCGGAGGGCGCTCTCCACGGCTTGGAGGGTCCGCCGGTCGTCGAGGAGCTGGGCGTGGCTCTCGTCGATGAGGTGGAACGCCCGCTCGACCGCTCCCTGGTTCACAGCCCGCATGATCGACGTCGCCGTCCGGTGGCCGTGGCCGGACACCAGGGCGAGGAACGCGCGGAGGGCCCCCATGTGCAGCGACGTATAGGTCCGGTAGCCGTGGGGCGTGCGAGCGGCAGGCGGAAGGATGCCGGCCGCCTCGTAGTTCCTCACCGCCTGAGTGGACAGACCGTGTCCGCGCGCCAGATCAACAGGCCTGAGCCGTTCGGTGCTTTGAAGGTTTTGCCGCATGAGCCTGCCGTTGGCGTGAAAAAGTTTCAACCGAAGGTTCAACGATACCGTTGAAGGCATGGTTACCGACATCAAGGACACCGCCCGGGCCGTCGATGCTGCCGCCGTCATGAGGCTGCTCCCGGCCCGGCCTCGGCTGCTCGCCCTCGGCGAGCCCACCCACGGTGAGGACGCGCTGCTCGACCTGCGCAACGAGCTCTTCCGGCAACTCGTCGAGGAGGAGGGCTACCGGACGATCGGGATCGAGAGCGACTGCCTGATGGGCCTGGTCGTGGACGACTACGTCACCTCGGGCGCGGGCACCCTCGACGAGGCGATGGAGCACGGATTCAGCCACGGCTGGGGAACCTCCGCGTCCAATCGCGAGCTCGTGCGCTGGATGCGCGCCTACAACGACGGCCGGCCCGCGTCCGACCGGCTCCGCTTCGCCGGTTTCGACGGCCCGCTGGAGACGGCCGGCGCCGGAAGCCCCCGGCAGGCCCTCACCGCACTCCACGGCCATCTCGCGGCCCGGGTGGACGCGGACCTGCTCCCGTGCGCCGCCGGAACACTCGACCGGCTCCTCGGCGCCGACGACCGGTGGACCGATCCCGCCGCGATGATGGACCCGTCCCGCTCCGTGGGGCAGTCGGCCGAGGCCGGTCGGCTGCGGCTGCTCGCCGACGATCTGGTGGCGCTGCTCGACGCGCACATGCCGCACCTGCTCACGGAGACCTCGCGGGACGACTGGGACCGGGCGCGGTTGTACGGGCGCACCGCCACCGGTCTGCTGCGCTACCACCACTGGATGGCCGACACCTCACCGGCTCGTATGACCCGGATGGTGGGCCTGCGGGACCAGATGATGGCCCACAACATCCTCGCCTTCGCCGAACGGGGCCCGGCACTCCTCCACGCCCACAACACCCACCTCCAGCGGGAGAAGAGCACGATACGGATGGGCGGGGCGCCGCTGGAGTGGTGGAGCGCCGGTGCGCTGGTGAGCGCCCGGCTCGGCGCGGAGTACGCCTTCGTGGCCACGGCCCTCGGCACGATCCGGCACCAGGGAGTGGACACCCCGGCGCCCGACACCGTCGAAGGACTCCTGTACGCCCTCCCGGAGGACCGCTACGTCATCGACGCCCCGCGGCTGGCCACGGCCCTCGGCGACTCGCGGCCCGTACCCCGCGTATCGCCCTGGTTCGGCTACGCTCCGCTCGACCCGGCGCATCTGGCGGCCGGCGACGGCTTCGTGTTCGTCAAGGACGTCCCGCGGGCCTGAGGGCGGCCGGGCGCGGCCGCCGGTTCCACGGCTTGCCCCGACGCCGCTGACCGCTGCGGCGGTCCGCGCCGCAGCGGTCAGCAGATCCTGCCCGGCGCGGCCGCCGTGGCCCTGAGCAGATCCCGGAGAAGCGCGAAGTCGATCTTCTCCGGCCTGCGGAAGCGCAGGCAGCTCCTGCCCATGTCCTGATCCGCCAACCGCGCGGCGAATGCCTCGCGGACATCACCGCGCAGCAGATAGAAGGAGATGTACTGCTTCTGGCTCGCGAAGGCGATCTCCCCGACACCGTCCCGCTCATAGGCGGGCATCCCGTACGCCATCACCTCGGTGAATCCCCGCAGTTCCGTACGGCACAGCTCACGCAGCCGGGTCAGGGCCTCTTCGCGTTCTTCGGGCACCTCGGCAAGATAGCCGTCGACGTCCTTCGCCTGACTTTGCACCATGAACCGAGCGTAAGGGCTGTCCCGTATCGGGAACGGGCAGGAGCGCGTCAGCCGGCCGAGCCGGGGGCCGGACCGGCCGGGTCCGGCGGGGGCTGGGGAATCGCGGGCGGCTGCTGTGCCGTCGGGGCCGTGACGGCCGCCGACGGGACCGCGGCGGGCGGAGGCGTCGGCGCCGGGAAGCCCACCGGAGCCTGCTGCTCGGCCAGGATCAGGGCGCTGGACGGGACGGCGACGCGCAGTTCGTGCAGGCCCAGGAGAGCGGTGTGCAGATGCGCGGTGCCCTCGTAGGCATCGTGGGCCAGAACGAGCCGGGCGCGCGTCTCCAGAATCTGCCAGGCGTAGCGCCTGCGGAGGTTCGTCATGTGACGGGCGTCCGCCCGCAGGAACGTCGACCCGGCCGAGAACCCGGCGGCCAGCAGCGCCAGGACGGCCGCGGGCACCCGTGCCCCGGCGGAGGCCAGACCCGCCGCGCCCGAGATGCCGGCGAGGACCGCCGAGGGGAAACCCAGGCTCAGATAGGTCGCGTGCCAGAGCTTGGCGCGGCGCTGCGCCCGCCGCGCACCGACCTGGGCCTCGGTGATGAGTTTCTCGACCTCGGCGCGCAGCGCGAGCAGCCGTGCGTCGTCGGCGGAGGCTTCGGCGGAGGTGCTGTCAGGCATGAATCCCCCGGTCTGGAGCGGTAGTCGGTGGTCCAGGCCCGGAGTTTAGGTGCGGCGCCCGGGTGGGCGGTAGGGGAAGCACTCGCGCGTTCTCGCGGCCCTCGCCTTCACTGTCCGGCATTCCGTTCCTGATCGCCCGGAGCGGGAACAGGCCTCCCCGGGTGGGTGCCGAATCGAATCAAGTACGTTACCCGCGAGGTCAGTTGTGCCCGAAGACGTAGGGGCTGTGACTCCGGTCCGCGGCGCGCGTTAGACCTGTTGTGTCGAAGACTGTATCTAGCCCCCGCAATGTCAGTGCTGCTCCGGCCGAAACGCCTCAGCAACTGCCCTTCCTCTTGACGACCCGGCAGGGTGAGGCGGCGCGCGCGCTGCTCAGCTACGTGGCCTCGCTGGGCCTTCCCGACCCCGACGCGCAGCTCATGGCCGTGGTGGTGGCCATCCGGGCCGCGCGTGGCGGGATCGGCAACTTCTCCGGGGCAGATCTGTCCGCCCTGCGGCTGGGCGACGCGCGTGCGGCTGTTGACGCCCTTCGCGACCTGGGCTGGCAGGTGGATGATGTGCTCCTCGACGGAGATCCGGCAACGCCGGTCCCCATCGACGTCCCTGACCTGGTCGATGGAGCCGGCCACCCACTGCCTTTGGGGAAGAACATGCGCTCCCGGGTGTCCGGGTGGACCACACGGGCGCTGTCCGCCAAGCCGGTCAAGAAGCTCCCTCCCGCCGCGCGGCTGGCGAGCCTGTTCCTTGCCGCGCACAGTACGTCCCAGCTCCTCGGTCAGATCCCGTCCGAGCTTCCCGAAGCCTGCCGGGCCGCCCTGCCCGACCTCCTGCGGAAGGGCTATCTCGCCGAACTGTCCGAGGACCGTTGCCGTCTCGCCCCCGTGGTACGCCATCTGTCGGGCAGGCGCCCGCCCACGGAGGAGGAAGAGGCGGCGGAGCCCTCGGAGAGCGAAGTCGGGACCGTACCCGCTTCCACGAGGTTCCGGTTCAGCGCGGAGGCATGGGCCCAGTGGAAGATCTCGGCTTCCCCCGCGCTGCGACGTCACGTCGAGGCTGTCGAGTACTGCGCGGTGTGCGCTCTGGAACCGGAGCGGGTGGCGGAGGCGTTCATGGTTCCCGGCCGCCCTCAGCCCTGCCCCCAGAAAACCAAGACCGCCTACGGTGAGTGGAAGAGCAGGCACCCGGACCGTGGCATGCTGGCGGCCGAGTTCACCGTGGCCTTTCGGGCCGAGCACGCACACGGACCCTCGTACACCCAGCTGTGCGCGGGCTTGAACTGGAACCTGAAACGCACGTTGCGCGGCCTTGTCGTGCGGCGTCTGCTCGCGAACGAGTGGCTGACGGACACGGCCCCCGTGCCGTGGACGTTGCGTCCGGGGCAGGCCGCCCGGGCCCAGGGCGTCACGTTGCCCCAGGCGCGGGGCTCAGCGGCCGTCGCCCGCGCCCGGTCGTAAGTGATCGGAAGGGGCGGCCCGGGCTCCCCGGCCCTGCCGGAGTGGGACATCGGCTGTCGTCGGCGTGCACGACGACCCGGCCGGGCCCGCGCACGCCGGTCCTCGCGCTGAGTACGGGAACTCATGTGGGCCAGGACTCCGGCTGACAGGATCCGCGGTATGACGAGCGGCAGACGGACACTGACAGCACTGCATCTCCTCCTGGTCTGGGCGACGATGACAGCCGCGGTGCCGGCCCTCGGCTTCGGGCTGTTGGCAGCGGCCTGGGCCGGTGGGTCCGGTGCGGCGCTGCTCAGCGTGTTGGGTGTGCCGCTGGTGGTCGGCCTGCTGGCCGTGGCGGGTGTCCCGGCCAGGACCGTCGTGCCGTTGTGCGACTCCGTGCGGCGGCGGTTCGGCTGGGCGCTCCTGGTCTTCGTCATCGGCACGCTCGGCGTCCTGGCAGGTCTGGCCGCCTACGGAGAGGATGTCGACCTGGGGAGCGCGAGTACCCGGATCGCTCTGACGGGGGCGCCGTACGCGGTGGCCGCGGCGTTCTTCGTACCGAGCCGTTGGGTGCGGCTCGGGGCGGTTGCCGCGCTGGCGGCCGGGGTGGCCTACGGGGGCTTCGTCGGCCCGGCCCAGTCGCAGCAGCGGCGGCACGATGCGGAGGCCGCGCGATACCGGGAGCATCCGGAGCTGCTGTACGTGGGCACTCCGCCCCCGGGCATGCGGGTGTCCCGTGCCGAGGCCGGCCCCGCCCACTTCAGCGTCGACTACCGCACCGCCCGGGAGAACGAGTTCGGGTTGGTGTCCCTCATCGCGCGCTCGCCGCTCACACCGGCACCCCGATGCCCCGAGCTCTTGGAAAAGGGGGTGATCTGCACGGTGGACGCGCACGACGGCATGCGCATGGTCCGTGATGTCCCCGGCGGACGCACCATCACCCTCACGCGCCGTCAAGGGAGCGCGGAGGTCGAGGTCACCAGCCAGACCCTCGACGAACCCGGACTACGCCGCTTCCTGAACACCCTGCACCCGTTGTCCGACGCGGAGCTGGAAGAGTTGATGCGGGAAAAGCTGATCGCCCACAGACTCTGAGCTTCGAACTTCGAACTTCGAACTTGGGCCTTGATCTTGGGCCTTGATCTTGGGCCGACCCCGATCGCCCCGCAGCGGGTTCGGCACGTGGCCGTGACGTCCGGCCGCTTATAGGCTGTTCCGGCACATCGAGGGGCGGAGGGCGGACGGCACCCTGCGAGGAGAACACGTGGAGCTGACGGAGCGCGAGCTGACCGATCCGTGGGAAGGCGTTCTGATCGCTCCCGCGGCAGGCGCTCATACCGGCGTTCTGGTCCTGGCGGGCTCCAGCGGACGCGTCGAACGTGAGAGAGCGCGGCTCCTCGCCGGGCAGGGCGTTGCGGCCCTGGCGATCCGCTGGTTCGGTGGGCCCGGACAGCCTCCGGGGATCTGTGAGATCCCCCTGGAGACCTTCACCGACGCCGTCGGTCTTCTCCGCTCCGGCGGGGCACGCCGCATCGTCGTCCTCGGCGCTTCCAAGGGCGCCGAAGCAGCACTGCTCACCGCGGTGCACGACGCGCGCGTGGACGTGGTGGTCGCGCTGTCGCCGACCTCCCGGGTCTGGTGCAACGTCGGCCCCGGCCACGACGGCGAACGGCTGCCCTACCGGTCGTCCTGGACGTGGAGGGGGCAGCCGGTTCCCTTCGTCCCGATGGACGATTCCTGGCCGGCCGCACAACCGTCGAGCGGTCCGATCGCCGTCCGGGAATGGTACGAACTCAGCGGGAGGACCTTCAGCCGACTGGTTCCCGCGGCGGAGATCCCCGTGGAGAAGGCACGGGCCGACCTGCTGCTTGTCGCGGGCGGCGACGACGCGATGTGGCCGTCCCTGCCCTTCGCCGAACAGCTGGCGCGACGCCGGCGCTCGGCCGGGGCCCCCGTGCGTCTGATTTCCCGCCAGGACGCCGGCCACCGTCCACGTCTTCCGGGTGAGGGCCCGGCGTCGGCCTCCCCGCACTTCCACCACGGTGGCACGCCCGAAGCCGACGCACTCCTCGGCGCGGCTGCCTGGCCCTGCATCCTCCGCGCGCTCGGCGGCGGAGGCTGACGGACGGGCCCCTCGGGGCCCACCAGGCACCGGCCACCCGGCCGGGCTCGTCGCCGTGGTCGTGGTCGTGGTCGTGGTCGGGAGAGTGTGTGCGGCTCAGTCCGAGGGGGCCGGGGCAGGGCAGTACTCGGCCTCCATGATGCTGTCCGCAGGTCCCGCACTCCAGTCCCCGTTGCGGTTGTACGCGAGTTGGTGGAGGCCGTCCTCCGTGGTGACGGCCAGGGAGACCGACCCCACCATGCCACCGCCGTGGCCCCAGACGGTTGGACCGCAGCTCGTCCGGAACCGGGTGAGGCCGAGCCCGTAGGACACATTGGGGCGGCCGGGGGCCGGGACGGTGGTCTTCATGGCCTTGAGCTGTTCCGGCGGGAGCAGCTTGCCGCGCAACAGGGAGCTGTAGAACCGGTTCAGGTCGCCGGTGGTGGAGATGATGTCTCCGTCGGCCCAGCCCTGCGACCCGTTCATGCTGGTGACGTCGTCGATGCGTTCGGGGTCCGACGCGAACAACTTGGCGTAGCTCCGGCTGCTGGGCCGGGGCAGGTGGACGCTGTTGCCGGGGTTGGACGTGTTCCTCAGCCCCAGTGGTTCGATGATGCGGTCGCGGACCTCGGCCTCGTATGTCCGCCCGCCCGCCTTCTCGATGATCAGCGCGGCCAGGACGTAATTGGTGTTGGAGTAGGCGAGCTCGGCACCTGGGGTGAACAGTGGCCGGTGGGAGAGTGCCACCTTCACTTGCTTCCCGGGCGGCAGGGTGTCGTAGCGGTGCCTGAGGAAGCTCTCGCCCCGCATATACGTGTCGAGGTACTCCTCGTCGGCCAGGTAGTCGTACAGGCCGCTGGTGTGGTGGAGAAGCTGACGTACGGTGATCCTGCGCCCGTCGTTGCCGTTGCCCCGTACCAGACCGGGGAGATGGCACTCCACGGTGTCGTCGAGATCGAGCCGCCCCTCCGCTTCCATCTGGAGCAGGACGGTCGCGACGAACGTCTTGGTGATACTGCCGATCCGGAACCGGTCGTTCTTGCCGCGCGGCGCGCCGGTCGCCAGGTCGCCGACGCCCGACGTCGACGTCCAGACGCCCTCGGAGTCGCGTACCTGGGCCGTGATGCCCGGGATGCCCGCCTTCACCTCCGCGTCCATCGCGCGCCGCGTCGCCTCGTGCCCCACGCTCGCGCGGGCGGCGTCCGACGAGGCGGGGGCGGGCACCGCGAAGGCGGTGGCCGCCATCGCGGCCGCCGCGAGACCCACCGCGCCGGCCTGTGCGGTCTTCCGTAGCGTCATGTCGTACTCCTCCGGGATGCGGACGTCGGCCGGGGGCTCCCGGCCGGTCTCCAGACCATCACCCGCAGGGGCCGCAGGGCGTCGTGGCAGCGGATGATCCGGACCGGGGCCCTGGGACCCGTCCAGGCCCGCGACCAGGCCCCTGGTCCTCGTCCTCGTCCTCGTACGGGCGTTGGCCCTCGTACTCCTTGGAACCGGCGTGCCCGTCCCCGCTATCCGGCGTGCCCGTCGGGGGACGGATCGCCGGCTGTCGCGCGGGCGGTGACCAGTCCTGATTCGTAGGCCGCGATGACGGCCTGGGCGCGGTCGCGGACGGCCAGCTTGTCGAAGATGCTGGTGATGTAGTTCTTGACCGTGGACAGGCTGATGTCCAGGGCCCGGGAGATCTCGGTGTTGTCGAGGCCGGTGGCCATCAGATGCCACACCTCGACCTCGCGGGGGGTGAGTTCACCCGGGTTGGCTGCGAGGGCGGGCCGAGCACCGCCCGGTGCCCGTACGTAGGTGGAGATCAGCCGGGTGAGCAGGCGCGGCGCGACGGCGGCCTCCCCGGCGTGGACGGTGCGGATCGCCGCGCTCAGGTCCTCCGGCGAACTGTCCTTGGGCAGGAACCCGTACGCTCCGGCGCGCAGGGCGCCCACGACGTACTCGTCGAGATCGAAGGTGCTGAGGGCCAGGACCCGGCAGCCGGGCAGGGTCGCGGCGAGTTCCCCGGTCGCGCCGACCCCGTCGAGAACGGGCATCCGGATGTCCATCACCACGACATCGGGGAGCAGTTGGCGGGCGAGGCCGACGGCCTGCGCGCCGTTCTCGGCCTCACCCACCACCTCGAAGGACGGGTCGGGGGAGAGGATCAGCGACAGGCCGCGCCGGACCAGCGGCTGGTCGTCCACGATCAGCACCCTGATCCTCTCCGGCGTCGCTCCGCTCCCGCTCATCGGCGTGCTCCCTCGTGCTGGACGGCAGTCTCGGCCACCTCGTCCGTGGGCAGCGGCAGGTCGGCCACCACGGTGAACCCTCCATCGGGCCGCGGACCGGCGGTGAGGGTGCCACCGTGCAGCGCGACGCGCTCGCGCATTCCCATGAGTCCGTAACCGCCCGAGGCCGTCGGCGCCGCTTCCTGCGGCGCGGCGTTCCCTCCGTCGTCCCGTACCTCGATGGAGACCCGCTCGTGGCGGTACGTCACCTGTACGGACGCGCGGGCGGACCCCGCGTGCCTACGGGTGTTGGTGAGGGCCTCCTGGGCGATTCTGAACACGGTGAGGCCGACGGTCGGTGGCAGCGGCCGCTCCGGCCCGCTGACGCCGAGCTCGGTCGGAAGTCCGGCAAGGCGGGACTCGGCCACCAGGCGGCCGAGGTCCTCGACGCCGGGCTGGGGGAGCGCAGGGGTGGTCTCCGGCTCGTCGCCGGCCCGCAGTACGTCGAGGAGCTGACGCATTTCGCGCAGCGCGAGCCGCCCGGAGGACTCCAGGGTGACCAGGGCGTCCCGGACCACCTCCGGTTCGGCGAGGTTGGCCCGAGCTCCGCCGGCCATCAGCTGCATGGTGGTGATGTGGTGGGCCACGATGTCGTGCAACTCCCGTGCGATACGGCGCCGTTCGTCGGCCACCGCACGGTCGGCGAGCAGCCTGCGGTTGGCCGCCACCTCCTGCTGCCAGCGGTTGATCGCCAGGGCTCCGGCGACGACGATCAGGGTGGTGAGGGGCGAGTAGACGGCGTCCTGCCAGGCAGGAATACGGCCGCCGCTCTGGCTCAGCAGTGTCAGTGACACCGTCGCGGCCGCCGCCGCAGCCGTCACCCGGCCGGGGCAGGCCCTGGCGACCGCGTAGAGGGCGACCACCAGGACGGCGCCGAAGTGCCTGGGCAGCGGTACGGCCAGGGCGGCTGTCGCGTCGAGCGCGAGTACGGCGGCGAGCGCGGCCACCGGGTGGCTGCGCCGGGCGAGCAGCGGCACGGCTGCCAGCGCGACGAGGAGGAACCCGGCCACCGTCACGTCGTGGCGGCCGTCGGGGTCGTCGAAGAACACGTAGCTGAGCAGGTTCATCACGCAGGCGCCGGCGGTCACGAGTGCGTCGTTACGGGTCCACGGCGGCTCGGCGCTGCCCATGCGCGGCACCTTTCGGGCATCGCCGGGGTCGGTGTGTCGGCTGCTGGGCATCTCAGTTTCTCCCTGTGTCCGGCCTCCCGGCCCCCGGGACAGGGTTGCACAGCACCCGCGGCGGGCAGCACCGGTGGCGTCGAACCGCGGCCACCGCCCCGGGCACCACCGGGTGCCGGCCTGGCCCGCGACCAGGACCAGGGTCCTGGTCGCGGGCCAGGCCGGGTCCCAGGGCCCCGGTCCGGATCATCCGCTGCCACGACGCCCTGCGGCCCCTGCGGGTGATGGTCTGGAGACCGGCCGGGAGCCCCCGGCCGACGTCCCCGTCGCGGGGACGTCCCGTCCTGGCCGGACCTCCCTGTCCCGGCCGATGTCCGCATCCAAGTCCGTCCACCGGAGGACAGTGTGATCCGCGCCCTGACCGGATATTCCACCCGGCACCCGTGGAAGGTCATCGCTCTCTGGGCGGTGCTGGGTGTCGTACTGAGCGCCCTGGCCCCGACGCTGATCGCCGGTGTAACCCAGCACCGGAGCGGTGACCTCCTGCCGCGCGGCTACGACTCCGCCGCCGCGCTGCGGATCGCCCAGGAGCACTTCGGGGAGAACCCCGACGCCACCACGGTGACGTTGCTGGTCGCCCGATCCGACGGCAAGGCCCTCAGCGCCGCCGACCGGAAGCGGATCGACGCCGGAGCGGCGGACCTGGCCCAGCGCCGGGTGACCATGCCCAGAGAAGACGACATGCCGGAGTTCCTGGTCCCGGACCGCTCCCAGACGCCCCGGATCGCCCCGGCGATGACGGCGCCCGACGGCAGTTTCGAACTGCTCTCGGTCCAGCTGACCGGGAACCCCTCGGACCAGGGGGTCCAGGGCGTCTACCGGACTTTCCGCGACGCCGCCCGGACGCAGTTCTCGGAGGTGGGGATGCGCACCGGGTTCACCGGGAGTCTCGCCGACACCGTCGACACCACCGATGCCCACGAGACCGCCACGAAGGTCGGGGGCGGTCTCGTCCTGGGGTTCATCATCCTGCTCAATGTGCTGGCCTTCCGCAGCGTGCCGGCGGCTCTCCTGCCGCTGCTCGCGGTCGCCGTCATCGGCGGCGTGGCGGTGGGAGCCGTCGCGGGGGTCGCGATGATCACCGGGCACAGACTCGACGCGAGCACCCCGGACCTGATCAACGTGGTCCTGCTCGGCATCGGCATCGACTACCTGCTGTTCCTGCTGTTCCGCTTCCGCGAACAACTGCGCGACCGGCCCGAGCAGCCCGCCCGCGAGGCGGCCGAAGAGGTCTCCGGCCGGGTGGGCACCGCGATCACCTCGGCGGCACTGACCATCGTGGCCGCGTTCGCCACACTGGGCCTGGCGACCTTCGGACAGTTCCGCTCGCTGGGCCCCGCCATCGCCGTAGCGGTCCTGGTGATGCTGCTCGGCAGCCTCACCCTGCTGCCGGCACTGCTCGCGGCCGCCGGGCGCAGGATGTTCTGGCCCTCGCGAACCCTGTGCCGGAAGCCGCGCGAAGGCCGTGCCGCCCGCCTCGGCGCGCTGGTCACGCGACGACCGCTGATGATGCTGACGGCCTCCGTCGCCCTGCTCGGCTCACTTGCCTGCGGGTTGGTCGGCATACGCATGGACTACGGCCGGGGCGACTCCGGCGACCGGACCTCCGCCGCGGCCACCGCGGCCGAGATCTCCCGCAGGCTGCCGGCCGGCGTGTCGGACCCGACGAGTGTCTTCGTCATCGCCAAGGACGGCGGGACCCTCCCCACGGCCGGACTCGACGGCCTCTCCCGGGCGCTCACCCAGGTCGGCGGCGTGGGCAAGGTCGCACCGACCGTCCTGAACGGGGACCACCGGGCTGCCAGGATCGACCTCTACCCGAACGCCGACCCGCAGAGCCAACAGGCCCGCGACCTGGCCTCCGGGCCGATCCGCGCGGCGGTCGCCCGCCACACACCCGCCGGGACGACGGCGCACGTGGGCGGGACAGCGGCGGTCTTCGCCGACATCTCCACCGCTGTCGACCACGACCTGAAGACCGTGTTCCCGGTCGCGGCCGCACTCATCGCACTGATCCTGCTGCTGCTCCTGCGGAGCCTGCTGGCACCCGTGGTGCTGATGCTCGCCGTCGGGCTCGGGTTCGCCGCCACACTCGGCGCCGCCACCCTGCTGTTCCAGCACGGTCTCGGCGAGCCGGGCGTCAACTTCACCCTGCCCCTTGTGCTGTTCCTGTTCGTCGTCGCACTGGGCACCGACTACAACATCCTGGTCGCCGACCGGATCCGGGAGGAGATGCGGCGACCGGGCCCGCCCCGTGCCGCCGTCGCCCGCGCGGTACGGCATACGACACCGGCCATCGCGACGGCCGGGCTGGTGCTGGCCGGCTCCTTCGCCACGCTCGCCACCTCGCCGGGAAACGAACAGATCGCTTTCGCGTTGACGACCGGCATCATGCTCTCCGCGCTCGTCCTCTCGCTGGTGCTCGTCCCCGCCCTCGCCGCACTCCTCGGCCGGGCCATCTGGTGGCCGTTCCGCCCGCGCCCCGTCGTGCCGGTGGCGAATGGGGCCGCCGCCCGGGACGAGCCGCGTACTGCTTCCGCAGCGCGCGGCAACGAACCCAGGCAACCCGCGTCGCGGTGAGGAGGCGGGGCATCGAGGGACGGCCGTGTTGTCCAACCGCCGTGATTCCGCGGTCACATGGCGTACGTGCCGAGCCGGTACGCACCTGTACTCACCGGACACGACGTGGGCTCGCGGATGGTCGCCCCGCCGCCCGGATACCCGTCCGCTCAGCGCTGGGCGCGGCGGCGGGCGAGGTACAGGCCGAGCCCGATACCCACGATGAGGGTGACGGTGAGGACGCTCCAGAGGGGGAGCGTGACCGTCGGGACCCACATTCGGACGGTGACGGACCCCGTATTCGCCGCGATGAACCAGATGGCCAGAGCGGCGACTACCACGAAACCGATGGTGCGCAACCGCATGTCCCGCCCCTTGACCGTCACGGTCGACGGCTCATGCGGCTTCTTCGTCGATTTCTCGGACATACCAATCATTATGTACAGATACTGCTGAATGCTCGACTTGGAACTCGCTCGGCCGCCGCTGAGCTGCGGTGATCGAACGCGCCCCGCGCGCGTGATCGCCGGGTGCGGGTGCGTCACGCTTCTCCGGCTCTCACGGGAGATGTGCTCACATGTATGTGTTCAAGCGAACAGAAGCGTGTGAGAATACTCCTGGGAGTCGTCGGCCACCGGACCTGACCCGGTGGTCGGCGCGGGGCTCCGGCCGGTGTACCGGGTCGGAGCCCTCCCGCCGTCGGAGGTGCTGTGAACCGACCGGCCCGGCGGACCGTCCTTCCGAGGGCTGCCCCGATCAGCCCGTCGCCAGCTTGTCGGTTCCCATGTCCAGGCGCATGGCGGCTCGGACGTCGGCCAAGGTATCCATCACCTCCCGGAAGACGCGCTCGCACTCCTCGTCGCCGTCCTCCATGCCTGCGGCGGTGGCGTCCCTGAGCTTGCGTACAGCCCGGAAGTAGCTGACCGCCGGCTCGACGACCGACGCGGGTGCGAAGACCTCCAGCTGATAGCGCAGTTCGTAGCAACCGGCGAAAGTCTGGCGTGACACGACGGTCCGCTCGGTCGCCGGGAGGGACCGGTCAAGGACGGTGAGCTGTAGATCGCTTCGAACCTGGGCGAGCTTCGCCAGGTAGGTGCCGTACAGCTCGCGCTTGCCGAGTCTCCACTCGGCGGACGTCTCGCGCCGGTCCTTGCGTATCTCCACGAGGACCGCCGACCCCATGGCGATGCTCGCGCCGACGAACGTGGCCACCAATGCTGTCCATTCCATCTCCGCAACCTAGATCATTTCTGCGGCCTGGCGTGTCCATCCCATTCCACGGCCAACCAAGCTGCGTGCTATGCCTACTTCGCCCCGACCTGTGCAAGGGTGCGGTGCTCCTGCCGGCGGGTCAGGTATCTGTTCAGCGTCCGGTTGGGGGAGGGGTAGCCCCTGACCGGTGTTCCGGGCCCGGCGCCCGTCAGTTCTCCGTCCGGCAGTCGTCGGCCTGGCGGAGGTTGAGGTTCCAGTTCTGGCCGACGAGGTCGTGGCCGAAGCTGTGGTGGGGCTCCTGATCGGTGAGAGTGAAGCCGAAGTGCTCGTAGATCTTCCTGGCCGACACCAGGACGTCGTTGGTCCACAGCGTCACCTGCCGGTAGCCGGCTTCGCGGGCGAACGCCAGGCACTCCCCGACGAGCCGGGTACCGAGACCGAGTCCCCTGGCGGCCGGAGTGACGAGCAGGATGCGCAGCTTGGCCACGCCCGGCCGGGCGCCGGAGACCAGGAAGACGCAGCCCGCCCGCTCGCCGTCGACTTCAGCGATCCAGGCCGCTTCCGTGGCCGGGTCGTGCTCCGTGCCGTACTCGGCGACGATCTTGGCCACCAGGGCCTCGAAGTCGGCGTTCCAGCCGAACTGTTGGTCGTAGACCTCGCCGTGGGCCATCACCGCCCAGCCCAGATCGCCCGGACGGTCGGCGCGGCGCACGATGACGCGCCGCTGGGGTTCCCGCTTCGGCATCGCTCGTCCTTCGGTGACTATTGATCACGAACATTGCTGACACGATCGTGCCAGCGCCTTTGGGCCAGGTCCATGTACCCGAGAACGGCAATCCCGTCCGCACGCCAGGCCTCCAGCCGGAACCCCAGTCGCCTGACGACTGGCCTTCTACGCGGTGTTCTGCCAGGACTGGCGGTTCCGGCCGAAGAACTACCGGGAGTACGCCCGCCTGACCGAAGCCGAACTGCGGGCCGCACCGCATCTGCGCGGCTCTCCACGCGTACACGCGGCGGTGGCCGGATGCGTCGGCTGGCCGAACCGGGTGAACAACCCGCAGCACCGTCTGCGTATCACCGAGGCACCCAAGATCCTCATGCTGCATTCGCGGCACGAACGGACTTCGCGAGCGGCGGCGCCTCGGTCGGGTGATCGGGGCGGGCATCCGGCGGAGGTGTGGCGGGTGTGACCGTGCCCGGAGCGTATGAGCCGCGCACAGTGGGGCTGTGGATGTCGAAGAGGTGGCTGAGGAGCTGTACGGGCTGAAGCCGGCCGAGTTCCTGGCAGCGAGGGGTGCGTACGTCGCTCAGGCGCGGAAGGCGAAGGACACGGCCGGGGCGAAGGCCATCGCCGCGTTGCGCCGGCCGGTGCTCGCGGCGTGGGCCGCGAACATCCTGGCCCGTCAGCAGCCGCGGGAAGCGGAGCGGTTTCTGGCGTTGGGGGAGAGCCTGCGGGAGGCTCACCGGGCGCTCGATGCCGGGCAGTTGCGTGCGGCGGGCAGGCAGCAGCATCAGCTTGTGACCGCTCTGGCCCGTACAGCTGCTGATCTGGCCCGCGCAGCCGGGCAGCCGGTGAGTGGCACGGTGCTGCACGAGATCGAGCAGACCCTCCACGCGGTGCTCGCCCACCCGGACCTCGCCGAGCAGTGGTCGAGGGGCCGGCTCGTGAAGGTGCCCGGAGCCGCGGTCGGATTCGCCGACGTCGCTCCCCGGACGGTGCCCACCCGCCCGGACCCGGCTGAGAGACCGGTGCCGGAGAGCGAACCGGGGCGGTCGGCGGAGCGGCGGCCGAGCGGCCTGGAGAGTGCTCGTACGAAGGCGGAGGAGGCCGACGCGGAGGTCGGCCGGTGCGAGCAGGAGCTCGGCGAGGCCCGTGACAGGCAGGGAACGGCCGGACACGGGGCCGAAGAGGCAGCCGACCGGGTTCACCGTGCGGAGCAAGAGCTGAGGGAGGCCCGGAGGGCCGAGTCCGAGGCCGGGGCGGTCGTGGTGGAGGCCGGTACGGCGGTGGAGGCGGCGGAACGTGCCCTGCGGGACGCACGCCGGGCCGCCGGTCAAGCCGCCCGTGCGGTGCAACGCCTGGATCAGCAGCAGCGGTAAGCCGAATCGTGGACGGCCGTGCCGCGTCCCGTCGCGCCCGATGAGGACGGTGAGAGGACCGGGTGGGAGCCGGCCGCCCCGGACCGTGACTCGTCATGATCTCCCGTTGCCGGGGTTTCGAGGCCCGGTCCGACCGCGATCTCGGGCTCCGCGGTGGGCATGCGTCGTGTCAGCCGCTCCTGCCCGCCCTCCGTGTTGTCAGTGCAGGGTGGTATCTGTTCTCCATGAACGTTGATCATGGAGATCCTGCGGAGCTGTCCATGCTCCGCGGCGCGCTCAAGAGCGGGGACCTTCCGCTCGGCTGGGACGCGGTGCGGGCCTTCGAGTCCCAGCACGGCATCGTGCTGCCGGAGCCGTACCGTACGTGCGTGGCGGAGACAGCCGACGGCTGCGAGCAGGGTCCGCCGGACTACGGGCTCCTGCCGCTGGCCGCACTGCCCCGGGACTGGGGCGACGCCCGCGATGAACGGCGGCTCGACCTGCCCTTCCCCCTCACGAAGGCGTGGATGTGGGAGGCGGACGATGACGCGGACCCGGACGAAGGCGTTCCGCGTTCCGTCTTCGATCATGGGTCGATCGTGCTCGGTACCGATGGGTGCGGCATGTACTGGCACCTGATCGTCACCGGCCCTCAGCGCGGGCACATCTGGTGGATCAGTGGCGAGGGAGCCTACCCGTTCTCCCGGAACGGATCAGGCTTCGCGGCCTGGGTGAGGCACTGGACCAGTGGCGATGCCTGGTGACCCGAGCATGGGTGCGGCGACTTCGGATGCCGGCTGCGTGTAGTCCTCGATCATGAGCCGAGCCGGCCGAGAGGCGGGGCCGGGATGATGATGCCGAGCACGACGTATCACCGCTTGTCCAGCAAGCGGTGACGGTTCCGCGCTGCCCGACCCTATAGATTGTCCGCTCGGCGGTGACTGTCGAAGCCGGGAGGAAGGCCTGGCGCCGCGTGAATCCGTGGACAGGCGGGCGGACCAGGTGCCGCGCCCGTCCGGGATCTCCCGCAGCTCATGAACCCAATTCGGCCTGGACCGGGAGCAGCGGCCCACCAGCTCGGGCGGCCCGGTCGGCCAGTCGCTGTCAGCCTTCCATGTCCGCAGACGATATCCGCAGGAAACCTTCCCCATCAGCAGAAAGCAGTTGCGCCCGTGTTCCCGGAGACTCCGATCTACAACCGCCTCATCGCCGAGCAAGGCGACATCCCGGCCCAAGTACGCGGCGAAGCCCAGAGACTGGGACAGGAACTGGAGCGAGTCATGCCGCCCGGGTTCCGGCTCGCCTCGGCCGTGCTGAGACAGGAGAACGCGCACCCCCGACCGCACGCCTGACCACGGCCCCCGGCCGAGCGACAGCATTCCCGCCGCTGAACGGACCGTGCGGCCGTGGGCCGGATCGTTCGGGCGGCGCTGTCCGGCCCGGGGGCTGTCGGGTCTGACGCGCGGCGAGGCGTGGGCCTGGGGCGTCGGACGGGTCCGGCGGATGAGTTCCCGGTTGGCGGCGTACGCCGTGTGCGTCAGGCGGGCGAGTGCTGCTCGCCCGCCACGTACCGCCGGAAGACGGGAGCGACCGGCCCCTTCCCGGCGGCAGGGTCGAGCACGCCGAGGAGACCCGTTCGACGCGGTGACCCGGGAGGTCGCCGAGGAGACCGGACTGCGACGCTGTGGTCGAACGCCTGCTGGGTGTCGAGCCTTCCGCGCCGCCCGGCCGGTGAGGTCGGTCGCGGCCGTGCAGCCGAGCGGCACGACCGGGAGTCGGAGCGCCTCGCCGGCCCTGTACGCCTGGCTGACAACGCGATCACGGTTCCACGTGATCACGGTTCCACGCGATCACGGTTCCGGGACCGATCAGATTGCCGGTTCGTTCATCGGTACGCGCGTTGCGGCGGTGATGAGGATGTCGCGGGGAACCCGCGCCGCGGCTGCGAGGGCGCGGCCCACCGGGTAGGCGTGGGCGCCTGCTGGGAGATTTCCGGGGCGACCGCTGAGCAGCACGTCGATGGAGCCCGTGGTGCTGTGCGATGTCGTGGTCCGGTCCAATCGTTGGAGTGTTCGGCGGGCGACGGCCTCCGCGCTGTCGTACAGGGTGGTTCCGGTGGGCAGGTACTGGAGAATCTCCGGTGCCACCAGGGGATAGTGGGTGCACCCCAGCACCACGGAGCGGCAATTCCGGGGAGTCCGCTCGGCCGCGTCGGTGATCGCTTCCGTTGCTGCGGCCATGTCTCCGTGGTCGATGGCCTCGGCCAGACCGGGACATGCGACGCGGGCGACAGGCCGGCCGTTCGCGAAGTCCGCGATCAGGCGATCCTGGTAGGCACTCGCCGTGGTCCGGACGGTTGCCCACACGGCGATCCCTTGGCCGGCCGCCGCGGCCGGCTTCACGGCGGGCACGGTTCCGATGACAGGGACACGTGGTTCACAACTGCCGCGCAGCGCGTCGATCGCGGTGACGGTGGCGGTGTTGCAGGGAACCACGATGGCCTCAGCGCCTCGCTCGACCGCCGATCGGGCGGCAGCGAACAGACGGTCCGTGACGAAGGACGCAGTTCTCGATCCCCAGGGGGCGCCGTCGGGATCCAGAAGCAGAAGGAGATCGAGATCCGGGGCGAGATGCCGAAGCCATCCTGTGGTGGAAAGGAGGCCGAGCCCTGAGTCGATCAATGCCACCATCATGGAAGTCAAGCTACCAGCCGATCCCTGCCGCAGGTGACGGTCCGTCACGGGCGGAGGTGGTGCGGTCCTCCCGGATTCAGGGGTGTCCGCGACCGTCCCGGGGGCGGACACCCCTGAATCCGTCCCGGGCCGTCACCCGGCGAGCGCCTCCCAGGTCTTCGGGCCCGCCAGGCCGTCGACGGTCAGGCGGTTGGCCCCCTGGTAGCCGCGGAGGGCGGAGCTGGTCACCGTACCGAAGGAACCGTCGACGGCGAGTCCGGCGCTGTGCTTGTTCAGCAGTGCCTGAAGGCCGCGTACGTGGGACCCCGAGTGTCCCTGCCGGAGTGAGTAGACCAGGCTGGGCCAGGTCTTCGGACCGACCTCACCATCGGCCACCAGGCCCCGGGAGGACTGGAACTTCTTGACCGCGCCGACCGATACCGACCCGTAGGCACCGTCGGCGACCAGCGCGGTGCCGCGCTGGGTGATCAGACACTGTACGGCCGTGACGGTCGCCCCCGCGGCCCCGGGGGCGATGGCCGGCCAGCCGCCGCCCAGGTCCACGCCACGGGCGGAGAGGTAGGTGACGGGGTTGGTCGTGGACCCCAGCCCTCCGGTGTGCGTCTCGAAGTGGAGGTGAGGGCCGGTCACATTGCCCGTGGCGCCCATGTCGGCGATGCGCTGGCCGACGGCGACCTTGGCGCTGAGGGCCACCCGGAACGCGCTGAGGTGCCCGTAGTAGGTGTACCGCCCGCTGCCGTGCGAGATGACCAGGCCGTACCCGGTGCGCCCGGACAGGACGCCGGTGCCCCGGCGCACCACGGTGCCGGCGGCCGCGGCATAGACGGCCGTGCCCACCGAGTTGGTGACGTCCTGGCCCGCGTGCGGGTAGCCGCCGCGCGGTGCCCCGTAGTGTCCGCCCGAGGGGAAGTGGCCCCGCGCGGGGTTGCACCACCGGCCGTCCTTGAGCGTTGCTGCCGAAGCCGGCGATGCCAGGGCCGGTATACCGGTCAGCGCCACCCCGAGTCCGGCGCCGGCACCGAGCAGCAGCCTCCTGCGTGACGGGCCCGAGGCGCGGAGGTCCTGCGACTCCTCCACCGCACCGCCGACCGGACCGCATTGCTCACACATAACCCGTCCTCCTGGTGTTCCTGCGGAATCTACGCGCGTTGCGTTGGCGAGAGCATGCCAGAGAAGGAGTCGGGGCTCCAGAGTTGCGGCGTACTCCGTGCCGTCGCCGCCTGAACAAGGCCGGTTGGGACTTCGATGGCAGGCTCGCCACACCCGCACCACGCATGGTGGGCCGGTGACCAGGCACCGCAGCTGCTTCAGATGTGACGGGATCGCCGTGATTCTCATCGTCCGGTGACGGGTCCGCAGCGCATCGCCCTCCCACCGGAAGCCCGTATCGGCCTCCCACTGGACGCTCCCGACGGACTCCCCCCGCCGGAGGCCCCCGCCGGACGCCCCCGTCCGGCGGGACTGTCGGTGATCCGTAGGCGATGTGTCGGTGGCCGCTGGAACCATTGGTGTCACTCGGCCCGGCAGAGCCGCCGCGGCCGTCCTCACCAGCAAGGGAGCCCCTCGCCATGTCGCCGACGTCGTCCTCCACCCCGCCCTGGGATGTCCGGCGGCTGCCGCGTGCCGATGGCAGGGTCTTCCTGGTCACCGGCGGCAACGCCGGCATCGGGTACTTCATCGCGGAGCAGTTGTCGGCCACAGGCGCCACCGTCGTCCTCGGCAGCCGGAATCCCACCAGGGCCGAGGCCGCCATGGCCTCGATCAGTGCGCGTGTCCCCGGCGCACGGGTGCGGGCCGCGCGACTGGACCTCGCCGACCTCTCGTCGCTCGAAACGGCGGTGGAATCGCTGGAGGTGGGATGCCTCGACGCGGTGGTCCACAACGCCGGCGTCGCGCTCGACGCCCCGCCGCGCAGGGAGACCGGGTCTGGTCACGAGCTCATGTTCGGCACGAATCACCTGGGGCACTTCGCGTTGACCCAGTGGCTCATGCCGCTGCTGTCGGCCGCGCCGGCAGCCCGCATAGTGACCATGGGCAGCTACGCGGCCAAGTCCGAGCGGCTCGACCTGGACGACCTGCAGTCCCGGAACGACTACCGGCCCAAGCGCACCTACGGGCGCTCCAAGCTGGCGCAGATGCACTTCGGCGTCGAACTCGACCGCCGGCTGCGCGCCGCCGGAAGCACGGTGGCGAGTGTGGTGGTCCATCCCGGCGGCGCGCTGGATTCCCTCACCCCGTCACGACCGCCGGTCCATGTGCGTACGACCGGCGCGCGCCTGAGCGCGGCACCCGCGGCCCTCCTCGTCCAGGGCAAGCACGCCGGCGCATGGCCCGCCGTCCGAGCGGTGCTCGACCCGGCCGTACGGGGAGGCCAACTGTGGGGACCCCGCGTTTTCGGCCTGCGCGGCGAGCCTCGACCCGAACCGGTGTGGAACCACCTCGCCGACACCTCCGTCGCGGCGCGGTTGTGGGACGCGAGCTGTGATCTGACCGGCCTCGGCCTCGGTGCCCTCCCCGGACAGTTCCGTTGAGGGATTCGCGGCCTCCCGCCTTCATGGTGGCCAGTGCGCACGGGACATCCGCTCCGCAGGTCAGGCTCCGGCAAGTGCCGCGCGAGAAAAGCGATGGAAGCCCGGTGGGCTCCATGCTGGGATGGGCCGATGCAGAATGAGGGATCGATGGTCGTGGACCGGGGGCAGTACCAGGATGCGATGACGCCCTGGGAGCAGGTCGCCTGGCGGGACGCGGCCCTCGGATGGGCGGAACATGAGCTCACCGCGCGCGGCCTGCGCGAAACAGGCCGACGGAGAGTCCGGCTACGACCGTGGTCGGTCCTGGTGCGCCTGGGCGTCGTAGGTCATGGCGCCGTCTGGTTCAAGGCCAATCCGCCCGCCGGCGCCTTCGAGGCGGCACTCATCTCCGCGCTGTCCCACTGGGTGCCGGAGCACGTACTGGAACCACTCGCCGTCGATGTCGACCACGGCTGGTCGCTGCTCCCCGACGGTGGTGATCTCTTCAGGGACGTACTCAACCGCGGCCCCGCCGATCCGCGTGCCTGGGAAGAGCCGCTGCGGCAGTACGCGAGCATGCAGCAGGCTCTGATCCCGCACGCCGAGGAGATCGAACTGCTCGGCGTCCCCAGCGCGCGCACGACCGCACTCCCCGACATCTTCGACCAGGTCATCGCCGAGAACACCGCGCTGCAGCCGGACGATCTCACGAGGCTGCACGAACTTCGGCCACGCCTGGTCGACTGGTGCATGGAGCTTGCCGACGTGGGCGTCGCGGACACGCTCGACCATTCCGACCTGCACGACGGTCAGCTCTTCAACCCTGAGGCGGGTCGGTTCACCTTCTTCGACTGGGGCGACGCCGCCGTCTCCCACCCCTTCTGCAGCTTCCTCGTCCCTGCCCGAACAGCCGGCGAACGGTACGGTCCCGAGGCACTGCCCCGACTGCGGGACGCCTATGTGGAGCCCTGGACGGGAAACGGTCGAACGGCAGCGGAACTGCGCCGCGCGGTGACCCTTGCCGGACGACTCGGCGCTATCGGCCGTGCCTGTTCCTGGGGCCGCCTCTTCCCCGGGGCGTCCGACACCGCGGACGCCACGGGTGCCGAAGAGAGTGCCAAGTGGCTACTGGAGCTCTGCACGGAGCCATCGTTCTAAGGGCTGTCCCGTAATCCCTGGTGGATCAGCGCGCGGCGTCAGCTGCGGTGCATCGCAAGGCGGAGGGACGTCCGCATACTGGATGTATGGGGGCGTTCCGACAACGCGGCGAGGTGCCGTAGCTGTCGTCGTGCGCCCGCCAGGGATTACGGGACAGCCCTCAGGGCGAGTACCGGAAGCGGATCATGCACATAGGGTGTCGGCATGTCGCTGAGCCACATAGTCCTCTCGTCCGGTCGTTCGATCGAGCTCACCGAGCTGCGGATGTCTTCGGCCTATGGGGGGATGCTGGAGGGCTATCCGTGCAAGCGCGTCAACGACATGAAGGTCGGCGGCCTCCAGCGGCAGGCCGAACGTGCGTTCTCCTTCGCGCCGGTCCATCTCGTTCCGCCCGTCCGTGCGTACCCGGACCAGACCGCCGGCGCCTTCGGCCCTGTTGAGGTGCTGCCTTCCGTGGCCTGCATCGGTGTCTTCGGCTCGACTCCGGTCGCACCTGAGCTCGACCCGGTGCTGCACCGCTCCGCTCTCATCGTGGTCTGGTTCCAGCCCACCCCGGATGTCCCGTCGGGCGAGGACGCTGATCTCTCGCTTCGCGGCATTCGCTGGGAGGAACTGGCCCAGGACTACGAGCTCTAGAGACGTGTGCTGAACACCGCCACTCGTCGTCGACCAGCTCTGGGGTGCCTGCTACCACCGACTGCTCGTCCACAGGGTGCCCTTCGACGACATGCTCGTCGTCCTCCTGACCGATCACGCCCTGCTCGGGGCCGCACCGGTGGACCGGGCCGGGCCGCCGTGAGACGCGCCGGGCCGACCCAGCTGTGCCGGCGACCGGCCGGAGACCGCGGCCACGGTTCGTCGGCCGGCGCGACCACCGCGGCCACACCTGCCGCACGGTGGCAGGCGGGGGAGCGGGCCGGACAGGACCGTGGGCGCGGCATCGCCGCGGCCGAGTCCGGCTCCGCCCGGGGTCGGTCCCAGGAGTCGCTGTCCTGTCACGGCAGCTTCCATAGGGCCACGTCGCTGGAGAGTCCGGCGGTGATCATGGTTCCGTCCGGGCTGATCCGCATCGGATGCGCGATGTCATAGTCCGCGCCGTCCTGGTAGGTGCGCTTTTCCTCGATGTCGACGACCTTTCGGGTGGCGACGTCCCACAGCACGATCAGGGGGTCGCCGTTGACCGAACCGATAATGGTCTCGCCGTCGGGACTGAATTGCACGGAATTCACATACTGAGCGATGCGCTCCTTACGGGGGATCGCCTCTCCGGGGGTGGTGACGTAGGGCACCGTGAGGGTCGCGACCTCCTCCTGACTGTCCGCCGACCACAGCTTGACCTGCCCGTCCCTGCTGCTCAAGCTCGCGGTGCCGCCAGCCAACAAGGATCCGTCGGGGCTGTAGGCGAGATCGAGTACCGGCAGTTCGAGGCCGTCGATCGTGCTGATGATTTCGCCGGTGGAGACGTCCCAGAAGCGTACGTTGCACGCCTCGTGACTGGTAGCGATCGCACTCCCGTCGCGGCTGAAGGCGACCGACTCGACCGACTTCTGCCGGCTTTTCGTGTAGCCGATCGGGTCGATCAGCGTCGCGAGTTTCTCATGGGTGCCGGTGTCCCACAGATTGACCGTCGCGTGCATGTTGGCGCAGGCCAGGACGTCGGCGTGCGGATGGAACGCCAGTGACTGCACCTTGACGGGATCGATCTCGGTGTCGGTGAGCGTCGCGATCTCCTCGCGTGCGGCGACGTTCCACAGAGTCGTGCTCACGCCGTCGCAGCCGGCGAGCAGCGTCCCGTCGCGGCTGAAGGCCAGGTCGTGGACCCCGTCGTACCGTTCGCTGGGCTTTCTGAGCTTGACGGTGGGGGTCAGGGTCCTCGGGTCCCAGAATTCGATCCCTCCGTCGAGCAGTCCGACAGCGAGGATCTTGCTGTCCGGGCTGAAGGCCAGGGCGTACACACCTCTGAAGTTCGTTTTTGCGATCAAGGGGCGAGGCAGTCGCTGTTGGCTGCGCGGTCCTGGGGGCCGGGAGGACGGGGCCGGATCCGACCGCCCGGAGGACGACATGGTCAGCGCGGTGGGTACGACGACGGCCGCAGCGGCCGCGGTCCCGAGCGCGCCCAGGAGGAGGGCGCGTCGGTTCGGCCGCCGCGCCGGACGGCCGATTCGGGGCCGGGATGCACCGGCGTCCGCGCCGGGCTGGTCCGCGTCGGGCTGGTCCACATCGGGTGTCATGGCCCTTCCTCCGCTGTGTGGCCCTTGCAGGTGTCCGTGGCGGACGGGCATCCCTGATCTGTCGTGTGCCCGCCCTGAGGAGCGGGCAGAACTAACTCATATGACATGACGGCACGATATGTTGGGGGGTGGCGGGCGCGTGTCCGCGAGGAGGACATTCACCTTTCCCACACTCGGCACCGGGCAGGCGACGCGGATTCAGTACGCCTTGTGAGCAGGGGCTGGGGACACGGTAGAGGGTACGGAGCAGTACCTGGAAACGGTACGCGCGAATGCCGGACCGGCCGCTACGCTCGATCTCGCCCGGGGCCCGTCGAGCAGGAGTACGCGTACGGGACGCCGGGCCGGGGCACGGGAGCGGTGCCGGTCGGCCTGACCGTGGCAACAAGGGATGCGTGAGCCACCGGGGGGGTGGGGGACGGGTGAGGAATCGGACCACGTTGCGGGTGGGTTCGCGTACGTCACGGCCCGGCACGTCACGCGGGACACCGGATACCACCGCCGAGCCGTGGTGGAGGAAGCACGGACGGCTGCTCTATCTCGGGGTCGGCATACCTGTGCTCGGCGCGGTGCTGACCGCCCTCGCCCTCAACGGCATGGGCCTGGGCGGCGAGCCCGAACCTGCCGAGCCCGCCGCTACGGGCAGCCCCTCGGCGAGCCCTCCGTCCGCGCCGTTCACCGTGTCCGCCCGGCATGACGGCGACGACGGCGGCTGCACGGCCCTGGAGGACAGGATCTCCTCGCCGCAGGATCGGGCGGAGATCGTGACCGGCGGTGACGTGGCCGCGGTCGTCCGGCGCCATCGTGGCGCACGGGCCGGTGAACTCACCACCGGACTCACGATCGAAGGCGGTACGCAGCCCCTCACCATCACCTCGATCGACATCGAGCCCGAACAGCCACGTCCCGCACCACCGTTCGCCGGAACGCTGCTGTGCGAGGCGAGCGCCGGAGGTGAGCCGAAGATCCAGCTGTACGCGGACCTGGACAGCACCCGGCCGGTGTTCTTGACCGGGAAGGGCTCGGCCGATCGATACTTCGACGAGCACGTCGTCACGCTCGCGCCGGGCGAGCAGGTCAACCTGTCGGCGACCTTCGTGGCCGCGAAGGGGTCCCGCGAGTTCCGGCTGGTCGTCCGCTACGTGCGGAACGGGAAGGCAGGCGCGGTCCCCGTGCCTGCCCCGAGCGGGAGCCGGTATGCGGTGACCGGATACGCCGCGGAGTACGGGGCCGTGTACTCGGGGTCGCCGAACGGAGGGTTCCGGCTCGAGGACGACTCCCGGCCCTGCCGATGGTCGCCCGCGGCGCGGTGCTGACCGGCGCGGTGCTGACCGGCGCGGTGCTCACCGCTCCGGGAAAGGCCGGCAAGAACCTGGGAAGACCCGCAAAGTTCCGGGAAGTTCTGAGAGACGGGGAGTGGGATGGCACGTCGGAGTTCGCGTACGGACCTGCGTGCGGCGGGAACGGGCCTGCTGGTCATGGTGCTGCTGGTGCTGCTGGTCGGCGACGGAAGGACCGTCGGCAAGCCGTCCGGGCCTCCGAACACCCTGGAGGTGGCCTGGTCGTACGTGACCACCGGGCGGGCGCTGGACGCACGCGACGTGCCATCAGCCCTCAGCGACGAGGCGTTGGCGATTCCGGTGGGACGCTCCGTCCGCGTCGTGGACACCCGGAGCGGTCAGCTCCTCTCCATCGTGAACGGCTTCGCGGAGGAGGCCCCCGACCTGGGGCTGTCGGGCGGTGTGCTCTTCCTCGTGGACACGAAGGACCACTTCAAGGACACCTTGCGGGCGTACGACCCCGCGAGCGGGCGGGAGCTGTGGCACCGCAGGGCGGCCCCTGGGCTGGATGGGAAAGGGGCCGGTGACTTCGTCGCCGGAGGCGTTCTCCTGGCGGACTGGGGACCGGTGGTCATGGACGGGGACCGGGCGCTGGCCCTCGATCCGCGTACCGGCGCGGTCCGGTGGAAGGTCCGGTTGGACACCCACTGCGCCAACCCCCACCCCTACGTGGACGTGCCCTACCGCATGGCGGCGACATCGACCCGTCTGCTCCTGCTCCGCCACTGCACGGGCGAGACCGCGAAACTCCAGGCGGTGGACGAGCGGGACGGAAGGTCCGTATGGCGAAAGCGGCTGGGGCGTGGGAAGAACATCAGTGTCAGTGCGGCGGACGGGGCCCTCGGCGTACGCATGGACGACGAGTTCCGGTTGCTCACGGAGCCGGGTGAGGAGATCCTGCGGCAGGCGGGGTTCGGATATCCGCTGGGGGAGGAACAAGGGGTCGTGTACGCGGGCGTCGGCCAGAAACTGCGGGCCTTCCGGGCGGACACCGGGAAACCCGCCTGGAAACGTGCCCGTCCCCTGACCGGCTTCGCCTTCATGAAGGACGGGCTGATCGTGGAGGACACAAGCACTGACGGCTCGTACTCCGGAGACGTGCGCTGGTCCGTCGGGGACGCCGCCGGGCAGGGGCCCGGAGCCAGCACCTTCGTGGATCCTGACGGCCGCCGGACCGCCTCGGTGCCGTGGCCGGTCGCCGGGACACTGCTGGGGGCGAGCGGGGAACTGCTCGTGGTCCGCAGTGAGGAAGCGAAGGGAACCCGCTACACCGGACTGCGACCGGGGCATCGCGCCAAGGACGCGGCCCGGCCCGTCGCGCTGGGGGGAACGGAACCGCGGCACTGGCCCGACGCCTGTGGCCTGGTGGACGCCGGACTCCTCTCGGAACTCGCCCCGGACTATCTCGCGCTGCCGGAGAAGCAGAGTCGCACCATGCACGGAGTCCGGCTGCCGCAGCCGAGTGTGTGCCGCTTCGCCACGGAGTCCGGTGACGGCAGCGACGTCTTCTCCGTCACCGTGCGCTGGGCCGCGCCCGACGCGACGGCCGCCCGGACATACGCGGCCAGCGCCATGCCCTGGGGCTGCGCCCCCGCACTCGGTGGGTGCGTGACGGCCGGGATCGAGGAACCGCGGAGCGGGGCCTGGCTGTACACCTACCGGACGGGCCTGGAGGCGAGACCTGTGGCCCACGCCACTGTGGTGTCCGGCCGGTACGTCCTCGGGGTCGCCGCGGGCGAGGACGAACCCGCGCACAGGGCGCTGGTACGACGGGTCGCCCTGCACCTGTCCGAGCGTGGCAGGCCCGCCGGACAGGCGCTCTCGTGACTGCCTGCCGAGGCGGGCGAACATGAATGCCCTGGACGAGCTTGCGGTACCGAGATGTGGGCGAGCAGGGCCGAGGGAGCTCAGCTTCGACATCGAGACCGGCTGGGCCGCTATACACACGGCACAGGGCCAAGAACTTCCCAGTGAGCCATCACCTGGCGCAGACGCCGGCGGTGGTCAGCAATCAAGTCGTCCGGCGGGACGAGCGGAATCCGTATGGTGACCATGGACCCGGACTCGTCCCCGGCAGCCTCGGCGCGGTTGAATGCTCAGGTGGTGAACTGGGAG
The DNA here is from genome assembly GCF_026341775.1 of Streptomyces sp. NBC_00654. Classification (NCBI taxonomy): domain Bacteria; kingdom Bacillati; phylum Actinomycetota; class Actinomycetes; order Kitasatosporales; family Streptomycetaceae; genus Streptomyces; species Streptomyces sp. NBC_00654. Next base: position 499,317 of record NZ_JAPEOB010000002.1, on the reverse strand, counting down.
ATGTACGACTGCTACGGGGACGCCGCCCTCTCATGTGAGCGGTGTACGGGAGCGAGCGCCTCTGTCTCCGGTGCGGTGCCACAGCCCGATCAAGGCGACAGCGACTGTGCGGCTGACGCTGGAGACAGCCTGCCACCCAGTCACCGCATGCGCGCTGCGGCTAGGCTTTCGCCGCCGCGCAGTGTCCCGGCGGCCGTCGGAGAGGGTTGATCATGCAGTTCACCGTGGTGAGGTGGGAGAGCGAGCTGCCCGTCGGCTACGACGGTGCGTACCTGATTCCCGACAACTGGAACGACTACGGTTTTGTGACCACGTTCGAGTTGGGCATCAAGCGACCCGCGGCGAAGCCGGTCTCCATCGGCGCCGTTCGGATCGCGCACCAGGACATGGCCCGCAACCCTGGCGACGAATTCTGGCGTACGGATGAGCGATTGCCCCAGCAGTTCGAGGCCCTGGGCGAGGAGTACTTCAGCCTTGGGACGCGGGACACGTACTACGAGGCTCTCAACGATTTCGCCGACGAGACCAGATCGACGATTCTCACCGCGCTGCGCGACATCGCCTACGACTACAGCGTGGACCTCCTCAACCGGGTACGGGACCTGCGCGTGTACCGCAAGTCCCTGCTGCGCGACGTCACCCACCGCGACGCCGAGTTGGAACGTCTCCACCTCATCGCGCATGGCCGCCGACGCGTTGTCGACTTCCATTGGAGCTATACGCCCACCACCCCGGCGGGCTCCCACCACGCCCCCTCGACCCTGGACTTCCACGCCAGCCCCACCTCGCTGCCCCCGACGAACGTTCACGCCCTGATCGGACGCAACGGAGTGGGCAAGACCAGCATGATGCGCGGGATGGCGCTGGGTGTGGCCGGCGGGCAGATCGAAGTCGCGCAGTCCGCCGCACAGACCGCCAAGTTCGCACCCAACGTCGTGCTGGTGTCCTTCAGCGCCTTCGATGATCTGCTCAACGATCCTGTCCCCTCACCGCACTTCACCTACATAGGCCTGCGCGACGGAAACGACCCTCGGCGTCTCAAGACAGGGGCGGACCTGGCCGAGGAGTTCGCGAGCAGCCTCGCGATCGCCCGCATCGGTGCCCGGCGCGAGCGGTGGGAGAAGGTCATCAGCACCCTCAGCTACCCGGAATCCGGGTTCCTCGACGACTTCGGCGGCGATCTCGGCAGCCTGCTCACGGAGGGCTCCGACCGCCGGTTCCGCGAAGAGGCCGTCGGCCTCTTCGCGCCCCTCAGCTCCGGACACAAGATTGCGCTGCTGACGCTCACGCGGCTCATCACCGAGGTTGCCGAACGGACGGTCGTGTTCATCGACGAGCCCGAGGCGCACCTGCAGCCCCCGCTGCTCTCCGCCTTCGTCCGAGCACTGTCGGACTTCCTCTCAGAGCTCAACGGGATGGCTGTGGTCGCCACTCACTCACCCGTCGTTCTCCAGGAAGTGCCCGCATCGTGCGTGTACAAGCTGCGCCGCTACGGCGACGTCCTCACCGCGGAGCGCCCTCAGGTGGAGACCTATGGTGAGAACGTCAGTGAACTCACCCATGAGGCCTTCGGCCTGGAGGTCACGGCGACAGGCTTCTACGCGGCACTGGCCGATCTGGCCGAGAGTGGCCTGAGCTATCAGGAGATCGTGGAGCGGTTCGACTCACTGGGAACGGAAGCGCGGGGCCTGCTGAGGGTGATGACGCTCCGAAGGGATTCGGCGACCTCATGATTCCTCTGGATCCTCCGAAGATGAGAGTGAAGGACACTCTGGCCGCCAGCTGCGCCGGGATACGGGAAGCCGCTCTCAAGGACAGACTGCTGGACAGGGAAGCCGACTTGACGGCGGCCGAGGAGAACTACACGGACGCGGGGGCCAGCGGTGGCCTCTACCTCCTCGCCCTCGCCGGGCAAGCCGGCGAGAAGCTGAAACCGGACCCTGACGGAGCCCTCCTGCGGGATGTGTACAGCAGGGGCCTCGTCGCGCGGACGGAGGGGCGGGTCAGATACGACGAGCTCAAGGCGAGGGCACCGTTCGGGCGGTGCCTGCTGTGCGGGAACGGTGAAGTCGGCGCTCTGGACCATCACCTTCCGAAGGACTCGCTCCCGCTCTACACCATCTGCCCGGCCAACCTCGTTCCCGTGTGCGGCACATGCAACCTCGCCAAAGGCAACCGCATCGGAACCTCTCCCGGCGAACGGACGCTTCACCCTTATTACGACCGGCCGGGCACCACGGGCCGCTATCTCATGGCAGACGTCTCCAGCTGGACCGTACAGTTCCGGATTCAGCCGCTGCCCGACTGGGACTCCGAACTCAGGCAACGTGTCGACCACCACTTCCGGTCGTTCAAGCTGGCGGAACGGTACGCCGAATTCGCCGTCTCGCCGCTCACATCCCAGCAGTGGCTCCACAGATCCATCTGGCGGGCAGGCGGGTCCCAGGCGCTGGCCGCGCACCTGAAAGAGGACGCCGACCATCATGCCCGCACACACGGCCCGAACATGTGGGACACCGCGCTGCGATACGGCCTCGCGGACAGCGACTGGTATCTCAGCGGCGGCGTGAACCAGGACCTGTAGCTGGGGACGTCCGAGCGTACGAGCGTACGGGCCCGGCGCACACCGCGGACCGCACACCGCGGGCAGCGGTCCGCGGCAGAAAGTCAGTCCACTTATCCGGAATTGGACTTGGTTCGGTCGCGATTGGCGTCGTTATGGTCGCGGCATGCGTATCCATGTCGTAGACGCCTTCACCGACCGGCCCTTCGCCGGCAACCCCGCGGGTGTATGCCTGCTCGATGCCGGAGACTGGCCTGAAGTCTCCTGGATGCAGCAGGTTGCCGCCGAGATGAACCACTCGGAGACCGCCTTCGCACGTCCGCTTCCCGCTGACGAGGGCGTCGAGGGCGCCGACTGGGAGATTCGCTGGTTCGCCCCGCTCGTCGAGACCAACCTGTGCGGCCATGCCACATTGGCCACGGTGCACACGCTGCGCAGGGAGCGAGGAGTGGTCGGCGAGCTACGGTTCCGCAGCAGGTTCAGCGGCATCCTCACCGCCCATGCGCACGAGGACGGCCGCATCACCCTGGACTTCCCGGCCGCGCCCGGCACCGAGGCCCCGGTGCCGGCGGGCCTCGCGGAGGCCCTGGGGGTGAAGCCGGAGGCAGCCTTCCGCACCGGTGCGCTCGGCGATCTGCTGACCGTCCTGCCCGACGAGGCCACCGTCCGGGCGGTGACCCCCGACCTCGACGCCGTAGCCGACGTGACCCGCCGCGAGAGCCTGCGCGGCATCATCATCACAGCCCCTGCGCCCGGACCCGGCCTTGAGTACGATTTCGTCTCCCGCTTCTTCTCACCCGCCGAGGGCATCCTGGAGGACCCGGTCACGGGCAGCGCCCACACCGCACTGGCCCCGTACTGGTCGGCGCGGCTCGGGCGCAACGGGCTCACCGGCCTGCAGGTCTCCACGCGCACCGGGCTCGTCAGGACCGCCGTGCACGGCGACCGCGTCCATCTCACCGGAAACGCGGTCACCGTCCTTGAGGGAACCCTGCACGTGTGAAGCTCCAGCCGAGGACGGGGAAGGGCTGATGATCAAGGTCGGCGGGTGAGCAGGGGACGCGGATCGTCGAAGCATTCGTCCCGGTCGTCCTGCTCCGCCCGGTCGGATCCCCTCGCGGTATGGGGCACGGGGCATGGGGCACGGGGCATGGGGCACGGGGCATGGGGCGTGAGGCGGGCCGCATCGGAGCCGCCGCCCTTCCGCGCCGAGGATTCACGTGGTCACAAGCGTTCAACGCGTACATACCCCGGTCACGCGGGCCCCTTCCCGTAGCTGTGGGAACGGTGCGCACACCTACTACTACCTCGTCGCGACCACCGACGGGCCGGGTATGCGCAACATCCCCCGGCATTCTCAGCAGCGAACGCGAGGCCCCGGCCGGCCGGGTTGCGTGCCTCCGGTCGCGTCGCGGCGCTCAACGAAGAGGTGTGACCCACTGTCGTACGAAACCGGCCAGGACGGCGCGTGAGCTTCAGGAATCCACCGCTGCCCGGTCGGACTCGCTGCGAAGAACGCAGAATTCGTTGCCTTCGGGGTCGGCGAGGACTGCCCAGCCGGAGCCATCGGGGTTCCGGTGATCGGCGACAAAGGTGGCACCGATCCCCAGCAGCCGTTCCACCTCCTGATCACGCGAGGTCTCAGGGCGCACACACAGATGGATCCGGTTCTTGGTCCTCTTGGGCTCGGGCACCTGGTTGAAGTACAGCATCGGGCCCTCCGCCAGCAGCACCTGCGTCTCCCGATGCCCCGGTTCGTCCTCCGGATGCAGGGGCCGGCCAGTCACCCTGCTCCAGAACCGGGCCAGTTCGTAGGCATCCGCACAGTCAATCGCCACGTTCTGCAATACCGAAACCATGGGCGCCAGCCTTCCCGATTTCGACTCCGGACGCCACCGACTTGCGCGCCCGCTCGCGTGCACAGCCGCTGCGTTCGCCAACGCTCTCCACGACACCGAGCCCCAGCATGCGACGCCCTGATCCGAGGTGTCCTCACCCGTCGGCACGCACCGTGGCGCTGCGGTGCTGCGACCCTGCGACCCTGCGTCCGGAAGCCGAAGCCGAAGCCGAAGCCGGGACCCGGGATTCAGGACCCGGGACACAGCCTCCTCGGGCTGAGGTCAGTCAGCCTCGGCGGAGTCGAGGTGGCGGGTGTCACCGAGGCTGACGACTTGCCGGTTGTGGAAGAAGTCGTCCTCGCGGAGTGTGGTGATGCTGCCGGTGGGCGCCCGGAAGTCGGCATAGCCGGCCGACTCGATCGGCATCCTGATCCAGGACGCCACGACACATGTCAGTGAGCCGCCGTGCGTCACGATGACCTGGTGCTCGCAAGGGCTCTGCAGGATCTCGTCCATGGCCGCGTAGACGCGCTGCGCCCAGGCCGCCTTGGTCTCCGCACCCTCCACACCCTCGTCGTGTTCCATCCGCTCCCCGACAGCCGGCGGTGGGATGAACCGCTGGTCCAGCCATTCCTGCGGCCTGCCCCCCGCCACACCGTAGGACTTCTCCCGCAGCCTGCGGTCCAGGACCGGCTTCACACCGAACACCTCGGCTATCTCTTCGGCCGTCCGCAGCGTGCGCAGCAGATCGGAGGAGAACAGCTCCATCTCCGCGTCGTGCGGGATCCGGGCCCGCAGCGCCTGGGCAATGGAGACCGCCGCGCGGACGCCGGCGGGTGTCAGCCGCGAGTCGTGCCATCCGCCGACGACTCCTTCGACGTGGTGGGTCGCCTCCGGATGGGTGACGACGTAAAGAGTGCGCATGGGTGCGGGCCTCCTGTAGGTAGCGTCCTGCCTGGTTGCAGGCTGAAACGATCGAGGGCCGACGTGAAGGGGTACCGCATCACGAAGCAGGATATCTACGCAACTCGCTTGCGAAGCCTGCGATACTCTTGCGCGCATGACGCGACGACTTGCTCAGGTGGCCAAGAAGGTGGGAGTCAGCGAGGCGACGGTCAGTCGTGTCCTGAACGGCAAGACCGGTGTCTCCGAGGCGACGCGCAAGTCCGTCCTCACGGCGCTGGACGTGCTCGGGTACGAGCGGCCCACACAGTTGCGCGGTGAGCGGGCGCGGCTCGTCGGCCTCGTGCTGCCGGAGCTGCAAAATCCCATCTTCCCGGCGTTCGCGGAGGTCATCGGCGGTGCGCTGGCGCAGCAGGGGCTGACTCCGGTGCTGTGTACGCAGACGAAGGGCGGCGTTTCCGAGGCCGACTACGTGGACCTCCTCTTCCAGCAGGGGGTCTCCGGCGTGATCTTCGCGGGTGGTCTGTTCGCGCAGGAGGACGCCCCGCACGATCACTACCACCAGTTGGCGGAGCGAAGCATCCCGGTGGTCCTCATCAACGCCTCGATCGCGGGGCTCGACTTCCCCTGTGTCGCCTGTGACGACGCTGTCGCCGTGGAGCAGGCCTGGCGTCACCTCGCTTCCCTCGGCCATGAACGGATCGGGCTCGTTCTCGGCCCCGGTGACCATGTCCCCTCGCGCCGCAAGCTCGCGGCGGCCCGCGCCGTCGCGGAGGCCGCGGGCACGAAGCTGCCCGACGAGCACGTCGTACGGTCGATCTTCTCGCTCGAAGGAGGACAGGCCGCGGCCAACCGCCTTCTGGAGCGAGGGGTCACCGGGATCGTGTGCGCCAGCGACCCGCTGGCGCTGGGCGCCATCCGCGCCGCACGCCGGCGGGGACTCGCCGTTCCGTCGCAGGTCTCGGTCGTCGGTTTCGACGACTCCGCGTTCATGAACTGCATCGAGCCGCCGCTCTCCACCGTGCGTCAGCCCATCGAGGCGATGGGGCGGGCCGCGGTGGAGCTGCTGTGCGCGCAGATTCAGGGCACGCAGACGGAACCCGACGAGCTCCTCTTCGAGCCCGAGCTCGTCGTACGGGGATCGACGGCGCCGCCGCCCGCCGGCTGACGGCCCATCACCCCCCTTCCGTCCCTCCTCGCGTCTCCTCCTTCTTTCCCGGCTCCGGCTCCGGGAGGCCCACCGCCTCCCGGAGCCGGAGCCGTTCTCCCGTGAGGACACCCCGAACCCTCCTGCCGCAGACCGCAGACCGCAGACCGCCGTTCGCCGCACTGAGCGGTTGAGCTGACCTGCGGGGATGCGTCGCCGCTCGCCCGGGTTCTGTCGCGGCTGTTGACAAAGCGGTGACCTGCTAGAAACCTGACCCTTCGACGATGCAAAAAATTAACTGAAATGCTCAATATATTGGTAGAGCGTCGTCATTCATCGCCAGAATCCTCCTTCCCGACCCTGCTCATCTTCCTGGTCTTCCAGCGCAACATCATGAGCGGCCTCACCGACGGCGGCCTCAAGGGCTGACCGGCGCATGCCGCCCCCGGCCACGAGCCCCGCACCCGGAGAACACCCGAACTGCCCGAAAGGACCGTCACATGGCAGCCCCTCACTTGCTTCGCACCGACGACTGGTGGCGCGACGCCGTCATCTACCAGGTGTACCCGCGCAGTTTCGCCGACGGTGACGGTGACGGCACCGGAGACCTCGCGGGTGTCCGGGCGAGACTGCCCTACCTCGCCGAACTCGGCGTCGACGCGGTCTGGTTCACGCCCTGGTACCTCTCCCCGCTGGTGGACGGCGGCTACGACGTCGCCGACTACCGCACCATCGACCCCGCCTTCGGTACGCTCGCCGAGGCCGAGAAGCTGATCGCCGAAGCCCGGGAGCTCGGCATCCGGGTCATCGTCGACATCGTCCCCAACCATGTCTCCGACCAGCACGCCTGGTTCCGTGCCGCACTGGAGGCCGGCCCCGGCAGCCCCGAGCGGGAGCTCTTCCACTTCCGGCCCGGCTGCGGGGAGAACGGAGAGCTCCCGCCCAACACCTGGCCCTCCCAGTTCTCCGGGCAGACCTGGACCCGCGTCGCGGACGGCGAGTGGTACCTGCACCTCTTCACCCCCGAACAGCCGGACCTCAACTGGGCCCACCGGGCGGTCCGCGCGGAACACGAATCCATCCTCCGCTTCTGGTTCGAGCGCGGAGTCGCGGGCGTACGGATCGACTCGGCCGCCCTGCTCGCCAAGGACCCGGCACTGGCCGACTTCACCGAGGGCGTCGACCCCCACCCGTACATCGACCAGGACGAACTCCACGACATCTACCGGTCCTGGCGCGCCATAGCCGACGAGTACGACGGAGTCTTCGTCGGCGAGGTCTGGCTGCCGGACACCGAGCGCTTCGCCCGCTATCTCCGCCCCGACGAGCTCCACACCGCGTTCAACTTCAACTTTCTCGCCTGCCCCTGGGCCGCGGACCGGCTCCGCCGGACCATCGACGACACCCTCGCCGAACACGCCCCCGTCGGCGCCCCCGCGACCTGGGTCCTGTGCAACCACGATGTGACCCGCACGGTCACCCGCTACGGGCGCGAGGACACCGGCTTCGACTTCGCCACGAAGGCCTTCGCCACCCCCACGGACCTCGGCCTCGGCACCCGGCGCGCCCGCGCCGCCGCGATGCTGACCCTCGCCCTGCCCGGATCGGTCTACCTCTACCAGGGGGAGGAACTCGGTCTGCCCGAGGCCGACATCCCCCGCGACCGCATCCAGGACCCCATGCACGCCCGATCCGGTGGCACCGACCCCGGGCGGGACGGCTGCCGTGTCCCGCTGCCCTGGAACGCCGAAGCGCCTTCGTACGGATTCGGTTCGACGTCCGAGCCATGGCTGCCCCAGCCCCGGGACTGGTCCCGCTACGCGGTCGACCGGCAGCGCGCGGACCCCGGTTCGATGCTCGCGCTCTACCACGAGGCCCTCCGGCAGCGCAGAACCGCCGAGGGCTTCGGCGACGGACCGCTGACCTGGCTCCCGGCCGGCGACGGTGTCCTGGCCTTCACCCGCGGGCATGGCCTGATGTGCGTCGTCAACCTCTCCGACGAGCCCGCCGCCCTCCCGGCGTACGGGGAACTGATCCTGTCCAGCGGCCCACTGGACGCCGAGGGCCGGCTGCCCCGCGACACGGCGGTGTGGCTGCGCTCCCCGGCACCGGGACGGACGGCGATCGAGGTGACGGGCGGGAACTCCGTGATCATGCCGCTGCCCGGAGGGGAGCCGCTACCGTGACCCCATGTCACACGCTTCCGCGCTCCTCGTCATCGACATGCAGAACGGCCCGGTGGCCATCGCCCACCGGGCCGCCGAGACCGTCGCCGTGATCGTCGGCCTGCGTGAACGCGCCACAGCCGCCGGCATACCGGTCGTCACGATCCAGGACCGGGGTGCCGGGCTGGAGGCCGGGACCGAGGGCTGGCGGATCGTGCCCGAACTCGCGCCCGCCGCCGGCGAGACCGTCGTCCACAAGAGCAGTCCGGACAGCTTCCTGGGCACCGACCTCGACACGGTCCTGAAGGCGCGGGGCATCACCGAGGTGGTCGTCACCGGGTTCGCGACCGAGATCTGTGTGGACACCACGGCGCGACAGGCGCTGAGCCACCAGTACGACCTGGTGCTGGTCGCCGACGGGCACACCACGTCCGTCCGGCCCGACAGCGGCGAGTACGCCGCGCCCGGGCGGTCGATCGCGCACCACAACGAGATCTTCCGGAACCTCGGTTTCCCCGGGCGGAGCATCCGCGTGCTCCCCGCGTCCGAAGTGACCTTCGCCGCGGCCGAGGAACTGCCCGGGTAGGCGCGACCTGGCCACGGCCACGGAACGACCGCTCGCTGTTCCCTCCAGGGTCCGCCTCGCGGAGACCACCGGCCCGGGTGAAGTGAACCGAGCCGATATCGCGGCCGTCCTCGCCGCACCGCTCGCCGAGCCCTCGACAGCGGGCCGGACCCTGGAGCGCGGGAGGCCGTGCCGCAGGCGCACTGGCACGGCCGCGAGGCCTGGCCCGCTGTCCACCGGAGCGGACAACCCGTTCCCTTCCCGCAGTTGACCGCCGGACCACTCCGCGGCGCCCACCACAGTCCGCCGTATCAACCCGTTCGCCGTATCAACCCGTTTGCGGTATCCACTCGTTCATGGTGCGGGAACGCGTCTACTCCGTCGCCCGAGAGCTGTCGCTCTCCGGCCGGGGACGCGGTCGACGGAGCATGATCATCAAGAACGCGGACACTGCGAGCGCGGTCCCGAGCACGATGACCGCAAGGGCCGTGAATTCGATGACGTGCCACGTGGTGCTGGTCCCGGGCCGGCATGTCGGGTCGCAGTCCCATGATGTCGCCCAGCGACCCGTAGCGGACCAGCCGGCCGCCAGGCCGAGCCCGAACAGCGATACACCGGACCAGAACATCCTGCGGGCCGCGAGCAGGTATCCGCGCGAGTGGGTGTCGACCATGGGGCCACGGTCCCAGGCACCGGGGCCGTGAGGCAATACGGCGAAGGTACCGCCGAACCGGTGCGCTCAGTAGTAACACGTGATGCGCAGGTTCCGGAAGACGAACTCGTTGGCCTGTATCGGCATGTAGCGCGTCGGATCGGCCGCGTCCTCCTGGCGCCACCGTTTCCCGGAGCACCGCAGGTGCACGGTCTCGTTCATCGAGTCGTTGCGCACCGTCCCGACGCACACCCAGTCGTGGGCATCGACGTCGTTGCGGGTGTACGCGGCGAAGCAGGCGCCGCGCCGCTCCAGCCGCAGCCGGGCCGCGAGTACGCGCCCGTCGCCGACGGGCGGCCCGTACTGGTTGGTGTCGTAGAGCGTGCCCAGGTTCCAGTTGATCCGGTAGCCGTCGTCCTCGTCGTGCTCGGCGCCGACGAACGGTGGTGCGCCGTGGGGGTCGTAGAAGGCGTCTTTGTCCCGGAAGGACCGCGGGAACCACGGCGAGCCGTCGTCGTTGTACGGCGGGCGGTGTGTGCCGGGGTCGGCGTTGACCGCCGCCATCTCGCACATGGTGGCCTGGGCCGCCACGGCCGAGTCGACCCGCACCTCGGCGGCGAAGTCGCCGCGCAGACCGTGGACCACGCCGAAGCCGCCGCCGCTGTAGAACGGCCAGTCGCCGAGGGCGTCCCAGGTGCGCTCCTCCAGCCCGGCGAGGCGGCGCTCGACCGGGTCGGCGGGCCGGGGCGGCTGGGGGTCGCCCGTGTAGGGGGTGATACGAACGTGGATGCCGTCGTCCTGGAAGACGTGGCAGTACGCGTTGGCCTTGGCGTAGCCGAGCGCGTAGCGGCGGGTGTCGATGTGGGTGCCGGCGAAGGTCTCGTCGAGCCGGCGGGTACCGGGGCGAAGGGTTTCGGCGGTGTCGAAGGTGGACTCCGTACCGACGGCCCACGTATACGGCTGCGCTGCGGCGAGCGCGAAGTCATCGATGCCCCGGTCGGCCCGGGGCAGGACCAGGACGCCGAGCCGCACGTCCTTCGTGTGTCGGGCCTCGCCGAGCCGGAGGCCGAGGCCGGTGGGCCGGCCGTCGGGGCCGATCAGATCGTCGAGGCCGGCGAGGACCAGGTCGAGAGCCCCGTCCCCGAGGGCCGTGTCGAGCGCGCCCGGGTCGGGTCCGGCACCGGGGCCGTGCAGCGTGGGTCCGGTCAGCGCGGTGCCCACATCGAGGTCGAGCCCACGCGCGTGGCGCAGCAGAGCGGGGTCGGACGCGGCGACGACGAGACGTGCGGTGGCGGCCCGGCGGGTGAAGACGTCCATGACGGCGGCGACCGTGTCCGCGCCTCCGGTGCTCACCCGCACCACATAGGTGAGGTCGTCGGGCAGAGCGTCGAGGAGGTCGTCGAGGGCCTCGGCGCGCACGGGCGCGTGGCCCTGGGGCCGGTAGCGGAAGTCCGGGGAGCCGCGCGGTCTGAAGACCGCGCTCAGGTCGAGCGCGCGCAGTCGGGTGAAGGTGAGTTCGCCGACGGAGGCCGTCGAGCCGGCCTGGCGGGGCAGCCCCTGATCGGAGCCGGGCACGACGCGTCCGTCCGCGGTCACGGCGACGTCGAAGACGAGGATGTCGGCGCCCTGGACGTAGGCGGACGTCAGCGCGGTACGGGTGTGGGGCGGGGCGTGCAGGGCGTTGCCGCCGACTGCGGCGATCCTCATGGTGTCGTCAGCTCCTCTTCGCTGATCGGACCGGCGGCGCACACCGCGTAACCCTGTGCGGGGAAGGGCGTGTTCTGCGCGAACACCTTGATCGAGTAGGTGCCGGGCGCCGGGTTGCCGATCCGGACGGCTTCGACCGTGTTGGCGCGGTCGAGCGGGAGACCGGTGAGCTGCGCCACGGCGTTGCGGTCGAAGCCGGGGACCTTGTTGTAGGTGTGCTCCTCGTTGCCGGCATGAATGGTGCCGTCCGGTGTGGTCACCGCGAGGTCGAGGTTGTTCTGCACGGCGTTGCCGGGGCGGTCGGTCCAGGCCAGGACGACTCTCAGGTCGTCGGTGTGGGGGCCGTCCGGCACGGTGAGGCGGTACGTGTGGCTGCCGCGCCGGGTGCCCTCCGGGTCCGCGAACGCTTCGAGCGCGCCGGGATCGGCGTCGGACAGATCGGCCCACACGAGCCGGCGATCCGCCGGCGCGTCGGGGGTGGGCAGGACGATGGCCAGGTCCAGCCGCCCGAAGCCCTGGTCGAAGTCGGGGTAGCCGAGATCCTGTGCGGTGTGCGGCGTACGCAGCGAGGGCAGGCGGCGCGTCGCGGCGATGAGGACGGCTTTCATGAGCGCGGCGGAGGGCGAAGTGAGCCGGCGGACCTCGCGCAGGTACTGCCGGAGGACGGCGGCGGCACCGGCGACGACGGGAGCGGCCATGCTGGTGCCGCCGATGTACATGTAGTGCCCGTCGTGGTCGGGGGAGTCACGCCAGGGGAGCCGCGGGTCCATCCGCGCGCTGCTGCTGCGGGCCGAGAGCACGAAGGTGCCCGGGGCGAGAAGGTGCGGCACGACACTGCCGTAGTCGCTGGGGCCCCGGCTGCTGATCGCGGCAGGCAGGTCGGGGTTGCCGCACACATGCTCGCCGCCGGCCGGCGGCAGCGGGAACTGGGGTTGACGGAAGCGGTTCCAGGTCAGATCGGCGAGGCCGTCGTTGTCGCGGTCGGTGGTGCACGCGCCGACGGTGAGCGCGTTCTTGGCGGTGGCGGGGGTGCCGCAGGTGTTGAACTCATGGGTCCCCTTGGGCGCGACACCGCTGTTGCCGGCCGCGACGATGACGAGGACATCGGGATGCTCGGCGACGAAGCTGTCCACGGCGAGCGAGTACTGGTCGTAGGTGCCCGACAGCGGGTTGCCCCAGCTGAGGTTGATGATGTGGGCTCCCGCGTCGACGGCACGGGTGAGCATCGGGCCCAGACTGGGGCCCACGTGCAGGCGGTTGTCCTCGTCGAAGACGCGGAACACGGCCAGCCGGGCGCCGGGGGCGACACCGGTGATCAGGCCACCGCTCGCCGCACCGGAGCCGACGACGATGCCGGCCACATGGGTGCCGTGGCCGCAGAAGTCGAACGCCTCACCCCCGACCAGGGATTCGTTGACGACGATGCGGTCGACGAGGTCGGGGTGGGTGCCGTCGACGCCGCTGTCGAACACGCCGACGATCTCGCCCGTCCCGGTCCAGGGCACCTGGGCCGGCGGCTCGGCGACGTCGGCCCGCGGTCCGACGCGGTCCACGCCGACCAGCCGGCGGGCATGGTCGGCATAGAGCAGCGGCGGCCGATAGGGGGAGACCTGACGGGTTTCGTCCCGGGCGGCGACGACGGCGAGCAGGTCGCGCCGCCGGTCCCCGGTCAGGTCGGTGCGAAAGCGCAGCATCACATCGACGGCGGCGAGCACCTCGACACCGGGCGTGGCTTCGAGAACGGGCCGGAGCGTGGCGAGGTCGAGGGCATCGTGCACAAGAACGTCGAACGTATCGAGGTAGGGGTCCGGAGCGGCGACGCCCTCGTCGGCGAGCAGCCGCGGACCGGCGGCACCCGGGGCCGCCGGGGCGAGCGCGTCGTCGAGCGCGGGCGTGACCGTGTCGGCGAGGCCCCACGGGCGCACCGCGGTCACCCACGGCAGGCCGGCGACCAGGTCGCGTTGCCCGGGGGTGAGGCGGAGCCGGTAGGTTCCGGGCGGCTGGAACTGTACGACGTGGGCACCGATGCCGGAGAGGACGGCGCGGCGGGTCCGGTCCAGCGGTCCTCGCAGACGTACCAGAAAGGTGTTGTGGTCCGGCTCGCCCGACGGGACGGCAAGGGGCACCGCGCCCTCCGTACCGGCCGCGTCCTGTGCGTACGCGTCCACGGCACGTTCGGTGAGGTCCGCCACGAACTCCGGGTCCGGAGCCGCCCGGTCGGTGGTGCCGGAGGCGCCCGCCCCGCACGGAGGCAGCATGCTCTGCGGGCCGTCACTGCCGGGCGGGGCGTCCGTCGCGGTGGACTCGTTCCGGGCCGCGTGTTCGGCTGTGAGATCGGCGCGGACATCGACGATGCGGCCGGCCGCGCGAAGCCGGGCGATCCGCTCCCCGGAGGTCTCGGCGAGGACGACCCCCTGGTAGCGGTGCGCCCGGTCCCCGACGATCGCCTCGATGCGCTCGGCCTCCGGGTCGGTGTCGAAGTAGACGGCGATGCGGTACTGCCTGTCGGGGGCTCCCTCGGAGTCGGCTCTGCCGGACATCGTGGTCTCGCTTTCGGAGGGTGGTGGCACTGATGGGGCGCTTCGGTGTCAGTCCTCCCGGTCGTCGGTGTGTGCCCAGACCTCGGCGACGGGTGCGGCCCGCTCGGTGATCCCGTCGAGCAGCCGCAGCTGGGTGCGTTTCTCCGCCCCGCCGGGCGCTGTTCCGTCGGCGAGCAGGGCGGGGCCGCCGCCCGGGAGCGGTGTGAGCACCTCGGCGTACGGGCACGGGCCGATGTCGAGCAGCGGACAGAAGGAGCACGAGCCGCGGGGGCGCGTCAGGTGCCCGATGCGTTCGTCCTGAGCCAGCCGGCCGGAGCGGGCCTCGTGCAGGAGCTGTTCGACGAGCAGCGGCCGGGCCCGCGCGTAGTCGTCGGGGTGCCCGGTGGGATGCGGGGCGAAGAGCACCCGGGCGTCGAGTTCCTCGCCGTCGTCGAGGGTGCCGTAGGTGAGCCGGATCTCGGTCGCCATCAGCTGCGCCATGGGGGTGTCCGGAGCCGGGACCGGCGCCAGGCGGTCGCCGAGTTCGCCGGTGAACGCGTTGGCGGTGCTCTGTCCGAGCACGAGGATCACGGCCGGCAGCGACTGGAACATCTGGCGCAGCAGATGGCGGCGGGTGCGGAAGCACTCACCGACGATCCCGACGCGCTGGTCGTCGGTCATCGGCGGAAGACGGGGGTCGTCCGGATCGCTACGGGTGGTCCACTTGGCCGAGGCGCAGGCGACCATGTTGCCGTACGACAGATCCTCGCCGACGGCGAGCGTGCCCCGGTCGAGGCCCAGTTCGGCGCCGAGGGCGTCCAGCAGTCGCTGGTAGACGAGGTACATGCGCTGCGGCTGTTCGCGGACCGGGATCCCGTGGCGGCCCTGCGCGTCCTCGGGAACGCTCAGCGGGACCCCGGCCAGGGGATCGTCGTCGGGTCCGCCGCCGAAGGCGCGGTACGCGTCCTCGGGCAGCTCGGGCTTGAACACCCCTCGGTGCCGGAAGTAGTGCGCGTACTGGCGCACGGAGTCGAAGTCGGGGGTGAGCGAGCCGTGGCTGTCGGGCCACCAGCCCGGGAGGTTGGGGTTGATGCCGACGGCGAGGATCGGGGCCTTGCGGCAACCGGACAGCGGTTCCGGCAGCGGGGTCATCCGGCCCGTGTAGTGCGAGGGCCGCACGATCGAGGCGTCCGGCGGCGGCCCGTCGGCGTCGTAGTCGTACGAGTGATACGTACCCCACGAGCGGAAGTACGCGCACGGATGGGCTCCTGGTCCGGCGTACTGCGAGGTGCGCAGCGCATTGCACGGCATCAGCTCGAACAGCAGCTCGACCTCGATGGGGAGCCGGGTGACGGCCGGCGGGTCAGGCATGGTCGAAGCCCGCCTCGGAGACTCCCGCGAGCAGGCCCCAGGTGGTGAGCGCGCCGCAGACGCTGGTCCAGTAGCCGTACGCCTCGTAGTAGGCCACCGCCCACATGGTCTGCTGGTTGAGACGGAACTCGCGAGTGGGGAGTTCGCCGTTGATCTGGGGGTCGGACATGTTACGGACCACCACCCAGTCGGGCACGTGGTCCGAACCCGCGTCGGTGAGGTCGGCGCAGGCCAGCCCGAGCGCCGCGTCGCCCATCTCGACGGCTGCCCCCTCCTGTTCCAGGCCGTTCGTGGACGTGCCGTACTCGAAGTAGTCGGTGGTCAGGATCGGGTGGAACTCGGGCATGTCCCGGGCGCCCTGCTCGATGCGGACGGTCGGCTCGTTGTCGGGCGGCACGAGCAGCGGTCCGACGAAGGGGAAGCGGGTGGACGGCGGGCCGAACGGCGGTTCGGTGAGCCGGTCGGAGAAGCCGCGCATCATCTTCTGCGCCTCGTCGATGCGGCCGAGCGGGAGGCTCCAGTCGCACTGGAACGCGCGGCCGTTGAACTCATCGTTGCGAAACTCCTTCTGGCAGCGGAACTTCGCCGCGCGTGTGACCACCACATCGCCCAGGGGGAACTCGCCGAAGACGCTGCCCGAGGTGCCGATGGTGGCGATCACCCGCGGCCGGACCTCCTCGATGATCTGCTCGAAGAAGTCCCGGACGGGCAGGGTGGCGGTGCCTTCACCGGTCTTGAGACCGTCCTGATTGAGGTGGAGTTCGGACTTCACGCACAGCACGTCCAGGTCGCCGAGCTTGACGGGGAAGTACGAGCCCAGGCGCGGTGGGCGGGCGGAGAGCGAGGGCGCTCCGCCTCTGATCAGCGGCCGGTAGTGCTCCTCGAAGCGGCGTGTGTACCGATACCAGCGCAGCCGCCCGAATCCCTGGGTGAACACATCCGCGAGGGCGTTCTGTTCGGCGACGGTCCAGGTGATCACGACGATGTCCGCGCGAGGCAGCGCGGCGTCGGGGGACGGCTCGACGTCGAACGGCTGAGGGACGGGCGCGAGCCCGTCGGGGAAGACGATCCCGAGATCGGCGGCGAGGACGGGGCCTTCCGGCGCCGCGGCCAGGTCGGGCGACAGTTCGAGGTCCGCCTGGGTTACCCCGGCGGACAGCAGTGCGCGGGCGATGTCGACTCGCTCGTCGAGGGTGTCCATGATGCTGCCTTTCGAATCGATTCCCGGTTCGCCCGGAGCCGGTGTGCGGGTCGCTCGGTGTGCCGGTGGCTCGTCGAGGACCTGCGCCTCAGCCGGGGTCAGGGAGCTGCTCGCACACCCGGTAGGCGTTGGCGAGGAGCGTGAGGGTGGGGTTCGAGGCACCGGCGGTCGGCATGAACGCGCAGTCGAGGACATAGAGTCCGGAGACGGTGTGCGACTGGCAGTTCTCGTCGAGTACGGAGGCGTCGGGATCGGTGCCGGCGCGCAGTGTGCCCTGTACGTGTCCGTAGCCGGGGTTCTCCGCGCCGGGAACGTCGTAGCCGCGCAGCTCGCCGCCCGCTTCCCCCATCACCCGCACCACACGATCGATGGCGTAGCGGGCCGCGGCCAGGTCGTAGCTGTGGTGCCGGTACCAGATCCGGGCGGCGGGCATGCCCCACGGATCGGTGACGTCGGGGTCGAGTTCGACCCGGTTGTCGTACAGGGAGAGCGCCTCGCCCGTGAAGGAGAAGTAGACGCCGCCCTGGTGCCGCAGTTCGTCGAGGTAGGTGTACAGGTCCTCGCCCCACAGACCGCCGCGGCCGGGTCCGAGCGCGGCGCCCTTCACGAGCCGGACCGGCGGCACACACGTGTAGGGGTCGTACACGGAGAACTTGCCGGCCTTGGTGACCGGGGTGGCGGGGTCGTCGACCACGTACAGGTCGCGCAGCTGCAGTGAGCCGATCGCGGTGGAGGGCTGTCGGTCGCCGCCGCCGGTCCACACGGGCTGGAGCGGGAAGGTGAGTTCGGCGTTCCCGTGGGTGTGATACGTCAGATAGTGGCCGATCATCCGGTTGGGGTCGGGCACCTGCGACACGAGGAACAGCCGCGCCGACTCGATGGTCTGGATGGACACCACCACCTGGGACGCCCCAAGGAACCGTTCGGGCCCGCCGGGCTCGGTGCGGTACATCACGCCGCGCACCCGCCCGTTCTCATGGACGAGCCGGGTCACGCAGTGTCCGGTCAGCAGGTCGCACCGGCCGGTGGCCAAGGCACGCTGGAGCACCGTGTTCAGCGCCGAGGCCCGTGAGTTGAGAGCGCAGCCGAAGAACTGGTTGAAGCCGCAGAACGAGCAGGCCGGACGGCCGTCGTACACCCGGGAGTTGATGGCGCGGGGCCCGAGGTAGGGCCGCATTCCGGCGCGGCCGAACGCCTCGGTGAGGAACGGCACGGCCGCGTGCGGGCGCAGCGGCGGCATCGCGTAGTCGTATCCGGACCGGATCGGTTCCTGAGCGGGGGACTGCCGGGCCCGCCCGGAGACGCCCCATTCGTACTCGGCCCGCTCGAACCACGGCTCGAACTCGCGATAGCTCCACGGCCAGTTCACCATGTCCGCGTCGGGCGGCACGTCATGCAGGTGGTCCAGGACGCGGAAGTCCTCCTCGGTGTAGCGGGGCACGTTGGCGTCCCACACGTTCGTCGCGCCGCCGGCCATGTTGACGTTCCACCAGCGCTCGACCCGGGTGGGCCGGTCCTGGGCCGGGCCGGCCATGTAGATGTTGGGGTCGGTGTCGCGGTGCGGGATGAGTGTCTTGTGCGTATGGAAGTGGAGTTCGTCGTACGGAAGGAAATCGTCGGATGCCGGGAGCGGGCCCTTCTCCAGCACGGCGACGCGGCGTCCTCGCGCGGTGAGCACGCGGGCCGCGGTGCCGCCGCCCGCGCCGGCTCCCACGACGATCACGTCGTATGCGCCGGGTGCGTCGGTCGTGGCGGTCATGAGCCCTCCCCGGGCCGGCCGGCGGTCAGGACGGTGGGGCGGGTGAACGGTTCGGCCGGTGTGAGATAGCCGTACCAGCGCCAGATCACCGCTTCGTGGTTGCCGCCCCAGCGCGGGTCCCCGAAGCAGCCCTCGATGCAGTGGGCCCGCAGCAGGGCGAACGCGGCCGGCTGGGCGAGAGCGTCTGCGGGCCAGTCGGGCAGGGTCCCCGCAGCCAGGTCGCGCAGCAGCACGGTGGCCTCGGCCCGGTCGAGTGCGGTGACGCCGCGTCCGGCGTGCGCCTGTCGCGCGGCGGTGTCGAGAGCGGCGAGCAGCACCGGGTAGGCCAGGCGCCACGCCGGAATCTCCGGATGCGTCCCGGGGCCCATGGCCAGGAGCCGGTCGACGTATTCGGCGGCATCGGCGTCGGCCGCGCCGGGCCGCCGGGCGCCGCCGGGCAGGATCGCGTCGAAGAGCACCTCCACGGTTTGCCGCTGGTCCGTGTCGAAACCGCTGGTGTCGGGCGGTCGGAGGATCCACATGGTCAGCCCTTTCCGGCGATCCGGGTCGCCCCGTCCGCCCCGTCCGTCCTGTCCGCCCCGTCCGCCCCGTCCGTGCCGTGCGCGTCGTCCGGGCTGTCCGCGTTGTCGAGCGCCTCTTCCGTCGCGCCGACGATCGCCGCGTAGGGGCCGATGTCCGGCGGGCCGGTGTGGCGGACGATGCCGAGCACGGTCGCGTCGTCCGCGTCGGTGAGGTAGCGGCCCAGCTCCGGATACAGCTCGTCGTTCTCGCGCACCGCATGCGACCGGAAGAGCAGGACGAAGCCCTCCGTGCAGCGGCGGAAGTCGGAGATCGCGTAGGACACGTCGCCGGGGTCGCCGTTCTGGATCCGTTGCCAGGCGACGCGGATCGCCTCCCAATAGGCGCGGGCCTGGTCGTGCTGGTCGAACATCCAGCGGGCATGCTCGGGCGGCATGCCGCGCGCGACGGCCAGTGGCACGATCGCTTCCTCGGCCTTCAGGTGCGCCTGGTCCGCGAAGTTGGTGAGCGTGTAGACGAACATCCCCATCGCGGTGCGCACTTCCGGCGGAATGTCCTGTGCCCGGTGCACCGAGTCGAGTGCTTTGACGATTCGGCTGCCACACGCGAAGATGCGTTCGCCGAGCAGATGCTCCTGTTTGAGGACCTCCTCGAAAGCACGGCCACTGTCGCGGACCGACATCCCGTGGCGCGTGATCACCGCGGGCTGGAATTCCTTGCCGGGTGGCGACGGCTTGAGCAGGCCTCGCATACCGGCCGCCTGGGCGGCGAGGACTTCGATGAGGTTCTCCCCGACGAACAGGCACCGCTCGATCGGTACGCGCATCTGATCGGCCGCGAATCGGTAGATGGCGGGATCGGGCTTGTCCAGCTTGGCCTCGTGGTTGATCACGATGCCTTGAGGGTCCAGGATGTCGGCGAGGTGGACGACGCTGCCGTTGTGTTCGGTGACGACGGCCTCGGCGATCATCCGATGTCCCTGCTCGGCGCTGACCTCCGCGGGCAGGTTGGTGATCACGCCGACCCGCAGTCCCACCAGATCCCGCATGGCGTCGAGCAACTTCTCGGTGCTGGGCCGATACAACGCGAGATGACCGGGCCGGTCGACGTCTCCGAGAGTGTCGCGCAGGTCGAAGAAGACCACGTCGCAGTCGACGGTGGTGGCAGGCATGGGTCGGCCCCTTCCCTGGCGGTGTACATGCGACCGCGGTGTACATGCGACCCGGACGCGCCGTCGTGGGGCGGGGCGCCGGTCTGCGTTCCGGAGAGCATGGGGCGCACCGGTTCTCCCGGGCGACCCGCTGAGATCGTCATGGCTGCCCGTACGCGCTGTGCCGGTGCGCGCTGTGTCCGTGCGCGAAATGTGCGTACGTCGGCGTCCTGCGCCGAACACCGAGCACCGCGCACCGCGCACCGAGCACCGTGCACCGGGGGAGACGAGGGCGTCCGGTTGCCGGCGCGCCTGCCTCCTCGACCGCCCCGACACGCAGCAGCGCATGAGGCTCGCAAGCAGTGCGGGTGGCCGAGTCTTGAGCCGCTCGCACTCTCGGGGCCGCTGATCGGCGGCTGCTCCGCCGGAGCGCTGTCGGTGAGGATCCGCCCGATTTCTTCGCTCAGATCTCCGGATCAGGAGATGAATACCTTCATGGCGTCATCCCCTCAACCATGGTCGCCCTCGACCGGCGCCGCCGCCACTTGGCTGGGGGAACGGCGAGGCCGCGCCGCGTCACCGCCCTGAGCGCGTCGGGTATCCCCCTTCCCGCCCACTGTCAGGTTCTTCACGCTGACCATCGAGTAACGGGCTGCCCGCGATTGATCATGAGGCGTGTCGGCCTGGGGAGTTGGCCGGTGGGTGATTCAGCGGGCCGTCGTGCGGACGGGCACGGGTCCGGTACGCGTCCTGTGCCGGGGGGACCGCTGGGCGGCGCGGTCGGGAGACGAGGGCGGCGATGGCCCGGTGGGCGTGTGTGCGGTCCGGGCCGGGGCCCCCGGGGCCGGGCCGGGGCGCCCCCGGGCGTTGCGTGGCCGACCCTTCGACCGGACTACGTCAGCACGAGAGGCACGGTGATGGTGAGGTGTTCGTCGGGGGTCGGCAGGGCGGTGGCCGGCGCTTTCATACGGGCTGCGAGGTGGCCGATCACCCGGCCGGTCAGCTCCTCGTCCCACTCCGCTGTGCCTTCCGGTGGCAGGCGCATCTCGTCCCTGGCAGGTGGGTTGTCACCGAAGTAGCGCGCGGTGTCCATGTTGACGACCCAACAGGCCAGCGCGATCTCCACCTGCCCGGGTGCCGCCCACCGCACCCGTATGTGGGCGCACATGCTGAAGTCGTCCCCGCCGAATGTGACCGTCGTGGCGAACGACCTGCCACGGGGGTATTGCCGTATCAGCTTGAGTACTGCTGGTTCCACAACGGCTCGCGCCATAGGTTCCGTATACACCGTCTGCCTCCCTGTCTAGCCTGGCCTTCAGCATCCCGGACGGGGCCGGTGACGGACAGGCCGACTGCCGTCCCGAACGTTTCCCCTCCCAGGGAAGCTGTATGCTGGCCGGCTGGGGCGGCAGCCGGCCCGACGCCCAAAGGACCCCGCCGGTCGCTCTCTTGACCGGCAACCGGACAGCGAGTGCGGGGGAGCGATCGTGGTGGCCTTCAGGGCGCGCCCGGATACGCGGCTCTTCGGTGAGCCGACCCATGGCGTCCCTACGGGAAACGCGACGTACCGACTGTCCGACGCCGACATGCCACGAGGCCCGGGGGACCAGCCGAAGGTGTGGTTTGTGTCCGGTTGTTGGGGATGCGGGTGCCCGAACGTCTGACTCTGGTGGGGGCAGCACAGCAGTCCTTCGAACCGTGCTGGCCGAACCGAGGAGCAAGGAGCGGACATGGCTACGTACGAGACCGAGATTCACACTGGCGGGGGAGGGTGGCAGCCGGACGAGCCGCTCACGCTCTCCCTGGCCAACCGCGCAGAGGTCGTTCCCGCGGACGGTGCTCCCTCCACCGGCACGACCGTCACCTGGTCCAGCGACGCGGGAAACGGCAGCGTCACCTTCTTCGACGGCGGCAGCTCGTTCCATGGGTCCGCCCAGTTCCCCGGAGAGGGGCCGGTGGGCTACCGGGGGACGCGGGTCGAGTGATCCGCTGATCCGACCGGTGTGCGGGGCGGGCCCTGCCGGACACCCCGGCAGGGCCCGCGCACGTCTCCACCGTCCCTGGCCCCGGTCGCCGGACGAGCCGCGTCCCACCGCACCGCTGCCGCCGCAGTGTGCGGCTCGTGCCGGTCCGGCGGTGGCCGCGGCGGCACCACGGAGGCGGGGTTCGCCGGTGGATGGGGTCACGGGCGTGGAATCGCCGCGGTCGGCTCGGACGTCACCCCGGGTGGGCCACGGGCACGAGAATCGCCCCGGCGCCGCGCGGAGAGGGCGTGCTAGCCTTCTGGGATGTTCATCGTGATGTTCATCTGACGGTCCTGGGTCTCTCCCGCCCAGGTTCTGATCCGTCGAGGGTGTGCTTCTTCACGCCCTCCGGACCTTGGCAACCGTCGGATCCCGGCGACCGCGCGCAACGCCGGTCGCGCATCAACGGAGCTTCTTCGTGCTCGCAGTTCTTCTCCTTCCCGGCGCGCTTCGCGCCTTCCTCCCCGCCCTGATCGGCCGGTCCGCTCTCGCGATGGGCGGTCTGGCCCTCCTCCTCGCCGTCCAGGACAGTACGGGTTCGTACACACAGGCCGGTTTCGCGACAGCCGTGTTCGGTATCGCCAATGTCGTCGCCGCCCCCTGGCGTGCTCGGGCCGTCGACCGTTTCGGTCAGCGAACCGCGCTCACCACCATGGCGTCGGGACAGGCCGCAGGGTTCGTCGCGCTCGCGCTCATCGCGGACGCGGAGGGAACCGCGGCTGTCTGGTTCCTGGTTCTCAGCGCGGTGGTCGGCCTGACGGCGCCGCCTCTGGGAGCGGCGATGCGCATGATCTGGGCATCGCTCACCACGGCCGGTGACCAGCGGACAAAGGCGTTCAGTATCGACGCGGTCTGCGAGGAGCTGCTCTTCGTCGGTGGTCCCGTCATCATCACCGCGGTCATCGTGGCCGGCTCGCCCGGCGTCGGGCTCTGGGTGACCGCGGCCGCGGTTCTCCTCGGCACCGCGGCGATGACGTCCAGCGCGTCGTCGGGGGCGCTGCGCGGGACAGGAGGGGGTGGCACGCGCGGTGATCGTCCGCTGCGCCGGCCGGGATTCGCCAGGGTACTGGTCGTCCTGCTGGGTGTCGGCGGTGTACTCGGCGTCGCGGAGATCGCGGCGCCGGCGGTCGCCGCGCAGCATGATGCCGTCCCGGCCTCGGGCTGGCTCCTGGCGGCCCTCGCCGGGGGAAGTGCTCTCGGCGGGGTCCTCTACGGGCAGTTGAAGCTCAAGTCGGGAATCGCGAAGAGGCTGTTCGTCCTGTGCGTCGGCATGGGACTCGCGGCGGTGTTCGTGTCCCAGCTGGACACGCTCGTTCTCTTCGGTGCGGGCCTCGCTCTTCTCGGCCTCTGCCTCGCTCCGTCGCTCATCACCGGGTACCTCATCGCCGACACCATCGTCCCGGAAGCCGGCCGGACGGAAGCGTCGACCTGGATCAACACCTCCGTGAACCTCGGCGCATCGCTCGCGTCGGCGGCGGCCGGAGTCGTCATCGACGACTCCGGCGCCTGGCTCGCCCTGCTGCTCATGGGAATGATCGCCCTCGCGCTCGCCTCCGCCGTGCCGTTCACAGGGCTGCGCGGGATCGAGCTGTCGGCGGTTCCCGCTCCCGATCGCTGCGAGAACGGCTGATCAGCGGGCGTTACGGGCCGGGGGGCGGGGGGCGATGGCCGCGGTCGCACCGGCGGCCATGGCCCGCAGTACGGCTTTGCGTCCCCGCCCTCCTGGGTGAACTGGCCCTCGGTAACCAGGTGTTTGATGCGCAGCCGGACCTGCTGGTCGGTCATGCCGTCGTGCGCCTCCGTATGTCCGACCTCTACCGCTGAACGTAGTACGCTCGTATCGGCAGCGATCGTTTTGGTTTCGATGGTTTGGAGTCCGATGAGAGTCCGGTCGCGTACGGAGAACCCCTCGCGCCCCGTCCCCACGGCAGCGGAGCGGAAGCAGAGCGGCGGCGCGAGGCTGGCGCAGGTCGACGCGCTGCGCGGCTTCGCGCTGTTCGGCATCCTGATGGTCAACATCACCTACATGGCCTCCGCCTACCACGGCACCGGCCTGGAGGACCCCGGTCTCGGCGGCCCGCCGAGCGAGGTCGTCCGCGGACTGGTGGCGGTCTTCTTCGAGGCCAAGTTCTTCCTGTTGTTCTCGTTCCTCTTCGGCTACAGCTTCACGTTGCAGATCGACTCGGCCGAGCGGCGCGGCGCCCGGTTCGCACCACGCTTCCTGCGCCGCCTGACCGGCCTGTTCGTGATCGGCGTCGTACACGCCGTGGTGCTCTTTCCCGGCGACATCCTCACCCTGTACGCCGTCCTCGGCCTGATCCTGTTCGCGCTGCGCCGTGTCCGGCCCCGCACGGCGGTGCGGATCGCCATCGCGTTGCTGGCGGTCGCCGCCATCGGATTCGGGCTCCTCGCACTGGCCGTCGGTCAGGCGGGCGGGGACGGCGGCACCTCCCCGTCCGCGGCCTCCGCCGCGGCACAGGCGACCGAGGCCCTGCGCGGCGGACCGGGATCCGTCATAGGTGCGCACCTGGAGCAACTGCCGGACGTCGTCCTCCTGCTGGCCTTCTTCCAGGCGCCGTCCGCGCTCGCCGCCTTCCTGCTGGGCCTGGCGGCCGGGCGCCGACGGGCCCTCGCGGACCCCGACCGTCACCTGAAGCTTCTGCGCCGGCTCCAGTGGGCCGGATTCACGGTCGGGCTGCTCGGCGGCATCGTCTACGCGGACGCGAGCCGGAACCACCCCGGGACCGCGTACCAGCTCTTCGCCCTCGGCCTCGACATCGTCACCGCCCCGCTGCTCGCCGCCGCCTACGCGGCGACCGTGCTGCGCCTCGCTCATGGCCGCTACGGCCGGGCCGTGGTCACCACGCTCGCGCCGGCGGGACGGATGTCGCTGACCAACTACCTCGGCCAGTCCCTGGTCTGCGCCCTGATCTTCACCGGCTTCGGGGCCGCGCTGGTCGGCCGCGTCGCGCCCATCGGCGTCGCGGGTATCGCCCTGGTCCTGTTCGCCGCGCAGACGGTCGCCAGCCGATGGTGGCTGCGGCACCACGCCTACGGCCCGCTGGAGTGGCTGCTGCGCGCCTGGACGACGCTGTCGATACCGACGTGGCGCTCGCAGGGTGCGACCGGGTCACCCCGCCCGTGATTCTCCCGCCCATTGATTCCTGACCGGCCGCAAGAGGAAAGGTGCTTAGTGCCGTGACCAGAGAGGTCCACCGTGTGGTGATCCCCCCTCACACGGCACCAGGCCAGACTTGCCTGACCACGATGCGGGTCGCGTCGATCCGGGCGCTGCCCGTGTCAGTGGCACCCGCTACATTCCCGGAATGGTCGAACTGGACTCCCTCCCCGCCACCCGTGATGCCTACGACGCCGTCGCCACGCGCTACGCACAGCACTTCACCGACACTCTGCGCGACCGGCCGCTGGAGCGTGCGCTGCTCGCCGCGTTCGCCGAGTCGGTACGCGCTGGTGGTGACGGCGAGGTTGCGGATGTGGGCTGCGGGCCTGGGCATATCACTGCTCATCTGGGGCGGTTGGGACTGCGTGCCTTCGGTGTCGACGCGTCGCCCGCGATGATCGGGCTGGCTCGGGAGGCCAACCCGGAGCTGCGGTTCGAGGTGGGCTCGATGGCCGCGCTCAACATCGCGGACGGCGCGCTGGGCGGGGTACTTTCGCGATCCTCGATCATCCACATCCCACCACAGGACCTCCCGACCGTGGTCGCGGAGTTCGCCCGGGTCCTGGCCCCTGGGGGCCACCTGCTGATCAGCTGCTTCGCCACCGACGACTCCGCGATCCCGACGCAGTCCTTCGACCACTCGGTAATGACGGCCCATCGCTGGTCGCCCGACCATCTGGCGGGGCTGCTGCGCGATGTCGGCGTGAGCGAGATCGCCCGGGTGCTGTGCGAGCCGAAGCCAACCGACAAGCGGCAATTCCAGGAGCTGCAATTGCTGGCGGCCAAGAACTAGCTATTTCACGAGATGGTTCGCCGGGTCAGGCAGCGGCTGTGAGTGGGCGTCCGCCCCAGCGGATGCCCTTCTCGCGCCGGACTCGGGCGGGTTCTTTCAGCGCCGGATCTTCTCGCCCTTGTGGGCGGATGGATTGTCCAAGATCACGTAGATGGGGGCGCCGTCCGGGCGGGCCGCCCGGATCGACCTCAGAGCGGCCAGCGTGTTCGCGGCGCCCTTCTCGTTTGCGGACCGACCAGCGGGTGAAGGGCTGGCCGAGCTCGGTGGGTGACCCGCTGTTCTCCGCGGCCGTTCGCCCGACTCGGTGCCGAGCGGCGCCGCGCACCACACACAGACCGCGTCCACGCTGCCGGGATTCGGCCGGTCACCTTCACGGGGTACAGGTGAACGGGTGAT
Source organism: Streptomyces sp. NBC_00654 (assembly GCF_026341775.1). Classification (NCBI taxonomy): domain Bacteria; kingdom Bacillati; phylum Actinomycetota; class Actinomycetes; order Kitasatosporales; family Streptomycetaceae; genus Streptomyces; species Streptomyces sp. NBC_00654. The sequence continues at coordinate 472,864 of NZ_JAPEOB010000002.1, read as the reverse complement.
CCATCGCGCCGGAGTCCTTCGGCGGGCGGTGTCGCGGGCCGGCGCATGGCTCCGGCCTGAGTGAATGGGCACCCATCTGAAACGAAGGAGCCATCCGCGCTTCAGTAGCGAGCGGATGACGAAGCCTGGGGTTGTTCTGTGAGAGCTGTATTGGATGCGGTCGGGCCGGCCCCGGACACCGCCCGCCGCTACCGCGAACAGGGCTGGTGGCGCGGTACGACCTTCTCCGACAGCCTGCGCGACGCCGCACGGCAGGACCCCGGAGGCACCGCCCTGCTCACCTGGAGACGGTGCGAGAACAGGCTGATCAGCCTGACGTTCGCGGAGTTCGACGTGCGGGCCGACGCTGTCGCCGAGGCGCTGCGCGGGCTCGGGGTACGGCGCGGCGATGTGGTGGCCTGCCGGCTTCCGTCCTGGTGGGAGACGGCGGTGTTGATGGTCGCCTGCCTGCGGGCGGGCGCGGTCGTGGCTCCGTTGCCGCTGCTGTTCGGCCCGTACGAGACGGAGCGGGTGCTCGCCGCCACCGGAGCGGTCGCGTGTGCCGTACCGGACGAGTGGGGTGGTGTCGCCCACGCGCGCGTGCTTGCCGAACAGGCGGGCCGGCTCCCGCGGTTGCGGCACCGTATCGTCATCGGCGACGCGGCCGACACCGGTGCGGTGAGCCTGCGGGGGAGCTTCGACGGTGAGCGGACGGCGGCGGCCGGGCCCGGCGAACCGCTCGCGCCCGACGACGTGTGCGCGCTGCTGTTCAGCTCGGGAACGACCGGCCGGAGCCACGTGGTGGCGCACAGCTCGAACACGCTCCTGGCAGGTCTGTACGACCGGGGGCAGGCCTGCGGCTCCGGTCGTTCCGTATGCGCGACGACCGGAGGGCTGAACCACTCCAGCGGGTTCCGCCAGCTCATGCGCACCCTCGATCTGCGGGTACCCGCCCTCTACAGCGACTGCCGCGACCCGGGCCGGTGGCTCGACCTCATCGCGGAGACCGGTGTCACCCATGTGCGGACCTCGCCCAGGAAGCTGCGCACCCTCACCGACGAACAGCGCCGCCGCCCGCGCGACCTGTCCCGGCTGCGTGTTGTCCACAGCCTGGCCGGCCCGCTGCCGCCCGTACTCCTGGCGGCGGCACGGGAGACGCTGTGTCCGGTGGTGCTCAACACCTGGGGGATGACGGAGACCAGCAGCCTCATCTCCACCGGCCCGGCCGATCCTCCGCACAGGGCGGGCCGGAGTATCGGTGTACCTCACGCATCGGCGGAGATCCGGCTGAGACCCGCATACGGGACCGGCGCCGGGACCGGGGCGGGGGCCGTTCCAGCGGAAGAAGGGGTGCGGCATGTCTTCCGGCTGGAGGTGCGCGGGCCGCAGGTGTGCCTGGCCACCCTTGACCGGGACACCCGCCAGGTGCTCTGGTCGCCGATGTGTGACGACGGCTGGCTGGACACCGGTGACCTGATGAGCCACGACGGTGAGGGCGGGCTGCGCTTCGTGGGGCGGGTCGCCGAACGCATCGGCGACCGGTGGTTGATCCCGGTCGCCGACGTGGAGCATGCGCTGCTCACGTACCCCGGCGTCCGGGACGTGGTGCTGGTGCCCTGGACGGACGCCGACGGCCACGAGGTCCCGTGTGCCGTTGTCGTCGCTTCCGTCCTTCCCGATCTGTGCGCCCTGCGCGACCATCTGACGGCCCGATACGGATTTCACGAGTCGTACCTGCCCGTCAGGGTCGAGAGGGTCACCGCGTTTCCCCTGACCGAACTGGGCAAAGTGCGCCGCGGCGTCCTGGCGGACCGGCTGAGGACGGCATAGGCGCACGCCGCCGGACGATCCCGGCGGCGTGCGCCCGTGTGCGGTGACCGGATGGATCAGTGGGCGATGCTGTCGATCAGGTCCCGTGCGCCCTGGCGCAGCAGCGCGACGGCGACGGACGTGCCCAGAGTGGCCGGGTCGAGCTGGCCGGCCCATTCGTGGGCATTGAGGACGGTCTTGCCGTCCGGGGTGAACACGCTGGCGCGCAGAGAGAGATCCCCGTTGCGGTGGGAGGTGGCGTAGCCGGCGACGGGGCTGTTGCAGTGCCCCTGGAGGATGTGGAGGAGCATGCGCTCCGCTGTGGTCTCGCGGAAGGTCCGAGGGTCGTTGAGACCGCCGGCCGCCTCGATGGTGGCGGAGTCGTCCTCACGGCACTGCAGGGCGAGGACCCCCGCGCCGATGGGCGGACACATCGTCTCGCGGGACAGGATCTCGGTGATCACGTCGGTACGGTTGATGCGCTGCAGGCCGCAGACGGACAGCAGCAGCGCGTCCGCCTCGCCCGCCGCGAGCTTGTCCAGGCGGCGGTTGGCGTTGCCGCGCAGCGGTACGCAGCGCAGGTGCGGGTGCGAGGCCGCGAGCTGCGCGATGCGGCGGACCGACGAGGTGCCGATCGTGCTGCCCGGAGGGAGTTCGTTCAGGGTGCGGCCGCCAGGATGGATGAGGGCGTCGCGCATGTCGTCGCGCTTGAGGAACCCGGTGATGACCATGCCCTCGGGCAGTGGCCGGTCGGCGGGGATGTCCTTGGCGCAGTGGACCGCGAGGTCGGCCTCGCCTGCCAGGACGGCCGCGTCGACCTCCTTCGTGAACGCACCCTTGCCCTCGACCTCGGAGAGGTCGCCGAGCCATGTGTCGCCGGTCGTGGTGACCGGAATGAGTTCGGTCGTGAGATCAGGGGCCAGCGCGGCCAGTCCGCTGCGTACGCGCTCCGCCTGGGCCAGGGCCATCGGCGAGTCACGGGTGGCGATACGGATCAGTTTGGGGAGTGACATGACGCTCACGATAAGGAGCTATATCCGCAATTGAGCGCCAGATCCGGCTGGTCATTCGGGTGGTCTCCGGTCGCTGCCCACGAACGGCGTGCGAGGAGAGGACCCGCCCCTGGTGATCATCGACATCCGGTCGGTCCGCGTCGCGGCGGGGGTGCCGAAGGAGACGACGGGACTGGATGCGCAGAGCCCGCCACCCTCCACCAGCGCGTCGTGACCGCCTTCAACGAGCATCCCGGGCGGATCTTCCGGGTTCGTGACCCGCACGAACTGCTCGGGCTGCCCACCGACGAGCCTTCGATCAACGTCACCCGCTCCCGCCTGGGACGTCTCGCCTGTCAGGGTCTCCCCGACCAACCCGGGGACGCGGCCGGTGCCAGGAACGGACTAACGCCGCACTTCGTGGGCTGGAATCGGAACGGCCGACGGCCGCCACTCTCGCCTGATCAACCCGAACACCCACGAGTCGGATACCTCGCCGTTCACGACGCAGTCTTCCCGCAACGTCCCTTCACGCACGAATCCGATCTTCTCCAGGACCCGGGCAGACGCCACGTTGCGCGTATCGGTCTCAGCCTGAACCCGATTCAGGTCCAGTGCGTCGAATGCCCACTGCAGCACGGCGTGCGCGGTCTCCGTCGCGAAGCCATGGCCCCACATCGCATCGTCGAGGCAGTAGCCCAACGACGCGCTGCGGTACTCCGGGTTCCATCCGGTCAGACCGCACCAGCCGACGAAGGCTCCGTCAGAAGCACGGTCGATGGCCACCCGCGCCCCGGTGCCTTCGTCCTCCATCTTCCGGCACATCGCGATGAAGCGCTCGGCGCGGGCCTGTTCGTTCCACGGCGGGGAGTCCCAATAGCGCATCACGTGGGTGCTGCTGTGCAGCGCGAACAGGGAGTCCGCGTCGGCGTCGGTGAAGGGGCGCAGTCGCAGGCGAGCGGTGTGCAGTATGGGGGTGGCCAAAGTCATGCGCACCATCTTGTGTCCTCATGGGCAGGCAGAACACCGAATATCCGATCCCGGTCCGGCTCTTACGGGCAAGGCATCGCCCACCAGCAGATCGTGTACGTCTTCAACCAGCAACCCGACCGCAGGCAGACACATCGACGCGACGGCAGCCACCGCACGGCGTAGCAGTGTTCTGTCCTCGGCCGACGAGGCCGAGGACAGAACACCGCTGCGGGACCGGGCGTCAATCGTTCGCGGGCGTACGTGATCGGGTCCGTCGCCTGTGCCCGATGCCTGGTGGTTCACGTGTCGGGTGGTGGGGGTTTGCGATATTGGCAAGGCTTTTTGTTGGCCTGTTGTCCGGTGGTACACGCTCGGGGTGGAGGTGATCGCCATGGGCGGTACGACGGACAATGTGCGGGACAGTACGGGGAGCGCCACTTTTGACGGGGGCGTGTACGACGTGGTGGTGGTGGGCGGGGGTGCGGCGGGGCTGAGCGCGGCTCTGGTTCTGGCCAGGGCGCGTCGCCGGGTCGCGGTGGTGGATGCGGGCGGGCCGCGCAACGCTCCCGCCGCGCATATGCACGGTTTCCTGTCCCGGGACGGGATGTCCCCGGCCGACCTGCTGGCGGTGGGCCGGGCCGAGGTCGCCGGTTACGGGGTGGACGTGTTCGAGAGCCGTGTGGATCAGATCGACCCAGGCTTCTCCGTCCGTCTGGACGGTGGTGCGGTGCTCGGTGCCCGCCGGGTCGTGGTGGCCACCGGACTGCGGGACGAGCTCCCCGCGATCCCCGGCGTGCGGGAGCGGTGGGGCAGGGACCTGCTGTTCTGCCCCTACTGCCACGCGTACGAGGTGCGCGACCAGCCGATCGGGGTGCTGGGTACCCACCCCGGCGCGGTGCGGCACGCGCTGCTCTTGCGGCAGTGGTCGCACGACGTCGTGTTCTTCCCGCACACCCTGGACCTGGGTGCGCGGGAGCGCGAGCAGTTGGCTGCCCGCGGGATCGTCGTCGCCGGGGGGACCGTCAAGCGTCTGGTGACCGAGGACGACCGGTTGCGCGGGGTCGAGCTGGCCGAGGGGCATGTCGTCCCGCGCTCCGCAGTGTTCGTCTTCCCGCACATGGTGCCCCACGACTCCCTGCTCACCGGTCTGGGGTGCGAGCGGGACCTCAACGGCTGGGTGACCACCGACAATGCGGGCCGGACCAGTGTGTCCGGGGTGTGGGCGGTCGGCAACGTGTCCGATGCGAAAGCGCTCGTGATCACCGCTGCGGGGCAGGGCGCGGCGGCCGCGTTCGCCCTCAATCATGACCTGGTCGAGGAGGACGTCGAGCGGGCGGTGAAGGACGCCGGCCCTTCGCCCCGGGAGCCGCGGTATGTGCCGCGGCCGGCCCCACGAGGCGCCGCGTCCGACTGACCACCGGTCATTGAGCCGGCCGGCCCCCGGCAGACGCGGCCCCGGCCAGCCGGAAGCCGTACACATGCAATCACGAACACACCAACAAGGGAGAGTTTCATCATGGCGGTAAAGCCCGCAGGTTCCGTGGAAAGCGTCACCGAGCAGACATTTCCCACGCGCGTGCTGGAGGCGAAGCGCCCCGTCCTGATCCAGTTCTGGGCCGAGTGGTGCGGGCCGTGCATCAGGGTCACGCCCATCGTCGAGCAGATCGCCGCCGAGCAGGCGGGCGTCTTGGACGTCGTCAAGGTCAACGTCGATGAGGAGCCCGCACTGGCGGACCGGCACGGGATCTCCTCGATCCCCGCTTTCGTCGTCTACGCCGACGGCGCTCCCGCCAAGGCGTGGACGGGCGCCGCCCCGAAGCCCCTGCTGGAACGGAGCCTCGGCCCCTTCCTTCGCTGAGCCCCGGTGCGCATCTCCTGTTCGGCGCGGCGGTGGCCGGGCCGGGCAGGTGGTGCCCGCCGTCCGTGCTGCTGGAACTGGAGGACTCATGGACTCACATCATGGTCAGGACATCGAGTGGGACGTGCTGGGTGTGCACCGGGAACGCGAGGCAGGTCTGCACGCTCCCGCCCTCGCCCGGACGATGGACTGGTTGCGGGATCTGCTGCGGACCAGCGGTGGCGGACGCACACCGGTCCACCGTGTGCTGGACATCGGCAGCGGGCCGGGGGTGGTCACGTGTCTGCTGGCACACACGTTTCCGGACGCCGAGGTTGTCGCTGTCGACCAGTCGCCGGGCATCCTGGAGAGGGTCCGCTCGCGTGCGGCGGCCCAAGGAATGGGAAGCCGCGTCGTCACGCGGCTGAGGAAATCCCCGGGCGATTTCGGCTCGCCGGATTCCGCGGATCTGATCTGGATCCGGAACGGCTTCTGCCGTATCGGGGATCAGGAAGCGGCATTGCGCTCCGTGGCCGGCTGCTTGCGGCCGGGCGGGCTCCTTGCCGTCGCGGGAAGCGGGCTGCCCCCGCGGTTTCTGCCCCGTGACATCGGCATGGGGCGTCCGGGCCTGCAAGCCCGCCTGGACGCCGCCTCGGAGGATGCCTTCGGCGACATGCGCGACCGACTGCCCGGCTCGGTCAGGACGGTGGAGGACTGGCCGGCCATGCTGGCCCGCGCGGGGCTCATCCCCAGCGGGACACGCAGCTTCTTCACCGACCTCCCGTCACCCCTCGGAATGCCGGCGCGCGAGCATCTGCAGATGCACCTGATCCGGCTGCGCGATCAGATCGGTGACCGACTGGATCCGGAGGACCGCGCGACCCTGGAGCATCTGGCGGACAGCGACACATGCACCGGCATCCTCGGCCGCCCGGACGCCTTCTACCTCACGGCCACCACTGTCCACACGGCCCGCTCATGCCGCAGCTTCTAGTTCTGCAGCCGGAGGCCGGCCGCGGTACCGGATCACGCGAGGGTTCCGCCGGGCCCGAGTGGTCTGCTGTCCAGACAGCAGCGGACGAAGTCCTGGACGATGGGGTTGGCGTCGTCGGCGGGTGCCCAGGCGACGCCGACCTGGCTGGGGGCTGACGCCGCTGACGGGCCGGTAGACGATGCCGGGGCGGGCGTAGAAACGGGCGGAGGATTCGGGGGCGAGAGCGATGCCGTAGCCGTTGGCGATCGCGCTGAGCCAGTCGTCGGGCTGGTCGGTGACGGCGCCGATACGGACCGGATGGCCCTCGCGTTCATCGGTGGCCGGCCGCAGTCGGCCCCCGTGCCACCAGGGCCCGGCCCGGTTCGGTCAGGGCCATGCCGGCCCGGGACCGGGTGAACAACGGCATGCCGAGCTGGGTCTCCAGCTGCTTGATCTGTCTGGTCAGCGCCGGTTGGGAAACGAACAGCAGTTTCGCGGCCCGGGTCAGGCTTCCTTCCTCCGCCACGGCGGCGAAGTAGCGCAAAAGCCGGGTGTCGACATCCATGCCATCAGGTTATGGATGCAGGTATTGGACGCAAGACCGGGGCTCGCCGAGAGTGAACACAGCACATGAGCAGCAGCTCACCAAGCCAAATGAACAGGGCGGTGCCATGACTGTTCTGATGATTCGCCACCAGGTGGCCGATGAAGGTGTCGCGGAGGTTGTCGATGCGATTGAGGCGGCGTTCACGGCAGTGGAGGAGCAGCGGCCGGAAGGCATCCGGTACGCGTATCTGCGGCACGCCGGCACTGCCGGATTCGTTGCCTTGCCGGACCTCGACGAGGGGATCGAGAATCCTCTCCCAGGCGTTGGGGCGGCGCGTCGTCTGCAAGCGACCGTGGCCAAGTGGGCTGTGGGGACAGGCACGACACCACAGCCGTTCGACGTCCTCGGTTCCTACCGCATCCTCTCCTGAACGGCTCATGCCATGCATATCGCCTACATATGCGTCACCGTCATCACGATCGCGGCCACTGCCGGGATCGCCGTCGCGGACTTCGCGAAGGCCGATTTCGTTCTCGCCAACTCGGCCGAAGTGAATCTGCCGCAGTCCTGGCTCCCGGTGCTGGCCACGCTGAAAGCCGCTGGGGCTGCAGGGCTCGCTGTCGGACTCCTGGGCGTTCGGGCTGTCGGAACCGCCGCCGCCATCGGCCTCGTTCTGTTCTTCGTCGGCGCCATGGCCGCCCACTTCCGTGCCCGCGTGTTCCACAACATCGTCTTTCCCGGTGCCTACCTCGTGATGGCCGTCGCTTCTCTCGGACTCGTTCTCACTCGGTGATGTGGCTGTTCGTGGCCGACGGGCAGATCTTGCGGCTGCCCACTCCGCCGGGTCGGCCCGGTTTTCGTGAAGCACCCGGCAAGTGTTCGTCTCAGATGTCAGTGGGATGGACACCACGCATTCCGCCCCCGTGAGCGGCCCGACGAACCGTCACCACATGGAGCACGGATTTAACCAGTTCTTTTCGCAGTTTTCGGTCGATACGATCGGCGGCAGCGGGTGCAGTCGGAACGGACTGGCAGTGGCAGTGGCGGTCCTCCATGGGACGCCGGTGACCGGCGAGTTGTGCCCTGTCGCGTTGTCCGGCAGGCACCTGCGCACGCTCGCTCGTGGCATTGACCGAAAGCTTTGGTGATTCCGCTGCAAAGACCTTCGGCCCCCTTGCGATCGTACGCACTGGACGGCCCTTTTCCAGGGCACACCATCGCCGGTCACCAGCACCAACGCACCTTTCCCCCACCCAACGCCACAGCAGCCCCGGAATGCGTGTGCTCAGCACCGAGAAAGGACCTCCCGTGAGTGGGACCGCACATCACCACCCCGAACTCAGCGCACTGTGCGACCGGGTGACCGCTCCGTCAACCGTCGAGCTGCCCACGGTCGGCGACGGGCTCACCTGGAGACCTGCCAGCCCTGGTGACATCGGCCTGATCCTCGACCTGGCGCTTGCCGCCGGAAAGATCGACCATCCGCGCTCGCTGGTGACGAGGGACGCGCTGGAGGAGGAGTTCGGCAGCGAAGTCTTCGACCCCGAGCGTGACGCGGTGATCGCCGTCGATGCCGCCGGTCGGGCCGTCGCCTTCGGCTCGGCCATGGCCCCGGCGGCCCAGGAGACGATCGTCTGGGTCGGACTCGACGGAACGGTGGCTCCGGACCGCCGTGGTGAAGGCATCGGCACAGCCCTGCTGGCATGGCAGGAGGCCCGGGGCCTTCAGCATCTCGCGGCAAGCGATGCGACCCTGCCCGGTTGGCTCGCCGCCGGCGCGCAGGACCACGCCACTCCCGCGATCCGGCTCCTGGAGGAGCACGGCTACGAGCGTGCCCGGTGGTGGCTGGAGCTGGAGCGCGATCTCAGGGTGCCGCCGGCCGAGCCGCCGCCCGCCCAGGGAGTGCGGCTCGTGCCCTACGGCGAGGAGTGGACGGAGCGGGCCAGATCCGCGATGAACGACTCCTTCCGCGACCATTGGGGCAGCCAGCCGGTGACCGCCGCCGAATGGGCCTCCGGTGACCGGCTCAAAGCGTTCCGTTCCGACCTGTCCCTGCTCGCCGTCACCCCGGACACCCACGAGGGCGAACGTGTCGTCGGGTTCGTCTTCGTCGACGTGGAGCCGGACGAGTGGCCGCTGCGTGGCGTCTCGTTCGGCTACATCACGGCCGTCGGCGTACGGAGGGACGCGCGGGGACAAGGGCTGGCCCGCACCATGCTGGCCCACGTGCTGCGGGCGCTGCGGGCGGACGGCCTCGACCACGCCGTACTCGACGTCGACGCCGAAAGCCCCACCGGTGCCCTCGGCCTCTACCAGAGTCTCGGTTTCACCGTCACCGACCGCTCGATCAGCCTCGTCAAACGCTTCTGACCTGCCCCCGAACCAAGCCCATCAGGACTACATCCAGCGGCTGTTGACGCGCCGCAGCCAAGGAAACTCCACACCGAGGACTTCCCCCGGTACGACGTGCGGCACGTCGCCCGGCCGCCCGACCACAACGAGCAGAAAGCACCCGACATGTTCCCCTCCGCCATCACCGACTTCTGGCTGGTACCTTCCCCCACGAGCCGGCTCCTCCACGGCGACAGCGCTTTCAGCGTCACCGTCGACACCGCGCTCGACGAGGATGAACGGCTTACCATCCTCACGACGACCGAGGGCAGGACGCGCGTCCTGCTCACCCCCGCGGTCGCCGGGGCGGTGGGCCTGGAAGACGGTCAGCCGGTCGACGAATCCGGCTTCCGACAGCGGCTGGAGAAGGCCGGAATCTCACTGCACGGCGCCGACAACCTGTTCTACTTCACCCATGAGGCCCGGGAGAATCTGCTCGGCGAACCGGACAGCCCCTCGATCCGTCCACTCACTGATGCCGACGCGGACGTGTTCGGACAGTTCGAGGAAGCGGCGTCCGAGCAGGATCTCGACGACGCGTCCGTCGAGCTGGATCACTGGGCGGTCTACGGGGCGTTCGAGGACGGGCAGTTGGTGTGCGTGGCGAGCATGTACCCGTGGAACGACGCGCCACTGGCCGATCTCGGAGTACTGACACTTTCGCAGTACCGGGGCAAGGGACACGCCCGCCGCCTCGTGCGCGCGATCTCCCGGCACGCCCTCGCGCGGGGCCACGAGCCCCAGTACCGCTGTCAGCTCGACAACCACGCCTCGGTGGCGGCGGCCGGATCGGCGGGCCTGACCCTGTTCGGAACCTGGGACATCGTCTCCCCGGAATCCGCCGCGTAACACTGTCCGCCCGCTTCCGGGCACGGAGCGACGTCCACGCACACGAGGTCGGAGCGGGCCCGGGAATCTACGGACCGGCAGGGCGAAAGCCTGGCAACGGCACATCTGCGAAACGGGTGTGGCCCGGACGACGGGCCACACCCGGGCGAGCCCGCGGGGGATCGGGCCGGGGCGGACGAGGGAGCCGGGCTTTATCGGAACCGGACGTCATAGGAGCCTGGCGGGGACAGGGGCGACGCGGGTACCGCGGCAGGCCCGGCCCGGCCCGCGGGGCTCTCCCGGATGCGGTTTCGCCCGTATGCCGACCGAACACCGGGCAAATGCCGTGGACTTGCACAACCCGCGCCCGGGGATCGGCGGCCCCACGCTGATCGCGCAGGGCCGCCGAAACCGTTGTCGGGCGGCTTCGCCGTTGCCGAGACACTCTCCCGCACCGGCCGGTGCCGGTCGGCTCCGGCCGCGACCACGCCGGTGAGCGCCATGGCGCCGAGCGAATCGTCACGGTCGGCGCGGCATCCCGGTGCGCACGGCCCCACGCCCATACTCCACTCCAACTATGAGGCCAATCGGCGCAGTTACTGGTCGAGATACGCGGACGGATACCGGCCCTGGCCGCTCTCCTGCTGCTGTTCCTCACCGCTTTCGCGGCCACGCAGCCGTTGCGCGCCTCCGAGCCCCGGCCGGTCTCCGCCCCCGTCGGTGAATTCTCGGCGTCCCGTGCCGTTGCCCTGCTCGGCGGAGTCGCGGAAGGTGCCGCACCCGGCGTGTTCGGCCGCGCAGGCGGACGTACGGGAGTATCTCGTCGGTGAGCTGCGGAAGGTGGGTCTGCGGCCCGAGGTCCAGACTCGGGTCGCCCCCTCCGACGCCGAGGACAGCCCGGCCGTGGTCGGTTCCGTCTCCAACATCCACGCCACGATTCCCGGCAGGAAGCCCCCGGCCGGGTCCTCCTCGTCGCCCACGCCCACACCATCGCCGTACACGCCGACACCCGTGCCCACCAGATCTTCGACGTCACCGTCGAGGGTGCGCAGCTCACCGGCGGACCGAAGCGACAGGGGAGCGGCCTGGGCTGGAGTTGCAGCTACGCGGCCCCGCCCGCCGACGGCATCGACCTCGTCCTCCGCACCTGCGGCAAGGGCCCCCTGCCACTGCGCGTGGTATCCACCGCCGTCGGCCTGCCGTACGGGGCCGACGCGCCAACCCTGGCCGCGGACGAGCTGGGCGAGCTGGCCGTCGGTCGCCGGACAGACCTTCGCCGTACGGACCTTCCGGCTCTGACCCCATCCCGCCGGGCCGTCCGGCGCGGCGTTGTCCTTGGCCGTGTCGAATCCGTGGCGATGTCCTTCCCGCGAACGCGAGGAAGCCCGCCGATCGGACGAGGTATCGGTCTTGGGGATGAGCGAAGAGCAGTCGCGCGAGCACCTCGGACGGATACGGCCGAAGGCGAAGCAGGCGGCGTCGGCCGCCCCGCGGCACGGCAGTGGCAAGTCCCCGGAGGCCATCACCGAGGAGAACGGAGGGTCTGCGCCCGAAGCCCGGATCGCCCCTTCGGACATTCAGTGGGCGGGCGGCATCCGGTCCGCGCGTTGGGCCCACGGATCGGATGCGGGCGTCGCGGGGAGTGAACAGGTTCGTGCCTCGGCAATCGCACCGGAAGCCCACTGATCGCGCCGCGCCCCGGCCGTATGACGCTGTTGGCGAATTCAGATGTTGAGCCCGGCGTGAGTTGAAGCTCGCACCGGGCTCTCCTGTCCATGCCGGGGCTGAGGTGCGAGGATGCGTAAGTGGTGACGGAAGCAGAGTGGGAGCGAGTGCAAGGCGAGCTGCGCTTCGGTCAGGTCTTCACGGGCACTGTCGTCCGGGTGCCCAGGCCGGGGGCGATCGGTGTCTTCGTGGACATTGGCCTCAGTGTCGGAGGGTTCGTCGACGTCGTGCTCTTGCCTCGTAGGCGAAGCGAGGACTGGCCTGTCGAGGGAACAGTGACCGATTTCGAGGTCTGGTGGGTGCACAGCGGTCACCAGCAGATACGGCTGAAGCCCTCTGACCCGCAGTACCTGTGCGAGGACTTCGCCGACTTCGTTGCCCGATACAGGCCCAATTGGCCATCCGACATCGGCAAAGTTGTAAGGGGTTTCGGGGCGATCAATCCGTGAGCACTGCTCAGCCCTCGCTCTCTGCGAAACCAACCCGGAGCACAGGCATCCGCCGCTATGAGCTGTAAACGGCCCGCGATCTACTGGAGCGACCGTTCGGGCAGGTCACGCGCTCGTTATCCCAGCCGATGGTGAAGGCATCCTGGCCGTAAGCACCATCACCGCGCGAGGACCGGACGCTGTTGACCGCCTGGAGAGGGCCGTGCAGCTCAACCCCGTAGTCGCGGCGGGCGGCAACCATGGCGGGACTGTTGGCGTAGCCAGTGTCGACCCAGCGCTCCTCAGGTAGCAGCTCCCGCTGGGACAGACGGGCATGGACCACCGCGGCCATGCGGTCGTCATTGACCGCAGCGGCGGTGGTGGCCACGTTCGTGATCAGACGCACGTCCCCAGGGCCGCACGTCTCGGTCAGATGGACCTTGTATCCGTCCCAGTCCAGGTCCCGTTTGGAGCCGGTACGGGTCTCGGAGTCATACGAGGTGACCAGGCGTTTTGAGCCAGGCGAGCGGTCTTTTGGGTCCCTGCGATGCACCTCGCCCTCGACCAGGTGAAAGTGCTGGATCGAAATCTGCCGCAGGATCTCCACCGGTGGCAAAGACCCCAGCAAGCCGGGCGCATCCGACGCGGTCACAACCTGGAGCAGCCGCATGCCGTCGGCGCCGATCCGCCGGCCGATTTCGTCCTGCTTGGAGCGAGACCTGGGAAACCTCGAATCCTCGGCCCGGGTTGCGTCGTGCCGGAACCAATCCGGGGCGGCGACCCCGGTCAGCCACCCGGGGCAACCAGGGCCAGCTCGTTCAGCGCGGCGCGTAACGTCTCCGCCACCATCTCCAGCCAACTCAGCTCCCGAGCCGTGGACAAGACATGACTGGAGTCGGTCCGTGCCTTCCCACCACTGGCTAGCAGGCCCTTCTCCCCGGGCCGCGGTCAGGATGCCGTCCAGTAGCCGACGTCCTGCATCCACCCCGGCCAGACGGTCCCTGAACTCCGACAGCACCGAGAAGTCGAAGCCCGGATCGGTCAGATCCAGTCCGAGCGCGTATTTGAAGTCGATTCTCGCCCGCACTGCCTCCGCGGCCTGCCGGTCAGTCAGGCCTTCCACGAACTGCAAAACCAACACCATGGCGAGCCGACCCGGCGACCACGCAGGCCTACCGTGCGCGGGGAACAGGTCTGCGAACTCCTCATCGCGGAACAGCACCCCCAGCTCGTCCCGGATGCGGATTGCCAGACTTCCCTTCGGGAAGGCAGCCCGCGCCACTCGCAGGGTCTCAGCGGGAACGTCTCCCGGCTCCGTCGGCTGCATCGACATCGGCACCCATCCCATACAACAACGTCGGCCTTCAAGACCACAACCAGGTCTTGAAGGCCGACGTCACGCCGAGCTCCGAATTGACCAACAGCGTCCCGTATGCCGGGGGAGCCGCACGGGTGGATCTGGGAGGGGCGGTCGGGAGTCGTCTTGATCGAGCTGTGCCGCAGTGGCTGGATGACATGTGTGCCCAGGTCCGGACCGTGCGGTCACCACCAACCGTGGTCCCGCGTGCGACGCCCCGGGGCGGGGTCCGGGCTGGACAACGCGAAGGAGTGTGGGCGTGGCTGTGCAGGGTGTCGATGTGCTGGTGGTCGGTGCGGGAGCAGTGGGCCGTTCGCTGGCCTTCGCGCTCACCGCGGCGGAGCCGTCAATCCGCGTGGTGCTGGCCGGCGAAGCCGGTAGCGGCAGTGGGGCGGCATCGAGTGCGGCAGGGGCGATGCTCGGCGCGTCGGGGGAAGTCACCGATCTCGGGGTGCGGACACCCCACGGCCGGCTCCGTATCGAACTCGCGGTCGCCGCGGCCGGGAGGTGGCCGGCCTGGCGGGAGCAGGTCCGTGCCCGAGCGGGGGCCATGGCTCCGGAACGGGATGGGTACAGGACCGGCACGTTCATGGTCCTGAACGCGGTCTCCTCCGGTCTGGACGACGCTTCGTTCGCCGCCGTCGCCCGTTCCGCGGCCGAGCACGGTCTCGCCTGCCACGACACCGACCCGGCGGACATCCCGGGCTACCGGCCTTTGGACAACGACCGTGCGCTGCGCGCCTGGCACCTGCCCGAGGAGGGCTTCCTCGACGCCAGGGTCTGGCTCGCCACCCTGGACGCAGCCCTCACGGCCCCGTCCAACATGATCCGCGTTCCGACAGGCACGCTCACCGCGGCTCCGGGCGGCGGCTACCTCCTCGACACGCCCACGGGTGTCTTCCGGGCCCCGCGCGCGGTTGTCGCGGCCGGGGCCTGGACCACCCCGATCCTCGACGCCCTCGATCCCGACCTGCCGGTCGTACCCGTTCTGGCCGCGGCCGGGACCGCGGTGACGGTTACCGGTTCCGAGCCGTGGCCTTCGGTGGTCCGCACCCCCAACCGGGCGTACGCGTGCGGCCTGCACGCCGTCCCGCAGGCCGACGGGACCCTCTACCTCGGAGCCAGCGCCCACCCGGCCCTGGCCCCCACTGCCCATCCCACTGCCGGCGCCCTGCGCTTCCTTCTCGACGCCGCGCTCAGCCAGCTCGATCACCGTCTCGCCGGCGCCGGGGTCGTACGCACACATCACGGAAACCGTCCCCTGACCCTGGACGGTCATCCCGTCATCGGCCCCACCCTCCGCGAGGGCCTGTGGGTGGCGTCGGGTACGCACCGCGACGGGCTGCACGCCTCCCCGCTGATCGCCACCCTGCTCGCCGACGCCCTTCTCGCCCCCACGGGACCGGCCGTCCCGCTGCCGGGACCCCTGGCCGCGTTCGCGCCGTGCCGGAAGCTCATCGCCGACCTCACCATGAAGGAGGCGGCGGCGGAAGCCGCCTCGCATCACGCGGCGCTCGCGGCGGAGGCCCGGATGAGGCCACCGCTGACCGGCGCCTGGCCCCAAGCGCTGGCCGACTCCTACGACGGCCTCATGGACCGTGCCTACGCGGCCATGCCCGACGGCTACGTCCCGCCCCCGGACCTCGCCCCACTCGCCTACGAGACCACCGGTCAGGCTCTCGCCGAACTGGCGGCCTCGCACGGGGCCCGCCGCGAGCGCGCCCACGCCCCGTAATCGTGCCCCGCCTCGGGGACGGCGGCACGGTCCCGCGCTCTGGCGGAGTCTCCCCGCCGTACGCCAACGCCTCCGACAACCGCGCCCGGGTGCCCGGCTGCGCTGCCTCCGCGTGAGGGTCCTTGGACCGCCGGTGCGCTTGCGGCCCCTTGTGTTCGGGGCTTCCTGCGGATTTGCTGGAGGTGCTGGCCTGCACCGATGAGATGCTCTCCAGGCCGGGGGATACAGATGATCGAGGCGGTTTTCCGTTGGGAGACGCTGTCCGAGGCCGACCGGTTCGAGTGCTGGCGGGAGATGGCGTGTGAGAGCCACGCGCCCAACAAGGTCGAGTCGGATCAAGCCGACGACTTCCGGGCGACGCTACGGGTGCTGGGCCTGGGGCCGGTGAGGGTGTCCGTCCTCGACTGCCCGCCGCTTCGCTCGCACCGTACCCCGAGACTGATCCAGCAGTCCGATCCGGAGCTGTACGACCTCACCTTCACCCAGCGGGGGAGTGCCGGGGCCGTCCATGCCGACCGGGAGGTACGGCTGGGCGGGGGTGAACCGCTGGCACCCCGTACTGATCAGTCCGCGATCCACCCGCTGTTGGTGCTCACACCGTCGAACTGCAGGTAGTACTCGGCGTCAGGGGTCGAGTTCGTGAAAATGACCGTCCACACCCCCTTCGTGGCCTTGACCCACCCGTGGCACTTGTTGTGCGTGCAGACCCTGACCGAGCGGGTGGAGTTGGTCTTGATATTGATGTCGTTGCAGTTGCCCAGGACACTGGTCCAGTGGCCGCGGTTGGGCCAGTGCGCGTTGTCGCCCGGACCGGAACCCGCTTCGGCCGAGTACGAGCGGGCACTGCCGTAGCAGGACACCGCTTCTGTGCCGCTGCCGGCGGTATCGGCGGCCTGCGCAGGGATGGTGAGGGCCGTGAGGACCACAGCGGCGCTGACCGTCATCGCTGCGACACGCCTGTTCGTGGTGGTGATGACTTCCTCCTGTTGGGAGCGCGCGTCCCGCGAACCAGTCGCGGTCGCGGGAGGCGCGGGTTTGTGTGCTGCTCAAGTACGGACGATGCCAGGGGCCGTATCGCGAAGCCTTAGTTCTCCGCGCCAGGGGCTTGGGCCCGGGTGCCTCGTTTCCGACGCCTCACGTGCGGCGTGGGCGACGGGTGCGGCGGCAGAATGCGGCCCGACAGCGGCAACGATTCCGGCGACCGTTCCGGCCACAGCGGCGACAACGGCTCGATCAGCACACAGGTAGTACCCATGCGTCACACATCAACAGAATCGTGTGACGAACCATCAGCTGTGGGTGCGTCGTTGCCCGGGAGTGGCTTCTTGTCCGCCCACCGAACACGTACCGACCGCGCGCGGCGCCGACGATCCCCCTGTTATGTTTTTCGCGGTCCTGCAATGGGGCCGCTGGCCTCCGGGCCCGGTATGACTGTGTCCCCTCTGTCGAACGGATGACCTGGGGGGTGGTGTCGCCGGGCCTGGGGGTGCCGTCGGAGACGCTGATGAGAGACCCGGCCACCGCCCGGTCCGGCGCAATGCCGGGCAGAGACGTGGGCGGCAGGTCTGCATAACGTGGATGCGCGAGCACGGTGCCACTGCCGAGGCCGGCACGGTCAACGACCTGGAGAGGGTGCGATGTTCGACACCGAAGGCGTGGGCGTCTTCCTCGGGATGGACGTCGGCAAGACCGCCCATCACGGTCACGGGCTCACCCCAGCCGGGAAGAAGGTCTTCGACAAGCCGATGCCCAACAGCGAACCCAAGCTGCGGGCCGTCTTCGACAAGCTCAAAGCCAAGTTCGGCACTGTGCTGGTGATCGTGGACCAGCCCGCGTCCATCGGTGCCCTGCCGCTGACCGTCGCCCGCGACGCGGGCTGCGAGGTCGCTTACCTGCCCGGACTCGCGATGCGCCGAATCGCTGATCTGTATCCGGGCGAGGCGAAAACGGACGCGAAGGACGCGGCGGTGATCGCGGACGCGGCCCGGACGATGCCTCACACCCTGCGTTCGCTTGAGCTGACCGACGAGATCACCGCCGAGCTCACGGTCCTGACCGGTTTCGACCAGGACCTCGCAGCCGAGGCCACCCGGACCTCCAACCGGATACGCGGCCTGCTCACCCAGTTCCACCCCAGCCTCGAGCGCGTGCTGGGGCCCCGGTTGGACCACCGGGCCGTCACCTGGCTGCTGGAACGCCACGGATCTCCGGCCGCCCTGCGGAAAGCAGGCCGCCGCAGACTCGTCGAGCTGATCCGGCCCAAGGCCCCGCGGATGGCGCAGAGGCTGATCGACGAGGTCTTCGACGCTCTCGACGAGCAGACCGTCGTTGTTCCCGGCACGGGCACCCTCGACATCGTGATCCCGTCGCTGGCCGCCTCGCTCGCCGCGGTCCATGACCAGCGCCGGGCACTGGAAGCCCAGATCAGCACCCTGCTGGAGGCCCACCCTCTTCATCCGGTCCTGACCTCGATGCCCGGAGTCGGAGTCAGGACCGCCGCCGTCCTTCTGGTCACCGTCGGCGACGGCACCGGCTTCCCCAGCGCCGCCCACCTCGCCTCTTACGCCGGCCTCGCCCCGACGACAAAATCGTCGGGGACCTCGATCCACGGCGAACACGCACCCAGAGGCGGAAACCGGCAGCTCAAACGCGCCATGTTCCTCTCCGCATTCGCCTGCATGAACGCCGACCCGGCCTCGCGCACCTACTACGACCGGCAACGCGCCCGCGGCAAAACCCACACCCAAGCCCTCCTCCGCCTCGCCCGTCAACGCATCAGTGTCCTCTTCGCCATGCTCCGGGACGGCACCTTCTACGAGTCTCGAACCCCCACCGTCACCCTCGCCGCATAACCATCCCAAACAGCCTCATACCCGGCGCCACATCCTTGACGAACGACATAGAGACACCCCCCCCACGACTCCCTCCTCCCCGCAGTGTCCGCTCGGCGACCCTTCTCCCACGTCCCGTCAGCTTCTTTGCCCGATTGCCTTCGCCTTGCCGCGTGCCCAGCCCGCAACAGCAGCGCCGATGGCGACGGCGACGACGTAGACGGTGATGCTCGCCGCGAATCCGCCCGGCAGCCGGCCGAGCAGCCCGGCGTTGTCGTGGTCGACGAGCTGACGGATCGCTCCCTGCCCCCCGAGGACGAGGAGAGCCACACCGAGAGTCTGGAAGATGTCGTACTTCACGCGATGCCTTCCGAAGCTCAAGTCTTCGCCGCCGAGGCACCAGTGCCGCAGAGAACGGTGGTGAACCAGGTGTACACGGGAGCGAGCGTCGGTGACGCGGACCATCCATTGATCGTCGCCAGGAGTTGCCAGTAGCGCTTGGCGTGTGGGTCGACGGTCATCTGCAGGCGGGCGAGGAGCCAGCGGCGCAGATCGCCGTCGCCGACACGCTCGAACGCGTGGCCGTAGAGACCGCTCAGTGAGGCCGAGAGGGGTGGGGCTTTGGCGGAGGCGGGGAGGATGCCGACGGATACTGCTTCGTCGAGTCGATCCCGTACCGCTCGGTTGAGGCCGTCGTGCAGGCCGTTGACGTCCTGCTGGGAGGGTTCTTCCGCCTGCTCCACCGCCAGGCGCCGTACAGCGGTACGGAAGTCTGCGGTCTGGCAGAGTTCGGCAAGTTCCACCCAGGCCCCGACCTGTTCCGGCGTGGGGTCGTCGGCGAGTTCGGGCAGGGCGGACCGCATGAGGTTCACGAACTCGGGGTTGGTTTCGAGGCCCTCGAAGGCGTCGTCGATGAAGTCGTTGACCAGCCTGCGCTGTTCGGACCGGGAGAGTGTGGCGAGTCGCTGCATGAGGTCCATCTCTGTAGTGGTGGGGCAGCCTCTGGCGACTGTTCGCAGTACTGCCCGGCGCAGGCGGAGGGTCTGAATCTGTACGTCCAGGGCGTCGGCGTGTGCTTCGGCGACTTCCGGTATGGACGCCTCCCGGTCGAGCACCTTGCGGACTGTCGCCAGGCCGAGCCCGAGATCGCGCAGCGTGCGGGCCAGATCCAGGCGTGCCAGTGCGTCGAGACCGTAGAGCCGGTAGCCCGCATGGCTCCGTTCGGTCGGCGGGACGATGCCCTGGTCGGAGTAGTACCGGATGGTCTTCACGGTGAGGCCGGTCCGGCGGGAGAGCTCTCCGATGGAATAGAGCGTGTCGCTGTCCATGTCCCCAGCTTGAGGTCTCCCCCCACGGGAGACTCAACCGAGCCCCGAATCGCTGCCGAGTCCGCTCACGGGATTCGGCATCCGCGACGATGATGTGGGTGTACTGGACGTCGAGTTGGCCGATGCCGCCACGGAAGGGCACGGTGTCGCCGCGGGGCGGGGGTGTCCACACCGCACGGTCACCGCGTTGGTGGCCGGTTCAGGTGCGGGTGAGCAGTCCGGTCAGGAGGATGACCACGGCGTGGCGGAGGCCAAATTGAGGACGACCACGACTTCTTCCCCCACCCCCGACGGCCAGGCACCGCAGCCAGACATCAACGGCCTCGCCCTCAAGAACGCTGGACACGACGTGAGCCTCAGCGTGAACTGCCGGACGGGTAAACACGCATGCGAAGCCTCTGGTGGAGACGTTTCGCTTGGTCGAAAACCCATCTATCACGAGTTGTCGTAGGTGCCGTTGGGCTTGGCGCGGTATGGGTAGCGGCCGAGTTTCCGGCCGCGCCGCACTCGGCGCCCGCACAGCAGCACCACGGCGAAGATGCTCAAGAAGAGCAGCGCGACCCCGCTGCCGCCGAGTATCAGTGCTGTCTCCATCGGCTGAGTGTATGAGAGGAGGGCCAGGAGGCAGCCGAGATACAGCCCGCTGGGGCGGCCAGCCCCCGAGCGGCGCCAGAATCGGAGCTGGCGTGGGACGGGCGTGGCGTGCTCGGGGGAAGCACCCAGCCCCGCCGCCCACGATGTCCAGCGCGAAACCGCTCAGTGGCGTCACCGAACTCGTATGATCTCGCGGTGGAGATCTGGACGGAGCGCCCTGCCAAGACCGATGTCGAAGCGGTCGTTCGCGGCTACTTCAGCCTGCTCCGGGCCGGGAGGATCCCTGAGGCCGAGCAGCTCATCGATCACCACCCGGTCCGGCATGTGCTCAAGTCGCTGTGGACCGGTTCCGTCGAGGCAAGTGCAATCGAGGACGGGGCGAGCGGCAGTCCTGCTGCCGACGAGTGGGAGCAGGACCTGTCCTGGCTCGGTGAACTCGATCTCGCGGACTTCCACTGGGGCCACACCGGCAGCAGTTTCTATGTCGAGATCACCTACCGCGCGCAGGTAATCGAGGTGGCATTGGGTTTCTGGGTCAGGCCCACCGACGCCGGCTGGGTCCTCACGGGACCGGCCACGTACTGGTAGGTCACGCGAGAGAGCAGCACGATCCGCGTGACAGCGCAATTCTTCCACTGGCGGACCATCACATGCCGTCGATCGAGGACCCGACCAGCCCGAGCACCCCGCTCCCGTCCCACGCCAGCCCCGTGACCTGCAATTTCAGGTCGGAAAAGGCTGACTGCCCGCCCCCTCGACCCTACCGGCCTTCACGGGCCGGATGCCGGGAAGGCCTCTACCGCCACAGTGTCGGTGAGGGGTCGCCTTCGACAAGTTGCTGCAGCACCTGCGGTTCAGCTGTTCCTGCCAGGCGATTGCCGACCCCACGTGTTCGGCCACCACGATCCGCACCCGCCGCGACGAGTGGATCCGGCTGGGTGTCCTGGCCCGGCTGAGACAGCTCGCGCTTCAGGGGTACGACCGGATCGTGGGGCTGGTCCTGGACCAGGTCGCCGTCGACGGATGCATCGCCAAGGCCCGGGCGGTGGTGAGGTCGTGGGGCGCTCGCCGGTTGACCGGGGCAGGCAGGGCAGGCAGGGCCTGAAACGCTCCGGCACGGTGGACGGCTACGGCATCCCCCTGGGTCGTGTCCTGGCCGGGGCCAACCGCCACGACTCGCCACTCCCGGCCCCGACCCTGGACCTCCTCAACGGTCTCGGGCCTCTGCCTGGAAGGCGGCGGACGCGACCGGCACCTGGTGGCGAACAAGCCCGGCCCCATCCGGTGCGGCGGTGAAGGCTCAGCTGTCGCGTGTTGCCGTGGTGCGGAGCGGCAGACCTGCATTGACGCGCCGCTTCAGCTCGCTGAAGTAGTCGAAACCGTCCACGCAGCTGATGACGTTGCCGTCATCGTCTTCGTCGCCGTACACGTCCAGTAGGTCGCGGTCGAAATGCTTCAGCATGCGGGTGTCATCGATTTCGATCACGGTCGGTGGAGTCACGATCTCCAGGCGCGGCTCACCGATCACCGCGTTGGCGATGAGCGCGCCACCGATGGTGAAGTGATGTTCTTCGCCACAGAAGAGCCGGGCATGGACGTCGCCGCCGATGTGGGCGGAGTAGTGGTTGTAGTCGCCGATGAGCCGATCGGTGCTCGGATTGCCGTGGACCTGGAGCCAGTCGGCGGTCACCACGTCGCGTGCCCGCATGTTGCCGGTCACCAGCAGAAAGGACCCGGGATCGTCGCTATCGCCGTACGCGCCGTCGACGACCAGATCGCCGAGCACGACCAGGAGGTAGACGCTCTCGCCCGTCAGGTCGAGGTCGCCGGAGATGTGCAGGTCGCCATCGACAAACCAGACGTCGGTGGTGTAGTCGTCGATCTCGTCGAGCGCCGCAGTAACACGCTTGAACTTGTAGTTGTCTTGGAACCGACCGATTGCCGTGATGACCTCGGATTACGGGACAGCTCTTAGGAGACCTGATTCTTCTTGTAGCTACGCACGTTGGCAATCATGGCCAGGACACTACCTTCGTGTAATCGGCGTCGAGGTCCGTCGAATTTCATCCGTCGGATGGGGAGCCGCAGAGCTGGCCTCTTCCCATCCGCACCGGCATGCTGAACGCCCTCACTGACACGCCCACTCCTGCCCGACATTCCTCGGCGAAATGCCGTAGCGCAATGGGGACTTCTATCGATACCACCGATCTGGAGGCATCACCGTGCCTGTCGCGACCATCACCATCCGTAGCAGCCGCGCCGCCCCGCCCAGCCTCGGCATGGCCTGGCCAAAACGCCCAACCGCTCCTACCCGCACGGGTGGTAAGTGCATGAGTATGTGTACTCATGCGTCTTGAGTTCTCTCGCGCCACACTGTCTGCTTCATCGGGCCTTCCAAGGAGCAGACGTGATAAGTACGGGAAAGAGCATGGTTGTAGCGGTAGCGGCGGCTTTTGCTCTGGCGGGTGCGGCGGCTTCACCGGCCGCCGCCGCTGGGGGGCTGCTTCCGCACCCGGGGCCGGAAGGTCTGGTGTGGGTGGAGGAAATGAGAGGCGATGGTGGTGTTGCCTCAGGGGGTGCTTGGGAGGGGCTGCCGACTGTCCTCACGGTTGCTTGTGAGGGAGGCGGCAACGTTCAAGTGACCATGGAGTCACAGCGGTTGCAGGTGGCTGAGTTCACAGTGGACTGTCCTGTCGGCAGTGCAGGGGTGGGGTCGGTGACGATGGATCCGGGCGTCGTGCGGTCGGGTTCTTTCTCGATCGGCGTTGACGCCTCAGCTCAGGACATTCGGTGGGCGCTGACGGTGACGCAACCGGAGTAGGGACTCACACTCCTCATGGTGGCCCAAGTCCGGGTGTTCTCAGGCGACTTGGGTCATCAACCGGCTCAGCCGATGGGTACGGGGGGAGCGAAACGTTTCGCTGATCGGTGTTCCTGATTGACGACGCCGGGCCGGCGCGCCGCCCCGGCGTCCGACGGACCGCATCAAGAAGACCAAGACGCGGTGGCGGGCGGAGTTCGTGACCATCCCTTGCCGCCGAACGGTCCGTCACCCTCCGTGACCGTTCGGCCGTACCCGGGTGCGGGTGTGCGATCGGCTAGGCCGGAGCCGGTGCTCACATCCGGCCCGCGCCGTGGGCCGACGTCGGCCGCACGCTTCGGCTCAGCCCAGCGCGTCCATCAGAGCGGTGACATAGGCATCCAGCCGCTCCTCCACAGCTCGCGTCGTCAACTCTGTTCTCCCTGCGTTCCGCCAGGGCTGCGCCACCTGCTGCACTTCTTCTGAGCATGCCAGCCCGTCCCGCACGTGCCAGTACAGCCGCTCGCTCGCGGCCGTGGCCAGCACTCCACCGGCCTCCTCGTACGCCTCGGAGAACCGCAGACCCCAGGCCGGGCCGTGCAGCAGCGCGAGATTGGTGGAGCAGTGCGCCACATCGAGATCCGCCGGGCCCCAGGAAGTCGCTGCCCAGTCGACGACGCCGGTGATCCGGGCACCTGCCAGGCTTGGGGGCGACACGTCGAACAGTACGTTGCCGGGTTGGAAATCCCGGTGCAGGAATCGCCCCTCATAAGGCGGTGCCGGCCTGCGGATCACGTCGATCGCCGAGGCCCATACCGCCGCGTCGGCGCACTTTGGAGTCACGACGGTGTCGGCGGTCGTCAACGTCACATACTTTTTGGGCCGCTCGACGGGTCGCAACGCGTGGATCGCCACGAGTTGACGGGCCAGCAGAGGAACGCGTGTCTCGATTCCCTCATCGTCGAGGACCGTCCGGCCCGTCAGATGTGTCATAAGGAGCGAGGGAAACTCGCAATGCGCGGCGGTCGGATCAACCGCGACCAGTCCAGGAGCCCGCACGCCGGTTCCGGCGAGCAGGATCAGGGCGCCGGCCTCCCTGTTCAACCAGTCTTCGGCGTGCCCCACGGAGAAGGGGTCGACGAAACTCCGCAGCACCAGGTCACGGGTGCCTCCGTCCGGCGTGCCGATGATCAGTCTCCGCATTTCGGCAGTGATCCCGCCGTGCAACGCCTCAGCCCTGACGATCCGTTCGCCGACATTCAGGTGCCGGCTGACCCAGTCCAGTGTCAACGGTCGGACAGCCGCCACTTCATCGCGGTTGGTCATCGTGCCACCTCATCATCCGGAGGGCGGCACGCGCAAAGAGTATTCCTTGGAGGTGATGGCAGCACCGCTCTGTGCCTGTCGCAGCTGCCACAGGCACCGGATTCCAGTGCGGGATGAGACCGGCAGTGACGGCGTCGAAGGAGCGACGCAGGTGGCACGCGAAGCCGGTGATGTCGGCGTCCAGCGTGTCCCGTGCGGCCAGCAGGCCCGTCACGGCCTCGTTGATGCGTTCACGTTCACGTTCCCGGTTCAGGTCGGGCAGCATGCCGGAACAGGCCGATGACCCAACGTGCCTTGTAGTAGGCCGAGTTCCCCCGTCGGGGTGGAGGCAGGGTCTCGGCCGAAACGCCACCGTGCCTGGCGGAAGCGCTCGCATGTAGCGAGGCCGAGCCGACGTCGAAGCTGGTGAGCGGGTGTGATGGTGGCGTCGGGTGGGCGTCAGCGGGGAGGGGCTGCTGGGTGCCTGGTCGTGTGTACGGGTGTGGGTTGATCGCGGGCGAGGCGCGGACCGCGTCGGGGGCTGGGGTCGCCGCCCTGATGGCGGCCGCGAACGGTGTTGGTGCGAGTTGCACGGAGGCGCGCCGGAGGTTCACCCGCCCGAGTGATTGTTACGCTGTGCGCATGAGCGGACACTCGAAGTATTCGAGGGGCTCATGGGGGCTCCCGACGTGAGAGGAAAAGTCATGGCCGCAGTCGAGTCTTCCGCCACTGAGGTGCCGCGGATCGCGAGTAGTTCGCAGGCCGCCGACAGGGATCAGGGCCTCGCGGCGATCGGCGGCAACGTCGGCGCCGTGTGGCGGGCGTGGTGGACATGGACCCCGGGGAACGGAACGTTCAACCTCCAACTCCCCTGGAATGTCATCGGGGTCAACTCGACGGTCGTCATCACGGCCTCCGAGATCGACGGCAACGGGAACCGGTTCGTCGGTGGGGCACCCTTCCAGGTGTCGAGCATCGCCCCCAGTAACGGACTGGTGACGTTCAAGATCAACATCGGCTGGAGCAGCCCACTGCCGATGCGCACCGACGTCCTGGTCTTCAACTGAGCACCGCTCCCCGGCCGCCCGGTCACACTGGCCGAGGACCGCGCTGATCCGCCGACCCTTGCCCGCTCACGACTGTGACCCTGTCAGTTCCAAGGATTCGTAGCCGGACATGGGAACGACAGCACGAGACCCCGAGCGGTGATGCCCGGGGTCTTGGTGCGGTGCCGTTCCGCCCGGTTCACCCGACGTGCCTCGCACAACGTGCGATTCTCGGGGCTTGCTCAAACGCTGACCTGTGGAAACGTGATCGCTTCGGACTCCGGAGGAGTTCTCGCATCAACTCATTTCCGCAAGCTCGGGGGTTTGTCCTCCCCGTGGTAGAGGTCGATGGCGAGGGCGACGGCGGCGTGGGTGGCGGGGTGGGGATCCTGACGTCGCCAGATGAGGTGGACGGGGACAGGGGCGGCGTCGCGCAGGGGGCGGTAGACGATGCCGTCGCGGCGGTACTGGGCGGCGGTGGCCCGGGGAGTGACGCCGACACTGCGGCTGGTGGCGATGGCGGCGAGCCAGTCGTCGATGTCGTGGGTGTACTCGACGTCGGGTCGTTCGTCTGCGGGCCACAAACCCAGAGTGGTGGTGCCGGTGCGTCGGTCGATGACGAGGGTGCGGGCCGGGATCTCGTCCAGGCGGATGCTGCGCCGACGGGCCCAGGGATCGTCGGAGGCGAGCGCGACGACGCGGTGTTCGTGGCCCACCAGGGCGTGCGACCAGGGCTTCAGGTCGAGTGGGGCGCGGACGACAGCCAGGTCGCACATTCCTTCGGCCAGCCCGCCGGTGGGGGAGTTGTGGCGGACGAGCCGCAGCTCGACCTCGGGGTGGCGCTCGTGCCAGCGGCGCTGGAACTCGGTGGTGTGGGAGCCGAAGGCGGACCAGGCGTGGCCGATATGGAGCCGGGCATGTCCGCCGGTCGCTTCCGCGACGAGATCGTGGGCGCCGGCGAGCAGGATGCGTGCGCGCGCGAGAACCCGCACGCCTGTGGACGTGGGCGCGACCGTGCGGCTGGTGCGGTGCAGCAGCCGCACGCCGAGGAGCTGCTCCAGGCCGCGCAGGTTGCGGGAGACAGCCGCCTGGGAAATGCCCAGTTCAAAGCCGGCGTCGGTGAAGCTACCGGTGTCGATGATGGCAACCAGGCAGCGTAGGTGTTTCAGCTCCAGGTCAGTGGTGTTCCATCGTCGCTCTTCCATACGCTGAGCGTATCAATGGGCTGGTGGATGCATTTTGCGTATTGCTGCGCCGGCACCACGGTGAAGGGCATGGTGCTGGAGAATTCTCATGAGGGTGCCGGACGTGTTTCCGGCGCCGCCCACAGCGGTGGTACCGGCCAGGACGGCAAGCGCCTGACCGGGGTGGCGCTGATGCTGGGCAGTGGCCTGTCCAACCAGGCCGGAGCGTCGGCGGCGGCGCTGGCGTTCCCGGTGATCGGCCCGGTGGGTGTGGTGGCGGTCCGCCAGTGGGTTGCCGCAGGGGTGCTGTGGGCGGTCGGCAGGCCGCGGCTGGCATCGTTCACCGCGGCGCAGTGGCGGCCGGTCCTGGGGCTCGCGTTGGTGTTCGCCGCGATGAATCTGTCCTTGTACATGGCCATCGACCGTATCGGGCTCGGGCTCGCCGTCACGCTGGAGTTCCTCGGCCCGCTCGCTGTGGCCCTGTCCGGCTCGCGCCGCCGCGTCGACGCCTTGTGCGCGGTGGCCGCTGCGGGCGCGGTGGTCGTCCTGGCCCGTCCCTCGCCCTCCACCGACTACCTGGGCATCGCCCTGGCTCTGCTCGCCGCGGTGTGCTGGGGCAGCTACATCCTCCTCAATCGCGTCGTCGGCCGCCGCCTGCCCGGACTGGAGGGGCCGGCTGCCGCCGCCGCGGTCTCAGGTGCGCTCTACTTTCCCGTCGGCGTCCTGGCGTTGTGGCTGCGTCCCCCGACCTCGGCCTCCATGGGCTGCGCACTGGCGGCCGGCGTGCTGTCCTCCGCCGTGCCATTCCTGGCAGATCTGCTGGCACTGCGGCGAGTGCCCACGCAGTTCTTCGGTGTATTCATGAGCATCAACCCGGTCTTCGCCGCACTGATCGGTCTCGTCGTACTCGGCCAGCACCTCGATGTGACGGCCTGGCTCGCCATGCTGGTGATCGTCGGTGCGAACGCGGTCGCCGTCACCACGGCTTCTCCCACTGTCACCACCACCAACTGGAGCGTCTCGTGAAGGCCTCATCGTCCACGCCCGGGCCGTGGGCGTTGGTCGGCATACGGCATTGGCGCTGGTCAGCGGATGGAACCTGGAAGATGCCGCTGCCTCGCGTCCGGGACGGGACGTTCCCGCGGACGCTAGGGTGACGGCCCCAACCCGAACGGGTGCTGGAGCAGTTCTCCGTTCCGCCCGGCAACCGAGTCCACGGCTGCCGGGGTTCGGAAGGGAACGGGTTCTCAGAGGCTGAACCAGGGGCCGCAGGCGGTGTCTGCTCCGGCCCTGCCGGTGCAGACCTGGTAGCTGAGGGCGGGTGCGGAGGCGGCCATGTTCTGTTCGCCGCAGCCGGCGGTGACACCGTTCGCGTCGGTGATGGTGCGGGTGGCGGTGCCCCCGGTGCTGTTCCGGTACGTGTAGTGGGTGCGTACACCCCAGTTGTCGGCGAAGGTGTCACAGGCGTACACCCGCAGCCCGTTGTCGTCGGCCCCGCCGAATCCGCGGTTCTGGCCCTCGGCCTGGACGGGGTACTCACTCGCCGAGGCAGCGGTCGCGGTGAGCAGGACGGCACTGGTGGCCGTGACGGCGGCCAGCAGGACCCGAATCGTGTGTCGCATGGTCAACTCCCCTGTGGATTACGGACTCTCCCAGCGGTCCACCGGCCCGGCAGGCCCGTCGGAAGCCGGGACGTCCCGACAGGGCACGAGCCGCGAGAGCGGGGAGGCCTCCGGCACTGTCCGCCGCTGAGCCTCCCGGGCCGACAGACTCATGGGGAGGAATGGCCCGCGGGAACGTCTCCCAAGCCTGCACGTGGCGCATGTCCCTCTGGAGAGCTACCAACGGGACATGCGCCTTAATTCCTGTTCTCTGCCCCTGCCTCGCGGACAGGGACGGTTCCGCACCTCGGGGGCATTCAGGGCTACGCGTATCACGGGAGAGAGGAGAAGCGGCCGACGTCCTCAGTCCGCGAAACGGGTGGCGTGGATGCCGGCCGGTCCGAGAGCCCGACGCTGTTCCGGGGATCACCCGCCTGTGGCAGTGAGCTTGCCGCCGTTCGCGAACCCACCGCCTACTCCCCATGCCCTGCGCAACGGCCAAAAGGACAGATCCATGTCAAAGACGGCCTCGGCGGAGGAGTTGTCCGTCGAACGCACCAGTTGGACCCAGCCGAAGAGGGCCCGGTAGACCTTCCCCAGGCAGTCCACCACGGCGGTGCAAAAGAAGTGATCACGGCTTCACCCTGCCGCGCGGACGCCTCTCCGAGAAGGAACCGGACGGCCGCGTCGGCGGGATGAGGCAGTGCGGTCTGAAGTCCTGTGGCCTTACCGTGGAGCGATGGTGCATGTGCGGGAAATGGATGGAGCTGATGTTGAGGCCGTTTCGGCGATCAGGGTCAGGGGGTGGCAGGCGGCGTACACCGGCATCGTCCCCCAGGCGTACTTGGACGCGATGACGGCCGAAGGTGACGCCGACCAGCGGCGGCGGTTGCTCTCTCGACCCCGCCGGACGTCACGAGACCTTGTGGCGCTCGGTGACCGGGGCCCGGTGGGGTGGATCTGCTTCGGGCCGTGCCGTAGCGAGGTTCCCGGTGTGGGGCGGCTGGGTGAGGTCTACGCCCTGTACGTCTCGCCGGATCTGATCGGCCGGGGCATCGGCCGGAGGCTACTGGGCGAGGCTCACGCCCAGATGAAGAGCCACGGCTTCGAGGCGTCGGCCTTGTGGGTTCTCTGTGACAACCACCAAGCCAGGCGCTTCTACGAGCGGGCGGGCTATCAAGCCGACGGGGCGGTTCAGGACGATGTCTACGACGAGATCACGCTCTCCGAACTCCGTTACCAGCGTGTGCTCTGACACTCCAGGGCACACGCAGAACGGGCGACGGCGCACTCGTGGTTCCCGGCTCGCCCTGACCCGGGGGTGCGTGCTACCAGTTCACCGTGGCGACCAGGACCGTGCCCCTGCTGGACCGGTACGGCGCCGACCAGCGGGGTGGCCGCAGGGGAACAGTGAGACCCGAGACGGCCGGCGCGACCATCGGGCCCGGCATTCCCGTCGGAGGCCTGTGGCCACGGCACGTCGCCCACCCAGTCCCACTGGCCGGGGTCGTCGGGGTGGGGCCGACGCGGTCGTTTCCGTACACCCGTCGCCGCAGTAGCGCGGTCTTGCGATCAGGCGGTCATCGGCCCGCCGGGGGCGTCATCCGTTCGGGCGGAGTGCCCCGAATCGAGTCGCATCTAAAATCGAACAGGTGCTCTAATCGATGTATGACCTTTCCCTTCCCCGATGATCTGGTCCGGGCCCAGCGTGAGTGGCTCGCCACCTACCGGCAGCTCGCCGCGCCACGATCCCGCCACACCACCGCCCTGCGTCGCCGCCTCCTGGATCTGTCCGCCTGGATCCTGTGGCATCCGTTCTGGTCCACCCCGTCCGGCCGCACCCCCGCGGCCCGGGTGGAGCTCCGGCGGCTTGCTCACCGCCAGGAGCAGAAGCGGGGGACGAGAGCGGCATGACCCGCCGGACGTCCTGTCCGCCCGGTGGGAAGCGATCCTGGGCACGATCCGGGCTGCGGCCGGCCCGGACCTCCGCGACGTACGCCCCCGCCGCCGGGATGGCTGAGACGGGCGAGCGCGGGTCGCGGACGCCCCAGCCTCAGCCTCAGCCCCAGCCCCGGCCGCGCGTGGACGGCCGCGCGCGGCGGGAGGTGCTGGGGGTGGTTCCCCAGGAGCCGAGGTCGGCCCCGGGGGAGGCGGCGGAGGCGGGCGCTCGCGATGTGGAGGCGGCCGAGGGGCCTGCCGGCCCTGTTGGGTATCGGGGCCTGACGGTCCGCGTCGGCCGTCGGCCATGACGTGACGTGATGGGAACGGAGGCACGGTGCGTCGGCGTGTCGGGCCCCGATCGTGAGCCGTGGACCGGATCGCCGGGCGGTGGGAGTGAGTGGGGAACGACCCGGGCGGGAGTCCGCCGACCGCGCCCGGGTCCGGTGCACGGCCCGGCGGGATCCGGGCCGTGCGCGTTACTTCACTACTTCAGCCCGTTGTCCAGCGCGGTCATCAGCTGACCGTTCGGGGTGTCGCCGGACATCTCCCAGACGAAGCCGCCCAGCAGTCCCTTGGACTTGACCCAGGCGGTCTTCTTCGCGATGGACCAGGTGTCGTCGAAGGACCACCACTGGCCGTTGGCCCCGGTGTAGCCGTACGTCGACACCGACTGCTCGTCGTGACGGATGGTCATGTTCGGGAAGCTGGTGATCAGGTTGTTGTAGCCCCTGACACCGGCTTCGGTGTCGAACTGGCCGGGTGCGGCACCGTTCGCGCTCTGCCACTCACCGTTGGCGCCGCCTTCGGCGACGCCCTGCCAGCCGCGCCCGTAGAAGGGAAAGCCCACGGTCAGCTTGCGGGGGTTGACCCCGGCGCCGAGGTAGGCGTTGATGGCGTTCTCGACGCTGAAGTGGAATGAGTACGGGTCCTGTTCGTCCGTGTAGAGGTTGGACGCGTGGCCGGCACGGTTCGGCTCCCAGGAGTTGTCGCTGCCCGCGCCGTGGAAGTCGTAGCCCTGCACGTTGGCGTAGTCGAGGGACTCGAAGATGCGGCTGAGGTCCCAGCCGGCCTCGATCTTCGCCGGGTCGGCCGGGGTGAACGCGGTGAGCAGCTTGTGCTCGCCGCCGAGCGCGTCGAGCTGCTTGCGGAACTCCGCGAGCAGGGCGGTCAGGTTGTCCTTGTCCTGCGGGCCGTAGTGGTTGCCCGGGTGGCCCTCGGAGCCCGGCCACTCCCAGTCGATGTCGATGCCGTCGAAGATGCCGGCCCCGGTGCCCGGCCCGCCCGCGCCGTTGTAGAGAGGCAGGTCACCCTTGATCCACACGTCGATGCAGGACTTGACGAACTTCTCCCGGGACTGCTGTGTGGCGGCGGCGTCCGAGAAGAACTTCGAGTACGTCCACCCGCCGAGCGACACGACGGCCTTCAGCTTGGGGTACTTGGCCTTCAGTTTCTTCAACTGGTTGAAGTTGCCGCGCAGTTTGCCCCAGCCGTCGTCCGCGACGCCGTCCACGGACTGGGCGGCGGACATGGGGCGGGCGTAGTCGGCGTCCGCGTCACCGGCGCCGGTGCCCTCGTCCGGGTCCTGCGGGTTGCCGGAGACACCCTTGGTCACACCCGCCTGGCAGGTCAGGTTCTTCGGGTCGATGTTCTCGAACGAGTAGTTGATGACGTCCAGTTTGGCCGCGGCACCGGAGGTGTCGAGGTTCTTCACGAAGTACTGGCGTCCGTAGATGCCCCACTGCGCGTAATAGCCGACCTTGAGCTGCTTGCCCGCGCCGGCCACGTCGTCGGTGGTGACGGTCAGGGCGTCGGTGGCGGGCGACGGGTTGTCGGCGGTGTCCCGGGCCTTGACGGTGAAGGTGTACGGGGTGGCCGGGGAGAGCCCCTCCACGGTGGCGGTCAGGGTATCCGCGCCGACGGACTTGACCAGGGTGCGGCCGCGATAGACGTCGTAGGCGGCCACGGCGACGTTGTCGGTGGACCTGTCCCACGCCAGACCGATGGTGGAGGCGGTCTTGCCGGTGGAGCGGAGACTGCCCGGCGCTGTCGGCGGCGTCGGGTCGGTCGCCGGGTCCACCGTCTTGACCGACAGCGGGTCACTGGCCGGTCCGATGTTGCCGCGAATGTCCTTGGCTCGGACGGTGAAGGTGTGGTCAGTTGCCGGCGTCAGGCCGGTGACGGTCGCGGAGGTTCCGGTCGCTGTCGCGACGGTGTCCGGACCGCTGAGCACCTCGTAGGCGGCCACGGGGTGGTCGCCGCCGCCGGCTGCGGCCCAGCTCAGCGAGACCGTGTGCGCGGTGATCGCGGTGGCCTTCGGCGTTCCGGGGGCGGTCGGCGGGACGTCGGGGCTGCCGTCGCACTTGTCGCCGTTGACCGTGCAGCCGGTCGGGGTGCCGGGGGTGCCGTTCGCCGTGAACCAGTAGCTGTATGGCTCGGTGCTGCCGCCGGCCGCGACATTGGCGTTGTAGAAGGCGTTCTTGACGGTCACATGGCTGCCGGAGACGGTCACTTCGCCGTTGTAGTTGCCGGACAGTGTCACCCCGGCCGGCAGGTTGAACTCCAGGGTCCAGCCGTTGACCGCGGCCGTACCGGTGTTGCGGACGATGTACGTCCCTTTCCACCAGGAGCCGTTGTCCTGCGTGGTGAAGGACGCGGTCAGCGTGCCGGCCGCGTGGGCGGGTGCCGCGAGGGCGGTGAGCCCCGCGAGCGGCAGCAGCAGGGCGGTGCCGAGGACCGCGAAACGTCGCCGCAGCCGTCGTGCGTTGCCGGAGCGGTGCGGATGTGCCGCTGCCCTCGTACCGGGAAGTGGTCTCCGTCCGGGAAGTGGTCTGCGCCTGTGGAACATGGTTCTCCCTGTGGTGGTGGGGTGGTACAGGGGTGAGATGAACCGTGCGCTTACGCCTGCGGGTGACCGGACGAAGGCAGGCCGGTGTGCGAGGCGGAGCCGGACTGCGGACCCGGTGCCGCCTTCGGTCAGGACGCCCCACAACGTAGAAGGTCTGGACCAATGCGTCAATAGGTCCAGACCACGAACGGATCGCCCGGTGCGCCCCGGGCGGTGAACATGGGTGACATCCACCGGGCCCAACTGCACGGGAGAGGTCCTGGCGGTCGTTCCTCCTGGCGGCAGAACGGTCCAGGAGTTCGGGACCAGCGTGTTCATCGCGTGAGCATGCCGACCGGGTGAGGAAGCGGCCGGTTTCGACCTCTTCGAAGAGGCTGTCACCGGCCTTGCCGCTGCCCGGGGCGGGTGGCCCCGGGCAGCGGCGAAGGCTCTCTTCCTATCGGGGCGAAGGCTCCCTGCTTACGGGAGCGGCGGGGGACTTGAGAGCGGCCGCCCGTCTCGGCGGCCTGCTCCCCGCGGTGCCCCCGTGGGTCCTGCACCGTGCCATCGGACAGGAACATGCCGCGCGCGGGCACCTGAGCCCCTGAGCACCGACGGGTGAATCGCCGACGCGCACACAGTGCGCCTCCGTTCACCGGCTCCCGGATGCGTTGTGGACGCGTGCGCGGATGCCCGAGGTTGTCCGCGCCCCGCCGGCCGTTCCGCTGGTGTTGCTACTCGGTGTGTGTGGTGTGTGTGGTGTGGGTCGTGATGTGGATGTACTGGACGTCGAGTTGGTTGGCGATGTTGTCGAGGACATCGGCGAGGGAGCGGACGGTCACGGGCTCCAGGCCGATTCCTGGGCCGTCCTCCGTGTCCAGTACGGGGATGCCGTCGTGCGCGCCGGCTTGCCAGGAGCGGGCGATGGACCGCAGGAGCGCGGTGACGTGTTCCGCGGGAACGGTCAGGCGCCCATCGGGCTCGACGTTGACCTCGGGTGCCGCGAGCTGCGCTTCGTGTCCGTCGTCCTGTGAACTCATACCGCCCATTCCACACCCAACACGACGAGGGCGTCGCGCTGTACCTGGGGAGTTGGTTGCGGCGGGTTTTCCGTGTTCTCCCACATCCTCCCTGGCCGTGCCCATGACGAAGCCCCGAGCCGCCGTCCCGGCTTCCGGTTCGTTCGACGTAGCCGCCGCGGGCACCGCGCCCTCCCTCGCGGAGCACCTGGGATCCTGAGGCATATGAGCAAGATCGGCATCGAACTCTTGGAGATTCGCATGGCTTGGTCTGAGCGCACGGTGATGCGAGATGGCGTGCGACTTGTGTGCCGGGACTGGGGCGGGCCGGGCACGCCCGTCGTGCTGCTGCACGGTCTGGCCGGTCACTCCGGTGAGTGGGAGGCGATGGCCCGGCGCCTGACGTCCCGGTACCGGGTGGTCGCGGTCGACCTACGCGGGCACGGCGCCAGCGAACGTCATCCGCAGGATGTCTCCCGCGCCGCGTACGTCACTGACGCCGTCACTGTCATCGATCAGTTGGAGCTTCGACGGCCTGTCGTGGTCGGTCAGTCTCTGGGCGGACACACCGCTATGCTCACGCCGCCGCACATCCCGACCGGGTCCGCGCGCTCGTGCTCATCGAGGCTGGTCCAGGTTCTGGGGACTCCCGCGTTTCCGTCGAGGCCGGCGGATGGCTCCAGTCGTGGCCGGTGCCGTTCAGCTCTCGCGAAGCCGCCGCCCAGTTCCTCGGCGGCGGACCGGTCGGTGAAGGCTGGGCGGCCGGCCTGGAAGAGCTCGATGGTGGCTGGTGGCCGCGTTTCGACCGGGACGTGATGGTCCGCTCGCTGGCGGAGAATGCTCAGCGCACGTTCTGGGACGAATGGGAGCAGGTTACGTGCTCGACCTTGATGATTCCGGCCCAGTCCAGCTTCGTCCCGCCGCAGGAGGCCGACGCCATGCTCCGTCGAGGGACCGCCACTGTGGCCGTCAGCATCCCAGGTGCAGGTCACGACCTGCACCTGGAGCATCCAGAGGCACTGTGCGCGTTACTCTCGGACTTCCTTGATGAGCTCGCCTGATTCTCGGACGGCCGTTGGGCGGAGCGTCAGGCCCCGGTTCGCAAAGGCTTCGGCGTGCGCGCTACTTCAGTGCGTAGGCCCGGTGGATGGACTGGGTGGTGCGGTTTCCGGCGGCGTCCCACACTGCGGTCCGCAGGGACACATACAGGTTCGTGCCGTCGTGTACCTCGTGCGGGGGCCCGTCATGTACGCGGAGTAGCGCGTGCTCAGGTACAGCATGCGCTGGTACGTCAGGTCGGAGCCCGCCAGTTGGTAGTCGTCCCTGGTTCCGCCGAGGGTGATGTTCCGCCGGTGGCGGTGATTCGGCCGGAGAGCTGTCCGGTGAGCAGTCCGTTCGGGGTTCGTAGCTGTTTGATCTTCTGGCGTGTGCGGTGACCGTCTCCTTGATCCGCTGACCGGTCCAGTCGGGGTGACGCTGGGCCAGGATCGCGCGGCTCCGGCGGCGTGCGGGGGCGCCATCGACGTACCGCCGGCCGCGGTGTGGGTGGCGCCGACCGGGTGCCCATGGCCGTGCCTGCGGCACGTGCGGCGACGATGTTCACGCCGGGGGGATCTCCGGTTTGATCCTCATGTCGCCGGGGCGCGGGCCGCGGGAGGAAGCCTTTCGCGCCGCCGCTACCGCCATTGCCATCGCTACCGCCATCGCCGCCGACGTCCGCCGCCAAGCCGACCAGCTGCCGAAGAGCCGCTGATCCGAAGCACGTGCCGGCAGCGTCCTCGCGCGGGACGGAACGCCGACTGGCCGCGACACTGTCGGGCCCCGTGCGCCATGGCCGGCGCCGTGTCCGTACGGAGCGCGTCCGGTACGAACCACCTCGACCGGCTCACCGAAGCGATCACGGAGCCGACTGGGCCGGGCGGCGGCCGGCCGGCTCGGTCCGGGCCGCTGTGAGCCCCGTCGACAGCTCGATCGGCGGACTCACCCGGGAAGGAATGCCGCCGGGAGACGGAGACCTGACCGGCGGGTGGCCAGATCCCGTCGATCGGCCCCGGCCCGGCCACGGTCCTTGGCTCGCTCGCCCGTCTGCTCGCCCGCCGTTGGCGCAGGCGGGCCATCTCCGTGCGCCAAAGGTATGGCCAAAAACACGCCCTCGCGTATAACGTGCGTCCCACATCACTGAAATATCAATGATGTTCCAGGGTTCGCGCGGCAGCGCATGGCGTGGACTCGGGCTGCTCCTCTCCTCGTACTCCGAGGTCATTCTCCCCAGAGGTCGCACATGAAGAAGTCACTGAGAATCAGCGGTGCGGTGGGCATTGCCACCGTCCTCGCCGTGCTCACAGCCTGTTCCGGCGGGGCCGGAGCGGACTCCGCGCATCGGGCCGAACCGTTCGGGGACTGCGAGGTCACCAAGAGCCCTCGGATCCATGAGCTGAAGACGAAGAAGGCGGGTGAACTCACCGTCGCCGCCTCGCTGCCCTTCCCTGCGGGATACCGGGGCAACACATTGGAAACCATCGACGGCGGCTACATGTACTGCCTCGACGCGGAGATCGCCAACCGGGCGGGCCTCAAGAAGATCACCCTGGTCAACGCCTCCTTCGAGGCGCTGGTGACGGCCAAGGCGTCGAACTTCGACTTCGCGGTGTGGGACATCCTCGTCACTCCGGAACGACGCAAGGCCGTCGACTTCTCGACCCGTTACAACACCTACGAGACCGGCGTCCTCGCCAAGAGCGGTTCGGGACTCTCCCCGTCCACCATCAAGAACTCGACTGTCGGTGTTCTGGCCGGATCGCTCCAGCTGAAGTTCGCCAACGACACCCTCAAACCCAAGCAGGTCCGGGTGTTCAGTTCCAACGACGACCTCTTCAACGCCCTGCTCGCCGGCCAGCTCGACGCCGCGCTGAACGACACCGCGACCGTCATGCCCCGCGCCGCCAAGTCCGGCGGAAAGCTCGAAGTCATCGGCAGGTACCCGGTCGGCGGCGATGTCGCCCCGCTGTTCCCCAAGGGATCGCCGAACGTCGAGGTGGTGAACGAAATCCTCGCCGACATGGAGAAGGACGGCACGTTGAAGTCGATCATGGACAAGTGGCTCAACCCGATCCTCGGCGGCGATCCGCAGGCACTCCCCGACTGGAGTGCCTGACCATGGCTGCCCGAACGCTCCACAAGGAGTCCACCGGCAGACCCGCACCCGGCGAAGAGAGCTTCGTCCCGGCTCGTCCGCTGCGTACCTCGGGGTATCTCGGCGGGGCCGCGGTGCTCGCCCTCCTGACCGTGGTGCTGTGCTACCAGTTCGCCGGAACCCTCACTCCCGGACAGCTGCCCCGGCTCGTGTTCGGAGTCGTGCTGCCGGTGATCGTCCTCGGCGGCCCGCTCCTGCTGGCCTACCGGCGCAACAGGCTCTCGGACGAGGAGTGGGAGGCCGGGCACTACACCGAATCGCGCATCGCGGCCGCCCGTTCCAGGAACGCGTCGGTGTCCTCGCTGGGCCTGACAGGCTTCGTTGCCGTCGTGGCAGTCGCCGGCCTGCTCGTCCTCACCAACGACGGCGCGGTGCAGAAGACCTTCTTCAATGTGTCGTTCATGACGGAGAGCCTGGGAGACGTCTTCAAGGCTCTCGTCATCAACATCGAGATCGCCGTCGGCGCGCAGATCCTGGCCATGCTCTTCGGACTGGCTCTCGCTGTGGCACGGCTGCTGCCGGGCAAGGGTTTCTGGCCGGTTCGGGCGCTGGCGATCACGTACATCGACGTGTTCCGCGGCATCCCGTCCGTGGTGCTGATCTACCTGGTCTGCTTCGGTCTTCCCCTGACCGAGGTGCCCGTACTCAGCGAGGGCGATCCGATCGTCTACGCCATCGCGGCCCTGGCGCTCACCTACAGTGCCTACAACGCCGAGCTCTACCGCGCCGGCATCGAGTCCATCAATCAGGGGCAGACCTCGGCGGCGCTCTCCATGGGCCTCTCGCAGCCGGACGTCCTCAGGTTCGTCATCCTGCCGCAGATGTCCCGGAACATCGCCGCCCCCATGCTCAGCCAGTTCATCGGGCTGCAGAAGGACACGGCCTTGGTCATCGTGGTCGGCATCATCGACGCCTTCAGCCAGGCGAAGATCTACTCCGCCAACGACTTCAACCTCTCCGCGGTGACCGCCGTGTGCTTCGTCTTCGTCCTCGTCACCATCCCGCAGACCCGCTTCGTCGACTACCTGCTGGCCCGTTCCGGGACAAAGCTGAAGAGAGCCTGAACCATGACGACAACCGCACACGTGGCCCTGGAGCAGGTCACCAAGAAGTACGGCGACACCACGGTCCTCGACCGTGTCGATCTCGGCGTCGAACGCAACAAGGTCGTCACCCTCATCGGTGCGTCCGGGTCGGGGAAGTCGACCCTCCTGCGCTGCGTCAACGGACTCGAACCGATTCAGGGCGGACAGATCCTGCTCAACGGCGACGTCGTCTCCGGCGACGGGGTCGATCTGGTCAGGCTGCGCCGCAGAGTCGGCATCGTGTTCCAGAGCTTCAACCTCTTCCCGCACATGACGGTCCTGCGGAACTGCACCCTCACACCGGTCCGCGCCGGGGTGTCTTCGAAGGTCCAGGCGGAAGCCGACGCACGCGTCATGCTCGAACGTGTGGGGCTCAAGGACAAAGCGGATGCCTATCCCGAACAGCTCTCGGGCGGACAGCAGCAGCGCGTGGCGATCGCGCGTGCCATGCTGATGCGCCCCGAGGTCCTGCTGCTGGACGAGATCACCTCGGCCCTGGACCCGGAGCTGGTGATCGAGGTGCTCAACCTGGTCCGTGAACTGGCGGACGACGGCATCACCATGATGATGACCACTCACGAGCTGCCCTTCGCCAGGGAGATCTCGTCCCAGCTCTGCTTCCTGCACAAAGGAACCATCCTTGAGCAGGGGCCGCCCGAACAGATCTTCAACGAGCCGCGCACACCCGAACTGAAGACCTTCCTCCGGCGGATTCACGAAGCGGGAAGAAGCTAGTGCCCCCTGCGGCCGGTTCTGCCGTGCCGTTGCGGGCCCTCCCGTAAGCCGGAAGCCTGCGGGACACCTGCACCGGACACCCGAGATCGCACCAAGAACCCTATTCCACACAGGAGTTGACGATGTCTCAGAACTACGATGTGAAGAACTTCTTCAAGTACCTCGGCTACCCCGGCGGCGACCAGCCGTACTGGTCGCAGAACCTTCGCACGCTCTCGGTCTACTGCCGGGGAGACGCCGCGAACCTCGCCTCACTGCTGGAGCCGACGCCGTTCGAGCCGGCTGACGACCGGTTCGTCGTCCAGATCGCGGACTTCGGCAACGCGACCGCGGGCGCCTTCTACGATTCCGGAGTCGTCATCCCGGTCCGCTACAAGGACACGACGGCGGTGACCTACTTCTTCGAGTTCGAGGACCAGCCCTGGAGCGTGGCCTTCGGCCGTGAGGTCTGGGGATACCCGAAGCAGTACGCCGAGATCGAGCTGACGGACGGCGCGAGCGGCGCCCGCGGGACGGTCACCCGCGCGGGCTCCCAGATCTTCAGCATCGCGATGTCGGCGCGGGACGGGTACTCCGCTGATTCCTGGTCGGACATGCGGCTGTATCCGCACCTTCAGGTCCACGCGCTCCCCGAGGCGAACGGGCCGGGTTTCAAGACCTTCGAGATCATCTCGCGCGACACCTCCAAGGACTTCGTCCTGAAACACAAGACCTTCGGCCCGGCCGAGGTCGAGCTGTCCTCGGCGCTCGCCGTCAACGGCGTCGAGCTCAAGCTCGTGGAAGTCCTCGGTGGGGAATACTCCGTCGGCGACTACGCCTGCACGGTCGAGAACGGCATATCCACCGTGATCGACGATCTGCTCGCGGACCCAGGGACGTCCGGCGCCGCCCCAGCGGTGAACGCGTAGCCTGCTCACAGCCAACTGCCCACGGCGTCAATGGTCCTGCCGTTGACGCCCCCACACAGAGAGGTCGCCCGGTGCGTTCTGTAACAGTCGTCGGCGATTCAACGGCCGGCGGCGAGGCATCCGCTCCGAATCTGCTCAGCGCCTCGGCCTACAACACCCTGTGCTCGCGCCTCGTGCTCTGCGAGATCATGCCCGGGGAACGGCTCAGCGAGCCGGAACTGCGCAGCAGCCTCGGCTTCGGGACAACGCCCGTGCGCGAGGCGATCAGACGGCTCACCTTCGAGCGGCTCGTGGTGGTCTACCCCCGCAGCGGAACCTACGCCACCGACATCGCTCTCAAGAACTCCCGGTCCGTGACCGAGCTCAGGCTGGAACTCGAAGGGCTCGCCGCGACTCTGGCCTGCCGAAGGGGCTCGGACGCGGAGAAACAGCACCTGCTCGCCCTCGCCGAGCAGCAGGCGGAGACCACCAACCTCCAGGAGTGCATCGACCTGGACGCCACGTTCCACCGGGCGATGTACGCGATGACCCGCAACGAGGACCTGTCGGCCACCGCCGAGATCCACTTCAACCTCGCGCTGCGGCAGTGGTACTTCTGCTCGAAGGTCGTGAAGTCTCCCGGCGGTACCGCCGTCGACCATCGACCGCTGGCCGAGGCCATCATCCGGCAGGACGCCGAGGCCGCTTCCGCGCACATCCGTGACCACGTACTGCACGACTCCCAGAAGGTCGTGCGGATCCTGACCGACTACGGGCTGTAGCCGGCTCCCACCGTCTCGCCCGGCCCCACGCGAGGAGTGCTTCCATGCCGGCCGATCACACCACCTTCCCCTCCGCTGCCCCGTTCAGTTGCTTCTCACTGGCCGGACAGACCGCCCTCGTCACCGGTGCCGCCGGCGGACTGGGCCGTGCCCAGTGCCTCGCACTGGGCACGGCGGGCGCCCGAGTCATCGTCTCCGACCTCGACCCCGAGGCTGCCGAGGAGACGTGCGCGTCCCTCAGGGAGCAGGCGATCGACTGTTCCCCGCTGGCACTCGACGCCGCGGAACCGAGCAGTATCGATGCCGCGTTCGACGCCTTGGAGGCCTGCGGGGACATTCCGGACGTCCTGGTGAACAACGCGGGCGTCTCCTTGCGCAACAGCGCGCTGGAGGCCACCTTCGGAGAGTTCGACACCATGCTCTCCGTCAACCTGCGTGGCACCTACTTCACCGTGCAACGCGCGGCGCGTGCCATGCGGAAGCGTGGAGGCGGACGGATCATCAACCTCGCTTCCATCGGCGGCCTCGTGGTCGACGGTGAACGTTCCTCCGTGTACGACGCGTCCAAAGCCGCCGTTGTCCAGGTCACCAAGAACATGGCTTACGAATGGGGGCGGTACGGGATCAGGGTCAATGCCATCGCACCCGGCTACATGCGTACCGCCATGACCACGGACCTCCTGCCCGATCAAGCGGAGGAACACCGGCTCGTGGACACCCACATCCCGCTCGGGCGCATCGGAGAGCCCGGTGATCTCGGTGGTGCCGTGGTCTACCTGGCTTCGGCGGCGTCCGCGTACGTGACCGGCCATACGCTGACGGTCGACGGCGGCTGGGTGGTGGCGCTGTAGCAGTGCGTCACCGGTCTGCTGCGCCCAGGCCGGCGGTCTGCCGTGGCCGCACCCCCGCCGGCGCATTCCACGCGTCCATGGCTTCCATACGTAGCGTTCCTACCGTCAGGTCCCGCACCCGCCTTCACCGCTGGGGCGGACATGGGC
This sequence comes from Streptomyces sp. NBC_00654, assembly GCF_026341775.1. Lineage (NCBI taxonomy): Bacteria > Bacillati > Actinomycetota > Actinomycetes > Kitasatosporales > Streptomycetaceae > Streptomyces > Streptomyces sp. NBC_00654. The sequence goes on along the minus strand of NZ_JAPEOB010000002.1, from coordinate 431,138 downwards.
GGTCGTCAGGTCCGCCGTGCCCTTCCAGGCGTACGGATCGCTCCCGGCGACGAGCACGATGTCCCGGTAGTCGTGCCTGGCCACCCATTCCCCCTCGGGCAGGGCGCCCCAGGGCAGCAGGGACGAGGCGGACATGTAGTGGTTGACCAGGGCCCGGCGGAAGCCCCGCTCCGCCGAGTTGGGCAGCGAGCGGTGCAGCAGATAGCCGTTGAAGAGGACGACGGTGCCGGCGGGCACCTCCACGGGGACCGCGTCCTCCTCCCGGTAGGGGAAGCCGTACGCCTCGTCGGAGCAGTCGAAACGGACGTCCTGCTGTGCGCGGGCCGGGTGGATGATGCCGCGTCGGTGGGAGCCGGGCAGCACCCAGAGGCACCCGTTGCGTACGGTGGCGTCGTCCAGCGCGATCCAGGCGGCGGTCAGCGAGCCGTCCCGGGTGGGTATGAAGTACTCGTCCTGGTGCCAGGCCTGGCCGGGCTTCCCCTCGGACTTGATGAACAGCATCGACTGCATGGCCTTGACGTCCGGCCCGATCACGCCGGTGAGAGCGGTCACCAGAGCAGGGAGGGAGAGGGCGGAGCGCAGGACGGACGAGACCTTGTGCGGCTGGTGGATGCAGAGGAAGTCCCGCATGGTGTCCGCGTCGCGCTCCTCCGGGGTCCGGGGGTCGGAGGCGGCGTCGGACAGTGGCGTTTCATCCGCCTTCTCAGGAACTCCGGGCAGCGGCCCACGCTCTCCGCGGCAGACGGCTGCCGCCTCGGCGCGCAGTTCGCGGATGTCGTCCTCGTCCAGGACATCGGGGAGCATGGCGAAGCCGTTCTCGGCGTAGTGCGAAAGGTCGTAGCGGGCCGGATCGGCGGGGGAGCCGGAGCGGGTGCTGGATTCGGGAGGCGCGAGGTGCTGGTCGCGGAAGGCTGTCGTCATACACAGCAGCATCCGATGGCCGGGGGCGGAGATCCATGCCCCATAGCGTCTGGGGCATGACCGATCCGGACAGGGAAGCCCGCGCGACGCCACCGCGCCTGACACAATCGAGGAATGCCGCCCGCATCGACCGGACCCCTCGACCACCACCGCGACGAGTCCCGGGTCGCGGTGCTCTTCGGTGGACTGGCCGACTACCCGCCCGGTGCCGCCTTCGGACCGCGACGGCTGGCCGAGTGGGAGCTGGTGTGGGTGCTGAACGGGGGCGCGGAGTGGCAGCGCGGCCCTGTCCGGGTCAGCCTGGAACCGGGTCGCCTGCTGTTGCTGCCGCCCGGTCCGCCGGACGTTTTCGACTGGTCCCGGCACGGCCCCACCCGCCACGGCTATCTGCACTTCCGGATAACCGATCCGGACCTCGCCGCCCGGATCGGCCCCCGGCCGTTGCTGCGGGAGCTGACGGATCACGACCCGCAGCGTGCCCTTGCCCAGTACCTCCTGGCCCTGACCCCCGGCTCGGGTCCGTCGGAATGGCCGGAGCGGGCGGGCCGGGTGCTGGAGCTGCTGCTGGAGATCATGCTGGACGGGCCACTGCCCGGTACCGCGGAGGATCTCCGGTTGCCTGCCCCGGTGCTGGACGCGGCGGAGGCGGTGGCCGCCCAGTGGTGCCGGGACGGCAGCCCGGGGGTGGTGCGGCTCGACCAGCTCGCCGCTGCCGCCGGACTCTCGGAACGCCAGCTGGGCCGGGTGTTCCGGCAACGGTTCGGCGAGGGGCCGGTGAAGGCCTTCGAGGTGGTCCGGCTGTCGCGGGTCGCCGAACTGCTGGCCCGCTCCAACCTGACGCTGGCCGCGGTGGCCCACAGCTGCGGCTACGCCAGCCCCTACCACCTCTCGCGACGCTTCCGCGCCGAGTACGGGGTCCCGCCGCGGGAGTACCGGGTCAGGGCAGGCGGGGAAGACGCGGGCGGGGGTGGCGGATCCGCCTTCCGCCCGGACCCGGTCGCCGGCCGCGGGCTCACCGCCCTGGCCCGGGTCGTCGCCCAGGCCGAGGACCGGCGGCGCGGCAGCACGGCCGGACCGGTCCTCGATGGCGGCGCTCGGCCGCTACCGCCTCCATCGGCCGGGCCCATGCGGGGTGTCGTCGAGGTTCGGCGTCCCGCGCCTGGGCCCATGTCCCCGGGGTGACGCTACTGGGCGACGCCGCTCGACTGATGCCCCGTCGGGGGCGGGCGCGAACCTCGCGGTACCGGACGGTGCCGAGCTCGCCGAGTCGCTGGTGACCCGCGGTCGTGTGCCCCGTCAGGAGGGGGTGCTGCCGCGTCGGGCGTAGGCGCGGGCGGCGCGGGCGCGGTCGCCGCAGCGGGTGGAGCACCAGTGGCGGCGGCCGTGCCGGAGCAGGTAGCGGTTGCAGGGCGGGGAGCCGCAGGCGGTGAGGCGTTCGGCGTCGGGGGAGGTGAGCAGATCGGCGGCGTCGGCGGCGAGGGTCGCGAGCGCGTGGTCGACGATCTGTGTGGTGGGGTGCGGGGCGGCGCGATAGGGGCCGGCCTTGTCGTCCCACTGCAGCAGGGGGGCGGTGGGGACTCTGATCAGTGCGTCATTGACGGCGCCCAGGGCGGCGGGGAGTGCGGGCAGTCCGTCGACGCGGGAGGCGAGCAGCGACCTGATCTGCTCGCGCAGGGAGCGCAGTTGCGTCGCGCACGTCTCCCGCATCCCGATCTCGACCGGGGCGAGACCGCGTTCGGTCAGCCACTCGTTCGCCCCCGCGGGGGTACCGAGCTGGTCGGTGTAGTGCCCGCCGGGCAGTGCGACGGCGCTGTTGGCGAGGGCGAGGGCGGGGTACTGCTCCGCGCCCGGTGCGGGCGGCAGGCCGGATTCGGGGGGCGCGGTCTTTTCCATGACCCTCATGGTACAAGCTCCACTCATCCATGATTCTCACGGTTGTGCTTGAACTTATCCGTGAGGTCTGGCTATGGTGATCTCACGGTTCACTCGCAACTATCCGTGAGGTTCGTTCTTATGTCTTCCCCCACCACAGCGACCGGGCAGTTCCCCGTCCGCGTCTTCGGCGGCCCGACCGCCCTCTTCGAGTACGGCGGACTGCGCTTCCTGACCGACCCGACCTTCGACGGCCCCGGCGACTACCCCTCGGCCGGCCCGACTCTGACCAAGACCCACCCCTCCGCCGTCGGCCCGGCCGACCTCGGCCCCATCGACGTCGTGCTCCTCTCCCACGACGAGCACGCCGACAACCTCGACGCCTCCGGGCGCGCCCTGCTCGCCGATGTCCCGCTCACCCTCACCACTCCCGGTGGCGGACAGCGCCTCGGGCGCAGGGCCCAGGGGCTGGCCGACTGGGAATCCGTCGAGCTGGACCGCCCGGGCGGCGGCACGATCACGGTGACCGGGGTGCCGGCCGTTCATGGGCCCGGGACACGCGAGGAGGTCGAACCGTTCGCCGGTGAGGTCGTCGGCTTCGTCCTGACCGGCGCCGGCCTGCCCACCGTCTACGTCAGTGGTGACAACGCCTCGCTCGACCTGGTCGGGCAGATCGCCGAACGGTTCGGCCCCATGGACACCGCCGTCCTCTTCGCGGGCGCGCCCCGCTTCCCTGTTCTCTTCGACGGCCGGTGCATCGTCCTCGACAGCGCCCAGGCCGCCGAGGCCGCTCAGCTTCTCGGCGCCCGCCGCGTGGTGCCCGTCCATTACGACAGCTGGGCCCACTTCACCGAGGGCCGCGACGACCTGGCGGCCGCCTTCACCGCAGCGGGGCTGGCCGACCGCCTGGACTGGGGCCACCGGGGATGATCCGGCGGAGGCGACCGTCCCGCGCGGACACCGGCGGTTGAAGCCTTCCGCGCCACACATATCCGGCGAGTTCCGGCGAGTTCCTCCGGCAGGAGCGCATGTGCGCTTCTTGATGTTCAACCTCTTCACCTTCAAGGACGGGAAGATCATCGAGAAGCGCGCCACTGCAATCTCCTCGATACCATCGAGCAGCTCAAGGCGGTATCCAGCGCGTAGCGGTCCCGGACGCTGCCGCGAGGGTCTCCGCGAGCTCCGCGTCGCCCCGGTGGTCCAGACGCAGAGCGTTCTACGCGGCCTCGGACAAGGTGGACCTGTCCGTCCGGGATGCGGGCCGGTCGAGTGCCGCCGTCGCGGTCACGGCTTGTCGTCCGTCGTGGCGTGGCCACAGGAGGAGCGCGCCGATGGCTCCCGCCCCGGCGAGGACCGCGAGGGCGGACCAGGCGGGAGTGAAGCCGGCGTTCGTACCGAGCCATCCCGCGATGGGGTAGGTGATCAGCCAGGCCAGGTGCGACAGCGAGAACTGGGCTGCGAAGGTCTCGGGGATCGCGTTCGGTCCGACGGAGGCCCGCAGGACACTGCCGGTCGGTGTGATGATCAGCGCCATGCCGATACCGATCACGGTCCAGACGACCGCCGTACCGGTCCAGGTGGTCAGGCCGGTCGCGGTGAGAGCAACCGCGGCGACCGTGGCGCCGACGAGCACTCCGGCACCGGTCACCATGACGGTGCGGGCGGTGATCCGGTCGAGTACGCGGGGCAGCGCGAGGGCGGCCAGGAGGGTTCCGCTGCCGGAGGCGGCGAGCATCCACGCGACGTCCGACTGCGAACCGCTGAGCTCGTCACGGACGTAGTTGACGGTGTTGACGACGACGATCGATCCTGCCGCCGCGACCACCAGGTTGAGTGCCATGACGCCGCGCAGCCGCGGTGTCATGAGGAAGGTCCTGATCCCTGATACCGCCTTGTCCCATGCCGTGGTGTGGGGGCTGGGACGGGCGTCCGGGATGCGCGTCGACAGGACGAGCAGAGCGGAGAGGAGGAATCCGGCGGAGGTGCCCAGGAACAGCCGGTCGAAGCTCATGAACGCCAGGGCGACCGCCGCCAGTACGGGGCTGAGCAGGCTCTCCATGGTGGAGGCGACCTGGGAGGCGGACAGGGCGCGCGTGTAGTCGGACCCATCGGTGACGATATCGGGGATGACGGCCTGGAACGTCGGGGTGAACGCCGCGGACGCGGCTTGGAGCAGGCCGATCAGGACGTAGATGTGCCAGACCTCGGTGACGAGCGGCAGTGCCAGGACCACTGCGGCGCGCACCACGTCGAGGAGGACCAGGAGCGCTCTTCTGGGGAAGCGGTCGACGTAGGCGGCGGTGAGGGGAGCTATGACCACGTACATGACCATCTTCACGGTCAGGGCGGTGCCGAGGACCGTGCCGGCGCGCGGGCCGGCGAGGTCGTAGGCGAGCAGTCCGAGGGCCACTGTTGTCAGCCCGGTACCGAACAGGGCGATGATCTGGGCGCTGAACAGGTGGCGGTAGTCGCGGATGGCGAACAGGCGCATGGCGTGTTCCTTCCATGTCCATGCGGCGGGGCACGGCCTCGGGGCGGAGGCCGGGAGCCACGGAGGGAGGCGGGGATGTCTCTACGCACCGGCGTCGACCTCCGGTGTGAGGCCGGCGAGCAGGTTGAAGGAGCCGGTGAGGATGTTGAGTGCGACGATGCCGACGACGTCGGCTATCGCACGGTCGCTGTAGCCGTGCTCGCGCAACGCGATGACCTGTTCGTCGGTGATCGACGTCGGCTCGCGGTACACCTGGAGGGCGAGGGCGATGATCGCCGAGATCGCGGGATCGGCCGAGGTGCCCGCGCGGGCCCGCTCGATCTCTTCCTCGTCCACTCCCCTCGCACGGGCAGCGCTGACATGCGCGTCGAGACACAGCCCGCAGCCCTGCAGCACCTGGAGGGCGATCGAGATCCGTTCGCTGGTCCCACGGTCGAGTTTGGCGCGTCCCATGGCCCGGCTGAGCTGCAGATAGCCGCCCAGAACGGCGGGTGAGTGCGCCATCGTGGAGACCATGTCGCCGACCCCGCCGTGGCGGGAGACCAGCTCGGTGAGGAGATCGCGCGAGGCGCCGACCGCTGTGTCGGGCGTGAGCCGGGTCAGGCGGGGCATGACGGTCCTTCCGGTGCGGAGGTTGTCCTGGGGGCGGCGGGACGCTCGACGGGGCGAGCGTCCCGTGACCGCTCCGTGGGTCGCGGCAGTTGGTCAGTGATGTGCATGCGGTCAGTGATGTGCGTGGTCGCCGTGGCCCGTGCGTTCGGGTGCGGCCGGGGATACCGCGTCCGAGTGGTGGCCCGCCGAGGCGGTCCGCACCGTGAACTCGGCCGTCCGGACGACGTCGTTGTGCTGGAAGTCCAGGTAGAGGCGGTAGGTGCCGCCCGATGGCGCGGCAGCCATGAAGGTGATCTCGGGCCCCGGCTCGGTGGTGCCGTCACCGGGCTCGCCCTCCGGGTGGACATGGAGGTAGCCCAGGTCGCCGACCCGCAGCGCCACCAGGTGCCCGTACGCGCCCAGGTAGGGCTGCAGGTCGGTGACGGGCCGCCCGTTCCGGCTGACGGTGAGCGTCAGGTCGCTCGCCTCGCCGGGCACGAGCTCGCCGTCGAGGGCGACGGTGTACTCGCCGACGTGAGCGGTGCGGGTGTCCTCGGAAAGTGGCTGCGGGTCGTACTGCCCGGCGACCGAGGCGTCGATGCCCAGCGTCATGGCCGAGTGGTGGCCGGCCGGGTGGATGTCGGCGAAGAACCTCCAGTCTCCCGGCCGCAGGGTCAGTCCGACACTCCAGGTGCCCTTCTCGTCCATCACGGGGTGCACGTGCTGGAACCCGGTCGTGTCGCGCCGGACAGCGATGAAGTGGAGTTCCTTCTCGTGCTCCGGCACGAACTCGGTCACCGGCCGTCCATCGGGACCGGTCACCCGGAAGGTGACCGTCCGCACACCGGTGGAAAGGATCGGCGAGTCGAATTCGAGGGTGTACCCGCTCTCGGAGACCGACAGCCCGCCGGGACGGGCTCCGCTGTGTCCGCTGTGGCTGGTCATGTCGTGGCCTGCATTGCTCTTCATCGTGTCTCCACCTGTGTGATGCGTGCCGTGTGATGGGTCTTCTGACGTTGTCCGTGTCCCGGACACCTGCCATAACTGTATACCCCTGGGGGGTATTCCCGCACGGGGTGTCCGGACGGGCCGCATGTCGTCGGGGGATCCCGCACATGCTGCGGCGCCGTACCCGCGCCGCACGGATCCGCGGAGCGTTGTGACGGCCCGTCCGGCTGGTATCGACCGTCACGGACCTCAACCGCTTCCTCGGCATGCTGCTCGCCGGCGAGATCGTCAGGCCGTCGTCGCCGGCGCAGATGCGGCGCACCGTCCCGGTCGTCTCCCGGGAGGGCAGGACGATCGACTACGGCCTCGGCCTGCACTCGATGGAGGCTCCTGGCCAGGGCACCTTCTGGGGGCGTGGCGGTACGGTCTGGGGCGCCGGAGCGCTGACCGTGACCCGTGCCGACGGCGGACGGAGATGTCCGTCGCGGTGAACCTGCAGAGGTGGAACGGACTCGACTCCACGGGCAGGCCGCAGCCCCACCCCATCGACGACGCGCTCGCGGCTCTCCACCGCGTGGCGATGTACGGCTGACCGGGCCGGAGGGGACCGCGTGCCGCGTACCACGTACACCGAGCGGCTCGGATCCCGAGAAGGGAGAGCCGGACGCGCCCGCGGGGATGGCCGCCCGCTCGTCCGGCTCCCGGAAGGTGGGACGGATCTCCGTGAGCTCAAGGGTGGCAGTCGGTCGGGCGTGCCCGATTCCTGGCCATCGCGAGGACCTTGCCGGCGAAGTACCCGCCCGGACGCCCCCATGGCCGATAACAGGGCCGAGAAAGTTCCTATTCAGTCACCGCGCGAGCATCTCTCCCGTAGAAGGTGCCATTTCCCGAGGTGGCCCGAACGGCATTCTGGCCATTCTCGCTTCTTGGACATTTTACGAGGTCTTAACAGTGGTAACGCGAGAGACGTGAGGGAACTCGAGTGACGCGTGTGGTTTCCTATTGGCCCGTACAGTTGGCCTGAAAATCAACCTCCTGTCGCTCCGGGCGGAACGAGACGGCTGTTAGTGTGAGGGCGCCAAATACCCAGGAGGGTGGTTATGCGTTCCGTTGGAATACAGGCCCTATCCGTTCACCTGCCGGACACAGTGCGCACCAATAAATGGTGGGGTGCGGATTCCACTTCCGTGGAAAACCCGCAGCCCACGAAACCGTCCGGGCCGAGACCACGAAACTTATTCGATGCCGCAATGCAGCCGTACATCGACGATCCGTTCTTCGGGAGCGTCGAGCGTCGAATAGCCGATCCCGGAGAGGGATCGGTTTCGCTGGGCATCAAAGCCGCCCGCAGCGTGCTGGAGACCGCGAACATCACGGCCGGCGAAGTGGACGGCCTGATCTCGGTGTCCATGTTCCCCGACCGGGTCGGCGCGGGAGACGCCGGCTACCTCGCCCAGGCCCTGGGCACGGCGGGTGGCGCGTTCAGTCTGGAGGCGACCTGCTCCGGTTCCATGTCCGCCCTGCTGACAGCCAGTTCGCTGGTGCGGTCGGGACTCAAGGAACGGGTCCTGGTGGTCGTCGCCTCCATGCTCTCGCGGGCGATCGACGCGGACGATGTCACTGCGCGACTCTGCGGAGACGCCGCGGCGGCCTTCCTGGTCGGTCCCGTGGACGAGGGCTACGGGCTGCTGGGTTCCAAGACGCTGCAGACGGGCGAGACGTGCGGTACCTGGCTGCTGGACACCGTCGACGAGCCCGAGGGAACCACCGCGGGGGGCCGCCGTATCCGTCTGCGGGTCGATCCGACCATCACGCACGTCCTGCGCGCCACCGCGAAACCGTATCTGCTGGGGACGGTCGAGGGCGCGCTCGAAGCCGCCCAGCTGAAGATCGACGAAATCGACGTGGTGGTACCGAACACCCCCACCGCCTGGCACGCACGGTTCAGCGCCGACACCCTGGGCGTGGACCCGGACCGCGTGGTGAACACCTTCCCCAGCGTGGCCAACATCGGGCCCGCCCTGATGCCGGTGAACACCCACCTCGCCGCGGTCGAAGGCCGCATCAAGCCGGGCGACCGGGTGCTGCTCTACACCTTCGGAGGCCAGGCGGAGGCGGGAGCCGCCGTCTTCCGCTGGCCCTCGGTACTCCTCGGCCCGGCGCCGGCCGGGGCGACCACCACTCTGAACTCCCTTGGAGGCAACCATGGCTGAGGTACGCGACCAGATCCGCTCTTTCATCATCAAGGAGATCCTCAAGGGCGGCAGCGAGGACGACCTGTCCGACGACGTGAACCTGCGCGAGTCGGGAGTGCTGAACTCGCTCGCCACCATGCAGCTGGTGACGTTCATCGAGGACGAGTTCGGTATAGATGTGGCGCTCCAGGACCCCCGGCTGCACTTCACGACCGTCTCCCACCTGACGCAGTACGTGAAGGATCGGCAGGCGCAGCCTGATGAGCGATAACTCCGTGCAGGCGTTCGAGGAGGCCGACCTCGCGGAGTACCTCGACGCCGCCGCCGAGCGTTCGCCGCTCAACCGCGCCGTCGTCGGGCCGGACGGGCAGTCACAGACCTACGGTGAGTTCTCCGCACAGGTCGACCGGGTGGCGACCGTCCTGCACGGCCGGGGCGTCGGCCAGGGGGACAGAGTCGGGGTTCTGATGCCCAAGAGCGTGCAGTCCGTGACTCTGATCCACGGCATTCTCAGGCTCGGGGCGGCCTATGTGCCGGTCGACGCGCACGGATCCCCGCAGCGCGCCGCGACCATCTTCGAGGACTGCCAGGCGCGCCTCATTCTGGCCGACGAGCGGTCCGCGGGGCGGCTCGGGGAGGCTGCCCCCTCTCTCACCACACGCACGCTGATCACCGACGGCTCCTGGCCGGGCGCGGACGCTTCGGGGGAACCCGACTATCCTCGCGCGGAGAAGAACCCCGACCGGTTGGCGGCGCTGCTCTACACCTCGGGGTCGACCGGGACGCCCAAAGGCGTGATGATCACTCACCGGAACGCCGTGGCCTTCGTCGAGTGGGCGTCGGCCACGTTCGGGATCACGGAGGCGGATGAGGTCGCCAGTCACGCGCCCTTCCACTTCGATCTCTCGGTCTTCGATCTCTTCGTGACCGTCAAACACGCCGCGTGTGTCCACCTGATCGACACGGATCTGGCGGCCAGCCCCCGGCACCTTCCCACGTTCATCGCGGAGTCCGGCATCACCGTCTGGTACTCGGCCCCCGCGATCCTGGGAATGATCGCCGAATCACCCAGAGCGGAGAGGTTCCCGCGGAACAGGCTCAGGCTCGTCCTGTTCGCCGGTGAAGTCTTCCCGATCGACAAGCTGCGGCGCCTCCTGCACCTCTGGCCCACACCCCGTTACTACAACCTGTACGGCCCGACCGAGACAAACGTGTGCACCTATTACCCGGTCCCCGAACAGATCCCGGCCTCCCGCACGGACCCCCTGAGCATCGGCCATGCCTGCTCCCACTGCGACGTCATCGTCGTGAACGAACAGCTGGAGCCCGTCCCCTCCGGACAATCGGGGTTCCTGAGCGTCGCCGGCCCCTCGGTCTACCCGTCCTACTGGAACATGCCCGCGCGTACCGCGGAACGCACATTCCACTTCGGGGGGCGCCGCTGGTACAACACGGGCGACATCGTCCGCGCGACGCCGGAGGGCTACGTGTTCCTCGGACGCGCGGACCGTATGGTCAAACGCCACGGTCACCGCATCGAACTGGACGAGATCGAGCACAGCCTCCGGCACAACGAAGCGCTCGCCGACGCGGCGGTCGTCAGCACCGGAGTGCCCGGCGATGTCACCATCACCGCCTTCGTCGTGGCCCCCGGCGCCGCGCCCACCGGCGTCGAGCTGCGCCAGTACTGCCACAGCCGGCTCGCCCGCTACATGGTGCCCGACGACTTCCAGTTCCTGGACGAGCTCCCCCGCACATCGACCGGGAAGACCGACTACCAGGAGCTGAGCAGTCGCTGCCAGGTCGCCGAAGCGATGAGCGGATGACCGCGGGAAAGACCTCGACCAGCAGTCCTCACGAACGAGCGGGAGGACACGATTCAGTGAACGCAGGGGTGGCTATGTGGAGTGGATGGGACGACCACCGCTCAGCTCTCTATCAGGGCGCGGATCGATTCGCCCGTGAGGTCCTGAGCACTGACATCGCAGAACGCGATGCGAGCGGGGAGTTCGACCGGGCCGGCTGGAAACAGTGCGCGGAGTTCGGACTTCTGAGGATGCCCGTCCCCGTGGAACACGGCGGCACGGGCGCGCCTCTGGGCGATCTCCTCGCCGTCATGGAAGGGCTGGGCCACGGGACGGAGGACCAAGGTCTCCTCTTCGCACTCAACGCCCACCTGTGGACGGTGGTCCTGCCCCTGTCCGTCCACGGGACACCGGCGCAGCGAGCCCAGTACCTGCCGATGCTGATGCAGGGATCATCCATCGGCGCGAACGCGTCGACCGAGGACGAGGCCGGGTCGGACGTGTACGCCATGCGGACCCGGGCGACGAAGGACGGCGACAGCTACGTCCTGAACGGCACGAAGAGCTACATCACCAACGGGCCCGTGGCCGACCTCTTCGTCGTGTACGCGACGGTGGACCCGGCGCTGGGCGCCCTGGGCGTGACCGCCTTTCTGGTCGACGCCCGGACGCCGGGACTCCACAGAAGCTCCCCGGTGGAAAAGATGGGCATGCGCACAGCCCTCATGGGACGCATCACGTTGAAGGACTGCCGCGTCCCCGCGGACGCCGTTCTCGGCCGGCCGGGACGCGGGGTCAGTGTCTTCGACGGCGCGATGGAATACGAACGAGGCTGCATACTCGCCACCGCTCTGGGCGCCATGCAGCGTGAACTGGAGCAGTCCATCGAGCACGCCCGCACCAGAAAGCAGTTCGGGCGCCCGATCGGAAAGAATCAGGCGGTCTCCCACCGCATCGCAGACATGAAAGTCACGCTGGACGCCGCTCGCGAACTCACACACCGCGTGGGTGCGCTCAAGGATGCCGGAAAAAGCATCGCACTCGCTTCGGCCAGCGCGAAACTTTTCGTATCCGAGGCCTATCTGAAGTCGTCCGTCGACGCTCTGAGAATCCAGGGAGGCCGAGGCTATCTCACCGGAACGGAATCCGAACGACACATGCGGAACTCCGTCGCGTCCGTGCTCTATTCAGGAACGTCCGACATCCAGCGCAACCTCATAGCAACCCATCTCGGCCTCTGACCAAGACCTCACCGTAAAGGCTGTCCCGCAATCCCTGGCGGGCGCGCGACGACAGCTGCGGCACCTCGCGGCGTTGTCGGAACGTCCGCATACATCCAGTATGCGGACGTCCCTCCGCCTTGCGATGCACCGCATCCGACCCCGCGCGCTGATCCACCACGGATTGCGGGGCAGCCTTTGGCCCGGCGAGGTACGGACCTTTCGCGGAACAGAGCCGCGCTACGTCCGTCGGCCGCCCCATCAGCCGACCCCGGGCCGATACGGCCGTGCGCCTGCTCAACCGGAGAACGCCGTTGGCTGTTCGGCCAGGCGATGTCGCCCGCACCACCTGGGTGGCAGTCGGACCCGGAGACGACCAAAGGCCCTCACCCACGGGATACGCGGGTGAGGGCCCCTTGGCGTTGGACGGCACCCGAGGTCGCGGCGCGGTGCCGGAGTGGCAGAGGTGATACCGGGAGTCGGCCGGTGTTGTCGGTGGGAGGGGGGCCAGGGCGGAACGGGCGTGCGCGCCACCGCCGGCCTCCGGCATTTTCTGTGGGAGAGCATGCTCCCGTGATCAACGGGGAGTTCTCATCGCGGTTGGCCGGCGCACGCGGTCGTCTTGTCGTCCGGCTCGGTGACGCGGCAGCCCGGTGGGGCGGGCCGGTCCCGGAGGACCCCGGCATCGCCGAACTCGCCGACCTTCTGGAAGAGGCCGCCAGGCGCCTCGGCCGTCCCGGCGCGGTTCGCTGCGGGGCGAAGGCCGAGCCGGGCAGGGGCCGTTGATCACCTGAGGGCTGCGGCCCGGCTCGGGGTCCTGCTGCCCGCCGTGACCCTGTGGCACCTGCACCGGGCCGTGCGTCGGGAGCAGGCTGCCCACGCCAGCCTCCGCGACTGAGCGCCAGGTCTTCCCGCCCCGCGCGGCAGACGCTGCCGGGGGTGCGTCACGGTGCGGGCGGCCGTGACGTTCTGCCGCCGGTGCGGCCTGGCCGCGCATGAGACCCGTCGCGGCAGCCGACCCGTCGGAAACCCCTGTCGCACAACGTGCAGGTCCTGAGGGGACTTTCACGAGTTGCGGCCTGCGGAATCGGTCCGGCTTCCGGACCTCGCGCAGAACTCTCACGAGTGGTCATTCATGAGAATCGCCGTGCGTGAGGCAAGGCCGCGGGCATGGTGACGGCGGCCCGGGGAGCTCCTGTATCGTGATCCGATATCGGGATCCGTAACATGTGCGGCTCTGCCGCGGAGGAGCGAGTCCATGAGCAGACCGTCGACGGACGCCGGGCAGGGTGAGTTGCGGCGCCGGCTCGGGGTGTCCGATGCCGTGGTGATCGGGCTGGGGTCGATGATCGGTGCGGGAATCTTCGCCGCACTCGCGCCGGCCGCGCACGCGGCCGGCTCCGGACTGCTGGTCAGCCTGGCCCTGGCAGCCGTGGTCGCGTACTGCAATGCCACCTCCTCCGCCCGGCTCGCCGCCCGGTACCCGGCCTCGGGCGGCACCTACGTCTACGGTCGCGAGCGGCTCGGCGACTTCTGGGGCTATCTCGCAGGGTGGGGGTTCGTGGTCGGCAAGACCGCTTCCTGCGCGGCCATGGCGCTCACGGTGGGCTCCTACGCGTGGCCCGGCCAGGCGCACGCGGTCGCGGTCGCGGCGGTGGTGGCGCTGACCGCCGTCAACTGCGTCGGGGTGCAGAAGTCGGCGCTGCTGACCCGGGTGATCGTGGCCGTGGTCCTGGCGGTGCTCGCCGCCGTGGTGGTCGCCTGCCTCACCTCTACCGCGTCGAGCCCGGCCCGGCTCGGTATCGGGGACGACGTGACCTTCGGCGGAGTGCTCCAGGCGGCGGGCCTGCTGTTCTTCGCCTTCGCCGGATACGCGCGCATCGCGACCCTGGGAGAGGAAGTCCGCGACCCGGAGCGCACCATCCCGCGGGGCATCTCGATCGCGCTCGGAATCACCTTGGCCCTCTACGCCGTCGTCGCCATCTGCGTGCTGAGCGTCCTCGGCCCGCAGGGACTGGCGCACGCCGCAGCCCCCCTGTCGGACGCGGCCCGGACAGCGGGCGCCGACTGGCTGGCGCCGGTGGTGCGCGTCGGCGCGGCGGTGGCCGCGCTCGGGTCGCTGCTCGCTCTGATCCTCGGAGTCTCCCGCACCACCCTGGCCATGGCCCGCGACCGGCACCTGCCTCACGGCCTGGCCGCCGTCCACCCGAAGTTCAAGGTGCCGCACCGCGCCGAACTCCTGGTCGGCACGGTGGTGGCAGTGGCCGCCGCGACGGCGGACGTCCGCGGGGCGATCGGGTTCTCCTCCTTCTGCGTCCTCGCGTACTACGCCATCGCCAACGCGTCCGCCTGGACTCTCACGCCGCAAGAAGGCCGCCCCGCAAGGATCATTCCTGCCCTCGGGCTGTCCGGCTGTCTCATCCTGGCCTTCACGCTTCCGGTGACCTCGGTGATCTGGGGTGCCGCGGTCCTGGTCCTCGGCGCTGCCGCATACGGGGCGCGCCGCATTGTGGCCGCCGGAAGCTTCTAGGTGTCACGCACGCGGAGGGCGGAGAGCCGCTGGTGCCTTCCTCTGCCGCGTCGGAACGATCGGGATCCGAGACGTCCTTGCCGGGGCAGAGGGGCATCCTCATGGTCAGGGCCGGCACGCGGCGGACCGAGAAGCCGACCATCGACTTGCCGCAGGTCTACCGGTCTTCGTCGCCGAGGACCTCACGGGCGAGTTCCCTGAGCGCCCTGCGGTCCTCGGCGAGGGCCTTCTTCCCGGCTTCGGTCGCCCTGTAGACGCGCCGGGTACGGCCGTCGACCACCCGCTGCTCGGAGACCAGCAGCCCATCAGCCTCCAGCCGGTGAAGTGTCGGGTACAGGGTGCCGGGACTGATCCGGTATCCGTGACTGGCCAGTTCCTCGGTCATCCAAGCGCCGTGGATCTTCTCCTTGGCCGCGTGGTGCAGGATGTGCAGCCGCACCGCACCCCGCTGGAACTCCCGCACCTGGACACCTCCGGCAGTGACGAAACCGATATCGATATCCGATCCTACGTGGACCGGCACTCGCCCCCACGCGGAGCCGATGCATCCGGGCCCGGGCGATCCGCGGAGCCGCGATCGGGGCCTCCGGTCCGCCCGGCTGAGAACCCGCTCGGACCGGCAGGGGTGTCGGTCATACGTACTGCAGTCCCGGATCGTGACCGATGCCGCCCACCGCACTGCTGCGGATGATGACGCGCTTCTGGAGAGGCTGCACGCTCTCGCGTGGGGTGCGGAAGGAGTCGCGCCATCGTGAGGCCGAGATGCTTCGTCGCCCAGCGGGGTTTCCCCTGGACCGCGCCCCCTCGACCAACGCCTCGTCACCGCCGTCCTGTCCAGGACCGACCACGTCACCCTCACCCTGCACGACTTCGAGCAGATCACCCTGCAGCCCACGGGGAACGCCCGCGCCGTCGCTATCGACCGTCGGCCACCACACCGACTTCCTGGACGGCGACACCAGCCCCCGAGCGCTGGCCGAGGTCATCCTTGCCGAAGTCCAACGCCGCCCGAGCGCACCCTCCCCAGGGCATTTCGCGCAGTGGTTCGTCTCGACGGGCATGGTGACCGAAGCGGAGTTCTTCACGACGTGTCCTGCCGGGCGTTGGGTCGTTGGGAGGCAGGGGCGTGATCGGCGTCCCCGGCGAAAGGATGCCTGATGCCCACGAAGCGCGCTGCCCGCCGTCTGGTGGTGCTGTCGGCCGCGGCCGCCGCATGCACCGGCGCCATGAACACCCCGGCCGCGGCGAGCGAGAACGTTCTCGCAGCCGGCAATGCCGCATTCGGCAACACGATGATCAACACACACAGAGAAGTCACGGCGGCCGGCGAGACAGTTCACGGCAGCGGGCTGGCCGGAAGCCTCTTCCAGCTGCCGGTGAACCGCCCCGAGAACGGTGGCGGCGGTGGCAGTCTTCTCTTCTCCGACCGTGAGTTGAAGACCGCGGTCACCGCGGTGGTCTGGGAGCGGTGAGCGGCTTGCGGCTGAGGGGGTTCCTGGCCAGGATCCGGACACCGGTCGTGGTCAGGAGGAGCCGGCTTCAGGATGTCTCCGTTGCCGGCCTGGCCTCCGGGGCGGTGTCGGGGGCTGTGTGCGGCAGCGAGCCGGTCAACGGCTATCAGGTACTCGAACAAGTGGTGCAGCTGCCGGTCAGCACGTGGCGGTATCACTGGGACCCGCCCCACGTACGACACCTGGGCCCCATGGCGCAGGACTGGTGGAAAGCGTTCAACGTGGGTGAGAACGACAGGACGATCTGCTGCACCGACACCAACGGAGTGGCCCTCGTCGCGATCCAGGCCCTGCACCGCGAACTCACCCAACTGCGCAACGAAGTCACAGCCTTACGAGCGCAGGCTCCCCAGCGCACCACTCCCGCAGCCCCAACAGCCCCGGCACGGCCGGCACCTGGTCAGCCTCCACTTCTCCCGAGCCCCTCCTGCACCGGAGACGCGATCGACGCGACGGCCGCCGAGCAGCTGACGACCGTCGACGAGATCCGGAACTGTCCGTGACCACTGAACCGACAACGCCACCTGCCGGTTCAGCACGTCGCGATCGATGAACTCGGGGTGGCGTGGGCGAGGCGACGGCAGCAGCAGGGCGCGGTGCTGCCGCCGACTCATGCCGACGGGCAACCAATGACCTACCTGGTGTTCAGAACCGGGCCCGTCCGGTCCGCACGCTCTCAGACCGCTTCGACCGCTTCGACCGCCTCCAGGCCGCTGATGGCCGGGCGCCCTGAACCACGCATCCGCGCGGGCGCATCGCGAGCCGTCTCGGACACCGACACACCAAGTGACACATGCCAACGGCGTATCGGGTGGAGACGTCGATGACCAGGTGGAGTGGCTATCGATGTGAATCCCTGCTGGCTTGCTGTTCTGCCTGAGCGCCGGAGAGCGATGACACACAGCGCCGGCGCCCGAGCCGGCCGGTGAGAGGACGGGCGTCGATCTCGAACGCGCGTGGTCGCGGTTGGCCGCTGAGGGGACTTCGGGAACGACCTGATGCTCTTTCGCCAGCGGCTCGACGCCAGAGGGGCGGAGAACGTACGCGTGATGGGCGCGAGCAACCCATGGTGCGTGTCCGGCTGGGCGGCAACCGGCTGCTCGGCCGTATGGGCGAGGCGAGGTTCCCGGCCCCGCACATGACGCGAGTGAACACCTTCACCGACATCGAAATCGGCTAAGGACCGCATGAGTTGGATGTGGTGCTTCACCGCCCGGGAACCGGCCGAGTGGGCGAGTGAGTGGGCAGAGGGCCGATGCCATGAGCAGGCGTCCGTCCGGTGGGGACGGCGGCAGCGAACAATCCAGCGGCGGCCTCCGGAAACCGAAGTGGCCGAGGTCGTCGAAGTGGCCGAGGCCGCCGAAGGAAGTGCGGCAGACGCACATCGTTGATGCGTCGGTCAGCCTTTCTGGCGGAGCATGACGATCAGGTTGTGCCCGGTCTCGTCGTCCAGGCGGCGAGTCCGTTCCTCGAAGCCCATCCGTTCGTAGAAGCCACGCGCACTGGGATTGGCCTCGAACACTTCCAGGAGCAGTTCGCCTCGCAGCGCTGCCGCATGCTCCACCAGCGCCCGCCCGATTCCCCGCCCCTGAGACCGGGGCGCGACGAACAGACCACCGATCTCGCTGCCGATCATTCCCAGCAGGGCGACGGCGACCCCGTCCTCCTCCGCGACCCAGTTCTCGGCCTCGCGCAGATAGAATTCCCGGACCTTGAGCGCCCGTTCGCCTTCTCCCTCACCCGGGATGAACGGGTGGGCGAGCTTCGAGGCACTCGACCACAGAGCCATGACCTCGGCTTCGTCGGAAGCTTCGTAGCGTCGGATGACAGGCTTGGTGTCCACGTGCGGACGCTATGCAGACTCTCCGGTTCGATCAAGTGAGTTTCGACTCGGACGATCCTTCTGCGAAACGGCACTCACCGGGCGGAGGAGGACTTCGCTCTGTGCCTGGGGGAGCGGGTTGTGCCGTGCCACCTCGAGGCCTGCACAGCAGGGCCCCCGGTCTGTCGCAGGCACGGTCATGTTCGTCGAGGTCTCTGCTTTGCAGGTGAGTCCACGCCCGCTTTCGGACACGGCCGCCGAGGTAGGAGGACAGGGGCGAGACGGGGCGGGGACGGGGCGGGGGCTGGGCCCGTTGTCCGGAATCAGCCCTGGACATCGGTGGATACCTGGATATGCTCAGCGCCTTCACATGGATCTGGTGCACGGGGGTGGACACCATGGAACCGGGAAGCGCAGCGCTCAGTGATGCCTCGGTGGCACGGATCCTGGGTGTCGATGGGAGCCCTGAAGGGGCCGGGTTCCGCGCCGGGCCGCGCGAGGTCATCACTTGTGCGCACGTGGTCGCCACGGCGCTCGGTCTGCCGTCGGACACCCAGAAGTCACCCGGCGACCGATTATGGGTCGACTTCCCACTCGCTGAGCGCGGCACCCGGGTGCCCGCGCGGGTCGGCTCCTGGACACCGGTCCGGCCCGACGGCTCCGGTGACATCGCCGTCCTGGAACTTCTCGTCGAGCCGCCCGTGAAGGCTCCCATAGCCCGCCTCGTCGAGGGCGCGGCCGGTCCCGACCGGCGGGTACGCGCCTTCGGCTTCCCCCACAGCTACGACGACGGCGCCTGGAGCGTCGGCTGGCTGCGCGGCGCGACCGGCGCCGGCTGGCTCCAGTACGACACCGATCCCGCCAGCGAGCACCGGGTCGAGCAGGGCTTCTCCGGGGCCCCGGTCTGGGATGTCGCCGAGGGCGGCGTCGTGGGCATGGTGGTCGCCGCCGATACGCGGGCAGACGTACGAACCGCCTACCTGATTCCGGTCCGCACCCTGCGCGAGAGCTGGTCGGCACTGGCCTCCAGCACTCTGCCCGCGTGCCCCTTCCGGTCCCTGGAGCCCTTCGGAGAGCAGGACGCCGGCCTCTTCCACGGTCGCGCCGAACCCGCCGAACGGATCGCCGGCCTGCTCGCGCACGCCCCGGCGACCAGCCTCGTCGGACCGTCAGGCTGCGGCAAATCCTCCCTCCTGCACGCAGGCGTGCTGCCCAGGCTGCGCGAGCGGACCGAGCTGGAGATCGTCGACTTCCGCCCCGGGCAGCTCGGCCGCGCCCCGCTGGACGCCCTCGCCCTCGCCCTGCTTCCCCGGCTGGAGCCCGACCTGACGGAAACCGCCCGACTCGCCGAACTTCCGGCTCTGGCTGGGCTGTTACGGGACGGGCAGCTCCCCGCGGTGGTGGAACGGCTGCTCGCCCGGCAGGGCAAGGAGCAGCTGCTCGTCGTCGCCGACCAGTTTGAGGAAGCCCTCATCGGTACCGGCGTCGCCGCCCGCGACGAACTGGACGCCCTGGCCGCCGCGTTGGCGTACTGCCTGCAGCCCGGCTCCCGGATGCGGCTCGCCACCAGCCTGCGCGCCGACTTCCTCGCTCCCGCCCTCGCCCACCCGGGACTCGCCCCCCTGCTCTCGGGCGAACGGCTCTTCACGGTGGGCGCGATGTCCGACGCCGAACTACGGGCCGCGGTGGAGCTGCCGCTGACAGGCACGGGCGTCACCTACGAACCCGGACTGGTCGACCGTATCCTCAGCGATGTCGGCAGCGACCCCGGCCGGTTGCCGCTGTTCGAGTTCACCCTGACCAAACTGTGGGAACGGCAGAGGCACGGACGCATCGGACACACCGCGTACGAGTCCCTCGGGCGGGTCCACGACGCGCTGGTCACCCACGCCGAACAGGTCTGGACCGGCGCCCTCGCCGAGACCGAGCAGCAAGCGGCCCGCGCCCTGCTGGTCCAGCTCGTCCACCCCGGAGACGACGGCCTCGCACCCACCCGTCGCACACTGGCCCGCTCCGAACTGCGCTCCGAGCAATGGAGGCTGGCCCAGCGCCTGATGACCACCCGCCTGCTCGTCCCGGGCGAGGACTACCGGCCGGACTCCGGTCCGCCCGAGGAGACCGTCGAGCTGGCTCACGAGACGCTGCTGACCCATTGGGACCGACTGCGCGCGTACGTGGCGGAGGACCGCGACTTCCGCATGTGGCAGGAAGGGATTCGTCGGCGTATCGCCCTGTGGTCCGCCGACGACCGCCCCGCGCGGCGGCTGCTGCGAGGGCAGGACCTCCGTGACGCACGCCGCTGGCGGGCCGCCCGCACCGGCGAACTGCGCCCCGCCGAGGAGTCGTTCATCGACGCGAGCGGCAAGGGTGCCCGGCGGCGCCTGACCGGGCTCGCCGCCGTGGGCGTCGTCCTCGCCCTGCTCGCCGGGCTCGGCAGCTGGGCCTGGCGCGAGGACATCAGCCAGGACGCGGCCACCACGGCATCGGACGTGCTGGTCCAGCAGTCCCGTGACGCCGACCTGGGAGGAAACCCCGCGGACTTCGGCATGTCGTACACGGCGCTGCTGCTCTCCCTGCGCGCCTACCGCACCCAGGACACTCCGCGTACGCGGGAGCGGCTCGGGGAGATGTACGCCCGGTTCGGATTCGCCGACCTGCTCGCCCCCCGGTACAAGAGCCCCACCAATGCTGTCCTCGAACCACTGAGCCTGCCTGTCGAGACCGTCATCGACGGGGAGGCGAAGGTGGTCGCCGCGCGGACCGGTGACGGCGACCTCGTGGTCCTGCGTACGGACGCCTCGGGGATCCGACGCGTGGAGACGCAGCGCAAGGGGGACGTCACGGCGGTCAGCCGGGACGGCACGATGGTGGCACTCGCGGATTCGATGGGCCTCTCCCCGGACTTCACGAAGCCGCCGGACCCGCAGCGGACGGCGGCCCGACTGCTCACCGTCGCGACAGGCCGGATCCTGGACCTTGAAGCCCCTCAGGGCGGAGACCCGTTCCCCAAGGACATTGACACGGGCCCGGAGATCCCCGGACTCGAGATGCCCACGTTTCCCGACATCCCCGGACTGCAACTGCCGACCCAGTACGCCCGTCTCGCCTTCGACCAGGGGTCCAAGGTGCTGCTCGGGCAGACCGGCCTGTTCGGGGAGGGCGGCAGACTGGTGCTCTGGAACACGGCCGACGGGCGGATCAAGAAGGTCATGCCCGGCCTTCCGGACGCTGTCGAGCAGCTGTGGCCGACGGACGGGGGAGATCGGCTGGTCACCGTGGCCAACGAGAGCGTGTCGCTGACGGAGACGATCATGGTGGTGAAGTCCTGGGACCTGACCGGAGCGGCGCCCGTCGGCCGGGAGGTGATGCGCCGGCAGAGCACCATGGACAAGGTGTTGTTCATGGACGTGAGCCCGGACCTCACCCGGTTGGGGCTCGTCGAGACGGACGTCGGCACCGGGAAGGGGCTGTCGGCGCCGTCCCACCGCATCGCGGTCCACGACCTCGACGACGGCAGACTCCTGCACCAGGAACGCAGCGGACAGCTGATCCCGGTCAGCGGGATTTCGATGGGTTCCGCCGGGGCGAAGCCGCTGGCGTACTCCTTGGTGGGTGAAGGGCCGCCGGCCGCGACCACAGCGGGCGACGGGCCTGTTCGCATGATCGGCCAAGGGCAGACCTGGACGGGCCTGGACCTGATCGGACCGGCCGACAGGCCTTCCGTGGTCCTGGACTCGATGGGCGTGGTCGCCGTGGTCGGTCCGGGCGACGGCGACCCACTCGCCCGGCTCCCCGTCCCCGGGGAGAAGCCCGTGAAGGCGCCGTCCGTCGACGAGGCGGGCGGGTGGATGACAAGGCTGTGCCGGATCCTCGGAGACGAGACGCTGCCACCCGCGGTGAACGAGAACGTGCCGCCCGGTGCTTACCGGGGGCCTCTGTGCGAGGGAAGGAACCGGACGCGTGGGTGACAACGCGCAGCTCATCTGGGTGCCGCTGGACGGCGAGGGCGGGAGTGCGGGCGAACGAGTGGTGGTAGAGGTGCCGTCCGGCAGTTCCGGGATCGTACGGGCCGCCCGGCCCGGGGAGATCGCGGGTACAGCCGCGCGCTCGCTGGCCGAGAGCTTCGACCAGGTGCGGGCGGCCGCCGCCTTGCTGCTGGACCGGATGACCACCATGCCCAGCCCGCCGGACACGGTCGAGGTCGAGCTCGGAGTGAAGATCAACGCCGAGGCGGGCGCGATCATCGCCAAGACGGCGGCGGAGGGGAACTTCACCATCCGGCTGACCTGGGAACGGGGGGAAAGCGGAGCGGCGGGGGAGCGGGTGGGACCGGGCCGTCCGGCCGTACCGGCAGATTCCTCGGCTGACGGCTGAGCCCCATCCCGCGTTCGACTCGGTCCACGGCATCCGGATGCACCCGCGCGTGATCAGGCTGACGCGGGGGTGACGCTCGGGGCGTTCGCCACCCGCTCGTTCTCGTTCCGCGGCGAAGGTCACCAGCACACATGCTCCCGCACATGGTGCTCAACCGGATCGCCCTCGTGTCGGAGACCCGGAGCACCATGATCACCCCGACACGGCTGACCAGCCTCGCGCTCGAAGCCCGGCCTCCCGCGCCCACGGCCCCCGCATGAGCGGTACGCCGCGGCCTTCGCCGTGGGGCGACGTGGAGGAAGGGGGAGGGACGAGGAGGGCGGCGGCACGGTCTTCGGCTGCCGGCAGCCGACTGGCACGGGGCGGAGCTCGGGGTGGTCCGCATCACTCCGTGTGGCGGTGGTGGATCTGCGGATCTCCGTCCTTCTTCCGGCTGATCTCCACCAGCTTCGGATAGTCGACCGCGACTCCCCGCAGCAACGTGTGCACAGCCTGCTCCGCTTCGTCGTCGCTGGTGACGGCGTGGCCGAACAAAGCACGGTAGTGGACCAGCGAGGCGAGCAGGTCGAGCAGCAGGTCCCGGTCGACGTCGTCGCGCAGGTCGCCGCGCGCGATGGCGGCGTCGAGCGCCTGGCCGACGGCGGTCCGGGGCGGGTCGAAGAGGGCGGCCATGAACGTCTCGCGGCGTTGTGGATCGTCGCCGTAGTCGGCGAGCAGTGAGGCGAGTGCGTCCGGTGGCATGCGCTGGAATGCGGCGACGTACAGCTTGATCGCGTCGCTGAGGTCGCAGATCGTGCAGTCGGTCGCGGGGGGGTCGAGACGGCCCAGGCGAGCGGTCAGGGCGTCGAGCACCAAGCTGGGCAGGGTCTTCCAGCGCCGGTAGACGGCCGGTTTCGTCGTGCCGGCGTGCCGTGCCACAGCCTCCACGGTGAGCCGGGCGTACCCGACCTCGTCGAGGAGATCGAGCACCGCATCGAGGATCGCCTGGTCGATGGAGGCGTCGCGAGGGCGGCCGCCCGGGGCCCGGCCTCTCGGTGCATGTTTCGGTTCAGCCATCCTGCCAGTCTAGTGTTAGATTCCGTTCCGGTACGTAATGAATCTCTCGGAGGGGAATCGCGTGACCACCAGAAGCGAGGAGCCGACTGCGGCACCGTCACCAGCCGGATGGGGAGCGTTGCTCGGCCGCGAACACGGGGAGGTCGCGGCGACGCTCGCGGCCGGAGTCGCGCTGCATGCCGTGAACGTCTACCTGGCGGCGACCATCCTGCCGTCGGTCACCGCCGACATCGGCGGATCGAATCTGTACGCCTGGGCCACCACGATCTTCATGTTCGCGTCCGTGCTCGGGTCGACGGCCGCGTCCGCCGTCCTCGGAGCCCGCGGCCCGCGCTCCAGCTACCGCTTCGCGGCACTGCTGCTCGCGGCCGGAACGGTGATCTGCGCACTCGCCCCGACGATGCCCGTCCTGCTGGCCGGACGCCTTGTCCAGGGCGTCGGAGGCGGGCTGCTCTTCGCTCTCTCCTACGCCATGGTCCGCATCACGCTGAACGAGGCACTGTGGCCGCGCGCCATGGCGCTCGTCTCCGCCATGTGGGGCGTCGCGACGCTCGTCGGCCCCGCACTCGGCGGCTTGTTCGCCCAACTCGATTTCTGGCGCGGCGCGTTCTGGGGACTTCTGCCATTCCTGCTCTTCTTCGCCTTCTGGGGCGCTGTGCGACTGCCCAAGGGGACGGCGGGGGAGTCGGCCCCGCGCATTCCCTGGGTGAGCGTGAGCCTGCTCGGCCTGGCCGTGCTCCTCATCTCCGCGGCCAGCATCTCGTCCCGGCTCGCCGTCAATGCCGCTGGTCTCCTGGCGGCCACGCTGCTCCTGGTCGCCTGGCTGCGACGTGAGCGGCGTACGACGATCCGGCTCATCCCGGCCGCCGCATTCGGCCCGGACGCGCGGCTGCGGCTCGTCTACGTCACGATGGCCCTGCTGGTGCTCGCCAGTACGGTCGAGGTCTACGTGCCCTACTTCGGGCAGCGGCTTCAAGGGCTCGGACCTCTGGCTGCCGGGTACTTGGGCGCCGTCCTGGCGGCGGGCTGGACGCTCGGCTCGGTCGTGTGCAGCGGCATGCAGCACCGCAGGGGGTTGATCATCGGCTCCGGCCCGGTCTTCTCCCTGATCGGGCTCGTCGTGCTCTTCTTCGCCGGCCCGGTGCACTCGGGCGCGGCCACGACCGTCGTGGCGGCGGGCGCCGGGCTGCTCCTGCTGGGCTGGGGCATCGGCATGGCATGGCCCCATCTGCTCACCCGGGTCCTGCAGTTGACGCCGGAGGAGGACCAGGACCTCGCCGGTTCCTCGGTCACGACGATCCAGCTCACCGCGACCGCCTTCGGCTCGGCGTTGGCCGGGACGGTCGCCAACGTGATCGGGTTCTCCGACGACGCGGAGGTCACCGACCTGCAGAGCACAGCACGCTGGATGTTCGGCCTGTTCGTGCTTGCACCGTTGGCCGCCGTGGTGACGGCGCGGCGCGCCCGCCGTTGAGGCGTGGCTCCACACGTTCGTCCCACCGCCAGGACGTACCGCACGGTCCCGTCCCCGTCCCCGTCCCCGCTGCCGGTGACGGCGACCGGACGGCCCTCCACCACCCCGTTGGCATTCCGCGCACCCAGCCGGTGTGGCCGGTCAGGGGTTCGCCGACGTGCCGGCCGGTGGCCGGATCCCACACCCGTACCGTCTCATCGGCGCCACCGGTGACGGCGATGGGGCAGCTGTCCACCACTCCCGTCGCTACTCCACTCACCGCGCTGGTGTGACCGGCGAGGGTCTGCCAGAGGCTGCGATCGACCATGCCGCCAGTCGCCCACGCCCCCCCCACTGCGCGGCGGGTTCGCCCTCCACCAGTACGCCGGTGATCCGCGCGTACCGATCCCGGATCGGACCATGTCGGTGCCTGGTGACAGGATCCCAGGGTGCTGATCAAGGGATACGACGACGGCCCGCTGGTGGCGGGCGAGTCACTGCTGGCCCGGTTGGGCTTCTGGTCGAACTACCTTCTGGCGATGTGCAGTGACGGGGCATGTGCTGAGCGGCCGGCTCCGGAGTGGTTCGGTGATGACGGGGCCGATGCCGATGCCATGTCCGACGTCCTCTTCGATCCCGAACACTGGCCGGTGTTCCGGGTGCCGGCCGAAGATGGTCCCGGAGCTGTGGTGATCTACCGCAACCTGGTCGGCGACTACGGAACCGACTACCTCCTCACCCATCCAGACAGGCGCTACGCCCAACAGATCGCCGACTGGGAAGGAGACTTCTCAGGGATGGGACTGACGTGGCGCGAACTGGTCCGCATGGCTGACAACCCTTCCGCCGCGGCAGAAGGCGTCCAGGACACAGCCGCCCGCCTCCTGCTGATCCTTCCCCTCCTTACCGACCCGGACCTGCCAGAGGCAGCCCCGGCAAGGCTCACCGCCGCCCTGACTGCGGTCGGTGCGCCGCAAGACACGGCCTCGACCACGGCGGAGCACCTGCTGGCCCACCTGGAGAGAAGGTCGCGACATGATCCCGCGTGGGAGTCTCCCCTGAGCGGCAGCTGAATGGCAGGCCGCCCCTTGGATCACCCCACGGAATGATCTTGTGATGCCACGTGTGACTACGTTGTCGGATTCTTCCCGGTCAGCCCCGTTCACCGGGCTGAGCGCCCGCGTCGGTTCGGCAGAGGGATGACTTTTGCTGCGGCGCGAGGGTGCGGACGCGATCTGTACGTGTCGGCCGTGGGGCCTTCGGCGGGAGGACCGGGGCGCCGCTGGTCGCGGCGTACTGGCGGACGAACTTGACGGTGCGGCAGATCCCCCGCTGTTCGGTATCCCGAAGTCCGCAGCCCAAAGGATCACCGCCCACCCCGGCTTGATGCTCGCACTCCAGCCCCGCGAACGGTTCGCCAAGGACACCGTGCTGATCGTGGGTGGGCACCCTGGTGCCCACCCACGACCACACCATCCCGGCGCAGTCGAAGAACTACCGGCACTCCACCGACCACCACGTCATCGACGCCGACACTCGGCTACGCGATGCTCACCTGGGAGGGCAACCAGATCCAGGGCGCGGGCAACATCATCGAGCAGCTCAAGAAGCCCGGGTTGAAGGCGGTCAAGACTCAGATCGCCGCGACCGACGCGCAGCCCGGAACGAACAACGGCGTCGTGCTCCTCGTCCTTCACGGTCCTGAGCCGCAGGGTCTCCGCAGGTCCCCGTTGGAGCGGCGGTGCAGTCGGTCGGGGACGACGTCGATGATTCCGTGGATGGTTGACTGGCCTTCATGGAGCCGACCACAGAAGTGCTCGTGACCCGTGGCCCCGCAGTCGTGTACGAGACGCGCACGGGTGCTGCCGACGTGGGGAAGCACTTTCAGATTGCGTCCCTGAGCAAGCAGTTCGCCGCTGCCGCCGCGCTCCTCCTCGCCGAGGACGGAACCCTGGCCCTGACGGACCAACTGGTCGACCGGGTTCCCGGCTGCCCGTCGTCGTGGGCCGGCATCACCGTGCACCACCTGCTGACACACACCTCCGGTCTGCCCCACTGGGACCCCGGCCCCGGCCCCGGCCCCGGCCCCGGCCCCGACCCCGACACCGACACCGGCCCCCTCCCGCCACCGCTGTCCCGCGTGGACACCATCGCCCACGTCATGCGCCTGCTCCCATTGGCCGAGCCGGGGCAGCGATGGCACTACAGCAGCCCCGGATACGTCCTCACGGCCCTGCTGGTCGAGCACACCACCGGACGCCCCTACGCCGACATCCTGCGCGAACGGGTCCTCAGCCCGCTCGGCCTGTCCCGCACCGGCACCACTGCCCCGGGCCACCGGGACGGCACGGGCAACGGGGAGATGGACCCTTCCTGCCTCCCGGGCGCCGGCGACCTGTGGTCCACCGCCGGCGACCTCGCGCGCTGGGCCCGCGCACTGGAACGGGGCCACCTCCTCGGACCCGACTCCCTGCACAGGATGTTCACCTCCCACATCGCTCCCCGCATCCAGTACCCGATGCCGCTCACCGTCACGGGATACGGCTACGGGGTATTCCTCGGCACCTTGGCGGGGCACCCGGCACGCTTCCACCACGGAGACAACCCCGGTCACCGCTCACTCCTGGTCCGGCTTCCCGGCCAGGACACCGGCATCATCGTCCTCACCCGCGACAACCACACCGACCCGTACGCGACTCTTTCCGCCCTTCTCGCCACGTCGGCGCTCCGCCTGTGAACACCCGTAACCCTGACGGAGGCGGTGTACAGACGGCGCTCCTTGAGCCCCAGCGGGGGCGTGACCATGTGTGGGAGGCCAGGGTTCAGTCCACGGCCGCACGGACGCCGCCGCGGACCTGTCTCAGGACGTGGATCCAGGGGCAGCCGGTTCCTCACACAGGCCGTGGCCTGCGGTCAACCTCCCTTGAGCGTACGGCACTTGAACGAATACCGGGCTACCCGCCGAACCGCATCATGCGTTGCGGGCCCGGTGATCCAGTGGTTTCCAGTTTTCGGCCATACGCGCGAGGGCGGTGTCATGGGTGGTCACTGATCCGGCGCCTCGGTCCCGGTCGTGTCCGGCGACCGCTTCGGAGCATGCTCCCCGACGGCAACGGGCTGTTGCCCGCTCTCCCGCTGACCGCGTCCCGGCTCCAACCGGATCTCGCGCCCCTGCCACCTTCGGCGAAGCCAGCGGTCGTGGCTTGCCAGGACGATTGCGCCGGGGCCGGTGTTGAAGGCCTCCTCCAGCTCGTCGCACAGGCGTGGGGAGAGATGGTTGGTGGGTTCGTCGAGCAGCAGCAACTGGGGTGGCCGCGCCACCAGGAGGGCCAGGGCGAGCCGTCGGCGCTGGCCGACGGACAGATGGCCGACGAGTTTGTCCACGTCGGCCGAGCGCATCAGACCGAGCGAGCTCAGCGGTACCTTCTCGGCCCGAGCTGTCCCCAGCAACATCTCATAGGTGTCGTGGACCGTGCGGTCGTCCCGGTCGAACACGGTGTCCTGGGTGAGCAGCCCCACCGTCAGCCGGTGCCGCCTGCGTACCTCGCCCTCGGCGGCAAGCCGTCCGGCGAGCACGGCGAGCAGAGTCGACTTGCCCGCCCCGTTGCCGCCCGTGACCAACAGCCGGTCGGTTGCGGACACCTCCAGGGCGTCCAGAGCGAGTCGGCCGGGAACCCGTACGTCCCGCAGGGACACCAGGGACCGCGGGTCTCCCTCCGCCGGCGCGGCCAGCTCCCCGGCCGCGAACCGCAGGGGGTGCGGTGGCTCGGCGGCCTGGGTGCGCTCCAGTTCCTCCAGCCGCCGCGTGGCATTGCGCACCCGGCGGGAGATCTGGTTCTGCACTCGTCCGGCCCGGTGGCCGTAGCCCATCTTCTCGTTGTCCTGCCGTTCCCGGCCCGGCGCGACCAGGTGCGCTGTCACGCCGGCCGTGTGACGTAGTCCCTCCAGTTCCTCCTGCTCCTCGGCGTACCGCCGCTCCCAGCGCTGCCGCTCGGCGCGCTTCTCACCCAGGTAGGCGCTGTAGTTGCCGCCATAGCGGACCGGGCCGTCCACCGACGGGTCGAGGTCGACCAGGTGGGTGCAGACAGCGTCCAGGAACGCCCGGTCGTGACTGGCGACCACCACTGCTCCGGGCAGGCCCCGGACCTGTTCCTCCAGGAAGGCGGCGGCGCTGTCGTCGAGGTGGTTGGTCGGCTCGTCCAGCAGCAGCGCCGACGGCCGTCGGACCAGCAGCGCGGCCAGGGCGAGCCGGCTGCGCTGTCCGCCGGACAGGGAGCCAAGTGTCCGGTCGTGCCCGACCGCGCCGAGGCCCAGCCCGTCGAGCATCAGGGCCGCGCGGCGATCGGCGTCCCAGGACTCCCGGTCCTGTGCCTGCTCAAGTCGCCTGCTGTAGGCGTCGAGGAGGTCCTGATGGCCAGGGGCCTCCTCCGGGACCCGGGCGAGCTCCTCGCCGAGCCGTTCGAGCTCCGTGACGTCCTCGCGGGCCTCGCACAGCGCATCGTCCATCACGGCCGTGAGGGACGATGCGGCCTCGAAAGGCATCTCCTGGTGCAGGAAGCCGATGTCGCCGGGGCGCCTGACGCTTCCGGCGTCAGGTTGGTCCACGCCGGCCAGAACCCGCAGCAGGGTGGATTTGCCGACACCGTTCTCCCCGATCAGGCCGATGCGGTGTCCGGGGGAAGCGGTCAGGGAGACGCCGTCGAGAACACGTCGGTCCCCGAGGCTTCGGACGAGGTCGTGGGCGAGCAGAGCGGGCTGGGGCACAGGGAACCTCTGAACGTGATCGATGCTCGGCCCGCCGGGCACAGGGCCTCGGGCGCGGGCCAGTCAGTACGCCGCCGGCTCACACCGCGGGTGCTCCGGTCTCCTTGAGAGCTCCGTCGGTGATGCGCAGCCAGCGGTTCACCCCGATCTCGGCAAGGAACCGCTCGTCGTGGCTGATCACCATGAAGGCGCCCTGGTAGGAGTTCAGCGCGCTCTCGAGCTGGCCCGCACTGACCAGGTCGAGGTTGTTCGTCGGCTCGTCGAGCAGGAGCAGATGGGGGGCCGGCTCGGCGCACAGCACGCATGCCAGGGTGGCGCGCAGCCGTTCACCGCCGGAGAGCGCCCCCACCGGCAGATGCGCGCGGGTGCCCCGGAAGAGGAATCGGGCGAGCAGGTTCATCCGCTCCGCCTCGGCCCGATCGGGGGCGAAGGCGGCGAAATTCTCCGCCACGGTACGGCCCAGGTCAAGCAGGTCCAGGCGCTGCGAGAGATAGGCGATCCGTCCGTCACCGCGGGTGATCTCTCCGGTGTCCGGCTCGAGATCGCCGGTGATCAGTCGCAGCAGGGTGGTCTTTCCGGCACCGTTGGCCCCGGTCAGCGCGATCCGCTCGGGGCCGCGGATGGTCAGGTTGACGCCGCCGTCGGTGAACACGGCCTGACCGGAGTGGTGCACCTGCATCCCCTCGCCGAGGAAGAGGTTGCGTCCTGCGGGCACCTGGGTGCCGGGCAGTTCAAGGGTGAGCCGCTGTTCCTCGCGCAGGGCGCGTCCGGCCTCATCGAGCCGGGACTTGGCCTCGCTGACCCGGGAGGCGTGCATCTGGCCGGCCCGGCCCGCGGACTCCTGCGCGCCGCGCTTCATATTGCCGGCGAAGATACGGGGCAGGCCCGCGTTCTTGAGGTTGCGGGCGGCGTTGCTCTGGCGGCGCTCGGCCCGCTCGCGGGCCTGCTGCATCTCCCTCTTCTCCCGCTTCAGCTCCTGCTCGGCGTTGCGGATGTTCTTCTCCGCGACCTCCTGCTCGGCACGCACGGCCTCCTGGTACTCGGTGAAGTTGCCTCCGTAGAAGCGCAGTTCGTCGCCGGTGAGTTCGGCGATACGTTCCATGCGGTCGAGCAGCGCGCGGTCATGGCTGACCAGCAGCAGGCAGCCGTTGAAGTCCGCCAGCACGTCGTAGAGCCTGTGCCGGGCTTCCAGGTCGAGATTGTTGGTCGGTTCGTCGAGCAGCAGCACATCGGGGCGCCTGAGCAGTTGGGCGGCGAGGCCGAGTGAGACGACCTGGCCGCCACTGAGCGTGCTCAGGCTCCGGGTCAGTTCCAGGCCGACGAGTCCGAGACGGTCGAGCTGGGCGCGGGTTCGCTCCTCGATGTCCCAGTCGTCACCGATGGTGGTGAAGTGCTCCTCGCTCACGTCCCCGGATTCGACGGCGTCGAGGGCGCGGATCACGGCGGCGATGCCGAGCACCTCGGCGACCGTGAGGTTTCCGGTCAGAGGGAGGGTCTGCGGGAGGTAGCCCAGCGTTCCGTTGAATGAAACCGAGCCGGTGGCGGGCCTGAGTTCGCCGGCGATGAGTTTGAGCAGCGTGCTCTTGCCGGAACCGTTGGGTGCGACCAGACCCGTGCGACCGGCAGCCATGGTGAAGGACAGATCCGTGAAGACCGGGGTGTCGTCAGGCCAGGCGAAGGAGAGGTTCGAGCAGATGATGGCAGCGTCGTACATGGAGCGTCCTCGAAGAACGAAGGGCAGACAGAGCTCTGCCCTGGACAGTGTGGGAACAAGGGGAACGACGAATAAGCCACGCCGACAGCACTACTGAACGCTGTCCGGTGGCCAGTCACATCCGGATCTCACCCGGAGATGTCGTCTTCACCCGCCACGTCTGCCACTCCTCGATTCCGACAATGCGCAACTCACACCGTAGCAGGCGCGGCACCTGCCGGGTCCGGGAATTCTCTGCCCGAACGGCCCCAGCGCCGCTGTCATCAGCACCCAGAAGCACCCAGAAGCGCCCAGAAGCGCCCAGAAGTACCCAGAAGCACCCCAGAAGCCCCCGACCCACCGCAGTCCGCCGCTGCTTGCTCAGAAGCTGATGTCCTTCCGAGAGCGACGGGTGTGCTTGCGCCGGTCAGGTATGAGGGTGGTGTCCCGGTGGCAGGGGCGAGGTGCCATGGTGCCTCGTCGGCGGAGGGGGAGAGGCCGGGACGGCTCACATCGACAAGCTGTACATGATCTTCGTCGCAGAACACTGTTGACGAGGCGTATGTCCACCACCCACCCGACAACCCCAACGGCCCGCCGAAGAAACGACAGGCCGTCAGGAAGAATCGAGGTCAGCCGCTGTTGCTCATCCGCAGTTCGTGCCTTCTCCAGAGGCATACGTCGCGCCGATTTCCCCTCGCCAGTCGATGCACCTGCCCGCGGCACCCGGGAGATAGACGGGGCCCGCGTAGTACTCGTACATCCCGAAGTCGTGGTCGTACCAGGGTTGTCCCGAGTAGCCCACCCAGGCCCCCAGCTCATATATGGAGCCGTCCTGTGTCGCCCTGATGGCGACAACGCAGTTCTTCTGCGCGGTGGGACTCCACGTCACGTACACGGTTCCCCGGCCGAACTGCGTGTCTTTCCAGTTCACCACGTTGTAGCCCGAGCCGCATTTCCCGTTGTAGGCAACGTTGGGAGAGGCGGCGGTACTTGCGCTTGCCGTACCCGGGAGCCCTGCAAGCATGGCGAGCGTCAGAAGAGGAGCGGACAGTCCAGCGAGCGTTCTTCGTGACAGCATTGACGAAACCCTCCTGATGAAAGTGGTTCACGGCAACGCGGATCCGTCCCCGTGCAGTGCACCCCGGCGGAGCGGCTTCACTATGCGAGAACCAAGGGCCGGTGACAAGAAGGCATCGCCCGCCCCAGCAGTTCCCGCTTGCGTCCGAGGCCTTCCTGGCCCCGTCCATCGCCCACCGAGAAACACGGCGGGGTCTGCGGGAACGGGCGATCCGCTTCCACTGCCGGTGTCGACAGGCCTCGCTCCGTCATCGCGTACTCGTCCAGGGCGAACCACTGGGTGGGTCTGGCGGAGGCCGCGCCCTGGCCGCTGGTTGCCGGCGTTGGTCCGGACATCGGCCCCGGGGCGGCTCGCCGCACCGTTCGGCCGGGCGCAGTGGAAGTCGGCCTGGTCATCGCCGTACCGGAGCCAGGCGGCGGACGCGGGCTGTACATACAGGTGGTCGGCACTGTTCCCCCCCGCTGGACGGTCTACGGCCGAGGCGTGGGCACACCGGGTTCGACCACGGGGCATCGCGTGCCCGAGTAGATGGTGGGCATGCAGCGGTTGCGGTGAATGCAGCACGAGGCGGCCGCGGAGTCCGTGGTGATGCGTCTGGCCGGATCGGGGTCGCTGAGCAGTGCCCGAGCCATCGCCACGAAGGCGAAGCCCTCGGCCATCGCGAGGTCCATGCTCTCCCGCCGGGTGATGCCGCCGAGCAGAATGAGCGGCAGGTCGAATTCGGCGCGGAAGCGCCGGGCGTACTTCAGGAGGCAGGCATCCTCGTACGGGTAGTCATGCAGGAACCGGTGACCGGTGATCCGTCAGCCGGATGCCCCAGCGCAGCGGCGGAGGGAGGCGCCGGCGAAGTCGCGGACCGGGGCGTCGCCGTGGAAGACGTACATGGGATTGAGCAGCGAACTGCCCGCGGTGAGCTGCAGGGCGTCGACCGAGCCGTCCTCCTGGAGCCAACGGGCGACCTGCAGACTTGTCGTCCACGTCCAGGCCGCCGCGAACGCCGACCTTCATGCCGAACTTCGCCATGACCGCGATCTCGGCGCCGGCCTCCTCCCGCACCGCGCGGGCGATATCGCGGGCCGGCCGGGCCCGGTTCTCCAGGCTGCCGCCGTAGGCATCGGTACGACGGTTGAGGCGGGGGCTGAGGAAGGAACTGGCCAGGTAGTTGTGACCGAGGTGGATCTCCACCGCATCGAAGCCGGCATCCACGGCAAGGCGCGCGGACGTGGCGTGTGCCCGGGTGACGCGTTCCAGGTCGGCGGCGGTGGCCGCCCGGGTGCGCCGCATGCCGAGGGGGTTGAAGAAGCGGCCCGGACCGAGGGCCGCAACGCTGTTGGAGGCG
The DNA here is from genome assembly GCF_026341775.1 of Streptomyces sp. NBC_00654. Lineage (NCBI taxonomy): Bacteria > Bacillati > Actinomycetota > Actinomycetes > Kitasatosporales > Streptomycetaceae > Streptomyces > Streptomyces sp. NBC_00654. Next base: position 397,472 of record NZ_JAPEOB010000002.1, on the reverse strand, counting down.
GCGTCGGCCACGGGGCCGGCATGCGCCAGCTGCGCACAAGCGGCCGCCCCCGCGTCATGCACGGCGTCGGTCAGTCTGCGCAGACCAGGCAGCGCCTCCGGCCGCAGATGCGGCTGGCGGCGTTCGTACGGCCGTCGCGGGACACGGCGCAGTAGGCCACGGTGGTCATGCAGAGATCGTTTGGCGGCCTTCGTGGTGATCCACCTGTCCGTCGGCCTCGTCACCGGATCGGTCAGATATGGCCCGCACAGCGCAGGTTCCCGCCGTATCCGAAGACCTCTCGGCACAAGAGGCATTGGCCGTTGAGACAGACCGCAGGTGTGGAGGACCGGATGGGACGCCCACTTGGTGTGGTGCCGTTCCGTCTCGCTCGTACCGCATTTCAGCCCTCCAAGAGCGTCCATTCGCGAGGAAGGTCGACGGACAGCACGGCCTTGACCTCGGCGGGCGGGAAGTCCGGCCAGCTTCGCTCCACGTCGTGCCGACGGTTCAGCCGTCGGTCCAGGAACCGCTGGCTGCGGATCAAGCCGTCCGCGGCCTGTGCGGGGCTCAGTTGGCCGTCGGCCAGTGCCTTGGCGTATTCGTCGAGGTCGAGGAGGCGGTAGGGGTGGTCGGGCGGCCCGACGATGACGTCGATCCACAGGTCGTCGACCCGTATCAGCTCGCTGTCCTCGACCACGGCGACCAGGTCGCAGTACCACCAGCCTTGCTGCTCAGGAGGAAAGAGGACCGGCTGATTGATTTGCATCCCGTCGTCGAGCAACACGAAGCTGCGTTGGACATAGTGCTGTCCTTGCTGCTCAAAACCCCAGTCATAGGCGACGACGTCCCCCCACCTGAGGCCTGCGGCCCGAAGTCTGCCGTCCCGCAGGACGGTGACCGGCCGTCCCGGGTGTGCCATCGAGTCAGTCATGGCGCCCAGCCTTCCATGGGCCACCGAGGCCGTCGCCCAGCCGGAGTGCTGACCACCGCGCGACCAGGTTCGGTCAGACAGCGACTCGATCGACTGAGGGCAGGGGACTGGGGACTGGCGACAGCCTGATCTGATGACTCCTCCCACGGGGATTTCGGGGGGTGCCGACCTCGGGCATACCGACGTGGTCGAGCACCAGAGCTTCGGGAGCGGCGAGGTTGCGAGTACGAATACGCCGACACGGATTCTCCGGGGCGGCGCATCACGGCATTGCAGTCATCTGTGCCATTTGCGGCCGCCAGGGGCGTATCGGCTCCAGGCTCCGCCTGTGGACCTCCGACCGCTTCACGCCTCCGACGGCGCCACGCTGCTCGACCCGGACAGGCTCGTCGGCGTGCTGTGCCGCTGACGGCGGCCTGTGTCCCGGTGGTGGTCTCACCTCGACGCCGGTGCCACCACCGGGACGCGGCGTGCGCTCGTGGAGCTGTGGCTGAACTCCTCCATCCGGCCTTCGTTCGCGTCACCACGAGTCCTGTGCCCGGCGAAGGCGATCCCGCAGCTTCCGGGATGCCTTCTACGAAGGTGCGGCGTTCGAGGTGGAGCCGGTACTCCATGACCGTGCCACGGCTGAGGAGGGTGGACACCGGTGTTCAGACGGGGCGGAGGTCCGGGTGGGGTGCACCGCGGTCCGGCGGTTTGGGCGGCGGTGCACCCCACCCGGACGGTCAGGGTGCGTCGACCAGCAGGCGGCCTTCGGACGGGGTGCGTGTGGCGGCGCGGCCGGCGTAGGCGGACTCGACGCGGGACCGTTCGGCCGCGTTGGGGACGGAGTTCTTGCAACTGATACCGGCGCTGGAGCCTGACATCAGCTGGGAGCACGGCCCGGGCTTGGTGTCCGGCAGGCCGAGGTTGTGCCCGATCTCGTGGGCGGCGATGCGGGTCTTGTCGTGGCCCTCGGTGACCGCCAGGCTGCCGAGTTCGACCCGGGCAAGGCCGCCCGGTCGGACCGGGCCCAGCGTGGCCTGCGGCCAACCGCTGGTGGCGACGATCTGTATCTCGGCGCGGGTGCCCGGCTGCGCCTTCGCCAGCTTGACGTTGCTGGTGTTCGCGTTCCAGGAGGCGACTCCGGCCGTGATGGCGGCTTCCCAGCCGGAGGCCCGGGTGTCGTCGTAGTAGAGGGTCGTGGCTGCAGAAATGCTGACCGGTGCAGCCGTTGCGGGCGTAGGAGCGGCGTGCGCCGCGGGCATCATGATCATAGTGATGGCCGCAGTGGTGACGGCTACCGCGAACCACTTCGAGTGGGGCATGGCTGTCCTTTCGCTGGGCTGGTCTCCGTGAGAGGGCGGCGGGGCCGGTGGCACGGGCAGTGGGCACCGCCCCCTCGGGGGAACGGAACAAGCATCCATTTTGTCGATGCACTGTCAATGTGTCGTGATGGGGAGTATGCGGGCGCAACGCCGACTTCCGCCAATGTCGGCCGGTCATAACATCCGTGGATGTGCGGGTCGCAGTCGGCTGTCTGGGCCTGGACCACTTCGAGGGCCGCACCTGGCGCGGCCGGTACTGCCACGTCCCCCTCGTCACCGCAGCTCCGGCATCCCTCGCCCTTCCGGAGGCTCGACCCGAAATGTCCGCAGGGGCGGTCTTCCGGTGCATGGTCCTGCGGTCCTGGCTCTTGCCGGTGGGGTCCAGGGACTTGACGGCCATGGTCGGCAGCGACACAGTCAGCCGCCGTGCAGGTGTGGTGCGAAGGACCGGGACGAACAGTCCAACGCATGACCGTAACGGGAGATTTGGCCGGGAGCCGGGGTGAGGCTGGGGCCCGGGTGGAGCTGGCGTCTTCCGGACAACGGATGCCGGGAGCGTCTGTGATTGACCGGTATGGATCTGGGCGGTCATGCCCGTCTACCGGAGGATTCGTGAGTGCAACACGCGTGCCCGAAACGTCTTCGAATCGAAGGGGCTTGACGTGAAAGCAGTACGTGCTCTCGGAGCTGTGGGGATGGCTGTGGCCTTGGCAGGCGGTGTGTCTGTTGCGGCCCAGACGACGGCGTTGGCTTCATCCAGGACCACCGCAGTACAGGCGGCGGACACCTGTGCCTATCCGTATGTCTGTCTCTTCAAGAACGGTGTGAAGATCGGCCAGTTCCAGGATGTCACCAGTACGTGGCAGAACCTGCCGTCCAGACCGTCCGGCCCGGGGCTGGTGGTTCAGAACACCCGTAATGACGATGTCGCTCATATCCGCTGGTCGGGGGGCGCCACGACCTGCATACCCCCGAACTCGAGCTTCGGAGTGACCGGCGGAACGCTGACAGGAATACGGATCTCCAGCGCTGCCACCTGCTGATAGCGGCCGAGACGCGGGACAGCCGGTTCGTGCGGGCCGGGCGGGATCGGTCCGGCCCGCGTGCCTGGCTGGGCAGCTCTTTGCGATGGGATCCGGCCCGGTGGAGGCTTCGGCGGTGCGGGGCCCCGGAGCCCGTTCCTGTCCGGGCGACGGCCTTCAGGGGGGTGTCTCACTCTCTCGCGGAGTCTGGCTGATGGGGGGCATGATCTTGAGCATGCGCACCTGAACTCGAACTCGGTCTGCCCACTCGGTTGTGGGGAGGAGCATCTGCGCATGCCGTTTCCGTCCCGGGAGGGCCGCGATGCCCCCGAACCACAAGCACCGTGAACGAAGTCAAGGCCGCGGCTATGGATCGGCGGACACTTCTGGGCCGGCCCGATGGGTCTGTGCGGACTGCCGTTGTCGGCGCTCAATTCGACCTGGTCATCGGCATGTTCAATCGAGCAAGCCATGGGCCCCCGGAGTCGAGCATCTCACCGGCGAGGTCCCCGACGCCCCGCTCACAGCCGGGCAGTTCCACGCGCTTCATCAGTTGGCCGTCACCGCTGCGGAGGCCGTACGGAACGACCGCCACCGGACTCGATGTCGCCTACCTCCTGTTTGGACTCGAAACCCCGACCTGACCAACACCACCGGAGGTTGAAGACCTGGCTCGGATGCTGTTCATGAACCGGGTGTACGCCGTCACCGGTGCCTCTCCTGCGGGTCGGTTCGAGGAGAGCTCGGGTTCACCCCCCCCGGACGGGGGCCCTCCGGTGCGGGCCTACGAGCCGACGTGAGTGTCCGCGAAGTGGGCAAGGAAGCGCTCAGGGTTCAGCCCTGGGTATCAGCCGGGGCGTTGAACGTGATCCAGGTATCGGGTGTCAGTTCTGGGCGACCCGGTACTGGCCTGCGTTCCTCGGTCCACGCGTCGCCGGCAATCTCGGTGGCAACGCGATGCCAGAATGCGACTGCGGCGGTGTTGCTCTCCTGGAAGGCGACTTCCCATTGCCCCGGATGTTTCGCCACGACCTCTTGAACGGCTTGCAGCCCGACCCCCGTTCTGCGCGCCCCACGGACGACGAAGAAGCTGTTCAGCACGCGCGTCGGAGCTGTCAGACTGCGGACGAACGCGAGGCCGACAGGGGAGGTGCCACTGGTCAAGAGGTAGGGCGCCCAGTCGGCCTGCGTAAAGGCGGCGTGGAGCCGATCGTTCCGGAAGGTTCCGTCGGGGTTGGGCAGAGCGCCACTGATCTCGGACATGTCGTGTCCGAACAGCAACCAGAGGCGCTCCATTACCGGTTGGTCGGATGCTTCGGCGAGGCGCACAGATACGTCGGTCATGAATCTCCTTCGTGTTGCGTGAAACCGTGGTGTTTCGGAGCCTCTTGGGCGCACGAATGTGGCGGGATCGCGGTGGCGGCCCCGTTGCGTCCGGGGTGAGGCCGGGCATGAAAAAAGCCTCCCTGGCGGAGGCGGGGCCCGGCCGGGAAGGCTTGAGTGCAGGCAGACAACATATCAGCATGCCCGAAGCGCCCGTCCTACGGGGTCGTATTGGCCTTGCCGGGGATCAACCCCGGTGATCTCAGGGGCGTATCCGGCGCTCAAACCGCCGCGTTCACGGTCCGGTTGGCGGCGATGCTCTGGTGGAAGCTGGGAAGCTGGGAAGCCGGGAAGCCGGGAAGCCGGGCTGAGGACGTGGGCCGACAGCTCGGACGCGATCTCCACGAGCGAAGTGTCGCGCGCGCGCGGCGAGGCCGAGCCCGGACCTGCGTGGTCGGTGAACCAGGCCAGCGTGAGCAGCCCGACTTCCTGCTCCTCCGTGCGGTGCGGCGAACTCTCCAGTTCTCGGAGCCGCTCCTGCTGCGCTGCGGACATACGGGGCCGCGCTCCGCCCGGTCCCAGGTACCCCGATCACCGACGAACGGCCCGCACACCAGCTGCGTCGCGGCCACCGGTCGGAGTGCCGCAAGCAGAACCGGCTCACCAGATCGGTGCTGTAGGAGTGCCCGATCAGCACGGCCTTGGGCACGTCCCACGCGTCGAGCAGCTCGGTGAGATCGTCGATATTCGGCACCCGTTGCTGGACCTGTCGCTGTTCCGCCGGCCCGCGTTCACCGCTGCGATGCTCACGATCGCGGTCGGCGAGGGCACCGTCTACGGAATCATGCCCTACACCTCGCTGTGGCTGCAGTCCGTGCAGCACCTCTCCCCTCTCGCCGCCGGTCTGGTCGTGCTGCCGCACGCGGCGGCTGCCGCATCGGTAGCGGTGCTGGGCGGCATCCGGAGACGCAAGCCCTCTCCCCGTTCGGGCGCTGCCCTCGGGCTCGCTCTCGCCGGTCTGGGGGTCGGTGCCCAGGGCTTCCTGGGACCCGGGTCGGGCTGGCCCGTCCTGGTGGGGGCCTGGCCCTGAGCGGGGTCGGCATGGGACTGATCTTCCAGGTCGCGGCGACTCTCGCGCTGAGCTCCGTTCCGGCCGAGCACGCGGGTACTGCCAGCGGCACCTACAGCACCTTCGAACAGCTCGGCTACGCCTTCGGTGTGGCTGTCTTCGGCGCCCTGGCCGTCTCCACCATGACCATGTCCCTCCAAGGCAAGGTCACCGATCCCGCCGCCACCGCACAGACCCTCTCCGGTGGCGGAGCCGACAGCCTCCTGGCCCACACCCCGGCTACGCAGCGCGCCTCTCTGGAGCACACACTCCATACCGTGTTCGCCACCGGGCACAACACCCTCGCGCTCACGGCCGGTGCCGTGGCCCTGGCCGGAGCCGCTCTTGTGCTGTGGCTGTCCCGACCGCCCCGGCAGGAACGCCCGACTGCCGCAGACGAAAACACCACCCCTGACGCCCGACCGGCGACAGCCGCCATCGAATGAGCCCGGCGGCAACCGTGCCGCGCCAGACGATCCGAGGCGCGCCGTACCCGGCGGACACGTCCTGACTCACGCCGTGCCCCCGCACCTCACCGGCCGGCTTCAGCCTCACTCGTATCCCGGCCCGCCCACCGACCTCAATGAGGGACTCAGTATGGCCACCACTCCGATTCCCGTCATCGACCTCAGCGCCTGGACATCGAATCGCAGCGCGGACCAGCAGCGGCTCGCAGCCCAGGTCGACCTCTCCCTGCAGTCCACCGGCTTCCTCCTGGTGACCGGACACGGCATCGAACCGGATCTGCCCGGCCATGTACGCGCCGCGGCACGCGACTTCTTTCATATGCCCCAGGCGGCCAAGCGGCACTACGACCAGAACCGACGTGGCTGGATCGGCCGGGAACGGGTGACCACCGCCCGGTCCGAAGGCACCCACACCCCACCGGATCTGCTGGAGGTCTGGTTATGCGCCGTCGATTCCTCCGTACGGCCTGGCAACGCACACCGGATACCTTGCGACTGGCCCGACGAAGTCCCCAGCCTGCGCCCGCTCGTCACCGCGTACACCGACCGGATGCGCACCCTCGCCGACACGCTTCTCGACGTCATGGCGACCGCCCTGCGTCAGCCGGCCGACTTCTTCACCCGCCATACCACCCGCCCGCACTGGGACTTCACCATCAACTGGTATCCGGCAGCCCACGAAACCGGTGCCGCCGCACCCGGTCTGTTCCGCGTCGGACCGCACACCGACTTCGGCCTCATCACCCTCCTGAACCGGGAGTCCGGCAAGGGCGGCCTCCAGATCTACGACGATGCGTCCGGCTGGCAGGACGCCCCCTACGAGCCCGGCGCCTACACGCTCAACATCGGTGACCTCATGGCCCGCTGGAGCGGAGACCGCTGGCGTTCCGGCCGGCACCGCGTTCTGCCGCCGCCCCCCCGAGGCCCCGCAGGAAGAACTCACCTCACTCGTGTACTTTCACGCCTGCGCACCCCACACCCGCATCGCTTCGCTGCCGGCACCTCTCGGCCTCAGGCCCTACAGCCCCGTACGTGCTGGGGAGTACCTCCACGACAAAATGCAAGCCATCCTCGGTTGACGTTCGACCCGCGCCTCGGTCGGCAACCCCGGCGTGGAAGTCAGCGGATGGCCAGGGCCTCCGGTCGCCAGGGTTGTGGGCACCTCTCATCCAGGCGATACCCAGGTGATGACCCGCACCGGCGATGCTGTCAAAGCAGAGCCGAGCTGTTACCCACACTTGTCCCTCGCCTACGCCGCAGGCGGCGCCGAGACCGTCGACGTGGTCACTCTGGCGACCGATCGCCGGAGTGCCGCTCGCGGGGGGAGAGAGACTCGGGCCCGACGGCGGCGCCGTCGACGGCCCCTCAACGAGAGGACGGAATCTGTTCCGATGTGCCGACCGCCTGTGGTGCCGTGGCGGACGGTGGCCTGGATATGCGGGCCACGGGAGTCAGTCCGGCCATGAGGAGCAATGCGCCGATCGGCAGCAGATCCAGGTTGGCCGCGAACAGGAGGAAACCCACGAGTACCAGCAGGGGACTCCAAGCGGGCAGCAGACGCGGCTTGGCGGCCGCCAGCATGACCAGCAGGGTGAGCCAGCCCAGCTGGAACGCAAGTGGGCCGATCATCTTCAGGGGTTCAGGCAAGGGTGCCGCGGTGTCCAGCTGCGCGAACAGATCACCGAGAATGACCCAGAGGAAACAGGCGACGCCGAACAGGCCGACTGCCGCAGCCATGTTGGCGAGGAAACGCCTGCGTATGGTGGCGGCGGGGGCGAGCTGCCGCAGCCTGATCGTCACCATGCCGAAGAGTGCGAAGGCGATGAAGAACAGCGTGTGTCCGAGGTTCCAGGCGAGCCCGGGTCCGTGCTCCCCGTCCAACCCGTCGAGGAGTCGCAGCAGGCCGTACAGCAGCAGCATGAGCGGAGCGGTGAACGCGGGGCTCCGCACGCCCACGAGTTTGGAGGTCATACCGGCAGACTCACAGTCCGGCTGCCTCCGGCCAATCGGGGACGGCCCCAGCAAACCCCGGAATGTGCCCCGTAGGGGCCGCGTGCACCCAGGAGACACGGTTGCCGAAGCCTGACCTCGACGCGACGGCCGACGGGCGAATCCGCAGGCGTGGGGGATCGGGCGAAGTCCACATCGGCGCTGCCATGCGCAACACCACCCCCAAGATGCTGCCTCGCCTCGCCTCGCCTTGCTTCGACGAGATCAAGACCTAACTCTTGGTCCGCCGGGCCGGTGCCGAGCAAGGGGATGGCTCGGTGAGATCGAGGGCATCGATCTCACCTCTACCTTCCTGCGTCAGAAACGCGGAGAGAGCCGTCGACCGGATCGCATCGCGCCGGTTTCGTTGACACGGTCAGCCCGGCCAACCACCCCTGTCGGCAGTGGACTTGGCGAATTCGGCAAAGGTCCGAGGCGAGCGGCCAAGGGCACGCTGCACGCCGTCGGAGACGTACTCGTCCGTACCCTCCCTGAGTGGCTCAATGACGTCCGCGAAGGCTTGGGCGTCCGTGGGCGGCAGTCCCTGCTGCACGAGTTCCGCGACGTAGCCCTCGACGGAGAGCGGCACGTAGCGGATTTTCCGGCCGGTGGCCTCGGAGATCGTGGCGGACGCCTCGGCCAGCGTCACCGCCCGGGGTCCGGACAACTCATAGATCTGGCCCGCGTGCCGGTCCTCGGTCAGCGCGGCGACCACCACCGCGGCGATGTCCTCTGCATCGACGAAGCTGGCAGCCCCATCGCCGCCCGGTAGCCGCAGCTCACCGGCGCGGACGGCATCAGCGAAGAAGCCCTCGCTGAAGTTCTGCGCGAACCAGCCGGGCCTGCTGATCGTCCACTCCAGACCGCTGTCCCGTACGGCGGCCTCGCTGTCGACGATGCCCTCAAAGACACCGCTGCTGTCCTTCGCGTAGTCCGGATTGTCGATTCCGCGCCCCGAGGCCAGCACGATCCGCCGCACCCCATGCTGCACCGCCCGCTCGATGAACGGGCGAACGAGCTTCGTGCCGTCCAACTGCACGATGTAGATGGACTGCACGCCCTCCAGAGCGGCATCCCAGGTGCCGCTGTCGGTCCAGTCGAAGATGTGCTCGCCGTTCCGGGCCGCCGCGCGAACAGACAGCCCCTTGGTCCGCAGTTGGCCGACAACTCGACGGCCAGACTTACCGGTTGCCCCGGTGACAAGAATCGGAAGTTCAGACATGACCCCAGTCAACGGGCCGGCGCCGAGACGATCCATGGCTGGCAAGCTCCACTTGATGTCCAGGCGTCTATGCTGAGGGCATGGACGCCGTGTCGGAGCTGTTGGCAGAAGTACGGGCGCGCGGCGCCATCTTCCGGCAGACGACCATGCGACCGCCCTGGGCGCTGCGGATGGCCAGTGGTGCCCCGCTGACGCTGGCCACGATGGTGCGCGGCCGGGCCTGGATCGTTCCCGACCAGCACGAGCCGGTGCCCATCGGCGTCGGCGACATCGCCGTCATCCGCGGCGACGTGCCCTACACGGTGGCCGACGACCCCGCGACCAGACCCTCGCTGGTGGTGACCAGTACCGACTACTGCCCAAGGGCCGAGGGCGTCGAGCACGCCTCCGGGCCGGCCCGGAGCTGCGGAACACCGGCCGAGGGGGCTGCCGTGCTGGTCAGCGGGGCTTTTGAGCGCAGGGGAGAGCTCAGCGAACGACTGCTGCATGCCCTGCCCGCCGTGCTGGTGGTGCCGGCCGGGGGCAGCCCCTACCTGTCGGTGGAGATGCTGGCCGAGGAGGTCACCAGAGAGCGACCGGGACAGGATCTGGTGCTGGACCGGCTGCTGGACCTGATGCTGGTTTCCGCGCTGCGCAGCTGGTTCGACAACCCCGACGCGGATGCCCCTGCCTGGTGCCGCGCACTGGACGATCCGGTGGTGGGTACTGCGCTGCGGCTGCTGCACGACACACCCGCCCGCCCTTGGACGGTGGCGGACCTGGCGGCCAAAGTGGGGGTATCGCGGGCAGCGCTCGCCCGGCGGTTCACGGCGCTGGTCGGCGCACCACCGATGGCCTACCTCGCGGACTGGCGGATCACCTTGGCCGCGGACCTGCTGCGGGAGACCGACGACACGGTGGGCACGATCGCCAGGAAGGTGGGCTACGCCAACGCCTTCGCGCTGAGCGTGGCGTTCAAGCGGCTGCGCGGCACGCGGCCCAGCGATCACCGGAGCTCGGAAACAACACAGTGGCGGGTCGGATGAGTCCCGCCACTGTGTCGCGCGAAGTGTGAAGGCGAGACGGATGGATCCGTGAATACCTGAGCCGATCACCCCGATGTGTCCTCTTGCTCGGTGCGGAGCGGCTTCTTGTGGGAGGCAGAGGTGCCATGGATCGGGGCGCCCTGGATCGGGGCGCCCTGGATCGGGGCGACCCGTATCGAGGCCCGCGACTTCTCCCAGTGGATTCAGAGAAAAGCCAAACCTCCCAGCCAAACCTCCCTGTCCGGCCAGGGAGGCCACGACCACCAACGCCATCACCGCCGCGGTGGCCGCGTCCCTGGCGGCTCAGCACGGAAGCCATCGCGCTGTGGCGGAAGTTCCCGCCCCGGGCCAACCCGAAGAGCCGGCCGACGACACGGCAGACCCCCGCCGCCGTGGTCGCCCGGATGCTGGAGCCCCCGTTTCTCGGCCAGGACTCCAAGTCCCGCTGCAACAGGAAGCTGACCCTGCTCAAGGTGCTGGAGTGGCTTGAGATGCGGCCCGGCAACACCTGGCAGGAGCGAGATCGACGCTGGTCCGCGTGTTCAGCACGATGCTTCCCCGACCGGCTCACTTTCAAGGGGGAACGATCTTCCCGGGCTACTCGACGGGCTGGAAACCGAGCCCGTATCCCTGTGCGCCCATCGTGAGTCGCAGGGTCGCGTAGCCGGGTTCGCCCTCGTCGGCGAACTTGCTCCAGTACTGGCAGGTGTAGCCCGTGTCCTTGCCCAGGGGGACCGCCTTCGCGGCGGGTATCTCCTCGCAGGCGAGCTTGCTGGCATCGGTGCGGCCGGACTCGGAACCGTAGCTCTCGTTGAGCGAGTCGTACACCGCCTTCGCCACCAGCAGACCCTTCTTGGGTGTGGTGTCGAAGAAGATGAGGGAGTTGCCTTCCTTGGCTGATTCGCTGATCTTCACCTCGTAGGGAACATCGACTCCTTCGTACGTGGCGATGCACTGGCTGACCGCGCCGGCCTTCTCGTCCACGCCGTCGGGGCATTTGGCGCTGGTCTCGCCGGGTACCCGTGCGGAGCGGAGAACGGCCTGGCGCAGGTTGTGTTCCACCTTCTCGACGAAGGGCGCGTCCATCGGGGGGAGCGGGGTGATCTTGAGCCTTTCGCCCGCTTCACGCTGCGGGACCACGTCCTTCTGGGGGCCGTCGACGGCGACCGGCAGAGCCTTCTGCGCGGCGCTGTCCTCGGCGTCGCTGGAGCCGCAACCGGCGGTGAGCAGAACGGCCGTGACCAGGCCGACAACAATCTTGGCGTTTTTCATGAGGTGAGGATAAAGGCCGGCACTGACATTGATGCCGATACTCAGGTTCCGGTGGCCGTGGCTCGGGCACCGACTGACGCCCTGCTGGGCTGTCCTCAAGTCGTTCTGTCCGGCCGCCGGGACCTGTTCAGCGCGTATGTGACGGCGCGGCCCTCGCAGCAGGCGTCTCCTGGCCGTCACCGGTGACTGTGCCTCGGCAGGACCGCAGGCTCCGGTCGCTCACGGGGCTTTCCGTACCGCGGTCGGTGCCGGACGGGTGCGCCCCGATGGACGCCAGGTGTCTTTTTGGACACGCGTGTGGCGTAATCCGTCATGTTCCAGCCATCCGTGTGCACGGGGCCCAGCTGCGTTCTTTACCCCTCCGGGGCGCTGTGGCTGCGGGATGAAAAGGCTTTGACCAGCGATGATGCAGGATTCCTTCATTGACGGTAGTGAGGGTGCTCGTTACCGTCGGCACCATGAAGCACCAAGCCCCTGTGGGCACCATCGACGAGCTGGACCAGCGCATCATCGCCGCGCTCCAGCTCAACGGTCGTGCCCCGTGGAGCGCGGTGGCACGCTGGGTGGACGCCAGTGAGACGACCGCCCAGCGGCGATACCGCTCCCTGTGCGAGCGGGGGCTGCTGCGGATCGTCGGCACCATGGAACTGGACCGGACGCGGGAGGGATCCTCCATGCTCGTCCGGGTACAGGCCAAACCGGGCCAGGGCCTGGCCGTCGCGGACCGGCTCACCGCAGGTCCGGACGTCCGCTTCGTGGCCGTGGTCACCGGCGCCGCCGATCTGATCGTCGACTTCGTTGCCCGCGACAACGAGGAGATGATGCGGATGCTCTTCACCGACCTGCCCGCGGCCGACCTCATCACGACTCCGGCCTGCCCGCAGAGAGCTGGCGCTGGACCGAACAAACCTGGCGCGGACACGTGGACGCCGTGCGCGCCGGACGGAGGCTGGTCCCCGGCCGCTGGCCCGGCAACGCCCGGGTCGCGGTCGCCCTGTCCTTCGACTCCGACCACGAGACGATCCCGCTGCGCGACGGCGAGACCAGTCCCGGCCGGCTCGCCCAGGGCGAGTACGGTGCCCGTGTCGGCGCGGCCCGGATCCTGGACCTGCTCGCCCGTCACCGCGCCCCCGCGACGTTCTTCATGCCGGCCGTCTCTGCCCTGATCCACCCCGAGGAGGCGCGTGCGTACACGTATGACGGGCACGAACTGGCCGTCCACGGCTGGATCCACGAGCGGAACATGCTGCTGGGACGCGACGACGAGAGAGAGCTGACCGCCCGCGCCCTGGACACGGGAGCGCTGCTCACCCTCACCGACCGCGACCCCGAGGCCCTTGATCGGGCCGCGGCACGGCTGGGCGGTGACCAGGCTGCGCACGCCGCGGACCTGGCCGACCCGGACGCCCCCTCCAGCCTGATCGAGAGGGCCTGGGCGGAGCAGGGTCCCGTCGACGTCCTGGTCAACGCGGCAGGTGTCTACCCGTCCCTCGACATGGCGGACGTCGACGCCCCCGCCTGGGACCGGCTGTTCGCCGTCAATCTGCGTGCCCCCGTCCTCACCACGGCCGCGTTCGCCCGGCTCGCCATGGCGGCCGGGCGGCCCGGCACGGTCGTCAACATCTCCTCCGGTTCCGCACTGCGGTCCCGGCCCGGCGGGGCCCCTACGCGAGTTCCAAGGCCGCCCTGGAGATGGCCACCCGCGCCGCCGCCCTGGAACTGGGCGAATACGGCATCCGCGTGAACGCCGTCAGCCCCGGCTTCGTCCAGGTCGCCGGCGACTGCAACCCCGTATCCGCCGAGTACGCCGCGGCCATCGGCGCCAACCCGCTGGGCCGCCCCGGCACTCCGTACGACATCGCCCGCGCCGTGTGCTGGATCACGGGCCAGGACGCCTCGTGGATCACCGGGGAGGTGCTGAGGGTGGACGGCGGGTCCAGTACGGGCGCACTGCACCTGCCCCGCATCTGGCAGCCCGGCGACACCCGCGCCGTCCCGCTGCCCGCGATACCGGCCGCCACCACGGAAGGACCCACCTCATGACCGACACCTCCCCGCGACGGGCCGCCTACACCGTCGTCGGCGGGGGCGCGATCGGCGGCACGCTCGCCTTCGCCCTCGCGCGGGCCGGACACCCCGTCACCGTGGTCGACACCGACCCGGCACACGTGGCGGCGATCCGCGCCGACGGATTCGTCGTCGCACATGGCGGCACCCGCACCGGCGTGCCGGTCGCCGCCACCACCCCTGACGAGTTCGACGGCACCCTCGGGCGGGTTCTGCTGGCTGTGAAGGCCCAGGCCACGGCTACCGCAGCAGCCTGGATCGCACCCCGCCTGGCCCCGGACGGCTGTGTGGTCTCCCTCCAGAACGGCTTCAACGAGAACCTCATCGCCCGGCACGTGGGCGCCGAGCGCACCGTCGCCGCGTTCGTCAACATCTTCGCCGACGTCATCGAACCAGGCGTCATCCTGGACGGCGGCGCCGGCGCCCTCGTCATCGGTGATCCCGACGGCGCCCCGGTCAGTGCCCGCGTCCGCTCCATCGTGTCCGACCTGCGGAGCTGGGGTCCGGCGGTGGCCAGCGACAACGTCGAGGGCTATCTGTGGGCCAAGGCCCTGGCGGGCGCGCGACGACAGCTACGGCACCTCGCCGCGTTGTCGGAACGCCCGCATACATCCGGTATGCGGGCGTCCCTCCGCCTTGCGATGCACCGCATACGACGCCGCGCGCTGATCCGCCAGGGATTACGGGACAGCCCTTTAGTGCAGCACGAGGACGTCCTCGTGCCCGAGATCCAGGGTCATGCCGGACAGCGTCGGCACATCGTCGTCGAACCACGTGTAGCGGAATCCCGGCGTGGGTGTCCAGCGGAATGCTTCGACGCCGGCGGCCCGCAACAGCGAGACCTGTTGGTTCAGCACGCGAATTCCACCCAACGGGAACTGGAATTCGAACGACGCGTAGATGACTCGACCGGTCACCGTACCTCCCTGAGACATCGGCGTGAACGCGTGCTGCCGGGCCTTCGGATCCACTGTCCTCGACCTGGCCGACATGGTCAATCCTGTGATCCAGTGGGACCGGATCGCTCGATGCGATACAGCGTCGCTGCCCATCGGATTATCTCGTGCGGTGCCTGAACGGCTCGGTAGATGGTGGAGATGATCGTGGGCTGTTCGGTGCCGTCACGAGTTTTCTGCCTGAATTTCTGTGCCCAGGGGGACGGAACGGAACGGAACGGTGTGACCGAGGCATCAGCGCCGGTGCCGGTGGCGGCCCACAGCAGGGCGTCCGGCCCCTGGTCACCGGCGCGCGCGGGAAAATCACCATCGCTCGAATCCCGCAGCTCCGGAAGAACGCATCGCACCATGCGATCGATTGCATCGACACAATGAGCTTGACCGCATCGGCAGGGCCGTCGACAGTGGTTCGAGTTATTACCTCGTATGGCGTCGAAGCCGGCACTGTCGTCGCCCACTCGCCATTGACTCGATCGGTCACACTCCGTCTCCGCAGAAGGAATGAGGGATCGATGTGCAGCAAGATCTGAGTGCGAAAGTGAATCTTTTTCTGCAGTGTCTGGAGGTGCGCGATTTATCCCGCGCCCAGGCGTTGTGTACGGACCGGGCGACCGTTTGGCAGAACGACGGCAACGGGGCACAGGGGATCGGTGAGAGCCTGGAGCAGTTCAAGGCCTTTGCCGTCGATGTCAAGTCGCTGCAGTACGACGTCATCCGCCGATTTCACAGTTCGAACGAGGTGTTCCAGCAGCACGTGCTCCACCTGAATATGGTCGGCGGGTCATTCAACGAGGTCCACGCCGTGGTGTATTTTCGATTCGAAGGTGATCTCATCGAGCGGATCGAGGAGTGCATCTACACCATGCCGAAGGGGAGAGCTTCATGATCCCATTTTCCGCTCCCGAGGAACGGTGCTGAGCGGGACATCCCTCAGGAGATCAGAAGCCGCTGCCCCGTCCGGGACATCGTCGCCCGTGAAGCCGTGGGCCCCGGGGAGCGCCGCCGGAATCTGCCCGGAGGACCCAGCACTCTGCGAGCCGGTGGGCGAACTCAGGTGCCGGAGGCCGGAGTTCGCCCACCACGGGGTGCGGCACACGGTTCGGACGCAGGCCTATGGAACGCACCGCGGGGAACCGGACGTGGGTACCACGATCACACGGCGGGCAGCGCGTAGAGCCGCTTCCCATGCATCACGGCCAAGCGGCTGCCCGCGGCCACCACGTACCACTGCTGGATGTCGCCGGTGCCGTCGTTGTAGGTCCAGCGCAGTTTTCCGGTCGTCGTGTCGAAAGCATGCACGCCGCCGTCCTTGTCGAACTCGGTCGCGCCGTACAGGGTTCCCTTGACCTTGGCGAACTGCCACGCCTGCGTCGCCGACTCCAGCAGATCCTCGTTGTGCCAGATCGCCTTGCCCGTGCCGGGATCCACCGCCCACATGCCACGCGCGCTGTCAGCGGCGTAGAGCACCCCGTCCAGGATCTGCGGGTCGTAGAACTTGCTGAACTCTTCGGTCCTGAGCGACCAGCGGTCCTTGCCTCCGGCCAGTTCGAGCGCCCGCAGCCGCCCTCCGTCCGCCACGATCACCAGGTCCTTGTGCACGGCGAAGCGGCGGCGGTTGGACTCGCTGATCTTCTTCGTCCACACCTGTCGGCCGGTCGCCGTGTCACGGACGGTCACATTCTCGCGGTAGTCCGTATAGATCAGGTGCCCGTCGACGGACGCGGCGGTGATCCCGTGCTCCTCGGTCCCCGCGTCGCGCTGCTCACGCCAGACGATCCTGCCGGACGTGGTGTCGATCGCCGCGATCACATTGTTCGGCGTCGTGAAGTCCTTCTCCAGAATGCCGGCGAGGACATACACATGACGGTCGTCGGCCGCGATCGGGCGCGGCAGTTGGTACTGCTTGCCCAGCCGGCTCCGCCAGGTCTCCTTGCCCGTGGCCGGATCCAGCCCCACTACGTCGCCGTCGTACTCGGCGCTGGCCAGATAGAGCGTCCCGCCGCCGACGATGAGTTTGGCGCCGGGGGTGGTGACACCGGCGCGCGACCACTTCTGCGTGCCGCCTGCCATGTCCCGTCCGACCAGCGGATCTCCCGACACCAGGACCGTGTCGCCGACCACCGCGAGGGCGTCCATCCCGGCCAGATTGGTGTTCGCGGCGTCCGACTTCCACAGAGGTTCGGGTGCGGTACCCGGCGGCGGTGTCGTGGACCCTCCGCCCTCCTTGTCCGCGCCCGTCGCCGGACCGTCGCCGGGCTCTTCCGGCTGCTCCCCGGATTCGCACGCCACGGCCCCGGTCCCGAGGACGACCAGTCCCAGCCCCGTCCCGGCCAGCCTGATCATCTGCCTGCGGGACACCGTGTGCCCGTAACGTCTGCCCATGTCTGTTCTCATTTCCGTCCGGTCGTTGCGACGCCTCCCTCGGCGTCCGTGCCAGCTAACCAGCGAATTTCGGCCGAACGGCCGATGGCACACAGTCGGGACATGGCGGTGAAGCACCTGTCACAGGACGGGATGGCGAGCGGGTGCGGCGGCCATCGGCGGTGACGGGCGCGCCCCGAAGGGTGCTGGGGAGGCAGAACCCCTGCTGTCCGGAGGCGCCGGCATCCGGAGAGCTCCCTGACTGTCAACCCTTTGCGTAGCGGATCACCCTCACGGAAGGCGAGGGAGAGTGGCCGCGGAGTTCTTTTCGGCCGTTCAAGGGGTGGCGGCAGGGAGAGGTGTGCCCCGTGAGTTCCGGGTGATGTGCGGACAGCCGCCGGTGCGGGGGCGGTGCCGTCAACCCTGGCGGATGTGCCCGGCAAACCAGCCCGGCGGGTTTGGCGAGGACCGATGAGGATGTGCTTTCCGTGTCCCCGGGATTGCGTTGTGCTCTCGGGGGCCACGGCTCCGCCGAAGCCCGCCCTCGTGGTCCGGCCGGAGGGCGATGCCGGACCTCGCCGAACCAAAGGGGACACGTGACTACACCTCCGCCCGCTCCGCTCCGGGTCGCACTGGTCAACGGAAGCTTCGAAGAGCCCGTCGTCACCGGCTTCGAGATCCTCCCGGACGCGTCGCAGACGCAGGCAGCCAAGCGCGTACCGGGATGGCGTACCACCTCGACCGATCACATGATCGAGCTGTGGCGTTCCGGTTTCAACGGGGTGCCGGCGGTGCACGGCTCCCAGTTCGCCGAGCTGAACGCGCGCCAGGTGGCCACGCTCTACCAGGACCTGCCGACCACGCCCGGGTCGAAGCTGTACTGGAGGCTGTACCACCGCGGACGGCAGGGCCAGGACACCATGGCACTGGACATCGGCACACCGGGCCCCGCGGTCGAACAGCGACGCTTCACCGACGGCAACAACGCCTGGGGCTACTACACGGGCACGTACACCGTCCCGGCAGGCCAGACGACGACCCGGTTCGCGTTCCGCTCCATCTCCGCCGCCGGCGGAAACCAGGGGATCGGGAACTTCCTGGACGGCGTCTTCTTCGGTACCGCTCCCTACGTGGTGCTCACCAAGACCGCCATCCCCGTGGGACCCCTGGAGGTGGGGGACGTCGTCACCTACCGCATCACGGCCAGGAACGAAGGCGGAGGCCCGGCCGAAGCCCTCGTCCTGACCGACGTCATCCCCGCCGGCACGACGTACCTGCCCGGATCTCTGCGTATCGTCGACGGTCCCCACACCGGGCCGAAGAGCGACCGGAACGGCGATGACCAGGCGTACTTCGACGCCCAGGGCAACAAGGTGGTCTTCCACCTGGGCAACGGCGCTTCGGGCGGCCAGGCCGGCAGCCTGCCCAGCACCGAGACCCTGCCGGGCGGCACCACGGTGGAGTACCGGGTCACCATCGGCCTGGCCGCGGGAGGCAGCCGGGTCATCAACAGTGCCACCGCTGCCTACGAGAACCGCCTCGGGCCGACTCCCGAACCGCTGACCGCCACGTCCAACGAGGCGGTCACGGACGTCGATCCGGCTGCCGATCTGACGGTGGCCAAAGCGGCCGACGCGACCACGGTCACCGAGGGACAGACCGTGACCTACCGGATCGCCGTCCGGAACACCGGACCGAACCGGGCCACCGGAGTCACCGTCACCGATGTGCTGCATGACGATCTCACGTTCCTGTCCGCCACGCCCTCACCCGGCACCTACGATCCGGTGACCGGACAGTGGGAGGTGGGTGACCTGGCCGACGGCGCCACCGCCACGCTCGTGCTGCGGGCCAAGGCGACCGCCTCCGGCTCGATCAGCAACACCGCCACGGCCACCGCCCATGAGAAGGACCCCGACCCCACGAACAACACCGACAGCGTCACCATCTGCGTCGAACGCGCCCGCGACTGCTGCGGCCCCTGCTCCGGCCAGGAGTAACCGGACGCCACCCCTCACCGGCGCCGTCGCGGTACGGTCCCGCTCGCACCAGCGGGTCTCCTCGGACAGCGGCGCCGGCACCAGGCGGCGGACCATGTCCGGTGGCGCTACGCGGTGTTCGGTACGGGGGCGGACGCCCGGCCCTCGACCAGTTCGCGCACCTGCCGGGCTTCGGGGGAACCGAGTTCCTCGAAGATGTCCAGGGCCTCCTGCCAGCACGCCCGCGCGCGGTCCACCTGTCCCACGGCCTGGAGCGCGCGCCCCAGGACCGTCAGTACGTTGCCCCTCCGCCAGTCGCCGCCGATGCCGCCCAGCACGGCCAGGGCCCGCTCGGCCAGATCCAGAGCCGGTGCCGGACGGTGCGCGGCGAGTTCGGCCTCGGCGATCCTGAACAGGGTCATGCCCTCCCAGAGACGCTGGCGGCTGTCGGTGAACCTCAGAAGGGCCTCGCGGAACGCGGCGATCGCCTCGTCGAACCGCTGGGCGGCCGTGAGCGCGAGTCCGAGCGCGTAGCGCGCGTTGGCGCCACGCAGGGACATGCCGAGGCCGTCATAGACGGCCATTCCCTGCTCCACGAGCGTCAGGGCGGAGGAGACCTCGCCGACGGCGAGCCGGACACGGGACAGGTTGCACAGGGCGCTCGCCTCGCCGGGCCGGTCATCGACGGCCCGGAAACCCGCCAGCGCAGCCGTCAAATGACGCTCGGCCTGCTCATGGTGGTTCCGATAGAGAGCCATCGTCCCCTGGCTGTTCTGCGACCAGCAGGCTGTCAGGGCGTCCCCGCAGCTCTCCGCCATCAGGAGCGCGCGGGCCGCCGCGTCGTCGGCCTGCTCGAACCTGCCCGCGTTCATCCAGGTCCTGGCCACCACCAGCGCGGCCCGTCCCTCTGCCCTCGGGTCGCCGCGCCGCGCCGCTTCCTCCCACAGGGCCGTGGCGGCCGCCTCGTACTGCCCGGACGCGGCGCCCGAGTCCGCCAGATCCTGGGTGACCCACAGGGTGTCCACGGCGCGCCGCAACGACGGGCCCGCGGACTGCCGGACCGAGGCGAGCAGACCGGCCGCCTCGGAGTACAGCCAGTCGATCGCCGTGGGCCGGCCGCCGAAGATCAGGCCCCCATGGGCCGTGGCCTCCAGATGGTCGACCAGCCGGTCGCCGGGATGCTCCAGCGCGTACACCTCGGCCGCCGTGGCGAGGTAGAAGTCCAGCAGTCGTGACAGTGCCAGTTCCCGCTCCACCGGCGGCTGTTCGTCGCGCTCGGCGCAGGCACGTGCGTAGAGGCGTACGAGGTCGTGGTAGCGGTAGCGGCCCGGTGCGGCCGATTCCAGGAAACTGGTGCCGACCAGTTCTTCCAGCAGGTCCTCCGCCACCTGCGGTTCCAGGTTCAGGAGTGCGCAGGCCGCCGCCAGTGAGATGTCCGGGCCGTCGGCGAGGCCGAGGAGGCGGAAGGCGCGGGCCTGGGCGGGCTCCAGCTGGCCGTAGCCGAGTTCGAAGGTGGCCTTGACCGCGAGGTCGCCCGCCTGGAGTTCGTCCAGCCGGCGGCGCTCGTCGGCCAGTTTGGCGGCGAGGACGGAGACGGTCCAGGTGCGGCGGGCGGCCTGGCGGGAGGCGGCGATACGGATGGCCAGGGGCAGGAAGCCGCACATGGCCACCACATCCAGAGCGGCTTCGCGCTCCGCGCTCACGCGTTCCTCGCCCACGATCCGGGTGAAGAGCTGGAGTGCTTCCTCGGGGGACATCACGTCCAGGTCCATCAGGCGGGCGCCGGCCAGGTCGACCATGCGGACCCGGCTGGTGACCAGGGCCGCGCAGCCCGCCGTACCGGGGAGCAGAGGGCGGACCTGGGCCGCGTCGCGCGCGTTGTCCAGGAGGACCAGAACGCGACGGCCCTCCAGCGAGGAGCGGTACAGGGCGGCCCGTTCGTCCAGGGTGTCCGGTATCGCCGAGTCGGCGGTGCCGAGCGCGCGCAGGAACGAGCCGAGCACCGTTTCCGCCGCCGCCGCACGGGGGCCGGCGCCCTGGAGGTCGACGTAGAGCTGGCCGTCCGGAAAGTGGGCCCGGACGGCATGGGCGGCCTCGACGGCGAGGGTCGTTTTGCCGATGCCGCCCAGGCCGCCCAGGGACGCGATGGTCATGACCGAACCGTCAGCCCGGCCCAGATGCTCGGTGACCTCCCGCAGATCGTCCTGATGGCCGGTGAAGTCGGTTACCCGTGCGGGGAGTTGCGCAGGAGCGGCCGCGGCGTACGGGGGCGCCGGTCCGTCGGCCGGGCGGGCCAGCTCCTCGTCGGCCCGGAGGATGCGCTGCTGGAGCTGGGCCAGCTCCGGGCGCGGGTCGACGCCCAGTTCCTCGGCGAGCAGCCGGCGGGTGTCGGCGTACACCGCGAGGGCCTCGGCCTGGCGTCCGCTGCGGTACAGGGCGACCATCAGCAGTTCGCGCAGCCGCTCGCGCAGCGGGTGCGTGGCGGTGAGCGCGGTCAGTTCGGAGACCGCATCCGCGTGGAGACCGGATTCCAGGTCCAGATCGAGCCGGGTCTCCGTGAGCTGGAGGCGCCACTCCTCCAGCCGGGCGCGCTGGTTCTCCGCGTACGGACCGGGCACGGAGGCGAGCGCCTCGCCGTCCCACAGGCCCAGCGCCTTGTTGAGGAGGCCGCGGGCCTGAAGGAGATCGCCATCGCCCCGGGCCCGCTCGGCCTCGGTGGCCAACTGCCGGGCGAGGTCCAGATCCAGTGAGTCGGCAGGGACCCGGAGGGCGTACTTTCCTCCATCGGAGACCAGGACATCGGGGCCCAGGGCTTTGTGCAGCCTGGAGGCGTAGGTCCGTAGCGAGGCCAGTGCCTGTTGGGGCGGATCGTCGCCCCAGATTCCGTCGATCAGCTCGTTCGCGGTGGCCGTCCGGCCGTCGTGCAGCAGCAGTGCGGCCAGAAGGGCCCGCTGCTGCGGTGAACCGGAGGACAGTGGATCGCGGCCGCGCCAGACGCGTACGGGACCGAGTACGGCGAACCGCAGCCCGTCCGCCGGCGGTGGCGTGGCCGGTGAAGCCGTGAGGACGGACCGAGGGTGCGGCGCGATGTCCAGCTCACGGGGGTCGGAGCCGTTCAGGATGCGCTGCTGGAGCCTCGTCAGCTCCGGGCCCGGGTCGAGGCCGGCCTCGTCGGCGAGCACCCTGCGGGTGTCGGCGTACACCGCGAGGGCCTCGGCCTGGCGTCCGCTGCGGTACAGGACGAGCATCAGCTGCGCGCGCAGCCGTTCGTTCATCGGATTCGCCGTGGTCAGGGCGGTGAGTTCGGGAAGGAGCTCGGCATGATCCCCCGCCTCCAGATCGAGCTCGATCCGGAATTCGAGGAGCGCGAGGCGCCACTCCGCGAGGCGGGTGGCCTGGCCCGCGGCGAAGGGGCCGGGGATCCCGTCGAGCGGGGATCCCTCGGTGCAGGCGAGCGCATCGGTCAGCGCACGCCGGGCCCCGGCCGGGTCGCCCGCCGCCCGCGCCGTCTTCGCCTCCTCGTACAGCCGCTCGGCGACCGTCAGATCCAGATCCGGTTCGCCCCTCTCGCCCTGCGCCGACAACCGGTGGCCGTTCGCCGTGTCGTCGATCTCGACTCCGGAGGAGGCCAACGCCTGCCGCAGCCGGGAGACATAGGACCGCGCGGTCCGCTTCCTGCCGTCGGGCGCCCACTCACCCCACACCGATTCCACGAGCGCGGTGTCGTCCACGGCCCGGCCTCTGCGCAGCAGCAGAGCCACCAGTACCGCCTTCTGCCGTGGCGGTCCCATCGGGACCGGCTCGGTGCCCCGCCAGGCGAGATGCGGACCGAAGACCGTGAACCGCAGGGGCGCCCGGGGCGTGCCGGGAACCTCCGCGACCGGCGTGGTCCTGCCGTACAGCCTGTCCAGCACCGGGCTGACCAGGACCGCGAAGGCGGACGCGCCCGCCGGGCGGTGCTCGTTCCCGCCCGGATCGTCGAGCAGCGCGGCGAAGTCGGGCATCCGGCCGAGATGGGGCTCCAGCGCCTCACCGACCGCCTCCACGACCTCGATGGACCGCTCCACGCTGAGCCCGCTCGCCAGCAGGTCCCGGACACCGGGTCCGAAGTCGTAGAGAGGATCGGCCGGCCTGCCACCGGCGGACGTCGGCAGACGGAGATCTCCCGGCCCGCCGTCCGCCAGCGGCCGCAGCAGGTCACCGAGCAGAACCTCGGCGACCGCCGTCGGTGACGTGTCGGGCAGCGAGGCGATCCGTACCAGCTGGATGACCGGCAGGCTGAGGGGCCTGATCGCGGAGAGCCGGACGGCCAGCCGGTAGGCGTCCGGGGAGAAGGAGGCCCGGAAGCGTTCCAGACGGTGCTGCGGGAGCGTCGAGGGGGGAGGACCGGAAGCTCGTGACGCCCCGTCACCGGTGTCGAACAGGGCGATGTCCACCATCGTGGGTGTGCCGGGACGGGTGAGCAGCCGGGCCCACGCGGACAGCGAGGACGGTGTGAGCGCGACAACCGGGACAGCGGGCCGGTCGGCCGTCCGCCCGACCGGCAGACCACTGAGCGGATCGAGGACCCGGAGCTCGCGGGCGGGCGCGAACGGCCGCTCCGCCACGACGGGACGGGGCTGTGCGTCGAACGCCGTGCCACGCCACAGCCGTCGCGGCAGCGGCGGCAGCACGGTCAGGGGGCCACCGTGCCCCCATGCCTCGATGAACCGGTCCGCCGCGGGGCTCTGCCACGCCTCGTCCACACCGTCCGTCAGCACGAAGGTGACGGGCGATTCCGTCCGCGGAGTCCCGGCGGGGTGGTGACCGTCCCCCAGGGCGAACCGGTGCACCCGTACCGCACGGAATACGCCGGCTCGCTCCAGGAGGCGTTTCACCTCCCGCGCGAGCGGCTGCCAGAGCCGCATGGACGGTGAGTCGTCCATGAGCAGCACGGCCGTGTGCCGCAGCTCCTGCTCGGGCCGGTCCACCACGTCCAGCACACCCGACTCGGCCGTGAGCCGGACCGTGGCCTCGATGTCCGCGACTGTCCGGTACCGGTGGTCGCGGTAGCCGCGCAGCGGGCGCAGCGCACGGGCCAGCGGCTGCGTGCCCGGCAGCGCCCGGGGGCCCGGGGCACGAACGGACCGGGCCCGGGTCCCGGCGCCGTCCGGGGTACCGCCGCCGTCGGAGGCGTACAGGCGGTGCGGCCGCCCGGCCGGCGCCGCGGCGGGCGCGGGGACGCGCGGATCGCGGGGAGCCTCCGACGGCGCGACGGGAGATACGGGCCCGGCGGCGTCCCCCACCGGCTCCATGAGGGGCGGAGCACCCGGCTGAACCGTCGGGGTGCCGGCCCGGGGTTCGGTCGCCGGTGCTTCGTGGCCCATCGCCCGCGCGAGCCACAGCACATCGAGAAGTTCGGGCGCCGCCAGGTCGTACCCCAGGGAATCCAGGAGCACCCGCAGCCGGTCGATCATGAGGGGAACGCTTCGTCCAACCGGTGCATGACCGCGCCGAGCAGCTCCTGACGCGTGAGATCGGCCCCGGTGACCCGCAGATGGACGGCGGCGAGCAACTGGTCGGTGGCCAGGCTCTGCACGGCCGCCTTCCGCAGGAATTCGGAGATCAGGTCGTCGGCCTCGGCCAGGGCGGCCTCACCGAGGTTCTGCCGGACGATGTCCCGCAGCTTCGCCTCGTCCGGGTCGCGCAGGTCGAGCCGGACACAACGGCGCAGGAAGGCCGGAGGGAAGTCCCGCTCCCCGTTGCTGGTCATGACGACGACGGGGAACTGTTCGCAGGCCACCAGGCCGCGCCGCACCCGGATCCGCTCCCTGCTGCCCGTGACGAGAACATCCGCGGTCTGCTGGTGTTCGGGCAGCCTCGCCAGCTCCGGGATCTCGAACTCGCCCTCCTCCAGCACCACCAGAAGGTCGTTGGGCAGGTCCAGATCGGACTTGTCGAGTTCGTCGATGAGCAGCACACGGGGGCCGCCCGTGGCGGCGAGCGCTGTTCCCAACGGCCCCAGACGCAGGTAGTTGCCGATGTCCGAGCCCTGCGCGCCGCGCCTCTTGAGCCGCCGTGCCGGACCGCGCGGCGCCTCGCGTTCACGCTGCAGCGACGCCTCGCGCAGCCGGCCGACGGCGTCGTACCGGTACAGGGCGTCCTGCAGTGTCGACCGGCTGTTCACGGACCAGCGGAGCACCTCGCCCAGCCCCAGGTCCTCGGCGAGGGCACGGGCCAGCGAACTCTTCCCGGTGCCGGGACGGCCCGTCACCAACAGGGGGCGGCGCAGATGGAGCGCGGCATTGACCACGGCGATCTCGTCGGCGTTCATGAGATAGCGCTGCGAGCCCGGGCTGCGCCGCGCGGCGGGGAAGCGCCGCCACGGTGGCGGTTCGGGCAGATCGGACGGGCCGCGGAACACCCACCAGGGTTCGGCGGGCGAGCTGCTGTCACCAGGTGCTGTGGCGCGTGGATGCGGCACGACGCGGTCTCCTCGTCGGGACGGGTTCATGGCTGGATGAGGGCCCACGGCGCGGGTGCCAGGGGCGGTGGCCGGTGGTTGGGCCCGTCGTGCAGGAGCGACAGCTCACGCCCGTGGTGGGTCGTGCAGTCCGGATCGGCCATGGCCTTGGCCCGCTCCAGGCGGACCGCTTCGGGGATGCGCGTGTGATCGACACCCTCGACCAGCGCCAGCAGGTCCGCCGCGATCTGCCCGCCGTGTTCCTCGCGGTGCCACAGCACGGTGTGGACCCCGGCCTGGATGCACTGCCGCAGCACCAGTCCCTGGTGCTGCCGGTCGCAGCAGACGACGACGATTCCGGCCTCCGGATGCACTTCGAGCCTGGCCTGGGCCACCGCCGGGTCGCAGGAGCGCTGATCGAGCAGCAGCCGGGGCGAGGAAGGCAGCGCGCTGCTGCGACGCTTCCACCCGGCGTGCGTCTCCCGGGTCCGCTCCGAACTCCGCAGCACCACACGGCGGGTGATGCCGGGCCGGAAGCCCCCGTCGTCGGCGCTGCCCGGGAACTCCCAGGCATCCACGTCGAGCCGCAGCCAGGCGGGGGCCACGAAGAACTCGACCAGAGCCGTCTCCGGATGCTCCTCCACCTCGGTACGCAGCACCTGCCGGATGGCCTCCACGACACGGTGGCTGGAGACTTCGGTGTCCTCGGTCAGGACCACCTCGTGCCGCCCGTCACCGTTCCAGACCCAGATCTGGTACGTGAAGAGGTGACCGGTGGACACGGGCAGGAGCTCGACCTGGACCCGGGGTGGGGCGGTGCGCGGCGCTCGCGCTCCACGCGCTCCGGCGTGCGCCGACACATCCGCCCGGAACTGCGCGACGGCGGCGGGCGCCACGCCCAGCCGGGGGGCGGTGCTGCGTACCCACGCGTCCAGATCGTCGGCGAGATAGGCGCCCGATTCGCGCTCCTGGACGCTGATGTGGATGACCCCCTGCAACAAGGGGGGCATGGGCTGGCCGGGTTGGGGGTCGTAACACTCCAGGATGTCCGTCGCGTCCGCGAGGTCGCAGGGCCGCGGGACCTCGTCCGCGTAGGGCAGTACGGCGCGGACGAGCGCGATCGGGTCGGTGGCGCGGCACTCG
This sequence comes from Streptomyces sp. NBC_00654, assembly GCF_026341775.1. Taxonomy (NCBI): domain Bacteria; kingdom Bacillati; phylum Actinomycetota; class Actinomycetes; order Kitasatosporales; family Streptomycetaceae; genus Streptomyces; species Streptomyces sp. NBC_00654. The sequence goes on along the minus strand of NZ_JAPEOB010000002.1, from coordinate 370,876 downwards.
GCGAGCAGGGCGTTGAGATTGCGCCGCTGCCCGGACGACAGGCGTTCCCCCGGACTGACGATGCGCGCGATCCCGAGCGCCCGTTCCCAGTCGGGGTCGGTCGCCGGGGAGCCGGCACGCAGTTCGGCGAGCTGTTCGTAGACGATGTTGAGCAGTTCGGGGACGCCCCGGCGTACGCCCATGGCCATGCCCGCCAGCCGTTCGATGTCGGCGGCCGGACCGGAGGACCGTCGTCCGAGCCGCCCGGCGAGCCGCTCCTCGCACGCCATGACCTCCCTGCGGGTCGGCAGCAACTTCTCCAGGGCGCTGAGGAGTTGCTGCCGCCCCCGGCCCGCGGCGGGGACAGCGACAGGCGGAAGGCCGGGGAGCTCGGACTCGATGGAGGACAGCCCGATCGCGTACATCGCGGCGGGTGGGGCGTACCGCCCGGCTGGTGCGGGGCACTCCTCGCGCGCGCGGCTCTCATGAGCGGCGACGACCAGGCCGACGACGGCCTGTCGCGCCCGGTCCCACAACGGCCCGCCGCTGAACCCCTCGGCCACCGTCCCGCCCAGCACATCGAGCGCGATCCAGGGATGGGAGGAGACCCGCGGCATCGCCCGGAGGGTGGGCAGGGCGTGACCGCTCGCCCACTGCGCGACGACCTCGTTGCCGTCCCGATGGGTCAGGAAGGGCGCCGGTTCGGCGCCCGGTGGGGCCTCGGTGTCCAGTTCGACGACCGCGAGATCACCGTAGTACGGAAGGGCGCCGGCTCCCGGCGGGCTCGGGTGGTCGGCCTCGGGGCGGCTGCGCGGAGGCCGCCAGCAGTGCGGCAGCACCCGGCCGATCAGCTCGCGCTCCCGGTCGACATGCGGGAACCGCAGCCCGATCTGCTGCCCCCGCGACGGCACGGGCGCGTCGAAGCGATGCCGGCCGAGCGCGCTGTTGATGACATGCGCGCAGGTCAGGACCAGGGTCGGGGAGAGCAGCACGCCCGCACCGACCGGCTGGTCCCGCCCCAGGACGGACACGAACGCCCGGTGCAGCGGTGCGTCGGCGAGTGAGGGGGTCACATCCAGCCGCATACGGGTCAGGAACCGTCGACCTGGCTCGGCAGCCCTGCGGACGGGTGCGCCGGCGCGGCTTCCTCCGTGCCGTTCGTGCCGTTGAGGTTCCAGGTCGCCGAGACGGTGAAGCTGGCCTCGCCGCTCCCGGAGAAGACGCCGAGACTCAGGTCGCTGCCCAGCGTGACACCGAACTCGACCGTGACCTCGTCGGGCCGTTGGGCGAACCGGCTGACGGAGTCGTGGATGCCGCTCAGCACCCCGCCGAGGGGGCGCAACGCGTCACTGAGCGTCTGACCGCTCCGGGTGAGGGCCCGCGCCGTGCGCCCGTCGGAACTCACCGGCCGCGCCTCGCCGAACCCGGGCGGCAGGTCCAGCTCGCCCGCCGGATCGCCGTCACGCTCCGCGGTGCGTGCGCCGGCACCCGGATCGAGCGCCGGAGTACCGGTCCGCGGCGCGAGGTGCAGGCGTACGACAGAGCCGTCGTCGAAGGTCAGTCTCACATCCTCCATGGCCGAAGTCTCCCACGAGACAGGGGGGTTCGCCGTTCGTTCCCCGTTCCCCGTTCCTGTTCCCGGATCTCCGGGGGGTCTGCTCGCCGAGGGGGCCGTCAGGGAGATCGGCGCACACGGCAAGAACCTGCGACCGGAGACCGACGGCGGGACACCGTCGGTTCCGGCAGCAGACCCGTCATGCCCCGAACTCAGGCATACGTGTAGAAGGGAGAGTGGTCCAGCATGCTCTGGGGGGTCGTGTCGGTCCAGGGCGGCATGGTCTCGTCGAGATCGATCACGTCGGGGGTGTCCGCGGCGGGGAGGTACGCGGCGCCGGCCGGGTGGAGTGCGTGCCAGTCGGCCCAGAGCTTGTCGACGAACGCGTGGTGCAGCCAGAACACCGGGTCGTTGGGGGAGACGCTCGTCTCCATCTGACCCCAGACCCAGGTGTGCACCCGGTTGTGCATGCTCATATAACTCGCCGTGCCTTCGAGCGTGGAGCGGAAGCCGGCCGAGCCGTCCCGCCAGGGCGCGGAGTCGTACGTGGGAATGGCGAGGGCGGCGTCGACCTCGGCCCGGGTCGGGAGCGTGGGCACGCGGTAGGCGAGATTGCGGGCGAGGAACGGGCGCGTGTCGACCTGGATGGTGATGGGCCACTTGCCGGCGGAGTACGCGAAGGGGCCGTCCATCACCTGGTCGTCCAGGGCTCGTCCGGTGCCGCCGAGAAAGTCCGGCGCCCAGAGCGACGAGCCGAGGGTGTTGTCGGCGGTCCAGTCCCAGTAGGGGATCGATACCGAGGCGTCGACCTTCTGGAGTTCGTTCTCGAAGTCGATGAGGAACTTGCGGTGCCAGGGCAGGAACGACGGGCCGAAGTGGCCCACGTATATCCCGGTGTTCATGTCCAGCGCGAACCGGAGACGGTGGGCGGCGACGAACTCGTCGTACACCCCGGTCCGTTTGACTTCCAGTACCGCGTCGACGAAGGCCTTCTTCTCGGCACCTGTGAGGTTCGCCTGATTCTTGCGTACGGTCATGGCAGCTGCTCCCGGCTCAGGATGTGGGGTCGAAGGGAACGACGGAGGCGCCCTTGAGCGAGGTGACCGCGGTGCGAGCGGCGTCGAGCGGGCCGGCGAATCTCTCGTAGTGGTTGATCGGGCTGCTCCAGCCGCTCTTCCCGTGCTGCATCACATGGAGTTCGCGGCCATCGACCAGGACGCGGTAGCCGGTGCCGTGTCCGGCGTGGGCATGAGCATCGGCGGGCAGACCCTGGATGCGCCGCCCCTGGAAGATCTCGTCGAAGGGCGCCGGCCCTCCGGTGCCGCCGGGTGCGGCCGCCTTGCCGTTCGCCTTGTCGGGCGCGCTGTCCGCGGACGCGGTGGCCACACCGACGAGCGCTATGCCCGCGGCGGCGCCGGTGACGGCCCCGAGGGCCTGACGGCGGGTGAGTCTGGACATGGTGAATCCCCCCAGGAACATGAATGAGGCGGCCCCCCAGGTTGTTTGGTGCCGCCGCGACCATGCCTACAGGGGGAGCGGCCGTTCACAGAAGGAGGGAATTTTTGGTTGGCTGTCATATGGACATGTCTTCGCAGGTCATGCGGGGACCGCCGGCCTCGGTCCCCCTCCGCGCCGACGCTCCGCGGATCACAAAGTGGAGATTCCGCTGTGAATGAGCCCTGTACGTGAAGATCCTTCGGGGTTCATCCGGCTGCCCGCGTCAGGACCATGATCTGAGCATGGCCTGAAATCGGGTCAACTTCCTGTTCTGCCGCGCTCTGTTCGCCGGGATCGGAGGTCCCTGCCGGTCGCGGCCCGAGACCTTCACGTGCCATCGCCCGCGGCTCCGAACGGTGGTGACGCTCACGCATGGCCACGGGGGGTGGATGCCGTACAACTGACAACTGCCCGGCTGCTGCGGGGAAGTGAGGCCCGGCGACGGGCGCCCGTTCGGCCGGGGACGCACGCTGACGGATGCGCACCACGGTCGACAAGTGGTGCTTCCCGTCATCAGCGTGTGGCGGTCCCTCTCGCGGAGCCCTCGTGAACACGAAGTCATCGGCCCTGGCGGCGGCAGACTCCCCGCCCCGAGCAATACCAGCGGGTCGAGCGCACGTTCACCTTCTGTGTCTCTTGGTCTGCCCGGGGGTGGACACCGAACGGATGAAGGCGATCGTGCGTGAACGCATGCCTTCGCGGCGTGCCCTGATGGTTTCATCGAGCGAGGGATCGAAACTGTGGCGGATCGGCTTGGTGTGCATCTTCACCGCACAGTCGAGATCGGTGCACAGGAGAAGGCCGACTGCGTTGAGGCGTTCGCGTTTGTCGCGTGAGGGGAGTTGAGCGGTGAACAGGGACACCTCGTTGAACCGGCGGACGGACCGGCACAGATCGCACATCATCGCGCGCGATCCGTGTGCCGCGTCATTCGGGGCCTGCCGCAGCAGCACTCCCCACGCCCGGCCATCAGCCTCGGTGACGAGGTAGGCGCGCTTCGGAGCGCGCAGATCTCGCCATCCGAGGTAGTCGATCCGATGCCACGGGGCGTCGTCGAACCAGGCCGGTAGCCGGACCTTCTTCTCGGTCGGGTCCAGGTTCACGATCGCGCCGCGCACCTCTTCCCTGGTCATGGGGCGCATGGCTCCTCCTGGCACGTTGCACACGGGTACCACGTGTATCGAGACGGGTGGGAATGAAGGAATCTTGTGTGTCGTGGTGTCGACACGCCTGCTCACCACGCTTCGCCGGTGAGAAGGGGTTTCAGGACGCTGCACGGACTGACCACGTTCGTTGTTGGCTTCCTATGCCACCACGGGCATGTGCACGTTCTCAGGCGCCCATGGCATCCATGGCACCCACGCCCGGCCCGAGGGGCTACGGGGCGGGCGTCCTGGCAGGCAGTCCATCGGCCTCGTCGTGTCGGCCCGGTTCTGCCAGGTGCTCCGCCTCCTCTGCTGCCCAGCCACGGGTCCGGGCCGCTTGGCTGCCTCGGAGCAGGGTGGCGATCAGGATCGCTCCGCCGGCTGTTACTACGAGGGCGGCCACCGCAGCGATCCGCATCTCGTGGCTGAAGGCGTCGAAGGCCACCCTGCGCAGAGCCTCTGCGGTCCGGTGCGGCAGGGCCGCAGCGGTTTCGGCGGCGGCGCCGAGAGTCTCCTCCGCGCCCGCCCGCTGCTCGGGGGTGAGGCCGGCGGGGGCCTGGGACTCCATGTGTGAGCGATAGACGGCTGTGCCGATACTGCCCAGAACCGCGATACCCAGCGCGCCGCCGAACTCGGCGGAGGTCTCCGCCAGTGCGGAGGCCGCCCCGGCCCGCTCGGGCGGCGCGGCCGACAGGATCACCTCGGTGACCACGGCGGACACGCCGCCGATGCCGATGGAGACCACAGCCAGGGCGCTCACCAGGTGCACGATGCTCGAGTCGGTCTCGACAAGAGCCAGCGCGACGTAACCGGCGGCCGCCACCACCAGCCCGGCGGCCATCACGTTCGGCTTGCCGACGCGCGGCGCCATCGCGGTGGCCAGGGCGATGCCCACGGGCATCACGAGGAACGTGGGCAGTGACCACAGGGCCGACTCGAACGGACTCATGCCCAGGACGAGCTGCATGAACTGCCAATTGAACAACGAGAAGCCGACCATCGCGAAGGTCGCCAGGGCGTCGATGAGCAGCGGCACGTTGAACCGGCGAGTGCGGAACAACGCGAGGTCGATCATCGGATGGGCGGCCGTGCGCTGGCGACGGACGAACAGTGCTCCCACGCCGAGTCCGGCAGCGATGCAGACTGTGCCGGGCCAGGCGAAGCCGTGCTCCGCCGTCGCCTTGACGCCGTAGATCACGGCGAGAACGGCCACCAGGGACAGCAGCGCGCCGAGCAGGTCGAAGCGGCCCGGCTCGGGGTCGCGGTACTCGGGCAGCAGCAGCGGTCCGAGTACCAGCAGCAGGATCATCACGGGCGCGTTGATCAGGAAGACCGAGCCCCACCAGAAGTGCTCGAGGAGCAGACCGCCGATGATGGGGCCGAGGACAGCACCGCCGGCGAAACCGGCTGTCCAGACGCCTACAGCGGTGGCCCGCTGGCGTTCGTCGGAGAACATGTTCCGGATCAGGGAGAGAGTGGAGGGGGCCAACGTGGATCCGGCGATGCCCATGAGCGCGCGGGTCGCGATGAGCGTCTCGGGGCCGGTCGAGCAGGCCGCCAGGATCGAGGCGAGGCCGAAGGCCGCAGCGCCGATCAGCAGCACGCGCCGCCGCCCGATCCGGTCACCGAGGGTACCCATCGTGATCAGTAGGCCGGCCAGCAGGAAGCCGTACGAGTCCATGATCCACAGCAGTTCCGCACTGCTCGGGTGGAGGTCGGCCGTCAGGGACGGGAGCGTGACGAACATGACGGACATGTCCATGGACGCCAGGACGCACGGCAACACCAGGACGGCGAGCCCGATCCACTGCCGCGCTCCGGCTCTCTTGCTCACTTCGGCCATGCCCTTCACTCACTCCTGTTCCTTCGATCGGTGGCGGAAGACTGGCGACCATAAATTCCGTCACCCTTCGCGTACTCGGTACGCGTCACGCCGTGTACAGCATAAGCGGGAAGGTACCCTTTCCTGCAAGAGCCTTCTTTACCTGCTGGTACCTGGGTTCACGTGGTTCGCTGCGCCGGGTGAGCTAGACTTTCGTCACAACATCGGGTGTGTGACGAAAAGGAGTGTGGTGATGTCGGAGCAGTCCGTATGTGAGTCCTGCGGACGAGGTCTGGAACCTGCGGAACGGGGGCGGCCGCGACGGTACTGCTCCCAGGCCTGCCGGACACGGGCCTACCGGGCGCGAAGGACCGACGCGTCGACCGGGTTCCCGGAGGGAGGCGTCCTGGGCGGTGGTGCGCCGGACGCCGGCGGCAGTGCACCCCAGCTGACCGTCGAGCGCATCGTGCGGGCCGGGATCGATGTCGCGGACACGGAGGGGCTCGACGCTCTGTCGATGCGCCGCGTCGCCACGGACCTCGGCGCGAGCACGATGGCCCTGTACAGGTACGTTGCGTCCAAGGACGACCTGGTGGCCCTGATGGTGGAGGCCGCACTGACAGGCGTCCCGCTGCCCGACACACCGCCGCGGAACTGGCGACACGGCCTCGAACGGGCCGCCTACCGCGACTGGGAGCTGTACCACCGCCACCCATGGGTCCTGTCGAAGGTCCTGGTGACGGCCTGGACGCACTCCAGCCCGGCACTCGCCGCGGACAGCGAGAGCGCCTTCTCCGCGTTCGACGGACTCGGTCTCGAACCCGCTGACGCGTTCCGTTACATGTTCATGTTCGCCTCCTACGTACAGGGGGTGGCCCTGACCTACGTCAGCGACGTGGAGGCGGAACGGCAGGCTCGAAGCACCGGTCGGCGAACGTCCCACGAGCCGGACGACGGACACAGTTCGCTCTACGAGTCCGGCGCGTACCCACGGCTCGGCCCCGCAATGCTCGCGGGCGCCAACCCCTGGGACCTCGACGCCCTCTTCGCCGCAGGCCTTGCCGGCGTGCTGGACGGCATCGCCGCCGACATCGCACGGCGTGGCATCGAGGCATGAGTGGTGGCGGGCGGGCCGTCCCCGGTGGTTGCGCTCGGCGCTCAGGTCGGAATGGCCAAGTACCGCACCTCTGAGGGCGTGCCAACGTCGGCGGTTCAAGGGCGGTGGTGGGGTCGGGTGTGCCGGCGGTGGATGGCCGATGCCCGGCGGATCAGACCGCGGACGGTGATGACGGTGTCGACGAGGTCGAAGAACGCGTCGGCGACCACGGCGCGGCGCTCACAGCAGCGTGCCGGGCGACGGAAGGCGTTCTGCCCGGCATGTGTCCGCTCCACATGCCACCGCCGACCCGCCTGAGCAGGGGCTTTCTCGCCCTTGCGAGCGATGCGGCAGCGTTCGTCGCTGTGGACTCGCCTGGACCAGCCCGGGTGCGCTGAGGATCTGGGCGGACCAGGGCTTGGCCGGCCGCCTCGTGGAGTGGTCACGGACGATCCTCGGCCGTGAGCTCGTGAGCTGGAGATCGAGCGCGGCCCTGGGCCAGCGCGGATTCCAGGTTCAGCCCGAGAGACGGGCGGTCGAGCGCACTTTCTTGTGGCTCACGTCCCACCGCGGCCTCGCACGTGACTACGAGACTAGAGCCTGTCCGATGGGTCGTGTGACCGGCGATGGGCGAGATCTTTCCGGCTGGTGTGGGGCGCGGCGATCTTTCTGACGCGCAGTGGGCTCGGTTGGAGCCGCACCCTTCCGAAGAACGTGGGACGGGGCGGGCGGTGGAAGTGCCATCGCAAGATAGTCAACGGCATCCTCTTCCGCCAGCGCACCGGCATTTCTCGGCGCGACCTGCCGACGCGCTTCGGGAAGTGGAAGACCTGCCACGACCGGCATCGGCGCTGGTCGGCGGACGGCACCTGGGAGAACGTCCTGCGTGCCGTCCAGACCGACGCAGACGCCGAGGAACGTATCGACCGGAGCATGGTCGGCATTGACCCGTCGACCTGCCGGGCCCATCAGCATGCCGCCGGGGCTCGAAGGCGTCCGCCGCGAATTCCAAGGAAACGGATCCTGCCCGCTCAGCATCGCCCCGACGAGGCTCTCGGCCGGTCCAGGGGAGGTCTGACCACGAGAATTCATCTCATCGGAGACGGCGGCTGCCGGCCCCTGGCGGTGCTGATCACACCAGGGCAGAGGGGCGACGCACCTCAGTTGATCCCGGTCCTTGAGCGCGTTCGCGTACCACGGCCGGGTGGCGGTCACCCGCGCACCCGGCCTGATCACCGCAGCGGCGATAAGGCGTACTCATCCCGCCGTAACCGCCGGTACCTGTGCAGACGCAAGATCAAGCACACCATTCCCGAACCGAGAAACCAGCGGGCCAACAGGCAGCACCGTGCCAGCCGGGGCGGTCGGCCCACCGACTTCGACAAGTCGCTCCACAAGCGCAGGAATGAAGTCGAGCGAACGATCAACGCCCTCAAGGGCTTCCGTGCCGTAGCCACCCGATTCGATAGGAGGGCATACATCTTCCACGGCACCGTGACCGTCGCAGCCATTCGCCTCCGGCTGCGCTCATGACCCACCGAACAGCCCTTAGGCGCGTGCGGTCAGCTCAGCCGGGCATCGGCATACACGGTCATCGCATCGCGCTGGTAGACGGCGAGACCGTCGGCGATCTTGTCGAAGTTGGCCCGCATCTGCGGGTCGTCGACATAGGTCTGGCCCACTCCCTTGTACGCGGCCGCGGTCGGGGTCCAGAACCGGCAGATGCCCTGGTAGTTGGCGTCCACTTCGGCCTGTACCGCCGGGTCGGATACCGGCGTGCCAGCCACCATGAACTCCGCCATACGGATCATCTGCGCCGTCACCTCACGCTGCCAGCGCTCCGTGTCCTCGGAGGTCATCGCCTCGACGGCCTGCCGGGACTGCTCCCACGCCTGCGGCCACCGCTCCCGTACCTCGGCCTCGGCCTCGGAGGGGGGCTGGAACCCCTCGAACAGGTTCTCCGGCTTGTTGATCTTCGTCATATGACCCTTGTCCTTACCTTCTTCCAGTTCGGCGATGGTGAGGCCGACCGTACGGGCCAGCGTCTCCAGGCGGTCCCGTTCCGCGAGCAGCCGTTGGTGGTGCTCACGGAGCACGGCCACCTGGTCGAGCTGGCTGTCCAGGACCGCCTGGATCTCGCGCAGCCCCAGGTCCAGCTCCCGCATCAGCAGGATCTGCTGCAACCGCAGTAGATCGGCCTCCTCGTAGTAGCGGTGCCCGTTGCTCCCGATCCATGCGGGCGGCAGCAGGCCGATCTCGTCGTAGTGCCGTAGCGTCCGCGATGTCGCCTTGGACATCCGCGCCACCTCCGCGATCGACCAGGCCATTGCCGGTGCCTCCCTCGCCGGGCCGGTCTCTCCGGCCACACACATGACCGTAGAAGTTGCCGCAACGGAAAGCGCAAGCCCAAAGCCCTGTTGGACAGGCATCAGGGCCTGACCCGTCGGACAGGCCCTGGGGGCGTGTGTCGAAAGTAGCGCCGTCCGCCCGAAGGGCGGGGCTCACGGCGTCCGGTGCGTGCGATCGCAAGGCGGAGGAGTGTCCTCGTACTGGACGTACGAGAACACTCCAACAACACGGACAACGCCGACAACGCGGCGAGCGCGCGTGCCGGGCGTCGCGAGCCAGGCGGGACTTTCGACACACGCCCTAGCCCGGCCCGCTCAGAGACCGTGATCCGATGGGCGATGACCGGCATCATGGTCCGTCGGCCCGCCCGTGGCCGACCGGCGACACGTCCGGGCCCGCGTGTGCTCCTGCGAGACGTCTCGCAGGAGCACGCCGACCTTCGCTTCGAGGGGGAACGTTCTGCGCCGGTGCTCTATGGAGCCAGGAAGAACTCAACCTTCCGTCGCAGGTCAGGGGGAAGGCCAGCCGACTTCAAGACGATCGCGCGAAGCTCTCTGCAGAGGTCGGGAAACTCGTCCCAGACCGATGGGTTCGTGGCAAGGACCGCGGACAGCAGATCACCTTCGTACATGTGCCCCTCCGCCATCGGGTTCTCCCGAAGCACCTCCAGTGCCAGTGCCAGTGCCAGTGCCAGTGCCAGTGGCAGGAGGTAGGGCAGGCCAATGCCCTGCCCTATCAACAAGCGCACGTCCTCCACGGTCAGTTCGCCGATCGGCCGACGCCGCAAGGCGTGCGCAGTAGTGACACTCACACGCCGGTGAGTGCCGCACCGTAGCGCAGGTAACCGAGGCGGGCTGAGGGATCGGTGACGTGCCCGAGGCGCAGAGGCCTGCCCAGCTGGGCGGCCGCCTCTTCCTCGGCTTCGCGCAGCAGGGTGGACACGGGGTCGCCGTGGTCCTGCGCCTCCGTCTTGCCACCCGGCAGCACGGCGAATCCGGTCTCGGGGTCGAGGATCTGGTGCAGCGCAGTATTTGGCCTCGTCGAATGGTTCCGCACAGCTGACTTCTTTGGGGTGGTTTGCCCTCTTCTGCTGACAGGAGCACGGTCACTGTAGGTTCGCGTTTCGTATGTCCCTTTCTTGTTGACGACGGCCCTTGTCCGGCCCAAGGGGCAGCATGGCGAGACGAACTCCTGTCTGATCGTTCCCTCGGAGATAGCGCTGATCCCGCTCTCGTTCTCTGTAGAGCTCGTAACACGATCACGGCCGGGCCTTCTTGAGGCGTCTCCAGCAGATGAGGCTGCAGGCGAGGGAGGTGAAGGCGTCGTAGAGTTCGGTGCGGTGCCCTCATCGGACGGCGAGGCGTTTGTCGCGGTTCGGGTTGGAGGCGTAGCCCTTGTCGCCGAGCAGGGTGCCGGGGCGACCGGCTACGGGCCGGTGTCGGCGCCCGCTTTCGCACGGACATGAGACCGTCCACGCACGCCCGTGACCAGTCGAGCTCGCTGGCCGCGTTCAGCTCCGCGAGCAGGACCCGGTGCAACTGGTTGAAGATCCCGCCTTCTGCCACCGGTCCAGGTGTCGCCAGCACGTTTGACACGAGCCGAACCCCAGCTCCAGCGGCAGAAGTTGCCAGGCTATATCGTTGTGGAGGACGAACAGGATCCCCTGCAGACAGAGACGATCCGGCACCGGCCGCGGCACTGGCGACCGCTCCGGCCACGGCGGCAGCGACGGCTCGATCAACGCCCACAACTCGTCGTCCACGAGTCAAGGTCGAGTAAGCACACCCTCACGAACGGCCAAATCACACACCGGTCACGGCCAACCAGGACGCTTCAACAAGATCGTGTTACGAACTCGATGCACGGAAATCTTCACCGATTCGGCACGCTACCTGTCACCAATACCGAGGTGGGTAGATGATTGTCGCCATCGCACTGAGTGTTCGAGCGAGCTGAATATCCCGCGATTCCCTATCCTGTCAGCGGACCAGCGAACGGTTGGCCGCTGTCCCTGTTGGGTTTACCGTGTGACCGAGAACGTCAAAGCGGGCGCGCTGTCGACCCCGTAGGTATAGGGGACGCGGGATTCGGTGGATGCCCGGCGAATGTTCCTATGTGACTGGTGGCCAGGGCTGCTGAGCAAGGTGGCGTTGCAGTTCGATGTGCCGGAACTGGTAGACGGTTCCGATTTGCCGCAGCACACCGCGGTGTTCGTGCGCATCCTGGAGAAACGGCATGAGGCGCCAGGGCACTCTGCGCCGTATCGCAAGGTAGGTCCTTGATGCCACGAAGTCTGCCCAAGCTGTATGGTAAGCGCCGACCGTCAGACCAATAATCACCCCGCAGCCGACCACGACTGCCGCTTCGCGCGAGGCACCGGCCAATATGGTGAAGGGCCCGGAGGCGATGCCCCCCATCGGTGCGAACATAAGGCAGATGCGGCGATCCCGGGCAAGCAGCGGGGCAGCTCCGACCTCGGTGGTTAGGTCGGAAGGCTCCGACCTAACCCCTCGGGCGACTATGTGCAACAACGCACTCATAGTCCCGAGAAAAAATCCCGAAAGGGCCCCGATAGCTGCATACATTCCAGAAAAATAGGTCCACACAGATGTATCTTTGGAACTGGCACTGGCACCGTAAATAATTCCTACCGCAAGTACGCCGAGGATGGTCAGGCCAGGCACCCAAAGCAACCCGATCAGCGTGGAGCCGAGCGACCAGCGGATTCGCACTTTGGGTGCCCCTGTACGTGTCCGTCCGAAGAAGGTTAGCGGCATGATGGCAGCCCCTCCGATGAAGAGGTATGGCGTGGACAAGCCCCTCCACCTTGCCGTCTCGATGTCTAGCAAGATCTTCATGAGAAGGCTAAGCGCCATCCAGAAGAGGATCAGAGTGAGGCTGTAGGCGAGCGCGCGGAGGGCCAGGTTCAGACCTGTGCCTGGGGTGCGCCGGATTGCGGGCAGTAGCAGGGACAGGGCGGTGGAGGCGAGTACGAGGGAGAACCCAAATACAAAGCCGCCCCACGGGTCACCGGTGGACACGGCAAGGAAAACAATCCCGATGCCGCCGAGCACACCGTAGATGATGCGTTTGGTGCGGGCGGAGACAGCGTAGTGGAGTTCCCACCAGGCGAGGTTGGGGGTGCCGTCGCGGTGGTTTTCCAGGTGGTGGGCAAGAAAGGTGAGGGTGCGATGGGCCTGGAGTTTGGTCCAGGGGGACGGGTTGGGGTTGTGAGGGCTGTAGGCGGCGGGGATGTAGGCGTTGAGCAGGTGGGTGTCCAGGGCGGCACGGGTGGGGTAGGCGGCGGTGTCGCAGAGTTGGGCCTTGACCCCGGAGCTTGAACACATCTATGCGGCTCGGGTCAGGGTAGTTGATAGTGGGTGGAAGGTGGTCTCGTAGGCGATCGGGGAGCGTTGTCCGAGGCGGGAATGCCGGCGTCGGGTGTTGTATCGGGTCAGCCATCGGAAGGCGTCGAGCCGGGCCTCACGCTCGCTTGGCCAGCCCCTTTGCCCCTTCAGCGTCTCTCTTTTGAAGGTCGCGTTGAACGACTCCGCCAGTGCGTTGTCCGCGCTGGACCCGACCGCGCTCATGCTCTGACGGACCCCTGCTGACCTGCAGGCTTCGGCGAATTCTCGGCTCGTGTATTGCGAGCCGTGGTCGGTGTGCATCACCGCCCCGGCCAGGCTCCCGCGGGTCCGCTCGGCGGCGGCCAGGGCGTCGGTAACGAGTTCGGTCCGCATGTGATCGGCGACTGCCCACCCCGCCAGGCGTCTCGAGCAGAGGTCGATGACGGTCGCGAGATAGCAGAACTTCCCGCCACCGATCCTCAGGTAGGTGATGTCGCCGACGTACTTCGTGTTCGGGGCCGTGGCGGTGAAGTCACGCCCGATCAGGTCCGGCGCCTTCGGCGCGGCCGGGTCCGCGACGGTGGTGCGCTGCCGGCGCCGCAGCCGGACGCCCTCGAGCCCGATCGTCCGCATGATCCTCGCAACCCGCTTGTGGTTGACCGCCTGGCCGCCGTCGTCGCGGAGCTCAGCGGTGATTCTCGGGGCGCCGTAGGTGCCGTCGGAGTCCTCGTGGACCTTGCGTATCCGGGCGGCGAGCTGGGCGTCAGCGGCCTGCCGGGCCACCCTGGCAGGGGCGGTCCGGCGCCAGTAGTAGAAGCTCGAGCGGGAGATCCCGAGAATGTCACAGAGCCGCTTGACGCCGAACCGGCGCTGATGATCTTCAACGAACTGGCAGCGGGTCACCAGCGCGTCTCCGTCGCGAAATACCGGGCCGCCTTGCGGAGGATGTCGCGTTCTTCCTCCAGCTCGCGGATCCTCTTGCGCGCGGCGGCCAGCTCCGCCTGAACCAGCTCGCCGCCAGGCTGCGGCGCAGCCGCAGGCGCGGAGTGGGCACCGGCACGGCGTCCGTCGGCGGCCCGGATCCAGTTCCGCAGCGTCTCGGTGTTCACCCCGAGATCGGTGGCAACCGACTTGATCGTCGCTCCCGGACGCGACTGGTAGAGCGCCACCGCGTCCGCCTTGAACTCGGTGGGATAGTGCTTCATCCCCACAGGGACTCCGTTCTCCTGGACCATCAAGATCCAAGTCTCTCCGGTGTCCAAACTCCGGGGTCAGGGCCCGTAGGGTCCGGGCGTGGCTTGGGGGCGGGGGTTGTAGATGGTGCGGGCCAGGAACAGTCCGAATGGGGTGCTCAGTGCTTGTCCGGCAGGGGTGTTGGTGCCCAGGTGGGTAATTACCTGGTTCCAGCGGTTGGCGGCGGGGGCGTGGGGACCGCCTGCGTCGCGGCGGAGGTAGTCGGCGGCGGTCTGAGGTGTGAGGGGGAGCAGGTGGATGCCGGCTGCGCCGTTGAGCCGGACCGTTGCGTCGGGCCTGGCCAGGGCTGTGCGGTAGGGGACGGCGCGGCTGGACAGGACCAGGGGCTGTCGGGCGGGCATGGTCCGGTTGAGGGTGTCCAGCGCCACGGTGTGCAGGGCGGGGGGTAGCTCGTCGAAGCCGTCGAGCAGCGGGACGATGCTTCCGGTTGCCAGCAGCGCCTGAGCCAGATCGAGCGGGCGGGTGCCTAGTGTGGCGGTGGTGGTCGGTGCTGGGGCACGCAGTCCTGGGTGACTGCGTCGTAGCTGTTCGGCCAGCCAGGATTCGAGGGGATCGTGGGTGGGGTCCCAAGAGGCGAGGGAGAACAGGACCGGTACAGGTTCGCCATCCTGCCGGTGCTGCATCAGATCCTGGAGCAGGCGGATGAGTAGCACGGTCTTGCCGGAGCCGGGCTCGCCGAGCACGACCAGCCGACGGGTAGGCACACGGTTAACGAAGACCTCGCGGATCTGCACGTAGTGTCCCGCCAGATCGGCCTCGTTCGCAGGCCACCCGGCGGGATCGCCGGGCGGGGTGCCGGGCCAGTCACTGGCCAGGCCCGTCAGCCGGGCCCAGGGCTCGGTCAGGGCCGCATCGGCCGTACGCCAGGCGACGGGCAGAGGATACGGATCGTTCAAGCGCCTGGCCTCGACCTCGTCGTCCCACTGCCGCTTCACCGCGAGCGCAAGGTCGTCGGCAACGGTACCCAGCCCCACATCGGCATTCCGGCCCGGCCGGGCCGGAATTGTCAGCACAAGAGCCACCAGACCGCTCACCGCGCCGACCACGCTAGCCTTCTGATCCGCTTTGTCCCACCCGCCTACGATGCCGCTGATGACCAGCCATACGGCAGCCGCCGCGCACACACCCCACGGCACCACACGCAACCAACGACCCCTGTAACCCATAACGGACCACTCTGTCGTGACCCGCACGTGCCACGGGCGGGAATGGTCAGATTGGCTGGATCGAGCAGCCTCTGCCTCCGCCAGCAACTGAGCCAAGTCACAAGAACGGATGTCGACGAGGCATTCGTCATCACCGGTGACGCCGAACGGCCCGGCAGAGAGAGGTCGCCGTGCCGGACGCGACGGGAGCCTGTCAGCGCGCATGCGGCAGCGACAGCAACCCCCGACGCCGTAGAAACGGCAGTGCACCACCGGCACGAGCATGTCGGTCGTATTCGCCCGACGGCGTCTACCTGGCAACGGCCAGCAACGACCTGTCCTTGCGGATTTGGGGTCGCCAAGGTACTCCGGTCACCATGACGCGAACCGAGCAGGCCCTCGTAACCCTGGCGTGGGTCGCGGACGCCACTGGCTACGGCATCATCGGCGGCGGGGCCGGAGCGTACTTCCGGAAGTTCATGGCGGCCAGCACCAGCTGGGTCGCGCAAAACACGAGGTCCCACTGCGGGCGGTGTCGAACCCCGGTGACGCCGGCGGATGACTGCGGTCCCGGGCATGACATCCGCGGCGGCGTCGGCCTTCAGGGACAGGGCCGAGAGACCAGAAGCGCTGTGTCCCTCACATGGGACATTCGGAGATCCGAGGCCATTACGGCGAAACGGGATATTCGACATGTGAGCCTGTAGTCACTCAGGGGCGGGGGGTGGTGGTCGGTCCTTCATCCGCATGGCGACGTAGCTCGCGCGGTCTGTGGCGGAGTGCTGGTGCCAGCGGTGGGCCGTGGCGTTGCAGGTGCCGATGAGGTCGGCGAGCAGCTTCCAGTGCACGGAGCTGACCAGGGAGAGCCAAGCACCGTTGCGGGCGAGGCGTGTGGCAGGGATGCCGTGGCGGATGAGTCGCTCACTCAGGGCGTTCGCAGTGAGGTGACGGCCGGGGCGCATGCCGGGGAAGAGGTAGGGGGTCGCGCGGGCACGGGCGATGACGGTCGGTGGTGTGCGGCTGTCGATCAGCCGTTGCAGCAGCGCAGACAGGCGAGGCCGGAGCCAGAGCGGATCACGTCCGAAGAGCAGGCCGAGAGTGTCGGGCTCGTTCGGGTGGTGCTGGACGTCGTCCAGTGTGAGGCTGACGATGCGGGTGCACAGCTGCCCGTACTGGAGGACCAGACATCCGGCGACGCGGTCGGCGAGAGGGACGGTCTCGTCGGTCTCCAGTCGCAGGGCAGCCAGGACACGTTCGGTGTCGCTCATGATCGAGCGATCTTCAGCGCGCTGGGCTGCAGCGATGGCGATGCGTGGCGGGGACAGGCGGGCGTCAGCCGACCAGACCAGGAACTGACGGAGTTCTGCCTGGTAGTGGCTGTGCTGGGTGACCCATCGGTCGCAGCGGGCCTGCGTGCAATCGGCCAGGAGGACGCCGCAGCTGTGGAGATGGCCGAGGAACTGTCGGGCGACACGGAGGCGACGCAGGAGATAGGCGCGTTGTCCCTTGGTCAGGGGCTTGCCGTGACGGATGGCGTGCTGGGCGAGTGGCATCAGGGACCAACGGCCGTAGCGGGTGAGGATGAGCCGGTTGCCGGGGTCGAGTGCGCTGGCGTGGACGATGATGTCGCGGGTGAGTTGGGCAAGTTGTTCGTCGCGCGGGGGCAGGATGCCGACCAGGGTGAGTACATCCCGTAGGTGGTTGACCGAGGCGGTCTGCCGCAGCTCGTCGAGGGCCTCGTGCTCTGGCAGGAGGGAACCCGTAGCGAGCTGTCTGATCAGTTCTCCGCCGGGGCCGCGGAGGTAGGCGTCGAGACTCGACGGGTTCTCGTAGGCGGCCAGCTCGTCGACGAGTGGCTGCAGCCAATCGGGTGTGGCGCCGGTGACCGGGTCGGTGGTGAGGCCAGCCAGTCGGGTCTGTGCGGTGCAGGCGCGGCAGCGCGCGTCGGATTCGAGTCGCGCGAAGCCGTGGCAGGTGCGGCAGCGGTAGGAGAAGCGGACGCCGGCACACTCAGGGCACATGGGGCCGCCATCGTTGTGTTGGAAGGCGATGCTGGGCTGCTGGCAGCGGGAGCAGACGGCGGGGCTGGCCAGCACTTGGTCGACACATGCCCGGCAGACCGGCCCTTCGGGCCAGCGGCGGTTGGCACGGGCGATGGCGCCACAGCGACTGCAAGGAACCCGCATCTTCCCGTAGCAGGATGCACAGCGCGGGATCCCGTCTTCGACGGTGGTGACCTCTGCGGTACGCAGCCCGCAGTCCCGGCAGGGGTGTTCGGGAAACCGGTCCTGGCGGCGGCAGCGGGCGCACAGAGGCCCGTCGGGACCGCGGGCGACGATCACGGCGGTCGTGCCGCACCGTGCGCAGGGGCGGGAACGGTCGCGGCTTCGGCAGTACCGGCACTGGGGACCGCGCTCGTCGCGGTGGGCGACTTCCCGGCTCTTGCCGCAGTCCCGACAGGGCTCATGCGTGCGCATCAACGCGGCGCAACGGCGGCAGACCCTCTTCGCCGCGCTCTGCATCTGGCGAACCTCGCCGCAGACCGCACACTTCAGGCGAGGCGTGCGCTGGCGGTAGCAGCGTTCACACAGCGGTCCACTCTCGCCACGCTGGTGGACCGCGCGTACCTCGCCGCAGCCGACGCATGGCTCGCCGATCTGCTGCTTCTTCCAGCAGGTTTGACACAACGGTTTGCCATCCTCCAGCCGCGCCGTCACGACTCGGAGCTGGCCACATCGGGCGCACGGCTGGGCGTTGCGGCGTCGTTGGCACGCCTGACATACCGGGCCGGCAGCGGTCCGAGCGTAGGGCACCCGGTGCTGTCGGCAGTCGATGCACTCCTCGGTTGGCCGGCGGCGATCGGAACAAGTCGCGCACAGCTGAATCGAGCGCGTGTTCACCCGCAGATATCGCTCGCGGCCGCAGTCGTCGCACGAGCCGCGTCCCCGCTGCTGGCTCTTGTCCACCGCCATGGGGGCCGGTCAGGCTTCGGCGTCGAAGAAGCCGGCGTCGAGCATCGGCGACTCCGGCAGCAGCGGACGCGGGCCGGCCTGTTCGGGCAGCGCCACGTTGCTCTCCGCCGAAGCGACCTCGACGACGAGTTCCTCGAACCGGCAGCCGAGGATCTTGCACAGTGCCAGCAACAGATCGACCGGCATCTTGGGAGGCTTGTCGCCGCTGACCAGCCGATAGATGTGGCTTCGGTCGAAGTCGAAGCCATGCTCGTGCAGGGCCTCGGTCAGCTTGGTGGTGGTGTACCAGTTCTTCCGGACGGCCATCAGCTCGCGCAGCCGCCACTCGTACTGTGGTCTTGAGCTGGCCCTGACGCCTTCCGAATGGGGCTCCGGTGCGGGCACGGCCCTCATCACGCGCCCCTCCGGGAGTCGTTACCCTGCGGGGCGAGGGTGCTCGCCAGCTCCTCATCGCACTCCGCCTCGAGATCGGCCTGAGCGAACGCGAGACGGAGCACCTCGGCCTCGGCCGCCTCCAGGTGCTGGCGGACCTGCAAGTTCTGGTACTCGCTGCTGAGCGCCGTGTAGATAGCCGTCGTGGCGGCGTGAGAGTGGCCGACCTGCTCGGTGACGAACCCCGCGTCGTAGCCCGACTCGATGAGCCTGGTGACGTACGTGTGCCTTGTGCCCGCAGAGACCGTGTGCATACGACCTTGTGTAGCGATTGTGTAGGGGTGCCGACTGTGCACCTTTTGCCACGCAGATCGCGAGGTGTGCTGTAGCGGAAAGCGCCGCCCATGAGATAGATCACACCCTTTGGGATGTCTCAGCTGCAGCTCCCGATCACAGACTGCTACCGGGAGTTAACCGTTGCTTCGAGTAACGGCTCCAGTATGATGAACCGTCAAATCGCATCAAGGATGGAAAGCCGACTGCGGACCTCAGCAGCCTCTGGGACACCCAAGGCGTCATAGAGCGCTGCGGACTCGATCCAGCAAGCCCTGGCCTTCGCCGTGTCTCCGGCCTGCAGGTAGGTCTCGCCGAGGCTCTTCAGCGTGTTGGCGACACCCTCACGGTCACCTATGTCCCGGCGAATATCCAGCGCCTGGAGTAGGTAGGTGAGAGCCTCGACGAGCAACCCAGTGTCGCGGTAAGCGATGCCTATGTTGTCCAGCGTGATGCCTTGGCCTCGCCGGTCATCAGCCTGCTGGCGAAGCAGCAGTGCCTGCTGGTAGTAGACCAGGCCCTCGTCACACAGCCCCATCTCAACATAGACAAGCCCGAGGTTATTCAACGTGGCGCCTTCACCCTGGCGGTCGCCGGTCTCCCAGCGAAGGTGGAGCGCTCGCCGGTGGCACGAGATCGCCTCGTTATAACGCTGCAGTTCCCAATAGACAAGGCCGAGGTTGGTAAGAGAATTGGCTTCATTTACTTGGTTACCGACTCCACGGTGCAGGGGCAGAGCCTGCTCGTAGCAGGTGATCGCGTCATCCAAGCGACGAAGTCGCCAGTACGCCAGCCCGAGGTTGTTGAGCGTGTTCGCGCGGGCAGCCGGGTGATCCAGGCGCTCTGCCGCCTCCAAGGCGAGCAAATGAGTGGAGACCCAATCGCCGTAGTGACCGCGGAGTCGGAAGAAGGAGAACAGTATCCAAGGTATTTGCCAGGTGAGCTTGTCCAGCCCGGCTTTGGCCGTGGCTCGCACGAGGGCGGCCAGCGTTTTCCGTTCGGCCTCACACCAGCTCAGTGCCTGCGCATGATCTGTCATTGGAAGCGGGTGACGCGGTTCGGCCACCGCCTCGAAGGTGCGTTCGGGATCGGTTGGGGAGAGGAGCCGGCGAGCCGTATCCGCCGTGACGAGGTACCAGCAGGCCAGCCGCTCTACTGCTGCGCATGTGGCTTCGGGAGCATCTTCGGTGTCGGCGCACGTGCGGGCGAAGGCCCTCAAGAGGTCGTGCATGTGATAGCGGCCGTGCTCGCGCTGTTGGACCATGTACTGATCGAGCAGGTCCTCGAGGACGTCTTCCGCCTCCTGCGGGGAAGCATCAAGCAGAGCGGCTGTGGAATGCGGCGTGTACGAGTCCCCGGGATGCGATGCCAAGAGGCGGAAGAGACGTCGATGCGGTTCGGGAAGGGGCGCGTACGAGAGCGCGAGCGCTGCAGCCACGGCTCGGTCGCCAACGGACAGTTCCCGAAGGCAGCCATGCTCGCTCCGGAGTCGAGCGGCGTAAAAAGCGAGCGTCCAGGTGGGACGGGAGCGCAGCTTGTGCGCGGCTACCGACAAGCCAAGCCCGAGATAACCCACAAGGCGGCAGATATCAGCAGCGTCGTGCGGCTCCGCTTCAACCCGGACGTCACCGACAATCTGTTTGAGCAGCACAAGCGCTTCGGCTTCGGAGAACACGTCCAGGTCCAGGTGCTTGGCTTCCAGCCCGGACAGGCGGTTGCGGCTGGTCACCAGTACAAAGCAGCCAGGTGAACCGGGCAGCAACGGGCGGACCTGCTGCTCGTCTCGGGCATTGTCCAGCACCAGCAGGACTTGGCGTGAGGCAAGCAGGTTTCGGAACGTAGCCGCTCGCGCGTCCAGCCCGGCCGGAACTCGGTCCGGAGGGACGCCAAGCAGATCCAGGAATTCGCCAAGGACAGCGTTCGGAGCTGTCGGGGGGTGCCCTGCTGGGTCGTAGCCGTGCAGGTCGATGTACAACCGGATGTCAGGGAAACGGTCCATGAACTGGTGCGCGGCATGCACCGCGAGTGCGGTCTTGCCGACGCCCCCGATGCCACCGATGGCAGAGATCACGACCGCCGTTTTCTCACCCTCAGGGGGTAGAACCGAGTGCAACCAGGCCAGTTCCCGCTCTCGGCCGATGAAGTCGGCACGGTCCGCGACCAGCGTGTCCACATGGAGGGGGGCGCAGCCGCCCGGCGCGGGTGCTGGACTGGTGTAATGGGTGATGTACTGATCGCGCCCGGCCTGATATACGCGCCCTCCGCCGTCAGCCCGCCCCTGCATAACGCCAGCAGGGGGGACCGGCTCACCGTCGGCCTCGCTCACGCTTCGGAGATGTGCTGGTCGCGGCCAGCCTGGTACACCCTCGCACCCCCGTCAGCCTTCGCGTTCATCACGATCGACGCTATGCCGTTCCGCTCACGGTCGGCGAGAGTAGGAGTGAGATCCTCGTCCAACAGCCGCCGCAGTTCCTCGGCCAGGTGCGGGTCCTCGTGCAAAAGCTGTTGGAACCGCAGCCGCCACTGCCCGGCGAACGCCTGCTCCGTGTCGCTGTCCCCAGCCTCACGGGCAGCCATCACCCCGAGTCGGACCTCTTCCAACTCTCCTTCTACCGCCCCGGCCTGCTCCGGACGCGCTCGCCGCCATAACCGCACCACCGCGACGCGGGCCTGCTGCCAGGCGTCCGTCGCCATCGCCGCCACCAACGCAGTCCCCGTCGCCGCAACCACCGGATCCAAACCGCACCTCCAAGAAGTCACCATCCCGTGACACGGACTGTAGAAGAACCGAGGTAGGCCGCGTGGAGAATTCACACACCTCACCACCGTTCACGGGGTCTCGGCGTCGGTGATCGAGGAGTCGCTGTTCGGCTGCGGAGGGAGACCACCGTCCGCCTCGCCGCCAAGGCCGGTAAACACACACGGTGACCGCGATACCTCATACACAGAGGAATACGCGATGCACGATTGCGCGAGGTCGCCAGTTCTGGATCCCATTGTGGTTCGCGATGTGGGAAGGCAGCTGACGCGGCTCGTCCCAGCGGCGGACTCTCGGAGATGAACGATCTCCTCGTGCTGGGCGACGAGCTGGGCCAGGACCTGGGTGCGGAAGTCCGTGAGCTCGTCGATCGTCTGCTCCGACGCGGCCAGCCGTTCCTTGAGCTTGGCGTTCTCCGTCTTGAGTCGGGCGATTTGGGCTTCGAGAGTCACACATCCCGATCAGCGGCCGGTCGGCCGTGGGGTGCCGGCCAGTTTGAGGCAGAGTGCCCGGGACGGGTCGGTGAACCAGCAGTAGTTCGCGGGCCCAAGGTAGAAGACCTTGGCGCGTTTCGTCAGCAGATGTTCTCCCACGAGCTCGGCGCCGGCGCCCCGCTGGCCGGGAGCTCACGCAACCACCGGTTCACCACCGCCGCCGACCGCGGCACAGCCGGGCCGTCCTCGAAGCCCAGGTCGTCGCCGATGAGCACGGGCATCCCCTCGGGGATCAACGGCCGAGGCTCGACGTCAGGACTCCCAGCCCCGGGGCGAGAAGAAGTTCAGGATCACGAGCGCTGACAGTAGAAACACCACACAGCCGAGCGCAAAGCCCAAACACCCTGGTCACTAGCTCAGCTGGAGTCAATCGCCACACGGAAACTAAGCAGAGACAATGTGTCGAAGACAGTGGGGGCCAAGTTCCTCGGCCAGGCCAGCCTTGTCCCGCCAGTGTGCGAACCGGTCGTTGAGCGACCGCTCGCTGATCCGCGAGCCTCGCTCGGTGGGGAACATGACGCCGTCGTCCCGACGGCCCTGGTAGAACAACGGCCGTACGTGCTCGACGTAGAACCGGACCGTGGATACGGCCCACGGCCACACGGACACCACTGTTCGGCGGCGCGGCGGCTGCCCGGCCATCGCCTTGCCCCAGCGCACCGCCAGACCCCCGAAGTCCCCGAACTCCGGAAGTCGGGGCTGCCGACGCCAGTCGTGCAGGTCGAGCCGGGCGGCCTCCCGTCGCCGCAACCCCCACGCGTACGTGGTCGTCACCAGGGCAAGGTCCCGCGCCGCCGACAGAGCCCCCTTGTGACCGGCCGCCTGCAGCCGCCGGATCTCCGGATCGATCTGTCCGATCAGTGAGCGGATCTCCGGCCGCGTCAGCGGGCGGTTCCGGTTCGGTCGGCCGACGTACTCCTGTGAGTGCCGAACCCGGTTCAGGTCCCACAGAGCCCGCTCGTTGAATGTGCCGAACAGTTCCTGGCAGACCTCGCGCCAGCCGTATGCCGGCTCGCACAGATACGTCAGATAAAGCCCGACCTTCTGCTGGTGGGCGATCACCGTTGAGGTAGCCACCTTCTCCGAGAGGGCCGCCGACCATCGGTCGTACAGCGGCGCACCCCAAGTGGGCTGCCATGGGAAGGCTCCCGAGAACGCCTGTAGCTGCCGCACGGTCCGCTCCCGACCACGGATCGTGTCCGGGTCGAGATGCCGGGCCCGCTGACTGTCGCCGAACCCGGTGAGGGTCTGCTCGAAGACCACCGATGGGGACCGGAGCCGGGCTACCCCGTCCGGCACCCAGTGGGCCGAACTCCCAGGCTCTGAACGCCGCGTCCGGCGGGTCGGCAGGTCGATCGTCGTGCTCATGAGCGGCTCTCCACCTCGCAACTCGCCGATGCGATAGAGGCATCGGTGATGACCCCTAGTCATCACAACGAGGGAAGTCGCAGATGGGCACGCTGAACAGGGAGGCAGGAAGTGGTAGAACTACGGAGAGATCGCTCCAGAGATGCGGACAGGTCGGCACTTTGGGGACCGCGCCGATGATGACTCCCGTGCAACTCTGCGCGGAGAGGACGAGGACGCGCCCGTCCGGAGCGAATGACCACTCCCAGACCTGGGCGACGGTAAGCCCGTGCGGGGCTGGACCGTTGTGTCAGCGGTAGTGGTACTTGGGGCGGCCCGAGTGCTGGTCGGGTCCCAGGTCATGGTGACCACGGCAGTGGGCGCGTGTGCGGTGGCAACGCTGGGCGAGGACCCCGCCGGCGGGGTGGGCGAACAAGCCGAGCAGATTCGGCGCGGACGATGACGTCACAGGAGGAGAGGACTCGCTGGCCCGGGTCGTGCGATCACGGCCTCTCCTTCGCTGCCCGGACTGTTTCGGATGGTGCCGTCGGCCCGGGCACCCGGGAGTCACGGCCGGGCCGGCCGTGGACCAACCGGGAGGCGGGTGTGTCGAGCACGTCACCGGGCGGCAGCTGATCGTCCGGGGTCCTGGGCGGGTGGACACTCAGCGGCGGGTAGCCGCTCGTGTGTACATCCCGGCCCCCGTGCACACACGCGGCGAACCGCTGGGCCGGCTCCGGGCCAGGCCGCCCTTAGGTGTGGATGGAGAACTCCGTTCGGCGGTGGTGGCATCCGGCGCATCGTGGTTCCTGATGTGGGTCAGGCAGGCGATGGTGCCGTCGGTGTCTGTGAGTACGTGTCCTGGCTCCAGCGCACGGACCTGTCTTGGCTCCATGGGCGGGCAGGCCAGGCAGACGCAGCCTCTAATGCTGGATCAGGCCGTCGACCGGGACAGGATCGACGTGACCGGTTGCCGGAAGGGCCTGGGCGAGGGAGAGGCCGATGTCGACCAGCGATGACCGGCGCAGGCCGGCGACGTCGGAGATCTCGGTCCAGACCGACTCGGCGATATCGCCGTTCGGCTCGGGCCGGAGCCGGCCGCCAGTGATACGGACCCGGTAGAAGACGCCGACATTCTGGTGTTCGACTCCCGCACGGGCTTCGGCCACAGGGATCACTCGTGAGTCCACTCCGACCAGGCGATCCACCACCGCAGTGCAGCCTGTCTCCTCGGCGACCTCCCGGATCACCGCATCGAATGGATCCTCGCCGTGCTCGACCCCGCCGCCCGGAAGCGTCCAACTGCTTTCGCCCGCCGGTGACACCCACCGGGCGAGCAGCACCCGCCCGTCCTCGATGCACACGGCATACGCCGCCAACCGAAAACTCATTGCCGCACCTCCCACCCGGACCCTATCCGTCCGTCCAGGACCCGCGCATCGCTCCGTGAGTGGAGCCAGATCGACTTTCTTGCCTTTGGAGCCACTCCTGTTCCGTGCGGTGGTCCCAAAGAAGTGCTGACGAACAGCGGCCCCTCCGCAGTCTCCCGGCGCGGAACCAGGTGAAACGGCATGACGTCGGCGCCCGTTACGGCCGGGGGCTGCGACGTGGCTCCGGGGCGGCTCATGGGTGTGTCCCGTGCTTGTCGCCGTCCGGTTCGGCCGTGACCTGGAAGGACAGCAACTGCTGGAACAAGCCCGGCTGTTGGGAGAGTTCCGAATAGGTACCCTCCTGGACGATCCGGCCTTCGTCGAGGACGACGATCCGGTCGGCCACGGCGACATTGGTGATGCGGTGGGTGACGAGCAGCACGACCCGGTCCCGGGCCAGGCCCCGTAGACGCTGGAAGATCCGGAACTCGGCCCGTGGGTCCAGATTCGCGGTCGGCTCATCGAGGACCAATAGCCCGGCTTCTCGGAAGAACGCCCTCGCCAGAGCGACGCGCTGCCACTGACCGCCGCTCAGCTCCTCCCCGTTGAGCCACTCGCGGGCGAGGAGGGTGTCCAGCCCTGAACCGAGCTTGTCGATGACTTCGTCCGCCCCGGCTGCCTCGCACGCCTCACGCACCGCCGCGTCGCCGCGGGGGGAGGGCTGCCCGAGGGTGATGTTCTCGCGCACGGTCAGTGGCCAGTGCGCGTAGTCCTGGGGCACCAGCGCCACCCGTTGCCACAGAGCGTCGGGGTCGGCGTCCGCGGTGGGGGTGCCGTCCCACAGCACCTCTCCGTCCGTCGGCAGGTACAGGCCGCTCACCAGCTTCGACAGGGTCGACTTCCCCGATCCGTTGAATCCGACCAGGGCGGTGACCTCGCCCCTGCGCAGGGTGAGCGAGACGTCGGTCAGCGCGTTCTGGTCCTTGCCCGCGTAGCGGTGGGTGACCGATCTGATCTCGATCGTCTCCGGCGTCTCCGGCCGGTGCGATCCGCGGCGCATGCGGAACCCGCCCGCCTTGTCGAGGAAGCGGGTCCAGTCGTCCATGTAGAGGCCGGTGCGCATGGCTCGCGCACCGACGGACACCAGGCCGCGGACCGATTGCCCCACCATCTGGAGTGCGAATACCGCTGTCCCGGCGTGGCCCACACTGATGCGGCTGTTGGCCAGCAGCCACACGACGGCCGCCCACACCAGAGCCGATCCCAGCCCCCCGCAGAGCGCGCCGACGAGAGACATACGAGCACCCTTGTCGGCCGCACCACGGTCCTCACGGTTGATCCGTTCGACCGTCTGCCGGTACCGGCCGCCCAGGAACGAGGCCATGGTGCCGGCACGGATCTGGTCCGCCGCCTCCCGGTTGTAGATGTGCCAGCGCAGCACCGACAGCATCCGCTGGTCACCGTTGCTGCGGAGGTTGGCGAGGTAGCGCACCCGGGCGCCACTGACCTGGGCGAGAGCCTGCGGCAGGCTGGCCACGACCAGGAGAGGGAGAAGGATCCAGTGCACGCCGGCCAGCACGATGGCCCCGGCGAGGAACGAAGCCGAGGACGCGATCAGGTTCTGGCCCTCGTCGACCAGGTCCCCGGTGACCTGGGCTCCGCGGTCGGCGGCCTCACGGTCCCGGTTGAAGTCCGGTTCGTCGTAGGCGCACAGCTCCACCTGGGCGCAGCCGGTGAGCAGCATCTGCTCGGCCTCGCGCGACATCAGTGGGCCGAGACGGGAGGACAGCCAACTGACGGTGATGCCCAGGAGCGCGCGCACTCCGGCCGCACCGGCGAGCAGGGCGACGGGCGGCCATGCCTGCAGAAGGCGCTGGTAGACGTCTCCGCTGCTGAGCAGGGCGGTCAGGGTGCCGCTGATGGCGAGCAGACCGAGGGCCTGCATCACCCCTGCGGTGGCCTGGCACAGCAGGAGTCCGGTGGTCGCGTGCCGGTCGACGCGCCAGGCGAGTTCGAGCGAGCGGCGCACCAGCCGGGGCAGGCGCCTGGCCATGTCACGCAGCCGGATCGACCGGCCGGCCGCCTCACGGCTGCCGGTCAGATCCACGAACTGCATCTGTGTCCCCGGACCGTTCACCGCCCCGGAGGAGAGCGGCTCGGCATCGGGGGACACGTTCCCCGTGCGCCGCGGCCCGGTGGGCGTCGGTCCGGCGGGGGGCGGCAGCGGGGTGGCGCGCGGTCCTGGGACACCGCCGGCCGATTCATCGGCGGGGCTGTTCATGCCGCCCGCCCCGCGTCCGGTCGTGCCCAGCCACGGGCGGGGGCGGAGGCGCCGACGGGCCGCACACCGGGGGCGGGAAGCGGCCTGACCGGCAGCGATCGTTCGAATCCGAGGGGTCGGTGCAGCGGTGCGGGGAGAGGCGTCATCGTGTCCTCCATCAGTCATCGAATGGCACGTGTGCTCTAGAACGGGGCTCCCCGGCGCGCCGTAACGGGTGACGGCGGGGGTATTTCCGGGTGTCTGTGCGAATATCGCGGTTCGCGCCGTGTACGCGGGGGCCGGGCGTTTGAAACGCCCTCGTTCGATGGATCGTCGCCCGTTCGGCCGCTTCCTCCGAGGGTTTCCGGCCAACCTGAAACCCTCTCCGCCCCCTGCGGCGACCGCACGGTGGCGAGGGGTTCCGCGCTGCACCCCGGTGGCGGCAATGGCCCGATTCCGTGCGGCCGCACCCCGGCCGCGGAACAGGCGTGCCAGGCTGCCGACCCCGAGGAGCCCCCGGTGCCCGGAGCCGGTCCGCCGGCCGTGTCGTCGTCGGCGGGCCGACGGCTGCACCGACCATGCCGCGACAGCGAGGAAAGCCCATGCCGAACGACCACTCACCCGCACAAGCAATGTCCACCGGCGGCTGCCTGTGCGGACACATCCGCTTCGAAGCGTTCGGAGAGCCCTACGACCCCCACGTATGCGCCTGCCCCCACTGCTCCCGCCTCTCCGGCGGCCCGCTCATGGGCTGGGCCGGGTTCCGCCCGACGGCCTTCACCTGGACCGGGCCGGGGACACCCCGCTCGTACCGGTCCTGGCCCACGGTGGAGCGCTGGTTCTGTTCCCGGTGCGGTACGCAGCTCGGGGCGGCAGCCGACGGTGAGGAGTACCTCGGGATCTGTCTCTCGGCCCTCGACAACGGCTCCGGGATCGTCCCGGTCGGTCACAGCTTTCGCCACAACACCCCGGCGTGGCTTCCGGCCATCCCCTCCGCGCAGCCGCCGTCCTGAACCCCCCGGGCGGAGAGGGGCCGCGAGGCCCCGTCCGGGCGGGCCGGCTGTCCCTGCCGCTCAGCAGATGACCGCCATCCCCGTGGAGGTTGCGCCCGGTGCGCTGCCGGTGATCGTGGGACGTGGGCGCACGGCGCGTACGGCCGTCATGCCGGCTTGTCCGCAGGGGAGTTGTGGGGGTGGAGGAGGACAGGCAGGGCCCGGGGGTTGTTGGAGATGATCGAGCGGGCGGGCTCCAGATGCCGCGGGTCCACGGCCGGTGCGAGATCGGGGAAGCGGTCGAAGAGGAGAGTGAGGGCCGTGGTCGCTTCGAGCCGGGCGAGGGGAGCTCCCAGACACAGGTGGACTCCGTGGCCGAATGCCAGGTGCTCCTTCTCCTCCCGGCGGACATCGAAGGTGTCGGCGTCGGGCCCATAGGTATCGGGATGCCGTCCGGCCGCGCTGTAGGCGGCGAGGATGGCCTCGCCCTTACTGATCACCGTGCCGTCGGGCAGTGTGAGGTCCTGGACGGCGAAGCGCATGGGCAGGTGAGCGATCGGTGCGTCCCGCCGCAGCGTTTCCTCCACGACATCGCTGAACGCCGCCTTCCCCTCGCGGACCAGCCGGAGCTGTCCGGGGTGGGCGAGCAGATTGCGGACCGCGTTCGTGATCAGAGCGACGGTGGTTTCGAAGCCCGCGGAAATGACGAGAAGCAGCGTGTCGGCCAGTTCGGATTCGCTGAGCGCCCCGTCGTCCTCGCTACGGGCCGCGATGAGAACGCTGATCAGGTCGTCTCCCGGCGTGCCCCGCTTGAGGGCGATGAGCTCATGCAACAGGGCGTAGAGCGCTTCGGCGCCGGCCTGTTGCTCCTGCTGGGTGAGCGTCGTGTCGAAGACGTTGTCGACGACCCGGCGCAGGGGCTCCTCATGGGCGCTGCCGACGCCCATGAGCCGGCAGATGGTGAGGATCGGCAGGGGATGGGCGAACGCGGCGCGCAGATCCACGGGCCCGTCCGTCCGGCGAGCGGCCAGGTCGTCCAGGAGCCGCTGGGCGATGACCTCGACCATGGCGGCCCTGGCCCGGGTCTGCCGGGTCGTGAACGCACCCTGGATCAGCCTGCGCAGGCGCCGGTGGTCGTCCCCGTAGGCGGTGAACATGTTCTTCACGGCGACCCACGTGGCCAACGGCCACACCGCTGCCTGCCGTTCGAAGTCGGGCCAGTGGGCCGAGGCGTCCTTGGAGACCCGAGGGTCCGTGAGGAGTTGCCTGAGCAGGTCGGGGTGGGTGATCGCCCAGGCCTGGACCCCGAGAAGGTCGACACGGGTGGCGGCGCCGCGGCGGCGGAGTTCGGCGTCCTCGCCGACACGGTCGGGGGCTTCGGGGTTGAGAACGAGCGGTTCCACGGTGGTCCTCCTGGGTACGCGGGCAGCGGCGTGAAGCGGACGGGCAAGCGTTTCCGTACGTGGTGGAAGGGGCCGACCGCCGGCCGATCTCCTGGGCGGTGACGGCGGGTTCCGGGCCGGTGAGCGAGCCCGGGACATCGTCCGGCGCGGTCCGCGCCATGACCGGTGCCACGCTCCGGGCCGGGCAGGCGCGGGGCCCTTCGCGGCACGCCGGCGAGCCCGTCCCGGTTCGGCCGGGTGTGGTGTTCCGGCGGCCGGGACAGGATGCCGGTGCCCGACCGTACGGCGGCGACCTCGGCCATCCCCGCGGGGCCGGGTCGGCGGCGATGTGTCGTCTGCTTCATCCTTTCGCCGGAGGGGTGGAGTACGGGCCGGGCTCCGGCCTCGATGAGCTTCTGACGATCGGGCATCGGGCATCGGGCATCGGGCATCGGGCCCGGCACGGTCCTGGCCACCTGTTGTCGCCGCGGTCCTGTGGACGTGCTGGAACGTGCGCAGAGTATCCGGACAAGGAGGTGGCCGGGCGTTCATGGCCTGTCTGGGCCTGCCGAGCCGCCCCGCGCCACCTCAGGGCTCACCCGGGGCGGGAGCCCGTCCACAGGTGGTCAGAACCATCGAGGGCAACCGCATGAAAGCCATGCCCGGAGTCTCTGGTTCTCTGGATCTTACGACGGCCCGTCCAACCCACGAACAAGGTGGGACCGCATCAGCGCTATCGAGGGGGCGCCGAGGAGCAGGCGAGCACTGTCTTGGCGATCGTGGTGCGAGCTTCGAGAGCCGCATGGGCGTCCGACGCGGCGGACAGGGGGAACCGCTGTCCGATCCGGACCCGCAGACCTCCGTCGCGGACCAGTTGGAGTACGGCCGTTCCCCGGCGGAGCAGCTCCGCCCGGTCCTGGATGTGGTGGGTCAGGTTGGGCCGAGTGACGTACACGGACCCGGCGGCGTTGAGGCGCTGCAGGTCGAACGGCGGCACCGCGCCGCCGGACTGCCCGTAGACCGCCAGGACTCCGCGCGGGCGCAGCGCGGCGAGGCTCTCGTCGAACGTCGGACCGCCGATGCCGTCGAACACCGCGGCGGCGCCGAGGCCGTCGGTGTGCCGGCGCACCGCCTCCAGCAGCGCGCCCGGTCGGTAGCCGACGACCTCGACGGCACCTGCGGCACGCGCGGCCTCCGCCTTGGCCCCGGTCGACGCAGTGCCGATCACTGTGCCGCCGCGCAGCCGCACGAGCTGAGTCAGCAGCATGCCGACGCCGCCCGCGGCGGCGTGCACGACGACGGTGTCGCCGGCCCGGACCGGACAGGTGTCGTGGCACAGGTAGTGGGCGGTCATGCCTTGCAGCAGGGTGGCCGCCGCCAGTTCGGGGGCCAGTCCCTCCGGCACCGGCACCAGCCGGTCGGCGCTCAGCAGCGCGTACTCCGCATAGGATCCCGGCAGGTTCGCCCAGGCGACCACGTCACCGACGGCGACCTCACGCACCCCGGGCCCGACCTCGACGACGGTACCGGCGCCCTCCTGCCCGGGTACGTACGGCAGTTCCTCCGGGTAGAGGCCGGATCGGAAGTAGACATCGACGTAGTTGACCCCGGCGGCGGCGAGCCGCACCAGCGCCTCGCCCGCTCGCGGTGACGGGCGTGGCAGGTCGACGAGTTCGAGCACCTCGGGCCCGCCGGCCCGACTGACCTGAATGGCTTTCATGACCGGGACCGGACGACGGCCGTCCACCGCCGGCCGGGCGCCGGACGGTTCAGCTGCCGTCATAGCCGGCCCTCTCGGCGAGGTCGCGGACGATCGGCAGGACCTGACGGATCTCGGACTCGTGACGGCGCCACTTGTCCGGGTCGGGAACCGTCTGGGTCATCACGACAGGGAGGTCGCGGCGGCCCCAGGCGTCGGCGAAGGGCAGGTTCACCGCCTCGGCCACGGCCTCCATCGTGGATACCGGGTCGGCCTGGACGTCCTCGTAGCGGACGAGTACGGAGTTGCCGGTGGGAGCCATGCTCCGGGCGGCGTCCAGGACGGCCTGGTTGTGGGTCAGCCAGTTGCGTGCGCAGACCTCGGCCAGAGTCAGGTCCACCCAGTCCTGCCAACCGGGCGGCAGGCTCAGGTTCCACCACTGCTTGCCCCACGGGAAGACGTCCGAGTAGCCCTTGATGCGCAGCGGCACCGGTACCGGGTAGGAGAAGAACATCCGCGGGTTGAGCCAGGCGTCCATCAGGGAGCCGATGCTGGTACGCGGATCACGGATGACGAACACGTACGTGGCGTCCGGGTAGAGGGCCTGCAGGAACGGGATCCGGAAGCAGGACTGGATGCTCTTCTCCACCAGCCGGATCCCGCCGGCGAGGTCGGCCTCCGTGGGGCGCGGGCCGCGCGGCGGGAAGCAGAACGGTGTGATCTCGTCGAGTTCACCGCCGTCCCGCGTGGTGGGCGGGCCTTCCGGCCAGTCGCCCGGGAAGCGCTCCTGGAGGGCCTTGAGCGGCACGTCGTAGTAGTGCGGCTGGAGGCCCTGGGCGCTGAGGAAGCCGAGGAAGTCGAGCTTGTCGCCGACGGACCACTCCGCACCGGGTCTGCGCGCGGCGGCGAGCAGGTCCGCGTTCAGCCGCGCCGCCACCTCGGGGGTCGCGTCGGAGGCGTCCAGGGCGTTGGAGTGCCAGCCGCGCCGGCTGGGGTGCAGGCCGTCGCGTTCCCATATCGGCTTGCCTTCGCGGCCGATGCTCCAGACGTGCTCGCTGCGTTCGATCAGACTGCGTACCAGGCTGGTGCCGGAGCGGGGATGGCCGACGATGAAGATGGGCTGCTTGAGCATGGCTCAGTTCGCTTTCGTGAGGAGGCGGGTTCTCATGCGGGCCAGCGAGCGGACCTGACGTGCCGGCTCGCGAGCCCGGCCACGGTGATCACGGCCTGGACGCCCGCGATCAGCGCGATGGCGCCGGTGACACCGAGGAACTGCAGGGCCAGACCGCCGACCAGGGAACCGAGCGGGGATCCGGCGCCGATGAGGGTGATGGTCGCGGCGATGGCACGGCCTCGTCGGTGGTCCGGGGTCTGTCGAAAGATCATGATGTCGACGAGGATCTTCAGCGCCGGCAGCCCGAGTGCTGCCAGGGTCAGCATGGCGAAGACCCAGACCGGTCCGAGGGGGAGCGCCAGCAGCGCCACCGCGACCGTGGTCAGCGTGGACGCGGAGAGCAGCAGCGCGCCGGGGCTGAGCAGCCGGTTGAGCCGCGTCACCAGCGCCGAGCCGACGAGCATGCCGACGGCGGTACCGGACAGGGCCAGACCGATCGTGCCCGGCGAGTGGTGCTGGTCCCGCAGGGTCACCATCACCATCAGGATCGCGGCGGTGATGCTGAAGTAGAAGATGCTGATCAGGAGCAGCGCGGACCGCAGCAGCCGGTCGCTGATCAGTTCGAGCAGTCCGGAGAAGGCGGTGGTCAGCGGCGCGAGGGCGCTCTTCGTCTCGTTGCTCACCGGCTCGGTGGGCTTTTCTGCTTCGGGAAGGCGTATCACCAGGGTGCAGGCGAACGAGATCACGAAACCGACGATCGCCGCGACGAAGGGGAACGTGCGGGAGACCAGGTAGAGCGCGCCGCCGAGGGGCGGTCCGGCCAGGGCGGCGGCTCCGCTGCGGGCCTCGTCCTGACTGAGCGCCGCAGTCAGCTGGTGGTCCGGCACGACAGCGCGGATCAGCAGCATTCTGGCCGGTGCTCCGAAGGCCGTACCGGCGCCCAGGACGATCGCGGCCAGGATCAGAAGGCCGAAGTTCGCCCAGCCGGCGGTCAGACCGAGGACGATGAACGCGAGAGTGAGGGCGCGGACCGCCTCGGAGATCAGCAGGATGCGGCGCCGGTCCCAGCGGTCGACGACCGCGCCGGCCGGCAGCCCGACCAGGAGGGCGGTGCCGATCTGGGCGAAGCCGAAGAGGCCCGCCAGCGCCGGTGATCCGGTGAGGGACATGATCAGCAGGGGATAGGCGACCTCCACGGCTTCGAGGCCGAGGTTGGCCGCGGCCGCCCCGATCCACAGAGTCTGAAAACGCCGGTTGCGGCGCAGGGGTACGGGAGTGGCGGGGACCTTACTATCACCCTGACGTAAGCATTCACTCATGCGTGAACGATAGCGTGTAGGTGAATGGTTCGCTACGAGGAAACGGAGATGGGTCAATGGCTGACGATGCCGACGCGATCGCGGTCGTCCGGGAGGTGGACGACGTGGAGACGTTGAAGGCCCTGTCCGACCCGCTGAGGCTGGCGATCCTTCGCACGATGATGTGCGAGGTGCGTGCGTCGCACAGGGTGAAGGACATCGCCCGGCTTCTGGACCAGCCGACCACCCGGCTCTACCGGCACATCAAGGTGCTCGAGGCGGCGGGCCTGATCAAGGTGGCGCAGACCCGGATGGTCTCCGGCATTCAGGAGAGCCAGTACCGGGTGGCGCAGTTCGCCCTGCGGCTGAGTCGCGACCTGCTGGCCGCGCCGGGCAACGCGGGCGAACTGGCCGACGCGTTCGCCGCGACGCTGAACGACTTCCGCGACCGGCTCGTACGCGACATCATCAGCGGTCGCTTCCAACCGGAGCCCGAGGCCGCGGAGGAGCCGGATCCGCTAGGCCCGATGGTCGTGGCGCTGGACCGCCGGCTGACGCCGGAACGGGCGACCGAGTTCCGGTCCCGTCTGTCCGCGCTGATGGAGGAGTTCAACCGGCCCGACGACGAGGAGAACGCCGTCGTACCGGTCGAGTTCCTGCTGCTGTTCTGGGCGCCCAAGGAGCCCACCGAGGAGTCGCCCTAGCCGGACCCTCACCCCTCCGGGCACAGCACCCTCCTGCCCGTCGCCGGACATTCGGTCATGTCTTCGCCGGTCCGCCGGTCCGCCGGTCCGCCGGTCCGCCGGTACGCCGATCCGGACCCGGTGCCCCGGACCCGGTGCCCCGGACCCGGAGCCGGGACCGGGGCACCGGTCACCGCGCCGGACGCCGCTTCGAACGTCCGGGCGCGGTCACCGTCGTACAGGAGGAACGCCTCACCCCGGCCGCACTTCCGCACCGGCATCAGTGGCTCGGGCGCTGCCGGTTCCTCCCGGACGCGGGCGGGCGCCCTCGGATCCGGGAGGTCCGGCTGCCCGGTCGCCCGCGCATCACCGTCAGCTGTCCCTCACGGCTCACCTGGCCGCGATGAAGAGCCGGCCGGCGGGGAACCGGTGCGGCACGCACCGGGCCTGGTCGAAACCGGCCTGCCGGAAGCGGGCCAGCCAGTCCTCCTCCGGAGGCAGCGTCACGTTCATGAAACCGGCGTGCAGGTAGGTGAACAGCGCGCTGAACCTGCGCTCGCGCTCCGCCGACGCGTACGGCACCGCGTCGGTGATCGCCATGATGCCGCCCGGACGCAGCGCCTCCCGGCACCTGCGCAGCACCTGGTCGAAGACGTCGCCCTCCTGCACGATGTCATGGAAGACGAACCCGGCGTGGATGACGTCGGCACCGGCCACCGGTGCGGGGTCCTCGGCGATGGACTGGATCGGCCGCTCCACCACTTCGAGGCGGTCGCCGACGCCCGCTGCCCGGGCCGCGCGGGCCGCCTCCCGGCATGCTCCGGCACTCATGTCCAGGGCCACCCCGGTGCTGCCCGGCAGCCGGCCGAGCAGGTCGATCAGCAGTCCGGCGGCGCCGGCGCCCAGGTCGACGATCCGCTGCGGCCGCGCGGCGAGGATCGCCTCGGTGGCGGCCGGGTAGAAGCCCTGACTTCCGATCCACCGGGAACTGACCGCCACCTCACGGCCGTTGCGCTGGTACCGCGCGGCGGCGGCGACCGGGTCGCGCAGGAATTCTGCGGGATGCTCGACGTACGGCTGGTTGGCCCTCAACGACCAGGTGAGGTAGCCGGACTGGTGGATCCGGTCGGCGAAGTCGTCCGAGATCCGGAACTCCTTGACACCGGTCGGCACCAGCAGCGCGGCGGCGACCAGGGCGGACAGGAAATCGCCCATGCCTTCTTCCGGCACGTCGGCGGTCGCGGCCAGCTGTGCCGCGGTGACCGGCTCGCCGCGCTCCAGCAGGGGGACGATACCCAGCCGGTCCGCCATTTCCAGCAGGGCGGCGACGGCGGCGAGATCGGCTGCGGTCTCAGAGGGACTGATGCTTGACATCGCGCTCTCCCACTCCATTTCGACGGTCATCTCGGGTTCTGCGGTGCCGGGCCGGTGCTGTGCCCGGCCCGCGGGCGCGGCACCGTCGGCGCCGCGCCGGTCTTCGGTCCCGCTGCCACGGGTCCCCTGCCAACGGGTGACAGGGGAGAGCGAGTTGTGCGGTGGGCGTGAACCGGCCGGGTCCGTCGGGGTCCGCGCCGCCCGGCTCGCCGGCGGGGTGGTTGCCGTGCCGGCCTTCCCGGGGGGGGCACGGCAACCACCGGGGGGTTCGTCCGTGGCCTCACCGGGAATTCCCTTCGTCGCCGGCGGGGCCGGTGCGCCGGCGGAGTTTCGGCCGGCTGCGGTTCTCGGCCCGCCCGAGGCGTGCGGCGAGTGCGGCGACCGTCGGGGCTTCGAAGAGGGCGGCCACGCTGAGGTTCGCGCCGAACCGGGTGCGTACCCGGTTGAGCAGGCGGGTGGCGAGGAGCGAGTGGCCGCCGAGGTCGAAGAAGTTGTCGTTCACACCGACCCGCGGTGCCTTCAGTATCTCGGCGAACATCGCGCACAGCGCGGCTTCCCGCTCGTCCCGGGGGGCCACGTAGGCCGTGTCGGACGTGCTCGGTCCGGGTGCCGGCAGCGCCTTCCGGTCGACCTTGCCGTTGCCGGTCAGCGGCAGCCGGTCCAGCGTGACGAACACGCTCGGCACCATGTAGTCCGGGAGCGTCCGGGCGGCGTGCTCCCGCACGGCGGCCACGTCCACATCCGGCGGCACGAGGTATCCGATCAGCCGTTCGCCGTCCCCGGTGACCGTCGCGTGAGCCACGTCCGGATGGCCGGTCAGGGCCGCTTCGACCTCGGCCGGCTCGATCCGGAATCCACGGACCTTCAACTGCGCGTCGGCGCGTCCGTCGAACTCGAGCACCCCGTCGGGCCGGTACCGGGCGAGGTCGCCGGTGCGGTACATGCGCCCACCGGCCGGGCCGTACGGGTCGGCCACGAACCGTACGGCGGTCACGTCCGGCTGATGCGCGTAGCCCCGGGCCAGGCCGGTCCCGGTCACGTACACCTCGCCGGGTACCCCGGTGGGCACCGGCCGCAGTCGCTCGTCGAGCAGATACAACCAGGTGTTGTCCATCGCCCGGCCGATCGGCACCGTACGGGCCGGCGCCGTGGCGATCGGGTACCAGGAGGAGATGATGGTGGTCTCCGTGGTGCCCCAGGCGGCCGCGACCGAGGTGTGCGGCGCGTCGGCCATCAGGTCCGCGACCGACGCGGGCGACACCACGTCACCGGCCACCCATACGAGGTCCAGCGCGGACAGTGCCCCTCTGGCCTCGGCCACCATCAGGTTGAACAGCGCGGAGGTGAAGACCGCGGTGGTGGCCCTCCCGTCGACGATGGTGCGGGCCAGTACGTCGGTGTCCAGGTCGCCCTCCGGCGCGATCACCACCCGGCCGCCGGTCAGCAGGGGCAGCCAGATCTCGAACGTGGACGGGTCGAACGATGTCGGCGAGTGCATCAGCGTGTCGGCCGGTCGCAGCCATTCCCAGGCACGGTCGGCGACGAACTCGGCGACACTGCGGTGCGAGACGCTGACCGCCTTGGGCGTGCCGGTCGAGCCGCTGGTGAACATCGTGTACGCGGTGAGGTCCGCGTGGGTGGTGAGCGTGGGGCCGTGCTCCTCGGTACCGGGGGAGGGCGTGATGACCGTGACCCCGGTCAGCCCGGTGGGCCGGTCGGTCACGAGCAGGCCCGCCCGCATGTGGTCGACCATCCGCTGCTGCCGGGCGAGCGGCGCGGACCCGGGCAGAGGCAGATAGCCGCCGCCGGCCTTGATCACCGCGAGGACGGTCACGAGGTAGTCGATACCGCGCGGCTGATGTATCGCCACCGGATCGTCGGGCGCGCAGCCCGCCGCCACCAGCACGTGCGCCAGATGGTTGGCGCGCCGGTCGAGGTCCCGGTAGCTGATCGACCTGTCGCCCTCGACCGCGGCGATCGCGTCCGGGACGGCGGCGGCCCGCCGGGTGAACAGGACGGCGAGATCCTCGTCGACGACCGGCCGTGCGGTACCGCGCCGGCCCGACAGCGCGGCCTGCCGTTCGGCGTCGGACAGCAGGTCGATCCGCCCGATCGGCGCGTCCGGATCCGCGACGGCCGCGCCCAGTACCCGCAGGAGCCGGTCCATCAGAGCGGCCACGGTGTCCCGGTCGAACAGATCGGTGCGGTAGCGCACCTCGCCGGTGATGCCCTCGGGGACCCGGCCGTCTCCGTGGTGCTCGACGAAACTCAGGCTGAGGTCGAAGTCCACCGGACCGACCCGGATCTCGTCGAGCGCACCCCCGGCCGGCGCCGGCGACACGTCCACGCCGGACAGCGTGAAAGCGGACTCTGCGTTGTTCTGCAGCACCAGCATGGTCTGGAAGAGGGGGTGCCGGCTCAGTGTGCGGGCCGGGTTGAGCGCGTCGACGATCCGGTCGAACGGCAGCTCCTGGTGGGCGTAGGCGGCCAGGTCCAGGTCCCGCACACGGCCCAGCAGTTCGCGGAAGCTCGGATCCCCGGCGGTGTCGGTCCGCAGGACCAGGCTGTTGACGAAACAGCCGATCAGGTGGTCGAGGCTGTCGTCGCTGCGCCCGGCGACCGCGGTGCCGATGGGGATGTCGGTGCCGGCGCCGAGCCGGGTGTAGAGCGTCGCGAGTGCGGCGTGCAGCACCATGAACAGGGTGGTGTGCGTGCGCCGGGCCAGGTCCAGCAGGCGGGCGTGCAGCGGACCGGGCAGGGTGACCGCAAGCAGCTCGCCACGCAGGTCCGAGGAGTCGGGCCGGGGCCGGTCGTAGGGCAGTGCCAGTTCCTGCGGGAGCCCGGCCAGTTGCCCGGTCCAGTACTCCGAGAGCTCTTCCCCGGCCGGTCCTTCGAGCAGGGCCCGCTGCCACAGCGTGTAGTCGGCGTACTGGACCGGCAGCGGACGCCAGTTGGGCGCCTCACCACGGATACGGGCGGCGTACGCCTGGGCGAGGTCCCGGGTCAGCGGGGCCAGGGACCAGCCGTCTCCGGCGATGTGATGCATCAGCAGCAGCAGCGTGTGCCGGTCCGTGCCGGTGGTGAACAGGTGCAGCCGCAGCGGCAGGTCGGTGGTGAGGTCGAACCGGTGGCCGGCGGCGGCCGTCAGCTCCCGGTCCAGGTCGGCCGGGTCCACCGGGAGCACCCGCAGCACGTCGCCCGGTTCGGCCTCCTGCGGGATCTGCTGGCTGGGCGCCCCGTCGACCTCCGGGAAACGGGTGCGCAGCGTCTCGTGCCGCTCCAGCAGATCGCCCACCGCGGAGCTCAGCCCGTCGAGGTCCAGGGCCCCGTCCAGGCGCAGCACCAGCGGCCAGCCCAGCCCGTTCCACCGGGAGAGGAACCACAGCCGCTCCTGGGCGTAGGACAGCGGCAGCGGACACGGCCGAGCGGTCGGCAGCAGGGCGCCGCGGGTCCGGCTCGCCCCGTGGCCGGAGCCGAGCCGCGCGCCGAGTGCCGCCGCGGTCGGGGCTTCGAACAGGTCCGAGACGCCCAGGTCCGCTCCCAGGTGTGTGCGGATCCGGTTGACCAGACGGGTGGCGAGGAGCGAGTGGCCGCCGAGGTCGAAGAAGTTGTCGTGGGCGCCGACCCGGGACCTGCCGAGCAGCTCGCCCATGAGCTCGACGAGGATCTCCTCGGCAGCGGTGCGCGGCGCCGTGTATCCGGTGCCGGCCTCGAACTCGGGCTCCGGCAGGGCCCGTCGGTCGACCTTGCCGTTGCCGGTGAGCGGCAGCCGGTCGAGGACGACGAAGGCACTGGGCACCAGGTAGTCGGGCAGCGTCGCGGCGATCCGGTCCCGTACGCCGGCGACATCCGGGCCGGCGCCCTCGGGCACCAGGTAGGCGACGAGCCTGCGGTCGCCGGCCCGGTCCTCATGGGCGGTGACGAACGCCTGGCCGACCTCCGGCAGGGTGGTGAGAGCGCATTCGACCTCGGCGGGTTCGACCCGGAAGCCGCGGATCTTCACCTGGGCGTCGGCCCGCCCGATGAAGTCCAGGGTGCCGTCACTCCGCCACCGGGTGATGTCACCGGTGCGGTACATCCGGCCGCCGGGCGGTCCCCACGGATCGGCGGTGAACCGTTCGGCGGTCAGGCCGGGCTGTCCGGCGTACCCCCGCGACACCCCGGAGCCGGCGATGTAGAGCTCGCCCGGGACCCCGGCCGGCACCGGCTGGAGCCGCCCGTCGAGCACATACAGCCGGGTGTTGTCCATCGGAGCGCCGATCGGCACCCGGCCGGGCACGGCCTGCGCGCCGGACATCGAGAACCGGGAGGAGCAGGTGGTGGTCTCGGTCGGACCGTACAGGGCCCTGACCGTCAGGCCGGGGTGGCGGTCCAGAATCCGTCCGACCGCCGCGGGCGGCACCACGTCGCCGCCGGTCAGTACCTCCCGGATGCCCGTGAAACAGTCCGGGTTCTCCGCGAGAGCCCCGAACAGGCCGGAGGTGAGCCAGATCCGGTCCACACCGAACGCGGTCACCGCGCGGGCCAGGCCGGCGTCGTCGAGGATCTCCTCGGGAGCCACCACGACCGTGCCGCCGGTCAGCAGCGGTGTCCAGATCTCGTGCACCGACGCGTCGAATCCGGTGGCGGAGTGCATCAGCACCGTGCCGCCGGCCTGCCAGAGCCGGTCGCGGACGAACCCGGCCGTGTTCCGGTGCGTCAGGACGACGGCTTTGGGAACACCGGTCGAGCCGCTGGTGAACATCACGTAGGCGGCCTGGTCCGGGTGCGGGTCCGGGCGGGGCGGCTCGGACGACTCGCCGTCCCCGGGTGCCAGCACGGTCATGCCCGCCGGCTCGTGAGGCCGGTCGGCGACGAGCACGGTGGCGCCGACCTGGCCGGCCATCTGCCGCAGCCGTTCCGCGGGAGCGTTCGACGGCAGTGGCAGATAAGCGGCGCCGGCCTTGAGCACCGCGAGCATGGACACGACGAGGTCGGCCGAACGCCGCTGGAGCAGCGCCACCGGCCGGTCCGGGGACGCGCCGGCCGCGACCAGACGGTGCGCCAGATGGTTGGCACGCCGGTCCAGTTCGGCGTAGGTCAGGGTGAGAGGCCCGGTGATCGCCACCGTGTCGGGGGTCGCCGCGGCGCGTGCGGCGAACAGCCGCGGCAGCGACGCGTCCGGCAGCGGCCGCACGGTGTCGTTCCAGGTCCGGAGGATGGTGTCGCGTTCGTCGCTGTCGAGTACGTCGAGCCGGCCCAGCCGCTGGTCGGGGTCGGCGGCGACGGCCTGGAGGACGCGGACGAACCGGTCGGCCAGCGACCGTACCGTGTCCGGGTCGAAGAGCCCGGTGCGGTAGACGATCTCGCCGGCCATGCCGTCGGCGGTGCCGTCCCGCCGGTAGGTGTCGGTGAGGTTCACGAAGAGGTCCAGCTGCGCGGCGGACGGCGTCGACCGGACCACCTCGGCGTCCAGGCCGGACAGGCCGAAACCGGCGTCCGCGTTGTTCTGCAGGACCAGCATCGTCTGGAAGAGCGGATGGCGGCCGAGTGCCCGAGCCGGGTTGAGTGCCTCGACGAGACGGTCGAAGGGCAGGTCCTGCTGGCTGAGGGCGGCCACGTCGTCGGTCCTGGTGCGTTCCAGGAGTTCGCGGAAGGTCGGGTCTCCCGCGGTGTCGGTGCGCAGCACCAGGTTGTTGACGAAGAAGCCGATCAGGTCGTCGAGCTTGTCGTCGCCGCGCCCGGCGACCACGGTGCCGATGGGGATGTCGGTGCCCGCGCCGAGCCGGGTGTAGAGCGCGGCCAGGGCGGCGTGCAGCACCATGAAGAGCGTGGTCCGGCTCTGCTGCGCCAGGGCCAGCAGGCCTGCGTGGAGCGACGCGGGTATCCGCAACGGGAGCAGCGCGCCGTCGTGGTCGGCGCCGCTGGGGCGGGGCCGGTCGTAGGGCAGGGCCAGTTCCTCGGGCAGCTCCGCCAGGTAGTCGCGCCAGAACCCGGTCAGCTGCTCCTGGTACGCCGTGGTGAGCAGATCGCGCTGCCACAGCGCGTAGTCGGCGTACTGCACCGGCAGGGGCTGCTGCCAGACCGGCGCGGTGCCGGCGGCCCGCGCCGCGTACGCGGTGGCCAGATCCCGTGCCAGCGGCCGCATCGACCATCCGTCGCCGGCGATGTGGTGCAGCACCAGCACCAGCACATGCCGCTCCGGCGCGGTGCGCAGCAGCCACACCCGTACCGGCGCTTCCGCGGTGATGTCGAAGGGTTGCCGGCAGGCGGTCCGCACGGCCCCGTCCACGTCGGACTCGTCCACGTCCAGCACACGGACCGGATCGCCCGCGGGCGCCGGCGGAAGGATCCGCTGGCAGGGCTGTCCGTCCCGCTCGTCGAACACGGTGCGCAGCGACTCGTGCCGCGCCATCAGGTCCCCGACCGCGGCGGACAGCGCGGCCCGGTCCACCGGACCGGTCAGGCGCACGACCACGGGGAGGTTGTAGGTCCAGCCGAGCGGATCCATACGGTTGACGAACCACAGGCGCTGCTGCGCCCAGGACAGCGGGACGCGTTCCGGCCGGGGGGCCGCGACCAGGGCCGTCGCCTCCTGTCCGGCGGTCTCGGCGAGGGTGGCCGCGAGACCCGCGACGGTGGGCGTGGCGAACAGCGCGTCGAGCCCGAGCCGGACGCCGAAGGCGCCCCGGATCCGGTTGAGCAGACGGGTGGCGAGGAGCGAGTGGCCGCCGAGGTCGAAGAAGTTGTCGTCGATGGTGATCCAGGACCGGTCGAGCAGTTCGGCGGCGAGTTCGCAGAGCAGCTTCTCCCGCGCGTCCCGGGGCGCCCGGCCGGACCCGTCGCCGCGGAAGTCGGGCTCGGGCAGCGCCTGCCGGTCCAGCTTGCCGCTCGCCGACAGGGGCAGCGCGTCGAGCACCATGAACGCGGAGGGCACCAGATAGGACGGGAGGCGCTCCTTGGCCCAGTCGCGCAGAGCC
This sequence comes from Streptomyces sp. NBC_00654, assembly GCF_026341775.1. Lineage (NCBI taxonomy): Bacteria > Bacillati > Actinomycetota > Actinomycetes > Kitasatosporales > Streptomycetaceae > Streptomyces > Streptomyces sp. NBC_00654. Next base: position 328,280 of record NZ_JAPEOB010000002.1, on the reverse strand, counting down.
GCGACGAGCAGCCCGCGACGCCGGGTGGCGATCGGGTCGTTGGTGAAGCCGGTGGAACCGAGGGAGCCGCCGTGCAGGTACACACCGTCCAGCACCTGTGGGCCGTCGGCGGCCGGGAAGAGAACGTCGAGCAGGTCCGGGCCGTCCGCCGACCAGGTGACCACGGCGGTGCGCCCGTGCGCCGCGGCCAGAGAGTGCCAGTACTCCGGGTCGATCCGGTCGCCCGGACCCGCGAGCGCGGCGCGCGTGGTCTCCACCGGCGCGCCCGCCCGGACCGCTCGTGCGGCGGCGACCTCACCGGCGACCCGGGCGTTGCGCACCCCGGTGAGCCGCAGCGCGGTGCCGTCGGCCAGACGCGCGGCCAGGTCCTGGGGATCCCGGACATCGAGCCCCCAGCTCAGCACCGGGGCCGCCGACAGGTCCTGCGCGTCGGTGCCGTGCTTGTGCAGCACCACGTCGTAGCGGTGTTTGGTCAGTTCGTTGTGGTCGGCGCCCGGCTTCAGCCGCACATCGACCGCGCCGGCGCCGACGGTGCCGAAGAAGCCCGGGTCGATCAGGAGCTCCTTCTCCAGGGCCACCGCCTGTTCGATCTCGCGGCGCAGCACCTCGGGACCCGGATCGTGGTCGAGCTGCCCGAGCCGGACGCCGGTCCACATGCTGTCCACGAGCGGCAGGCACCGCACGTCACCGACGAACAGCCGGCCGCCCGGACCGAGCAGGTCCACCAGCTTGGCCAGAACGTCCCGCACGTACCGCTCATCGGGGAAGTACTGCACGACCGAGTTGATGATGATCGTGTCGAAGTGGCCGTGCGGCAGGCCGGTGGTCACATCGGCGGCCTGCACGCGCAGGGTGACCTTCTCGGCGGTGCCCGCTTCACCGGCGAGCCGCTCGCGCAGCCCCTCGATCGCGGACGCCGAGTAGTCGGTTCCCCAGTACTCGTCCACCTGGCCGACCAGTGGCGTCAGGATCAGGCCGGATCCGACGCCGACCTCCAGGACGCGCCGCGGCGTGAAGTTCCGTACGCGGGTGACGATCGCCTCGCGCCAGCGGGCCATCTGCTCGACCGGGATACCCTCACCGGTGTAACTGGAGTTCCAGCCGGAGAAGTCGGCCCCGAAACCCGCGCTGTCGGACCCGTCGTAGAACGAGTCGTAGATCTGCTGCCACTCGTCGACGTGCCGCTCGGCGTTGCCGTCGTCGTTGTCCCGTGCCGGTGCGGCTACCAGGTAGGCGGCCAGCCGCTTCTCGCCGAGCTGGTCCTCGTGCACCAGGACCCGGGCCTGTTCCACCGCCGGGTGCCCGGTGAGGACCGTCTCGATCTCGCCCGGTTCGATCCGCAGGCCCCGGATCTTGATCTGGTCGTCGACACGGCCGCAATAGGCGAGTTGCCCGTCCGGAAGCTGCCGCACCAGGTCGCCGGTACGGTACATCCGGCTGCCCGGCGCCCCGAACGGGTCGGCGACGTAGCGCTGCGCGGTGAGCCCGGCGCGGGCGACGTATCCGCGGGTCACGCCACCGCCGCCGCTGTACAGCTCGCCGATCTCACCGGGCGGCGTCGGGCGCAGTGCGTCGTCCAGTACGTACAAGCGGCTGTCACCGGCCCGGGAGCCGATCGGCGGTGCGTCCGGCCCGGGTACGAGCGGGGCCGAGAGGGTGATCGCCATGGTGGTCTCGGTGGGGCCGTAGCCGTTGATCATTCTGCGGCCGCGGCTCCAGATGTCCACCAGCCGCGCGCCGCACGCCTCACCACCCACCATCAGCGCCCGCAGCGCCGGAAGACCGGTCCGCGGTACGGTCGCCAGCACCGACGGCGGTACGAACGCGTGGGTGATCCGGTGGTCCGCGAGGAACGAGGCCAGATCCTCCCCGACCAGCGTGTCCGGGGGCGAGACGACCAGGGTGCCGCCCGGCACGAACGCCAGCAGAACCTCGATGATCATGGCGTCGAAGCTGGGCGAGGCGAGCTGCGACACCACGCAGTCGGGGCCTGCCGCCATCCGGTCCACCAGGTCGGCGCCGAACGGCGCAACCCCCCGGTGCGGTACGGCGGCCCCCTTGGGCCTGCCCGTCGAACCGGACGTGTAGATGACGTACGCCAGTGACAGCGGATGGTCCACCGGGTCCGGGGCGGTCACCGGCGCCGTGGCCGCCTCGGCCAGGAGCTCCGGCAGCGACAACTGGTCGGTGCCCGGGGTGTCCGGCAGTCCGGGCAGCACCGCCTCGGTGGTCAGCAGGGCGCGGGGCGCGCTGTCGGCGCACATGAAGGCGATCCGCTCGGCCGGGTGATGGATGTCCACCGGCAGGAACGCGCCACCGGCCTTTCCGACCGCGAGCATGGCGACGATCAGGTCGGCCGAGCGGGGCAGCGCCAGCGCCACCACGTCCTCGGCGCCCACGCCGCGACCGCGCAGCACGTGGGCCAGTTGGTTGGCACGGGTGTCCAGCTCGGCGTAGCGCAACTCGACCGGGCCGCAGCGCAGTGCCGGTGCGTCACCGCGGAGCGCCGCGTGCCGGGCCACCAGACCGTGCAAGGACGCGGGCGAGTCGGTATCGGCTGACGGCGGGCGCTCCGGCGAATACGGCATCGCGGCTCTCCATGATCGGTGTGTGCCGGTGGTCGTGGTCCCATGCGGGCTGGCTCATGATGAGCGGACGGCAAGTTGTGCGACAACCCCTAGACAGTGCCGTCGGAACCCCTTGGGACGCGGCCTTTTCGGACTCGGTGACCTTGCTCTCCGCGGAACCGTCCTATCGTGTGCGGCCGACGACCGTCGATGCCTCGCAGGCGCAGGAGGATCCGTGTTCCCGTTGTCTTTCGCGCAGCAACGCCTGTGGTTCCTCAACCGCCTCGACACCGGAGCCTGGACCTACAACCTGCCGCTCGCGCTCCGGCTGGAGGGCGCGCTCGACACCGCGGCCCTGCGCTCCGCCCTGGGTGACCTGGTGGCCCGGCACGAGAGCCTGCGCACCGTCTTCCCCGAGACCGACGGCGAGCCGCGGCAGCGGGTCCGCGACAGCGTGGACGTCGCCGAGTTCGTCACCGAGCTGGACGTCACGGCGGCCGAACTGCCCACGGTCCTGGACCGGCTGGCCCGGCACGCGTTCGACCTGACGGCGGACCTGCCGCTGAGGGTATGGCTGCTGCGCACCGGCCCGCGAAGCCACACGCTGTACCTGGTGCTCCACCACATCGTCGGCGACGGCTGGTCGATGGCGCTGCTCGGCCGCGACCTGGACGCCGCCTACAAGGCCCGCCGGGCCGGTGCCGCGCCCGACTGGGAACCACTGCCCGTCCAGTACGCCGACTACGCGCTGTGGCAGCGGGAACTCCTCGACGGCCAGGAAGGTGCGGAACTCCTCGCCCACTGGACCGCGCGGCTATCCGGCCTGCCCGACGAGCTGCCGCTGCCACTGGACCGGCCCCGGCCGGAGGTCTCCGGTGACGACGGCGGTGAGGTACGGCTGGACGTGCCGCCGGCCCTGCACGCGCGACTGCTGCGGCTCGCGCGCGAGGCCGACGCGTCTTTGTTCATGGTCGTGCACGCGGCCCTGGCGGCCCTGCTGACCAGGCTGGGCGCCGGTACCGACATCCCCATCGGCACGATGGACGCGGGCCGCGCCGACCAGGACCTCGAGGACCTGATCGGGTTCTTCGTGAACACGTTGGTGCTGCGGCTGGACACGGGCGGGGATCCGACGTTCCGTCAGCTGCTCGCGCGGGCCCGGGAGGCGGACGTCGCCGCCCTCGCGCACCCCGAGCTGCCGTTCGACCGGCTGGTCGAGGTGCTCAACCCGAGCCGGGCGCTCAACCGGCACCCGCTCTTCCAGGTCGCGCTGGTGATGCAGAACAACGCCGCCGCGCAGTACACGCTGGACGGCCTGACCGTCACGGAGCTGCGCAACCGGACCATCGCGGCGCACTTCGACCTCTCGGTCAGCTTCACCGGCCGGTACGCCGCGGACGGCACTCCGCTCGAACTGTCCGTGCAGCTCGTCCACCGCACCGAACTCTTCGACCGGGACACGGTCACGGCGTTCGCGCACCGCCTGGTGCGGCTGCTCGAAGCGGCGGTCGACGACCCGGACCGGGCCCTGGGCGACATCGACCTGCTGGACCCGCGCGAACGCGACAACGTGCTGTACGGGTGGAACGGTACGACCCGGCCGGCACCGACGACCGGACTCGCCAGTGCCTTCGCCCAGCAGGCCGCCCGGACTCCCGCCGCGCCCGCCGTGTCCGACGCGGACGGCTCGCTGAGCTACGCCGAGCTGGACCGCCGGAGCGACCTGCTGGCCGGCCGGCTGAGCCGGCTGGGCGTGGCGGCGGAGACACGGGTCGCGATCCTTCAGCAGCGCTCCGCCGACCTGATCGTGTCGATGCTCGCGGTGCTCAAGGCCGGCGGCTGCTTCGTACCGCTGCCACTGACCGCGCCGGCCGAACGGCTGCGCGACATGCTGGACCGGGTCGGCGTGGAACTGCTGCTGGTCGACGACGCGCTGCGCGACCACGACGTGGCTACCGGCGGCCGGGTGGAGACCCTGACGGTGACAGGTTTCCTGGCCACCGCGGCCGACCACGCCGCCGTACCGACCGGTGCCGCGCACCCCGAGCAGGCCGCGTACATCATGTTCACGTCGGGCTCGACCGGCGCGCCCAAAGGGGTCGTCACCACCCAGCGCGGAGTGCTCGCGTTCGCCCGCGACCGGTGCTGGCAGGACGAACGGCCCCGCCGCGCGCTGCTGCACTCACCGCACGCCTTCGACGCCTCGACCTGTGAGATCTGGGTGCCGCTGCTGTCCGGCGGAGAGATCCGCGTGGCACCGGCCGGTGAGGTCGACGGCGCCGTCGTGCGGGCCGCCGGCCTCACCGACGTGCTGCTGGTCTCCGGCCTCTTCCAGGTCATCGCCGAGGAGGACCCGGACTGCTTCGCCGGACTGCGCGAGGTGATGACCGGCGGCGACGTGATCAGCCCCGCCGCGGTCCGCGCGGTCCTGCGCCGCCACCCGGGCCTGCGGGTCCGCGCCACGTACGGTCCCACCGAACTGACCATGTGCTCGGTGCAGATGGCACTGCACGACCCGGACGCGGTGCCCGGCGGCGTGCCACTGGGCCGGCCGATGGACGACACCGCCGTCTACCTGCTCGACGACCGGCTGCGACCGGTGCCGGTCGGTGTGGTCGGTGAGCTCTACGCGGCCGGCGCCGGCCTGGCGCGCGGGTACGCCGGCCGCGCCGGGCTGAGCGCCGAACGCTTCCTCGCCGACCCGTTCGGCGCGCCCGGTACCCGGATGTACCGCACCGGCGACCTTGCCCGGTGGCGCGCCGACGGGACCCTGGAGTTCGCCGGCCGGGCCGACACCCAGGTGAAGATCCGCGGCTTCCGGGTGGAACCCGGCGAAGTGGAGAGCGCGCTGGTCCGCCACCCGCACGTGGCGCAGGCCCATGTGCACGCCCGCGAGGACCGGCCGGGCGACAAGCGCCTCGTCGGATACCTGGTGCCCGCCGTACCGTCGCCGGACCTCGCCGGGATCCGCGCCGCGGCGGCCTCGGTGCTGCCGCCGTACATGGTGCCCTCCGCCCTCGTCCTGCTCGAACAGCTGCCGCTCACCCCGAACGGCAAGATCGACCGGCGGTCGCTGCCGGCCCCCGGTCAGGCGGCCTCCGGCACGGACTACGTGGCGCCTCGGGACGACCGGGAACGCGCCCTGTGCGCACTGTTCGCCGAGGTGCTGCGGGTACCGCGGGTCGGTGTGCACGACGGCTTCTTCATGCTCGGCGGCCACTCGCTGCTCGCGATCCGGCTGATCAACCGGATCCGTACCACGTTCGGTGCGGAACTCGGTGTGGCGGCCCTGTTCCAGGCACCCACCGTCGCCGAACTCGCCACCTATCTCGTCGAACCGGCCGGCGGCCGACGGATCCCCGCCGTTCCCCGGGCGGCCGCGCTGCCACTGTCGTACCAGCAGGAAGGCCTGTGGTTCCTGCACCAGCTCGACCCCGCCTCCCCGGTCTACAACGTGCCGCTCGCGCTGCGACTGCGAGGCCGTCTCGACGTGGACCGGCTCTCCCGCGTCCTGGGCCGGCTGGTCGCCCGGCACGAGAGCCTGCGCACCCGGTTCACCGCGGTGGACGGCACTCCGGTCCAGGTGACCGATCCCGCCCCGCCGGCCTGGCCGCTCGTGGTGACCCCGACCCACCCGGACGCTGTGCCGGAGGCACTCGCCGAGGCCGCCAACCGCCCGTTCGACCTGTCCGCCGATCAGCTGCTGCGCACGGAGCTGCTGCGGCTCGGCCCGGTCGAGCACGTGCTGGTGCTGTGCACCCACCACATCATCGCCGACGGATGGTCGGCGGGCGTCCTGCTCGACGAACTGTCCACCCTGTACACCGATCCGGACGCCTCCCTTCCGGCACTGGACATCCAGCCGGCCGACCACGCCGTGTGGCAGCGCGACCGGCTCGCCGACGACATGCTGGACAAACAGCTCGGCTACTGGCGCGAACAGCTCCACGCGCTGCCGCAGCTGGACTTCCCGACCGACCGGCCGCGCGGCACCGGCGCAGGGCACCCCGGAGCCACGGTGGAGCTCCATCTGCGGGACGGTCTCGGCACCTCGCTGCGCCGCCTGGCCGAGACCGAACGCGGATCGCTGCTGTCCGTGCTGATGGCCGGATTCCTGGTGGTGCTCTCCCGGCACACCGGGCAGGACGACATCGGCATCGGCTCGGTGTTCTACGGCCGCGACCGCCCCGAACTCGAACCGCTGGTCGGCTACTTCGCCAACACCGTCGTGCTGCGCGCCGATGTCGCCGGCAACCCGGCCTTCCGGGAGCTGGTGCGCCGCTGCGAACTGGCCGTGCAGGGAGCCACCGAACACCAGGACCTCCCGTTCAGCACCCTGGTCGAACAGTTGCGGCCGGCCCGTGAACCGGGCCGCAACCCGCTCTTCCAGATCAGCCTCACCCTGCACGCCGACGAGGTCTCCGCAGCCGCGCCGGCCTTCGGCCCGGTCACCGCCGAACCGCTGTCCGTGGCCGGTTCCGTCGCCCGCTTCGACCTGGCCGCGCACGCCACCGTCACCGCCGACGGCGGACTGCGGTTGCAGGCCGAGTACGCCACCGACCTGTTCGACACCGACCGGATCACCCGGCTGCTGGAACACCTGGGCCGCGTCCTGACCCGTGCGGTGACGACCCCGGACGCCCCGGTGGACGACTTCGTCCTGCCCGGACCGGACGAGGCCGCGCTGCTGCACCGGTGGAGCGCCGCCCGGCGCGAGGTCCCGGCCGACGCCTCGCTGTGGGACCTGTTCGCCGAACAGGTCCGGCTGCGCCCCGACGCGGTGGCGGTCCTCGCCGGCGAGGAGCGCACGACCTATCGGCAACTGGCCCGGCGTGCCGAACGGCTGGCCGCCCGGCTGGCCGCCCGGGGGGTCACCCGGGGAAGCCTGGTCGGCCTGTGCGCACGCCGGGAGACCGGCCTGGTCGTCGGGATCCTGGGCATCCTGCGCGCCGGTGCCGCCTATGTGCCGCTGGATCCCGACCACCCGGCGCAGCGGCTGTCCTACATGGCCGCCGACGCGGGCCTGTCGGTGGTGGTCACCCAGCGAGGGCTGGAGGTGCCCGCGGCCGCGCTGCTGCTGGACGCCGACACCGACGGGGACCTCCCGGTGCCGGACGTGACCGTGACCGGTGCCGACCTGGCCTACCTGATCTACACGTCGGGCTCGACCGGGGAGCCCAAGGCGGTCACCGTCCCGCACGGGCAGGTCGTCCGGCTGATGCGGGCCACCCAGGACCGGTACCGGTTCGACGAGCGGGACGTGTGGACGCTGTTCCACTCGTTCGCCTTCGATTTCTCCGTCTGGGAACTGTGGGGCGCCCTCGTCCACGGCGGTCGGCTGGTCGTCGTGCCGTTCTGGCAGACCCGCTCGCCCGAGGACTTCCAGCAGTTGCTGGTCCGGGAGAAGGTGACGGTGCTCAACCAGACCCCGGCCGCGTTCCGGCAGCTGGCCGCGGTCGACGAGGAGCGCCCGGAGGCACTCTCGCTGCGGTACGTGATCTTCGGCGGTGACGCGCTGGACATCGCATCGGTACGGCGCTGGTTCGACCGGCACGGCGAGGACCACCCGCGGCTGGTCAACATGTACGGCATCACCGAGACCACGGTCCATGTCACGTACTGCCCGCTGACCCGGGAGCTCCTGCGCGACAACGCCGGCCCCATCGGCGAGCCGATACCCGACCTGGCGCTGTGGGTCGTCGACCGGGCCGGGCAGCCGGCGCCCATCGGCGTGCCGGGCGAACTCCTCGTCGGCGGCGCCGGTCTGTCCTGGGGCTACCTGCACCGGCCCGGCCTGAGCGCACAGCGATTCGTCGCCGACCGGTTCGGCGGCACACCCGGCGCCCGGCTCTACCGCTCCGGCGACCTGGCCCGGCGCCGCGCCGACGGTGGCCTGGAGTACCTGGGCCGCATCGACCAGCAGGTCAAGATCCGCGGGTTCCGGATCGAGCTCGGTGAGATCGAAGCCGTACTCGCCGCGCATCCTCGCGTCGACAGCGCGTGTGTGACCGTCCGTGACAACCGCCTCGTCGGTTACGTGGTGGCCGGTGCGGCGGGCGGTCCCGGAGACCTCGGCGAGATCCGCGCGCACCTGGCGGCCCGCCTGCCCGACTACATGGTGCCCTCCGCGCTGGTACCCGTGGAGAGCATCGCCCTGACCGGCAACGGCAAGGTGGACCGGGGCGCGCTGCCCGCGCCGGAGCCGAGCCGCGCCGGCGAGTCCGTCGCGCCGCGCGACGACACCGAACACGCCGTCGCCCGGGTCTGGTCCGGCCTGCTGGGCACCGACCGGATCGGCGTCCATGACAGCTTCTTCGACCTGGGCGGCACCTCACTCGACCTGACCCGGATGCGTGCGGAGATCCGCCGGGAGTTCGGCGTCGAACTGGGCGTGCGCGACCTGTACTCGGCGCCGACCGTGGAGATGACCGCCAGGCTGCTCGATCCGTCCCGCCGGCAGCGGCCCCAGCCGTCGCCGCTGGTGCCGGTCAAACCCACCGGCAGCCGGCCGCCGCTCTTCCTGGTCCACGCCGTCGGCGGATCCGTGGTGCCGTATCTGCCGCTGGCCCGCCTGATCGACCCCGAGCAGCCGCTCTACGGCCTGGAGGATCCAGGGCTGGAGGGCGGTCCGGTCACCACCTCGCTGACCGCCCTGGCCGCGCGGTACGTCGACGCGATCCGCGCCGTCCAGCCGCACGGCCCCTACCATCTCGGCGGCTGGTCCCTGGGCGGCGTGGTGGCGGCGGAGATGGCCGGTCAGCTGACCGCCGCGGGCGAACCGGTCGCGCTGGTCGTCATGCTGGACACCGGAATGCCGCCGTACCTGGACGGGGAGCTGCCGGACCGCTCGGTGCTCCTCGGCGGGTTCGTCCACGACCTGGCCGGCCTGGCCGGGGTGCCGGCGCCCCGGTACGACGAGGCCGCACTGCGGGGTCTGTCGCCGGACCGTCAGGAGGAGGCGCTGCTGGACCTCCTGGAACGCGCGGCCCTCGTCCCGGAAGGCATCCGTGACGACATGCGGGACCGGATACGGGTCTTCGAGGCCAACACCCGCGCACTGCTGCGGCACCGTCCCGGCCCGGTCGACGGCCGCCTGGTGCTGCTGTCGGCGCGGCAGCAGCCGCGCAGGCCGAAGACCCGCCCGTGGCGCGTCCTCGCCCGTGGCGGCTTCGAACTCCACACGGTCCCGGGTGACCACCACACGATGATGCAGCAGCCTCACCTGACCACACTGGCGGAGAGTCTGCGGAGTGTGCTGGACCGGCTGGGCCGGTCGTGAGACGCCGCCCCGGCCCGTGAACGCGAGGCCGGGGGGAGCGCACGTACAGGACGGCGGGAGCGGAGGAGCCGCTCCCGCCGTCCTGTACGACCGGGCTGTCAGGACCGGTCCGGGGACGGTTCCCCGGACCGGGCGAGCTGGCCGGCGAAGTCCGCCAGCACGGGGTGTTCGAGCAGGACCCGGACCCGGACCGTGATGCCGAGGCGCCGGCGCACCGCGGCCACCACCTCCATGGCGGCCAGTGACTGACCGCCCAGGGCGAAGAAGTCGTCGTCGTCCTCGACCGGGACGCCCAGAACCTCCTGCCAGATTTCGGCGATTGCGGTGGTACCCATCGTCCATCAGCTCCTTGACGGGCTCACGCCGGGCTCAGCCGCACCGGCAGTCTGGTCAGTCCATGGATGAAGTTGCCGGTGCTCCACACCGGCCTGCCGGCCGGGGCTATCGTGCGCACCCGGCGGATCAGCGCGGTCAGCAGCGCGGTCAGTTCCAGCCTGGCCACCCGCGAGCCGACGCAGACATGGGGCCCCCAGCCGAACGCGAGGTGCCGGTTGGGGGAGCGGTCGGGCCGGAAGGTGTCCGGGTCGGGGAAGACCGCCGGGTCGCGGTTGGCCGAGCAGAGCCAGGCGGTCACCCGCTCGCCGGGCAGCAGGTCGCTGCCGGAGACCGTCACCGGGCGGGTCACCGTACGCAGCGCGTGCAGGCCGGGGCTGGTCCAGCGCAGGATCTCCTCGACGGTGGTGGGCAGCAGCTCCGGCGATGCGCGCAGCGCCGTCCACAGGTCGGGCCGGTCGCCGAAGACCAGCAGCGCTCCGGCCGCCGCGTACCGGACGGTCTCGTTGGCACCGGTCAGCACCCCGCTGCAGTTGATCAGCAGCTCCTCGTCGGTCAGGTCGCCGCCGGCCGCGAGCAGCGCGCTGATCAGGTCGTCGCCGGGGCGGGCGCGGCGCCGGCCGATCAGGTCGGCGAAGTAGCCGAAGATCTCGGCGTTGGCGTCCAGCCGGTCGATGGGGTCGGGGGAGTCCAGACCGTCGGTGGTGAGCCTGCCGATCAACGGCCAGTCGGCCCGGGGCAGGTTCATCATGGCGCAGATGACCTGGTTGGGCAGTCGCTGGGTCAAGTCACCGACGGCGTCCCGGATCAGTGGCCCGGCAGCTTTGTCCGGCCGGTCCCCCACGGGCCCGCCGACACCCTCCCCGACCACCTCGTCCACCAGTTCGGTGACGCCGGCGACGATCCGGTCGTGCCAGCGAAGCAGCGCCGCCGGGGTGAACGGCGCACCCATCACACGGCGGATCCGGCCGTGCCGCGGCGGGTCGCTGACCACCATCATCCGGTCGGCGACCAGGCGGGCCGCCTCGTCCGATCCGCCGAGCCTGATGCCGGCGCGGGAACTGAACGTGGCCGGATCACTCAGCACCGTCCGGACGTCGTCGTACCGGGCGGCCACCCAGAACCCGGGACCGCCCGGCTCCGGATGCCGGGTCAGGCCCGGACGGGCGCGTACGGCCGCGAGCTGGTCCAGGTGCCGGTGTCCGGCGAAGACATCCGGCGTGAGCAGGTCGATGTCCATCGCCGGTCAGCGCGCCTCGATCACGGAGAACGGCGACCCCGGGATCTCCGAGACCCGGTCGATCCGGTAGCCGGCGGCCTCCAGGACCCGGGTGAACCCGGCCCGGTCGCGTTCCCGGCCGCCGGTGAGGACCATCATGCCGAGGTCGCTCCAGCGGCTGATGTGCTGGGCGCCGTCCTCCGGCACCAGCATCTCGATCACCAGCAGCCGGCCGCCGGCGGCCAGCGCGCGACGGCTCGACCGCAGAATGTCCACCGCCTGGTCGTCGGTCCAGTCGTGCAGGACGCTGCACAGCAGGTGGGTGTCCGCGCCGGTGGGCACCGCGACGAAGAAGTCGCCCGGCACGGTGCGGCAACCGGAGACACCGCCGCGGAGGTTCACCTCGTCGATCACCGAGGGGCGGTCGAACAGTACGCCGCTCGCGTGCGGGGCCACCGAGAGGATCTTGCCGAGAAGAAAGCCGTCGGCGCCGCCGATGTCCAGGATGACCTCCGACCGCGACCAGTCGACGGTCTCGGCCGCCTGCCGGTACAGACGGCCGGTGCGTTCCCGCATCCGGCGCAGGAACGCGACGTTCGCGCCGCGCCGGGTGTTCTTGACACCGAAGAAGTCGCCGCCGCCGTCGCCGTCGAAGGATGCCGCGCCGGTACGGAAGGTGTCCGTGGCACGCAGCCAGGCCAGCTGGCTCTCGGCATTGACCAGGGACGCGGAGAGACTGCGCGGGTGGTCCCGTCGCAGCCTCGCGCCGAGCGCGGTCAGCCGGAAGCCGGTGGCGGGGTCGCCGGCGAAGAATCCGGCCGCGGCGAGGGCGGACAGCAGTCGGCCCAGGGCGTCGGGGGCGGCGTCGATCAGGCCCGCCGTGGTCGCTACGGGCTGCGGGGTCAAGGAGTCCATCACATCGGCGACGCCGAGTTCGACGGCGATGCGCAAGGCGTGCGGCAGCACCGCGACCATGCTGTCGTCGACGAGTGTGAGGTAGTCCTCCACGATCTTGTCGGTGGTCTCGGTGTACGTGGTCATCGTCAGCCCCTTTCCTGGGGTCGGGACGTGAGCAGCAGCTCGGTCAAGGCCCGGTGGTCGACCTTGCCGTTGGCGTTGTGGGGGAGATCGTGGAGGCGGCGCACCAGATCGGGCACCAGGTGGCCGGGGAGCCGGTCGCGCAGCTCCGCGCGCACCCGGTCCGGGTCGGCGTCGCCGGTGAAGGCCAGCGCCAGACGCTCGTACGCGCCGCTTCGGCCGGACAGCGCCACCGCCACGCAGTCGCGCACGCCGTCGCGGCCCGCGGCGTGGCTCTCCACCTCTCCCAGCTCCACGCGGTATCCGCGGATCTTCACCTGCCGGTCGGCACGGCCCAGGAAGTGCAGCACTCCCTCGGCGTCGCGTACCGCGCGGTCCCCCGTGCGGTAGACACGTGTCGGCACACCCCGGACATCGACGGTGACGAACCGCTCGGCGGTGCGTTCCGGGTCGCGCAGGTATCCCTGGGCCAGCCCCGCGCCCGCGACGCACAGCTCGCCGTCGACCAGGTGGACCTCCGTGCCGGGCACCGGCCGCCCGATGGGCACGCCGTGAGGCCGGTCGCAGTCCTCGGGCCGGATGTGATGCATGGTGGCGAAGGCGAAACTCTCCACCGGGCCGTAGCAGTTGTGGACGGCCGTGTCCGGGTGGTGCAGCAGCAGGGCCCGCACCGGCTCGGGCGCCAGACGTTCACCACCGATGAACATCAGGCCGATCCCGCGGAAGCAGTCGGGATCCAGCCGTACGAGCAGGTTCACCACGGAGGCGACCAGGACGAGGGTGTTCACGCCGTGCCGTGCGACCAGGTCGCGCAGGGTGTCCGGCAGCAGATGGTCCTCGTCCGGCAGCACCACGGTGCCGCCCCGGCACAGCATGCCCCACAGTTCCAGTCCGCAGGCGTCCCAGCCGACCGGGGCGAGCTGCGGCAGCACCCGCCCGGGGCCGAAGGCCGCCAGGGGGCCGCTGTCGAAGAGCCGCAGCACGGCCCGGTGCGGAGTCACCACGCCCTTGGGGGCGCCCGTGCTGCCGGAGGTGAAGAAGACACAGGCCGGGTCGTCCGGCCCGATGTCCGCCCGGACCGTCCGGGACCCGGGTGCGGGGGCGGACGGTGGTGTCCAGCACGGTGCGCCGGCGAGCGGTGTGTCCGTGATGAACAACGGTGCCCGCAGCAGGCGCAGCAGTTCGCGTACGCGCTCGTCCGGCCACTTCACGTCGATGGGGCAGTACGCCGCACCCGTCTTCAGCACGGCCAGCAATAACGTCACCATACGGGCCGACCGGGTGATGCGCACCGGCACCAGGCAGCCCGGACCCACCCCCGCCTCGACCAGTGAGGCCGCATACGAATCGGCCGCCGAAACAAGCTGGGAATAAGTGACCGGGCCATTGTCACCCATCAGTGCAATATGGCCGCCGTATTCTGCCGCGCGCTCGTCGAGTGCCTGATGAATCAGCACGTACCGCTCCTTGTCCGCAGCTTCGATCGCACGCATATTCACCCGTCGCCGTGGCGCGCGCAACCCCTACGAACCCCATAGCGGATACCCCGGCACCCAGGTGCGGGAAGGTGCGTTCCGTACTGTTGGGCGGCTCCCAGCAGGGTTCATTGACATTCTTCCGCGCCCGTCCGTAGCGTTTTTTCGTCGCGGTACCGGGATCTGACAATTCTTGTTCCCACCGTGGAAACCGATTATCGAGCCTTGGGGGAATTCGTGTCGTCCGCACCCCAGACCAGAAATCAGCACACCGTCGACGCCGGCATCGACCACATCACACTCTCCGTCGGTGATGCCCGCGCCCGTGCGGCCGAGTTCGTGGACCGCTACGGCTTCAAGGTGATCGCCGCCGGGGAGACCCCGGAGTTCACCGCCGTGGCGGTGCGGCAGCGGGACGTCGTCCTGGTGCTGCTGGAGGGCCGCACCGACGACCATCCGGCCACCCTGTTCACCGCCCGGCACGGCGACGGCGTGAGCGACATCGCCCTGCTCGTGGACGAGCCGGACCACACGGTGCTCGAAGCCTTCGGCGATGTGACGCACACCTTTGTGAGCCGGCCCGACGGCGGACCCTGGTCGCTGCCCGGTATCGCACCGGTCGGCACCGAGGAGCCCGCGGGGCCCGCGGCGCCGGCGCGGCGCCACCTGCTGTGCGTCGACCACATCGCGGTCTGCGTGGAGAACGGCGAACTCGACCGGACCGTCGAGTCCTACCGGCGGACGCTGGGCTGGCAGGTGGTGTTCGAGGAGGACATCCACGTCGGCGCGCAGGCCATGCAGTCCAAGGTGGTGCAGAGCCCGAGCGGGCGGGTGACGCTGACGCTGCTGCAGCCCATGAGCGGTGCCGCCCCGGGCCAGATCGACGACTTCCTGAAGAAGCACGGCGGCAGCGGTGTGCAGCACCTGGCCTTCGCGGTGCCGGACATCGTGGACGCGGTGGCCGATCTCGGCACCGCCGGCGTACGGTTCCTGTCCACGCCCGCCGCCTACTACGAGAACCTCGAACAGCGGCACGGATCCTCCGGCCATCCGGTGGCGGCGCTGCGCGAGCACAGCGTGCTCGTCGACCGGGACCACGACGGTGAGCTGTTCCAGATCTTCACCCGGTCCGAACACCCGCGCCGCACGCTCTTCATGGAGATCATCGAACGCCGCGGCGCGACCACGTTCGGCAGCAACAACATCCGCAAGCTGTACGAGGCGGTCGAGCGACAGGACCGGGCGTGACGGGCGGTCGGACCGTCCTGGCGACGGATCCGCTCACCCTCGCCGACATCGAGGACCGGGCCCGCGCCGTGCTGGCGCCCGAGGTGTACGACTTCGTGGCCGGCGGAAGCGGCCGGGAGTCGACGCTGGACGCCAACCGGACCGCGTTCGACCGGTGTCACCTCGTCCCTCGCGTACTGTCCGGGGTGGACACCGCCGACACCACGACCACCCTGCTGGGGGTGCCGGCGTCGATGCCCGTCGCCGTGGCGCCGATGGCGTTCCACTCGGTGGTGCACCCGGACGGCGAACCGGCGGTGTCCCGTGCGGCGGCCGCGGCCGGCATCCCCTTCACCGCGGCGACCCTGGCCGGCTGCCCGCTGGACGAACTGTCCCACGCCGGCGGCGACCTGTTCTTCCAGTTGTACTGGCTGCGCGACCGGGCCCGCACCGAGTGGCTGATCGGTGAAGCCGAACGGCTCGGCGCCCGCGCCCTGATCCTCACCGTGGACGTTCCGTTCATGGGCCGACGGCTGCGCGATCTGCGCAACGGGTTCACCGTGCCGGCGCACGCCGCACCGGTGAACCTGGCCGGCGCACAACGCGGCGGCGGGCAGAGCGTCGGCGGGCACGCGGCCGCGGTGATCGACCCCACGCTGTCCTGGTCCGACCTGGACCGGATCCGGCGACGGACACGATTGCCGTTGGTGCTCAAGGGAGTTCTCGACCCGGCGGACGCGCGGCGCGCGGTGGACCTCGGCGCGGACGGCCTGGTGGTGTCCAATCACGGCGGCCGGCAACTGGACGGCGCCGTACCCAGTCTCCTGGCCCTGCCGGCGATCAGGGACGAGGTCGGTGACGCGTGCGAGGTGCTGCTGGACAGCGGTGTGCGCAGCGGCACCGACGTGCTGCGCGCGCTGGCCCTCGGCGCGTCCGGGGTGCTGCTCGGCCGGCCGGTCCTGTGGGGACTGGCCTCCGGCGGCGAGACGGGCGTGACCGGGGCGCTGGAACTGCTGCGCACCGAACTCGAGGTGTCGATGGCCCTCGCCGGTGCGCCGCACGTGGCCGCGGCCGGGCGGCTGGGCGTGCGCTGGGCGTCCGCGACGCACGAACGGGAGGAGCGATGACCGAGTCGCCCCACGCCCGAACGGCACCGCCCGGAGCGGTGATGGACCTGGCCGGCCTGCACGGGTCGCTGTCCGATCCGGCGCTGCTGTCGATGAACCTGCTGAACGAGGTGTCCGACCGGTACCCGGACGCGGTCTCCTTCGCGCCCGGACGGCCGGACCCGGGCGGGTTCTCGGTGGAGGACGTCCACCGGTATCTGCGTACCTGGACCGAGTACGTCACCGACGGCACGCCCCGCGGCGCGGAAGTGGCCCGCAACCGGCTCTACCAGTACGGCAGAACGAAAGGGGTGATCCAGGACCTGGTGGCCCGCAACCTCGTGACCGACGAGAACATCCACGCCGACCCGGAGTCGATCCTGGTGACCGTCGGCTGTCAGGAGGCCATGGTCCTGGTGCTGCGCGCCCTGCGGGCCGGTGACCGCGACGTGCTCCTGGCCACCTCACCGGCCTACGTGGGCATCACCGGCGCGGCCCGTCTGGTCGACATGCCGGTCGTGCCGGTCGACAGCGGCGCCGGCGGCATCGACCTGGACGACCTGGCGGCCAAGGTGCGGGGCGCGCGCGAGGCCGGACTGCGGCCCCGGGCCTGCTACCTGGTGCCCGACTTCGCCAATCCGACCGGGCTCAGTCTCGACGTGCCGACCCGGCGCCGGCTGCTGGAGCTGGCCGCGGAGCTGGACATCCTGATCATCGAGGACAACCCGTACGGCTTCTTCGGCGACGGCGCGCCCCCGAAGCCGACGCTCAAGTCGCTGGACACGGGACATCGGGTCGTCTACCTCGGCTCGTACGCCAAGACCGCCCTGCCCGGCGCCCGGATCGGGTACGTGGTGGCGGACCAGCCGGTCGTCCGGGACGGAGAGGTCGTCGGCACCCTCGCCGACGAGCTGTCGAAGATCAAGAGCATGATCACGGTCAATACCCCGCCGATCGCGCAGGCGGTCATCGGCGGCCGGCTGCTGGAGAGCGACTTCGCTCTGCGCGAGGCGAACCGGGACGCCACCGCGCGGTACGGACAGCGGCTGCGGCACCTGCTCGACGGGCTGGCCGCGCGGTTCCCGACAACGTCGCCGGTCTCCTGGAACCGACCGGACGGCGGATTCTTCCTGGTCGTCACGGTGCCGTTCGTCGCCGACGACGACCTGCTCGCCCACTCGGCCAAGCGGCACAAGGTCATCTGGACGCCGATGCACCACTTCTACGCGGCAGGGGGCGGTCAGCGGCAGCTGCGACTGTCCTGCAGCTCGCTCACACCGGCGGAGATCGACCTCGGTCTGGACCGGTTCGCTTCGCTGGTGACCGATCTTCTGGAGAGGACCTGAGAACGATGAGAGCGCTGACGGTAAACGATCGGACCATCTCGGACGAGACCGACGCCTATGTGATCGCGGAGATCGGCCACAACCACGAGGGCGATCTGGGCAAGGCGGAGGAGCTGGTACGTCAGGCGGCCGCGGCCGGGGCCAGCGCGGTCAAGCTGCAGAAGCGGAACAACCGCTCGCTCTACACCAGGGCGATGTACGACTCCCCCTACACGGGACGCAACAGCTTCGGCCCGACGTACGGAGCGCACCGCGAGTTCCTCGAGTTCGGCACCCACGAGTACACCTATCTCCAGCAGCTGTCGGCCGAACTGCGCGTGGACTTCCTGGCCACCGCCTTCGACTTCGCCAGCGTGGACTTCCTGGCCGAGCTCGGTGTGCCGGCGATCAAGATCGCGTCCGGGGACATCAGGAACACACCACTGCTCGCCTACGCGGCGAAGGCGGGCAAGCCGCTGATCGTGAGTACCGGTGGCGCCGACATGGAGGCCGTGCGGCGCGCCTGCGGCACCGTCCTGCCGATCAACCCGGACCTCGCGCTGCTGCAGTGCACGGCGATGTACCCGGCCGAGCCGGAGGAGTTGAACCTGGCGGTGCTGAGCACCTACCGGGCCGAGTTCCCCCGGACGGTGGTCGGTTTCTCCGGGCACGACCTCGGCCCGTGGGCCGCCTGGACCGCGTACGCGCTCGGCGCCCGGGTGGTGGAGAAGCATGTCACTCTCGACCGCACCCGGCCCGGCAGCGACCACAAGTTCTCGTTGGAGCAGGCGGACATGGCCGAAATGGTCGACGGGCTGCGCCGCGTGCGGCGCTCGCTGGGCAGCCGGGACAAGCAGGTCCTGCCGGGCGAGCGGCCCGCGATCAACAAGATGGGCAAGAAGCTGGTCGCCCACCGGGACCTGCCGGCAGGGCACCGACTCATCATGGAGGACGTGGCGATCAAGTCGCCGGGCGACGGGCTGACTCCCGACCGGCTCGCCGACGTGGTGGGCCGCCATCTCGGCCGGCCGCTGGCGGCCGACGCCGACATCACCCTGGAGGACCTGGTGGACGGCGATGCCGACCGCGATTGACCTGACCGGATCGGTCGCCGTCGTGACCGGCGTGTGCGGACGGCTCGGCGCCATGTGGGTGGACGCCCTGCTGGGCGCCGGTGCCGATGTGCTGGGCCTGGATGTGCGGGACACCCGCGGGCCGGAGCTGCGGGCGGTGCTGGACAACCACGACCCGAAGCGGTTCGCCACGCTGGTCGCGGACGTCACCGACACCGGCAGCCTGCGCCGCGCGCTCGACGACTGTCTCGAACTGGCCGGCGAGCCGACCATTCTGATCAACAACGCCGGCATCGACAGCCCACCGTCGGCCGCGGGCGCCAGCTGGTGCTTCGAGGACATCCCGGACGAGGTGTCCGGCGGCATACTCGCGGTCAACGCCCAGGGGACGCTGCGGATGTGCCAGGTGTTCGGGTCGCGGATGGTCCGGCACGGCGGCGGGTCCGTCATCAACATCGGATCGATGTACGGCGGCCTCGCGCCCGACCCGCGGATGTACGAGCACCTGCCGATGGATCCGCCGTTCCTGAAACCGCCCGCGTACGGCATGTCCAAGGCAGGCGTCGCCTCGCTCACCCGGTACCTCGCGGCGCTGTGGGGGCCGGCCGGGGTGCGGGTCAACACCTTGTCGCCGGGCGGTGTGCTGGGCGGGCAGGACCCCGCGTTCCGGGAGAAGTTCCACGCCCGCGTGCCGCTGCGGCGCATGGCCCGTGCCGAGGACCTCACCGGACCGCTGCTGTTCCTCGCGTCCGACCTGAGCCGCTACGTCACCGGAACCGAACTCACCGTGGACGGCGGGTTCAGCTGTTGGTGACACCGACCCATCCACGAGGAGAAGCCATGGACAGCTCCTTGGCCTGGATACCGCGCACCGAGTTCGAGCGCGTCCTGGGCCATGTCGACGATCCGTACGAAAGGGCCCTCGCCTTCGCGGCGATGTCCCGGATCAACACCCTCTACATGATCGCGCGCGCAGGGTCGGGACACATCGGTTCCAGCTTCAGCGCCGCCGACGTGGTCAGCTGGCTGTTGCTGGAGGAGCTCGACCAGCCGTTCGAAGCCAACGGCGACGTGTACTTCTCGTCGAAGGGACACGACGCGCCCGGACTGTACGCCGCGATGATCGCGCTCGGACGGCTGGACGAGGACCTCCTGCACCGGCTGCGGCGGATCGACGGGCTGCCCGGTCACCCTGACGTCGGCACTCCGGGAATGCCCTTCAACACCGGTTCCCTCGGCATGGGGATCTCCAAGGCGAAGGGCCTGATCCTCGCCCATCGCCTGGCCGGCCGGGTCTCCCGGGTGGTGGTGATGACCGGGGACGGCGAACTGCAGGAGGGCCAGAACTGGGAGGCGCTGCCCAGTGCCGCGCGGTACGGGATGGGCGAGCTGACCGTGGTGGTCGACCACAACCGCCTGCAGTCCGACACGTTCGTCACCGACGTCAGCGACCTCGGCGACCTGCCGGGCAAGTTCACCGCCGCGGGCTGGGGCGTGCTGCGCTGCGACGGGCACGATCCCCGGCAGCTGGAGAAGGCGTTCACCCGCCGCGCCGAGGACCACCCGGAGCAGCCCGTGGTCATCATCGCGGAAACGGTGAAGGGCGGCGGCTGCCCCACGTTCGCCGCGACCTCGATGGAACCCGGCGAATGGCGCTACCGCCACCACAGCGGCGCGCCGAGCCCGCAGGACTACCGCTCCGCGCACCGGGAGCTGACCGACACCGCCGACGGGATACTCCGCAGGCACGGCCTGCCGCCCCTCCGGCCGGTCGAGCGAACGCTGGACCGGCCGGTGAAACCGGCCGGGGTGCGGCTGCCCGAGCTGTACGGCCGACTGCTCACCGAGGCGGCACACGACGATCCGCGGATCGTCGCGCTGGACGGCGACCTGGTGCTCGACACCGGCCTGATCCCGTTCCGTGAGGCCCACCCGGACCGTTTCGTCGAATGCGGCATCGCCGAGCAGGACATGGTCTCGATGGCGGGCGGACTGGCGGCCGGCGGTCTGCGGCCGTTCGTGCACTCGTTCTCCTGCTTCCTGCACGCGCGGCCCAATGAGCACATCTACAACAACGCCACCGAGCGGCGGCCGGTGGTGTACGTCGGCTCGCTCGCCGGGCTGCTGCCCGCCGGGCCCGGACATTCGCACCAGGCGGTCCGCGACGTGTCGGCGCTGTGCGCCGTCCCCGGTCTGGCCATCCTGGAACCGTCCCACCCGGCCCAGCTGGCCGCCGCGCTGCACTACTGCCGGTCCACCCCGGACAGCGTCTATCTGCGGCTGTCCAGCCAACCGGTCCCCGCCGAACTGGCGGATCTGCCGCCCGCGCCCCTGGTGACCGGCCGGGGCCAGGTACTGCGTACCGGCGGCCGGTCGGTCGCGTTCGGCGCCGGCCCGGTGGTCCTCGCGCAGCTGCTGGGCGCCGCCGGCCTGCTTGCCGCACAGGGCATCGAGCTGACGGTGGTGGACCTGCCCTGGCACAACCGGGTCGACCCGGTGTGGCTGGGCGAGCTGCTGACCGGCGTCCGGCATGTGTTCGTGGTCGAGCACCAGTACAGCAGCGGTGGCCAGGCCGACCTGATCGCCCGGCAGCTGCTGGAGACGGGCACCTGGGACGGAGCCTCCTTCCGCGGCGTCGGCCTCACGGACGTACCGCGCTGCGGCACCGACGCGGAAGTGCTCGCCGCGCATGGCATGGACGCAGCGCACCTGGCGCACCTGATCGGCGCGGACGTCCTGGACCGCACCCGTACCACCCAACCGACGGGAGACACACCGTGGAAACTGTCCGCAACGAACTGAACCGCCCACCCCAGGAGATCGTCGAGGCCTTCCGCGAGGTGCTCGCCGAGTACAGCCCGAGCTGTCTGGTCACCGACGCCCGGCGGCGGGTCGGCGCGATCGGCGGGCTGCTGCCGGTGAAACACCACCACAAGATCGCCGGGCCGGCGCTCACCGTCAACCTCTCGATCGACGACCTGGTCGACTGCATGCCGGTACTGACCCGGGCGCAGCCGGGCGATGTGATCGTGGTGGCCTGCCACGGCACCACCCGCACCGCGATGTGGGGCGGCCTGATGTCCACCCTGTCGCGGCAGATCGGTCTGGCCGCAGGCATCGTCGACGGCGCCATCCGCGACGTCGACGAGATCCGCGACCTCGACTTCCCGGTCTGGTACCGCAGCACCGTCCCGAGGCCCTCCCCGACCGCCGTGCACGACCGAACCGAGCCGGTCCAGGTGAACGTGCCGGTGGTGATCGACGGTCAGGTGATCAACCCGGGGGACATCCTGGTCGCCGACGAGAACGGCATCGCCGTCGTACCGCAGGACGAGGCCGAGACCGTCCTCGCCCGCACGAGGATGAACATCGACAGGGAGCGGGTGATCCGCGAGAAGATCGGCTCCGGCCTGTCGGTCGCCGAACTGATCGCCGAGTTCGGGCACCTGTGATGCGCGTCTACCTCACCGGCGCGGACGGGATGCTGGGCACCGCGCTGCGGCGGGAGCTCGCGACGCGGCCGGAGACCGCCGACTGGCCCGTCCTCGGGGTGTCCCTCTCCGACTTCGACATCGGCGACGAGACCGCCGTCCGGGACTCGATCGCCGATTTCGGCCCCGACGTGGTGGTGCACACCGCCGCGAACGCGGTGGTGGACTCCTGCGAACGCGACCCGGCACTGGCCCTGCGCGTCAACGTGGGCGGTACCCATCACGTCGCGGAAGCCTGCCGGCGGCACGGCAGCCGGCTGATCTACATCTCCAGCGACTACGTGTTCGACGGCCGGGCACCCGGGCCGGCCGGGTACAACGAGGAGGACGTACCCGCCCCGGTCAGCGTGTACGGCCTGAGCAAACTGGCCGGCGAGCGGATCGTCGAGTCCGTGCCCGACCACCTCGTGGTGCGCACGTCCTGGCTGTTCGGCGGTACCGACCCCCGCCTGGACCAGGTGCTCGCCGCCGCGCGGGAGTTCCTCGACGGCGGCCGGCCGCGACTGATCGACGACCAGTTCAGCAGCCCGACCTACGTCCCCGATCTGGCGTCCGCGCTCGTACGGCTGCTGCCCGGCGCACTGGCGGTCCGCGGCCTGCTGCACATCGCCAACCGGGGCCGGGCGAGCTGGTACCAGGTGGGTCTGGCACTCGCCGAACGCCTCGGCACCGCCCACCCGGTGCCGATGTCCATGGCCGACGCCGGTTTCGTCGGCGGCCGGCCGCGCGACTCACGCCTGGACAGCACCCGCGCGGCCGCCTTCGTGCACGCGATGCCCCATTGGACCGACGCCCTCTCCCGGTACTGTGCCCGGCTCGCAGCCGTCGACCGAGGGCCGGTGAACCACTGATGCCCGAGCCGTTCCTGCTGCTGGACTTCGACGGTGTGGTCTGCGACACCGAACGGGCCGCGCTGCTGGCCTGGCAGGACCTCTACGACCGGCTCGGGGTGCCCCTGAACGGCGAGGTGCGGGCCAGGATGCTCGGCAACTCGGCCGGGGCCCGGGTCGCCCTGGCCGACCTGGCCGACCGGCTGGGCCGGCCGGTCGGGGACGGCGAGTGGGCCTGGCAGCGGCAGCGGCGGACCGCCCGGTGCGCCGCCGCGCCGGTCCGGCCCGGTGTGGAGCGGCTGCTGCGCACCGCCGAGGGTGCCGCGATCGTGTCCAGCAGCCCGACCGCCTGGGTGGAGGAACACCTGCGGCGGCTCGGGCTGCGGGACCGCTTCGGCTTCCTCGTGACCGGCGACGACACCGACCGGCACAAGCCGGAACCCGACCTGTACCTGCTCGGGCTGGAACGCGCCGGGGTGGGTGCCGACGACGCGCTGGCGGTGGAGGACTCCCCACGAGGGGTCCGCGCCGCCCGGGCCGCCGGTCTCCGCTGCGTGGCGGTGCCCTGGGAGCCGGCCGGGGCAGCCGGCCTGGCCGGTGCCGACGCGGTGCTGTCCAGCCTGAACGAGCTGGACCTGCGGCACTATCAGCGCGACGAGGTGTGACATGGAGATCACGGCGGACAACGCCCTGGACGAACTGTCCCGGCACGTCCTGATGGACGGCCTGGACCTCGTACTGGACCTGGAGCGCAGCCACGGCAGCACGCTGGTCGACGCGCGTGGCGGCGAGGAGTATCTGGACCTGCTCACGTTCTACGGTTCGTTGCCCCTGGGCATGAACCACCCCGGCATGGCCGATGACCCGGCGTTCCTGGCCGAACTCACCCGGGCCGCGCTGCACAAGGTGACCAACTCCGACATCTACACCGCGCAGTACGCGCGGTTCACGGCGACGTTCAGCCGGGTGCTCGGCGACCCGGGACTGCCGCACCTGTTCTTCATCGACGGCGGCGCCCTGGCGGTGGAGAACGCGCTGAAGGTGGCTTTCGACTGGCGGGCACAGCGACCGCGGACCGACCCGACGGCACCCCTCGAAGTCCTGCACATGGAGAGCGCCTTCCACGGGCGCAGCGGCTACACGCTGAGCCTGACGAACACCTCGCCGACGGTGACCGCGCGGTACCCGGTGTGGAGCTGGCCCCGCGTACCGGCACCCGGGCCCGGCGGTGAACGGGAGGCGGTCGAGGTCGCGCGACGGCACCTGGCCGAGCGCGGCGACCGGATCGCCTGCTTCATCGCCGAGCCGGTCCAGGGAGCCGGCGGAGACCGGCATCTCAGCAGGGAGTTCCTGCTGCGCATGCAGGACCTGTGTCACCGGTACGACGTGCTGTTCGTGCTCGACGAGGTGCAGACCGGGTGCGGCATGTCCGGCGCGCCGTGGACCTATCAGCGGCTCGGACTCGCACCGGACGTGGTGGCGTTCGGCAAGAAGACCCAGGTGTGCGGCCTGATGGCGGGCGGCCGGGTGGACCAGGTGCCCGAGGGCGCGCTGGCCGTGCCGGACCGGCTCGGCTCCACCTGGGGCGGCAACACGGTGGACATGGTGCGGGCCACCCGGATCCTGGAGATCATCGAACGGGACGGCCTCGTCGACGCGGCCGAGACCAAGGGCGGACATCTGGGCCGCCTGCTCGCCGGCCTGGCCGCGGCCCACCCGGCGCTGGTGCGCGACGTGCGTGGCCTGGGCCTGATGTGGGCGTTCGACCTGCCGGATCCGGTACTGCGCGATGAGGTCCTGGACCGCCTGCGCCGCGGTCACCGGGTGCTGCTGCTGCCCGGCGGGGGGTGCGCCGTACGCTTCCGCCCGGCGCTGACCATCGGGCTCGACGAACTGGACAGGGCGGTCGCCGCGGTGGACGCGGTCCTCACCTCGATGAGTGCGCGGTGAACACCGTGCTCCCTCGACGCGTCGCCCGGCGGACGGGGGTCCCGCGCCGCCGGAGCGGGGTGGCTCCGACCCGGCGGGCACCAGCTTCCCGCCGGGCGGCACAGGGGTTGTCAGAAGGTTGTGGTGCGGCGAAAATACGGGCAGCAATAGGGCAGTTTCTCAATTCGGTGACAATAAAGGAGTGCGAGGGCTCATGAGTAATCCGTTCGAGGACGAGAATGCCTCATACTGCGTTCTGGTCAATGCGGAGGAGCAGTATTCCTTGTGGCCGGATTTCGCGGAGGTCCCGGCCGGCTGGACCGTCGTCCTGCCGAGCACGACCCGGCAGATGTGCCTGGACTACGTGAACGAGCACTGGGTCGACATGCGTCCCAAGAGCCTTGTCGAAGCGATGAGTCAGGCCGACTGACGCACCGCCCCCGGAGCAGCCAGGGATCATGTCGCGAGGCGGCATGATCCCTGGCTGTGTTCCGTGGTGGGGGCCAGGACGCATTGAATGGATATTCTGCAACCGCTTCGATCGGCTCGGATGCCTCGGGTACTCCTCGACGCCGTCACCGGTTCTCTATCAGGATTCTCTCGTTCCCGCATCGCGGCGCACGGCCGGCGCCCCGCGCAGCCGATAGCACGCTGATAGCCGGTCGATGAGCCGGGCGGGAAGCATGGGCCGCGTCGGCCGCAGGAACGCCCGGCAGCCGCCACGGCTCATCGACGGGGGCACGCGGCGAAGACGCGTGCACTGATGGCGCGGCACACGTATGCGACCCGAAGGAGGCTGTCCCGTAATCCCCGGCGGGCGAGCGACGACAGCTACGGCACCTCACGGTGTTGTCGGAACGTCCGCATACATCCGGTATGCGGACGTCCCTCCGCCGTGCGACGCACCGCATCCGACGCCGCGCGCTGATCCGCCAGCGATCACGGGACAGCCTTTACCGCCTGGCCGAGGAATGGTTTTCCCTCTTTCTCACTGACCCATGGGAGGAGTTCGCGGTGGAACTGGTGGAGCGCGAAGCACCGTTGGCACTACTGACCTTGCTGGCCGAACAGGCGCGGGACGGACACGGATGCGCCGCGCTGGTCTCCGGACCGGTGGCGGCGGGCAAGAGCGTGCTGGTGCACAACTTCGCCGATCGTGCCCCGGGCCTGGGAATGCTCCCGTTGTCCGCGCTGGGGTCCGAGGACGAGCGGCACCTGCCGCTGGGAGTGGTACGGCAGTTGGTCGACGACGCGCCGCTGGACTCCCGGGACCGGGCGCGGGCCGTGGCGCTGATCGAGGACGGCGTGCGCGCCGCCCGGTGCCGGGGCACCGGTGCGCAGGTGGACGACGGCATCGTGCACGGGCTCTGCACCGTTCTGCTGGAACTGGCCGAACGCCGCCCGCTGTACATCGCCGTCGACGACGTGGAGCAGGCCGACCAGGCCTCGCTGATGTGTCTGGCGTATCTGGCGCGGCGGTTGAAGAGCGCCCGGGTGCTCGCGGTGTTCACGCACAGCGGGCACGGGTGCGACACCGAGTTCCGATTCGGGGCGGACCTGCTGCGACAGCCCAACTGTCACCGCGTCGAGGTGACGCAGGTCTCCCCGGCGGGCGTGCGGCAGCTGGTGGCCCAGCACCTGGGCGAGGTGATCGCCGATGAGCGGTCCGCCGACTGGCACGCCTACAGCGGGGGCAACCCGCTGCTGGTCGAAGCGCTGGTCCGCGACCACCTCGGTGGCGACGAGGCGGGTCCGCGCTACCGCGAAGCCGTACTGTCCTGCCTGCGCCGCGGCCGCCCGGACATGGTCCGGGTGCTGAGCGGCTACGTGGTGCTCGGTGAACTGGACAACCTGGACAGTCTGGTGGGGCTGAGTCCGGTCCGGACCACGGAGGCGGTGCACGCGCTGATCGCCGGCGGACTGCTCACCATGGACGGTTTCCGGCACGGGGCGGCCCGCGACGCGGTGGTCGGCGCGATCGACTCCGACGAGCTCGCCCGGCTGCACGTCCGGGCGGCGGTCCTCGCCCACGAGCGCGGTGCCGGCACCGCGGTGGTCGCCGACCATCTGCTCCACGCCGGTGCGCCGGCCGACGGCGGTGCGCTGGCGGAGCCGTGGGCGCTGCCGGCACTGGAGGACGCCGCGGCGCACGCCCTGCGGGACGGCGCGGCCGGCCGTGCGGTGGACTGCCTCCGGCTGGCCCGGCTGGTCTGCACGGACTCGCTCAGGCGGGCACGCCTCACCGCCGCTCTGATCCGGGCCGAGTGGAGCATCAACCCCGGTGTGTCCAGCGGCCGGCTCGGCGAGCTCGTCGAGGCGATGCGAAAGGGCTGCCTGCGTGGTGCCGACGCGCTGACGCTGGTCCGGGCGCTGCTCTGGCACGGCCGCTTCGAACAGGCCCAGGAGGTGCTCGGTCACCTGGCCGGATCCGGGCAGGCGATGGACCCGGAGACAGCCACCGAGCTGCAGATCACCCGGCGCCGGCTGCGGCACACCTATCCGTCGTTCCTGGCCGCTCTCGGCCCGCGGTCCGGCGCCGGACGTCCCCCCACGCACTCGGTGAGCGCCGACCGCCGGCTGCAGGCGGTGTCCGCGCTGGCCGCCGTACTCGGCGAAGGCTCCCATCAGGAGGCCGTCGGCGTGGCGCAGCGGGTGCTCCACGGCACCCGGCCGGACGAGTTGTCCACCGAGACCGTCGAAAGCGCCCTCCTCGCCCTCGCGTACAGCGGGCGGGCCGAGCGCGCGGCAGCCTGGTGCGATCTGTTCCTGGACCGGATGCAGGCACGGCACACACCGAGCAGACAGGCGCGGCTCGGCGCGGTACGGGCCGAGATCGCCCTGCGCCGGGGTGACCTGAGCGACGCCCTGCGGTACGCGAGTGAAGCGCTCGCCACCCTGCCGGCGATCAGCTGGGGTGTGACCGTCGGCGCGCCGCTGAGCACGCTGATCCTGGCCACCACCGCGATGGGACGCTACGACGAGGCACAGGCCTACCTGGACCACCGGGTTCCGGAGGCGATGTTCGAGACCCGCTACGGCATGCACTACCACTACGCGCGGGCGCGGTTCGGGCTTGCCACCGGGCACCTGGAGATGGCCCTGGAGGATCTGCGCCGGTGCGGTGCCAAGCTGTGCCAATGGGGGATGGACACGCCTGGCCTGATTCCGTGGCGTACCGACGTCGCGGAGGTGTACCTGGGGCTGGGCAGGCCGGACGACGCCAGGCGGATACTGGAGGAGCAGTCGGCCAAGTTCGCCGTGATGCCGAACCGGGTCCGCGGCACCGCGACCCGGGTCCTGGCCGGAGTCGGCGCTCCGGCGCACCGGCCGACGCTGCTGCGCCAGGCGGCGGAACTGCTGCAGTCCGACGACGGCGACCGGTACGAACTCGCCCTGGCCTTCGCCGATTTGGCCCGCGCCTACCGGACCCTGGGTGAGTTCCGGCGTGCCGCGGCGGCCGAGCGCCGCGCGGTCATCGTGGCCGCCGACTGTCACGCCGAAGCGCTGGTCCGGGGCCTGGCGGTGGAGAGCGCCACCGCGCTGCCGGCACTGGCCGACGGCGGTGACGGGCTCACCGAGGCGGAGCGCCGTGTGGCCGCCATGGCCGCGGTCGGCTGTTCCAACCGGGAGATCGCCGAGGGGCTGCACGTCACCGTCAGCACGGTCGAGCAGCACCTGACCCGCACATACCGAAAGCTGCGTATCAGCCGGCGCGCGGACCTGCCGTCCCTGCTGGGCGGACCGGCGACGGTGGACCTCACCGACGCGCGGCGACGGTGACCGGACCGTGCCGAACCGGCTTCTTCCACGGCCGAGGTCCCGCCCATTCGGCTCAGTCGCCTTCTCGGACCCTGTGGGTGAATCCGCGCATTTCTTCCCGTCACTGAATCTCCGGCCACTTCAGTGACACCGTTCACTGGATAGACCCGATCGAGTCAGGTAGATATGATGTTGGTGCGTAGCTGACCGGCGGGAACTGTGTCGTGGATGTGAAGGACGGTCATGCGCTTTCGTCTATTAGGGCCGTTGGAAGTGGTCGGCCCTGGTGGCCCAGCGCTGATCACCGCCGAGCGTCAGCGAATTGTTCTGGCGGTTCTGCTGCTGGAGCCCAATCGGATCGTTCCGATGGACCGGCTGGTCGACGCGGTCTGGGGCGCGTCTCCACCGCCCACCGCGCGCGCCCAGATCCAGATCTGTGTCTCCATGGTCCGCGCCAGCATGGCGAAGGTCGGTCTGCCCGATGTCATCCAGACCAGGTCACCCGGCTACCTCGCCGAAGTCGGGGATGACGAGCTGGACCTCTACGCCTTCGAGCGGGCCGCTTCGGCCGGGCGTATCGCGGAGGAGGCCGGCCGCTTCGACGAGGCGGCGTCCGCCTTCGAAGCCGCGCTCGGGCTCTGGCGCGGGTCCTCGTGCTTCGGCGGTGGCATCACGAGCACGGCACTTCAGGCTCCGGCCGCGCGGCTGGACGAGCAGCGGCTCGCCGTCGTGGAGCAGTGGGTGGACGCGCGGCTGGCTCTCGGCCTGCACCAGCGGCTCGTGGCGAGGCTGATCGACCTGGTCATGCAGAACCCGCTGCGTGAACGCCTCCGCGCCCAGCTCATGGTGGCGCTGTCCCGGTCGGGCCGCAAGGCCGAGGCGCTCGAGGTCTACCGGCGTGGCCGGCGCGAGCTGATCGATGAACTCGGCATCGAGCCGGGGGAGGAGCTCCGCCGGCTGCAGGAATCGATTCTGTCCGGGCGGTTGGACGGTGCGCGGCCGATGAGTACGCCGCCCGCGGTGCCGTCGGTACCGGCGACGCCCGCGGCCCCCGAAGCGGCGCCGCCACCGGCACCGGTGGCCGCGCCCTTCGTCGGACCACCGGCGGTGCCCCGGCTGCTGCCCGGCACGATCGCCGACTTCACCGGACGCGACGACCTGCTCGCCAGACTCGAAGCGGCGCTGGAAGAAGCCACGGAGACGCCGTACGCCCTGCGGATCGTCTCGATCACCGGCAGAGGAGGCGTCGGCAAGAGCACCCTCGCGGTACATCTCGGACACTCCCTGGCGAACCGATTCCCCGACGGCCAGATGTTCGCCAAGCTGAGAGGACCGTCGGCCCAGCCGATCCTGCCGACACGCATCCTCGAACGCTTTCTGCGCAGCTTGGGAGTACGGGGCTCGGCCATGCCGTCGAGCATCGAGGAACGGGCGGAACTGTTCCGCAGCCTCGTCGCCGACCGGCGTATGCTCATCGTCCTCGACGACGCGATCGACGAGGAACAGGTGCGCTGGCTGTTACCCGGATCGTCCAACTGCCCGGTTCTGATCACGAGCCGGTCCCGGCTGGCCGGTCTGGAGGGCACGAGTTCCGTCCAGGTCGACGTGTTCTCCACCGAACAGGCGTTACAGCTGCTCAGCCGGATCCTCGGCACCGAGCGGATCCACAGCGAACTGTCCAGCGCACTGCACCTGATAAAGCTGTGCGGCAATCTCGCGCTGGCGTTGCGGATCGTGGCGGCGCGGCTGGCCGCTCGGCCGCACTGGCCCCTGAGCAAGATGGTGGCCCGGCTCCGTGACGAACGCCAGCGGCTGGATGAACTGACCCACGGCGGGGTCGGCGTCCGGGCCGGCCTGGCCATGGCCTACCAGGGCCTGCCCGCCGACGCGCAGCGCCTCTTCCGGCGTCTGTCGATGCTGGAGGCGGCGGAGTTCTCCAGCTGGGTCGCGGCGCCCTTGCTCGATGTCGCCGCGGCGGAGGCCGAGGACACCCTGGAGTTCCTCGTGGACGCCCAGCTCGTCGATGTCGAGGTGGTGAGGGGCAGCCGCCCCCGCTATCGCCTGCACGACCTGGTCCGGGTCTACTCCCAGGAGTGCCTGGCCGAGTACGAGAGCACCGCCGAGCGGTCGGTCGTGCTCGGCCGAGTGCTGAGTACGTGGCTGTTCCTGGTCGAGGAGGCGCACCGGCGGGCCTACGGCGGGGACCACACGCTGATCCACGGGAACGCGCCGCGCCTGGCACTCGACCGTGCGGTCGTCGACCGGGAACTCGGCGATCCGCTCAGGTGGTTCGAGGGCGAACGGGCCAGTCTGATCACGGCGGTCAGACAGGCCGCCGGCGCGGGTCTCGACGAGCTCTGCTGGGATCTGGCGCTGACGCTGGTCACGCTCTTCGAGATGTACGGCTACTTCGACGACTGGCGCACGACGCACGAGATCGCGCTCGCGGCCACCCAGCGCAACGACAACCGGCGTGGTCAGGCAGCGATGCTCTACTCCCTCGGCACACTGCACATGTTCCAGTACAAGCTGGACGAGGCGCGAGGCCGCCTGGGGCTCGCCGGTGAACTGTTCCGTCAGGTCGGCGACGTGCACGGCGAAGCGCTGGCCCTGCGCAATCTCGCGTTCGTCGACCGCGTCCAGGGCCGCCTCGACGAGGCGATGGCGGGCTACGAGAAGGCACTGGTCATGCTCTCCGAGGTGAACGACCCGACCGCCGAGGCGCATGTGCTGAGCAACATCGCACAGATCCACTTGGACCGTGGTCTGGTCACGGAGGGAAAACACACCATGGCCGCCGGTCTGGCCGCGGTGGAGCGCTCGGGCAACCGGCGGGTGCGCGCGCAGATTCTGTGCCGCCTGGGCGAGGCACATCTGCAGATCGACGAGGTGGCCGAGGCCGAGTGCGTGTTCGCACGGGCGCTGGAGACCGTACGTTCGGTCGGGGATCCGGTGGGTGAGTGCTACGCGCTGCGCGGTCTGGCCGTCGTCCGGTCGCGCCTGGGGAGCCACGGCGCGGCCTACGAGATGCTGGAACAGGCCATGGTGATCGCCTCCCGGGCCCATGAGTACCTGGCCATCGGACGGATCCAGCTCTCGCTCGGTGAGGTGGCCGCGGACAGGGGCAGCTATGAACGCGCCAAGGAGCACCTCACCTCGGCCCTGGACATCTTCGGGCGGATGCGGGCCACCCAGTGGCAGAATCAGACGTTGCGTCTCATGAGCGACGTCCGCGCGGCCTCCGACGGCGTGGCCTCGGACAACGCGGCCGCTGCCTACGCGCGGGCGAGCACGGGCTGATGCCGGGGCCTCGGAGCGGCCGACGGCTGACCCTTTTACCGCCGTCCCCGGGTCCGACAGCCGGACCCGGGGGCCCGGCACCGGAACCGGCCAAACTGGAAACGGAACTCCGGTGTCCCTTCCGGCCGCGTGGCACGATGCCCACCTCGGCGGGAGGCTCCGTCCGGACCGCGGATGCCGGGCGGTGGGATGGCAGGACCGAACCGTCGCGGCGGCGGGGCTGATGTTCGCAGACGGGACGCATCCGGTGTTCCGTCCCACAAAGGATGCAATCGATGAGGCCGGTGTTACGTGAAGCTCGGAGTGTGTGTCTCTGATGGAACCAATGGGCGGCCCGTCGACGGGCTGATGATCCGCATCGAACGGCCTGGCCTGGACGAGTGGCAGACCGTGTGGCACGGGCTGACCGGGAGGGACGGGAGACTGGACCGTCCGTCCCTCCCGGAGGACACCCCCGGGCCGTTCCGGCTGGTCCTGGAGAGCGACCGGTATTTCGCGACGCTCGGGAGACGGCCGTTCTACAGTCACATCGTGGTCGCGTTCGCCGAGTGGGAGACGGATCAGGAGATCCCGATCGTGATCGCCCCCTATGGATACGCGGTGTGCGCCGTCGGCCAGTAGTCGTGGCGCGCGAATGACGAACGAGGCCGGGCTACCCCACACCCCGGTCACCTTCCCCGCGATGGCGCGGTCACGTGAAGTGCGGCGGTGCGTCGCCGGCGCGGACGAACACGTGCCCACTCCGACGAGGCAGCGGCGGGCGAAGGCGATCCCTGTCCCGCGCACTTCGCCGAGCGCGGCGTCCGCCAGGCCGGTGAAACCACGCCGGCCAGCGCCAACGGCTGCCCCACGAGCGGGTTTCGCCCTCCAACACCCCACGCTTAGCGAGTACTTAGCGTTCCGGTAGGAGGACGAAAAGGGAACTCACTAGAACTGGAGGAGTCCACCCGGACCTCCGGGTCACGAGTTTCCGCATGGGAGATCGCTATGTTGGCTCTGCCGTACACCCTGGCCGAATTCGCGGGCGTCCACATTCAGGACGACACCATCTGGGGCTGAATTTCCGCCACTCGGCAGGCGGCTGCCGCCGGATCCGGCGCGGGCCGCCCGCGACGTGGCACGGGGGAAGGGCCGGACGGAGTGCCACGAAGGGCACTCCCCGGCCCCGGTGATGACTCGGCCCGGACGAGGAACACCCCGGACCGCGTTCGGCCGGCGAGCGCCTTCACGTACTTATGACGCAGGATGTGATGCGGTGTTGATGGCATGTGAGGAGCGGACGGTGAACGGCCTGTGCCGACCGGGAGGTGACGGCACATGAGCATCTCGGTTCGGGTCATCGATTCCACCAGTGGCTGCCCGGTCGAGGATCTGGTCGTCACCCTGCACGCCCGGGAGCACGGCGCGTGGCCCGCCGTGGCCCGGTCCCGGACCGACAGCGCGGGAAAGATCGCTTCGCTGTCCGACGAGGCCCTGCCGTACGGGTCCTACCGGCTGGTCTTCGAAACCGGTGAGTACTTTGCCGAGCGGGCGGTCGACAGCCTGTACGGGGAAGTCATCGTCTCGCTCCACTACCAGGGCGACCCGGGCCACCTGCACGTTCCGTTGCTGTTGAGCCCGTTCTCGTACACCACCTACCGGGGGCTCGTCCCCAGGACAGTGGCAGCCGAGAAGGTGTGAGAAGGGGCGGGCGACGCCCGCGTGCCGGAGTCCGCCGGTCCGTCCGTCACCGGCCGCGCTCCGTCGGCGGGCAACCGCGACGGCCCGGCGGAACGCCGAAGCGGGGCGGCGTGATGATGCCCCGGGCCTGAACCGGCCTCACCCTCCCTTCGTCCCCTAGCGCCGGGGCACACCCGTTCCTCGCGGGACCGGCGCGGGGCGCGCAGGGGCGAAGGCTCGCAGTGAAGGCACCTGCGGACACGGCCCAGGGGCACCGCAAGCAGAAGGGGTGGAACAGTTGTCTGACGCATCGCAGTCGACGATTCACACAGTGCCGGTCGAATCCCTGCTGCCGGCGGACTCGCCGCGTCTGGAGGGTCTGAGCGAGGGCCATGCGCTGGCACTGGCGGGGAGCGGGACCGAGTTCGAACCGATCCTCGTGCACCGGGACACGGGACGCGTGGTCGACGGCATGCACCGGCTCCGGGCCGCGACCCTGCGCGGGGAACACCACATCACGGTCCGCTATGTCGAGGGCGCGTCGGCCGATCTGTTCATCCGGTCGGTGCAGGCCAACATCGGCCATGGCCTTCCCCTGACACTCGGGGACCGCAAGGCGGCGGTCCTGCGCATCCTCGCGACCCACCCCCACTGGTCGGACCGGGCCATCGCCGCCGTCACAGGGGTGTCGCCGAAGACGGTAGGGGCAGTACGGGGGAGATGTTCGACTGAGGAACCTCCTCAGTCGAATCCACCGATCCCACGTGTGGGCAGGGACGGCAGGGCGCGCCCGACGGACATGCCGGAGCGGCGGGAGAAGGCTCGGTCCCTGCTGGCGGAACGGCCCCGCGCGACCCTGCGCGAAGTGGCCCAGGAGGCCGGTGTCTCCGTCAGCACGGCGCACCGCCTGCGGCAGGAACTGCGGTCGTGCACGGCCGTACGCGAATCGGACGAGCAGCCACCGGCCGCCGCGGACGTGCGCGAGGACTCCGCGTGCCTCCCCCCGCTCGTGGTCGCGGCGCCCCAGCGGTGTTCCGTTCCGGCTTCCCGCCCGGCCCCGGTGGAGCCCTCCTCGCGGGGGACCGTGCGCATCCGGGTACGGGCCATGGACGTTCTCTCCAACGATCCCTCGATCCGCTTCACGGACAGTGGCCGCGCTCTCCTGCGCTGGCTCAACGGCCAGGCCCACGGGCTGGCGGCGGGCGAGCAGCTGCTGGCCGCCGTCCCACCGCACTGCGCACGGGCTCTCACCGAAGTGGTGAGCCACTACGCCAGGGAGTGGGAACGGCTGGCCGCCGGGCTGCAGAGTCCGACCCGATGAGACGGCTCCCGGCGAGCGGTCCGGTGGGACCACCCCCGGTGCGCGTCGGCGCATTTCCCGGGACGGCCGGCGGACCTGGGAAACGTTCGGTGACGAAGCTCACGTTTGATGTGCGGGTCGCATCCTCTTGGCCCCATTTACGTGGGGGGCAGGGTGGTGAATATGCCCAATTACCGGACTCGTGCGCCTGGGTGAAACCTTCTGTGGTGCTCACTTCGTGGCTACGGTGAGACGCGAAACGAGGGGGCAGGCATCGAGCCCCGGGCTTCGCGGCCGTGCTCCCCTCGCCCGGATCCGTTCTGCTGATCCGAGTGATGCGGTCCGCACGTCATGGACCTCGTGTTCCCCGGGTGCCGGTGGCGGTCCGTCAGAGGCGGACCCGACGTCATCGGTGACGTCGACGCGTCGGAGCACGAGACGGTCCGCGTCGCGGACAGGTGACCGGCGGGCCCATGCGGCAGGTGCGATGTGTTCTGACAGGAGCAGAGTGAACATCTCGGTGGACGATGTCAGAGTCAAGGCCAAGGCACTGTACGAGTCACGTGCGACGGGCCGTCCCATCCCTCCCTTCACCGACGAGCATCCGGCGCTGGACATGCACGACGGATACGCCATCCAGCGCGAACTGGTCGGCATGCTCACAGCGGCGGGCGACAGCGTCGTCGGTTACAAGGCGGGACTCACATCCGCCCCGATGCAGGAGCTGTTCGGTGTCAGTACCCCGGACTACGGACCGGTGCTGGGCTCGACCGTGTACGAGAACGGAGCCACCACGCCGAACGGCTCGTTCATAGCGCCCAAGGTCGAGGCGGAGATCGTCTTCCGGCTCGGAACGTCCCTCAAGGGGCCCGGTGTCACCGTGGCCGCGGCACGGGAGGCGATCTCCGAAGTCATGGCGGGGCTCGAGATCGTCGACTCCCGGATCGAGGGCTGGAGGATCCGGCTCGCGGACACCATCGCCGACCTCGCGTCGAACGGCGCGGTGGTGCTCGGCCCTCCGGCCGCGCTGCCCGACGACTGCGATGTGCGCCTCGTCGGTATGGCCTTCTCCCGCAACGGCGAACTCGTGGCGACCGGAGCCGGTGCCGCCGCGCTGGGGGATCCGGTCGCGGTGGTCGCCTGGCTGGCGAATGTGCTCGGCGAGCACGGTGTGACGCTCGAAGCGGGTCAGCTGATCATGACGGGCGCCCTTCACGCCGCCGTCGCGATGCGTCCCGGCGACAGCTTCGTGGCCGAGTTCGACCGGCTGGGCACCGTCACCCTCCACGTCGGCGACCTGTAGACCACCGGCGCGCCCCAAGGTGAATCTCTAGCGAGGGAAGGGCAATGCAGCCATGAAGCGAAACGGGCGCCTGCCCGTGGCCGTCCTCGGCGCCGGCCTCATCGGCGTCGATCTGGCAGAGAAGATCATGCGTTCGGAGTTCCTCGACTGCGGGCTGGTCGTGGGACGCGACGAGAAGACGCCCGGCCTGCGGCAGGCGGCCGAACTCGGTCTCGCCATCGGTACGCGCGGCATCGAGTCCCTCCTGGACGCCCCGCAGCCGTTCGGCATCGTGTTCGACGCGACCAATGCCATGGCCCATGCCGAGCATGCGGAACGCCTGTGTCTGTCGGGTACGAAACTCGTGGACCTGACGCCGAGCAAGGTGGGGCGGATGGTGATTCCGAGCGTGAACGGGGCGGAGGTCCTGAGCTGCGACGACATCAACATGATCAGCTGCGGTGGCCAGGCGTCGATACCGATCCTGCACGCGGTCACCCAGGGACACAGGGTCGAGTACGTCGAAGTCGTCACGACGGCCGCCAGCCCGAGTGTCGGGCGCTCCACCCGGCTCAATCTCGACGAGTACGTCGAGACCACGCAGGACGCGGTACGTGACTTCACCGGCGTCAAGGACGTCAAGGCGATCCTCAACATCAGTCCGGCCAGGCCGCCGGCGACCTTCCGGGTCGCCATGTCGATGCTGGGGGAGGGGTTCGGCACGGCTTCGGTGAACGCGGCCGTGACGGCCGCGGCCGAGCAGGTCCGCTCCTTCGCCACGGGGTACCGGATCACCGCGTGCGTCGTGGAGGAGAACAAGGTGTTCGTCGCAGCGGAGGTCACCTCGTCCGGCGGACGCATCCCCCGGTACGCGGGCAACCTCGACATCATCAACTCCGCCGCGGTCCATGTCGCCGAACAGTGTGCGGCGGTCGGCCGGGCGAGCACGGGTACGGAGACGTCATGAGCGCAGCAGCATCTCCCGGCGGCGCCGGAAAGCCGGTGCTCATCTACGACGCGTCCCTGCGCGACGGCCATCACGCCGTCCGTCACCAGCTGGGCCGTGAACAACTGCGTGCCTACGCGCGGGCGGCGGACGCCGCCGGCGTTCCCCTGGTCGAGGTGGGGCACGGCAACGGTCTGGGAGCTTCCTCCCTCCAGGTCGGGCAGGCCCGGCTCGGCGACGACGAGATGCTGTCGATCGTG
The DNA here is from genome assembly GCF_026341775.1 of Streptomyces sp. NBC_00654. NCBI lineage: Bacteria > Bacillati > Actinomycetota > Actinomycetes > Kitasatosporales > Streptomycetaceae > Streptomyces > Streptomyces sp. NBC_00654. Next base: position 290,882 of record NZ_JAPEOB010000002.1, on the reverse strand, counting down.
CGGGAGTCCCTGCGCGACAGCAGGATGGCCGTCTTCATGCTGCCGGGATGGGGCACGACCGCGGACCTCGAACGGGCCATCGCCCACCAGGTGGATGTGGTGCGGATCGGCACCCACTGCACCGAAGGAGACCTCGCCGAACGGCATCTGGGCTTTCTCCGGGAGCAAGGGGTCCAGGCCCAGGCCGTTCTTCTGATGAGTCACATGGCGAGTCCCGAACGGCTGGCACAGGAATGCGCCCGGCTGGTGGAGTTCGGCGCGAACGCGGTGGGCATCATGGACTCCTCCGGCCACTATCTGCCGGCCGATGTCACGGAGCGCGTCGCCGCCATGCGCGAAGCCGTCGAGGTGCCGGTGATGTTCCACGCCCACAACAATCTCGGGATGGCGGTCGCGAACTCGATCGCTGCCGCGGAAGCGGGTGCGGACATCCTGGACGCCTGCGCCCGGGGGTTCGGAGCGGGCGCGGGGAACACCCAGCTGGAGGTCCTGGTGCCCGTGCTGGAACGGACGGGCTTTTCGACGGGAATCGATCTGTACGGTCTGCTCGACGCGGCCGACATCGCCGAGCGCGAACTCATGCCGGCCCCACCCACCATCGACTCGGTGAGTGTCGTCAGCGGTCTGGCCGGAGTGTTCTCCGGGTTCAAGAACCGGGTCCTGGACATCTCGCGGCGTGAGGACGTCGATCCGCGCGACGTCTTCTTCGAACTGGGCAAGAGGCAGGCCGTGGCGGGCCAGGAGGACCTCATCGTCGAGGTGGCCCTCGCCCTGAAGGCGGCTCGTGGTGCGTGAGGGCCGCAAGCCCGCGGCTTTCGGTCGGGTGAGGACAGCGAGCGAGGGAAGAGCCAGTCGTGTACGACGTACTCAAGGACATCCTGGTCGGCGAACTGCACGTACGCGAGGAGGATGTCGTGCCCACGGCCACCCGTGAGGAGGTCGGGCTCGACTCCCTGGCGGTACTGGAACTCGCCACCGCGCTGAACGAGCGGCTCGGCATCGAGGTCCACGACTACGAACTGCTGGACGCCGGCACCCTCGCCGACGTGGCCCGTCTGATGGCGGAACGGCGGCCGGGAGGCTGAGCCCCACAGTCGATTCGGGCGCCGTCCGCACCACTGAACGCGGCGGCGTCCTCTCCATCGGGAGTCCCATGTCTCATCCACCGCTGCGCGCGGTTCTCGAAACCGTCGCCTCCTACAAGCCGTCCGAAGGTGTTCACGGACCGACGGCGCGGCCTCGCCCGCTGTCGGCGAACGAGTCGCCGCACACTCCTCTTCCCGGCATCGTCGAGGCGATCGAGGAAGCCGGTTCCACGGTGAACCGCTATCCGGACCCCGGCTGCGGAGCGCTGACAGGTGCCCTCGCCCGGTCCCACGGGATCGCGGAGGACCGAATCGTGGTCGGTGCCGGTTCCGTGGCCCTCCTGCAGACCCTGTTCCAGTCGGTCGCCGATCCCGGCGCCGAAGCCGTGTACGCCTGGCCGTCGTTCGAGGTCTACCCCACGCTCGCCGCCCTGGCCGGCGTGGAATCCGTACAGGTGCCGCTGGTCGGCGAAGCTCATGACCTGCGGGCCATGGCCGCCCGGATCTCCTCCCGGACCAGGCTCGTCATCATCTGCAACCCCAACAACCCGACGGGCACGGCCATCGGTCACGAGGAACTCCGGACGTTCATCGAGTCCGTGCCGCCGACCTGCCTGGTGGCCGTGGACGAGGCCTACTACGAGTACGTCCGCGGCCCGGCGGTGACCAGTGCCCTGGGGCTGTGCGCCGCCCATCCGAACCTGGTCGTGCTGCGCACGTTCTCGAAGGCGTACGGACTGGCCGGACTGCGGACCGGATACCTGGTGGGGGACGCCCATGTCGTCGAGAGGCTGCGCAAGGCATGTCTCCCCTACGCGGTGAACACCGTCGCGCAGCGGGCGGCCGTCGCGGCCCTCGGACTCGAGGAGCAACTGCTGCGGCGCGTCGACAGCACGGTCGCGGAACGCACTCGCGTACGTGACACCCTGGTGCGCCGCGGCTGGGAGATCCCGGACAGCCAGGCGAACTTCCTCTGGCTGGCACTGGGCCGGCACGCCGCCGGCTTCGGTGAGTGGTGTGCGGGCAGGGACATCGCGGTACGGGCGTTCCCGGGCGTGGGCGTGCGTGTGTCGGTCGGTTCCGCCGAGGACAACGACCGGTTCCTCGCAGCGGCCGACGAGTGGCGCTCCGCGAGGCGGACGGCCACGGCCGGAGCCGGTCGGACGCGTCAGGCCCGAAAGGAGGCGGAGGTATGACCACTCTTCACACCGCACGAGGTGCTCCGGCCGCGGACGACGCCGGGGTCTCCCGTCACGTGGTCGTCGCGCCGGGCATGTGCAGCGGCGGCTCAACGGTGTTCGGCCGGATCGGGGACTGGACCTGGGAGGTGGTGAGCGAGTCGTGCCGGATCAACGTACACGCGGCCCGGACCGCCGGGGGAGACCCCGCCTACCTGTCCTTCTACTACTTCCATGTGCGCGGCGGAGACGTCGTCCATCCCCACGGGCTCACCTTCGGCGACGAACTCCGGGTGGACTCCAGGGCCTTCCAGTTCGGCAGCCAGTCGGTCATCACCCTGCACCGGCTGGCCCCCGCCGGACTGGAACTGCCGGACGGACCGCTGGATCCGGCGGAGGTGTACGAACACCCGCACCCGCACTGCCTCTACGCGGAGAACTTCAACCGGTGGATCGCCCGCGGCACCGCAGGCAGCAACCGGGGTCTCGCTCAGGTGACACCCCCGGACTTCGGCTACCAGGAGCTGGCGCCGCTTCCGAACGCCTACTCCCCCCGGTCCCTCGTGGGCCGGGCCCGGGCCACCGGAAGCTTCCACCCGGCGGGCCCGCCCGGGTTCCGGGAGGCCGGGCAGCCCCGGACCTTCGAATACGCCCTGGATGTCGTGCGCGACCTCAACGGCGCCGGACTGATGTACTTCGCCTCGTACTTCTCCGTCTTCGACACGATGCTGCTGCGTCTGTGGCGATCGCTGGGACGGACGGACGAACAGTTCCTGCGGCGCAGGGTGATCGACCAGAAGATCGGCTACTTCGGCAACGCCGACCCCGGCACGGTCTTCGCGGTCACCGTGCGCAGGTGGCGGAGCACCGGCTCGTCGGACGTCGAGGTGGCCGACATGGCCCTGCGCGACACGGCGACCGGACAGCTGATAGCCGTCACCGCGATCGAGATCGGGATCGAGGCGGCGGGCATCCGCTCCTCGGACGGCGGGTGAGGTCCCGGCCGGCCGCTGCCCGCCCGCACGGGAACGCTCTCTTCGACGAACCGTACCCCGGATGGAGCACATGACCGACGAATGCACGAACGGCGGCGCGGTCGGCGCGACGGTGTGGCTGACCGGCCTGCCCAGCGCGGGCAAGACCACGATCGCGTCGACCGCGGCCGCCGAACTGCGGTCCGCCGGGCGCCGGGTGCACATCCTGGACGGCGACGAGCTGCGCGCGCACCTGACGGCCGGCCTCGGCTTCTCCCGCAAGGACCGGGAGGTGAACGTGTACCGCATCGGCTATGTCGCGGAGCTGCTCGCCTCCCACGGTGTGACGGTGCTGGTCCCGGTCATCGCCCCGTACGCGGACGCCCGCGAGGCGGTGCGCGCACGGCACGGGGCCGCCGGTACCGCGTATGTCGAGGTGCATGTGGCGACGCCGGTCGAGGTGTGCGCCACGCGCGATGTGAAGGGTCTGTACGCCAGGCAGGCGCGCGGCGAGATGGCCGGACTGACCGGGGTGGACGATCCGTACGAGCCGCCGGCCGCACCGGATCTGCGGATCCCGGCGCACGAGCAGAGCAGGGCGGAGTCGGCGCAGGCGCTCGTCGCGCTGCTGCGGGAGAGAGGGCTGGCATGACGACGGCGACGACACAGGCCGGGAGAACCGGCAACCCGTGCACGCTGAGCCACGCGGACGTGCTGGAGTCGGAGGCGGTGCACATCCTGCGCGAGGTGGCGGGTGAGTTCGAGCGGCCGGTGATTCTCTTCTCCGGCGGCAAGGACTCCATCGTCATGCTGCACCTCGCGCTGAAGGCGTTCGCGCCCGCCCCGGTGCCGTTCGCGCTGCTGCACGTGGACACCGGACACAACTTCCCGGAGGTCCTGGAGCACCGGGACCGTGTGGTGGCGGCCCATGGGCTGCGTCTCCATGTGGCCTCCGTACAGGACTACATCGACCGCGGTGCGCTCAAGGAGCGCCCCGACGGGACCCGTAATCCGCTGCAGACGCTGCCGCTGACGGAGAGGATCCGGTCGGAGCGGTTCGACGCGGTCCTCGGCGGCGGCCGTCGTGACGAGGAGAAGGCCCGGGCCAAGGAAAGGGTGTTCAGCCTCCGGGACCAGTTCTCGCAGTGGGACCCGCGCCGCCAGCGTCCCGAGCTGTGGCAGCTCTACAACGGCCGGCACGCCCCCGGTGAACACGTACGGGTCTTCCCGCTGTCCGACTGGACGGAGCTGGATGTGTGGCAGTACATCGCCCGCGAGGGCATCGAGCTGCCGGAGATCTACTTCGCCCATGAGCGCGAGGTCTTCCGGCGCTCCGGGATGTGGCTGCCCGTGGGGCCGTGGGGTGACCCGAGGGACGGCGAGAGAGTCGAGAAGCGGCGCGTCCGCTATCGCACCGTCGGTGACATGTCCTGCACCGGCGCCGTCGAGTCCGACGCGGTGACCCTGGACCAGGTCATCGTGGAGATCACCGCGTCCCGGCTGACCGAACGGGGCGCGACACGCGCCGACGACAAGCTCTCCGAGGCCTCCATGGAGGACCGCAAGCGCGAGGGGTACTTCTGAGCATGACCAGGACCACGGAACTCCCGACCACCACCCTTCTGCGGTTCGCCACAGCCGGCTCCGTCGACGACGGCAAGTCCACGCTGGTGGGCCGGCTGCTGCACGACTCCAAGTCGGTGCTGGCCGACCAGCTGGAGGCCGTGGAGCGGGCGTCGGCCGGCCGTGGCCAGGACACGCCCGACCTCGCCCTGCTCACCGACGGTCTGCGCGCCGAACGAGAACAGGGCATCACGATAGATGTCGCCTACCGCTACTTCGCCACCCCGAAGCGGCGGTTCATCCTGGCCGACACACCCGGGCATGTGCAGTACACCCGCAACATGGTCACCGGTGCCTCCACCGCCCAGCTGACCGTGATCCTGGTCGACGCCCGCAACGGTGTCGTCGAGCAGACCCGCCGTCACGCCGCCATCGCCGCGCTGCTGCGCGTCCCGCACGTCGTCCTGGCGGTCAACAAGATGGACCTGGTCGGCTACCGCGAGCCGGTGTTCGCCGCGATCGTGAAGGAGTTCACGGCGTACGCGGCCGAGCTGGGCATCCCCGAGGTCACCGCGATCCCGGTCTCGGCGTTGGCCGGGGACAACGTGGTGGAGCCGTCGGCGGTCATGGACTGGTACAGCGGCCCGACGGTGCTGGAGTACGTGGAGACGGTCCCGGTCAGCCACGACCCGGCCCACCGGCGGGCCCGGCTGCCGGTGCAGTACGTCATCCGGCCCCGGACCGCCGAACACGCCGACTACCGCGGCTACGCCGGCCGGATCGCGGCCGGTTCCCTTCGGGTCGGCGAGCCGGTCACGATCCTGCCGTCCGGTCGTACGACGAGGATCTCCGGTATCGACCTGCTCGGCAGGCGGGTCGACACCGCCTGGACCGGGCAGTCGGTGACCGTCCTGCTGGAGGACGACATCGACGTCTCGCGTGGTGACCTGATCGTGCCGACGACGGACGCCCCGGCGACCACCCAGGACATCGAGGCGACCGTCTGCCATGTGGCCGACCAGGCACTGACCGTCGGGCACCGGGTGCTGCTCAAGCACGGCACCCGCACGGTCAAGGCCATCGTCGAGAGCATCCCCTCCCGGCTCACCCTCGATGACCTGTCCCCGCACCCCTGCCCCGGCCGGCTCGTCGCCAACGACATCGGCCGCGTCAGGATCCGTACCGCGGAGCCGCTGCCCGTCGACCTCTACGCCGACTCGCGCCGCACCGGCTCGTTCATCCTGATCGACCCCGGTGACGGCACCACCCTGACCGCGGGCATGGTCGGCGGGCCCTCCGCCGTACCCGAACCGGTCGAGGGCACCGCCACCGAAGACGGCTGGGACTTCTGACGAGCGGCCCTCGCCCGCGCAGGGGCCCGCTTCGTCGTGGCCCGACGGGGCCCGGTGCGCCGCCCGCCACCGGGTTCCGTTCCGTCGCGCCCGCTCATCGCCCCGCCGTTCCTTCCGCGACCCTGTCCGACAGCACCGCGCCGATCGAGGCGAGCGGGGCGGGATCCAGCATCTCGTAGTGGCCGCACGCGACATCGAAGGCCGAGAGCCGCCCGCCGCAGTACGCCCGCCAGGCGTCCGGGGCAACGTCCGCGCCGTCCGACGCGGCCCGGAAGTGGAGCACGTCCACACCGCGCGTCCGCGCCGGAGCGGTCCGCAGCGCGTCCACCGCCGAGCGCACCGCGAGCCGCGCGCCTTCCACCGCTCGCTCCCCGAGCAGCGCGATCTGCTCCGACGGCGTCCCGTCCGCGGCGAACCCGGCCGACCGGGCCACGTGCCGGTGCGTCTCCTGCCAGTCGGGCAGCCCCTTCCCGGGCACCGGGTACGAGTCGAGCAGGGCCACGAACTCCACGGTGTGCCCCGTTTCCACCAGTTCCGCGGCCACCCCGTGGGCGAGGGTGCCGCCGACCGACCAGCCGAGCAGCCGGTACGGCCCCTCCGGCTGCGCCTCCCGGATCCGCCGCGCGTACTCCCGCACCAGTTCCTCCGGCTTGCGCGCACCGCCCTCCGGGTCGGCGAGACTCGGCGCCTGCAGCCCGTACAGCGGCACGTCGGGATCCAGGTGCGGCAGCAGCCGGGCGTACGGCCAGGCCAGGCCGCTCGCCGCGTGCACCGCGAACAAGGGCCTTTGGCGCCCGCCGGTCCGCAGCGGCAACAGAACGTCCAGGCCGGAGCCCTCTTTCTCGCCGTCGAGCCGGCGTGCGAGGGCGGCCGGGGTCGGCGCCTCGAACAGGACACGGACGGACAGCCCGGTGCCCAGGACCGCACGCACCCGGCTCACCAGCCGGGTCGCCAGCAGGGAGTGCCCGCCCAGATCGAAGAAGCCGTCGTCGGGTCCGACCCGCTCCACCCCGAGCACCTCGGCGAACAGCGCGCACAGCGGCTCTTCGCGCGCGTGGGCCGGCCCCCGGTGGACGGTGGCGCCGTAGGCGGGGGCCGGCAGCGCCGACCGGTCCAGCTTGCCGTTCGGCATCAGCGGGAACCGCTCCAGCTGCACCACCGCCGACGGCACCATGTGGTCCGGCAGCGTGTCACGGGTGAAACGCCGCAGCTCCGCGCCGTCGAGCGGCGTCCCGGGCTCGGCCGCCAGGGCGTACGCGACCAGCCTGCGGTCACCCGCCCGGTCCTCCCGTACGACCGCGACGGCCTGCGTCACACTCTCGTGCCGCAGCAGGGCGGCCTCCACGTCGCCGAGTTCGATCCGGAAGCCGCGGATCTTCACCTGGCCGTCGAGCCGGCCCAGATACTCCAGCTGCCCGTCGGCCCGCCACCGCACCCGGTCGCCCGTGCGGTACATCCGGCCGCCGGGCGTGCCGAACGGACAGGCCACGAAGCGCTCCGAGGACAGCGCCGGCCGGTTCAGATAGCCGCGGGTGACACCCGCGCCGGCGATGTACAGCTCTCCCGGCTGCCCCACCGCGACCGGCTGGAGCCAGGGATCCAGCACGTACATCCGGGAGTTGGGCACAGGCCGGCCGATCGGCGGATCGCCGTCGGCGTCCTGGTCGCCGCTGCGCCACCACGTCGAGTAGGTGGTCGCCTCGGTGGGGCCGTAGATGTTGGTGACCGCGCAGCCGGGCACCCGCTCCCGCAGCTCGCGCAGCAGGGCGTGCGGCACCGCCTCCCCGCCGAGCACCACGTGCCGTGCCGACACCTCGAAGGCGTCGCCGGCCAGCATGCTCGCCATGGCCGAGGGAACGCCGCTGACCAGGCTCCCCTCCCAGCCGTCCCGTTCGAGCAGCGCGAACAGGTCGTCGACCAGCTCCAGACGGCCGCCGAGCGCCAGGGTCGTGACGATCTCGAAGACCGACACGTCGAAGCTCAGCGAGGTGGACGCCAGGACCCGCGCCATGCCGTCGGTGCCGAAATGGTCCTCGACGGTCGCCACGAAGTTGACGGCGTTCGCGTGCTCGACGACCACCCCCTTGGGGACGCCGGTGGTGCCCGAGGTGTAGATGACGTAGGCGGGGTGCCGGGGGAGGAGCGGTCCCGGCCGCTCCGCGTCCACGACGTCCGCCTCCTCCTGCTGCTCGACGCGCCGTGCCACGGAGGGGTCGTCCAGGACGAGCGCGGTCGTCCCCTCCGGCAGCACACCCCTGGTCGCCCCGGTGACGACCGCGAGCAGGGGCCGCGCGTCGCCGAGCATCCGCGCCACCCGGTCGGCCGGGTAGCGCACGTCGACCGGCACATAGGCGGCCCCGGCCTTGAGCACGGCGAGCAGGGCGACGACCATGTCCGGGGCCCTCGGCAGCGCCAGGGCCACCCGGGTCTCCGGTCCCGCGCCTTCGGCGAGCAGTACGCGCGCCAGACGATTCGCCCGGCGGTTGAGCTCGTCGTAGCCGAGGGCCCGTCCCTGGTACGAGAGGGCGGTCCCGCGCGGGATCCGCGCGGCTCGCGCCTCGATCAGGGCGGGCAGCGTGGCCGGTGCCACCGGACGGGCGGTGGCGTTCCATTCCTCCAGCACCCGCCGGCGCTCGTCGGCCGAAAGGCCGGGCAGGCCGCCGGCCGAGCGGTGCGGATCCCCGGCGATCGCCTCCAGGATCCGTTCGAGCCGCTCGGCGATCCCCTCGACCGTCCCGCGTCCGAGCAGATCGGGCCGGAAGTCGATCCGTATGCCCAGCTCCTCGGCCGGCGTACAGATCAGGGAGAGCGGATAGTGGGTGGCGTCGAACCCCGTGACGCCGACGAGAAGCGCCTCGCCGAGACGGCGCTCGCCCGAGCCCATCGGATAGTTGTCGAAGACGGTCGTGGTGTCGAACAGGGACCCGAAGCCCGCCTGCTGCTGGATCTCCGTCAGCCCGACGTGGTGGTGCTCGAACAGGTCGAGCTGCTCGTCCTGGACCCGTTCGAGGAGTTCGAGCAGTGTGTCCCGCGGATCGATCCGCACCCGGGCCGGAACGGTGTTGATGAGCAGCCCGACCATCGTCTCGACGCCGTCGACCTCGGCGGCCCGCCCCGACACCGTCATCCCGAACAGCACGTCGCCCTGCCCGGTCAGCTGCCGCAGCACCAGCCCCCAGGCCACCTGCATCACCGTGCCGAGAGTGACCCCCGACTGCCGCGCCCGGTCCGTCAGCGCGGCGGTACGCGCGGCGGAGAGTGTGCGCACCACCCGTTCGGGCACCACCGTGCCCTGCGCCCGCGGTGCCACCAGCGTCGGCCCCTCGATCCCGGAAAGCGCCTCCGCCCAGGCGTCCCGGGACCACTGGGGGTCCACCTCGCCGAGCCAGTCCAGATAGGAGGTGTACGAGGGGGCGGCCGGCAGCCGGTGCGCCGTGCCGCCGGCTCCGGCGCCGTACAGCTGGAACAGCTCGTCGAGGAGGACCGAGGTGGACCAGCCGTCCAGAATGATGTGATGGTTCGTCAGCGCGAAGCGCCACCGGGCGTCGTCCAGACGGATCAGCAGGAAGCGGACCAGCGGCGGCCGGGCGGTGTCGAAGCGCCGCCGCCGCTCCTCCTCGACCAGCCGCGCCGCCTCGGCCTCCCGGTCCTCGGGCGCCGTCGCGGTGAGGTCGGCCGTCCGCCAGGCCAGCTGGACCCGGGGCGGTACGAACCGTACCGGCGCGCCCGACGCGTCCGTACGGAACCCCGACCGCAGGCTGTCGTGCCGGTCCTGGAGCACCTGGCAGACCTCTCGCAGCAGCACGGGATCGACCGGACCTTCGAAGTCCAGTGCCAGCTGGGTGGTGTAGATGTCCTGGCCGTCGGTGTCGAACGCCGTGTGGAAGAACAGCCCTTGCTGGAGCGGCGCCGGCCTCGACGTCCGCCCGTGGGTGCGATCTGGTGTGGTCACGCCGTCTCTCCCGGTTCGCCGGTGCGTGCGGTCAGGGTGTTCAGGGCCTCGGACCAGGCGTCGGCCAGGGCCTCCACCCGGGGCCGCTCCAGCACGGCCTTCGGATACGCCCAGGTGATGTGCAGTTCCGGCCCCTCGCCGCGGTCGTGGACGATCGCGGACACTTCCAGGAGGTGTGTCAGGGGCAGCCCGGGGTCGCCGCCTCCGGCGACCGCGCCGGCTTCCGGCGCCAGGCCCCAGTCCGACTCGCCGTGCCGGTCGAACCGGCCCAGGTAGTTGAACAGTATCTGCGCCCGCGGCAGAGCCCCGAGCACGGGCGCGGTCTCCGGATCGAGATGGCGCAGCAGACCGTAGCCGAGCCCCTTGTCCGGAATGCTCCCGAGCCGGCCGTCCACGGCCCGTACGGCGGCTTCCGGATCGTCGGGCCGCCCCGGGAGCCGTACCGGGAACATGCTGGTGAACCAGCCCACGGTCGACGACAGGTCGAGGCCGGCGGCGATCTCCTCGCGTCCGTGTCCCTCCACGTCCACGAGGAACGGCGCGCCGCCGTCGGCCCCCGCGCCGCCGGAAGCGCCGCCGGGGCCGAGCGCCGTACGCCAGTGCCCCGCGGCCGTGCTCAGCGCGCCGAGCAGCACGGCGTTCACGCCGACGCCGAGCCGGGCGGGCACGCGGGTCAGGAGCGGCTCCGTCCGGTCGGCGGGAAGGACACGGGTGACGGTGTGCTTCGAGCCCTCGACATCACGGTCTGCCACGAGGTCCGCACCGTCGACGAGATCGTCCGTTCCCTCGACGAGCCCCAGCCAGAAGGGGAGTTCGGACGCCCGCCCGCGCGATTCGCGCTCCAGCAGGCGCCCCCAGTCGGCGAACGACACGGGCGCGAGGCCCGGCCCCGTCGTCCGCGGGGCGTCCGCCGTGCCCAGGTCCTCCAGGAGGATCCGCCACGAAACGCCGTCCACGACGAGGTGGTTGATCATCAGGAGCAGCCTGCCCGGCCGGCCGGGACCCGCGTCGAACCACACGGCCTGGAGCATGTTCCCGTCCCCGGGCGCCAGACGCCGCCGGGCCGCGTCCGCCTCGGTGCGGACCAGGTCCGCAAGCGTCCCGGCGGCGAGGCCGGCCGCGTCGATCCGTACGACGCGCCCGGCCGCGTCGGCCGCACCGCGCGGCAGGACCTCGAGGCGCCACGCGGGGGCGCGCGTCAGCCGCATCCGCAACGCGTCGTGCCGGTCGAGCAGCGACTGGATCAGCGCCCGCAGCCGCGGCAGGGACAGGTCCGCCGGGGTCCGTACGAGCACGGACTGGTGGAAGCCGTCGACGGGGCCGCCCCGTTCGCGCTGCCAGTGGAGGATCGGAGTGAGCGGCACCTCGCCGGCCGGTGACGCCGGGGCGGATCCGGTCGCCGTGCCCGCCCTGGGCGTCCGTACCTTCGCGTGGACGGCCAGTCCGGCCACGGTCCGGTACCGGAAGACGTCCCGGGTGGAGATGGCCAGACCTCGTGAGCGGGCCCGGGACACCAGCCGGATCGACACGATGCTGTCGCCGCCGAGCTCGAAGAAATCGTCCTCGACGCCGACGCCGGGCCGTCCGAGGACGGCGGCGAACAGTTCGCGGAGGATCCTCTCGGCGGGGGTGTTCGGCTCCCGGGTCTCCCGGGCGGGGGAGGCGGATCCGTGCGGGGCGGGCAGCGCGGACCGGTCGAGCTTTCCATTGGGTGTGAGCGGCAGCCCGTCGGGCAGCACGACGACGGCGGGGACCATGTACGGCGGCAGCTCCTGCCGCGCCCGCTCGGCGAGTCCGGCGACGAGGCCGTCCGCGGTACCGGCGTCCCGGGCGGGTACCACGTAGGCGACGAGCCGACGCTCGCCCGGCCGGTCCTCGCGCACCACGACGGCGCTGCGGGTGACCTGGTGGTGCCGGTCCAGGACCGCCTCGATCTCGCGGGGTTCGATACGGAAGCCGCGCAGCTTCACCTGGTCATCGGTGCGCCCGAGGAAGTCGAGTTCCCCGTCCGAGGTCCACCGGACCAGGTCGCCGGTGCGGTACAGGCGGGCGCCGGGCGGACCGTACGGATCGGCGACGAACCGCTCGGCGGTCGGCCCCGGGCGGCCGAGATAGCCCCGGGCCACGCCCGCACCCCCGATGTACAGCTCGCCCGGTACGCCCACGGGCACCGGCCGGAGTCCCTCGTTCATGACGTAGACCCGGGTGTCGCCCAGCGGGGAGCCGAGCGGCGGGCGTTCCGCGTTGTGCGGGCCGATCGGGGCCGCGAGGGACCAGATGGTCGTCTCGGTGGGCCCGTACACGTTGGTGACCTCCGCGGCCAGGGCGGTGAGGCCGCCGGCCAGGGCGGGCGGCAGCGCCTCGCCGCCGACGAGGACGCGCAGCCCCCGGACCGCGTCGGGGACCTCGGCCACGAGGCCGGACCACAGGGAGGGCGTCGCCTGGACGGCGGTGACTCCGTGCCGTCCGATCAGCCGGCCGAGGGCGTGCGGCTCGCGCACCTCGTCGGGAGAGGCGAGGACGACGGCGGCGCCGTCGAGCAGCGGCAGGAGGAGTTCCAGGTGGGCGATGTCGAAGGCGACCGTCGTCACGGCGAGCAGACGGTCGGTGGGGCCCAGCGGCAGCCGGTCCCGCATGGCGGTCAGCAGATGGGCCACATTGCGGTGGCTGACCACGACCCCCTTCGGCCGGCCCGTCGAACCGGAAGTGTAGAGGACGTACGCCGTGCCGTCGGCCGGGATCGCCCCGTGCGGGGCGGGGCCTTCGGTACCGGCCCCGGCGGTGGGTGCGGCGAAGGGCCGGGGGTCGTCCAGGGCGAGCCAGTCGTCGGTGCCGAGCGTGTCGCGGGTGGCGCGGTCCGAGAGCACCAGGAGCGGCGCGGCCTCGGACAGCACCCTGGCCACCCGGTCCCTGGGGTGGTGCGGATCGACCGGGAGGTACGCGGCACCGGTCCGGTGCACGGCGAGGAGTGCGACCAGGAGGCCGGGAGTACGGTTCATGGCCACGGCGATCAGCCGCTCGGGGCCGGCGCCGAGCTTCCGCAGATGCCCGGCCAGCCGGTCCACCCGCGCGTCGAGCTCCCCGTACGTGATCCGGCGGGCCCCCTGGAGCACCGCCACCGCGTCGGGTGTCCTGGCGGCCTGGTCCCGGAACCGCCGCGGCACCGAACCGGCCGGCGGCTGCGAACCGGCCGCCGGACCGCTCCACTCCGCGAGGAGGGTGTGACGCTGGGCGGGGGACAGGACGTCCAGCTGCCGCACCGGCCGGGTGGGGCGCGCCGCCGCGTCGGCGAGGAGAGTGGCGAAGCACCCGGCGAGCCGTTCGGCGGTGGCGTGGTCGAAGAGGTCGCGGGCGTAGACGAGGGTGCCGTCCAGGCCCCCGCCGGACTCGGTGAGATCGAAGAGCAGGTCGAAGGGAACGGTCCGGTACCGGCCGTGGTCGAGCATGCCGACGTGGAGGCCCGGCAGTTCCACGGCGCCGGCCGCGTTGTTCTGCAGACTCAGCATGACCTGGAAGAGCGGGTGCCGGGCCGCCGACCGTACCGGGTCGACGGCGTCCACGACCTGCTCGAAGGGCACGTCCTGGTTCTCCAGTGCGGCGAGGACTCCGGTGCGGACGCGGTCGAGCAGGCCGCCGAAGTCCGGATCCCCGGAGACGTCGGTCCGTACCACCACGGTGTTCACGAAGCAGCCGACCAGGTCGTCGAGAGCGCTGTCGGTGCGTCCGGCGACCGGGCTGCCGACGAGGATGTCCGTCCCGGCGCCGAGTTGCCGCAGCAGGCCCGCCAGGGCGGCGTGCAGCACCATGAACACGCTCGCGCCGTGCTTCCGCGCCAGGGCGGTGACCTTCGCGTGGTCCTCCGGGGCGAGCCGGAACGGCACCGCGCCGGCGCGGTGGGTGGCGGCGGCGGGACGCGGCCGGTCGGCGGGCAGCGGGATCTCCTCGGGAGCGCCGGCCAGTGTGCCGCTCCAGTGGGCGAGCTGCCGGGCGACGGGGCTTGCGGGGTCGTCGGGTTCCCCGAGTCCTTCACGCTGCCACAGTGTGAAGTCGGCGTATTGCACGGGCAGTTCCGGGAACGCGGGGGTCCGCCCCCGCAGCCGGGCGGCATAGGCCGCGGAGAGGTCGTGGAGAAAGGGCGCGGCGGACCAGCCGTCGAAGGCGATGTGGTGGACCGTGACCGCGAGAACGTGCTCCTCGGGGGCGCAGACGAAGAGTTCCGCCCGCACCGGTATCTCCCGTGCCAGGTCGAAGTCGTGCTCCGACGCCGCGACCACCGCCGCCTCGACGTCCCGCTCCGGCACCTCCCGCACCGGGAGGCCGAACTCCACAGTACTCAGCACCGTTTGACGGGGCACCCCGTCGGCGACCGGGAAGACCGTGCGCAGGCTCTCGTGCCGGGTCACCACGTCCCCGAGCGCCGCCGTCAGCGCCCCGGAATCCAGCGGACCCGACAGCCGCAGGGCGGTCGTGACGGTGTGCGAGGCGGCTCCCTCCGCCAGTTCGCCCTGCAGCCAGAAACGCAGCTGGGAGAACGACGCCGGCAGTACGTCCCCGCGTGGCCGGGGCCGCAGCGGGCCGCGGCCGGCACCCGTGTCCCCGAACCTCCCGGCGAGTCCGGCGGGCGTCGGCGACTCGAAGACCGTACGCATCCCGATCCCGTCGTCCAGCACCTCGCGCAGCCGGTTCACCAGCCGGACGGCAAGCAGGGAATGGCCGCCGAGCACGAAGAAGTTGTCGTCCGCACCGACCGCCGGCACGGCGAGGATCTCGGCGAACAGCGCGCACACGAGCCGCTCGGCCGGCGTGCGCGGCGGGCGGGAGCCGCAGCCCTCCCCGGGGGCGGGCAGCGCCGCCCGGTCGAGCTTGCCGTTGGGCGTGAGGGGAAGCCCGCCGGGGAGCACGACGACGAGGGGGACCATGTAGTCGGGCAGGGTCCGCCGGGCGTGCTCGGCGATGTCCGGTGCGGTCTCGCCGTCGATGTCCGCGGCGGGGACGACGTAGGCGACGAGGCCGCGCTCCCCGGGCCGGTCCTCCCGTACGAGGACGGCGGCGCGGCCGACGGCCGGATGGCGCTCCAGAGCCGCCTCGATCTCGCGGGGTTCGATGCGGAAGCCGCGTATCTTGACCTGGTCGTCGACGCGGGTGAGGAAGTCGAGCTCGCCGCCGGCGGTCCAGCGGACGACGTCACCGGTGCGGTACATGCGGGTGCCGGTCGCGCCGTACGGGTCGGCGACGAAGCGCCCCGCGGTGAGTCCCGGGCGGCCGAGGTAGCCGCGGGCCAGCCCGGCCCCCGCGACGTACAGCTCGCCCGGCACCCCCACGGGCACGGGCCGCAGCCACTCGTCCAGCACGTACACGCGTGTGTTCGCCAGGGGCCGGCCGATCGGCGGCTTGCCGCCGTCCGCGTCCCGGGCCGGGTCCAGGCGCCCGGAGGTGGTGAACGTCGTGTTCTCGGTCGGCCCGTAGACATGGGTCAGCGCGGTGCCGGGGAAGTCCGTCAGCATCCGCCGCACGGCCCCGGCCGACGGCTGCTCCCCGCCCGTCCAGACGTGTCCGAGCCGGCCGAGCACCGGACTTCCCTCCGCGACCAGCAGGTTGAAGAGCGCGGTGGTGAGGAACGCGCTCGTCGCGCCCCCCTCGGCCACGGCCCGCTCCAGTGCCTGCTGCGAGGAGTCGCCGGCCGGCACCATCACGACCGTGCCGCCGCCGAGCAGCGGTACCCACACCTCGTACGTCGAGGCGTCGAAGGAGTGCGGCGAGTGGGCGAGCACCCGCGTGTGGCCACCGTCCGCCGCCCAGCAGGGATCGGCGGCGAGAGCGACGATGTTCCGGTGGGTCACCAGGACGCCCTTGGGGCGGCCGGTGGAGCCGGACGTGTACATCGCGTACGCGGCCCGGTCGCCGGTGATGTCCGGCCACCCGCCCGCATCCGGATCGGGGTCGGGGCCGGCCGGACCGTCGCCGTCGACCAGGACCAGCGGCAGGCCGAGCGGAGCGCCCGCGAGGCCCTCGGCCCGCTCCTTCGTGGACGCGTCCGCCAGGAGCAGACAGGGCCGCGCCTCCTCCAGGACCGTGCGCTGCCGCTCATCCGGGTTGCGCGGGTCCAGGGGAAGGTAGGCGGCCCCCGTCCTCAGCACGGCGAGCAGGGCGACGACCAGGTCGGCCGAGCGGTTCACGGCCACGGCGACCAGCCGTTCCGGACCCGCGCCCAGTCGCCGCAGACGGCGGGCGAGGCCCTCGGCCCGAGCGTCGAGTTCCGCGTAGGTGAGCCGGGACGCGCCGCAGATCACTGCGGTGTCCTCGGGCGAGGCGGCCGCGCGCCGCCGCAGGAGCTCCGGCACGGAGTCGGCCGGGAGCGCCGTGTCCCGGCCGTTCCATGTCTCCAGCACGGTGCGGCGCTCGGCAGGGGTGAGCAGCTCCAGACGGCCGATGCGCCGCTCCGGCGCGGCGACCGCCTGGGCCAGGAAGGAGGTGAAGCGGCGGACAAGGCGCTCGGCGGTGTCGTGGTCGAAGAGGTCGAGGGCGTAGACCAGGGTGCCGTCGAGCGCCCCGTCGGTCTCCGTGATGTCGAGGAGCAGGTCGAAGGCGACCCTCCGGTGGTTGTCGCAGTCCAGCAGGCGGGTGTCGAGGTGGGGGAGGTCCACGGCGGCGCCCGCGTTGTTCTGCACACTGAGCATGACGTGGAAGAGCGGGTGCCGGGCGGCCGACCGCACCGGGTTGACGGCCTCCACGACCTGCTCGAAGGGCACGTCCTGGTGGTCGAGCGCGGCCATGACGCTCGTCCGGGTCTGCTGGAGCAGGTCGTGGAAGTCGGGGTCGCCGGAGGTGTCGGTCCGGATGACGACGGTGTTGACGAAGCAGCCGACGAGGCTGTCGAGGCCGACGTCGGTGCGGCCGGCGACCGGGCTGCCGACCAGGATGTCGGTGCCGGCGCCGAGCCTGCGCAGGAGCCCCGCGAGCGCCGCGTGGAGGACCATGAAGGTGCTGGCGCCGTGCCGGAGGGCGAGCCGGGAGAGATGCCGGAAGCTGTCGGGCGGCAGGTGGAAGGGGACTGCCCCGGCCCGGTGGGTGGCGGTGGCGGGGCGCGGCCGGGCGGTGGGGAGGGGGAGTTCGGCGGGCGCGTCGGCGAGGGCGCGTGTCCAGTGCGCCAGTTGCTCGGCGAAGAGGCTGTCGGGGTCGTCGGGCGCGCCGAGCTCCTTGCGCTGCCACAGGGTGAAGTCCACGTACTGGAAAGGAAGCTCCTCCCAGGACGGAGGACGGCCGTCGACGCGCGCGGTGTAGGCGTACGCGAGGTCGCGGAGGAACGGGGCGACGGACCAGCCGTCGAAGGCGATGTGGTGCACGGTGATCGCCAGCACATGGTGGCCGTGGGAGCCGACGGCGAGCAGGACGGCCCGCAGCGGTATCTCACGCTCCAGGTCGAAGAGGTGCCCGCCCGCGTCGGTCACGGCCGCCTCGACGTCCTGCTCCGCGACCTGTCGTACGGGCAGCTCGACCGTCACCGCCTCCACGACGCGCTGCTCGGGCACTCCGTCGACGAGAGGGAAGACGGTGCGCAGGCTCTCGTGCCGCGTCACCACGTCCCGCAGCGCGCGGCGCAGCGCCACCGCGTCCAGCCGTCCCGTCAGCCGGAGTGCCATCGAAGTGTTGGGAGATTCGCCCCCGGGTTCCATCTCTCCCTGGAACCAGAACCGCAGCTGCGAAAACGACAGAGGGATCACGGTGGTCTCGGCCTCTCGGGTCTCTCGGATCAGTTCACTGCGAATGCTTCGCGGAGGGCGTTCAGATGGCGCAGCCCGTCCAGCACGGTCTTGGTGCCGATGCCGTAGTCGATCAGGCAGGCGATCTCGTCCACGCCGATGCCGCGCAGCCGCTCGACCGTCGCCGTCGCCTCCTCCACCGTCCCGAACAGCCCCCGCTGCTCGAAGTAGGTGTCGAAGGACTGGGCGACGAGGAAGTCGAGGTCCTCGTCCTCCAGCGCGTCGATGTCGAAGTCGGGGTCGAGGGCTTTGAACGAGCGGGCGATGAGATGGACCGAGCTCCTGAGATAGGCGCGCAGCGGCCCGTCGACGGTGGCGCGCACCTCGTCCCGGTCGGCCCCGAGGAAGGTGTGCAGCATCAGGACGACATGTCCGTCCCAGCCGGGGTGCGCCGCACGCGCCGTCCGCCGGTACTCGGCGATCTTCGCGGCGAGTTCGTCGACATCCTGGTGCAGCAGATGGGTGAGGACGCCGGCCCGCGCCGACGCTGCCGAACGGAAGGTTTCCGCGTCGCCGGCGCTGGTCACCCAGAGCGGCAGTTCCCGCTGCACCGGCGGCGGGAAGATCCGTACGGTCGCCGGGGCGCCGTTGCCGTCCACGACCTCGTGGGCCTCCCCGCGCCACAGCCCGCGGAGCTGCTCGATGCTGTCGGTCAGCCGGCGTTTGCGGTCCTCGTACGGCACCTGGCTCAGCGCGAAGTCCACCGGGTGCCAGCCGGAGGCGAGGGACACCCCGGCCCGGCCGCCGGAGAGGTTGTCCACGACCGACCACTCCTCGGCGATCCTCAGCGGATGGTGGAGGGGCGCGACGACGCTCCCGGCGCGGATGGCGACGGTGCTCGTGACCATCGCCAGGGCGGCGCCCACCACGGACGGGTTCGGGTAGAGCCCGCCGAAGGGGTGGAAGTGCCGCTCGGGCGTCCACACCGCGCGGAAGCCGTGCCGGTCGGCGAAGCGGGCGCCCTCCAGCAGCAGCTCGTACCGTCCGGCGTCCCCCTCCGGTGTGCTGTCGTCGGCGAAGTAGAAGAGGCTGAAGTCCATCGCGAATCCTTCGATAACCCTTGCCGTAGGTGATCCGGTCGGTGTCGCGGGCCGCGACGAGGTGGCGGACATGCCGCGGCCTGTGCCGCGTCAGTCCGGGCGAGGCATTCTCCGCAGGCCCGGTCTCGCCCTGCGGGCCCCCGCGAGCCGGGACGCGAGTCCGGCCACCGTGGGAGCGTCGAAGACCGTGCCGACCTGGAGCTCCACCCCCAGCTCGGCGCGGACGCGGCTCACCAGCCGGGTGACGAGCAGCGAATGGCCACCGAGCGCGAAGAAGTCGTCGTCGATCCCCACCGCGTACGCCGTGTCCGCCCCGCCCGAGGCGTCCGCCGCGTCCGCCGTGCCTGCCGCGTCCGTTCCGTCCGCCGGTTCCGCCGGCTGCGCCGTGACGAGTCCGAGGACCTCCGCGTACATCCGGCACAGCGCCGCCTCCCGCGGATTCCGCGGCCGGCGGCCGGCCCCGCGCCGGGCGCGGCGGGAGTCGGGCAGGGCGGCCCGGTCGAGCTTGCCGTGCGCGGTGAGCGGGAACTCGTCGAGGACGACGATCGCGGACGGCACCATGGACCCGGGGAGGTACGCGGCCGCCCACGCGGCGACCGACGTGATGAGCTCCGCGTCGTCGGCCGCCGCGAAGGGAACGCTGACGTGGCGTTCGGGATCCACCACCGGCCCGGTCCCGCTCACCGGCCCGGTCCCGCTCTCCGGCGGGAAGTCCCGCTCCCCGGAGGAGAACTCGGCGTCGACGTGTTCGGGCCCCGCCTTCGCGGACCAGCGCACCGCGGCGCGGTACCCCAGCCGTTCGCCGAGCCGCGCCAGATCCTCCGGGTCCTCCGGGTGCGCGCGGGAGCCCGGCGACCTGCCGGACGCGCGCAGATCCTCGGTGAGGCGCGCGTTGGGCACCCCGGCGACCCGGAGGGGTGCGGCGTCCCGCGCGCGGTCCCGCAGGATGCCGGCGAGGTCGTCGAGCGTACGGACGTCCGCTCCCCAGAGCAGTTCCGTCACCGCACCGGTGCGGGGCCGCGCGTCGCCGGCACGGCGCAGGACGACGTCGTAGCGGTAGCGGGTCAGTTCGTTGTGATGGGTTCCCCGCTTCAGCCGTACGTCGCAGGTCGCGAAGCGCGGCCCGCCACCCCCGTCCGGGACCGTCAGCGAACGGAAGAACTCCGGATCAACCAGCAGCTCCGGCTCCGTGGCCAAACCGTGTGCCACGGCCCGGCGGTGCTCCGCGCTGCCCGGTACGGCGTCCGCCGAGCGGGCCGCGACCGCCCCGTGGAAGGGTTCCGCGAGACCCAGGTGCCGGACGTCGCCGACGAACACCGAGCCACCGGGCGCCAGGGCGGCCGCGGCGAGCCCGAGCACCCGGGCGAGATAGCGCCCGCTGGGGAAGTACTGGAGGACGGAGTTGAGGACGACCACGTCGAAGTACGCGCGCGGGACGCCCTCGTGGTCGTCGGCCGGCCGGCTGTGCAGGACGACCCGTCCGGCCAGGTCCGGTTGCCCCTCCACCTGCCGCCGCAGCCGCTCGATCACCCGGGGCGAGAGGTCGAGCCCCCAGTAGGCCTCCGCCCCCGGGGCGAGGCGTGACAGCAACAGGCCGTTGCCCACGCCGAGTTCGAGGATGCGCCGGGGCCGCAGGGCGCGGATGCTCCGTACGGTCTCGTCGCGCCACTCGCGCAGCTGCTCCAGCGGCAGCGCTCTGCCGTCGTACCGGCTGTTCCACCCGCTGAAATCCTCGCCGAAGGCCGTCGGTCCGTCGTCGGCCGGCACGGCGTCGTGGACGCGCCGCCAGTCGGCCACACGGTCCGCGTCGCTCGGGCGATCGGCGCCTGCCGGCGCGGCCGGCTCGCGGCGGACGTAGGCGACGAGCCTCCGGTCGCCGTCCTGGTCCTCGTGCACGGTCACCGCGGCGGCGGACACCCGGGGGTGACCGGCGAGCCGCGCCTCGATCTCGCCCGGCTCGATCCGGTGCCCGCGCACCTTGACCTGGTCGTCCGCGCGCCCGACGAACTCCAGTTCGCCCGATGCCCTCCGGCGGGCCAGGTCACCGGTGCGGTACATCCGCGTCCCGGCCGGGCCGTACGGGTCGGAGACGAAGCGCTGCGCCGTCATCGCCGGCCGGTCGAGATAGCCGCGGGCCAGGCCCGTTCCCGCGACGTACAGCTCGCCCACCACTCCGGCGGGCACCGGCCGCAGGGCGGCGTCGAGCAGGTGGAGGCGCGTGCCCCGGATCGCCCCGCCGATCGACGGCGTGCCGGAGCTCTCCGTGAGGGGCCGGCTCATGGTGGCGCAGACCGTGGTCTCCGTCGGTCCGTACGCGTTGATCAGAGTCCGGCCGGGAGCCCAGCGCCGCCGCTGTTCCGCGTCCAGGGCCTCGCCGGCGGCGATCAGGACACGTACGAGCGGGAGGGCGTCGGACGGCAGCACGCGCAGCACCGACGGGGGCAGGGTGGCGTGGGTGATCCGCTGCTCGTCGGCAAGACGGCGCAGCCCGGGACCGGGCAGCAGGGTGCGGGCGGGCGCCAGGACGAGCGCGGCCCCCGCGGAGAGCGCCATCGCCAGCTCCCAGAAGAACGCGTCGAAGCTGGGCGAGGCGAACTGCAGGACGCGGCTGTCGGCGTCCACCGCGAGGGTGCCGCGCTGGTGGGCGGTCAGGTTGGCGAGACCGGAGCGGGTGACGACCACGCCCTTGGGCAGGCCCGTGGACCCGGAGGTGTAGATGACGTACGCGGGCAGGTCACCCCGTGCGCGCCGGGCGCCGGCCGGCGGGGCGGACGCCGGGGCGCGCCGCAGCGCCGCGCGGGTCTCCGGATCGTCCAGGTCGGTACGGGGTACCGCGGTGCCGGCCGGGAGGACCGTGCCGGACTCCGCGAGGAGCAGTGCCGGGGCCGCGTCGCCCAGGATGTGGGCGATGCGCCGCTCCGGGTAGCCGGGGTCCACCGGAAGGTGGGCCGCCCCGGCCTTCATCACCGCCAGGACCGCGACGACCAGTTCCACCGAGCGGTCGAGCGCCGAGGCGATCACCGACTCCGGCCCGGCGCCCCGTGCGGCCAGCACATGGGCCAGCCGGTTCGCGCGGGCGTCGAGCTCCGCGTACGAGACATGGTCCTCCCCGAACACCAGGGCGGTGGCGTCCGGGGCGGTCCCGGCGTGCTCCTCGAAGAGGTCGAGCAGCGGCCGGGCCGGGGTGTCAGGGGTGTCAGGGGCGTCGCGCGGCACGGGGCCTTCCGGGGCGTCGGGCGCGGGGAGGGCGACCCGGTCGATCCTCCCGCCGGGGGTGAGGGGAAAGGCGTCGAGCGGGACGATGACCGAGGGAACGAGCGCGGCGGGCAGCCGCTCCGCGCAGTACCGCAGCAGCTCCCGCGCGTCGAGTGCCGGAGCCGAGGCCGTCACATGGGCGACGAGACGCCGCTCGCCGGAGCGGTCCTCGCGGGCGGTGACCACGGCCCGGCGTACATGGGGGTGCCGGCCCAGTACGTCCTCGGTCCCGCCCGGCTCGGTCCGGTGGCCGCGCAGCTCGATCCGGTCGTCCGCCCGGCCGAGGTGGGCCAGGTGTCCGCCGGGGAGCCGGCGAACCCGGTCGCCGGTGCGGTACATCCGGGTGCCGGCCGGACCATGGGGGTCGGCGACGAACCGCTCGGCGGTCGGTCCGGGGTGGCCCCCGTACCCGAGGACGACACCCTCGCCCGCGAGGTACAGGTCCCCCGGCTCGCCCTCGGCCACCGGCCGCAGCATCCCGTCGAGGACATGCGCGCGTGCGGCGGGAAGCGGCGAACCGATGTGGGGCAAGGGGCCGGTGACGGGTGCGGCGGTGGAGACGAACGTGCATTCCGTCGGCCCGTACAGATGGACGGCGTCCACCCGTCCCTCCTCGGCGAGTCGCGTCAGGTCCGCCCAGAGGGCCCGGGACACGGGCTCCCCACCGAGGAAGAGCCGCAGTGGAGCGCTGACCGGCCCCTCGGGCACCACATAGGGGCGCAGCGCCTCCCACTGGGACGGGGTGACGTCGAGGTCGGTGGCCCCGTACTCCCTCAGGAACCGGGCGAACAGCTCCGGGTCGGCGCGCAGTTCACCGGCCGGGAGGAGCAGCGTGTCGCCGCGGCAGATCCGGACCCACTGGTGGACCGAGGCGTCGAAGCCGAGGCTCGTGTCCCACACGACCCGTGAAGGGGCCGGGGGATAGACGCCGCAGTCCTCCAACGCGCGGACGAGATGGGCGGTGTTGCGCCGGGTGACCGTCACGCCCTTGGGACACCCGACGTCGCCCGGGCCGTGGACGACGCACGCCGCGGCCCCGCCCGGCACCTCTCGTGCCGGCGCCGGTGTGCCCGGGGCCGACGGGCCGAGGCCGGTTGCCGGATCGATACGGCGCGTGCCCGTCGGCCACTCCGTGCCGTCCGGCCCCGCGGTGAGCACCAGGCGCGCCCCGGCGTCCTCGGCGAGCAGGCGCCGCCGGTGCGCCGGGTGGGCCGGGTCCAGCGCCACGTACGCCGCGCCGGCCCGCCACACCGCGAGCATCGCCGTCACCAGGCCGATACCGCGGGGGAGATCGAGGGCGACGGTCGTACCGGGCTCCGCGCCCGCCGAGCTCAGCACCCGGGCGGTCCGCTCCGCCCGCTCGCCCAGTTCGCCGAACGTCACCGACTCCGACGGTGTGACCACGGCGGCGCGCTCGGGGTGCCGGGCCGCCTCCCGCACAAAGCGTGTGAGGAGGTCGATCGCGCTGGTGACCACGGACAGCTCCTTGCGAGGGAAAGGGGGGCCGGTGCGGGACGGGCGGAGGGACCGGGGGCGCTCGCGGCGCCATCGGAGCGGGCCGTCGCCAGTGCCGGCGCCATGTCCGTCGCGGCGCGCGGGTTCGCCGGCCGCATTCCGAATGCCGCGTCCACCCGTCCGGAATATCGAATTCCAAGAGCCGGAGGGAGTGCTGGTCCTCCTCGATGACAGAGACCAGGAAATGACCGCGATCATGTGTGAACGGATGGGTCATCCGGGCCGACCTTCCCACGGGCACGGTTCGTTGGCAATGAACGAGGCCGACCCCGAGAGCTGTCTCCGTGGGAAAAGGACGCCCTGGTCTCCGGGGCGATGAACTTGTACGCTCCAGCCCGAACCAGCGGCCACCGCACCTGATCCGTGGCGCGTCAGAAATCAGTCGGTTGTCGAAGTCCGGAGGCCCCTGATGGAATCCGCCGTGCCCTCTGCCGCGCAGTCCGCGAAAGGCCAGGGCCGGCGGCCCCACCGGAACTTCCGGTTGCTGCTGATCGGCGAGACCACCAGCAAGTTGGGCACCAGCGTGACGTCCGTCCTGCTGCCGCTCGTGGCCGTCACCACCCTGCACGCCTCACCGTTCGTGATGGGTGTGCTCACCGCCGCGCCGTGGCTGCCGTGGCTGGTCATCGGCCTGCCTGCCGGTGCGTGGGTCGACCGTCTCGCGCCGCGCCGGGTGATGCTCGTGTGCAACGCCGTCTCCGCGGCCGTGTTCGCGAGCGTGCCGGTCACCTGGTGGCTGGGAGCCCTGACCATCGGGCACCTGCTCGGGGCTGCCCTGATCTCCGGTGCCGCCTCCGTCTTCTTCTCCACCGCCTACTCGGCGTATCTTCCCCAACTGGTCCCCAAGGAAGACCTGATGGAGCGCAACGCGCAGCTGCAGGCCGGGGATCAGACCGCCAGGGTGGCGGGCCCCGGTCTCGGCGGGCTGATCGCCCGGACCCTGGGCAGTGTGCCGGGCCTGCTCCTCGACGCGGTCTCCTTCGTGGTGTCATCGCTCTGTCTCATGGCCATCCGCTCCGACGGACCGCGCCCCGTCCCGGCACCCCGGCGGCGGCTGGGCCGCGAGATCGCCGATGGGCTGGGCTTCGTCGTCGGCAATCCGTGGGTCCGGGCCGTCACCGCGTTCGGCGCGGCGGTCAACCTGGCGATGGCCGGCCTCCAGGCCGTCCAGATCGTCTTCCTCGTGCGGACCGTCGGCGTCGGCTCCGACACGCTCGGCTGGCTCGTCTCCTGCGGCGGTCTCGGCGGGGTGCTCGGCGGTCTCGTGGCCGGCCGGCTCGCCAGGCGCCTGGGCACGGCACGCGCCCTCCTGGCCATCCAGTTCGCCGCCTCGCCCTTCGGCCTGCTGGCCGCGCTCACCGGTCCCGGGCCGGGGCTGGCGTTCTTCGTGATCGGAACGGCCGTGATGCTCGCCGGGGTCGTGGCCTGCAACGTCATCATCGTCAGCTTCCGGCAGGCGTACTGTCCGCCCGAGCTGCTGGGGCGCGTCACCGCGACCACTCTGTTCCTCAACTACAGCACCATCCCGCTCGGCGCCCTCCTGGGCGGTTCCCTCGCCTCCCTCTTCGGCGCCCGCCCCACGATGTGGGTCGTCACGGCCGCGCTGGTGGCCGCCGGCGGTTTCCTCCTCGTGGCGCCGCTGCGCGGCCTCCGTGACCTGCCGGGCGCACCTGTCGCCGACGGCTGAGCGCCTCGGCCAGGACCGGGCCGAAGCCGGCTGAGCAGGGCCGGCTGTTCTCGGCCGGAGCCTGGTGGAGCCGGGCGAATTCCTGGTCGCCGAGTGGGTGATCGACGACAGGCGAGGTGATATCCGAGGACGGGACGTACGCATTGCGATGACGTCATCGACCACACCGGCTGTGTCGGCAACGGGTGAAATGGATACCACGGACGGCGGATGAAAAGTGAGCCACTCTGCGATCTCTTGATCATTCTGGCTTCAGGGTCTCTGGAGCGGGAGGAAGAGAGGGTGATCCTTGTGGAGGACTGGGCTGAGATCCGCCGGTTGCACCGGGCTCAAGGACTGTCCGCGCGGGCTGTTGCCCGACAGCTGGGGATTTCACGGAACACGGTGCTACGGGCTCTTGCTTCGGACCGGCCCCCGCAGTACCGGCGGGCGGCGAAGGGGTCTGCGGTGGACGCGGTGGAACCTGCGGTCCGGGAGCTGCTGCGGCAGACCCCGACCATGCCCGTGACTGTGATCGCGGAGCGAATCGGCTGGGAACGCGGGCTGACGATCCTGCGGGACCGGGTGCGTGAGCTGCGGCCGGTGTATCTGCCGGTGGATCCGGTATCGCGGACGGTCTATCAGCCCGGTGAGCTCGCGCAGTGCGACTTGTGGTTTCCGCCGGTGGATATCCCCCTCGGCTACGGCCAGAGTGGACGCCCGCCGGTCCTGGTCATCGTCTCGGGCTACTCACGGATGATCACCGCCCGGATGCTGCCCTCCCGGCAGACCGGCGACCTGATCGACGGTCACTGGCGGCTGCTGGCCGACGGCTGGCAAGCAGTCCCCAGGACGCTTGTCTGGGACAATGAGGCAGGCATCGGCAGAGGAAAGCTGACTTCCGAGTTCGCGGCGTTCGCGGGGCTGCTCGCGGTGAAGGTCCACTTGTGCCGGCCCCGTGACCCGGAGGCCAAGGGCCTGGTGGAACGCGCGAATGGTTACCTGGAGACGAGTTTCCTGCCCGGGCGGACGTTCAGTGGCCCCGACGATTTCAACACCCAGCTCACCGGCTGGCTGCAGATCGCCAACCGCAGGACCCATCGTGCAATCGCCGCTCGGCCGACGGACCGCTGGGAGTCCGACCGGGCCCAGATGCTCCCGGTCCCGCCGGTCGCCCCGCCCCACTGGTGGCGCT
Organism: Streptomyces sp. NBC_00654; assembly: GCF_026341775.1. Taxonomy (NCBI): domain Bacteria; kingdom Bacillati; phylum Actinomycetota; class Actinomycetes; order Kitasatosporales; family Streptomycetaceae; genus Streptomyces; species Streptomyces sp. NBC_00654. The sequence goes on along the minus strand of NZ_JAPEOB010000002.1, from coordinate 264,347 downwards.
TTCAGACCCGCATCGGCCGTGACCACTACATCCGGGTCGATACCTGCGACTATTCCGTCCACCCCCGGGCGATCGGTCACCGCGTCCTGGTCCGTGCGGACAACGAGGACATCACGGTCACCCTCACCGATACCCCCAGCGCCGGTGCCGGGACGGAGACGGTGGCGCGGCACCCGCGCTGCTGGGCCCGCCACCAGACGCTCACCGACCCCGAGCACGCCGAGGCGGCCCGCCTCCTGCGCGGAGAGGTCTGGCATCAGCAGGCCGCCCGAGCGGCCACCGCCCATACTGCCGCCCTGGCACCGAACAACCTCGGCGTCGAAGTCGAACAGCGCGAACTGGACACCTACGACCGGATGTTCACCCTCATTGAGGGCGGCGGCGGGAAAGAGGAGGCGGACACCTGATGCCCCGCACCCCAGCGGCCGGCTCCCGGCCAGGCCCGGCGAAAACCGCGGACAAAACAGCGCCCACCGGCCATCAGACTGCCTCGGACCTGGCATTTCTCGCCCGCGCGATGAAGGCACCCACCCTGCTGGACGCCGCCGAACGTCTGGCCGAACGCGCCCGCGCCGAGTCCTGGACCCACACCGAATACCTGGTCGCCTGCCTGCAACGCGAGGTGTCCGCCCGCGACAGCCACGGCGGCGAGGGCCGCACCCGGGCTGCCCACTTCCCCGCGATCAAGACCATCGAGGAACTCGATGTCGCCCATCTGCGCGGTCTGACGCGACAACAGCTCGCGCATCTGGGCACACTGGACTTCATAACGGGCAAAGAGAATGTGGTCTTCCTCGGCCCGCCCGGAACCGGCAAGACCCACATCGCCACCGGCCTCGCCGTCCGGGCCTGCCAGAGCGGACACCGCGTGGCCTTCGCCACCGCTTCCCAATGGGTGGACCGCCTCGCCGCAGCCCGCCGCTCCGGGCAACTCCAGGAAGAACTGGTCAAACTCGGCCGCTACCCGCTGATCGTGATCGACGAGGTGGGATACATCCCCTTCGAAGCCGAAGCGGCCAACCTCTTCTTCCAGCTGATCGCCAACCGCTACGAGAGAGCGAGTGTGATCGTCACGAGCAACAAGCCCTTCGGACGCTGGGGAGAAGTCTTCGGCGACGAGACCGTGGCCGCCGCCATGATCGACCGGCTCGTCCACCACGCAGAGGTCCACTCCCTCAAAGGCGAGTCCTACCGCATGCGAGGACGAAAACTCGGCCGCGTCCCCACCCCCACCGACAACGACTGACAACCAACCAAGACCGCAAAACGGCCCACAATTCAACCGCCCAAACTGGCCTCAAATTCGGCCGTTGCCGACAGGCTGCAAGGAGCAGGGCAGCATGATCGGTCGCTGCATCATCTGGCGGAACAAAAAAGCCGCCGACGAATGTCTTCGCGAGGTCGTGAACAAGCCAAACGTTGCCTGAAGCGGCACTGGTCATGGGCCCCGCGGTAGTAGTTGGTCCTCAATAGGACACGCGGACGGTGATCGCCCCGGCCAGGGAACACCCATCGATCTCATCGAAGTCGGCTAAAGGCTTCGGAAGGTCATGGTTGACAGGCGATCAACTTCGTTGTATCAAATGGTGGTTATGGGGTGGGCTTGCGTGCGAGTCCGTACTGGCACGATAATTTGCAGCCGGTCCCAGCACTTTGGGGCGCTCCGGAGCGGGGGTGGGCGTGCATGCTTGTCGGTGCATGCGTACCGGGGGGTAAATGAGAGGGCGGGGTCTTGGCAGTATTTGCCAAGTTGGTAGGCCTCGGGTCTTCGTAGGTCTTCGTGCGGTACTCGATCGCTTGTGGCGAAGGGTGGATGGGCCCTCATTCATGGGTGCCGGCGCCGGCCGGATTCGAAAGATTGCGCAACCGTGCGCGTGTCTGACATGAATAGCTGAAGCACCGCGACGCGTTGTGCCCTCGGGTTGCCTTCTGTTCGCCACGTCAACTCTTACTGAGCTGTCCAGACCAAAATAATTTCTGAATTATTGAGGAGAAGGTCCATGCTCGATATGCTGGGGATCGGATTCGGCCCGTCCAATGTGGCGCTGGCCGCTGCCATGACAGAGGCGGAGAATCCGCCCAGAGCACTCTTCCTGGAGGCCAGGGAAAGACTTGCCTGGCACCCGGGAATGCTGCTGGATGGCGCCCGGATGCAGATTTCTTTCCTCAAGGACTTAGTGACGCTGCGCAATCCGGAAAGCCCTTATTCCTTCCTCGCGTACCTCAAGGCCAAGGATCGCCTGGAGGAGTTCGCGAATCTCCGGGAATTCCATCCCTCTCGTATTGAATTCCAGGACTACCTTCGCTGGGTGGCGGGGCACTTCGAGCACCAGACTGTCTTCGGGGCGCGCGTGGCGTCGGTCAGTCCGGACTTCGGCATCGACGGCATGGCGCGCAGCTTCACGGTCAGTGCGAAACTCGCACATTCCGGGGAGTACGTCACCTATCAGACACGCAACGTCGTGTACGCCCCGGGTGGGACTCCGAATCGGCTCGCGGGTGTGGCTCCGCGTGACGAGCGTGTCATTCATACCGCGGAATTCCTTGAGCGTTTCCCGGAGAGCTTCCCCGATCGCTCGGCGGATCTGTCGTTCGCAGTGGTCGGCGGCGGTCAGTCCGCCGCGGAGATCATTGAGTACATCCTCGCGAAGTACCCCTTGAGCCGTATCCACGCAATTCTCCCCGGATACTCCTTCCGGCCTGCGGACGACAGCCCGTACAGCAACGAGGTCTTCTTCTCCGCCGAGGTCGACGACCACTTCACCGCCCACGACCGCGCGGCTCGGCTGGCGGGGGCGCGCAGCACCAATTACGGCGTCGTGGACCTTGACCTCATCGAAGACCTGTATCGCATGGGCTACGAGGACCGGGTCCGCGGGAATGTGCCGCGGCTCACGCTCTGCCGGTCCAGCAGGCTGCTGTCGGCGGACGCCGGCTCGACGGGAATCGATGTGACCGTCGGTGGCCCGGAGGGCAGCCGGAGCCTGAACCTGGACGGCCTCGTGCTGGCCACCGGCTATCACCGCGAGCTCGATCCCGAGATGTTCAGGGACGTCGTCCCGCATCTGCGGAGGAACGAGTCAGGTGATTTCCTGGTCAGTCGTGCGTACCGGGCGGACAGCGCACCAGAACTGACGGCGGGCATCTATTTTCAGGGCCTCGCGGAGTCGTCGCACGGTATTGGCGACACCTTGCTCTCGCTCCTGCCCTTCCGGTCGGCCGAGATAGCTGAAGACGTGCGGAAGAATTCGGAAGTGCCCTCGGCGGATGAGATGGAATACCCGCCGGACCGTCATGTCGAGACGGACACGGTGGCGCTTCTGGAAACCGTACAGCGTTTCCCGCTCGCGACGTTGATCTCCTCGGATGACGACGGTGAGGTGTTCGCGACGCATCTTCCGCTGATCCTGGACCGGGAACGGGGAGAGCAGGGGGTGCTGTTCGGCCATCTCGACGCCGGAAATCCCCAGGTCCCGAACCTTAACGGCCGCCGGGTGCTGGCGGTGTTCCACGGTCCGAATTCCTATATATCGCCCCGGACCTACACGACGGACCAACTGCCGACCTGGAATTACGTAGCTGTCCATGTGCGGGGCCGCGTGCGCGTTCTGGAGAACCAGGACCAGGTTGTCTCGGGCCTTGCCGGCATCAGTGAGAATGCCGATCGGTCGGAGGGCGCATACCGCTTGGACAAGAACGACTCACGTATCGAGAAGCTCATCGGCGGAATCGTGGGGTTCGAGCTGGACATCGAATCGTTGACCGGCCGGTTCAAGCTCTCCCAGGACCGGAACGAAGAGGATCGGAAGCGTGCCATGGCGGTTCTCCGTGAGGGTGTGGGCGGCGAGCACCATGACTTCGTGGCTCGAATACACCAACAGTGAAGCGCTCCTCGGTGGCAGCTGACTGGAACCTGGACGAGGGATTATGGAAAACCCTGGCGCATATGTGGTTGTCCGCAACGTTGAAGAACAGTACTCGATCTGGCGCGCCGGTCGACGAATTCCGGACGGCTGGACGGTGGTGGGCGAGCCGGCGGAGAGGGCCGAATGCCTGGATCGTATCGAGGAGCTGTGGACGGACATGCGTCCGAGGAGCGCGCGGTGAGGGCCGGTGCTGTGGGGGAATTCTCGATGAACAATGCCGAACCAGGCTGTGTGCACGAGCTGTTCGACCATCGAGCGACGCAGTCACCCGAAGCCGTGGCTGTGCGGTCGGAGGGGATGGATCACTCGTACGCCTCTCTACGGAGGGCCTCCGACAGCATGGCCGCGATACTCGTCGGGAAGGGGGTGCTGCCGGGCGACGTCGTGGCCGTCGCCTGCCCAAGGTCGTTCGACCTGATTGCCGGCATGCTGGGCATCCTCAAGGCGGGTGCGGCGTACCTTCCGATCGAGCAAGAACTTCCCGACGCCCGGGTACGGGGAATGCTGCGTACAGCCGGTGCCCGGGTGGTGCTTACCGGCGGTGCGGGAGCCGAGCGCACATGGGCGGACTTCGGCGTGGCAGAGGTGCCCGCAGGTGAGCGCACGCCTCGGCGGCAGGCGCCAGGAGTCGCGGTCTCTCCCGCGATTGCCGCCTATGTGCTCTTCACCTCCGGATCGACCGGAAAACCCAAGGGCGTTGTCTACCCCCATGCGGGCGCGGTGAACCGGCTCCGCTGGCTCCAGGAGACCTATGGCCTCCGGCCGGGCGACCGGGTGCTCCAGAAGACACCTTACGGATTCGACGTATCGTTCTGGGAGTTCTTCTGGCCGCTGTCCGTGGGTGCCACCCTGGTCTTCGCCTCCGCGGGAGATCACCGGGATCCGGCGCGAGTGGCCGCACTGATCAGGGACGAGCGGATCACTGTCGCCCATTTCGTCCCGTCGGTTCTCCGCATCTTCCTCGACCAGAAGGACGTGGCGGAGTTCACCTCCTCGCTCCGTCATCTGTTCGCCAGTGGCGAGGCACTCTCCCCCGAACTGGCGGAGGCTGTGCACCAGAAGCTGGGTATCCGGGTGGACAACCAGTACGGGCCCACGGAGTCGGGCGAGTGCACCTGGTGGACCTACCGGGAGAACCACGGCCATGCCTCGACGCCCATCGGGGAAGCCGTCCCGGGGTTCCGTACCTACGTCCTCGACGAGCACCTCAGCCGGGTTCCCGACGGTGAGGCCGGTGAGCTCTTCCTCGGTGGCGACGGGAACCTCGCGCATGGCTACTTGGGGGAGCCTGTCCTCACGGCCGAGAAGTTCCTGCCGGACCCGTTCGGCTCACCCGGTGAGCGCATGTACCGGACGGGGGACCGGGTCAGGCACGACCCCGAGGCCGGGTTGCTGTACCTGGGCCGGACCGACAGCCAGCTGAAGCTGCACGGCAACCGCATCGAGACCGGGGAGGTGGAAACCGCTCTCCGGAAGCTGCCGGGCGTCCGGGAGGCCGCCGTCAAGGTCGTGCCCGACGAGACCGGTGGACAGCTGGTCGCCTACGTGCTCACGGACTTTCCTTTCAGCCCCGGTGACGCACGGCGTCTTCTCGCCGAGACCCTCGTGGCGGCCGCTGTGCCCTCGCACTACGTGGTACTGGACGAGTTCCCCGTGAACCGCAACGGCAAGCTGGACCGTGACGCCCTGCCCGTACCCGCGCTCGATGCGGAGGCCGGGAACGGGGCCATGGACGGCGCCTCGGAACTGCACGTCGCCGTCGCCGAGGTGTGGGCGGGAGTGACGGGCCGGTCACCGGCGTCGATCGATCAGGAATTCCTGGACGCGGGCGGCAACTCCCTGAAAGCGGTTCAACTCGTCGGCCGGCTACGCCGGCTGACAGGGCTCGACCTCACCGTGGAGGAGTTCTTCACGGCCGGCACCGTACGTTCCATCGCCACAGTCCTCGAGCATCGGTTCGAGAACCTCGATTCCCCCGGGATACCGTTATGAGTGAACCCCTGTCCCTGCTCGACCGGCTCCGGCAGGCATCACCCGCGGCCGGGTTCCCCAGGAGAAGAACGGCCGACCGGGCCCCGGCATCGGCGGCGCAGCGCCGACTCTGGTTCCTCGCCGAAGCAGACGAGAGCACCGCTCCCTACCACGTGCCCGTTGCCTTCCACATCGACGGCCCGCTGGATGCCGAGGCTCTGGAGCGTGGTGTCTCCCGGGTCGTCGAACGCCACGAGGCCCTCCGCACAGCGCTGGTCGTCGATGCCGACGGCCTTCGCCAGGAGATATCCGAACCGTCACCCATCGTGGTCGAGCGCGGGACCGCGGAGTCTGTCGACGATTTCATCGCCGCCGCGCACCAGGACGCCCGCAGGCCCGTCGACCTCTCCCGCGCGCCGCTGCTGCGGGTCCACCTCTACGCGCTGGCCGACGGCAGTCATGGACTCCTGTTCGTCTTCCACCACGCCGTGATCGACGCGTGGTCGCTCGACATCTTCTTCGGCGATCTCAACGCCGCTTGCGCCGACGAGGCCTTGCCTGCCATAGCCCACCAGTATCGGGACTACACCCAGTGGCAGGAGGACTGGCTGTCCGGCGACGAGGCCCGGCGATCCCGTCACTACTGGACAGGGGCGCTCGCACAGGGGTACCCGCCCCTCTCCATCCACCCGCGTCGCCCCCACGCGTCCGACGGTCCGCGTGGGGGCGCGGTACACCGGTTCGGTGTTCCCGCCGCACCGGTCGAGGAGGTCTCCTCCCGGGCTTCGGCGACGCCGTTCTCCGTTCTGATGGCGGCCTTCCAGACGCTGCTGCACCGCTACTCGCTGAATGACGTGGTGAGCACGGGGGTGCCGGTGGCCTGCCGGACGACCCCGGAGAGCGAGTCGATACTCGGCTACTTCGCCAACACTGTGGCCGTCCCCACCGAGTTCGACAAGGAAACCTCGCTCACGGATGTGGTCCGGAGCGTCGGGCAGCGCATGCGCGAGGCCCTGAGCCATCAGGAACTGCCGTTCGACGAGGTTGTGGGCGCCGTCGCACCACATCGGAGCGCGGATGTGAACCCCCTGTTCGACTCCGTCTTCGTCATGCAGAACACCGAGTCGGCAACTGCTCTCTCCCTGCCCGGCTGCAGGACGCGGCCAGTGCAAGTCCACAACGGAACCGCGAAGTTCGACCTCACCCTGTCCGTCGTCAGGGAGTCGGACACGTTCAGCTGCGAGCTCGAATACGCGACGGACACCTTCGACGCCGATTGGGCCGGGGAATTCGGCCTGGCATTCGGTGAATTGCTGCGCGGGGCGCCGGTTTCCGGTTCCCTTCCCGTCGGGGAGGCTCCGCTGCTCTCGGAGGGGACGAGGGCCGGAATCCTCCGGGACACCGCGCAGGGCGTGGAGCCCTACCGGATCGACTGGACCATGCACGGCCTTGTCGCGGAACAGGCCGCCCGCACCCCTGACGCGACCGCGATCGTCGCGGGCGGAGCGAACATCTCCTATGCCGAACTGGACCGGCGATCCGGCGCACTGGCGGCCGTCATGGCCGAACGAGGCATCGGCCGGGAGTCCGTCGTCGGTGTCTGCATGCAGCGCTCGGTCGAGCAGATTGTCTCGCTGCTGGCGATACTGAAGGCCGGCGGGGCGTTCGTGCCGCTCGACCCGCGCCTCCCGAGGGCACGTCTGGCCGGCATAGCCGACGACGCGTCGCTCGCCCTCGTCGTGACCGACGAGCAGTGCCTCGACCTGGTCGACGGCCTGGCGCCCCTGCTCGTCCCCGAATCGGAACCGGTTCCGGACGCCATCCCGACCGTCCGCACCACTGATCCGACCGGCCTGGCCTACGTGTACTACACGTCGGGTTCGACCGGTAAACCCAAAGGCGTGGCCATCGATCATTCGTGCGCCGGAATCCGTCTGGAATGGCTGCGGCGCCGCTACGCGCTGGGCGGCGGGGAGGCGGTGCTCTACAAGACGCCGCTCATCTTCGATGTCGCGATCTGGGAGATCTTCCTCCCCCTCATGACCGGCGCGACCGTCGTCATGGCGGATGCCGAAGCCGAGTCCGACATCCAGCACATCGCGGACCTCCTCCAGGAGCACCCCGTCGTGCTGGCGCACTTCGTGCCGTCGATGCTGGAGGTCTATCTCCAGGGAGTTGCCCCGCAGGAGTACACCCACCTCCAGTGGATCGCGCTCAGCGGAGAGGCGGCTTCGGCCGCCCTGATCGAGCGGGCTGTGGAGCACTTCGGCGTGCCCGTGCACAATCAGTACGGCCAGACCGAGACCTCCGAGGTCGCTGTGTGGGAAGGCGATGGTGACTCCGTACCCGAACTGTCGGTCATCGGCACGCAGGTGGGTGCCTACCGGCTCTATGTGATGGACGAGTCGCAGGAACTGGTTCCCCACGATATGCCGGGCGAGCTCTGCGTGGCCGGCCTGGACGGCCTGGCCCGCGGCTACGTGGGCAGGCCGAGCCTCACCGCACAGGGCTTCGTTCCCCACCCGTACCCGGCACGGCCGGGCGAACGCCTCTACCGCACCGGGGACCTGGTCCGGCGCCGAGCCACCGGTGAGATCGTCTATCTGGGCCGTGGCGACCACCTGGTGAAGATCCGGGGCTGCCGGGTGGAGACCGGTGAGGTCGAGAGCGTTCTCCTGGACCACCCCGCCCTCACCTCCTGCGTGGTGATCGCGCGTCCCGGACCGGGCGGTGACCTCTGCCTGGTGGCCTACACCGTCGGGCGGGAGGCCGGGCGCGCGGAGCTCGCCGGCCACGCCGCGTCCAGCCTGCCCTGGTACATGGTTCCGAGTGCGTTCGTCCACCTCGGCGAAATGCCACGCACGGCGAGCGGAAAGATCGATCGAAACCGGCTGCCCGAACCGCGGCCCTCCGATTTCGAGCAGGAGAGGTCCTGGGAGGAACCGGAGACGCCTCTGGAGGCTCATCTCGCCGCACTGTGGTCGGAGGTGCTGGGGATGGGGAGAGTCGGCCGTCGCGACGGCTTCTACGCCCTGGGCGGCAACTCGCTTCAGACCACGCGAGTGCTGGCGGCGCTCAAGGCGTCGTTCGGGATCCGGCTGTCGGTCCGGGACTTCATGCACGCCCCCACGGTGGAAGGGCAGGCACGGTCGGTGATGGCCGCCCTGGAGAAGAAGGCCGCCGCACTGCTGGAGGAGAACGGCGCATGAGCGAGCACCTCACCGGGTCCGCCTCCCGCCACGAGCAGTTGGTGGCCGAACTGCTCGCGCAGGGGCTGGGCCGGACGACACCCCGAGCCGGAGCCGGAACGCACACCACGGGGCCTCTGTCAGTCGCCCAGCGTCGGCTGTGGTTTCTCGAACAGCTGAAGCCGGGCACAGCCACCTACAACATCGCCCTGATGGCGGAGCTGCACGGGACGCCGTCCCCCGACGTCCTCCGGGACGCCCTGCAGATCGTGCAGGACCGGCACAGTGTGCTGCGCTGCCGCTTCACCGAGCAGGACGGTGAACCCCGGCAGGAGGTCGTGCCGGGCGGGGGCGTTCCCCTCGTCTGGCACGACCTGCGGACCCCGTCCGCGGACACGGACCCCGACGGGACGGCACGCCGGATAGCCGCGGACTGCGCCGAGCGTCCGTTTCGGCTGGACGAGGCACCACTCTTCCGGTGCGCGGCCGTCCTTCTTCCTGATGACCGCTGGCACCTCGTGTTGTGCTTCCATCACATCGTCGTGGACGGCTGGTCCGTCGGCGTCCTTCTCGAGGAACTGGGCACCCTGCTGAGCGGCGGCAGCCTCGGCCCGGTCCCGTCTTTCCGTTTCCTCGACTGGGTGGCCGAGACCCCCGGGCAGTCGCCCGACCCCAAGGACGAGGCGTACTGGACCAAGAAGCTGTCCGGCGCCCCGGCCGTGGCGACTCCGTTCAACGATGCCCCGCGCCGGCCGTCGGATCACGCCACCGGCAAGCTGATGAGCTTCGTCATCCCGGCCCCCACGGTCTCCGCCATGGAACTGCTCGCCAAGTCGGCCGGAACGACCACCTTCGTGGTCCTCCTGTCCGCGTTCAAGGTGCTGTTGCAGCGGGTGGGCGGGGTGGACGATGTCGTGGTCGGCGCACCGTTCGCGGGACGCCCCGACCCTCGCCTCGACAAGGTCGTCGGCTTCTTCGTCAATACACTCCCGCTGCGCACCGGGATGGCCGGCGCCCGGACCTTCCGAGACGTTCTGGAACGGGTGCACGTCACGGTCATGGAAGCGCAGGACCACCAGGACACGCCGTTCGACCGCATCGTCGAACTCCTCGGCCTCAGCGGGGCCACATCGGAGAGCGCGTTGTTCCGCACCATGCTGGCCTGGCACAACACTCCAGGCGGACACCTGCGGTGGCAGGGGAGGACGGTGGCTCCCACACATCTGGACACCGGCACGGCCAAATTCGACCTGACACTCTCGCTCGAGCAGCGGGACCGTGTGATCGAGGGGCAGGCCGAGTGGCTCCTCGACTTGGCGGACACGGCGTTCGTGGACGGCTTCGTCCACGCCTACGCCGAGTTGCTCCGCTCGCTCACCGACAGGCCGGACGCCCAGTTGGCGGAGCACGCACTGACCGGTCCCCGTGACGAGAGAACGGTCGTCCCGCCCGCCGCCTCGCCCCGGCCGGCAGTGCCGTACCGGACCCTCAGCGAGCCCTTCGGAGAGCAGGCGCGACGGACACCGGATGCCGTGGCGCTCCTCGGTGACGAGGGGACGCTCACCTACGCACAACTGGGGGAGAGAGTCGAGCGGTTCGCCGCCGGCCTGTACGGGCGCGGTGTGCGGCCCGGCGACAGGGTGGGCGTGCTCATGCAGCGCTCTTTCGACATGGTTGCCGCCCTGCACGCGGTGTGCGCGATCGGCGCGGCCTACGTCCCGCTGGACCCCTCGGCCCCGCGGGAACGTCTCCACGGCATGCTGTCGACTCTGGAGATCGCTCACGTCACGGCCCATGGCGCGACCGCTGACAAGGTGCCCGACGGACCGTGGGGAGTGGTGCGCACCGAGAGCCTGGCGGATCCGGACGCGGTGGCGGATGCCCTTCCGGACGCTGCCGGCGACGCGCTGTCGTCGGATCGTACGGCCTACGTGCTGCACACCTCGGGGTCCACGGGACGGCCAAAGGCTGTTGCCTATCCCACTGACGCGTCGTTGGCCTTTCTCGACTGGCTCCAGGGCCTGATACCGGTGGGCCCGGGTGATCGCCTCCTTCTCAAGACGCCCTACGGCTTCGACGTGTCCGTGTGGGAGCTCTTCTGGCCCCTCCACCACGGGGCCACGATCGTGGTGGCGGAGCCCGACGGCCACCTGGACCCGAGCTATCTCGCGCGGTTGGTCCAGCGGCATGAAGTGAACGTGGTGAATTTCGTCCCTTCGATGCTGGAGAGCTTCCTGGGGCAGCTCGACGCCGTCGGCTGCCCTTCACTGAGGCATGTGCTGTCGGCCGGTGAGGAGCTCAAGCCGGGGCTGGTGGCCCTGACCCACCGGAAGCTCGAAGCCGAACTGATCAATCTGTACGGGCCCACCGAGGCCGGCGGGGTGAGCTACTACCTCGCCCGGCCCGGGGTCACGGGGACCGTGCCCATCGGCCGTCCGTTGCCCTATGTACGCCTGTACGTGCTCGACGCCCGCCTGCGGCCGGTCCCTGTGGGTATGCCTGGAGAGCTGTACATAGCCGGCGAACTGGGGCTGGCCGACGGTTACGAGGGCCGCCCCGCCGCCACGGCGGAGAAGTTTCTCCCGGACCCCTACAGCAGAGTGCCGGGCGGCCGGATGTACCGCACCCAGGACATCTGCCGGCAACTGCCGGGAGGCGAGCTGGAGTACCTCGGCCGGAGCGACCGGCAGCTGAAGCTGAGAGGGATCCGTCTGGAACCCGCGGAGATCGAGCAGTCGATGCTGGCGTCGGCCGCGGTCGCCGCCGCGCGCGTGCTGGCGATGGGGAGCGGATCCGAACAGAAACTGATCGGTTTCTATGTGCCGGTGGAGGGTGCCGCACCGGATCCGCGTGCCCTGCGCAGACATCTGGAGCACTGGCTGCCGCGGAACATCATCCCCTCCGCCCTGGTGGAGGTGGAGACCATCCCCACCACTCCGAACGGCAAGACGGACCAAGCCGCCCTGACGGCTGTCTGGGAGGACAGGCAGCAGACAGCGGGTCCTGGGGGACGGACGGGGGACACGGGCAGCAGGCCGAAGCCGGCCGACGGTTCCCTGGAGGCTCGTGTATGTGCCGTCTTCGAGAGTGTCCTCGAGATCCCGACGGCCGATCCCGACACCGGCTTCTTCGCCATGGGCGGGCACTCCCTCCAGGTGCTCAAGCTCACGGCTGTCTGCAAGGAGCGCCTGGGCATCAGACCGTCCGTGGCGACGATCTTCGCCCATCCCACGCCGCGAGAACTCGCTGTATGGATCAGGGAGACGACGACCAGTGAGCAGGACATCGTCGTTCCGCTGACGCCCGGGAAGGAAGGGACGCTGGTCATCGGCGTGCACGCGGCTACGGGTTCCGCACTGCCGTACCTTCCGCTCAGCCGCGCGCTGGCGGACAGCTGTTCCTTCCTCGGGCTGCAGGCGCCCGGTCTGGAGTCGGATGCCAGGACTCCCGGCTCGGTGGAGGAGTTCATCGCCGTCTACCTTCCGGTCGTCGAGCGACTGGCCGCCTCGCGGCGGCTGGTGCTGATGGGCTGGTCCTTCGGCGGCAACGTCGCCTACGAACTCGCCGCGGCGCTCGACCGCCGTGGACGCGCTCCGCTGGCCACGGTCCTCATCGACTCCTGGTACGGGGACGGCCTGGAGGACATCGCAGGGGATACCCCCGAGGAAGCGGTGGGCACGCTGCGCCGGCACGGGCTGGTGCCGGACGGACTCCCCAGTGAGACGGAGACCGGGATGCTGCGGGTGCTGGCCGGGACCTTGAAAGCCTTTCGTGCCTACCGGCCGGCCCGGTCGGAACTGGTGGTCGACCTCGTCAGGGCCACGGCGGACGAAGCGGAGAGCCCCTACCCGCGGCAGGTACGGGAATCCGCCGACCGCGGTATCGGAGCGTTCGCCAAGGCGGTCCGTGTCCACGACGTCGACGCGGATCACTACAGCGTGATGTCCGCAGACCACGTGAGAACGCTGGCAGCGATCTTCAAAGGCATTCTGTGCGAGCACACATGAAAGCGGGTGGTGAAGGAACGACCTCAGGGAAGCGATTGCGACGATATCTACAGGTCAGGCCCGCTTCCCTGAGTCTGGTGATGGCCCTGCAGCTCACCATGGGCACCGCCTGGTGGATGGCGCTGGTTGCCAACCAGGCACGAGCGACCTACGAACTGGGTGCGACGGAGCTGTACCTCGCCCTGGTGGCCACGGTCTGGGGCGCCCCCACCATCCTCCTGGGGCCGTGGGTAGGGCGACTGGCTGATCTGTACAGCCCCGCCGTTGTGGGGGCGGTGAGCACTGCCGTCGGCATCGGTGGGGCGGTCGGCCTTGCCGTCGCGGACTCGGCGCCGTGGTTGCTCGTGGCGGCCTTGACCAGCGGAGTTGCCAGGGCGGTCACTCAGGTTGCCATCGACGCGTTGCCCAGTAGGGTGCTGGGGAGCAACCAAGAAGTGAGATCGAGCATTCTGCTGGGCTTCGCCAGCAGCGTTCCCATCGTTGCTGGTCCCAGCCTGGCGGCTGTCATGCTGGCGAACTGGGGCAGCAACAGCGCCCAGTGGGCGAACGCGGCCGTCCATCTGATCGGATTCGCGGTCTTCTGCGTGCTGCGGGTCGATGTGCCCTCCCGCGGCAGGGACAGGGGCACTGGTGCGGGCAGCCGTCGCCGGAGCCTGTTCAGAGACCCGTCGCTGCGTGAGGCACTGGTGTTGACGGGCGTCGTATGGGTATCCCTGGGCTGGATCGGCCCGTTGGAGATTCTCTTCGTCAACGAGGTGCTGTCCGAGCCGGCCGAGACGTACGCGGCTCTCCAAGTAGCCTTCGGAGTGGCGCTCCTGGCGGCGACGTACGTGATGTCGAAGGGGAAGGCTCTCGCCGTCCGCCGTTGGTTCTTCGTCATGACCGTCGTGCTCGTCGGTGTCGGGGAATCCCTGTTTGCCTCTTCGCGCAGTGTGGGTATGGCATTCGTCGCCATCTCCCTCTGGGGAATGGCCGCGGGTCTGTTCAACCCCGCGAGCAGGATCGCCTTCCTCAAGGCCGCTCCCGTGGAGATGCACGGACGCGCCATGGGGCTCTGGAGGGCAGTGCAGTCCTTCGGCAGCCTGGCCCCTCCGATTCTCGCCGGCGTCGTCGCACACGCCTGCGGACTGCGGACGGCCATGCTCGGCATGGGCGTCTGCACTCTGTTGGCCACAGCGGTGGTGCTCGGGATCTCCGCTCGGCGTGGGACCCCCGGAGTGCGTTCGGCACCACGGGCGGCGGGCGACGCGCGAGCGGACGCGGAATCGGGTGGACCGACGAGTCTCGGAGCCGCTGACAACCAGATTCACATCGAGCCGAATCGAAGGCGTTCGATGCTGTCTCATTTCGGAACCACGAATTCTAGAACGGAGCGGTGAATGTTCCGTACGGCCAAGCCACACCGACTGCTGATGTGCCGTCCTCAGCACTTCGACGTCGTCTACTCGATCAACCCATGGATGGCACCGGAGAAGCCGGTCGACAACGGCCTGGCGGTGCGTCAGTGGGAGGAGCTCCGCCGGCTCTACACGCACCTCGGGCACGCCGTTGAGGTAGTGGACCCTGTCCCCGGCCTCCCGGACATGGTCTTCGCTGCGAACGGTGCCACGGTCGTCGACGGAAAGGTCCTGGGTGCCCGATTCCGGCATGTCGAGCGCACGGCCGAAGGGCCCGCCTATCTGGATTGGTTCGTGCGGAACGGTTACGAGGATGTCTTGTGGCCGGAGTTCATCAATGAGGGAGAAGGCGACTACCTGACCGTCGGCCGCCGGATCCTGGCCGGCACGGGCTTCCGTACGGACTCCAGGTCACACGCCGAAGCTCAGGAGTTCTTCGGGCTTCCGGTCACGGGGCTGACCCTGGTCAACCCGAGGCACTACCACTTGGACACCGCACTGGCCGTATTGTCAGATACTGAAGTCATGTACTATCCGGCGGCGTTCACGACCGGCAGCCAGGCAGTTCTGAAGGAGATGTTCCCGGACGCCGTCATCGCGTCGGACGACGACGCCGCGGTGTTCGGACTCAACGCCTTTTCGGACGGTCGGAACGTGCTTCTGCCCAAGAGTGCCACCGGGCTGATTCTGCAGTTGGAGAAACGGGGTTTCAGCCCCATCGGAGTGGACGTATCGGAACTTCTCAAGGCCGGCGGCAGCGTCAAGTGCTGCACGCTGGTGCTTCGCTGACCCAGAGGCCAATAGGGAGGCTGAATCATGAGTACCAACCGCGAACTGCTCATACAGGATTCCGTCCTGATGATCGACGGACCCGATGGCGGGCCCTACTCCGCAGAGGAGATCGATCGGCTGGTCGGGCTTTGCGAGAAGCTGCCGCGTGATGTGGGAATCGGCGACAACAACAGTGTCGAGGTCGGGCGCATAGTCGTCGACTCCTTCGACATCGCGGTGTCCGAGTCCAGATCCGTACCTCATGAGGTGGCAGCGCCGCACATCGCCGAGAAGATCCTTGAGATCATTGCCAAGAGTGAGGCAATGGCCTACTGGGGCGAGCTGTGTGGCCACAAAGTGTCCGTGCGACGGGCGCAGGCCAACTACATGCAGCAGGGCCAATACATAGGACGGCACACCGACTCGGAATCGAACCCGGAGTACTGCGCCAACGTCGTGATCGGCCTCAGCGATGACTACACTGGGGGTGAGTTTGTGGCTCACATGGACAACGAGCAATCCCGCCGGTTCATCCTTCGCCGCGGCTCGATTCTCGTCGGCACCAACGACCTGCTGCACGAAGTGAGCGAAGTGAGTTCCGGTGTGCGCGGTTCGCTGGTCATGTTCTTGGTGCCCGAAGGGCAGTGACTCCTTCTCGTCCTGGCCGGGGGCAATGACGCGTTCGGTGGACGCCGGGTGAGGCAACAGGGCTCGCAGCAGTCGCTGTTGGTGGACCCACTCGTCAAGTCGCGGACGCAGTACGAGGCGTGCCTTCCCTCCACAGCGTCATGCCCGGTGGCCCCGCAAGCTCTGGCCACCCCGTGCCGAACACTGGCGGCGGCTTCCGCCAGTGTCCGGCCCGGCCTGGCAGACGGTGCACCGGCGGTTCGCGCAGTGGGGCCTGGACCGGGTCCGGGCTCGGCTCCACCGCGTGGTCCTGCGTGGGCGAAGGCGCGAGAGCACGTGCTGACCCGCACGGAACTCTCCGCTGGGCCGGCCCAGCGGCTCTACGGACTTCGGCATGCCGGGATCTCGTTCCGGCCGTACTCCGGCGTGGTCCCCGCCGAATGTGCTCGCCGCGCGGGTCGGAGCATCTCATCCCAGGGCGGTTGCAAGTTCAGGGATCGCGTAGATCGTCCGAGCCCAGCTGGAGTTGACGTGACGACAGCGCAGGCAAGAGACCGGCGACCATCACGGTTTCTACGCCGGCGGATCACATCGAACTCCCGTGCCTGCCGCTCCATCCTGCCGATTCCTGTCGTCTGCCTGTGGCACCGTGCAGGGAAGTGGCTACGTCGACCTCGTGAAATCCATGCCACCGTGCCTGCCGGAGATGTGCGTGCGCCGAGGATGCCTCCAAGGCCAATCCGGCCGCCAGCAGATACCGCAACTACTACCTCATGAGGACCAACTGACATGCTCGACAGGGAACAGGCCGAGCGCAGGGCCGCGGAGTTCCTCGCTGAGGAAAGCAGGTCCTGGGGCCCGTCCTCCCGTGTCCGGATCATCCCCGAGTACTGCTTCACCGACGGAGGACAGTTCATCGCTCCTTACGACCACGTCGATTACCTCGACCATGGTCGCGAGGACATGCAACTCGGCGGAAACCTGCCGGTCGCGGTCGACCTGACAACAGGAGCCTGCCGCTTCATCGACGGGGAGGAGACGGACGACTTCATGGAACGCGACCTGCTCTGAGCTCGACGTTCAAGTGCGCCACGAGCGCAGAGAGCGAGGCCGACAGAGGCAGGACCCATCTGGCTCGCGACAGCAGGTGCCGCAGGCCGTACGGGACAGCCCCTGGCGTCCTGCAGTCTTCGTGCGGCGGGTCCGACAACAACCCGAGCACGAACGCCCGTGCCCGGCGTCGGCGTTCCACTCGGACGGACCGTCCCGTGATGCGGCCCAGCAAGAGCGCGAACATCTCCTGCCAGCGGGCAGGACCCAGGCTGTGACCTGTGGCCACCGTCTGATCCTCAGTCTTCACACACCGATGATCACCGGTGGCCGCGCCCGTTTCCGGGCCGACCCCGACCAGCAAGATCGCGATCTGCAACGGGAGTACGGGCTCGGGCGCGGGTCTGTCAGGAATCTGGTGTAGACCGTCTGTTTGGCCTACAGGTTCTTCGGTGGGCTGATCGGCCTACGCTCGGTTGGCGGTGAGGCGGCCGTCGAAGAGGACGTCGAACTCGTTGAGGGCGGTCTTCCAGCGGTTGTTCCAGCGCTGGCGGCCGCGGCCGGTGGGGTTCAGGGGGAGGGTGGTCAGATAGAGGCGCTTGAGGGCGGCGGTCTCATTGGGGAAGTGGCCGCGGGCTTGGGCCGCGCCCCGGTAGCGGGCGTTCGGACTCTCGATGGCGTTCGTGGTGTGGACGACCTGGCGGATCGCGTCCGGCAGGCCGAGGAAGGGTACGAACTCGCTCCAGGCCCGTTCCCAGGCTCCGGGCATCGATGGGTACTTCCTGCCCCATTTCACGGCGAACTCTTCCAGCCGGGTGCGAGCCTGGTCCTCGTTGGCGGCGGTGCAGACGGGCTTGAGGTCGCGGACGATATCGGCCCGGTCGCGGCGCGAGGCGTAGCGCAGGCTGTTGCGGATCAGGTGGACCACGCAGGTCTGCACCACGGTCCGGGGTCAGACGGTGCTGACCGCGTCGGGCAGGGCGGAGAGGCCGTCGCGGACCAGCATCAGCACGTCCCGGACGCTTCGATCCGTTTGTCGTCACCACCCCGGTGCAGCTCGGCGACGACGAGTTCGGCATCGAGCTGGCCCATCAGTGTGCAGGCGCCCGCGTGGAGGGCCAGTGAGAGCACGGACGCGCCCGAAGCCTCATTGCGGTGCGGCACCTTCAGCACCGGCCGGCCCGCGACCTGCACCCGCCGCGTTGGACCGGCGCCCTGCCCACCGGGGACAGCCTCGGCTTTCTGCTCGTACAGACGCGTAAGGACCCGTTCCGGGACCGCGAGTTCCTCGCGCTCGGCGTCCACCTCGGCCAGCGTTTCCGCGAGCTGATCCAGCTCGGCACGGCGAGCTGAGATCTTCTCCAGCGACGACGCGGTTCCCCTCCCCAACGGTGCGACACCCGCCCGCGATCGTAGAAGCCCGCCGCCCGCCGCCCCAGCGCGGCCGAAACCGGAAACCCGTATCCCCGACGAGTCAGATGGTCTACACGCCAGTCTCCCGCTCCCGACCAGGGCGAGTGCGCCACCGATCTCCCAAGCAGCTCCACTGACCAGCGGGATTCAAGATGTGCGGCTCTCATTGATCATTTCGTTTCCCAGGGTAGGTCTTCGCCGCGTCGTGGAAGTGCCTGTGCCCGCGTCGGCCCGGCGACCACGACGACACCTTGCGCCAGGTCGCGCGGCACGGGATCGGGCGCGGCGAAGGCACGGCCGTCGACGTCAGGGTCTCGACGCGAACGGTCGAGCGACATCGCCGCCGAGGAACAGCGGCGCCCCGTTCTCGCGGATCATGATCCGCGAGAACGGGGCGGGTGAGGGGGTTTTCGGCGAGAGCCGCCCACGCCCTCACCCGCGCAGGTTCGAACCTGCCGAAGCGTCCTGCGAGGGCATGGACATCTCGCCGTGCGCGTCAGGCGCGGGGATCGACCAGGATCTTGACGGCGGTCTCGTTGTGGTGGATCAGTGTCTCGAAGCCCTCGCCGACGAGGTCGTCCAGTCCGATGGTCTTCGTGATGAACGGCGCAAGGTCGATGCGCCCTTCCTGCACGAGCTTGATGGTCTGCGGGTGGGAGTTGACGTACGCGATGGTGCCGCGCAGGTCGACCTCCTTGAGGACGAGCTTCTGCATGTCGATCGAGGCCGGCTTGCCCCAGATCGAGATGACCGTGATGACACCGCCCGGCTTCACCGCGTCGAACAGCGTATCGAGGACCACGTTGACGGAGGTGGCCTCGAAGGCGACGTCCGCGCCCTTGCCGCCGGTGAGACGCCGGACTTCCTCGGCGACGTCGGTGGTAGCGGGGTCGATGACGTGGTCGGCGACCTTGGCGTCCAGCGCCTTCTGGCGGCGCAGCGGGCTGAGTTCGGAGACCGCGACCTCGACGCCCATCGCCTTGAGGACCGCGCAGGTGAGCAGCCCGATGGGACCGGCGCCGCCGACGAGGGCGAAGTTGCCCGCCTTCGCGCCCGAGCGCTGGAAGGCGTGGTAACCCACCGAGAGCGGTTCGATCAGGGCAGCCTGGTCCAGCGGGACGTCGCCGACCGGGTGGACCCAACGGCGCTCGACGACGATCTTCTCCGCGAGCCCGCCGCCGCGGCCGCCGAGCCCGATGAAGTTCATGTCGGGCGAGATGTGGTAGGTCGGGTTGTTCTCGCTGGTGTCGACGCCGGGGCGCAGGATGTAGGGCTCCACGACGACGCGGTCGCCCGGCTTCACGCCTTCGACGCCCTCGCCCACCGCGTAGACGGTGCCGGACATCTCGTGGCCGAGGGTCACGGGGGCGGCCTCGCCCGACACCGGGTGCGGATGGCCGGCCGGCGGCACGAAGATCGGTCCGTCCAGGTACTCGTGCAGGTCCGTGCCGCAGATCCCGCAGTACGCGACGTCGATGCCCACCGTGCCCGGTCGGACAGCGGGCTCCGGGACATCCTCGATACGGATGTCACCGCGGTCGTAATAGCGTGCAGCCTTCACTTTGCACCGACTCCTTCGTCATTCCTGCTCACACCATGCATCGGGTCGTGCCGCAGGTGACGTATGTACCCGACATGGCGCACACGGTGAGCAATTCACCAATACGACCATATACCTCCATCGGAACCTCAAGGACAGGGGTGTGGTGGCGCTCAGGTGAGGCTGCTCTGGTGGGCGACATCCCGTGAGTTCCCCGAGCGGCGGCGCGAGGCCGTCGACCGGGCTACGGCCCGCCAGTTCGACCGGCACGGCAACCGGCCGGACCGCCCGGCACCACGCTCCTGCCCGGCTGGGCACCGGTGGTCGCAGACGTCCGATCCGCCTACGTCGGAACGGCCCGCAGGGCGGGGGCCGGGGCCTACCCCAAGCCGACGGAGACCTGCCAGAGCGCGGTGGAACGCCCGCCGTTCTCCATGATCGAGGTGGTGCCGTTCGACCAGGTCGTGGCGCGTAGCGCGGAGGAGCTGATCGGCCTGGAACTGAGCAACTCCTATTCCACCCCGGCGCAGCTCGGGGAACGCAGGGAACCCTTCGAGGTGGAGCTGCGCCGCGCGCTCCTGACGTACGACCCCTCGGGCCAGTACGAGGAAACGATCCGCACCGAGGCCCTCATTGCCACCCGATAGACAGATCCGGATGGGGCCTGCCGTACACAGGGCGGAAGGCGCTGCTCAGCTTGCCGTTTAACCCTGTCAGGGGGTGACGTGGTCACCCCGGCCGAAAGTGGCGACGTAAGCCCGTCGAACGGCTTCTCCGCCTCAGCCACCCTTGATGCGGATGATGGGCGGCGCGAGGATGAACCAGGCGGTGAAGCACCCCGCCACGCTCGAAGCCCGCGTCGGCAAAAAGGTACTGCGCTGGATGATCCCGCTCTTCGCCTCTGATCCTGATGACCAGAGAGCGCTTGGCCCGCACGCGACCAACTCGCAGTCAGCCCTGCTTGCGTGTCAGTGCTTCGGCGCGAACGTCGATGCGGTAGTTCTCGACCAGGTCCGTCAGGCGCTCGACTATCTGTTGAGGGTCGCCCTCGGCGCTCACCTCCGGAACATCCAGTTCCGTGACGCTCTCGCCTGCCTGTGGAGTGAGGCTCGCCACCGGTGCATCGGGGGGCGATGCTGCGAGAGCCGTGATGAATCCCTGGGCATCATGAGTGATGGAAACGCGCATGCCTATCCCTCCAGTACCGGCTGTATGACCTTCCGGACTGTCCGCTGTCCGCTGTCCGCTTGATTGATCGGCCGTGGCTCGCTCAGGGGATGTTCCGAGTGAGGTAGGCGGTGTAAGAAGTCACATTTCCTTGACCGGCCAACCCGCTGTTCCTCACCTTCACCCAGAGGTAGGACTGGACATTACTTATGTCGCCGGATCCGATGTCCTTCTTGCCCATCGATATGTCGTCAACCGTGAGCCAGAAGAGCGTCTGCCTGAGGGTGGTGACAGGGTGCGCGGAAACACTGAACGACCCTTGGTCGAAGTATGAGTTAGGGCCCCATGTCAGGTCCCTCCGTGCTCCCACGGGTATGCTTTGGACAACGTAATGGGAAGTCGTCTGAGTGGCCATTGCCTTCTCCCGAATCCGGTTCGACCTTTGTATCGTGCGACCGTCAGCATTCACCGAGACCGCTGAGGATCCAACTGATTCCCTACCGCCTGGACTTTCGCGAAAATTAGTCGAGAGTGCAGGCGGATATCGCGCTCTCGGTGCTCTGCTTCTCAATTTACAAAGATGATCCTGATTGCCCGGTCGCGCAAGTCGATCACGTCGGCATCACCCTTTGCTTCACGATTCACCAACCGAGTCGTCGGGCCCGTTGCCCAAGGGCGAGAAAATCTTGACTCGTAGCTTCCTGTTCGGGAGTGAGTCGGTCCGGCATGGGCAGGATGAAACGGCAACGGGCTCTGCCGGCAGCCAAGTTCGAGGCGCTCTGCCGTACCCGACAAGCGGCAGCGCCGTCCGCTGATGGGGCGGAGGCTCAGCCTCTCGGCCACGACGGGATCAGAGCGGCCTCCCGAGCACGCCGGTGTCCGTGGGGCAGCGTCCGCGGGAATGCGGGAAGTCGGCTTAGGAGAAGCAGGCGCTGGGACGGGGTCGTCGACCTGGCGGCTGCCGCAAGAACGCGTCGTCGACCTGTGAACCCAGCCGTTGGCAACCGCTTCTCACGCTGGTGACCCCCGACGTACTTGGGAATCCTCTGCCGCCGCTTCACTGGACCCGCGAAATCCACCCGCCTGCGCCGTGAGGTTCGGCATCACTCCCCGGCATGCAATCCCCACGTACGCGAGGGAGATTCACCCGCCCCGACAGGGTCTCCCGCCAAACATCATGCCGTCCTGTGTCAGAGCAGACTACGGAGTGCTGCCAGCGGTGTCAGTGCCGCTCCCACGAGGGCGGCTCCCAGGTCACCTCGACGTCGGTGTCATGGAAGTCGCGCGCGAGTTCCGTCACCGTTGCCATCACCGCTGCCGCTGCCGCTGCCGCGGCCCGCGAGTCTTGCGGGCCAGAGGCTTCATCTCGTGCACGGTGAGGATCACCGCCTGGTCCGGTGCGGCCTCCATCTTCGGGGGGCGCCGACGCGTCCGGGGGAGATCTTCTCCTGGAACACCTTCGTGCAGTCGGCTCTCTCCAACGCGGCCAGTGGCTGGCTATCTCCTGGTCCACGGTCGAGCAGCGGGCGTACCCCGATCCGGATCGGCATTGCGGCCGTCTCCGTGGGCCGCTCCGGCATGGTGATCACCTGCAACGCGGTGGAGGCGGATCTGCCCAGCGTCCTCGGACAGGACTGCAGCAGCCAGCAGCCTCCAGATGATTTTCGAGCCGTCACCGCCTACTGACACACCACAGTGCCGACGTCGTCGAGGCCGTTCTGGATGATCCGCAGTGGGTGGAGTGGCGGCGGCGGTCACGCCTACGAGTTCAGCGCCGCCTGACCTTGTGGGCGGGCCCGCGGAGTGCGAGTTCCGCAGGCCCGGGTCATCTTCAGACCCGTCACCGGATACTCCGCTGAGCACGTCACCATCGACGTCAACGTCCGCGCCGACGAAGAGGTCGGCCGGCTGCCCCCTGTGCGTGAACGTGGTGCCCGGAGCCGCTGCTGGAGCGCAGGCGAACGGCGGCCGGACCAGCTCCGGCTGGGCGTCGAGGACGTGGGTCTGGTGGGCTTCTTTTTCTTGGACCACTTCTTGTGGCATGCCTGATCGTTTTCCTGTTGGGCGGGGAAACCAGCCGTCCGGCAGGGCTGTGCAGCCTGTGGTTGCCGCAGGGACAGGGCGCAGAGCGCAATCCCCGTGACCGGGGGACCAGAGGGCCGCGTGCCGTGTGGGGTCAAGTGCCCGGCCCTCACCGCTGAAACTTCAGGAGGAGCAGTCATGCAGGACTGGACGGCCGTCGTTCACGGAGAGCACTCGGAGCAGGAAGTCCTGCGCGTGGAGCGATTTCTGGAACTCAACCATGTCGAATTCGTACACGTCGAGGAGAGGAACGCGGACACGGTCAGTGTGGAGCTCACGCCTCCCGGCGGTGGTGAGCCGGTCGTTGTCAACGGGTTCGATCTGGGTGGGCTGACGGCGCATCTGAAGCTGAACACTTACACGGGGAAGGACTCCTACGACCTTGTCGTCGTGGGGAGCGGTCCGGCGGGCGTGTCCGCCGCGCTGAACGCGAAGACTCTGTTCGGCTGGACCACGCTCATCGTCGAGGACAACGCCCCCGGCGGGGCGGCCGGCACAGCGCTCAATCCGATCAACAACTACCTGGGTATCCCCGCGGGGACCAAGGCCCTTGATCTGGCTCATACCTGGATGGGGCAGATCAACACGGCCGGTGTCGAGTGGCTTCCCGGCTGCAGGGCCACCGGGATCACGCGGATCGAGGATCCCAGGCGGACCGGGACCCGGGACTCGTCCCTCTATCCCACGTACAAGCTCGCCGTCCGGAAGACCGATGGCACGGACACCGTCGATCTCTATGCGGGAATGGTCCTGATCGCCGCAGGGCTCAAGCCCAACCGGCTCGGATGCACGGGCGAGGAGCAGTACCTGGGCCGGGGCGTGTACTACGGCACACTGCCAACCGACATCACCAGGGCGAGGAAGGAAGGCGTCATCGGGATTGTCGGCGCGGGAGACACCGCCTCCGTAGCCGCGATCCTGCTCGCCGAGGAGAAGGCCAAAGACCCGGCACAGAAGCTCCAGGTAGTCATGTTCGTCCGCGGCAAATTCGGCAAGGACACGATCCCCGGCAACGTGGACAGGGTCAGGGAGTACGTGGGCCGGCACCTCATCACCGTTCACGAGGGAACCGAGGTCTTCAGCTGTCTGGGGAAGGACAGGAAACTGACAGGCGTCGAGTTCGGGACGACCGGACACCCCGAGAACGTGGAACCACTCGGCCTGACCGCTCTCCACGTCCTGACCGGGGGCGTCGCCGACACCCAGTGGCTCCAGGGCCTCGGGCTGCGGATCGTCTCCGACGAGGATGTTCAACAGCGCCGCTACCGGAAGGCCGGCGCGGTGATCACCGGAGGAGTCGACAGCACCCTGGGCTCGCTCACGACAACAGGAGTGGACGCCGTCTTCGCTGCGGGGGACGTGCGCGAGGGCGCGGTACGGCGTATTGCGGCCGCGGTGGGGGAAGGCGGAGCGGCCTCACTCGACATGAACTCCTACCTGGTCACGGACCGCACCTGGCAGAAGGCCATCAAGGAGGGTACGGCGCTCTACAAGTACTACGAGGCCACCGCACCCAGGAACTAGCCGGACACCAGGCAGTCCGTTCTGAAGAACGCCCCCAAGAGAACGAGTCCGTACAGGGCGTGCAGGGGCCAGGCCCTCCGCAGGCGAAACCATGACGACCACGGCCGCGTATTCACAGGTGGTCCGGACACATCCAGAAACGAAGAAGGTGAGAGCCGGATGCACCGGATCGCGGGACTGGTGACGCCGTCTCAGCCCGTGAGCTCCGGCGCATCCGGCCAAACAGCCGCGACCGCTGCTACGCCCATACCACCCGAGTTCCGCAGGGACGTCGCGCTGTGCCTGGGCGAGCCTGCTCCCTGTGGTGTGCGATGTTGCGAGGGGCTCGCTGGTGGGCCGGGGTGGTGCAGAGCCCGCGGCCCGGCCGGGTGACCGCTGCGCCTGTCGAGCCGTGGGCGGAGTATCCCGCCGCGCGACAACCGCGACATCTGCGTGGTGGTCCCGGGTGAGGGTATGAACCCGGGACTGGAACCGCGCGATGAGGCTGTGGCCGTCCGTTTCCTTGAGGAGACGGAGGACCGGGACCGCGTGGCCGCTTACGCCCACCTGTGTACCGCGGGCTGTCTGGAGCACGACCCGGCCATGCCCCAGGAGACGGTGGGCCGGGACGAGGCCGCGCAGGTCTACCGGGAGCTGCTGGCACCCTTCCGGCTGGGACACAACGTGGCGAGCATGGTGGCCGAAGACGATCCGGTGTGCGCGCGGTTCACCGTGCGCGGTCGCCACATCGGCGAGTACCAGGGAATCCCCCCGAGCGGCAGGACGTTCGAGGTGTCCGGCCAGGCCGCCGCCTTGAGGTTCGAGGGCGGAAAGATCACCGAGGCATGGTTCAACTGGGACCACCAGGGCGTTCTGGAACAGCTCGGTGTTCCACCGGGATCCGCTCGGTGACCACTCGCCGTGATGGCTCGATACCAGGCGCGGGCCCCGGGCTACGGACAGCAGCATCCCTCTCGTGGAGGGGCGCGGAACCGCCGACCGTCATCAACCGCTCACAGGAGACGTCTGGCCGGAACCCACCTGGCCGGGTGTCTCCTGGCGATTGATCGCCAGCGGCTCCCCCGGGGACGACCTCCCGCAGCCCGGGTACCGGACGCGGGCACTGAGCACTCGGGCTCGCCGGCCGTGCCGGTTGGTGGTTTCGGGGTCGTGTCTGCGGAGGTTCACCGCCTGGTCTCGGGCGCGGTGTTGGTGTGGGACTCATGGACGTTCGCATCCGGGAGTACAGCCACCTCGATGAGGTGGTTGTCGTTGAGTTGTCTCTTCGGGCATGGGCCCCGGTATTCGCCTCCATGCGGAGTGTTCTCGGGAAGGATCTTTTCCTCCGTCTGCACGGTGACTGGCGGGAGTACCAGGAGCGAGCGGTGCGTCAGGTGCTCCGCAGAGCGTGATGGAGGTCTGGGTGGCGGAAACGGAGGGCCGGGTTGTCGGTTTTGCCGCGGCGACGGTGGCCGACCCCGCCCGCCTCCTCGGCGAGCTCTCGATGCGTCCGTCCGTCACCTGCGGCCACACGACCACGCCGCTGTGCGGGTGTTGGGGCCCATGGCGGCGAGCCGGGCGAGGGGTGCCGCCCGGTCCTGGCCGGGCAGGTCCGAGACATGGATCCAATTGCCACGGTGATCCGCCGCCCTCACGAGCGCCGGGTCGCGCCCTGTGCGCCGACTGCGCGTCTTGAACCTGCACGGGCAGGTGCTCTTGCCCTGAGACGTCAGAGCCATCAGCATCCTCGGTATGAGCAGGGTCTATGACGATGAGCGGCTGGCAGGCGTCTATCAGGGCGGCAATGAGATGCCTGATGAATCATTTCGCGACTGGGCGCAGCTGATGGGTTCCTTCGCAGACCGTTCGTCACCTGCTGTAGTGGAGATCGGAGCGGGAACCGGTATGTTCTGCTCGGCGATGGCCCGCTGGTTGAAGCCGTCGAGGATGGTCGGTGTTGATGCCTCCTTACCCATGCTCATCCAGGCTCAGCGCTTCAACTCCCATCCTGCGGTCCAATACCTGGCCGGCACCGCGGAAGCGGTGCCTGTCCGCTCCGACCTGTTCGACCTGGCCGTGCTGGGGCCCTGACCCCGGAGTTTGGACACCGGAGAGACTTGGATCTTGATGGTCCAGGAGAACGGAGTCCCTGTGGGGATGAAGCACTATCCCACCGAGTTCAAGGCGGACGCGGTGGCGCTCTACCGGTCGCGTCCGGGAGCGACGATCAAGTCTGTTGCCACCGATCTCGGGGTGAACACCGAGACGCTGCGGAACTGGATCCGGGCCGCCGACGGACGCCGTGCCGGTGCCCACTCCGCGCCTGCGGCTGCGCCGCAGCCTGGCGGCGAGCTGGTTCAGGCGGAGCTGGCCGCCGCGCGCAAGAGGATCCGCGAGCTGGAGGAAGAACGCGACATCCTCCGCAAGGCGGCCCGGTATTTCGCGACGGAGACGCGCTGGTGACCCGCTGCCAGTTCGTTGAAGATCATCAGCGCCGGTTCGGCGTCAAGCGGCTCTGTGACATTCTCGGGATCTCCCGCTCGAGCTTCTACTACTGGCGCCGGACCGCCCCTGCCAGGGTGGCCCGGCAGGCCGCTGACGCCCAGCTCGCCGCCCGGATACGCAAGGTCCACGAGGACTCCGACGGCACCTACGGCGCCCCGAGAATCACCGCTGAGCTCCGCGACGACGGCGGCCAGGCGGTCAACCACAAGCGGGTTGCGAGGATCATGCGGACGATCGGGCTCGAGGGCGTCCGGCTGCGGCGCCGGCAGCGCACCACCGTCGCGGACCCGGCCGCGCCGAAGGCGCCGGACCTGATCGGGCGTGACTTCACCGCCACGGCCCCGAACACGAAGTACGTCGGCGACATCACCTACCTGAGGATCGGTGGCGGGAAGTTCTGCTATCTCGCGACCGTCATCGACCTCTGCTCGAGACGCCTGGCGGGGTGGGCAGTCGCCGATCACATGCGGACCGAACTCGTTACCGACGCCCTGGCCGCCGCCGAGCGGACCCGCGGGAGCCTGGCCGGGGCGGTGATGCACACCGACCACGGCTCGCAATACACGAGCCGAGAATTCGCCGAAGCCTGCAGGTCAGCAGGGGTCCGTCAGAGCATGAGCGCGGTCGGGTCCAGCGCGGACAACGCACTGGCGGAGTCGTTCAACGCGACCTTCAAAAGAGAGACGCTGAAGGGGCAAAGGGGCTGGCCAAGCGAGCGTGAGGCCCGGCTCGACGCCTTCCGATGGCTGACCCGATACAACACCCGACGCCGGCATTCCCGCCTCGGACAACGCTCCCCGATCGCCTACGAGACCACCTTCCACCCACTATCAACTACCCTGACCCGAGCCGCATAGATGTGTTCAAGCTCCGGGGTCAAGGCCCACAAGCCGGTACCCCCAAAATAGCGACAGAGCCCAGAAGTTGAGCCAGAACCTGAGAAGTTGGAGAGGCTGGGTGGTTCGCGTCGGCTCGGCGGAGGACTGCGTGGCTGGTGGTTAGGGCAACCCGATCGGTGCGGACCTCAGCGGGTGACCGTTCAGCTCGCCGCAGCCCTCTTCGTCCCACCACATCCCACCTTGCGTGGTGAGGTAGGGGTGTAGTCCGCGGACGCCTCCAC
This sequence comes from Streptomyces sp. NBC_00654, assembly GCF_026341775.1. Taxonomy (NCBI): domain Bacteria; kingdom Bacillati; phylum Actinomycetota; class Actinomycetes; order Kitasatosporales; family Streptomycetaceae; genus Streptomyces; species Streptomyces sp. NBC_00654. The sequence continues at coordinate 236,080 of NZ_JAPEOB010000002.1, read as the reverse complement.
CTCCATGAAGTGCTCGCGCGACCGCGTGGAGAAGGCTTGCCAGATCAGGCCAGGATTCGGTGAAGTCACCGCCACCGCTGTGGCCCGCCCAGCCGAGACGCCCCGTGTCAGGACCAGGACGTCGGTCGATGACCTGCGCCGCGCCATCGGCGCTCTCAGCCCAGGGAACCCAGAGGCGGTGCCACCAAGGCTCCTCTTCCCAGGGGCGAGGGGTCAGGCCCTCGTTCTCCGCCGCGACGTCCATGCAGGTCTGCCAATGGTCCACGATGCCGCTCACTGTGAGCGGGGACTGCTCCGGCAGGATGGTTGTCCAGGCGCTCACGCCGTTGTGGCATTGCAGAGATTCAGCGAGATCATCGGGCAGTCGGGCCCCGAGGATCCGTTCCGCATTTCGGATCTCGTCCGGTGTCGCGGGCGGATTGAGGAGTACGAAATCGGAGGCCATGTGAGTGGCCAGCCAGGCGTCGATCAGGCGCCAGGACTCCGACGGGGGCAAGATCTGCTGTGGCATGGTGTCATCCTGCCCCACACGTCTGACAGGGCGAGTCGAGGCCCATGCCGACCGATGAAGCGAGGTCAGCCAGCGGCCTGCTGCCCGGCTCGGGCGCGAGTGGTGACGAGACGGTAGGAGTCGGTGCCGGTCTCGATGATGTTGCCGCCCAGGGTGAGGCGGTCGACGATGGCCGCGCAAAGGCGCGGGTCGGTGAACGTCGTTGTCCACTCAGAGCAGGCTTCGTTCGAAGCGATCGTCACGCTGTTCTTCTCCTCTCTCTCGGTCAAACCTCGAAGAGGAGTTCGGCGCCGCGGTAGTCGAGTTCCATGTATCCGAACTCGTCGATACAGGGGAGTCGACGCGGCCGCAACGGGCGATGGTCTTGGTCACCTGCTTCTCGTCGGCGGCCTCGACGAGTTCGTTGACCAGCTTCGTCGCCAGGACGTACGTGACCGGTAGCCGGCCATCGCGGCCTCGGTGCTGAGCGAGATCAGCACGTGGGACTTGCCGGTGCCGGAGTCGCCGATCAGGCAGAGAGGCAGGCACTTCTTGACGCTGTGTGTGTTTTCACCGGTTCGGGGGCGGGCTCGTCGGGCGTCACGCCCAGCCATTCGAGCCGTTCCTGCTGCTCAGCGGTCAGCTGTGCCCAGGTGCGCGCCCGCCGTTGCTGTGCCAGCCACTTCCTCAGATCATCACCCTCGAACAGCACCCGGCCTGGATGCCGGGACAGCCCTTAGGCGAGGACCCGGTTGCGGCGTTGCCAGTCCAGCGGCCACGGGCAGTCCCAGTCTCCATCGATGGTGGCGAGCTGTTCGGTGCGGGTCTCGGCCCGCTCCTGTGTCTTTGCCGGGGCTGTCCTTCTTTTGCGGAGGCTGGCCATCAGCTGCCCGACAGCCACCAGATCGTCGTCGGCTTCGCCCCTCATACCGCTTCGTGTCGCGGGGCCAATTGCCCGTGGGCCCGGTGGAACGTCCGGAGCGAGGAGCTTCGGCAACGGCTTCACGGTGTCGCCACGCCTTTCCATCCCGGAGCTGTACCCTCGCCGCTCCCGCCCCGAGCTCTGCTCTCAGGACCCATATGCGAACCCTGCTCAGGGAGTTGCTGAGGCTGGTCGAGGCTCTGGTGGTGCGGGAGTTCGGGCCAGGCGGGTGGTGACCGTACGGTGAGGCCTTGGCGGACCGTGAGGTCAATACGCCTGTGACAGAACGAAGACGTCGCGGAGGACCGCCTGTAACTCGGTGCGGGATACAAATGCTTCAGACCACAAGCACCGCGCTACTCATGGGGGAACACTGTGAAGTACACCCGCATCACCGCTCTCGCCGCCATCGGTGTCGCCGCCACCCTTTCGCTCACGGCCTGCGGCGGCGACGGCTCCGCGAAGGACTCGTCCTCCAAGAACTCCTCGTCTGTTCCGTCCTCGGACGGTGGTACGAAGTCGGAGGGTGGCTCGGGCTCCGGCGGCTCGGCGGTCAGCGACGCGAAGTCTGGCTCCGGTGAGGGCACCGAGGCCCGCGCGGACGCCGCGAACGGCACGACGGAGACCGGAGGCAAGGTCACGTTCTGCAAGACGGAGGACCTGGCCATCGACGCCACGGACGCCGCGCCCGATGCGGAATCCGGCAGGATCGACATCACCATGATCAACCGGGGTTCGACCACCTGCTCGGCGACGGGCTTCGCGGGGGTCGACATCAAGGACGCCGACAACACCTCGAACCCCATCGAGCGCGGCCAGGCCCAGCCGCGTGTCACCATCCTGAAGCCGGGCGACGCCGCTGTCTTCAACCTCGCCTACGACATCGACAACACCGGCGGCAGCCTCGCGTCCCCGACCAACATCCTGGTGACGCCCCCGAACGAGACCCACACCGTGAGCCTGACGTGGCCTGCGGGCGCGGGGGCGATCAAGGGCGCCTACACCGACGTTCAGGTCTACCCCACGCACACGGCCAAGTAGGGGCGGTGCACGCGGTCAGCACGTGCCGCGCCCGCGTGCACGAGGGGACAATCAACCGCCCGGACGACGATGGTGGGACCGGCGCCGGGCGTTGATCCCGACGCCTGCCGACGCCTGCCGGGCCCGGCGACACGCGGTGTGTCAGTGACCGGGGTGGACCCGTCGTACTTGGTGAGGGCGCTCGGCCGTGCGACGGTTCCGCAAGAGTCTCGGGCGTACCTACGCGCCGCACGTCGCGTCTGAACACAGCATGACACCGACCTCCCGTCTGTTCACCGTCACCGCTGTCACCGCTGTCACCGCCGTCACGGCCGTCACCGCCGTCACCGCCGTCACGGCCCTGGCCGTCGCAATGAGCACCGCCCCCCAGACCGATCGTCCTGCCGCCAGGGTCGCCGTTGAGCGTCGCGCACTGGAAGGTGACGCGGCCCTTCGCGTCACAGCGTTTCCACTGGAGCTTCTGCCGCGTGTACTGCCGCAGGGGGTCCTTTGCAGTGGAGGCGTCGGATGCCGTGTACGCGGCCGCGGCCATTGCGGGTGTCAGCGCCGAAAGTGTGGCCGCCGCGAGGCCGGCGGCGAGCAGGGGGCCTTGCGGGTGTTTCTGCTTCGCACGATGATGCTCGTCCTTGTCGAGGGGAGTGGGCAGGGCACGGCGGCCACGCTGCCCCTGCGGCCCACCAAGGACCAGCCGGTTCACCGGTGAGTGAGGGGCAGGGAAGGCCGTTCAGTTTCCGTTCAGGTGCTCGCGGACGCACTGCGTGTACTGGTGGAAGCTGTCGGGCTGGTAGCACTCCTGCGTCTTGTTCGCGTACCAGACCATGAAGACGGCGACCAGCCCGGACACCACGATCGCGAGGGACGACGTCACCACGGCGGTGACGGCCTTGCCCCGGCCCATACCGGTCCGCTTGGCCGCCATCAGCGCGGCGATGCCCAGGATCAGACCGATCACGGCGAGCGGGCCGCCGATGAAGACGACCGAGGTGCACAGGCTGATGATGCCCAGTGTCATGGCGGCCGTGGCCAGGCTGTTCTTCGGTGTTGTCAGGCCCTGTGCCACTCCGTTCGTTGCCGTCAGAGTCCGTACGGCCTGGTCCTGCGCGGACACCGTGTGGTTCAGCGGCGTCTCGATCCTCTGAGCGTTCAACAGCCCGTCCTTCCGTCCCGTCAACTGGTGAGACCCCGATTCTGGTTTCCGGGGCCAACGGACACATCGCGGGAAGGCGGGAGAATTCGCTCCCCCGATCGGGGGAGGCCGCCGGTGGGCCGTCCGGCCATACTTGCCTGGCTATGTTCAGAGGAATCCGGCCGCTGCTGCGCGGCTCCACGTATTCGGGTGCGCTATTCGCCTACTGCGGCGCGTTGGCGAGCCTTCCATTGCTGCCTTTCGCAGCACTGCCGGCGATGGCGTGGCCATCCGCTTCCGTGGGAGTGCAGTTCGCTCTGACCGTGCTGGCCTGGTCCGTACTGATCGGTGTGATCGGGCTGGCTCGTACCACGCGGCGGGTGCTGATCGCTTGCGCCCGGCGGATGCTGCGGGTGCCATTGCCGGATCCCGTGGGCGAGCGTCGGGGTGCGGGCCCGCCCGGTGAGGGGGCGGCTTCTTCCGCGGCACTGGGCGCCGACCGTTGGCGGACCCCGCTCTGGCTGCTGTCGCATGTGGCGCTGGGGTGGGCGGGGGCGCAGCTGAGCGTCCTGCTGTTCATCGCGGGCCTGCTCCTTCCCGGCGGTTGGGCGGGCGCCGAGGCCGGGGTGAGTGTGAACGGCTGGTCGCTGCGGGCGGAGAGCGGCTGGCAGAGCTGGGCGGCGGCATTCTGCTGCCTGCTGCTGGCGGCGGCTCTTTGCCTTGCGGTGACGTACGCCCTGCGGTGGCTGGCGCCCAGACTTCTGGGTCCGTCGCCGGCCGAGCGGCTCGCGCTGGCGGCCGAGCGGGAGCGGGTGCTGGCCGAACGCAACCGGCTGGCCCACGAGTTGCACGACTCGATCGGGCACACGCTGACGGCCGCCACGATCCAGGCAGCGGTGGCGGGCGAGATGCTCTGTGCCGACCCGGTGGCGGCGCGGGCCGCCCTGCGCAGCATCGAGGAGTCGACCCGGGCCGCCCTCGAGGACCTGGACTATGTGCTGGGCATGCTGCGCGAGGAGAAAGCGGGGACGGCGCCTGCCCGCACCCTGGCCGACCTGCCCGAGCTGCTCGACCGGCTGCGGCACGCGGGCGCGGCGGTGGAGCCGTGGCTGTCGGGCGACTGTGCGCAGGTGCAGGGGACGCTCTCCCGGGCGGCGTACCGGATCCTGCAGGAAGGGCTGACGAACGCGCTGCGGCACGGAGCGGGCGGTCCGATCCGGGTCAAGGTGGCGGCCACGCCGGACTCGCTGCAGCTCGACGTGGTCAACCGGACCGGAGCCGGGAGCGGAATGAGCCAGGGTACCTTCCCAACGTCCGGGCACGGCCTGTCCGGCCTCTTCGAGCGCGTGCGGCTCCTGCACGGCGAAATCGAGGCCGGTCCGGACGGACCGGAGCACTGGCGGCTGGCGGTCCGGCTGCCGGTACGCTTGCCCGCATGATCGGCTCACAAGCGGCCGCAGCGGTCGTGACCGGCCCCGACACGAGCACAGCCGTCACAACTGACACCCCCGGTGCCGCCAGCTGCACCACCCTCCTGATCGCGGACGACGACGAGGTGACCCGCAGCGGTCTGCGCACGCTGCTCGGAATGCGGCCCGGGATCACCGTCGTCGGGGAGGCCGCCGACGGCATCGAAGCAGTCGAGCAGGCGCGGCGGTTGCGGCCGGACGTGGTCCTGATGGACGTACGGATGCCGCGCCGCAACGGCATAGAGGCGACCCGGCAGCTCCTCGCCGGGCCGGCCGACCCGCCGAAAGTCGTGGTGATCACCACCTTCGAGAACGACGACTACGTCACCGCCGCGCTCAGTGCCGGGGCCAGCGGCTTCGTGCTCAAGCGTCTCCCCGTCCCCAAGATCGCGGAGGCGGTGCGGGTGGTCGCGGCGGGCGAGGCGATCCTCTTTCCGGCGGCCCTGCGTCGGATGGTCACCGCCCGCCCCCTGGGATCCGCCGAAGCGCTGCCGCAGGCGGCGCTGACGGGCCGGGAGGAGGAGGTGCTGCGCCTGATGGCCACCGGCCGGTCCAACCCGGACATCGCGGAGTCGTGCAGGGTGAGCCTGGAGACGGTGAAGACGCATGTCGGGAACGTGCTGACCAAACTCGGCGCGCAGAACCGGACCCACGCGGTGGTGATCGCGTACGAAACCGGCCTGGTCGTGCCCGGGGTCACGGGCTGACGCGACGTCAGGTGGTCTGGCCCGGCCCGCCTGTGCCGCTGGACCGGCCTCCCGGGTGGTCCACGCCTGGGACACGTCTCCCCTGGGGCAGGCCCGGCCATGGAACTTGGGGAGTCTCCCGCCCCGCGGCGGGAGAGGTCGGCCGCGTAGCCGTTGCGGGAGGCCCCGGAGCGTTGGGTCCAGCGAGTGGCCGACCGGATGGTGATGCCGGGGAGGCGGCTCAGGACGACAGCGGGAAGCTCGGCGGCGAGATCCAAGAGAGCGGGGTTGCGGGCCGGCTTCGCCCGAATGCCGAGCTGATGCTGGTGCGGGTCATGCCGTGTCCGGCGACGGCCCGCGCATCGAACGTGCTGCCGTTGAGGGTGACGGAGAAGTCCGACAGGTCGATGGAGACGGCGGTGATCTCCGGGCTGCGCGAACACGGCGACCGGTCCGCCGTGATGGGACCCACGCCCTGACCTGCGGATCATTCCCACGTGTTGCTTTTCGGCGAGAACGACCGGGACCTGTACGTGTGCGGTGGTCGGCGGACGGTCCAGGGGGTGGCGCGGATGTCGATGGTGTCCATCCGGGCGGTGTGGGCTGCGCTGATGCCTTCGTCGGTGTTCTCGTAGGCGAGGCAGCGGGCGGGTTCCACTTCGAGGAGGGATGCCGCGGTGAGGAAGGCGTCCGGGGCCGGTTTCAGGGCGGCCACATCCTCGCGGGTGACGATGATGGTGAAGAGGTGGGCGAGTCCGGCGGCGGCGAGTCCGGCTCGGACGATGTGGCCGTCGTTGGCGGATGCCACCGCGACGGGGCCTTTCTCCGCGGCGGCGTGAGCGGCGGCGGCCACTGCGGCGACCGGACGGACCTGGTGGGTATGGGCCAGCCAGTAGCCGCGGGCAGCGCGTACGATGTCGGCGTCCGTGCAGGCCGGCACCAAGCCGTGAGCGGCCAGCAGATGACGGCGCAGCACGCCGAGGTCGGCGAGTGGAACGGTGCGCAGCCACCGCAGTGGGACGTGCGTACCGTGAGCGGTCAGTGCGGCGTGGACGGCGTGCAGGTTGACCTCGGCCGTGTCGACGAGGGTGCCGTCGAAGTCGAAGATCTGTGCTCGGTACCTGCTTGTACCTGGTGCGGGTTGAACGGTGTGTGCCGGAGCCCGGCCGGGCCTCACCGCTGCCTTCCGAGGCGGCGGCGGGCCGGTGGGAAGGGCATGGGTGAGGCCGCGCAGGATGTAGGCGGGTGCGAGGGCAGGCAGGTCCAGCGGGATGGGCCGGGGCGAGACGGTGTCCGGGGTGGAGTCGAATCCCCCGTCCGGTCGCTGGCGGGCAATGAGATAGGTGGCGGCGGCATGCAGGACGTCCGGCCGGGCGTCGGGGCCGAGGGCGGCGAGCGCGTATCCGGTGGAAATCGGGTCGCTGGGTGCCCCGTTGCCATGTCCCCACCCGCCGTCATCGTTCTGGCCGGCGCGGAGGCAGTCGCTGGCCCGGTGGACGGCGGTGCGGGCGTGGCCGGCGGTCTCGGGGTCCAGGAGGTGATGGCCGAGGGCGGCGTTCAGGCCGTGGACTGAGCGGAACAGCGCGTTGCCCTCCGACAGGCTCCAACTGCGTTCGAAGGCGCCGTCGCCCTGCTGGTTGCGGATCAGCCAGCGCGCGCCTGCGGTGATGGCGGCGGCATTGGCGTGGGGCCGGTCGCAGAGCGCGGACAACGCGCCGCCGGTCATGGCCGCCTCGGACGGGTTGGTTCGCCGGTAGACGGGCCAGCCTCCGTCGGGGTTCTGCATCCGCCGCAGGTAGGCATGACCGGCCTCCAGGCTGTTGGCGTACCGGGCGGGGGCATGCCGGTGGAGAAGTTTGAGGACGGTGTAGGCGGTGTCGGCGTCGGTCTGGGCGACGCCTTCGGTGAAAGACCACCCTCCGTCGTCGGCTTGGCGGGCGGCGAGCCAGGCGCAGGTCCGGTCCAGGAGACCCCGGTCGGCTCCCGCCTCGGACAGGGCCAGGCCGCCGACCGAGGTGACCCAGGTGTCGATGTCCCGGCTCAGGGAGAACCCGCCGTCCGCGCCCTGGGTGGCCACCAGGCGCTCGATGCCCGCGTCGACCAGGTGCCGATGGGCCGAGTAGGGGCGCAGCGCGAACAGGTACAGCAGGTGGGACAAGTGGTTGCGTTCGTGGATGTGCTCGCCGCTCAGGACGGCGGCCAGCGGCTCCAGATCGGCGGCCGCGACCTGGCCGGTGTCCCGGTGGGCGTGAAGGTGGATGAGGTGACAGGCCAGCATCTCCGGCCGCTTCCAGCTGTGCAGTTCCCCGGCGACGAACTCTTCCGGACCACGGCGGGGCAGCGTGCCCGGAGTGCCGGCGAGGTGGAGGACGGTGTCCATGAGTATCCGCTTGCGTACGGCGGTGTGGTGCACGAACCCTGCCAGAACGTCATCGTCCCCGGCTCCCGGCGCGGGAGGCCGTGACAGGGCGGCACGGGCCAGGAGCCGGTCCAGCCCACCTGCGCCGGGCCGGCTGGACGCCTTCTCAAGGAAGGCGCGCAGACGCGCGCGGGCTTGGTGGTGGCAGCCTTCGGTATCGAGCAGGCGCAGCGTGAGGGCGGATTCCAGGACACGGCTGGAACACGGGCAGTGCAGGCGGCCCTGTACGTCGACGAGTCCGGCGAGATGGGCACGCAGTCGGTGCACCGTTTCCTGTACCGGCAGGGTTCCCACTATGACGGTCACGGGTTCACCTCGGTTGATGGCGCGGGAGAATGGGGTCCGGATACTGCGGCGGCGTCGCCCGATTCCCTTCCAGCTTGGTTGTTCTTGAGGCCCCGGCTCTCCGCCGCCGCGGAAACGTGTCGGGACCGGGACCGCCGCCGCACGTGTTACCGGATGCGGAGACTTCGTCCTGGGAACGAGCGGGCGGCCGCATGGTCACAGAGCAGGCTCGCGCCGACCGTCGGATTCCGTGCCGGTGCGCGGATCGTCTCCGTCGACCTGGACGCCGAATCCCCGCACAACCTGGTCAACGCCTCCACCGGCGGCGGCAAGTCGGTGTCCCTGCGGTGCATCGCCTGCCAGATGCTCCACCACGGCTCGCTCGTGTCCGTCCTCGACATCAAGCGGATCTCCACCCGTGGGCGAACCGCCTGCCCGGCGTCAACCTACTACCGCGACATCGCCGACATGCACGACGCCCTGGTCCAGCTCGGCATGGGAGGCCGGCGCCGAACGCGTGTCGCCGACGAACTGGGCATCGGAGCCGCCCCGGACGCCATCGGCCCGCGGCTGCTGATACTCCTGGAGGAGTCCAACGCGACGATGAAGCAGCTCGCGCGGTACTGGGACAGGACCCGCGCTCTCGTGATCAATCCTGAGCCCGTCAGCCTCCAGATGCTGCCCAAAGTGCCGGACGAACGCTGCTGCTGAAAGTGAAGGAAGCCGGGCGTCCTCTCCAACGGGAACACGTCGATGGTGGTCCGCGACGACCGTGCGTATCCAATCATGACCGGTTCTTCTCGTGGACGCCGGTCCTGCCGCCGTACGTCATCGGCATGACGTACGGCGAGTACGTCCAAGAGCACGGGTTCGGCCCCGGAAACGGTGTGCACCGCCCCGCGTGTCACAGGCGGCCGGTCTACGGGGTGGGGTTTCGCTGGTGTGTGTCACTCGACCGCGTGGTGACCGGTGGTCGGGTCGGGGCGTTCTCCGGGGGGACAGTGAGCCTTTTCCATCTTGATCAGGTGGCGAGTTCGAGGGCCACGACGGCACGGACGACGGCGGTGATCCGGGTGGTGCCGCAACGGAGCTTCCGCAGGAGCCGCCAGCATTTGAGGGTGGCCGTGGCGCGTTCGCCGAGGCCGCGGACCTTGGCGTCGTCGCGGTTGTGACGGCGACGCCGGCCGCGCAGGTTCTTGCCCCGGAAACGGGGACACGGACAGCAGGGCCTGCGCCTGACATGCCTTGTCAGCCCAGCACTTGATGTCGTCGGCGGCGAGAACGGCGGGAATGCCGTGGGTCCGGTCCGGGCCGCGGTCAGATCGTGCACGGCTCCGGGCAGCGCGTCCGAGGCCCGGATCGGACGGCCGGCTGGATCCGCGAGAACCTGCACGTTCATCCCGTGGCGCTTCTTCTTCCCCGAGTGGTACGGCTGGTCGGCAGCGATCCGGTCGATCGGCAGCTCGGTGCCGTCGGATCACGTACGCCTGCCTCGACACCGTCGTCATGGCCTGCTCCAGCGTGGGCGTCCGAGTGGCAAGAAGGTCGACGGCGTCGCGCATGTACCGGTAGACGGTCTCGATCCCGACGCGGAAGCCTGCTGCAAGGGGGCGTAGATGTCGCCGCGGCGAAGGTGGGCCAGGACGAGCAGGGCCTGCCGGCCGCAGGTCAGGCGACGCCACCGGGAGCCGATGCGACGGCGGTGGCCTGCGAGGAGACCGGAGAGGTGATGCAGAGTGCGGCTGGACAGATCGATGCCGGACGGGTGGACAAGCACGCGAAAGCTCCCGGCAGACTGGTGATCTTGGTCGTGAACCCGTCCACCAGGGGCTTTCTTATGTCCGCTGCCGGGGCTGCCCGTCCAACCTCCGTCAGGCTGGAAACAGACTCTGTGCGTCATGGACGCGGCTCCCGTCCATGACTGTGGACGGGAGCCGCATGACGCGAGCCACAACCACTATTTCAACAGTTGCTCGAAATCTCTCAGTTCCGTTCCGTACCGCTCGTTCGAGGCAGCCAGAACCGCCTGCTTCAGGATGTCGGTTTTCACGTCCGAAACGATACGTGGCGATTTCACTCCCTCGGCATGTTCGTACTTCCAGACGATCACGTCGAGATAGATAGGGGATTTGAACTTCCGCCCCATGTTGAGCAGTGCTTGGGCGATGGCCGGGTAAGGCGTGTAGGAGGGGTTGGCAAGCCAGTCACGCATGGTGGACTCCGGAACGCTGAAATCCACGCCGATCTGGTCAAGTGCCTCATTCATGTTGTCGGGCACGGGGGGCGGATTGCCCGCCGGGGCGGTGACGACATGCCAGTCGTAGTCAATCTCGTAGTGGGCTCCTCCCTTCTTCACGGTGAGAGTCTGGGTGTCCCCGACCCCTCCCTGTTCTGCGACGAGCGCCGGATTCGGGACTGTGAGGGTGAGAGGGACCGGAGGAAAGATCTCGTCATTGAGGGCGGCGCTGATGGCATCTGCGAGTGCGTCGAAAGTGACGCCGGCCAACGCCCCGACCGCAGCCCCGACCACGGTCCCCACTCCAGGTATTGCGGAACCTATCGCTGCTCCGGCAGCGGTGGCCGCAGCCGCGGTAGCGGCCTTCTGGACGACTTCGCGTATCTTCCCGCCGGTTTCTGCTCGGAGTTCGTCAAAAGCCTTGCCCAGCTCTCCCTCATTCTCTTCCACGATGTAGAGCGTGACAGTGTACGTTCGCGGATAGTCGCCGGGTCGCTGCAAATCGAAGTCGATCAGTTCGTGCGGGTTGGCGGCCCAGGGGCCTCGTACCCTGTTGTCGGAGACGTCACCGATCATGGGCGCCTGGATGAGGTCGACAACCGGCTTCCTGTCCTTGCCGATGGTCACAGCCGAGGAATCCAGGCCGGATGCCGCTAGCCACACTTCATCATTGGATGTGTCGGTGGACGCCAGTTCCCGAAACCCCAGCAGCCGGAACTGGAGGCGTTTCGGTGTCTCCGCCTTGATCGGACCTTCCCGGGCGGTGGCTTCGAGGGAATTTTTCGATGCACGCCACGGCTCGCCTGCGGAACGATCTCCACCGGCCCGACAGGGCGCACCCTCGTTCCCCTCGGGCAAGGTCTTGGTGCAGTGGGAGAATGGCGCACGACTCCCTGTTTCGGCGACGGCCCCTGCCGCAGAGAATTGAAGGAGCGCGACTGACAGAACTCCCGTCAGTATGAAAACCCCACACTTACGCATCAGTGAACTGTGATGCCTCATTGGGCGCTCCTCGCCTCAGGGTAAAGCCGACGGGAAAAGGGAGCCCTGCTTTGGATTTCACGACGCTGCACGAATTAATGCGGGAAACTCATCTGCAGCTGGTTGGGTCAGCTAATCCATAATGAAAGTTCGACTCCCCAGTGCCGACCAATTTTCCGGGTCCACTACGCCCGCAGAGTCAAGCCCCCACGCTGTTTGAAAACGCCATGACGGCGAAACGTGTGATTTCGCCGAATATCCCGTTTGGCTGCTGCCATAGAGCCCGAACGCAGTCAGAGCTACCTGCAACCGACGACTGCATACCCTGCGAAATCGATGGTGGGCTTGCCATTGCGATCCTCCAAGGCTCGCCAGAGTAATGCTGCGTCGCCAATAGCAGAGTCTCGCTCCCCGACTCGGATCGCAACTCAGGACCAAGAAGCCTGAGCAGCATGACAGTTGCCGACTCAATCAGTGAGCCTTTTCCGAGCTGGTGGTGATGGCCGCGAGTTGGACGGGCATGCGCAACGACGAAGCTCCTGGTAGACGGGTTCTCGACCAAGATCACCCGTGTCTGCCAGGAGCTTCGCGTGCTTGTCTACCCGTCGGCGATTGATCTGTCCAGCCGCACCCTGCGGTTCCTGACCGAACGGCTGAAGGCCAGCCGGCAGGAGATCGGTACGCGTTAGCGGCGCCTTCCCGCGGAGCGTCAGGCTCTGCTCGTCCTGGCTCACCTGCGGTGCGGTGACACCTACGCCCAGCTGGCCGCCGGGTTCGGCGTCGGGATCGCGACTGTCTACCGCTACATACGTGAAGCCGTCGAGGCCCTGGCCACCCTCGCCCTGTCCTTGACCGAGGCGATGCGGACGATCAGGGAGAAGGCATTCGTCATCCTCGACGGCGCCCTGCTGCCGATCGACCGCATCGCCGCCGACACTCCCTATTGCTCCGGGAAACACAAGCGTCACGGCATGAACGTGCAGGTCCTCACCGACCCGTTTGGACGGCTGCTCTGGGTCCCGCCGACTCTGCCCGGCTCGACTCACGACCTGACCGCCGCACGACAGCACGGGATCATTGAAGCCCTTACCGAAGCCGGACTCAGATGCTGGGCGGACAAGGCGTACCAAGGCGCCGGCAGACCCGTCCGCGTACCGTTTCGGGGTCGGCGCCTCAAACGGTGGAAGCTCCGCCACAGCACCACCCACGCCAAGATCCGCTGCCTCGGTGAGCAGGCCATGGCCACCCTCAAGGGGTGGCGCCTCCTGCGGAAGCTCCGCTGCAGCACCAACCGCATCACCAACGTCGTGAAGGCCGTCCTTGTCCTTCACCACGCATCAGCGTGAGGTTGGAAAAGGCTCACTGAACCGTCCCTTCCCTTGCTCAAACATTCTGTGCGAGGTCAAGAGTCACCCGTGCGTTTTCTCGCTGCTTTCCCAGCCTGCTCGGGTTTTCTTTGCTCATGCGATGAGCTTCCCTGTCAAGGGCGATATTTGCCACACAGATCTGGTGCTGAATAGCGAGCCTGGCGTGTGGTGGCGCGGTGTTACGGTTGGTCTCGGCTCGTTCTCGACACCACCTGAGGTTTGCGAAGTGAGAAATCGGCTCGTCGTCAAGGGTGCCCGGCAGCACAATCTCCGTGACGTATCCGTCGAGCTGCCCCGGGATGCGCTTATCGTGTTCACTGGTGTATCGGGATCCGGAAAGTCAAGCCTGGCATTCGATACCATATTCGCCGAGGGGCAGCGGCGTTATATCGAATCCCTCTCCGCTTAGACCGACCGGCAAATGGATCACTTGAGGCGTCGGGTGGTGGGGCGGCCGTCCCAGCGGTAGCGGCTCGTCGAGCGTCGGATGAGCATGCGGAGCGTGACGAGAGTGGCGGCGAGGTAGAGGTAGAAGTCCACGACCTCGCCGCTCCTCTCGGTGCAGCGCCGGAGCTTGCCGTAGTCGTTCATCCACGAGTGGGTGCGCTCGACCACCCAGCGCTTGCCGGCTTGGATCGGGGCGGGCACTCCCTTGCGGGCGATCTCGGCCGTGAAACCCAACTCGGCTATCAGTAAACGGGACTTGGCGCTGTCGTAGCCGCGGTCGAGGTTGACGTTGACGGTCTCCGGCATCGCGCCGACCTGCGCCTGCGCCGCGTCCAGGGTGGGGCCGAGCAAGGGTGAATCGTGCCGGTTGGCCCCGTCGGAGACGATCCCGAGCGGGACACCACAGGCATCGGAGGCGACGGAGCGTTTCAGCCCCTGCTTGCCCCGGTCCACCGGTGACCGCCCGGCCTTGTCACCGCCGGACGGGGCCTTGGTGATGCAGCCGTCCACCGAGATCTCGCTCAGCCCGAGGCCGATCATGCGGTCGTAGGCCTCGAGTGCGAGGGCATGGACCTTCTCGGATATCCCCAGTTCAGCCCACTGTTTGACGCGGCGTCGGATCGTTCGGTCGGAGCATCCGGCGCCAGCGATCCGCTCGTAGCCGGAGCCGTGGACCAGCGCGAGCACGATGTACTTGAAGACGGTCCGGTCTGGAACCCGTCGCCGGTGACAACCCAGCGGATGGCTCTCGGCGTATTCGTTCCGCACGGGCAGCAGAACGGCGAATTGGTCCCACAGGGGTTCCAAAAGGCATGATGGGACCGCAGGCACGAGCCCTCCGGGTGATCACTGAGCGTCAAGAACTCCATGATCACTCAGGCTCGTGCCTGCCTTGCGTTCGGGCCCGGCTGGGCAGCCCCGCCCACCATTTGCCGGTCGCTCTTATGCGCGGCAGTTCCTCGGGCAGCTCGACACGCCCGACGTCGATGCCATTGAGGGACTGTCCCCAGCGATCGCCATTGATCAGAAGACGTCGAGTCGCAACCCGCGTTCCACGGTGGGCACCGTCACCGAGGTCTACGACCACCTGCGCCTGCTGTACGCCCGGATCGGCCACCCCCATTGCTCCGAGTGCGGCGAGCCGGTCAGCCGGCAGACACCGCAGCGCATCGTCGACCTGCTGTTGGACGAAGATGAGGGGACCCGCTTCCAGGTGCTGGCCCCGGTCGTCCGCGACCGCAAGGGCGAACATGCCGAACTCTTCCGGCAGTTGTCCGCCTATGGATTCAGCCGGGTCCGGGTTGACGGGACGGTCTTTGCGCTGACCACGCCACCCGCACTGGACAAGCGCAAGAAGCACTCGATCGACGCCGTCATCGACCGGCTGACCGTCAAGCCGGGTATCCGACAGCGGCTGACGGAATCCGTGGAAACCGCGCTGGGGCTCGGATGCGGCGTCCTCCGGGTCGAGTTCGTGGATCAGGAACTCGACTCGCCCGGCCGCGAGCTGGTGCTCTCCGAGGAGATGGCCTGCCCGCGCTCCCACGACATCGGCCTGGAGTCGCTGGAGCCCCGGCTGTTCTCCTTCAACGCGCCCTGGGGCGCCTGCCCCACCTGCAGCGGCCTCGGCTCGCGCGTGGAGGTCGACCCCGCTCTCGTCGTGCCGGACGACACCATGTCCCTGGCGGAGGGCGCCATCGCCCCCTGGGCCAACACCAGCGGCGCCGATCACTACGCCCGCCTGCTCGAAGCCCTGGGCGCAGACGCCGGCTTCAGCGTCACCACCCCCTGGCGTGAACTCTCCGTCGATTCACGTCAGATGGTGTTGCACGGGGCGGATCGGCGGCTGCACCTCACGTACCGGAACCGCTTCGGACGTGACCGCTCGCACGTGGCCCGCTTCGAAGGAGTCATACCGCACATCAAGCGCCGCTACGCCGAGGGTGCCGAGTCCGCAGCCGGTCAGAACCGGTTCGCCGGATACATGCGCGCGGAGCCGTGTGCGGCCTGCGGGGGCGCGAGGCTCGCCCCGGAGGTCCTCGCGGTCACGGTCGGCGGGCGCAGCATCGCTCAGACCGCCGCCCTTCCACTCGGTGAACTCGCCACGTTCATCGAGGCGTTGGAACTGAGCACCCGTGAACAGCTGATCTCCGAGGCCGTTCTCTCGGAGATCAGCGAGCGGCTGCGGTTCCTGCTCGATGTCGGCCTGGACTACCTCTCGCTCGACCGGCCCGCCGCGTCCCTTTCGGGCGGGGAGGCGCAGCGGATCCGGCTTGCGACCCAGATCGGCGCGGGGCTGACCGGTGTGCTGTACGTGCTGGACGAGCCGTCCATCGGGCTGCACCAGCGCGACAACCAGCGGCTCATCGAGACCCTGAAGCGGCTGCGCGACCGCGGCAACACGGTGATCGTCGTCGAGCACGACGAGGAGACGCTGCGGGGCGCCGACTGGGTGGTGGACGTCGGCCCCGGTGCAGGCGCGCACGGCGGCCGGATCGTCTGCTCGGGCACCGTACAGGAACTGGCCGTACATCCTGAGTCCGTCACCGGCGCCTACCTCTCCGGACGCCGTACGATCCCCCTGCCCACCCGGCGCAGAGAGCCGGCACAGGGCCGCGCCCTCACTGTGCACGGGGCATCCGAGCACAACCTGCGCAACGTGACGGTGTCGTTCCCGCTCGGCCTGTTCACCGTGGTCACCGGCGTCTCGGGCTCGGGCAAGTCGACCCTGGTCAATGACATTCTGCACACCGCGCTCGCCCGGCGCATCCACCGCGCACACAGGGTGCCGGGCCGGCACCGCACCATCACCGGCATCGAGTACATCGGCAAGGTGGTCCAGGTCGACCAGTCGCCGATAGGCCGCAGCCCCCGCTCCAACCCGGCGACGTACACGGGCGTCTTCGACCACCTGCGCAAGCTGTTCGCCCGGACCCCGGAGGCGAAAGTGCGCGGCTACCAGGCCGGCCGGTTCTCCTTCAACGTCAAAGGCGGCCGCTGCGAACACTGCTACGGCGACGGCACCATCAAGGTCGAGATGAACTTCCTTCCGGACGTCTACGTCCCGTGCGAGGTGTGCCAGGGCGCCCAGTACAACCAGGAGACCCTCGACGTGCATTACAGGGGGAGGTCCATCGCGGACGTGCTCGCCATGACCGTGGCGGAGAGCCTGGACTTCTTCGGCGGGCATCAGATCATCTCCCGGCATCTGCGGGCCCTGGACGACGTCGGGCTCGGATATGTGAAGCTCGGCCAGGCAGCCACCACCCTGTCCGGCGGTGAGGCGCAGCGCGTCAAGCTCGCCGCCGAGCTCCAGCGCCGCACTCGTGGGCGCACCCTCTACGTGCTGGACGAACCCACCACCGGCCTCCACATCGCCGATGTCGACCGTCTGCTGGCGGCGCTTCAACGACTGGTCGACGGCGGCAACACGGTCGTCGTCATCGAGCACAACCTCGACGTGATCAAGTCAGCCGATCACCTGATCGACATGGGGCCGGACGGCGGACACCGGGGCGGCGAGGTCATCGCCGAAGGCACCCCGGAACAGGTCGCGGCCAACGCCCGGTCCCACACCGGACGGTATCTGAACGCCCTGCTGGAGCCCATGTGAACGCCACAGACACACAGCGCCCGGAGGAAATCCTGCTCCCGGAGTACGACGAGACCGACGCCCCCGCCCCCAGGCTCCCCTCGGGAGACAGTACGGTCGATCAGGTCAGGGACTACCTGCGGCTCATCGCCAAGGTCCCACTGCTGACCGCCGAGCAGGAGGTGGAACTGAGCAAGCGCATCGAAGCCGGTCTGTATGCCGAACATCTCCTCGCCGAAGGACCGGGCCCGGACACGCACGTGCGCCGGGAACTGGCCCTCCTCGCTGAGGACGGCCGCCGCGCGAAGAACCATTTCACCGAGGCCAACCTCCGCCTGGTGGTCGCCGTCACCAAGCGCTACACCGGGCGCGGACTGCAGTTCCTGGACCTGATCCAGGAAGGCAACACCGGGCTGATCAGAGCCGTGGAGAAGTTCGACTACGCCAAGGGCTTCAAGTTCTCCACGTATGCGACCTGGTGGATCAAACAGGCGGTCACCCGGGCCCTGGCCGACCAGAGCCGCACCATCCGCATACCGGTGCACACAGTGGAGATCATCAACCGCGTGGCACGGATCCGCCGTGAGCTGATCAGCAAATCCGGCGACGAGCCCGCCCCGGAGGAACTGGCCGAGAAGGCGGACGTCCCGGTGGAACGGCTGGCCGAACTCAACGCCTACAACAAGGAACCCGTCTCGTTGGAGACGACTCTGTCCGACGACGGGAACACCGAGTTCGGCGACCTCATCATGGACAGCGACTCGCCCTCCGCCTGGGACGTGGTCGCCTTCGGCCTGCTCCGGCAAGCCATCCAGACCATCCTGGCGGAGATGACCCCGCGCGAAGCCGGCATCATCTCCCTGCGGTACGGGCTCTTGGGAGGCAGCCCCAGGACTCTGGAGGAGATCGGCAAGGTCTACGGCGTGACACGCGAACGCATACGCCAGGTCGAGGCCAAGACGATGAGCAAGCTGCGCCACCCCTCACGCTCACACATGCTGCAGGACTACCTCAATGACGACTAGGGCGTGTGCCGAAAGTAGCGCCGTCCGCCCGAAGGGCGGGGCTCACGGCGTCCGGTGCGTGCGATCGCAAGGCGGAGGAGTGTCCTCGTACTGGACGTACGAGAACACTCCGACAACGCGGACAACGCGGACAACGCGGACAGCGCGGCGAGCGTGCGTGCCGGGCGTCGCGAGCCAGGCGGGACTTGCGACACACGCCCTAGCAGAAGTCGGCTGGCCGGCCTCACTGCTACCGAGTAGTGCTTGGTCAGGTTGGTGTCGCCATGGGTACGTTGCGGTGGCAGGTGGGGCAGACGCCGGTCCGGACTGCGAGGAGTAGCCGCATCTCGCGGACGACCTGCTAGAGGCTCGGGCCGACGCCGCTTCTTTCGGGTTCCGCCGGCGGAGCTGGCGTGCTGAGCCGCGCGACGTCGTTCCGAGCGGAGAGGCGGAGCCATGCGCACCTCGTCCCGATGCTGCGGGCCACGGGGACGTACGGCCCCGAACGGCGGCGGCCGCGGACCTGCGTGCGCTGTGCGAGACGCTCGTCGGCCACACCCCCGCCGCAGCCGTGGCGGCCTTCGTCACCGACCAGGTGCCGAGCCGCGCAGCGCGCTGGTTCTGGCCTGTGTCCTGCAGTTGACCGAGACCGGTGACGGGGCCCGCTTCTGGTGGCAGTACGCCGCCGGCGCCGGGCAGCCGGCCGCCGCGTACGGCACGGACAGACCGCTCACCTCGGTTGAGAGGGACCGCGAAGCGCTGAACCCATCCACGCGGTGCGAGATCCGGACCGGCGCCGCGCTGATGACCGAGCTCGGCGGTTCTGCCCCGGCGGGAAGGGCGGTGCCGGACCCCCGGCGAGCGGACGGTTGCGCTCTGGCGGTATCGTGCGCGCCTGAGCTGTGAGTCGGCTGTGGGGGCAACGCCGCCCGGCCCGGCTCAACCAGAACACTTCAAACGGGGAGAGCGAAGAGATATGCGCATGTGGACTCGTGCTGTACCGGCGGCGGTGGGCGCCTTGGCGCTGGTTGCGGTGCTGGCCGGTTGCAACGACTCGGATTCAGGGAAGGGCCGGCGCGGCTCCGGCTCCGCCGGTTCCTCCTCCTCGGACGGCAAGACCTACCGCCTGGGCGAGGCGAGCCCGCCGCAGGAAAGCACCATGAAGGAGTCGAAGGACAGCAAGTTCACGGTGACGCCCACGAAGGTGCAGACCGGAACGACGGCCGACATGGACAACTCCGGGCTGGACAAGGCCAAGGACAAGGCCCCCAAGATTCCCGTGTACGTGTGGTCCACCCTCACCCACAAGAGCGGCAAGGCCATGGAAGTCGGCGACATGGACAACGACCTGGTCGTCAAGACGGACAAGGGCGAGCGCACCAAGGCCCTCATCGTCTTCATGGGTGATGCCAAGTGGCCGAACTGCCCGGAGCCCGACACCCTGAAGAAGCTGAGCGCGGGACAGTCCGAGAAGATCTGCACCGCCTTCCTCATTCCCGAGGGCCAGAAGGCCGCCGCGGTCCAACTGAGCCAGGGCTTCTCCAGCGCACCGCTGGAGTGGCCGGTCAAGAACTGAACCCTGGCCGACGCCTTGCCGAGCCCGGTGGCCAGGGCCTCGCCGCTTGACGGAGTGCGCGCACTCAGGACGGAGGGGTGCGCGCACTCCGTCGCACCATGCCGCACTCCGCCAACTGGGCACTTGCATGGACGTGGCCCGGGAGCGACCAGCGCGCGAGGTCGTCTCGGCGAATCCGGGTGTCCATCCGGTCCGGGTCCGGGTGCGGATCTGATCAGCGAGGTCGCGACCCTGATCGGGGGTGGGCGGTGCCGGCCGCCCCGATCGCCGGGCCGCGAAGCGACGTCCTGCTAATCCCTGACCTTGAGGAAGCGCATCCGGGTTGCGCCATTGCTGTCGGTGCCGCCGGCCTCGGCGTTGGAGATCTTGCCGCCGGTGAGGACGAACATCAGGTGCAGGCGGACCGTCCGGGGGCCGGAGGCGACCGTGTACTCGGTCATGATGTGTGTGGTTCCGCCTTGCTGCTCCTGCATCGCTGCGTTGATCGCCGCGATCTGGGTGAAGCTCGTCAGGAGGGTGTCCGTGGTCTCGTCCCTGAGCCAGCCGATGATGTAGCCGCTGCCGCCGGTGGCGGAACCGAGCGCGTACCGTACATCGCTGTCGATGTGGTACACCCCGGCTTCCGGGAGCACGATGTCGGACTCGGGGATCGGCACGTCGGTACCGGTCCGGGCCAGGAGGTTGGCGTGCTGCCGCTCGGCGTTGAGGAACGCGCTCACCGGCGTGAGGCGGGCGCCGATCTCCCACCTTTCGGGGCAGCCGGGCGTGCCGGTGACGTCGATGTCCACCGACCGTTCGATGCTGCTGTTGCTGCCAGGAGCGATACCCGTCAGGCCGATCCGCGGCACGAGCAGTCCACCGGTCGTGTTCCGTGCGGCATTGCACGGGGACGGGTCCAGAGCCGGTGTGTCGGGCGCGTACAGACACCCGTCGCTGCCCCGGGTGATGGCGTTGCCCCGGTCGGTGGAGATGCACGGAGGGCGGGCGGTGGCGCATCCATCCCGGCAGGAGGCGACCGGGATGACCGGCGGGACCGCGGCGTAGGGAGTCGAGCCGTCGAGGGTGTCGGTCGTGCAGGTGACCGTGCCGTCGCAGTTGCGGCAGGTCGTACGGAGGAACGGCCTGCCGCAGCCCGGGGCGGACGCCTGGACGATGAGGACGAAGCTGTCGACGGTCCACTGCTTGGGGCCGACTCGGCAGGTGTCGTCGTTGCCTGTTTCCAGGTTGAGCTCGATGACGATCTTCCCCGCGAGAACGTCCGCGAGGGACACGACGGTCGGTGCGATGACGCCGTTGTCGTCACCACCCGCCGGCAGATCGGGTGGGCCCAGGAGATCGGTGCGGATCGGGGTCGTGCCGTTCCACAGGGCGAAGCGGCCGTAGAGCCGGCAGGCCGTGTTCCTGCCGTCGTTGTGGACATGGACCGAGGCGCTGATCGTGACGCTGGTGGGGTTGCCCCGCAGTGACGTGGGGTCGATGTGCACGACGCCGGCGAGCCAGGTGTGCTGGCCGTTGTGCGTCCCGTCGTCGGCCGGGAACGTGCCCGTGCCGCTGTTCAGGATGGTCTGGGCGACGACAGGGTCCAGTGCGGCATGGGTGTTGGCGATGGTGTAGTACGGCGTCGGGTCGGTGCTGCTCGCGGTCGCTGCGACCCGGTACGGCGCGGAGTCGCGCAGTGGGATCGTCTCGCAGTGCTCGCACGGCTTGGAGCCGGGACAAGTAACGGGGGGACAGGCCGGCTTGGAGGGCTGACAGCCGCCGATGGCGATGGGGGACTGCCCGCAGCCGCATCCACTCATGGGTCAACTCCTGTTGTGAGGTGGAGTGGTGGCAGTGGCGGTGCGTGCCATGACACTTTGGCTCGGTTGGTGCACGAGGGGGTGGCGCGCCGACTCGTCGGCCCAAGCGGATGAAAGTCGAGCTGGGGCAGGCGCGTTGAGGGATGCCGGCGGACCTGAAGTCGGCCGCGCAACCGGGGAGCGGAAGAAGTGCGTCTGGCGGACCGCTCGCCGGGCCGTGGCTGACATGACGTCGATCGTCATCCAGCTACGTTTTCCCGCAGCCGGTCATTTCCTTGGGGTGGGAAACAGAAGCGGCCGTACCGGTCCCTCTTCGCGATTCTGCTACTGGTACTGGGCAAACCGCGTTGGGTGCTCGGACATAGGTCCTGAAGTTCAGTCACTTGTCTTCTTCGTTGCCATCCCTAATGTACTATCCCGTGATCTGTCGGGCAGTACCCCGTTAGGGTGGCGTCACCGTCTGCGCGTTTCTGGCCGTCGGCCACAGCCGGCGTGCGATCCAACGACAGCTCGGCATGACGTACCGCACCGTCCAACGGCCGGCCGGCGCGGCAACGCTGGAAGACCCCTTCCAGGGGCAGTGGCAGAACTGATGATCTGCCGGTTCAGCGAAGGGTCGTGATCCGGTGTTGCGCCCACTCCACCCCGAACTCCGCGAGCACCTCACACTGCTCCTGGGTGAGCCGGTCGTGGCGGTTTTTGGTGTTTCTGATGAATGCACCGAGCTTCACCACGTGCTTCTGGCCGTCGATGGCGACGGGTTCTTCATGTTTCCTTGGATGGGCCGTTTGGCTTCGTTGGCTTCTAGATACAGCGTTTGGCGACGGTCTTCGGAGGCGGTTGGCGATCATGAGGCTGCGAAATGTCGGGCAGAAATGACGGCGGTGCGGTGGTGGGGTCTGAGAAACATTCACGTCAGGGGCGCGTGCCCCCGGGTGGACGCCGGTGGTCACCCCGTTCGATGAGGTGGCTTGTAGAGGTCGTCAAGGCGGAGTGGCGCGGGCTGGGGCAGGGGTGTGCCGTCCGTCGGCAGGCAGGACTGGAGGAAGTAGGCGAGCAGGCGGCGGGATGCGGCCATGGAGGCCGCCGGGGACTCTCGCACGACGCCGTTGTTGGCCAGGAGCAGGAGGGTGATGTCGCTGGGGTCGAAGTCCTTGCGCAGCTGTCCGGTGTCCTTCGCACGCTGTACCAGCTGGGCGAGGGATGCCTCGGCGCGGGCACGCTCGCGATGGACGTCGGGCACGTCGGGAAATTGGGAGAGGAACGCGGCGCTGAACCCGCGGTCCTGGGCCTGCATCGTGCACACCTTGGTAAGGACGTCGCGAAGTCCGTGCCAGGGATCGTCGTCCTGAAGGGCCTCGTCGAGGGCTGCGACGCACTGGCTGAGTTGTTCGGAGAACGCGGCGGCGATCAGCGCGCCGCGTGTCGGGAAGTGCCGGTAGAGGGTGGCGGCACCCACGCCCGCTCTGCGGGCGATTGCGCTGGAAGATACGTCGGTGCCGTTGAGGGCGTACGCCTCACGGGCGGCCTGGAGGAGCCGGGCGCGGTTGTGCCGGGCGTCGGCTCTCTGCCCCGGGGCGGGGGTGCCGGAGGCGGAGGGGGGCGGGTTCCGAGACAGTTGGGCAGGCATGTCTCCCACTTAGTCACAAACGGAAGGGGTCGACCGTTTAGCGGGTTAGCGTGATCTGGTGCCGCGGTGCCCCGCGGTCGGCTCGCCGCCGCAGAGGTGAGTGGCTGCGAGTTCTCCTGCTGAACGACGTGCCATGTGTACGGAGGTTGCCCATGTTTGCTGTGCAGTACCACCGCTATGGCGGTTCGGAGACCCTTTGTGTCGAGGAGGTCGAAGAGCCGCACGCCGGGCGGGGTCAGGTCCGTATCGCGGTGCGTGCCACCGGCGTCACCCCTGCTGACTGGTACTTGCGCTCGGGGATGCTGCGGGACATCGTCACCATGGACTTCCCCCACATCCCCGGCATGGATGCC
This sequence comes from Streptomyces sp. NBC_00654, assembly GCF_026341775.1. Taxonomy (NCBI): domain Bacteria; kingdom Bacillati; phylum Actinomycetota; class Actinomycetes; order Kitasatosporales; family Streptomycetaceae; genus Streptomyces; species Streptomyces sp. NBC_00654. The sequence continues at coordinate 212,657 of NZ_JAPEOB010000002.1, read as the reverse complement.
GCGGGAATCGTCGACGAGGTGGGAGAGGGGGTGACCGGCACCGCCGTGGGAGATGCGGTCTTCGGCCTCGTCCCCTTCGTGGATCAGGGAGGCGCCGCGGCCCAGTACGCCGTGCTGGAGGCGTGGGCGTCCAAGCCTCGGTCATGGTCTTTCGAAGAAGCGGGTGGCGCCGCGGGCAATATCGACACAGCCACACGTGTACTGGACGCACTGGAAGCCGCCGAAGGCATGACCTTGTTGATCGATGGTGCCGCCGGAGGCGTCGGCACCATAGCTGCGCAACTCGCCCAGGCCCGCGGCCTCACCGTGATCGGCACCGCGAGCGAAGGCAACCACGGCTTCCTCGACCGGCTCGGTGTCGTACCGGTCACCTACGGGGCGGGGCTGGCCGATCGCCTTGCCCCACTGGCTCCGCTCGGTGTCGATGTGGTTCTGGACGCGGCGGGTAAGGGCTCTCTTGCCGAACTGGTGGCCATCGTCGGCGACCCGCACCATGTGGTGACCATCGCGGACTTCGACGCCGGCCGGCACGGAGTGCGGTTCTCCCGCTCCGAAGCCGGAGAGTCGCCGGGCTGGGCAGGACTACCGCTGGCGGCCGACCTCGCCGACCACGGCCGCCTCACCGTCCCGCTGCACGCCGTGTTCCCGCTGAAGGAGGCCGCCACAGCTCATGACGTCAGCGCTACCGGCCACGCGCGCGGCAAGATCGTCATCACCGTGCCCTGACACGCGGACGCTTCGGCCCGCGACCAGCGGCCCGCAGCGGGGCGGCCACGGCCACGGTGGCCACAGCCGCCGTTCCATCGGCCGCCGGCTCCGCATGACGCACCGCACCGTCAAAAGCCTTGCCGATGCCACCAGACCACAAGACCTCTTCATCGGTCAGTACCAGTTCAACCGAGCCTCCGTGCTGGACGAGTACAAGCCCACCTCGACCAACTCACAGTCGTAGTACGTGTCCTCCGCCCCGTCGTAGGCGCTGCCTGGCTGCGCGCCGGTCTTCTGCCGGACGCTCCAGGCCCGGACTTGCGCGCGGTAGATAGTCCTCGTACTGGATCTCGGCGGGCTGTGGAGGCGTGGTGAGGACATCGCCGGCAGCAGTGGCGGATCGCCAGAACAGCTGGGTCCTGGGCATGTTCCCCCCTGGGTGATCGCAAGCATGGCGATCGGCCCCTCCGGACAAGGACGGGCGGCGTTGATCCGGTCCACCACGGCGCGTTCTTGCGGAGTGCAGGAGCGAGCGCCTCGCGGCCGACTGTGGGCAGTCGCCCGCAACGTACGCAGCAGGTGGACGTCCTGCGGGAAGGTCGTCGGCAGTACGGCCGGTGCCCGGTGGGTGGGCCGGCGGCGCGAGCCGCGGGAAGACCGTCGCGATGTCGGCCGGGCTCGGCGGGGTGGTGCGGGTCATGCGACCGCCACGTGGTACCGGTCTCAGTTCCCAAGATTTGGCCCATGGTCGTAGGGGGGTGTTCAGGGGGCTCGTCTCATTGAAGACGGGCCATGACGCACCGTTGGGCAGTTGAACCGTGGCGTTCATGCTGACGCCCTGCGGGATCGTGCTGGAGGAGTTCCGGTAGGAGGGAGTCACCACGTAGTGCACGGCAGCGTCCTTGGGCAGCGCGTCCACCGCCTTCCTGACCAGGATCTCGTAGCGGTGCATGCTCACCCCTTTGATGTTCATCCCGAGTTGCCAGTACGGGACAAGGTTCGACCAGTCCGCCTGGGTCCGGCCCCGGAGGATTCGTCAGGCAGGCCTACGCCTTGGTGGCCCGAGCACCGGGAGGGCCCGGGTCCACGGTCTTGTTGCGCAGAGCAACGTTCCGGCTGCTGTTGGCGATCCACCCGCCGACGCTGTCCCTCGCCGAGGGCGGCTTGCTGGTCAGGCAGGCAGCTTTGCCGTCCAAGTGTCATGACCCGTACCTGCCCATGGTTCTCCGGGGTACCGGTGTCCGTGCTGGTCGGGCGCTGTAGGTCAGAGGGGCGGCCGCGCTGACATCTCTCCTCCTACTTGGGAAACAGGTGTCAGCGTTGTATGGGGCTGTGGGACGCAGGGTGGTGCTGTGCCGGCAGACGGGCGTTCCATGGTCCGGGGGTCGGGGAGAGCGGGTTGTTCGAGGGCTTGACGATTCTTCTGAGCCGTCGGACGCCGTGTTCTGGTCATATGGCTCGGTTGTCCGATGACAGGCGGGGAGGTGATGGTTACTTCGGTGGTCGGTTGACCGTCGAATGAGGAGTAGTCATGGCTGTTTTCACTGCTGCGCTGGTGGCCCGTCACAGCGGGAAGGTGGTGTCCGTCACCGCTTCGGGGACCGAGGACGGTGCTGAGGTCGTCCAGTGGACGGACAAGAACAAGACCAATCAGCACTGGAATCTGGTCGCGACGACGGGCGGTTATTACCACGTCATCGCGGTGCACAGCGGCAAGGCCCTGTCCGTCACCGCCTCGGACACCGAGGACGGCGGGACGGTCGTCCAGTGGACGAATAAGAGCAAGCCCAACCAGGAGTGGAAGCTCGTTCAGAAGGACGAGGGGTACTTCTCCCTGGAGGCACGCCACAGCGGCAAGCTTCTGTCCGTCGTCGGCGAGGACACCGCGGACGGCGCCAAGCTCGTCCAGTGGACCGACAAGGGCAAGCCCAACCAGCAATTCCGTCTCGGCTGAACCGACACCCTTCGAGCCCCTGCCGGAAACATCCGACGGGGGTCCACCGTGCGGCAGTTCCCCGAGGCGCTGTGCCCCTCCTTGGCCGCTGTGCGGCCGGGCGGGGTCTCCTGGTGGGCCCGTACGGGCCGCAGGGGCGCCCGTCGGCGATGTTGTCCTCCCTGCCAGCCCGGGGTCACGGGACGCCGGAGGCGATGCTGCTGGCGAATGTCCGGTGGCTGTCGCGCTACCGGACCGGTCGCATCGCTTCCGGGGTAAGGCTGCGGGCCAGCAGCGCGGGGGCGTCGGCCGCCTTCGTCGTCGACCGCAGCACCACGGCGGTGATCGACCCAAAGTCGTCGTGCGACACGGTGGGGTCAGCAAGTCCGTGTCCCTGCAGCGCGACCGGCTATGGATGAGCAGCGGCTTCCGGACCGAGAACGACGGCGGATACAGGACTGCAGTGCGTGTTGTTGTGCCCCCTGTGCCCCTGTGCCCCTGTGCCCCTGTGCCCCTGTGCCGCCGTGGGTGCCTCGTGTCCCGAAGTTCCGCATGTCCTCGTCCACCGCGATGGAGCTGCGGAACCTCGATGATCTCGTTCGGCTGTGTGGTTCGGTTTCTCCTTCTCAGCGCAGTTGCTCGGCCAGTCCGACGATGATGCCCTCCGGGCCGCGGATGTAGCAGAGCAGATAGCTGTCCTCGAACCGGGCGATCTCGCCGACGAGTTCGGCGCCATGAGGGCGCAGGCGGGCAACGGTGTCCTGGATGTCGTCGACGGTGAACATGACGCGGTGCGTGCCCAGAACGTTGTGCGGCTGGTTGCGTGGCCCGGCGCCGATCGCCGCGGGGCTGCGGTATTTCGCCAGCTCGAGCCGACTGTGACCGTCCGGGGTCCGGACCATCGCGATGTCACAGTGGACGCCGTCGAGTCCGGTGCACTGGTCGGCGAAGAGGCCCTCGACCTCCGCTCTGCCTTCCAGCTCCATACCGAGTTCCACGAAGAACGTGATGGCGGCATCCATGTCCTCGACGACGATGCCGACGTTGTCCATCCGCTGAATCGCCATGCTGGTTTCTCCTTCTTCCTCGTGCGGCCGGTGGCGGCCACTGATGTCCCTGGGACGGTGCCGGCCGGTGCCGCGTTCTCGACATCCCCGGACCGCCGAACTCGATTGTCGGGTGACCACTGGCCGTCCGCGACCCAGCGGAACCTGCAGGGTGAGGGCTGATGAACCGAACAGGCACACCGTTCTGTACGACCTCATGGGTGTTCCGGAGCCCGGTTGCCCCTGGACCGCGCCCCCTGCGAACGGCTCGTCACTGCGGTCCTGTCCCGGACCGACCCCGCCGCCCTCACCCCGCACGCCTTCGAGATCCTGGCGCCATCGGATTGTTCTGTGCCGTCGCATGCTGCGTGTGTGCCATGGAGGTGTGAGCGGATTCCCAGGTGCCGGAAGCATGCGCTTTGCCGGAACAGCAAGAGTGATTGCCTGCTTCAGTACGGGAGTTGCAGTCTGGTCCAGGTCAGGAAATTCGATTCGAAAGGCTTCACAATGGCTACTCATGAAGGTGCCGGGCCCGCATCGGACTCTGGTGACCGCGCGCCGATCAACAACCGGGTCCACCACGTGGCATCCGGCGAACTGGACGGCTACGCGGCTATCAGCGGAGGCACCGTTGGCTCGAAGAAGCTCTGGATGGGCCTGGTGGAGAACCCGCCGCTGAGCTCGACGGACAACCATCATCACGGGGATTCGGAGGCTGGTATCTACGTGGTCAGCGGTCACCCCGTGTTCATCTACCACGATGGCACACAGGAGGTACGGCTCGCCGCCAACCCGGGTGATTTCTTCCTCGTCCCCCCATTCGTCCCGCACCGCGAGGAGAACCCCGACCCCAATGAGCCCGCAGTGGTCGTGATCGCCCGGACCACCCAGGAGCCGATCAAGGTCTCCGTGCCCGAGCTGTATCAGCTCAAGGAGACGGACACACAGCCGAGCCGGTCGACGTCGTAGGAATCGAATCGGCGAGGTCATCTTTGGCCGGCAGTGACCTGATGCGCTGGATCCGCAAGAAGGACCGGCGAATCCGGGCGCTCAAGAGGGCCCAACCGTGCTGGGCTCAAATCACCCGCCAGCACCCAAGGCTCTTCGCCTACCGCGCATGGCCGCCGATGTTCCGGTGACCAAGATGGCATAAACCGTGTAGCGGGGGATTGCTGCGACCGGTTCTGTGGGTGCCCGGGTTCGTGATTTCCCCGGCCCCCGGACTGCCAATCGACATATGAATCCCCCTGTCCCTTTCTCGGAAATCGGGTCCGGGCCCAGCGGGACTGGATCGGGCGTCGAATCACCACGCACATCCAGGCTCCGGGATCACTCTGTGGCGGTTCTCGGGGCGTATGTGTCATGGCTTCTGCGCGCCGTTACGGGACGTCGGCCAGGACCTCGTTCTCCGCAGGTCCGCCGGCGGACTGGAGAGAAGCTGACGCGGCACCGATGCCCCGGCATCGGTGCCGCGGACCGCGGCGACTCACCGTGGGGTCCAAACCAGTGACCGAGTCGCACGGCGGGCTGCGCGGCGACCGCCGGCGCCGCGATCTCCGCGACGCCGAGTACACCGCCGACGCCCAGCAGGACGACCAGTACCCTGGCGAAACCCGGCCGGCGCAGCGGACGATCACCGCGCGTGCCACCCCCTCCTGTCCCGCGCAGCGCCCCCGACATCGCGCTGGACAGCATCGCCGCGGTGCCGAGGAGAACGGCGGCCGCGGTCCCCCAGAGCCCGACGCCGGGCGAGCCGGCCACGATGACCGCGGCCGGGCGCGACCGACACCGCCTTGACGGCCGCGCGGACCGGAGGCGTTGGACACGGCAGGGCATCGTGCGTACCGCGTGCCCCGGGGCCGGGCACCGTTCGTGCGGAGTCGGCCGGCCGCGCGCCCAGGGCGAGCGGAGCGTCACACAGGACGGTGCAACTGCGCCATCTTCAGGCCGAGGTGGGCGGTGAGCCGATCATCTCCATGGGACATGTCCAGGCCGGTCAGCTCTTTGACGCGCCGTAGCCGCTGGTAGAGCGTGGAGCGGTGGATGTGCAGCAGCGCGGTGGCCCGCTGGGCGTCGCCGCCCTGGTCGAGGTAGGTGCGCAGGGTCTCGACCAGGTCCTGCTGCCCGGACCCGGGCTCCAGCAGTCGGCACAGGCCGGGATGGATACTCTCGGCCAGCTCGTCCGGTGGGAGCTTGGCCAGCAGCGCGTAGACCCCCAGGCGCGGATAGGCGGCCACCGGGCCCATGACACCGGTAGCACGTGCTACCTCGCTGGCCTGACGGGCCTCCCGGTAGGAGATATGGGCCTCGTTCAGGCGGCGGTGTGTCCCGCCGATACCCACCCAGCACGACGTCCCTGGGCCGGTGCCGAGTTCGGCGACCAGTCTCTCGTGCAGGACACCGGCCAATTCACCGACGGAGCGCTCGATGCCGTCACTCCGGCCACCCGGCCAGATGGTGAGCAGCAGGGCATGATCCGGCCGGGACAGGACGAGGGCGCGGGAGGGCGGCAGTCTCCGCCGAGCGTGGCCGAGGGTGAGAGCCATGGCCAGCCGTTGCTGTTCGGCGAGCGGTTCCCCGGTCCTGTGCGCCACCGTGGCCACCAGGGCGACGACCGGTCCGGCCACGGCCAGTCCCTCCTCGACGAGCGCGGCGGCAGCCTCCTCCCGTACAGCGAGGTCAGGGGCGACCAGATCACGGACGTGTTCACGTTCGTGACTGCGGGAAACCTCGTCGGCCAGGTGATCGCGGTGCAGGATCAGGGCGGCCTGCCCGGCTGTTTCCCGCAGTGCCTCGGCGTCCCTCGGGGTGGCCGGGCCGATCAGCCAGAGGTACCCCTGCAGCGCCCCGTTGTACCGGACCGGCATGCCGGTCCGCTCCACCGCGAAGCCGATCTCCGGGCACGGCGGGACGGTGAAGATATCGGCGGCGCGGGCGGCACCGTGCCGGGTGACATGGGCGGACAACGTGGGCGATACCCCGCGGCGCATGATCGACTCGATGCGGGCGTTGTCGATGTCGCCGGTGTGCGCGGTGTGGGCGAGCAGCCGGATCTGTGCGTCGTCCATAGCCACGGACCGCCCCAGCCGAACGCTGAGCGCATCGATCAATTGCTGCAGTTCGGAGGCCATGTCTTGCATGGTAAGGCCCCGCCGGGCGCGGCGGCACCGTGCGCGGGGCGTCCAGCGGTGGGGCGACACTTGTCGACTCGTACAGGGGTACTCTCGCGACAGTTGTGGGGTGCCGGGGGTGCCCCACAACTCCTATCGTCTTCCGCAGAGCCGACCGGACCGCAAAGCCACCGGCCACCCACCGAGCCGGGCCGCCTCCCGGCGTCGGATTCCCGCTACCACCACCCGACCCCGCCCACCCCGGTGAACTCCCTGCGGCGGCCCGGAGCAGGGGGCTCCAGGGCGATGCCGCCGCACCATGAACGAGCCGGCCCCGGCGCTCACCCCGTACAGCGCCCATCGCACGAAGAAGAGGTGACGTAGTGTCCGATACCGCAGACGTCCTCGTGGTCGGCGCCGGTGTGATCGGCTGCTCGGCGGCACTCGAACTGGTCAAGTCCGGTCTGCGTGTCACTGTGGTGGACAAACTTGATGGGGCCGGCGTGGGCTCCACCGGTGCCTCCAGCGCGATCGTCCGCTTCAACTACTCTGCCCTCGACAGCGTGGCGACCGCCTGGGAGTCCAGGCACTGTTGGGAGCAGTGGCCGGAGCACCTGGAAAAGAGCGGCTCGGGTCGACTTGCCTCCTTCGTACGCACCGGCCTCGTCGCCCTGGACGCGCCTCAGGCGCCACGGGGTCGCGCCACACAGCTGTTCGATCAGGCCGGCGTCCCGTACCAGGAATGGGACGCGGCGGAACTCGCAGAGCGGCTGCCGGCTCTCGACACCGGCCGCTACTGGCCACCCACGCCCGTGGACGACGATGAGTTCTTCGCCGATGCCACCACGCACCTGGGGGCCCTCCATACCCCCGACGCCGGCTACATCGACGATCCGCATCTCGCGACCCTCAACCTGGCCGAGGCGGCGCGGGAACGCGGCGTGACCTTCTGCTTCAACACCGAGGTGACCGCCGTCCTGCAACGGGGCGACCGGGTCTGCGGCGTGCGGCTCGCCGACGGTTCACGGCTCTCGGCCCCCGTGCTGGTCAACGCCGCGGGCCCCTGGTCCGGCGCGCTCAACCGACTCGCGGGGGTCGGCGCCGAGTTCACCGTGCGGGTGCGCCCCCTGCGCCAGGAGGTACACCAGGTCGCCGCCCCACCCGGCTACCATCCGGCGGACGACCTGGGGCCGGTCGTCGCCGACCTCGACCTCGGCATCTACCTGCGCCCCGCCGGGCGGGACTTCCTCCTGGTCGGCGGCACGGAACCGGACTGCGACCCGCTGGAATGGGTCGACGACCCCGACCGGGCCGCCCCCGGCGCCACTGTGACAGGCTTTCGCACCCAGGTGACCCGCGCCGCCCGTCGGCTGCCCGGACTGCGCGTTCCCAACAGGCCCAGCGGGGTCGCCGGCGTGTACGACGTCACCGACGACTGGGCGCCCATCTACGACCGCACCGACCTCGACGGCTTCTACGTCGCCATCGGCACCAGCGGCAACCAGTTCAAGAACGCCCCCCTCGTCGGCCGTTTCGTCACCACCCTGGTTCACGGGACGGAGGCGGGCCACGACCATGACCGACAGCCGTTGCGCTACGCCTGCGAGTACACCGGCCATCACATCAACCTCGGAACCTTCTCCCGCAAACGCCGTCCCAACACCTCCTCCGGCACGGTCATGGGCTGAGCCGACCAAGCCATGTCACCGGAAGGTTCGGGGCGCGTCCCGCAGGCCTTGGAACGGGTGAGCGGAGCCCGCCGGATACCGGGCGCACAGCGGAAGAAGGCCGGTGACCGAGGGGAACCGGGCTGTCGAGCGGCCCTGCGGCAGTCCTCCGACAGCAGTGGATGAGTAGGAACGCCGTCGGCGCGGGGTGTCGGGCGACACCCCGCGCCGACGTAACGCGAAGAAGACCGCGATGCTGCCGACCGACGTACGTGACACCGCCGAGAACAAGGCCGTTCACAGCTGTCTACTGAGGTCTACGCGGCCGAGGACGGTGAGCTGCGGGCAATCACCTCCGGTGAGGCGTCGGCGCGCAGCCCGCGCGTCTCGCCGGACGGCCGGACGCCGGCGTGCCGACGGCAACCGCGTGGACCATGGCAAGGAAACCGGCCTCGCCCGCCTCGGGTCCAACGCGGTCTCATAGCAGGCGGATTCGTCCACTGTGCGGTGGTGGCGGGCACCCGACAGGCGCCGTGTCGCAGATCCGGCCGTGCCACCAGGGTGCCCCGGCGCCGGTGGGAGCGGATGTGGCCTTCACCCGAATCCTGGGCCGGCTCCGGGGCGGCATCCCTGGCACCGCACCGCGTGCTCCGCCACGGTGCCCTCCAGTAGGGTCGATCAGATGGCGAACGACGACCGGGAACCGGTGCAGGCGGAAGAAGGAAACCCCTGGGTACACGGCGCCCCGACGGTTGAGCACATCGAGGTGGTTCCGTACGACGAGGAATGGCCCGGCCGGTATACGGCCCTTGAGGCCCGGATCGCGGAGGCGCTGGGGGACAGGGCCCTCGAAATCGCCCACGTGGGTTCCACCGCGGTGCCGGGCCTCGCGGCCAAGGACGTCATCGACATCGACCTCACCGTCAGGGACCCGCGCCGGGAGGAAACATACGTTCCACAACTCACCGCACTCGGCTACGACCTCACGGTACGCGAGCCGTGGTGGCACGAGCATCGCATGCTCCGACTTGCGCAACCGCGCGTGAATCTTCATGTGTTCGGACCCGGCACGCCCGAACTCTCGCGGCACCTGATGTTTCGGGACTGGCTGCGGTCACACCCGGACGACCGCGAGTTGTACGCGCAAGCGAAGGCAGCCGCCGCGCCCGGCGCCTGCTACGCGATGGAGTACAACTCCAGGAAACAGTCGGTGGTGGAACAGATCTATGAACGGATGTACGCGGGCCGGCACCGAAGTGATCCTTGACCTGCGGCGGCGGAGAAACGACCGAAGCACGGCGAGTTCGTCTCCCGTGCTCATCGCCGGGTTTCCTGGCGCTTCATGAACACGGGACAGCCGTTCTCAGATCCTCGGATCCAGTGTCCGTCCGTCCAGGATCAGGGTCCAAGGCCCATGCCGGAACATCCCCTGGCGTTCACCAACGAGGGTGTGCCGACGATCGGAGCGTTCGACGACGCAGCAAGTCCGGGAGATCCATGCCTGCCGTTCAACCTCGGCGTGAGATAAGTCGCGCGAGCGACTCTGTGGGCCGGCAGAGCCAATCGAGGAGGCGGCTGGTGACAACGAACCAGTGGATACTGCTGCGGCCTTGCTCATTTCCAGGATGAGTGGTGCCTCATCCCGGTAGACGTAGTGAAGGCAGCGGCGGCGGATCGGTGCTCCGGCTATGCGCAGCACCGGTGAAGCGACAAGTATGGCCACCGGGATGAAGACTCTCGCGGCGGTGAGCTTCCCTTTCTCCTCGTATCGCATGCGTTCAGTGTGCTGATCCTCGACGTCGCTCGTCAGCCCGTCCTGCGGGGTTCGGTGCCGACGTTGTGGTGGGCGGGCCGGTTGTATCCCTCGCCGGTGGCGAGCACTCTGTCGACGTCCTGACCGGGGCCTGCTCGGCCAACTGGGCCCAGCCCGAAAGTTGCCGGGCCGGGCCGCTGGGGGATCCGGCTGCCCGCTGACCACACCGCCGCCGGCGAGCACCTCCATCCGGCACGGGCAGCGCCACTGCCGTTTGGCCGATTCCACAAGGCTCCGAAGGAACTTCTGAAATCGCCTCCAACGAAGACGCGTACCCACCGGTCCAGACTTTCCCCGTGGCAGGGACTGCACCTGCTGCCCCCGCAGCCGGTGCTGCTTCCGGACATCAGCGCCGCTCATACACGGCGACACACAGCCGCAACGCCATCGGACCCGATTCGTACTCGCTGAACAGGGTGATCCCGCTATGAACTCCATGTCCCATCCACCGGCACCATCGCCCCTCAAGGCCGTCGGGAGTGCCGAGCGAGCATTGCGCGAAGCGCCGTTCGCCGCCGGGCTGTCGATGGCCGTGACCGACCGCACCGGTGTCCTGGCGTCGAGCGCGCACGGGCTCGCCGACGTCGCCGCCGGGCGGCCGGTCACCGCCGACACGCTCTTCGAGATCGGCTCGGTCTCGAAAGGATTCACCTGTGCGCTGCTGCTGCAGGCCCAGGACGCGGGGCTGATCGACCTCGATCAGCCGGTGGCCCGGTACCTGCCGTGGTTCCGGGTGCGCTCGCGCTTCGCCCCCGCCACCGTACGGCACCTGATGACGCACACCGCGGGGATCATCGAGGGCTCGGACTTCTCGGGGGAAGCGGCGTTCGAGGTCTGGTCGCTGCGCGAAACTGAGGCGACGTCCCCACCGGGGACCTGGTTCCACTACTCCAACGTCGGCTACAAGGCGCTGGGCCTTGTCCTGGAAGCCGTCCACGAGCGGCCCTACCACCAGATTCTGAGAGAGTTCCTGCTGGCTCCGCTGGGCATGACGTCCTCGGTACCAGCGATCACCGACGAGGTGCGGCCCCGGCTGGCGGTGGGCTACGAACCGCGCTCCGGCGCCGGTGCCCCGGTCCCGACCGAGGGTCTGATACCCGCGACCTGGCTCGAAACCGCCACCGCGGACGGCAGCATCGCCGCCACCGCGCTGGACATGACGGCTTGGCTGAGACTTCTGCTCGGTACGGGCACCGGCCGCCTGCTGTCGGACCGCGGCCGGGACGAGATGTTCCTCCCCGCGATCGCCGTCGACGACGACCTCGGCTGCTCCTACGGCCTGGGCATCAGGACGGGCGAGATCGACGGGCGCCGTCATGTCTGGCATTCCGGTGGAATGATCGGCTACTACTCGGCGGTCGCCTGCGACCTCGACGCGGGGATCGGAGCCGTCGTCCTTGCCAACGGGCCCGGCCCCTGGCAGGAAGCAGCGCTGCACGCTCTCGCCGCCGTACGCGCCGAAGCTGCGGGAGAGCCGGTCCCCGAACTCACCGTTCTGCCGTACGACGAGGAGCCTCCTCGCGCCGACCCCCCGCCTCCGGCGTGGGAGCCGATCGTCGGCCACTACCGCTGTCACAACCCCTGGCTGCCCGGCCTGCGCGTCCTCGCACGCGACGGCGGGCTGTGGGCCTGTATGGGCGACGGTGACGAGCAGGTGCTCACCCAACTGCCGGACGGCAGCTTCCGGATCGGCGCGGACGAACGGTCACCGGAGCGTCTGCGGTTCGACACCGTGATCGGCGGCACCGCGACCCGCGCCACACACTCCGGGTGCGCTCTGTACCGGTCGTTCACCCCCTGAGACCGGAACCGGACGACCCCTCCGACGCGACGAGCGTCACCGGATCGCCGAGCACCGACACCGCAGCGGTCGCGTCCCCCTCCCCGCAGGACCACAGGATCTCCACTCCCACCCGTACCCGAGGTGATGTCCCCATGAGATTCAGACGCACCCTCGCTCCTTGCCCTGCCCGGTCACGTGGACCGAGCCGCTTGCGGCGAAGTGGCGTTGCCGTCGCCGTCGTGATGGCCCTCTGCTTCAGCGCCGCCTGCAACAGTTCGGCCACCCCGAACGTCTTCCGGCTCGGCGGCACCGAACCGATCGACTCGATGAACCCGTTCGTCGCCGTGAACTCGTCGTCGTACGCGGTCTTCGAGAACATCTATCCGTCCCTGGTCCAGGTCGACCCCGCGCTGAAGACCGTGCCGGACTTCGCCGACAGCTGGCAGATGTCGCCGGACGGAAAGACCTGGACGTTCCACACCGAGCCCGGCGCGAAATGGTCCGACGGCGAACCACTGACAGCCGCGGACGCGGCCTGGACCTTCGAAACGGTTATCAAGCACCAGGAAGGCCCCACGGGCAGCCTGGCAGGCTACGTCGCCTACATGGAGAGCGCCACCGCACCCGATCCCAACACCCTGGTGCTGAAGTACTCCCGGCCGGTCGCCAACGTCCTCGCCCAGATGTCGGGCATACAGATCCTGCCCGAGCACATATGGGCGCGGTTCGCGGCCGGCGACGGCAAGGGCCTGCTCACCTTCACCAATCCGGCACCGGTCGTTTCCGGCGGCCCGTTCACCCTGGTCAAGTACGCCCAGGGCCGCATCGCACTGCTGAAGCGCAACCTGCGGTACTACGGCCCCGCCCCGCACATCGACGGACTCGGTCTGCAGTTCTTCGACACCGACGACGCGATGATCACCGCACTGAAGAACGGCCGTCTCGACGGGGTGCAGTCGGTGGCGCCGACTTCGGTGGCCGCGCTGAAATCGGCGGGCCTCGTCGTGGCGTCAGCCCCCGGAGCGGCGTTCGACGACTTCATCCTCAACGCGAACCCGAATCAGGCGGCCGACCACCGTGAGCTGGTCGACCCGCTGGTCAGGCAGGCATTCGACCGAGCGATCGACAGGAACGCGATCGTCAGGACGGCACTGCTCGGCTTCGGCCGGCCCGGGGCGTCGATCATCCCGCCGTCGACCGGGCACTGGAGCGACCCGACGATCAAGCCGACCCCGTACGACCCGGCCGCGGCGAACCGTCTCCTGGACGAAGCCGGATACCGCATGGGGCCCGACAAGATCCGGATCGCGAACGGCCACCCGATGTCGTACACCGTGATCATGCCCGCCAGCATCACCAACGGGTACGGGGCCCGCTCGTTCCTGATCATTCAGGCCGGCTTCAAGAAGATCGGCGTCCGGCTCGTCCCGAAGCACATGGACGCCTCCGCTGCCAATGAGGCCCTCTTCGCCAAGAAGTACCAGAGTTTCGAGGCCGCGATGTGGGGCTTCTCGCTCACGACGGACCCGGACGGGATGCTCTCCTATCTGACCTGCCGGTCCCGGTACAGCCTCAACGACACCGGGTACTGCACCAAGTCCTGGGACGGGCTGTACGCGAAGCAGGCCACGGCGATGAACCCGGCGGTCCGGCAGCGGATCGTCCATCAAATGCAACAGACCGCCGCCCGGGAGCATTTGTACCTGGTGCTGGACTATCCGGATTCGATCGAGGCGCACTCCGCGTCCTGGACCGACCTGCCGATGATCGAGGGCAGTTCGTTCTCGGCAACCTCGAAGATCCCGTTCCAGACCGTCCACCGGGTCGGGTGAGCGATGAGCCACGACATGCGGAGTCGGCTCACCCACTCCCCGGCTGAAGGGGGAGGCCTGTGAACCGCACGGAACATCTGCTGAAGAGAGCGGCGTTCGCGCTGACCACGATCTTCGTGGCGGTGACGACCAACTTCTTCCTCTTTCGCGTGCTGCCGGGTGACGCGGTGACGAACTTGGCCCGGGTGCCGCACGCCAGCCCCCAGCTCAAGCACGCGCTGACCGTGGAATTCGGGCTGGACAAATCGAAATGGGAGCAGTATCTGATCTATTTGCGCAACCTCTGCCACGGGGACATGGGCATGTCGTTCGCCCATCGGCAGCCGGTGCGCGAACTGCTGGTCGCGGACCTGATGAACACGGTGCCGTTGGTGCTGGCCGGTACCGTCGCCGCGATCGTCGCGGGCGTCCTCGCGGGAGTCGTCTCTGCCTGGCGGCGCGCGTCAGCAGCCGATCACCTGAGTACGAACCTGGCGATCTTCGCGTACGCGCTGCCCAGCCAGTGGATCGGTCTGGTGCTCCTGATCCTTTTCGCCGGCGTCCTTCCGTCGGGCGGGATGATGAACGAGTTCCTCTTCGAGCCCGCGCCGTTCTGGCAACACCTGGGTGACATCGGTACACACGCGATCCTGCCGGTCGTCACGCTGATGCTCACCGCCTACGGCGGCTACACACTGGTCGTACGCTCGTCGATGCTGGAGATCCTCGGAGAGGACTACGTCCTGACCGCGCGGGCCAAGGGCCTGCCGGCCCGGCGCATCGTCTGGAGGCATGCGGCGCGCAACGCGATGCTGCCGATGGTCACGCTGATCGCTCTGGACCTCGGATACATCGTCGGCGGCGCCGTGCTGATCGAGGTGCTCTTCAGCTGGCCCGGTATCGGCCTGGCCATGTACACCGCAATCAGCCAGCGGGACTACCCCATGCTGCAAGGCGGATTCCTGATCCTGACCGTCTCGGTGATCCTCCTGAACTTCCTCGCCGACCTGGTCTACGCCCGACTCGACCCGAGGATCCAGCGATGAGTGTGCAGATCAGCAAGGCGTCACCCGGCGCGGAGGCCGTCGGTCCACACCCGAGCGGTTTCCTTCGCACCGCGTTGCGTGAGCACAAGGCCGCCGTCGCGGGCCTTGCCGTCATCGTGTTCTTCGTCGTTCTGTCCGTGATCGGGCCCTACATATCGCCGTACAGCGCGACAGCGCAGACCTGCGCGGTCTACGCCCCGCCGTCGGCGCAGCACTGGCTCGGTTGTGACGACGGTGGCATCGACATGCTGTCGGAACTCATACAGGGCGGGCGTGTCTCGCTGCTGGTCGGCTTCGCCGCCACCCTGATCTCCATGGTGATCGGGGGAGGATTCGGGATCCTGTCCGGTTACTTCGGCGGCTGGGTCGATACCTCGCTGATGCGGATCACGGACTACCTGCTGGTCATTCCCGACCTGGTGCTCGCCATGGTGATCGCCGAAGTGTGGGGGGCGAGTCTGTTCCACGTGATCATGGTGATCGGCATCCTCGAGTGGACCTCCACCGCCCGCATCATCCGAGCCCAGGTCATGTCGATCCGTGAGCGTGTCTACATCAAACGCACGCGCGGACTGGGCGCCGGCAACGCCCGCATCATCGGACGGCACATCCTGCCGCAGGTCGGACCGCTCCTGGTCGCCAACACCGTGCTGACCGTGGCCGTGGCGATCTACCTGGAGACAGCACTGGCGTTCCTGGGCCTGCAGGACCCAGGCGTGACGACCTGGGGAACCATCCTGAACAACGCGTTCCAGCGCACCGCGATCAGCTCCGGAGCCTGGTGGGCGATCGTCCCGGACGGATTCGTGATCGCCGCGGTGATCGTCGGCTGCTTCCTGCTCGGCCAGGCCATCGAAGACACCCTCAACCCCCGGTTGAAGGTTGCCCATCTCTCAGTACGCCGCTGGCGGCTGCGCCCGCTGATCGGAAGAGGCGAGGACGCGATATGAGCCTTCTGGAGTGCAGGGACCTGCATGTCTGGTTCGACCAGAAGCACGGCGGCCGGGTACACGCGGTCAACGGGGTGAGCTTCGACCTGGACGCGGGGCAGCGGCTCGGCCTCGTGGGCGAGTCCGGGTGCGGCAAGACCACGACGATCCTGGCGCTGATGGGGCTGTTGCCGCCGACCGCCTCGGTGGCGGGCGAGGTCCGCATCAACGGCACCGACATTCTGCGCGGCGGCGAGGAATCGGTCCGCCCGTTCCGCTGGCGGGACATCGCCATGGTGTTCCAGGGCGCGATGAACGCCTTCAACCCGATGAAGACCGTCGCCTGGCAGATCGCCGAACCGATGGTCCACCACGGCGTCGCGGACCGGGCTCGGGCCCGCGGCCGCGCCGGTGAACTGCTGGAGCTGGTCGGAATCCCCGCCGCGGCCGGGAAACGCTACCCGCACGAGTTCTCCGGCGGGATGCGCCAACGCGCGGCGATCGCGATGGCCCTCGCCTGCGAGCCGAAGATCCTGCTCGCCGACGAGCCGACCACCGCGCTGGACGTGATGGTCCAGGCGCAGGTCCTGGAACTGCTGACCCGTCTCTGCGACGAGCTGGGCCTCGCGCTGATTCTGGTGACGCACGATCTGCCGGTGGTCGCCCAGACCTGTGAGCGGGCCGCCGTCATGTACGGCGGCGAGATCGTGGAGGACGGGCCGGTCGCCGATCTCTACCATGCCGCCCGCCATCCCTACACCCGGCTGCTGTTCGCCGCCACACCCGACCTCTACGGGGAGGAGCGGATCACCACGATCCCCGGGGGGCCGCCCCGGCTGGACTCCGTGATCGCCGGCTGCCCGTTCCGGCCGCGGTGCGACGTGCCGATGGAGCGGTGCGACAGTGAGCGCCCAACGCTGAGTACCACCGGCCCGGACCACCGTGCCGCCTGTCACCGCAACGAACTCCAGGGGGCGAAATGAGTACGCCACACACGGCGGGGCCAGCGGCGGAATCACTGCTGGAAGTGGACGGACTGGCGGCACGCTACCCCGTGCGTCGCGGCCTGACCCACGTACTGGCACGCCGGACAAGGCGCTGGGTGCACGCAGTCGACGGAGTCAGCCTCAGCCTGGCCCGCGGCGAGATGGTCGCCCTGGTCGGCGAGTCCGGCTGCGGGAAGACCACGACCATCCAGACGATCAGCGGCATGGTCCCGCCTTCCTCCGGCTCGATCCAGCTGGAGGGAACCGAGATCGCCGGCCTGTCCGAACGGAGGTTGCGCCCCCTGCGCAGACGGATGCAGATGATCTACCAGGATCCCTACGAATCACTGGATCCACGGTTCCGGGTCAGCCAGACGCTGGTGGAACCGATGCTCATCCACGGTATCGGCGGTTCGCGGAGCGACCGGGCCGGACGTGCCGCCGAGGCCCTGGAACGGGCGGGCCTCGCGCCGGCGGGGGCCTTCCTCGACCGCTACCCGCACGAGCTGTCCGGCGGGCAGCGTCAGCGCGTGGCGATCGCCGCGGCACTGGTCCTCGGCCCTGACCTGCTGCTCGCCGACGAACCCGTGTCCATGCTCGACGTCTCGGTCCGTGCCGGAGTGCTCTCCCTCCTCGACGCGCTGCGCCGCGACCCCGGGATGGGAATCCTGATGATCACTCACGACCTCTCCACCGCAGCCCACTTCGCGGACCGCATCGCGGTCATGTACCTGGGCCGCATCGTCGAGCAGGGCGCGGCGCAGACAGTGGTCCGCGCTCCGCGTCACCCTTACACCCGGGCCCTGCTGTCGGTGGTTCCCGACCGGGACCCCCGCAAGGCCGGGACACCGCAGGTTCTGACCGGCGAGGCCCCCGACCCGGCCGACGTGCCGTCCGGCTGCCGGTTCCGCACCCGCTGCCCCGTCGCCGAAGCGCGGTGTGCGACGGCCGATCCACACCTGCGACTCCCGTCGGACGCGACGGACCCGGGCCACGAGGTCGCCTGCCATCTCGCCTGAAGGCTGTCCCGCGATCCCCGGTGGATCGGCGCGCGGCGTCGGACGCGGTGCGTCGTAAGGCGGAGGAGCGTCCTCGTACTGGACGTACGAGGACGATTCCGGCAACGCCGCGAGCGTGCGTGACGGCCGTCGCGGGCCAGGCGGGACACGCCGGACAGGCCCCGGGACACCTGCCGATCGTGAAGATCCCCGGCACACCCTCCAACCGAAGAGAAGCCATGACCTTGACCAAGCCCTCGCGCGCGGCACGCCGCCAGCGCATCGACGACCTGACCACGTTCGCCGTTCCGGAGCAGCCGGCACTGTCGCCGGACGGCAACGAGTGCCTCTACGTGCTGCGCACCTGCGACGCGGAAGCCGACCGGAACGTGCGCGCCGTCTGGCGCGTCGGCACCCGCACCGGCCGGCCGCGGCAACTGACCCACGGCACGGCCGACACCTCACCCGCGTGGTCACCGGACGGCGGACACATCGCCTTCCTGCGCTCGCGGGACGGGGCAGCGCAGATATGGCTGCTCCCCGCCGACGGCGGGGAGGCCCGGCAACTGACCACACTTCCGCTCGGGGCCGGTGCGCCCGTGTGGAGCCCGGACGGCTCGAAGATCGCCTTCGTGGCAGCGGTGGATCCGCTCGCGGCCGGCTCGGACGGCATGTCGCCCGAGGTTCGCGCGAACGCACCGCTCGTCGCGGACCGGCTCACCTATCAGGAGGACGGCGCGGGTCTGCTGGGCGCCGTACGCCGTCACCTGCACGTCCTCGACCTGGCCACCGGACGGTGCCGCCAGGTGACCGAGGGGGACTGGCATGCCAGCCATCCTGCCTGGTCACCGGATTCGAAACGGCTGGCGTTCGCCGCGGCGATGGCTCCGGACGCGGATCTGCGGGCCCGCATGCCCCTGTACGTCCTCGACGTGAGCGGCGAGCCGGCGGAGCCGGAGCCGGCCGGCCTGCCCGACGGGTTCGCCGGTCCGATCCTGTGGACGCCGGACGCAACGGCACTCCTCGTCGTGGGGACTGCCGGCGAACCGGCCGGCCACGCCCGCCTCCTGCGTGTTCCGCTCGACGGCGGCGCACCGGAAGAGCCCGCCGCCGCACTGGACCGCAACGTGATGCCGGGTGGTCCGGGCTACCCCGGGGCCCTGCCGCAGTTCGGCGACAACGGTCGCACGATCCTGTTCTGCGCCCGTGATCGCGGCTGTACCCATCTGTACGCGGTGTCCGCCGAGGGCGGCACTCCCCGTCCACTCGTCGCGGGTGCCGGGCGGAACGTCATGGGCCTGTCAGTGGCGGGTGACACGGCCGTCATGGTGCTCGGCACGCCGGCCTCGTTCGGCGAGATCGTCACCGTGGACCTCGCGACGGGTGCGGAAGCGGTCCGGACCGAACACGGGGCGGGTCTGGCCGATGTCGAACTGTTCCCGCGCGAGGAACGGGAGTTCACCGTCTCGGACGGCACGGTCGTCCAGGGCTGGCTCGTCCACGACCCGGCCGTGGAAGGTGCACGCCCGCTGCTCCTGGACATCCATGGCGGACCGCACAACGCGTGGAACGGTGCCGCCAACGAGGTGGAGCTCTACCACCAGGAACTCGTGGCGCGCGGCTGGGCCGTACTGCTGCTGAACCCCCGCGGCAGCGACGGGTACGGCGAGCGGTACTGGAACGCCGCGGTCGGTGCCTGGGGCGAGGCCGATGCGAAGGACCTCCTGGAACCCATCGACGATCTCGTGGCAGCGGGGATCGCCGACCCTGCCAGGCTGGCCGTCTCCGGCTACAGTTACGGCGGATATCTGACCTGCTACCTCACCAGCCGGGACGACCGGTTCGCGGCCGCGGTGACCGGTGGAGTGATCAGCGACCTCGTCAGCCTGACCGGCACGGCCGACGACGCCCATGTGTTCGGCCTGTCCGAACTCGGTGCTCTTCCGTGGACCGCCCCGGACCGCTACGCGGCGATGTCACCGCTGACCCGGGTCGACCAGGTCAGGACGCCGACCCTGATCCTGCACGGCACGGCGGACCTGGGCTGCCCGGTCGGCCAGGCCCAGCAGTGGCACACGGCGCTGCGGGGGCGTGGCGTACCCACCCGGCTCGTGCTCTACCCGCAGGCATCGCACCTGTTCGTCCTCGACGGGCCGCCGTCGCAGCGGATCGACTTCAACCGTCGCATCGTGGACTGGGTCGAGCAGTACGCCGGCAGGAGCTCCGGTCCCGCACGGCCCCGCCTCGACGCCGCGCACTGGCAGCGCCGGCTGACCACGCTTGCCGAGTACCACCACGTACCCGGAGCCACGCTCGGCATCCTGCGGATGGGTTCCGGCAGCGAGGACGAGTTCGCCGAAGCTGCGTACGGCGTGCTCAACAAGGACACCGGTGTCGGGACGACGACCGACTCCCTATTCCAGATCGGCTCGATCACCAAGGTCTGGACGGCGACGGTCGTCATGCAGCTCGTCGACGAGGGTCTGCTGCGCCTCGACACCCCGATCGCCGAAGTCCTGCCCGAGCTGCGGCTTTCCGGGCCGGACATCGCCAAGCACGTGACCATGCGGCATCTGCTCACGCACACGAGCGGCATCGACGGCGACGTCCTCACCGACACCGGACGAGGAGACGACTGCCTGGAGAAGTACGTGGCACTGCTGGCCGGCGTGGCGCAGAACCATCCGCCGGACGCGACCTGGTCCTACTGCGACGCCGGCTTCTCGCTGGCCGGCCGGGTGATCGAGAAGCTGACCGGCGACACGTGGGACGAGGCCATTCGGAAGCGGCTCTTCACCCCGCTGGGCCTTGAGCGTACGGTGACGCTGCCCGAGGAGGCGCTGCTGCACCGCACCGCCGTCGGCCACATGACCGGCGGCGGGACCGAGCCGGTGCGTGTACCGGTGTGGGGACTGCCGCGAGCGGTGGCGCCCGCCGACCTGATCAGCTCGACCGTCGCCGACGTGCTCACGTTCGCGCGAATGCACCTCGCCGGCGGGACGGCGCGCGATGGCACCCGGCTGCTCACCGAGGAGAGCGCCGCGGCGATGGCCGATGCCCAGGTGGAACTGCCGGCCCACTACGACCGCGCCGACTCATGGGGCCTCGGCTGGTCCCGTATCGGCTGGGACGGCCGCCGGCTCCTCGGGCACGACGGCTCGACGAGCGGACAGGTCTCCTGTCTGCGCCTGCTGCCCGACGAGCGTCTTGCGGTCGCTCTGCTCACCAACGGCGGCGACACGACGGGGCTGTACGAGGACCTGTTCGGCGAGATCTTTGCCGAGCTCGCCGACGTGGCGATGCCGCCACCGCTCGGCCCACCGGCCCTGCCCGTGCCGCAGGACGTACGACCCCATCTGGGCACGTACGAGCGGGCGGGCGTCCGGATGGAGGTGCTCGACGGGGACGACGGTCCGATCCTGCGGACGACGGTCACCGGCCCGCCGGCCGGTCCGACGCCCGGTCCGGAGACCGAGCAGGCGATGGTGCCGGTCAAGGAGAACCTGTTCGTCGTCCACGACCCCGAGAGGAAGTCCTGGGCTCCGGTGACCTTCTACGCCCTGCCGACAGGCGAGCGGTATCTGCATGTCGCCCTGCGCGCCACGCCGAAGGAAGACTGACATGGACCTCGCGACGCTTGTCGCCGACATGACCGCCGCGCTGCCGAAGATGCTCGCCGACATCGAGGCGCTCGTGACGTGCGAGTCGCCGTCCAGCGATCGGGCCGCGCTCGCCAGAAGCGCGGACACGGTGGCACGGATCGGCGCAGCGCGGCTCGGAGTGGCCCCGGAACGCATCGTCCTGGACGGGCGTACGCACCTGCGCTGGCGCCTCGGCGACGGGCCGTCCCGTGTGCTGCTGCTCGGGCACCACGACACCGTATGGCCGATAGGGACGCTGAGGACTCATCCGTTCACGGTCGCCGACGGCGTGCTGCGCGGCCCGGGCTGCTTCGACATGAAGGCGGGCCTGGTGCTGGCGATGCACGCCGCGGCCCGCCTTCCCGACCCCTCGGGCGTGACGATTCTGATCACCGCCGACGAGGAGATCGGCGCGCCCGGCTCGCGGACGCTCATCGAGACCGAGGCCACCGGCCTGGCCGCGGCTCTGGTGCTGGAAGCGGCAGCCGACGGAGGCGCGCTCAAGACCGAGCGCAAAGGTGTCTCGCAGTACGAGGTGGCCGTCTCGGGCCGGGCCGCCCACGCCGGTCTGGAACCCGAGCGCGGTGTCAACGCCACCGTCGAGACAGCTCGTCAGGTGCTGGCAGTGACCGCGCTCGCCGCCCCGGACCGGGGCACGACGGTCACACCGACGCTGATGTCTGCGGGTGTCACGTCGAACACCGTGCCGGCCTCCGGGGCGTTCACGGTCGATGTGAGGGTCCGCGACGTCGCCGAGCAGCACCGGATCGACGCCGCGATGCGCGCCCTGCAGCCGATGCTGGACGGTGCGCGCGTGGAGATCACGGGCGGCCCGAACTGTCCGCCGCTGGCCGCGGAGGCGTCGGCAGCCCTGTACGCGCGCGCCGTGGCCGTGGCCGCCGACCTGGGACTGCCGCCACCCATCCGTGCTGCGGTGGGTGGCGGCTCGGACGCCAACTTCACCGCCGGCGTCGGCACCCCCACGCTGGACGGGCTCGGCGCGGTGGGCGGCGGTGCCCACGCCGACGACGAGCATGTGCTGGTAGCCGCGTTGCCGGCAAGCGCCGCCCTGGTCGCGGCGCTCGTCGCCGGGTTGCTCGACGAGGCGTCGGCCGGTCCCTCCCCAGCGGGCCGGTCACGACCGTTCCGGACGAGGTCACGAGAATGAGAATGGAGCGAGTGGTGGACTTGTACAGTCTCCGCGCCGGTGCGGAGCCGGGCCCTGACGCCGCGGTGAACGCCGCAGACCTGGCGGCGCGCGCGGCGGGCGTTCAGGTGCGCGAGGTCGCCGAAATCGGTGAACTCGAAGCGGTGAACAGGCTTTACGACACGATCTGGCGCCCCGACCCGGCGAGCCCGCCGGTGCCGCTCGACTTCCTGCGAGCCCTGGCCAAGGCCGGAAACTACGTCACCGGCGCGTTCGACGGACCCCGGCTGGTGGGCGCGTGTGTCGGCTTCTTCGGCCCACCCGCGTCGGAGGCGATGCACAGCCACATCGCCGGTGTGTCCGCGGCGGCACACGGCCGGAGCGTCGGCTTCGCCCTCAAGCTGCACCAGCGCGCCTGGGCGATGACGCGTGGCGTCTCGGAGATCGCGTGGACCTTCGACCCACTCGTCAGCCGCAACGCGTACTTCAATCTGGCCAAACTCGCCGCCGGGGCCACGGAGTACCTGACCAATTTCTACGGCGGCATGCACGACGGCATCAACGGATACGACGATACCGACCGGCTGCTCGTCCGGTGGTCCTTGCACACGCCCGAAGTGGCGGCCGCCGGCGCCGGAACGGTCCGGCCGTGCGACGCGGAGTCCGAGCGGCGGCGCGGAGCCGTGGTGGTGCTCGCCTGCTCCGACGACGGGTTGCCGGTGCCCGGCGTGCCGGACGGCGACACGCTGCTGGTGGCCGTGCCGCCGGACATCACGTCGCTGCGCGCGGCAGAGCCCGAACACGGCCGGGCGTGGCGCACCGCGCTCCGTGAGGTGCTCACGGCAGCGATGGCGGATGGCCTCCACATCGCCGGATTCGACAAGTCCGGTTGGTACGTCCTCAAGCGCGACACAACAGAAGGGCAGCACGCATGAAACTGACCGGAGTGGAACTCCGCCGGATCCGCCTGCCACTCGTGGCACCGTTCCGTACCTCGTTCGGCACCGAGACGGAGCGCGAAGCCCTGCTCCTGCGTGTGGTCGCCGACGAGGCGGAGGGCTGGGGAGAATGCGTCGCCACGGTCGATCCGCTGTACTCCTCCGAGTACGCCGACGCCGCGGTGGATGTACTGAGCCGCTTCCTCGTTCCCGCCCTCGCGGCGCACGATCGGCTGAGCGCCAATGCCGTCGCACCCGCACTGGCCCGGTTTAAGGGACACCGGATGGCCAAGGCGGCGCTCGAAATGGGAGTGCTCGACGCGGAACTGCGCGCCCTGGGCCGGCCGCTGGCGCAGGAGCTCGGCGCCGCACACGACCGTGTCCCCTGCGGGGTCTCGGTCGGCATCATGTCCTCCATCGGAGAGCTCCTCGACGCCGTCGGCGGCTACCTCGACGAGGGATACGTCCGTATCAAGCTGAAGATCGAACCCGGATGGGACATCGAACCGGTACGCGCGGTACGCGAGCGGTTCGGCGACGATGTGCTGTTGCAGGTCGATGCGAACACGGCGTACACACGCGCCGATGCGCACCATCTCGCAAGGCTCGACCCCTTCGGCCTGCTGCTGATCGAGCAGCCGCTCGACGAAGAAGACATCCTCGGCCACGCCGAGCTGGCCGAGGCTGTCCGCACGCCCATCTGTCTGGACGAGTCCATCACATCGGCCCGCGCGGCTGCTGACGCGATCAGGCTCGGCGCGTGTTCGATCGTCAATGTCAAGCCCGGACGCGTCGGTGGGTATCTCGAGGCCCGCCGCATCCACGACGTCTGCGTCGCTCACGGCGTGCCGGTGTGGTGCGGTGGGATGCTGGAGACCGGCCTGGGCCGGGCGGCGAACATCGCACTGGCAGCGCTGCCGGGCTTCACACTGCCCGGCGACACATCCGCCTCGGACCGCTACTACCGGACGGACATCACTGCTCCGTTCGTCCTGAGCGACGGCCACCTTCCGGTGCCGACAGGCCCCGGTATCGGCGTCATGCCCCTCCCCGAGGAACTGAAGGCAGTCACCATCAGTACCCAGTGGCTGCCTCTGTAGACCGCTGGACAGACCGCTGGACGCGATCCGGCCGTTCGTCGGGCAGTGGTCGGAGCCGCTGAAGTCCACGGACCGAAGTGACCTCCGGCATGCCCGGCGTCGGCCCGCCGCGAGCACTGCCACCGCTGCCCGAACCGCGTCCCTCCGCTCCGCGGTCATCAGCATCCGCAACCGTGGCGTCATGGTGCGGTGAACCGGTCGCCGATGCGGAGCTGAATCCAGAGCAGGAGACGCTCATCCTGGTCGGCGAGGCTGAAGCGGAAGATCTCCTCGGCGCGCGTGATCCGGTATCGGCATGTGTTCGGATGCACGTTGAGCCGGCGGGAGGCGGCGGCGATGTCACTGTTGGCGTTCAGGTACGTGAGCAGCGTTCTGGCGTAGGCCGTGGCGTGCTCGCGGTCGTAGACCTGAATGGCAGGTCCCAGCCCTTGCGTCATCCGGGGATTGCCGGAAAGGTCCTCGGTCAGCTCCAGAAGGGTCGCGCTCGCCCGGACCTCGTCGATCGTGGCGACGGAGGGCAGGCCAGGCTCTGCCGGCCGCTCGGCGAGGACCTTCAGCACCACATCGGCATCCTGGCGTGAGCGGGCCGCCAGGTGCAGTCCGGCGACGTGGGAACCGAGTGCGGCATGGACGGGAATCCGAAGGGCGGACATCGCCCGCCGGGCGATGTTGGCCACGAAGCCGTGGTACGACTGCCCGGCAGGCCCCGCCGGCAACAGCGCGTAGACGGTGCCTTCGATCAGTGCGCACCCGTGCCGCCCGTAGTGCGCCTCGACGTACACGCTGACGAGGTCCGCCAGCCGAGCGGCCGCCTGCGCGGTGGCGATGCCATCGCCGCCGCAGGGCACAACGACGAAGGCGGCCACGGCCACGGAGACGTCCGGGTCCAGGCTGAGCTGCGGCGCCACGATGTTGACGGCAGCCGGGTCGGCCAGCAGCCGTCGGAGCACATCGGCGCGCTGGCGGCGGGCGACATCAGCGGCTGTACGCGCCGCCAGCAGGTGCAACGCCGCGGTCGCCGCGGCCTGCGAGAGGGCCTGCACGGCATCGTGGTCGAGAGTGCCGGCGTCGACCACCCAGATCGACCCGAGCAGTTCGCTCCCGGCGTGCACACTGACGGCAAGGCGGGGCAGGCCGATCGGGTCGGTGAACCTCTGAACCAGCGTGGTGCCGTGCACCTCGCGGTACAGCGCACCGTTCGCCGGGAGTTCGGGTACCTGCAGGCCGAGAATGCCCTGCCGTCGGTCTTCATCGATCGGCTGGTCGGGCAGAGTGGAGTACGCCAGGATCCGCTGGCGCGGATCCTCGATGGTCGTCGCGCCGCCAACCATGGCCGCGATCGCGTTGGCCAGGGCGAACAGGTCCCCGACGGCCGGCGCACCGGCCCCATGAACGGTGCGCCCGGTTTCCGCCAGGACGGAGGAGACCAGGGCATCAAGATGATGCCAGGCAATGTCCTCGTCCGCTGCCAGAAGCGAGATCCCTGCCTCCGCTGCGGTGGCCACCAGCCGGCCGGCCGACTCGCCGTAGCGCTTGATGACCAAGCATGTGTAGCCGGCCAGCGCCGCCTGCCCGAGCAGCTCGGCTGCCTCGACGCTCGAAGGCCGCACGCCCACAGCGAAGAGCATGGCGTTGCGCATCGGGGGCAGCGGCGCGCGCGGTTCGTGGATCAGTGCGCCGGACACCGGTACATCGGCTCCGTCCCGCGCAGTCAGAAGGTGCAGCGGCGCCGGTCCCAGCGCTTCGAGGATGTGCCTGAGCACCGCTGTCCTCATCCGAAGACGCACTCCCTGTTCGGATTGCTTCCCAATATTTCGTCCGCGGCATCCGGCTGCGGCCCGGCGGGAGCCTGTCGCTCATCGAATGTCGGCCCGACCTCGTCGCGAGTCACCTGGTGGGTGGGGTGATCGCCCCCATCTGCGGCACGCGTGAGCGCGAGAAGGACCGGGACGCCGGCATGGTTCGCAGGGCGTCGGCACGGATGGGCGCCGATCGCGGAAAGCGGGAGTTCGCGCGGTGCGCCGAAGTGCTCGCGGAGCGGGGCGAACCGAGTCGGTTCGGCCCCAACTGCGATGAAATTACTTTCCGTCACGTAGTAGCCTTCCTGAATCGATCGAATGTATAGCGATCGAAGCAAGTTCGATAGGGGAGGGGTCGTGAGTTTATGTCGCGCGCGAATCGCTAAATATCGAACCTCTGTGCGATTCGGATGGCAAGGGTGTGCGGCAAGGGCGGCAAGAGCGGGCGGTCGGGACGGTCGCCGGCGTGCTCGGATTCTCCGACGGCACGGACGTCACCGACCCTCACGCGCACCGCCACGTGGCAGGAACGACTCCAGCGGTCCTACGCCGCATTCGTCGGATGCCCACGGTCCCCACCGCCACCCGACCCACGCCGCCGCCGCGTCAGGAGATGCGGGAACCAGTGCCTGGCATCGCCCTCGCGCCCAGTGGTGCGGCAGTTGCCGTACCCAAGGGGAACGCGGCGCGACAGCAGGTACTCGACCGCAACACGCAGCACCTCAAGGAGGTTTCGTGATCACATCCAGCACCGCCATGCGCCGCACCTCGGCCGTGGGGCTCGCCCTCGCCGCCTGCCTCGGCACCGCCCCCACCGCCACGGCAACTGCGGCTCCCGCCGCGCCGAAGTCCGAGGCCCGGCTCGACCGTTACTACGACCAGCGCCTGATCTGGGGCAGCTGCGCCAACGGCCCGGGCGACACCATGGGCCGAGATCTGGACAGGGCGGGCGTGCAGTGCGCGGAGGTCACTGTGCCGCTCGACTACGCCGCCCCCCGGGGCCGTACGATCACGGTCGCGATATCCCGGCTCAAGGCCACGGATACCCGGCACCGCATCGGCTCGATCCTGCTCAACAACGGCGGTCCCGGTGGCACCGCCCTTGAGTCCCCGCCGGAGTTCCACGCGCGGATGAAGACGGTCGGCCCGCGTTACGACATCGTCGGCTTCGACCCGCGCTTCGTCGGCCGCAGCACCCCGCTGGACTGCGGTCTGCCCGTGGGCACCAATCTCTTCTCGGCGGGTCTCAGCCGGGCGAGCTTCGAGCGCCAGGTCGTCCTCCAGAAGGATCTGGCCGACAAGTGCCGTGCCACCAACGCCTCCGTGCTGCCGCACGTCAGCACCCGCAACACGGCCCGAGACATGGACGTCATCCGCGGCGCGCTCGGAGAGAAGAAGATCTCCTACTTCGGCTACTCGTACGGCACCTATCTGGGCACCGTCTACACACAGATGTTTCCCGGCCGCAGCGACCGCATGGTCCTGGACGGTGCCATCGACCCACGCAAGTTCGGCCCCCAGTTGCTCAAGGACGCCGTCGGCGAGAACGAGCAGGCGCTCGCCGACTGGGCGACTTGGACTGCCGCCCGCAATGACACCTATGGCCTCGGCCGCACCCGCGCCCAGGTCCTCGCCACCATCGACCGCGTCATCAGGGCATCCGCGCGTGGCCCGCTGACCGTCGGTACCGCCCCGGAGAGCTTCCAGCTCGACGACACCCGGATCCCGTTGATCCTGGTCGCCGGACTCGACAGCGACACCGAAACGTCCCGCGCGGCCCTCGGCGAGCAGGTGTCCGAGCTGAAGAAGGCCGCGGCCGGGCAGCTGACCCGGCTGTCACCGCAGTTCGCCGCGATTCTGCGGTTCACGATGACCGCCGAACAGTCGCACCACGGCAGCGTGCAGTCCGCGGTCATCTGCGGAGACCGGGCGGCCCCGCGCGACCCCGAGGTCTACTGGCGGGACATCGAGCGCAGCCGTGCCGCGTCCCCGCGCTTCGGCCCGCTGGCCGGCAACATCAACCCGTGCGCTTTCTGGGACCGGCCCCGCGAGGAGCCCACCGAGGTGAAGCACGACGCGAAGCTGCTGATCGTGTCCGCCACCGGCGACCCGCGCACCCCGCACACGGGTGCCGTCGCCCTGCACGGTCTGCTGCCGAGCTCCAAGCTGGTCACCCTCAGGGGCGCCAACCGGCATGCGGTCTACGGCGTCTACGAGAACGCCTGCGTCGACAACAAGGTCAACCGGTACCTGGCCACCGGCAAGCTGCCCGTCAATGACCGGACCTGCTCCAAGCAGGCCGGGTAGCGCTGTGACCGGATGGGTTCGCCGGTCACGTGGTTCGGGACGTCGCCGGGCCGGGCGGTACGCAGTGACCTCGGCGCGGCCGGCGTGCCGGCGGCACCCTTCCTGCAGTGGTTGACGCCCCACGGGTGTCGCCGCCGGTCGAGCAGCAGATGCGGAAGGACCGCACGCCGTGCGTGCGGTGGTAGGTGGCCAACCACAGGCCATGTACGGGAAAGGAGCGTCCGCAGCCGCCTTCGTCGGCCTCGGACGCTCCTCACCCCGAGCCAGGGTCCGACCGCCGCAGGTCCGGGCCGCAGTGCGTCGGCCTCGGACTTCGCAGGGATCGGTCATGGCCGATCAGGAGTCCTTCCGGGACGAGCGGGACGTTGCCCACGGCATCGCACCGGCTTCAGGGGGCGACCCGATAGTGGCTGCTGATGGCGACCCGATTCCAGGCGTTCATGACGATCGCGAGCCAGCTGACTGCGGAGACCTGCTCGTCGGTGAGGGAACCGTCGTCCCAGGTGTGCCGCTCCGGGACGTTCAGTTCGGTGACCTGCTCGGCCAGGGCGAGGGCCGCGCGTTCCTGGGCGGTGAAGTACTGCGACTCCCACCAGGCGGCCAGGACGGCGAGGCGGTCGGTGCTCTCGCCCTTGGCGAGGGCGTCGCGGGTGTGCATGCGCAAGCAGAAGGCGCAGCCGTTGAGCTGCGAGACCCGGATTCGCACCAGCTCGGCGAGCAGAGGATCGAGCCCCGCCTCCCGCGCGGCGGTGTCGGCCTGGGCGTCGAGCGCCCCCAGGCTCTTATAGGTGTCAGGGTGCTGCTTACCGAGGTTCACGGTGCTCATGGTCTTCCTTACTGAGGTGCGTTCGTTCATGTGGCGGTGGGCCTGGTCGTCATCAGGCCCGGGGTGAACATGGCGGGTGCTCCGTACAACGGCCTCACCTCGCCGGCGATCGGTTCGCGTCGTCCGTCCCCGAGCCGCTGGGGCAGTTCGGCGAGCCGGGCATGGCAGAGCTGGCCGAGGAAGGAGACCACCCGGCCGCGAGGTCGCTTTCGATCCTTGTTGTGGCGGCGGACATGGCCCCCACCAGGGTGGGCAGCATGTCCCGGTCGAACCGGGCCGTCGGCATGGCGAGCGACAGGCCCGCCTCGGGCTCGCCGACCGGGTTCCGGATCAGCATGCCCACGGCGGTCAGGCCGGTCTCGGTGCGCTGGTCGTTGATGGCGAAGCCGCGCTTGCGGACGAGAGCGAGTTCGCGCTTGAGCCGGGGAAGCTCGATACCGTCCACACCGTCGTACAAGGCGGTCAGCCGGTCCGGCGGCAGCGCCGCGAGGATCGGCTTTCCCCCTGACGCCATATGGGCCGGCAACGACCGTCCTACGCGGTCGCCGACACGGAGGATCTGATGGCATTCGACGGTGGCGATGAACCGGACCTCCGTCCCCGCGAGCACCATCACGTTCGCGGACTCCTGCGTCTCGCCCACCAGGCGCTGCAGATGAGGCAGGGCGACCCTGCGGAGCAGTACCACCGGTGCCTCGGACATCTCCACAGGCCGAAGTACCTTGCCGGCACGGTATCTGCGGTCCGGCATCTGCTCTGCGAAGTCCCGGTAGACCAGCATCGCGAGCAGCCGGTGCGCGGTGGAGTCAGAGACACCGAGGCGTTTGGCCGCATCGGTCACCCGCACCGGGCCCTCCTGCTGGAGCAGGGAGGCGAGGTGCAGGGCATGGTCCACGGAAGTGATCGAGTACGACGGTTTGTTCTTCACAGCAGAAGCAATTATCCCTCACGGCACAAGAACGGACAGGTTGCGGTCTGGGCCCGTACGAAGTGCGTCGCCGTCCGGGCCGGTGCCGGCACATCACCCCGGCCATGCTCGCTCACGCCTTCCTGGCCGCCCTCCTCGCAGCCCGGACCGCCGAGAGAGGTAGTGGTGGCAGATGGCGTCACCAGCACTGCCCCCTCTCACCGTGGTGGATGTCCGGCGACTCCCCGATGTTCTGCTTCCTCGCCCCGAGCCCCACGCAGGACCAGTTCAGGCAACGATTCCCGACCGGAGTACGGGCGCCACGGATCAGGTGCCACTCGTCCCGGCGGAGCTTCAGAACGGATAGCGCTCGATGTCGCTCTGGAGCGTGACCCACTGTGTCTCGGTGAAGGTCTCCATATTGGCGTTCGGCCCCCCGAACCGTCCGCCGGCCCCGGACCCCTTCCAACCGCCGAAGGGGGCGACCGCCTCGTCATCGACGGTCGAGTCATTGATGTGGACCGCGCCCGAGTCGATGCGGTCGGACAGCTCGAACGCGGCGTACGCGTTCGACGTCAGGATCGACACCGACAGGCCGTACTCGGAGGCGTTGATGATCTCGATCGCCTCGTCGACGTCGTCGTAGAGCTGGATCGGGGCGACCGGGCCGAATATCTCCTCCGACCAGGCAAGGTTGTCGGATGTGACGTCGGTGAGCACCGTCGGCCGGTAGTAGAGGCCGTCGTAGGCACCACCGGCCGCGAGGGTTGCGCCCTTGGCCACGGCCTCGGTCACGACGCTGTGGACGCGGTCGCGCTGCCGGGTGTCGATGAGCGGGCCGAGCGCGTTCGAAGCGTCGGACGGGTCACCGACGCGCAGGTTCTCGGCCTTCTCGCACAGGGCGGCGACGTACTCGTCGGCCAGGGAACGGTGCACGAGGTGACGTCCGGTTGTCATGCAGATCTGGCCCTGGTGCAGGAAGGACCCCCACGCTCCGACGGACGCCGCCGCCTGGACGTCGGCGTCGGGCATGACGAGCGTCGCGTTGTTGCCGCCGAGCTCGAGGTGCACCCGCTTGAGCAGGGACGCAGCGGCCTCGCCGATCTTGCGGCCCGCCGCGGTCGACCCGGTGAAGGAGATGCAGGGCACGTCCGGGTGGCTCACGAGCGCCGCCCCGAGGTCGCCCCCACCCGGCAACACGTGCAAGACGCCGTCGGGCAGGCCGGCCTCGGCGAGCAACTCGGCGAGCGCGAGGCCACCGGAAACGGGGGTGCGCGGGTCCGGCTTGAGAATCACGGCATTGCCGAGCGCGAGGGCCGGTGCGACTGAACGCATCGCAAGAACCGCCGGAAAGTTGAACGGCGCGATGACCCCGACAACACCGAGAGGCACGCGACGCGCCAGCGAGAGACGCGGCTTGACCGACCGCAGGATCTCGCCGTTGGGGTGCGAGGCGAGCGCCGCGCACTCCTGCAGTTCGGAGACCACCAGCCCCACCTCGAAGCCGGCTTTGCCCAACGCGGAACCCGCCTCGGGGACCAGGACATCCTGCAGCCGGGCCGGATCGGCTGCCAGGAGCGCTGCGGCTTTCATCATCACCGCGGCTCGCTGGGTGTAGGAAGCCTTGGCCCAGGCTCGCTGTGCCGACTTGGCGCTCGCCACAGCGGTGTCAAGGTCGGCCCGGGTCGCGCTCGCCACTTGGCCGACCGCCTTGCCCGAGCCCGGTGCGATGACGGTGATCTTCTCGCCCGAGCCCTCCCGCCACCCGTCGGAGTAGAGCTTGCCGTCCCAGACCGGGCTCTCGTTCAGTTCCGGAGTCATGGTGTCGTGTTCCTTCCTCGATCGTCGATGATGGTCAGGCAGTGGGTTCGGGCATCTTGACCACGGGCTTGATGACGTCGCCGCGGTGGCTCGCCCGCAGCGCCCCCTCGATGTCCTCGAAGTCGAAGGTCTCGACGAGCTCGTCGAACGGGAACCTGCCCTGCCGCCACAGGGCCAGCAGCGCAGGGATGAGCCGCTGGGAGCGTCCGCTGCCGCCGAGGGTGCCGACGATCCGCTTGCCGAAGAGGGTGCGGAAGTGGTCGGCGGTGAAGCTCGCGCCGGCCGGCGCGCCGCCGATGAGGATAGCCGTCCCCAGCATTCCGATGGTGTCGATCGCCTGCTCGACGACCTTGATGACACCGGTGCAGTCCAGGGCGTAGTCGGCCGTCCCGCCGACGATCTCCTGGACGGCCGCGACCACGTCGGCCGTGCTGCCGGCGTTGACGACATGAGTGGCGCCGTATCGCCTGGCCAGTGCGAGACGGGAGTCGTGGACGTCGACGGCGACGATTGTCGTGGCGGGGGTGTTCCTGGCTGCCATGATCGCGGCCAGCCCGACGGCGCCGACGCCGAAGACAACGATGCTGTCACCCACCTGTGGCCGGGCGGTGTTGAGCACGGCCCCTGCGCCCGTGGCGATGCCGCAGGCGAGTGGCCCGGCGATCTCCAGCGGGACGTCGTCCGGAATGACGACGGCCTGGCTCGCCGTCGCGAGCGAGTGGGTGGCGAATGACGACTGTCCGAAGAAGTGACCCGACACAGGCGAGCCATCGAGGCGCCGGTAGCCAGAGGTGCCTGCCCTCTCGCCGGTGAATCGCACGCCGGACACGAGGGCAGGGGCGATGCTCAGGCAGTAGCGGGGCTCGCCCTCCAGACAATGCTTGCACTCACCGCAGAACGGCCAGCCGAGCACGACGTGGTCACCGACGGCCGGGCTCGTGACGCCGGGGCCGACGGCCTCGACGACGCCGGCACCCTCGTGACCGAGCACGCCCGGCAGCGGGAGCGGCATGCCGCCGCTGCGGGTGTTGGCGTCGGTGTGGCACACACCCGAGGCAACGATGCGTACGAGGATCTCGCCCGGCCCGGGGGCATCGATCTCGAGGTCGGTGCAGGTGAAGGGAGCGCCGACCTCCTCGACGACGGCGGCACGGATCTGCATGCTCATGGCCTTCCCTTTCGTGGAGAGTGTCCCGACCCTCGTGGAAACCGCGGTGCTCGCGGCTCACGGGCCGGGGTGAATGGCGGGCGGTCGCTGGTGACCGCTGGTGACAGTGAGGCTTCAGCCCGCTGGTGGTGGCGGTGGAGTTGTTTCATGGCCCGAGGTCCCGGACACACGACCCGACCGGTGTCCGGCCTCGCGCACACACCCCGCCGGCAAGGCCGGTCCGAGGCGGATGCCTCGGAACAGTCCTGCGTCCCTCTCATTGCGGCACGGTCTCGGCGCTGGTCAAGGGGATGGCCCGGTACATCTCCGGCTCGTCCTCGGGGAACAGCGCGGTCGGGCCGAAGATCCAGTCGGTGAAAGCGTAGTCGCGCGTGTTCCGCGACCGCAGAACGGCGTTGCGCTGCTCGCGCCGCACTCCGTCGAGATGCCACAGCTCGCCCCAGGCCCGCGCGGTCAGCACCACGCGGCGGCAGTGCTCCGGCCGGACCGCCTGGTACGCCGCCAGTACTGAAGCCCAGTCCACACCCGCGGGCGTCTGGTTGCGCGCGACATGTGAAGCGAGCACCCAGCCGTCCTCGATCGCCATGATCGCGCCCTGCGCCATGTACTGCAGGGGCGGGTGCGCGGCGTCGCCCAGCAGTGCTACCCGGCCGTAGACCCACTGGTCGATCGGGTCGCGGTCGTACATCGGCCACCACCGGTCACGCCACAACCTCAGCAGCCCCTGCCGCACCTGCTCGCAGGTGCCCTCGAACGCGGCGTCGAGCTCGTCCGGCGCCCCCCATCCCTCGACACCGGCCAGCGCCTTCGGCGACTCGAACACGGCGACCTGGTTGAACATCTCGCCGCCACGCAGCGGGTACCGCACGAAGTGACAGCCCGGCCCGACGTACACCGCGACGGCATCCTCGTCGACCTGGTCGGCACGGGCCTGCTCGATCGGCACCGTGCCCCGGTAGGCGACGTACGACGACGACACCGCCGGGTCGCCGACGTACTGCCGACGCGCCACCGAGTGCAGTCCGTCGGCCGCGATCACCAGCGGCGCCGTCTCGACGCGCCCGTCGGCGAGCCGCACCGACGCGGAGCCGACGCCCTGCTCGTAGCCGACGACCTGCTGGTCGTTGAGCAGCTCCACACCGGTCCTGCGGCAGGCATCCAGGAAGAGGCCGTGCAGATCGGAGCGATGGATCACGACGTACGGGAAGCCGTAGGTCCGCTCCAGGTCGCGCAGGTCGAGCCGGGTCAGCTCCGAGCTGTCGACGCCGTCGAACATGATCATGTCCGCCGGCGCTACGCCACGCTCCAGCACCTGGTCGAGGAGGCCGTACTCGTGCAGGATCCGGGTGCAGTTCGGTGCGATCTGCAGTCCCGCGCCGACCTCGCCGAACTCGGCGGCCCACTCCAGCACGCGCACCGCGAGCCCCTGGCGGCGCAGCGCGAAGGCGGTCGAGAGGCCGCCTATGCCGCCGCCGACGACAATGACATCTGGATTGCTCATGCTTCTCCTCCTACAGCCACGGGCCGAGCTCGGGGGCCTCGGCGAGGGAGTACGGGCGGCCGGCCAGGTAGGCGGCGCGGTCGGGCAGCGGTCCGTCGGGCACCGTGTCGAGGCCGCGCTTGGCCTTGATGTCGACGACCAGTGCGGCCAGGAACTCCTCGGGCAGATCCGCGAAGCCGATGCCGGTGGCCAGGTCGACCGCGTGCACGCAGATCTCGCGGCTGCGCATCCATGGGATCTCGCCGGCCGGCACGGTCCTGCCCTGGGCGGTGACCACCTCGGCCTGCCAGCGCTCGAACGGCAGCACTGCCATCGCTGTCTCGAGCCGCTCGGCCGACTCGTGGGTCCACGCGGTGAGTTCCGCGGCGGGCAGCCGCGCACCACGCGCGATTCCGGCGGCACGTTCCTCGAGCGAGGCGTACATCGGGGTCTCCTCACCGGTGGCGGCCCAGTGCACCAGGTTGCGGAGTGCGTCGGCGTTTGCCGCCACATGTGCGACGAGGTGCCTGCGGGTCCATCCGGGCAACCCGCTGGCGGCGTCGTACGACGCCGGGTCGAGGCCGTCCACCGAGGCGAGCAGCAGCTTCGTGCCCTGCTGCATCCAGCCGCGGGCGTCTGTCCATGTGCGTGACATCAGGACTCCTCGACGATGACGTTGGTGCACGCGCCGAGCCCTGCGATCTCGGTGACGACGGTCTCACCACCGGCGAGGTAGATCTTGGGATCGCGGGCGTGGCCGACGCCCGCCGGAGTGCCGGTGGCGATCAGGTCGCCCGGGTTGAGCCGGGTGATCGTGGAGACGTACCGCACCAGGAAGACCGGGTCGAAGAGCAGCGTGCCGGTGTTGTCGCGTTGCATCACCCGGCCGTCGACGGTGGTCGACACCTCCAGCGCGGGCCGCACGCCGCCCACCTCGTCGGGGGTGACCAGGTAGGGTCCGACCGGCGTGGAGGAATCCCAGATCTTGCCCTGGGTCCACTCGATGGTGCGGAACTGCCAGTCGCGCATCGACACGTCGTTCATCACCGTGAAGCCGGCGATCGCGGCAGCGGCCTCGTCCTCGCTCGCGCGCCGCACCGGCTTGCCGATCACCACGACCAGCTCGACCTCCCAGTCGAGCGCACCGGTCTCGGCCGGCTTCTCGATCGGGTCGTTCGCGCCGGTGAGAGTGTCGGCGAACTTCGGGAAAAGAGTCGGGTACGACGGCAGTTCCCGACCCATCTCCTTGATGTGGCCGGAGTAGTTGTGGCCGACGCAGATCACCTTCGAGGGCTGCGGCACGACCGGCGCGAAGTCCGCGCCCTCGACGTCGTACGTCGCGGCGCCGGACGCGACAGTGCGGGCGGCCGCGATCCCGGCCCAGTCGGGCTGTGCGAGCAGCGTGCCGAGGTCGGCCTCACCGAGGTCCACGAGGACGCTGCCCTCCAGCTTGACGGCGCGGGTCGCGTCAGGGGTGCGGATGGTCGCGAGTTTCATCTCAGATGTCTCTCTTGTCGGTGCGGTCGAGCTGAAGTGCTTCGAAGACGGGGGAGTCGCTGAACCGGAAGAGGTCCAGCGCGCCGGAGTCGGAGTCGGTGTCGCCGGCCTCGGACTTCACCGAGAACGGTGCCCACGAAGGGACCACGAAGAGGTCGCCGCGGGTGACCGACCAGGTCGAGTCGCCGACGGTGACGGTGCCGGAGCCGTCGAAGACCTGGTACACGGACGAGCCGGTCTCGCGCGTCGGCGCGGTCTCCGCGCCGCGCACGATGCGGTGGAACTCCGCGCGGATCGTCGGCAGCACATCGGCGCCGTTGTGGGGGTTGGTATAGCGGACCGCGGCATGGCCGGGCTCGACGGTGCCTCCGTGGTTCTCTGCCTCCATGGCAAGCTGGTCGGCCAGCGCCCGATCGGTGAACTCCCACTTGTAGGCCAGTAGGGGCGAGCCCGGAGCGACCGCGCCGACCGACAGCGGACGCAGGCCGGGATGGCCCCAGAGCCGCTCGGAACGCGACCGCTCCGGCGTCGTGCGCTCGCTCTCACTGATCTCGTCGCGGCCGAACTCGAAGAACTGCGATTCGGTGACGTACTGGAGCGGGATGTCCAAGCCGTCGATCCATGCCATCGGCTCGGCCGTCGCGTTGTGGTGGGCGTGCCAGTTCCAGCCGGCCTGCGGCAGGAAGTCGCCGCGTCGCATCGGTACCGGGTCGCCACCGACAACGGTCCACACGCCCTCGCCCTCGACGACGAACCGGAACGCGTGCTGGGTGTGCCGGTGCTCCGGCGCGTCCTCGCCGGGCATCAGGTACTGGATCGCCGCCCACAACGTGGGGGTCGCGAACGGGCGGCCGCCCAGGCTCGGGTTGGCGAGCGCGATCGCCCGGCGCTCACCACCACGGCCCACCGGCACCAGGTCGCCGGCCTCCGCCGCGAGTCGGCGCAGGCTCTGCCACCGCCACACATGGGGTACGGCGCGCGAGCGCGGACTGGCCGGCATGAGGTCGCCGATCTCCGTCCACAGCGGGACCAGCAGCTCCTGCTCGAAGCCGTGGTAGAGGTTCTTGAGCGCGGGGGTGACATCGGGCTGGCCAGGGGCATCGACCGCCTGGATGCGGACGGGTGAGGTGATGGTCATGAGTACCTCTCGATCGGTGGGTCAGCGCGCCGTGGCCATGACCACGCCGGAGGCGGGCCGAGCGACGATGTACGTGACGAGGAGCAGGACGGCGGACACGGCGGACACGGCGGACACGGCGGCGAACACCGCACTGGTCAGCGCGTTCGCCGGCGTGGCGGGACGGTGGCGGCGTGGACAATGAGGTCGTAGCCGTCGTAGCCGTCGTAGCCGCCGTAACCGCCGTGGACGGCGATGAGCCGACAGGGCACCGGCACCGGGCCGGACGGGCTGCGCCGCACGGTCTCCATCGGTTGTGGGGTGCGCTGCGTGGTCATGGCCACAGGATGTCGTCCGTGCTGCGGAATGGGACACAAGATTCTGCAGTGCGGAATGTGAAGCCGGAAGGACGAGCTGCCGAAGGAGGCCTCGGTCACAGCTCAAGGCCGCCCTGGTCCTGAACGGGTTCGAGTGGGCTGAACCATGGCGGCGTTTCGAAGTGGTGGTGCTTGCGCAGCCACCTTTCCAGTCTCTTGGGCCGATCCGGCGGAGGGCAGCCGGCGTTTGGCCGCTGCTCAGGCGACTATGGGGCCAGCTCGCGCAGGACGGCCGCAGCGAGTGCCGCGTCGAGTGCGCCGACTCCGGTGAGGTCCGCGACCGTGATCGCACCGTCCGGCCGCTCGACGGGCCTGTCGAGCAGGAGACCGATGGGTGTGTCGCCGGTGTGGGTCGTGGACCCGGCTCGCACGGCGTGGCCGAAGTCGCCGTGGTCCAGGCACTGCTGGTGGTCGTCGGTTGCGACCAGTGCCGCGCGGGCGAAGAGCGCCGGCGGCAGTTCGTTCTTGTGAGGCATGTCGGTGCCGATGCCGGTGACGTGCGCGCCCGCGCGGACGTCACCGGCCTGCAGGACCGGGACCGTCGCCGGTGTGGTGGTGACGACCATGTCGGCTGCGGCCGCCTCGTCGGCCGCGGCAGGCCGGGAGTGGAGCCCGACGGCCTCGAACTTCTCACACAGCGACCTGGTTCTGTCCCGGCTGCGGCCATGGACGAGCACCGTGTCGATCGGGCGGAGCCGGGCCAGCCATTCAGCCTGGAGGCGGGCCTGTTCTCCGGTGCCGAACACGGCCAGGGTGGCGGCGTCGGGGCGGGCCATGGCGTGGGTTGCCAGGGCGCCGGCGGCGGCGGTGCGCCAGGCGGTGAGCAGGCCCTGGTCGTCGAGGATCGCGCGGATCCGGCCGGTGCGGGCGCTGACGACGCAGACCAGGCCGTGGTTCGTGGGCAGGCCGGCGTCGGGGTTGCGGTAGAAGCCGGTGGCGATCTTCACGGTGAAGTCGGGCGTGTCGGTGATCCATCCGGCCTTGACATGGCAGTCGCCGTCGGCGTGGGGGAACGGCAGGTGCAGCGGTGGCGGCACGGTGGTGCGTCCGTGGGCGTGGGCGATCAGCGCGTCGCGGACGGCGGCGAAGACCAACTCCGGGGTGGTGGCGCGCTTGATCGCGGAGGTGTCGAAGACGAGTGGGGTCACCGGTTCGCCCGCAGCCACTGGGCGAAGGCGGCCAGGCCCTCTTCGGGGTCGGCGCGGCCGACGCCGATGCGGAAACGGTCGGTGGGGGTGGGAGTGAGTTCGGAGCGGTAGAGGCCGGCGGGCAGCAACAGGACGCCGGCTTCCTCGACCAGCCGGGTGCAGAACTCCTCCACTCCGTCCGGGCCGAGGTAACGGGGGTAGGCGACGCAGCCGCCGTCCGGCGCCCGCCAATCGAAGAGGTCGGCGAATTCGGCGAAGAAGGCGTCGAAGAGCGGCAGGTTGCGCGCGATGAGTGCCCGGTTGCGGTCCAGGATCGTGGCGCGGGCCTTGAGCGCGATGCGGGCCAGGACCTCGCTGGGGGCGGAGTTGCAGATCGTGGTGTAGTGCTTGGCCCGCTCCAGGCGGGACAGCAGCTCCCGGTCGCGGCAGGTGATCCACCCGATCCGCAGGCCCGGCAGGCCGAGCGACTTGGAGGTGACGTTCAGCGACAGGGCGCGGCCGGACAGGTCGGCGGCCTGCGGCAGGGTGCGCGCCGGGTCGCGTTCCAGGCCGCGGTAGACCTCGTCACTGAACAGGTGGATGCCGCGCTCGTCGCACAGCCGTGCCAGCTCGGCGAAGTCGGCTGCGCCGATGACCTTGCCGGTGGGGTTGTTCGGGAAGTTCACCGAGACGACCCGGGTGTTCGGGCGGATCGCCGCCCTCACCGCATCGAGGTCCAGGGCCCAGTCCCGGTCGGGGTCAAGGGCGACGCCGGTGACGTCGCACAGGGCGAGCGGAACGGTCTCGGCCGCCTGGTAGTTCGGGGTCACCACCACGGCGTGGTCGCCCGCGCCCAGCAGGACGTTCATCGCCAGGTAGAGCGCCTCCTCGGCGCCGGCGAAGCAGATCACGTCGGCCGCGTCCGCCCGCTCGTACATCCCGGCGATCGCCTCGCGCAGGGCCGGGTCGCCGTAGGTCTCGGTGTAGCCCAGCGAAAGGTTCTCGAACGCGGCACGGTCCTGGTCATCGGCCAGGGCGAGCAGCTCGCCAAGGGTCATGGTCTGCACGTCGGAGGCGGTCAGGTGGTGACGCGCGGTGAACTCCCACCGGGAGAAGTAGGTTTCCAGGCGGAAGTCGGGCAGCCGGGTCATGGTGTGTCGTCCTTCGTACGGGGTGCTCGAAGTTCGGCCAGCAGGCCGTAGAGGGTGGAGCGGGAGACCCGCAGGGCCGCGGCGACGACGGGGGCGGCGCGGCGCACCGCGAAGACCTTGGCCCCGTCCAGGCGGGCGAGGACGGCCAGGCGGTCGGCGCGGGTCAGCCGCTCGACGGGGCGGCCGCACTCGCGCACGTACGCGCCGACGATGTGCTGGACGCGGTCGTTCCAGTCCTGCTCGAACAGAGGCTCCGGCCGGGGCGTCGCCGGGGCGCCGAACGCGGACAGCACGGCTGCGGCCTGCTCCAGCGGCGTGCGGTCGAGGTTGACGCACAGCACCGCGGCGGCCTTCCCGTCCGGCTCGCGCAGGACGGCGCTGACCGATGAAAGCCGCCGGCCGTCTGCGAGCAGCTTCTCGTACGGTCCGAACACGTCCCGCGCCGACGGGTCCAGCCTGTCCAGCTCGCCCAGCAGCGAAGGGTCCCCGGGGCCGCGGGAGCCCATCGGATTCCAGATCGCCAGGATCCGGTCCGTGTCCGGGTCGTGCAGGACCACCTCGGCATACGGGCCGAGCAACAGCGCGACGGCCTGGCCCACGGGCGCCCACATCCGGACCCGATGGTCTGTGCTTTCTTCAGCAGTCTCCACGCTCTGGACCATACGTCCACATCGGACTGTCCGTCCAGAACTGTTCGGAGCCGCTCGGCTGTACGTCCGTGAAGTGGAATGGCCCGGTTCGGCGGGCCGCGCTCTGTCGAGGTGGCTCAGGGGCGCCGCGCCCCGACGGGAACCCGAAACCCTACGGACCACCGACAAGGTCGAGTGTTGACCGGTGCATGACCTGACCGGCCTTCATCGCTAGCCTCAGATGCTTGTCCGGTCGGGCGAGTACGGTGACATTCTCCAGCGGATCGCCTTCCACCATCAGAATGTCGGCATGGGCGCCGGGCGTGATCTCGCCGATGAGGCCTTCCAGACCGACGAGCCGTGCGGCCACACACGTGGCGGAACGAATGATGTCGATGGGAGGCTGGACTTCGGCACGGATCGTGAATTCCTCGGCCTGGTGCACGTGCATGCCGCCGAGCAGGTCTGTGCCGAAGACGATCTCGACGCCACCGCGGTGGGCCAACTCCAGGGCCCGCAAGCCGTGTTCCAGCACGTGGGAGACCTTGCGATGGCTGTCGGCCGGCAGGCCGTGCTGTGGTCCCTCGGCGGCCAGTGTCCGGTAGGTGACCAGGGTGGGTACGTAGAAGGCCTTGTGCTGCTTGAACAGCTCGATGCTGGTCTCGTCGAGCAGGTTGCCGTGCTCGATGCTGCGCACGCCGAGTCGCAGTGCGCGGTTGATGGCGCGTGCGGTGTAGGCGTGGCCCGCGACGTACCGGTTGGCAGCCTCCGCTTCCTCGACTGCGGCGCGGATCTCGTCGAGCGACAGTTGGGTGGAGTCCACCCTGTCGGTCGGGGAGGCGACCCCACCGGACAGCATGAGCTTGGTGTGGTGCGCACCGGTACGCAGCTGATCACGGACGGTCCTTCGGATCTGGTCCACACCGTCGCACACCACGCCGACGGCCGGGCAGTGGGGGTGCTCGTCGGCCACGGTCCGGCCGCGGTGGCGCATGTCGGCGTGGCCACCGGTCTGGGAGATCGCCTTCCCCCCGAACAGCAGGCGCGGGCCGGGCAGGTACCCTTCGCCGACCGCCTCGGCCAGGCCGTAGTCGGCGCCGCCCATGTCCCGCACGGTGGTGAAGCCACGCCGCACCATGCCCCGCAGGATGTGACCCGCCCTGGCGGTCACGTAGGCCGGCGACCACTCCGCCTGTGCGGAGAGGTCTGCGGTGCACGCGGTCACATGCACGTGGGCGTCGGTGAGTCCGGGAAGGACCGTGCGCCCTCCTGCGTCTATGACGGTGCTTTCGGCCAGCGCCTTCACCTCGCTGCCGCCGACCTCGGCGATCACATCGCCGGTGATGAGGATGCTCGCCCCTTCGGCGTATGTGCCGGCGTGGACATCGAGGACTCTGGCATTCCTGATCAAGGTGCTGGTCTGTCCGGTTCTGCTGGTCACGACGACTCCTCTGGGTGGTGGCTCGTTGTCGGGCCGCCTTCCCGGCGGTGGGCGCCGGGGCGGCCAGGGACCGTCATGGCGCCGTCGGGCCCAGCGGGCTCGTCCGCATGCCCGGTCGCAGATGCCGCCACGGCAGGTCGGCCGGGTTCGCGGGAATCGGCCCCGGTGCCCCTGCTACGAGGACGGCTTCGGCGTGGGGCTCGAAGTCGGCGCGGAAGTGGACCGAGCTCTTGACCACGATGATCCGTTCCCGTTCCGGGCGGATTCCGAGCATGTGGAGCTGGCTTCGGTCGATGAGCTGCACCTTCCGGCTCGTCACTCCCACTCGTACGTCGTCGATGCGCAAGCAGGCGCTCGGGCCGGAGTCGATCTCGGTTCCGTGCATCATCGGACCTTCGAAACGGCACCGGCCGTCGGAGAGGTGCTCGACGACGAACATCCCCTCGAACGGCTCGGCGCCGGGGATGCCGGGGTACCCGCCGAGCGTGATGCCGATGGCCCTGCCCGTTCCGGCGGCATGTGCCGCCGCCGCGGCGGCGGGGTCCCAGACGGCGGCCAGGACGGCGGACACCCGGGCTTCCGCCAGTGTGCGGAGCATGCCGGTCGAACGGGCGTCACCGCCGGCGCCGGGGTTGTCCTGGGTATCGGCGATCACCACCGGGCGGGTGGCGTCATCGGCCATCCGGTTCGCTTCGGCGACCGCTACGGCAGGCGGCAGCAGACTCACCTGCCAGTCGGCCTCCCGTCGCACGATGTCCTCGTAGAGCGTGTCGAGCCGGCCCCGCAACGCGTCGACGTCGCTTCCGTACCCCCAGACAACCGGACCGCATTCGGGGAAATCCGTGGCAGGAAAGCCTGCCGCGAAGGACAGGATGGTCCCGTCCCCCTCCCCGCGGCCGAGGCTGCGGTAGATGTCCCGGGCAGGTCCCATGTCGGTGCAACCGCTGTTCACCGGGATGAGGAAGGGAATCCTTCTCCACCGGAGGTGAAGCCGTTCGCCGGCGCACAACCGCCGCAGTAGCGCGGCGGCCCGGCTGCCTGTCTCGGCCATGTCGACATGCGGGTACGTACGGAGGCCCACCGCGGCGTCCACAGTGGACATCATGCGTTCGGTGACGTTGGCGTGCAGGTCCAGGCTCACCACGATGGGGACGTCGTTCCCCACGACCGCGCGCAGTCGGCCGAGGAGTTCGCCTTCTCCGTCGTCATGGTGTTCGGCCGCCATCGCGCCGTGCAGGTCGAGGTAGATCGCATCCGGCCGAATGGCCTGTGCCGCATCGAGGATCTCGCCGGTGATGCGCTCGTAGGCGTCGCGGGCGACCCGTCCGGACGGGCAGGCCGCCGCCCAGATCACGGGCACGATGTCCCAGTCGTAGGCCCGCGTGGCGGAGAGGAAGCCGCCCATCGCGATGTTGACGTTCGCCAGTTCGTGGAGTGCCTCGCCCCGTCGCAGTGCGGGGAATCCCTCGCCGTTGACGAAGCTGTCATAGGTGGCAGGTGTTGCGGAGAAGGTGTTGGTCTCGTGCTGGAACCCAGCGACCATGATGCGCATTTGCCGTTCCTCTCGTTCGGTGGATGCCGTCAGCGGTTGCGGGCGGGGAGGCGGTTCGCGGCGATGCCGACGCCGCCAGCCAGCAGCATCCCGACCAGGACGAGCAGGCCCGTGTGGTTGGAGCCGGTGCTCTCCTTGAGGTAGCCGAGCAGTGCCGGACTGATGAACCCGCCGAGCAGACCGATGCTGTTGATGAGCGCGATGCCTCCTGCGGCGGCGGTCCCGGACAGGTAGGCCGACGGCATCGACCAGAACACCGCGTACGAACCCCAGCTGCACGCGGTCGAGACGGCGATCGCCGTCATGGCGAGCGCGAGCTGGTCGGTGGTGAACGCGGCGACGGCCATGAACACCCCGGCGGTGATCGCCGGGACCGCGCTGTGCAGCCGGCGTTCCCCCAGCCGGTCGGATCTCCTGCTCAACGCGATCATCGCGATGATCGCGGCGGCGTACGGCAGCGCGGAGTACAGGCCGATCGTCATGGTGCTCTCGACGCCGCTGTCGGAGAGGATCGTCGGCAACCAGAAGATCACCGCGTACATCCCGCCGATCAGGAAGAAGTAGCTCAGCGAGAGGCCGTACACGCGCGGATCCCGCAGTACTTCGCGGAACTGCTGTTTGCCGTGCGGGTTGTGCCCGGCGGCGATGTCCCGGGCCACCCTTGCCTTCTCCTCGGCGCCGAGCCAGGAAGCCTGGGCCGGAGAGTCCGCCAGGACGC
Source organism: Streptomyces sp. NBC_00654 (assembly GCF_026341775.1). NCBI lineage: Bacteria > Bacillati > Actinomycetota > Actinomycetes > Kitasatosporales > Streptomycetaceae > Streptomyces > Streptomyces sp. NBC_00654. The sequence goes on along the minus strand of NZ_JAPEOB010000002.1, from coordinate 168,084 downwards.
GCCGGACGACCAGTGCGAGCAGCACCGAGGGGACCCCTTCGAGGAGGAACATCCAGTGCCAGCCGGCCAGGCCCCACGCACCGTCCAGTGCGGTCATGATCCAGGCGGAGACCGGCCCGCCGATCATGGAACTGATGGGCCCGGCGAGCATGAACAACGCCGTGGGCGCGGCCAGTCGCGCGGGTGGATACCAGAAGCTGAGGTACAGGATGACACCTGGCGCGAAGCCGGCCTCGAACACACCGAGCAGGAAGCGCAGGACCAGGAAGCTGGTCGTGTCATGGACGAAGAGCATCGCGCTGGACGTCAGGCCCCACAGGAGCATGATCCGCACGAGGGTCTTGCGCGTGCCGATCCTGGCCAGGATCAGGTTGCTGGGCACCTCGAACAGGACGTAGCCGAGGAAGAAGATGCCGGCCCCGAGACCGTAGGTGGCCTCGCTGATCCCGATGTCCTCGGACATCTGGAGCTTCGCGAAGCCGATGTTGACCCGGTCCAGAGCCGCGAACACGTAGCAGATCAGCAGCAGTGGCAGCAGTCGCCTGCTGATCCTGCGGTACAGCGCATCCTGACGGACGTCCCGTCCGTCACCCTGATCGACGCTGGTTGTGTGGTCCATCGTGCACTTCCGTCCTGAATACCTCACGGAGGGGGGCCTGTGTCGTCACAGCCTCGATTCGATGCCGCACTGGGTCCCCGAATTGATGGATACTGACTTTCAAGGGGGTCTGGATGATGAGAATCGACGCTGAGACCGGAGAGCTTGACGAGATCGATCTCGCCCTCGTGGACGCGCTTCAGATCAGCCCGCGGGCGAGCTGGACGAAGCTCGGTGAGGTGCTGGGACTCTCTCCGATCACCCTGGCCCGTCGATGGCGGCGGCTCGTGGACGACGGTGCGGCGTGGGTGAGCATCGGCATGAGTGACGCTCGCAGTCGCGGTGCGATCGTCGAGTTCACCTGCGCGCCCGGCACGGAGATGTCCGTCGCGATGCAGCTGACGCGTCAGCCCTACGTCACCACTGTCGGCATCACGAGTGGCGACTACCACGTGTTCGCCAACATCGCCACGCCGACCTTGGCCGGCACGACGAATGTGCTGCTGAACGGCTTGCCGCTGTCGCCGCACGTGATCCGGACGCGCAGCCACGTTTTCGGCAGTCTCTTCGGCGGAATGGTGTGGCGCCTCGGCGTGATGAACAGTTCCCAGACCGAGCGGATTCGCGAGGCCATCGGTCCGCCGCCGCGGGAGATCCGTCCCTTCGGCCCGCTCGACCGGGCGTTGTTCCTCGCGCTCGGCCGCGACGGACGGCGTGCCTATGCCGATCTCGCCGACGAACTCGGCACCACACCGAAGGCGGTGCAGCGCCGGCTGGACCGGCTCCGCCGGAACGGCGACATCGCGTTCCGCTGCGATGTCGCCCGGGAACTCGCCGGATGGCACACGATGGCACTGCTGTGGCTGACTGTCCCGGACATGGATCTGCGGGCCGTGGGACATCGGGTGGCGAGCTGGCCGGAAACCCGTATGTGCGCGGCCGTGGCCAGTCCGACCAACCTCGCTCTCTTCGTCAATCTGCGGTCCTTCGAGCACCTTGAGGACGTGCTGATCCGGATCGCCACGAAGTGCCCGGGCGTCGCCGTCACCGAACGACGGCTGGTGCTGCGGCAGGTGAAGGTCTACGGCCGCCTGGTGGACGAGAGCGGCCGGTGCGTCGAGGTGGTCCCGCCCGATCCCTGGGCAGCGGACCCCGGGGGAACGGCCGGCTGACTCCGCTGGAACCTGCTGTGCGTACGTGTACGCGTACGGAACGGGACCGGCCTCCCCCGAGTGCCGGAAACCGGCCAGTACATCAATCCGCGCAACCCTCGTTCCGTCCGCTCGGGGTGGGGCCCGCATCGTGAACGTCATCCGCCCGGACCGGTCCCGCGCCCGGCCGACGTACGGGAATGGCGGCCGTGAGTTCCTCGGGAGTCACCGCGAGGGCCTGGGCGAGATTGGCCGTGAGCGCGGCGTCCAGGCCGTCGGACACGGCGAAAGCGGCGATGATGTGGATCGAGCTCCGGGTGTCGGCGGACTCGGTGTCGTGTCCGGCCCGTCGGCAGCGATGCAACAGCCAGCGGGCGAAGCTGTCGTGGGCAGGCTCGTCGTGGTTGGGCACGAGCGGTTCCTTTCCTTCCGGTCGCCTGAGGGCCGTGCGCGAGCAGTTGGTTTCTTGAACGGCCGACCTTGGAGCGGCCCTTGCGAACGTGCCTGCGACAGCGGCGGATCAGTGACGGCCGATGGCTGACGAGCGGATGGTGAAGGGGTTCGTCCCGGCCGGTCCGGCACGGAGGCAAGGGCTTCGGTCTTCGCCCGCCCGGCTGTGGCGTACGCACGGACCGGGTCCACGGTGTGCGCGGGGCAACCGCATCGTGGCGGCCCCATGGACGACCGCGGTCGTCGCGTACGTCGAGGCATAGCTTCCCGGCCAACCGGACAGCTCCTCGGCCCGCTTTGGTCTGGGCCGATGCCGCGTGTCCTGCCCGGCTCCCGCACCGGAGCTGCCCCTGAGCCGAGCCCGGGGCCGGCGCCCATGCCCACCACGGTCTCGGCCGCTTCGTGCTTCCTGTCCGTCACTCTCGCCCCACCCCCGATCCCGCCGGGTCCGGCGGATGGCGGGTTCCTCATTCACTTGCTCTCTCTGATCGGATACGATCGAATGCTATACGATCGGTTTTAGATCGAGCAGAATGTTGATGGAGGAGGATCATGACCAACCCACAGCGCCCGGACACGGCTCCGCGCGGACCGGGGGCCGTGCCGCAGGCTCACGGCCCCGTGCAGGGGGATGCCATGAGCGCACGCCACGTATCCGTGGTCATCGTCGGCGCGGGTTTCTCAGGGCTCGGTACGGCCATCCGGCTGCTGCAGGAGGGCCACCGGGACGTGCTGATACTGGAGCGGGCCGACGAGGTCGGCGGCGCATGGCGGGACAACACCTATCCCGGGTGCGCCTGCGACGTTCCCTCGCGCCTGTACTCGTTCTCCTTCGCGCCCAATCCCGCGTGGAGCCGGCGCTTCGCTCCGCGCGAGGAGATCGGGCAGTACCTCAGGCGCTGCGTCGACGAGTACGACCTGAAGCCGAATCTGCGCCTCGGCTGCGAACTGCAACGCGCTGCCTGGGATTCCGAGCGGCAACGCTGGGACCTGCGGACCAGCACGGGTCCGCTCACCGCAGGGCTGCTGGTACTGGCCCAAGGCCCACTGTCGGAGCCGGCCGTTCCGTCGCTGCCCGGACTCGACGGTTTCACCGGCGAGGCGTTCCACTCCGCCAGGTGGAGGCACGACCTGGATCTGCGATCCAAGCGGGTGGGAGTGATCGGGACCGGCGCGAGCGCAATCCAGTTCGTCCCTCATCTGCAGCGCACGGCACGGCAGGTGACGGTCTTTCAGCGCACTCCTCCGTGGATCGCGCCGAGGCGCGACCGGGTCATCCCGCTGTGGCAGCAACGTCTGTTCCGGCTGGCACCGCCGCTGCAGCGACTGGCTCGCGGCTGGGAGTATCTGGCCCGGGAGGCGACGCTCCCCGCTCTGCTCGGCAACCGCACCATGTCCGCACTCGGTCAACGCGAGGCGCTCGGCCATCTGCACCGTCAGGTCGCGGACCCGGGAATGAGGGCCAAGCTGACCCCGGACTACGAACTGGGCTGCAAGCGTGTCCTGCTGTCCGACGACTACTACCCGGCCTTGGTCCAGCCCAATGTCGACGTGGTCACTGATCCGATCACGAGCATCGGGCCCGATGCGGTGCTCACCGCGCCCACCGCCGCGGCGCGGGACGGAGAGGCCATCGCCGAGCACCCGGTGGACGTGCTGATCTACGGAACCGGATTCCGCGTCACCGACGCGACGTACGCGCAGCAGGTCATCGGTGCCGAGGGGCGGTCCCTGAGCGAGGTCTGGGAAGGCAGCCCGCAGGCCCACCTCGGCACCACGGTCGCGGGATTCCCCAATCTCTTCCTGATGGCGGGTCCCAACACCGGCGTAGGACACACGAGCCTCATCTACATGATCGAGTCGCAGATCGACTACCTGCTCAGCTGCCTGCGGCTGATGCGCGGCCGGGGCCTGACCGCCGTGGAAGTGCGGGCCGAGGCCCAGCACGCCTTCAACGCGGAGCTGCAGAGCCGGATGGAGCCCACCGTCTGGGCCGCCGGCGGCTGCGTCGGCTGGTACCAGGACCGCACCGGTCGTATCACGTCCATCTGGCCCGAACCGACATGGCGATTCCGTCGTCGCACACGAGCCTTCGACCCGCGGCAGTACGTGCTGACGGCGAAGGACGCCGCCCCACCGCGTCCGCAGCCGTCAGGCCGGGCCGCACTGAACTCTGAAGGGTGAGTCCAGGATCGTGACGCGTCCTCGTGCCCGCACCGGCCGGAGGGTCCCGCTCAGGGAGTTGATCGTGCCCACCGCGCTGAGCCGTACTCCGGCCACCCGCCTCTTCGCCGCCGAAGCGCTGAGCGCGGTCCTGTTCTCGGTGCCGATGCTGTTGTTCACCACGCCCAGTCACCCCAGAGTGCCCGAATGGTTCCAGTTACTGGGGCTCGTCCTCCTGCTCACGATGATCGGCGCCACCGTGCACACGTGGCGGCGGACCATCGCCGACGAGCTGATACCCGCCGGGCGAACGGGCCCGGCGGCCGGGGGAGCCTGCGAGCGTCTGCGTGAACAGCTCAATGCGGAGCGCCGGTTGCGCCGGCTGCTGATCCTCTATCCAGCCGTGCTGGTGCTGCTGCTGCCGGTCCCCGATACCTGGGTGACCTTCTGGTTCTGGTCCACGCTGGTGGCGGCCGTGGCCGGGCTGATCTCGCTCGGCCTGCTGCTGCGCGCACCCGGCCGTCGCGGGCGTACGTGATCGGGTCCGTCGCCTGTGCCCGATGCCTGGTGGTTCACGTGGCGGGTGGTGGGGGTTTGCGATATTGGCAAGGCTTTTTGTTGGCCTGTTGTCCGGTGGTACACGCTCGGGGTGGAGGTGATCGCCATGGGCGGTACGACGGACGATGTGCGGGACAGTACGGGGAGCGCCACTTTTGACGGGGGCGTGTACGACGTGGTGGTGGTGGGCGGGGGTGCGGCGGGGCTGAGCGCGGCTCTGGTTCTGGCCAGGGCGCGTCGCCGGGTCGCGGTGGTGGATGCGGGCGGGCCGCGCAACGCTCCCGCCGCGCATATGCACGGTTTCCTGTCCCGGGACGGGATGTCCCCGGCCGACCTGCTGGCGGTGGGCCGGGCCGAGGTCGCCGGTTACGGGGTGGACGTGTTCGAGAGCCGTGTGGATCAGATCGACCCAGGCTTCTCCGTCCGTCTGGACGGTGGTGCGGTGCTCGGTGCCCGCCGGGTCGTGGTGGCCACCGGACTGCGGGACGAGCTCCCCGCGATCCCCGGCGTGCGGGAACGGTGGGGCAGGGACCTGCTGTTCTGCCCCTACTGCCACGCGTACGAGGTGCGCGACCAGCCGATCGGGGTGCTGGGTACCCACCCCGGCGCGGTGCGGCACGCGCTGCTCTTGCGACAGTGGTCGCACGATGTCGTGTTCTTCCCGCACACCCTGGACCTGGGTGAGCGGGAGCGCGAGCAGTTGGCTGCCCGCGGGATCGTCGTCGCCGCGGGGACCGTCAAGCGTCTGGTGACCGAGGACGACCGGTTGCGCGGGGTCGAGCTGGCCGAGGGGCATGTCGTCCCGCGCTCCGCAGTGTTTGTCTTCCCGCACATGGTGCCCCACGACTCCCTGCTCACCGGTCTGGGGTGCGAGCGGGACCTCAACGGCTGGGTGACCACCGACAATGCGGGCCGGACCAGTGTGTCCGGGGTGTGGGCGGTCGGCAATGTGTCCGATGCGAGGGCGCTCGTGATCACCGCTGCGGGGCAGGGGGCGGCAGCCGCGTTCGCCCTGAATCATGACCTGGTCGAGGAGGACGTCGAGCGGGCGGTGAAGGACGCCGGCCCTTCGCCCCGGGAGCCGCGGTATGTGCCGCGGCCGGCCCCACGAGGCGCCGCGCCCGACTGACCACCGGTCATTGAGCCGGCCGGCCCCCGGCCCCGTGCTTCGTCAGGATGCCGGCAACCAGGATGGATCGGATGGCGAACAACGGCCGGCAGCCGGTGTGCCCGCGGAAGAGGGCAACCCCTGGGTACACCGCGCTCCTGCGGACGAGCAGCTCAAAGTCATCCGCTGCGAAAAAGCCATCCCCTACGACGAGGAATGGCCCGGCCGGTACACGGCTCTCACGTCCCGCGTTACGCATCCGGTACCCGGCTTCGGGCTCACCCGTCGCGGCGCTGCCCTGCGGACCCGGTTCCCCTGACAGCGTCGTCGTAAAGGCGGAACAGGCGGACGTGCTGCCCGGCCGCTGTGCCGGACTGCCCCAGCCGGTCCAGGAGCTGCCAGCACTGTGCGACGAGCCGACGTGCCTCGGTTCCCGGCCAGGGCCGGGGGAGCAGCTCGGGCGGCAGAAGAGGGTCGGGCTCCATCGCACGGCTGAATTCGGCGGCCAGTTCGACCGCGATGGTCAGCTGCTGGAGCGAGGAGGGGTCGGCCTCGTCCTGGAGTCGGCGCAGCCGCGGCTCGGCCACGGAAGCGAGTTGCCGATAGCGATCGGCGATCTCGTCCTGCGGCCACAGGTTGCGGGCAAGCGCGGCTGGATCACGTACATCGCCCTGACGCAGGTCGTCGGTGGTGAGGAGGGTGAGGCGGTCGTGGATGCCGAGCCGGCGAGCCGCGTCCTCGACGTAGGGTTCCCATGCGTTGGCGCTGACGTAGAGGCCACCCTGGACGGGGGCGCCACCGAGCCGGGTGAGAACGGCGCGCAGTGTGTCGCGCGCCGTGCGGGTGTCTTCGGGTACGGCGAAGGCGACCAGGTGCCAGATACCGTCCCAGGGGGCGAGTCCCGCGTCCTGCCGGAAGGCGTGCGCGACGAACTCGACGTCCGGCCCCAGAGCCTGCACGGTAGCGCCGGTCGCCCGTAGCAGTGCTTTGCGCCCCCTGCCTTCCTGGACGAAGCGCCCCTCTGCCACCAGCCGCTTGATGCACAGGCGTACCTGCTGGTCGGTCATGCCGAGCTGGTCGGCAGTGGCGTAGAGCTCGCCGGCGTCGACCGTGTGGTCGGTACGGATCAGAGCCTCGACCAGCATGCGGGTGGGGACCTGGACGGGCGCTGTCGTTGTGTGGAGCGAGTCGGTCATGAAGTGGCGGGCCTTTCTGGTACGTCCGAGGGTGCGGCGCGTTGTGGTGTCGAGCCGCACCTCCGCAGGCCGCGCGGCCAGGAAGTGCGCTCGGTATACAAGGGACGGTATCCGTGCCGCTCGTACAGTGTCCTGGCGCGGGGGTTCATGCCGGCGTCCAGCCCGCCACCCCGGCACCAGTACTCCTCACGAGGGCGATCCGAGCGTCGCGGGGAGCGTCACCTCTTCACGCCGTCGCACCTGTCGGAGGCGGGTACACGTACCCGGGGTACCGGGGCCGGGGCGGGTCACGCCCCGCGGTGCCGTGGAACCTCCCCTCTCGCTTGAACCGGGCGTGGTTCGGGACCTATGGCCTGTCCCAGAACGAGCCGAGCATGACGGCGACCTCGTCGGCGCGCTCGATCTGCGGCATGTGGCCGGTCCGGGGGAACAGATGGGTGCGTGCCCGGGGGAGAGCGGTCGCGGCGTTCACGAGGTGGGTGGCCGGCAGGATCCTGTCATGGGTGCCCCAGACGACGAGCGTGGGGATGTCGAGCGCCGAGACCTCGGTGAGCAGCTCCTCGCGCCAGCCGCGGCGTACGCCACGCCACGAACCGAGGGCCTGGGACTGGCGCCGGAACGTCTGTGCCGCCCCTTCGCGACGGGAGAGCGCGAGTGCCAGGGCTACCCGCTCGGGTGTGGCGAAGGCCGGGTCGTAGAAGATGGAGCGCTCCGACATCAGCGCGCTGTCCGCATGGGGACGCAGAAGCAGCCGCCAGAGCAGCGGAAGGCCGAGGATGCGCAGGGTCCAGGTGACGTCGCGGCCGAACCCCGCGCTGTTGAGCAGCGCCAATGACGCCACCCGCGCGGGGGAATCCGCGGCGATCCGCATCGCGACGGCTCCGCCGAGCGAATTGCCCACCACATGGGCGCCCGAGGGAACCCCGAGCACGTCCAAGGCCCCTGCGACGTGCCGGGCCAGTGCCGCGAGGCGGCAGTCGGGCAGGGCCTGGGACTGCCCGAAGCCCGCGAGGTCGATGGCGATCAGCCGGTACCCGCTCAGAGCGGCCCGCAGCGGCTCCCAGTCCTCCAGGCTGCGGCCCAGTCCGTGCAGCAGGACCACGGGCGGGCCGGTGCCCGTCGCCGCGTAGCGGACGCGAAGCCCCCCGACCTCGACGAATTCCGCTGTACGCACGCCGACCCCTGGTTCCAGTGATGTCACCGGTATCTCCTCGTTTCAGTTGCTCGGGGTGACAGTGGTGATCACGCAGTTGCCGGGGTGTTCGCTGTCGGAGGTGTGGGGCAGGTGGTGGGACAGGTCGAGGAAGAACCGCTCGGGTTCGATGACGGCCTCGGGAGGGTGTACGCCGGGCCGGCCGCTGGTGCCGTCGAGAAGCTGGGCGAGCCCCAGGGCCAGCGGGATTCCGGTCGCCTCTGCCATGTCGTCGATCAGCGTGGTCATGCCGGACGTCTCGGCGAGGCGGGACAGGACGGTGACCGGCCTGCCGTCGCGGGTACCCGTGGCTGCGGCGAAGAACGGCGGCAGCGACCGGGGGCCCTTGAGGCCCATGGCGCCTGCCACGGCCCGCAGGCCGCGGGAAACTGAGGGTTTGGCCAGGTCGACGGCGGCGGTTTCGTTGGTGAGTTTGCCGGCGTCGATGTCCCGGCGCAGAACGTCCAGGTAGGCCAGTGTGCCTGGGGTGATGACCATGAGGTTGGCGGCCTCGCCGGTCGGGCGGAAGCTGCGGTGGAGGGTGACCGGCTCGGGATGGCCGACGGTGTACGCCGTTCCGGAGTGCTCGGGGGAGAGGGTCAGCGTGACCGGACGGAGCGGCCGTCGGTGTACGAGCTGTCCGTCGCTGACGACGGCCACCTTCCCGCTGATCTGCTCCATCCAGTGCACGGCGGCGGCACTGGGCCGCCCGTCGGGGTCGAGCAGCTGATCGTCGTCCTGATCGTTGCCGGAGACATCGACGGGCCACGCGGTGTACAGGTTCTGGACGTGGTCCAGCTGCTGGACGGCTCGTGCGGCCAGCAGGTTGCTGACCCCGGGACTGGCGCCCATGCCCACCACCGCGCAGACCCCGGCGGACCGTGCTTCCTCGTCCAGATCGAGCATCTGCAGGGTCGGCTCCCAGTCGTCGCAGATGTCCAGGTAGTGCGTACCGGTCGCGATCGCGGCGCGCAGCACGGTCAGGCCGAAGCGGTAGTACGGGCCGACGGTGTTCAGCACGACGTCGGCGTCAGTCATCGCGGTCCGGAGGGCGGAGTCATCGGTCACGTCCACCTGCAGGGCCCGCATGGGCGCACCACCGGCACCGGCGAGGTTGCGTACCAGGCTCTGGGCCGCTTCAAGGCGTTTGTCGGCCACCACGATCTCGGTCACCTCGGGCAGCCCGGCAGCCACCCGCACCGCCACCGCTCCCATCGCACCGGGTCCGCCTAGTGCCAGGATCCTCATTCGCTCTTCCTCTCTAGTCCGTTACGATCGAAAGCTATACGATCGGTTTTGAATCGAGCAAGTGCTGATGAAGGAGGACCATGAACGACTACCAGTTCCCGGACACAGCTCCGCACCGGCCGGAGATCGACGACTGCCCGTCCGTGGATGCCTGCGTAGGTGTGCTGGCCGATGCGTTTGCCCGTGAGTCGGCGACCTCCTGGATCTGCGGCAGTTCGTCCGCCACCAGGGAGAACTGGTTCGACGCCACCCTGCGCGCCGATGACACTATTCCCGGATCGCGCCGTTATGCCCTGACCGGGGACGACGGCCGCCCCGTCGCGGCCGCCGTCCTCACCCCGCCCGGATCTCGGCTCTCACCTGCCGCTCAGGCGCAGTGGGCGGCCCGTACGCTCGCACGTTGCGGCCCCCGGTCCGTGCAGCGGACCCTGCGCTACCTCGAACTCACCGAAGCCGGTGCGCCCGAGAGTGCCTGGACGCTGGAGTTCATCGGGGTGGTTCCCGCCGCCGCGGGCCGCGGGGCGGGGAGGCGTCTCCTCGACCGTCTGCTGGCCGACACACCAGTCACGGCCGGGGTCTACCTCACCACCGCGGACCCCGGAAATGTGGCGCTCTACCAGCACTTCGGGTTCGTCACCCAGAAGCGCCTGTCCGTCGGACCACTGAATGTCGCGACCATGCTGAGAAGGCGTACAAGCAGTCCGTAGCCATGGGCGGCCCCGTGCGGCTGTGTCGCCCTCCTCCCATGGGCTGCGCTCAGACCTGGGCGTCGTGATCGCATTCGGATGCCACAGGTCCGGCCCACCGGCAGCTCCGCGATCGAGGCGAACAGCAGCTCGTTCGGCCGGGGCGTGAACTCTTCCCTGCCTCCCAACAGTCGGCTGTCGCGCAGCGTGTCCGCACTGCTTGGTGCAGCGCTCCCGCACACCGCCGGTGAGTGCTGTCGTATGACGGCCGAGGTCACGGTCCCTGGCTTTGTCGACCACTCGCGAAGTCACTTCTCGACGGCTCGGGGAGGCGCTCGCCGGGCCCGGACCTCGGTGTCGATGAGTACGGGAGGCGCCTCTGGTCTGGCCGAGGTCTGACTGTGGCAGCGGAGCCACACCATCACGCCACCCGAGCTGCCCGAGTTGCCCGAAAACTCTGCGCTTCGTCATCGGCAGAGCCAGTTTCCGGAGCGAAGTCCATGCGTCGGCCGTGAGCCGGCCTCGCGCAGGGCCGGCTCACGTTCTCCGAGGCGCCCCGGTCTGTTTCCCGGCCGCAGGTCCTGGGTTTCCGCAGGCATACAGCGACTCCGTGCCCTGGACGTTTCGGCCAAGCCGATCCGCAGGGCCGATCGAGATCGGTTCGGACAGCTTCAGCGACTCCGAGATGTTCCCCGACACCAACCCGCTCAGGCTGCGCGACCGCGCCGGCGAGCGCTACACCGCCGAGCTGCGGAACGTCGCCGTCGACGCATTTGTCCACTGTCCCCATCCCACTCCCGCTATGAGGTATATCCGTGCAGTTCCAGACCACGATGCGCAGACGAGTACCGGCCCTGGCCGCTCTTCTGCTGCTGTTCCTCACCGCTTTCGCGGTCACGCAGCCGTTGCGCGCCTCCGAGCCGCGGCCGGTCTCCGCCCCCGTCGGCGAATTCTCGGCGTCCCGTGCCGTTGCCCTGCTCGACGGAATCGCGAAGGTGCCGCACCCGACGGGTTCGGCCGCGCAGGCGGACGTACGGGAGTACCTCGTCGGTGAGCTGCGGAAGGTGGGTCTGCGGCCCGAGGTCCAGAGCAGGGTGGCCCCTTCAGATGTCGACGAGCTGCCGGCCGTGGTCGGTTCCGTCTCCAACATCCACGCCACGATTCCCGGCAGGAAGCCCACCGGCCGGGTCCTCCTCGTCGCCCACTACGACTCCGTGCCGACCGCCCCGGGCGCCGGCGACGACGGTTCAAACGTCGCCGCGATCCTCGAAATCGCCCGTGTGCTCAAGGCCGGAGCGCAGCCCCGCAACGACATCGAGTTCCTCTTCACCGACGGTGAGGAACAAGGGCTGCTCGGCGCGCAGGCGTTCGTCGACGCGGAGGCCGGCTCGCCCCGGGCCGCTGACCCCCGGCAGACCGTGGTGCTGAACATGGAGGGCCGGGGCACCTCCGGGCCCGTCGTGATGTTCCAGAAGGCGGGCACGGGTCTCACCTCCGCCGTACGGGCCTCCGGCGCACTCACCACGTCTCTCTCCGCCGCGATCTACGAACGGCTGCCCAACGACACCGATCTGACAGTCTTCGACGAGGCCGGGATGCGCGGTCTCAACTTCGCCTTCATGGAAGGCTCCGCGCACTACCACACCGCCCACGACAGCATCTCCCGGCTCGATGCCGCGAGCGTGCAGGACATGGGCGACGCGGCCCTCGGAGCGGTCCGCCAGCTCGGCGGCACGGACCTCTCCCAGAGCGGTCCGGACGCCACGTACTTCTCCCTGTTCGGCACGGTCGTGTCCTACCCGGCATGGCTGACCCTGCCGCTCGCACTGGCCGCCGCACTGGGCGTGCCCCTGCTGCTGTGGCTCGGCCGACGCCGAGGCCTGTCCCCCGGCGGCGCCGGACGGGCCGCCCTGACCTTCCCGCTCACGTTGATCGGCGCTGCGGCCATCGGACTGGCCGGGTGGTCGGTGCTGAGCCTGGCCCGGCCGGACTTCGCCCTCAACGAGGGCAGCGTCTACCACCCCGGCCGGTACGCATGGGGCGGAGCGTTGCTCCTCCTGGCGCTGCTCGTCGCCTGGTACCGCTGGGCGCGCCGCAAGGCGTCACCGCTGGACATCGTGATGGGCGTGCTCGGCGTTGTCGCGATGATCGCCGTGGTCAGCGCCGTGCTGCTGCCCGGGGGCGCCTACCTCTTCACCTGGCCGGCACTGATCGGACTGGCGGTCGTCGCGGTGACGCTGCGGTTCACAGGGGCGGAATCCCCATGGCGCGCGGTGGCCGGAGCGGTGGCCGCAGTACCCGCTGTGGCACTCGTCCTGCCGGTCGTACTCCTGCTGCTGCCCGCCCTGGGGCTGACGCTCGCCGCGGCCCCGCTGGTCCTGGCGGTACTGCTCGTGGCGTTGTCGCTGACACTCCTGGAGCCGCTTCCCTCGCGCCGGGCATGCACGGTCGGGATGCTCGCGACGGCGGTGGCGGGCGCGGGCACGCTGGTCGTGGGTACGGCCCTCGACGGCTACAGCGCCGACGAACCCCGGCCGGTCAGCCTCGGCTACGTCCTGGAGTCCGACACGGGCAAGGCCACCTGGGTCAGCCTCGGCGACACCTCCCAGCCCACCGTCGGCAAGCTCCTCACCGGTGAACCGGCACGCTACGACGACCGCATCCCTCCGCTGGGCGACGTCGCGCTCACGAACGGACCCGCCAAGGCCGCACCCCTGGACACACCGCGTACCGCGAACGTCTCAAGCACCGAGGCCGACGGCATACGTACGGTCCGAGTCCGTATCCAGGGGCCTGCCGACGCCCACACCCTCGCTGTACACGCCGACACCCGTGCCCACCAGATCCTCGACGCCACCATCGAGGGCGCGAAGCTCACCGGCGGACCGAAGCGACCGGAGAGCGGCTGGGACTGGAGTTTCGACTACGCGGCCCCGCCCGCCGACGGCATCGACCTCGTCCTCCGCACCCGCGGCAAGGGCCCCCTGCCGATCCGCGTCGTATCCACCGCCGTCGGCCTGCCGGGCGAAGTCGGTGCGCCCACTCTGGCCGCGGACGAGAGCTGGGCGAGCTGGCCGTCGGTCGCCGGACAGACCCTCGTCGTACGGACCTTCCGGCTCTGACCACGACGCACGAAAGGCCCGCCACGCTCTGAGGAGCAGGAGCAGGAGCAGGAGCAGGAGCAGGAGCAGGAGCAGGAGCAGGAGCAGGAGCAGGGCTCGGCCTCATGGGCCTATCGTGAGGCCGAGCCCCCGGCGGCAACGACTCCAGGGGCCGGGTCCGTGGCGCCGAGGCATTTCGGCAGACCATCTCCATCAGCGGCGACGACAAGGTCCTCGTCGGTGTGGGCGAATGGCGGAACGGGGTAACCGGCGTCCCCACCTCGCGCGGTGACAGTCATTCCTCCGGGACGCGCCGTTCGGCCGCATCGAGATACGCGCTGATGGCGTCGTGATTGCGGGTGAGATAGCGGATCTTCTCGGCCATCCGATCGCGTTCGTGCTCAAGCGTTTCGACCATGTCGGGCGTGACGTAGGGCATGTGGATCGTCTGGGGCTCGTTCAGGCACGGCAAAATGTGTCGGATCACGCGTGTGGGGAGACCGACATCGAGCAGGCCGCGAATCTGGTGCACCCGGTCGACGAGGTGCTCGTCGTACTCGCGGTAGCCGTTCGGCATGCGGTCCGGCTCGATCAGGCCCTGCTCCTCGTAATACCTCAGAAGGCGGATCGGGGTGTCCGTGCGCCGGGCGATCTCTCCGATCTTCATCGGTCCCCTCTCGTGTGGCGTGCCTGATTTGACCCTCACATAGGTGTGAGCCTTCAGGGTTGAGTCTATGGATACTCAGACCCGCACTCAACGCCGTTCCGGCAGGGCCGAGGCAAGCTCGACGGAGCGATTCCCGCTCTCCGGGCTCCTGGCGCTCGCCATGGCCGGATTCATCACCTTGCTCACCGAGACACTGCCCGCCGGGGTGCTTCCCGCCATGGCGCGGGACCTGGACGTCACCATCTCGGCGGCAGGGCAGAACGTCACCGCGTATGCGATCGGCTCGGTGATCGCAGCGTTCCCGCTCATGAAGGCGACTGCTGGCTGGCCTCGACGGCGCTTGCTGTTGGCCGCCATCGCGGGGTTCATCATCTCGAACACGGTGACGGCGCTGTCGAGCACCTTCGTACTCACCCTGGGATCGCGGTTTCTCGCCGGGATGGTCTCTGCGCTCATCTGGGCGTTGCTAGCCGGATACGCGAGGCGCATGGTCGCACCGCATCGGCGCGGTCGCGCACTGGCGATCGCCTCGGCGGGTACGCCGGTCGCCCTCGCGCTGGGTGTTCCAGCGGGCACGTTCCTTGCGCAAGTGCTGGACTGGCGCATCTCGTTCGGCCTCATCAGCGTTCTCACCGCCGTCCTCGCCGTCTGGATCCGACGGGCGATCCCTGAGTTCGCAGGTCAAGCGCGTGGTGAACGGCAGCAGCTGCTGGCTACCTTCCGGCTGCCCGGTGTGCTCCCGATCTTGGCCATGACGACGGCGTACGTGCTGGCTCACAGCGTCATGTACAACTACATCGCGCCCTTCCTCGGGCCGATCGGCCTCGGAGATCGCGTCGATGCTCTGCTCCTGACCTTCGGAGCGATCTCATTGCTCAGCATCTGGATCGTCGGGGCGTTGATCGATCGCCACCTGCGCCCACTGGTCATCGCGAGTTGCGTCCTGTTCGCTGTCGCCACGCTGGTGCTCGCCCTGTTCGCGGAACTTCCCATACTCGTATTCGTGAGTGCGGCGATCTGGGGACTCGCGTTCGGCGGTGTCGCAACGCTCCTCCAGACGGCAGCCGCGGAGGCGGCGGGAACAGCTGTCGACGTGGTGCAGTCCCTGTTCGTCACTGCCTGGAACCTCGCCATCGCGGGCGGCGGCATCGTCGGCGGAATCCTCCTCAGCACCGCAGGATCCCACGCTCTGCCCTGGGCAGCACTCACCATCCTGATCCCCGCACTGGTCGTTTCCATCGCGGCGCATCGACACGGCTTCCCCGGGACGGCGGGGCGCCGCGCCCGAGAGGAATCCGTATGAGCGGACCTCGTTCACACGGGCCCTGCACGTCGGCCGCCGCTCGTTGATCGCGCCGACCGGTTTTCCCCCTCGGCACGCAGCCGTGACCGCCGCCTCGGCATCGCCGAGATCACCGGGGCCTTGCTGCCTCGACGACGGTCACTAGGCTGTCCGCGGAAGCTCAAGCCCTGCGCTACCCCGTTCAGCGACAAAGATGACGGTGATAGTCGGCCTGCGGCCGGGTTGGGTTGCTGCCAGGCTGGCGTTGGTGTTCCGGCATGACCCGAAACGGCAACTGGCGGCTCGTCAGAGCTTGCCGAGCCCCGAGGTGTCTGCATGACGTCGGCGTCGGCCTGGCCCACCCGGTTGGCTTGATCAGCAGCTTGTCCGCCATTTCGACGTGACTCATCACAGTTCTGCCACGCGGTGACTCCACCCAGGCCGCCGCCGACCAGGGCCGTCCAGCGTTGAAGAAGAACAACCGGGTGACCATGTTCGCAGAACAGGTCGACGGCGTCATCGGCGCCGTGCTCGCCAGCACCGACTCACCCGCCAACACCCGGGGTTATCAGCAGCTGCTGGACTTCGCCCGACAGCACATTCCGGGCCGGAGGGTACCGGCTCCCATGGCACCGGACTTGCCGCCTTCCTGGAAGCGGCTGGCAAAGGTGTCGCCGAGGTGTGCCGGTCCAAGCGTCCCACGGTCCGATGCGGGCGCAAGACTGACATGCTTGATGCTGTCCGCGCGGCCAGGAAAGCCCTGGCGACCGAACATCTCATCAACCCACGACGGCGCGGTGAGCGCGAGGCACTTCGTGTCCTATGTGCCACCCGTCAGAGCGTCGTCCTGGCCTGCACGGCAGCGATCAACCTGCTCAAGGCCCTGATCATCTCGGCGCGGGCGAGCTCCGCGTCGAGCTCCAGGGTAGTCGCGCCAGGAAAAGCTCTGGGCGTGTGTCGAAAGTCCCGCCTGGCTCGCGACGCCCGGCACGCACGCTCGCCGCGTTGTCGGCGTTGTCCGCGTCGTCGGAGTGTCCTTGTACGTCCAGTACGAGGACACTCCTCCGCCTTGCGATCGCACGCACCGGACGAGTGTCCTTGTACGTCCAGTACGAGGACACTCCTCCGCCTTGCGATCGCACGCACCGGACGCCGTGAGCCCCGCCCTTCGGGCGGACGGCGCCACTTTCGACACACGCCCCTGCGCCCGTCACGGTTGCCGTCGTCGCGGCGCGGCCGATAGATCAGCCTTGACCGTTGGCCGGGTCTGTCGCAGGTCGGAGCCGCGATGGAGATCCGCCCGCAGGATCGGCCCCGCACCCGCACCACCGGGGTCCGGCCGCGCTGTGACCAGGTCCTGACCTGCGGCGGCGTCATGGAGAATCCGGCTTGGTCCTCGAAGACGAGCCAGGCTCCACGGGCCGCCGCGAGCCTTCCGCGCGGGGCCGCACCTCCTTGGCCAACCCCGCGACCGCATCGTCGTCCCGCTCCATCGCTCTGCGGGCGCCGGCGCCTCACAGGACCAGCCGCTACGCACCAACAGCTTCCACTCACCCTGGATCGTGCACGTCAGATGGAAGCGCCGGCCGATCACCGTCCTCACACGGACCAGCGTCCAGCGATGGTCCTCCCAGCCATGCGCGGCCGGCCCCTTGGCCGGCTCCGCCTCCAGTTGCGTGAAGTGCCTTTCGCTCAGCCACGGGAGCGACGCCGGCCCCTGCGACCGCAAGGACCGCGGGTCGCCCTCGGCCCACGCGTGACGCCATCGCTGGACCGAGCGGACACCGACCCGCAGATCCCTGGCAATCGCTGTACTGTCCTCGCCCCGGGCCGACTGCCTGGCCGCCCGGCCGCCCGGAGCCGTAACTCCTCGCGGAACTGCTGCCGTTCGGCCGTCAGCCCGCCCCCTTGTGGGTACCGCACGACTCCGGTGATACCGCAGCCAACGGCCAGCCGTCACCCTCTACGACACCACGAGTTCAACCGCAGTAGTGGGTGGGCTTCGACTGTTCGGATTCTTGTGCCGCGCGGCGGGCGGCGAGCGGAAGGGCGAGTGCCGCACTGGCGAAGAGTGCCGCGAGGACCGTCCAGCCCGCGGTGCCGTGAGGAAGGACGAACGTGGTCAGCAGGCCCGGGCCGAGTGCCTGACTGACAGAGATTCCGGTTTGGTAGATGCCCTGGTAGGTGCCGTGGGCGTGGTTGGGGGCCAGGTCGTAGGAGAGGGTCCAGCTGCCGGCTTGCGAGGTGACCTCGCCCAGGGTGAGAAGGACGACGGCGGCCAGGAGGACCGCGCCGGCGGTGACCGGTGATCGGTGGGCGGCGCACGCGGCGGCAAGGCATGCGGCTGCGACGAGGAGCCCACCGAGGCGGAAGGCGCGCGCTGCCTGGGCCGGGCCGGTGATGCCGCGGGCGGCACGGACCTGCAGGGCGACGACCAGGGCCGTGTTGGTGACCAGCAGCCAGCCGACCATGGCCCGGGGTGCGCTCGTGCAGGTGAGGAGCCACAGGGGCAGGGCCACTTCCAGGACGACGTAGAGGGTGTTGACGACCGCGTTGAGCGCGGTGACGGCAAGGTAGGGCAGGTCACGAAGTGGATGGGGCGCGCGTCGCTCGGGCACGGCGACGTCCCGTGCTGCCGCGGGCTGCGCGGCCGGCGGCCGTGTCGCGGTGGGGATCCGGCGAAGCGGGATCAGCGCGAGGAGGAACGCGGTGGCGCTCACGCAGATGGCTCCTCGGTACGCCGCGTCGCTGTCGAAGGCGAGGAGAACCGATCCGAGGGCGGCGCCCGCTCCGATGCCCACGTTGTTGACCGCCCGCAGCAGCGCGAGTGCGCGGGTGCGTATGCCGACGTGGAGGGCGTGGGCGTACAGGGTGCCGCGCGCGGTGGCGTTGGCACGGCTGCCGGCCGTGGCCAGACAGGCCAGTGCGAGGAAGACGGGGAAGGAATCGGCCACGGCGTACAGGCCGATCGCAGCCGCTTGCAGGAGGTGCAGGAAGGTCAGGACGGACTTGGCACTCCATCGGTCGCACGCACGGCCGGCGGGGAGCGAGGCGAGGATCCCGCACAGCCCGGCGACTGTCAGTGCCAGCCCGACCCGCGAGGTGGAGTATCCCAGACCCTGGGTGAACCACAGAGTGCTGATCGTGAGGAAGAGTCCGTTGCCGACGGCGTTGACCGACAGCAACGCGGCGATCCTTCGTACGGTCGGATCACTGATCAGCCGGGTCGTCGGGACGGCAGGCGCCCGGGAAACGGGCGCGGCGGTAGAGGGAACGGTCATGTCCCTCAGCACAGCTTCGGCCTGGAGTGGGCGGAATGGTTTTACCCTGGCGCTTAATGATTCGATTCCGCCTCGATGTGGCCGACCTCGCCGCGACCTCGTTCGCCTACTCTCCGTTGCAGGAGACCGTGCTCAGCCTGCGGATGTGGACCGGGCACGCGTGGCGCTTCCCTGCTCTGCGCGAGACCTTCGCCGCCCTCCGCCCGGCCTTCGAGCACCTCGATCACGTACTGCTCACCTCGCTGGTGGCCCGTCGCAGGTACTGGGTCCCCGACTTCCTCACGCCCCGGCCACCCACCTCGGCACCTGACGTCCGCCGGGAGTTCGCCGAGCTACGCGCCACCGACCCGGCCGTCGTGCGAGTGGGCCTGGAACAGACGTTCCTCCCGCTGGGCGAAACGGTCCCGGCCAGGCTGACCGGCGCCTGGGACGACCCGGAACGCCTGCTCCTCGACATCGCTGACGCACTGGAGGAGTACTGGACCTCGTGCCTGCGGCCCGTCTGGTGGCCGAGAGCGAGGGCGGTACTCGAGGCCGACATCGGCCACCGCGCCCGCGTACTGGCCGAAGGCGGCGCGAACGCCCTGTTCACCGGTATCAGCGGCCGGCTGTCCTGGGCCGAGAACATGCTCAGCATTGAACGCGACGGTCCCTGGCCCTCGCTTGCGACCGAGATTCCCATCGACGGACGCCGCCTGCTGCTGACCCCCAGCTGCTTCGCGGACGGCGTCTCCACCATGCTCAGCTCACAGGCTCCGCCCCATATCGTCTACGGCGCGCGGGGACTGGCAACCCTCGCCGAACGCCCCGCACCACCGGCTGCCCGAACGTTGCAACGACTCCTGGGCGCGCCACGCGCGCGTCTGCTCACCATGCTGACCGAGCCTGCCTCCACCACGGAACTCGCCCACCGTCTCGGCGTCACCCCCGCCGCCGTCAGCCAGCATCTGTCCGTCCTGCGCGCGGCTCACCTTCTGGAGCGCACCCGCCATGGACGTCACGTCCGCTATCGGCTGAGCCCGCTCGGCACGGCCCTGTGCGAACCGCACCTCGGCCATGGTTCCGACCACTGACCCGGGCCTCTCGGACACGTCGCGCCAGACGGTGACAGTCAGGACACCGGCGAACAGGCCTCCTCGAAGCGTTGCTCGGACCCGTGCGGGGCGCCGCTCTCGGAGATCCAGTGTGGGCGCCGACTACCGCCCCGGCCTCCGGCTTCGACACGATCTCGTCCGCCTGCTCGTTCGCGATCCCGACAGCGGCCAGGGCCTGGAAGGCCATGGACCGCGCGCTCGGGGCCTCGTGCTGGTGCCGGCTGATGCGGGCCGGCTCCTGGCCGTACGCATCAGCGTCGTGCTGCTCGGTGCTCACGCTGTGCCGCCCTTGTCGGTTCGGGTGCGGTGGGCGATCCAGTCCGGATCGCGTACGGGCGCCGGCGCTCGCGTCCCGGTTGGACCAACATCCCGGTCACGTTCTGGACGTCCGATACAGTGCCGACCGAGCGTTGAAGAGCCGCTCGCCAGGACGACGCGCCGTCGGCGCCGCGCCCGGCAGCGGCCCGACTTCGTACAGGAGACGCACGACTGACCGGCGACGACAGTGGGGCCGGACAGGATCACCCTGTCCGGCCCCACTATCCGTTCCAGGCTGCACAAGGGCGGCGGCCGCGGTGATGACGACAGCGGTTGCGACCATCGCACCCTGATCGCGGACAGTTCTCCATCCGTCCCAGCCGAGCCGGACCGAGCGCACCTACTGCACGAGTTCCTCGCCTGGTGCACGACGTCGCCAGGTTTTGTGGGCAGTTCGCTGCCAATCTCCTCCAGGTGAAGCGGGACGAGGAGGAAGGCGCACTGCCACTCCACGGGCCGGGCACCAGGACGCGGCGATGTCCTCCAGCTGCTCTCGGCGGTCATGGCCCCGGCCGACGACCGAACCGGCAGGCCCTCGGCACGCCGTTGCTCGTTCTCAGCGGTCTTGCGGGCGGCGGCCCGCGGCTTCTTCAGCCAGACGCCCACCTTGTAGCCCTGGTGGGTGGCGTCCAAGGGGGCGAGCAGGTGTCCGTTCGTCTCGGCCCATCCGCGTACGGCGGCCAGGCCATTTCCCACGCGACGTCGTAGTGCGGCCACTCCATGCCCAGCTTCCCCAACTGGGCGATGCGGTGCTCGTGTGCGACGCGAGCCGCGAAGGCCTGCGTCTGTACTACGGCTACGGCAACGGCGACGTCGAACACGTCACCCCGCAGATCCGGGCCGACGTCCACGCCGCCATCACCACCAGCCTGGAGCGGGACTGGCCGCCCTGCATCCAGGGACTCATCGACCGCGGCGCCATCCAGACCCAGTAGCCCCGCACCACCCCGCCACAGGCCCGGCCACCACCCAGGCCGGGCCTGTGGCCGTCTCCACCCCCCTCGCGCCGGCCAGCCACCCGGGCTCCGCGTCGTCGTAACCGGCCTTCAGCTGTCCAACGTGCGGAGTCCGTGCGCGACCCCATTGACGACTCGCTCGGCTTTACGCCGAAGGGCTCGCCCGTTCTCGCTGCAGAGGCCGGAATCGGTGAGAGTCCGGCCTCTGTGCCTGGATGGATCCGTACCCGGTTGGGGAGCCGTAGAGCGCACGGACAGCCGGATCAAGGGAGGGGATCGGAGCATGGGAACGGGAACGGTGCTGTTGGTGGCCTTAGCGGTTCTGGTCGCAGGGGGTGTGACGGTGGCCCTGGTGCGTGCCGGGCGCCGCGAGGCCGAAGCCGAGAAGATCCGGCTCGCGGAGCAGGCGCGGCTCCAGGCGCTGCGCTCGATGGAGGCGATCTGGTCTCTGGGGGACCGCGAGTTCGAGGAATACGTCGCGGACCTGTGTCGCCGGGACAGCTGTACCGAGGTTCGCCGCGTAGGCGGCGCGAACGATCTGGGTGCCGACGTGATCGGCCGGCTGCCGGACGGTCGGAAAGTCGTGGTGCAGTGCAAGCGATACGCGAAGCACCGTACCGTCGGTAGCCCGGACCTTCAGAAGTTCAACGGCACCGCGCGCAGCGAACACGGAGCGGACGTTCCGCTGTTCGTCGCCTCGTGCAAGTTCACCAAGCAGGCCCGGGCCTTTGCCGCCCGCCACGGTCTGGTCCTCGTCGACGTCGACCTGCTCGGCTTCTGGAACAGTGGCACAAACCTGGCCGCGCTTCTCGACCTGGACATCGGCCGCTCCGGCACCAACCGGAAGCTGGCCCCCGACAACTGAGCTCTTGTTCTGCTCAGCGGCTGGCGTCGACTCCCTTCCCGCCGTGCCCGTGCCCGAGCGGCCGCAGCTCTCGACTACCAGGGAGCCGCCCGGTGCCCGCCGCAGGCTGGTGCCCAGCACTGCGGGGTCTGCCGAGCGGAGGCGGTCAGCGCGGGCGTCTCGGCCACTTCGAACCGAGGCTGAACTGCGCCGTCGACCAGTGGTAGCCGAGCACGGTGAGGCCGACGCACCAGGCGATCGCGATCCCGGCGTTGTTGCCGATTTCGGTGCCGAGGAGGAGGCTGCGGAGCGGTCCGCGCCGCGGCCACCGATGCCGGCGCTCACCACGTCGCCGAAGATGATGACGAAGAGCAGCAGCATCATGATCGGCGTCAGCAGCAGGTTCAGGGTCCCGGACGGGTAGCGCCATGCGTGCAGGAGGGTGCGGCGCAGCATCATGTTCGAGTCGCGGACGGGGAGAGGAGCACATCGGACAGAATCCATGGGCTGGTTGGGGGGCGTTGGCTGGGCCGGTCAAGGCGAAGAAGACGTCGTCGAGGTCGGGGGTGTGGACGGTCAGTTCGTCCGCCTCGATGCCGGCGGAGTCGAGCCGGTCAAGAGTGGAGCGCAGTTCGCGTTGACTGCCGTCGCTGGGGATGGACAGCGACAGTGGCTTGTTGTCCCGGGTGATTTCGCGCAGGGCGTCAGCGGCGGGCTGGTAGGCGACCGGGTCGGTGAAGCGGAGCCGGATATGCCCGCCCTGGGATGAGCCGTTTGAGCTCCTCGGCGGTGCCGTTGGCGGCGATTCCGCCGTCGTTCAACACGGCGATGCGGTCGGCGAGTTCGTCCGGCTCGTCCAGGTACTGGGTGGTGAGGAAGACGGTGACGCCGTCGGAGACGAGGCCGCGGATGATGCCCCACACGTTGTGGCGGCGCGGGTCGAGGCCGGTGGTCGGTTCGTCGAGGAAGATGATCCGCGGGCTGGCGACCGGCGTCATCGCGAGGTCGAGGCGGCGCTTCATGCCTCCGGAGTAGGCCGACGCGGGCTTCTTCGCGGCCTCCACAAGGTCCAAGTGCTCCAGGAGTTTTGTCAGCGCGGCAGTTTGGCCGCCCCCGATCCCAGCAGAGCCACATCGGCAATGCGGCCGCACACCGGACGCGCGCCCTGTCCCGGCAGGCGGCACCCAGTGCGTGGCTGTGTTGAGGATGCCGGGCACCGCACGATGCCCAACAGTTGGTGCACGGAGCCCCCCGATGCCCGACACGGAACAGCTGGCAGGGCGGAAGGACGAGCAGAGGCGGCGGGCAGCAGCATCTGCCGAGCGGTCAGCCGCTCCCAAACAGCCGACGGGCAAGCCGCCTGCCGGGACTGGTGGATCTCTGTGTGCAGCACGAACAGGATGCCCTGCAGAGAGCCACGGTTGTTCAGAGGCAGCCGCCCCGGATTGCTCGACCGGCGCCGCCTGACCAGCAGCAGCGGCTCGATACGTGCCCAAAGATTGGCCGACACCGCCCACGGCGGACCATTGCCCTTCCCCATGCTCCGTCCAACAACCCACCAAGGAAGCGGACATGGCTTCCCCAGCTCTTACTGTTAGCTCCTCTAAGCACAGAGAACGTCAGGCCGCATCTGCCAGTTGACTGCCCCGCCTGCGCTGAGGGGTTCCCGCTGCCGCTGAAAAAGGCGGCGGCCCCACCTCTGCTGGTGGGGCCGCCGCCACCGCGTTCGCGGGCGTCGAGCGGAGAAGCGACGCTGCCTACAGCGAGGGTGTGTCATCGATCCGGAAGCTTGCGCCGCAGTAGATCCATCGTCGGTCCGGTTCGACGGTCAGACCCGGAGGTCAGGGGCTGGTGTGGCGCCACGGTGCCTACCGCTACGGGCCGTACATCGCCGGGTACGGCAAAGACGAAGGCGCCGTCGCTGAGATGCAGAGCGCCATGGACGTCACCGGGACCGACGTCCATAAAGAGCTGGCCGAGGCCATCCCGTCCGCCTGCACCGAGCACATCGGCCGCCAGTTCATCACCACCGGCAGGCGGGGCGCCGCCAGGGTGCCGGACCCGCAAGACCGGCTCGCCGCCCTGGCAGGCTCCGCGTCCGGGCCGCGCAGCCTGCTCATTGTGTCGGACGTTCGTCAGCAGGTAACCGGAACGTCCAGGGTCACCGGGCTGGAGGGATAGCCGAGAGCGGATGAGGTGAACTCGGCGTGGACGGTCGAGCCGCAGGGGACGGTGCCGCCGACGCCACGGACCTGGGTGGTCGCGGCTTGGAAACGGACCGGCTGCACCAGGTGGCCGAGGGAGGTGCCGCCGACGACGTTGCCGGTGAGGGTCGTGGTCAGGTCCTTGACCGGGAGCGTGGAGCCCGGGCTGGGCGGGCCCGCCAGGCTTATCTGGCCGCGCAGCTGCACGCTGTTGCCAGTGACTTCGGCGCACACCTTGGTCAACAAGCCCACCCGGAGGGCGGACGGACCGCACGTCACGGTGGTGGCAGTGGTGGTGGGGGCGTGTTCGGCGGTGGCCGGGGCCGCGCCGAATAAGGCCAGGCCCATGGCCGCGGTGGAGAGCAGAGCGATACGAGACATGAGGGAAGTTCTCTCTGTTCAGAGGTGTCGTTCATAGGCATCACTGACGCACTCAGGATGCAGTTGCAATGTGATATTGCACTGGACTCAGTATGTGTGGAGACCACGTGAAGGGTCAAATCTCGTACCTCCATGGGATCTTTGCGCCGTCACCCTTCTCTTGTCCCGCCGAGTGACGCGTACGCCGGTGCTGAGCAGGCGGACGAGGAAGGGCAGTCCGTTCGCGTCCGACGGGACGTGCATCCTGGAACCCGGTTTGCCCCGGTCCACGGGGTTCGGACCTGCGAGTTCGCCCTCTTTCTCGCGCGGACATGGGCGGAGTCGAGGACAGCGGTCGAGGACAGCGCGTGAGAGATCGAGCGGGCCGGCATCGTCGAGGCGGTGCGGGATCTCCTCGTGCAGCCGGCCCCGGACCCCGGCCCTGGACCGGATCAGGAACCGGCGGTGAGCGGTCGACTTCGATATCCTGAAGCAGGGTGGCAGGGCCCGCCAGGCGCACCCGCTGGCCTGGACGTAGATGATCGCGGCGAACAGCGTCTCATCCGACGTGTCCTGCGTCCCACCACCTTGCGGCAGCACCCGGGAACGTGGGATCAGTGGCTCCGCGATCTCCCACAACCCGTCCGGAACCATCCAACTCCACGTACCCCGCCCCATGCCGAGGTCAGCGATGCCTCACCACATAGGACACGGTCCTGGCGTGTGTCTCAGTACGACTTTCCCCCGAACCTTCGCGACGCCCAGCTCGCTCTTCTCCGGATCCGTGACGAGTGCGAGGAGTGCGGCCGCACGCTGCCGCGGTCGGACGAGCCGATGGACGGGTCGCCCTCGAAAGAAGCCACTCCCGGCTACATCGAGGACGAGGCCGCCCGGCTCGCCGAGTACCGGAACCGTGTGCTGGAGCTGAGTACCGCCGTGATGACGCACCCGTACTGGGAGACGCTGAGTGGGCCCGACCGCGCGGAATCCCGTACCGCACTCAAGCATGCCCATGAACCGCCGGCCGTGGAGAAGACGGCGTAGCCGCATGTCTGACGACCGCATCTCCGATCTCCCGGCCGACCTGCTGCGGCTGTACATGCTGCGGACATGGCACGCCGTGTGGGTCGTCCGGATCGATGAAGCCATCGCGGCCGCCGAGCAGCGCGAGAAGGAACAGCTCCTGGGCGAACGGGTGCGCCCGCCCACACCCGACTGGGTGATGGAGCACGGCATCGGTGTCGGTGCACCCGCGATGGGGATCCACGTCAGCGGCTGCTACGCGGCGGGGGGAGCGGCTGAAGGTCATCAGCCGGGACCAGGCACTTGGGGCGCTCGCGGAGGGGATCCGGGCCTGTACCCACTGCCGGCCAGACGCCGCCCTCGGAATGCCGTAATCCGTCGGGTGACAGGCGCATCGGCACCCGGACTGAGCGGGTGCGGGCGGCCGGGTGCGGCGTGAGGATCAGTAGTACGGGCAGCGGCCCGGCGCGCCCGGCCCCTGGGGCCGGCTCTCCCTTCCGGCGCTTCCGGCCCGCTTCCCGACTGTAGGTCTCGCCGCTCGTGACATGGTGATCTTCCGTGACCTGGGCGTTCTTGGCTGTCTCACGGCCTTGTCACCATGATCAGTTTCAATCCACGGCATTTCCTCGCGAGGGCGAGGGCGAGGGCGAGGGCGAGATCAGGAGGCTTGTACGAGTCGGCCGAGTACACCACGCTGAGAACCGAGCACGAGGGCTACCGGCGAGCCCAGATCGCGCACCGATGAGTTTTCCGCGCCGCACTGGTCCATATGCCGGACACCCACGAACAGAAGGCTGAGCCATGCGGAAACTGATCTACGGCATGAACCTGACCCTGGACGGCTACATCGCCGCGGCCGGCGACGATATCGGCTGGAGCGGACCGCCGAGCGACGAGCTGTTCCAGTGGTGGCTCGACCACGAGCGGGCGAGCGGCCTGTCGCTGTATGGGCGCAAGCTGTGGGAGACGATGAGCTCCTACTGGCCGACCGGCGATCAGCAGCCCAACGCCACCCCGGCGGAGATCGAGTTCGCGCGGAACTGGCGGGACACGCCGAAGGTGGTGTTCTCCTCGACGATCGACAAGGTCGACTGGAACACCCGCCTGGTCACCGGCGACGCGATCGCCGAGATCACCCGGCTCAAGGCCGAGGACGGCGGCCCAATGAACATCGGCGGCGCAACGCTCGCCGGGGCGGCCATGCGCGCCGGGCTGATCGACGAGTACTTGATCGCCGCCCATGCGGTCCTGGTGGGCGGCGGCACGCCGTTCTTCACCGCGCTGGACAGCTGGGTGAACCTGAATCTGGTGGAGACGCGGACGTTTCCCGGCGGCGTGGTCCTGACCAGGTACGAGACGAGGCGCTGAGCACCAGCACCCACGCGGCAGACCAAGTCTCACCTTTGAAGCATCTGCCTTCCGGAAGGCAGATGCTCACAGCGGCATCGAACAGGTCCACCGCCCCTCCCAGCCAAGGCGCGCGTCTACAGGCTCGGCGTTCCATGGTGAAGGAGTGTGCGGAAGCGTTCAGACTTGGCGACTCGAACGAGTGACGCTCCTGAAGTGCGAGTCTCAGGAACATGGCCAAACGGCCACATGACGGCTACTCGGGCTGAGATCTGGCCACGAAAGTTGAGACTCTGCACGACCCACCCGTCAGGGGGTCTTGGAGGAAACGATGCCGAGGCCTTTGTGGACCGGTGCCATTTTTTTGCCTGGTTAGGTCCGCCTCGGAGTAGTAGCCCGCGTCGAGGAGCGCCTGACGTGCGTGGATTCCGGTGTTCGCGGCGGATTGGTAGAGCATGCCGGTGTAGTTGAGTGCGTCGGCGGGGCTGGTCATGACGTCGGCGTCGGTGGTGATCTGGTGCGCGTCGTCCCCCACGGCCTGGGCGTTCGCCCGCGATGAGCGCACCCCGGTGGTGTACCCGTGGATCAGCAGCCGGACCATCAACCGCGGTTCGTACGGCGGGAACCCGCGTTCTCTCGGTGTAGGACGCCAGGATCGGGCCCAGGTCGAGCACCTCGTCGACCAGTTCGGCCACGAATCGGGCCAGATGCCCCTCGGGCAGCCACTCATCAAGCGACGGCGGCAGCATCAGCATCTGATCGGGGACGGACGCCCGGAAGGTCTTCTTCACCGCCACCGTCGGCTCGGTCCCCGGCTTCACCACCGACGCCGAATCCACCTCGAACAGGCCATCCCAATCAGACATACCAGGATTCCCCCATATGGAAGATCACGTCCAGGGGGCGGCGTCGGGCTCAATCGCCTGATCGACTGCCAAGATCCGCGGACAGTGCCGCGTAGATGTACTCGCTGCCCCAGCGATCCCCGTCGAGGTCGTTCTCGACCAGGGTGCGCCTCCCGGCGCATCCCGAGGCGCTCACAGACCCGCACAGACCCGGTGTTCTCCACATCCAGCCGTGCGTAGAGCCGGTGCACGCCCAGCGTGTCGAAGGCAAATCCGGCCAGCGCCGCGGCCGCCTCGGTCGCGTAGCCGTGCCCCTCGTGACGTGGAGCGAGAGTCCAGCCGATCTCGGCCTGGGCGGCGCGGGCATCGGCCAGGCCGAGGCTCACCTCGCCAAGGACGCCGGGCTCATCGTGTCGGCAGACAGCGAGCGCCAGCTTGTCCCCGTCGGCGCGCCAGGCCGTCTGTGCCGCGCGCTCGGCGGCAACCTGCTCGCTGCGATCCCGCGTGTGCGCCGGCCGGTACAAGTAGCGCGCCACGCTCGGCAGGCTCTGGTAGGCGTACAGGTCGTCGGCGTCGCCGGGAGTGAACAGACGCAGCGACAACCGCGGCGTGGTCAACGGCAGCAGCGAGGCGATGTCCATGCGGACCTCCCTGACACGGATGTGGATCAAGTTGCGGAGCGATTGTCGCATCGCGACTGCCCGGCAGCCACGCCTTTTCAAGAGCAGCGCTCCGAGCCGTACTTCACCACGAGGCGCGGCATTCCAGGAGTTTTTTTACTGACCCACGTTCCTCGCCTCCGTCGCGAGGGCGCCCGCCGGTACGCCGTCGGGAGCCTCGCGCTGTTTGTCCGTGGTGACCAGCTGTCCGCCCGTGTAACGCACCATCGCTTCAAGGTTTCCGGCGCGGTACACCATGCGACCGAGGGCCGCCTCGATCACGTTCAGGTCGGCAGGTATGCCGATTTACTCGGTCGCCATGAGCGCCAGGCTTCCACAACGCCCCCGATGAGAGCGTCACCGCTCCTCGGAAAGTAATCGACGATCTCTCGGTGAACCCCCTCTCCGGGAACGATCACTGCGTGAGCCGAGCATGAATACTCTCAGAGCCAAACAGCTGTACCCGTCTCAAGGCCGGGATGTGGTTCCAAAGGATGCTTGGGAAGGCTCCCAGCAGCTTCGTGATCGAGGCGATGAAACAGTCGGAGCCGACGTGCCCGCGACGCATTGCCGCAGCTCAGAGCCCATTCGGTCAGCTTGACGGTCGGTAGGATCGACGGACAGGTCGCCGCGAAACCGTACGCGCTGCTCCGTAGGGCGCTGGAGCGCTCCGACCGGCTCCCGGGCGCCAAATTTTCCTGGCCCAACCGCGAAAGGCCGGGTCTGCCGCGGGTTCAGTCGGGTGCGATCATGCTGCAAGCGATGCGGTGGCCCGATGAGATCCGCAGCCCCGAACCCCTCACCCCGACGCCCGTGGAGCTGGAGGAGGGCGAGAGCGAGCAGGCGGTCCAGCTCGCCGACAGCATGACGGTCGAGGACCTCCCCGAGTTCAGGGACGAGTACCGCGACGCCCTGGAGGCACTCATCGCGGCGAAGGCCGAGGGCAAGGCGCTCCCGGAGCCGGCCGGGGCCGGGGCCGGGGCGGGGGATTCGGGGACGGTCGTGGACCTGATGGCCGCGCTGAACGCCTCGGTCGCTGCGGCGAAGGAGGGTCGCGGCGAGGAGAGCGACGAGCACGCCACGGTGCACGAGATGCGGCACCGCAAGGTGACCACGGCGACGAAGGCCACCCCAGCGAAGAAGACCACCAGCAAGAAGACCTCCACCAGCAAGAAGACGGCCGAGGGAAAGAAGACCAGCACCACCAGGAAGACGACGGCGAAGAAGAGCAGCGCCTCCTGACCCCCTCCCCGATGTCATGAGCGTCCGGCCCCGGATCGACCCCATGCTCGCCATCCCAGGCCGCCTGCCACCACCGGCCTCGGACGCCTGGGTACGCCTACGAGGTGCAACATGGGACTGGCCGGGGCACCGTGAAGGCCGCCCGCCTGACCCGCACCGTTGTGACGGGACGTGCTGCTGCGGGCCCGTTCCGGTGCCGACATCACCCCCGCCTACCCCGAACTAGCCTCGCTCGGACAGGTGTTGGGTGGGAGGCCGACAGTTCTGGACGGGGAGATCGTCGCCCTGGACGAGGACGGCCGCAGTGACTTCGAGCGGCTGCAGGCGCGGATGGGACTGGCCGGGGCACCCGCGAAGGCAGCCCGCCTGGCCCGCACCGTACCCGCCCACCTGATGCTGTTCGACGTCATGCTCCTCGACGGCACCGGCCTCACCCGGACCCCGTACACGGAACCCCGCGAGGTACTCGAAGCCTCCGTCTTGCGGGCCCGGCCCGGTCTACACCGGCGGCGGTCACCGGGCACGGCACCGAGGCCTGGGGCATGACCCGGGAAGTGGGGCTGGAGGGGCTGCTCGCGAAGCGTCTGACCTCCCGCTACGAACCAGGGGTGCGCTCCCGCGCCTGAATCAAGATCCGCAACGTCCGCACCGTCGATGTCATCGTCGGCGGCTGGGTCCTCAGCCGCGGCCATCTCGCCGGACTCCCCGGAGCCCTCCTCCTGGGCCAACGTGACCTGGACGGAACCCTGCGTAGCGTCGGCACCGGATGGAACGACACCGAACGCACCACCCTCGCCCAACTCCTCACCGAGGCCTCGGCCGACACCTGCCCGTTCACCGACACCCCACCGGTCACCGAAGCCCAATGGATACACCGCGCCTCGTCGCCGAAATCCGCTACACAACCCGCACCCGGCGCCGGACGCCCGGGCCCCTTCCTGGCACCGCCTGCGCCCCGACCTCGCCCCCGACGACATCCTGTGACTGGTCGCGATAGATGACACCTGGTCGCGACGACTGAAACCCAAAGCGCGACCGAACCCCGCCACTAGACTCCGGCACCATGACGGCCCCACTCCCGTATCGCCGATCCCGGTCGCGCCTGCCGGCCTGACCGACCGGGCCAGAAGGTTCGTCGAGGTGGACGGCGTTCGCGTTTCTCGGCAGGGCCTCGGGCAGCACCGAGAGAGGTGGATCGAGCACGGGGTCCCGGCCGTGGAGTTCGACCGGGCCGCGGCCTTCCAGGACCGTTGGGGCGGCTTTGCGCTGTCGCCTGCCCCGTTCTACGAGGACGGTCCGCGCATCCTGGGCACCGACTGTCCCGGGGGCTCGGCGGCAGAGGGCTGGTTTTTTCCGGCGGGAAGCTGTCGGGTGTCCATGGCCCACGGATTCATGATCGGCTCCGACGGCGCATTCGGGATCGATGCCTACCGCTGGACACCGCTGCATGCCAGCACAGACGGATGGGTGGAGTCCTTGGCGCTCGCCGCCCATGCCGGTCGCTGGGCCAGGACCGGGACAAGGATCAAGGGGAAGACCGTCGCGTCATTGGACCTCGTCGGCTTCGAGCCGGTGCCTGAAGTACAGGGCGTGACGGTCACGTGGTGGCGGGGCAAGGACTCGCTCATCGCCCTCTACCGAGGCGAGGCCGTCTCCATGGACACTCCGCGATGCCTTCAAGCCCACGTGTACGGCGGCCTCGACGCGTGGGGCCTCCACGGCGGCTGATCGCCGGCACCACCGAATCTCAGCACCTACCTGGCCGGGTGACCCGCGCCATCGCGCTCAGTCGCATCGAGCTGAGCAAGGTCCCTGGCTGGAGGAAACAGCCCAACGCCGGAGACAGGGGTCGGCCGACCAACCCGAGGAGGTGCCAACAACGATGACCAGACGGTGCCAACTATCGAGACCGGAGGGGAGCATCGCGCCTGCTCGGCGAGCTCCGCTGATGTCATCTATCGCGACCAGTCACAACATCACCTGCGCCGGAGCGGTGACACCGTGCTGCGCGGGGTGGTCAGTCCGGATGTGGAGGAGTGCCCGGCTGGGCGAGTCCAGCGGGCGTTCAAGGCCCGTCATCCGTACGGTCGGTGTGGGTGCCCCTGACAGGACGGTGCTCGTGTGGCCCCGCGGGTCCGTCGCACGTTCCGCGGGGCCAACCTCTATGTGAGGGGCAAAGCATCCAGGAGCAGCCCCCCTGAAAGCAGGCTCGTGCAGGTGAAGACGGTGACGCCAACACTCGCCCGGCCGGACACCGGATGATGACCGCCGACCCTGCCCTCTAACAGCGCGACACCGAGGACCAGGCCGTGCTGCGCCCGCTGACCCTCAACCGGTCCGCTTCCCCGTACGAGCGGGCACGCCTCGCCGCCGGCGCACTGACCGCCCGGGTCCACGCGGCACGCCGCGGCGGCCGCCTGGGCTTCCGTACCCGGCCGCACACCGTCGCCGTACCCGCAGCCCAATACGAAGAGATCGTCCGCCTTCGGGCCACAGCTGCTGAGACGGCATCCGTGACTCCACTCCCTGGCGCCCGCCTACACCGTGATCGGATCATGCGACTGACAACGCGGGCAAGCAGCGACTCCCCGACATCAGGTCGGGGTGTCGGCCCTTCGTATATGCAAGTGGCCGTCCCTGGGGAAAGGCGGCCGAGCCGGAAGGACCTGGTGAAACTCGTATCTGGCCTTCTCCGCGACCCGGCACGACGCGAGGTTGTCCACCTGATGGAGCAGGTCGAGACGCTCCAGACCTTCGACCATGAAGACGCCGAACGCCCAACGGGTGAGAGATTCGAGAGCACGAGGGGCCACCCCTCGGCCTCGGGCGTGGGCTGCTGTCCAGTAGCCGACCTCTGCCGATTCCTGGCTGGGACCGGTCCGCTTCATGACCACGTTCCCAGCCAGTCGGCCCTCGCCAGTGCTGGAGTGATCTTCATACACGGCGAAGCTCAGCCGTTCTCCGGTCTCCCAGCCGCGTCTCTGAAGCGCCAGCCACTCGGCTGCATCCTCGATGCTCTCTACCGGAAGCCTCGTCCAACGACGCAACGTGGGATCGCGATATGCCGCGACCAGCGGCCCGGCGTCGCGATCATTCCAAGGGCGCAGGAAGAGCGCTGACGCAGACGGCGTCGCGTCCACCTGCAAGGTGACGGTCATCTAAGTCCTCCCCGAACAGTTCACCTGATCATCTCTCATCCTGCGAGCTGTGATCCGCGCGCTCGCGCGGTCAGCAGAACGCAGAACGTAGAACGCAGACAAAGGAACCGAATCGGAGAAGACGTGCCACGGGTCTCGACACAGGGCAAACGTACGGGGACGTCCGGTCAACCGCGGATGTCCATGCGCTGATCGACGGCGGCCGACTGCCCCCGCCGCTCGCGTCCCGCTCGGTGTGGTGGTCCAGGTTCTCGAACGTGGCCGGGTCGAGCCACACGTCACGTTGCCACGGCGGATTGGCCAGTGCCAGCACCGCCGGCACGAGTTGGATTCGAGCACGTGCGGTGAGCAACTGGTCGTCCACCCGGCGGAGTTTATCCGCAGAGTGGACGACCAGTCGCAGTCGGACGTCTCCCCAGGTTCCTGTCACGGTTCCATCGAGAATGCGGGTGGTGCGGTCCCGGGTCAGGCGGTGGCCGCTGCGGCAGCGAGAACGTCGTGGAGTCGTACGCCGCTGAGGTCGCCGACCCGGAAGAACTGAACATCGAGGTCCCCGGAGTTCCCGAAACGGCGGCGGGCCGGACCGCCGGTGCTGCGCCCGGGGATACGTGGCGCGGTCGCCAAGGGGTGAGGAGGGCCCCGACCGGGTGCTTGAGTCCCCGGAGCTGTCGCTAAGGCGATCTCGGCAGAACGCCGTGGCACATCCAGTGCCGTAGGCGCGAGGCGGGACATCCCGGTGAGGGGAGACGCTTGGACACTCCGGCAGCTGTGGCCACTGGCTGCGCCGATAGTCTCTCCGGAAAAGCCCCGAACACGTTGCGAGAAGCCAGTGATCCGAGACCTGTACAACGTCCAGGTGCAGCCCGCGGAAGGCGGATCCACGCCACTGACAGAGGAGGAAGAGCAGCACGTTCGCAGGGTGCTCTTCAGCGATCTCGGCAACATCATCGCCGAACGAGGCTGGGTCCGCTTCCCCGCATACTCGCCGGAGGAACGCCGCCGACTGGTCGATGTCGCGCACCGTCTCAGTGGTCATTGGGGGCAGCAGGTGTTCATTGAGGCCGAAGACCAGTGCGCCATGAAGCTCTATCTCGCCGGGCACGGATCGCGGCCGGCGAATCGCCTGCTGCCGTAGACAGGAGATCTCTGTCCGTGCGATCTAGGCTAGTGGACATGGTTGGGTGATACATCGCCATGAACTGCCGGACTCCGAGTGGGAGTTCGCCCATCCGGTGGTGAGGGTGGGCGGGGCGTGTGGTGCGTTGCCGGCCCATGTGTGCAGGAGGTAGCGGACTGTTCCGGTGGTGCGCCCGGTGGTTTCGCTGGTGTGGTCGATGGTGTGGTCGATGGTGCGGCAGGCGACGTGGTGCAGGACGGCGACTTCATACGGGAGGGGGTTCGCGGCGGGGACCGGGAGCCGTGTGGTGCGGATGGTGTGGGCATCGGTGTAGGCGCGGTGGGAGGGGTCGCCCCGGACCTCGTCGCCCAGGCCCGGCAGGTCCTGCCGCTCTGGCGATGCAGGTGGGACAGGGCGCTCGCGAGGGTGGGGATGGGCCCGTGGCCGGGGGCGGCACTGGCCACGGTGTCTGACGGATGGTCCGGGCCGGGGCGGACAGTGTCACCAGGGCGAGGCGGCGCTCGCGGCGGCGGGCGGGCTCTCCAGCATCCGGTTGAGGGCGCTGGGACTCATGTGGAGCATGTCCGCGATCGTCTGCATCCGCATCCTGCTGTCGCGGCTCTGCAGGACAACGGCACTCTTGAGGTCCTTCCAGACCGTTTCGCACTCCAGGAGCACGGCGAGTGCGTGCTCGGGCTCCTCGCCGCTCACGTCGAGCCGGTCGATCAGGTCGGGCAGGGCATCGAGCGATGCCGCGGCGAACTCGCTATTGTCCGCGGCGGGCAGCAGCCTGACGGAGCGGCGGTAGCGGGTGCCGCACTGGTCGCAGCAGTAGACGCGCTCCCGTCCGACACGGGTCTGGGTGACGGAGTTGGTGACCGGCAGCGCGTCGATGTCGGTGGTGCGGTAGAGCATGACGTGGGCGGCTCCGGCCCGTGAGGTCCCGAAGCGGACCTCGACCGATTGCGGGGACCGGATCCATCCGAGGCGCACCATGTGGTCGAACTCCGTACGCGTTACCCCCAACCCTGCTGCTTGCATGTTCCGGTCCGAGCGGGGTGTCGGCGGCGAACCAGCACTGCCAGGTCCGCCCGCCGGCAGACCTCCGCGACCTGCCCGGGATGAAGCAGCGACCCGTCCAGTGTCGCACTCAGCCCGGTGAGCAGCCCGCAGCCGATGAACCGCCGGACCACGAAGACGGTCACGGCCGCCTTTCCGACCGTGTTCGGAGTCCCGAGGACTTCGGCGATCAGGTCCGCCGCCGCATGAGCGGAGATCGGCGCACACGGAAACGCGCCCCGGATCACACCGACGTCCAACCCCTCCACCGCGGCCCGGGACCACCGGCAGGAGCACACGTCGGGATCCGGGACGAGCCCGGCGTGCCGCGCCCACCGGAACGCGGCCGCCGTCACCCGCAGCCGCTTCGCGGCCTGGCCCGCGTCGTACTCGGTCAGTCGTGCCATTCGTTTCGCGGGGGTTCAAGGCCGTCGGCACCCCGGCCGTCGGCCGGCGGTCCGGGCTGGGATTCAGGCCCGCCACCGGGGTATCTGCCGTTTGTGGATCACGGCCGATGCGCGATATTGCCAGCGCGTACCCCTGTCCGTGGCTGCGGGTGAAGGGTGTACGGGTGTGGTGTCGCGGTCGGCCGGCAGGTGTTGCCCGGCCCTTGGTTCCGGGCGGAGAGGCCGGGAGCAGAAACCCTCAGACTGCGACGGAGAGCAGGTCCACCACGAAGACGAGTGTCGAGCCCGCCGGGATCAACGGCGAGGGGGACTGGTTACCGTAGCCGAGGCGCGGGGGAACGATGATCTCGCGCCGGCCGCCGACCTTCATCCCTCTGACCCCGCGGTCCCAGCCCTTGATGACCTTGCCACCGCCCACGGCGAACTTGAACGTCTTGCCCCGGTCCCAGGAGGTGTCGAATTCCTTTCCGGACTCGAAGGTGACCCCGACATAGTGAACCTGGACAACCCTGCCCGGCTTCGCCTCAAGCCCGTCCCCGACGACGAGGTCGCGGATTGTCAGCTCAGTGGGAGCGTCACCCTCCGGAAGGCCGATCTCGGGCTTCGTCGGTTCACTCATCGCAGCCTCATTCGCTCGCCGCCTGGAGCCCTCATACAGACCAGCCAGGCACATGATCACTCCATGCAGTAGACCATCATGTGCCGTGAACACCGAATCTCTTGCGGTGCATCAAGTCCAACGGAGCACGATGCTCAGCGTGACCGGGCGCGCAACGTCATCGCTACGCCGCGCCCGAGCCCGATGACGGCGAGGCTCTGCTCCCCGCGTCCGCAGGCATGGCCCCTGGGCGTCGCCTGGTGGCGGGTGGCCCGCTTCGCGGACGGTTCTGCAGCCTGCGCTGACAACGGTTGTGGACGCGCTCCGAGCAGCGCCCGCAGCCGGCCCGGACACACCGCCCCGGGCCGCGAGGCCTCTCGCTTCCACCTCGACCGTGCCGAACTCAGCCGTAACCGCCTCGACGTCCACATTGTCGATCCCGTCGAACACCAGCGAGCCCCAGAACGGTGCACCGGTCCGCCTGACCAGCACCATCACCGCTTACCACCGGCTGCGGCAGCGGCCAGAGGGGGCGTCACTTCCGACTGTCAAACGACAAGGCGTACGTCGCCTACCGCGAGCCAGACCCTCGCAATCGAACGTCGCGGAGTGTCACGGGGGCAACAACATGAGTTGGGTCAGCCCGTCGGGCGGTTTGCCGGGACAGCCGAAATTTCCGGGCACTCTCGCGAGCCGTGCTGGCATCGTTTGGGTCATGGCAGCGATAGACGACACGTCCGATCCCGGCAGCCCTGTCCGCAGCGCTTATCCGCCCCTGGTGGAGGCAGCGTGGCTGTATCGGGCGGATCAGGTGTGTCCGGAAGACCTGCCGATGATCGCCGCCCGGGCACTCGCAATCGGAATGGACACGCCGACCCTGTGCGAGCTCGCCGGTCTGCCGCGTCATGCGGACCCCCGGGACATCCGTGACACATTCGAGCAGGCTCTTGAAGAATTGGGGATCATTCTGCCCGATCATCACGTGGCCCGACGATACGCGCTGCGCAGGCTGGCCGCGCAATTCACCGCCGGGGAAGTGGATCTTGCCGAGTTGGCATCGGACGAGTGGTCGGAGATAGCGGTCGAGACCGCCGAGGAGCAAGCATTCGTGGAGCTACTTCCGCCATGCGCGTGCTGCATCGAGTACACGCTGCGGCTCGACGAGGCGGCATGGAAAGCGCAACTGCAGATCGCGGCCTGTGCCTTGGCCTCACATCCCAGTGTCGGGCCGCGCTTCTGACGAGTGGGGTCAGAAGGCATTTCAGGCGAAACACCTGGGGTCGCGATCGCGGAGAGTCATTGAAGCAGGATCATCTTGCGGAGTAGTCCGAATCCGGCTCGGCCGTCGAGCTGCCGCTTGATCTTCTTGATGCGGCTGACGGCGCCCTCGATGCCGCCGGTGCTCCAGTCGAGAGTGAGCCCCGCGGTCACGGCGTCGAGGTCTCGGAGCAGGTGGAGTGCAAAGCCGGTGAGGCCGGGGAGCTGGCTGGCATCGACGGCGTCGATCCAGGTGGGGAGCGTGGAGCCGAGGCGGTCGGTGAGTATCTCGCCGAAGTCGCGGAAATGTTCGCCGGCCTTGTCCAGTTCGGAACAGCGCACCAGGACCTGGGGCCGGTCGTGCGGACCCGGGACCGCGCGGCCGGCTGCGGCGACGAACGAGTGGCAGGCGGTGACCAGGTCGAGAACTCCGATACGTCGTTGATACCGGGTGCAAGTGGAGGGCCCTACCTGCGGATTTCCTCCGTGGAGGACAGCTTGAGCTTCATGGCCCGCTGGGCGGCGGCCGGGATCGCCGGACAGACCCGCGACGTCCTCGCCGGGCGGATCCGGCAGGAGACGAGTAAGGGCCCGAGGGTGGGGACCACCGTCATCGACTCCCAGTCGGTGGAAGCGGCCTTGACGTTCGGCAGAGACAGCCGCGGCTTCGACGGCGGGAAGAAGACATCCGATGCGGAAAGTCGTCAAGCCGCCAGGGACAGCTGGACTTCTCGTGGCGCGGGGAAGGCGATGTCCTCGCTGAAGTGCGTGCGCTGGGTGAGGCAGTGGTGGAGGCAGCCGATCATGCGGCTGAAGAGGTTGCGCTGGGCGGCGGTGTGCCGGTCGCCGGCGTTGCGGCGGCGGTCGTAGTGGGCCCGGGCTCCGGTTGAATGGGCCATCGCCGAGAAGGCCCACATGTAGCCGACCCCGGCCAGCCGCTGGTTCTTGACCCTGCGGGCCATGACCACCGTGCTCCTGCCGGAGGCCCTGGTGATGGGGGCCGCACCCGCGTAGGCCTTCATGCCCCGGGGGTCTGCGAAGCGGGAGCGGTCGTCGCTGATCTCGGCCAGGACGCGGGCGCCGCTGAGGGGGCCGAGCCCGGGGAAGCTGGTGATGATCCCGGCGTCAGGGTGCTCCTCGAAGGCCTCGGTGGTGGCTTCGGCAAGGTCGTCGGCGCTGGTGCAGGCGGCGTCCAGCTGACGCAGGAGCGCGAGGGCCTGCCTACCCATGGCCTTTTCCACCAAGGGGAGTTGGCGCATCTGCGGCGATCGGAGAGCGGTATGGAGGCGCTCGGCCTCAGCGTCGATCGTGTTCTTGCGGCCAGCCTTCTTCAGCAGGGCCCGCAGCTGGGCGCGGGTGAGCTTGGCGGCTTGTTGCGGGGTCGGTGCCGCGGCAAGGAGGACGCGGGCGATCGGGTGGAAGATCCCTTCACGTCGGTGGCCGACGGCCGCCAGGTAGCCGGGGAAGTACTCGCGCAGGTGCGATGTCAGCTTGTTGCCGGCCTGGGTGCGGTCCCAGACCGCGTTCTGCTGAGCACGGGCGAGCACGGCGACGGCCTGGACGAGCTCGGTGTCGGCGGGCAGCTGCCGGTGGGCGTCGGCGTCGGTGCGGAGAATGTTCGCCAGCACCAGGGCGTCCAGGTGATCCGACTTCTTGCGCGCGACGGTCCGGCGCTCGCGGTAGCGCGCAGCGGCCATGGGGTTGATCGCGTACACAGGGCGGCCGGTCGCGCGCAACGCAGCGACCAGGAGGCCGTGCGAGGTCTCGATGGCCACCGGGATCGGGCTCTCCGCAGTGTCGCCGTGTTCGGCGAGCATCTGGAGGAGCTCGTTCAGGCCTTCGACGCTGTCGTCGATGCGGGCCCGGGCCTTCAGCGCGCCCGATTCGTCCACGATGGCTATGTCGTGGTGGTCGCTGGCCCAGTCGATGCCGCAGAACACTCTCACTTGCTCCAGCTCTCTCATCTGCTTCCTGCGTTTTAGCTGGTCAAAGCCGTGCAGGGCATGCGTCTCTTAATGGAAGGGCTCGTTGGCCCGACATCCGATTAGCCGTTCATGACCCCAGCGACCTGCGGGGCCCTCAGTCTCGAACGGAGCTGGTGGCTCCCGATCACGTAAGAGGTGGTCCCCGCAGGAGGCTTGAACCATGATGATCATCGGTCATCAAGGGGGTGGTGCTCGTGGTCGGCGGCGAGCGTCAGCACACGTCAGTCTTCTTTGAGGGCTCACGGGCCCGGATCAACGGAGGACGTTGTGCTGACGCCGGCGGCCGGCGACGAGCGGGCTCCAGTCGTGCCAACTGCCGCCCATTAGATCAACGGCCGCAAAACGGCACCTGGTAGTCGGCACCCGCGGCCTGCCCCTGCTGGGCATGGTCACCCCCGCCCCGCTCACCGGCCGCGACGCCGCCAGGGAACTTCACTTCCGCCTCCGCCTCATGCATCCCGAGATCACCATCGTCCGGGCCGACTCCGCCTACGCCGGAAAGCTCGTGACCTGGGCAAAGAACTACCTCAGCCTCACGATCAAGACCGTGAACCGCCCCAAGGACGCCACCGGGTTCATCGTGCTGCCCCGCCGCCGGGTCGGTGAACGAACATGGGCTTGGATGATGCACGCCCGCCGACACGCACGAGACTACGAACGCCTCGTCCAGCACTCCGAATCCTTGATCACATGGGCAGCCATCACCCTCATGACCAGGCGCCTCACACGCAAACGCGCTCGACAGCCAAAGCCCCGCTCCGCCGCGCCTCGTTCCTGGCCGCCGCGCGTGACACATGCTGATCAAAACGGCAAGCAGGAAGTCCGCTGCCGACGGCTCTCACCACCGTTCTTGCCTGCGCGGCAACGTAGGCAGTTCAAGGTCACGGCGCACATGGCCTTGTGGCGTCAACGATGGCCACTGCACCCGGCCCAAGCGGCGCCGCTGTCCTCCTCCAGCCGGCGGGCCGTCAGGGCCGTGGCGGCCGTCTCCACCCAGTCGTCGACGAACAGCACGCGCCGGCCGGGGCGCAGGTCTCGTCGCCGGATTTCCCAGTGCTCCGTGCGGGCGTTGTAGTCGGGTGGGGTACTTCGCAGCAGGACTTGACCCCCTGTATCGCTCTCAGCGAGGTCCCTTCGCATTCGTCCGCCGGCCGGCCGACGAGGTCGTCCGGGGCTGGCGGGAATGGGAGCGGCGTGGGGCGCCCGGGATGTTCGACTTCGGCCTGCACATTGCCCCGACACACAGCACGTGTTCTCGGGCGACGCCCCGCACGGTTCTCGCTGGGATGCGCTCGTGCGGGGCCGAGCGGGCGCCCGCGGATAGAAGGGCAGTGGAGACCTGTGCGTTGATCTTCTGATCCGAGCCCAAATGCGACAGGCCGTGGGCCGGGTCCGCACGATCGCGAAGACGAGGGAGTCGACCCGGTTGAGCTATGAAGTGTGCCTCTGCGGGGGTTGGCCGGGGAGCGGAGCCTGGAAGTGATGGCCGTTGAGCAACGCGCTGCCCAACGGGGTGAGGGTGTGCAGGACGGCGCTGCCGTGTCGGGTGGTGGAGATGAGGTCGGCCTGGCGGAGTACGCTTGCCTGCTCGCTGGCGGTGGGCAGGGATGCGGAGATCCGCTTGGCCAGTTGTCCGGTGGTGCAGGGGCCGTCGCTGATGGCGTGGAGGGCCTGGGCGCGCGTGCGACCCAGGAGGGCGGACAAGGCTTTGTCGAGCCCGAATTCCCGGGTTGTCAGCAGGGTGGCAGCGTCGGAGACGCTGCGGATGACGGGGATGAACAGCAGGACAGGTGCCTGGTCATCCGTTGGACTGGTGTAGGTGATGGGCCTGGTCTGGCAGAAGGCGGAGGGGACCAGAAGCAGTCCCCGGCCGTCCAGTTCGACGGTACCGGTGAGTGAGCCCCGGCCGATCTCGAGTGTCGGGGACTTCCAGCGGAATCCCGGCGGCAGCCCGGCGAGCATCGCCTCGACCCCGTGCTCCGCCAGGGTGCGGGCGTGACTGACCTGCTCTGCCTGTAACCGCGACAGGATGCGTGGCCAGTAGGGGGCCACGGCAGCACGGTGGGAGTCTTGGAGATAGGCCACCAGTTCTTCGCGGGTCTCACGGTCATGCGCGATGTCCCCCCAGGCAGTACCCGCCCATGGCCCCGTGCAGCGCGAGTAGCGGGCGCGGGCCTGGACCGCTCCGGCGAGCTCGGCGTGGAGATGGTCTGCTCGGGCCGCACGCAGTGCCTCGATTCCTTCCTCTATCGAGGCCGATACTCCCGTCAAGGTAAAAAGATCCAGAAACGCCTCGTGGAAAAGGGCAGAAGCCGGATGTGAGCATGCATCCGACCTGGCGTGAACTCTCTGGCGCCAGTTGCCGAACAGAGCTCGCCCCTGTGGCTGCTGCAAGGTCGTCAAGGAGAAGAAGGTCTCACCGAGCGGGCCCCATGTCGAGGCGATTCGAGTCCTGGCCAAATCTTCGGACGTGAATGTTATGCGCAGCACGCGATGTCCCCTCCGGTTGGTCTGGCGATGTCATCATCCCCGCCGCTCTCAGATCGCTCCAAGGTGCTTCTGCGTCAGGCACTTCGGCCACAGCCGAATGTGTTAGGGCCGGCTCGGGATGTGCCGCCAGGATCTGTTCCAAGGCCAAGCAACGCAGCCGGGCCGAACTCGCCCGCTCGTGGTGAAGACGACGACCGCACCGAGCGGATTCACATCTACGAAGCGACTAGGAGATACACATATGCACGTACGTCTGTTGCTCACCGGCATAGCTCTGGGGGCCACCATGCTGGTGGGCAGCGCCGCCACCACCGCATCGGCGGACGCATCCGCGAGCGTGACGGACGCAGCACCGAACTGGACACCGTCGAACATCGGCGCCGACGCCCTGGCCTGCGGGGATGACAATGTCGTGAACGGTCCAGGGGGCACCAGCGTAAAGAACGCCATCTGGCTCAGGAACGGGCCCAGCGCGGGCTGTGGCAACTCCAGCGGCTACACGCTCACCGTGGGGACGCGACTCGGCGGCTGGTGCTACACGTACAACGAGTCCGGGAACAAGTGGTACTACGTCAGCGTCGGAGGCGCAGCTCCGCACGGCTGGATCTACTCGGGGAACGTCACGTCAGACGCGAGTTCGATCACCACGCCCTGCTCCTGACGTGAGCCGAGCAGCTCCGTGAGCTGACCCCGATTGGTCGGGGCTCCGTCCGGTTCGACCTGGAAAAGCCCCGCCAAACAAGAACCGGGGCTTCAGAAGAGG
Organism: Streptomyces sp. NBC_00654; assembly: GCF_026341775.1. Classification (NCBI taxonomy): domain Bacteria; kingdom Bacillati; phylum Actinomycetota; class Actinomycetes; order Kitasatosporales; family Streptomycetaceae; genus Streptomyces; species Streptomyces sp. NBC_00654. The sequence goes on along the minus strand of NZ_JAPEOB010000002.1, from coordinate 125,677 downwards.
CACTCAGCAGACCCTAGGAAGAGGGAGAAACCATGCGTACTACAGCAAGGCGGGCTTTCACCACACTCGCCACTAGCGCGGCCGTCGTCATGATGGCCACGGCAGGAGCCTCAGCGGCCCCGGCTTCGGCTTCGGCTTCGGCTTCGGGCACGGCCGGTGTCACGCCCGCCACCCTGGCGCCTGCCGGGGCCGAGGGATGGGACTACATCGGTGAGTTCTCCTGGGCGACGTGCATAGACCTGCGTGACTCCTATGCCGGGAAGGCCAAGTGCGTTGAGAACGCCGGCGGCCTGTACGACCTCTACGTCTGGGTGTGATCGACTCCTCTCCCGGAACCAGTGCGTGAGAAAGCCGCCCGAGGGCGAACACGGGGCGGCCACAGGCCCGTGAGAGCGATTCACCTGCCGTACGAACGGCCCTGCCCCCGCGATCCCGTCGCGGGGGCAGGGCTCCTGTGACTGAGCGTTGGTTCTGTTGTGGCGCCGCCGGAATTCACCGTGCCACCGCAGAACAACGCGCGGTTGAAGTTCACCGTGCTGTTCTCACCTTGTTCTTCAACCTCAATGCCGTTGATCTGGAGGACTGGTGGGGGTGCGACGGCCGCGATGACCTGGAGGGTTACTGCCGGTCGGCGGGTGCGCTGTGGTGGCCGTGGCACGGTCGGGGTTCCAGGACAGGAAGCGGGACAGCTTGCGTTTCGCATGACGTATCACGGCCCGGAGCCTGCAGGGCGGGTTGATCTCTTGGGGTCCATGAGGGTGGTGATGAGCCGGTAGCGTTCGGCCTGGTCACGGCCCGGTATATCCAGGCTGTACTGGATCACGCGGATCTGATGTCCTGGGGCGGCCGGACGCTTCGGCCCCGTCCGCCGCGGACGGTGGAGATCTGCGAACCGTCGGGAAGAACCTCCTCGACCAAGAACGTCCCCGGCGTCCGCTCGTCGGCCACCGCCGCCCCGGCCACGAGCCCTGTGGCGGCATACAAGGCGGACCGCCCGGAGAGCGGGGCGCTCCGTGTGGGGTCTTGACCACGCATGTGACGGTAAGCGTCAGCATGGCCCGGCGCATGAGTGGCCGTACCCAGACACTGACGATGCCGACACGCCGAACTGCGGCGGCGAGTCCGGTGTTCTGCGCTGTGCAGAAGACCGGAGTTCCCTCCCCAGGGTGTCTCTTGGTGAACTGCCGTTGTCGAGGCCGGCGGTTGGGTACTGTCCTGTGCGCACGCGGGCTATGGACCGGGAGTAGGCCGCGCAAGGAAGTTGGGGGAGACGGGTGCTGAGCGACGACGAAGTCCTCAAGGCCGTGCAGACCGAGATCGAGAAGCGAGGGGAATCCCTGTCGGCGCCGCCGGGTGCCGCGATCACGTGGCATCCCCTGCTGGAGGGAAAGATCGTCCGGTGCGTCGAATCCCGCACGGAGATGGAGCGCTTTCACGCCGGTCCCCTCGACCTCTCGAAGCATTCGGAGTACGACACCACGATCAGTCAGCGCCGCATTCCGCCGCCCCGGGACCCGTCCAAAACAACCACGCTGAGACTGGTACGTCGGGGTTCGGTCGACGACCGGTCCTGCGACTGCGGCAACGGCACCGTCGCCTGCCAACGATGCAAAGGCGCGGGCGACCTCCCCTGCGAGCAGTACCGCCCCTGCGCTGAATGCCGCAGCCTCGACAGCTGCCTGCGGTGCGCCGGCACCGGCATCCCCAACCAGAAACCGGCCGGTCCGCCCGCTCAGGACACCGACGAACGCGTCCAGTGCAGGCAATGCGGTGCCCATGACGCCGCATGCACCAGATGCCACGGCCGAGGCCAGGTCTGCCTGCCTCATTGTCCCAGACAAGCGTCCTGGGGACTGCTTGCCAGCCGTCGGCCAGCAGCCGCCAGTGACCGTCGATCAGGTCGCCGGTCTGCCGGGAGGGCAGCATCCGGGCGGTGATCATCCGTGAGTAGCCCGAGACGATGACCAGGACCGGCGGGCGTCCACTCTGGCCGTAGCCGAGGGGGATATCCACCGGCGGAAACCACAAGTCGCACTGCGCGAGCTCACCGGGCTGATAGACCGTCCGCGATACCGGATCCACCGGCAGATACACCGGCCGCAGCTCACGCACCCGGTCCCGCAGGATCGTCAGCCCGCGTTCCCAGCCGATTCGCTCCGCGATCACAGTCACGGGCATGGTCGGGGTCTGCCGCAGCAGCTCCCGGACCGCAGGTTCCACCGCGTCCACCGCAGACCCCTTCGCCGCCCGCCGGTACTGAGGGGGCCGGTCCGAAGCAAGAGCCCGTAGCACCGTGTTCCGTGAAATCCCCAGCTGTCGGGCAACAGCCCGCGCGGACAGTCCTTGAGCCCGGTGCAACCGGCGGATCTCAGCCCAGTCCTCCACAAGGATCACCCTCTCTTCCTCCCGCTCCAGAGATCCTGAAGCCAGAATGATCAAGAGATCGCAGAGTGGCTCACTTTTCATCCGCCGTCCGTGGTATCCATTTCACCCGTTGCCGACAGGTGCACGTCACCGCCGCCGCCCCGGCACCACCGGATACCCACACGCATCGCATTCCCCACGTCCACGACGGGATGGCCGCCGGTCCGATTACGGTGCGACCTCGTACTTCACGACCGTGTCCGCGCAGCCGTCGGCCAGGGCGTTGAGGGCGGTGCGCTCCTTCTCATCGGCATTGAGTCTCCAGCGGAGCTTCGTACTCACCCAGTCGGCTCCATAGGCGCACTGTGCAGAAGCGGCCCGGCGGAACCCACTGGGCGGGGTCCTTGTCGCTCTTGGACCGGTTGGTCTTCGCGATGACCGCGACCAGCGAGCGGTCGCTCCCGAGGTCGTTGGCGTACCGCATCCGCCGGTCGGCGTCCCACTTCGAGGCCACGCTGTCCTAGACGATCAAGTCCGATGTCTTCAGTGATCGAATGCGACCAGCGAGCGCATGATCGGCGCGCCGGTCTTGTGGTTGCGCCAGATAGCGGCAGCCATCGCCAGGATGCGCTGGGCGACCCGGACGGCGACGCCCTCGAAGGTCCGTCCGCCGTGCTGCTCCAGGTCCAACTGCCCCTTCAGCGTGTCGTTCACCGACTCGATCAGCTGCCGCACCGACTTGAGCAGTCCCTCGCCCTTGCGCTTCCTCTCCCGCCGGTCGGCGTGCAGACCAGGTACAGGCGCAGGCCCCAGAAGAACCGCGAGTGGGAGGCGCAGTATCTGTATCCGGCCCACCCGGCAAGGTCCGACCGCTTCACCGTCGGCCGCGACATGCCGCGCGGCACCGGCGTGGAGTCGACGATCCAGTGATTGTCGAACCAGAAGTCCGTGTCAGCAGCCAGCATCCGTATCGCCTTCTTGACCAGCGGCAATGCCGCCTTGAGGCGCTTGTTGTACCCGGACTGCTGCGGCAGGTACGGAAACATCGAGGACATGTGCGAGTTCGCATAGCGCAGCCAGCGCGTGTCGATCTTCACGTACAGTGCGGTCAGCAGGGTGTCCAGGTTGTTCGTCACGCGACGATTTTGGTCACCCTCTTCGCGTTCCTGGACACTCCGGTCCCGCCGGCGGGCGGCGCGATGGCTGGGGGACCGTGCTCCGGGCCGACGACCTGGCCAACGCATAGGCACGTTGTCAGACGAGGTCAGAGGCCCGGCCGGGGAAGAAGTCGGCGCTTTGGACATACTCCATCGCCTTGGTGAACTCCGGGTCGCCGAGGCGGCGTTCCATCTCCTGCGGACTCAGATCCTCCACGCGGGTCTGGATCCAGTACAGGTTGCCCAGCGGATCACGCACCCTCCCGACCCGGTCACCGAAGAACAGATGGGTGACCTCGGTGACCGAGGTGCCGCCAGCTGCAACGGCCTGACGGTGCACGGCGTCGGCGTCCTCGACGTAGAGGCGGAGGAAGCCGGGGGTCGGCGGCCACTCCGGCCGCGCGTCGAACAACATCACCACCGAGTCGCCGATTCGTACCTCCGCATGCGCGACGCTTCCGTCCTCACTGGTGAGACAAGCGAGCTCCTCCGCGTCGAAGGCCCTCTTCATGTAGGCGATGAGCTGCACCGTGTCGCGAGAGATGATCCACGGCGTCACGGTGGTGTAGCCCTGGGGAATCGGCTTGACGGACATATAACTGCCTCCTGGAGCGCGAACCACAACTTGGCGACGACGCTAACCGCGATATAGGTAAGTTTCTGTCCTAGACGGGCACCAATGGCATCGTGCCAAGGCGCGCTGAGGCGGAACCCTGCGAGACGGGTCAGCCAGACATAGGACTTGATCGTCTAGGCCTGCGAACGGAACTATGTGGTCGATGTCGAGCCTGCCCGCCGCAGTGACGGTCACCTCGTCGTAGTAGGACAGCCATTCACCCCCGGTCAGCGCACACCGTGCCCCCTGCTCCGGCTTTACGACGGCCTCGGCCAGGAGCACTTCGTTGCGGGTCGAGCAGCCGTCTGAGTCCTCGTCCACCCAGTGGTTGAAGCTGCCCCGCTCGTATCCGTTGCGCACCTCGTCGCCGGCCGGGATGAAGGCGATGGCCTCCTTGAGGCTCAGGCCGCTGCCGTCTGCCGGTGAGCCAGGGGCGGCCGAGCCGGAGGCGGATGTGGCTGGGGGCTTCCGGTCGGTGCCGGTGGGGCCGGGCTGGGCGGCACTGGGATGGTGCAGGCAACGAGGGAAGCCAGTGCGAGGGCGGCTTTCAGGGCGGCTTTCAGGGCGTGGCAGGGTGCGGTTACGGGATACTCCAGCGGCTGGTCAGGACGCTGAAGAGCCCTCATGATCCCAGCTGGGAGAATCGTGTGACAGGCGCTCACCCGGGCTGGTGAAGTCGGTGGTGACATGCGGTCAGGGCGCTGGGCCTGGTCAGTCATCCCCATGGTTCTCCGGATTCAGGCGACCGGTGGGTGCCGGACTGTCGGGTGTCGGCGTAGACGCGGGGCCGGATCCCGGGCTGTTCGGTGGGTTTGCTGCCCGGTGGTGACGAGGGCCCGGACATGTGACCCGTCCATGGCGCAGTCGTCCAGGTCCAGCAGGCATGCGCGGCGAGGCTCCGTCAGCAGGGCAGCGTGCAGGCACGGCCATACACCAGCCTCGGTCCAGTCCCGCAGCTGGCGCTAGGCGGTCACACCGGAACACCCCACGGCCTCCGCGGGTACGTCGCGCCACGCGACACCGGTCCGCAGCACGTACATGACGGCCGCAAGTGCCACTCGGTCGGGAACACACCGCCGCTCGGGATCGCGGCAGCACCGTTCGGGGGCGGGCGGCAGCAGCGGGGCCACCCGCTCCCACAGATCGTCAGGAACAAGATCAGTGCGCACCCGGACGCCCTGCCGACCAAGATCGTCGAGGGCAAGACCCGCAGCTGAGCTCATTTGCTGAACCGATCAGTAAGACGGAAAGCAGTTGCTGTGTCGGTCAGAAGGGGCGAACCCAGCCCTGGACGTTCGCGCTGCCCGGTGTCTGGGCGACGGCCGGGGAGTCCTGGTCGATGCCGGTGGTGGCGAGGACCAGACCGGTCTGGGGGTTGGTCATCCGGAAGGTGCCGTTCTTCCGGGTGACGGTCCACTTCTGGTACACGTCCGCCGGGCTGAAGGGCTTGGCGGTCACCGTACTACCGGCGGCGGTCGGGGCGGTGAGGGTCAGGGGCTGGGCGCAGTTGTCGGAGACCCGCACGGTGCCGTCCGCGTTGGCGTCAATCTTCCAGTGTGACGAGTTGTACGCCGGGGCGTACTTGCTGATACGGACGTTCGCCGGGGCTGTGGCGGCGCAGCCGCCGGCGCGCTCCAGGCCCCACCGGCCGCCGTTGCTGAGTCCGTGGGCCTTGCCGTCGCCCACGGGGCTGGGGCCGTAGTCGACGGCGCTCCTGGAGACGAGCAGAAGCGCCATGCCGGTGGTGGACATGCCCGCGTTCGGGCGGGTGGTGTTGAAGTACTGCGAGAAGGTGGTCGGCTTCTGCGCGGCGACGGCGGTCAGGGTCGGCCCCCAGCCGTTCTCCACCAGGCGCCAGAGGCGCAGTAGTGAGCCGGCGACGTTTCCCTGGACCTGGTCGCCGATTTCCCACCCGGGGCCGTACTGGATGGGGACGTACACGCCGTTGGGGTGAACGTAGTCGTAGTCGTTGAGCACGTATGCGGCGGTGGCGTCCGCGAAGCCCTCGGTCCAGGCGCAGGTCTCGGAGCTGGCCGTGGGGATGTAGTGGGGGTTGCAATTGTCCACGTTCGGCCACACGCCGTCGTAGAGGCGGTGCAGGAGGAAGTGGCCTGCCTCGTGGAGGATGGTGTGCTCGGAGTCGGCGGCCTCGCCGTCCAGGTAGACGGTGTTGGACCAAGGGTTGTACTCGGCGGAGGTGGTCCCGTCGCTTACGCGGATCTCAAGCCGAGTGCAGGCGTTGTTGTCGGGCTCACCGGCGGTCCAGCAGTTGCTCACTGTGTTGTCGCGCTTGCGCCACAGGTCGTAGACGGTGTCGAGGGCGTGCCAGCCCCGTCCCGCGATCCCCGTGGCAAAGACGCCGGGAAGGGAGTAGGTGCCGCCGCCGACATCGGTCAGGGTCTGCGAGTCCTGGGTGAAGTAGGCGTTGTTGGCCGAGTCGATGACGCGCCACAGCCGACGGCTCTCCGACCAGACCCTCACCCACACCTTGTTCATCGTGACGGTCGTGGTGGGGGTGTAGCAGAGGTTATAGGCGCCGTCGTCCGAGGTGAGCTGGGAGACGCCGAGCCAGCGCGGGGTGTCGTTGCTCTTCTCGGCTCCCCACAGTTCGACGTTTGCGGCGCGGACGTACTTGGTGAAGGTGGGTTTGGTCGTTCCGGCCTCGGCGGACTGGTACGCGTAGGAGAACCTGCCCTGGAGACAGACCGGTGTCGCCGCCCTCGCAGTCGTGGCGGTGAAGGGGACGAGCGCCAGGGCGATGAAGAAGGCCGCGGCGAGGGTGATGACCGGATGAGCCAAGCGCGATCGGAGGGCCATGGAAGCCTTTCTGGAAGCGCGACAATCCCGGGACGGAAACCGGCGGCGGCAGTGCAGAGACAACGAACCCTGCATCTGCTGTAGGACGTCGATCGCCCGGTCGACTCATGGTCGGGGCATGGTTCCCCGAACAACAGGGCGCGCAAGAGCACGGTCAGGCGCATGGAAGCACACCGGATGGGAAAGAGGTTTCCCTCGAAACAGAAGAGTCCGCATGAACTTCACAGGGTGCAAAGCCGAGGCGGTTGAGCGCGAGGACTACACCGGCCGGGACGTCGTCACCTGCGACGGCGAGGCCCAGCCGATCATGCGGGTGGAGAAGACCTGCGACGACGGAACCGACGTGGCGGTGCTCACACCATGCGCGACCTCACGAAGCGGTGTGAACTGACATGGCATGGTCTGGAAGCGCCATGTTCGTCGAGTGGGCGAAGGTGCCCCAGGGGGCGAGGGGCACCGGCTTCACGGGCCTCGACAGCGACACGGTCAAGGCTGCCCTCTACAACAACTCGATCACCCCGGACAAGGACGCGGCGGTCGAGTCCACGGGTTACAGACGGTGACCTGGTCGAATGCGAGTGCTTTCAACGACACCGACGGCAGCGACGACTGGCCTGAGGCGAGCCTCGCGCTCTCCTCGAAGGCCGTCACGGACGTCGGCTCAGGCGTCGTCGTGTACGACGCGGCGGACGCCATCAGGACCGCCACTGGCCCTCGCCGGCTCCAGCTCGACCGGAAGCCCCCGGGTCGCTCCCACGAGTGAGCGCCCAGATGAACACCGGTGGTGCTCTGGGGCAACGTGAAGTACCCGAGCATTGGCACTGGCCAGCAGTACCTGGAGAGCAACACTGGCGTCTACGTGTACCAGGTTCTGGGCCCGGGATTCGAAGTCCGGGAGGTGCCTGCGGGCTGGAAGGTCATGGAATACGGCGACCAGTGCCCCGCCCATCCGCGCCGTTCCCCCACCGGGCGCAGCGGTAGTCAGGGGTGTTGGGCCTATCAGGGGTGCGTTCCGGCGCTCCGCCCTGCCACGGCTCGTTCCCCGTCGTCCGTCCTGTACCGGACGACGGGCTCGCATTTGGCCGGAGATGTCGCTTCGTTGTCCCAAGGGTGCTGATCTGGGCTTCGAGCGCTCTGCGCTGGTCGTGGACCGCTGCGAGCGGGGTGGCCAGGGACGGGATCACGATGTCGGGGGTGCCCGTGCCGGGAACGATGACGGTCTGTTCGTCGAGGGCATCGAAGACGTCGTCGACCAGCCTCTATGCCGCCGTCCGCGGGGCCTTGGGCCGGATGAGTTCGACGAGTCTGCGGCGGCCGGCTTTCCTCAGGGCGACCGGGGATCCGTTCCACGTCCTTCGCGTCGGTCTTCGCCTCGCCGGGATACCGATCGGCGATCCGCCGCATCGCGAGTCCGGGCAGGTAGGCGACCTGGTAGCCCGCGTCCCGTGCGACGGTCGGGGGCAGGGCGCCGATGGAGGCGGGTCGGTCGACGATCACCAGGACGGTGCCGGACTTCGCGGTCAGCTTGTCGAGGACGGCCCGCAGTTTCGGTTCGCTGTTGGGCATCGGTTTGTCGAAGACCTTCTTCCCGGCCGGGGTCGGCCCGTGTCCGTGATGGGCGCTCTTGCCGACGTCCATGCCCAGGAAGATGCCCACATCGCCGGTGTCGAACATCGCGCCCCTCCCAAGTGGTTGACCTTGCCGGCCTCGGCGGTGGCAGCGTGCTCGCCCCTCCACGTCATGCAGACCTGCCGCCCGCGAGCTGCACGGCATCGCACCGGGCCAGGCGGTGGCCGTGGCTCAGGGTCTGACTGACGTCCTGCTGGGCTGTCCCGCGACTGTTCTGTCCGGCTGCCGGGACCTGTTCTCCATGGCTCCTGCCAGGTGGAACATGGCCTGATAGCGCCTCTGTGTGTCAAGCGGCCTGAGCACGGCGGTTCCGTTGGTCTCGTTTCATGATCCGGTAGACCACGTTGGACAGCCGTCGTTTGAGGGCCCTGCGGGCCTCCGAAGGCGTCTTCCCCTCACTGATCTTGCGGAGGTAGCAGTCCTGCCCGCGCCCGCCGTCGCGGATCTGGCAGACGGCGGGCGCGGGCAGGACCGATTTCAGTGCACGGTTGCCACCGGTGTTGAGCCGGTGGCGGACGTTGTCGCCGCTGGAGGCATCCAGGGGTGCACTGCCGGTATGGCTGGCGAAGCGGTGCTCGGTGGGGAACCGGCTGATGTCCCCGATGTGGCCGAGGACCGTCGCGGCCCTGCACGGTGCCCAGGCCCGGCAGGGTGGTCAGCGTGGTGAGGGTCACCGCGACGGCCTCGCGCGTCTCGGATTCGTTGTCCTTGACCTGCCGGTCCAGTCGGCGCAGGTCGGCCAGCAGGTCACGGGCTATGTCCCGGCGGCAGTTGTCGGTGGCGGGGACCGGCCGGATGACCTTTACCAAGGTGGCAGCCTTGTCGGCCGTCAAGCCGGTGGGTGCTCCGCCGGGCAGGAGGTCGTGCAGGACGGCATGGAGCCCGTTGAAGACGCGGGTCCGCTCGTGGACCAGGTCGTCTCGCCGCTCGGACCAGAGCATTCCGTACTGCGTCACCAGCGGAGACGGCTGGCTGGAAGTGGTCCGGCCCACCTGAACGCGCTGGTGATCAAGCCCGGGCCGAAGGCGGGCGCCTTCCGTAGCTGACCAACCCGTTCTGCGTCTGGGTACGGTGGTGTTCCGACATCGCGGACGTCCTGGTCCAAGAGCCTGCGCCATTGGCTGCCGGAGACCCTGACCTTCGGCTTCGAGGGCGGCGGCGGGCTGTTGGGCGCATGGTCGTGATCGGGCGTGGGCGTACGCCCCTCGGTATGGGGTCGTGGATGCGTCACCAAGTCGAGCCCGGTGTTCCCCGTCCCTGCGCAGGCGAGGGGGCGCCCCCTGCGGTAGAAGGGTCGCGGTCCTCACTCCGGCGGCGCTGCGTCGGCGCAACGCAAGGGATGCAGCTCGTGGAACATCGGGATCAGGACAAGGCCAGCCGCCCAGCCACCGGTGGCTCCTTCCTCGTCCGGGACGTCCTTCACGAGGACATCCCGGGCATCTGCGCCGTGATGCCCGAGGAGTTCGGCCCCCTGGGCGGCGCCCCGTGGGCGGATCCCGGCTACGTTGCCCAGGGGCTGGAGTGCTGCGGCCGCTCACGGGCGGCAGGCAATTCGGTGGCGGGTGTGCCGGGCGGGGCATAAGGTCTCGATCATGTACTCGCTCCTGTGCAACTGGCATTCCCTGCGCATCCGTTCGGTGTCCCTGACTCGGTGCTGACCTGAGCGTTCTGTCGGCACCTGGTCATCCGTGCACTGTTCACCGTTCGCCTCAGGATGACGAGGAAACCTTCATGCGTACCACCTCACGCCCCACCTTCGTGTTCGTTCCCGGTGGGTCCAGCAACGCCCGGGCCTGGGGGCCGTTGCAAAACGAGCTGGCCCTGCTCGGGTACCGCTCGTACGCCGTCGACCTGCCCGGTCATGGCGACCGTGCCGACCACCCGGCCGCCTACTACCGGCAGCCTCAGGACCTGGCGGCACTGGCCACCGCCCCCTCTCCGATACGTGGCGTCACCTTGCGGGACAACGTGCGGCACGTGGTGGACGCCCTGCACCGGCTCGCCCCCTCGGGGCCCGTGATCCTGGCGGGCCACAGCTTCGGCGGCCTGACCGTCACCGCCGTCGCGAACGCCGTGCCCGAACTCCTCGACCGCGTCGTCTACCTCTCCGCGGTCTGCCTCAGCGACCCAGCGATGGTTGCCGAGGAGTGGGACGTCCTCGACGACAACCTGCTGGACGCCGCAGCCGCCCGGATCACCGTCCCGGACACAGGGAACCAGGGCATAGCACGGCTGAACTGGCGTGCCGCGCACACCGACCCCGTACTGTTCGCGCAGCTCAAGGCCGCCGTCATGGCGGACTCCACCGACCACCAGTTCCGGATGCTGCTGGACTCCATGGACCCGGACGAGAATTACGCGGTACTGGAGAAGGGCGCGGTGGCCCGGCATGCGCAATGGGGAAGGATTCCGCACACCTACGTACGCCTCTCCAAAGACCTGAGCATCCCCCCGGCTGTACAGGACTACATGATCCGCAAGGCAGACGTACTGACGCCGGACAACCCCTTCGACGTCCGGACGCTGGCCACTTCCCACACCGGATACTTCAGCCGCCCGCACCTCTTCGCAGAGCTGCTGGCCGACTTGGCTCAAGCAGCATCCGCGTAACAAGCCACCCCCACGCCCGGGCGGTGGATCCTGCGCAGACGTCCCCGGCGGCGCCGCGTTCGCCGGGGACAGCATGAAGAAGCTGGACACTAACTGATCATTTCAGAATGAGATCGGTGTGTTGGCTTGGCAGTTGGGTGTTGTGTCGGCAGGATCTGCCGGGTGTCTGCTGATCTCGTGCCCGATGACCTGTGGGAACGCATAGCCCCGCTGCTGCCTCCTCGTCCGCCTCGGCGGCACCGGTATCCCGGGCGGCTGCCGGCCGATGACCGTGCTGCTCTGCGGGGCATCGTTTACGTGCTGCGCAAAAGTGTGAGCTGGCGGGACGTCCCTGCGGAGCAGGTGGGCTGCAGTGGGGTGACGGCCTGGCGGCGTCTGCGGGACTGGACCGAAGCCGGAGTCTGGCCCCGCCTCCACGAAGTCCTGCTGGCAGAACTGCGTAAAGAGGGCCTGCTGGAGATGGACGACGCTGCGATCGACGGCTCGCACGTCAGGGCCCTCAAGGGGGGGCTCACACCGGACCTTCGCCGGTCGACCGCGCACGCCCCGGCAGCAAACACCACATCATCGTCGACCGGCACGGAACCCCGCTCGCCGTTGCTCTGACCAGCGGCAACCGCCACGACGTCACCCAGCTCATGCCACTTCTGGACGCCATACCGCACATCCGCGGCCTGCGCGGCCGGCCCGCCACCGGCCCCGGCGACTGTTCGCCGACCGTGGCTACGAATACGACAAGTACCGCCGTCTCGTCCGGGCTCGTGGGATCACACCGAAGATCGCCCGTCGCGGCACACCGCACGGCTCCGGCCTGGGCAGGACCCGCTGGGTCGTCGAGCGGACCTTCGCCTGGCTGCACCAGTTCAAACGCCTTCGGATCCGCTACGAGATACGCGCCGACCTACATCTCGGTCTGCTCCAACTCGCCTGCAGCATCATCTGCTTGAGACGACTCCGAACCGCATTCTGAAACGATCAGTAAGGAAGACAGCGTCGACCGCAGCTACCACATTGAGTACTCGGAGGGCGGTACGCCACCGCCGTACCCGGCGCGAACAAGATCTACCTCACGAGCACCGAATCAGAGTGCTTCGCGTTCCACCCCGACATGGGAAGACGGTCGGACCGCTCTCCTTCGGTACATACAAGTCACCGTGGCTCGTCTTCCACCCGTTGCCGAAGACTGAGGCCAAGCGATCCTCTGCCCGTGTGAGTGCCTGACACTCCTCTCAGCCAGTGTGACGGCGGGCGACGCAGGCCCGCCGTCACGGCGCCCCGCTGGTGGACCGAGCACTGGTCCCGCTCGCCCCAGGTGTGGCTGACCGCGCAGCTGCTGTTCTCACCAGTGCGGGGTGGGTTCGCCCGCCGTCCGCGAAAGTTGATGACACGGCCGTATTCAGGGGTGGGCCGGACATCCAGAAACGAACGGAGAGCCGGATGCACCGGATCTCGGGACTGGTGATCGAGCCGACCCTGACGGCATGGAGAAAAGCCCGGCTCGACCGCAGGCCCACCGGCCGGCCGGTCAAAGTCGACCTCTGCGGCGTATTCAACGCGATTCTCTACATGAACCGCACTGGAATCCCCTGGAAATACCTCCCGTACGGCTTCCCGAACCACGGCATCGTCTGCGCCTACTGCGCCTACCGCGCCGCCTGGCGCGACGAGGGAATCTTCGACCAGCTCAATTACGACCTGACGGCACTGGCCCGCTTGAAGGAGGGGCGCAAGCCGAACCCAAAGGCTCTGTCATCGACACCCAGAAAGTGGAGACCTCCACCAACGTGCCTGTAGCCAGTCAGGAACGGACGCCGCGACGAAGGCTGCGGGCCGGAAGCGGGGCATCCTCGCCGACACGATCGGCCTGATCCTCGTCGTGACCGTCACCGCCGCGAGCCCTTCCGGAAACGCCTGGGAATGCGCCTCCTCGACCAGGTCAAGAAGACATACCCGACCATCGCCAAGAGCTGGTAGACACCGGCTTCAAGAAGTCCTTCGTCGAGCACGGCGCGCAGCTCGGAATCGATGTCGAAGTCGTCAACAGAGATCCCGGAGTTCGCGGCTTTCACGTCGTGAAAAGGCGCCTGGACCGCTGGCGGGGAACACGGGAAGGCTCTGTCGGGGAAGAACCGAACCGCAGGCACACGCGGGTTGGACCTCGGGGCGAACCGGCCAAGGGGGACAGCGGTGGAATCTGTTCAGCTGCCGGGTCCCGGGCCCGGGCCGACCGTGGCGGTGCTATCGGCGCTGGTCCCGGACGGCGGTGCTTCGACCGGGAAGAGGATCGGGCTGAGCAGGTACTGCGTGCGGTCGGGCGATGGCTCGTTGGCCAGGTGAGGGGCGATCGCTTCCCGCATCCCGTCGATCATCCCGCGCAGTTCTCCGGGGCTGAGCCAGACGGCATGCTGCCGGTAGCCGACCAGGTCGGCTACCGGGTCGGCCGTGTCGCGGTCGAGATAGGCGGTGAACTCGGCAGTCAGGACCGCCAGGGCGGCGGCGAATGCGCTGCGATGGTCGTCGAGCGAGAGTGAATTGGCCGTGTCTGTATTGATCCCCGTGTGGTCGCGGCGCAGCCGGTAGCGGCGCTCGACCGCGCCGCGCACGCGCCGCTCCAGGGCGACTTCCAGGACCCCGCCGGCTGCGAGCAGGTCGACGTGCCGGTAGACCGTGGCCTTCGAGACGTCCCGGATGCGGTCGCACAGGTCGGCGGTGGTCAGTTCCCTGCCGCCGCGCATCGCGTGAACCACTCGCAACCGCACCGGGTGGGCCAAGAGTTCGAAAGCGTCCATCCCGCAATGATCTCATGCCATGTTACCGTTCGCATCTATTGAGAAAGGTTGTGATGGGATGCCCGACGGCACTGCGACAGAGTCCATGACCGGCTCAGCTCTCGCTTGGATGCCACCGCCCTATGCCGAGCCCGACCGCTTCGAAGAGCACGAGGTCACCGTCGGCACCGGCCCACTCGCCGTGCCAGGCACGGTGAGCGTCCCCCGCGGGCAGGCTCCAGGCCCCGGCGTGGTGCTGCTCGCCGGTGGTGGCCCCTTCGACCGCGACGAGACCAGCGGGCCGAACAAACCGCTCAAGGACCTGGCCTGGGGGCTCGCCAGCCGCGGGACGACGGTGCTGCGCTTCGACAAGGCGACATACGCCCACCGCGATGTCGCCGCGGCGTCGGACCTGACGATGACACAGGAATACGTGCCGCACGCCGTCGACGCGGTCGGCCTGCTCCGTCGCCACCGCTCGGTGGACCCCGAGAGGGTCTTCGTCCTCGGCCACAGCATGGGAGGCAAGGTCGCCCCCGCCGTCGCCGTCGCCGCACCCACTGTGGCGGGGCTGGTGATCATGGCCGGGGACACGCAGCCGATGCACCATGCCGCTGTCCGAGTCGTCAGCTACCTCGCCACCGTGCTTCCCGACCAGGTCCCGTCCGCAGCCATCGAGACCTTCCAGCGGCAGGCAGCCCTGGTCGACAGCGCGGAGCTCACGCCCTCGACGCCCGCAGCGGATCTGCCGTTCGGCCTGTCCGCGCCGTACTGGCTCGAACTGCGTGACTACGATCCGGTCGCGATCGCGGCCGGACTCAATAAGCCGATGCTCGTTCTCCAGGGAGGACGTGACTACCAGGTCACCGTCGCCGACGACCTGGTCCGATGGCGGAAGGGTCTGGCCGGCCGGCCGGAGGCCGATATCCGTGTCTACGAAGCCGACAACCATCTGTTCTTCCCCGGCGCAGGACCATCCACCCCCGCCGACTACGGCACCCCTCAGCATGTCGACCCTGCCGTCATCGCCGACATCGCCCATTGGCTGGGCCGCAGCGAGGATGAACGTTCGCGCCGCCTGTGAACCAGCGGTCGGCAGCCTCCTGGCGGGGCACCACAGCACACCGCCGACCCCTCGCACCGAGATGTGCCCCGCTCGCCCGCGACAGCACCGACGGGCCGGGGGCGACGAGACCGCTGACAGACACCGCAGCGAGCAGCGACCAGTCAACGAGTTCGTCGTGGAGGAGATGCTCCGCCATATCTACGGAGTGCCACAGCTCTTCCGGACGATCCCTGTACCTCCCATGCCGTCTCGCCAGCCGGCGCGGCGACCGTGCGGTACCTGAACAACACGGATCCCAGCATCGCCGCCGACATCGAACGTGCCATCGACACTGCTGTGGACCTTCACCAACGCCACACGTCACCGGACCCGCACCCTCGCTACGGTCTTGTGCACGATCGAGTGCTCGTCGTCGGAGAGCTGACGGCCCGCAGGCCCGGGACGATACGGCGGATGCGGTGGCGAAGGAGCGGCAGGCGCTGACCAGATCGTGGAACGGAGCCCGCGCACCTCGTCCCGAAGCTGTGGGCCACGGGGTCGTACCGCCGTGGAACGCGGCGGCCGCGGACCTGCGCGCGCTGTGCGAGACACTCGCCGTCCACACCCTCGCCGCAGCCGTGGCGGGCTTCGTCACCGACCAGGTGCCAGAGCCGCGCAGTGCACTGCTTCTGGCCTGTGTCCTGCAGCTGGCCGAGACCGGTGACGGGGCCCGCTTCTGGTGGCAGTACGCCGCCGGCGCCGGGCAGCCGGCCGCCGCCTACTGCCCCAATCTCCCCACCTCGCCCGTGGGGGAGGAGGAAGTGGCCCGGTGGTGCACGAGGCGACCGCGGCGGTAGCCGACCTTGCCCAGCTCCATGGCCTCGATCTCGAAGGCGACCGCGATTCCGGGCCCCACGCCAGCCCCCACGCATCACCCCGAGCAGCTCGGGCTCGGTCTCGGCGTCGGCGCGTACGAACGTGCCGTCGGGCAGGACGACCTCGACAGCGCGGATGTGGTCGATGGTGAGCCCGTACTGCCGTACCAGCCAGCCAACGCCGCCTCCGGTGGCGACGATGCCGCCGACGCCGACGTTCCCGTGGTCAGCCGAGCTGATGACGAGACCGTGCGGGGCGAGCGCCTGGGCGACCTGGGCCCAGCGGGCACCCGCCTCGACACGGACCAGGCGGGAGTCGCGGTCGACGACCTCGCCCCGGGGCAGCGCGCTCAGGTCGAGAGGAGCAATCCGCCGTTGGTGCCGCTGCCGGACAGACCGTGCCCGCCGCTGCGGACCGCGACTTGGAGTCCCGGTCTCCCACGCGGGACGCGGCGCTGCGGCAACTTCGCCCGCGGACTCCGGCCTGACGACGGCGGCCGGGCTGCCACTGTGGTGTACGTGGACCGGAGCGTCCGATAGCGCCGGTCGTCGGGCGAGACCAGCTTCCCGGCCAATGCGACCGGAAGGGTGCCCAGGGAGTTCGTCATCGCCCGCTCCTCTCGGTATCGACGCACTCGCGCACGGCGGGCACGATCTCGTCGGCGGAGAGCGCGAGCTGCCGCTCGGGATCGGCGGCCGACCAGAAGACGAAGGTGTCGGACCCGAGATCCACGCCAGTGCGAGCATCTTCGGCTACCACCTGGCCCCCGACGGGCAGGAGCTGGTGGACGCCCTGCGGCCGCTCGCGCAGTGGAACATGCGGCGAGGCGCGCGCCCGGGGTACCGGGCGGATCCCGGCGGTGTGACCCTCGGAGAACGCCCGCGTGCCCAAGCGGGGACGCCAAGCCCGCGTACTCCTCGTCATGCCCGGCCGCGTCCGGGTCGCGCAACGGTCGCAGGCCGCCGAGCGCGTCAGCTTGCCCGCCCCCGGCGACAGCCACCGGTGAATCCGCGGTGCTGCCGTGGACGGTACGCATCCGCGTCCATGCCGCCAACGGCCCGAAGATGGCGGGCCGCGGACGGGACTGGGCCGGCTGCTAGAATGGACGCGTTGGCCTTCGGCGCCCAATGGGTGCGCGCGGAGGCTTTTTTCATGCCTTCTGACACATCTACGTCCAGCACGCTTCCCATCAACAGCTACCGTGGGCTGCTCCGCAAGCGTGAGTTCGCCGGGTTGTATGCCAGCTTCACACTGACGGTCGCCGCGAGCACCTTGTCGGGGTTCGCCCTCGGTACGCTGGTCAACCATCAGACCAAGTCCCCGCTTCTGACAGCCGTGAGCATGTACGGCGCCACGTTCGCGATGGTGCTCGGTGCGCTGACGCTGATGTCGGTCGCGGACGGAAACCGGCCTCGCCGAACCCTCGTCGCGCTTCAGTGCGTCTCGCTCGTAGGCACTGCCGCACAGGCGGTTCCGGAACTGCCGCTCGTGGCCCGGTTCGGCCTGCTCCTTGTGCTGGGGTTCTTCCAGTCCCTGGGAACCGGAACGCGGATGGGGCTGCTCGCCGAGGTGGTGCCGAACTCCACGTATGCCCTGGCACGTTCGCTGATGAACATCACCTCGGGCGGCATGGCCATCCTCGGCTACGCCATCGGCGCCGTACTTCTGCGGTACCTGAGCCCGCAAGAGGTCTTCGCCGTCGCGACGGCCCTGACCGCCGTCGGGTTGATCATCGTGGCGGTGACGGTCCGGGAACGCTCGATCCGCCTGACCCGTCGCCCCGGACTGCGCCAGACCTGGACAACGAACATCGCGCTCTTCTCCCACTCCGGCCAACGCTCGCTGCTGCTGAACCTGTGGGTCCCCAACGGCCTGATCGTCGGCTGCGAGGCCCTGTTCATCTCCTACGCCCCCCATCACGCCGGCGCCTTCCTGGCGGCCGGATCGGCAGGCATGCTCCTCGGTGACCTGACGGTCGGGCGACTGCTCACCGCCGAGCAGCGACGCCGCTATGCATTCGCCCTGCGACTGCTGCTCGCCATCCCTTACCTGCTGTTCGCCATCCACCCGCCTGTGCTGGTGGCGACAGCCGCGGTGTTCATCGCCAGTGCCGGGTTCGCAGCCACCCTGCCGCTCCAGGAGCAGCTTCTGGAGTTGACCCCCGATCCGGTCCGTGGCCAGGTCCAGGGGGTTGAGTCCGCCGGCCGGATGACGTGGCAGGGTATCGGAGCCGCGATCGCCGGCGGCGTTGCCCAGCACTTCAACCCCGGCACGGCCATCACTGCTGTGGCCGCAATCTCCGTCGCCATCACTGTCTTCTCCCGGCCCTTCGTGGTCCGCGCCCGAGCCGTCCGCGTCGAGGCGGCCAACGCATGAGCCAACCCGAGTTTTGGTAGCCGATTTGCACGAGCCTCCTACGACAGCATGAGCGGCGGGGCGCGGCCGCACGCGCCCGCCCTCTGCCACGGGCGCAGCCGCCCGAGGGCATAGCTGGCCGCGAGGGCGGCGACCGCTGTGACGACGATGGCCATCACGACCACCCCATCCCGTGGCTGGGAGAAGGTGAGACATGCGGACACGGCAGAGGCCGCGGTCGTCGGTTCACCGGGCCGCGGGAGATCGGAGCGCCTGGAGGAAGGCTACGAGGGGTGCGTACGAGGCGGAGGCGATCGTGTCGGTGGGGACTTCGCCGGGGCGCAGGAAGACCGGCACGATGACGCGGGCGACCTTCGTGGTCCCGTCCGGGTTGGGCCGGAGCGCCGTCCGGTGACTTGCCATTGAGGCAAGAGTCCGCTGATCTGGGCCTTGTGGCGTCGCGTCCGGCCCGTCGCGATGAACCGCGCATTCACCGCGCCGGCGGCTCCGGAGACCTGTGGGAACGCGGCCCCGAGGCAAGAGCAGGTGCCCATGTGTACTGCGGTTGCCTGTTCGAGCTGTACTCCGGCTGACTGCCAGGGTGGCCCACCCGGCCCCGCCCGGTGACCGGTTGGCAGAGGCGTATGACCGCGCCGGGCGTTGTGCTGTTCAGTTCGCGGGTGGGAGCAGTCCCTGGGCCACCGAAGCGTCCCTGATCTCCTGGTACAGAGCGGTGAGGGCTTCGCTCACTTGGACGCGAGGAAGCTGGAGGCGGTCCAGTGCTTCGGCGTCGGCGCCGACGTCCTGCCATCCTTGGCCGGTCAGGTAGCGCATGAGGGCGGGGTTGAGCCGGTCGACTCCGCGTACGATCCGGGCTTCGGGTGTCGTGCCTGCTTCGTACTCGTGCCACAGGTCGAGGAATTCGGCACCCAGCTTGCCGGGGAGGGGGGAGAACCGGCGCTGGGCGACCTCCTCCTCGATGCGGGCCTTGTCGTCGCTGCGCTGGGTGTTGTGCTGGGTGCTCCAGGCCGACGGGTCACCGGCCTCGATTTCCACGAGGTCGTGCATAAGGCACATTTTGAGCATCTTTTCCAGATCGAGAGCGTGTCCGAGTTCCTGCTCGAACTCGCTGTGCAGAATCCAGCTGACCAGTGCCAGATGCCACGAGTGCTCGGCCACACTCTCTTTTCTTTGAGGAGTGGCGTTGTTGTGCCGTTCGACTTCTCGCAGCCGGGCCGTGAAGGTAATGAAGTTGAACGCTTCCCGAAGTGCGTCACGCATGCCGCATATTCCTTTCCGCTTCCGTAATGTGGACGCGTTTCCTTCCCGTAGACCCGGTGGAACACTAGCACTGGCCGCTGTGCGTTCTCATTCTTGTTGCGGTAGGGAGATCGCTCTGAACTGTGGGGATGTGGATGGCCGAGAGATGCCTCGGTGTGTTTTCTCCGCGCGGATCGTGATCTTGAGCTGCAGTACGCAGGCTTGATGAGAATCCCGCAGGTGTATTGAGGATTCTGGTAGCGGCCAAGGGTGTCTGCGTGCCTTCGGCTGACGATCCCCTGCCAGCGGGCGTCCGTCATGGGCTTCCAAGAGCCCGCCTGATCCCGCGACGGCGGCACTGCCGGGCCTACCCGGCGGGTGACGTCTCCTCGATGATTCTCAGGAGTGCGACGTGGTCGTCCGGGACGACGTGGGCGGTGTCGATGTTCTGGGATGTCCACCAGTGATCACGGACAGGATGCCCGGCCAGGCTCCATTGCATGAGCGTGTATTTCTCACCCTGGGTGAAGCGCCCAGTTGACGGGCGGGTCCTCGGCCACGGCGTCCAAGCGGGGATGCCGCTGGCCGACCACCTCGCCCGTCTGACAGCTGAGGTGGACTCGTGGAGCGCGGGGCGCCGAGACACTGGCCATCCTGGAACGGATGGAGGCCAACCGTTCGGTCTGCGCGGACGGCCGTGCCGTCCTCACCGGACGAGCGTTCAGGTGCGGCCGAGGGCTCTGCCCCGTCGGCGGAGGGGTCCGGCCGGGGCGCGCATGATGCGCCGGCCGGCGCGCGACACGGTGACGACGTGGACCAGGGACGACGGCGGCCTGGCGGCCGAAGCCGCCGCGGACCCATGGCCCGGTGAAGCGGACCTGATCGGCCGCCCGGTCACCCGCTCGCTGCCAGGGGCGCAGCCGCCCGAGCAGACAGCCGGCCGAGCAGACAGCTGGCCGCGAGGGCGACGATGGCCATCACGATCACTGAATCCCGATCGCGGACAACTGCTCCATCCGCCCTGGCGTCAGTGCGATGTGCCGGCCTGGTGGCGGTGGGGAATGTCGGTGATGTGATGTCAGGCTTCTGTGTTTGTGCTGGAGTTGGTGTTTGCTTGGGTGGGTTTCGCTGTCATGAGCCGGTGTACGGGGCTGGTGGTGATGTCGTGGGGCGGTACACGCGCGCCTGGCCCGCTCGCGGTCACGGAACCGGCGCTTCTGAACATGCCGACGGCGGACAGTCACCCGCTCTGGAAACCCGGGGCCCGACCTCGGTGGAACCGGCCGGCTGGGTCATCGCTCGACAGCGTGAGACCCCGAGCGATGGAGCCCGGCGGTCTCTCTGTGACATGAGGTGTCGTCTGTCCTGCCGGTTCATCGACCGGCTACGGCCGGTGTCATGCCCGTCGCTCCTCGCCGAAGTCCAACGCTGCCTGAGTACGCCTCACCAGGGCACTCTGCACTGTGTGCAGAACGGGGCCCGATCGGTCCGCACACTTTACGAACGCCTCGACCGGCTTCAGGCCGCTCCGGGCGACGCGACCACCTGAAGCCGCTAAACCGGTCACCGCGGCCGACAGGACGAGACCCCGGGCGCTTCGCCCAGGTTCTCTCGGTGCAGTGCCATTCCGCCGGTTCAGCGGCGGGTCGTGGCCCGGTGTCACGCCCATTCCATCCCGATCTCGGTGAAGGCATCGCGCTGTTCCTGGGTGAGCCGGTCGCGGCGGAGGGGCGGCGCCCTGCTTCCTCGCCTTCCTTGCTTGCCCATCGCGGGTGTTCTCACTGCGTAGGGCCGGGTGGGGCGCCGAGTTGTTCGAGCGCGCCCTGGTGGTCCCAGTTGAACCAGGCCTCGGCGATCTTGGTGTCCTGGAATCTCAGGGTGACCTGGCCGGACACTTCGAAGGTCCTGCCGGTCGGGGGGAATCCCTGGTACTCGCCGATGTGGCGACCGCGAACCGTGAACCGCGCGCACACCAGGCTGTCCTCGGCCACCATGCTTTCCGCGGTGTGTCGCAGCCGGAAGGCCGCGAACAGTTGCCGGTAGACCTGCGTGGCCTCGTCCAGCCCCACCGTCTCCTGCGGCATGGCAGGGTCGTGCTCAAGGTAGTCCGCGGTACACAGGTGGGCATAGGCGGGCTCGCGGTTCCGGTCGTCCGTCTCTTCCAGGAAACGGCTTGCTACGGCCTTGTTGCGCTGTTCCATGTCCGGGTGCATACCCAGGCCGGGGACCGCCACGCCGACACGCAGGGCCAGCGTTCGGGGCAGCGGCGCCCCCAACCCCAGTGACCGCGTACGTCTCCGGGCGTGCTGCACCTCTCCGGATGAGGCATATACAGCATTGGGATGGCCAAGTTGGATGGACGGCCGTGCTGGACCGCTTGCGTCGTGCTGTCCACCCGATCCGGAAATGATCACTGGATCGTGTGTCATCAAGGTGTTCGGCGTTCGTTCCGGTCGGTTCATCTCATGCTGGAAGAGCCCGAAACAGGAACACGTAAGGACTCGGCCATGACCACCGTTGCTCCCCAGGACACCATCACCGTCAAGCTTGAGCGCACCTTCGACAACATGGATTCCAACCACGACGGCTACGTGGACTGGACCGACTACCAGGCGCTCGGTGACCGCTACGTCCAGGCCTACCGGCTCGCCAAGGACGACCGCCGGGCCAGGGCCATCCAGGCCTTCTGCCAGATCTACTTCCTGGAACTGCTGCGCCACGCGGGCGTGGACGGGGACCGGCTCACGAAGGACCAGTTCGTCACCGCCAACCGTCTCGCGGTCATCGACACCAGCCGGCTCAACGTCACCGAGGGCGGCGGCCACGCGATCTTCGACATCATCGACGTCAACGGCGACAACGAGATCGGCAAGGACGAGTTCGCCCGCTTCCAGAAGGACGTGTGGAAGAGCGACGCCGCCGACGCGATGGACATGTTCGCCAAGCTGGACACCGACGGCGACGGTGTGATCTCGCGCCACGAGTTCATCCGCGCGGTGCGTGAGCACTTCCTCTCCAACGACCCGGACGCGCCGGGCAGCGTGTTCTTCGGGAACTTCTGACCCACCCGCTCCGAAGAGCTGGCCGACCCCGGACGCGGTCACGGTCGCCGCACGGCCGGGCGGGCCTGGATTGGCGAGTTGCCCACTCGCTGGTTGATCGGGTGCTGCAAGGGGGGGGAGCTGTGACGCGGCCATGTTCCTACTCAGGAGCGGGTCGTACCGGCGCCCGGAGACGTGCGCGGCGATCCTGGCCGGGACGGTGAACAGAACCTGTTAGTGAGGGACTGGGAGGCTGGCGAGACTCTTTGTGGCGGAACGAAATGAGCAAGGTTCGGAGCCTGCTCGACCGGACTGTGGACGGGGCGCCAAGATCGCGCCGAGGAACTGAATGAAGGATGAGGACCGATGGCAACAGGCACTGTGAAGTGGTTCAACGCGGACAAGGGGTACGGCTTCATCAGCCAGGACGACGGCGGCGCGGACGTGTTCGTGCACTTCGCCGCCATCCAGACCAATGGATACAGAAGCTTGGAAGAGAACCAGCGGGTGGAGTTCGAGGTCACCCAGGGGCAGAAGGGTCCGCAAGCGGAAATGGTCCGCCCTCTGTAGCACGTCTTGTTCCGACTGCCCTTCCTCCCTCGTCCAGCCCTGCTGCCGGAGCCGAATTCTGCGCCGGGGGTTAGGGGGCGTGCAGGCCGGTTGGCGAAGGTGGGCGAACAGCAGGGCGTTGGAGGTGGCGCGCCCGCGCTATGCGGTGTCGGCGGTGCCGGCGGTGCACAGCTGGTCGTCGGCACCGTGCAGACAGCGGCGAACCAGCCCTCCTCTGCACCGGCAAGGACGGGGGCGAACCCGACGCCGCTGCCTGGGTACTGGTGGAGGGAGGCTGGCGGAGTCAACCCATGGACTCCGGCGCCGGTCGGTGACGCGCCGTACACCGCGACGGTGACCGCCACCGCCCCGTCGTTGCCCCTGCCACCACTGATGAGATCCGTGATGAGCACACCGCCGACCTGTGGGCCGCGCTGGCCGGCGTAGGCCCGCTCCTCACCCACGGGGCGGCCGAGCCGTGGCCATCGATTTCCCCGGTACGCCCAGATGCTGATGACCACCACTGACAAGACCACCGCCGTCCTGGCACGCACCACCCCTGAAGGGCATAGGAATGCCCTGCCGCACGGTTGCCGGTCTCCGTGCTGGGGTTTTGACGGCGCTCAGTGGCCCTCCCGATCCCTCCCGGGAAGGTTGTGTTCCGCAGGGCGGTTCTACCGTGGGCTGGGGAGGCGCGTTGCGGGCGGCGCGCCGGGGATACTGCCAAAGGTGGAAGCCCCCCGAATCGGACGTCGGCCATCCGTGCAGGTCAGCCTGCGCGGGCAAGCCGGTCATATGTCGGGGCAGGGGCAGGGGCAGGGGCAGGGGCAGGGGCAGGGGCAGGCGCCGCGGGTCGGTGTGGGCGGGATGACGGCCCGAGAAGGACTGTCACCCCGCTGTTTCCGGGCCGGTGCGCCGGTATGGGGTCTACTGGCCCATGGCGGTGATGGCCTGGCTGATGCGGAGACGGTCTCCCTGGAGGTCGAGGAGGTCGGCGTGGTTCTTCGTGCCGGGCGTCGGCCTGGGCACGGAGGTTTCGATCTGGTGGGTGAGGCGGGTGCGTTCGCTGATCAGCGCACTTTGTCGGTGTAGTCCCTCTCCGCCGTGGCCGAGTGGGTCGTCTGCTTCGACCGGACTAGGGAGCCATCGACCCCGCTGTCCCGCTGCCCGGGGCAGACGGTCTGCCCGTAGTCGACACTTGCGTCGGCCTTCAGACCGGCCGCGATGCCCTCGGTGGTGGTGTCGGTGACCGTGATGGTCGCCGACTCCGAGTGCTCCTGGGTGACCGGCCCCTCGACGAGCTCACCCGAGGACACCAGCGGTGCCACGCCCACCAGCTTCCCGACGATCGTGAAGAGCTTCACTACCCCGAACGGCTGTCCGAGGCTGACTACCGGGACCATCCACGCCTGCTCGGAGAGCCGCTGGTGCGACGGGCACTTCCTGACCCACTGCGGGGTGCCGTCCAGGAAGTACCCCCAGCGGGGGTTCACACCCGCGGACTTGGCCGAGTAGCCGTCCACGTGGTCCTCGAACCCGTCCTACGCGTCGGCCAGGGATAGACCGGCTCGACATCTGTGCCCCCGCACGTGCAGATCCATCGCCCACAGATCCGGGGAGTACGGCATAGGGCCGTAGACGAAGGTCGGGCAGCGGTCCAGGACGATGCTGTCGGGCACCTTGCAGGGGTCACGAAGTCGGTCGGCATGACGATGTACCTGCCCACACTGAAATCACCGAAGTTGCTGGACCTGGACACGCGGCATGCTTCTGAGGGAGATCGGATCGGTCCACCGGCACAACGGGCCCACACCCCCCAGGAGGTCACCGCCACCGCACGCCGCACAACACCCCACTGCGCCCCGGGCGTACCGGGTCCGCAGCGGCGGTCCCCCCCCACTGAGGATCGCCCGGACGCGCTCCTCACCGGCGCCGACGTGTCTTTCCACACCGTCGTATCGAGCAGTGGTCGGTTCTTCCCGCCGTACTCGCGGGAGGAGCACCGGGGCGAGGGTGCGCAACTGCCGGTGCCGCACGCCGTCCCGCGATCGTCGCGGTGCCCAACAGGACGGTGGGTTGGCCGACCTGGTGCCCGGGGGATTTCCGTACCGACCGGGCACGGTGGCCCGCGGCGCTGGTTCAACACGCGGCCGTCGCCAGGACTTCCTTTCTCGTCCGCCGCCCCGGCCTCCGGTCCGCCGGATCTAGAGTGGCTGCCAGCCGGCCTGACCGTCGGACCCCACAAGTGACCAGCCGGCCTGGCCGTCGGAACCAACGACCTGCCAGCCGGTGCTCCCTTCTGCGAAGTCGATGTCGGAACTGACTTGGTATCCATCGGCGTGAGCGGCGCTGCTCGCTCCGAGGAAGGCGAGCCCGGCTACGGCCATTGCTGTGACAAGACGACGGATCATGGGTCTGCTCCTTGCTGTTCGGGTAGTGACCTGCGGGAACAGCAACGAGGTATATCCCTGTCGAGTACGCGTACAGCCGGTGCTTTCACACGACTGGACCTCGCCCGGGCCCCTCATGCACATAGCACGGGATCCCGGGGGATGTCTGCTGTCCGGCAGGCGCTACGACGTGCGGGGTCGCGCAGGGTTTCGGCGCCGAGCACCGCCCGCCCGGTCTGAGGCAGGCCGATCGCCGGGGTCCAACAGCTGCCGGTCGGTCGCTGCCGATCCGGGGATCAACCCGGAGACCCTGCGGAACTGGGTCCGGGCGGCGGGAAGTTCTGCTACCCGGCGACCGTCATCGACCTCTCATCGCGCCGTCTGGCCGTCTGGGCGATCGCCGACCACATGCGCGCGGACCTCGTCACCGACGGCCTGGCCGCGGCTGTCCGAACCCGTGGCAGCCCTCGCCGGACTGTTCATGCACACCGACCATGGAGCCCAGTACACGAGCAGGGCCAAACGAGCGCGGGGCCTGATCCGACGCCTTCAGACGGCTCCACCGCTACAACACCCGATGCTGACACTCCCACCTCGGACAACGATCACCGATCGCCTTCGAGAACGTCTCCAACTCACACCAACTTCGTCGGCACAAGTCGCATATCCCGTTTCCAGGATCCGGGGTCAAGGCCCCTGCGTCCGTGGGTTCACCTCCAAGCCGGGCGGTGCGGCGAGCTCGGTCTCGGTGTGGACGAGGTGGAACGTGCGAAGGGTCCGCTCGGACTCCGCACGCTCCCCGGTGGTCTCGATCGGTGCTCCCAAGGGGTACGGCCGAGCCCGGCGCACGGGCGCTGGAGGCGGGGACCACCTTCGGTGAAGGGCTCGGGTGATGGCGATGAGCGATCCACCTTGCCCATTGCGTGCCCCCTTGCGGAAATAGCAACAAACTTTGCTGCGCGTGGGCAGTGACTGCACCTTGGAGGCGGAGGTGATCACTGTGAACGATGTGATCGGCAAATGCGGTACGAAGAGCGATGCGCGGGACGATGCCGTGTACGACGTGGCGGTAGTGGGTGCGGGGGCCGGTGGGCTGAACGCCGCGCCGGTACTGGCGCGGGCCCGGCGGCGTGTTGCGGTGGTGGATGCCGGAGAACCGCGCAACGCCCCGGCTGCGCACATGCAGGGCTTTCTGTCCCGGGACGGGATGTCTCCGGCAGCGCTGTCGGAGGTGGGCAGGGCCGAGGTGCTCCCCGGAACGGGCTGCTGACGGGCCTGAGCTGCGAGCGGGATGACAACGGATGGGTGATCACGGACCGTTCGGGCCGCACCGGTGTGCCCGGGGTGTGGGTAACGTGGCCGACCCGCGGGCTCTGGTCGTCACCGCGGCCGGTACGGCGGCGGCCGGATTCGCCATCAACCACCACCTGGTGGAGGAGGACACCGACAGGGCTGTCGCGGACCGTCGTACGGCAACCGACCCGGCAACCTCCTTGCCCTCCTCGCGCTGAAGCGTGTTCCAGAACGCTGTAGGGCCTGTCCGGCGCATCCCGCCCGGCCTGCGACGTCCGGCACGCACGCTCACCGCGTTACCGGGATCCTCCGCGTACGTCCCGTACGACGACGCCCCTCCGCCGCGCGATCGCACGCACCGGATACCCGCGGGCCCCGCCCTTCGGGCGGACGACGCCATGTGCCGGACAGTCCCTGGAACATCCGAACCGAAGGACAAACGAGCCATGCCCCCAGAACCTGTGGATGCCTACCCCCGGACAGTGCCCCCAGCCGGCATTGACGACACACGGGCGAGGAAGGGCACCGGCGAACAGCCCCGGACGTCTCCCGCGTTCGCCGTCCTCGCTGTCGTCCAGGCGACACTGATCTTCACCATCACCCTGATCGCCGTCCCGCTGCCGGACATCGGACGCGAGTTCGGCCTGAGTCCGGCCGACCTGGTGCTGGTCAATGCCGCGTACGGACTGCCCTTCAGCGGGCTGCTCCTGTTCGGAGGGAGACTCGCGGACCGCTACAACGGACGACGGATGCTCGTGACGGGGCTGGCGGTCTTCGCACTCGCCTCCGCGACAGCCGGATTCGCTCCCGGCTTCGAGGCCCTGGTGGCGGTGCGCTTCGCCCAGGGCGTCGGAGCGGCGCTGACCGCCCCGGCAGCCATCGCCATGCTGCGTACCCTGTACCCCGAACCGGCCGCTTTCGGCAGGGCGATGGCCTCATGGGGCGGCGTGTCCGTGCTGGGTGCGGCGATCGGGACCGTCACCTCCGGCGCGATCACCACCTGGGTGTCGTGGCGGTGGATGTTCGCCGTCCCTGTACTCGTCGCGGTCCTCGCCCTGGCGGTCGCGCGGCGGCTGCTCCCGTCCGGTTCTGCGGGGACGTCCCTGCCCCGTCCCGGCCTCGACCCTGCGGGGGCCCTGCTCGCTACCCTGGGAATCTCCGTCGGCAGCTACGGTCTGATCGTCAGCGGAGACCACCCCTGGACCTCACCCGCAGTGCTCGTACCCCTCACCGTGGGCATCGTGCTCCTCGGAGCGTTCTTCGCCGTCGAGCGCCGAGCCGGTCAGCCGCTCCTGCCCCCAGGGTTCATCAGGGAGCCGTCACGCGTCCTCGGGCTTGCCGGCATTCTGCTGGCATCGGCCGGAACCGGAGTGGTGACCTTTCTGCTCTCCCTCTACCTGCAGCAGGAACACCACTGGACACCACTGGCGACGGCCGGCGCGTTCATACCCTTCACCGTTGCCCTGATCGCGACCAGCCGTGCGGCAGGAGCGCTGGTCGGACGATACGGAGCGGCCCGCGTGACCACCGCCGGACTCCTCATCGGCGCAACCGGACTCGCACTCCTCGCCGGCATCGGCCCCGGCACCGCCTTCGCCCCCGGTCTCCTGCCCGGCCTCGTACTCCTGCCCGCGGGCACATCCCTGGTCTTCTCCGGATCAGCCGTCCTCTCCACCGCCGGAGTACCCCCGCACCAGACCGGTCTGGCAGGTGGCGTCATGAACACCGCCATGGAACTCGGACCCACCGTCGGCCTCGCCGCACTGATGTCCGTCGCCGCGACACAGGCCGACACGGTCACCGGCTACGCCTGGGCCTTCTCCACCGCTGCCGCCGCCTACCTCACCGCCGCACTCGCCGCACTCATACTTGATCGCCGCAGTGCCCCCGCCCCAACACGCCGTCCCTCATAGCCAGTGCCGCATCAGGCGACGCTCGCCCTGAGGCCAGGCCCTCATCGAGGTCCCCTGTTTCCGGGCGCTCGAAGACCTCGCCTGCGGTTCCATCGCCGTCCACCGCACCGCCGAGCCCAGCGGGGTCGCCAACGGGCTACGTACCCCGAGAGCTTGGTGGAGCACAACCGGCGGCGTGCCGGAACGGCCTGCGGCCCCGATACCCCGTAGCCGGCTGTGGTCCGGCGGCGTCATGGGGTCGGAGCAGAACGACGACGGAGCCGCGCCCGCCGGCTATCTGCCGCTGACCGAGATCGCGGCCGGGTGCGGGTCGGGGCTCGTCGGTGTTCTCCCGCTGACGGGCCCCGAACCTCTACCCTGAAGACCGGCGAGAAGAAGGAGATGCCTCGTGGACGTCGTGATCGCCAAGCACCGATCCCCGATCGGGGATGACGGACACCAGCCGAACCGCCCCGTACCTCCACCTCCACCCCCACCTCCGTCTCCTCCTGCCACGGACACGAAGTAACCTGCGGTGAACTCACCGTCCCAAGCGGTGAACACGCAGGGGCTGCTCGCAGAGATCGCTGAACAGCTCGGACACCCCGTGTCCGACAAACTGGCCGTGGCACTGCGGGAGGTGCCTCGTCACCGGTTCCTGCCCGAGACAGTGTGGGTGCGCGATGGCCAGGGCGGGTACCGGCCCATCGACCGGGCAGCAGACCCGGGGGAGTGGATGGCCGCAGCGTACGAGGACCAGACCCTGGTCACCCAGTTCAGCGACGGCCTGCCCTCCTCGTCGGCATCCATGCCTTCGATGGTGCTGCGCATGCTCCAGCTCGCCAATGTCGCCCCTCCCGGGTGGACACAGCAACAGCCTTTCAAGGTCGTCGAGTTCGGTACGGGGACCGGCTTCAACGCGGCGTTGCTGTGTGCGTTGCTCGGGCAAGGCAGGGTCACCACGGTGGAGCTGGACCCGGTACTGGCGGAACAGGGCGAGCGGAACCTGGAGGCCACCGGATACGCGCCCGCCGTGGTGGTGGGGGACGCCGGTAAGGGCTGGCCTGACTCGGCGCCGTACGCGCTGGTACTGTCCACGTTCTCCGTCGACCAGGTGCCGCCCGCCTGGCTCGCCCAAACCATCCCGGGCGGGCGGATCGTGACGCCGTGGACGTCGTCCTGGTGCTGCTACGGCACCCTCGCACTCACCATCAGCGCGAGCGGTACCGCGGAGGGCCGGTTTCACGACTTTGCCTCCTTCATGCCCATGCGGCCCAGCATCGAAGAGACGACTCCGCATGGAGACCACGGCCAGGCGGCCCCGATACTGGAGGTGAGGTCGGTGACGGAGGTCTCGCCGTGGGCGGTGGCCGGCGGGGATCTGGACGCCGAGTTCCACCTCGGACTCACCGTGACCGGCGCGTTCTTCTCCTGGGACACCACCGGAGAGCACGTCCCCGTACGCCTCCGCGTCGGGGACACGACCAGTACGTCCTGGGCGACCGTCGACTTCGACGGCATCCACACCACCGAGTTCACCGTCACCCAAGCAGGACCCCGCCAACTGTGGACCGAGATCGCCGTCGCGTATAGGACCTGGGAAAGCAACGGCCGCCCCGGCGTCGGCCGCCACGGGCTGACCGTGCACAGCGACGGAGGACACACTCTGTGGCTCGACTCCCCGGACCACCCTCTGACCTAAGGGCTGTCCCGTAATCCCTGGCGGGCGCACGACGACAGCTACGGCACCTCGCGGCGTTGTCGGAACGTCCGCATACATCCAGTATGCGGGCGTCCCTCCGCCTTGCGATGCACTGCATCTGACGCCGCGCGCTGATCCGCCAGGGATTACGGGACAGCCCTTACGGCCTGGGGATGAATAGCCCCGGTGTTGGTGGGGCCGTGACGTGAGGAGGGCCGCACGGGTTGGGTGAGTTGTGACGCTTACCTGGGCCGTGCGGCCTGCTCCCATCCTGCCCTGTCCGGGGTCTCTCGCGCACATCTCGGCGAGTTGCTCGAAGAGTTGTCGCCGCGTTGGTGGGCCCGGCGTGAGTCGGCGCTCGACCGGCAGCGGGGCTACAAACGGCGCCGGGCGGAGGGGGCCGGGCGCAAGCCGAAGCTGGAGTTCGTCGACCGGCTGCTGGTCACCCTCGTCCACCTGCGGCTCGGCCTGCCTCACGCCGCTCTGGCCGAGCTGTACCGGGTGGACCGCTCCACGGTCTCCGCCGCGATCCGCCAGGTCAGGCCCCTGCTCGCTGCCCGCGGCTTCGCCGTGCCCGACCGCCCCGGCGTCAGGCTGCGGACCTTGGAAGATGCGTTCGCCTACGCCGATCTTGAAGGCGTGGACCTGCGGATCGACGGCACCGAGGTTCAGGTCCGACGCCCCCGCGCCGGACGGCCGGGGCGCAAGGCCTTCGTGTCCGGCAAGAAGAAGCAGAACACGATCAAGACCACCACCTTCAGCGACCAGCAGGGCCGCACGCTGTTCTCCGGTGTCGTCCGCCCGGGCCGGATGCACGACCAGACCGCCCTGCGCACCGAGGGCATCGCGGACCAGCTCCGCCGGCACCCGGGGGTGAAGGCCGAGGTCGACTCGGGATACCAGGGCCTGGCCAAGGAGTTCCCCAGCCAGGTCAGCGCCCCTCCGAAGAAGCCGGCCGAGGACGCCTGCGACGGGGACAAGCGGGCCTGGCGCGAGATGCGCCGCCGCCAGTCCCCGGCGCGGATCTGCGTGGAGCACACCAACGCCGAGTACAAGCAGTGGCGCCCCCTCCAGCGGTACACCGGCCGACGCGAGACCTACGCCGAGACCCACCTCGCGATCGCCTCGCTGGTCTCCGACCGCTCCGCACGACGCCCGACCCGCCGCCGGACGAACACCGAACTCGTCCTCGCCCGCAACACCGTCTGCTGATCACCCACCAGCCGAACCACCAGGCCAACACGCCCCGACCCCAATTTCACCCAAGGTCGTTAGACCGGGCGGCGCAGGCCCGACAGCCCTCATGCCCAAAGGCGTCCTGCACAGGGCGGCCGACCTGTACGTAGACCTACCTCACCCAGGACCGCGCCCGGGTCGGCACGGAAACCGTGGCGGGCACACCAGCCGCCCGTTGCGGCACTGGCCTATTGGATCAGGTCGGTATGTGTATAGCACTTCGGGCAGGAGTAGATCTGGAGATTATTCGCGTCGGAGACCTGGATACCGGGCGGGTTCGACACGTTGTCGTTGTCGATTACGGCGACGGCCTGGTCCTCGTACGGGACCCAACCCCTTCTGTGGTCACGGCATTCATCCGAGGCGATGGTCAGCAACGGGCTCATCGTGGCGCCACAGTTGATGCAGAACCGGGCGATGGGATCGGTGAGGCCCCACGGCGGCCAGCCACCGACCTTCCATCCGGGAGCTTCGGACAACTCGGCGGAGTAGAACTCATCCGGTTCCTCATAGGAATCATCCAACTCGACGCCGGCCGCCTGCCACGCGCTCCAGTCACTCAGCTGCTGCCGCAACTCCTTGCCCAACTCAAGAAAGTTGGGGTACTCGGTGACTTGCTCCGGTGCGAGCACGCACGGCTCCGGCGTGTAGCCGTACTGCGCCTCGGCCGGTTCGGGCGGCGAGGCGAGGACGTGGGTGACGTCGGCGGCGGTTCGCCAGAACAGCTCGGTCGTGGGCTTGTGCTCCGGCGGGTGCTCAGAGGGACACCACAGCACCTGGAGCAGATCGGTCCGTCCGGGCGGCCGCAGCAGGGGCACGTCGCGCACGTACAGCTGCGCCACTGGCAGAAGGGGGGAGACCGGACCCTCGTGCCACTTGTCGCAGTACAGCCATGGCTGCCCGGCGGGCCACAGCAGCGGCCCGCCGACCGAACTGTCGTACGGCGACGGAGAACCGGGGCGGGGATGCAGCCGGGTCGTCGTGCGTGCCAGCGGGGCCAGTTGAGGGAAGACCGCGGCCACGTCGAACGGCCGTGGTGGGGTGGTACGGATGATGTTCACGGCGGCGATACTGCCAGCAGCCTCCGACAACGGCGTACGACGAGATCAGCCGTGGCCCCGCCCTTCCCGCGCGAAGACCACCACCGCGTCAGCATCGGTACACCGCTCCACCACTCACCAAATCCAGCGCGATCTACGCCGGGGACGAGTCATTGAGTCATCCTCATAAACGACCCTTTGCCCGAGCAAGATCAAGAAAGGCCGGAGCCCGGCAGCCGGGACGAGGACATCACTCTCAAGCACGCGATCGAGGCCGTCACTCCTGCCGCGGATGCCGCCGACACCGACGGCAGCTGCGCGTGCCGGTGGCGCGGGCGGTTGACCGATTCCCCACGGCTCCAGTGCGGGGACTACTCCGACCTGGATGACAATCTGGAAATTGCGAAGCTTTTGCGGTCAAGGGGTGAAATCGTCTCGAAAATGAAGAGTCGTTGTTGATTCCGCGAAGACGTGACGTTCCCAGAATTTTGGTCGACGAATCTCTGCTTCCAGCTCGGACACTGACTACATGAGGGCGCTCAGGTTGCCACTGCACCGCTCGGCAGCAGCCAGTGCGTCGCGTGCATCTTTCCCCTGGATCTCCCTGCCGCTACGCTCCCCAGCATCCCCAGCATCCCCAGCATCCCCAGCAGCCTGCAGACGAACGCTCCGACTGAGGTCGTCAGCGGTGTCGGGTCAGCGTGTCTGGCCAGGGTGAGGTGTCCGTCGAGTAGGTGTTGGCCGAGGTCGGGATCAGCTGCTTTCAGGCGCCTGGGCAGCCATTTTCCGGCGCCTTCCATGTGCGATGGTGCGCGGTGGGCAAATGCGCCGCTTCGCGCAGGACTCCGTCTGTCCCGGCCAGCTGTTCGCCTCCCGCGGGGAACTGCTGCTCCACCGCGCCGTCGAGTTCACCGACGCGGTGCTGTGTACCGACGGGCCGGTGAAGACCCTGGTGGACCTGGCACTGGCGCCCGAGCACCGGCGCGGGTGCGGAGCCCTGTACGGCGGGCTGAACCGGCGCCGCCTGGACGCCGAGCGGCTGCGGACCGAGTTGGCCGGGCTGTCGCTGCCGCGCGCCGCCGACGGCCGCCCGGTGCTCGCGGTGGACGTCTCGCCGTGGCTGCGGCCAGACGCCGCCACCTGCCCCGGCCGGTCGTTCTGCCACACCTACGGCCGCGGCGACGCGAAGCACCAGATGATCCCCGGCCGGCCGTACTCGTTCGTCGTCGCGCTGGAGACCGGGCGCACGTCCTGGACGGCGGTCCTGGACGCGGTGCGGCTGGCGCCCGGCGCCGACCTGGCCGCCGTCACCACCACCCAACTCCACGACGTGATCGGCAGATTGATCGGGGCCGGGCGGTGGAAGGAGGGTGATCCGGAAGTGCTGATGGTGATGGACGCCGACTACGACGCGCCCGCGCATCGCCCACCTGCTCGCCGACCTACCGGTGCGGGTCCTCGGCCGGCTCCGCTCGGACCGGGTGATGCGTGGCCCGGCGCCGACCCGCACAGAGTTCGCTCCGGCCAACCCGTCCGGGGGCCGGCTGCCCAAGCGCGGCGGTGAGTTCGTCTTCGGCGACGCCGTCACCTGGTGCGACGAACAGGCGGTGACCACGACCGCCACCCGTCGCTACGGCACCGCCGGTGCCCAGGCGTGGGACCGGCTCCACCCGCGGCTGACGCGCCGCGCGGCCTGGCTGGAGCACGACGGGCCACTGCCAGTCATCCAGGGCACCGTGATCCGCCTGGCCGTCGAGAAGCTGCCGGTCGCGCTCTGGTGGTCGCGCACCGGCGCGAGCCCGGCCGACGTGGACCGGGCTGGCAGCCGTTCCTGCGCAGGTTCGACCTTGAGCACACGATTCGCCTGCTCAAGCAAACCCTCGGCTGGACCCGTCCGCGCCTGCGTGACTCGGCGGCGGACCGCTGGACGTGGCTGGTGATCGCAGCGCACACCAAGCTCCGCCTTGCCCGGCCGCTGGTCACCGACTCCGCCACCCGTGGGAGCGGCCAGCGGAACCGAACAAGCTCACCCCCGCCCGGGTTCGGCGCGGGTTCAGGATCCTCCGCACGAAGGCCCCCTCACCAGCGCGTGCACCGAAACCCACCCGTCCTGGCCCAGGCCGGCCGCCCGGTTCGAAGAACCAGCGGCCCGCCGATCGCTACGAGGTGGGCAGAGTCCTGGCCACCGGTGAGGCATACGCCCGGCCCCGCCCACGCAGCCGAATGCCCCGCCGGTGTCGTCTGCCAGAAGGACGTCAGTGGGTTCTGCCATCGGATGTCAGTGGTTCTGCCATGAGTTCTGTCAGTAGCCAGGGGTGTCGGCGTCGGTGACGCGAAGGCTGTACCGGACGTCGTCGGCCAGGACGGCGGTCCCGCCCTCTGCGCGGACCAGGAGCCAGGCATCGAGCAGGCCGGTAACGGAGACCGCCTACTTTTCGCCGGGCGTGTGCCGACGCGTGACCCGACGGCACACCAGGAATGTGATCGCGACGACCACCAGGTACAGCGGTACGAGCAGCACCGCGTCACCGGACGTCTGCTCCACCGTCACGCCCGCGTCGCGGTCCTCGCCCTGCAGCATGATGCGGTTCACGGTCAGGACGGTCAGGTGCGTGCCGATCGCCGCCCACAGCGGGGCGCGACCCACGGCCGCACGGGCGGTGATCAGGGTCAGGCTGAACACCGTCAGAAGGATGAGGTAATCGACCGGGTGCTGCCCCTCCGGGGCGATGCCGATGTGGCCCGGCTCGTCACCGGCCAGCCGGGCAATGCCGACCGTCACCAGCGTCGAGGTGCCCGGCACGAGCAGGAAGACCGCCGTGGTGCCGAACGCCGCCAGTGCGGGCCCGAACCGTCTGCGCAGCGATGTCCAGGTGTAGCCGCGCAGCGTCGTCTCCTCGGGCAAGGCTTCAAGCAGGAACGCGACGACGGCGTTGGTGACGAGAAAGCCGACCAGAGTGACGAGGTCCAGCTCCTGCCAGACGAGTAGCCCCACGGCCGTGCCCGCGCCCAGGACCAGCGCCGCCGCCGCGGCCGTCACCCCAACGCCGGTGAGGAACGCCCGTAGGCTCGCGCCCGGACTACCGAAGCCGACCGTCCGGGGGTGTGACAGACGCAGGACAAACGGCACGGCCACGACGGTGACGAGGCCCGCAGCGATCAGCCGGGCGGCCAGGCCACTGGCTCCGGTGGCGTCCGCCAGTACGGGTCCGAGGCCGTTGCCGACACCGATCGCCACCGCCATGATCAGGCCGCCGGCCAACGCGCGGCCCATGGCCCCGACGATCGTGGGTGTGGGTGTGGGTGTGGGTGTGGGTGCGGGTTGTCGTATGTGTAGCTCGGTCATAGCGCTCCTGGTGACGGTAGGGCCGACTCCTATCGACAACCCCGTGTGCTTTCCAGGCTCGCCCGACCACCAGTCAGGGGCGTCGTACACGCGGACGACCTCCCTGTACATCCTTCGGCGCAGTGGACGATAGGGGTCGACTGGTCGTTGGCCACCGGCTCCGGCTCCGGGGACACCCAGAGGCTGAGTGCCCGCGTTCATGCGACTGCCGCTCCACCGCCTGGGCGATCGACGGAGCAATGCGGCTCGGAGGATGGTCCACGCTCTTCAACCACGGAACCGGCACTTGCGGCTCGGTAACGGTGCTCGGGCGGATGTCACACCGTTGGCTTTCGCCAGCCCTTAGCAAGTGACGGGGGAATTCCAACCGGACCCCCGCGCCACCTGCGTGAGGAGCCTCGACATGACGTACGCCAGCAGCGCCCGGCAGCCCGACCCGGATCCGCGTCCGACCTGGACAAGGGGTGGTGAGCAGCCTCCGGGCGGCCCGGAATCCAGTGCTGCGGCCAGTGCCGTGAACGATTCCAGCGTCGTGCCCATCACCGCAGCTCACACCGCACGTAAGGGGGCCTCCCGGCATGCTGACACCTCTCTGACTTCACCTGAGACACCGGCGAACGGGAAGAGGCCTGCTCCCACAGCCGGGAACGTGAGGGCTGATGTCTTGAGGTTGCTGGGGTGTGTGCGGACCCGGACCGTCGCCGTCGGAGCTTCCCCGAACCGGTCGGCCGCTGACGGGAACGGGCGAGCCCGCTGTGCGGCCGGGAGCCGCCAGGCCGCACCGCGGGACGGGCTACGATGCCGAGCTCCGCCGCAGCCTGCTCCGCTGGCGGAACTGACCGGCAAGCCGAAGGCAGATCTGGGCAAGCCTCTCCGACGAAGGCTTGCCCAGGGCCCGCGCCCACGCGTGACCGCTCGGCGGGACGACCTCCCACGTCGATGCGCCACCGCGCGGGACGATCGTGATCCAGACACGTACTGCGCCCCGGCCCCGGCGTACCAAGGAGATGTCGGCGCAACCACCAGCTGAGGAGACCCGAGAGCATGAGGCGCAGCAGGCAGGACAAGAACCATGACATCGAGGCCGCAGCTGCCTGGCCGTACGGCCAGGCGCCTACATGTGGAACGCGCCGGCCCGGCTGCGCAGTACGCACCGCGACCCTGTCGTCGGCCTCAAGCCGTTCGTCCTACCGGCGGGCGTCCTGTCCTTCGTCCAGGCACCGGACGTCATCCTTGCGTCGCGGATACAGCTGCCCGGGACGCAGACCACGAGCGACCTGCACGACATGATCTCGCCGACGGAGGGCCGCATACCCGCATCACCGATCGCCGCCAGGCCCTGCGCGAGCAGACCGCCCGGACCACCCGCCTGTGCGCTCGCCGTGGGCGGGGGTTACAGGCGTCGGTAGGTTCGGCCGCCGCGTCGGGGGAGGGCTGCCGGGTCGTCAGGACGTGTTCGTGTGGCCTCCAGGGCGAGGTAGAGCTCGGTTCTGACGGTGGGGTCGTCGAGGTTCTGTCCGAGGTGGTCGGTGCACTGGTTGAGCCAGGTGGTCAGGGTGGTGCGGTGCAGGTGCAGCTCGGTCGCGGCCGGGGCGGTCTTCCCGTGGTGCCGGACCCAGCAGGCCAGCGCGATCCGCAGACGCGGTTCCAGACCGCCGATCAGGCCGGTCGCCCATGTGTGTGCGGCCTCGGTGTCGAGAATCCCCGCCGGCAGTGTGCCCAGCACGAAGGGGCCCGGCGCGGAGGTGTCGTGATGGCCGGTGGGCGCGCGGAGGGCGAGGAGCAGGTACGCCCGGACGGAGGCGTCGGGCAGGTCCGCGCCGAGCAGGCCGGCGAGGTGACCGAGGCGGGCCCTTACGGTGCCGGCCGACAGGCCGAGAGCCCCGGCGGCGGAGCTCACGGTGCCGGTGCGCAGCCACACGTCGAGCAGGTGCCGGTGCTCGGGGGTCACCGGGTCCAGCACCGTCGTCGCCCAGGAGGTGTAGGGGTGTGGGGGGAGGAGGCGGATCAGTGCGGAGGTTCCGGTGGCGGTGGCGGGGATGATGCGTCGGGTGGCGGTGGCGCTGTGGCGGGCGGCTGCCGCGTCGCTGTGGGCGGTGGGCAGGTCGGTGAGGGGGACCGGTCCGGCCATTCCCGCGATCAGGCTGTGCCGGTCGCTCACCCGGGAGACCAGGCGCAGGATCCGTCCGTCGTCACCGCCCCGGTGGAGCTCGGCGACGACGAGTTCGGCATCGAGCTGGCCCATCAGGGTGCAGGCGCCCGCGTGGGGGACGAGGGAGGGGCGGGCGGCCCGCCACAGGACCTGGTGGGCGGTGGGGACGTCGGGGCCGGTCAGCCGGTAGACCGTGACGTGCGTGAGACCGTTGCCGCCCAGGGTGTCGGTGACCGTGGTGGTGTGACCGGCCAGGAGCAGCCGGATGAGGGTGGTGTGCAGCCGCATCTGCTCGGCCAGCAGTTCGGCCGCGCGCCGCGCCCGCACCTCCAGGAGGGCGGCGGTGGTAGCGAGGACGAGGCCGGTGCGGTCGGCGGGCACTGTGGGCGCCGGGGCCAGGACGAGGACGGCTCCGGCCGCCGGGCGCAGGACGCGGTGCGGGTGCTCCCGGGGTGCTGCGGCCGTGTGGACGCCGTCGGCGGCGGCCGTTGCGGGGGTGCTGTAGACGGCCCCGGCGATCGGGTCGGCCAGCACCGCCCACCCCTCGATCACGGACGCGGCCTCGCTGATCAGATCCGCGCCGGACCGGGTCGCCGCCCGCAGCAGCCGCCCCACCGCGTCCTGCCCGTCCCACTCAGCAGCGTCGGCTGTCTCCGTCGTGCCTGCGGTGCTGCTCATGGTTCAAGCCTGGGCGGGCGGCGGGCGCCACGCACTTCCAGTGTGTCCGTGCGTGGCGGTGCGGGGGGTGAGGAGGTGTCAGGGGATGCGGGCGACCGCACCCCAGCCGGCCCGGGCCGTGGTGGTGCCGGTGGTCGCGTCGGGCCGCCAGTTCGGCCAGGACACCATCCCCGGCTCCACCATCTCCAGGCCTTCGAAGAACGCGATCGTGGTCTCCGGCTCCCGGAAAATGTAAGGGATCGCGCCGCTCTTGTTGTAGCCGTCCTGGACGGCGCGGTGTGTCTCGTCGGAGGCGGTGGAGTGGCTGAGCGCGAGGTAGCCCCCCGAGGGCAGCCGCTCCACCAGCCGCCGCACCAGGGACAGCGCGTCGTCCCAGTCCACGATGTGTCCCAGCACGTCGGAGATCACCAGAGCGACCGGCTTGGTCAGGTCCAAAGTGGCGGCCGCGCCTTCGAGGACGGCGTCGGTGTCGCGCATGTCCGCCTCGACGTAGGCGGTCGCACCCTCCGGGCTGCTGGTCAGCAGCGCGTGGACATGGAGCAGCACCAGGGGGTCGTGGTCGACGTAGACGATCCGGGACTCCGGGGCGATCCGCTGGGCGACCTCGTGCGTGTTGTTCGCCGTCGGCAGCCCGGCGCCCAGGTCGAGGAACTGGCGCATGCCGGCGTCCCGGGCGAGGTAGGTGACCGTCCGGCGCAGGAAGTCCCGGGACTCCCGGGCGAACGTCTCGATCAGCGGGTAGTGCTCGCGGTAGGCGTCGCCCGCCGCCCGGTCGGTCGGGAAGTTGT
This sequence comes from Streptomyces sp. NBC_00654, assembly GCF_026341775.1. NCBI lineage: Bacteria > Bacillati > Actinomycetota > Actinomycetes > Kitasatosporales > Streptomycetaceae > Streptomyces > Streptomyces sp. NBC_00654. The sequence goes on along the minus strand of NZ_JAPEOB010000002.1, from coordinate 86,073 downwards.
CCTTGCCGCCGAGCCAGTAGTTCCACACCCGGGCCGAGTGCGCGACGCTCGTGTCGATCTGCGGGGGCAGATCACGCGGATTGCCGGGCGTACTCATCCTGCAGCACCTCTCTGGTCTGAGTCGGTTTCATCGCCATCACGCACGACACGTCCAGCATCGTCCGGTACTCCTGCACCGGGCTGTCGGTGTCCCATACATCCGCGGTCCCGGGCAGCCCGCCCTCACGCACCACATGGTCCGCGATCTCCGGGGTCTCCACCCGGTACAGGCTCAGTGCCGGGAGCCCAGTCAGCGGATGCGGCGGCGCGTCCTCAGCATGCAGCTGCACCGTCAACTCCCGCTGATCGGCAGCCTCCCGCAGCGAGGACAACTGCTCACGCATCACCCCGGCCCCGCCCACCCGACAGCGCAGCGCGGACACCGGCAATACCGCCCACACCCTCGCCTGCTGCTCGCGCAGACGTATCTGACGCTCCACCAGCAGATCCGCGCGCCGCCTGCGCGCGGCCTCGTCGAGTTCCGGGCGCAGGGTGGCTTCGACGGCCATGGCGTAGTCGGGGGTTCGCAGCAGCAGCGGGACCAGGGCCGGATCCCACACCCGCAGGAAGTTCGCCGCGGATTCGACGCTCATCAGGTCCATCTGCCACGGGTCCATCGCGTCACGCCACGGATGCCACCAGCCGGGCATGTTCGCCGTGTTCAGCCGGCTCATGATGTCGCCGGCCTCCGCACCACTGGCCCCGTAGGTGGTGAGCAGTGCGGAGACCTGCCCCACGTCCAGACTCGTCCGCGCCTGCTCCAGCCGCCGCAGCGTCGAGGGATGCCACTCCAGACGGCGGGCCGCCTGGGGGATCGACAGACCCGCACCCTCCCGCAGATGCCGCAGACGGGCCACGAGAACGAGGTGCTGCGCGGTCCTGCCCGACCTCTCGCGCGCCACGGACGCCTCCGCTGCTCGATCCGACACTGCGCGCAGCCTGCGCACAGTGCACACAACGCGCCTTGCGACGAACGCGCGGCGCTCTCATGGTGAGTATGTCCGACTTCACCACGCGCCACGCGGTGGGACGGGCCGCCCCACACGCTTCTCACACCCCTGCGGAGCCTCCTGTGACCACCTCGCTCACCGCTCGCCGGCGCGCCCGGACCAGCCTTCACCTCGCCCACCGACCCAGCGCCTGCCCACGGGCCCGGACCTGGGCCGCCGAGGCCCTGACTCGCTGGGACGCGACGGACGAGGAGACGGACGACGTCCTGCTGGTGATGTGTGAGCTGGTCACCAACGCGGTCATCCACACCACCGGCCCGATCCGGGCCCACCTCAGCCGCGACCAGGCGGGCTGCTACCACGTCCAGGTCGATGACGGCGGCCCCACCGTTCCCCCCGCCGCCCGACCCGACGAACACGACAGCGACGAGCACGGCCGCGGCCTCGTCATCGTCGACCACCTTTCAGCCCGCCACGGACACAGCCGCGCTCCCTACCCCTACCGCTCACGCGCCTGGGCGGTCCTCGCCCCCACCACCCCCCACCCCGCCGGACCGCGCACCCTGGTTCCGGCCGCACGCACCCTGGAGCCCGCCTCATGACCCACCCGAGCCTGCTGCCCGCCATCGCCGCCCCGCGGCCCGCACCGGCCCGCCGTCCCGTCGATCTGCGCGTCCGCGTTCAGCGCATACAGGTCGACGACCTCACCGTCACCGACCCCCGGCAGGTCCTCGCCCACGCCCGCCAGGAAGCCCAAACGGACCCGGACACCGCCGCCCTGCTCGGGTACAGCCCCACCACCCCGCTGACCCTCCATTCCGCGGCCGCACTGCTGTCCGCGCTCTACGGCACCGAGGACCTCGCCGCCATGGGCCTGCACCCCACCCGGCACACCACCCGCGTCAGCGCAGCCAATACCGGCACCACCCCCGTCACCCTGGAACTGTCCGACACACCGGACCGGGAGAGCTGACGTGGCCGCCCGCCGACTGCGCCTGCTCCTGCGCTACCTGACCGGGCGCACCCCGGGAAACACCGCACTCCTCCAGCAGCACCCCCATCACCAGGCCCCACCGGCCACCCTCCGCACCCCGCTGCACCGAACAGATACCGTGCGTGCCCCGGCCCCGCACGGGCGAGGAGTAGGCCGCCCGGACCGCCCGCCGCGCCGCTGCACTTCCGGGGTCGCAGGATCGGGGTATGGAGTACCCGATCAGGGTGGCGCTGGCCAAGGCGGTGTCGGTGCTGCCGCGCGGGCCGGGCTGGTGGTACGACAGTGCGGTGCTGTACGCCCGACGGGCTGGATACCCCCCCTGGCCCGCTCCTGGTGGGGCGGACACGACCCGTCGGGAGGCCAATGGCAGCGCACCGCCTCGCCAGCACATGCGTCGCCGGCAAAGTCGTCGTCATGAGCGGCGGAACCATCGTGCAAACCGGCACCTACGACGAACTCCTCCTGTGCCACGACGGGCTGTTCGCCGAGCTCCACTGTCTCCAGGTAGGCCGGGAGTGATCTGAAAGGTCGTTGTAGGTTCCGCGACTTGATGGACAACGGAACCAGAAATGGGCAATGGACGAGCAATTCCGCGGTTCCATGGACATCGCAGCCGACGACCTGCGGGTTTGCCGCGAGCGCGGCCGCGAGAGCTGTCGTCGAGGGCCCGGATTGCCCATGCTCAGGCGCCGGATCGAGGGGCCAGCATTGCTCACGACTCCGAACCCCGCAGGTCAGAGACCCGCGGCTGGTCACGAACCTGCGGAACCTACACGCGTCCCTGTCCGTGCGCATCCGGCCCGGGTCGGGCTGGAGCCCGACCGCACCGCTCGCCCCGGCATCCCCGCCCCACCCATCGGGACGGACCCGAACGCCCCGAGGCGACGATGGTGGCAACGCCGAACCAGCCCACAGGCCCGGGCCCAAGCGTTCCGCCCGCACCGTGGCCAGCGCAGGCCTGTGCCACGCCGCGCCCTTCCGAGCCCGGGACCGGCTCCCGCCGAGGAGGCAAGGGCACGAACGGGAGTACACGGAGAGCGAGGACGGGACACTGCGGCACTGTGCTGCGTCATATTCTGGCCGAATGCCTCACGCAATCACTCCTCGGCGATTACGGCTGTGGCCGATCGCGCTTTTCGTCGCGACGTGCACCAGCCTTGCCTCAACGTTGCCTCGCACCAGCGTTGCCGCGGCAGCTCCAGCGAAATGCGTGAACGGAAAGAAGGACTCGAAGACGTTCTCGTCCGTCGACGACCGGGAAATCAGGTGGACCGAGGCAACGAAGTACGACAACGCACGCACGTGGTCGCAGTCCCGCTGGTACACCTCGAACCACAGTCTGAATAAGGTGAAGATCGCACCGGACGACGCCCTGACCAGCAACGACCTGCACTGGAAGGACAAGAAGACGGCCGACGGCGCACTCGCGACATGGGAACGCCACGGCAATATGGGTGCGACAGATTACATTTACCTCAACAAGCATTACCTGGACGGCCGTGGAGACTGGGCCTCCGACTACTGGAGAAGAGCGGCAGCCGCACACGAGTTCGGTCACGCGCTCGGCTTCTGCCACAAAGGCCAGGACAGGAAATCGCTCATGACTCCGAACATGAGCGAGGTGGCGAGCAATCAGCCAACGGATTATGACCGCGACGCCTACCACAAACTCTGGGGATGAGATGCGCATCAGTCGGGGTATCGCCGTGTTGGCATCGGCCGCCGCCGTCATGACCGCGGCCGGCTACGGCGCCTACCTCAGCCTGACAGACGCCCAAGCCCCGCCCCGAGCAGTCCAGTCGGAGTCTCTGCGGGTCCCCGACCTGTCCAGGGACGAGTATGTGGCACAGGCCGCACAGCACCTCGTCCACGGCACGGTCATCAGCAAGACCGGCCAGCAGCGCACCGATGACAACGGCGATATGGAACAGCAGTGGCTGGTCGAGGCCGAACGGTCCTTCAAGGGCGGCGTCACCGGAAGGATCACCGTCAACACGAACGCCTTCTCGGAGTCCGGCGAGGAAATCCCGGACCCGGGAGCTCCGGCCATCAAGGTCGGCGGCCAGTATGTCTTCGCGGGCCTCTGGAACGAGGAAGACGACCGGCTAGAGATCTACGGCGGGGCTGCGGGCATCCACGCCTCCAGAGGACTGGGCAAGCCTGACCCGGCGTCACGCCTTCGAGGCCTGCAGGCGGGCGTCACGGTGGAACAGCGATGGGTGCAAGCCGTGTCCGATGCCAGACCGGCTCCGAGGGACGCGTCCGCATCAGAAAACTGATCCCTTCGCAGTCAGCAACTCGCGGTTGACCCCCCGGCCAGGCCGCCCTGTTCCAGCGGTGGCTGTAGACACGGACGCGCTGGTCGTGTGCTCCAGCAGCCCGTTGAGGAGAACCCGGCTTTCCCGCTCGGCGAGTCCGGTGATCACCCAGGAGCCGAGCAGCAGCGAGCAAGCGCTGATAGCCGGGTGGGCAAGGCTGAGCGGGCGCTTGACCTCCGGATGGCCGGCTCGTCGTGCCGCAGCCATGCGAGCGCTTCCTCTCGCTCCGTGCGGGGTGCCCCCATGAACCACTCCTCCCGGGGGTCCCACACCCTGGTCGCCGCCCAGTCGAGCCTTCGCTGTACGGGCTTCGTATCGCCCGGGTCGGGCATCGCGAGGTAGCTGATGCCGGCCTCCCAGGTCGTCCCGAGCACGGCGACGGTGCTGTCCAAGGAGAGCATTGCGAACTCCGGGCGTCCGGCACGTGAGCCGAGCAGGTGCTCGGGGTAGCCGTGCTCGCTCGCCCCAGGCGGATCGCGCAAGCGGCGCCCATGATGTCCCAGTCGTCGAGCAGGCGGACCCGGCGCCCAAGCACCTTCAGGCCCGCCCTCCGCAGCGGTGCGTATACCCTGCGTCGCATCTCCTGCTTGCCCAACTACTGTTCCCACTCTGCCGCTCGACCGTTGGTCGAGTGTATGGCCGGTCCGGAGGCGACCCACCCCAGGAGGGAGCCAAGGCACTCGGTGCTGGCTACAGGGTCGCTGGTCAACAACTGACTCTCCCCGGCACACCACGGCGCCCGCCCTCATCAGAGCAAGGGCGCCGCCCATGCGTACGCGCACGGTTCAGGCGCCCACGACGCCGTCAGGCTTCGGCCACTCCGGGATCATCCGGGATCAGGGGTTGGCCTGCCGGACCCACTTCTGGCTGTTGCCGCCGTTGCAGGTCTGCTGGACGAGCAGGCTGCCGCTGCCGGTCGCGCCGCCCGCGACATCGATGCACAGACCCGAGTCCGCGGCGCGAAGGGTGCCGTCGGGGTAGAGCCGCCACTGCTGGTTGGTGTTATGGGAACCGCATCCCCAGACGGTCACCTTGCCGCCCGGAGTGCTCTCGCCGTTGTTGTCCAGGCACACGGCGTAGCCGAGGGGGTCCGTCGCTCCCAAGCGCAGGAAGCCCTGGATCACGCCCTGGGGGCTGAGGGGGGTGGTGGGCACCGGGGAGGTGGAGACGCTCGGGGAATTGGGCAGGAACATCCAGATCTGCTTGCCGGTACCGTCACAGGCCACGATGTTCGTCTGCGCGCCCCAGGGCTCCTGGCTGGGGGAGTTCAGGCAGAGACCGGAGGCCGAGCCCTTGATGGGGCTGGTACTGGTGAAGCCGCGCACAACGTGCTGGCCCGACCCCGAGGGCGTGCTGGCGAAATTGGACTGGCCCGCGCAGCTGCCGTACTCGTAGACGTTGTTGACCGTGCCGGACAGGCCGCCCGCGTCCGTGCTGCTGGGGCCGCCGAAGTAGGCGTCGGACACCGTGTTCTGAGCACAGGTGCCGGCGGCGTTGTAGTAGACGTACTCGACGAACCCGTTGCCCGAGGAGGTGAGCAGACCGCTCGGCACCGTCCAGCTGCCGATGTGGGCCACGAGCTGCTGGGGGTTGGCGGAGTCGTAGACGTCGCCGGTCCAGGTGTTGGTGGTGGACGTGCTCGCGGTCCGCTTCACCGTGAGGTTGTAGGTGTGGCCGTATACGGCGTTGAAGAGGACGGAGCACGACTGGCCGGCGTCGCCGTCGGCGCCCGGTCGGCAGTTGGGGTCGTTGCTGGAGGTGTCTCCGGGGGTGCCGGCGCCGCCGGAGGCGAACACCGAGAAGATGGCACGGAACTGCTGGGTGTTGCCGCTGGTCGGCTGGGGCTGCAGGCCCGTATAACCGATCCGGCCGTTGGCGACGCCGAACTGCTGGGCGTAGTAGAGGCCGGTCTGCTCGCTCGCCGGGTTGATCGCCATCGGGAAGGTGATGTTGGTCAGATGCCCTGAGGGGGCGTTCGGGACCGACCAGCCGAGGGATACGTTGCCGCCGAGGCCGAAGTCGACAGCCGACGCCGACGCCGGGGCGAGCAGTAAGAGCGCCGCGGCCGCCACTGCGGCGCCGCAGCGCCGCAGTATCGAGGGGAGGGACATGCGAGTTCCTTCCTGCCGCCCGTGCGCGAGAGGCCATCAGCGGCATGACTGGAGTGCTGGTGCGAACTGGCGGGACAAGTGCTTCGAGCGGAGCGATGACGCGAGCCGGAGCTTCCAAGGCCCGTACGCACGTCCTACCACCACGCGATGCGCACAGTATCCGCACAATCACCGCCAGTGAGGCACCGTTTCTTCAAATCAGTCACCTCTCATCGGTGAAATGGCGGAAATCCCCACTATGACCGTCATCAAGGAGAGAGGTGTGATAAGGCGGGCAACCGCGACACCCGTACGGCCTGACATCGCAGGGGGGCGACCCCGCTCTCCCGAAGCTACGGCGCAGTGACCAGTAGCGCTCTGGGGTGCGCTTGTCAGCCTTCCGGGTTCTCACGGGTGAGGCGCAGGTGCCGGCCGTCGGCGCCGCAGGCGAGAGTGGGGGTGTAGGTCTCGGGCGCCGGGCGGCCGGCGCTCTCCCAGGCGGTGAGCCAGTCGCGCAGGACGGCGAGGGACGGGGATCCGGGGCGGTCGGCGAGGATCGTTCCATCCTGTTGAAGGACGGCGGCGGTCGTCGCGGTGGAGTGGCCGATGGCCCACAAGTCCGGGGTGAGGCCGGCCATGGTGAGCTGCGGGTCGGCCTGGGTGGCGGTAAAGGTCCGCCAGGACGGCCAGTCGAGTTCGCCGCCGTCGTACGGCTCGGTATGGACGTCCTTGAGCAGGCGGGCGAGCGCGGTGCGGGCGCGGGTGTGGAGGTGGTCGTCGCGCTCGCGCCAGGCGATGGAGATTCACGACGGGGCCGGCGTCCGGTTCTCCCGGTCCACCCACCGGCGACGGCAGTTCCTCGCGGCATCCGCCGCTGTCGGCCTGGCTGCGCTCGACCTCCCCGACGCCGAAGCGGTCACCCGCCGCGCGAACCGGCCCGGCCCCACCCAGCGATGATCCTGGCATTCTGAGGTTCGGCGATCTGCTCGCCAGAGCGGCCCGCAACGACGCACGCCACGAAACCCCTGTGATCATCTCTCCATCAGTTCGGTCGGGACCCTCGCATCAACCTGTTCCTTCCGAACGGGGCGAATGGCGGCACACGAAGCAAGCACCTAGCGGCGGTACGCATACGCACTGATGGTGTGGCTGGATTTCCTGGAGGCCATCGGCAGTTCGTGGGACTGTGCGAGCGCACGCGATGTCGAAGCGTTCAAGGACTGGCGAATCACTGACCTGCGCGGTGGTGAACGCATCCGGCCGACTTCGTTCGATACGGATCGCGCTGCCTTGAACTCTTCTACACCTGGGTGAGTTCACGCTACGGAGTCTTCTACCCGGTGCCGACCGTCCAGGCGGACGACTCGGACGAATTCTGCCGGGACCGACCGCATCGCGAGCTGTTACGAGCTTCCAGGAGCAGGCTCCTGGCCGGTGTGGTCACAGACGGCCTTGGAGCCCGTAGCGGCCGGGCGGGAGGTGCCCCGATAGCCGCCATCACGCAGGATTCCGTCGATCGCGGCGTTGACGGATTCGGCGCAGAAGGCGGCCGCTCGCAGGTTGCGCAGTGCGCTCAGCAGGGCCTTGGGGTCGCGTGCGTCCAGTGCTTGGGTGCAGCGGCGGCTTCCGGTGTCCGCCCAGGTAGCCATCTGATGCCAGTCGGCTCGTACGGGCGGTTCGGCGGGCACGCGGAACCATATTGTCTCGAACCAGACGGCCGTCCCCCAGTCGCTACAGACCGACGGAAGCAGCTGGTACAACGCGCCCCACCGGTCCTCGTCGTCCCGCGCCGAACGGAGGGCGGCGGTCAGTTGCTGGTCGTACCAGATCGCTGCGTCGATGAGCTTGTCGCCGCGGAGGCGATACCAGGCCCGGATCTGCCTGAGGCGGGTGGCTTCTGACAGCGGCGGACCCGGGAGCCCCCAGTTCTGCACCAGGCTGCGTTGGTATGTGAGGGTGTTGTTCCTGAGGCCGAGCTGGTACCTCCGGACAGCTCCGTCCGTCGCGGTGGCCGCGACTGCCGCGGCGCACAGCAGACTCACCGCGAGCAATCGAGCGCGAGCTCCGCGGGTCCGCGCATCCACATTACTGGTGACGCGCGCGTTCGGTGGCCGCCGAGGGCGGAGAAGACTGGTGGCCAGACCGGTGATGACGGCGGTGAGTGCGCAGAGGACCAGGGCGTTGTTCAGAATGAATGTGAACGGGAACAACGGCCGCCACCAGGCCGGCCGCCAGGCGCAGCTGTCCGACAGGACGTTGAGGGGGGTGACGCAACCGTCAACGGACACGAGCAGGGCCATGGCGGTGAGCCCCATCAGAGCTGCTGCCTGACCGGCTATCAGGCCACCTAGCAGGCGGTAGCGTCGGTCTGCGGTGCTCGCCACGGCGGCGGCCATGGTTGCCGGCAGGCACAGTGCCAGCAGCAGGAGTGCTGTGTACCGCAGGGCGTAGAGGCCGCCCCGCGTCTCCGGTACTGGTTGTCCGGTGTGGACGTACGCCTGGACGCCTACGACGGCAAGACACGCCAGTGCCCCACCCGCCAACCCGGGGCGTAGGACTTTACGCAAAGACGCCACAGGATCTTCCGTCAGAGCTGCCCGGGTCGGCTCCCAACCGGGACTGTCCGCTACCGGCCCCTTCGCCCAGGCGAGCAGCGGCAGGACCCACAGGAGGGTGATCACGAGGGCGCACAGCGGTGTGTCCGCAATGCTGCTCAACTGGGGGAACACCACGGCGATGCCGGGAACTCTGCTCAGGTCCCCGGTCGGATCTGCGGAGGGAAGCCATTGCAGGATGTCGCGGGCGATCATACGGGCGCTCGGACTGTCTCTGTTCAGGCTTGTGGCCCCAGCGAGCATCCACCACGTGAGCCACGCCATCATGGCGAGGGAGGAGACAGCCGCACAAAGGCCGAGCGCGGGGCGCAGAGTCCGGCCGCGCGAAGTGCCGATCCATAGACGTGCGCACTGCGTGACCCACCAACCGAAGGCTGCTCCCGCCGCCACAGGCACGAGCAGGACCAGCGGTTGCTCCGGCAGCCAGGACCAGCCCGCTCCGAAGCCGCTCAGGACCAGGCCGACCGACATCCCCGCCCCCAGCCACCCCCCGGCCCACCCCCCGGAAGGCACTCGGGAACCGGTCAACAGGGCATACGCAACCGCCCGCCACAGGGCGACCACGATCACACCGGCCACCAGCGCACCAGGAATGACGACCAGGATCACCATCAGGTTGCTGGTGAAATTAACGTGATACAGCGAGATCTGCCGGATCACCTGGGATACGGCCATGACAGGCACGGTGCCGAGGAGGAAGAGCGGCAGGACGGCGATACGGAACAGCGGCGCGGGGTCAGCGAACGCTCCCTGACGCAGGCCCCAACGCGGGTGTGTGCGCCACAGTTCGAGGAACGAGTCGAGAGTGCCGCGCGCCGCACTCCGGTGCGGCGTGGCGGTGACGGACCAGCCGTGCGGGTCCGCGCCCCAGCGCGCTGCGGTCAGGTCGGCGTAGATCTCCCGGCTCCGCAGGGTGTCGGAGTGGGTGAGATACAGCAGCACGACCATGACGACGGCCAACGCCGTCGCCCGGTCCAGCCGCGGCATGCCGCCGTTCGCAACGACCCCGTACGCCACATAGCCCAAGCAGAGCACGTACGGCAGCAGTACCAGCGCGAGGAAGACCCGCCACAGGGCTACCGTGAGGTAGGTCAGGGTGATGTCATGGTTGGCAATGTGGGCGAGCTCGTGCAGCAGCACAGCCCGGAACCGCTTTGGATCGCGGTGGCGGACGGCGAGCAGGCCGCCGTGAATACGGACGACGGGACGGCGGGTGCGGCCGAACACCACCGCGCTGACGGAGCCGGCTGCGGGGTCGATCACTACCCGGGGCAGCGAAGCCACATCCGTCGCGGCGCACAGCTCGCGGAGTTGGGCGAGGAGTGCACCGCCTGGATCGACTGACTCCAGCGGGACGACACGGCTGCGGCGGGCCTTCCACCGCGGCAGCACCGCGAAAAGCAGCCAGGCCATGACCATCAACAGCAGGGGCCAGCAGGCCAGCTGCCACCACGGCGGCGCGGGTGCCCAGATGGACATGCAGGACCGAAACGCTATGGCCTGACCGGTGATGCTGAGTGTCGAATTCCAGAAACTGCCATCAGCGGGGTCCACGCCTGCAGCGAGGGTGCATCCGGTCACGTCCCCGTCGGCCAGGACTCTGAACACCTCCAGGATCATGGCCCCGCTGGCGGTCAGCATCAGAAGCAACAGGGAGACGAACCGGGGGCCCGTACCCGCGCCAAGGACCTTCTCGTTGATCCGAAGCCGCTCTTCCGGTCCGAGCCCGCCAGACACCTAGTCCCGCCCGGTGGCCGAGCCGATAGCGCCCGGATCGGCCGGAGGCTCTGGCGCCGGCGGAGCAGGCGCATCCGATTCGTCGAACAGGGCCAGCCGAGCCACCACCGCATCGGCGAGCTCGTCGGCCCGTTCAGCCGGGAGCCCACGCTGCTGGGCCGCCGCCAGGATGAGTGCCCGAACCTGGACCAGCTGATCCCGCGTCAGTGCCGAGACCACCGCTACCGAGGCCGGTCGTCGCAACAGCCGCCGCGTCATACCCGTCACCCTCTGGGAGGCGTTGGTCACCGTCGTCGCCACCATGTGCTGCGCCACTCCGTCGAGCACCAACCACACGACGGGTGTCACCAGCGCGGCGACCTCTCCGATTCCGAAACCCAGCGGCTCGCGACGTTTGCCCCTGCGGCTTAGTCGCCGTGTCACCGTGGCGTCGTCGAAGCGGCGAAGCCCCTCCACAAGCGGCAGTTCCTCCGGCGCGACGGACGCCACTACCGAGCGCACCAGATCCCGCACCGGGTGCAACTGACCGTCGCCGGGCCTGTCGATTCCGGATTCCACTCGTCCCCCAGACATCCTGAACCTTCCCGGCCCGCAAGGGATCGGCCTCACACGATTCACTGTGGCACAGGAAGTGACGGCGCCACAGAACTTTCAGGAACGAGGAGCGGTGTAATCAGGACGCCGCGCCCGGGGCTCGGACAGCGCCGGTGCTGAGGCCCACGGAGCCGAGTCCTGCCCCCATCGGAGCGCCCGTCAGCGCAGCGATCTGGCCAACTCCTCCCGGCGGACGATGCCCAGGTGCTGCGTGGCGCGAGGCAGTGCCACGAAGGCGGGGCGGTGGCCCGTTGCCGGGCGCGGGGTGGCTCGTCGGGCTGAACGGGTGACGGTGAGGGGAGGGCGGGCGGATGACGACGAGGGTTTTCAGCGATGAGGAGTTTGAGGCCCCTGCGGTCGCTCCCGACGATCGGTAAGGAGGAGCTGATCCGGTACTCCACCCTCACCCCGGAGGCGTTCCTGCGGAAGTTCCGTCGGGCCCAGAATGTGCTCGGCGCCGTTGTGCAGCTGTGTTTGACGCGGTTCAGGGGACCGCCGGCCGCCCCGCGCCTGTTCCCGGAGAACACGGGGACCTGCTCCGTAGGTTGAGTCCATGGTCAGAACTGAACCCAGCGCGGCGGACAGGCACTTGATCCGGATGGCAGCAGAATACGGGCTGAAGCTCAGCCCCTGCCAACTGGAGCGATGGCGAACTGCTGGGCTGATTCCGCGGCCGGGGCCGGACACCCTGATGCGGATCGGGAGCACCAGGGTCTACAGGCCGGAGACAGCAGTCCTGGTGACAGGTCTCCTCACCTGCGCTCCGTGGTGCAGGACGGCCGGGGACCTGGCGCTGCTGGCGTTCTTCAACGGGGTCCCGGTGCCCTGTGATCCGGTACGAGCCGCCCTGATCGCGGAGTATTTTCCCCGCTACGACGAGGACCGGAAGCGGGCAAGCACACAGTTCGAGCGGGCCCGGGTGTGGCCGCCGGCGGGCGCGGTGCCTGGCCGTCTCGGGGACGTGAGGTGCGGCCAGGCGGTGGAAGTTGGACTGTCCGTCCACGGCTGCGGTAGGAGGACGAGCTGCGCAAAGAGCTGGACTGTCCGACCGTCGCCGTGTGGTGTCCGGGAGCGGGAGCGCACCGAGGGGGTGTTGCCTCGGTTCCGGTGACGATGAGCTGGTTCCAACCTGTCAGCTATGTACGTCAGTTGGGCGGCTCTGCAACGCGATGAAGCTCCTGGAAGGAGGTGTCACGACCAAGATCCACCGTGCCCCACCAGGAGCTTCGCGTGCTTGTCCGCCCGTCGTCGATTGATCTGTCCAGCCGTGCCTTGCGGTACCTGAGCGCTCGGCTGCATGCCCGGGGGCGGGAGATCGGGGCGCGCCGGCGGCGTCTGCCCGCAGGCCGACAGGCCCTGCTCGCCTTGGCTCACCCGCGGTGTGGCGATACCTGTGCCCAGCTCGCCGCCGGGTTCCGCATCGGCATCGCGACGGTCCATCGCCACATACGCGAGGCAATCGACGTCCTGGCCGCCCTCGCCCCGACCCTGACCGAGGCGATGAAGAATATGCGGACCAAGGCGTTCGTGATCCTGGACGGCACTCTCCCGCCGATCGAAAGGATCTCCGCCGACACCCCCGTACTGCTCCGGGAAACACAAGCGTCACGGCATGAACGTCCAGGTCCTCACCGATCCGTCCGGCCGGCTGTTGCGGGCGTCCTCCGCCCTGCCCGGGTCCGTCCACGACCTGACCGCCGCACGGACCCACGGGATCACCGACGCGCTCGCCGCAGCCGAGCTGAAGTGCTGGGCGGACAAGGTGTACCAGGGAGCCGGCCACCCCGTCCGCGTCCCGTTCCGAGGCCGTCGGCCCAAGCGCTGGAAGCGCCGACACAACAGTAGTCACGCCAAGATCCGCTGCCCGGCCGAGCAGACCATGGGGCCCTGAAGAGCCGGCGGCTCCTTCGGAAGCTCCGCTGCAGAACGACCGCATCACCACGATCGTCCAGGCCGTACTCGTCCTCCATCACACGTCAGCGTGAAGTTGAAAAAGGCTCACTGGCATACGCATATCTCCTACGAAGAACCAGGCGGCGACCGCCGCCGCTTCGTGGAGGATGCAGCATCAGGCAGGGGCTTCGTCGGGGAACTGGTTGCACTTCGCCACGATGGCGTAGGAGACCACGCTGACGCGCCCGCGCCCGCGCGCCGGCTCCGCCCGCTTCGCCATCCGACCTGGCTTGTGGCGCGTCGCCGCACCCGTGCGATCATGCTGTTCGTCGACATGGCAAAGATGGGTAGATGGCTGGCGTATGGGTGACGGTCTGTCTGCCGGCCGAGGCCGCAGACGATATCGAAAGGGCGCTTGCAGAGGCCCTCGCGCCTTTCTGCCTAGACACGGATGACAACCCCGTCGACCGTGGCATGTGGGACGAACGCCGCATCCACGGCGGGAGCAACGGCATGGGTTTCGCAGTCGTGCCCGGACACATGGACGATCCGAGGCTCATCCACGACGACCCTGGATACGACGGCGCGCCCCGCCCCAGCGCCCCGGGCGTCTGCGCCGGAGGACCACGTGCCCTGCTCGATTTCTCGCAGCCACACCTTGCCTCCGAGCGTGCGGTCGCCGCGTCCTGGGGCCTGTGGCGCAGCCTGTCCGCCGTACACCCTCCGGCCATTCCCCTCGCGGTCTTCGTGGACCGTTGGCTCAACGTCCACAAGGCCGCCGGACTGCGGGAGTTCGCCGCATCCCGGGACCGGCTGACCATCTACTGCCTGCCGCCCCACGCACCCGACCTCAACCCCGTCGAAGGCATCCGGTCACTCCTACGGCGCGGATGGCTCCAACGTCGCCTTCAGCACCCCCGAACACCTCGTCCAGACCGTCCGGCGCGGCCTGCGGCACATTCAGTACCGCAGCCACCTCATGGACGGCTGTCTCACCGAGACCGGCCTGACCATCCGACCCACCTGATCAGCAGCACGACATCCCGAGTTCAACCTCAGTACTCACCCGGAGTCTCCCACTGCCCCCTGGCCACTCCGTCCGTGTCCGGTACGACGGCGCACCAGTCGGCCAGTGCCGCATCGGCCAGCATGAGGGAGAAACCGTCATCCGCGACCTCGGAGAGTGTGTCGGCTCCACCGGGGTAGTTCCGGTGGGCCAGTTCGCCGTGCGTCAGCGGGGCCATGAAGACGGTGAAGTCGTCTTGCAGCAGTTCCGCTCTGGGGTTCAGCTCCGGCTCGGCGGCCACGCAAACCAGCGAGCGCGGCCGCAGTAGTCGGGCCACTTCGGCTGTGCTCTCCGGCGTCACGCGGAACCATCTGTACCCGTGAGCGCCGTACGCCCAGCGCTCGCATACCAGGGTCAGGCGCTCGGACGCCTCCGCCACCCTCGCCCAGAAACCCGCGTCCGCGACGGCGTCAACGGGGTCCGAGACCTCTACGGGTTCAGGAGCCGCGTCTCGCCACAGGAACGTCACGCCCTCACCATGGCGTCCCGCCAGATCGGTGGCCACCGCTGCAGTGGTGAAGAGGTGTACCGCTCCGTCCCATCCCGGCTCGATCTGAAGTTTCCCGGGTGCAGCGAGCTGACAATACGGCCCCCGCCCGGCTGCCATTCCCTCGGCGAGACCTATCGCTTGCGGCGGCCGGACCTCTGCACCGTTGCGCAGGCTGCGGTGCTCTTCGGGAAGGGGCTCGCTAACCAGCAGCCCGCCCACCTCCAAGAGGTCTGCGCCGCTCTTCTCAATCGCGGCTCCGAGCACCTCGCGAAGCTCCGCCGCGTACGCGCTCCAGGCAGCGGCTTCCGCCAGCTCCTCCCGCACGTGCTCGCTGCGGGGGCTGATGATCACCTCTTTGCTCATTTCGCCAGCCACTTGAGTCCTCGCAGCTCTCCGTTCGGCCCGATGTCCAATCGTACGTTCCGTCTCGGGCCGAGCCCCCGATGACGACGGCCGGGAAGACGAGTTTCCGTGGCCGCCGCTACCTTGCACCCTGGGTCAGGGATAGGAGACCGGGGCCAGGTCAGCGCGGCGCGGCTCGGGCGGTGAGTGGCCTCGTCCTCTCCAACTGAGCACCTACACCTTCTTCGAACAGTGCCAGCACCGCACGGCCTGCGCCCGCTGCGACTTCTACACCCCAAAGGACTCCATGAGAGCACAACTCCTGGAAGCCAAAGCCAACTTGCAGAAGATGACCGACTCGATCCCGCTCACCGAGGACGAACAAGCCGCGGTCACCGACGGCCAGAACTCAATCGATCAACTTCTCGGCATACTTGTCGATGCCCCGACCCCAGCCGGGCCTACACCCCACGAGATCAAGGCCCCCGGCGCGGCTCGACTCCTGCCGATCGTCGACGTCCGGCAGGGCGAAGCCACGCAAGCTTGACAAATCTGATTCCACAGAATGCGGTCCTGGCATGCCATGTGGGTTGCCCGGACCGATGAGGCCGTCGCGGCCGCTGAGCAGCGCGAGTGGGAGCGGCGGCAGGGTGAGCGAGTGCGCCTGCCTGCGCCGGACTGGGTGATGGAGCACGGGATCGGTGTCGGTGCTCCGGCGATGGAGATCCATGTCGGTGGGCGTTCTGCGGCGGGGAAGCGGCTGAAGGTGATCAGCCGGGAGGAGGCGCGGGGTGCGCTCGCGGACGGGGTCCGGGCGTGTACGCGCTGCCGGCCGGACACGGAGCTCGGGATGCTGTGACCGGGTGGGCGCGGATCCGGTCGTGGGGTCCTCGCCGTACTGGTTCGCCGCGGCGCGCTGATGCACTCAATTGCTTTCTGTGGAAGCATGATCGGCTCCGATTGGACTCGGCGGTGGGGTGTGACGTGGGCGAATGGCGGACCGATCCGACGTTCGCGATGTGCCGGGCGTTGGCGGACGGGGCAGAACTGTCCTCGTTCGCAGGCGGGCCATTCGACGTTCGAGCAGCGGTGGCCGCCATCCGGCCCGAGGCCAAAAACGGATTCTTGCTCGACCAAGTCCCCTGGGAGCGCTTCCCCCGGGGGGAACATGTCAGGGAGGCCATTCACCTGCTGCACACCAAGGACTCGCCTGTTCGCACCGGAACGGGCGTTGTGGACGGCATGTGCGCCAACGACATGCGGGCCGCCGCCGTTCTCGCCGTACCGTTCCTGATCCGCATCGCCGCCGACACCCGCCACCCCTACCGTGCCGACGCGCTCGCCGAGGTCTCCTCCCCGGCCCGCGCCCGCTACTTCGGTGTTGCCTCCCGCAATGAACTGTTGCTCCACCGCGCCGACGCCCAGGACGGAGATCTGTACGACGACTATGGCGTCGAGGTGACCGGCTACCCTGCTGGCTGGTCGGTCGCCGCCGCCCGGGCAGCGATCACCGCCGACATCGCTCTCCTGCAGCCCCTTCTCAGCGATTCCGACCCGTCGATACGCATCGACGCCGCCTACACACTGGCCACCGCCGCAGACCCCGACCGCGCGGTCCGTTCCTCCTTCCGTGCCCGGTTTGCCGTCGAGCGGGACCCGATCGTCAGAGCCGCCTTGGTCCTCGCCACCGCCGAAGCCACACGCACTCACCCCCACTCGCCGACCACCGCATGGATCCGAGAGAAGTGGCGGCAGCGGACACAGCCACCCAAGGTCCGGCTGGCCGCCGCGATCGGCTGGCTCTGCCTCACCGACGAACCCGTCCCCGAAGACCTGCGCGCCGCTGTCGACGACCTCGCCACCAATGAGCGCGCCCAGGCCATGGGCGCCTTGCCCTGGATGGCTGCTGCCAGCGGATCCGGCGAAACGGGACTGCGGCACTGCGTCCGAAAGATGCTTCACCCAGACCAGACCGATCCTGAGGAGCACGACGACCCATGGGCCCCGCGCCGCTGACGGGGTGACCAAGCCACCAGCGCTAGATGTTGATTCGTGCGAGTGAGTCGGGCTGTGTCGGTGTCTGTGCACGTTGGCGCTGAGAACTGCCCGAGCGCGCCGCTCGATTGAACGTGATGCCCTGGTGCAGATAGGACGGTGTCCTATGTGATGAGGCTGGGTAGCACTGTCCAACGTGGGGCAGGGGACGTGGAGTTGGATTGTTCCGGACGGGCTGTGGGAGATCGCGAGGCCTCTGATCCCGCCGTCGGGGGTGCGGCCGCAGGGCGGTGGGACGCAGGACACGCCTGATGAGACGTTGTTCGCGGCGATCGTCTATGTGCTGGTCAGCGGGTGTTCTTGGCGGGCTTTGCCGCCGTGTTTCGGGGTGTCGAAGTCGACACGCCGTGTTTCGGGGTGTCGAAGTCGACGGTGCACCGTCGCTTCATGATCTGGTCGAGGGCCGGTGTCCGGGGCCGCCTCCATGAAGCGGTGGTGCACCGCCTCGACGACGCCGGCGTCATCGACGTCTCGCGCGTCGTGCTGGGCTCCGCGCACGTGCGGGCTGAAAAGGGGGCGAACACACAGGTCCGAGCGCTGTGGACCGGGGTGAGCCGGGTTCCGGGATGCACGTCCTGTCGGACGCGAACGGACTGCCCCTGGTCGTCGGCGTCTCCGCCGCGAACGTCCACGACAGCCTCGCCCTGAAGCCCATGGTCGCCGGCCACACCAAACGCGACACGACCCCCACCGCGGTCGGCACCTCAAGCCCCAGCGACTGCACGCGGACAAAGCGCGGCTGTCCAGGGCTGTCCGGCGGCTGACCAGCGACAACGCCGGGGAGTGGGCGACCGGTCCGCACCAGAGTGCCGGACAGTTCTGTCTCACCCGGCCTCCGCGACCGGTGAAGCCGCGCTCTAATGCGGGCGGGAAGCCGCCAGGGGGTTACCGGAGCGGGGCTGGCAGCCGTGTCTTACCGTCAGTAAGTGCTGAGTCAATCTGCTCCTTCGTCAAGTTCCATGCGTCGCGCAGGTTCGCACCGGTCAGGTCCGCGCCACGCAGGTCTGCACCACGCAGAGCTGCACCACCCAGACGTTCACCAGGCGGAGTCGGCGCGAATCCGGGTGTGGGTGCGAGGTTGATGTTGGGGAGCTGGGCGCCGCGGAGATCCAGGAGAAAGCTGCCGCCCCAGTTTGTGTCGCGGGTGGCGAGGACGTCAGGGCGGCGTGGACGTCGGCCGGGACGTCCTGGCTCTTCGCTGGGGATTTGGCTGTGTGGGTGCGGATGTAGGTGGTGAGGACGTTGGCGATGGTGGGCTGGTCGCGGTGGGAGTCCTGCATGATCCGCTGCAGGGCGTAGATGCCGCCCAGCCGTACGTCCACCTTGTCCTCACCGAGGTTTCCCACCGCCGCCGTGTACCGGTCGGTGATCTGCCCCTCCTTGGCCAGCGCCCGGTCATCCCGCGCCTGAGCGGTGGCCTGCTGGGCCTGCTTATTGGCCTGTCTGGTCTGAACGTTCGAGTACCAGAGACCCACCACCGCCACGACAGCCGCGACCACCACGGTGAACAACTCGATCCGCCGCGCCCAGTCCAAACCCTCCGGGGCAGCAGCAGGGGCAGCGGGAGTGTCTGGTGGCCGGGTGGAGCCTGCTCCCAGGCCGACGGAGGTACGGGCAGTGAGACGAGTGGTAGGGCGTAGCCGTGGGTGGCGGGCAGGCGTGGGAGGCATGCCTGTATTCGATCTCAGCACACCACGCCAGCGCAGCGATTCGGTTCTATCAAGCCGAGGCCCTGTGCGGCACACCGGTGGTGTGGTGGGTTTCCGGGAGCGGCGGCACTCCAGGGGCGTCGGGTTGCTCCGCGCCTGCTTCCTGGCTGGATTGCTCACCTGTGGGGGTGTCTGCTTCGTACGGTGGGGTGGTGGACGACATGACGGCCGAGGTCGAGTTGCATGGCGGTCCGCTCGACGGGTGGGTGGTGCCGGTGGAAATCCGGCAGGACATCCTCACCGCGGCCGCAGCGGTGAGGGACGCCCCGGAGCCCGATCACGTCGCCCACCTGCTGGAAAGACTCGGCCGCCTGAACCTCCCGGACACCCCGGACTGCGCCCGGTGATGCCGGCGCCGCCGACAGCACGAGACCCCGGGCGACACGGTGGGTTCAACGACCGGCCATAGCCGGTGCCACGCCCATTCCATGCCGAGATCGGTGAGGGCCTGGAGTTGTTCGGGGGTGAGCTTGTCGCGTCGGCTTTTGGTGTTGCTGATGGACACACCGAGTTTCACGGAGTGCTCCTGGCCGTCGACCTCGACCGGCTCTTCGTGCTTCCTCGGGACAGGACGCTCGTGTCCTTCGCGCTGGAGGTACTGCGCAAGGGCCGCGCCCCCCGCCGGAAGGGCGCCGACAGCCCGCTTACCCCCTTCACCGCGCGCTGGGTGCGTGCAGGTCGTCGCTGAGCTCGTCGGCCTCCCAGCGGTTTCGGGAGAACGGGTGCTACAGCCTGTCAGGGGGCGTATGGCCCGCGTACTCGGCGAGCTGCCAGCTGTTCTTGCGGCCCGCCAAGCCCAGGGACCCACGGAAGAGAAGATCGTCGAATCCCTCTTCCTCACGTTCTTTGGTACATCAGCCATGCCGGCGGGCTGCCCGAGACGTTGCCAGTACAAGCAGCGCGGCCACATGTTCGTGGCACAGCCCGACAAAGACTGCCCTGCCCCGTTCGAGCCCGCTACACTCCCTACACCCAAGCCGCTGACCAGTACTAATGAAGAAGTCCGGCGGGAGTATTAGGTAACGGCGGAGATTGCGGTCACGAAGCAGTGAGGCTCGTCGGCGGTGAAGTAGCAGTGCACCCAACCTGTGGTTGTGACGACGGTCTCACCCGTGTGCAAGAGGCCGGAGGACCATCCAATGCCCACTTGGTCGAGGGCGCGGGTGAACTCCTCAAGCGTGGTGGACTGGTCGATCCTGGAACCTGACAGATCGAGCGGGCCGGTGCGCTCAACCTCGAACTGCACGCACATCAGTTCAGCATCTTCGAACAGGAACTCCACTCCGCCGGCGAAGAGCCCAAACGAGTCGTAACTGGGGTCTATCTCCTGCCGTACGGTTGTCAGCCCCAAGGCCACCGCTGCCTTCCTCACCTCGGCCTCGTCGGAATTGAAAGCGGCACCGACTGCTCCGGTGGCCAGGAAGTCTACGAAGTCAAACACGAACCCTCCCTATCGGCTCCGCTCATGCCGATGAGCGGGCGCGATGGTGTTTACCTACTGAGGTTGAACTCGGGATGTGGTGCTGCTGATCAGGTGGGTCGGATGGTCAGGCCGGTCTCGGTGAGGCAGCCGTCTATGAGGTGGCTGCGGTACTGAATGTGCCGCAGGTCGCGCCGGACGGTCTGGACGAGGTGTTCGGGGGTGCTGAAGGCGACGTTGGAGAGCCATCCGCGCCGTAGGAGTGACCGGATGCCTTCGACGCGGTTGGGGTCGGGTGCGTAGGGCGGCAGGCAGTAGATGGTCAGCCGGTCCCGGGATGCGGCGAGCTCCCGCAGTCCGGCGGCCTTGTGGACGTCGAGGTTGTCCCGGATGAGCACGATCGTGCCGCCGAGCTGCTGGTGGGCGGCGATGAGCAGGTCGCGGTAGTCGCGCCAGGAGAAGCTCCCGCGCCCGTCACGCCGGCCGTCGTCGCGGCGGGGCCGGTGGATCAGCCTTGACCGGTGTCCGGGTCTGCAGCAGGTCGGAGCGGCGATGGATATGCGTCTGCGGGAACGTCCGCGGACTCGGACCGCCGGGGTCCGGCCGCGTGGGGCCCATGCCTTCGCGTGCGGCGGCGTCATGGAGAAGCCGGCTTCGTCCTCGATGACGAGCCAGGCTCCACGCGCCGCCGCGAGCCTTCCGCGCGGGGCCGCACCTCCTTGGCCCACCCCCGCGACCGCATCGTCGTCCCGCTCCATCGCTCTGCGGGCCGGGACCTGGCAGGACCACCCGTTACGCACCAACAGCTTCCGCACTCACGACCCCGCACCACCCGCACTGGGGCCCGTGCCTGCTCCGGCCAAAGCGCCGGTACCCACCGCGCCCGCATCTGTGCCTGCTCCGGCGGCCGTGGCCGTGCCCGCCGCACCACCTGTGCCTGCTCCGGCCGCGGCTGCTGCGCCTGCTCCGGTTCCACCAGTCGCCCCCGTCCCCGTCCCCGCACCTGCCCCCGTCCCCGCACTGGCCCGTGGCGCGTACCCGGCCGGTCCGCACCTTGGAGGTGGTGTGTACTGGGCGACGCGTGTCCACGGGGGAGATGCGTGTGGCCGGCACCCTCAGTCCGCGATGCGGTTAGAAGAACTCGTCGAGCAACCGGTAGAAGGCCATTTTGTCCTTGTCGATGCCGGGGTCGTCGTACAGCCCGAGGAACTGCTCGGTGTACTTGGGGCCGAACCAGGGGTCCTCGTCGATCGCCAGCTCACGGGCGGTCAGGGCGAGGTCGGCGTGGCGGTCAGCGAGGCCGAGGCGGCCCACGTCGATCACTCCGGTGACCTCGCACGTCACGGGATCGAGCAGGACGTTGTTCGGGCAGAGGTCCCCGTGGCAGACGACCACGTCCTCTGTCTCCGGCTGAGTGCGGTCGAGTTCGGCCAGGAGTTGCGCACCGGACCAGCCTTTGCGCTCCTTGCCCACGTCATCGAGGTCCACGAGCCCCTCACGCAGATTGCGACGGGCCTCGGCAATCGCCACGGACAGCGAACGGTCGAAGGGGCACCTGTCCGCGGGCAGTTCGTGCAGAGCGCGGGTGAGGCGTGCCATGGCCTCGACAACGGCGAAGCGTTGGTGCTCTGGCCACTCCTCGGCAGCCGAGACACCGGGTACAGCCTCGGTGACAGTCCAAACGAAGGCATCGTTGCCGCCACGCTCGGCGATGCGGGGTACCGGAATGCCGTGACGGGCCAGCCATTCGAGCCGATCAGCTTCGCCGGCCAGGTCGAAAGCCGGGTGTTCCGGGGCGCGCGGCGCGATCTTCGCGTACAGGTCGCTCTGCTGTCCGGTGAGGCGGAAGACGAAGGCACCCGAGTCCCCTTCGGTCACAGGGGTCCACTCATGATGGGGGTACTTGTGGCGCAAGGGGTTCTCCATAGCGCCACATTTTGGCAAGACTGCTCAGATTCTGACATTTCTTTTCGCCCCCAGCCCGCCGCCCGACTGCCGTCGCACCAGATGCGATTTCTCGGTTTCGGGACAGTGGTGGTGAGAGACGGTCGACAGTGGTGTGTTGTCACGGACAGCGGCGGTTTCGGGATGCGGTTCGCTGTCTTGGGAGTGAGAAGCAACACGCGTGTTTGACGCGCCTTCCGCGCAGGCCAGAACGACCCGGGCCCGCTCCGCCACACGAGCTGGGACGTGCCACACAAGGCCGCCGTACCTCATGTGTGATGAACTATGGTCCGGTTTCGAGACGTTGATCACGTCTCGGCAAGAAAGCGGGAGGGATCGTGAACCTTGGCGGGGGGACGTGGCAGCGGCTTACCGCCGTGGTGCTCGTCATGGCGGTGGCGGCCGGGTGTACGGGGCAGAGCGAAGGGCCGGAGGGCGGGAACGACACAGACCTGCTGCGGAACCATGACTGGACGCAGATGCCGGGCACCACTGCGCGGAACGACGTCCTGCGGGTCAGCGCATCGGATCGGCACATCGTGGAGCAGGACTCCTCCGGTGGCCAGCCCAATCCCCCGCTGAACCTGGCCGGCCCGCATCTGAGGTCCGATGGCGACTTCACCGTCACCGCGCGCATGTCCGGTGTGGGTGACGACGCCGGCGACTCATGGCTGCGGCTGTACGGACGGGTACCGGTCATCTACGACGAGTGGCGGCAGGAGCTGCCCTCACTCCGCGTCGGCGTGACCGCCGACGGACAAGTGAAGGTACAGATATGGGACGGCGAGGGCGACGAGCCTGCCACCTCCAAGGTTTTCGACTGCGGCTGCTCCGGGACGGTGAGGCTCGCCGTATCGAGCATCGGTGACACCTTCCGCGTGAAAGCCGACGGGCGGCGGCTGGGAACCGTGCAGGACCCGGGGGTGTTCGCCGAGGGCACTGTCTGGTTCGGCCTGGAGGCGGACGCGGGCGAAGACGAGCGCCGCGAGGGATGGCGTCTGACGCAACTGATCGCGCGGGCCGAGAGCGGTGACTCGCTACGCGTGGTCAACGCGCCGCAGCTGCGCCAGGAGCAGTCCGACGACTCGCTGCGTGCGCGGGCCGCAGACGTGGGGCGGCCGTTCGACGTCGGCGCCGCCCTGGCCGAGAACCCGCTGCTCACCGACTCCCGCTACCGGGCGCTCGCGGGGAGCCAGTTCTCCATGCTCACTCCGGAGAACGCGTTCAAGCCACAGTTCCTCCACCCGCGCCGGGGCGTCTATGACTTCCGCGACGCGGACCTACTCGTACGCTTCGCCCGCGCAAACGACATGAAGGTGCATGCGCACACTCTCGTCTGGCACGAGGCTCTGCCCAACTGGATGCGGGAGAACGACGATCCCGGGGAGGTGCGCCGGACCATGCTCCGGCACATCGCCGTGGTCGCCGGTCACTTCAAGGGGAAGGTTGCGGAATGGGACGTGGTCAATGAGCCCATGTCCGACGACGAGAAAAGCTACACCAACGGGGATCTCGGTCTGCGCTCCGAGCAGAGCCCGTGGTTCGAGGCCATGGGCGAGAAGTACATCGACGAGGCTTTCAGGGCCGCCCACCGGGCCGATCCGAAGGCACGGCTGTTCGTCAACGAGTACGGGGTCGAGGAGGAAGGCGAGCGGTGGGACGCCCTTTACGATCTGGTCAAGCGGCTCAAGGAACGCGGCGTACCGATCGACGGCGTAGGTTTCCAGAACCATGAGTACGCACCCGGCGACCGCATCGCCCCGGAGACCTTCCGCAGCCATGTGCGGGATCTGGCGGAGCTCGGGGTCCAGGCGCGGGTGTCGGAGATGGACGTCCCCATAGGCGAGGATGAGGAGGACGGGCAGGAGATCCAGGCTGACGAGATGGTGGGCAAGCTGCGGGTCTGCCTGGAGGAGCCGAACTGCACATCGTTCTCCACATGGGGATTCACCGACCGGTACGGTTCCACCGCCGACACCAAGATCTATCCCCCGCGCACGGCCGATTCTCTGCCGTGGGACGCGGCCCTGCGGCCGAAGCTGGCGTACGAGCGCCTGATCGAGGCCTTTGACGAGGCGTGAGACATCAGGGTCCGATCTCCCGGTTTGGTGTCGGTGCTGGGGTTGTCATTGTCATAGGGCGGGAGATCTGGGTGGGGGATCGCTGTCGTGGGGCTTTATCTCACTACAGGTGATGCTGTCCCAGGTTCGAGAGTTCTGGCGTGTCTGGCCGATACCGCGGTCAGACACAGCGGCTTCCAGGCCCATTCCACCCCGAGTTCGGTGAGGGCGTCGCGCTGCTCGGGCGGCTTGTCCCGCCAGGTCTTGGACTCGGTGTCCCGTACCACCCGGCCGGGCCTGGTGTCCGCTCCGGCAGTTGCTCGCTTGTGCTGGGCGAGTGTGGCATCCCCGCCCGAACGCCCGGCTGGCCGTCCTGGTCTGGAGCGGTGGGTGGGGGTTGCGCAGGGTTTGCAGTCGGGGGAGACCCATCCGGTGGGGGTGGCGGCGGCGATTGAGCATCAGGTGGTGGCTGGCCGCCTGCGATTTCGTGAGATCCCTGGGGTGAGGGCTGATGAAACCGAACACGCACACTGTTCTCCATGACCCGCGCGGGTTGTTCGGTGCCCGGTTGCCCCTGGATCGCGCCCCCTACGAGTGTTTGGTCGCCGCGGTCCTGTCCTGGGCCGACCGGGTTGCCCTCACCCCGCACGACTTCGAGCAGATCGCCCTGCAGCTGACCGGTCACGCCCGCGCCGTCGCCACCGACGTCCGCCACCACACCGATCTCCTGGACGAGGACACCGGCCCCCGCGCCCTGGCCGAGATCATCCTCGCCGAAGCCCAACGCCGCCTGAGCACACCTCACCAGGGCACCCTGCACTGCGTGCAGAACCGGGCCCGCCTCATCCGCGCCCTCTACGAACGCCTCGACCGCCTCCAGACCGCCCCGGGCAACGCGACCACCTGAACCGCCACCGGCCACCGCAGCCGACAGCACGAGACCCCGGCGCTTCGCCCAGGTGCTCTCTGTGCGGTGCCGTTCCGCCGGTTCAATGACCGGCCACGGCTGGTGTTACGCCCTCTCCATCGGGGGCGATGCACATTATCTGTAGTCAGGTGTCCGGTGAGATCGGCCGGCGCGTTCGTGGCCAATGCCGTTATGCGGGCTGCCGATGACTGGGAAAGTCTGGGGGGCTTCCTCAAGGGGGTGATGAAGGTCTTACTTCCCACGCTACTGAAGATTATTTCCCGTCGTCCTTCACGGTGTCCGCGCACAGGTCGCACAACGAAATCAGTTGCCGAGGAGCCTGGGTATGCGGTGTTATCCGCCCATGGGCAGAGACGCGGAGGTCATCGTGCTGGCGCTGTGGGCGGACGAGGTCATGGAACCACTGACGCGACAGGACACAGAGCGCACCTGGTGGGGACATTTCGCGCCGATCCAGGGTCAGTGGGGAGGCTTCGGCTTCGGATGGGCCGCGGAGTTCGAGAAGGTGCGGAACCGCACCGGCCTGCTGAAGCACCTGGAGTCCCTCGCCTGGCCTTGTCCCGGAAGCGTGCAGGTACTGATCCATGATCAGGACGACGACTGCTTCGGCCTGTGGATGCTCCATGACGGCAAGCTGGTGGAGGTCGACCTTCCGCGGACCCAGCGGATCCACCAGTCGGCCCCACCCAATCAGGACTTTGCACCCGACCCGGGATACCTGATGCGCACCGACCTGGACCACCCTGTGCCCGAGCCGATCCCGGAGGAACTCCGCGATCCGCGCCCGGCCTGGTAGAGCCTGACACTCCGCGATCACGCTTGAACGAGCATGAAAAAGTATCGAACTCCGCCCGCAGAGATACGACTTCCCCGAGATCGGCTGCCGCTGTCACGCCCACTCCACCCCGAGCCCGGCGAGGGCCTGGTGCGGTTCCTGAGTGAGCTTGTCGCGTCGGCTTTTGGTGTTGCTGATGAACACACCGAGTTTCACGACGTGCTTCTGGCCGTCGATGTCGACGGGCTCCTCGTGCTTCCTCGGGACCGGCCGTTCGTGTCCTTCGCGTTGGAGGTACTGGGCGAGCGCGGCGACTCCCCGCCGGAAGGGTGCCGACAGCCCGCCCGCCCCCTTCGCCGCGCGTGCTGTCACCGGGGCGGGTTCCGGCTCGGCGGGTGTCACACCGAGCCCGCCGAGCCACTCCTGCTGCTCACCGCTCAGCTGCGCCCAGGTCTGCGCCTTCCGTTGCTGCGCAAGCCACCTCCCGAGGTCCCCCGTGCTCCACCGCATCGCCGTCCGGTACGCGGGCGGCTCCGCCCCGGAGACCGTCGTGTCGTACGTCGAGGACTGCCACGCCCTCCTCGCCGCGCGGGCGACCGTCACCAGGCACCTGCCCCTGCTCGCCGGACGCTTCGCCACCGGGCGTCTGGACGCCCTGGCGCGCGCCGACGCACTCTCCCCCGCCGCGGAGCCCCCACGTGCTGTTCGTCTGCACCGAAAATGTGGGCCCGCTCCCAACTCGCGGCCGCGCTGCTGCGCCGAGTCGTCGCCCCGTCGGTGCGCACCCACAGCGCGGGCACCCTGCCCAGCCAGCGCATCGACCCCACGGCCAGGCGCCTGCTCGACGAGATCGGACTGACCCCCGGGCATCGAGTTTCCCAAGCCGCTGACCCACGAGATGGTCCGTGGCGCCGACATCGTGATCACCCTCGGCTGCGGCGACGCCTGCCCCGTCCTGCCCGGCCGCCGCTCTACGAGTGGAACCTGCCCGACCTCAAGGGTCTGGACATCGAAAGCGCCCGCTCGGTGCGCGACGCCCTCACCGCCCGCGTTGAACGGCTCGCTGCGGAACTCTCTGCCGGCCAGGCTCCGTAGCGAAGAATTCGTCCGGCACGCTCGGAGAGCTTCCATCCTGAACCAGCTGCCGGTGCAGGTGACGTGCACAGTGTTCCCCCAACGGCCGACTGGGAGTTGCAAGATTTCCCGACGTGACGCGCTCGGGATTCGGTCGCACGCACTCGAACTTCGCTGCCACAGGGCGGCCCTGTGCGGCCCGCTCGTCAGGAGGGTGCAGGACCCGCCCCCGACCCGACCGCCGTCACCGACGCCGAACTGGACGAGCTGCTCGCGCTGATCGAGGACCCCCCCGATCTGAGGGATCATGGAAGGGCGCGCCGACCGCGGTCAGCGAGGCCGGCCCGTCGGGCCGGGTCGCTGCATAGCCGGTCGCACCGCCTGCCGCGCCCAGGACCAGCCCGGTCGCGCTGGCCACGCCAGCCCGGTCGCGCCGGCCACGCCAACGCTGCCGAGCAGCCGCCGGGAGATGGCGCCGCCGCCCCGGGCTCCTCTGTCCGCGCCGCCCGCGGAGGGTTCATTCCTGTCGGTGGAGTCCCCGCTGCCCGCGGAGGGTTCTTCGCTGCCGGTGAAGTTACCGCTGCCTGCGGAGGTCTTCCTGTTAGCCGGTGAGTTCCTGTTGCTGCCTCCGCTCACGATCCTGCTCAGCCGATCTTCACGTTTCTGTCGATGGTCGTCTGACCGATGTCCGACGTGCGTACGGTCACCGCTACCTTCCAGTCGCCCGCCATCGGGATCTGGACGTCGCTCGCGGTCCAGTGGCCCTTGGTGACCTGGGCAGGGATGACGGGAAGCGGGCCGATGTCCTTGGACTCCAGAGTGAAGGCGAGCTTCACTTCGGGGACATCCATGGCCTTGCCGTCGGTGCTGTCGATCCAAATGTGGAGCTCATTGGTGCCGGTACAGGCGGAGTCGATCTCCATCCGCACCGTTCCCTTGCCGTCCCTTGCCGTCCCTGGCGCCCGTGTCGAAGGGCGGCGTCAGATTGACCAGGCGTGCGGCTGCGGGAGCGGTTGCTGCCGTGGAGCTGCGGGCCGCTTCCTCCTCGGTACGTGCCGGCTCGGTCGAGGTCAGTGCGGTCGTCACGGCCAACAGCGCCACGGCGACTCCGACTTCCGCCAGCACCGAACGGCGCAGCCCGGACCGGTCGGGGTCGGCGTCGCGGATCCGCTTCTTCTCGACGGTGGCCATGGCTGCCCTCTGCCGGGCGAGCTGGGCCGCCCGCACGGGGTCCTCGGTGGCAGGCGGCGGTGGGACCGAGGCGGCCTCCTCGACCTCTGCCCCGGCCTCCTCTCTCTCCGCGTCGGCTCCGTTCGTGACCAGTCGTGCGGTCCAGCGGCGCGATATCCAGGCGATCCCGACCAGGACGGCGACGAGACCCACCTTCACGAGCAGCAGTTGCCCGTACCTGGTGCCGGTCAGCGCGGACCAGGTGCCGACTTGGCGCCAGGACTGGTAGATCCCGGTGGCGGTGAGCACGAGCACGCTGCCGAACGCGACACGGGAGAAGCACCGTACCGCCGATACCTCGATGCCCGGCGTCCGGTACAGCGCGACCAGCAGGGCTGTCAGCCCGCCCAGCCAGGCCGCGACGGTCAGCAGGTGCAGTATGTCGACCGGGATGGCGATGCCCGGCTGGATCCCGGCCGAGGCGTGTTCGGCGAGCGCCCAGGTCCCGGCGATCCCCGCAGCGATCACGGTGCCGCCGATGGCCAGTCCGACGGTGAGGTTTTTCTTCTCGCGTCCGTCCTCGTGCTCCGCGAACGCCCCGAACAGCACGGCGATGAACAGTGCGGAAGCGCCGAGCAGCAGCAGCCGGAAGACGAGCGCCGCCCCGGGCTTGGTGTCGAGCACGGCCTTCAGGCCGTCGAGGTCGAAGGCGTCCGGGAGGTCCCCGGAGCCGGTGTACGGGTAGCGGAGAAGGAGCATGGCCAGGGTGGCCACGGTGAGGGTCATCCAGCCGCGTACGACCAGGCGTTGCAGCGGGCGGGATCCCGCCCCTCGCTGCCAGCACACGAGTATAAAGGCCGCGCCTCCGGCCAGCAGGATGAAACCGGCGTACGCGGCATAGCGTGCGATGCAGTAGAGGGCGCCGACGAGGCCGCCCCCCGCCGCGTCGGCCGGGAGGGCGACGGTGGTCCCGGAGGGGGCTCCTACGGAGAAGGTGAAGGCGCCCGAGATGGGGTGGCTGCCCGCCGAGACAGCCTGCCAGGCGACGGTGTACGTGCCGTCGGGCAGCCCGGTGCGGAGCGGGACGCTGTAGTTCATGGTGGAGCCGCACTGCAGATTACGCGGCGCGGCGCCGGTGTCGGCGCGTTCGCCACTGGGGTCCAGGATCCGGACGGAGTCGTCGCTGAGGGCGACGTTCTCGGAGAAGGTGAGGCTGATCGCCTGGGGAGCGGCAGCGACCACCGCCCCGTCCTTCGGATCGCTCCCGGTGAGTGCGGCATGCGCGGACGCGGGGCCCGCGCCGCCCAGCAGCAGGCCGAACACCGTGCCGACAAGGGCGGCGAGGAGTGCGGCCGCGGCGAGTGGCCGACGTAGCGCGGGAATGGACGGGGCCGATCCGAAGTGCGGGGCGGTGGCTGTCATCGAGTCAGTACCTCAGTGTTTCTTCGGAGCGTGGGTGGTCTCCTTCACGGGAAGGTCGACCTTGATCGTGTCGGCCTTCTCGAAGTGCAGCTCCACGGGCACCTTCTCGCCCACCTTGGGCTGCTTCTTGAGCTTCATGAACATGATGTGGTTTCCACCGCGTTCCAGATCCAGCTGACCGCCTGCGGGCACCTCGAAGGACGTCACCTTGCGCATCTTTCCGTTCTTCGTCTCGTGGATCGTGACGTCGTCCGAGATGGGGCTGGTGACCGAGGTGAGCCGGTCGGATATGTCGCCGCTGTTCTTCACGGCGAGGAAACCGCCTGCCATGTCGCTGACGGGCTGCGGCATGAACGCGCCGCTCACCTTCAGCTCGGGCTTGCTGTCCGAGGTCGAGCACCCCGCCAGCGTCAGTGCGGTGGTGAGGGCGATGGCGCCGGTGAGGGCGATACGGGAAACATTCATGAAGGGGCACTCCACTGAAGCACGAAGGGTGTCCGGCGCGCGGGTGCGCGACGGCATCGCGAGACCTCTTCCCCACGTGTGTGCACGGCTCGTACGGCACCGACTCGTCCGCGCCGGGTGGTCCGTGCGTCGAGTGGTGCGTGTATCGGGTGAAGGGTGTCGCGTCAGACTGCGAGCGCGTATGCGGGGGGCGGACCCCGCCTGATCACCATGTGCTGCAGCGGGTCTCCGGTGGCGGGTGCCGGGGAGTCGCCCGCGGTACGAGGGGTGCGCGGACCGGTCGCCGGGCCCTCGGGAAGTTCGACGCGCAGAGCGTTCACGAGCGAGAGCGCGGCGCGCAGAGCTCGCAGCCGGGCCCCGGCCGCGATCTGCTGGGCGCCGTGTGCGGACAGACGGGCCAGCCGGAACAGGGCGATCTCGCCCCGCCGAAGCAGCCAGCCGGTGACCATGGCGGCCAGCAGGTGGCCGAGCAGCATGGGCAGGCTGGGCAGCAGACCGGCGAGGCCCGCCGGGTCCGAACCGGCCACGGAGGCCATGTGCTGGTGTTCGAGGGCTGTCACCGACGCCGGGTCGATGCCCGCGGCACTGATGATGCGTTGCGCTTCGGCGGTGTTCAACTGCGCCGGTTCCATGCCGCAGACGAGGCTTGCCGCGAACCGGATCAGTGGGTCGTCGCCCGTGGCGGTGTCCGCCGTGGCGGTGTGCGTACCCATGCCGAAGAGGGCGTGCAGAGCGAGCTGTCCGCCGGCCAGCACGGCGACGATGGACGGCAGTGACCGCTCGCGTCCGGCGAGCGGTGCCGCCACGGCGAAGACCCCCAGGAACCCGGCGAGCAGGCTCCACCAGGGGACGGCCGCGCAGGACGCCAGGGAGTGACCTGCCGCGGACAGCACGACGCAGACCGCGGTGAACACCGCGGCCCTCAGGAGCCGCAGACCGGCCCCGGCGCGTGCGACGGGCATAGACATGGCGGGGTCATCATCGCACCGTGCCCCGGGCCTCCCTACGGCAGGTCCGGAAGGTTGCTTTCCGTCCGATTGAAAGGGCGCGCGCATGGGTGGGGTGGAGGAAGGAGCGAGGCGAGGGGTAACGACCGGTGACAACGCCGCCAGGTGCCGCCCATCGGCACGCGACGCCGCCCCACCCATGTGCGCGACCTGTCGCCCGTCCCGACATCCAGGAGGGGGACGAGGTGATCGTAGGCGTCACTGTGCAGGGCAGGCCGACTGCCTCCGCGATCGACCAGCAGTTGCCCGCAACGCCCGGCATCAGTAACCCGCGCAGGTACAACACGCCGTTGGCCCGCAGATCGCGGCGGCGGTAGACCGGCGCGAGGTCACCGGCGCCGCCGACCAGCCCGCCGCAGCCTGAGCACCGGCCCGAAGCCCAACCAGCGCCACGCCCCGACTCACCGTCAGGCACTCACACGAAGCCGGGTTCACCGCTGGCCCTGACCTGACGGCCGAGCCAGCGGATACGGTGGCAGGGCTGACGGATCTGGGGAGGACGGATATGGACCCGTCGAGGCGGACCGTGATCAGGGGCGTCGTGTACTCGGCGGCGCTCGCGGTGCCCGGATGGCAGGAGACCGACGCGCGCCTGTCCCGGCTGGATGTCGACCCGCACGCCCGCATCGGCATGGCCGAAGTTCGAGACGGTGGTCGCGATGACGGAGCGCATCAGCACCCTGGATGACGAGTACGGCGGCCGCATGGCCCGGCCGATGGCGGCCGCATTCCTCGTCAACACAATCCGTCCCGCACCTCAAAGCGCGGGCGTCGGAGCCGGTACGGCAGGCGATGCCGGCGGCGGCCGCGGACCACCTCTGCCTCACCGGGTACATGGCGATGGACGAGCGTGAAGACGGCCTCGCACAGCGGTACTACATGAAGGCTCTCCGGACATGCCCCGACCCGGCCGAGACCCCGCTCCCGCACACAACCGGGCTCTGCCCGCAGCCATCACCCCTGGCTCCGCCCGCGACCGAAGAGACAGCCCTGACACGGTCGTTGGACAGCGCCCAACCCGCCTGCCGCACCCAGCCCGGCGCGCCCGCGCCCGCGCCAGGGGCGGTCCGCGAGCTGTTCGGCCGGTGCCGCGATCCCCCCTGCTGGCCGCAGTACCGAACCGCGCCACCCGGTGTCACGCGGTTCAGCGGTCCATGTCGGCCTCAGCGATCCGTCAGCGGGCAGGGATCGTCCAAGGGACGCGAAGGGAGCCATCCGATTGGACGATTCAGGCTCCCGGGCCGACGTGCCTGACGTGGGCAACGGCCACGGGCCGGTCGTTGTCGCGAAAGCGAGAGTTCTCAGCCGGGGTTCAGCGGCCGCTCTGGACCGGACCATCGTCTGCTGACGGTTTTGTGTTCTCGTGTTCGGGTGGTGGGGGACGATGTCTCTGTGATCAACGGGGTTGTTTCCTTACGTCTGGCGGCGAGGCGTGGCCGTCGCATTGCCCAGCTCGGTGACGCGACGGCGGGGTGGGGTGGGGAGGTGCCGGAGGATCCGGGTATCGCCGAGCTGGCCGATCTCCTCGAAGCGGCCGCTGCTGATGTTCCCGCCCGGGCCGGCGAGACCGGGCACACGGCCAGGACCCTTCTGACCGGTGCGGTCGAGGATTTGAGGGCGGCCGCCCGGCTCGGCGGCCTGCTTCCCGCCGTAACGTTGTGGCACCTGCACCGCGCCATGGAACAGGAACACGCCGCCCACCAACACCTGCACCCCCGGGCGCCCACAGGCTGAGCAGACGGTGCGCCGTCCGCCTCGCCCTCCAGCCCGCCTGCTCCGCGCACACGGCCAGCCCTGCCCCGGCCGGGCGGGCCTGCCGGCCTTGCCGCTGTCCGATGACGCCCGTACACACGGCGCCGACAGCACGAAACCCGGGTGCCCGGGGTCTCTCTGGGGCGTTCCCCGCACTACTGCGGGGGACGCCCCAGAGGTATACGTGTGCTGGCCCGGGCGAGGCGGGTACCCGGCTCTTCTGCCCCGCCCGCCCCAACCTCCTCAGCGCTGGTTGAGGCCTTCCTCTACCAGCGGGTCGGGGTATCCGAACCTTTTGCCGAGCGCCACGAACGCGTCGAGGCTGCTCGTGTCGACCGCCACGTCGTACCAGCCAGGCGAGACCGGTTTCGTATGTCATGTTTACTCCGGATAGGCGGTGTAGACGACCCAGGTCCTGGGCTTGGCGTGCCCCTTGGTGAACTTCAGCCGGATGTGCACGACGTTGCCGACAGCGACACCTTGCGGACCGTCCTTCACCCACTTCCGCCCGAGGGAGCCGCCAAATCCCGCGACGGGCACGCTGATCGTCAACAAGTCCATTCTCGGGTCGAAGCTGATGCCCTTACCGATCCGTTGCCCTACCGGATCCTCTATGTTTCCAGCTTGTTCGCGTTGCCGGACAAACGGCGACATCAAGTTCGTTCCGACACTCATTAGCGGTTGCTGTGCCCATGAGCTACTTCCGCGACGCCCTCGCCCAACCACGCGGATAGGGGTAGTGCAATCTGCCAGAGCAGTGAGGGGTCGCCCGCGACCGGGGCGGATCCCTGGGTGGCGGCGATCCTGATGCCCTCCGTCCGGGTCTCATCGGCCAGGTCTGCCAGGGCGTCCCTGGCGGCGTGTCCAAGGCCGACGGGATGGGGCTCAGCTGCCCGCTCTCGCCGCGTGCCAGTGTGAGCAGTGCCGCGATCGTCACACGCGCGATCGCCTGGTCCACGCTACTTCGTCGCCCGAGTCATCAAACAGCCCTGCCAGGACAAAATGCTCTTTGAGTCGACGGGTCGTGGCGTTGACGTTCCGTTCGCCGCCTGGCACGGGTCGTCCTGCTGAATCACCCGGGTGCGCAGGTCGAGAGGCGCAGCGAGGCGGGCCGGCCGAGGGCTCTCCCCGCGGCCACTCCTGTGGGGCCGCGCAGACTGTCACGCGCGGACAGTGCGCGACGAGCGGGGTTCTCGTTGAGACCCGTTCGTGTTGCGGCAGGCCTGCCGGAGGCGACAATGGGGTTCCGCGATGTCCCCCTGGGCGGCTGGTTCTGCAGGCCCGGCAACTGGTTGTCGGGAAGTGGCCCGTGGGGACCGTTCCTGTGAGGCGCTCGCCCCTGGAGGTCCAGATGAGCTTCTTCCTTCCTGATCGCGAGGCGGTCCTGACGGGATGCCAGGGGCTGGCGCTTTCCCATCCGGGGATCGGGGTGTGTCCGGACCCGCTGTACATGCTGGCGACCCGGCCCGCCCCGGGACGGAAGGTGGCGCTGGTGGCCGGGGGCGGCGCCGGACACGAGCCACTCGACGGCGGACTGCTGGGGCGCGGTGGCGTGGACGCCGTGGTGCCGGGCCCGGTGTTCACCTCTCCGACAGGAGCTCAGGTGGAAGCGGGAGCCCTGGCCGCCGCCGCGGTTGGCTCGCGTGGCGGTGTTCTGCTGATCGTGAAGAATTACACCGGGGACCGGATCAACTTCGCTCTCGCGGCGGAGCGGGTCCGAGCCGCCGGGATCAGGGTGGACGAGGTGGTGGTCGACGACGATCTCGCCACCGCGTGCACGGCGGCGGGGCGGCGCGGGACGGGCGGCGTGCTGGTGGTGGAGAAGATGCTGGGGGCGATGGCCGACCGGGGCGCGGACCTGGAGGATCTGACCGGGCTGGGTACCCAGGTGGTGGCCGCCACGCGGAGCCTCGCCGTCTGCGCACGCGCCCACACGTCCCCGGCGCTCAGGTCGCCCGCGTTC
Organism: Streptomyces sp. NBC_00654; assembly: GCF_026341775.1. NCBI lineage: Bacteria > Bacillati > Actinomycetota > Actinomycetes > Kitasatosporales > Streptomycetaceae > Streptomyces > Streptomyces sp. NBC_00654. The sequence continues at coordinate 51,201 of NZ_JAPEOB010000002.1, read as the reverse complement.
GCTCTGCCGCCGGGCGCTCTGGACTACGGCGTCGGGATCCATGGCGAACGGGCTGCCCGCACCGTCACTGCCTCCCGTCCGGTCGAAGACACCGTCGGCTGCATGCTCGACGAGCTGCTGGCCGATCTTCCGCGGGCCGGGGACGGGGTCATCGCCGTGATATCGGGGCTGGGAGGGACGGGAGAGCTGGAGCTGAGGGCGATCAGTGCGCTGGTCCACCTGAACCTGACCGCACGCGGGGTACCGGTACGCTCCCTGGCTACGGGCGTCTACGCCACCGCACTGGACATGGCAGGGTTCAGCATCACCCTCACCCGTCTGGCCCCGGGATGGCTGGAGCTGTGGACGGCACCCGCAGACACACCGCTGTGCCTCCCCGGCCCGGCGAACTCCGGCGGCGTGTTCCTCGAACCTCCGGAGGGGTTCGGCCGAGCTCCCCTTCACGCCACGCCCGCCGGGTCCCGAGCCGGAGGCGCCTTCCTGGACGAACTGCACCGGATATGTCTGGCGGCGCACGCAGACCTCACCGCCCTCGACCAGGCGGCGGGGGACGGTGATTTCGGCGACAACTTCTGCGGTGGCGTCACTGCCGCCGTGCAGTGTGCCTGCGAGAACCGGCTCGCGGGCACAGCCGCGCTCGCCGCAACGTTCCGTGACCGTGTCGGCGGCTCCAGCGGCCCTCTGTTCGGCCTCCTGTTCACCGCTCTGGAGCCTGCTGCCGACCACACCCCGCCCGATATCCCCCATCTTGCCGCCGCCCTTCAGCAGGCGCTCACCCGCATCAGCGCCATTGGCGGTGCGGTGCCCGGTGACCGTACTTTGCTCGACGCGCTCGCCCCCGCGGCCATATCCCTCACGGCCGCGTCACCGGGCAGCCACCACCAGCCGGTGACCAGTGCGGCGCGGGCAGCCATCGACGGCGCCCTCGCCAGCGCGGCACTTCCCGCCCGCCGAGGCAGGGCCAGTTACACCGGGGCCCACGGCACCGGGCAGCCCGATCCTGGCGCGGTCGCGATCGCCCTCGTCCTCATCGCGCTGGCGCGTGTCCACGAACCGGGCCCGGCCGCCGATCTGCCCGACCCCGCCGAGGTCACCCGCGCCGAAGACCTCGGGGAATCGCGAACTCCCGCACCAGGGTGAGCCTTCCGGTGCCCCGGGTGCGGGAATACTGGTGCCCTCAGCCCGTGGTCGCCTGGTCCCGGTTGCCCCAGCTTGCGATCCAGGCGGCCAGTACCTCGTCCTCCAGGGACTCGACCCAGGCGTCGGCGAGGGCGGCGCACTCAGGAGAAGAACCCGCGCCGACACCGACGACAGGCATCCCTGCGTGCACAGCGGACTGGATCCCGCACAGCGAGTCCTCGATGGCCAGGCACTGGGCGGGTTCCACACCCAGCAGGTCCGCCGCGCGGGTGTACACGTCGGGATGGGGCTTGGGCCGCATCCGGCCGACCGGCACCACAACGTGGCGGAAGTGCCCGAGGAGCCCCGCCGAACTCAGGCAGGCCTCCACCACGTCCCCGGGGCAGTTGCTGGCCACCGCGAGCGGCAGCTTTCCGGCTGCGGCCTCCACCACCGCCGACGCGCCGAGACACGTCACCGGCTCGGCGGAAGCCAGCATCCGGAACGCGCCCAGCAGCTGATCCGTCATCTGCGACGCCAGTTCTTTACGCCTGGCCACCTGCGCCATGAGCCTCCCGCACTCGGTGTAGTGGATTCCCTGCGACAGTTCCCAGAACTTCCTGTCCGGGACAACTCCGTATTCATTGAGAACCTGCTTGCGGGCGTCCACCCAGTGCTTCTCACTGTCCATCAGGGTTCCATCGCAGTCGAACACGACTGCTCTGGGGGACCATGTTTTTCCTCTGGATTCCAGCACTTCCTGCCTCCTTCGCGAATTCGTGCAGCCCGGTGAACCCGAACAGTGAGACGGAGGGCTCAGAACGCTGCCGTCTTCGGACTGCCTGCAGGCAGGAGAATTCCCGCCACTGCTGCACGGAATTTGCAAGGAAAGATATTCACGGAAACGCGAGAAAGGAAGAGGGTGGTCGGAAGTGAAATGAGAAGAAAATAAAGAATTCCACTCATGGAATTTAATTTACATCGCGAAAACGGACACGAAAAGGAAGGGTATGTATCGAACAGGAGCAGCCTCGGGCAAAATTTAGCAACCATGTGCCCCGGTAAGAACGTTCACCCTCCGCATGTTCCTAAACCTCGATGCAATCCCATCTCCGTCTTTCGCGGACAAGCAGGAGGTCCGGGGCAACCGCGAGGTCGCGCAACCGGTCACCCGGTCGGCGCATCGCCTTTCCCTGAACGATGTCCGTCTACGGTGGCGAGGTCCGGGCCGACACCGCACCATCGGAGAGACGCCCGACGCCACCGGACCCGAGGAGGGCACATGGCACTGAAAGCCGACCCCGAAGTCGTGCGTGAGCTGGTCCACCGCTACGACAAGCTTCAGAGTCTCGATGCACCCTGCCCGGGATCCTCAACCAACCCCGGGATCGAGGGCGTCGTCTACACCCTCTGTGTCCTGACCGGCACCCGCGACGAGCTGAACGCTCTGGCCGCCGCTCGCAGCTTGCTTGCGCACTCCGACTCATCCTGATCGGAACACATCCCGCCCTGCCCGGACCCGCTGCAAGATTCCGCCACGACCACAGACCGGTGACAGCCCCGCTCCGCTCCGGACCTGTCCACGCGGCCGCGACTGCGCCGGACATGGCCGGAAGTCCGAACGGCTGACGCCCGGTGTGCCGGGATCGGATTTCTCGATGTCCGCGAGGCACCTCAGGAGCGGGCGTGCTGATCCGGTACCGGATTCAGTACACCGACTGGGCATGTAACTGACACCGTCAGGCAGGGCCAATGCGCTCCCGGGGGTGTCGCTGCCCCGCGTCACGCGGAGGCAGAGCGTGCCGTCCGATTCCGGCGGGGCCCGGGAGCACGTCGGCACGCTTTCCATCAGGTCAAGCTGTAGGTGACGGCGGGGGTGCGCCGGTGAATGCGCTGATGAGGTGGCGGTAGACCTCGCGCGCGACGAAGCGAATACCGGTCGGTGGGGGATCCTGTCCGTTCCACCAGATCGCCAGGGACTGGACTTCCCGGCGCAGGGTTGCGTCGAGGTCATCGGCGATCAGTGTTCCCTTGCCGGCGCAGCGGTCGATGAAGTCCAGGGGTGTTTCGTGGCCGCCGAGGTTCATCGGCTGGTCATGCCGAGCTGCCGATGGATCGCGCGACGGCTGTGCCCCGCCTCCGCCAGGGCGTGGACCGTGGCGTGAACGGTCAGGGTTCGGCCGGCGAACCGATGGCCGGTCGGCCAGGGCGAGTCGGAGGACTCATGCACAGGCCTTGGCTCCGTCTCGGGTGTTTCAGGTGTCTCGGGCACCAGGACACGCAGGCATCGGCGGTGCTGGGCGATGCTCCGCTCGGTGCCTCACTGAGGTTGTGCCAGAGGTGCCACCGGTCTGCGACCTGCACGGCCTGCGGGGCGCCGACGGCGGCGCCTTCGGCGAAGAACGGCGCGCGGTCCCGGCAGACCACCTCGATTCCGGGCCGCTGGGCCAGCCACGCAGCCAGGGTCGACGACTCCAGGGCAGGCAACAGGTCGATGGGCCGGCGGGTCTCGACGTCCACAAGAACGGTCCCGTAGTGGCGGCCCTTGCGGGTGGCGCACTCGTCGACGCCGACCACCCGCGGAGCGGGCACCTCCGGTTCGGGAAGCGCGTCGACCAGTCGCAGGACTGTGCTGCGGCTGACCGCCCCGCCCACGATGGCAGCCAGGCGCGCACCGGCCTGGCCAGCCAGGGCAAGACCGATCGAGGTCAGGGTCGAGCGGAGCCGCTCGGTCCGCTGACCGTTTCTCCGGGTCAGGCCGGGTATCTGCTCGACGAACGTGCGACGTTCGCACTCAACGTTCCCGCAGGTGAACCGGCGGACCCGCAACTGGAGAATCACGCTTCTTCCCGCGCTCGGAACATCATCGGGAAATCGCAGGTAGGAGCCGTGCACCTTGGCTGACCATGCCCCACAACCCGGACATGAGGCACCAGTTGCGGTACACCGCACATCAACACGCACTATCGCGATGGTCACGTCTACCGACAGCACCGCGACGTCCGCGATCGACGGGAACAACAGCTCCTCCAGCCGGAACGAGATCTTATTCACAGCCACGAACCATCGGTCCAACCACGCATGCCACTGTTCGTTTTGAGGCAACGTACCTGGCCGCCCCAGGGAGTTCAGTCGTTACTCACAGTGCACGGACCACGCAACCTCACAACCTGAGCCAGAACCCGAGAAATGACGTCAGCGCATGGGATGGCTTGCCACCTGGTGCCCGTTCTTGAATCATGCATGGACACCTTCGGATCAATTCGTTCGGCGATGAACGATGACTCGCGTAGGCTGCCCCAGTTATCAGGGCGGAAGGCGGGTCGCGGGCGTGGCACCGAAGAAAGTGACGCGGGATCAGTTGGCGGGTGCGGCGCGGGCCGCGCTGGGCGGCGGGCGACGGCTGGAGGCGGTCGAGCGACTGGCGGGCGGCACCACGAAGGGCGTCTATCGGCTGACGATGGACGACGCCATGACGGCGATCGCCTATCTGTGGGAGGACTCCGAGAACTACTGGCCGGCCACCGAGCACGACGGCGACCTCGCCGACCCGTTCTCGCCCGGCATCGGGCTCGACCTGTTCGAGGCCGCGCACGCGCGGCTGGGGGCGCTGGGCCTTCGGGTTCTAAGGATCCACCTGGCCGATCGTGACCGCATCCACTACCCGGCCGACCTCGCGATCGTCGAGGACGTGCCCGGCGAGAAGCTGATGGACCTGCGCAACCGCGACCCGCGCGCCGCGGAGCCGACGATGACGCGCCTTACTGAGAGCCTGGCGATGATGCGCGGCCACCGGGCACCGTCCTTCGGCAAGGTCGCCCTGATCGACGCGGGCGGCACATCACGGTCGGCCTCGTGCGAGCAGGCAGCGCTCGCCTTCGCGCTGCGCTGCCTCGCCGAGGCGACCGCGCGCGACCACAGGATCGCCGACGCCCGCGATCAGCTGGAGGAGCAGCTGCGTCAGCTGACCGCGACGGTGCGGCCGCGCGCCGAGTACTCCGTCGTCCACGGCGAGCTGGGCCTGGACCACGTCATGGTCGACCGGGACGGCCATCCCGTCGTGATCGACATCGAGAACCTGCTGTACTTCGACGTCGAGTGGGAGCACGTGTTCCTACGCCTCCGCCATTCCCACAGCCAGTACCAGCAACTGGCGGTGGACGGCCTCGACGAGGACCGCCTCGCGCTCTACAAACTCACCCAGCATCTGTCGCTGACAGCCGGCCCTCTGCGCCTGCTCGACGGGGACTTCCCCGACCGGGAGTTCATGCGAAGGGTCGCCGAGCATCACCTGAACGAGGCGCTGGCGCTGGTCCCGGCGAGTTGAAGACGCGACCTGCGTGTTTGTGCCAGGGCTGGGTGATCTCCGAGGTAGTCGGCCACAAGAAGCCAGATGGGATCCTCCGGAATGACATCAGCACATGGGACGGCCCGCCGCCCGTGAGGGCGGCGGGCCGTCGAGACTGAAGCCGCAGAAGTCAGCTGGCCGCGGCCGGTTCTTCTGCCCGGGCTCGGGTGCTGGCGAGGCGGCAGGAGTCGGTGCCGGTTTCGAAGATGGTGCCGTTGCAGGTAAGGCGGTCGACGATGAGCCCCAAACATTCTGGGCAGCTTGCTGTGTCTGCCTCGTACGGTGAGGTGGTGGACGACACGATGACCGGGGTCGAGCTGCACGGCGGTCCGCTCGTTGGGTGGGTGGTGCAGGTGGACACCGGTGATCCGGATCCCTGGACCGCGATCGTCAGCGACCACGGTCAGCACCCCGGTGGCCGGTCCCTGTGCGCACCCGATACAACAGGCCGGTGGCGCTGGGTCCGGGACCTGCGGCCGGAGGAGATCTGATGGGAGAACAGCCCGTCGCGGAGCCGGGCGATACCGCCCGCCTCGATCAGCTGGCGGCCCACTGGCGAGAGGCACCGCCGGAGATCCGGCAGCGTTGCCCACCTGCTGGAAGCACTCGGCCGCCTGAACCTCCCGGACACCCCGGACGGTGCCCCGTGATGCCGACGCCGCCGACAGTATGAGACCCCGGGCGATGATGCCCGGGTTCTCTCTGTGCAGTGCCGTTCCACCGGTTCAACGACCGGCCATGTTCGGTGTCACGACCACTCCACCCCGAGCCGGACCGGTGTCCCGTTCGGCAGCTCCTCGCTCCACGACCGGGACACGACCGTCTTCCTCTCCCGCTGCTTGTACTGGGTGAGCGCGGCGACGCCCCGTCGGAGCACGGTCGGCTGCTGGCGAGACCGGACGTTGGTCAGGCTTCGTGGACTCGGGCGTGCAGATGCATGTCGTGCCAACCGTCGGCGTGGAGCAAGGCCTGACGCCGTACGCCTTCCAGAGCGAAGCCCGTCTTCCCGGCGATGCGGCAGGATGCGGCATTGGCCGATGAGTGGCCGAGTTCGAGTCGGTTGAACCCGGCCTCTTCCAGTGCCCAGCTCGACGCTCGGGCCACAGCGCGGGAGCAGACGCCCTTGCCACGGGCCTCCGGTGCCGTCCAGTACGAGATCTCTGCTTGGCCACCGACCAAGACGATGGACTGGAGGGAGACCCGTCCGAGAACCCGGTCACCGTCGGCAGCGACGACGGCCCAATGGCAGGCGGCCTCGCTCTCCCAACCGCTGCGCCACTGTTCGATCCACTCCTGGGCTTCGTCTTCGGAGTCCGCCTTGCGCAGATGCCAGCGCTGGATCGCCCGGTCCTGGAACACTCGCGCGACGGCGGCCGCATCGGAAGACAGCCACGGCCGCAGCAGTAAGTCGTCGTCGATCGACAGCGACGGCTGGGAAGAGGAGTTGAAGCTGCCAGGCGATATGACAGGAGTGACCAGGGAAGGCATGGTCCACATCATGGCAAGCCCAACCACGGCCCGCGGGCAATCGCCAAGACGTATGGACCGGAAGTGTCAAGGAGCGCTCCGGCGGTAGGCCGACATCTCGGCCATCCGGCCGTCGATGAGGCGGATCAGCTGGTGCCGGGGCGGCTTTCGTGCCGACGCCGCCCCCAAAGCCGCCGCAGACCCACGGCCCGGTGAAGCGGACCTGATCGGTTTCCCAGTCACCCGCCCGCTGCCACCGCAGCCGCCCGAGCATACAGCCGGCCGCGAGGGCGGCGACCGAAGTGACGACGATGGCCATCACGGCCACCGCATCCCGATCGCGGACAACTGCTCCATCCGCTCCGGCGTCAGCGTCGCGGCCCTGCTCCGTTGGTTGCCGTTCCAAGCCCCCAACTTGTACTCCCGCTCCTCCTGGTCCTTGCCGAATGCGATGTGCTGGTCTGGCGTTAGTGGGGTTTTGTCAGTGATGTGGCGTCAGTTTTCGGTGTTTGTGCTGGCTGGGTGTTTGCGCGGGTGGGTTTCACTGTCATGAGCCGGTATGCGGGGCCGGTACACCACTGGCTCGCTCGCGGTCACGGAATCGGTGCCTCTGAACCTGCCGACGGCGGACAGCCACCCGTGCTGGGAACCCTGCGTCCGGCCGCGGTGGACCCGGCCGGGTCCCTGCGGCGGGAGGTGACTCCTTCGCTGTTTGTTGATCTGGGCGACGAGTTCCTCGACCTGGCCAGGAAGTGGGCCATCAGCCCGCCCCCGCCCCGGGCCGGGACCGATGCGGCGCATGCCGCGGTACTGGCCTGGGACGGGCGGCCCTCGATGACGGACCCGGGGTGAACCCCAGCCCGGGCCCGGCGATGTGCTGGTCATCGATGCGCCCCCACCGCACCGGCGACTCGGCTGACCGCCCGGTTCGGGGGTTGGTCGAGAAGCATCCATACGGCCGGGGCGGGACGCACTTGTCTGCTCGCTGCGGTCGCGGCGGCGGTGCCTCCACCGTTGACGGAGAGAGGTGGTCATCGTGGCTGTTTCCCCTGGTTGTGGCCAGAAATGATCTTTTGGATCTATGTCGGCGGACGTAGCCTCAGCACGCTGTAATGGATCTTGATGAGGAGAGATTTAGATGCGTTTGTCCATGCAGGCCGTAGCGGTTGGTGGTACGGCCGTGGCCGCACTCCTGATGGCAGCTGTTTCTCCGGTGAACGCTGCTGAGGCAGGAGCCGGTGCTCCTGCTGTCGCAGCTGCCAGCTGCTACATCAAGAATGTGTCAGGTGATGCTCTCAACGTGCGTAGCGGTCCTGGAACTCGGTACACCACCATCGGGACGATGGCGAAGGGCGGAAAGTTGCCCTGCGGCGTCGACAAGGACACGGTGACGAGCGGTCAGAGCTACTCCTCCTGTGGCGGTGGGAACGGTTGGATGACGGTGAAGGTCAACGGCAGGGACGGATGGGTCGCTGAGGAGTGTGTGGGCATCGGCTGGGGGTGATCTGCAGCCGGGATGAGGAATGCTGGTTCCGGACCGTGCTGGCGAAGGCGCGGTGAGCGCTTCGGGTTCGCCCTTGGTCCAGGCCGGGCTCAGTGCCCTCGCTCCGCGTGTTGGTGACGGCCGGAAGGCCGGCGGCCAGTCTGTTGGCTGCCACGCAGACGGCACTGCCGGGCACGCGCTCCCGAGACGTGCGCTGTCCCCGACTCCTGTTTGCTGGATGGCACGAGACCCCGGGTGCTATCGCCCGGGGTCTCGTGCTGTGCCGTTCCGGCTGGTTCAACGACCGGCCACGGCCGGCGTCACACCCACTCCACACCCAGCCCGGCCAAGGCCTCGCGCTGTTCCCGGGTGAGCCGGTTCCGGCGGCTCTTGGTGTTGGAGACTCAGACCCCCAACCGGAGCGGTGTCGATGTGTGTCCATTGGGCGTCAATCAACGACAGACCCCGGCCAACGATCAGATGATCCGAAAGCTACTGCTCACCCGCCCCGTGCCGCTGCCGCTGCCGCGCTCGAAATCGCCTCACATGCCTGGCGTACTGCCCGGCCTGTGACCTCTGAGCCCGATCGATCCACAGCACCTGGGGATCCGCCGCTCGCTCGTACAGCTCGACCTTGAATGGGGCTGCATCCGCCTCGACAAGCCGTGACGACGCGTTCCGATCCTGCTCAGCTGTCGGACGTACGCGAACCGTGTCCCTCCACAACTGACCGCTCGCTTCGGCCAACGCGAGATCCACGCGAGACGGCCTGGACCGCCTGTCGACGGACCTGACCCCGGTCCTGGCCGGGAGGGAGTAGCTGAGGGTGCAAAAGAGGGGAGAGGCCCATCGGATCCTGTGAGACCCCTGGTAGTCTCCGGCCTCCGGTCCGCCCTGTCGCGGCATCGCCGGGCCCACCGGTAGGTCGCGTCTTCGATGATCCTCAGGACTGCGACGTGGTCGTTGGGAACAAGGTGGGCATGTTGGTGATCTGGGATGTCCACCAGTAATTGCGGACTGGCTGCCCGGCCCCACTGGACGAGCGGGTATTTCTCGCCCTGGGTGTAGTCGCTGATGCCCCTGATTCGGGCCCGTAGATGCCAGTCGCGCCGGGCGACCGCAGGATCGGCCCTCCGTGATCGGGGCCGTTGCCTCCTGTGCCACCGGGTTTCCTCTGACGTCGACGGGGGACCTGGGCGGTGCGAAGCCCGGTCCGAAGGAAGCGGACCGGCTGCTTCCCGGTCGTCACAGGCGCACGACGATCAAGGCGGTGTCGTCGGTGAGGCCGGATGGAGGGATCAGGTCGGTCAGGAGAGCGTCGCCGAGCGTGTCGGGATCGGTCGTGCCGTGACGGGCGAGAGAGTCGGCGAGGCGCAAGAGCCCGGTGTCGATGTCTTCTCGGCGGCGTTCGATAAGTCCGTCGGTATAGAGGACAAGGGCGGAGCCGTCAGCGAACGCGGTTTGGGCCTGAGGCCCGGGGACGTGCTCGGGGCGGGCGCCGAGCGGGGGGTCGGTGGCCTGGTCGAGGAAGGTGACGGTGCCATCGGGGTGGCGCAGCGCGGGCGGGGGATGGCCCGCGCTGCTGTAGGTGAGGGTGCGGCCGGTCCAGTCGATGAAGACCGACACGGCGGTGGCCGATTCTGCTCCGTCGACGGAGCGCGCGTACAGGCCAAGGACCTCCAGAGCCTGTGCGGGGCCGTCGGCGACGCGTGAGGCGGCGGACAGCGCGCTGCGGAGCTGGCCCATGACTCCGGCGGCACGCAGCCCGTGGCCGACGACATCGCCGACCGCGACGACGGTGCGATTGCCGTCGGGCAGGTCGGCGAGGTCGTACCAGTCGCCGCACACGTTCAGAGCCCCCACGGCGGGGCGGTAGCGGACGGCCGCACGATGATGACCGAGGGGGCGGGGCGCGGGCAGCATCGCCCGCTGGAGATGGAGGGCGACCTCGCGCTCGCGGGCATGAGCCTGGCGCAGGCGCTCGTTGACTTCCTGCAGTTCCCGGGCCCGGGTGTAGAGCTCGGTCTCCAGGACCGGGGCGCGCTCCCCGCCCCGAGCACCGCGGGCGCGGATGAGTTCGGTGACCTCTTCGACCCGGTGCAGCAGCAGTGCCACGCTGCCATCCGGGGCGAGGACGGGGACGTTGACCGGGCTCCAGTACCGCTCCTGCCACACCCCGAGCCGCTCGGGGTCCTCCACGTCGTAGCGCTGCAGAGCCATGCTGTCGCGCTCTCCGGTGTCCACGACCCGCCGCAGGGAGGCGTACAGGTTGCGCATACCGGTCGCCCCACGGTCGTTAGGGTTGTCGGGAAAGACATCGAACAGGTAGCGGCCGACGACCTGGCCGCGGGTGCGCCCGGACATCGACAGGAACTCCGCGTTGGCGTCTGCGTACACCAGCTCGGGGGTCAGCAGCGCGACCGGACCGGGCAGGGCCTGGAACACGGCCTGGTAGTCGATAACGGGTCTGTTCACGAATCCACCTGCCCGCACGTCGGCCAACCGGTCCGGTCTTGACTGTTCCCACGATGCCACGCCCACCGGCGGCGGAGCCGCTCCGGTGCGTCTGTGTGGACCGTTCGGCCCCCCATCTGGGCCGGTATCCGTCCACCGGGGCCAAGAACACCTTGAAGCTTCCCCTTGATCGTGGGCACCTGGAGACTGGGACGTGAGCCCGACCAGGACCGACACCAAGGCCGCCCCCTCGCCCGACCTGATCGGCCGGGACTTCACCGCCGCCCGCCCCGGCACGTAGATCGTCGGAGATATCACCTACATCCCCACCGCCGAGGGCCGGCTCTACCTCGCCTCGTGGCTGGACCTGGCCACCCGCGAGGTGATCGGCTAGGACTTGTCCGGGCGATCACGTGCGGAGCCAGATGACGAGGGCTGCTGCGGTGGCGGTGCCGAGGAAGACGTAGCCGCGCTTGTCGTATCGAGTGGCGACGGCTCTGGCGTGCTTGAGCTTGTTGATGGCCCGCTCGACGGTGTTGCGTTTCTTGTACCGCTCTTCGTTGAACGCGGGCGGTCGCCCGCCGCCTGAGCCTTTGCGTAGGCGGGCGGCCTGGCTGTCAGTCTTCTCCGGGATCGTGTGCCGGACGCCTCGGCGCCGCAAGTAGTCGCGGACGAGGCCGTTGCTGTAAGCCTTGTCCGCAGCAAGGCTGTCGGGCCTTGACCCCGGAGCTTGAACACATCTATGCGGCTCGGGTCAGGGTAGTTGATAGTGGGTGGAAGGTGGTCTCGTAGGCGATCGGGGAGCGTTGTCCGAGGCGGGAATGCCGGCGTCGGGTGTTGTATCGGGTCAGCCATCGGAAGGCGTCGAGCCGGGCCTCACGCTCGCTTGGCCAGCCCCTTTGCCCCTTCAGCGTCTCTCTTTGAAGGTCGCGTTGAACGACTCCGCCAGTGCGTTGTCCGCGCTGGACCCGACCGCGCTCATGCTCTGACGGACCCCTGCTGACCTGCAGGCTTCGGCGAATTCTCGGCTCGTGTATTGCGAGCCGTGGTCGGTGTGCATCACCGCCCCGGCCAGGCTCCCGCGGGTCCGCTCGGCGGCGGCCAGGGCGTCGGTAACGAGTTCGGTCCGCATGTGATCGGCGACTGCCCACCCCGCCAGGCGTCTCGAGCAGAGGTCGATGACGGTCGCGAGATAGCAGAACTTCCCGCCACCGATCCTCAGGTAGGTGATGTCGCCGACGTACTTCGTGTTCGGGGCCGTGGCGGTGAAGTCACGCCCGATCAGGTCCGGCGCCTTCGGCGCGGCCGGGTCCGCGACGGTGGTGCGCTGCCGGCGCCGCAGCCGGACGCCCTCGAGCCCGATCGTCCGCATGATCCTCGCAACCCGCTTGTGGTTGACCGCCTGGCCGCCGTCGTCGCGGAGCTCAGCGGTGATTCTCGGGGCGCCGTAGGTGCCGTCGGAGTCCTCGTGGACCTTGCGTATCCGGGCGGCGAGCTGGGCGTCAGCGGCCTGCCGGGCCACCCTGGCAGGGGCGGTCCGGCGCCAGTAGTAGAAGCTCGAGCGGGAGATCCCGAGAATGTCACAGAGCCGCTTGACGCCGAACCGGCGCTGATGATCTTCAACGAACTGGCAGCGGGTCACCAGCGCGTCTCCGTCGCGAAATACCGGGCCGCCTTGCGGAGGATGTCGCGTTCTTCCTCCAGCTCGCGGATCCTCTTGCGCGCGGCGGCCAGCTCCGCCTGAACCAGCTCGCCGCCAGGCTGCGGCGCAGCCGCAGGCGCGGAGTGGGCACCGGCACGGCGTCCGTCGGCGGCCCGGATCCAGTTCCGCAGCGTCTCGGTGTTCACCCCGAGATCGGTGGCAACCGACTTGATCGTCGCTCCCGGACGCGACTGGTAGAGCGCCACCGCGTCCGCCTTGAACTCGGTGGGATAGTGCTTCATCCCCACAGGGACTCCGTTCTCCTGGACCATCAAGATCCAAGTCTCTCCGGTGTCCAAACTCCGGGGTCAGGGCCCGTCCGGCTTCTTGCGGGGCCTGCCCGGCCCGAGACGGGGGACCCGGATCTTCTCCAGCACCAATTTGAACTGGGTGCAGTCCGCCCGCTGCCCTGGCGTGACGACCAGGGACAGCGGACGGCAGAGGCCATCCGCGTTCAGGTGGATTTTGCTGGTGAAACCGCCCCGCGAGCGGCCCAAGCCCTCGCCTCCCGCGCCACCTCCACCAAGCGGCCGTGAAAACTCTGCCACGGCGTCTCGTCCTGGTGTTCTGCCTTCGCGGCCCCCTTTGAAGCGGGGGCCGGCGGCGGGCCGGTGCGGGCGCCGGCCGCATGCTGATGCGCACGCACGACGGTGGATTCGACAGAGATGTCCCAGTCGATCCCCTCAACCGCGTCGGCCTGGACCTGCTGGAGCAGACGCTCCCAAGTCCCGTCGGCCGACCACAGACGGTGGCGTTCATAGACGGTCTTCCACGGCCCGAACCTCTCGGGCAGATCACGCCACTGCACCCCGGTCCGCACCCAGTGCAGAATCCCGTCGATCACCTGCCGATGATCCCGCCACCTGCCACAACGCCCGTTACTGACCGGCAGAAACGGCCGCAGCCGTGCCCACTCGGCATCCGTGAGATCGCCCCGCCCCATGCTCACCTAAACGATTGGGCACCGCGGCCGTCACGCAGGCAGCACGACACCTGCGTACTGGCCGCTCTCCGGCCTGGAGAGGAACACCCGGCGGGTTGACAGTTCGATCTCTGCGACGACGACGGCAATGTCCTCTCCGACCTCGAAGTGCCCTGCCGGACTCGCCGCAGGGCGGTCGTCGATCTCTCTGAAGGAGACCAGCCCGAAGATCCCATCCCCGAGGCCGACGAGGACGCCGATGGGAAGCACCTTCTCAACCGTCCCGCGGAATTCCTGGCCCACCACTGTGCGGTCGGCGAAAGCCTCCAGGGGGTCGGGCTCCAGTGCCTTCAAAGACAGTCTGGCCTCAGCGTTGTGGGTATCGAACCCCATGAACTCGCACGCGACACGCTGCCCTACCTGAACAACATCGGCGGGATCATCGAAGCGCCGCCAGGACAGTTCGGGGATACCGAGGAACCCGACACCGGGCAGGGTGGGATGACCAGGCCCGTCGTCCAAGGCCACGAAGACCCCGAATTCTTCGATCACCGCGACGGTGCCGGACAGGATGTCGCCGGGGTGCAGGGACTTCAGGAACGCCCAAAGCTCCGGGCTACCAGATTGCCAATCCATACCCGCAACCCTGGCACACGTGTGCCAGTCATGTCCTTAAACCGAGGCCCCGTCCGCAATCCCGCCATGCCTCAACCGCCAGCACCTTGATCGCCCGGACAAGTCCTAGTCGATGGCCGATCACCATCGCGCCGAGCTGGTCGTCGACGCCCTGGACATGGCCGACGCACTGGGCGGTCTGGAACCCGGCTGCGTGATCCACAGTGGTCGCGGATCGGAGTACACCTCCGGTCAACTCCGGCACAAAATTCGCGAGTTGGGTCACCGACAGAGCATGGGCCGGACCGGAAGCCGCTTTGACAACGCCGCCGCGGAAAGCTTCTGGGCCGTCCTCAAAAAGGAGATCGGCACCCGCTTCTGGCCCAGTCGGGCCGCCGCCCGTGCGGCCGTCTTCGACTTCATCGAGACCTTCTACAACAGACGCCGCCCGCGCAAGCACATCCACTGGGGCTACCTCACGCCCCACGAAACCCGCATGCGCTACCGGCAAGACCAGGCCCTCGCGGCATAACGACACCGTGTCCAAGATCTCGGGGAAACTTCACCTACGGTTTCGCCCCGACATCGTCCACGTCCTGGTTGTGGTCCTCGGAGGTGCCTGCTGTCACGGAAACGCTCAGGGGTACGGCCCACCAGTGGCCGGATGGGGAAGGAGAGCCGCCCGAAAGCAGTGGCACGACACCTACCGGGCACTCGCTGGCGTTCCGTCACTGGCACCGGACCTGCCCCGGGGACCGGAGTTGGGTTGCTGTGGCCCGGTCGATGCCGAGTGTGGCGAGCTGCTCGTGCTGCTCCGGGTTCGTCTCTTGCTCGGTCAGTTCGACCAGCGCTGCCACGAAGACGAAGCCGGTGAGCAAGTCGAACGTTACGGCAGGCATGGGCACAGTGCTGGGATCGGCGGTCGCCGCGGTGATGTCGTCGCCGACGGGGGATAGGTTCAAGGTGGCCCCTTGGGTCCGGGGCCCGCCGCCAGGACTGGACTCTTCGAGGCGGGCCCCTGCATACCGGACCCACATCGGGCCCAGCTTCCACCTCTTCGCGGGAGAAGCCCTGCCCTCGCCAGCATGAAGGCCCAACTTTCCTTTGAAGAAGGGAAGCGGGTCGACCCTCTACGCCTATCTCAAGACAAGCGATGACCCGGTCGGCAACGGAGACTGGCTTGAGCTGCTCCGGATTGACGCCTGTGACGCCTGCGGCGGCACTGGCAGCCGCGAAGTTCGACTCTGCCTGGAAGGCCCGTCCCAGGGACAGCTTTCCCGACCGGGGCCGGCGAGCTCCTCGGTTGGCTGACGACCGTGACGGGGCTCGCCTCCATCGTCGCCGTGGTCGTCCTCGCCCTGACCGGTCACGACACCGCCGCCGCCCTGGCCGGTGCCATCGGGGGCGGAGTGAGCACGACCGGCACGATCCGGGTGACCGTTCGTATCCGGCGCTGAACCGGGACGGGCGGGCCCAGGGAACTCCCACCGCCAGACGCCACGCCCCGAGCACGTGATGCCTCACCCACGGGGCTCAGGTGAGGTTTCACAGCCCTGTGCACGGGGGCTCGCCGTTCATGCGTCGGGTCCCATCGTGGGGTGGCGGACTCGTTTGGACGCTGCACCATCCTGCCCCGATGACTGCCTGCTGGAGCCGGTGGTCCTCTGGGACAAACGAAGTACCCGAGCATTGGCACTGGCCGGCAGTACCTGGAGAGCAACACTGGTGTCTACGCGCACCAGGTTCTGGCCCCGGGATTCGAAGTCCGGGAGGTGCCTTGTCGGCAACGGCCGAATTTGAGGCCAGTTTGGGCGGTTGAATTGTGGGCCGTTTTGCGGTCTTGGTTGGTTGTCAGTCGTTGTCGGTGGGGGTGGGGACGCGGCCGAGTTTGACCAGTTCTTCCTGGAGTTGCCCGGAGCGGCGGGCTGCGGCGAGGCGGTCCACCCATTGGGAAGCGGTGGCGAAGGCCACGCGGTGTCCGCTCTGGCAGGCGCGGACGGCGAGGCCGGTGGCGATGTGGGTCTTGCCGGTTCCGGGCGGGCCGAGGAAGACCACATTCTCTTTGCCCGTTATGAAGTCCAGTGTGCCCAGATGCGCGAGCTGTTGTCGCGTCAGACCGCGCAGATGGGCGACATCGAGTTCCTCGATGGTCTTGATCGCGGGGAAGTGGGCAGCCCGGGTGCGGCCCTCGCCGCCGTGGCTGTCGCGGGCGGACACCTCGCGTTGCAGGCAGGCGACCAGGTATTCGGTGTGGGTCCAGGACTCGGCGCGGGCGCGTTCGGCCAGACGTTCGGCGGCGTCCAGCAGGGTGGGTGCCTTCATCGCGCGGGCGAGAAATGCCAGGTCCGAGGCAGTCTGATGGCCGGTGGGCGCTGTTTTGTCCGCGGTTTTCGCCGGGCCTGGCCGGGAGCCGGCCGCTGGGGTGCGGGGCATCAGGTGTCCGCCTCCTCTTTCCCGCCGCCGCCCTCAATGAGGGTGAACATCCGGTCGTAGGTGTCCAGTTCGCGCTGTTCGACTTCGACGCCGAGGTTGTTCGGTGCCAGGGCGGCAGTATGGGCGGTGGCCGCTCGGGCGGCCTGCTGATGCCAGACCTCTCCGCGCAGGAGGCGGGCCGCCTCGGCGTGCTCGGGGTCGGTGAGCGTCTGGTGGCGGGCCCAGCAGCGCGGGTGCCGCGCCACCGTCTCCGTCCCGGCACCGGCGCTGGGGGTATCGGTGAGGGTGACCGTGATGTCCTCGTTGTCCGCACGGACCAGGACGCGGTGACCGATCGCCCGGGGGTGGACGGAATAGTCGCAGGTATCGACCCGGATGTAGTGGTCACGGCCGATGCGGGTCTGAAAGCGCCACCAGTGGGGCGGGGCGACCGGCGGGACCGGGAGCATCTGGGCCCGGTCGGACTCCCAGCGGTCCGTCGGCCGAGCGGCGATTGCACGATGGGTCCTGCGGTTGGCGATCTGCAGCCAGCCGGTGAGCTGGGTGTTGAAATCGTCGGGGCCACTGAACGTCCGCCCGGGCAGGAAACTCGTCTCCAGGTAACCATTCGCGCGTTCCACCAGGCCCTTGGCCTCCGGGTCACGGGGCCGGCACAAGTGGACCTTCACCGCGAGCAGCCCCGCGAACGCCGCGAACTCGGAAGTCAGCTTTCCTCTGCCGATGCCTGCCTCATTGTCCCAGACAAGCGTCCTGGGGACTGCTTGCCAGCCGTCGGCCAGCAGCCGCCAGTGACCGTCGATCAGGTCGCCGGTCTGCCGGGAGGGCAGCATCCGGGCGGTGATCATCCGTGAGTAGCCCGAGACGATGACCAGGACCGGCGGGCGTCCACTCTGGCCGTAGCCGAGGGGGATATCCACCGGCGGAAACCACAAGTCGCACTGCGCGAGCTCACCGGGCTGATAGACCGTCCGCGATACCGGATCCACCGGCAGATACACCGGCCGCAGCTCACGCACCCGGTCCCGCAGGATCGTCAGCCCGCGTTCCCAGCCGATTCGCTCCGCGATCACAGTCACGGGCATGGTCGGGGTCTGCCGCAGCAGCTCCCGGACCGCAGGTTCCACCGCGTCCACCGCAGACCCCTTCGCCGCCCGCCGGTACTGCGGGGGCCGGTCCGAAGCAAGAGCCCGTAGCACCGTGTTCCGTGAAATCCCCAGCTGTCGGGCAACAGCCCGCGCGGACAGTCCTTGAGCCCGGTGCAACCGGCGGATCTCAGCCCAGTCCTCCACAAGGATCACCCTCTCTTCCTCCCGCTCCAGAGACCCTGAAGCCAGAATGATCAAGAGATCGCAGAGTGGCTCACTTTTCATCCGCCGTCCGTGGTATCCATTTCACCCGTTGCCGACAGGCCTGCGGGCTGGAAGGTCATGGAATACGGCGACCAGTGACCCACCCCCTCGCCTGCGCGCACAGTGACGCCTCGTGTCCCTCTCGCAGGTCTTGCAAAGGACCACGCTCGGCATCCCCCCGGGCCCGCCGCCTCGGCACCCAGGCGGAGAACGCCGCGTCCATCCGATGGCTCCCGCGGCCCTCTCCCCATACCGCGGGAGCGGTCGAGGGAACAGCGTGACGTGGTGATCACGGGGTCCGTTTCTGCGTCGCTGTCTCCCGCGCCGTTCTCAGCTCAACCTGTTCCGTCGTCAGTCCGGTCAGAGCGGTCGCAGGAAGCACTGAACATCTCAGACGGATCGGCAGTGGGCACGCTGACACCGGGTCAGGCGCGGCGTGACGGCGCCAGGCCGGCCTCGTACGCGACGATGGCCGCCTCCACTCGGTTGCGGGCGCCCAGTTTCGAGAGCACCGCGCTGACGTGGGCCTTCACCGTGCCTTCGACCAGATGCAGACTGCTCGCGATCTCCGCGTTGGACTGTCCGGCCCCGAGTCCGGCCAGTACCTGGCGCTCCCGTTCCGTGAGCCGCTCCAACGGGCGGCGGGGGTGTGCCGCCCGGTGGGCGCGCATCCCGGTGATGACGCGGCCGGCGACTCTGGGGGACAGGTAGGCGCCCCCGGCGCCCACCGCCCGTACACCGTTGAGCAGTTCCCTCGGGTCGTCGGCCTTCAGCAGGAAGCCGTCGGCGCCCTCCTCCAGGGCGCGGGTGATGTACTCGTCCTGGCCGAAGGTGGTCAGCATGATCACGCCCACCGTGGCCGACTCCTGGTGGAGCCGCGCGACCGCCGCCAGCCCGTCCATGCCGGGCATCTGGATGTCCAACAGGACCACGTCCGGCCGGTGCTGGCGGGTGAGCGCGATGGCCTCGTGCCCGTTGCTCGCCTCGGCCACCACTTCGACGTGCGGGTCCCTGGCCAGGACGGCCAGCACTCCGGCTCGGACCATCGCCTCGTCGTCGGCCACCAGGACACGGACCTGGCGGCTGCTGGGTGTCGTCTCTTCCACGCGGCGAGCCTACGGCCGGTGCGCCGCCGTGCGGACGTCGAGTGCCGCAGATCCGCCCGGGGGCGGAGGGCACCCCTGACGAAAGGCAGGACGCCGCTGCCGTTCGACCGATGGGAGTGAGTACTGCGGACTCCTAGCGTCGCTTCCGTACGGGAAACGAAGCAGTCGATCCGGGCCGACCGCACGTCGATGCGCGCCCCCGTCACCGCCGCCGTCACCTTTCGCGAGCTGTACTCCGCCGTGACCGACACGAAGGAATTCCGTGATCACTCTCCGAGGACTGACCAAACGCTACGGCGGCACCCTCGCCGTGGACGAGCTGACATTCGATGTCCGGGCCGGCCGCGTGACCGGCTTCCTCGGCCCCAACGGGGCCGGGAAGTCCACCACGATGCGCATGATCCTGGGCCTGGACCATCCCACCCGCGGGCAGGCCCTGATCGCCGGCCGGCCCTACGCGGACCTGCGCAGGCCACTGTGCGCGGTCGGCGCGATGCTGGATGCCCGGGCCGTCCACCCGGCCCGTTCCGGCCGCACGCACCTGGTCGCCCAGGCCCGGTCGAACGGCATCCCGCTGCGCCGCGTGGACGAGGTGCTGGAACGGGTGGGCCTGACCAAGGCGGCCCGTCGGCCGGCGGGCACGTATTCGCTCGGCATGAGCGGGCGGCTCGGGGTGGCGGGCGCGCTGCTCGGTGATCCGCCGGTGCTCGTTCTGGACGAGCCGGTCAACGGCCTCGACCCGGACGGCGTGCGGTGGATTCGCCGGCTCGTCCGTGACCAGGCGGCGGAAGGACGCACCGTGTTCCTCTCCAGCCATCTGATGAGCGAGATGCAGCTGACGGCCGACCACCTCGTTGTCATCGGACGCGGGCGGCTGCTGAGCGATACCTCCATGACCGAGTTCCTGGCTGCCGCCTCTCCCGCGTCGGCGCGCGCCGTGGTGCCCGACCCCGAGGAAAGGGCGACGCTGGTCCGCCGCCTCATGACCTCTGACGGGGTGACCGCCGAGACGTCCGAGTCCGGCGAACTCGCCGTCGAGGGCCGTACCGCCGCCGAGATCGGCGACCTCGCCCACCACTGCCGAGTCCGGTTGCACCAGCTGAGCGACGTCAGGGTCTCGCTGGAGCAGGCGTACATGGACCTGACCGCACGCAGCGTCGAGTACACGACGGGCGGCAGCGCCGCGGACACGACCGCCGCGTCCGCGGCGCCGAACGAAGGAGAACGACCGTGACCCTCCCCACGACGCCCGTCAGGCGCACGGACCCGCCGCGGCCCGTCCCTGACACTCCTGGCCGGGGCGCGCCCGGAGGCTTCGCCGGCGCCGTCGCCGCCGAGTGGACCAAACTGTCGTCCGTCCGAGGTCCCTATCTCTGTCTTCTGGCGGGCCTCGCGATCACCGGTGTCTTCACCTACTACTACGCCTCGATCGCCCGCATCAACGAGCATCCCGTCCAGCCTGTCGGGAACGCGGCAGCCTCCTCCGCCGTCCTCGTCCAGTTCACCGTCGTCGTCCTGGCCACGGTCGCGGTCACCTCCGAGTACTCGACGGGCAGCGTGCGGGCCTCCCTGCTGTCGGTGCCCCGCCGGCATCTGGTCCAGGGCGCGAAGGCCCTGGTGGTGGCCGTGGTCGCGTTCGTCGCCGGCACCACGTTCGTCATCCTGGGTACGGCGGTGGCCTGGGCGGGGTTCGACGGACGGGCCTCCTTCGCGGCCGGCCCGAGCCTCCTGCAGGTCCTCGCGATCGGTCTCTACCAGGCGCTGGTCGCCGTGCTCGCCGTCGGAGTGGCGTCCGCCACGCGCCATCCTGCAGGCGCCCTCTCGATCCTCGTCACACTCCTGTGGGCACTGCCGAGCATCCTCCTGGGACTGGGAGGCCCGACGCTCGCAGACATCAACGACCTTCTGCCGTACGGCGCCGGGGACCGATTCATGCGCCTCGGGGCCGAGGCGCCGTACCCGCCGGTGACGGCGGTTCTGATCGTGGCGGCGTGGGCCGCGACCGCGCACCTGACCGGTCTGTACGTGCTGCGTCGACGGGACGCCTGACTCCGACGCCGGTGGCGGACCGAAGCCCTCGCCGGGCCTACTCTCGCACCGCGCGTCCGGCCCGTCCCGCAGAATCGACCCGGGAAGGTGAGGACATCCACCAGAAGGACGGTCGACGCACCATGCCGTACATACACATGCCCCCGGCCGGACTCGTGTGCGGTGACGTGGCCCTGTGGAGCGTGCTCGCCGCTGCCACCGGCTACGGGTTCAGGGACGCGGGCGTGGCAGCCTCGCCGGTCCAGGACCTGCTCCTCCCCTTGGCCGTACTGGCGGTGGCCGTCCCGCTGTCCCGCCGCCGGCCGGGCACAGCGGTCGTCCTGGTCAACGGACTGTGCGCGCTGGGCATGGCCGACCCCGCGACCCCCGCCAACGCCCATGTCCTCTCGCTGGCCGCCCTGAGCTGTCTGCTGGGGGCCCGGGTCACCGCGGCTCGGCGCCCGCTCCTGGTGCTGGCCGGCTGCCTCGCCGCCGATCTCGCGACGTGCGCGGTGCTGCGGACGCAGGCCGTGTGGTGGTTCTACGCGCTGACCGTGCTGCCCGCCGCTCTCCTGCTGCCGTGGCTGGCCGGACGGCACTGGCGCGGCCGACGCGAACTCGTACGGGAGGGCTGGCGGCTGGCCCGGAGCCTGGAGGAGCGCCAGCACCTGGTCGCGGAGCGGGCGCGGCTGACCGAACGCGCGGACATCGCGGCCGACATGCACGACTCTCTCGGGCATGTGCTGAGTCTGGTCGCCCTGCGCGCGGGCGCCCTGGAACTCTCTCCCGACCTCACCGACCGCGACCGCACCGACCTCGCCGAGCTGCGCGGGACCATCGCGGACGCCGTGGAGCAACTGCGCGAGACTGTCGCGGTTCTGCACGACCCGGCCGGAACGGAGCCCGGAAGGGGCCTGCCCGTCACCGACACCGTCGAGGACCTCCTCGGGCGGGCGGCCGCCTCCGGAGTGCCGGTGCGCTGGGAGCAGCACGGAGCGATGCCCATGCTGTCCGCCCTGGTCCAAGGGGGTATCTACCGGGCGGTGCAGGAGGCACTCACCAACGCGGTGAAGCACGCGCCGGACGGCGAGATCCGGGTGCGGATCTCGCACGAGGCCGACCGTACCCGCGTGAACGTCGTGAACGCCGCTCCGCCGGCCGACCGGCCGGCGTTCGCGGCCGAAGGCCCGATGACCGGCGCCGGTGGCCGGGGCCTGACGGGGCTCAGGGAGCGGGTGACGGTACTCGGCGGCTCCCTGTGGACCGGCCCGTACCAGGGTGGATTCCGCGTCACCGCCGTCCTCCCGCACCAGGTCGCGGCCCGCCCGGGAACGCCGACGCCGCAACCGGAGACGGCGCCCGCACCCCGCGGGCCGCACGCAGGATCCGCTCGCCCGGCCCCGCATGCCGTCGTACCGGAATCCGTCAAGCGGCTCGCTTCCGTACGGAACGCCGCCCGTCGCCGCTCCGCCGCCGCCTTCGCGGCTCCTGCCGTCGCAGCCGCCTTCTTCGTACCCTCAGCCGTCTACCTGGCCTGGCAGTTGACAACCAGCGTGCTGCCGCCGTCCCGGTTCGACGAACTGACCACCGGCCGGTCCCGCGCCGAACTCGCTTCCTCGCTGCCGGCCCACGCCTACCCCTACCCGCCCGACCACGCCCGTTCCGCACCCCGGCCACCCGGCGTCCGTTGCGAGTTCTACCGATCCGGCCGCGACCTGTTGACGGAGGTCGACCTCTACCGGCTCTGCTGGTCCGGCGACACGCTGGCGACGAAGGACACTGTGCCCGCAACCCGGCCGACAGCCCCGTGGTCACCTTCCGTACCGTCGAGGAGGGGCTGAACCGCAACGATCCGGGACCGGCGAAGATCATTTACCGACCGGCAGGTCGAGCTACGTCGAGTGGGAGGACGAGAAGCACGTGGATGTGTATGAAGCCGTGGACGGCCGCCGGGCCGTGCGGGCGTTCAGCGATGAGCCGGTGCCCCAAGAGGTTCTCGAACGTGTGCTGACCGCAGCGGCGCGGGCCCCGTCGAGCGGGAACCTCCAGCCGTGGCATGTCTATGTCGTGGCCGGCGAGCCCCTGGCCGAACTGAAGAGGCGCGCGACGGCCAGGGCACTGGCGGGCGACCCGGGCGACGAGCGGGAGTATCCGATGTACCCGGCCGAACTGGCCTCACCGTATACGGACCGCTTCGCCGCCGCGGCCGCCCAGCGGTACGAAGCATTGGGCATCGAGCGCGACGACCCTGACAGGCCAATGAAGATCGCCGCCTTGAACTCGGACGCGTTCGGGGCACCGGTCGTGCTGTTCTGCTACCTCGACCGGACGATGGGCCCCGGGCAGTGGGCGGACGCGGGGATGTATCTGCAGACGGTCATGCTGTTGCTGAGGGCGGAAGGGTTGCACAGCTGCCCCCAGGTGATGTGGACGATGTATCGCAGGACTGTCAGCCGGATGGTCGGAGCCGAAGACGGGCTCGTGCTGTTCTGCGGTGTCTCGGTGGGATTCGAGAAGGAAGGCGCGCCACGGCTGCGCACCGGGCGGGCGGACATGCCGGAAACAGTGAGCTTCATCGGCGTGTGACCATCAGGCGGTCAAGTTCCGCAGGATCAGCAGGCGCGAACGTCACCATGTCCCCGTACTCGCCGACCAAGATCAATCGCAGGTCGGCCCTATCAAGGTCCGGAGCAATGAAAACACCCCTCGCCCTCAGCGCCTTCGACTCACTCCGCCTCGACGCCGTGCCCGACAAGGAGACGCTGCGCCGGGCCTACGCACTCCCCAGCGACGCGGCCGTTCGCAAGCAGATGACCGAACTCACCGCACAGACCCAGCGGTTGATCGGCTGCTCTTCACTGGTCCTGGTCGCCAGCGCGGACGCCGAGGGCAACTGCGACGTCTCCCCGCGCGGCGGCCCCGCCGGTTTCGTTGCCGTCCTGGACGCACGGACGGTGGCGATACCGGACGCGACCGGGAACAAGCGCCTGGACACCCTGCAGAACGTCATCGCCACCGGACGGGCCGGGCTGCTGTTCATCATCCCGGGGCGCACCACGACGCTCAGGGTGAACGGCCGGGCCTGCGTCTCCACCCGCCCGGAGCTGCTGTCGCAGCTGACCGCCGTGGGCAAGCCGCCGGCCAGTGCGCTCGTGCTGGGGATCGAGGAGGTCTACCCGCACTGCCCCAAATCGCTCCTGCGCAGCGGGGCCTGGAAGCCGGAGCAGTGGCTGCCGGCGGACGCCCAGCCGACCTCGTCCGAGGTGACCCTGGCCCAGCTGCGAATACCGGAGCTGACGATCGCCGACATCGAGCAGGCGGAAGCGGATTCACTGAAGTACCGGTACGAGTAACCGGCGGACCGGCGATCGCTGAACCACCGGCCCGCCCGGGCCCGTGCCGGTGGAGATGCTCCAGCAGCCGGCAGGCGTCGCCACCACGGCCCAGTGGGAACCTCAGCACCCAGACCGTGGCCAACTGGGCAGGTGAGAGAGCCGGGCGACCGTCGCGCGGGTCGCAGTCGGGCTCCTCGTCGTTCCACAGGCCGTCGGGTGGCCAACCCGGTCCCGGCCCACAGGGCGAGCTGTATCGGGTTGGCGGTGGTGCGCACTCCGAACTGCTCCAGACCTCGTCCTTGTCCACCGAGCAGACCGGGACTATCGGCGCGCGGTGCCCGACCCGCCGCCAGGACTGGGCACTCTGCACGATCAGGTCCAACGTGGGCACCATCACCAGAATCCGCCCGCCCGGGGCGATCTCTCGGGTTGGTGTTGCTTGTCGGAGCGGTACTGATCGTCTGGTTTCGCTGGCATGAGGCGTTATCTCATGGTGGATGACGTCGTCTCAGATTCGAGAGTTCTTATGAGGTGAGTGCCGTTCCTCCGGTTCAGCGGCGGGCTACGGCCGGTGTCACGCCCATTCCGTGCCGAGCCCGGCGAGGAGCTCGCGCTGCTCCTGGGTGAGTCGGTGGCGTCGGGTTTTGGTGTTGCTGATGAACACACCGAGCTTCACCACGTGCTCCTGGCCGTCGACCTCGACGGGCTCCGCGTGCTTCCCCGGGACCGGCCGCTCGTGCCCATCCCTCTGGAGGTACTGCGCGAGCGCCGCAACCCCTCGCCGGAAGGGCGCCGACAGCCCGCCCGTCCCCTTCGCTGTGCGTGCTGTCACTGGAGCGGGGGCAGCTTCGTCGGGTGTCACACCGAGCCCGCCGAGGCGTTCCTGTTGCTCACCGCTCAGCTGCGCCCAGGTGTATGCCTTCCGCTGCTGCGCCGGCCACTTCCCCAGATCGTCACCCTCGAAGAGCACACCGGCCTGGATGTCGGGGAGGTTCCGCCGGCCTCGGCGTCGGTGAGTGCGGCGAGGACTCGGTAGTGGCGTTGCCAGTCGAGTGGCCATGGGCAGTTCCAGTCCTTGTCGATGGCGGCGAGCTGCTCGCCGTGTGTCCAGGCCCGTTCCTGGTCTTTGCCCAAGTTTCGCCTCCCATGCCTCGTCTCTCCCCGGTTCCCACACCATCCCCTCCTCGTCGAGGAGTTCCTTGCGATGGGTGTCGAGCTCACCGGCCCGCTGCACGCCGCTGTTGGTGGACCCACCGTCCCAGCGGGAACCGGGTGACCCCGACCTTGGTCGCAGCGTCGTACGGCACCGCGTACAGCCCTGCGATCTCGTGCTCCCCCTACATCGTCGTAGGCTTGGTATCCCTCGAGCCACACCAGCGACTCCGGCCGGAACACCCGGGTGCGCAGGAACACGGCGATCGTCGCCGGGTCACGTGGTGTCGAGAAGTGCAGCAGCGCCGATTCGACCACCGCTTCGGTCCCGTCCTCCATGGCGACGACCTCACCCTCACCCGCGGCCCGGACGATCCGCCCGTCCCCATCCCGCCGAACGTGCACCGGCCGCTCCCGGCTGCTCCGTGTCAGGGCACGCGAAGCCAGTTGCTCGACAGGTGGGCGTCGTGTGAGCGGAGGCCCTGGAGGAGGGCCACAAGCGGTGCGAACGAGGCGGAGGCAACCATGTCACCGGGGTCCTCACCCGGCTCCAGGAACACCGGCACGATGATCCTGGTGACCTTCATGGTCCCGTCCGGATTCGGGCGCGGCGCACGCCCGATGTTCTGCACGATCTCGACCTGCGACCCACGCGTGTCCGCGAAGCACACGGCTTCCACGCCGCGCTCGCCGACGATGTCGATTATCTATAGGTGGTGAAGTGTGAAGGGCGTTTCGGTGGAGTGGCTGAGCGCGAGGTAACTGTCCGGGGGCAGCCGCTCCACCAGCCGCCGCACCGACACTCCGGACTCCTGCGTTGCAGAGGTCGGCCCGTCGGCGGACGACGGGGACGGTTTCGGCCCATCGGCCGCCAGCGGTGGCCCTTGGCCGTCGGGCCGTGTCATGGACGGGCGGTTCCTCCCCTGCGGCTTGACGCGCGCGCCGGGTCCGCAGCGCCGAGCCCGCTGTGACCGATCATCGACCTGACAGCCACCGATAACCCCATCAGAGCAGGAGAGATCCCTTGGCAGAGCATCCGGTGATCGGCTACCTCGTCTGGGCCGCGCTGTTCGGCGCCATCTTCGCCTGGGAGGGCGTCGGTCTGTTGCGGCCCGAGGACGGCTTCCCCACCCTCAGCGACGCGACCAACGCCGTCATGCGCTACCCCGCAGGGCGCTGGGCCCTGTTCGCCCTGTGGCTGTGGTTCGGCTGGCACACCTTCGTGCGCGGCTGGCACTTCCTGCTTCAGGATCCCACCTGACCATCGGACGCCTGCCGTGCTTCCCGTACGCCTCAACGTCACGGTCATGCTGACCGGCTACCTCCTGGTCATGGGCTATCTCGGCCTCGGCCTGCTCATCCTCCGACGCCGCCCGGCCAAGTCCTGGAAGCCCGCGCAACGGCTGACT
Source organism: Streptomyces sp. NBC_00654 (assembly GCF_026341775.1). Taxonomy (NCBI): domain Bacteria; kingdom Bacillati; phylum Actinomycetota; class Actinomycetes; order Kitasatosporales; family Streptomycetaceae; genus Streptomyces; species Streptomyces sp. NBC_00654. Next base: position 24,279 of record NZ_JAPEOB010000002.1, on the reverse strand, counting down.
CCTGCCCCGGCCGGGCGGGGCTGGCCCGCACTGGTCCGTCAGGTCGTGGGCACCGCGATCGGCGGATACCTCGTGCTGATGGCTGTCGTGGCCGGCTGGTACCAGGGCATCGCGCAGTTGGGAGGCCGTTTCCTCTTGAGCGCGGTCACCGGCACCGCGCTGCTGATCGGGGTCGTCCTGCCGCTGTTCCTCCTGGTCTCTTGGATGACCTCGCGCCGGCGCAGATGAGGCCCATCACGGCATGCAACCCGCGACGCCCGGGTATCCGGGGGAGAGTCGTACACCGGGTCTGGCCGGCCCTCCACTCATGTGGCGCAGGCACCTGGCTCCGCAGCCTCCACCCCGCAGCAGGAGCCGTTGGCTGGCCGCGCTGCGGCGCGTGCCCGGAACCGGGGGCGAACATCGGCTTGTCGAGGCTGGACTGCATGACCTGCTCCAGCAGGAGCGGGCCGAGGATCAGGCAGAGCATCTGGAACGGCGCCCACTCCTCGTCGGGACCCGGTTCGTAGTCCGCAGACAGCCGTAAGTACCGGCAGGATCAGAGATGGACACCCGGTACTGCGCTGTCGACGGCCGGGCCGACGCGATACCCGGCCCCGGCCCCGTGCGGCAGTGCCACCTTCATCGGCAGTGGTGTGTTGGCACTGGTCAGCGGCGGTTTCGGGATGTGGGTTCGCTGTCCTGGGAGTGAGAGACCGCGGCCCGTGCCCACGGCATCGTCCAGGCCTGCCTGACCCGGCAGATCCTCATCCTGGCCGACCGCGCCTACCGGGGCGCCGGCGCCATTGTCTGCACCCTGTATTACCGACACAGCGAACAGCCCGCCCACTACCAGCAGTTCAACCGAGACCACGCCCGACTCAGAGCCCCCGGCGAACGGGCCTTCGCACAGCTCAAGTCCTGGCGCATCATGCACAGAGCGCATTGCTCGACCCGACGCATCAGCCGCATCGTCCGAGCCGTCCACACCCTGCTGACCTGCAACTATTCAGGATGAAAGAGGTTCAGTGAGGATGCCTCGCTTCCGGCCCACGATCTTCTTGGCGGCGTCCGTTCCCTGGCTGGTCACGGGCACGTTGGTGGAGGTCTTCACGCTCTGGGTGTCGATGACGGAGGCGGTCGGCTCGGGCTTGCGTCCCTCCTTGACGCGGGCCAGGGCGGTCAGGTCGTAATTGAGCTGGGCGAGGTTTCCTTCGTCGCGCCAGGCGGCGTAGTAGGCGTAGGTGGTGCCGTGGTTCGGGAAGTCGTGCGGGAGGTATTTCCAGGGGATTCCTGTGCGGTTCACGTAGAGAATCGCGTTGGACGCGTCGCGGAGTTCGACCTTGGCCGGCTGACCGGTGGTCTGCGGGCGAGCCGGGCTTTCCGCCAGGCCGTCAGCGTCGGCTCGATCAGGGCCCATCGGTCGTCGGACAGGTCGCTGAGGTACGGCTTCCGCTGGCTCACGCCGTAGCGTTGGCACGGGAAAGCCAGAAGATGTCGTTCCGCTGATCATCGGGAGATTCTGCGGCATCCTCAAACCAGACGGACATCCAGTGGTAGAAGTGAGCGAAACGGGTGGCAGACTCCGAGCGGTGAGAGGTTGCGAAACTCGTATGTCGCTCAAACAATCGCAAAGCAGGTCAGCGACGGAACTCGCTTTTCTGAACAGACATACGTAAACACCCTCTAAAAGGGTGGTTCGTGAATCTTTGGGTGGTGCTGTGGTCGCCTGATGGTGTGAGCGAGGACGGAACCCGTCCCGGCCTCTCTCGTTGGCCTGTCGACCGATCGTCTCTCCCTGAGGACGCGACATGCGCCGACGCACCACCCCGTTCCGCGCTGGAATCATGTGCGCCGTGCTGATCGCGGTCGTTTTCGTCGGGGTGCAGCTGACGGCGGTGACCGGCCGGGACTCCCCGGACTCCAAGAACTACATCTCCTACGCCCTCAGCCTGAGCGGGGAGAGCCGGACCTCGGCCACCGCTCACGCGATCGACTACGTATGCGCCGACCGGGCCGAGAGGCCGCTGACCTGGATTCCCTGGTCCGGGAACGGTCTCCCGACGGAGACCCCGCGGGAATGTGTGCAGCGCCTGACCGCATCGGCCGCGTACTGGACCCGGCAGGGCAATACCTCCGGCATGACCGGGCCGTTCCTCAACCCCCGCTTCATGGCGATCTACGAGGCACGTCCCGGGTACCCGCTGCTGCTCGTGCCGTTCATCGCCGCGTTCGGCCTTGCCTGGGGCATCTGGCTGGCCGGCGTGACCGTCGCGTTGGCGGGAAGTCTCTGTATTCTGGCCGCGCTCCGTACGAGCGGTGCCGCCCGGCCTGCCGCGTTGTCCGGGCAGGCCCTGTATCTCGCCCTGCCCACCGGCTCCACCGCGATGCGTCCCATGACCGACGGGCTCACCATGGCCTGCGCGGCCGGGGTGGTGCTCGGCTGCGCACTGACCCTGAACGGGAAGCGGCGGGCCGGGACAGCGATGGTCGTCGGCGGGCTCTTGTCGGCCTTCCTCGCGCGCTACTCTCAGGCGCTGCTCCTGGCAGCCGTCCTTACCGGGGCCTTTGCGGGACTCGCCTGGTACCGAAGGCGGCATAGTCGGCCAACTCGCCCCGCGCTCGGCCTGTTCGCCCTCTGCGGCGTCCTGACCATCGTCATGCAGATCACGACGCACATGCTGGGGTGGCCCACCGGACAGGACAGTGCCCAAGACCTCCTGACCCACCACTACCAGCGTCCGGACGTCGCCGCCCCCTGGACACACTTCATCGAGCGTGAACTGGCCTTCTGGCCGGCCTGGTTGCAGCATCAGCTGACCCACCCCGCTCTCCTCATCGCACTGGCCCTCGCCGCCTGGGCCCTGCTGCGACGGCCCGCGATCCTCGGGCTGCTCGCCTCCGCAACGGCACTGTCCGGCCTGCTCAACCAAGCCGGACACCCCAACCTCGCCATGGTGAACGACTACCGGCTCATCGTGCTGGTCTGGTTCCTGCCGATCCTCGTGATCCCTCTGCTCACGGCAGGCCCCGGCCGCGATCACGGTGCCGGGCGCCTGCGGGAGGACAGCCCGGCCGACTTCGTCGGGGCAGGGGACGTGAGACCGCCGACCCGCACGGGCAGCGCGGCCCCGCGAGAACGCGGAGCGGTAGAGTGATGGACATGGCAGGGAACGAGTCCGCCGCGCAGGGCTGACCCGGGCTGCGGGTCGGCGCGTGGGGCTGATCCGGGCCGAGGGCTGTTGCGGAGGCGAGCAGCAGGAGGAGTGGCGGGGCGCCGGCCGTGTTCTGCGGCCGGCAGCCGTCATCTATATGCGTCCGCAGCTCCGGCAGGAAACGAATCGCTCGGCGCCAGGGAGGTGTTCGCGAACACCTCCAAGTGGGGCGACCCGCGGGCGGGCCGCCGCGGACGACCGGGTGGGCCCGGGGTTTTGTGGGCCCACCCAGTCGTCGCGAGGTCGCGAGCGCCCGTCAGATGACTCCGTCCTCCTTTGCCGAAGGCGGTGATGAGGTCCTCGATTCGGCTGGTGCTGCCGTGGTCGGTGGACGTGGTGGCCGCCGTACCGCCCGTCACTGCCGTAGGACCGTCAGCGAAACCGCTGCGCCGCCGGCTCGCCTTCACTCTGCCCTTCTGCGCGGCGGCGTCAGCGGCCCGTTCTGTTCAGGAGCAGGTGTCGAGGAATCGGCGGATCGCGACCGCTGACTCCTTCGGCCTTTGAAGGTGAACCCAGTGATCGGCGTCCAGTTCGACCAGGGTGGTGCCGGGGCGTCGAGTGGTCATGTCGCGGGCTTGCGCGGTGGGCAGCACGGTGCTGGCTGTGCCGTGGAGGAGCAGTGCGGGGCAGTGGGAGCCCAGCCATTGGCGCCAGTGGTCGCCGAGCAGGCGGGTGTCGGAGTCGACCGTGTCCGCGGGGTGAGAGCCGAGCCGCCACCCGTCGTGGTGTGGTCGCAGTCCGTTTTCCAGCAGGGGTGCCAGGGGGCCGCAGGCGGCGAGGAGTTCCTCGCGCGTGGGGGTGGAGTACGGCAGGTCGAGCAGAAAGGACAGCGGGGCGGGTTCCACGACAGGGAGACAGGCAGGCCCGTCGATGTTGATCAGGGCGCTTACGGCGTCGGGCCGGGCCGCGGCCAGGTGGTAGCCGTTGATGGCGCCGAGGGAGTGCCCGAGGACGGGGAGGGGCCGGTGATCAAGGCCCAGGCAGGTGAGCAGGAGGCGCAGATCGTCGAGGTATCCGTCCCGGTCGTACTGCTCGGCCCGGTCGGAGTCCCCGTGCCCTCGCTGGTCCAGCGCGATCACCCGCCATCCGTCGGGGCCCAGGGCGCGGGCGAGTTCGGCGAAGTCAGCCGCTTCGCCAAGGTGTCCGTGTAATCCGAGTAGGGGCCGCCCCTCTGCCGGCCCGAAGTCGAGGTAGGAGAGGCGTCGCTCGTCGGTGGTGAGGAAGGAGCGCACGGGCTGGCCCGGGATCGGTCTGGTCGGCATGGATTCACCGTATGGACGATCAGCAGCCAGGTACGTGAGCACATCTGCCTGATCGCCAACTTCTGGCGGACGAGGCGGTGGTCGGCTCGACCAGCCTGTACGCGCTTGATCTTGCCGAGGGGCGGGCTGAGATTGGCGCGACCTGGTTCGATTGTTCGTGCTGGTGTCCGCCCCTACAACGCTGAATCCAAGTTGCTGCTGTTCGGGCATGCCTTCGATGATCTGGGCCTGGCCAGGATGGCCTTGCGCACCGACAACCTCAACGTGCGTTCCCAACAGGCCCTGACACAGCTGGGACTCGCGTATGAAGGGACGTTGCGCAGTCACATGATGCGCCAGGACGGCACTCGGGCCTTGACCCCGGAGCTTGAACACATCTATGCGGCTCGGGTCAGGGTAGTTGATAGTGGGTGGAAGGTGGTCTCGTAGGCGATCGGGGAGCGTTGTCCGAGGTGGGAATGCCGGCGTCGGGTGTTGTATCGGGTCAGCCATCGGAAGGCGTCGAGCCGGGCCTCACGCTCGCTTGGCCAGCCCCTTTGCCCCTTCAGCGTCTCTCTTTTGAAGGTCGCGTTGAACGACTCCGCCAGTGCGTTGTCCGCGCTGGACCCGACCGCGCTCATGCTCTGACGGACCCCTGCTGACCTGCAGGCTTCGGCGAATTCTCGGCTCGTGTATTGCGAGCCGTGGTCGGTGTGCATCACCGCCCCGGCCAGGCTCCCGCGGGTCCGCTCGGCGGCGGCCAGGGCGTCGGTAACGAGTTCGGTCCGCATGTGATCGGCGACTGCCCACCCCGCCAGGCGTCTCGAGCAGAGGTCGATGACGGTCGCGAGATAGCAGAACTTCCCGCCACCGATCCTCAGGTAGGTGATGTCGCCGACGTACTTCGTGTTCGGGGCCGTGGCGGTGAAGTCACGCCCGATCAGGTCCGGCGCCTTCGGCGCGGCCGGGTCCGCGACGGTGGTGCGCTGCCGGCGCCGCAGCCGGACGCCCTCGAGCCCGATCGTCCGCATGATCCTCGCAACCCGCTTGTGGTTGACCGCCTGGCCGCCGTCGTCGCGGAGCTCAGCGGTGATTCTCGGGGCGCCGTAGGTGCCGTCGGAGTCCTCGTGGACCTTGCGTATCCGGGCGGCGAGCTGGGCGTCAGCGGCCTGCCGGGCCACCCTGGCAGGGGCGGTCCGGCGCCAGTAGTAGAAGCTCGAGCGGGAGATCCCGAGAATGTCACAGAGCCGCTTGACGCCGAACCGGCGCTGATGATCTTCAACGAACTGGCAGCGGGTCACCAGCGCGTCTCCGTCGCGAAATACCGGGCCGCCTTGCGGAGGATGTCGCGTTCTTCCTCCAGCTCGCGGATCCTCTTGCGCGCGGCGGCCAGCTCCGCCTGAACCAGCTCGCCGCCAGGCTGCGGCGCAGCCGCAGGCGCGGAGTGGGCACCGGCACGGCGTCCGTCGGCGGCCCGGATCCAGTTCCGCAGCGTCTCGGTGTTCACCCCGAGATCGGTGGCAACCGACTTGATCGTCGCTCCCGGACGCGACTGGTAGAGCGCCACCGCGTCCGCCTTGAACTCGGTGGGATAGTGCTTCATCCCCACAGGGACTCCGTTCTCCTGGACCATCAAGATCCAAGTCTCTCCGGTGTCCAAACTCCGGGGTCAGGGCCCCTCGTCGTGACTCCTGTACTACAGCGTGTTGGTGGATGAGTGGCCTGCCGTGCGCGACAGGCTGCTCACCAAGATCGCGGCCAAGTTCACCGGCTGATCGCGCAGCTGTCCGCACCTGGGATTTCCATGAGCGGTCGTGAATCCTTCATCCTGCAGGCGAGGGTGTTGGCGGCGAGCAGTTCCTGCAGGAGTTCGACGATGAGATCGGGCTGTCCTGCGAACGAGGAGTGGCCCGTCTGCCACTCGCGCACGTAGGTGCAGCGCGAGGCCACCTTCCGCTGCAGGACCGGGTTGATGGCCCGGTCCTGCGTGCAGACGATGTAGGTGGAGGGAGCGTGCTTCCAGCTGCGGCGCTCTGGGATGCCTCGCCCGCAGCCGGAGCTTGGGCACGCAGCAGGCCAACCGCCCAGACGGCGAGAGGTTCGGGACAGTCGCCGTGGAATGTGCCCGCAGCCCGGTTGGGTTACAGGCTGGTCGACCGGTCGGGCTCAGGGTTGATCGCGGCCTGGAGCTGCGGGAACGCGCCACCCGGAGTGGCTGGGGCTCTGGCCGGCATCTGGTACGAAGGCTGCTGGATAGACCAGGTGTCCCGCCTCGCGCATCCCAGTGATCGCTGACCCGCCGTAGGAGTGTCCGAGCACGATCGGAGGCTCCGGTGGCGAGTCGGTGACGGCTTGGACCGCGGCTGTGTCAGCTGACAATGAGCTCTTGTGGAGCTCGGGAACGACGACCGCGGTTCCTGCGGTCCGCAGGGGTTCTGCCACCAGGGCGAAGTGTTCGGGAGGGTGATACAGGCCATGAACGAGCACCGCGGCGGCCGATGCGCACGTGTCCTCGGGCCGGTGTCAGACGAGTGGTCCATGGTCGGTCAGCCGTATCGCTGGAGCAGTCCGTCCACGTACGCCTCCAGCCGTTCTGCCAGCACATCGGACGTCAGATCGTCCCGGCCCAGTTCACGCCACGGCCCGGCCAGTTTCGCTGCGTCGGGGCAGTAGTGCAGGGCGTCGAGCAGCCGCCAGTACAGGTGGTCGGGGTTGTCGGCGAGGCCGCGGCCGCCGTGTGCCTCGTACCGCTCGCGGAAGTCCAGCCCGTGCGCCGGCCCGTGCAGCAGCGCGAGCGCGGTCGAGCAGTGCGCCACGTCCAGGTCGGCAGGTCCCCACGAGGTCTCGACCCAGTCCACGACACCGGTGATCCGCAGCTTGGGACCGGCTCCTGTGAAGAGTACGTTCCCGGGGTGGAAGTCGCGGTGCAGGAAGCAGCCGTCGTAAGACGGCGGGTCGCGGCGGATCACGTGGACGGCCCGCTCCCACAGCGGTCCGTCCGGGGTCCGGACACGTTCCGGGGACGTCCACGCCTCGTACGTGCGCGGTCTTTCGTCCGGTACGACGCTGTGGATGCTGACGAGCTGGGCCGCGAGCAGGTCCAGGCGCCGGGCGAGGTCGTCCTCGTCCACGCGGACGCGGCCGGGCAGCGCGGACATCAACAGCGTCGGGTGGTCGCAGTGTTCGGCCGTGGCGTCCACGGCGACGAGATCGGGCGCCGGGATGCCCTCCTGCCCGGTGAGCAGCGTCAGGACGGACGCCTCGCGGGCCAGCAGCCCGGGCCCGTGGCGGCGGAAGAACGGCTTGACGAAAGTCCGTTGCACCAGGGCGGTGCCGTCGTCGAGCGTGAGTTGGCGCATCTGGGAGCTCCAACCACCGGACAGGAGGTGCAGGCCGGTGACCTTGCGGCCGGTGCCGAGCTGCTTGGCGACCCACGCTTGCGTAGCTGACCAGCCCTGGTCGTCGAGGCCAGTCAGCACTGCCTCCACGAACTCCCGCCGGTCCTCGCTGTGATCGCGGAACCACGTCCCCAGCTGGTGCTGTGCGTCCGGAAGGTCGAACCGCGTGTACTGGGAGCGGGCGGCCAGCGCGTCCTGTACGGACTCGGTCACCGCGGCCGGGATCACCGCGTCCGTGCCCGGCACGGCGAGCACCGTCCGGCCCTCGTACGCCCGCAGCACCCGAAGCGCGGGCGCCTCCCGCCAACTGCCCGGCCGCCGGATGGTCCCGCTGAACCGCCCGTTCCCTTCCTCGAAGGGAATGTCCCACGCTGCGGCGGTATACACGGCGGGTGCGCACAGCCCCAGCGCCGCCACCCGATCCCCGTAGTGGGCGACTAGATCCGCGACCGTCTGCCCGCTCATACTGAAACCCACCAGGACCAGCGGCCCTTCCGCCCCGCCATACGCGTCGATCACCGCGACGGCCTGCTCGAACCGTCGCCGCAGGCTTGACTCACTGAGCTTTCCGGTGCTTTTGCCGTGCCCGGAGAAGTCGAAGGCGACCCCTCGGCAGCCGTGGGCCACGAACTCCTGTACCAGCGGCAGCAGTCGCTCCATGCTGCTGTTGCCCGCGCCATGCAGCACCACGGCGGTGACCCCGGAGGACTCACCGCCGTATACACCGCTGAGCCGTTCACCGTCGTGGTCGTGGTCGTGGTCGTGGTCGTGGTCGTGGTCGTGTGCGAAGTCGAAGAGCATGCCCCTATTCACTCACGCCGTGGTCTTCGTCTTTCGGGAGTATCACCACCGGCACTCGACCTCTGGTCGTCATCTGTTCGGGGACGGAGGTTGGGATGCCGAGGCCGACGGGGGTGCCCCTATGTGGTTGGTCAAGGTCGAAGGCCAGTAGGTTCGTGTGGTCGAGGGCGGGCCGAGCCGTAGGGGTATGCATGAGCGATAGCCAGGTCACGATCAAGCTCACGAGTGACGAGGCACTGGTGCTGTCGCACTGGCTGGAGAAGCTCCAGATGACGGACCCGCCCGCCGCTCAGCCAGGTTGTCGACGATCCGGCGGTCTGGGCGCCGATCCATAGGATCGCCGGAACCCTCGACAAGACGCTTCCTGAGCTGTTCGCATCCGACTTTGACGAGCGCCTTGAGGCGGCTCGTCAGAGGCTTCGGCCGGAGGACTGACCGAGCGGTCTGAACTGCTCACCTGCCTGCGACGGGTTGGGGTTCGTAGAAGGCTCCGTCGCGGAGCATCGCGAAGAGGACGTCGGCCCGGCGCCTGGCGAGGCAGAGCAGGGCCTGTGTGTGGTGCTTTCCCTGGGCGATCTTCTTGTCGTAGTAGGCCCGCGATGCCGGTCACCAAGGGCCGCGAACGCGGAGAGGAAGAAGGCCCGTTTGAGCTGCTTGTTTCCTCTCCTGGACGGCTGTTCACCGCGGATCGAGGAGCCCGAGTTCCGGGTTGCCGGGGCGAGTCCCGCGTATGCGGCAAGGTGGCCGGCGGTCGGGAAGGTGCTGCCGTCGCCGACCTCGATCAGGATGCGGGCACCGGTCCTGACACCGACCCCCGGCATCGACGTCAGGGCTTTGGAAAGAGGGTGGGCCTCCAGGAGTTCCTTGATCCGTCCGGCCAGCAGTTTCCGCTGGTCCAGGACGGCCGTCAGCGATCCGGCCAGGCTCGGGACGATGAGCGAGGCCGCTTCGGTCTCCGGAACGGTCACGGTCTGTTCGTCCAGTGCGGCGAAGATCTCCTCGATCAGCCGCTCGGCCATCCTCGGCGCCTTCGGCCGCAGCAGCGTGACCAGCCGCCGACGGCCCGCCTTGCGTATGGCGGGCTGGTCGACCACGATCGGCACTGTTCCGTGCTTGGCCTGGAGTTCTGCGAACAGTTCGCGGAGCTTGGGTTCGGTGTTGGGCAGACGCTTGTCGAATGCCTTCTTTCCGGCCGGGGTGACGGCGGTGGCGTGGTGTTCACTCTTGCCGACGTCCAGGCCGAGGAAGACGTCGATATTACCGATGTCGATCACGTGCAGGCCTCTCCATGGCGCTTTCGTCCGGCCTTGCCTCGGCATCGAGCTGCCACACCCACGTTACGGAGAACTCTTCCGGCTCGGGTGAATCCGGTGCTCAAGCCCCTCATCAGCGGTCCGTCGATGCTTCCGGGCCCGGTGACACCACCCCCCGGATCATCAACCGCAACAAGGGGGGGAAAGTCATGCCGGACCCGAAGGCCGGAGGCCCCATTGCGGAGCCACGAAAAAGGTAACTGTGATAGTCGACCTGCGGCCCGGGTTGGGTTGCTGCCAGGCTGGCGTCTGCGTTCCGGCAGGCTGGGGGCTTGTAATTGAACAACTGGCACATCCACAGCCCTACCGGCTGACTGACCGTTCACAGAATCAGCGGGGTGTCGAACATGGGCGCCGCCAGCACTCACCAAGTGCTGGCGGCTTGGAGGTTGAGGATGCTGTGGCCTACATAGCCGGGCTGTCGCGACAGACCAACCGGGCCTCGGCAACACCGATGCCGTCCTCGTCATCGAGCCGTTCGATTCCGTCCCGGGTGAATCCGGCACGCTCGTAGAAGCGGATGGCATCGGTGTTGGGAACGTACGCGTACACGCAGAGCTGACCGAAGCCACGCCCTTTCAGATCGGCTACGGCGTGCCCGAACAGGCCCCTGCCCAGTCCGGTGCCGATTCGGGCGGGCTCGATGTAGAGCCCGTAGACCTCGCCCGCGGAATCACCGAGATCCGGATCCCCGTCAGCGGGGCCGGTGCGGCAGAACCCGACGACGGTGCCCGCTTCCTCCGCCACCCACAACCGGTATGCGGCAGGGATGTCCACCAGGTACTCGGCCCAGTCCACGGCCTCCTGCACGGGGTCGAGCCGCTCCAGATACGCCGTGCTCATGAATCCCGCATAGGCCGACCGCCACGCGCGAACCTTCAGTTCCCCGAGTACCGGGGCATCTTTTGGGATAGCAGTACGAATCACAGTTCGAGGCTATGCCACGAGCGCTGGGACCGGCATTCGATTTCTGCCCGGCCCAGGCGCACCTGGCGGGCAGGTACCGGCAGCCGGCCAGGTATCTTCCGTGCACGACGTCGTGAAGCCCTGGCCCCGGTTGGGCCGCCGTCAACCGATGCACAGGGAGTCAGGACGCCGTTCCGGTGGGTCACTATTGATGAGGCGTACGGCTAAGCGTTGTCCCGTAAATGATCTGCGACGTGCTCGCTGGCCTGCTTGTTCCTTCGTCACCCGGCGAGGGTGAGGTTGTGCAGGCGAGCGATGCCGAGCATGGCGTGGTGGACGCCGTCACCTCTGAGGCGGCAGTCGCGGTGGATCTTCCGGGTCTTCATCCGGGCAAAGGCGTGCTCGACGCGGGCGCGGACCTTGCGGTGCGAGGCGTTGTGTTTCTCTTTCCATGGTTCGAGTTCGCTCTGGCCGGGTTCGCGGCGGTGCGGGATGACCAGGCCGGTGCCCCGGTAGCCGCCGTCCGCGATGACCGTGGTCCTGCCGACGGCGGCCTTCGCGCCGGACAGCTCCCACGCCTTGCAGTCGTTGCGGTTGCCGGGCGGCGGACGGCGACCGCGACGACCAGCCGAGTGTCCGCGTCGATGACGACCTGGTGGTTGGTGGAGTACCGGTAGTTCTTCGACTGTTCGGCGATGTTGTGGTCGCGGGTGGGGACCAGGGTGCCGTCCACGATCAGCACGGTGTCCTTACGGAATCGCTTGCGCTGCTGGAGGGCGAGCGATGGCGCGAGGTGGTCGATGATGCGGTCGGCCGCGGACTTCGGCGCCCCGAAGAGCGGCGTCAGCTGCCGCAGGGTCAGGTCTGTGCGCCAGTAGGCGGCGGCCAGCAGGACGCGGTCCTCCAGCGGCAGGCTCCACGGTCGGCCCTTACGCACCGGATCCGCACCTTCCCGCCGGAGGGCGGTGATCAGTTTGCCGAACTGGCGCGGGCTCAGCCCGCTGAACGGGGCTATCCAGGAGGGCTTCGACGCCGCGATCACACCAGACACAACAAGATCATCTCACCCTGACCAGCAGTTACGGGACAGGTCTTACTGATCATTTCAGAATGAGATCGGTGTGTTGGCTTGGCAGTTGGGTGTTGTGTCGGCAGGATCTGCCGGGTGTCTGCTGATCTCGTGCCCGATGACCTGTGGGAACGCATAGCCCCGCTGCTGCCTCCTCGTCCGCCTCGGCGGCACCGGTATCCCGGGCGGCTGCCGGCCGATGACCGTGCTGCTCTGCGGGGCATCGTTTACGTGCTGCGCAAAAGTGTGAGCTGGCGGGACGTCCCTGCGGAGCAGGTGGGCTGCAGTGGGGTGACGGCCTGGCGGCGTCTGCGGGACTGGACCGAAGCCGGAGTCTGGCCCCGCCTCCACGAAGTCCTGCTGGCAGAACTGCGTAAAGAGGGCCTGCTGGAGATGGACGACGCTGCGATCGACGGCTCGCACGTCAGGGCCCTCAAGGGGGCTCACACCGGACCTTCGCCGGTCGACCGCGCACGCCCCGGCAGCAAACACCACATCATCGTCGACCGGCACGGAACCCCGCTCGCCGTTGCTCTGACCAGCGGCAACCGCCACGACGTCACCCAGCTCATGCCACTTCTGGACGCCATACCGCACATCCGCGGCCTGCGCGGCCGGCCCCGCCACCGGCCCCGGCGACTGTTCGCCGACCGTGGCTACGAATACGACAAGTACCGCCGCCTCGTCCGGGCTCGTGGGATCACACCGAAGATCGCCCGTCGCGGCACACCGCACGGCTCCGGCCTGGGCAGGACCCGCTGGGTCGTCGAGCGGACCTTCGCCTGGCTGCACCAGTTCAAACGCCTTCGGATCCGCTACGAGATACGCGCCGACCTCCATCTCGGTCTGCTCCAACTCGCCTGCAGCATCATCTGCTTGAGACGACTCCGAACCGCATTCTGAAACGATCAGTTAGGGGAGCAGGGGCCTCGGAGCTGATGCTGATGGCGAAGTCCCGGCACAAGAAGGTGGAGAATGTTCGCCGGTACTTCAAGCCCGCGGCGCAGGCCATCGCGGACGTGACCAGCCTGCTGGCCCCCGGCAACGCCCGGCGCTAACCGGCCCCTCGGGCGCCCCGGCCGATCGGGCGAGCACCGCGAACCGCCGCGGGGCCGGGTCGTTGACGGTGCGGGGGCCAGCGGAGGCGGAGGAACGGTGGGCGGAGGGCCCCAGCCTCAGCGTGACGGCGGGGCCCCAGTAGTTCGGGTCTTGCTCAGCGGCGGGGGCGCCAGCGGGCGGAGACGCACTCGTTGTTGCCGGCGCGGAGGCCGAGGGGCGGGGCGGCGCGGTCCAGGGAGATGGTTTGGCCGGGGGCGTGGACGGTGTAGCCGTTGCGGGCGGGCCTTGGCGACGGGCAGGCTCGTGGGCACAGGGCCTGCCTCGGGCGCTCAGGCGTCGGCGTAGGCGTAGGCGGGAAGCTGCCAGTCACCGCCGCGCTCCTCTTTCGACATGCGCGCGACCAGGTCGGGGATGTGCAGGAAGCAGGCCAGCGCGGTGGCGTTCTGGAACGCGGTGATGGCGTGCTTGTTCAGGGGCATGCCGACGCGCAGGATGCGCGGGTTGACCTCGCCCTGGATCTCGTCGACGAACGGGCGCAGGACGCGCTCGTAGTTCGCCAGCGCGGTCGGCAGGTCGCCCGGGCTTCGGTTGATCTCCCCGGCCAGGACGTAGGCGCCGATCAGTCCGCCGGAGATCCCCATGCCGCTGTAGGGGGAGGCGCAGTGCGCGGCGTCCCCGGCCAGCGCCACCCGGCCCTTGGACCAGCTGCCGATGCGTACCTGGGCGATCTCCTGGGAGTAGAAGAACGGGCTGTCCTTCATGCCCTTGACGAACCGCTCGGTCTGCCAGCCGGCGTCATTGAACCGCTCGGCCCAGAATTTCTGCTGCTGCTCGATCGGAGCGCGGTGGATCGCGGAGGCTTCCGCCGAGTCCTCACGCATCACGAAGTAGACCTGCGTCTCGGTCGCGTTGTGGCTGCGCCGCATGATCTGCCGGCCGCCTGGGATCATGTAGGTGTCGCGGATGTTGGTGTCGGAGGCGATGCGCGGCACGAACCAGTACGCCGTGTGGATGCCCACGTGCCGGTACGGATCGAAGCCCTCGGGCAGCAGCGCCCGGCGGGTGCGCGAGCCCTGCCCGTCGGCGCCGATCAGGAGGTCGTACTCGCCCGAGGTCCCATCCGAGAAGTGCGTGGTGACCTTGTCGAAGTGCTGGTCGAAGCCGTCGAGTCTCTTGCCGAAGACGTACTCGGCGTCGTCCTTCGTCGCCTTGTACAGGATGCGCACCAGGTCACCGCGCATGATCTCGTACTCCGAGGTCAGGGTCTGACGGCCCTTGCCGGAGGTGTTGGCCATGATCGTCGCCTTCGGCTTCCCGCGGGAGTCGATGAACGCCACTCCGGCCTCGTCCACCAGCTGACTGCGCACCTCCTCCAGCAGCCCCATCCGCGTCACCGCGTCGATGCCTTGCCCGCGCAGGTCCACCTGCGCCCCCGAGGCGCGCAGCGCCGGAAACCGCTCGACGACCGTCACGGCGTGGCCGCCGCGGGTGAGCCAGAAGGCCAGCGCCTGCCCTGCGACACCGCCGCCGGCCACCAGGATCCGCAGGCGCTTCGCGATCTTGTTCGCCATGACGCCACCCCAGAATCTATCGGTGATTGATTCCTTTCCAGGTTCTTCTATCAGCGATAGATTGTCAACGTGACCAAGATGAACCGTGAGACCGTCGTCACAGAGGCGCTGGACCTGCTGGACGACGTGGGCCTGGAAACCGTCAGCACCCGGCGGCTGGCCAAACGCCTGGGCGTCGAGCAGCCGTCGCTCTACTACCACTTCAAGACCAAGAAGGACCTGCTGGCCGCGATGGCGGAGGCGGCCATGGCCCCACACGCCCACGCCGCCCTGCCGGAAGACGAGGACGACTGGCGGAGCTGGTTCCTGGACAACTCCCGCAGCTTCCGCCGCACCCTGCTGATGCGCCGCGACGGCGCCCGCCTGCACGCCGGCAGCACTCCGACCGGTGATCTGCACCGGATCCGCCGCAAGATGGCCTTCCTGGTCTCCTCTGGCGTTTCCGAGCGGCAGGCGCAGATGGCGATGCTGGCCGCCAGCCGCTTCACCGTCGGCTGCGTACTGGAGCAGCAGGCAGAGGTGGACGCGCCGGACACCGGGGACCTGCCGGACGACGTACCCGCGCTCGATCACGGGGAGGCGTTCGAGGCGGGCCTGGCGCTCATCCTCGGCGGCCTCGAACAGCACACCGCCGCACCCGACGCCGCAACCTCCCCCTGACCGCCGACAGGCGAGGCCAGGACAGCGGCGCTTCGCAGGCCGGCCCGTCTCGTCGCGGGTCACGCTGATTTTCTGGAGAGCTGGTGAACACGGATGCGGATGCAGGGCTTGTGGGCGGGCTGATGAAGGCCTTGGCGCGGCGAATGAGGCCATCAACGGTGTTCTCGGGCCGCGCCAGCCCCGCCCTTCTGACGCACATGGTCACCTTCTACGAGCGCAACCAGATCGCGGGCCGGGGCCTGGACGGCGCACCGCAGGACGGCATCCTGCCGAACTCCGCAGAGCATGCGCCGTCGCAATGAGACGGGTGGCGTCACACGCGGGCGCCTGCCAACGATCACGCTCGAGCTCCTCAAGGGACCGCCGACGGACCAGGCAGCGCCCGCCGGGCTCCTGACGGCCCAGGAGGTGGAGCAGTACGGGGTAGGCGGCCGGCGGTATGCCGCGCGGGGCGAATACGAGGGCGTTGTTGGCCGTCCAGACGTACTCGGGAGCGACGGGCTCCACAGCGATCGTCATGACGTCCCATCCTTCGTGGCGCGGGCCTGGGCGCGCGCTTTGTCTTCCCGCAGCGGCTTCTCCGCCGGCCTCGGGAGCTCTCTCAGTTCCTTGAACGCCTCGGGCAGGTGTGGTTTGTCCTCGATGGCGTCCAGCAGCGACAGCTGGTCCACCTTCAGTGTCCCCTGCGCCCGCACGCTTTGGTCCGCGATGACGCCATGTGCCGGCCCGGCGTCGTGCGAGTGGTGTACGGAGCGGCACAGCACGCCGCCCGGCTGCCTCGGCCTGCTCCACCGGCAACGACGTAGTCCCGCACAGCAGGTCACGCTGTGCGGACCGATGCTGCGCCGGACCGAACTCCGGTGCCATCCACGGTTCGGCGAAGTCGGAGTTCTTCTCGGCCGGCCGGTCCGGCCATGGTAGACCTTGCGCACGAACGACGGACAGGGGGGCGGGCGTGAACTGGCACGGAACACTGCTGCTGTGGTGCGGGGCGTGCGGCGTATGGGCTCTGGTCGGATACGGGCGCGCGCTGGCCGGGGCCACCCGGTCGCAGCGGACGGTACGGGTGACCGGGCGGATCGTCGAGGTGCGGACCCCTCCGCACGGCAGCCCCGGCACGGCCGGAATACCCGTGATGATCGCCTTCGCCGACGCCGTCACCGGGCAGGAACACGTCCTGCCGTACGTGGCCGAGCGCGGCATCGAACTGAACACGGTCTGGGTGGGGCGTGAGGTCGCGGTGCTCCACCCGCCCGGTGACCCGGATCGGTTCTGGATCAGCTACGGTCTCCAGGACGGCGAGGACGGGCGGGCCTGGCCGAACTTCGCGGTGTTCCTGCTGTACGCCGGTCTGGTCACGGACATCGCGATCCGGTACGGATATCCGTGGGCGCTGCTGGGCGTCGGCGGACCGCTGACTGTCGCCATGGTCTCCTTACTGCGCCACGACCTCCGTCTGATACGTGTCGAGGCCGCGCACATGGCCGCCGCCGTGCGCGTTCCCGGCCGGGTCGTCGCCGTCCTCAAGTCCGTTTGCGAAGACGGCGAGTCCGTCTCGACCAGCTACACCCCGGTCCTCGCATTCACGACACATGAGGGAACGGCGGTCACCGCCCGCCTCCGTAACGGCGTACGACGCCCTGCCGACTGGTACGGACGCGAGCTCCCGGTCCGCTACGCGCCCGAGGACCCCGCCGTCTTCACCCTGGACCGCGCCGCCGCCCGCCGCTCCGGCATTTGGGGCATCGTCTTCATCGTGGTCCTCCTGCTGCTCTGCGCGGTGGCCACCGTCGCGGGCGTGGTCCTGCTGTGACGCGTGGACCGCAACGGGCCGGGGGCGTGACACGGCAGTGCGTCGTGCGGACAGGGGCGCCCCGGCGAACGCGGCCGCACTACGCGCTACCCGTGCGGGAGCCGGTAGACGGAGACATGGGAGCGCGAATCGGCGGTGAACCGCCTCCCCGCCAGTCGGCGTGCCTGGACTGGGAGTCTTCGCTTCCCTGGCTGGGGTGGTTCTCGGTTCGGTGTCCGGTCTTGGGTGCTGTGGACCGGGCTGATTCGGTTTGTTTCATGAGGTGTTGAGTTTTGATGGCCCGGCGCTGGTGTTGGACAAGTAGTGAGGATCAGCTGGTCACTGGGTGAGGATTGCCTGGCCAGGGGAGTGAGAGCTCCCACGAACCCATGGAAACACCTCTTCAACAACTGGCAGCGGCCGGTGTCACGCCCACCGCATACCGAGCCCGGTGATGACGTCGTGCTGCTCGGGGGAGCTTGTCCCGCCAGGTCTTGGTCCCGGTGTCCCGTACCACCCGGCCGGGCCGGTGTCCGCTCCGGCAGTTCCTGGCTTGTGCCGGGCGAGCGCGGCATTCCCGCCCGGATGCCCCGGCCGGCCGGCCGTCCTGGTCCGGAGCGGTAGGTGGGGGTTGCATAGGGTTGCAGTCGGGGAGAGTCATCCGGTGGGGATGGTGGCGGCGAATGATCATCAGGTGGCGGCCGGCTGCCGGAGACTTCGTGAAACCCCTGGGGTGAGGGCTGATGAAACTGAACACGCACACTGTTCTCCACGACCCGCGCGGGCTGTACGGAGCGGGCTTACCCCTGGACCGCGCCCCCTACGAGCGGTTGGTCGCCGCGGTCCTGTCCTGGACCGACCCGGCCGTCCTCACCTCGCATGACTTCGAGCGGATCGCCCTGCAGCTGACCGGTCACGCCCGCGCCGTCGCCACCGACGTCCGCCACCACACCGACATCCTGGACGAGGACACCGGCCCCCGCGCCCTGGCGGAGATCATCCTCGCCGAAGCCCAACGCCGCCTGAGCACACCCCACCAGGGCACCCTGCACTGCGTGCAGAACCGGGCCCGCCTCATCCGCTGAACACACGAGTTTCACGACGTGCTCCTGGCCGTCGACCTCGACCGGCTCTTCGTGCTTCCTCGGGACAGGACGCTCGTGCCCTTCGCGCTGAAGGTACTGAGCAAGGCCTGCAACCCCCCGCCGGAACGGCGCCGACAACCCACCCGCCCCCTTCGCCACGCGTGTTGTCACCGGGGCGGGTTCCGGCTCGTCCGGTGTCACACCGAGCCCGCCGAGCCGCTCCTGCTGCTCACCGCTCAGCTGCGCCCACGTGTGCGCCTTCCGCTGCTGCGCCGGCCACTTCCCCAGATCGTCACCCTCGAACAGGACACCGGCCTGGATGTCGGGCAGGGTCCCGCCGGTCTCGGTGTCGGCAAGATCAGCGAGGACCCGGTAGTGGCGTTGCCAGTCCAGCGGCCAGGGACAGTTCCAGTCCTCATCAATGGCAGCCAGCTGCTCGGCCCGCGTCCCGGCCCGTTCCGGGTCTTTGTCCAGGCCGTCCTTCCGACGGAGGTTCGCGATGAGCTGCCCGATCGCCACCAGCTCGTCGTCCGCCTCGCCCCGCACCGCGTCCTGCCGCGGCGCCAGATGCCCATGAGCCCGCCGGAAGGACCGCAGCGCGGCGAGCTTCGCCTCCCACGCTTCGTCCCCCGGCTCCCACACCAACCCCTCCTCATCAAGGAGTTCCCTGCGATGGTCATCGAGCTCACCGGCCCGCTTCGCCCGCCGCTGCTGGTGCACCCACCGGCCCAGCGGGAACCGCACCACGCCGACCTCGGTCTGCGTCTCGTACGGCACCGCGAACAGCCCCGCAATCTCGTGTTCCTCGCGCCACCGTCGCAGGGCCTGGTACCCGTCGAGCCACACCAGCGAATCCGGCCGGAACACCCGGGTGCTGAGGAACGCGGCGATCGTCGCTGGGTCACGTGGCGTGGAGATGTGCAGCAGTGCGGATTCGACGACGGCCTGGGTGCTGTCCTCCAGGGCGACGATCTCACTCTCGGGGGGAACCGAGCAGGCGTGTGTGCCTCCAGCAACCTCTCTCCGGCCCCAACCACGCCTCTCCTGTCGTAGGCGGCGAACTGCTCACAGCCGCCTACGGCGGCCAACCGCCCCGCCGGGGCACCGCAAGCCCGCCAGGGCTGAGGAGCTACCGGCCCCGCGCGCCGCCGCACCCCAAGAGCGCGAATTTCCGTCGACCAGAGGGCAGGCAGGTCAGCACATTTGAGCAGCGGCCCCTCGCAAGCCTGCTGAACCGCAAAGAGTTCTGCGCGAAGGGATCTTTGCGAATAACTCTTTGCGGTCTACTGTGTGTCGCATGACTGATGCAGTGGAGAGGCCGGATGGCCCGAACGTTGAAGAGGACTCGGTTGTCCTGGATGCCAGGGGGCTGCGTGCCCTGGCGCATCCGGTGCGCGTGCAGTTGGTCGGGCTGCTGCGGAAGTACGGCCCGTCGACGGCCACCCGCCTCGCGGAGCGGCTGGGCGTGAATTCCGGTACGGCCAGCTACCACCTTCGGCAGCTCGGCGCGGCCGGTTTCGTCGAGGAGGACACCGAACGCGGCAACGCGCGTGAGCGCTGGTGGCGGTCGGTGCACCGGACTACCTGGTTCAACGATCCTGAGCTGGCCGAGCGGGAGCCCGAGGCCGCACTGGCCTACCAGCAGTCCGTCGCGGCTATCTACACCCTGCGCACGCAGCAGGCCCTGAATGGGCTTCAGACGATGCCCCGCGCATGGCGGAACACCTTCGACATGAGCGATTGGGCTTTGCGGATCACGCCGGAGGAGGCCGCCGTCCTGTACAGGGAGTTGACGGAAGTCATCGCGCGCTACCGGCGAGACTCGCCGGAGACGGCGGCAAGTGCTCCTGAGGGAGCCGAACGGGTCGCCGTGATCACGCAGATCCTGCCCGAACTGGACGCGCCTGCCGCGTCGTCGCTCCCTTCCCGCCCTCAGGAAGAGGAAGGAAACCCGACATCATGACCGACGACGCCTTGGAGGCCGGCGGCATACCCGCCAAGAGGTCCTTACGGCCGCTGGGCGGGGTGCTGGCGGCCATGGCCGTGTCGCTGACCGGCACGCGCATCTCCGTTGTGGCACTGCCCTGGTTCGTCCTCGTCACAACCGGCAGCGCCACCCAGACCGGACTGGTCGCCTTCTGCGAGATGGCTCCCTACGTGGTGGTCAAGGCGTTCACCGGACCGCTGGTGGACCGGATCGGCCCGCGAGCCGTTTCCTGGACCACCGATCTGGCCAGCGCGACCGCCGCCGCCGCGGTTCCCCTGCTCCACGCCCTGGACCTGCTCTCCTTTCCCCTTCTCCTGGTTCTGGTTGCACTGATCGGCGCGGCCCGGGGACCCGGCGACCTGGCCAAGGAAGTGATGGTCCCGGAGGCGGCTGAGCGCGGCCGGGTGCCGCTGGAGCGGGCCACCGGTCTGGCCGGTGTGATCGAGCGGCTCGCCTCTACCGTCGGCCTGGCGGTCGGCGGATCCCTGGTGGCGCTGCTCGGCCCCCTGACCGGACTCGCTGTCAACGCGGGCTGCTTCGCCCTCGGATCGGTGATCATCAAAGTCGCGCTGCCTCGCGGTATGGGGCACGCGGCCGAGGAAGCCCCCTCGCAGGCCGAGGGGACGGGACCGGGTTACTGGCGGCGGTTCGGCGAGGGCTTCACCTTCCTGCGCGGCGAGCCGTTGCTGCTCACCGTCATCGTCATGGTGGGGATCACCAACCTGCTGGACGCGGCGTTTACCTCGGTGCTCGTGCCCGTCTGGGCCAGGGAGTCCGGCAACGGGCCGGCCGCGATCGGCCTGATGGGCAGCGTGATGGGGGCCGCGGCGGTCGGCGGGAGCCTGATCGCCGCGATGGTCGCCCACCGGCTGAGGCGGCGGGTGGTGGTTCTCACTGGGTTCCTGCTGGCCGGGGCACCGAGGTTCCTGATCCTCGCCTTCGATGCTCCGTGGGGGGTGGTACTGGCCGTCTTCGCGATCAGTGGGTTCGGTGCCGGCTTCGTCAACCCAGTGCTGGGGGCCGTCCTCGTCGAGCGGGTGCCGCGCCGGATGCTGGGCCGGGTCAACGCGCTCGGTGACTCGCTGGCCTGGGCCGGCATCCCTCTCGGCGGGCTGCTCGCAGGGGCGGCGGTGACCGCTGCAGGACTCGTGCCGGTGCTGCTCGCCTGCGGCGCCGCGTACTTCCTCACCACGAATCTGGCCGGACTGCGGCCGGAATGGCGCGAGATAGACCGTACGCGGGGGCGGGGCGCCCTGAAGCCGCATTCCAAGGAAGACGCCTCGCAAGACAGTGCGAATGTAGCGACATGAGGCTTACGTGGGGGAGGAGGGCCATCTGGCTTCCTTCTCCCCCAACAGCTCCGAGCGGGCACAGCCGCAGCAAACGTGCTCTCTTGCCTTCACCCTTCCCTCAACCACACCTGTCTCTGCACGGCCGAAGCCGCCCTGACAGCCATCCCGGTGCTCCCACGCTGTGTGAGGTTCCCCCGAGATGCGGAGTCGGTTGACAGCAGGTCAGATGGGACTCATGAGAGGAACATCGACCATGGCTGCTCCCCGGAAATACTCGCTTGAGTTGCGTGAGCGTGCGGTACGGATGTATCGCACTACTGAGCCGAAGCCGCAGATCAAAAAGATGGCCGTCGACCTCGGCGTGCACCCCGAGGCTCTGCGCGGCTGGATCCGCCAGGCCGAGGCGGACGCCGGCGAGCGCGACGACCGTCTCACCACGGACGAACGCGCCGAGCTCACGGCCCTGCGTAAGGAGAACGCCCAGCTCAAGCGGGCCAACGATGTCCTGCGGACAGCCTCGGCGTTTTTCGCGGCGCAACTCGACCCGACCCGGCCCAGGTAACGGCGCTCGTCAGCGAGCATCCCCGCCTGGGAGTCGAGTGCGTACTTCGGGAACTGCATATCCCCTCCTCCACCTACTACCGCTGGCGCCGCGCCGAGAAGGAGCCCTGCGAACGCCGGCGCCGCGACGTCGAGCTGACCGAGCGGATCAAGGAAATCCATACGGAGTCCGGCGGGATCTACGGCTCTCCGCGCGTGCACGCCGTCCTTCATCGCGAGGGCGCCCGGGTGGGCCGCAAACGGGTCGAGCGATTGATGCGCGAAGCCGACATCTCCGGGGTCAGCCCACGCCGCAAGGGCTTCACCCGCCGGGATCCCAAGGCCACCCTCGCCCCGGACCTGGTCAACCGGAACTTCACCGCACCGGCGCCGAACCGGTTGTGGGTCACCGACCTGACGATGATCTCCACCGGGGAGGGGCCGCTGTGGCTCTCGGCGATCCGCGACGCCTTCTCCCGCCGGGTGGTGGCCTGGGAGACCTCTGCCCGCGCGGACGCCGACCTGGTGCTGACCACGTTGGAGTACGCGCTCGCCAGCCGCGAGGTCGAGCCCGGAAAGCTCATTCACCATGCGGATCACGGCTGCCAACCCGGACTCAATCGGTTGTCGCAACACCGGCTTCTTGAGTCAAGAGTAGGTGTTCGTTGAGGGCTTCAGCGGGTGTCTTCCATCCGAGGGTTTTGCGGGGGCGGCTGTTGAGGGCGAGTGCAACGGCTGCGAGGTCGTCTGTCTGCCATCGGGACAAGTCCGTGCCCTTCGGAAAGTACTGCCGCAGCAACCCATTCGTATTCTCGTTCGTGCCGCGTTGCCACGGGCTGTGCGGGTCCGCGAAGTAGATTTCGAGGCCGGTGTCGACGCGGAGCCGGGCATGCTGTGCCAGTTCTTTGCCGCGGTCCCAGGTCAACGAGCGACGCAGCTGCTCGGGCAGCGTGGTGATCGTGGAGGCGATCGCGTCCCTGACGGCCTCGGCACCCAGACCGGCCAGCGCCGGCCCGTTCTTCACCCTCGGCTCGGTGCCAAAGCCTTCCATCCGGGGCAGGTGCAGCAGCATGGTAAACCGGGTCGTGCGCTCGACCAGAGTGCCGATCGCGGACTTGCCGGTGCCGATGATGAGGTCGCCTTCCCAGTGTCCCGGGACTGCCCGGTCCTCGGCCTCGGCCGGTCGTTGGCTGATCATCACCTCGGGGGTGACGTGCCCGTTCGCCCGCCGTCGGGCTCGGGCGCGGGGAACCCGCAGCGCACGCCCGGTACGCAGACAGCCGACCAGCTCACGCTTGAGGGCTCCACGTCCTTGGATGTAAAGCGCCTGGTAGATCGCCTCGTGCGAGATGCGCATGGACTCATCATCGGGGAAATCCGTCCTGAGCCGGCCCGCGATCTGCTCGGGACTCCAGGCCGTCGCCCACCGCCGGTCCTGACGGCGGGGCTTGTTCCGTCCCTTCCACCGAGGCGTCTTCGGCCCGGTGACCTGTGTTCCGTCCGGACGACGTACATCCCCGGCGAGCCGGTCCTGCACATACTCACGCAGCCGTTCATCGGCCACGAGCTTCGGCGTCTTCGGACGCCGTGCCGCCAGTTCCGCCTTCCACTGGGCGATCGAGGCCCGGTAGCCGAGCTGCCCGCCGCGGGTGGCCGCGTTGCGTCGCAGCTCCCGCGAGATGGTCGACGGATCCCTGCCCAGGCGGCGTGCAATCTCGCGGACTCCCAGGCCCTGGGCGTTGAGCAGCGCGATTTCTTCGCGTTCCGTGAAGGACAGGTATCTGCCCGAGGGCGTGCTGAGCTGGATCGACGGCATGCCGCCACGTTCACGGAACCAACGGGACCCCACCACTGGGGATACGCCGCACGAGACCGCCGCCGCCTCGCTGGTCATCCCCTCGGCGATCTTCATCCAGAAAGCCCGCTCCACCTCCCGACGGATTGGGGGCCGTCCCGGCGACCGCATTGCCGGACGCCCCGTCAGCCGCGTGGCCCATCCCGCTGGCCGACCCATCCAACACCTCCAGGGTCGAGGTGTTGCGACGATCAGTTGAATCCACCCAATACACATCCATCAAGCTCACAACCCGGTTGATGCGGTCGGGAGCTGAGGCGTCCATGGGGTCCGTCGGAGATTCATACGACAACGCCCTCGCGGAGAACCTCTGGATGCTCATCAAAACCGAGGGACTCCGCGGCCGCACCTTCGCCACCCGGGCCGAGGCGAACGTCGCGCTCTTCGAGTACATCGACGGCTTCTACAACTCCCGCCGCATCCAGGAACGGCTCGGCTTCCTCAGCCCGATCGAGTTCGAGGAAAGGCACTACGCCGAGCAGGCGACAGCCAAACAAGCGAACCTGAACGCCCGCC